>NZ_SORX01000001.1:0-181459 GCF_004405125.1 Jeotgalibacillus salarius
TTAAAATCTTAAACGTTGACGTTTGGTTGTTTAGTTTTCAAGGTTCAAATGTTTCTCCAGCTCAGCGTGATTTCTCACTCGAGCGACTTAATCATCATATCTCTTTTCGCCTTACGAGTCAACACTTTTTTGAATTCCTTCAAGTTAAAATGTTGTGCGTTTTGTGTTCGCGTCTCTTAAGGACAGGTAATAATATATCATGGCATTTTATATAGCGCAATACCTTTTACAAAAAAACTTTTAAACTTGTTTAAGATACTTTGATCCTCTTAATGGTTAAAACAAAATAACCCAGGCTTAACAGAATAATCATTCCTCCAAGTGACTGTGTTGTGCTGATTGTTTCATGCAATATAAAATAAGCAAATATCGCTGCGCCAACAGGCTCGAATAGAATAGCCATTGAGATCACCGTTGTACTCACCCATTTAACAGCCCAATTGAAAAGCGAATGTCCGAATAAAGTTGGCAGGATGGCAAGGCTCAAAAAAATGATCCAGTCGTTCGTTTCAAATGGACCGAGTGATTCTCTCTTTATTAGTACATATATTAAAAGTACAAGCGCACTGAATGAGTAAACAAGAAAGGTATATGTTGTGAGGGAAAGATGCTTCCGGACACTTTGACCGAATAACAGATAGCCAGTTACAAATGCGCAGGATATCAGCGCAAGGATATCACCGAACAACGCAAGACCGCTTACCTGAAGATCCCCCAATCCGATCAGCACACTGCCTGATATTGCGACCAATGCCGAGATAACGGCCTGTGATGTGATTCTTTCTTTAAAGAGAAAGTATGCGCCTGCAAATGCAAATAAAGGCTGCATTGTTACTAATACAGTAGAGCTGGCTACTGATGTGTACTGAAGCGATTCAAACCAGAGTATAAAATGGCAAGCTAAAAAGACACCTGAGGCTGCAGTAATCATCCAATCTTTTTTCTTCAGATGTTTCACTTCTTTAATATGACTTTTTAAAAAGAAAGGTAACAGTATGAGTGCGCTAAAAAACATTCTATAGAAAGCAATCACTCCTGGTTCTCCGGATGATAACTTTACGAGAACTGCCGAAAATGAAACTGTGATCACGCCAATGATA
Organism: Jeotgalibacillus salarius; assembly: GCF_004405125.1. Taxonomy (GTDB): domain Bacteria; phylum Bacillota; class Bacilli; order Bacillales; family Jeotgalibacillaceae; genus Jeotgalibacillus; species Jeotgalibacillus salarius. Next base: position 1,101 of record NZ_SORX01000001.1, read on the forward strand.
ATTGCAAGTGGAGCGAGCCTCTCACTAATTCGCATAGTACATTCCCCTTCGCCGCGGTATAATATGTATAAGCACTGCCATATCTTTACTTTGATCTATTCATTCATATAATTCAAGGGGGTGCTGTAAATGATTAATGAAGAACTATTAATTAAGTTAGGCATTACCGCTATACTCGGTTTAATCATCGGGATTGAACGCGAATTAAAAAAGAAGCCGGTTGGTCTTAAAACAAGTTTGGTTATATCTATTGCGAGCTGCCTCTTAACAATCGTATCAATTGAATCCGCTTATACTTTCAGCGGAGATGAAGAAGTGAATATTACCATGGACCCCCTCAGACTGGCAGCGCAAATTGTTTCCGGCATTGGCTTTCTCGGAGCAGGCGTGATCCTCCACAAAGGAAATGATACGATTTCAGGTCTGACAACTGCCGCGATCATCTGGGGTGCTGCAGGTGTAGGAATTGCAGTTGGTGCCGGATTCTACGTTGAGGCTACAATGGGCGTGATACTGATTATCGTAAGCGTTGAATTGCTTCCATTCATTTTAAAATGGACTGGTCCATCTCATTTCAGACAAAAAGAAATCTACATCAAAATACTATTATCAAAACCTGAGTACGGCAAAAAATTATTAGAAGACCTGAAAGCTGATGGTGTTGTGATTGAACGGGTCAGATTAAAAGACACAAAAGAAAAATTCCATTTGGTTGAACTGAATGCATCTATACCAATTAAACAAAGTGTAATGGAACTTTATAGTTCGTTATCTGTTATGAAAGATGTGGAAGGTGTGGAAATCGAATCGAGATAGTTGAAGAATCGCTTTGGGATCGTCAGTCTAATATCTTATTTAATTCAAAAAACCCTTGAAGCTCATGAGCCTCAAGGGTTTCTTTAAATGGAGCTAAGGGGATTCGAACCCCTGACCTCTTCACTGCCAGTGAAGCATTCTCCCACTGAACTATAGCCCCGTCCACAATTTATTATACCGTCAAAAATCATTGTTGCAATACTTAAAGGAATATTTTCATATTCAAATAGGCAATACTGATTTCGAGGTGAAATCCGATGATTTTTCAGCAAATTAGCCGACTGCCCAGATGGTTATTTTTAATTTGTGCTGTTTTCTTTTTAATCTTTTTTGGCGGGATTTTGATCCATCTCCTTGAACCCGTAACCTTCAGATCAATGGGTGATGGATGGTGGTGGGCACTGGTTACGATTTCCACGCTCGGTTATGGCGATCTTGTACCTGCAAGTACACAAGGAAGACTGCTTGCTGCCTTCCTCTTATTTATAGGTGCGGGACTGTTATCCACATACTTTTTTATGTTTGCATCATATGCACTTCACACTCAACAGGCAGTACGGGAAGGCGCGGCAAGCGTATCTAAATCGAAACATACAATTGTCGTCGGGTGGAATGCCAGAGCTTTTTATGTGCTGTCAAAGCTTCAGGAAGATGCAATTATTATAGACCATACCTTAAACGCTCATCCAATGTATGATGTAAAACGGGTCGATTTTATAAAAGGAACAGCCCATCAATTTTCCGTTTTACGTCAGGCCTGTATTGATAAAGCTAACGTAATCATCATTACTGCGGATCAGCATTTAAACGAAGAAGCTGCTGATGCCCAGACAATTTTAACGATTCTGTCTGCCAAAAAAATCAATCCTTCAATCAAATGTGTAGCAGAATTAATCTCTGATCAATTGATTGAACAGGCGTTTTCAGCAGGAGCAGATTCAGTTGTTAAAACGAAGCAAGTGATCGGAGAAGCACTCCTCAGCCAGCACGGATCTAACTGAGGAGTTTTTCTGCTCTGTTTAATGTGGCTTGTCCATGTTCAATCTGCTCGGGCGAAAGTGATGCATCTTTATTTTCAGGCGATTGGAATTGGTTGAAGGCAGCTGACACCGCTCCGGATGACGCATCCTGATCCCTGTCAGGGTCATATTGATGACTGAGCAAAAATGGCTGCAGCATCCGGACAGTACTATCATCTTTATCCAATTCTCCTCCTTCAGCTTCGAACGGGAGTCTTAAATATAAGTATTCGCCCTGCTGACTGAGTAACAAATCAAAATATCCATGGTCATACTCCCAGCCTCCTCCTATAACATAGCCTTCTTTTTTCAGACGATCCTCCAGTAAAACCAGCGGAAACTCTTTTCCTTCTATTGAAGATTGAAATTTATGCATATTCCACACTCCTTTAACGTGTAGAGTATCCCAAACCAATAAATTGTATGTAAAAAGGCCGCCCGGTAAAGGACAGCCTTCAGTCATTATTTCAGACGCTTTTCAAGCTCAGCTTTTTTCTCTTCAAAGCCGGGTTTTCCCAGCAGTGCAAACATATTTACTTTATATGCTTCAACACCAGGCTGATCAAATGGGTTAACACCCAGAAGATAACCGCTCACTGCACAGGCTTTTTCAAAGAAATAAACCATATAACCGAATGTATAAGCATCCATTGCTGGAATTTCAAGAATCAGGTTCGGTACTCCGCCGTCTGTATGCGCGAGCAGCGTTCCTTCAAATGCTTTGTTATTAACAAAGTCTACTGTTTCACCTGCAAGGTAATTCAAACCATCAAGATCACTTTCAGCTTCTTCAATTTTCAGTTCATGACGCGGGCTTTTTACTTTGACCACTGTTTCAAAAATATCGCGGCGTCCTTCCTGAACATACTGACCAAGAGAGTGAAGATCTGTTGAGAAGTTTGCTGACGCAGGGAAAATTCCTTTCAGATCCTTCCCTTCACTTTCCCCAAACAGCTGCTTCCACCATTCATTGAAATACTGAAGTCCTGGCTCATAGTTAATGAGCATTTCAACTGTTTTCCCTTTGTTGTAAAGAACGTTACGGATTGCAGCGTATTGGTAAGCACCGTTTTCTGAAAGCTCAGAAGAACTGTACTCTTCACGTGCATCAGCAGCACCTTTCATCATTGCTTCAACATCAATGCCTGCTGCGGCGATTGGCAATAAGCCAACTGCTGTCAGTACTGAGTAACGGCCACCAACATCATCAGGCACAACAAATGTTTCAAAGCCTTCTTCAGATGCCAATGTTTTTAACGCACCTTTTTCTTTATCTGTTGTCGCATAAATACGTGATTTCGCTTCTTCTTTACCATACTTTTCTTCAAGCATTTTTCGGAAAATACGGAAAGCAATTGCCGGTTCAGTCGTCGTACCTGACTTGGAAATGACGTTGATTGAGAAATCTTTCCCTTCAAGCAGGTCCATCAGGTCTCTCATATATGTAGAGCTGATATTGTTCCCCACAAATAAAACCTGAGGTGATTTTCTCTGATCTTTTGATAGGGCATTATAAAAGCTGTGATTCAGCATTTCAAGCGCAGCACGTGCACCTAAGTAAGAACCGCCAATCCCAATTACTAATAGCACATCTGAATCTTTACGGATTTTTTCAGCTGACTGTTGGATTCGTGCGAACTCTTCTTTGTCGTAATTCACCGGAAGATCTACCCATCCTAAAAAGTCGCTTCCTGCACCAGTTCCTTCGTGCAGTGCATTGTGAGCTTCTTTTACTGCTCCTTGAAGGTAAGTCAGTTCATGTTCACCGAAAAAATCAAGTGCATTTGAATAATCAAAACGAATTGAAGTCATATCGCTTATCCTCCTTAGTTTATCTTTCTTCACTTTATATGATGTCTATTAGAGAATCAAGAATGGTCCTGATTGTAAACGGATACATTATAAAAAAGTTTAATTTTTATTAGATTGGCCGATGATTTCCGTTCTAGGGGGACGCTTTCCGCGGCCGGGCGGTGAGACCCTCAGGCGCTTGTGCCGAGGAGGTCCGATTGAACCGGAGCCATAAAACGGCTCACACGGAAAGCGTACGCCTGAAGCGCAGCGAAACGAGTAAAGGGATGAGACAATTTTGTCCCATCCCTTTTATTAAATGCATTCATTGTAATTTACAGTGATGCAGTAAGAATCTTCACTACGTCATCTTTGTTTAATTTCTTGAAGTTCCCAAATTCTCCGTTGATCATTGCTTTGTCAGCCATGAGGTCAACTTTTTCATCTGAAATATCATAATCGGCAAGTGTTGAAGGTGCACCGATTTCTGTCCAGAATTCGCGCAGACGCTGAATACCTTCTTCGCCGATTTGACGGTCAGATTTACCTTCAGGATCTACATCAAATACGCGGACTGCCATTTGAGCAAAACGCGCTTCATTCACTTCCAGATTGTGCTTCATCCAGTTCGGGAACAGGATTGCCAGACCGCCGGCGTGCGGAATATCATAAACAGCTGATACAGCGTGTTCGATATTGTGTGATGCCCAGTCTCCTCTGTAACCCATCTGAAGCATACCATTCAATGCAAGTGTTCCACTGTATAAAATGGTTTCACGCAGCTCATAATTTTCAAGGTCATTAAGAAGCTTTGGAGCGGTTTCAATCACTGTACGAAGAACACTCTCGATTAAGCGGTCCTGTACTGGTGTGTTTGATACATTATGGTAGTACTGCTCAAATAAGTGACTCATCATATCTACCATGCCGTAGATCGTTTGGTTTTGAGGCACTGTAAATGTATTTTGAGGATCAAGGATTGAGAACTGTGGAAATGTTGCAGGACTTCCCCAGCCGTACTTTTCCTGTGTCTCTTCATTTGTGATAACAGAACCTGCATTCATTTCAGAGCCTGTTGCTGCTAGTGTTAATACTGTTCCAAACGGAAGTGCTTCGCTGGCAAATGCTTTCTTTGTGACAAGGTCCCATGCAGCGCCATCATATTTAGCACCTGCTGCAATAAGCTTTGTGCAGTCAATTACACTGCCGCCGCCAACTGCCAGAATGAAGTCGATGTTTTCTTTTTTAGCGATTTCAATCCCTTTTTCAGCTGTAGTCAGTCTCGGGTTTGGCTCAACACCTGAAAGCTCATGCACTTCAGCATTGATTTCTTTTAATAGACCCATGATCTGATCATAAAGTCCATTTTTTTTAATGCTTCCTCCACCGTATACGACTAACACTTTGTTTCCATATTTAGGTACTTCTTCTTTTAATTGTTCTACCTGGTCTTTACCAAAAATTAATTTCACAGGATTATAAAATGTAAATGTATCCATTGTGATACCTCCTATTTTGTTCTGCTGTCCACTAATCATTATCTTTTATTAAAGAGTTGAATGCAATTGAGATGCTTGAGCAGAATAAGCAAAGGAGTAACTGCAAATAATAAAGCGATCTTATATTAAAGGAGGGATATGATGAACACTGTCCAGAGAACTGCACTATTCTTAACTGTGATCGGCGCACTTAATTGGGGCCTCGTTGGGTTTTTTCAATTTGATGCAGTAGCTTCTTTATTCGGGGGAGTTGATTCAGTCGGTGCAAGAATTGTATACGTACTTGTCGGGATCGCAGGACTCATTAATTTAGGATTATTATTTAAATCCTGGGAGCCTTCTGTAAGGCAGGAAAGAGATCCGGCTCCTATTTCATAATGAACATGTTCACACACATTCAGTGATTGACATGAACACAAAGGGTTGTCTGACAAAATGTCAGACAACCCTTTGTAAAACAAATTAGATTATACCCAGCCTCGGAAACGGCTCGCTTCAGCAGGTTTTCGTACGCCTACCATATAAGCAGCAAGACGCATATTGACACGTCTGCTTTGTGAAAGGTCATATACCTGATTGAAAGCATCAATAAGCTTTTTCTCAAGCTTTTCATTTACTTCTTCTTCAGTCCAGTAGTAGCCCTGGTTATTCTGTACCCACTCAAAGTAGGATACAGTTACACCGCCGGCACTTGCAAGTACATCCGGTACAAGCAGAACGCCGCGTTCATTCAGACGGTTTGTTGCTTCAAGCGTTGTCGGACCATTTGCAGCTTCAACAACGATTGATGCTTTAATATTGTCTACATTTTTTGCAGTAATCTGATTAGAAACAGCAGCAGGAACAAGAATGTCACATTCTATTTCGAGCAGCTCATCGTTTGTTAATGTATTTTCAAACAGTGTTGTGACTGTACCAAAACTGTCTCTGCGATCAAGCAGATAGTCAATATCAAGTCCATCAGGATCATGGATCGCACCATGCGCATCAGAAATTGCAATTACTTTCGCACCGGCATCATGCATGAACTTTGCAAGAAAGCTTCCCGCATTACCAAATCCCTGTATTACGACTCGTGCACCTATAATGTCAATTCCACGTTTTTTAGCAGCCTGGTCAATGCAGATTGTTACACCTTGAGCAGTTGCTTTTTCGCGTCCCTGAGAACCACCGAGAACGATTGGCTTTCCTGTAATAAAACCAGGGCTGTTGAATTCATCAATCCGGCTATACTCATCCATCATCCACGCCATAATCTGAGAGTTTGTGTAAACATCAGGTGCAGGAATATCCTTGGTAGGTCCTACGATCTGACTGATTGCACGTACATATGCACGGCTTAATCTTTCAAGCTCTCCCATTGACATTGTTCTAGGATCACAAATGATTCCGCCTTTACCGCCGCCATATGGAAGATCAACAATTCCACATTTCAGCGTCATCCACATTGAAAGTGCCTTTACTTCTTCTTCATCCACATCCGGGTGGAAGCGAACGCCGCCTTTTGTCGGACCAACAGAATCGTTGTGCTGTGCGCGGTATCCTGTGAATACGCGCGTGCTGCCATCATCCATGCGGACTGGCATACGCACAGTCAGAAGGCGCATTGGTTCTTTCATTAGTTCATAAACTGCATCATCGTACCCCATTTTTGTCAGTGCTTCGTGAATAACCTCTTGTGTAGACGTAAAGAGATTCAAATTTTCTGCCATGATTAATGTTCGCCTCTTTTATTTCAATAGTATGAATCGGCATTATTGTAACATAACCAGCATGTTTAGACGATGGTTTTGTTAACAAAAATTTAAGAAAGAATGCGTGTGATTTTTTCGATCGCCCAGTCAAGTTCTTCTTTGGAAATGACAAGCGGAGGTGCAAAACGGATTACTGTTTCATGCGTTTCTTTGCACAGTAATCCTTCGTGTTTTAACTCTTCACAATACTTTCTAGCCGGCTCTGTCAATTCCATCCCAATGAACAAACCACTGCCGCGGATTTCTTTAATAATCGGGTTATCAATCTTCTTCAGTGCATCCATGAAATACTCACCCATCTCAAGTGAACGTTCAGCAAGCTTCTCATCTTTTAATACTTCAAGTGATGCGATTGAAACCGCACAAGCCATTGGATTACCACCGAAAGTCGAGCCATGTGATCCAGGGTTAAATACACCGAGTACATCTTTATCAGCTACTACACACGAAATCGGGAAAACCCCTCCGCCAAGCGCTTTACCAAGGATATACATATCCGGATCGACATCTTCCCACTCACAGGCAAACATTTTACCTGATCTGCAAAGTCCCGCCTGGATTTCATCAGCAATGAAAAGGACATTGTGTTTTTTGCAAAGTTCTTTTGCGGCTTTCAGGAAACCTTTTGGCGGGAAGACAATACCCGCTTCTCCCTGAATCGGTTCAATAAGAAATGCTGCAGTATTTTTTGTAATGGCTTTTTCCAGTGCATCAAGATCTCCGTAAGGAATCAGGTTGATACCAGGAAGCATTGGTCCAAATCCGCGCTGATATTCTTCTTCAGATGAAAGAGATACAGCTGTCATTGTACGGCCGTGAAAGTTTCCATGACACGCAATGATTTCTGCCTGATCCTTTTCAACACCTTTTACTTCATAGGCCCATCTTCTTGCAGTTTTCACCGCTGTTTCCACTGCTTCAGCACCCGTGTTCATCGGAAGTGCCATTTCTTTACCTGAAAGCTCACAGATTAATTCATACCAGGGAGCAAGCTGATCATTGTGGAAAGCACGGGACGTCAGTGTTACACGATCCGCCTGATCTTTTAGTGCCTGGATGATTTTCGGGTGACGGTGTCCCTGGTTCACTGCTGAATATGCACTCAGCATATCCATATACTTGTTGCCTTCAGGATCCTTAACCCATACGCCTTCTGCTTCTGAAATCACGATTGGAAGCGGATGATAATTATTGGCACCGTAACGCTCTGTTTTTTCGATAATTGATGTTGATTTTACCATTTTATTTGTTCCTCCTATTAAAAAGGGCAGGAAGAGACTGGCAAACACTGCCCGTATACAGACATATCTGTACAATCTCTTACCTGCCTGCTTTTTCTTTTAAAGCTTAAAGCATTTCTGAAGTTGTTTTTGCCTGCATGTGTAAAGTCAGGTAATCCGGTCCGCCGGCTTTAGAGTCTGTACCCGACATATCGAATCCGCCAAACGGCTGGTAACCTACAATGGCACCTGTACAGCCGCGGTTAAAGTAAAGATTCCCAACATGGAAGTCTTCTCTTGCCTGCTCCTGATGCATACGGTTATTAGTAATGACCGCGCCTGTCAGTCCGTAGTCTGTATCATTTGCAATCTCAATTGCCTGGTCAAAGTTTTTGGCTTTAGTAATTGCGACAACTGGTCCGAAGATCTCTTCCTGCATGATACGTGCTTTCGGATCAACGTCAGCAAATACTGTTGGTTTAATGAAGAACCCTTTGCTGCTGTCGCCTTCACCACCTGCAACCAGTCGGCCTTCTTCTTTACCAATGTTAATATAACCCATAATTTTATCAAATGCAGCCTGATCAATGACAGGCCCCATGAATGTATCCGGGGATTTTGTTTCGCCAACTGATAATTCTTTCGTCAGTTCAATTACTCGCTCAAGTACCTGATCATACACTTCTTCAAGAACAACCGCTCTTGAACATGCAGAACATTTTTGTCCACTGAATCCGAACGCTGATTTGACGATTGACTGTGCAGCAAGTTCAAGATCAGCTTCATTATCGACAACAATTGTGTCTTTTCCGCCCATTTCAACGATCACGCGCTTCAGCCAAACCTGACCGTCCTGAACTTTTGCAGCTCTTTCATAAATACGCGTACCTACATCGCGTGATCCTGTGAAAGAGATGAAACGTGTTCTTGGGTGGTCAACAAGATAGTCTCCCACTTCTTTACCGCTACCTGGAATGTAGTTAACTACACCTTTAGGCATGCCTGCTTCTTCAAGCACTTCTACAAATTTTGCTGCTACAACCGGAGTCGTAGAAGCCGGTTTTAATAGTACTGTGTTCCCGGTAACCATGGCTGCAACTGCAGTTCCTGCCATAATAGCGAAAGCGAAGTTCCAAGGTGAAATGACAACCCCTACCCCAAGCGGAATATAGTTGTACTGATTGAATTCACCCGGGCGGCTTTCAACTTTCTTGCCTTCTTTCATCGCGCGCATTTCGCGGCCATAGTACTCCAGGAAATCTATTGCTTCAGCTGTATCAGCATCCGCTTCATTCCAAGGCTTACCCGCTTCCTTAACAAGCAGTGCAGAGAACTCGTGCTTGCGTCTTCTGATGATTGCTGCTGCGCGGAAAAGAATATCAGCACGGACTTCAGGCTTCACTTTTCTCCACGTTTTGAACGCTTCATCTGCAGCCTGCATTGCCTTCTCAGCAAGCTCCTGGTTCGCTTTTGACACACGGCCTACAACTTCATCTTTCTTTGCAGGATTGTAAGATACAATTTTATCTTCTGTTACCACGCGCTGTCCATCAATGATCAGCGGGTAGTCCTGCCCTAAATATCCTTCAACGGTTTTCATACCGTCTTCGAATGCTTTTTTGTTTTCTTTTACCGAAAAATCAGTAAATGGCTCATGCTTGTAAGGAATCATAATAAACCTCCTAATTAATTGAATATTGTTTTGGGTCTTGCGCAAAAAATATTTGCAGTAAGAAAACCCTTACATATATAATAATGCAAAAGATCATTGCATTTTTCAAGTATTTTCTCTTTTCTGTCATTTAAAAAAGCCAATCCATGTTGCAGAAACCTTGCTAAACTGCAGTACGAAAGGAGTGAAAAGGCCGTGCGCCAAGACTCAATTCAGCGTTCAGCATTTATTTCATCAATGATTGATGTGATCGACCGTGGCATTCACGTCGTGGATGCCAACGGCAGAACCATTTTTTATAATAAAAAAATGCGCGAAATGGAAGGGATGGATAATATCGACCTTCTGGATAAGCGTTTGCTTGATGTATTTCAATTTCACCCTGATGAACAGAGTACGCTTCTTCAGGCACTTGCTTTAAAAGAACCTATATTAAATGTGCAACAGTCTTACTTTAATTTAAAAGGACATGAAATTTCTGCGATTAACGATACTTTTCCGATCGTCGTGGAGGATGTGGTATTAGGCGCAATCGAGGTCTCCAGAGAAATAACTGCTGTCGACCAGGAAATCAGTTCGCACAAAAAACTCTCATCCTTTGATCACTGGGCCGGTAAGTCTCCACTGATCAATCAAATGATTACAGAAGGGAAGCGTGCAGCAGCAAGCGAAGATTATTTACTATTATGCGGAGAAGCAGGGACAGGAAAAGAACTGCTTGCTCAAAGCATCCATTTAGAAAGAGGTCTGCATGAAAGCAGCTTTATTGGACTGGATTTCAGAAACTCATCTGATGAACGGAGCAAAAAATTTATTGGAGAGCTCCAGGGCAGCAACAGAAAAACTTACTTTATGGGCCATGCAGAATATTTATCAATCGAATTGCAGAGAAATCTCGCAAAAAAACTTTTAAAAGAAAAAAATAAATCACGCGAAGAACGGGATTATTTTATTTTGACGTTAAGCGAGGATCCCATTGATGCCATACAATCAGGAAAGCTGTTGAAAGAGTTGTACTATGTAATCAGTGAGAGGACAGTATTCGTACCTTCTTTAAGAGATAGAAAGGAAGATATTAAAGAACTTGCGAAGTATTTTATAGATCAATTTAACATTCGCTTTCAAACCTCTGTGTCGGGAGCGTCAGAAGAAGTGCTCCAGTTGTTCAATGAATACGACTGGCCTGGTAACGTCAGAGAGCTCGAGCACATGATGGAAGCTTCTATGCTGGCACTGGGAAGTGAAGACGTGATCGCATATTCACACCTTCCCCACTATTTCAGACTGAAATTTGATGACCCATCAAGTAACATGCCGGCACTTGACGGAACTGCCTTCATGGTCAAAGAAGGCAAAGCCTCACAAACACTTGACAGTTTTTTGCAGGAAGCCGAGTCATATTATATCCAGAAATCACTGCAGTACCATGATTACAACATCACTAAAACTGCAGATGCGCTCGGTATGAGCAGACAGAATCTGCAGTACAGAATGAAGAAACATGGGTTGAAATTGAAGGGCTGATCCAGATATGTTCAGTGGTTGAGTTCATTTTCCGGTTAATCTTGGGGCGTTCAATTATTGTGAGGGGGTTAGCCAATTATTGCCGGGGGTGATTCAATTATTCTGCGAGGTGAGCCAATTATCCCCGGAGCAGAGCTAATTCCTCCAGAAAAACCGGAGAACGTGTTCAGCATCTTTCCAAATCATAAAATAAGACTCCTGCAGCAACTAAACCTGCAGGAGTCTTTTTTAATACTATTATCGCTTCATGTCTGACTTGTCGATCCATTCCTGAAGCTTGTCCTTCAGGCTGTTGAAACCTGTAGTATCTTCAGTGTGTGATACAGCTTTAGAAGCCTGCGGGCGGCGTTCTTTACGCTGTGGCTTTTCAGGTGCTTCTTCAGTAGCACGAATTGAAAGGCTGTATTTACCAGCATTTTCGTCAACTGAAAGAACTTTCACGTTAACTTCCTGACCTACTGTAAGGTGATCGTTAATGTCGTTAACGAAACCGTGAGTAACTTCAGAAATGTGTACGAGACCTTGTGTATTTTCATCAAGTGCAACGAATGCACCGTATGGCTGAATTCCTGTAACTTTACCTTTTAGTTCTTGTCCTGCTGCGAATTTTGTAGACATAGAAATCTCTCCTATAACCAATTATTTTTTATCGTTTTCACGCAATTATTGATTATATCACAAGTCGATCATAAAATCAAAACCACTCTAAATGCTCAGGGTCAAATTCAGCTTTCCAGACGCCGTTTATTTCCTGCATGATAATCTGGTGTTCTTCAAAGTTCTCACCTGAGAAAGTTACGATGGCTTTGCCATTTTCATACTCAGTCTGAATGCTAGTGATTTCATTTGCCTGCATGGAGGTACCGGTCCAATTGCTTTTGTCTGCATTGCCAAACGTTTCAGGAACGGTGATTTGTGCTGTGGCCTCCTGATTATTTAACACCAGCGAATTGACATAGATTAATGCAGCTTCCTTAGGCAGTAAAAAGTTGATATCCTGCTCTTCTTTAAATGCGGTGATCATATTATATTTCGCTCTCATCGATTCACTTAAAGGAAAGTAAGCATCTGCTTTTCTGATGCGATAGGAAACAGGTACAACTGTGTATCGGTCTCTGACTTTTCTTACTTCTTCAGAAATATAAAAATCATTTTGCTCGAACGCCTCATAGATGCTTTTGATATAACGGGCTACAGTATATTTTTGCTGATGGTCTTCTGAAATCAGTGCTTCCCAAAGCTCCTTCACTTCAGACCTCAGCTGACCTGATTCATCAGTAATATCCCTTAGAAAGTACTGAAACAGCTCTGTGTGATGATATAACAGTTCACTTGATAAGGTTTCAGTTCCTGCTGAGCGGACGAGCAGTTCTTCTGTCTGAAACAGTTTCACTGCCTGCTGTTCATAGGTATAAGCCGTTTCACCGTCATCCTGAATATAAGGCTGCTTTTTCTGCTCCTGAATGATATCCAGATATTCATTTACTAAAAAACCATTCATTGCCCGGTCAATCGATTCTTCACCGTAATTCACATCAAACTCCTGCTGATCAGGTAAAATGGTAACTTCAAATCCGTTAGACTCTATTTTTTCAATTAATCGCTGAACATCTTCAGAAAACGTAAAATCTGACAGCTGGGTATCCAATTCGGTTAATTGTTCATCATACACTGATAATGCATTTTCATATAACTCAATCATCCCTGAAGCATCATAAGTGAATCTTGATAACAAGCTGTCATTTACTTCAAGAATGCCGTAAGTTGTACTCGCTGAAATCCGGGAAGCAGCATCATCCAGCCGACTGATCGGTCTCATCAGACGTGAAGAAATAAGCTGTTCTGTTCTTCTGATTTCACTAAGTGCCGATGATCTTTCTTCTTCTGACTCGGCGTATTCAATGTATTCCTCAATACTGTTTACCTGACTTAACACATTACTGACAAACTCCAGCTGCCACACTGCTTCTGTACTCAGCCCAAGCTCTTCTGAAAGAGATTCAATCTCCTGATCAACCGCCTGATTTAAGCTGCTCATCTCTTCCTCTAATGAACCTTCAGATTCAGTGGGGACAATTGTGCTGCCTCCCTCCTGCTGTCCAGGGTTTTGGACCAGCAGTATGCCGGTCACAATCACAAAAAAACCTGCAGCAACCCAGATCCATTTACTGACCTGGGTGCGGCTTTTAACAGGTTCAACAGCTTCATCCTCTTCAGCAGCCGGTAAAGGTTCATGCGAGCGTTTCCTGACTTCCGACACCATCATCTGCACCATCTGATCAAGCTGTTCTGATGTAATCCTGTACCCGAGCTTTGATTCTATCCGTTCTTTCAGGAGCTGGAAGGATTCTTCTTCAAACACAGCTGTTTCTTCAAAATATGGCAGCAGCACCGCCACTCTGTCCCGCATATCAAGCTTTGATAATTCAAGCCATACTTCTTCATCTTCAATGTGATTGAAAACATCTGATCTATGAAGCGCAGGTACATCTTTCCCTTTTTTGACCATGGCAGGGATTCTTTTATCCTTAGGCAGATCCAATACTTCCCGGATGATTTTAGCCCTTTCCTGCAGTGGCAGACCGGCTGCAAAAAGAAAATCATTCAGCTGTTTTTCATCATAAAGCATCAGGATCATCCCCGGTACTTAACCCTTCTAATAACCTGGCATTATATTTGACTGCAAATCTCTCATCTTCTTTAATCAACGTAAAATTCATAGATTGATTCCCGTGCTGATTTTGAAAGTCAAATTCACCTACTTGAGAAGAGCTCGGCACCAGGTCAACCATTTGATCAAAATTGAATTCCTGCTGTTTCGCTTCCGAGACAAAATCCTCAAACACTGGCAACTCCTCTCCTCCCATTAATGAATATGCTGTTTCATAATCTCCCTGCTGAAGGGCATTTAGAAAATAAAGAATCGATGTCTTCGGATGAAGGTATTTTAAGGAGTCATTTCCTTCTGCTGCATATTTGTTATACAACTGCAATGCATACCCTTCCAGCGGCATTGAAACTAACATCTGCCGTCCCCTAAAATTCATAGGATTTGTAAATTCTTTAAATGGTGAAAGAGCTATGCTTCCCCAGCCGTCCGGTCTGTCGGAATCATTTTCTTCAAATACTTCTTTTTGCATTGAGATGATACTCCTGAGTCTTGTGCCTTCATATTCAGATTCCTGCAAAATATGATTCCAGACTGTTAAATGTTTCTCCGATATTTCATCACTCGAACTCCCATCATACATACTGCTTTGTGCCGTAAGTAACATCAGCATTTCGGTGTAATTCATGCTTAATGTAGATGGCACTTGAAGCATCCGGTAGCGTGAGTCTGCATCTTCAGAATCGTTTAAATCCTTTTCCAATTCGTAAAATTTAACAATTTGTGATTCCAGCCTGAGTAATATTTTCGGCATTTCCATCAATACTTCTTCATTCTGATCCTCGCTATAAAAATCCCCGAATAAATACTGTTCATGTATCGAAGCGATCGCATCCCTATAATAAGGGTGTAAAAATTCAGTCTCATCAATAAACCGCTCTCCTCCGAATTCGACAGTCACTTGATCGTCTTCTTCAAATCTTACTTCGATTCCATTCTCGGTCATACTTTTAAATAGATCAGGATGGTTTTCCTTTAGTTGTTCTTCAGTATACTGGTGTGCTGTTATTAACTGCTCCAGCTTATTTTGATAAACAGTCAGGAAATCTGAACCTATGTGCATAAAAATCGAGACTGAGACATCACTCAAATCGATTTCGTCGTACCCAATCATTTCATTTGCTTCGTCGTAAGCTGCTTTAAGTATTTTTAGCGGCGGCCTTACCATATCAATCATATTAACTGCTGAATCCTTTAGAGAACTAACATTGCCATGTGCATGTTCGCTATCAGCAGTCGTTAACCTTTCAATATAGCTCAAGTGTGCTTCAGCCTGGTGGGAGACCATCATCATGTTGATCTCTTCTTCAGGCAAAGATAGCGTTTGTGAAAGCTGTTCTTTATTTTGCTTAAGAGTTTCTTTTAGTTCATCTATTTCTTCATCTGAAAAAATTGGTTCGGCTTTCTGGGTTTCTTCTTCACCTTCTTCTTCCACCTGATCACCTGAACTTTGGTCTTCAGTTGGTGAAACAGGATCGCTCAATAACAGCATCGCAGCTGATAATGCTGCAACAGCGCCTGCTGCGACGGCTAGTGGTTTAATCAGAGACCGTTTTTTTCTAACTTCAATTTCTTCTGGTCCGGCTTTTCCTGTTAATTCCTCTGTTTCTATCTCAGACATTTCTTTTTTCTCATATGTATGCGCCAGGTATTGAAGCAGCTTTCGAGTCTGCATGTTATCTATTTTCAGCTGATCTGCCAACTGACGAAGTCCTTCCTGAACATCGCCGCTGTCGACAAGCTGCTCCAGCCTGTTGTTTTCAATTTGGTGAAAAGAGGAAAGAGCAACTGCGGCTCTCAATTCAAATGGTAACCGCTGGAGTTCAGCATGTAATTCCTGATCATCAGCGTGTGGAGATATCTCCTCTACAGACGGTTGTCTGACTGATGCTTCATTTAGAATCTTTTTGTATAATTGGATTGCATCTTCCGGCTGATTCTTCATTAAAATGATTTGAATTTCTCTGCGGCTCTCTTCGCTCATTCCTAGCTGAATCATAAACTGCTCCGCTTTATTTTTCCAGTAAGGTTCTTCTATTGAAAAATGCATGATTTCACCCCTATTTCTTCCCATTATACAGAAATCCCTGAGACGTTTGGTCCAATTGATTGAATTCACTGAACATTCATAAAGACTTCTACAGTCAAATGCTGTTTATTGTTCCAAAATTAAAAGAGCTGCCCTGATGATGACAGCTCTCTCTTTCTTTCTATACCTTGCAGCAAATCAGAAATTATTCAGGTCTTTCTCAGATCGGAGCATCTTCCTCCTCCTTTGTCTCATACAAATTGAACATGCCGTCTCGAATATACTTCACTTTATACATATCATCTTCTAAAATCAGCGTTATTCCTGTTTCAGTCCCGTTAATTTGAATCGTGAAGATAGCTTCTGTATCCAGTCCACCAGAAGTTCCTCCAACGATATATCTTACGGATTCAAACTCATATTTCTGTTCACTTACGACCTTTTCAAAACGGCCGAATTCAGGAAGAGCTTCTCCTCCCATTAACGAATAAGCAACCTCATAATCTTTTTGTTCCAATGCATGAAAGTAAAACAGAATGATAAATTTCGGATGTAAAAGCCTGATTGCCTCCTGATTTTTTTCAAACACATATGTCTCATACACTTCCTTCAGGTAATCCTGAAGCGGCACGTCCGTATGAGTTGAATGTCCGGATTCATGCCAAATACCTGTCTTCGTAAAAAAAGGTGCGAATTCAATATCCGACCAGCCGGACGGCATATCAAATTGAGATTCTTCCCCTATTCGATATTGGAATGCGATCATTTCTCTAATATAAGAGCCTTCAAATGCTTCATCCTCAAGGATTCTCTCCCACACTTCAAGCTGTTCTTCTCTTAAGTCTGAATAAGTCCTTGAATGATTGACTGTATTTCCTGTTACAAGACTACGGATCAGCTCACTGTAATGAAAATTAAGGCTTTGTGGCAATCCCAGCATTATAGGTATTTCACTGTTTTCTCTTTTAGACTCACTTTCCAGTTGATAAAAATCATTTATATTGTGTTCAAGTTCCAGCGCTGTAACTGCATAACTCCAGTAATCAGGTTCCGTTTCAACAGACCCTGCCTGATACAGTTCATCTAAAGAAGGTGGCATGTTTTTCAGAAATTCTCTATACGCTGGCTGGAGAAACCCGGTTCTTTCTTCAAATATTTCTCCACCCAAAGTAACAGTGAATTCCGCTTCCTCTGCATCATAATCATAAGTAAATCCATTCTCTTTTATCTTTTCCCTCAATACTTTTTCCTTTTCAGGCAGTTCATCATCTTTATAATAAGAACGGTTCCACGGTGCAATTGATTCTATATGTTCATTCAACTTATTTTCATACAATGCGATCAAATTCTGACCGTTATTCATAAACATAGTGACTGTCTGATCAGACAGTTCAACTTCAGTATTTCCATAATACTCTCCAGACAGTTCATAAAATGCCTCCAGCATATCCATTGGAGGTGCAGTAGATGCCTGTATTTCATCAGTCAGCATGCTTATCATCTGCTCGCTGTCACCATGAGAACCCTGGTGATATCCTTCATTGATCTCCCTCATATACTGGAGCTGACTTTCCACATTCATGATGACATTTAAACTGTTTACTTCCTCTTCGTTAAGTCCCAGAGCCCCTGAAAGTTCTTCTTTTCTGGTTTTGATGAGTGTATCCAGTTCAGTTAATTTTCCGTCATCAAATTCAGGTTCTTCCTCCGGTGCTTCATGAACTGCATCTCCAGCTGTTTCTTCAGTTGCCTGAGGAAGTGGGTCATTCATTAAAAACATCGTGCCAACTGCAGCCGCTAGGACACCTCCGGCAGCAACTGTCGGCCATTTGGAACTCTTTTTTTCTTTTAATTTAATTGCTTCCTCTGTTTTCTCATCCGGCTGGGACAGATCTTCCGGATCCAGCTGCTTACTTTGATAAGCTTCCTCTAATAGCGATAGAAAATGAGGGATTTGACTTCTATCTGTCTGCCACAAATCAGCTAATGTGGTGATTGCAGACTGTTCATGTTCAAGAGATTCTTTATATGACAGAGAAGTGAGCTGTTCAATTTCACTTTCTGAAAATGAGTAATAACGATGAAGGGATAAATTTGATTTTTGGTTGAATGGAAGTCTTTGAATCGCTTCATGGAGTTCCTGATCATCTGCGTGGGGTGAGATTTTTTCATATTCATCATTCTCTGATGACCGTGCAAAAAGCAGGCACTCTTTTAAAATATCTAATCTGGAATTGAATTGTTTAGTGTTTAGTTTAACTAGGCAGACCTGTCGATTTTCAGGCGTTACGCCCAGCTGTAGCAACAACTGATTTGCTTCAATCAGCCACTTTTGTTTTAACTGCTCCATCATTCCCCCCCTGTTCTATTCATTATTATACAGAAAATACTGGGTAATTTGGGCTGTTAGAAAGAATTTACAGAACATTTTAAAAAAGATTTATCAAAAAAGTCTTTTCAGCCCTTGTATACTTGTAGTAGCATATACAAATCAATGAAAGAAGAGGTGGAACTGATGAAGTCACAGCAATGGTCGTCGAAGATTGGATTTATACTGGCAGCTGCCGGTTCAGCAATCGGTCTCGGTGCGATCTGGAAGTTTCCGTATATGGCGGGATCAAATGGCGGGAGTATTTTTCTGCTGTTTTTCATATTATTTACAATGTTAATTGCGGGTCCAATCCTGCTCGCTGAGTTTGTTATTGGGAGACGCGGAAAATCTGATGCGATATCAGCTTACCGGAAACTTGCACCTTCAAGCGGATGGCCGTTTGTAGGATATCTCGGTACAATCGTCGCAATTATTATTCTATCGTTTTACAGCGTTGCAGGCGGATGGATTTTATCCTACCTTTATCGAAGTGTGACTGGTAACCTGATGGGGTTATCTCAGGAAGAATACGGCGGGTTGTTTGAAACCATTATCTCAAACCCTGTTGAAGTTCTGCTCGCTCAAGCGATCTTTATGATCATGACCATTGCGGTTGTTCAAACTGGTATTCAAAATGGTATCGAACGTGCCAGTAAGATTATGATGCCTGCCCTTTTAGTGATGTTTGTCATTCTTGCCATCAGATCATTAACACTTGATGGTGCTTCAGAAGGATTGGCCTACTTGTTCATTCCTGACTGGAGTTATATGACGAGTGAAACCATGCTCTTGGCCTTGGGACAGTCGTTCTTTGCATTAAGTGTCGGGGTTTCCGTTATGGTTACTTACGCTTCTTATCTGAAAGATGATGAGAACCTTGGAAGATCAATGGGTTCAGTTGCGGTTTTAAATATTGTGATTTCACTGCTTGCCGGAATTGTGATATTCCCTGCAGTATTCGCGTTTGGTTTTGAGCCTGGTGAAGGACCGGGACTGGTATTTGTCGTACTGCCGGCAGTATTTAATGAGCTTGCATTTGGCGGGCTATTCATGTTTGTATTCCTGGCACTGCTCCTTTTCGCAACACTGACTTCGGCTTTCTCTATACTAGAAATTGTTACAGCATCATTTTCAAGAGGACGTCCGGAAGCACGTAAAAAGTATGCTTGGATTGCCGGAACATTAATCTTCATTGTCGGTTTGCCAAGTGCCTTATCGTTTGGTGTGTTGACTGATGTAACAATTAACGGCATGCTGATTTTTGACTTTGCGGATTATGTAGCAAATAACTTCGGGTTACCACTTGGGGCCTTACTGATCAGTTTATTTGTCGGTTACCGTCTGAAGAAAGAAGATGTATTCGAGGAACTTTCAAAAGGAACAAACGGACATGCAAAATGGATGCACGTCTGGTACTTCCTGATTAAAGTCGTGGCACCACTGGCAATCATCGCAATCTTTTTGCAGTCGTTAGAGATTATTTAAGAAAACTAGGTTGAATTAAGAAATTTGGCATAAGATCTCCGTTTCAGGCGGAAGCTGCGCGGACGGCGGTGAGCCTCCTCAGGCTGCGCCTTGCGGGGTCTCACCTGTCCGTCTTATCACGCTGGAGTCACCGCCTTCCACTCCGATCATCGCTGTGCTTATTAAATTAGTTTTCTTTTTCATAATGAGTAAAAAATATTAATTCTTGCTTGATCAGGAAATTAAGAGATGGATTTAAAATAAACCCCTCAACACCATAACCGGTGTTAAGGGGTTTTGTTATATTTGGCACGTGACTTCCATCTTGACTGCCAATAGCTTATATGAAACTTTGGTGCACGCCTGCAAAGGTATCCACTCTTTGAACGAAGCTTCATAAATCGCCTGGATTTTCTTCGCCAGGTCTGTAGGGTGATGAAATTCATTCACTGCCTTTATCACATCCGCAATCTCTGAATCATAACCTTCTTCTCCAATTTTAAAAGGGTCCCATTCCTGCAAGATCAACACAAGTTTTAAATTCATTTCATTAATATCCATTTGCCCCACCTAATCATTATGAAAAATGCTCAATCTATCATACCATAGAAAAGAGATATAGAAAGGATGTGTGTCTGATGAGTATATTTGACGAGGAATTAAAACGTAAAGGAACGTATTCAGTGAAATGGGATATGATGAAGGACGTATTTGGAACGGATGACCTACTCCCGATGTGGGTGGCAGATATGGACTTCCTCCCACCGGACGCTGTGCTGAATTCAATGAAAAAGCGTTTGAATGAACCTCCATTTGGTTATACATTCGTACCGCCGGAAACTGCCCGGATCATCTCCAGCTGGCTTAAAAAAAGACATGACTGGCAGACAAATGCAGCGTGGTATATGTATTCGCCAGGTGTTGTTCCATCTATTGCTACAGCTGTTCGGGCACTGACCGAAAAAGGCGACCAGGTGCTGACAATGACACCTGCTTACCCACCATTTTTCAGTATGGTTGAACAAAACGAACGTGAACTGGTGCTAACCCAGCTGATCGAAAAAAATAATCGCTATGAAATTGACTGGGATGATTTTGCCGAAAAGCTTAAGCAGGCAAAAATGTTCCTGCTTTGCAGTCCTCATAATCCTTCCGGCAGAATCTGGTCTGAGGATGAGTTAAAAAGAATCTCTGACCTGTGCAAAAAGGAGGACGTGTACCTGATATCTGATGAAATTCATTCCGACCTTGTTTACCGTCATGCAAAGCATGTGCCCGCTGCAAAAGCCGCTGACAATGCGCCACATATCGTCACTTTTGTCGCGCCGTCTAAGACATTTAACCTGGCAGGCATGCAGGCTTCAGCGATCATTGCGCCAGATGAAGAAGTCCGCAAAAAGCTGCAGGAAGATCAGGGAAAACAAGGCTTCTTTACCCTTTCAACATTTGGGATTACAGCAATGGAAGCAGCTTATTCAGAAGGAGAGGAATGGCTTGAACAGCTGATTGACTACCTTGAAGGCAATCTTGAGATTGTCAGAAAAGGCATCGATAAAATTGATGGGCTCTATTTGATGGAACCTGACAGCACTTACCTGTTATGGATCGACGCACGGGAAAAAGGGTTAAGTGAAGATGAAATGAAAGAAGCTCTTTACCAAAAAGCGAAGCTCGGTGTTGACACGGGTGAAAAGTACGGGAAAGGCGGAGAAGGTTTTATCCGCATGAACATTGCTTCACCACGTGCAATGGTTGAAGAAGGTATGGAGCGTTTGAATAAAGCGTTTGAGTAAGTGGCAGTAGATTCTTGGAGAGTGATGACAGTATTCCGGCCTGATGATTGTAGTATCCGACCCGGTGACTGTAGCGTCCACCATCTCCAACGCAGTATCCAGTCACGCCATAAAAAAAGACCGGAACTCAGTATATTCTCTGAGCTTCGGTCTTTTCAATCAGGAATGCGTATCTTTACGATTGAATATCTCGTCTTCCAGCTTCTTCGTTTCATCCGCCTGGCGTTTCGATACACGTACAATCCATTTATAAGTAATAAAGGTTAGTAATACGAATAGCAGCAGCCATAATCCAGCTGGTAAGTACTCGGATTTATCCTCCGGGAAGTATAAGAAAAGCTGTAAGACAAACCATTCAGCAATCATTGGCCGTCCTCCTCATGTCTGATGCATTCATTATAGCAGTCACTCACTGTGACATCACGTGAACAATTCGTGTACGCTACTCTTCAATCGCGATTGATTCAATCAAAATATCTTCTTCAGGCTTGTCATTGACAACTTCAGTTTGGGCGATCTGGTCTACAACGTCCATTCCTTCAATGACTTGTCCGAATACAGTATGACCATTATCAAGCCAGGGTGTTCCACCACGTTCCTGATAAATTTCAATCGTTTGCTCAGGAAATCCTGCTTCCTCCATTTGAAGAACCATATCTTCAGTCATTGTGTCAGCCTGAACAATAAAAAATTGACTGCCATTCGTATTTGGTCCTGAGTTAGCCATAGACAAAGCACCTTTCATATGAATCAATGCTTCATCAAATTCATCCTCAAAAGGTTCTCCATATATGCTTTCACCACCTGCACCTGTTCCATCCGGGTCACCACCCTGAATCATAAAATCCTGCATCACACGGTGGAAAGTCAAGCCGTCATAGTAGCCATTTTCAGCATGCGTCATAAAATTTTCAACTGCTTTTGGTGCGGATTCCGGGAATAATTTTATCGTAATCGTACCTTCTGACGTTTCCATTGTAGCTACCGGTTCATTTTCAGATGGTTCCGGATCAGTTTGCGGATATCCCTCTACCACTGTATATTCCGGTTCGGTGCTTTCTGCAGTGGTATCATCCTGCGCACCTTCGTCAGCGCCACACGCTGTCAGTAATAGTAAAAAAGATAATAGTAATAGCCCTTTAATTTTCATTTAAATCGCCTCCACTTCATACTTTAGACTAACGAAAAGAAAAAATCATCAATTTGCGTTAAACTTATGTAAAAGGAGTGATGACTTTATGAAGACCGTTAAAGCTTTTTATAAAACAGGTGCTTATATCGGAGAAGTGGACCAGGTACATACAGACCATCAGGTTATAAAAATTAAAGCCGTAATCAAACACCCACAGCAGGGAGATCTGCACAATCCGAATCAGGTGGATGTTCCATTCTTTCATGAGCGCAAGGCATTAGCTTTTAACGAACGAGCGAACATCCCAGGTAATATGATCAAACCACACGATGAGGACCCAGGCGATTATAATGAAAGCCTAATTCAGGCGGTGCTGAAAATGGAAGAAAAGCTTAAGTCTGAAGATACACCATTTAATCAAAAGTGCCTCGAAGCCTTGCAAGGTGTGAAGCGCGAGTATGAGTTGATGTACAATCTGAAGTTTTAGTTTTTCAATTGTTCAAAAAAAAGAACCCTTTTTGAGGGTTCTTTTTTATTGAGCAAGAAATTGCCGGAGTACCGAAAAGTCTACCCTGTCACCAATCGTTGTGGATTCCGATTGATTTAAATACTTTTTATCCTTCTCCACCAGCTGGTAAATGTGGTATGTCGTCATAGCATCATCCAGCGCTTTATGGTGTTTACCTGTGCCGTCTTTTCCATACTCCTGAACTGCTTTCCAGAGACCGGTCTGATTTCTGTCACCAAAAAATCTTTTATACTCCATCGAAAGATCAACAAACTCTCCGGTAAATGGAAAAGGAATTTTTGCGATCTGGCAGTTGTGTTTCAAAACCTTCATATCCATGTTGCCCCACGTAACAACTTTGCAGTGTCCCACTTCGTCATATAGTGCCAGTCTTTCCACCAGTGCATGAAAAGAAATTCCGCCGTCAACCTGCTGCTGGCTGATATTCAGGAAATTCTTACATCTGCGGGTCAGCCTTTTAAATACACGCGGCTTCACATAACTCGAAAATTTTTCCTGTTTGCCACCACGGACAGCAAGCAGACCCACTTCAATTATTTCAGGAAAAAATCCTTTATGACCTCTCCCTTCAGGCATTGAGAACTCGAAATCTATAAACAATGTGATACTCTCCCTGTTCTTCATGTTAGACCTCCTTTTTAATGCAGATACCACCTGCATAAAATATTGGGTTTATTATACCATGCTGTGGTTAAATGTTTATAAAAAAGTCTGAATTTTCATACGACAATTTCCGTGAGGTTTTGTTGCAGGATCATTTCTATCCTGTATAATTACTACGTCACACGAAATAATTCAGTTAACTATTTTAAGAAGGTGTTTGAAATTACTGTTGAAAAAAAGAACCTGATTATTATGCTGGTTGCAAACTTTCTTGTTGCTGCCAGTGCTACGATGGTTTTACCGTTTTTATCTTTGTATATAGAAACAATGGGTGATTTTTCGAGTGAATATGTTCAAAAGTGGTCCGGACTCGTGTTTGGTGTTACTTTTTTAACTGCATTTTTTGTCTCTCCAATCTGGGGGAGAATTGGTGATCGTTTTGGTTACAAACCAATTTTGATGATTACAGGATATGGCATAGCATTCAGCGTCTTTATGATGGGATTTATTGATTCAGTTCTTGGATTGTTTATATTGAGAATGTTTATGGGCATTGTGACTGGGTTTATTCCAACGTCCCTTGCACTCATTTCTTCTCAGACACCAAAACATATTGCCGGCAGAACATTAGGTACGCTGCAGATGGGCACCGTATCCGGCGGTCTATTTGGACCGATTCTTGGCGGTTTGATGGCTGATGCATTTGGATTCAGTTACACATTTATCATTACAGCGGTCTTTATCTCAATTGCTGCAACAGTCGTGATGTTCGGGATTACAGAAAAGAAGAAATCTGCCGATAAAAAGAATGAGAAGTCGTATACAAGAAAAGAAGTGTTTCAACACATTGTCAGTCACCGGATGTTACTGACTGTGATGGCTCTTTCATTCCTTGTACAAATGGCTAATTTCAGTATACAACCGCTCCTCGCGCTTTATGTTGATAGTTTGACGAGCGCTTCCAATATTGCCTTTTTATCAGGCCTTGCTTTTTCGGCCACTGGATTTGGAAACTTAATTGCAACCCGCGGCTGGGGTAATCTCGGTGATTCGATTGGCTATGAGAGAGTGCTGATCATTCTGCTTATTTTGTCTGCGGCTTTTATTGTGCCACAGGCGCTTGTCACAGAGCTTTGGCAGCTCGTTATTTTAAGATTCCTGTTTGGTATAGCAATTGGAGGAATCATCCCGAGTGTGACTGCCTTTATCAGACATGCTGCTCCTGTTTCAATGCAGGGGGAAGTCCTCGGATATAATCAAAGCTTCAGATTCCTTGGTAATGTCGCAGGGCCTGTATTTGGAGGATTGTTATCAGGTTACATCGGAATTTCTTCCGTTTTTTATGTAACAGGATTTTTGTTCCTGAGTGCGTTCGGGCTTCTTTGGTGGAGCAGACGTCAGATTCAATTAGCAAATTAATAGAAATGGAGAACTGCATCATGCGAATGACACTGGGTTTTGCAGGTGTAATGCTGCTTCTGCCGCTATGCATTTTCCTGTGGATCGAAACAGACAAAGAAATAAAAACACAGGCTGCTTTCCAGGAAGCAGTGTCAGAAAAAGTAGATGTAAATAATATAGAAGCAAATGAAACAAGCTTTCTTCTGGACAAAGACGGAAACCGGTTCGCACAGGGAAGTTCCGGCGTAAGGCTATATGCCTCTGATGAAGAGATGCCACAGTTTTTAAAAGATGTAACCGTTTATTCAGAAGATCAGAACTTTTATGATCATATTGGATTTGACGCAGGCGCTATTATTCGTGCTGTTGTGAAAAACCTTGTTTTCACACATATTCAGCAGGGCGGGAGTACAATTACTCAACAGCTTGCAAGAAATTTGTATTTAACACAGGACAAAACCTACAACAGAAAAATGACTGAGCTTTTTTATGCAAATGAGCTTGAAAAAAAATTGTCAAAAGATGAAATTCTTTCTGCTTACTTAAATATTATTTATTACAGTAACGGGGTTTATGGTGTTAAAGGTGCTTCTTTGTACTACTTTAATAAAGATTTAAGTGAATTATCAAAAGCTGAAATGGCATTTTTAGCAGCCATTCCTAACAACCCTTCAAAATATGACCCTATCAACAATTTTGATGAGGCAAAAGTGCGTCAGGAAAGACTGCTTGATATTCTCGTGCTTGAAGGAATGCTTGACAGTGAAGAAGCTGAGACTCTGAAAGCAGAAAGAATTACGATTCAGCAATATGAGAACACAGATTTATATCCTGACTATGCAGTCTACGTTGAATATGAACTTAAGCAGCTGATCGCACAAAAAGAAGGCTATAAAGACCGGCTCAACAGTGCCAAAAAAACTTCTGTAAAAGAACAGATCTATCAGGAACTCGATCAGCGGACAACTGAAGTACTCGGATCAGGTATATACATTCATACCGCTCTTGATCCCGGACTTCAAAATAAAACGGTTGCTGCAGTCAGACAAAATCTGCCCTATGAGGGTGTGGAAGGTGCTGCAGTGCTGATTGATAATGCATCCCGTGAAATCGTGGGAATTTCAGGCGGGAAAGATTATCATAAATATAATTTTAACCGGGCTTATCAGGCTACACGTCAGCCAGGCTCTGCAATTAAGCCTCTGCTCGTGTATGCGCCATATATTGAAACTTTCCAGCCGTTTTTAAGTCAGACCGTCAACGCGGACAGTCTCTGCATTCAGAATTATTGTCCTGAAAATTATGGCGGAATCGAATATGGGAACGTATCGATTTCAAGAGCTTTTCTTCTGTCACTCAATACCCCTGCGGTGAGACTGATGAATGAAACAGGTGTAGAGAATGCGTTCAAATACCTAAATGCATTTGATTTTGATCACATGCAGCCTGGTGACCAGACTCTCGCAGCAGCTTCAGGTGGTTTCACATATGGAATGTCTCCTCTTGAAATGACTGATGCTTTTACCAGTTTCATAGACGGAAACTATGCTCAAACCCATGCAATCCGGATGGTAACAGATACCAGCGGAAATGTGCTCTATGAATGGGAAGATAAACAAATACCGATTTGGTCACCTCAAACTACAACTAAGATGAGAGAATTACTGAATACGGCAGCAGTCTCAGGCACAGGCAGCCCCGCTTATCTTAACAAGCCTTATATCGGTGTAAAAACCGGCACAACAAACGATTGGGCAGACTACTGGACAGTCGGCTTGACCGACCAATACACTGGCGGCGTATGGGTTGGCCACGACATCCCGGAAAATATGAGAAACATCGAAACAAACCGCCCTGCACATATGATCTGGAAAGACATGATGCGTTGAGTTAAAACAAAAGACCATCAAAAAGGAGTGTTACCCTGTTTAAGTTACAGTGTAATACTCCTTTTTAATACTAATCTATACCAAGAAGTCTCAGGGTGATTGAAGTGGAAGTTAAGAAGACTCCAAGAAGGAGCAGGGACAAGGTTAAAAAATACGTAAGTTTCGCATGATGTTTTATTATAAACTCTCTTAGGTGAACGAAGCGGAAGGCGGTGACTCCAGCGTGAGAAGACGGTTAGGTGAGACCCCGCAGAGCTTCAGCTCGAGGAGGCTCACCGCCGTCCACGCGGAAAGCATCCGCCTGGAGCGCAGTGAGCCGGTTAAGCTATACTCCAACCTTTTGCTATGCCGGTAACTGTTCAAGAATCGGCAGACTTGCAAGCAGACCGTTGTACAGTCTGATTACTACATAAAGAACCGCTGATATCAAAGCTGCCCAAATCGTAATTTCAAACAGGATGACCCCTACTGTTCCGCCTGCAGAGAGTGTCGTACTGACTTTCAGCACAAAGTATACGAAATAAACAAATGAAGTCACAACGAAAATAATCAACAAGCCTCTAATCGATGACAGACTAATAATCGTTGCAAGTGATCCAAAGAAATAGATCAGGGACCCGGAACGCACCCGATTAAGCGCTTCGCCTTCTTTATCCCTCGAAAAAAACAGCAGCGCGACCTCATTGATCGTCTCAGCAATCAGCTTCAGAGCAGCAAAAATCATAAAAAAGATAATCATTAATACAATTAATATAAATATTTTTAACTCCAGATCGGAAAGAAATTCCCTCATTCCTGCGTATATGCCAATCCCTCTGAATAATTCGGTTAATACACCTACACCGTATACTGAAAAAGAGAGACTGAACATCAATATTGAAAATAAAGGCAGATATCCTGTTAAGTACGTATTTTTCATCTATGACTCTCCTGGCATTTATTCTATTCACATCATAAACTTTTCTGACTTTTATTAAAAGGAAATTCCAAAAGATTCTAGATACAGTCGGCAAAATCCGACACGATTTATTAAAATTTTTATGACAGCAGACCGCTTTCTTCCTATATATAAGATAGAGAGAAAGCCTATGATACAAGTGATTCCATTATGCATATACAGCTCTTTTACGTTATACTTATTTCTATACAAAATAAAAATGATCACATGACTAAGGACTTCCGTGTAAGACGAGAGTCCTTATTTAAATGTGTGACAGAGAACTTAAGGAGGGATCTTCATTGTCGCTGCTTCACTTAGCCATCGTACTGCCTTTTATTGCGGCAGTATTCGTCCCTTTTTTATTTAAGGGATTCCGTTCAGTTCACACGGGATGGTTCGTCTTGCTCGTTCCACTGGCACTGTTTATTTACTTTATACAGTACATGCCAGTAACAAGCAGCGGACAAACTGTTTCACAGACTTTCGAGTGGATTCCATCACTGGGAATTAACTTTACTGCTTATGTAGATGGGCTCGGACTGTTATTCGCCCTGCTGATCACAGGAATTGGATCACTTGTCGTCCTTTATTCTATCTATTACCTGGCAAAGGAAAAAGAAGCACTTCATAATTTTTACGTGTACTTACTTATGTTCATGGGTGCGATGCTCGGGGTCGTTCTTTCAGATAACCTGATTGTCCTTTACATGTTCTGGGAGTTCACTTCAATTTCCTCTTTCCTGTTAATCGGATATTGGTATGACAAAGAACGCTCACGCTACGGTGCTCAGAAATCTATGCTTATCACCGTGTTCGGCGGACTTTCCATGCTTGGTGGTATTGTTCTTCTCTATCTGATGAGCGGTACATTCAGCATCAGAGAGTTGATCGGCATGTCCGACCAATTGATGGCAGATCCATTATTTATTATGGCAATGCTACTAGTGCTTCTCGGTGCATTTACTAAATCTGCACAGTTTCCGTTTCACGTCTGGCTGCCTGACGCAATGGAAGCACCGACACCAGTCTCAGCTTACCTTCACTCTGCGACAATGGTTAAAGCGGGTATTTATCTTGTTGCCCGTATGAGCCCGATATTTGCAGAATCAGGTGTATGGCTATGGCTTGTAGCAGGGTTTGGTATCTTCACCTTATTCTGGGGATCCTTTAACGCAGTTAAACAAACTGATCTTAAAGGAATACTTGCTTATTCTACAGTCAGTCAGCTTGGTCTGATTATGTCATTACTTGGCCTTGGTGCTGCTGCACTTCACTTTGATACGCTGGATGACAATATGTATATGACAGCAACGATTGCAGCTGTCTTTCATTTAATTAACCACGCAACCTTTAAAGGAAGTCTCTTCATGATGGCGGGAATTGTCGATCATGAAACCGGAACACGTGATATCAGAAAGCTTGGCGGATTAGTCAACCTGATGCCAATCACGTTCACCATTGCGATCATTGGATCATTTTCAATGGCCGGTCTTCCTCCGTTTAATGGATTCCTGAGTAAGGAAATGTTCCTGACGGGGATGATTTCTGTTTTTGAACTTGATCTGTTTAACTTAAATACGTGGGGGATTCTGTTCCCTGTACTTGCCTGGATTGCAAGTGTGTTCACGTTTATTTACAGTATTAAACTTGTCTTTAAAACGTTTCTTGGTAAGCCTCAGTTCGATAAGCTGCCTAAAAAGCCGCATGAGGCGCCAATCGGTATGTTAATCTCACCTCTTATCCTGGTATCGCTTGTTATTCTGTTCGGTTTCTTCCCTAACCTTTTGGCGAACAGTATGATTAAGCCGGCAGTTGAATCAATACTGCCAAGCCTGACTGATGCCGGACAGGAAGTGTATGTAAATATTTATTTCTGGCACGGGTTCACGCCTGAGCTGTTTATGACACTGGGCATCATTTTAACCGGTATCATCATGTACGCTACGCTTGCTAAATGGCAGGGAATTTATAACCGGATTCCTGAAAGATTTACGATCAACGGTGTATATGATAATGGTCTTGAAAAAGGTGAATCAGGAAGCTTCAGGCTGAATGAATTTATCATGACGGGTTATATGAGATCTTATCTGATCTACATTTTTGCTTTCTTTGTTGCCATTCTGTTATCGACACTTGGCGTTCGTGACGCATTTGCGATTGATACGTCAAACCTTGCGGAAATCCGCATTTATGAAGTAGTGCTTGCACTTGTGCTGGTTGCCGGGGCGATCACGATTCTGTTTGCGAAATCCAGATTGACATCGATCGTACTGCTCGGTGTGGTCGGTTATTCGGTTGCATTGTTCTTTGTGTTCTTCAGAGCACCTGACCTTGCGCTGACTCAGCTTGTGATTGAAACTGTTTCAGTTGCACTGTTCCTGCTGTGCTTCTATCATCTGCCTGAAATCAGCAGAAAAGAAGAACGCATGAAATTTAAAATTGGAAATGCAGTCATTTCTATTTTAGTCGGAATTACTGTTACCCTGATTGGAATTGCTTCCTACAGCAACCAGTCATTTGAGTCCATCTCTCAGTATCATATTGATAATGTCTATGACCTGGCAGCAGGAGGTAACATGGTCAATGTAATTCTCGTTGACTTCCGTGGTTTTGATACATTATTTGAAATTTGCGTATTAGGTATCGCTGCACTGGGTATTTATGCGATGGTTAACTTCCGTGGCGTTAGGAGGCAAAAAGGATGAAGAAAAAACCGAATGATTTAATCCTCCAAACGGTTACAACGGTTATTTCGTTTATCATTATTTTATTCTCAATCCATTTATTCTTTGCCGGACACTATACGCCCGGTGGAGGGTTTATAGGAGGATTAATGACTGCTGCAGCTCTTGTGTTATTGCTGCTCGCGTATGATATTAAGACGCTCAATACTATCCTGCCTTTTGACTATCGTCTAATGACTGCTGCAGGATTAATGATTGCTGTGTTAACAGGAGCTGGTGCATTGTTATTTAATCAGCCATTTCTGACACATGCGTATGACTACTTTAATTTGCCTTTATTAGGTGAAACTTCACTTCACACAGCAGTGTTGTTTGATATAGGTGTGTATTTGGTTGTCATTGGTGTCACAATGACCATTATTCAAACGATTGGGGAGAGTGAATAATGGAAATCTTAATGTCGATTGTCGTAGGAATTTTATTCACATCTGCCGTGTATCTTATTCTTTCTAAAAGCCTGCTTCGTGTCATTATTGGTACAGCATTGCTAAGTCACGGTGCCCATTTGTTACTCTTAACAATGAGCGGGCTAAAAAGAGGTGCAGCACCTGTATTAATGGATGACATTACGTCATATGCTGACCCTCTTCCACAGGCACTTGTATTGACTGCGATTGTCATCAGTTTCGGGGTAACGGCATTTTTCCTGGTACTTGCTTATCGTGCTTATCAGGAGCTTGGAACAGATAATATGGAAGAAATGAAAGGGAATGAGCCGAATGATTAATTTACCGCTATTACCAATTCTCATTCCACTTCTAGCTGCTGTACTATTAATGTTCTTCCCGAAGCGTATTAAAGCACAGCGGACAATTGCCCTTATTGGCATTGCCGGAACAATTATTGCCTCAATTGTGCTGGCAGCAGAAGTAAAAGCGAATGGAATTCAAACAGTAAATCTGGGAAGCTGGCCTGCACCATACGGAATTCCACTGGTGTCGGATATGCTTTCTGTTCTATTAGTCTTAACATCAAGTATACTAACGTTTTTTGTCGTATGGTACGCCATCTATTATATGAATGAATCATATGAACGCTTCTTCTTTTATATTGGCGTTATGTTCCTGTTAGTCGGAATTAATGGTGCTTTTACAACAGGTGACATTTTCAACCTGTTTGTATTTTTTGAAGTATTTCTGATCGCTTCTTACATGTTAATTGTATTAGGCGGGAAAAGCGGACAGCTGCGTGAATCCATAAAATACGTGCTGATCAATGTGATTTCATCCGCGCTGTTTGTTGCAGCTGTTGCGTACCTTTATTCAGTTGTTGGAACATTGAACATGGCAAATGTGTCTCAGCGCATTACTGAACTGGGAAGCCCCGGAATCGTTTCGGTCATTGCAATCTTTTTCTTACTCGTATTTGGATTAAAAGGTGCAATCTTCCCGCTTTACTTCTGGCTTCCTGGATCGTACAGCGCACCACCGATTCCGATCCTTGCGTTATTTGGGGCCTTACTGACAAAAGTCGGTGTGTACTCAATTATGAGAACGTACAC
Organism: Jeotgalibacillus salarius; assembly: GCF_004405125.1. Lineage (GTDB taxonomy): Bacteria > Bacillota > Bacilli > Bacillales > Jeotgalibacillaceae > Jeotgalibacillus > Jeotgalibacillus salarius. Next base: position 33,460 of record NZ_SORX01000001.1, read on the forward strand.
GTTGTTTTTCTATCATGATCAGGGATTAACTCACCAGATCCTTGCAGTGCTTGCATTACTGAGTATTGTGGTTGGTGTCATTGGGGCTGTGGCCTACAGAGATGTGAGAACGATCATTATTTATAACATCGTCATTGCAGTCGGCGTTATTCTATACGGTGTATCAGCGATGACACCTGCAGCACTTGAAGGAGCAGTATTCTATCTTCTTCACGATATGATTATCAAAGCCGCACTGTTCCTGCTAATTGGTATTATGATTGCACTGGCCGGCAGCAGTCACCTCAATCAAATGGGTGGCATGATCAGAGACTATCCAAGAATAGGATGGACTTATTTTGTTGCAGCCCTTGCGCTTGCAGGGATACCACCACTCAGCGGCTTTGTTGGAAAACTGCTGATTGTTCAGGGTGGTTTTGAAACTGGAGATATGATTGGTCCGTTATTAATTCTTCTGTCCAGCCTGCTTGTCCTTTATTCTGCAATGAAGATCTTTATGAATGGCTTCTGGGGAACGCCAAAAGAGTATCACGGAGTATCAGCAAAACACGCAAACCGTCTTTGGGTGCCGGCGGCAGGACTTGTTCTGATTGCCATTGCATATGGCGTTGGGGCTGAAGCTGTCTACCCGTTTATTCAAATGGCGGCTGAACCACTCATCGATCCTTCAATCTATATTGAAGCAGTGTTAAAGGAGTAATGTGATATGGCCTTTCAAGTATTATTAAATTTCTTTCTAGCGTTCCTTTGGATGTTTTTGACCGGATCATTCAGCATATCAAGTTTTATAATTGGTTATTTGCTGGGGTTACTCGTTATTTATGTATTACGACGATTCTTCCAGACACGGATCTATATTTTAAGGGTCTGGGCTATTCTAAAGTTAACGCTGCTGTTTACTTATGAATTAATTAAAGCCAACATTGAAGTACTTGCAATTGTACTTCGTCCTAAAATGGATTTGAAACCAGGAATATTTAAGTATGACACGAAGCTAGAGCATGGATGGGAAGTTACACTATTATCTTTACTGATTACACTAACACCGGGAACACTGGTTGTTGATGTCAGTGATGATAATGGTACTCTCTACATTCACGCATTAAATGCAGCAGATATTAAGAGCAACATTTCTTCAATCCGGGAAGGTTTTGAAAAAGCAATCATGGAGGTGAGCCGATAATGCTGGACATGAGCGTTTATATTGCACTTGTCGCCTTTGCGATTGCGATGATTGGTATTGTCTTTCGTGCCATTAAAGGACCTTCAACAGCAGATCGTGTCATTGCGCTCGATTCTCTTGGAATCAGCCTGATTGCTGTTACTGCTTTGTTTTCAATCCTGTTACGTACGAGTGTCTTTTTAGAGGTCATTCTGCTATTGGGCATTCTGGCCTTTATCGGTACAGTTGCTTTCTCCAAATATATTGAGAAAGGAGCGATTATAGACCGTGATCGACATAAGTGAGTATTTTGTAGTTGCTTTTATTCTAATTGGCGCATTTTTCGGCGTCGTCACTGCCATAGGACTGATCCGGTTACCTGACTTGTACACACGGACACACGCTGCATCGAAAAGTGCAACCCTTGGTGTGATGAGTGTATTAATTGGTGCACTCCTCTTCTTTTTTACGGAGGAAGGCATGTTTAATTCACGTATTGTTCTCGGTATCTTTTTTGTTCTGATCACCGCTCCTGTAGGCGGTCACTTAATTGCACGAGCTGCCTACAATACAGGTGTTAAACTTGCTCCTGAGAGTATTCAGGACGATCTTGCTAAAAAAGAACAATTCGAAGCGAAGAAAAAGAAAAACTCATCCAGGGATTAATCCCCGGATGAGTTTTTTGATTCATATAATGTCTCATCGAACGAACCGTCTTCTTTGTACATCTCCAGTTGACCACCATGACTAGTTACATAAGATTTTGCTTTCTCTTCCAGTGCGTTTTTTGTTTCTTCAACGTAAATCGCCTGATCGGATCCTCTTTTGACTAGCTGCCATCCATTATCATGCGGCTTCAGCTGATATGTGTCCTGGTCATCCTGTTGAACTGACTGCTTGGCTTTATCTGTGGCAATCGCGATGACTCTGCTCTCATCATAGTTTTCATCTCTTAAAAGTGCATTACCAATTTCAATTGCTTTATTTCTGACGTCCGGGTCAAGGTTTTTCCATGAATCCGGATAATCGTTTTTACTCCACGGCATATAGAGACCTCCTAGTTATTCATTCTTTTCCACTATGAAAGGAAATTAAACCCTATTTCCTTTTAGGCACAACCGCCACTGTACATCGTGAAATACAAAGAAGCTCCCCTTCTTCATCCACCACTTTAATTTGCCATACCATTGTTGTTTTACCTTTATGTATAATCTCGGCAATACCTGTGACGATACCTTCCTGTTTTGCTTTAATATGGTTAGCATTTATTTCAAGTCCGAAACAGCTGTATTCCTTCAAATCTACCATTGCAGCGGACCCTACACTTGCAACCGTTTCAGCAAGTGCAACTGAGGCGCCTCCATGCAGATAGCCAAATGGCTGATGTGTACGACCGTCTACAGGCATTTCAGCCACTGCTCTGCCTTTTTCTACGCTGATCATTTTGATACCAAGTGCGTCCATTAGTGTGTCTCTGTTCCAATCCATTGTTTCTCCCCCTTTTTTCTATCTTCTCCCAGCAGGTGTTTATACGCAAGAAAAAAAGACTCTGCAGAAACAGAGCCTTTTGATTATAAAACAAGTGCGGCGATCCAGCCGAATAGGATAAGCGGAATATTGAAGTGTAAAAATGTCGGTACACATGTATCCCAGATGTGATTATGCTGACCGTCTGCATTCAAACCGGCTGTTGGTCCAAGCGTGCTGTCTGACGCTGGAGATCCTGCATCTCCTAAAGCACCGGCTGTTCCAATTAATGCGACTGTAGCCATAGGACTGAACCCAAGCTCAAGCGCTAAAGGAACGAACAGCACAGCGATGATCGGGATCGTTGCAAATGAAGAACCAATCCCCATCGTGACGACTAATCCAACGATTAACATCAGCAACGCGCCTACAGCCTGATTTCCGCCAATTAAATCAGCTGAACTATTTACGAGGCCTTCTACTGCACCAGTTTCCTTCATTACTTCTGCAAAACCGTTCGAAGAAATCATCACAAACCCGATGAATGCCATCATCTTCATACCATCAGTCATCAGCTGATCCTGGTCTTTCAGCCTCACTGTCCCGCTCACGAAAAGGACCGCAAGACCTGCTACTGCACTGAATACCATTGATTGAAACACTGATTGAATAATAAGAGCTGCCACAATCGCAATGATTGTAACGATTAAATCTTTTGTCGTAATGGTTTTCGCATCTCCATCCTGAAGAGAAACTCTGCGATTATCATACTCGCGCGTTTTTCTATAGCTGATGAAAATGGCAACCAGGAGACCGAGTATCATTCCCGCAGTTGGAATCAGCATTGCCGTGGGAATGTCGTTCATATCAATTGTCAGACCGCTTAAATCCATATTGGTTGCTATGGTGTCATGGAAAATCTGACCGAACCCGTATGGCAGTAATATATATGGTGCCGTTAATCCGAATGTAATCACCGTTGCAACCAGTCTTCGATCTATGCCCAATTCATTCATCACCAAGAGTAAAGGTGGAATTAATAGCGGGATAAAAGCAATGTGCACCGGGACAATGTTTTGTGACATGATCGAAATTGATAATATTGCAAGGATAATCAAAACCTTTGGCAGTGCCTTTGTTCTCGGCTCGCCTTCTTTACTGACAACAGCTACAATTTTATCTACCATTAACTTTGGCAAGCCAGTATAAGAAATGGCCACTGCAAATCCACCTAACAGAGCATAGCTCAGTGCGATATTTGCACCACCACCTACACCTTCAGAAAACACACTGACTGTTTCTTCTACAGACAGTCCGCCGATCAGACCGCCAGCCGCAGCCCCTATGATGAGTGCAGCTACAACATTGACTCGAATTAAACTTAAAACCAGCATGATTATGACAGCAATGACAACAGCATTCATCTATATTAACTCCTTTATATTGAAATCTTTACTCTGCTAAACAGGTAACGTATTAAAAACACCTTTCATACATTAACAGAGTAAAAGCAGGGCTGTCAATATGATTGATGATTGTTGCAAAATTTGAAATTAAAGATGAAAAAAGGAGAAATGCACGTTGCCCATTTCTCCTTTTAATCATGCACTAATATTAAATGATCATTTTCATTTACTTACTTCTCAGTACGTTCGAGCACAAACTGCTCTGTCAATAAAGCAAGTGTTCTTGCCATGGCGCCGGTTCCGCCTGCCGGTCCAAGTAAGTGGGCTGACTTGGTTGTCGCTGTACCCGCAATATCAAGGTGCACCCAAGGCGTACCTTCTGTAAATTCACCGATAAATGCTCCTGCAAACAGTGCATGTCCATCACGGCCCGGTGAATTGTTCAGATCTGCTACCGGACTGTTGCGAACACGTTTACGGTCGCCTTCAGTATACGGCAGCTGCCAGATGAATTCTCCTGCTTCCACAGAAGCTTCAAGTACTTTTTCAAATAAAGGCTCATTGTTTGTCAATGCGCCGGTTTTATCAAGTCCCAGAGCAACAACAACGCCACCCGTCAGCGTAGCAACATCAACAAGATAATCTGCTCCATGCTGCTTTGCATACGTTACAGCATCCGCAAGGACAAGCCTGCCTTCAGCATCCGTATTTAAAATTTCAATCGTTTTACCGCTCATCGATGTAATCACATCGTCCGGTTTGAAAGCTTTATGGCTGATCATGTTATCTGTAGCTGCTATGACTGCCATGACATTTTGTTCAGGCTTCAGTCTGCCGATAATCTCCATTGCGCCAAGAACAGCTGCTGCGCCGCCCATGTCAGCTTTCATACCAACTATGCCATCTTTCGGCTTGATCGAATAGCCACCTGTATCAAAGGTGATTCCTTTACCTACCAGTGCCAGCACATCATCCCACTGTTCAGTAACCTGATGCTTCATCACAATCATGCGGGGAGGGATTTCAGAACCCTGGTTAACTGCAAGAAGTGCACCCATTCCCATTTCTTCAATCTCTTCTTTACCAAGAATTTCAATGTCAAAGCCGTGGCGCTCAGCCATTTCTTGAGCGTAATCAGCCATTTTCACTGAGGTTAAAAGATTAGACGGCATATTAACAAGCGTTCTGGCTTCATTTGTACCATCCGCTAAAGCCTCACCAACCTCAAGTGCCGCTTCAAGCTCCTTCGCATCATGCTTAGAGTAGATGTGCAACTCTTCAAGCGCTACATCGGGTACATTTGATTTCTTTTTATAACCTTCAAACTCATACATTGCAAGCGTAATTCCTTCAATGAGTGCCTGAGCAACATCTGTTGCATCAAAATTCTTACCTTTATAAGAATCAAGGGCAATTGCTAGTGAAGACACCTTTTTCTTTTTTAGCGTTTTGCCCAGCACACCAAAGCACTCTCTCAGCTCTTCAAACGATAAATTTGATTCCTTACCCAAACCTGAAAAAATAATTCTTTTGGCAGAAAGCGCTCCAAGTGTTGGCAGTACGGTAATCTGCCTCGATTTTGCTTCGATATCCCCTTCTTTGATCAGCTCTGTTAAGCCGCCTTTCATCTGATCATCCAGCTCTTTTGAAAAACCTGATACGACCGGCTGGTGCCATGTGCTAGCTGCTAAGTATTCGTGCTGCTGATCAAGCACGTTTTCATTTGTATGTATTGTCCATTTCATATCAAACACCTCCGTAAATAAGTATACTGTAAATTCTGTGATAATTCGATCTCCGGACATTCTTGCCCCTGTGAAATATGATATACTTGCCTAAAACCCCGGCCACTTGAAAGGATGAATATACGTCAATGGAACTCTTCAGCAATTTCCCTCTCTGGGCTTCATTATTTGCGATTTTATTTGCTCAGGTAGTTAAAGTACCTATTCAATATGCAGCCACGCGAAAAGTGGACTGGTCTCTTGTTACATCAACAGGAGGAATGCCAAGCTCACATTCCGCTGCAGTTACTGCTCTTGCTACGGGAATCGCGCTTGAAAACGGCTTAGCTTCACCTGTATTTGCTTTAGCAACTGTATTTGCGATCATCACGATGTTTGATGCAACAGGTGTACGATTTCAGGCAGGTGAACAGGCTGCTGTCATTAATCAGCTGATGCGTGATTTTAATAAATTTGTTTCAGAAGCAAAAGGCTGGCAGCAGAAAGATGAAGAAGAAAGACGAAAAGAACTGAAAACATTACTTGGTCACAAACCGATTGAAGTATTTTTCGGCGGCTTAACAGGAATCTTTTTAACATTACTCGTTCACTATCTGATAACTGTTTGATTGGAGGACATGTCATGAGAATCGTTTCACTTTGTCCGAGTAATACTGAACTGGCAGCATATCTGGGGCTTACAAAATATATTGTAGGTGTTGATGACTTTTCAGACTGGCCTAAGGAAGTTGAACATATTGAACAGCTTGGTCCCGACCTCTCAATTGACATCGATAAAGTTGAAGCGTTGAAGCCGGACTTAATTTTGTCTTCGTTAAGCGTACCTGGAATGGAAAAAAATATAGAAGAGCTTGATAGAAGAGGTCTTAACCATATTTGCTTTAATCCACAATCTTTGGAAGACATTGTTGCAGACTTAAAAGTTCTTGGTCGGGCAGCAGGTATAGAGGAAAATGCAAATCGTATTGCAGAGGCTTTTAACAGCGTGCTTGCTCAATGTGAAAAAGCTGCATCTGAGACAGAATCTCATCCCTCTTTATACTGGGAATGGTGGCCTAAGCCGGTATTCACACCCGGCGGCACGAACTGGTTAACAGAAATCAGCCGTCTAGCAGGCGGTGTCAACTTGTATGAAGCTGTTGAACTTGCCAGCATCCAGACCGGCTGGGAAGATGTTGCGAATAAAAAGCCTGAAGTAATCTGTCTGGCGTGGGTCGGTGTGCAGCCACGCAAAGTAAATCCTTCTATTTTAAATAAGAGGCCAGGATGGACAGAGCTTGATGCGGTAAAGAACGGACGCGTGCATGTACTCGAGGAAGCACTCTATTGCAGGCCATCTCCAAGATTGCTTGAAGGTTTGATAAAACTCGGACAGATTTTACATCCTGAACAATATAAAGAGATCAAACTGCCTGAAGAATTAAAGCTCACATAAAAAAGTCACGCCCCTCAGGCGTGACTTTTTTATTACTGATTATTATACGCTGCAAACTCTTCTTCAGTTAATGTGCCGTCACCTTCCTTAAGCACATACACCTCGACGTCCTGCTTGCCCCATTCATTAAATACCTCATCTACAGTGTCAAAGTACAGGTCAATTATATCACCTTTAATTGCACTGCCCGTATCAGCTACAACACCATAACCATATCCCGGTATAAACATTACAGTTCCTATCGGAAATACTTTTGGATCAGCTGCAATGGTTGAATACAGATCTCTTTTCACTTGCACACCTGAAAAAGTAATGCCATATAGTTCGTCTCCAGGCTCTTTTCCAGTGGATTCGATTCCTGCGGTATAACCAGTTGCTTTTACCGTCTTAGACGGATTATCTACAACGTGCTGAGGCACTGACTTCGTCTCATGGCTTTTCATTTTCGAAGCAACGAGATTAAAAGCAGTATCTTCCTCAGACAGTGTTTTTGATGTTAAAGATAACTCTCTGTCCTGTAACATTCTCATATCTTCAACAACCGGCACTAACGCTTCAGACGGCAGTGCAACCGACCACTCCGCTGCGGCAGCCTCGTTATCGTGCGCAATAAATATTGATGCCAGCCCTGCAAGTAATATACCTGCGGACACTATAAACATTTTAGACATTGAATCTACTCCTTCCAAAACTATTTATTCCCTCTCAGACAATTTTTAATCATATATGACGAAAGCCTTAATCCTTTGAATTGACTGACAATTAAAAAAGCTCCTCGTTATCCGGGGAGCTTAGAACATTCGGTAACCCTGCTTACGGAGCCATATCATTACAAGTCCTGCAATAATCGCGCCTGCCATACCGCTTGTTAATATTAAAATATCCGCTGCTGCCAGCGAAGCAAATCGGGTTCCGAGTGCTGAGAATGAGTCTCCCGTTTCTCGAAAATACTCTATGAATCTGACCTCATCTACAATGAGGATTGTAATAACTGGATAGATTACTGCCATGATCCATGTCATACGTAATAGCATATTTAATAAAAAGCCGATTCCGAAAAATAATATCAGAAACAGCATCATCGAAATTAAAAGTTCAGCTATCCCAAACGTTGCCAAATGATACACCTCCAGGTTCACTAGAACAGTTTACATCAACATAGAATGCAGTGCAATGCCCCTGTTTGAACGTTCAATTTGATGACACAAAGTATGCAGACTATTTATTTTAAATAAGAGATTAGAAGGGGAGCAACACGTTCTTGAAAGAAGCTTCCTTACTGAGGTATTTGAAGAAGTAAATGACCTGAAGGGGGGCAAGTTATGTTGAATCATCTCCTTTTATCATTGACTCAGCTCTCATCAAGATTGCATCATCCCTGATCATCATTGAACAGTCAGTGACAACCGGTTTTAAAGCAAAATAAAAACCGAATGCATAAGCACCCGGCTGTATTATTTATTTTTTACCTTCCCCTCCGCAATTCGGGCAAGTTTCTGATCCGCCTAGTCTTAATTGAAAATATCCTTTACCTGAGCAATAGCTGCAGTTTGTTGGTTTTTTCATATGAAGCACCCTCTCTTCTGATGTATTGAGAGTAATATAGCACGGACGCTTTCATACTGAAAAGCGCCAAATTCGTTGAAAAAAAGCCATGTAAGCGAATACATGACCCCTGTTTCTTCCGTTCTCTTTAATTATCAGAAAATTTAGAACTGTGGGTAAATTTCGTAATTTGTTCACATTTGCTCGATAAGGGATTAAACATTTTAGCGCTTATAATAATTTTTGACAGAATATTATAACTGTACAATACGTAGCTGCCCCTTGGAGTTGAGGACGGAGACTCCCGCCCCAGGAAGGGACAGGTGAGACCCCGCAGAGCAAAGCTCGAGGAGGCTCACCGCCCGGGGGCAGGAAAGCGCAGTCCTCCACGGAAAGGGGCAGCGGTTATTATATACAGACTTCAGAAAAACAAATGATACTTCGTATAGCCAAACTGGTCACCTGGATTTGAGTGGCGGTTAATTTCAAGCGTGGCTGCTTCTTCGTGATCGATCATGACCGGGATCATGGATGAAACGTCCGGATGATCTCTCAGCTCATGTTTATCAATCCATGCAGCTTCTGCAATCTCTTCTTCAGGTACCTGTAACAGTTCTGATTCATCCACTGCCTTCATGACAAAGATAATCATATTATCGCTAATCGTATGTTTGAGTACACCGCTTCTGAATCCTGCTACTTTAATCACTTCTGCTGTGATACCTGTTTCTTCTTTTACTTCTCTTACTGCGGCCTGGTCTGCTGTTTCCCCTTCTTCAACAAAGCCGGCAGGGATAGACCATTTGTCCTTTAATCCACCATACTTTTTCTTTACGACAAGCCATTCACCTTTACTGTTCTCAATGAGACCTGCTGCACCGAGCCATACTTTTCCCCGCTTCATGTCAAACACCCCTTATATATGTAGAAAAAAGAGCAGCCGCAGCTGCTCTTTTATTAAAACATGTTCAGCTTACCTTTTTTGAATACAAGTCCTGGACCACCAAGTACGTATAACGCACGGTTATCGATGACTTTCTTCATCATAGCAGCTTTTTTACCAGTGATCTTGCGGCCGAATACTTCACCGATCGCTTCGTTCTCACCCAGTGAGCAAACTGTACCTTTTAAATCCGGAGTAAATGGCTCTAATTCTTCACCTTTAAAAAGTGCTACCAGGTTGTGAGCAGTGTGCGCACCTTGCTGCATTGCAATCTGTGCAGTTGGTGGATATGGTCGCTCTGTTTGAGCATTGATCATTAACGCACAGTCTCCAACGATAAATACGTTGTTATGTCCTGGTGCACGAAGCTCAGGATCAACTTTGATTCGGGCACGCATGTTTTCGAAACCAGCTTTTTCGATGATTGGATTTCCGCGAACACCCGCAGCCCAGACAACTGTCTTGGCAGGAATGTCTTCGAACGTATCTTCACCTTTTTTAATCTTAACACCTTCTGGCGTAGCTTCTGTTAAAGGTGTTCCAATAGAGAATTCGATTCCCTTACTCTTCAGGTATGATACCGCATACTCAACCAGTTCTTCGTCAAATCCAGGAAGAACCATTGGTGCAGCTTCTACACAGAGAATACGAACTGCTTTCGGATCTACATCGTACTCTTCGCAAAGCACTGGCAGACGGTCAGCCAGTTCGCCAAGGAATTCGATTCCTGTGAAACCTGCTCCCCCAACAACAATCGTCAGTCTTGAAGGGTCTTTTACTTCTTCAAGGCTGTAAGTAGCGAATTGATATTCGATGTGATCACGGATCTGGCGTGCTGCTTTCACGTTAGCAATAGAGAAAGCGTGCTCTTTCAAACCAGGAATTCCGAAAGTTTCACCTTCAAAACCAAGGCCGACTACCAGATAGTCATATCCGATTTCTGAACGGTCTGTAATAACTTTTTGTGCTTTTGTATCAATGTTTTCAACTGTAGCCTGTACAAAATTTACTTTACCTTTGTCAAGCACACCGCCGATATCATAGCGCACAGCATCAGGAGACATTGTTCCTGCTGCTGCTTCGTGCAGCCACGTTGATTCATAATGGTAATCATTCTTGTTGACAAGAATAATGTCTGCGTCGTCTGCATTCACGAGTTTCTGAAGTTTTGTAATAACGGATAATCCGCCGTATCCTGCTCCTAAAACAACCACTGTAGGTCTTTTCACTTGGATCACTTCCACCTTTTTAATATGAGATTACGATGCGTTTAAGGCAGCAACGCTTGCCCTTATAAAAGATTGTGAAATTGTTCACGAAAATGAACATCATACTTCTTCTATTGATTCTATATCTTTATCAATCATATTCTTTTTTTCTCCCTATTTCAAGGTTTTCCGCGTAAATATGAAAAGTTTATGTCCTCATCCTAAAGTCTGAAAACTGTATAAACAGAACCTCCTGTAAGGCTACAAGTACGTACTATATGGTACACTACATGCAAATCAGGTTTGTGGAGGGATCTCAGATGAAAGAAGATACTTCGATTTATGATATTACTGTGATAGGCGGCGGTCCGGTTGGTTTATTCACAGCTTTTTATGGCGGTATGCGTCAGGCAAGTGTGAAACTGATTGAAAGTCTCCCGCATCTTGGCGGGCAGCTGACTGCTTTATATCCTGATAAATATATATATGATGTAGCAGGTTTTCCAAAAGTGAAGGCGCAGGAGCTTGTAGATAATCTGACTGCTCAGATGTCACGCTTTGACACTGAAATCCGTCTTGGTCAGGAAGTTACTCACGTGGAAAAGCGTGAAGACGGTGTTTTTGTCCTTACAACTCCAGAGGAAGTTCATTATACGAGAACAATCATTATTACTGCAGGAAACGGTGCATTTCAGCCAAGAAAATTAAACCTGGATGGATTAAACGATTTTGAAGAAAAAAATCTTCACTACTTTATAGAAGATCTTTCAAACTTTAAAGATCAGGATGTCGTCCTTCTTGGCGGTGGTGATTCAGCGGTTGACTGGGCACTCATGCTCGAACCTGTCGCGAAATCAGTTACGCTTGTGCATAGACGTGATTCATTCCGTGCACACGAAGCAAGTGTTGAGCAGTTAAAACAATCAAAGGTTCGCGTCATGACACCTTATGTGCCTGTAGGCTATCAGACGATGAATGACAACATACAGTCACTGACACTTCAAAAATCCAAGGAAGAAGAAACGACTGTTTTGAACTTTGACCATTTAATTGTCAATTATGGCTTTGTATCCTCTCTCGGTCCAATCAAACAGTGGACCCTTGATATTGAGAAAAATTCAATTGTCGTAAACTCTCGAATGGAAACAAATATTCCAGGCATTTATGCAGCAGGAGATGTATGTACGTATGATGGTAAAGTTAAATTGATTGCATCAGGTTTCGGTGAGGCACCGACTGCTGTGAACAATGCCAAGGCGTCAATTGATCCTAAAGCACGCGTTCAGCCAATGCACAGTACGTCTATGTTCAGCTGATCATCCGTTTAGCAAAAAAGCAGGTCGGGTATGTTAATTAGTATCAACTAATTTTGGAGAGTGATACCATGCATGTACTCGTAATTGGTGCAAATGGAACGACTGGACGAATGGCAGTTCAGAAGCTGGCCGAAAGTGAACAGCATCTGGTGAAAGCGATGATCCGAAAATCAGAACAGTCTAAAGAAATGGAAGACCTTGGCGCACGCCCGATTATTGCCGACCTGGAACAGGAATTCAAATATGCATTTGAAGATGTGAACGCAGTGATTTTCGCTGCCGGCTCAGGTCCTGACACAGGCAGCGATAAAACGACAGCAGTTGATCGTGACGGTGCAATGAAAGCAGTTGATTTCGCAAAAGAAAAAGGAATTGAACGCTTTATCATGCTTAGCTCCATGGGTGCTGACGACCCGTCGATTGCCGGCGACAGCGAAGCCTTCCACCACTATTTACAGGCCAAACATGATGCAGATGTTCATTTAAAACAAAGCGGCCTGAACTATACGATTATCCGACCGGGTGCGTTAACAGATGATTCTGCTACCGGTAAAATTGATGTTTCAGAAGAAATGAAGCATCGTGATGGAGAAATCACACGCGAGGACGTAGCTGCAATACTTGTTGAATCGATTTTATGTACCAATCTCGACCATAAGACAATTGAAATGGTCAACGGTGATGAGCCAATAAAAGAAGCACTCAAAGCTATATAAAAAAATCGCCTGCGGATTAGATCCGCAGGCGATTTTTTTATGTCTAGCAATTTTCAGGTGTACCTGTTTTTGTAGCTGTTCTGAATGAAGATCCGCATCCGCATGATGCAATTGCATTCGGATTCTCAATTGTAAAGCCGCCGCCCATAAGCGACTGCTTATAGTCAATCTCCGTACCGCTCAGAATGTCAGCGTCATCTTTATTCACAAGCACCTGAATGCCATGATGCTCTTCTATTTTGTCCGTATCACCAGTTTCATGCTCAAAGCCCATGCCATAAGACAATCCACTGCAACCGCCGCCTTTTATCGCTACGCGAAGATAAGCGTCTTCCTCTTCAGCCTGCTTCATCATATCTTTTACCTGAAGCGCTGCAGCTTCTGATAATTTGATTACATTTGCCATTCCAGCACCTCCAACGTTTTTGCTATTTTTAGTATATCGCTTATCCAGCTTCTACTCAACCGATTCAAACTGTCATATGACCATATGCCTCAGAAGTGATACGAATGAATGCCCGTCATACAAACAATTTCACCTTCCACTACACCTAATGGCTGATTTTTAAAATATATCGGTTTGATTCGTGCTTAAGGTCCCGATTCTATTCCAGTGCATTTATGAAGCAGACATCAATTACCACCTTTAACAAAAACAAAACTAAAATATAAACCACTAACAATTGCGTCAAAAGATATAATTTAATGAAAAAAACGTTTCAAAAGACCCACTAAAAGGGTATACTAAAAGATATATAGCACATCTATCTTAAGATATAGACTGGGGTGAATGAAATGGAACTGACACCGTTGTACGCTAAAAGTGTTACCTGTGGATTGTGTAAGCATAAATTCACTTCTACAAAAATCAGGGGAAGATTTGTACGGGTTAAAGAATACAGCACAGATTTAATGCCAGTATATGAAGACAGTTCGATCAATCCTAATTTGTACCATGTCCACGTCTGTACGGAGTGCGGGTATTCATTTACAGATGATTTTGCGCTTTACTTTCCGCCTGGAGGCAAAGAAGAAATCCAGGATAAAATCTCAAAGCATTGGCAGCATCTTGATTTTTCAGGTGAACGTACCCCTGATGATGCAATTAAAGCTTATAAACTTGCGATTTATATGGCAACCATCAAGCGTGAGAAGAGCATCATTCTGGCAGGACTTTACTTGAGGTTATCCTGGTTATACCGCAACCGCGATCATGAACAGGAAGAACGTTTTCAACGGCTTGCAGTGAAAGCTTATAAAGATGCTTATTCAAAAGAGGATTATGCAGGCACCCAAATCACAACAGAACGTGTACTTTACTTGATCGCTGAACTTTCATTGCGCCTTGGAGAAGATGAAGATGCGACTCGTCATTTTTCAAAAATCATTGAAAAACAGCATAACTCTAATGATCCAAAAATGGTTCACATGGCAAAAGAAAGATGGCAGACATACAGAGAAGAACGTAAAGTCCTTTAAAAAAGCTGATCGCAAACACTCCGATCAGCTTTTTTGTGCCATGAATTTTCTATTAAAACATTGGGTTCTCTTCCAGAAATTCATAGACAGCTTCAACCAGTTCCTTAGGTGTATCCGCTTCTACTAATTCCCCGTTCACGATTGCAAACATAGATGCTGCGCAAACTCCACAGTGACTTGTACATCCATATTCAATGACATCAAGATTCGGATCCCGTTCAAGCGTTTCAAATGCCTCCTGAGACCCACTTGCTATATTGCTAATACAAAACTCTATAATTGGTTTCATTTTTATCACCTCATACTAATTTCAAATGTAACGCCTTCGGAAAACTTCGTCAATCATCCTGCCTGTATTAATTGACAAGTTTGTGAAAGAATTCTCTTAATATGATTGTACTGAGACCTTTATTCCGATATACTTTTTAATGAATGTAAACGTAATGATCTAACACATTGTGTATGTATGATCATATTGAAAGTGCTTACTTACTACTATGATTACTGTAAAGAGAGGGCTATCCATGAAACACTTAGTATTATTGGGTGGAGGCTACGGCAATATGCGTGTTTTACTGCGACTGCTGCCGGACAAACTGCCTGAAGACGTAAAAATTACACTAATTGACCGTACACCGTACCACTGTCTGAAAACGGAATACTATGCACTGGCTGCAGGAACTGCTTCTGACCAGGAAGTGCGCGTCAGTTTTCCTGAGCATGAACGGCTTGATCTTAAGTACGGTTCAGTTTCAGAAATTGATACTGAAAATAAACGTGTCATTCTCGAAGACAATAGCCAAGTTGAATATGATGACCTAGTGATTGGATTGGGATGTGAAGATAAGTATCATAACGTACCTGGTGCGGATGAACATACTTACAGCATTCAGTCAATCCAGCGCTCGAGAGCCACATATGAGAGACTGTCAAATTTACCATCTGGATCAGTAGTCGGAGTTGTAGGTGCGGGATTAAGCGGCATTGAACTTGCCAGTGAACTTCGCGAAAGCCGTGATGACCTGAAAATCAAACTGTTTGACCGCGGTGAACGTATTCTTCCAGCCTTCCCACAGCGCCTGAGTAACTACGTACAGAAGTGGTTTGACGCGAACAATGTAGACGTTGTCAGCAATTCGAATATCACAAAAGTAGAACCAAATATGCTTTACAATCATGAAGAAAAGATTCCTGTAGATGTATGTGTTTGGACTGCAGGTATCCAGCCCGTCAAAGTTGTCCGTGAACTTCCTGGTGAGAAGGATTCTTCCAATCGAGTCGTTCTCTCTCAGTATCATAACCTGCCGGATAATGAAAACGTCTATGTCGTTGGAGACTGTGCAAGCCTTCCATTTGCACCAAGTGCGCAGCTTGCCGAAGAACAGGCTGAACAGATCGTTAAAGTATTGCTTACCCGCTGGAAAAACGAAGAGCTTCCAGAGCAAATGCCTAAAATCAAGCTCAAAGGCTTTATGGGATCACTCGGTAAAAAGCAAGGGTTTGCCTATCTTGGAGATCGTACTGTTACGGGACGTATCGCAAGACTGCTGAAATCCGGCGTGCTTTGGATGTATAAATATCATAATGGATAACCAAAACGTGCTGATAAAAACAGCACGTTTTTTTCTGGCACATTTCAAACCGGCTATAACTTTGATTTATCACCTACATCAGTATACTAAAAGAAATAT
Source organism: Jeotgalibacillus salarius (assembly GCF_004405125.1). Lineage (GTDB taxonomy): Bacteria > Bacillota > Bacilli > Bacillales > Jeotgalibacillaceae > Jeotgalibacillus > Jeotgalibacillus salarius. The sequence goes on from NZ_SORX01000001.1 coordinate 49,573, forward strand.
TTGAATAAGGCGGTGAATCAAACGTGTCCCTACTCCCTTTTCATGAACGCTACAACCTCGTGGAAGTTCCTAATGATTACAACAATCAAAATCCTGATTATGTTGTAATGAAGGATGAACATGACAAATACTATTTATGCGACAAATCAGATTCCGAAGTGCTAAAGGGATTGAACTTTACAGAAATCTAAACGATTAAACGTCCGGCAGTTCAAAATCACGCCGGACGTTTTCTGTATTATTCAGCAGTCTGAAATCCATACTTCTCAAGCTCTTTATATACAGCCTTAAGACGCGGGTTCCCTTCTCCCACAATCTCATCTTCGACTAAAACAACTGGATAAAATAAATCCTCTTCCCAAACCCGCTCCACAAAAGCAGCCTTTTTCGGATCTTCCTGCTCTGTATTAATATCCACATAATCCATCACAAACTTACGATCCGGAAACTTACGGCCAATTGCCGCCTCCAGCCATTCATAAGTCTCTTTAGAAGAAGGTGCCCCCACACAACTCGCACAAATCGTCTCTGCCCCATACACTGTAACCGTCACAGCCTCATTCGCCATATTAAACAACTCCCTTTTTATTTATTAATTATTTTGTGGTTCGATGATTTTTGCTTCAGGTGACTCACTTCCGGACGCTGGAATCGTGCCCCTACGTTTTCAATAACAACTGTACATGATATATCTTATACATTTACAAACTTCAACTACATTGATTAATGAACCAGCCCTTAGCTGGCACTTGGAGTGGAGGACGGAGACTCCCGCCCCGGAAAAGGGACAGGTGAGACCCCGCAAGCGAAGCTGAGGAGGCTTACCGCCCGGGGGCAGGAAAGCGCAGTCCTCCACGGAAATTGCCAGCGGTTTTATAGCGCTTATCGAATGTTTGCGTAAACAATAATAATTTCAAATAACATGGATGGATTTTTTTCGTCATACTCATTATAATAGAATACAGGAAGGGAGTCGATTCGAATGACAGAAGTAGAAATGCAAGATTCAGTTCAGGAAGTACTTGATAAACTTCGTCCATTCCTTCTTCGTGACGGCGGAGACTGCGAACTCGTAGACGTTGAAGATGGAATCGTAAAATTAAGACTTCTTGGCGCATGCGGTACATGCCCAAGTTCAACTATCACACTTAAAGCAGGTATTGAGCGTGCATTGCTTGAAGAAGTACCAGGCGTTGTAGAAGTTGAACAGGTATTTTAATTAAAAATCATCCTCTTGCTGATCACAGCAAGAGGATTTTTTATTGAGAAATTTTTAATTCAAATGAGAATATTACAAAGATACTTTTGTTAAAGGTCGCCCGTTTTCCAGTACTGACTTTATATTATCAGCAGCCAGCTTCATCATGGCATAGCGTGTTTCCTCTGATGCACTTCCGATATGAGGTACTGCTACAACATTCTTCATTGAAAGCAGCGGGTGGTCAGGGCTGATAGGTTCCTTTTCAAATACATCAAGCCCTGCTCCGGCAATTTCATCATTTTTCAGGGCTTCAATTAATGCCTCTTCGTCTGTAACAGGACCTCTTCCAACGTTCAGAAATATCGCAGATTTTTTCATCTGTCTGAACTGCTCATACCCTATCATGCCCCTCGTTTCTTCTGTTAAAGGAGCGAGCACCAGCACAAAATCAGATTTCTCCAGCAGGTCATGAAGGTTTTTATATTGTGCCCCGAACTCTTTTTCAGCCTCTGTCTTACGGCTTCTCGTATGATAAAGAATATTCATATCAAAACCTGCCGCACGCTTAGCAACAGCCTGTCCAATCTTACCCATTCCGATAATGCCGATCGTCTTATGGTGAACATCACGTCCTGCGAGCAGATATGGAGACCACGACGTCCACTCTCCCTGCCTGATAAAGTCAGCAGCTTCAGGAATTCTTCTGGCAGTCGCCAGCATCAGCGCAAAAACCAAGTCAGCCGTCGTATCCGTTAACACATCAGGCGTATTCGTAATGATGACCCCAGCCTTGTCAGCTGCCTCAACATCGACATTGTCATAACCAACCGCCATATTCGCGACAACCTTCAAATGAGGAGCAACCGACAATAGCTCTTCATCCACCTGATCAGACAGCATCGTTAATAAAGCATCGCATTCTTTCGCATGCTTCAACAGAACATCTCTCGGTACCGCCACTTCTTCCGAATCCCAAACTTCAACATCAAAAGAGGCTTTCAGTTCCGCAATCACTGCATCATCTATTTTTCGGGTAATAAAAATCTTAGACATAAGCCATATCCCCCTTTTAAAAAAGAATGATTAGACAATTTTATGTATGTATCACTCAGCTGTAACTTGGAGTGGAGGACGAAGACTCCCGCCCCGAAAAGGGACAGGTGAGACCCCGGAAGCGAAGCTGAGGAGGCTCACCGCCCGGGGGCAGGAAAGCGAAGTCCTCCACGGAAAGGGACAGCGCTTTTAAACACATTACCTTTAAAATTCCCACTCAGACAAAGAATCAATCGAATAAGTCGGCTGCTGTTCTTTCTCCAACAGCAGACTCTTAGGTGAAACGCCTGTGTGGACCATGAGTGTATCCATCCCGGTATTAAAGCCGGCTTTGATATCCGTATCGTAATTATCCCCAACCATCACAACATCTTCTTTAGGAAGACCAAGCACATTTAATGCCTGTTCCATAATGACTGCTTCCGGCTTTCCGATAAACAGTGGTTCAGTCTGCGTTGAAACGGTAATGATCGATGTCAGCGAACCATTTCCGGGAAGCAATCCTCTTTCTGTAGGAATAGCGATATCACCATTCGTTGAGATGAATTTCGCTCCGTTTCTGACAGCAAGACACCCGAGTGCCAATTTTTCATACGTAATTTCCCGATCCAGACCAACAATTACATAGTCAGGGTCCTCATCTTTTATCGTGATCCCTTTATCGCCAAGCGCCTGACGGATACCATCGCCGCCTATTACGTACGCGGATGCTCCCGGCATTTCCCGGGAAATGACTGATGCTGTTGCAAGAGATGTCGTAAATACCTGATCAGGTTCAGCAGGTACATCGAAATTCTGCAAATGCGCTGCCACCTGCTCCTGCGTTTTTGAAGAATTGTTCGTTACAAAAAGGTAAGGAATTCCTCTATCTTTCAATTTTTTAACAAACTCAACTGCTTCCTGAATCGGTTCCGTTCCTCTGTACATGGTTCCGTCTAAATCAATCAAATAACCTTTATATGTTTTCATTGCTTACTTCCTTTCTATTCCTTACCGTCTGAATGCTGAAACTGGTCCAAGTTCATGATCAAGGTATTTTCTGACTGCAGGCGCAAATGCAAGCAGTGCTTTTTGTGAAGATGAGAAAGTGTTTATACACATTTGATGATCCACATGTGTAAACTCCTGCACCAGGTGTTTTCTCAGTTTGACTGCATGGACAAGATCTGTGTGCATGTCTTTCCCTATAACTTTTTCATCCTCAAGAATATCAACAATATCTTCATAACTGCCGGGATCGCGCATGATAAACCCATCAATCATAGAGTTTCCAACATCAATGATTGATTCTATAACAGTATGCAGGCTGCGTTCAAGCGCAAGCTGTCCGATTTTTGTATCCCATGTAGTATGCTGTTGTAAAAACGCCAGCTGTTCTTCCATAAATACAAGCGTCTGTTCAATCGTAGCTCTGTCAACGAAGTACATATCTTCTTCACACTCCATAAAAATGTCTGTTTCAAGTGTACCATAAGCTTTCTGATTTTTTGGCATGACGGGTGTTAATCGTTATAATTAGGAGTACAGATTAAGGAGGATTTTGACTATGACTGAACGATTCTTTTTATATGATGATACTGAAGAAACCAAAACGAGGTTTGTGAGCTTTATGGGAGATCACCAGCGCTTTGATCTGGCGATTATGTATTCTGACCGCTATTACGGCAAAGCCATTGTAATGGATATCCAGGGCAGCCGTTTTGCCATCCTCGGACAGGATGATTTGGATGAACAGGGTTATCTGGAGCACGCTTTTAAGCTCTCTGAACAAGATGCATCAGAACTTCGTGAATTTTTAAACGAAGTCATCTTATGAATCAACTACACTTCACCTGCTCATACTAATTTAAAAAGGAGCAGTTAAATGGAACGTTACAGTGACTTCTCAAACGTTGAAGTGCAAAAGGAATATCTCATACCTGAATCATTGCCTGAAGGTCCTTACGGATCACCCAGAGGAAAATACTCACTTGTTAAAAATAAATCCGGCCCCTGGAAAAGCGGCCAGCGCTACTACAGTGCATTTAACTATGAAAACAAAGGCGCTCACGAAGAAATCCCAAGACAGGATCCAGGCGCACATAAGCCATAAAAAAATGACCCTCAGTAAGGGTCATTTTTTTGCGCCGGCAACCTTTTTCACAATGAAATAAGGACAACCGAAATTGCAATGCTCATATAAATAGTCCTTCACAGTTGAAATCTTCGTATCAAATGAAGACTTCTGATTCGTGTCTTCAAAAAAACCTTTCAGTCTCAGCTGTCCATAGCCCCAGTCGCCTACAATGTAATCATACTTATGAAGAATCTCACTGTAACGTGCTTCAAAAGCCTCTTCATCATAGCCTTCTCTATATTCTTCAATTATTTCGTAATTTTGATTGTGCATTGTAATCATTATATTCTCACTCCTGCCTGTGAACTACTTCCTATTATACATGACTACACACTTTTTTCTATGTATGATTGCGAATCAAAAAGGACAAACTCAGCAAAAGGAGTGTTGCTTTAATGAAACTCATTTATGCTGTCGTTCTCACATTGATGATTGCGGGATGCACAAAAGAACCTGAGCCCCCTGAAGTTTCGGATTTTTCTCAATGGCTCCCTTCCGTATTTAATGAGTATGACATTGCTCCAGAATATGTATCAAAAAAGCTGCCTGTACTGTAGCACAGGCAGCCTCGATATTATACTGTTTTTTTCTTTGATTTTCTTACTGCATTTGTAATACTTGCAGCAAGTCCGCCCCATAAAAGGACCATTCCAATCACCATCATTACAATTGCGCTGGCTGTCATTGCGGACCCCCCTTTTTATTCCTTATCCGGAAGCTCAACTGGTGTTGAACGGCTCCATTTGATCAGTGAAACGATAATGCCCACTGCTAAAGCTGCACCGGCTGACGCAAGGAACATAATTAACGCAAATTCATTAGAGTAACCTTCATAGTTACCTGTATCATTATCAAACTGCTGAAGGATATTCTGTGTGATCAGACCAAACATCATATAACCAAGAACGATTGGTGTCACGATACCAAGACATGCTTTCCACCATCCGCCTAAATGAATATCTGAAGTCAAGTTTGCATGACTCTGAAGCACATTTGTTTTGCGCAGAATCCATGCGATCATAATGACTTCAACAAGTCCGATTGCTGCTACACCAAATTGGTTAATGTAGTAATCTGCTGCATCAAGGAAGAACAGTCCGCCCTGAGTTGCAAACAGAACAGAAATCAGTGCTGCAAGTCCGCCACCAAATAAAATGGCTTTATTACGTGAAACACCAAGCTTTTCAGTTAAACCTGCTACGTAAGTTTCTGTAATTGACATTAACGACGTCAATCCTGCTAATGTTAATGACAAGAAGAACAGTGCCCCGAAAATTCCATTTAATCCTGGAAGCTGGTTAATAATCTGCGGGAATACGACAAACGCAAGTCCGACACCGGCAGATGCAACTTCTGAAACTGGCACGTCAAGCTGTGTAGCCATGAAACCAAGTGCTGCGAATACCCCGATACCTGCTAATAGCTCAAAACCTGAGTTTGCAAAACCTGTGATAAACGCGTTATTTGTAATATCCGACTTTTTCGGAAGGTAACTTGAGTAAGTAATCATAATTGCAAATGCAATTGATAAACTGAAGAAAATATGACCGTAGGCTGCTACCCAGACAGACGGATCCATGATGTTCTCAAAGTTTGGCTCGAAGAAAGCCGTCAGACCAAGTCCCGCGCCTTCAAGTGTTACTGCACGGATCACAATGATCAGGAAAAGGATAACAAGTGTTGGAATGAAAATACGGTTTGCATACTCAATTCCTTTTTTAACACCTGCTACAAGAATTCCAAGCGTAATCACCCATACCAGTAACAGTGGAATAAAGATACCCCACACAATTCCGCCTGTTTCACCAGGTGCTACGTCAAGTTGCAAAAATTCTGTGAATAAAAACCCTTCTGTATCTTCTCCCCAAGCCTGCCCGAACGAGAATATGGTATATCTCATAGCCCAGGCGATAATGACGGCATAGTAGGTGGATATGACAAATGATACGAATACGGCCCACCAGCCAAGCCATTCTGCTTTTTTACCGCTCATGCGGAAGAATGACAGCGGCGCTGATCCTCTGTACTTATGTCCGATGGTGAACTCCATAATAAGAATTGGAATACCGGCAGTTAAGAGTGCAAATAAATATGGAATGAAGAATGCTCCTCCACCGTTCTCATAAGCGACATACGGAAAACGCCAAATGTTTCCTAGTCCTACCGCAGAACCGACTGCTGCTAAAATAAATCCGGCACGCGATCCCCACTGTTGACGATTCATCTAATTTCCCCCCTGTAAGTACTTCCTGAATAACAGAAAGTTTTTATATATTCAGATTATTTCTCATAATCTAAAATCAGTATAGCACTTGCTTCCTAAATGTAAAAGTACTATTTTGAAAAATTCTGAAATTATATCAGAATAATCATTAGCAAAGAAGAACCTTGTAAATACAAGGTTCTTCTTTGTAGTATGCAAAATTTTTCACACATTATATAATTCATACATTTTCTCAGTCATACGATAGTCCTTTCTAAAAAAAGCCTGAATGGACTAACCATTCAGGCTTTCGTATGACTTATTCTATACATTATTTAGCAGAAACAGTTCTCGCCTTATCAGGATTTCTCCCCATAATAATTGCAAAAAGAATGAGCAGAATGATGACAAGTCCCAGAGAAAGCAGCGTGCTGCCTGAGAAGCCAAGCATGATGTAACCTGCTGAAGCAATCGCAGCACCAGTTACAGCATAAGGAATCTGTGTTGCTACGTGATCAATGTGATTACATCCCGCTCCTGTAGAAGAAAGGATCGTTGTATCTGAGATCGGAGAGCAGTGATCTCCAAATACTGCACCTGCAAGAACTGCTGCAAGTGAAGGAAGAAGCAGTGAAATATCTGTACCCGCTGCGATTTCCCCTGCGATCGGAAGCAGAATTCCGAATGATCCCCATGATGTTCCCGTTGAGAATGCCATGATGCCTGCTACAAGGAATAGCAGAACCGGCAGCCAGCCAATCGGCAGGTTAGATGCTTCTACTACACCTGCAAGAAATTCACCTGTACCAAGGTCGCCAATCAGTCCGACGATCATCCATGCAAACACCAGGATATAAATCGCCGGCAGCATTGACTTTACTCCTTCTTTTAGTGCAAGAAGGAATTCAGCTCCGCCGATTTTTTCAGAACGGCCAATTTGTCTGATAAAGAACGCAATGGCAACTGCTAATCCAACAAGCGCACCATATACTAATGATTTTGCAACATCTGTGTATTCAAACATTTGCAATAATGTTGCAGATTCTCCTGTGTCAGCAGCATAAGCCTGTGAACCTGTCCACATCATAGCAGCAACTGTTCCGACCACAAGTGCAATGATTGGCCAAATAAGATCTCCGACAGTTCCATGCTTTGAAGTAGGAAGATCATTTTTAAGCTCGCCGGGAATATCTTTATTTGGGTCGTATACTTCACCGGTTTCAATTGCACGGTTTTCGTGTACTTTCATTTGACCGAAATCAATACCGCGAAGCGCAACAATAAAGACAATTCCAAGAGCTGCCCATACGTAAAGATTCATTGGCACCATTTGAATAAATGCTGAGAAAGCCGTGTATTCAGTAATTGAGTGAGTCGCCAGAATACCGCCGATCACAGCAATAATATAGGCACCCCAACTTGATACAGGGGACACCACACACACCGGTGCTGCTGTTGAATCAATGAGGTATGCAAGCTTGGCACGTGATACACGGTGGCGGTCAGTCAGCGGTCGTGCTACCTGTCCCACAGCCAGACTGTTAAAGTAGTCATCGATAAAGATAATGACACCCAGACAAGCCGTGACGAGCTGAGCGCCTGCGCGCGTTTTTACACGCTTCATCGCCCATTCCCCAAATGCTCTTGCTCCGCCTGATACGTTAATAAAAGCAGTAATAACGCCCAGAATAATCAGGAATAACATAATAAAAATATTCCATAAGTTCAGTGCGCCGGGTTCTCCATCCGCACCATGCTCCCAAAATACGCCGCTGAATGACAGCCAAAGCGTCTCAAGTGTAGCAAGCGGTCCAAAGCTCGTAATCAAGAGTGCAGCTGCAACAATCCCCGCTCCCAGTGATAGTAATACTCGTCTTGTAACTAAAACCATTAAAATTGCAATAACTGGTGGTAAAAGTGATAACCATGTTCCTTCCATAATGTTCCCTCCTTTATTTTTTGATAGGGTAAGTAATGAGGCAAAATCGTAAAAAAACGCAAAAAAGGGCAATGATAGAGGACTCTACCATTACCCTTGGCTTCAGTAATGTTATGCTCCATCACGATCTGTAGCTCCTCATCCTGCAGAAAAAACCTGCAGCAAGAGAGTGTTATCCCTGTTAAAGATAACCCCAATGATAAAACCCTGACCGGTTCTTCTCATTTCGGCAGTGATCCCCTTTCATCTGTGATCGCAGTTGTCATCCTCACACAGATTACTCTTAAACCCTGCTCCTCTACCCCATCGGATTATGATGTGGTGATTATTCATTTTACTGATCAATTATAACAAGACCTTTTCTTCAATTCAAGACTATTCTGTTGGAATTGGTACTTCAAGTGATGGAGACATGCCTTCACCTACATTATATATTTCCGGTACCTGTCCCTGAATCAACCCCATTGCAACCGGAATGTCCTGTTCTATGGTCGTCACTTCTGTTGCAAAAGGTACAATGATCTGTACATCGACGATCAAATGGATGTTGATTTGCACAAAAGCGTTATTAATACCAAACTCATCTATTTCCGACTGGATGTTAGACGTTACACTGCCAACTGCATGAAAACGAATCGGAACTTTCGGACCAAGATTTCCGAGTAATGCATTTCCGGTAGCCTGACCCAGCGGCACAGTATAGACAATCCCTTCTAATTCACCGGCATCTTCAACTTCCAGATCAAGTTCAGTCAGAGACTTCAGAATACTCGTGTCTCCTCTTTCTATCGCTCTCAGCTGCTCCTGAACCAATTCAGTCGTTTCCGCTAATACCCGGTTAATAATTTCCGTATTAAATTTCGTTGTGACCATCTCAGCTGAATCAGTCGGAACATTTTCAATGATTTCATTAATATCCATGACATTCGCAATTTCTCTATTTACTGCTTTGCTGATCACAAGCGCCCCGATTTTTTTTGTCTGGGATTCTGCATAAATCATCAGCGTCGGTTTAATCCCTGTATTAATTACCGCAAGACCAACTGCAGTCATGATTAAAAACAACATCAAGGATAATAGCCATACTGAACGTGCTGTAAGTGGCTTAATAGTAATGAGTTGTCTCCGTCTGCGCATAAAAAAGCCCTCCTATATGGCAGTCTATGCCCGGTAGAAGGGTTTTTTACACAGAATTATTCTGAAACAAATTTGATATCAGTTTTAGCAATTGTACAGCCTAAATGATCAGACAAGTCAACTTCATATGTAGCCTTGACTATTTTTTCATTTTCCTCCACGACCCGGATGATCGGACGTGTCGAGATGCCTCTGTTCTGGCGTGCTACAATTCCTTTTCTGCCGTCGCTTAATTCAACCGTAAGACCGTTTGGATAAATGGCAATCGCCAGTTGGAATGCTTTTATTACTGTCGGATCAAACAGTGTACCAGAACCTGCAAGCAGGATTTCAAGCGCATCTGAAGGAAGCATTTTTTTCCGGTAAACCCGGTTTGAAGTACATGCGTCAAATACGTCGGCGACTGCAAGTATTTTTGCATAAGGATGAATATCCTCGCTCTTTATTCCTCTTGGATAGCCCGAACCGTTCAATCTCTCATGATGCTGAAAAGCGCAGTGCGCAGTTAATAAAGACACATTGTGAAGGTTCTTCAGCACTTCAAACCCATGAACAGTGTGTTTTTTTATTTCTTCAAACTCTTCTTCAGTTAAAGGACCGTCTTTCATTAAAACCGATTCTTCAATCATTGACTTCCCGATATCATGAAGCATCGCGCCAAGCCCTATCTGCTCAAGCTGTTTTACAGGCAGCTTAAGCTCTTTAGCAATCGCCAGTGTATAAAGCGTGACATTATAGGAATGGTGGAAAATATATGAGTCATAGAGATAGGCATCTGACAAAATCATTAAAAGGTCCTGATTTGCATCCATCTCGCTCATAATACTTTTCAAAACATCCTGAATTTTACTCGTTTTGCTTTCCAGCATCGCTGACATGTTTTTTTGCTTACACGTTTGAATAGAAGAAAATGTTTCTTTCATTTCCCTGATCGATTCCTGTCTAACAAGAACCGGCACACTTTCTTTTACTTCGATGCCCTTGGACTGCTCATCTGAAATATAGACGTATTGAACCTTTAAAAAACGTAAGCGTTCAACCATTCCATCCGTCAGTGTGACCCCGGCTTGCAACAAAGGTTTTTCATTTACGTTATATATAGTGTGACCCAGCACCATGCCCGCACGAAGTACTTTTGTGGATATTAACCTCATTCATTGACCACCCTTTTCTATCTGCTATCAGTTTCTAACGGGCATCCCCTCTTAATTTCTCTTTTAAAATATCACGTAAAAACTCAGGCATGAAATAATATTTTTTTGCTCTTTGCATTTCCGGAAAGAAAAACCCGAAAGTAAACATATCTACTGTTGCGATTCGATACACCTGGTCAGAGCGTACAAGTTCATTACCAACATAAAACTGATGTTCTTTTTCTTCCAGTCCTTTATATACAAATTCTCCTAGGATTGTTCCTCTGAAGCCAAGTCCTCTAATGACAGTAGTCGGCCAGGCCTGATGACGTGACTGCCGAATCACTTCCTTCAGTTCACTGCCAGTTAATTCAACAAGACAGGGATTAATCGGATGCGGAAGAATGTGATGAAGATCGTATTCAGTCACCGGACCTGCTTCAAGTGAGTGTAGCAACAGTCCTCCGGTTACAATTGATAGATCGGCATCACACCATTCAAGAATTGCTTCTGCCAATAAATTTGTTAATGGGGATTCTTCCTGCAATGGATTATGCTGAATCGGCTGATCAAGCACTGTGATTTCATTCGACAGAAGCTCTTTTCCTTCAGCAAGCCACTCGGCTTCCTGATCGTCAGCCTTTGGCAATCCGCCTGTTTCATAAAGTGTTGCTGTTGCACCTGATACTTTTCTGCTGACGTGATCAAAGTCAATTTCAACTTTACCTGTGTACATTCCAAATTTACCGGCTGCCGCAAGCAGGACCTGATGATGAAGACGTCCATTTTCAAGCACATGGTGTGTATGACCGCCCATAATCACATCGATATCAGGACATTCTTCCGCCACCCATTCATCTTCCCGAATCCCCAGGTGCGACAACAGAATAATCACATCAACTTTATCTTTCATTGCTCTGACCTGCGCTTTTAACTCATCTTTAGCAGATGTAATATGCCAGCCAAGCTTTTCATAAAAGACCGGATACTCAGCAGTAACGGCAGTGATCCCTATTTTTATGCCGCTTTTCGTAGTTTTGATAAGATAAGGGCGTGCCCAGTCAGGTCTTTTTCCTTCTGAGGTAAAAAGGTTTGCCAGTATAACTTCAAATTCAGCATGATCATAAAGTTCATTCAGTTCATCATAAGAAAATGTAATTCCTTCATTATTACCAATCGTTACAGCATCATAGCCTGCATGATTCAGCATATCAACATTTCTTTTCCCTGAGGAGCCTTCAGTCAATGGATGTGACCGGTCCGCATGATCTCCAATATCAAAGAGGAATACTTCTTCCCCTTCCTGCTCAAGCATACGTCGCTGTTGAATTAAGAATTGGTGGATTCGCGGCCAGTTTTCAAAATGACTATGCAAATCATTTGTATGATAGAGCGTAATTCTTTCTTTCATAACGCTTTTACCTCCAGTTACTTGATTCAGCCATATATACCTTCAAGAATCGATCTGATTCCAATCAGGACCAGAATCAATCTGAGAACGATAACCAATTTGTCAGACTGTATCCGCTGATTCATCCAGGCACCGAGCTTTGCTCCAAACCATGCACCAGGTGCAAGCAGCGCAACATATAGCCAGTCCACATTTCCGAGTGAAATATGGGAAGCTGAGCCCAGGAGCGCAGACAGGAATACCATAAGCATTGAAGTTCCAACAGCTACATGAGGCGGGAATAAAAAAGCGATGATCATGATAGGAACCATGACGGACCCTCCTCCAATGCCAAATAAACCTGATGCGAAACCTACCGCAAATGCTGCAATGATGCCTGCAACCGGTGGAAATCCATAAGTCCATTGTACGCCCTGCGGATCAGTAAAATGACGTTGATACGAAGCCTGACTGAACTTTCCAAATGGTTTTATTTTGTTTCTTATTAAAAGGATAAAAGCTAAAAAGATCATAAAAAATCCAAAGTAGAGATGAAAAGAATCCAGTGTCAGATATTGATTAATATAAGAGCCGAATATAGCACCCGGGCCACTCCCTGCAAAAAATAGAAGTCCACTTTTCACATCGACTGTTTTAGTTTTCAAATAAGCCAGCGTCGAGGATAACCCGGTAAAAATCATCACGACAAGAGAAATCCCAACAGCTGTCTGAGGGGTAATGCCTTCTATCCACATCAGTGCCGGTCCAAAAAACAATAAGGCCGGAACCACAATCACTCCGCCACCAAGTCCGATAAGCGAACCGATTGCACCCGCTGCGAGCCCGATTAAAGGCAGTAATATCCATTCCATTTTATTCATTCCAATCTTAAAATAAATCAAGCTGGCGAGGTGCTAATCCTCCGTAATCTAATCCTAAAAGATCGATCATCAGCTTCGCATTAGAAGCTGCATGACCACCGGAATTATTATTAAACAGCACATACACTTTATCGGATTGCCGTTCCAATTTGTGAAGGACAGATACAAGATCCTCGAGTTCTCTCTGAGTATAATCATAAAGATAGCGCACCTCACGCCAGCTGTTTTCATTCCCTTTTTTCGTCCATCCGGCAGTATTTCTGCCATGTAATCTGAAAACAGTTGTTCTATGCGTGCTTTCAGCGATAAGAGGAATTGAGCCTTCACCTGCCTGTGGTTCGTCACAGACACTGTGAATAAGCTCCTCATCTTTCAAGAACTGAAGTGTTCGCGCCCGAAATTCATCTGTATACCAGGTCTGATTTCTGAATTCAATTGCAAGTGGAAGTCCTTCCAGCTGCTTTTTACAATATCTTATGTAGTCAACATTATGTTTCTGACAGTCAAACCACGGCGGGAATTGCAGAAGGACAACACCAAGTTTATCTGCTTCGATCAAAGGAATCAGTGACAACCGGAATGCATGAAACATTTCTTCACGCGATTCAAAAGGATTTTCACCGCGCAGGTGGCCTGTCATTCCCTGATACGCTTTGACGATAAATTTAAATGAAGCAGGTGTTTCTGCTATCCATTTTTTCATATTACGTTCGGGTTGTACCGCGTAAAAAGAGGCATCAAGTTCCACGATTGGAAAATGCCCGGCGTAGTCTTTCAGCTTATCCTGTTTTGATGAATGTTCGTCATATACATCAGGATGGTCACCCCATCCTGTTAATCCAATATAAATCACATGATCACCTGCTTATGACCGTTCTAATACAATGATTGTATCACAGTTAAGTGCCCGCGTAGCGATCAACATATCGTATGAGATGACCCCGGTATACAAATAAAAAACAGATATTTACATAAGTAAGCGTTACCATAAAAAATGATTGGATAAATACATTAAACGCTATTGTGCTGCGCTTGGATTCTTGTTAGGGTTATTTCTATTACATCAACGCCTCTTATTTAAGAAGGCAATGGAAAGGAACACACATATGCAACAGAAGATCTCATTTTCAACTTATATTATAATCGGTACTATGCTTTTCGGTCTATTTTTCGGAGCGGGAAATTTAATTTTTCCAATCCAGCTCGGACAGCTTGCCGGAACATCATTTTGGCCAGCACTGATCGGTTTTCTTGTAACCGCCATTGGGCTTCCACTATTGGGTATTCTTGCAATCGGACTATCAGGGAGCAAAGGACTTCATGACTTAGCCAGTCGAGTTCATCCTCTTTTCGGTACAGTTTTCGCACTCATTCTTTATCTGACAATCGGGCCATTTTTTGCAATCCCCCGAACTGCTACAGTACCTTTTACAGTAGGATTCGAACCGTTTATCAGTCCGGAACAGACACGCTTGTGGCTTGCAGTTTTCAGTATTGTTTTCTTCGCAATCGTTTATGTCCTATCTTTAAGAGCTGAAAAGGTAATGGATATTGTCGGTAAATATCTGACACCTGTCTTCTTATTTTTCCTATCGATCTTAATCATTACTGCTGTCGTCAATCCAATGGGGAAATTTGCTGCACCTGTAGGAGATTATCAGACACTTCCATTCATGAGCGGCTTTCGTGAAGGATACAATACGATGGATGCGCTGGGAGCACTTGCTTTCGGTATCATCGTCATACATGCAATTAAGAACCTTGGCATTACAGATAAAAAAGCAATTGCCAAAACAACGCTAATGTCCGGACTGATCGCTACAGGACTAATGATGCTAATCTATGGACTGCTTACTTATATGGGTGCTTCAAGTCCTTCTGCAGTCGGCACATTTGAAAATGGCGGACTGACATTTGCTGCAGTCGCACAGCATTACTTCGGACCATTTGGCGCTATTTTGCTTGCACTGATTATCGTACTTGCCTGCGTGAAGACAAGTATCGGACTGATTATCGCCTGCAGTGAATTTTTCCATCAGCTTTATCCAAAAGTCAGCTATAAAACGTTTGTGCTAATCCTGTCACTCATGTCACTGCTCATTGCGAATTTCGGCTTAACGAACATTATCCAGTACGCTGTACCTGTACTGATGTTCTTATACCCACTCGCAATTGTTCTGATCTTACTCGGGCTGACTTCAAATCTGTTCGGTCACAAGCGAAGCATTTATGCAGGCGCCATGTTCCTGACATTCTTCGTCAGCCTGATCGACGGCTACAATGCACTTGTTGGCACACTGCCTGTTATTGCAAACGGAGCATTTGATGCCGTAACAGGTTTTTATATGACTTACCTACCTTTATATGAAATCGGACTCGGCTGGATACTGCCGGCACTTGTTGGTGCAGCGATTGGATTCATGTGGAGACCATCTTCAGCCGGGAAGGTTTCAGAAGATTTGTCTTACTAAATAAAACTAAATTAGCAGCCTGGGATAAAAATATCTCAGGCTTTTTATAATCGTTTCGCTGCGCTTCATTGAGAATTACTAATGAGATTTGGATCGTTTATAAATTATTGATCTAAGCTCTGGAAGCGATTATTAATTTATAAGTGCATTCATAGCTGGGGCTTTCCGTGCAGGACGGAGACTCCCGCCCCAGGAAGGGACAGGTGAGACCCCGCAAGCGAAGCTGAGGAGGCTCACCGCCCGGGGGCAGGAAAGCGCAGTCCTGAACGGCAAGCCTCAGCGGTTTTACAAAGGATCAAAACATGAAAAAACCCGCACTCCAAAAAGTACGGGTTTTTGTTATATTAACCGATTGAACCTTCCATCTCGAACTTGATCAGACGGTTCATCTCAACTGCATATTCCATTGGAAGCTCTTTCGTGAATGGCTCAATGAAGCCCATTACGATCATTTCTGTTGCTTCCTCTTCAGAAATTCCGCGGCTCATCAGATAGAACAGCTGCTCTTCAGATACCTTAGACACTTTCGCTTCGTGCTCAAGTGAAATGTTGTCATTCAGAATTTCGTTGTATGGAATTGTATCAGATGTTGATTCGTTATCCATAATCAATGTATCACACTCAATGTTAGAACGTGCACCGTGTGCTTTACGTCCGAAGTGTACGATACCGCGGTACGTTACTTTACCGCCCTGTTTAGAGATTGATTTAGAGACAATTGTTGAAGATGTGTTTGGCGCTAAGTGATGCATTTTAGCTCCTGCATCCTGGTGCTGACCTTTACCTGCAAGCGCGATAGACAGTGTCATACCACGTGCACCTTCACCACGAAGGATAACCGCAGGATATTTCATTGTCAGCTTAGAGCCGATGTTTCCATCTACCCATTCCATTGTTGCATTTGCATCACATACTGCACGCTTCGTTACCAGGTTAAACACATTGTTTGCCCAGTTCTGAATCGTTGTATAACGGCAGTAAGCATCTTTTTTGATAATGATCTCAACAACCGCACTATGCAGTGAGTTTGTTGTATACACTGGTGCAGTACAACCCTCAACATAATGTACGCTTGAGCCTTCATCAGCAATGATCAGTGTACGTTCGAACTGACCCATGTTTTCAGAGTTAATTCTGAAGTAAGCCTGAAGTGGCGTATCCACTTTAATACCTTTAGGTACATAGATGAATGATCCACCCGACCATACTGCTGAGTTAAGCGCCGAGAACTTGTTATCACTTGAAGGAATAACAGTACCGAAGTGCTTTTTGAAAAGCTCTTCGTTTTCTTTAAGTGCTGAATCAGTGTCTTTAAAGACAATACCCATGTCTTCAAGATCTTCTTTCATGTTGTGATACACAACTTCTGATTCATACTGTGCAGATACACCTGCAAGATATTTTTGTTCAGCTTCAGGAATACCAAGCTTGTCAAACGTACGCTTGATTTCTTCCGGAACCTCGTCCCAGCTGCGCTCGCTTCGCTCAGATGGTTTTACGTAATACGTAATTTCATCAAAGTTAAGGCCGCTTAAGTCGCCGCCCCATTGAGGCATTGGCATACTGTAAAACTGTTCAAGAGCTTTCAGGCGGTAATTCAGCATCCACTCAGGCTCTTCTTTCATGCTGGAAATCTCTACCACGATATCACGTGTTAAACCACGCTTAGAACGGAATATTGAGACGTCCTTATCATGAAAGCCATATTTATAATCGCCAACTTCTGGCATTTTCTTCGCCATGATGATTCCTCCTTTATTGTTTGCAGTTATTCAGACTGCTGGTCAATTCCCTTTTCCATTGCTTTCCATGAAAGCGTTGCACATTTAATACGGGCAGGAAATTTTGCAACACCCTGCAGTGCTTCAATATCACCAAGGTCAACTGAATCATCGTATTCTTTGCCAAGCATCATATCTGAAAAGATCCGGGAATATTTTAATGCTTCTTCTACTGGCTGTCCTTTGATCACCTGTGTCATCATAGAAGCAGACGCCATTGAAATGGAGCATCCTTCTCCATCAAACTTCGCTTCTTTTACAATACCATCCTGTACATCCAGTGTCAGATGGATTCTGTCACCGCATGTAGGGTTGTTCATATCAATTGTAACACTATCTTCGATTTCACCCTTATTTCGGGGGTTTTTATAATGGTCCATAATCACTTGTCGATACAGCTGATCTAAATTATTAAAAGACATCGCTGAAATACTCCTTTGTTTTAACGAGTCCATTGACTAAACGGTCAATATCTTCTTCTGTATTGTACAAATAGAAGCTTGCACGGGCAGTAGAAGATACGTTAAGCCACTTCATAAGCGGCTGAGCGCAATGATGACCTGCACGGATCGCGATACCATCTGCATCAAGTACAGTCGCTAAATCATGCGGGTGGACATCATCCAGATTGAACGTTACAAGACCTGCGCGCTTTGATGGATCTTCAGGTCCGTAAATCGTTAAACCATCGATTTCAGACATTTTCTCCATCGCATAGGCTGCAAGATGATGCTCATACTTTTCAATCTCATCCAGACCGATTTCGTTAAGGAAATCGATCGCGGCCCCAAGTCCAATGGCACCGGCAATGATTGGTGTGCCGCCTTCAAACTTCCATGGAAGCTCTTTCCATGTTGAATCCTGAAGCCCTACGAAATCAATCATCTCTCCGCCAAATTCAACAGGTTCCATTGCGTTAAGATGCTTTTTCTTTCCATAAAGCACACCAATACCTGTCGGACCTGCCATTTTATGACCGGAAAAAGCGAAGAAATCGCAATCAAGTGCCTGTACATCAACTTTCATATGCGGCGCAGCCTGTGCACCATCCACTACCATAACTGCTCCGTTTTCATGAGCAATTTCAGTAATTTCCTTAATCGGGTTCATCGTACCAAGCACATTGGACACCATCATAATAGAAACAATTTTCGTCTTTTTGGTAATTGTTTCACGGACATCATCCAGTGACAGTGTACCGTCTTCCTGGAGCGGTACGTATTTCAGCTCCGCTCCGGTTCTTTTAGCAAGCTGCTGCCATGGAATGATGTTACTGTGATGCTCCATATGAGTAATGACGATTTCATCGCCTTCTTTCACATTGTCCTGCCCGTAGCTTTGTGCCACTGTATTGATGGCAGTTGTCGTACCGCGCATGAAAATCACTTCTTCAAGCGATGCGGCATTAATGAATTTACGAACTTTTTCTCGAGCTCCTTCATACCCGTCTGTGGCCCGGGTTCCAAGCGTGTGTACACCTCGGTGCACGTTTGAGTTGTACCCTTTATAGTACGCTTCAAGCGCCTGGATCACAGACAGCGGTTTTTGAGAAGTAGCTGCGCTGTCTAAATAGACGAGCGGCTGACCGTTTACTTCCTGGTCCAATATTGGAAACTGTCTGCGGATCTCTTGAACATTCATACATTCACTTTCCTTTCAATTACTTCTGTAAGCTGCTGCTTGACTCCTTCAATCGGAAGTTTCGATACAACAGGTGCGAGGAATCCGTGAATAACAAGACGCTCTGCTTCCTGTTGTGAAATACCGCGGCTCATCAGATAAAATAGCTGCATCGGATCAACACGGCCAACTGAAGCAGCGTGACCTGCAGTCACATCATCTTCATCAATAAGCAGAATTGGATTCGCATCTCCTCGTGCTTTTTCACTCAGCATTAGAACACGTGATTCCTGTTCAGCGTTCGCTTTAGTCGCGCCTTTTTCAATCTTACCGATTCCGTTGAAAATTGAAGATGCTGCATCTTTCATTACGCCGTGCTTAAGAATATAACCTTCTGAGTTTTTACCCCAGTGTCTGATATTAGTCGTAAAGTTCTGCTTTTGATTTCCTCTGCCGACTACAACCATTTTTGTATCACCAAATGAATTGTCACCAATTAAGTGCGTAGTGTTTTCTGAAATGGTGTTTCCATCATTCATCATGCCAAGTGCCCACTCAATTTTAGCGTCACGTCCGGTAATACCACGGCGGTTTACGTAAGTTGTTGTGCCTTCTGACAGGTTATCAACAGCTCCGTATACAACACGCGCATTATCTTTTGCTACAACTTCAGTTACAATATTCGCGACTGACTCGCCCGCTCCTTCAGTTGCAAGATAAGACTCAACATACGTTACAGATGAGTTTTCTTCAGCTACTACAAGCACATGATTGAATAGAGCAGAGTCAGCATTGTCGTGAACATACACAGCCTGAATCGGATCTTCAAGCTCAACATTTTTAGGAACATAAAGGAATGCTCCTCCGTTCAAAAGTGCTGCATGAAGCGCAGTCAGCTTATGCTCGTCCACTTGAACTGCGTCCTTCATAAAGTATTTCTCTACAAGATCGGAGTGTTCCTTCGCAGCAGTTAGAATGTCTGTGAAGATCACACCTTTTTCTTTCAGGCTCTCTGAGAGCTTAAGGTAAGCTGGTGTATTGTTACGCTGAATGTACAGGTTTTCCTGCTTATCAGCATCTATAAGAGACTTCAATGATTCAGGAAGCTCTTCTAATGATGCATACACATCACTTTCAACAGTGTGGTGTGTGAACTGTGTGAAATTCCATTTATCAATCTTTGTTTTATCCGGCTTCGGCAATGGCAGCTCTTCTGCTTTCGCAAGTGCGTCCAATCGAAGGGACGACAGCCAGCCAGGCTCGCCGTTCTTTTCTGAAAAAGCCTGCACCGTTTGCTGATCAACCGGCAATTTCGTTTGTGTCGTCATGTTCATCCTCCTATCGATTACGCTTCTTGTCCTACAGTTTCGTCTTCAATACCAAGTTCCTGCTTGATCCACTCATAACCTTCGCTTTCAAGGCGCTTAGCAAGTTCAGGTCCACCAGATTTCACTACGCGGCCTTGCATCATGACATGTACATGATCAGGCTCGATATAATTAAGGAGACGCTGGTAGTGTGTGATAATCAGGCAGCCAAAGTCTTCGCCGCGCATTTTGTTGATTCCTTTTGATACAACTTTAAGTGCATCGATATCAAGACCGGAGTCAATTTCATCAAGAATACCGAATTCAGGTCTGATCATCATCAGCTGAAGAATTTCATTACGTTTCTTCTCACCGCCTGAGAAACCTTCATTCAGGTAACGCTGTGCCATGTTCTGATCCATTTCAAGGAAGTCCATGTTTTTATCTAATTCTTTAATGAATTTCATTAAAGAAATTTCCTGACCTTCTTCACGGCGTGCATTGATTGCAGAACGAAGGAAGTCTGCGTTAGTCACGCCTGTGATTTCACTTGGGTACTGCATTGCAAGGAATAGTCCTGCAAGTGCGCGCTCATCTACTTCCATTTCAAGAACGTTTTCGCCGTTCAGCAGTACTTCACCTTTTGTTACTTCAAACTTAGGGTGTCCCATAATTGCAGAAGCAAGCGTTGATTTACCTGTTCCGTTAGGTCCCATAATAACGTGAATCTTTCCGCTATCTAATTCAAGGTTTACACCTTTTAAAATTTCTTTGCCTTCGATCTCAACGTGGAGATCTTTAATTACTAAAGTTGAAGCCATTGTCTAATTACCTCCGTATTATATATATTTGAAATGGGAGAACCATTCTCAGTTTATTCTCATTCTAATCTTATAACAAATTAAAACTAGAATCAAATGGTGCCGTTCCTTGTTTATAAAATCAAAAAAGTCAGTGTAAGATACACTGACTTTTCATTTCTCTACTATTATAAATGATTAATGACTTTACCTTCAAGTTCCTGGACTAAGTCCTGCGATTTTTTGTATTCTTGTTCACGTTTCATTTCCACGTTCATACGCACATTGTGATCTCTCATATACGTTTCGTAACCAACTCCGTGCGAACTTAGCATCTGCTTCTCCATGTCAGTTGTAAAATCAACTTTGATAGGATGGATAATGAATCATTCCTTTTCTCGTTTAGTTTTTTCCGTGGCGAAAGTGTTTTCAACCTAATGGTGTATTACCCCTTGCATAACTTAGTAAACACCCTATCACAATTTTTTCACTATTACAAATATTATCCTGATTTATGTAAGGGTTTACATTGTTTTAGTACCAACACCTGAAACATTTTCAAAAATTTTTTTGGTAATTTTTTTGGGAGGGTTCGACATTGACATTGTTTGATTGCTACAAGTTCGCGGGTGGATTACTACGTCCTGGGCGGGGATTACTACAAGTTACCGGGCGTATCGCTACCTTCTGGGCGGAGATTGATACAAATCGCGCGGAAACAGCGACAATTTCGCAATTCATCAACCGGCTCTGGAACGAAAAAAAACTGCCCGGCGCAAACCGGACAGTTTTATTTCTTCTATATATTACTCTCCATCAACCGGAACGACTGCGCCGCCCCACTCTTCAAGAATGAAGTCCTGGATTTCTTCAGAAGTTAAAACTTCAACAAGTTTCTGTACTGCTTCATTTTCTTCATCCCCACTGTTTACTGCAATCACATTTACATATGGTGAATCAGAATCTTCAAGTGCGATTGAATCTTCAAGCGGGTTAATTCCTGCATCAATTGCATAGTTAGAGTTGATCAGTACAGCGTCACCTTCTCCGTTTTCATACAGTTGAACAAGAAGTGCTGCTTCGTAGTCTGCTTCAAACTGAAGGTTTTTAGGATTTTCAACAACGTCTGATACTTCCGCTGCAGTTTTTTCCACGTCAGGATCCAGCGTAATAAGACCTTGAGCTTCAAGCATTGTCAGGATACGGCCGTGATCAGCTACTGAATTACTCATTAGAATCTCAGCACCGTCCGGAAGATCTTCCAGTGAAGAATGCTCCTGAGAATATACGCCGATCGGTTCGATGTGAATGCCGCCAGCATTTGCAAAATCATACTCATGTTCTGCGATTTGAGATTCAAGGTAAGGAATGTGCTGGAAATAGTTTGCATCAATTTCGCCTGAATCCAGATCCTGGTTAGGCAAAATGTAATCCTGATAAGTTTCAATTTGAAGGTCTACCCCTTCTTCTTCAAGAATTGGCTGAGCCTGCTCAAGGATTTCTGCGTGTGGTACGTTTGATGCGCCAACTCTTAATTCAACTGGCTCACCGTCTTCTCCTGTGCCGATTTCTTCTTCTGCGCTATCTGAACCGCAAGCGGCTAATGCAAAGATACTTGTTGCTGCGAATGTTCCTGCTACGAATTTTTTCATGTGTAAGTCTCTCCTTTAAATATGGTTTATTTTATAAATAAATCGTAAAGCAATTTGTACACTATCTTTTATCAAGCTTGTTCGTAAAGAAGTCACCGAAGAACTGGATGATGAATACGATCACCAAAATGATAATGGTGGCTGCCAGCGTAACGTCATCACGGCTTCTCTGGAAACCGTCGAGAAAGGCAAGGTTACCAAGTCCTCCTGCACCAATGACACCGGCCATTGCTGTATAACCTACAAGTGCGATCGCTGTAACCGTAATACCTGAAATAAGTGCCGGTAAAGATTCAGGGATCAGAACTTTCATGACAATCGTACTGACCTTAGCACCCATTGACCTTGCCGCTTCGATCACACCTTTATCAATTTCACGCAGTGCGATTTCAACCATCCGCGCATAAAATGGTGCTGCACCAATAATCAATGCGGGCAACGCTGCATCAGCACCCCTGATTGTACCAAGCAGGAATCGAGTAAACGGAATCAGCAGAACGATCAGAATGATAAATGGGATTGACCTGAAAATATTGACGAATGCTGTTGTAATCGCATAGACAATTTTGTTTTCCCACAGATTACCTTTAGAAGTGAGAAACAACAGCAGCCCGAGGGCCAAACCTAAGATAAATGTGATCACAACTGAAATGACGGTCATATAAATGGTTTCATATGTCGCTTCCCACATGACCGGCCACTCAACGTTCGGGAAAATCTGCTCAATCATGCGTGATCACCTCCACTCCAACGCTTGCTGCCTGTAAAAACTCAATTGCCCGGGCCAGCTCATCCGGTTTGCCGTGTAAATGAATAAACAATGAGCCATAGGCGCCATGTTGAGTTTGTGAAATTTTCCCCTGGAGAATGTTGACCTGCAGATCAAATGATCGGATCAGATTCGTAACTACCGGCTGTCCGGCAGATTCTCCAACAAAAGTAAGCTTGACGACTTCTCCATCCTGGTACTCCTCCAGAAGATGGGCAATCGTTTCTTTCGTTTCTTCAGGCTCAGTTACCTGTTGAACAAAACGTTTTGTAATTTGTTCTTTCGGCTGTTTGAAAACATCAAGCACATCTCCTAGTTCAACAACCTTGCCATCTTCCATTACCGCAACACGGTGACAGATTTTTCGTATCACGTGCATTTCATGTGTGATCAGAACGATCGTCAGTCCCAAGCGTTTATTAATATCTACCAACAGTTCGAGTATTGAATCGGTCGTCTGCGGATCAAGTGCTGACGTCGCTTCATCACAAAGCAGTACTTCCGGATCGTTTGCCAGCGCTCTTGCAATCCCGACTCTCTGTTTCTGTCCACCGCTCAATTGTGACGGATAGGCATCTCCTCGCCCCTCGAGACCAACCAGTTCAATTAATTCGTTCACTCTTTTTAATCTTTCCTGTTTAGGCACTCCGGCAATTTCGAGTGGAAAAGAGATATTATCTTTCACTGAACGTGACCACAGCAGGTTGAAATGCTGAAAGATCATGCTGATTTTCTGTCTGGCTTTTCTTAAATCCCCACCTCTGATGGAGGAAATCAGCTTTCCGTTAATATCAACTTTACCTTCAGAAGGCTGTTCCAGGCCGTTCAGCATTCGGATCAATGTACTTTTACCTGCACCGCTGTAACCAATCACGCCAAAAATTTCACCTTCATTTATTTCCAGGTTCACGTTGTCTACAGCTGTGAGTGAACCGCTTTTTGTTTTAAATACCTTTTTTACATCCGAGATGGTTATCATGCCATCACCTGCTTTCCTTAATTAACTTGGTATCTCGTTAAAGCAGAAGAGTAGTATAATCCTCCGATTATTTCATCTGCATATAAAAACGCCCTTCTGCGTGATGAGCAGAAAGGCGTCCAAAATGAAAAACGTCTTTCTCTCATCTTCCAGGTTTACACCTGTGTGACTTGGCACCTTTCCAGTTAGACTGTCGGTTGCCGGGCTTCATCGGGCACTTCCCTCCGCCGCTCTTGATAAGAGTTTCGCATATTAAGTTAAGTTCTTTAAGAGTACGAGACAAATCGTATCATGACCTTAAATTTAATGTCAACGAATTTTTTTCAATATTGCACATTTACTTTTGAACAGGCTGATTTGACAGCTGTTCAAATGCTTCGAATATCGTTGGAACCGACTCGAATTTATATATTTTCCGGACCATCTGACCGTCTTTAAAAAGCAACAGACAAGGTACGCTTTCAATCTGGTAGCGCTCTGCCAGTGGCTCCACAAAATTAAGATCCGCTTTACCAATGTCAGTATCTCTGATGGCAGCAGCTGTTACTTCAAGCATCCTGCCTGCAAGTTTGCACGTTCCACACATCGGTGTGTAAAGATACATCGCTGACTGCTGTTGATTTTTCAGTCTCTCGTCCAATTCCTCGATTGACCATTCCTGTATCATTAAAGATTCATCCTTCTTTCCAAAAACTCAGTGTTAATATCAATATTTGCTCCCGCCAAAATAACGGCGAGATGCTGTTCAGGGGCTGTTGCGACCTCTTTATACGCTCTGTCAATATACAGATGGTCAGCTTCAGGCATTTCTCTTTTAAACTGTTTGCGCAGCTTTTCTCCCGCATCATCTGCATCTACAAGAACATATACATCCTTTTCATACAATTCATCAATCAGCTCATCCATCTTCGTCAGGCTAATTGTGCCGTTTGTACAAATGATGTCCACTGGCTCTCTGATGATCGGCTGAACTTTGCGTTTATCAGATTTCCCTTCAACAATAATGACTTTCCTGCACTCCATTTCCCATCACACCCTCACCTTAAGGATCGCACGGCTTTCTAACATGGTATGCTGCTGATTTAATTGTCGCCTGTACTGTGGAGAAATGCAAGTAAATGAGATGGAGAAGATCAGGTTACTTTGTTACGGTGGCTGAAGATTTCCGCTTCAGGGGGACGGCGGTGAGCCTCCTCATCGCTGTGCGCCTGCGGGGTCTCACCTGTCCGTCTTCTCCCGCTGGAGTCGCCCCCTTCCGCTCCAATCATCAGCTGTGCAAGTAATATATTTTCTTTTACAAATTATTAGGTGTGACAAACAATCTTCTATTTTGTGGAAAAGCATTAAAAAACCGCCCACCACAAAAGGTGAACGGCACATTAATCAGTCTTCGTCTGTCATTTTGTCGTAAGCTTCTGCATCCATCAGTTCGTCAAGTTCTGACTCGTCTGAAAGCTCAACAACGACCATCCATGCTTTTTCGTAAGGTGATTCGTTGACATACTCCGGGCTGTCTTCAAGGTCTTCATTGACTTCGATGACCTTTCCGCTGACTGGTGCGTAAAGCTCTGATACTGTTTTCACAGATTCTACACTGCCAAACGGCTCGTCCGACTGAAGTTCGTCGCCTACTTCCGGCAATTCAACGAAAACGATATCGCCAAGCTCTGATTGTGCAAACGCTGTGATGCCGATACGTGCTTTTCCGTCTTCAACTTTTACCCACTCGTGTTCTTCTGAATAACGCAATTCTTTTGGTGAACTCATGTCATTTCCCTCCGCATACGAATTGATTTCTATACTACTTCATATTGGCATAACAGGTGCCCGAAAACAAGAAATGTTTATGATTTATACCTGCCATTTTTCTTCAAATTCAGGTTCTTTAAAACCAACTGTTACCTTTTTTCCATCAGTCGTAAGCGGACGTTTAATCAACTTGCCGTCTGATGCCAGTAATTCAAGCTTTTCATCGTCAGTCATGTCCGCAAGCTTGTCTTTTAAACCCAGCTCACGATACTTCACACCGCTTGTATTGAAAAACTTCTTTAACTCCAGGCCGCTCTTATTATGTAGCTCTGCCAACTCATCTTTAGAAGGTGGAGAATCAATTAAATGAATCTCGTTATAAGACACCTCATGCTCATCCAGCCATTTCTTTGCTTTACGGCACGTGCCACATTTTGGATATGTGTAAAAAGTGATTGCCATCTTCATTTCCTCCTTTTAATAACAGCGGTCTTCCACTGTAATGATTAGGTGCTTTAATGTTTCAAGCGCTCCTTCAAGTGACAGTGAATAATTGCGCTGCGTTCCGTGCTGTTCCATTTTTAAAATACCCTGTTCACGCAAAATTTTCAAATGGTGAGAAACTGCAGGACGGGATAGTGGAAGTCGATCCGTTAATTCATTCACTGTCATTGAATCTTTATCTGAAAGCATCAATACAATATCCTGACGATAAGAATCACTTAATGCCTGAAATAACGGAATACAATCCCGAAATGCTTTTTCTGCCTGTTCCCCCATCGTTGTCACCTCTTTTTAAAAATTATTCTCTTTCCTGTGTTTTTCTAACAATTCCGGCGGCAGCAGATCTTGAAATCAATCTGCTGGCACGGGACTGAAGCTTATTCATGCCACCAGGGATAATTTGTTTTTTCCCATTCATAAATTCAATATAAGCAATTTTTGCGACAGCCTGTGCCTTCATAGTCCCGCCTTTAAATAGTTTTGAATCATTTAATTCAGCCTGATCTTTAAAGCCAGTACTTGTTGGCCCCGGATAAAGACCGGAAACCTGAATGCCAAGGTCTGCCCATTCATTATCCAATGCTTCCGTCAGAGATTTCACATACGCTTTAGATGCGTAATAAACAGCCATCAGCGGTCCCGGGAAGAATGCAGCTGTTGAAGCAACGTTGAGTATCCTCCCTTGTCCTGCACTGACCATCTCTTTTCCAAATAATTTGGTCAGCTCTGTCAGAGAAGTGATATTTAACTGAATCATTTCCTGCTCTTTCTGCAAATCTGTATTGTGAAACTCACCGAACAAGCCTACACCTGCATTGTTAATCAATGTGTCCACTGTCAGACCTTGTGCTTTTACATCGTCATACAATTTTTGAGCAGCACCTGACTGCGACAAATCACTTTTAAAGACTTGCACTTGAACAGTATATTTATCTGCAA
The DNA here is from genome assembly GCF_004405125.1 of Jeotgalibacillus salarius. Taxonomy (GTDB): domain Bacteria; phylum Bacillota; class Bacilli; order Bacillales; family Jeotgalibacillaceae; genus Jeotgalibacillus; species Jeotgalibacillus salarius. The sequence continues at coordinate 77,197 of NZ_SORX01000001.1, forward strand.
GTTCTGCAGCCAGTGCCTGCAGCTTATCTTCACTTCTCGCCGTAAGAATTAGATTATGCCCATTTTCAGCAAATAACTTCGCAAACTCTTTTCCTATTCCTCCTGAAGCGCCAGTAATTAAAACATTCATATAACCACTCTCCTTATGTCTATATGTTTAAAAGTTTAAACATATCGTAAAGATTTATTCATTGGAAGTCAATTGAGAGTGCTCTATTGATTAATAGACAGGGACTTAGTTACATAGCACAGATGACAAATCTAAGTGCAGCGTAGCGGAAGGGGGCGACTCCGGGACGATTAGTTGGAAGCTGAGACCCCGCAGACGCTTGCGTCGAGGAGGCTCAGCAACAACCGTCCGGAAAGCGTCCCCTGAAGCGCAGCGGAACGATTAAAGAGCCTGAAACATAATCGTTTCAGGCTCTTTAAGTCGATTTATATTTTATTAATTAAACGACAAACTTTTCAGCATCGATCAGCTTAGCTGCTGCTTCACGCTTCTTCGGAATCAGGTTCACCGGTGTGAAACGAGTGAACTTACGAAGTGCTGACAGCATCATGCGAAGTGAATCTCCACTTTCAGCTGCGATCAATGTTTCTTTTGCATGCTGTTCAATCTCGTTGAAAGCTTCCTGACAGAAGATCTGCGTATAAAGAACTTTCTGCTGGTTCTTTTCAAGACCTGATTTTTCAACAGCTTTTTGCGTACGTAGAAGTGAAGATTCCATTGCATACGCCAGAGAAACGATATCTGCAATGTTTACAAGGATTTCCTGTTCTGCTTCAAGCGCTTTGCCGTATTTCTGAGCAGCTAGACCAGCAGCCAGAAGACCAATCTTCTTCGCATTTTTCACAAGATATTCTTCCTGCTTTAACGGCTCATCGCTGATTTCTTCAGGCATCATTGTCATCAGTTCTTCCTGAAGCGCCTGTGCTTTTTGAAGCAATGGCAGTTCGCCTTTCATTGCTTTACGCAGGTAAGTACCAGGCACTAACAAGCGGTTGATTTCGTTTGTTCCTTCAAAGATACGGTTGATACGTGAGTCGCGGTAAATGCGCTCTACTTCATATTCCTGCATAAAGCCGTAACCGCCGTGCAGCTGAACTGCTTCGTCGGCAATATAATCAAGTGATTCAGTACCGAATACTTTGTTCAGAGAACACTCGATTGCATATTCAGCGATTGATTTTGCTACTTCTTTACCGTCTTTAATTTCCTCATCAGACAGCTGGCTCATACGGTCTTCGAACAAACCTACTGTACGGTACACCGAGCTTTCAGTTGCATATAGCTTCGCGCCCATTGTTGATAGCTTTTCTTTAGTCAGGTTAAAGCTTGAGATTGGTGTATTGAACTGTTTACGCTCATTTGTATACTTCACTGCAAGCTCAAGCGCACGTTTAGACGCTCCAACAGTACCTACTCCAAGCTTATAACGGCCAATGTTGAGGATGTTAAAGGCAATGACGTGACCTTTGCCTGCTTCACCAAGAAGGTTTTCAACCGGCACTTCCGCATCACTAAGAATCAACGTACGTGTTGATGAACTTTTAATTCCCATTTTCTTCTCTTCAGCACCTACAGAAACGCCTGGGAAATCACGATCTATAATAAATGTAGAGAAGTGCTCGCCGTCGATTTTTGCATAGACAACAAATACATCTGCGAAACCTGCATTTGTAATCCACTGCTTTTCACCATTAAGTACATAGTGAGTGCCTGCTGCATTTAATTTAGCAGTCGTTTTAGCTCCAAGTGCATCAGAACCTGAACCTGGTTCAGTTAATGCATAGGCAGCAATTTTTTCTCCCGTCGCAAGCAAAGGAAGATACTTTTGCTTCTGATCTTCGTTACCGAATAGAACGATAGGCAGAGAACCAATCCCTACGTGCGCACCGTGAGTGATTGAGAAGCCGCCCGCACGTGACATTTTTTCTGCGATCAGTGCTGAACTGATTTTATCAAGTCCAAGACCGCCGTACTCTTCAGGAACGTCTGCGCCAAGAAGACCTAAGTCACCTGCTTTTTTCAAAAGCTTTACAGAACGGTCAAACTCGTGATTTTCAATGTGCTCAACTTCAGGAACCACTTCATTGATCACATAGTCCTCAGTTGTTTTTGCAATCATTTTCTGCTCGTCTGTGTAGTCCTCAGGTGTAAATACGCTTGAAGCTTCTACATCCTCAATTAGAAAACTGCCGCCTTTAACCAATGCTTTTGTTTCGTTTGACATGAAAAATTCCTCCTTTGTTTTTGTGCTTTATTAACGCTGCTCCTTTCGCTTCAGGCGGACGCTTTCCACGCGGCGTGCGCTGAGCCTCCTCGGCGCAAGCGCCTGTGGGGTCTCAGCTGACACGCTTATCGCGTTGGAGTCACCGCCTTCCGCTACAGTCACAGCTGAATGTAACTTATAAACTTTTCGTTTATTCTAAAAGACTAAATTAATTAATCATTTCAAAGACGCCTGCTGCACCCATACCGCCGCCGATACACATTGTGACAACACCGAATTGCTGATTTCTGCGCTTCAGTTCGTGTAGAAGTGATAGCGTCAGCTTCGTTCCTGTACAGCCAAGCGGGTGACCAAGTGCGATCGCACCGCCGTTTACGTTTACAATATCCTCATTCAGACCAAGCTGTCTGATGACCTGAATTGACTGTGAAGCAAAGGCTTCATTCAGTTCAAAGAGATCAATATCAGATAATGAAAGACCAGCAAGTTTTAGCGCTTTTGGAATCGCTTCAACAGGACCTACACCCATAATTTCCGGTGGTACGCCGCCTACTGCGAATGAACGGAATTTAGCGATTGGCTTAAGACCAAGTGATTCAGCTTTTTCGCGGTCCATTACCATGACTGCAGCTGCTCCGTCACTTGTTTGAGAAGCATTTCCTGCCGTTACCGAACCTGTCATTGAGAACGCCGGACGAAGCTTGCTGAGTGATTCAACAGATGAATTAGCACGGACTCCTTCATCTCTTGCAAATGTGAACGTTTCTTCTTTAATCTTGTGATCTTTTCCTACTGTACGGCGAGTCACTTCGACCGGTACGATTTCTTCATCATACACGCCGCCTTCAACTGCTTTAGCCGCTTTTTGGTGGCTTCGTACAGCGAAAGCATCCTGATCCTCACGCGTGATGCCATATTTTTTTGCAACTTCTTCAGCTGTATGGCCCATGCTCATATAATATTCAGGCATTTCTTCTGCGATTTTTGAATTCGGACGAACAGTGTGACCCATCATAGGCACAAGACTCATTGATTCAGCTCCACCGGCAATGATTGTGTCAGCCTGACCAAGCATGATCCGTTCTGCACCGTATGCAATTGACTGAAGACCTGATGAACAGTAACGATTAATTGTGATAGCAGGTACTGTGTATGATAAACCTGCAAGCGCTCCGATGTTACGCGCCATATTCATTCCCTGTTCTGCTTCAGGCATTGCACAGCCGAAGATCAGATCATCAATTTCACCATCATAGTTTCCTGCACGTTTTAATGTTTCTCTGACAGCGATAGCGCCTAAATCATCTGGACGCATATGAGCCAGTGAACCTTTTTTTGCTTTACCGACTGGAGTTCTTGCTCCAGCAACAATTACTGCTTCACGCATAGTGCTCCCCCTTAAATGCTGGTTTTATCTGCATACACCGTCAAACTGCGCTCCGGGCGGATGCTTTCCGCGGGGACGGCGGTGAGCCTCCTCAGGCTAAAGCCTTGCGGGGTCTCACCTATCCGTCATATCCCGTCGGAGTCACCGCCCTGCGCTCCGTTCGACTGGATGGTCATTAAACTCTTTAGATGAAAATCTCTGTTGTGAATTGTTAACAATTCAGATTCTATGAAAATTAACAACAGTTATTTAAATACTCTTAGTTACGCAGCGGCTTGCCTTTTACGAGCATGTGCTGCATGCGCTGTTGTGATTTTGGCTGTTCGATCAGGCTTAGGAATGCTTCTCTTTCAAGCTGAAGCAGATACTCTTCATCCACTTCTGTTCCATAAGGTACTTTTCCGCCTGCTATAACGTATGCCAGTTTCTTTGCGATTTTCAAGTCATGTTCAGAAATAAAGCCTGACTGATACATGGACTGAGCTCCGAGCAGCAGTGTTGCATATCCCGGCTCACCTACGACAGGCACCTTCCTTTTTACAGGCTGGCTGTAGTTTTCAGCCAGGTGAAGTACTGCCTGTTTCGCATCATAGATCAGGTGATCACCGTTCACGCTGATTCCGTCTGACTGACTAAGGAAGTTATAGTCTCTTGCTTCAGCAGCAGATGTTGACACTTTTGCCATGGCGATCATTTCAAACACTTTGTTGGCTACTTTCTGAAGGTCGAAGTCTACGCCTTTTGGCAAGCTGTTGTAGTAGTTCAGATAAAGCTCCTTGTTTCCGCCACCGCCCGGGATCAGCCCAACGCCAACTTCTACAAGTCCCATGTACGTTTCAGCTGAGGCCTGTATGTGATCAGCCGGCAGACAAACTTCTGTTCCGCCGCCAAGCGTCATACCAAACGGTGCTGCAACCACCGGGAATGAACTGTACTTCAGCTTCAACATTGCCTGCTGGAAGTGTTTGACGACCATGTCGATTTCAAATACATTGTCATCCTGTGCTTCCATCAGAATCATCGCAAGGTTTGCACCGACACAGAAATTTTTACCCTGGTTCCCGATGACAAGCCCTTTGTAGTTCTTGGACACTTCATCCACTGCAAAATTGATCATTTGAGTGATATCCATCCCAATTGCATTATTAGGTGAAGTGAATTCAAGAAGTGCTACGCCATCTCCAAGATCGATCAGGCTCGCACCTGAATTTTTCTTAATGACGCCGTTCTTTTTCTTCAGGCGCTTTAAGTTGATTACTTTTTCGTTTTCTTCAACTGCTTTGTAATCACCATTGTGATAGAAGAAAAGATCTCCGTTTTCTTCCTTATAGAAAGAGTCATGACCGTCTGCAATCATTTTCTCAACCCACTGAGGAACGTTCAGTCCTTCTGCCTTCATTCGCTCAACAGATTTAGCTACGCCGATTGCATCCCACGTTTCAAATGGACCTTTATCCCAGCCGAATCCCCATTTCATCGCCTGATCAATACCTGTAATGTCATCAGCAATTTCTCCATGAAGTTCTGCTGAATACACAAGCACTGGCGAGAGAATTGACCAAAGTAATGATGACGCACGGTCTTTTCCATTGACGAGCGTTTTCATTTTGTTTGAATAGCCTTTTTCCTGCTTCGCCATTTCAACTGAAGCTGCTTTTAACTTTCCTCGCGCTTCATACTCAAGCGTTTCAGGATTTAACTGAAGGATTTCTTTGCCTTCCTTCTTGAAGAAACCCTGACCTGATTTACTTCCAAGCCAGCCATTGTCTCTCATTTTCAACATAAAGTCAGGAACTTCAAAAACTTCTTTTTCCTGACTGTCGACCTTGTCATATACGTTCTTCGCAACGTGGATGAAAGTATCGAGTCCAACAACATCTAACGTTCTGAATGTCGCGCTTTTCGGACGGCCGATCAACGGGCCTGTAACAGAGTCAACTTCACCGACACTGTAGCCGCCTTTCAGCATTTCCTTCACTGTAACAAGCAGTCCGTATGTTCCGATTCTGTTTGCAATAAAGTTAGGGGTGTCTTTCGCGAACACCACGCCTTTACCAAGTGTGTCTTCACCGAATGTTTTCATGAACTGAACCACTTCCGGATCTGTAGACTGCGCAGGAATCACTTCCAGCAGCTTCAGATAACGCGGTGGATTGAAGAAATGTGTACCAAGGAAGTGTTTTTGGAAATCCTCAGACCTGCCTTCAACCATTGCTTCTATTGAAATACCTGATGTATTCGAGCTGACGATACTGCCAGGCTTTCTGTATTGATCCACTTTTTCAAATACGATTTTTTTAACGTCTAAGTTTTCAACAACTACTTCAATAATCCAGTCTGCTTCTGCAAGCTGGTCCATGTGATCTTCCAGGTTGCCTGCTGTGATTAATGCAGCATTTGATTTAGATGATAATGGTGCTGGTTTTTGTTTAAATAATTTCTGAAGTGCTCCCTGACTCAGACGGTTTCTTACCTGCGGGCTTTCAATCGTCAGCCCTTTCGCCTGTTCTGCTTCTGTTAACTCTTTTGGCACGATATCCAATAGAAGCGATGGAATACCGATATTTGCAAGGTGGGCAGCAATGCCTGATCCCATTACACCAGAGCCGATTACTGCTGCTTTTTTAATGTGTCTCATCTGTTAAAGATCCCCCTTTAAACTGAATCCGCATTTTTTGAATGAATACTCATTCATTTTACGGCAAAAAAATATAAGAAAATTCTCTACATTTCTATTTTAATAAAGTTTTCAGAATAAAGCAATAGAAAATTAGAAGCGCTTTCATTGAAAAGTGGAAAATTTTTCAGCATGACCTATTTGGGGTGCGTAAGCCTGATTGTAGTTGTTTCTGTAAGGGAGGTAGCATTCCGCATCCGGGTTGTAGCGATACACACGGGAACTAGTTGTAATCCGACCCGAAGTTGCAGCAATTCCCCCGCTCTGTTATCCTATTCACTCGATATCCTGCACAACACCCGACACCTTTAAGAAACTTAAAAGCATGCTTCCCAGGTGCATCAAGTGAATGCAGGACATCCCGCGCCAGTTGTAGCAGTTTCCAGCCGGGAGGTAGCAATCCTGCGTTGACTTGTAGCGATACACCCGGGAACTAGTCGCTATCCCCGTCCACGATGTAGCAATCCCCTCTTTAAATGTCACTTTCTCCCGCTAAATTTAAAAGACTGCCCGGTTGGACAGTCACATAAGTTACTTATTAATGATCCCTTTCGCCACAAAAGCCACATTCTGCGGGCGCTCGGCCAGGCGGCGCATAAAATATCCGTACCAGTCTGTGCCGAATGGTGTATACACACGCATCTTATATCCTTGCGCATGAAGCTCTTTTTGACGATCTTCACGAATACCATAAAGCATTTGGAATTCAAATTGTTCTTTTGGAATGCTGTGTTCTTCTACAAGCTTCAGCGTATAGTCGATAATCGCATCATCGTGCGTTGCAATCGCTGTGTAATTTCCATTTAACAGATGCATTTTAATGATATGTTTGAAATTTTCGTCAACATCTCTCTTCTCGGGAAATGCAACTTCTGGTGACTCTTTGTACGCCCCTTTAACAAGACGAAGATTCGGAGAATACGCGTTCAGCATTTTCATGTCTTCTTCTGTGCGGTAAAGGTAAGCCTGGATCACCGTTCCAATATTGTCATATTCGGATTTAAGCTGAGTGAATACGGAGAGTATTTTACCGCAGCTTTCGTAATCCTCCATATCTATCGTAACAAAAACATTTTGTTCAGTTGCAACGTCAAGGATTCTTCTCATATTTTCAAGGACGATCTCTTCTGAAAGATCCAATCCTAATGAAGTTAATTTGAGTGAAAGCTCTGAATCAAGGTGATTGAGTCCGATTGCACGAACAGCTTCGATACATAGTTCAGCAGTTTCTGCTGCTTCCTGCTCATTGTCCACAAATTCTCCAAGACAATCGAGGGTTACACAAAGACCTTCTTCATTTAATTCTTTAATGGTCTTAACTGCCTGTTCAACCGTCTCTCCCGCTACGAATCTGCTGGCACCAAACTTTAGTCCATACTGCTTTGCTGCCTTCGTCATCGGTTTATTAGAAGATAAAAATAAAAAGAAATCACGCATCACTCGTTCCATGATGTCAAACCCCCTGAATCAAAAATTGTTTTGTAACCGCTTTCTATTTTTCTAAAATAAGAAATCCTTTAGCGGACTAGCATAATCTTATCATGCCAAGTTTCATTTGAATACAAAAATCGACGCATAATCCTTCCATTTCCTGCACATAGTAAACAGGACGAAAAAGGAGGCGATAAAATGACTCAACATCAAATTTCAACAAAAGATCTTTTGTACCTGAAAGACGTTCTCGAATGGAATCTGCTGGCTTCAAAAAAAGCACATTTTGCTGCTTCGCAGTGTACAAATCCTCAACTGAAGTCATCTCTGGAAGCATGCTGTACAATGCACAAAAATCACTATGAACGAACAGCGGCTTTTCTTTCAGGACAGCCCCAGGATCAGATTCAATAATTTATACCGAATCAGGAGGAATTTAAATGCAGGATATTCAACAACATGCCACAATGTCTGAAAAAGACTGGGCAACAGATCTTCTTATACTGGAAAAACATCTGGCTGTCAGCTATAGTGTCGCTTCAAATGAAGCCAGTACGAATCAGCTTTTTCAGTTTCTGCAATCATTACTGAATGAAACCGGACGACAGCAGCATACGCTCTATTCATTTATGGCACAACAAAACTGGTACAATCCGGCACAGGAAACGCCTGTGAATATCCAGGCGGCTTCGAGTCAGGCGCAGGCAGATAAAAGTCAGCTTCCAGTGCATTAACGGATGAATAGAATAACCGAAAAGTGTGAGTCACACTTTTCGGATTTTTTATGCCTTAATCTTCTTCATTCTCTTTCTTTTCTGCTCGAACCGCTTTATTTTTCTTCTGAATATCCCTGACAATTCTCTTCATTTCCTCTTTACCTTCCGGATATAGGCTGTTCCAGTGTCTGGCAAGAGCAGGCATTGTTTTAGCAATGTGATTATATAGTACGTACATTTTGATTTCTTCGATTGACTGGTCAGATGTATCACCTGTCAGCAGTTCTGCGTATTTTTCAACCATTGCATCCATTTTTTCATTCATCATTGTACTTACATCCCTTCCCTGTTTGTGTATAATTAACCTTAATTCGTCAGAATCTTTGTAAAATGATAGAATTGCTGATGATTTTCGCTTCAATCATGAGTTATGCTCAAATTTATTCAAAGTTCGATTACCCGATAAAAATAAAAACCGCCTGCGATAGACGGTTTTCCATTTATGAAACTGCATCTGCCGCTTTTTTTGTTTCCTGAACAATACACCGTCCTCTGCCATGCGGAATACACAAAGGTGTTCCGAAAAGCGGGTCTGTAGTGACCTGACAGTTCATTTCAAATACGTGCCTTACCATATCACAACTGATTACTTCTTCAGGTTTGCCCTGTTTGTACACTTTACGGTCTTTTACGGCAATCAGGTTATGTGCATATCTGCATGCCAGATTTAAATCGTGCAGCACCATGACGATGGTCCGGTTTTCACGTTCATTTAATTCAAATAGTAAGTCAAGTATTTCAATCTGGTGGGTCATATCCAGATAAGTCGTTGGTTCATCCAGTAAAATCAGTTCAGTATCCTGTGCGAGTGTCATAGCAATCCAGGCACGCTGGCGCTGACCGCCTGACAGTTCATCTACAAACCGATCCTGTAATTCTTTCATTCCTGTTGCTTCAAGCGCACTTTCTACAGCTTCTTCATCTCTTTTAGACCACTGCTGTAAAAAGCCCTGGTAAGGATATCTGCCCTGCTTCACTAGCTGCAAAACAGTGAGTCCTTCAGGTGCAACTGGTGATTGAGGTAAAATCGCCATTTCCTGTGCTACTTTACGCGAAGAATAGCGGTTGATTTCTTTTCCATTCAGTAACACATCACCATCCTGAGGTTTAAGCAGACGGGCCATTGAACGCAACAGGGTTGACTTCCCACATCCGTTTCCACCAATCAGAACAGAAATCTCTCCTTTTGGAACGGTTAAATCAAGCTCTTCTATTATAATGGAATCTCCGTATCCTAATGTTAACGACTGAGTCTTTAGCATCAAATTCGATCTCCTTTAGTTTCCTTCGCAGGCTTCAGCAACTTTTCTTCTTTAATTCTAGACTCTTTTCTTATATCAGTCAATGATTCTGAGAATCATTATCAATAATTCCGAATTTATTTTTTGCGTTTTAAATTGAAAACTCTTATGATTCCTTTATGGAGGGATGACAAATGCAAGGTATCAAAAACAATGATCAATTTAAAGAAACAATCAACAAAAGTGAACCGGTGATTGTAAAGTTCACAGCAGACTGGTGCCCTGATTGCCGCAGAATGGATATGTTCATTGATGACATTATGGATACATATCAGCAATATAGCTGGTATGAACTGAATCGTGATGAACTGCCTGAGGTTGCAGACGAGCAGGAAGTAATGGGTATACCAAGTCTTCTCATTTTTAAGAATGGTGAAAAGAAAGCACATCTTCATTCTGCAAATGCAAAAAGCCCCGAACAGGTTAAGGAATTTTTAGAAGCGCAAAAGTAATCAGAGGAGAGGTCAGCCATGACAGCCAGAACCATTCAGGTCGGTGAACTCCCTGTCTCAGCTTCAGTCGTCGCTTTTGACAAGGATGGCACACTGTTTCAGGCAGAACCTTTTTGGACAGCTTTAAATAAAGAAAGAAAAAAGCGTTTTGTATCTATCACAGGACTTCACCACGGTGAAGAATGGGATCGGATCATGGGCGTTACAGAAGATGGCGTAGACCACAGTGGACTGCTGGCAGTTGCCAGTGAATCCGAGGAAAAAACGGTCATTGCTGCTCTGTTGTACCGGCATACAGGTAAACCATGGATCGAATCTCTCGCACTGGCAGAAAAACTGCTTGCTGAAAGTAATCATTCTTTAAATATTGAAGAAGCATTTATTCCAACTCCCGGAGCAGTAAGTCTCCTGCAGGAGTTAAAGCGTGCCGGTTATGTCGTTGGAATCGCTACTTCTGATAACAAGCAGCGAACCAATGCATGTATGAAACTGCTCGGCTTTCATGACGCTGATTTTATCGTCACACCTGAAAGCGTCTCTCATGGGAAACCGTCCCCCGATATGCTTGAAAAAATCTGCCGGGACTTTACCGTTCCACCTGAAGAAGTTTTAATGGTTGGAGACAGTATAGTTGATTGCATGATGGCAAAAGCAGCAGGGTGTAAAAGCATTGCAGTAAACCAAAACCCTGAACTCAGGCATGACCTTTCTAAGCTCGCCGACTTCACCCTGACAGGTGTCGCGGATATTTTAATTAAATGGGAATCATAATCCTTATTCATAATCCGGAAAATGTGCTGATGGACATTTTCCGGTTTTTTTGCGTGCTTTTTATGCCTATGGGCAGGATATTATAAACGATTCTGGGGATACGACCGTCTTTGGGGCTGAATAGTGCAGTCGATTCTGGGGATACTACCGTCGTTTGGGCGGTTACGACCGTCGCTCGGGATAACACTACCTTCAACCCGGGTGTATCGTACCATCACCGGGCAACATAACACTGTCACCATAGACACCTCATCCAAACAACCTTCTATCCCCTCTCGTCACATCCCTTTTGCACATCCCAGCACCTTCATTCTTGACACATCTGTCGGTAATGTGAAAAAGTAAGTCTATTAACAGAACAATTGGAGGTGCAACCATGTTTGAATGGGTGCTGAAACGATCGAAAATATTTATGATTTTATTTGTGTTATTTCTCATTATCGGCATTCTGACGTTTCTTCAGCTGCCACAGCGTGAAATACCGGAAACGTCGATTAACATCTCCACAATCTCTACACCGTACCCGGGTGCTACACCTGAAACCGTAGAGCGGACTGTCACAAATCCGATTGAAAGAAACCTTGATGGCTTAGATGGAATTGATAGTATTTCATCTTCATCTGCTGCCGGTTTTTCTCAAATTATTGTGACCTTGACTGATGGTGCTGACAAACAGGAAACATTGTCTGCTATCAGACAGGAAGTTTCTGATGCAGGGTCTGCTTTTCCAGAAGAAGTAGTTGACCCTACTGTCAGCGAAGCGGCTGCAAATTTCCCGGTCACATCTTACATGCTGACTGCAGAAAACCGTGAAGATTTTGAAGGACTCCGAACTGTGATGGATACATGGGAAGAAGAATTGTCTTCGATTCCCGGTATTTCAGGTGTCACTGTAAAAGGTGTTCAGGAAGAAGAAATTATCCTTACTTTAAACAGTGAAGACCTTGGGGAAAACGGACTCGCCTTCCCTCAGGTACTGACAGCGATTGAGGAAGAGTTCAACCCGGTTCCACTAGGCAAACAGGAAGCGGACGAAACAATCTATCAATTATCAATTGAATCATATTCTTCTGTTGAAGAAATGGAACAGGTAGTCATTGGGCAGAGTCCTCAGGGAGAAGCTGTACTGCTTTCTGATGTAGGAACTGTCGATATACAACCTAAAGAAACGGAAGATCTGATCACATTTGAAGGTCAGCCGGCTGTTTCAGTTACAACATACTTAGAAACTGGTGAGGATATTCCTTCAGTTAGTGAAGCAGCAGAAGAAAAAGTTGCTGAACTTAAAGAACTTCTGCCGGAATCCATTACGTTTGAACCGTACTATTCACAGGCAAATCTGGTCAATGAAATTTTCCAGGGACTGTTCTTCTCGCTTGCGATTGCCGTATTAGCTGTTATCGTCACGAGTTCACTCGGTCTGACTGCCGGTGGGGCAATTGTAGTAGCCATTGCGGTACCGATGTCAGTGTTAATGGGAATTATCCCCTTACCTGCTGCAAGTGTTGATTTAAATCAGATTTCTGTAATTGGCGTGATTATTGCACTCGGGATTCTGGTTGATGACTCGATCGTCGTCAACGATAATATACAGCGCAGATTCAAGCTTGGTGATAAAGCACTTCCCGGTGTCATAACCGGCGTGAAAGAAGTCTGGGTTTCAATTGTCACTTCTTCATTAGCGATTGTCTTCACCTTCCTTCCGCTCGTATTTTTATCAGGTGGAAACGGGGCCTTTATCAGAGCTTTGCCAACAGTACTGATTACAACAATTATCGCTTCAACGATCGTTGCATTGCTGCTTGTACCGATGCTTCGTTACAGTTTTTACAGAAACACATCGAAAAAAGTATCTGATTCACCTGGACTGCTAGGTAAGCCGCTGAACCTGCTTGCTGATTTTTATGCAGATAAGATTTTGAAAAGAACAGCAAAAAAACCGTTGTTAACTGGTGCGTTAGGGTTGCTTGTCACCACAATGCTCTTCGGACTGATCGCGTTTACACCATTTGAATTCTTCCCTGCCGCTGATCGTGAAGAAGTAACGGTTGATGTTACTCTTCCAATCGGAACGCCTCTTGAGGAAACGGAAAGTACACTGCTTGAAATGGCAGACGTGCTCGGACAGGATGAAGGTGTTTATGAAACGTCTGTATTTGCCGGCACAGGACTTCCTAATCTGTTCAACAGTTCCCTGGATACAACGGGTGATTATACAGGTCAGATTGTGGCCCGTGTTGACCGTGAAAATCAGACGGCAAAAGGGTTAATTGATGACTGGACTGATGAATTAAGAAGTCAGTACCCTGATGCGATTATATTTATGAATACGATTGAACAGGGTCCTCCTTCAGGTGCACCGGTTACTGTTACAGTAAAAGGACCTGAACTTGAAGAACTTGTATCAATTCGTGATGATGTAATGACTCAGATTGAAGATTTGGGTGTAGACCTGGTGCTTGATAATATTGGAGAAGAAGAACCTGTTATTTCATATGTTCCTAATCGGGATGCACTCGAAGAAAATGATATTAGCATTCAGAATATCAGTCAGCAGATCCGTCTTGTGACTGAAGGAATTCCAATGGCTTCATTTGATGATGGCGTCACGCAGCGTGATATGAAGCTGCTCGTTGACCCGGTTGAAGAAGGTCAGGACATTCCGCTTGATGACATTGAGGTGCCGGTCCAACAATCTGAAGGCCCTCCTCAATTAATCGCAATGTCTGAACTCGTATCGGCTGAAGAAACGTCACAGCTGCAGCGGATCCAGCACGAAGAAGGTGAACGTGCGATTACAATCCGTGCCTTCCCTGGCGAAGTGGAGGATCTTGAAGCAAAAACAACTGATATTGTCGAAGAAGTCCGTTCTTCTTTAAATGACGATTATTCTCTGACAATTGGGGGAGAAAACGAAGCACAGAATGACTTCTTCTCTGAAATCATCCTGCTGTTCACGATCGTGATCTTCCTTGTTTACCTGCTGATTGCATTCCAGTTTAATTCACTGTCACTGCCTTTCCTTGTGCTGACAGCTGTATATCTGGCAATTGCAGGCGCAATACTCGGTTTATTCGTTACACAAACACCAATCAGCTTCCTTGCTGTGATGGGAATGGTATCACTAACCGGTATTGTTGTAAGAAACTCTGTTGTCCTGATTGACTTTATCGAACAGGGCATTGCAAACGGCATGATGGTACGGGATGCTGTAATTGAAGCAGGACGCGTGAGAATTCGTCCAATCACATTAACAGCAGTCACGTCAATCGTTGCCCTGATCCCTGTTGCAGTGAGTGGAGATGCACTATTCACACCACTTGCAGTTACGATTATTGCAGGTATCGCATTCTCAACATTACTGACGCTGGTTATTGTACCAATGCTTTACCTCGTATTCCTGCGTTTCAGACGTAAAGGAAAAGAGCTTAAGAAAAGCGGTCAATATTAAGCAATCTGGAGCTGTCCTTTTGGGGCAGCTCTTTTTTATTGTTTAATGCCGGACCGGTCCCGGATTTTAAAACCGGGCCGCTCTTTTGCTATAATAATAACCTAATGCTTTTCTAAAGGAGATCACGATGAAAATTATGATTACAGGAGCCACGGGCTTCGTAGGATCTAAACTGATGCTTTCACTTTTAGATGAAGGACACATCCTCTATCCGGTAGTACGCAATCAGCACAAGATTGATCAATTTATAAATAACACCACACCTGACCAGGCTGCAAGAATTCATCCTGTATCAGGCGATATTACACGTACCGATTTTGGGATTCATTATACGGACTCGCTTACCGGAAATATTGACATTCTATATCACACCGCTGCCTACTTATCATTTGATCCGAATGACCGAAAAAAAACGTTTGATGTAAATGTAGATGGTACGAAACACGCACTTGAATTAGCGGAGAAACTTCAGATTCCTGCTTTCTATCATGTGAGTACAGCTTATACATCCGGATTGGACGATTTGTCTTATGAAGACATTCACTCCTCAGACAGACCATTTGTAAATGATTACGAAGAAAGTAAGAATCACGCTGAGCACCTCGTGTGGGACAAGCGAGATCAATTAAAGGTAAGTATCTTCAGACCGTCGATCATTGTAGGAGATACAACTACCGGTGAAGCTGATACGACATTTGCGCTATATGGTCTGCTGAAGGCTGTGGCATTACTGAAGAAGCTTGTTGCACGTGGACGGGTCGACCAGAATAAAATGATCAAACTTCTTTGTGACCCTGAAGCTTCTAACAATGTCGTGCCAGTCAATTATGTAGTAGACGTGCTGACAGCTGCTGCACATTATGCTGAAGCAAATAAAATTTATCATATTTCAAATAACCATGCGCCAAAAAATGCAACTGTCATGGAGTGGATTAAAGAACAAAGCGGAGTTGAGAATTTGGCCGTCACCGCAAATGCAGTAGAACTTTCTAAAGAGGACGCAGTCATTAATGCGCCTATGCGCGTTTTTCACTCTTACTTATCACGCACTGTAATTTTTAAAGATGATCATACCAAAGCTTTGCTTGAAAAAGCGGGCCATGATCCTTTTGAGTTAACAGATCAGCAGTATCAGATGCTGATTGAAACGTATTTTAAACAACATTAATCTCTAAATTCTCTCTTAAAGGGGATGGAACAAAAGCTGTCTCATCTTGTTACTCGTTTCGCTGCGCTTCAGGCGGACGCTTTCCGCGCGCGGGCCGTTTTGTGGCCCCATTTGACCTCCTCACCGCTTCGCGTCTGCGGGGTCTCACCTGTCCGTCTTATCGCGCTGGAGTCACCGCCTTACGCTCCGCTACACTTAGATTTCAAAAAAAATTGTTTAAATCAACATAAGAGATTGTTTTGTCTCAGCCTTCTTTAAATCTTGAAAAAGAAATGAATGAGTATTTAGTAACATTTTTTTAAACTGTATGTGATAGTAGCTGATTTTTTATTTCGATTCTCTAATGGAAATCACTTTATCACTGTGACGCATATATTTACTAAAGCAAAGGGTTTTTACTCTTTTTTACTGGAAATGAATATTCATAAAATGTATATTCATTTGATATTTATACCAAATGCACCTCACATAACCTTGTCACATCAACATCTCTTCCTATTATCTCCTATTTACATGAGATGAATATTTATATATATTATACAATATTCAGAACATTATTAAATGATGAGGTGACGGTCATGCAGGGGATTATTGATTCGGTTAACAACATTTTATGGACTTACGTTTTAATTGCAGTACTGCTCGGAGCTGGTGTTTATTTCACAGTGGCAACACGTTTTGTACAGTTCAGATATTTAAAAGAAATGGTTAAAGTACTCGGAGACAAGACAGTTGTACCAGATGGGATGAAAAGTATCAGTTCATTTAAATCATTTTCAATAGGTGCTGCAACAAGAATCGGGACCGGAAATCTTGCCGGTGTGGCAGTAGCGATTGTAATTGGTGGACCGGGGGCAGTGTTTTGGATGTGGATCGTGGCACTTCTCGGAGGTGCGACGAGCTTTATCGAGAGCACGCTGGCACAAGTATATAAAGTCAGAGACGGTAATGCTTACCGTGGTGGCCCAGCTTACTATATTGAAAAAGGCTTAAATAAAAGATGGCTTGGTATTGTGTTTGCTGTTTTAATTGCCATCACATTCGGATTAATTTTCAACTCTGTTCAAAGTAATACAATTTCATTAGCATTTGAAAGTGCGTTCGGCATTGACCGTCTGATTGTCGGCGGGATTGTAACTGTATTAACAGGCTTAATCATCTTTGGAGGCGTTCACCGTATTGCCAGTTTTTCAAGTGTGATCGTGCCGATTATGGCAGTATTATATATTTCGATTGCGCTGGTCGTGATTGCCATGAACTTCACACAGATTCCTGCTGTATTTATGACAATTATCAATAGCGCATTCGGATTTGAACAGGCGCTGGGCGGCGGTATTGGTGCAGCGATTATGCAAGGTGTCAGACGCGGACTATTTTCCAACGAAGCTGGTATGGGTAGTGCACCTAACGCAGCTGCGACAGCCAATGTCAGCCACCCTGCAAAACAGGGGTTCATTCAGACTTTAGGTGTGTATGTAGATACGTTAATCGTATGTTCAGCGACTGCGTTCATCATTCTTGTCAACACTGATTATCAGGCAAGCGGGCTTGAAGGAATTGAATTGCTTCAAAGTTCACTAAGCGCACAGGTTGGTGACTGGGCAGGAATCTTTATCGCGGCAGCAATCTTCATGTTTGCATTCAGCTCAATTATCGGAAGCTACTACTATGGTGAAACAAACATTGAGTTTATCAGAAAGAACAAAACAGCACTCAATGTTTATCGTGTACTGACAATGGGTCTGGTCATGTTCGGTTCATATGCAAGTCTTGGTATGGTCTGGAGTATGGCAGATGTATTTATGGCCTTAATGACATTGATTAATATCATCGGTATCGTGTTGTTAAGCGGTATTGCGATTAAAGTATTAAAAGATTATGAAGCTCAGCGCCTGCAGGGGCTGGATCCAATCTTCAAACCTAAGTCTCTTGGTATTGAAAATACAGAGTGCTGGGATGAAGTACGCGAGACGATCGAAAAAGATGCAGATGAGAAAGTATCTTAAGAGTTGGACGCCTGCCATGTTGCAGGCGTTTTTTCTGCTCAATGAAAGCTTAACACCCATAGTGAAACACTAGTCATAAATGTGAAGACACTTAAAATGTAGAATTTTTCTACACAAACAAAATAAAGGAAGATGATGCTCTCAAACTTGCTGAGCATCATCTTCCTTTTCGTTACATTATATTGTATAGATCACTCAGGTTCATTGCAGTGGAAGGCGGGGACTCCGGGACGATTAGCCTGTCAGCTGAGACCCCGCAGGCTTGCCGAGGAGGCTCAGTGCAGGCCGTCCGGAAAGCCTCCGCCTGAAACGGAAATGAACCGGTCTATTTCAAGCACCATTTTCAGAAGCTTTTATATTGTTAACTCTTACATGAATCGTCTGTGCAGGCATTGCCCTGTCCACCGACATTTACTAACGGTGACTGATTGGTTT
This sequence comes from Jeotgalibacillus salarius, assembly GCF_004405125.1. Classification (GTDB taxonomy): domain Bacteria; phylum Bacillota; class Bacilli; order Bacillales; family Jeotgalibacillaceae; genus Jeotgalibacillus; species Jeotgalibacillus salarius. The sequence continues at coordinate 95,286 of NZ_SORX01000001.1, forward strand.
CTGCCCATACTTTTTCAAGTGCCTGTGTAAATACTTCATCAGGCTGTGCACCTGAGATCGCATATTTATTTTCTAATACAAAAAACGGTACGCCGGATACACCGATTTGTGAAGCCTTTTGGATATCGGCATTCATTTCAGCTGTATACTGATCCGAAGTCAGGACTTCACGCGCCTTCAATCCATCAAGTCCTGCGTCTTCTGCAATCGCAACCAGCTGGTCGTGATCACCAATATGTTTAGACTCAAGGAAGTAAGCACTTAACAGCTTTTCAGTCACTTCCTGATCTTTCCCGTGTTCAGCAGCAAAATGAGTAAGCCTGTGTGCATCCTGCGTATTTGTGCGCTTCATTTTTGAAAAGTCATAATCCAGGCCGACTTCTTTCGCCTGTGCCACGACGTTGTTTGTCATCTCTACTGCCTGATCGTAAGACATGCTGTACTTCTTCGCAAGCGCAGTAACAGTATCTTCAGTTGCGTTCATTGGCGCATCAGGATCGAGCTGGAAGCTGCGATAGACGACTTCGACCTGATCTTTGTGTTCAAACGAGTTCAAAGCGTGTTCAAGCTTTCTTTTTCCGATATAGCAAAATGGGCAAACGTAATCTGACCAAACTTCAATTTTCATTGGTGAATCCCTCCTGATTGTTCATAGTCTTATCTTACAATGTTTATTTTTTATAATCGAAAGATCTGCCTGCTGTTTGCATTGGAAGTAGGAGCCGGTTGACTTCCGTTCCAGGCGGAGGCTTTCCGGACGGCCTGCACTAAGCCTCCTCGGCAAGCCTGCGGGGTCTCAGCTGACAGGCTAGTCGTCTCGGAGTCCCCGCCTTCCACTACAGCCAACCTGAGCTTTTCCAAAAGAAAGGTTTAATCAAGAATAAGTTTATAATAGTAATTCACCAGTTAAATTTAGTTTTTATTAAATAAGCTATGTTAAAGTCCAATGATGTTTTAGCACAGATGGTGATTGTAGCGGAAGGGGGGACGACTCCAGCAGGATAAGCGCGAGGAGGCTCACCGCACGCCCTGTGGAAAGCGTTCCCCCCTGCAGCGGAAATCAACAGCCACCTTTAACAGAGTCATTAATTAAGAGAAAAAACCGCTCAGAATTTATCTGAACGGTTTTAAAAAAGAGTTTATTCTTCAAATAAATCAGTTACTGCACCTTTAGATGATGAGGATACGTTATTTGCGTATTTCGCAAGGATGCCGCGTGTGAATTTCGGTACGGGCTTTTTCCATTCGCGTGCACGTTTTTCGAATTCTTCTTCTGAAATTTGCAGGTTGATTTCCTGTGTGTCGCTGTCGATTGCAACAATGTCTCCATTTTGCAGGAGGCCGATTGGTCCGCCGACTGCGGCTTCCGGTGCGATGTGTCCGATTACAAAGCCGTGTGACCCTCCTGAGAAGCGTCCGTCTGTCATGAGTGCTACTTTACCATTTAGGCCGCGGCCAACGATCATTGCGGTAATGGAGAGCATTTCAGGCATTCCTGGTCCACCCTTTGGCCCAACATTACGGATGACAACAACGTCGCCTTCTTTAATTTGATTACCTTCAATTGCTTTAGTACATTCCGCTTCGCTGTCATACACTTTTGCAGGTCCTTCGAAACGGCTGATTTTCTGTCCGCTCATTTTAGCAACTGCGCCTTCAGGAGCTAGGTTCCCTTTTAACACAACAAGAGGTCCAGTCTTCTTAAGCGGCTCGCTGATTGGTTTGATCACCTGCTGACCTTCTTTTAATGAAGGAACTTCTGCAAGGTTTTCCGCGATTGTTTTACCGGTTACTGTAATGCAATCGCCGTGAAGCAATCCTTCTTCTAAAAGCAGCTTCATCACGGCAGGTACACCGCCCGCTTCATAAAGATCCTGCATCACATATTTACCGCTTGGCTTCAGATCAGCAATATGCGGTACGTTTTGACGTACACGTTCGAAATCGTCCATCGTCAGGTCCACTTCAGCTGTGTGCGCCATTGCCAGGAGGTGGAGAAATGCGTTAGTTGATCCTCCAAGAGCCATGACAACTGTAATCGCGTTTTCAAACGCTTCTTTTGTCATGATGTCACGCGGGTAAATATCCTGCTCAAGCAGCTTGACGACAAGCTCTCCGGCCTGTTCACATTCCTGCTCTTTGTAATCATTGATAGCAGGTGTTGAAGAAGATCCCGGAATACTCATCCCAAGTGCTTCAACCGCTGATGCCATTGTGTTCGCTGTATACATACCACCGCACGCTCCAGCCCCCGGACATGCACTGCACTCCACTTTATACAGCTGCTCTTCATCAATCAGCCCTTCCTGGTACTGACCTACCGCTTCAAATGAAGAAACGATGTCGATGTCTTTACCGTCGAGTTTTCCAGGCTGAATTGTACCCCCGTAAACATAGACAGAAGGAATATTCATTCGTGCAATCGCCATAACACAGGCTGGGGTTGTTTTATCACAGCCTCCGATTGCAACAATACCATCAAGGCGCTCTGCATTTGTTACTGTTTCAATCGAATCCGCGATCACTTCGCGGCTTGGCAGTGAGTAAAACATACCTTCATGCCCCATCGCAATGCCGTCAGATACTGTAATTGTGTTGAAAATCATTGGCGCGCCGCCACCAGCTTTTGCACCGCTTTTCGCACGCTGGGCAAGCTTATCAATATGTACGTTACACGGCGTCACTTCACTCCATGTACTTGCTACGCCAATCATTGGTTTTTTGAAGTCTTCATCTGTAAAACCGACTGCACGAAGCATTGACCTGTTTGGAACTCTGTTGACACCTTCACTGATCACTTTACTTCTGATTCTCAGATCTTTTTTCGTTTTATCCATCGTGTAACCCTCCTGATGATTTTCCGCTTTACACCGTTGCAGCGAAACTTTTGTATAAAGACCATCATACATACAGATGTGAGGTTCCGCAATAAGTATTCTGAATTTATCAACATTTCTATCAATTAAAACGCTTTCATTTTAAAAATGTACGAACATTTGTCAAAATATGAGTTGCGGGATAGAAAACCCTAATTTCGTGCGGTACACTGTGAAAGAAGGAGATGATATAAATGTTTAACACTTATACTGTAAGAACACATAGCAGAGATGAAATGGTTGAAGTCACGACTGACATTCAGCAGTGGATTAGCAGTCAGTCTTTTAAAAACGGTATTGCAATTGTATCGTCCAAACACACAACTGCCGGGATTACTGTAAACGAAAACGCAGACCCCGATGTTAAAACGGATTTTTTGAGAAGGTTAGATGAGGTTTATCCATGGAATCATCCGGAGGATCGTCATATGGAAGGAAACACTGCTTCTCATTTAAAGACGAGCACAGTCGGTCATGCACAGACAATTCCTGTTCAGAACGGCAAGTTGGTGCTTGGCACGTGGCAGGGCATTTATTTTTGTGAGTTTGATGGTCCCCGCTCACGTCAATACACCGTTACACTCATTGGCGGCTGAATAGCATGAGGGCATATGCAGCACTCATCGGTCTCAGTCTAATCTGGGGACTGTCATTTGTATTTATTAAAATTCTTGCTGAATCAGCAGGTGTCTGGGGAACAGTTTTTATCAGATGTACTGCCGGTGCACTGATTTTGCTGCCGATTCTGATTGCACAGTGGCGCAAAATTGATCGCCCAATTCCATGGAAGCACCTGATCGTGAGCGGGATTATGAACGCTGCACTTCCATGGGCTCTGATTGCACTTAGTGAAACGAGAATCGCATCGAATACTGCATCAGTCCTGAATGCAACGACTCCGGTTTTTGCAGGACTGATCGGCTTTTTTCTATTTAAACAGCGTTTGAAGTTGCAGCAGTGGACTGGTATTCTGATCGGATTTTTTGGCGTTCTCGTATTAATAGAATTTAAAATCGGCAATATATTTGGCTCTGAATTTATCGGTGTCGGTACAATGATGCTCGGAGCGATGTGTTACGGCTTCGGCTCACACTATGTCAGACGGTTCACACCGGCAACCGGAGTGGTTTTACTGTCAGCCACTTCACTGATCACGGGTTCTATGGTCGGGCTGATCATGATGACATTCAATGGATACAGCCTGCTGTCTTTTACATATAACACGTCATTCTGGCTTTCTGCAGTCGGACTTGGATGTTTTGGATCAGGTGTAGCCTATTTGCTTTTCTACTATCTGATCAGGCAGAAATCACCTGAATTTGCGACCACGGTTACCTATCTGGCACCAGTTTCAGCGATGATCTGGGGAAGTGTGCTGCTTGATGAACCTGTTACACCCTCGCTTATTGGAGGCATGGTGATCATATTTGCAGGAATTTATTATGCCAATCGCAAATCGAAAGCATCAAAAGTGAACATGCGCAGCACTTCTACTTAACATTTTCTCATCATAAAGAGCGGCCTCCTCGGAAGCCGCTCTTTTACACTGTTTTAACGTATTGTTTAAGCTGTTTCACAATATCTTCTTTCACATCTTCAGAGGCGTAGAAATGAACCCCATAATAAAATTCATTACCGCCTGCACGTTTCCATACCAGTTCAGCCTTCATCTCATACACCAGTTCATTCAGCATAAACTGCAGATGAATTTTGACGGGGTCTTCATTGCTGACCGGTAAATTTAATTTTGAACTCATCTTTGTACCGCTCGGGCTCAAATCATGCATCAATGCTTTCCCTGGCTGTGAATTAACCTCACGACCATGCAATTCATAGATTCTAAATGCTGCTTCTAACGGCTTTTTAAACGAAAACCTGAAGCCTTCCTGCCGATTATATCGCAAAGTACTCACCTCACGTGGGAAATTTGAATATAAAACCTTTGTACTATATATATCGGTTATAACTGACGTTTTTGTATAGTTAAATGGTGACACTTCTAAACAGGACAATGTTGTGATATGTAATGCCAGCCTGTTCATTCAAATCAGTGTGCTTGTTATTTTTTCAGCTGATCTCCGGGTCGAATACTTTAAAAACAGCGTCTCTGTGCTTTTTTGCCTGATATAACGCATGATCAGCACAATTAACTAACGTTTTTTTCTGATTCGCATGAGTAGGATAAATCGCAATGCCTATATCGAGCATAAAATTCAATACAGTATTCTTTACTGTGACCGGTTCGTCCAGCGCTTCTGAAATCCGGCTAGCCACTGCAAATATGTCTTCATCCTGACTGATGTCAGGTAAGACTACCACATACTCGTCTCCCCCTAATCTGCCAACTGTATCAACTTTTCTTACACACTTCTCTAAAATCCGTGCAGCAGCTTTTATGACCTCATCTCCCATTTCATGTCCAAACTGATCATTAATCGTTTTAAAATCCCTTCCATCAAGAAATAATAACCCGACCTTTTTTCCTGTTCTTTCAGCGAGGTGAATTGCCATCTCCAGACGGTCGTCAATCAATCGTCTGTTAGGGAGACCTGACAAATAATCATAAAACGCCATTTTCGAAAGTTTCTCTTTATATTCGATTCTTTCTGTGATGTCCCGTGAGGATGTTACAACGCTTTTCACCTGATCATTTTCAAGAATAGGCGTAGCCACTACTTCCTTCCAAATGGAGTAACCATTTTTGTGTATATGTCTTATCTCAACAACTGCACTGCGTTTCTCAGCAATCAGCAGTTGAAACTGTTCTTTTGCTCTTTCTCTGTCATCTTTATGGATAACCTCTGAAAAATGCTTTCCTTTATAAAAATCTGCATTATATCCCGCAATTACTTCACTTGATGGTGAAGAATATTGAATCATTCCATTTGGATCAATGATTCGTATTACATCCATTGTGTTTTCAGTGATGATGCGAAACAATTCCTCGGTTTCAAGCAATTTCTGCTCCAGTAAATGTTTTTCAGTCACATCTCTCACAATACCAAGGATAAAACGGCATTCCCCATTTGAATCCAATAGCGGATATAACGTCGTATCCCCTGTATAAAGCTCTGTACCGTTATTAATCGTATGTGTGAAATGAATACTTTTTTTCATAATGGCAACATTCAGGTATTGTCCATTTAAAGCTGCAGCCTCTGCTTTAGCTCTTACAACCTGACTGACAGTTTTACCAATTACCCAATCAGAAAGCGCCGTCATATTTTTAGCTGCCTGATTGATATATTCATAAATAACCTGATCCCCCTGCACACCCATCAAAAACACAAGATCTTCGACATAATCAAACAATCGTACAAAATCGAACAAGCTTTCAGCGTTACGGTGAGAATATTCAAACATGACGTCCTCTCCCTTAAAATATTCCTTCATGCATAACTATATCTCATACAAAAAATGATATCGATTTGAATTACTATGAGCAAAAAGACTAACTGAATGAACAAAATTTATGAATAGACTCAACATTTATTAGTTACAAAGTATTATAACTGATAGATCTTTAATCCGGGAATATTTTTATTCTCAGGTTTAACATGCTTTCGATACAAACCGCTCATGAAGCATTGCAAAACACGATATTAAGTAAAAATATATTTATATTTAATAATTATTTATTGTTTTTCAATAAATATGGTGATATTATCTAGTTATTCAAATTGAAACTGAGGGGCGATCACGATTACGACTTTTACAGAAATCAAAAGCAGGGTTACTTTAAGTGATTTTTGGATTTTCATTGCAGGTCAATGTAAGTCCGCAATGTTTCCAGTCTACATCTTTCTTTGCCTTGGATTGACGCAGACCTTAGACTTACCTTTTTTCGCCCGGTATGACTGGCTGCTATTCTTATGTCTGCTCATGCAGGTATTAATGGTTCGCTTTGGGGTTGAAAGTCTGGATGAACTAAAGGTGATCACTGTTTTTCATTTAATCGGATTAGTGATGGAGATTTTCAAAGTAAACATGGGGTCATGGAGTTATCCGGAGGAAGCATTTTTTAAAGTATATGGCGTTCCTTTATTCAGCGGATTTATGTATGCAAGTGTTGCGAGCTATCTGTGTCAGTTTTGGCGAAGGTTTGATGTGGTACTAATTAAATGGCCCTCACTGCTTCTTGCAGTCCCGTTGGCAGGAGCGATTTATCTGAACTTCTTTACTCACCACTACATGATGGACTTTCGCTGGGTTTTATTTGTGCTTGTAGCCCTGACATTTTATCAGGCTCAGCTGACCTTTAAAGTGAATCGTCTTTACTTTAAAATTCCCATTTTAATGTTCTTTCTGCTGATTGGATTTTTAATATGGATTGGAGAGAACATCGCTACTTTCCTGGGTGCGTGGCAGTACCCCAATCAACATGAAGCATGGGAATTAGTGCATGTAGGAAAGATCAGTTCCTGGCTGTTGCTGATGATCGTGAGTTTTTTGATTGTGGCAAACTTGAAGGTTGTAAAATCTAATCTTTGTTAAAGTCGGCTGTTGATTTCCGCTTCAGGCGGACGCTTTCCGCGGCCGGGCGCAGGAGTCACCGCCTTACGCTACAATCACCAGTTTTGCATAAACAACAATGAACTTTAACTAAGCCAAAATCTAAAATTAAATAATTTTTATGAGAGGTGCATGATGAAAAAAGGATCCACTCTTTTACTTAAATTAACCCTATTTGTTCTTGCAATACCTATTTTAATCGTGTGCGTGTACGCATTTCCGGTTCTGGTGTTTGATGTGATTGATCAGGCATTAGCAGGTGAAACATTAGCGATTGTATTACTCGGATTCATTCTGATTATGTATGCAGCGGCGATCCCCTATTTTCTCTCTTTGTATCAGGCATTCAAATTACTTTTAAATATTGATAAAAATCGGGCATTTTCAGCTCAGTCTGTCATCTCTTTAAAGCTGATTAAAAAAAATGCAGTGCTCATTAGTTTGCTTTTTTCAATGGCGTTGCCGTTCATTGTGGTAGTGGCACGTTCGGATGATACCCCGGGATTTATATTAATAGGCATCATTATCGTTGGCGCCTCACTGGTAATCGGTGTTTTTGCCGCTATACTCGAAAAACTCCTGTGGGAAGCAATCGAATTGAAAAGGGAAAATGAATTAACAATATGAGGTGAAATGAATGATCATCATTAATATCGATGTGATGTTAGCAAAGAGAAAAATGAGCGTAACTGAGCTGTCAGAAAAAGTTGGCATCACAATGGCAAACCTTTCAATTTTAAAAACTGGAAAAGCTAAAGCAATCCGTTTTTCTACGCTTGAAAGGATATGCAGCGCACTACATTGTCAGCCCGGTGACATTATTGAATACAAAGAGAAATGAATGAGGTGATTGGATGAAGAGTATTGTGCTGGATGTGGACAGTTTGAATAACAATTCACCTTTGAATTTTCAATCATGACATTAAGTGTATATATTGGTTTACCTGAGCTTTAAAGATCTCTGAACAGTTGTTTATCTTCAGGTCTTTATTTTGCATGGAGGAAATTATGAATGAATCAGATTTTATCTACTTAATCAAAATCGTTATCATTGGCTTAGTACAGGGTCTCACAGAACCGATCCCTGTATCCTCAAGCGGTCATGTAATGATTGCCAGTGAATTATTGGGACTGGGCGAACAGGGATTCACCTTTGTCATCTTAACCAATACCGCATCACTTATAGCTATACTCATGATATACAGAAGAGATATTATCAGGCTGATTGTAAACTCGATCAGTTATCTGAAAACAAAAGAATCAGATTATAAAAATGATTTTCAGTTCATCAGATTTTTAATCCTTGCAACATTTCCTGCCGGAATACTCGGGCTGCTGCTGAATGACTTCATTGCTGAACAAACGAGTATGACAACCATCGCACTGATGTTATTCATGACAGGAATTGCTTTGTGGCTGATAAAGGATATAAAAGGAAGGAAAGATGAAGGTGATATTTATGCCAGAGATTCGCTGCTCGTCGGGTTTGGTCAGTCTCTTGCACTTATTCCGGGCATCAGTCGTTCCGGCGCAACGATCATCTCTTCAATCGCAGTTGGAATGAATCAGGATACAGCACTAAGGTTTTCATTTTTGCTATATATACCCATCAGTCTTGCCGGTGTTGTTCTTGGATTGTCTAATTTTGTGAACGAGCCGGATAAATCAAATCTCGCAGCCCCATATCTATTAGCATTTTTTACGACACTGCTTATGACTTACATCGCAATGAAATGGTTTATTAGCGTTTTGAAAAATGGAAAGCTTTTATACTTTTCTTATTATTGTTTTATTGTGGGAACGTTACTTTTCATGTTTTATTAACGTTCTCTGAGATAGCGTTAAAAAGGTAATAAAAGACAAATAAAAAACCACCAAATAATCATTTGGTGGAGACGGTGGGAGTCGAACCCACGTCCAGAAACTTCAATACTTAAGCTTCTACGAGCGTAGTCAGCCTATTCGCATTTCACCGTAACTTATGCCAACTGACTTGAAGCTTCTGATATATAGTTTTTTAGCATTAGGGAGTATAACTTTTTTACGAACTCGGTTCAATTCCTTGTTTACAATTATAACACACCGATTTGTGCTGGTATAAGCAGAATTTAAAAACCTATTTCTAAATACTTTTTGGGGACTCTATACAATATTTCTAACTGATTTAGCCTACTATATGTCGCATTTAAGTTTTGTAAGTTTGTTAAACCGTAATTATGTTTAACCTTCTTAACAAATCATTGCTTTTATACTTTGACTAAATTGTGCATTGCTTTAATTCTTTCTCTTAATCTGCTTTCTAAGTCATTTTCATCAGACCAGACTATAGTATTAATTTGACTCACATCAAAATGGTTGTTTTTAAAATCTTCTTTTTCACAGCTTAAAATGACTTGTTTCTTTAATGCCAGTGCATAACCAGCTTCAAGATAAACGCCTCTTTTTTGCTCGGTTAAATCACTGATCACAAATTCTGCCTTTTCAATTTCGCTAAAAATCTCTGGAACAATTTGATTATTGTGTTCTTTCGAGTCAATAAACATTGGTTCATACCCAAAATCTCTTACTACATTAGCAATAGATTTCCGGGCTTTTAGCATTTCTTCACCAAAAGACATAGCAATAAAAACTGATGATTTACTATAGTCAATTTCAATTTTATATTCCTTTAACTCTCTTATAATTAATTGTTGTATAGAAGTAATACTTACCCAATGATTATTACTCGAAGCTATTAGTAACATTGCAACCAAAAAATTTTTTTCATTAAGTTTCTTTATAAAATCCCATATTTCATCGAATTTAACATAGCTGTAACTCTCACCGTGATTATCAAATATTATTTCAGTACCCTTTTGAAAATTTAACTTATCGCTTCCTAAACCCAATTCACTCAAAATACTTATAGCTAGTTGAGCAGGAAACTCAACCGCTCCAGAATATACAAAATATGGCATCTTTCCGTAATTTGCTTCTTCATCCTGACGCTCAAAATCAATTAACATCCTTTTATGCCCTATTTTATTTTGCATACTTATTTTGAAATCTTTTAAATCTTCTTCTTTACCAGATAGACTATAAACGCTTTTTTTTAATTTCCCCATTTATATTTCTCCTCACATTACTCAATTACTAAATTAAAAATTCTTTTAAATAAACCACGTAGCAACAAACTTTTAATAACTCGTTTCATTAAACTCAACTAGTGAAACGGTATATTAGCACTTCTAAAAACACTATCTTGTTATAGTTCGATTCATATTTTCATACGAAGTAATAATATTGAAAAACCCAGTGCTTTTACGGATTTATAAGTGTTTCTTTTTTTATGTCTTTTTCCCACAAATATGTTTAAAGTCTAGTTAAATTCAAGGTTTTTACGAGAGTCTTTCGAGCTTAAAATAAGTATTGCTTAAATACTTCTAGTTAAAAGTCTAAGATAATATAAATAATATTTTCTAATAGGGATTTCCTTCTGTATCAAATCTAATTAGTGCATTCCCCCCATTAAATTCACTATCAACTAAATAAAAATTCTCTAGTTCCGCATCAACCCATATTGATTTAGGAATATGTTCAAGTACAATTATTTGAAAGTCGGTGTTCAATTCCTTATTTACATAAGTTATAAAATTGTTGATAACAGTCATAGCAATTGTTATTTTGTTTCTATCAGAGTTCACTATTTCATTCCAGCTTTTTTTCTGTTCGCTATTATCTTCTCCAAAATAAGGTCTACTCGGCTGATCTAATATTATCCACTGAGGAACATAAGGAGAGCCTTGTCTGATTATTAATTCATGAAGTCCAAAAAAGAAACAAAGATGTAAAAATAAATGATTAGAACTACTCCCTACCTTACTAGGATGGATAGATTTTGGCTTTCTCAATGAAAGCCTCTTTCCTTTATATATAAAATTAGATCTATATCCACTGTATATACCTAAAGCTGCACTACTTTGATCTAAATAATTTTGTATTAACTCATCTAATAAGTTTAGAATAGACTCTCTTCTTTCTGTATAATCCACAATTGATTCCTCAAGTTCATTTTTCATTTCTTTTTTATCTTTCAATAATGCTTCAATGATTTGTCTATCTTCCGAATCATCCCATTGTTTTTCATATAGTGATAATTTAGCTTTCATTTCACCAATAAACATTATTTTATCTATTTCATTCTTAGTCTGCTTACTATTTAATGGGACCTCTGTAATTTGGTCATTTATAGATTCTAATTGCTCTTCATATTCCTTAATTTTTTTACTAATATTAAAATTTAAAGGCGGCTTCCCCTTTATGTTCTCATTAATTTGTTCAAACTCTTCGCTTAAATTTTTTATTAATAAGTTCAAGTCTGGCAAGTCTAGAAAATTATAATAATTTTTTTTAATTACCTCAATTGGCTTTAAACTATCTAAATTATTTTTCTCTATATTTTTATAATTTTCATATTCACTCTTAAATCTTTTGAGATTTCTTATTTTTCTAATTAGAGAGTTCTTTTTACTTTTCAACTTATTAACTTTGTCTAAATTATAATCTATATTTTCTTCCTTATAATTCTCAACAATTTCTTTTAATTTTGGTAATATACTATTTTGGTCTATTTCAGTATACCCAATTAAATTATATTTTTTCGCTAATTGGAACAAATCTATAAGATTGTCATTAAATACATTTAGTTCTTTATCTATTAAGTTTAGTTTTTTTGTCAGAGCATTTACTTCTTGATCCAATTTTTTTACTTTTTCCCGCATTCCTATATTTCTTTCAGACTCTATCCCTATTGCTAGATCAAAAATCCTCTCTAATGCTTCTCTATACTTGTCATCATTTTGATTATCAAAAAATACTTCACTATGTGAGATGACGTCTCCTGATTGAGTATTAAACATAAAAAAATATCTAGGAGAGATCTTACTACCCAAAGAGATTTTCTTACCCCCATACGGAAAAACAGTATTTTCTGTTATGCTAAATTCTTTATCAATAATTACCTTTAAATCTTTTTCTTCAATATTACTTTTAGGATTTCTAGGGATACCTCCTCTAGGTGAGAAAAAGTATTCTTTTGACACTACCCTATCTTGTATTGCCCCTCTAGCAACAGTATAATTCTTATCATTTATATTGTATTTAATACCATACCATTTTACATTCTCATTTATTCTTTCTTCAGTAATATTAGGCTTACTGGAAAAGAAACAATAATCAATAATACTTATTATTTCAGATTTACCAGTCCCGCTTTCCCCCGTTATAATATTTACCTTATTATTTTCAAATTCCAATTCTCTTATTTTGCCGTTATTAAACCACAAAATTAGTTTATTAATATGAAATCTCATAATTTCACCCTCAATTGAAGATATAAATTTTCTACATCATCTTCTAATAATTTTGCAACGGTTGGAGATGCTGCTATAATTTTTTTAGCTCGTAATCCCAATTTAGAAGTCTGTTCTATAGAATAGAAGTCTTTTTTTTCTGATATTTTAATATTATTTTCACTGAATTCAATTACATTTATTGAATTTAATATGGAGATTGAATTTATAGAATTAAGCATTAAAGAATAAAAACGTTCATTAAAGTTTGAAACGAGCTCAGGTTTTCTAATGACTAATTGTTCAATACTTTTCAAATCCGTATTTGCTCTGTTTATGTAACTTAAAAAACCGTTATGACACATCAGAGGAATTATAAGCATAGCTTTTGCCGAACTGATAGTTTTAGATTGACTGAGTACATTATATATTGCTACACACCCTATAAGTTCGTTGTTATATAAATTTGATCCTGCAATTGAAGAATTAAAATCTTCTGTCATCACATTGCTCGCTATGTTAGCCATCAACTTTATACCTCTCTTTCCAACCAAAATACCATCCTATAGAGGGCTTATCCGATAAAAGATAAATATAACCATTACTCAATCTAGCATCTAATTCCGTTTCATCTATCTTCAAAGACATTCCTAGGGTCCCATAATAACAATCAATAGCTGATTCAATTAATTCTTCTTGATCTATATCATCTAATTTAACTCTTCTTAACTTTCTTCTAATTTTAGAATGGATGTTATTAAAATGATTATCCCATTTTTTTATTACATCCTGTTCAAATTTATCTTTCTGTTCTTCTGTTATATCTACGTCTTGAATCCATTGCTCTAAATTATTATGCATTAAATATTTACAAGTGAAAATTTCAACTATCTTATCTTCAAAATCTTCATCTTCTGGATTTATAACTTCTATATCGATAAGTTGTTTTATTGAAGTATGTTTTTCAGGATCAGCAGGTTTGTTGTGTTTTGGATTATTTAATCTAATTGGTAACTTTCTACTCCTACCCAATTCAAAGTATTTTGTAAATCTTTTATGGTATTCAGAAAAAGTTAATATTACTTTGTTTCCATCTTTTACTTCATCATAAATTAGTTTTCTAAGACTACTATCTACCGCTTTAAATACATCTTCAAGTCTGGTGTCATTTACATTTTTTTCTTTAATTCTTAACTTAGCTAGATTGATTAAATCATCAACATTATTTTTGACTTCTAAATTTCTCAAAAAAGGCTCTAACCATGTATCATCTTGTTTTAATAATTTTTTTATATAGCAATCCGTAACTGAACTATTCTTACCTTTTTTAACCTTAGATAAATCCGCTAAATAGTCTCTAATATTATTAATACTAATATTTCCTTTTTGGAATTCTTCTATATTTATGAAAAACAGATTGGATGAAGTTATTGACTTATTTGTTACTAAAATAAAGCTAGTATTTAATATGTATTTTAATTGCTCCTTCAATTCCTTTCTTCCCTCAGTTTTATCGTTAATCATTTCAATCCAATTAGAAATTGTCTTCCACAAATCAATATCTTTTTCAGAAAGATTGCTTATTCCTCCACTAGCTTTTGTTACAACTGAATGTTTCAATTGAATTAATATTTGTTTTCCATCAGCTTTATCGATATGAACATCATCACGCACTTCATATCCAACAGACTCTTCACTTTCAATTTTTAATACTTCATTTAAGAAGAAGTAATATTGATAATCGAATCCAATAGACTTGGATTCTGCTGAAGTCAATTCTTGAACAGACTTTTCTTTTTTACTCACTATTAGCCCTCCTAAACTACGTAAAAATTTATGTTTTACATTCTTTCCACCTAATTCATTGCTATAATAAAGGTAAAATTATAGTTAAATTATACCATACTTAAATAATCATAAAAGACTTATTTAATTTTAGTTAGATGAAAATACAGTATTGATAAATTTATATCTAGCTTCTGAAAATTTAATAAATAAATTAAAATGTTAAAATAGTATAGAGTTGTTGATCTAAATATTGTCCTATACGACTCATTATTAAGTAACGGGTAAAGTAAAAATCCTTACTGTATTAAACGGTAAGGACAAATTTGTGTGATAGCATGTTACCATTCATCGCTGGATTGACCTGCTACTTTCTTCTTTTTTATTTCAGCATATATAGTTGAACGTGGAACGTCTGTAAGCTTGGAAATATCATTAACACTCATTCCATTGTGTGCCCGCTCATTATACAAAACCATAGCACGTTCTATATTCTTCTTAGGTTTGCTCGGTCTTCCCATATGTTTACCTTTTAACTTTGCTCTCTCTCTTCCTTCTGCTGTTCTTTCTTTGATTAAGGTACGTTCAAACTGTCCTATAGCCCCAAGCATTGTAAACATCAACTCACCAGATGGAGTGGAGAAATCAATATTCTCCTTTATGAATACGAGCCCAATCTTCCTATCCTTTAACTCACTAGCAATCATTTGAAGATCAAGAGTTGACCTAGCTAATCGATCAATTTTTGATACAACTAGCTTATCTTTATAGATCACTATTCCGTCCTTATCGAGCTCCGCCGTCTGGTTTCGAGATTTCAATCCGACGTACCGGATCTGTTTTGTAAGTTCCCACAAGGAGATTTTTTCGAATCGACTGCCATTTGTGCAATAATTTGCGTTCTTAGGTTTTGAACGGGCGTAAGATCCGCGCCATGCCTTTCCTTATTACTCTCTATACGTTAGAGTGCGTCAGGCATATTCGGTTTTGACAGAATCGTGTTCATCAACATCGCTGTTATTCTTTTCCTTAGCGTTTCACGTTTCCTCTTTCGATGGCAGCGCCTCACACTTCCACCAGCCCACACGGAATTCACCGCTACTTCTTGATAAACAGCTCTTTTCAGATTGTCTGTGAGTCTCTCAGTTACCATGAACCAGATCGTGGCACTCTCTTGATTGTTCAGTCCTTCTCGGCTGTCTCAAGAAAATTTGGTATTATGACTTCAGCTGACTTCCTGGCGGTTCTACGGAGAATAGCTTATCCAGTTACCAAGTATACAAGGCATATCCGCCAAATCTCCCCGCGTAAGAGTGCAATCTTCCCTCCATCTATCCGCCTCATTTACTTTCTGTACCTCCGACAGTTTGGACTTTGTCTTGTTGAACAGACTTATCCAGTAAACAAGCTTTGTATGAGATTCGTGTTCCTCTAACCAGAGGTTTGTCGCCCGCTTCCTTCAGGTTCCAGGTCACCTCGGACACCCTTAAACTAAACTAACCAGTACAACTGCCTTGAGTGTTAGGGACTCTCATCCTATAGATTGCACCCATGCCAGGCGCACTCAAAAAAAGACAAGGATTAAATTCCTTGTCTTTTCCCTACCTTAATAAATGAACCATAAAAAGAATAGGATTATAGATTTATCCATTATCGCTAATACTATGATCCGTTTCAAATCTTAAAACAATAAATGTATCTCCTTCTCTATATCCGAAGCAACGAAACTTTTGACTTGTCCTGAATTTATATATCTGTTTACTTGAGTATGGAGTACCTAAAAACCAGTTATCTTTTTTTGCTGGTTGATATTTTTTGAAATCTAATCCATCAGATCTCATAATTGCATCCCAATTCATTTCATTAAACATCTTAAAAGTAGAAATAAATGCTTTTTCCTCACTTTCTTCGAGAATACTAAAATCATATCCTTCTTCCAAGTATGCAAAAGATAAATTAGTTCCTTCGAATCTATGATTACAATAAACTCGAGCACCTATCACATTCTCTTCATAAAGTAACTCACTAAAAGTAGTGAAATTTTGAATATTTATTAGATCAAAAGTACACCCATTTTTATTAACTTCAAGAATTTCTTTTGCAAAACGAGCATTCGAGAATGACATAACTATTTTACTTCTTTCACAGGCTTCTGCAAGTGAATAACCACTTGTATTTGAAGTGAACTCGCATAAGTATTGATCCTTACTATTATGTCTTTGGTCTTCATGCCAAAAAGAGGGATCTGACATTAGACTGTTTAATAATTGTTTGAATCTCCGAATTTCATTATTTGTTCTTGTTCTTCTATCCCTAAATGCATCATGGAGGTTTAGTTCTTTTGTCACCTTAAATGTGTATAGTTCTTGGTGTTTTAAAAAAGAAGCATTTGATTTTTCCATTAGTTTTTGTATTTTTAATACTGATCTTAATGAATCATAAAACTCTTCCAAATTCCTGAAACTACCATCTAAAGAAAGTTCATTAATCAAAATCTCCATACTATAACCCCAATAATTCATCTAAGTCGTCGTCAAACTGATCAAAGAGGCCATCTTGGTGATTTATGACATTACCATTATTATTAAACTCAATTCTCACAGAGTTTGTTACCATTTCTTTATCGTCTATAGAGAAAAAGTATGTAGACACCTTCTCTTTAGATATATTTTTATTGTATATTGATTTTCGTACTCCATTAAAAATATGGTCACTATGAGTTTCAATTATAAATCGTATACCTTTATCAGAAATAAAAGTTAAGAATTCAGTTAATTTAGATTGAGCGCGTGGATGTAAATGGATTTCTGGATTTTCAATGATAATTAAATCGTCTTTTTTTGATGTTAATGCACTCACAAGTATTGCAACTATATAACTTAGGCCAGAACCAATATTTTTGGGTCTAACATATCGATTATTGACAGATAAAAATTTTGCTTTGACTTTATCAGTATCTTTTATATCTTCTGTGATTAACTCACTATTAACGATATGCTTTAGCCAATAATTCAATTGTAGCGCAAGAGTATAACCAACATTTTTATCCTTAATTAAGTATTCTTCAACCATTTTTTGTTTATTTGATTCATAAAAATCTATTGCATATTCTCCTAAAATTCCAAAGTCATTATTTTTTTCGAAATTTTTTCCATATAAGTCTTGTGAACCTATTCTTTTAGAAGATATGTAGTGAATTTTTTTATTCTTTTGGTTTAAATATCGGGTTAGTTCATTTTGATTTGGATTTATTTCACACTGAACAATTCCATCATCTTCAAAAAAATTAAGCGATAAATCTTCGAATTGAGAGCTTAATTTTATTGAAAAAGACTTTGCATTCTTAATAAAATTTCTTGCATCTGAAAACTCACCTAAAGAAACTAGCCTCCCATTTAGTGGAGAACGTCCATCGTCCGTTATGTTTTGGATTGCTAATAATAGCGCTTGGATAACTGTAGATTTTCCAGCAGAATTCATGCCTACAAGTAATGTAAAATTGTTTAATTCCAATGAAGTCTCATCAAAACTCTTCAGTCCATTAATCGTTAAATTTGTTATCATGTAAAAGCCTCTCCTTTAAATCATCAAACATACTAAATACATCTGGAATAACAACTCCACGCCCCCTATCGTCGGTAAGTAATTTATTTAATTCTTTTGTAGATAATAATTGATTACACATATCCTTTAAACATTCCTTATTTTCAATACAATAATTCTGATCAAAATGCGCAAATAAATAACCAAATGCTTCAAAAAGTATCATATTTATTGGATTTTTTTTATCACTATTGGACAATCTTCTAAAAGATGAATCCTTTCCAAACACTATAAAGTTATTTTGCATTGTATTCATAAATAAATCGGTTAAATATTCGATTTTGTTATCATTGCACTTGTTTAGGTACTCCATAGATTTCCCTAGAAACTCATCAATATCATTCTTATATTCAATTGGAGAACCATTAGGATCTAGAAGTAGACCTTTTCTCCATAAGTAAAAAGAAATAAATCTTAAAACTAAGTAACGGTCCTTCATTCTTGTAGAATTTATAGAATTACTGGTCACAAATTTAAATATATCTAGTTGAACAAGATTTCTAAGTAAAGTGGTTGATTTTCCTTGATACAGTGCATTTCTCATTTCTTGATTATTTAAAGGGGTTCCACCTCGATTAACCCTATCAAATATATCGAATTTTATTCTATCCGGTGTTGGAGGTTTAATCACTTGTGCAATTATCTGAAAGTCCTCTAAATTTGCCTTCATCTTTTCTTCAAGTTCTTTAAAGTGTAAACCATTTAACGAATTCAATACTTTTAGATTTTTTAATTTAAATTCATTATTTAAAAAAGAAAAAAAAGTGGTTAACCGTTGACGTCCATCAATAACGACTAATTCTCCATCTTTTGTTTCATTCAAATAAAATATAGGAAGTGGTATTCCCATTAAAACAGACTCAATTAACTCTGATTGCTGATCCTTTATCCAAACTACCTCTCTTTGAAAATCAGGATCTAATATCAATTGTTCCCTTAAATATTTCCTATTCAATTCATAAACAGAATATTGACTTCTTTCAACTTTTATATTTGCTTCAGGATAAATATTATGTTCTTCATTCGAGATAGTAACATCTATTAATTGATCGTCTTCTGTTTCAAAGTTTTCTAAACCTTCAAGTATTCCATCCTCCATATTAACCTCATCCTTTTACCTTTATTTTAGGACTAATAATATTTAGTATCTCCATATGTATGTGTAAACTAAATAAATTTGATGAAATTTAACAATAATCGGTATATTAATTATATCAAAAAACAAGAATGTTCATTATTATAACCAAACTTTATTACATAATAGCAATAATAATAAGACAAGGAAATTAATCCTTGTCTAGGTTTGTGAAATAATTTAATCTTTTTCTTTATTAATTCTGTCATAAAAAATATTAACTCTTTCCTTTTAAATAATCGTTCGTCTGATGTATATTGATAATAAATACAGTGGAAGTAAAACCCATTTATTCATTTTCTTCTTAAAGTAGACTTTATAATTAATTCGTTGACTTCATTTAGAAAGAGCTAAAATAATCATTTAGTTTTGTTTAAACTGGATTGGATCATCTCTACTTCCTGTAATGCCTTACTGAGTTCACGTATCTTTTTGTTGGATTGGACTTTTACAATTGACTCTGAAGCCATGTTGTCTTCCTCCTTCTTACACATACAATCACAGCCCTTCAACATACGCTGCCATTAATATGTGATCTTATGAGTTCATTATACCATTGAACTTGCTTTTAAAACCAAATAAAAAACCACCAAATATATATTTGGTGGAGACGGTGGGAGTCGAACCCACGTCCAGAAACTTCAATACTTAAGCTTCTACGAGCGTAGTCAGCCTATTCGCATTTCACCGTAACTTATGCCAACTGACAGGCGTCCGAACGGCTAACCTGATTAGTCTCTTCAGGCTGCTTCAGGTGGTAGCAGACTGCGTATCCCACTATAAGTGAACCTCAGGCAGGTCTACATGGGTGATAGACAAGTGAGGCCTCAAGTGCTTATTAGGCAGCTAGAGCGTAATCTTGTTTGTTGTTAACTATTTTTGTTGACGTTGATGACGGAGACGATCCCTCCGACTCGCAACTCAAGCTCGAACCATTCCTGTCGAATCCGTAACGTCCCCATGATAAGGATGAATCAGGCATACACCTGGTTCAGTACGGGATCCGGATAGTATCCGGTTGTCCTGCCGCTTTAACGGCATAATCTATTATAACATACTAACGTCTTTTTTCAACTGGAACAACCTACCTCTGACGATCTTTCAATGCACGTGCGACTTCCCGCTGCGCGTCCTTCTTCTTCAACGTTTCACGCTTATCATATTTCTTTTTACCTTTACCAATTCCAATCAGAACTTTTGCATATCCATCTTTCAGATACATTTTCAATGGAACAACTGAATAGCCCTGCTGCTTTGTTAAACCTATTAACTTATTAATCTGCTGTTTATGCAAAAGCAGCTTTCTTTCACGCAGCGGATCGTGATTATAACGGTTACCTTCCTCATAAGGGCTGATGTGCGCGTTATTTAAAAACACTTCTCCGTTACTGATACGCGCAAAAGAATCCTTCAAATTCACTCGTCCTCTGCGAATCGATTTGATTTCAGTTCCCTGAAGCACAATTCCCGCTTCAAAAGTTTCTTCAATAAAATAGTCATGACGCGCTTTTTTATTTTGCGCAAGAACTCTACCTTCTCCTTTAGGCATCTGTTACATCCTCCCCGACAAAAGGCAGAAGGGTCAAAGCTGACCCCTGCACCTTACTTTCTTTTCTTCTTTTTATTCTTCTTGTTCTTCGGAGCGCCTTTGTAAAATTTCTTTTTGTCTCCCTTACCGCCGTCATCACGTTTGCGGTTTTTCTTATCACGTCCGGCTTTGCCTCGGCTGTCAACTACACGCGCTGTTTCTCTGCGAACTCTTGGTGTGCCTTTCATACCCACGATTTCGAAATCAATTGCGCGCTCGTCTTTATTCACGTTTACAACACGAATTGAAATTTCATCGCCGATTCTGAATACGTTGCCTGTCCGCTCACCGATCATCGCCATATGACGCTCATCAAAGCGGTAATAATCATCTGTCATGTAGCTGACGTGCACTAGACCTTCAATTGTATTGGACAGCTCAACGAAAATACCGAAGTTTGTCACAGATGAAATCACGCCGTCAAACTCTTCACCGATCTTGTCCATCATGTACTCAGCTTTTTTCAGTTCATCCGTTTCACGCTCTGCGTCAACAGCACGTCTTTCACGTCCTGATGTATGCGCAGCAGTTTCCGGCAATTGTTCTGCCCATCTTTGCTGTGTTTTTTCATCTACCTTATGATTAATCAGATACGTTCTGATCAGGCGATGCACAATTAAGTCTGGATAACGTCTGATTGGCGATGTGAAATGTGTATAAAAATCAGTCGCCAGACCAAAGTGACCAAGGCTGTTATCATCATATTTTGCCTGCTGCATTGAGCGAAGCATCATTGTGGAAATGACCATTTCCTCAGGGGTTCCCTGGATGTCATCAATGATTTCCTGCAGCGCTCTCGGATGAATTTCATTACCTGTTCCTTTTACCGTAATACCGAAATTCGTAATAAACTCGAAGAAACGTTCCAGCTTCTCAGCCTTCGGATCCTCGTGAATACGGTAAATAAACGGCAGGTTCATCCAGTGGAAATGTTCAGCGACTGTCTCGTTGGCAGCAAGCATAAATTCTTCAATCAGTTTTTCACCGACAGAACGCTCACGAATACCAATTTCAGTTGGATTACCTTCTTCATCTACAAGCACTTTAGCTTCTTTAAAATCAAAATCAATCGCACCACGGCCAAAACGCTTACCGCGTAGAATCGCTGCGAGCTTCTCCATGTCCTGGAACATCGGTACAAGCGGCTCATACTTTTCAATCAGCGCTTCATCTTCATCGACCAGAATTTTATTGACATCCGTATATGTCATTCGTTCATTCGTACGGATCACACTCTGGAAAATTTCATGTTTAATGACGCCGCCGTTCTGATCAATCTCCATTTCACATGAAAGTGTCAGTCGGTCGACTTTAGGATTGAGTGAGCAGATCCCGTTTGACAGGCGGTGTGGAATCATTGGGATGACACGGTCCACCAGGTAAACGCTTGTCCCGCGGTCGTAGGCTTCCTCATCAATTGGAGAACCTTCCGTAACATAGTGACTGACATCAGCGATATGAACACCAAGCTGATAGTTGCCATTGTCCAATTTCTTCAGTGAAATGGCATCATCAAGGTCTTTTGCATCTGCACCGTCAATCGTCACCGTGGTTTCTTCACGCAGGTCACGGCGGTCCTTCAAATCAGCCGGGTCAATCTCATCAGGCACTTCATTCGCCTGCTGGATCACTTCATCCGGGAACTCGATAGTAATACCATGCTTATGGATGATTGATAAAATATCAACGCCCGGGTCGTTTTTATGGCCGAGGATTTGAATGACTTCCCCTTCAGCACTGTTGCGTCCATCAGGATATGCCGTAATTTCCACAATCACTTTGTGCCCTTCGACCGCACCTTTGCTCGCGTTTTTCGGAACAAAAATATCACTCGTCATTTTTTTATCATCCGGCATGACAAAACCGAAATTTTTACTTTCTGTATAAGTCCCGACGACCTGTTTCGTCTTGCGCTCAAGAATCCGTACAACCGTACCTTCTTCACGGTCCCCTTTAGATTCACTTGATACGCGGACCATGACTTTGTCACCGTGCATCGCATGCGCAGACTCATTAGGCGGAATAAACACATCTTTTCTGCCAGGCTCATCCGGAATTAAAAATGCAAAGCCTTTTGCGTGTCCGGAAAGTGTTCCACGGACCAGGTTCATTTTCTCCGGAAGTCCATACCGGTTACTGCGCGTTCTGACGATTTCACCTTTTTCCTCTAAAATCACAAGTGACTTTACCAGGGCTTTAAATTCAACCGCATCATCAATCTCAAATGCTTCCTCAAATTCCTGCACAGTCAGCGGCTTATAAGCCTCTTCACGCATATACGTGAGCAGTTTGTCTTTCATCTTCATCACCGAATCTTCCATCAGCGATCCCTCCATTTTCAGCTGTTATTTTTCAACTGACCAGTCAAGGGAATCAAGAAACTCCAGCACATCTTCATGCAGCTGTTCCTTCTCTTTATCAAGCGTAATCACGTGGCCTGACTCCTCATACCATTTCAGCTTCTTCTGATCAGTTTCGATGCCTTCAAAGATAATATTTGCTGAATCTGTATTAATCATGTGATCATGTCTTCCCTGCACAACAAAAGTCGGCGTGTAGATCATGTCCACAGAATTTCTCACATCACCGATTAACTCCTGAAGTGCCTTCAGCGTATTCATCGGCGTCTTTTCAAATTCCTTCATTTCAGCTTCAATCTGATCTTCATCTTTTTTCTCATACTTTTTAAATTCGCGGGCGTACTCTAAAACTCCTTTGTACATCACTTCTTCACTCTTAATGTACATCGGCGCACACATTGTCACGATACCCTTTACAGGAACAGTGTAACCTAACTTAAGTGAAAATACGCCTCCAAGTGAAAGTCCGGCAACTGCAATTTCTTCATAGCCCTGACTTTTCAAATGTTCGTACCCTTCCTCAACATCTTTCCACCAGTCTTTCGGTCCGGTTTTAACCAGTTCCTCAGGTGGCACGCCGTGTCCTTTATAGTGAGGGGCGTGAGATGTATAACCATTCTTTTCTAAAAAGCGGCCAAGCATTCTGACATCGGAAGAATTTCCTGTAAATCCGTGCAGCAGCAAAACCGCTCTCTTCCCGCCTTCAAATGTAAAAGGTTTAGGTAAATTCAATTTCATTTTCCGTCACTCCAATTGCAAATTCATCTTGTTCTATTTTAGTAGAAAACGCGCCGGAAAGCTATTAGAGCGCATTGTTCGTGCGGCTGAAGACACTTTGAACGGTTTGAACGTCGCAAAATCGCCGGTGACCGTCATATTCTCCTCGCTGACCGTCCGATACACCCGGGTTTACGGTAGTGAGACCCGCCGCGACGGTCGTGATACCTATTTTGACTGCAGGGTCACACGAGTTGACTGTGGCATCACATTATCTGTTTGTGCCTGATCATTAAATATCTTCAGGATTGCTAAAAATAAGTATTCTATCGCAATAACTAGAAAAGTCAGTTGAGTGGAGCGGAAGGGGGCGACTCCGGGACGATTAGAGAGAAGCTGAGACCCCGCAAGCCGCAGGCTGAGGAGGCTCAGCAAGCTCCGTCCGGAAAGCGTCCCCCCGCAGCGCAGCTCAACGTTTATATCCGCAAAACGATTTTATATAAACCATCCGCACAATTCTTACACATAAAAAATAAAAACCCGACCATCTGATCGGGTTTTGAGCATTTATTTTACCACGAAGGCAACTGCAATCGTCAATACGAAAAACAGTACCGCCAGAACGATTGTTATACGATTTAAAACAAGGTCCATCCCACGTGCTTTCTGCTTGCCGAAAAGCTGCTCCGCACCACCTGAAATAGCGCCTGACAGACCAGAACTTTTACCTGACTGCAGAAGAACCACGACGATCAACGAGATACATACTATGACTAATAAGACAGTTAATAATGTTTCCATGTGTTCCACCTCCTGAACCGACCTTACACTCGTACCATTTTATCATACGCCCATAAGGCATACAATCTTTGTTTTAGACTCAGAGTAAAAAACACTGTAATTTGTCAGATTAGTTAAAGAAGCATAGAATATAATCAAAATTGACACTTATGTCGGGAGGTTACATGATGAATGGTGCCATTCACGTTGAAAATGCTGTAAAGACTTTCAAAGGTGATATAAAAGCAGTACGAGGCGTATCTTTTGATATCGCGGAAGGGGAATTTTTTGCATTTCTCGGTCCTAATGGTGCTGGGAAATCTACTACTGTACAGTTATTGACGACCCTTTTAAAACCTACTTCCGGAAAGCTTGAAGTAGCCGGATATGATGTGAGCAAGGATCCTGAAAAGGTGCGTCTTTCGATAGGCGTTGCGCTCCAGGAAACAGGTATAGACCCCGATTTGAAAGGTAGAGAGCTGCTGGAATTTCAGGCGAGGCTATTTGGCTTCACCAAGAAAGAGGCTAAAAAAAGAGCAGATGAATTACTCGAGCTTGTCGGACTGACTGAGGATGCAGACCGCTTGAGCGGAAAATATTCCGGCGGGATGCGAAGAAGGCTTGACCTTGCAATGACACTTGTTCACCAGCCGAAAATTTTATTTCTGGATGAGCCGACAACCGGACTTGATCCAGCTAATCGTAAAGCCATCTGGCGGGAAATTAAACGACTGAATAAAGAAGAAGGCACAACGATTTTTCTGACCACACAATATTTAGAAGAAGCTGATCAGCTTGCTGACCGCATTTCGATCATTAATAAGGGTCAGATTGTTGCAACCGGAACCCCTGCTGAATTGAAAAGAACGCTGGGTCTTGATGCAGTCGTGCTGCAGTTTGATGAGGAAGAAGATGCAGTAAAAGCACAGCAGGCTGTTGCTTCACCTGATTACCAGACTGAACGGGTCAAAAACGACATCACCATTCTCACAGAAAATGGAACGTCTATTTTAGCTGATGTCATCAGAAAGCTGGATGAACAAAATTTGCATCCTGCTCAGCTGAACGTGAAGCCACCTTCACTTGATGACGTGTTTATTCAAGTGACAAACGAACAGAAAGAAGGTGATTCAATTGAATAAACAGCAGGGAAATTTCTTCTCAGACACGCTTGTTATGACAAAGCGGAGCATTGTTACGATTTTAAGAAACCCGCTTATTTTTATACCGAATCTTGCAATCAGTATGTTCTTTCTTTTCGTTTATGAAGCAGGCTTGAGCGGGATCGCGAACCTTCCTGCATTTGAAGGGGCAAATTACCTGGCATTTATTCTGCCAGTCTCTATCGTATCTGCCGCAATCGGAGGCGCTGGTGGTGCAGGTCAGGCACTTGTAAAAGATCTGGATAATGGCTTTTTCTCAAGATTGCTTCTGACCCCGAGCTCGCGGCTTGCGATTGTGCTTGGACCGATCATTGCAGGAATGCTTCAGCTAGTCATTCAGGCCGGTTTAATTATATGTGTCGGATTCTTTTTGGGGCTTGAAGTTGCCGGTGGTGCATGGGGCGTTGTCGTAGTATTATTGTTAACCCTCGGCTGGGGGCTAGCATTTGCAGGGTATTCAGTCGGGGTAGCGCTGCGTGCAAAAAATGCACAGTCTGCCCAGGCCGGAACGTTTATTTTCTTCCCGCTGATCTTTTTGAGTACCACATTCGTTCCATATGAATTGATCGACGCTGCGTGGCTGAAAGTAGCTGCAACGATTAATCCTGTCACTTACTTATTTGAAGCGATGCGGACCGTCTTAATTGATGGCTTTACTGATACGTGGCCCATCGTATTAGGCTTCATTGTGATTGCTGTTCTTTGTGCTATTACGATTACGTTCTCAGCTGTTTCGGCGAAAAAAGCAGTAAGTACGGATTGAAAAAAGCGGCTGCTTCGCACGGCAGCCGCTTTTTTTATACATGCTCGTATGTCTTACAGTCTGTTTCATCACTCGAATCCGCACGTCCTTTATGTGGTGCTACATGAATCTTAGGCGCACCGCATCTGACACCTTCTTTGTTAAATTTGCAGCTGTTCACTTCGCACATAATCATTTGTTCCATCAAAAGCCCCTCCTTCTTTTGGAGAATCAAATACTGCCATGGCATTCATATTCTAATAATATCTAACAAAAAACCGAAAAGTAAACTGAATATTATTTTTATTCAGTTTACTTTTCGGTTATATCTATTATATCCGTCCCCCTCTTTTCTAAACATTTAAAAACCCTCCCTGCTTTTATCTGCGGGAGGATCTATCAAATACACTTAAGATGTAGCTATCTATAGACACTGTCACAAGTATTCGCCTGCGGTTCGTAATAACAATGAAGTTTAAATTGTCCCGCAAACGGCTGACCATACCACGTTGGAGGGCAAGGCGCATAAGGATTAAAATACCAAAGCGCGTATTTAGAAGGGTGCTGCCTCCAGGACTTCACCACCCGCCGCGCTAACTCTCTCTCTAAATCTCTTGCAGGACTATAGAATAGATTACCTTTTTGCACTGCTTCAAAAGAATAATTTCCACCCTGGATTTGAAAAATCACATCGTTTATATTTCTGACGTCTCTGAAATCCAGACAATCCGCTACTGCTCGGTTGATTATGACATTCCCAACCATCAGCATTCCTAATTTCCCTTCACCCTCAGCTTCTGCCCTCATCATCCTTGCAATTAAATCAATATCCTTACTCGTATGTTTAACTCTCGTCACAATCTTCACCTCTACATCATTGTATGAAAAAGGCTTTGAAAGATGTCATTATCGGGGGCTCACCGGGGAAGGTGTAGGTGCTGCATTTAGAATCATTACACAAACCTATCAGTGGACACCGTCCTACTGTACCGCAAAAAAATCCCCCCTGCCATGACAGCAGAGAGGATTCGTTGTTATTTGTTTAAGTTATAGAAAGTTTTAACGCCAAGGTACTGTCCAGTTGCAGCCAGCTGATCTTCGATACGAAGAAGCTGATTGTATTTCGCAACACGGTCTGTACGTGATGGAGCACCAGTCTTGATTTGACCAGCATTTGTTGCAACTGCGATATCAGCGATTGTTGCATCTTCTGTTTCACCAGAACGGTGAGAGATAACAGCAGTGTAACCTGCGCGCTTCGCCATTTCGATTGCATCAAATGTTTCAGTCAGTGTACCAATCTGGTTCACTTTGATCAGGATTGAGTTACCAATTCCCTGCTCAATTCCGCGTGATAGCTTTTCAGTGTTTGTAACGAACAGATCGTCACCAACAAGCTGAACTTTATCACCGATCTTTTCAGTCAACAGCTTGAAACCGTCCCAGTCGTTTTCATCAAGGCCATCCTCGATTGATACGATTGGATACTTGTCAGCCATTTCTGCATACCAGTCAACCATTTCTTCTGAAGACTTCACAACGCCTTCTC
The DNA here is from genome assembly GCF_004405125.1 of Jeotgalibacillus salarius. Classification (GTDB taxonomy): domain Bacteria; phylum Bacillota; class Bacilli; order Bacillales; family Jeotgalibacillaceae; genus Jeotgalibacillus; species Jeotgalibacillus salarius. The sequence continues at coordinate 123,426 of NZ_SORX01000001.1, forward strand.
CAGAGAGGTGGTATTTACCATCTTCTTTATTGAAGATTTCAGAAGCCGCTACGTCCATTGCAAGAAGAACTTGTTCTCCCGGCTTGTAACCAGCTTTTTCAATTGCTTCAATAATTGTAGAAAGTGCTTCTTCATTTGAACCAAGGTCAGGAGCAAATCCACCTTCGTCACCAACAGCTGTGTTAAGACCTTTGTCTTTAAGAACTGATTTTAGTGAGTGGAAAATTTCTGCACCCATACGAAGTCCTTCACGGAATGTTTCAGCGCCTACAGGCATAACCATGAATTCCTGAATGTCTACGTTATTATCAGCGTGCTCTCCGCCGTTAAGGATGTTCATCATTGGAACTGGAAGCTGCTTCGCGTTGAATCCGCCAAGGTACTGATAAAGTGGTACATCAAGGTAGTCAGCTGCAGCATGTGCTACTGCCATAGAAACACCAAGAATTGCGTTTGCGCCTAATTTACCTTTATTTTCAGTGCCATCAAGCTCGATCATTGCATGGTCGATTGATACCTGGTCAAGTACTGAATAGCTGTCGATTAGTTCTGGCGCGATTACGTTATTTACGTTCTCAACTGCTTTAAGAACACCTTTACCCAGGTAACGGTCTTTGTCACCGTCACGAAGTTCTACTGCTTCATATTCACCTGTTGAAGCACCTGATGGTACAAGTGCACGGCCAAATGCGCCGCCTTCAGTGTAAACTTCAACTTCTACTGTTGGATTACCGCGTGAATCGATTACTTCACGTGCGTATACATCTACGATAAATGGCATGTTAAAATCTCTCCTCTTTTAAATGATTTTTCGGGATAAATTAATTTCAATACTTGAGCCGTTGATTTCCGCTCCAGGGGGGAACGCTTTCCGCATGAGCCGCTTTTGGCTCCGGTTCAATCGGACCTCCTCGACGCTGCGCGTCTGCGGGGTCTCACCTGTCACGCTTCTCCTGCTGGAGTCGTCCCCCCTTCCGCTACAATCAACTAGGTGCAAATATTTTGTTAGTAAAAGCTAATTTACAGGCCGGAAGTTACACTGCTTTATTAACTTGTTTACTTAAATAGGTTTATTCTTGATACAAAGTCCGGAAAAGTCTCTGTATCTTTTATGAAAGTGTTACTCAGCTGATCGGAGCGGAAGGCGGCGACTCCGGGACGATTAGTTGGAAGCTGAGACCCCACAGCCGAAGGCGAGGAGGCTCAGCAACAACCGTCCGGAAAGCGTCCGCCTGAAGCGCAGATCAGCGATTATCAGCAGTCAACTACTTCTTAATAAGTGACTCACCAGTCATTTCTTCAGGCTTTTCAACCTTCATTAAATCAAGCATAGTCGGTGCAAGGTCGCCGAGCATTCCGCCTTCGCGAAGCTCCGCGTCTTCCTTTGTTACAATCACCGGTACAGGATTTGTTGTGTGAGCAGTCATCGGCTTATCTTCTGAAGTTATTACCTCATCAGAGTTACCATGGTCTGCTGTGATAATGGCATGTCCACCTTTTTCGTGAATCAGATCAACGATTTTGCCAAGACATTCGTCTACAGTTTCAATCGCTTTAATTGTTGGCTCGAGCATACCGCTGTGACCAACCATATCCGGATTCGCAAAGTTCAGCAGAATCGCATCAAATCGGTCTTCATTGATTGCATCAAGTAACGCGTCCGTTACTTCATATGCACTCATTTCAGGCTTCAGATCGTACGTAGCCACTTTAGGTGAATCAATCAGAATTCGCTCTTCGCCCGGGAATTTCTCTTCACGGCCGCCGCTCATAAAGAACGTAACGTGAGGAAATTTTTCCGTTTCAGCAATACGCAGCTGCGTAAGGCCCTGAGATGAAAGCACTTCACCGATTGTGTTTTTCAGATCCTCTGATTTAAACGCAACATCAGCACGCACTTTATCACTGTAATGTGTGAAGCTGACGAATTGCAGATTTTCAGGTTTGTTCGGACCAAGATCAAATCCTTTAAAATCAGGATTTGTTAAAGCTGATGACATTTGAATTGCACGGTCAGGCCGGAAGTTGAAGAAAATAACTGAATCCTGACTTTCAATTCTGCCGACAGGTTCGCCGTCTTTTTCAACTACAAATGGAATAACAAACTCATCATACACTTCTTCGTTATATGATGCCTGAACACCTTCTTCAGCTGAACTAAATGAAGGACCAGTACCGTCAACCATCACATGATAAGACTTTTCAACGCGTTCCCACCGGTTGTCACGGTCCATCGCATAATAACGGCCGGAAATCGAAGCGAACTCACCAACGCCGATCTCTTTCATTCTTGCTTCAGCATCCGCAATATACTGAAGACCAGATGAAGGAGCAACGTCGCGTCCATCTAAAAATCCGTGAACATACACTTTAGTCAAACCTGACTCTTTTGCAAGTTCAAGCAATGCAAAGAGGTGTTCGTAGTGACTGTGTACGCCGCCGTCAGAAAGCAGCCCCATGATGTGAAGGGCTTTGTTGTGACGCTTGGCATTATCAACTGCACGAAGGAATTCCGGGATAGAGTGAAACTCCTTGTCACGAATTGAAATGTTAATGCGCGTCAAATTCTGATATACCGTACGCCCTGCGCCGATATTTAAGTGACCGACTTCTGAGTTACCCATTTGCCCATCCGGAAGTCCAACAGCTTCACCGCATGCTGTCAGTGTATTATGGGGAAAGGTTTCCCAGTAACGGTCAAAATTAGGTTTCTTTGACTGTGCAACTGCATTTCCTTTAGATTCAGCCCGCAATGCAAAACCATCAAGGATTATTAAAGCAACTGGCGCTTTACGCATTTGCGCCAGCCTCCACAAGTGCAAGGAATGAATCTGCTTCAAGGCTTGCACCGCCGACAAGTGCTCCGTCAATATCGCTCTGTGCCATGTACTCTTCGATGTTAGCAGGTTTTACGCTGCCGCCATACTGAATACGAACTGCGTCAGCAGCTTCTTGTGACACAACTGATGCAACAACTGAACGGATGTGTGCACATACTTCATTCGCATCTTCTGCAGTTGAAGATTTACCAGTGCCGATTGCCCAGATAGGCTCGTATGCAATCACTGTCTGTTTTACCTGATCTTCAGATAATCCTTCAAGTGCAGCCTTCACCTGTCCGCCGACAAAGTCTTTTGTTTCATTGTTTTCACGCTGTTCAAGTGATTCACCTACACACACGATCGGTGTAAGGCTGTGCTTGAAAGCAGCATGTGTCTTCTTGTTCACTGATTCATCCGTTTCATTGAACATGTCACGGCGTTCAGAGTGTCCAAGAACGACATATTGTACCCCAATGTCTTTTAAAGCTACAGGGCTGATTTCACCTGTAAATGCTCCATTTTCCTCGAAGTGCATGTTCTGTGCACCAATCGCAGCATCAGAGTCATGAGTTAAATCAACCAGATGTGCTAAAAATAGTGCCGGTGAACAGATTACAGCATCTACCTTCTCATTTGAAGGTACTTTAGAAGCAACTTCTTCAGTAAAAGCTCTTGCTTCAGATGCTGTTTTATTCATTTTCCAGTTTCCTGCAATAATTGGTTTACGCATGTTAAAACATCCTTTCCTGGTTTACTTATCGTTTAGTGCGACAACGCCTGGAAGATCTTTCCCTTCCATAAACTCAAGAGAGGCACCGCCACCTGTTGAGATATGACTCATCTGATCAGCCATGCCGAATTTCTCGACTGCTGCTGCTGAGTCTCCTCCACCGATGACAGAATATGTATCCTGTGCATCAGCAAGGGCCTGTCCTACAGCTTTTGTACCATTCGCAAATGATTCAAGTTCAAATACTCCCATAGGTCCATTCCAGATAACCAGTTTAGACTGAAGGATTACGTCTCGGTACAATTCGCGTGTTTTCGGTCCGATATCAAGACCTTCCCAGTCTGACGGGATTTCATCGACTGAAACTTCTTTAATATTGGCATCGTTTGAGAAATCATCCGCTACCACGATATCGACCGGCATATAGAACTTCACGCCTTTGTCTTCTGCTTTTTTCATAAATTGTTTGGCAAGATCAATCTTGTCTTCTTCTAAAAGAGACTTACCAACTTCATGACCCTGTGCCTTCACGAATGTGTAAGCAAGTCCGCCACCAATAATCAGGTTGTCCACTTTATCAAGAAGGTGATCAATGACACCGATTTTATCTTTCACTTTCGCTCCGCCAATAATTGCTGTAAACGGACGCTCCGGATTAGATAAAGCTTTTCCTAATACATCAAGCTCTTTCTCCATCAGCAGACCTGATACAGCCGGAAGATGTTCTGCAATTCCTGCAGTTGAAGCGTGTGCACGGTGTGCTGCTCCGAATGCATCATTTACATACACATCAGCAAGGCTTGCAAACTGCTTCGCAAGTTCAGCATCGTTCTTTTCCTCACCAGGATAGAAGCGCACATTTTCAAGAACGAGAACGTCCCCTTCCTCAAGAGAAGATACTGCTGCTTCAGCTTTCTCACCGTATGCTTCATCAACTGTTTTCACGTCTTTTCCAATCAGTGAAGACAGGTGCTTTGCAACAGGCGCGAGACGAAGTTCTTCAACAACTTCACCCTTTGGACGTCCAAGGTGGCTAGCTAAAATCACCTTAGCTCCAGCTTCTGTTAAAAACTTAATCGTAGGAAGTGCTGCGCGCACGCGTGTATCATCTGATACTTCGCCGTCCTTCATTGGAACGTTAAAGTCTACGCGACAGAATACCCGTTGTCCTTTAAGATCAACATCTTTTACGCTTTTCTTGTTCATTGAGTACAGGCCTCCTTCAAATGATTGGCAAGCAGATGAAAAAAGGGAGTGGGGATCATTCCCCTCTCCCCATTTCACCCTCTTATTATAAGGGATGACCGGTCGAAAGACCAATCATACTCTTTATAAATTCCGGACTTCTTACAGTCCTTTTTTAGCCATGTAAGCAGCTAAGTCTACGCAACGGTTTGAGTAACCAGTTTCGTTGTCGTACCAAGAAAGTACTTTTACCATGTTGTCTTCAAGAACCATAGTAGAAAGACCATCTACGATTGAAGAGTTTGTGTTGCCATTGTAGTCAGTTGATACAAGTGGCTCGTCGCTGTATGCAAGGATTCCTTTAAGGTCGCCTTCTGCAGCTTCTTTAAGTGCAGCATTGATTTCATCAGCTGTTACGTTCTGACCAAGTTCAACTACAAGGTCAACTAGTGATACGTTTGGCGTTGGTACACGCATAGCCATACCGTTCAGCTTGCCTTCAAGTTCTGGAAGTACAAGAGATACTGCTTTTGCAGCTCCAGTTGAAGTTGGGATGATGTTTTCAGCAGCTGCACGCGCACGACGGTAGTCTTTGTGTGGCAGGTCAAGAATCTGCTGGTCATTTGTGTATGAGTGAACTGTCGTCATCATACCGCGCTTGATACCGAACTTGTCGTTAAGAACCTTAGCATATGGTGCAAGGCAGTTCGTTGTACAAGAAGCGTTTGAAATAACATTGTGGCTAGCAGGGTCATACTTGTCTTCGTTAACACCCATAACAACTGTAAGGTCTTCACCGTTAGCTGGTGCAGAGATGATAACTTTCTTCGCTCCGCCTTCAAGGTGCTTAGCAGCAGCTTCACCTTTAGTAAAGATACCAGTTGATTCGATTACGATCTCAACACCAAGCTCGCCCCATGGAAGGTTCGCAGGGTCACGTTCAGCAAGTACTTTTACTTTTTGACCGTCAATGAGAAGGTTGTCGTCTCCATCAACTTCTACTTTCTGATCAAGTTTGCCGTGAACTGAATCATACTGTAGAAGGTGTGCAAGCATATTAGCATCAGTAAGGTCGTTTACTGCTACAACCTCTACTTCCGGGTTGTTAAGTGCTGCACGGTATACGTTACGTCCGATACGTCCAAATCCGTTAATTCCAATTTTCACTGTCATGAATAATTCCTCCTTAAGATGTTTGGGGATGGTGCTTTATATATTTTAAAAGGGCTTAGCCTTTCAAAAGCTCTTTTGCTGCTCCTTCATCTGTAATCAGAGTCGAAGAAGTTTGAGGCGCTCCTTTAAAGTAAGCGCGGATTGCCTGTGCCTTGGAATGTCCTCCGGCAACAGCAAATACATTAGGTACGTTGCCCAGATCTTTCAGCTGAAGTCCGATGGTTTTCACCTTGTGGACAATGTTGCCCTCAACGTCAAAATAATAACCAAATGCTTCGCCTACAGCCTGTCCGTGTGAAATCGTATGGAAATGCTCTTCAGTTGTGTGACGGCGTTTCGCCATTGTAAAAGCATCACCGATTCCGTGAAGGACGATATCTGCTGAAGTAATAAGTGACATCACTTCTTTAATGGCAGGTTCTTTTGTAATCGATTCGTACACTTCCCGGCTGACCTGGTCAGGCACATATAATACTCTGTGCTTTGCACCGGATTTCATGGCCATTGTCGAGCAGATTGTATTCGCCTGATTTTGTACGTCCTCACCGATACCGCCCCGCGCTGGAACAAATAAAGTTTCAGGTGTGGCAAAATCCGGTGTCAGCATGCCCGCAACTGCAGACATGGTCGTACCGCCGGTCACTGCAACGATTGTGTCTGTGCCGATATAAGGCTTCATACTTTGAATCGCTGCGCGGCCAAGCTCTTCCTTTACCCATGGCGAATCGTCACTGTCACCCGGGACAATCATAACCTCTTTTACTTTCAGCATTTCTTTTAATGAATGCTCCATTAAGGTTATACCCGAAATCTCATTGATCATGCGTTCAAGCGGAATAAGGATTTCCATTCCTTCTCTTGTCAGGCTCATGCCTGAAGAATGAATCGTTAGAAGATCCTGAGCATTCAGCTGCTCGACCTCTTTCCTTAATACACGCTCCGTCATACCAAGAGACTGCGCAAGACTTCTTCTGCCAACAGGCTGCAAGAACCTGACAGACCTTAAAACCTGGTACTTCAATTGAATTTTCTCTAGCAGGTCAGGCACCAGACGCTTTTGGATGTCAATTATGTTTGGCATATCAAAGCTCCTTTTTAGTGAATAAGCACTTCATAGCCGGGCAATGATATTCCTGACATCGAAGTGTTCCTGGTCATTTTTTGTCCCACATAGACATTTTATGTCCCATCCGGATCAAAAAAAAGATTCCTGCTACATCTCTAATCATAGCAATGTTCTTATAACGTTTCAAGAAATAAAGTCAAGACTTTTTTTGAAAACGTTTACTTATTGTCACAAAATCTATCCGTCCGGCCTGGATGATCTCACCATCTGCCTCCACTACCGGAATCATCAGTCCATACTTCTCTGTCCATTCGTCAGACGTATCAATATCACGTTCTTCTATTTCAAAGCCGTGATCTTCCTGCGCAAGCTCAAGCATTAACTTTCCTTCATCACATAAGCCGCAGTTTTTGCGTGTGTAGTAGTGTACAATCATTTGGTTCACCTCGGGGTTTGATAGATTTTATTATAATTGGAAAAAAGGGTGATGGACAACTGAAACTTGGATTAGTACCGACACGCACGGGGCTTAATACCAACACGCCGTGTGTTTGTACCACGTAAAGTGAGATCACGACCACAACTGCTGAGATAAGTACAACTAACACCGCAGATACGACCCCAGCCCACAATTTATCAATACAAAAAACCGATCCCCCATTTAGAGAGACCGGCTAATCGCATTAATTATTTACCATCTTCAGCAAGCTTGTTGCGATCCATGATCTGGTCAACAAGACCATATTCAAGCGCGCGCTCTGCTGTCATGAAGTTATCACGGTCAGTGTCTTTAGAGATTGTTTCGTAATCCTGACCAGTGCGCTCAGCAAGAATCTTATTCAGCTTTTCACGAAGGAACAGGATACGCTTAGCAGCAATATCAATTTCAGTTGCCTGTCCCTGTGCGCCGCCAAGTGGCTGGTGGATCATTACTTCAGCGTTAGGAAGTGCGTAGCGGTGACCCTTTTCGCCTGCAGCTAGAAGGAATGCACCCATTGATGCTGCCATACCGATGCAGATCGTGTGTACTTTCGGCTTAATGAATTGCATTGTATCGTAAATTGCCATACCCGCTGTGATACTTCCACCCGGGCTGTTAATGTAAAGGTAGATATCTTTATCAGGATTGTCAGCTTCTAAGAATAGCAGCTGTGATACGATTGAATTCGCAACGTTATCATCAATTCCACTGCCGAGCATAACAATACGGTCTTTCAGCAAACGTGAATAAATATCATACGCACGCTCACCGCGGTTAGTCTGTTCAATTACTGTTGGAATTAAGTTCATTTAAAAATCCTCCTTTAACAATCTAGTGGTTGTGTTGCATCAATATGTACTGTCATCTTACAATGAAGGTCAAACAAGGTCAAACAAAATGACTTATTCTTTCTTCCTTTCATCATACCCATCTGAGTGCCTAATTAACAAGTCTAAACCATCTTCTTACCTTATAAAACTTCTCTTGCAATCCTAAAACTCCTTTATTATAATAGAAAAGCATCGTTAAACCATGCCCTCGTAGTTTAATGGATATGACGCAAGATTCCGGTTCTTGAGATAGGGGTTCGATTCCCTTCGAGGGCGCTAAGCCTGGCCGATCACTCTGATGAGTGGTCGGCTTTTTTAATTGCACTTAAAAGCATATGCTCTTTTATTATTTTAAATGTTGCAATATCTTCTGGAGAAGTAGCGATACACCCGGATTGATGTGCGTATATGTACTGGTGAGCGTGCTATTCGCGCCGGCGACAGTCGTATTCTGCCCCGTGATCGTCGTTTCCGCTCCGCTGACCGTCGTACCCAGCCCCTCGATCGTCGTTTCCACACATCTCGACCGTCATATCAGGCTCAGTGACCGTCTTTTCACTGTAATCGACCGTTACCATCTCTCCACTCACAGCTTTTTAAGGTGAAAAATCCCTCCCCGGCAATAAACCGAAAAGGGTCCTCGTTAGTTCGCTTCTTCTACATATGCTGCAAGCGTTTGCATTGCAGCGTCTTCGTCAGCGCCATCTGTAATAAGTGTAAAGCTTTCACCGGTACTGAGCGCAAGACTCATCAAGCCCATAATACTCTTGGCGTTTACTTTCTTGTTTTCTTTTTGAATATACACATCTGATTGAAACTTTGTAGCTTCCTGAACAAACATGGATGCAGGACGTGCCTGCAATCCATTTTTCAACTTTACCGTTACCTCTTTTTGCTGCATCTGATCTCCCCCTGTCTCAAATTAATTTCCTACCATTTCATTCTTACGTAATTTTTCAGCAATCTGATCAATTTTTCTTAGACGGTGATTAATACCGGACTTGCTGACAGCGCCGCCGGAAACCATTTCTCCAAGTTCTTTCAATGTCACGTCCTGATAAGCCACTCTGAGTTCTGCAATTTCCCGCAGCTTGTCTGGTAAAACACTAAGGCCCGCCGTACGTTCAATAAAACGGATGTTTTCAACCTGGCGAAGCGCTGCACCGATTGTTTTGTTCAGGTTGGCTGTTTCACAGTTCACAAGGCGATTCACCGAGTTCCTCATATCTCTGACGATCCGCACGTCCTCAAATCTGAGAAGTGCCTGGTGAGCACCAATCAGGCTGAAAAATTCGGTGATTTTCTCAGCTTCTTTTAAATAAGTGATAAAGCCTTTTTTCCGCTCTATTGTTTTACTGTTCAAATCAAACTGGTTCATCAGATTAGCCAGCGAATCGTTATGCTCTTCATACAGTGTAAAGATTTCAAGATGGTAAGACGACGTTTCCGGATTATTGACAGATCCACCCGCGAGAAATGCACCTCTCAGGTATGCACGCTGGCAGCACTTTTTACCGATTGTCGCTGGTGAAATATTGTGATTCAGGCGGAAGCCTTCACCGAGTATATTGAGATCTTCCAGGATCGCACGTGCCTGTTCCACGATTCTTACGATATATACATTATTTTTCTTCAGACGCATTTTTTTGCGGACCAGTAACTCAACCTGAACCGTGTAACTTTTCTTTATTAAAGTATAAATTCTGCGGGCAATTGCCGCATTTTCTGTTTGTATATTCACCACTAAAACTTTGTTTGAAAAAGACAGCGATCCATTCATTCTAATCAGCGCAGCGAGCTCCGCTTTTGAACAGCATTCATTTGCCTCAATCTGGGTGAGTTCTTTTTTCGTTTCTGACGCAAACGACATTTGTCTTTTCCGCCTCCCTCTTTCTCTAACTACGCGAACTGATCTGTTGAACCAGTCATTAAGCGAACAACAATTTCTGCGACACGATCTGTATCATGTCGTATAAGTCCTTCGCGATTAATAATTATTTTATCATAAACCACTTGAAGTCCGAGTCCTTTTAACCGATCCACATCAAATTTTACCGGCTCCGCCATTTCTTTATCATAAAGTGAACGGATCTCTGCCGGAACGTCTTCATTATTAACGAGCACATAGTCCATAAATTGTTCTCCCATGTGCTGATAAATCGCTTCAACATGCTGTGAGGCTGTATAATTCAGTGTTTCACCGGCCTGTGTCATCAGGTTGCAAATATAAACCTTCGGCGCACTGCTCTTTAATACGGCACTGCCGATTTCTTCTACAAGAAGGTTGGGCAAAATGCTCGTGTACAGGGAGCCCGGTCCTATAATAATCATATCTGCTTCCTCTATTGCTTCAACAGCCTTCGGAAGTGCTTCCACATGCTTAGGGGATAAAAACACGCGGCTAATTTTCTTACCGCTGAATGGAATTTTCGATTCACCTTTAATAATTGTGCCATCTTCCATTTCAGCTGAAAGTACAATGCTCTGATTGGCAGATGGAAGCACACGCCCTCTGACATTCAGCACTTTGCTCATTTCCTCTATACCGTGTGCAAAATCACCGGTAATTGAAGCCATTGCTGCAATGATTAAGTTCCCCAGTGAATGACCACTTAATTCGTTTTTGCTCGCAAATCTGTACTGAAACATCTCTTCTACCAGCGGTTCAACATCAGACAATGCTGCAATTACATTTCTAATATCTCCTGGAGGCGGAATTTTCAGGTCGTCCCTGATTCTTCCCGAGCTGCCTCCATCATCCGCTACGGTTACAATTGCCGTAAGATCCAGCGGGTGGTGCTTCAGCCCGCGGAGCAGAACAGACAGGCCTGTTCCGCCACCGATCACGACAACTTTACCGTTGCTTTTCGGAGTAGTCATGTCTTAGGCAATCCTTGCTTTTTATGAATATCGCGGTGGGTAATCTGAGTATGATAGTCTTTGGCAAATGCGCGTGCGATTTGTTCAGTCAGCGCTACAGAACGGTGTTGACCGCCTGTACAGCCGATTGCAATCACAAGCTGACTTTTGCCTTCACGTTTGTAATGTGGAAGCATGAACTGCAGCAGATCAACCGTTTTTTCTAAAAACTTTTTTGTCTCTGTCCATTTCATTACATACTCAGATACTTCTTCATCCAGGCCTGTCTGGGCTCTCATATGATCAATATAATGCGGATTCGGAAGGAATCTCACATCAAATACCAGGTCAGCATCAATTGGAAGTCCATGTTTGAACCCAAAAGACATGACGTTCACTGTAAATAAAGACTGCTTGTTCACCGAAAACTCCTGGAGAATTTTCTCGCGCAGCTCTCTCGGTTTTAAATTCGACGTATTGTAAATGGTCTGCGCACGTCCTTTAAGCTCTGCCAAAAGCAGTCTTTCCTGCTTAATACCATCCATCGGCAGCCCTTCAGGTGCCAGTGGATGGGAACGGCGTGTTTCTTTGTATCGTCTCACAAGTGCCTGATCATCTGCTTCTAAAAAGAGAATGCGGGGCTTCAGCAGTTCATCTTTATCAAATCGATCCAGTGCCTGAAAAAGTGAGTCAAAAAATTCACGCCCTCTTAAATCCATGACCACTGCCACACGGTTCATCTTATCCCCTGATTCTTTCATCAGTTCAAGAAACTTAGGCAGTAAAGTGGGAGGCAGATTATCTACACAGAAAAAACCCAGATCTTCGAAACTTTGAATGGCGACTGTTTTTCCTGCTCCCGACATCCCTGTAATAATCACTAATTCCATATCTGTTGACATCATGACACTCCCTCTCAGCTTGGATCCAGACGATAAGATAGAAGCTCAAAATCCTTTGTATATGTGAATGTGCCATATATAACGCCCTGGCCATGAATCACATACTCAAGAATATGCCGGTCTCCTTCAGCCATATCAAGTGACTGAACCGCTTCAACAGGCTGCCACTGTAGAATACCTTCCGGCGACTCATCCAGAAGAAGACCATCAGCATCTGTTGCCAGAAACGTAAACATCATCCACTCTGAAATCACTTCATTACCTTCTTTAATAATAAACGTAAAAATTCCTTTAATTTCAGGATTTTTTACATAAAAACCTGTTTCTTCTCTGTATTCTCTAATACAGGCATCTCTGATTGACTCCCCCGGCTCCATCTTACCGCCCGGAGCTACCCACCAGTCTCTTCTCGGCTTTTGGAGAAGCAGCGCCTGATTATCTTTTATATAGACACAATTTGTAATTCTTTGCATTTTATCACCTGCTCATTTTTAGCTCATTCATTTCATTATACATGGTTTCAAAGGCTCTCACAATGAAGCCGTACCGACTCCTTCTCTATCTGTATGCAAATCTCCTTTTCTGTATGAAAACAAAAAAAGGGCACGGACCTATTCGGGGTCCGTGCCAAAAAATATATAGTAAAAGGGGGTCAATTACTTATGGTCTTACTATACCCACTAATTGTTGCATAGCCATTACAGTTTGGTAACGATTAGATAAAGATTTGGTTATTGAAATTATCTTTATCTAAGGTGGCTGTTGATTTCCGCTTCAGGGGGATGCTTTCCACGCGGCCGGCGGTGAGCCTCCTCATCGCTTCGCGCCTGCGGGGTCTCACCTGTCCGGCTTATCGCGTTGGAGTCACCACCTTCCGCTTCGATCAACTCAGTGCAAATTCAAAAATAAAATTTTAAAACGTAACCTTACTATTCAGAAGATCAGTTACTTAATTCACTGTATTAAATGTAATATTAATGTTTTTGAAGAATTTTTATCTCGTTTTAAAATAAATAAAGCTGGTGATTGGAACGATGGACGGAGACTCCCGCCCCAGAAAAGGGACAGGTGAGACCGTGCATGCGAAGCGTGCAGGGGCTCACCGCCCGGGGGCAGGAAAGCGCAGTCCTCCGTGGAAATCACCAGCGGTTGTTATAGACCATCATTTAATTAAGACTTTACCTTCATTGACTCAGCAAGCTCTTCAACATAATGCTGGATTGCCTGTGAAGCTACACTGCCGTCGCCGGTTGCTGTAACGATTTGACGCAGTGTCTTGTCACGCACATCACCAGCTGCAAAAATGCCTGGTACATTTGTCTGCATTTTTTCATCCGTTTCAATATAGCCTTCATCGTTTAAGATATTAAGACCTTCAAACGGCTTCGTCAGTGGCACCATTCCGATATAAATGAATGCGCCGTCTGCCGCGAATTCATTTTCTGATCCATCTTCAGTTGATACAAGCGTTACAGAACCGACTTTACCATCTTTTTCATTGATTTCTTTTACTGTGGTATTCCAGATAAAATCAATCTTTTCATTATCAAATGCCCGCTGCTGGAGGATTTTCTGCGCGCGCAGTTCTTCTCTGCGGTGAACAATTGTTACCTTGTTTGCAAAGCGTGTCAGATACACACCCTCTTCAACAGCAGAATCACCGCCGCCTACTACGACAAGGTCTTTTCCTTTAAAGAATGCACCGTCACATACCGCACAGTAAGATACACCGCGGCCGCCAAGTTCTTTTTCACCCGGCACGCCAAGTTTTTTGTATTCAGCACCTGTCGTAATTAACACTGCACGTGCCTTGAATTCCTTGGAACTAGTTTTGATTGTCTTGTAGTCGTTGCCGTCTTCAATGCTTTTAACGTCACCATATGCATATTCAGCACCGAATTTCTTTGCGTGCTCGAACATTTTATTAGAAAGATCCGGTCCAAGTATATGGTCAAATCCCGGATAGTTTTCAACGTCTTCTGTATTCGCCATTTGGCCGCCAGGTACTCCGCGCTCAAGCATCAGAGTAGAAAGATTCGCTCTTGACGTATAAACAGCAGCTGTCATCCCTGCAGGACCTGCGCCAATAATAATCACATCATAGATTTTTTCTTCAGTCATGAAATGACACTCCTTTTGATGAGTTCATAAGTTTAATTTCATAATATATCGTAATTCAAGGTTTAAAAATCGTCCAATTATCTGCCTATGGTAGAAAACGATCGATTTCACCACGGTATTTTGCGAGTGTACCCGGTGATACGCCGTATTTGGCTGCAATTTCTTTTTGGGGGAGATTCGTCCCTCTTACATTGCGCCATAAATATTCAGCCGCTCCCGCAAGCGCTTCTACATTTTTAAATGGATAGCCCTCAACAGACGCGTGATAAACAATGTGGAACCACATATAAAATAATCCCTGATGCGTCTTCTCTTTGAGATCAAAGTGTTTCATCAGCTCTCCTGCCACACTGTGCGCTCTGCTCAGGGGCGAGTCAACCGGTTCATCAGACTTAAGCATGTCATAATAGTCTTTTTCAACCTGTGTAAAATACGCTGGAGGTGCTTCTTTCAAAATACTGTCTGATTCCTGAATATCTTTAAAAAGGATAAACATCCGCTCTTCGGGATAAAATGTTTTTAACTTTTCATCGTTGCGTGTTGTTGCACGGTTCCATGGTTCCTGCCCTTTTTTCTCAGGCTGATCTTCCATGACACGTTTCCATGCATCCTCTGCAGCTTTTTTGTGACCGGAATGCCAGGCGGAGTGTGAAAGCCAGTAGTAAAAACCACCATCACCTTCGAACCCTTTTTTCGCAAGGCTTTTAAGCCATCCGTAAGCTTGTTCATGACGCCCCAATAAAGCAAACGTTGCGCCAAGTTTGAACCGGTGTTCGATCAGGAACGGCCTTACCGTTTCAAGAGCAGTCACAAGCTCCTTTAATTCCTGATCGCGCCCTTCATAATGATAAAATACCGCTAAATTACACAAAGCGTGCAAGTTCCCCGGATTTTTACTGAGCACTTCAGACAAAATAGCAGAAGCCTGCTCTGTCTCACCCTGATAAAAATACGCAAGCGCCAGATTATTATAAGCAGACCAGTAATCCGGAAAGCGTTCAACGACGCCTTCGAGTACTTCTATCGCTTCATTAAACTGACCGTCGGCTAGCAGTTTCCCCGCTTTTTCCTGATGAATGATCAGCTCATCCTGTTCGAATCCTTCTTCAACATCATCATCTTCTTCAAACTGAAGCAGTTCAAGAAGATCTTCAGCATCCTCTGAAAACTCCCCATCAGGCTGATCATCTAAATATGCATTCACATGACGGTACGCTTCCTGAAACAGTCCCAGATGTGCATAATTATTCGCCATGAAATAGTGAATTTCTGTCATTGACGGATCGGTCGACTTAGCAATTTTCTCCAGACGGTCATTGGAATCCTGAAAATGTCCCAGTTCCGTTTCAATCATCGCAATCTGCAGTGCAATCATTGGCTCTTCCGGCTCAAGCTCAGCTGCTCTGCCTAAATATTTCACAGCTTTCTCCAGCTGACCTTTTTGATAAATGGCCATTCCTCTTTTATACAGACTTTCTCCAGTCTGGGTAAATGGCACAAGTTTTCCTCTTTGGTGATCCGATCCTTTTTTCATGTATAGCCTCCGTACATTGTATTAACTAATCAATTCTAGCACGGATTGAAGAGTGTGAAAAGGGGATGAACTCCACGATTTTTGCAGAAGATCGGCAGGAGTGCGGAGGGTGTGCGGATTAGGACATCCAATATGGCAGGTTGTGCACTCAATCCCGGATGTTGTGCACTCGTGCCGGGCGTGTCGTGCACTCATCGGCCAAAACTGTGCACTCAGCACGCGAAACTGTACATCCGATGCCTGGGCACAGCGAAGCCGCTCTGCGTGCACTTCGGAAACAGGACCTTAGTTTCTCAAAGGCATCAAGCGGGCGGAGTGAACAACTAGAGAGCGCGTATCGGACACCGGATTGTGTGGTTTGTGCATCCGCGGCCGGATGTTGTGCACCCAACCCGGGCGTGTCATGCACTCATCGGCCAAAACTGTACACTCAGCACGCGATACTGTGCATCCGATGCCCAAGCACAGCGAAGCCGCTCTTCGTGCACTTCAGAAACGGGACATTAGTTTCTCAAGGGCATCAAGCGGGCGGAGTGAACAACCAGAGAGCGCGAGTCGGACATCGGATTGTGTGGTTTGTGCATCCGCGCCCGGATGTTGTGCACTCGTGCCGGGTGTATCATGCACTCACCGGCCAAAACTGGACACTCAACACGCGAAACTGTGCATCCGATGCCCGGGCACAGCGAAGCCGCTCTTCGTGCACTTCGGAAACAGGACATTAGTTTCTCAAAGGCATCAAGTGGGTGTCGTGCAACTACGTTTGGGGCGAATATAACA
Organism: Jeotgalibacillus salarius; assembly: GCF_004405125.1. Taxonomy (GTDB): domain Bacteria; phylum Bacillota; class Bacilli; order Bacillales; family Jeotgalibacillaceae; genus Jeotgalibacillus; species Jeotgalibacillus salarius. Next base: position 139,909 of record NZ_SORX01000001.1, read on the forward strand.
TCATAAAAACATGATCGCGACCACTTCAGCTGCTGATTGCTACAAGTTGCCTGGTGGATCGCCACAAGTCATGGCCGGATTGCTACCACTATTTAAAAAACAGCCCCAACCCAAACGCACTAAAAAACACCCGCTCCATTTAAGGAGTCGGGTGCAGCAATTATTTCGGTTTATGGTGACGCTCTTCAAGTACACTCATCACATCTTCAAGCGGCAGCTTCTGCTCACGCAGGAGAACGAGCGTGTGATACAGCAGATCAGCCGTTTCCCATTTCAGTTCTTCTTTATCGCGGTTTTTCGCTGCAATAATGACTTCTGCCGACTCTTCCCCGACCTTTTTCAGGATCTTGTCAACGCCTTCTTCAAACAAGTACGTTGTATAAGCATCTGCAGGACGTTCCGCGTCACGTTCAGCAATCAGTTGTTCAAGCACTGACAGAATCTGTGTGCCGGCAACTTTTTCACCGGAGTCAAATACTTTTTCGTTAAAGCATGAACGTGCGCCTGTGTGACATGCCGGTCCTTCAGGCTTAACCCGGACAACGAGTGAATCGCCATCACAGTCAAGCGTCATGTCCACAATTCGTTGCGTGTTACCGCTCGTCGCACCTTTATGCCAAAGCTCCTGGCGCGAACGGCTGTAGAACCACGTTTCTCCTGTTTCAGCTGATTTCTTAAATGATTCTTCATTCATATACGCAACTGTCAGTACTTCTCCTGTTAAAGCATCCTGCACAACTGCAGGAATTAACCCTTTTTCATCGAAGCGAATGTTCGCTGTATCAATGGTCATCTTACATTCACTCCTTCATTTTTTAAATGTGCTTTTACTTCTTTTACACTCGTTTCTTCATAGTGGAAAATTGAAGCAGCAAGAGCCGCATCTGCTTTTCCTTCAGTAAATACTTCAGTAAAATGTTCACTGCCACCAGCGCCGCCTGAAGCGATCACCGGAATATTGACTGCTTCACTAACCGCTTTTGTCAGTGCGATATTAAAGCCTGACTTTTCACCATCACGGTCCATCGAAGTCAGAAGTATTTCCCCTGCTCCAAGTGACGCAGCTTCTTTCACCCAATCAATCACAAGCTTATCAGTCGACTTTCTGCCGCCATGTGTATAAACACGCCACGTACCGGCTTCCTCATCCCATTTCGCGTCAATCGCAACAACGATACACTGCGTGCCAAAATATTCAGCACCTTCACGAATCAATTCAGGCCTCAGTACGGCTGCTGTATTTAACGAAACTTTGTCAGCACCGGCGCGCAGAATTCTCTTCATATCTTCAAGTGCATTGATACCGCCACCCACTGTAAATGGAATGGCGAGCTCTGCAGCGACACCCTGCACAACATCCACCATTGTTTTACGACCTTCGTGTGAAGCTGAAATATCAAGGAAGACAAGCTCGTCTGCACCTTGCTGATCGTATGCGCGGGCAAGCTCAACCGGATCACCTGCATCTCTCAGCTCAACAAACTGAATCCCTTTTACCACACGGCCCTCTTTCACATCAAGGCATGGAATAATCCGTTTTGTCAGCATTACGATGTCTCCTCTATCGCCTGTTTCACGGTAAATTTATTCGTGTAAATTGCTTTACCGACAATCGCACCTGCAACTCCGATTCCTGACACTGCCTGAAGCGTGCGCAGGTCTTCAAGGGAGCTGACGCCGCCAGAAGCAATCACTTCAGCGCCAGTGCATTCAGCAAGTTCAACAACTGCATCAACATTTGGACCGCTCAGCATGCCGTCAGTTGCGATGTCTGTAAAAATAAACGTTTCAGCGCCGGCTTCTGCAAGCTCTTTTCCAAGGTCAACTGCTTTTAATTCAGACGTTTCAATCCAGCCGTGCGTGGCCACGAAACCGTCTTTTGCATCGAGACCGATTGCAATGCGGCTGCCATATTTCTTCAGCCACTCTTTCACTAAAGCAGGGTTTGTGACTGCAAGACTTCCGATAATCACACGGTCAACACCCTGATCAAGGTAGTGTACCACGTCTTCTTCTGTACGTATTCCGCCACCTACCTGAACACGTGCTGGCAGTTCTTTTACAACACGTTCAACAAATACGTCATTTACACGTTTGCCGTCCTTTGCACCGTCAAGGTCAACCATGTGAATCCATTCGGCACCCTCATCCACAAACTGCTTTGCCATATCAAAAGGTGAATCACCATAGATCGTTTCCTGAGCATAATCTCCCTGTGTTAGACGAACACACTTTCCGCCTCTCATATCAATTGCCGGATAGACTGTGAAACTCATACTTCCACCTCCGTATTTTGTACGTACTGTGTATAATTTTTCAATAGTGCCATACCTAAATCACCGCTTTTTTCAGGGTGAAACTGCATGCCGAATACATTTCCTTTTCCAACCACTGCCGGCACCTCTTCAAAATAATCGGACGAGGCAACCAGCGCATCACGCTCTTCACCCGTAATGAAGTAAGAGTGAACAAAGTACACGTGATCTGCATGTACTTCAGCAGTCAGCGGTGAATCCTGATGAAACTTCAGTTTATTCCATCCCATATGCGGAACCTTATAGCGTTCGCCATTTGACTCACCTGGAAACAGGACTGCTTTTCCTTTTAAAAGACCGAGCCCTTTAAAAACGCCGTTCTCTTCACTTTCGTCAAATAAAAGCTGCATTCCAAGGCAGATTCCTAAAATTGGTTTACCTTTATCAGCCTGTTCTATTATAAACTCAGAAAGGTTCGTCTCATCAAGCAGCTTCATTGCATCGCGAAAAGCGCCAACACCGGGCAGAATCAGTCCGTCTGTCTTATCAAGCTGCTCTTTTTTATCACTGATTATATATGGAACACCAATCCGCTCGAGCGCTTTACTGACGCTGAAAAGATTGCCCATTCCATAATCGACAATTCCGATCATTTACAACATCCCTTTCGTAGATGGCACACCTTTTACACGGGGATCAATCTGAGTCGCTTCATCAAGAGCCCGTCCAAGCGCTTTAAATACTGCTTCAATCATATGATGCGTGTTGAAACCGTAATGAACATTCACATGAAGATTCATTCGCGCTTCAATGGCCAGCTTCCATAAAAATTCATGCACCAGTTCCACATCAAAATCTCCTACGCGCGCTGCAGGAAAGTCTGCATTCATCACTAAATGAGGGCGGTTACTCAAATCAACCGTTACCTGCGCAAGCGCCTCGTCCATTGGTACGAATGCATTGCCGTAACGCTTGATTCCCTTTTTATCACCAAGTGCCTCAAGCAGGGCCTGACCGAGCACAATGCCGATATCCTCAGTTGTATGGTGACCGTCAATGTCCACATCGCCGCGCCCTTCAACTGTCAGATCGAAGTGACCGTGTTTTGTGAACAGGTCGAGCATATGGGTCATGAACGGAACGTCTGTCTGAATGTCACTTGTGCCTTCACCGTCAATGTTCAGTGAGAGCGATATATTGGTTTCGTTCGTTTTTCTTTTCAATGAAGCTTTACGTTCAGTCATTTTGGACACTCCTTTGTATGTATACATCAGATATTTTAGTAGCTCTGTTAAAGTGGGCTGATGATTGGAGCTCCAGGGGGACGCTTTCCGCAGGGCCGGCGGTGAGCCTCCTCGGCGCAAGCGCCTGCGGGGTCTCACCTATCCGGCTTCTCCTGCTGGAGTCGCCCCCTTACGCTCCAATCATCAGCTGTGCAGGTATATTGATGGACATTCATATGAAGCAAAATCACATTCTGCGATTGAAAATAAAAATTAATACCACTCCAGCTCAGCTTTCGGAGAACGTCAACTCCCGCGCCAGACACTTTTCTCACGCTAGAGTCACCACCTTCCACTGCGATCACCGCTGTGGATTTGAAGAGAAGCGTAGTGAAATGTCCTCTTCTTAACATCAATAGTATTTAATCATGCTAATATCTAATCCAGCTGAGCCTTCGGAGGACGGAGACTCCCGCCTCAGGAAGGGACAGGTGAGACCCCGCAAGCAAAGCTGAGGAGGCTCACCGCCCGGGGGCAGGAAAGCGCAGTCCTTCGAAGGCTCAGCGGTTCTTAAAAAGTTTTTAGTTTTTACCCCTAGCCTCAATCGCACGTGCGTGGGCTTCGAGTCCTTCGAGTCTGGCAAATTTGGCAACCTTGCTGCCATGTTCGTCGAAGGCAGCTTTACTGTACGAAATAATGCTGGACTTTTTCACGAAGTCATCTACTGACAGCGGGCTTGAGAAACGTGCTGTTCCGCTCGTTGGCAGTGTGTGGTTAGGTCCGGCAAAGTAATCACCGATCGGCTCTGAGCTGTAACGGCCTACGAAAATGGCGCCGGCATGACGGATTTTCCCGATCAGTTCCATACCGTTTTCCATTTGTACTTCGAGATGCTCAGGCGCAATTTGATTGACCGCTTCTACTGCTTCATCAACTGACCCTGCCACATAAATTGCACTGTGTTCTTCAATGGCTACACGTGCCATATCATGTCTTGGAAGTTCATGTAACTGTGACTCCACTTCTCTTTGCACAGCTTCAGCAAGCTCTTTTGAAGTTGTCACGAGGTTGGCCTGTGACAGTTCACCGTGCTCTGCCTGTGATAAAAGATCAGCTGCCACTTCATGTGCAAAAGCAGTATCATCAGCAAGCACAGTCACATCACTCGGTCCGGCAATCATATCAATATCAACCGTACCAAACACTTCTCGTTTTGCGAGTGCGACGAAAATATTCCCTGGGCCTGTAATTTTATCAACCGGTTCAATTGATTCAGTACCATAAGCAAGCGCTGCAACTGCCTGAGCGCCACCAATTTTATAAATATCCCTAACGCCCGCAAGACGCGCCGCGGCTAAAACACCCGCCGGCACTTTACCGTCTTTACCGGGTGGTGTCACCATGACAATCCGTTTCACGCCTGCAACCTGGGCCGGAATCGCATTCATCAGGACAGAAGAAGGATAAGCGGCAGTCCCGCCTGGCACATAAATACCCGCTGCATCGAGCGCAGTGACCTTTTGCCCGAGAATCGTTCCATTTTCTTCAGTCGTCATCCAGGACTGCTGAACCTGCTTTTCATGAAAAGAACGGATGTTATTTGCAGCTTCCTGTAAAATCGACAGCAATTCTTCATCAAGCTCCCGAAGTGCTTCGTCCACTTCACCATCCGTTACTTTCAATGACTCAAGCTTCACACCGTCAAACTGCGCAGTGTAAAAGCGGACAGCCTCGTCACCCTTTTCTTTTACTGCTGCAATTATGTCCTGCACACTCTTCCGCTGCGCTTCAGTACCCTGATCAAGCGACTGACGCGGAATTTTGCTTTCATTTAAAAAACGAATGTCCATTCTAAATAATTCCTTTCTCTTAGCAAGATGGGATAAAAGTGTTTGATTCGCAGCGCTGATCGGAGTGTAAGGCGGCGACTCCAGCAGGAGAAGACGGACAGGTGAGACCCCGCAGGCGAAGCCGAGGAGGCTCACCGCCGTCCCTGCGGAAAGCGTCCGCCTGAAACGCAGATCGTGCGCCACTGTCAAAGATCCAAAATTACCCGTTCACAACTTTCTCAAGCCTGTCCGTCATCTCACTAATCCGGTCATGCATCAGACGATAGCTCACCGGATTCGCGATCAGACGAGACGTGATATCCACAATATGCTCATACTCAACCAGACCATTCTCTTTCAAAGTACGTCCAGTTGAAACAATATCAACAATCCGATCAGTCAAACCGATAATCGGTGCAATCTCAATTGATCCGTTCAGCTTAATAATCTCAACCTGCTCACCCTGTTCTCTAAAGTAAGATGAGGCCACATTTGGATACTTCGTCGCAATCCTTGGCGCGACTTCATTCATTTCCGTATCAGGAAGCCCTGCTACCGCTAAATAGCATTGGCTGATTTTCAAATCAAGTAACTCATACACGTGTCGCTCTTCTTCAAGCATGACATCCTTACCGGCAATCCCAATATCCGCAACGCCATGCTCAACGTACGTCGGCACATCCATCGGTTTTGCTAAAATAAAACGCAAATTTTCTTCCGGCACTTCTATGATGAGTTTTCTTGAGTCGTCAAATTCAGGTGGCAAATTGTAGCCGGCTTCTTTCAGCATGACTACTGCTTCTTCAAAAATACGCCCCTTTGGCATGGCAATCGTTAATTCCTTCATGCCTGATCCCCTGCCTTTCCAATAAACGTATGAACATTTCTGAATCCTGACGTAAAGCTGTCCAGGTCAGAAACACCTTTGACATCCTGCACAATTACAGGCTGCTGGTTACTTCTATATTCAGCCGCCTTATCAGCAGCCTCTTTTCTTCTCTCAGCTGAAAATAAAATCAGCGCTGGCTGGACTTGTTCAACGCTCTGATTCAGCGCCTCCATCAAGTAGTCCATTCTGATACCGAATCCTGTTGCGCCAACTTCAGCACCGAATTTCTTCAATAAATGATCATAACGTCCGCCATTACCAAGAACAAACCCTACATTGTCCGCATACACTTCAAACAGTACGCCTGTGTAGTAAGACATATGGCTGACAAGCGATACATCCATTTTCACATAATCTTCTACGCCATAGTCTTTTAACACTGAAAGCAATTCTTCTAACTCGCGCAGCGCTCCCCGGCCGCCTTCACCTTCTAAAAGCGCTTCAGCTTTCGCCACAGAGCCGCCGTTGCCCTGTATGTGAAGAACATTAATCAGCCTCTGCTTATCAATAGAAGAAAGCGGTAATGAATCAACATGCTTTCGATAACCTACATAATTTTTTTCGTAAAGGTGCTTTCTTAACTTTTCAGCTCTTTCCTCCGTACCGACGATTTGCAGGAACAGCTCCTGCAGAAAGCCAACGTGCCCGATTGCAATCGTAAAGTCTTTCAACCCTGAAGCTTTTAGTACTGATGCTAAAAGGGCAATCGTTTCTGCGTCTGCACTGACCGTTGAGTCACCAATGAGCTCTACACCAATCTGTTCAAACTCAGCCGGCCTGCCGCCTTCACGCTGCTGGGCACGGAATAAATTTGCCGCATATGCCAGTCTGAGCGGATTGCGGTCTTTTAACAGCTTTGAAGCTGCTACACGTGCAATTGGTGTTGTCATATCAGGTCTCAGTACAAGTGTTCTTCCCTGCTGATCAAGCAATTTAAAAAGCTGCTGATCCAAAATAGCTGACGCTTCACCTACTGTTTCGTCATATTCAAGGGCTGGTGTTTCCATAAATTCATAGCCCCAGTTGATCATTTCATTTTCAACGTTCATACGGATTTCTTTTTTCAGACTATATAAATGAGGAAACGTATCTCTCATTCCGATCGGTTTCTCAAACATAAACAACTTTGACATCGTCTCCACAACCTTTCAGTACTATTTAAACCGCTGAGCCTTTCCATGGAGGGCTGCGCTTTCCTGCCCCCGGGCGGTGACCTTCCTCAGGCTTCTCTTTGCGGGATCTCAACTGTCCCTTCTTCGGGCTGGAGTCTCCACCAACCACTCCAAAGCTCAGCTGATTGTTGATAAAATAACTTTTCAATCATACAGATAAAAAACGTATCATTTCATTATACCTTTTATATGAGGATAACTAAAATTATTAACTGAATCCTTTAGTTCGCTAATACGATAACTAAGTAAAGATATTTTGTAGTTTACTAGGGTCAGAAGAGATAGTCAAGGGTGATGTTTGAGGAATGGGCAAAGAAGGATTTGTATTGGCGGGAATACTGACCAGGGTTGAGGTTTATAGCTGTTTTAGCCGGAGTTGTGGCAATTGTGCTCCGACTTGTAGTGATACACCCGGGAACTCGTAGCAATCACCCCGTCTAGTTTTAGCAATCAACGGTTTCCGATGTCATATCCACCCGCAAAGTTGTCTCACAACACTCTCTTCATGCCTTTAAGAAACTAAAAGATTGTTACCTAAGTACATGCAGGGCTGGAAGTACTTATATATGACGAGGTTGTCGTTATTTTCGTAAAGGTCGTGGCAATTGTGCTCCGACTTGTAGTGATACACCCGGAAACTCGTAGCAATCACCAACTCAACGGTAGCAACCATGTTTTTTGAACGCACGTTCCAGCCACCAGAAGACCGCACTGCATTAATCTTTCGTGCAATAAAAAAAGACATCCCCATAAAGGAGATGCCTCTCAAACATTTAGATCAATCTTTCAATTTCTGCATCAGCTTTCAGCTCTTCAAGATGAGCCATTAACTGTTCCTGCTGTTGTTGCTGAGTCATACCAGCTACAATTTGCTCTCTCACTTCTTCAAGTGGAGGTACTTCCTGACCCTGCTCTTCCATTTGTGCAGATGACTGATCATAGTACTCCTGGATTTCTTCATCTGTTGGTTCTTCAACAGGTGCTACCTGGTCTACGTACTTATCAAATTTAATTGAGTCAGCCATTTGTCCGCGAAGTGTTTCCATATCCATACCCTGTGCTTCCATGATTTCGTTCAGCGCTTCTTCACCGCCGAACTGTTCCTGGAACGCAGCGTACTCCTCGTCAATCTCTTCTTCAGATGCTTCAAGTCCTGCTTCATCGGCTTTTTGAGTAATCAGCGTCTGATTAATTAACAGATCTAATGTCTGGTTTTTAACCTGTTCTGCTGCTTCTTCAGTTGTAGGGTCCTGTCCACTTTGTTGAAGGTTACTTTGAGTAGTAGCCAATGCTGAATTATAGGTTTCACCTAAAATTTCTTCATCATTGATCGTTGCAACCACTTCATCTTCTGCAACCTGCTGCTCTTCCATCTTAGCCTGCATCTCTTCCATAGCTGCCTGTTGCTCTTCTGTTGCCTGCTGTTCTTCAGGCGTCGCTTCTTCAGTCTCTTCAGTTTGTTCGGTTTCTGTATTCGCTGCTTCTTCATCATCACTGCATGCAGCGAGTCCGAGCGCTAGTGCACCTGCAGCAAATGGAAGAAAGATTTTTTTAAAGTTCATTTGGTAAAACCCCTTTCGAAATTCCAAAATCTCTATTTCTTAGCCTAGGTTGCATTGTAACGGACATTAGGAAAAAAGCAAACCATTAACACTTAATTTCACTAAATTGAAACATCATTGTAATGGTGGATCTTTATTACCGCTGACCCTTTCCGTGGAGGGCTGCGCTTTCCTGCCCCCGGGCGGTGAGCCTCCTCAGCTTCGCTTGCGGGGTCTCATCTGACCCTTTCCGGGGCGGGAGTCTCCGCCCTCCACTCCAATGGTCAGCTGAGCAGCTACTAATAAAAAATATTCCAGAAATGAATGTAGCATTAACTTTTAGTTAACCTATATAAATATATAGTTGACTAAAAATATTCTTAGAATTATAATCAATTTTGTACATAGATACTTTGCATATATAACAAGAAACGAGGGGTTCAAATGGTAAAATCACCTGTTCATGGAATGGTGCTGGCTTCACTGTTCGCAGCACTCATGGCAATTGGAGCGAACATCACTTCAATAGTACCCATTCTGGTTATCGGAAATGTTCCGGTCACACTTCAAACTGTCGTCTGCCTGATCGCAGGTATCCTGCTCGGCAAAAAATGGGGACCAGTTGCAATGACGGTTTACTTATTGATTGGCCTTGCTGGTATGCCCGTATTCGCAGGCTGGGGCGGTGGACTTGGTACATTAATCAGTCCGACATTCGGCTTTATTCTGTCTTATATTGTTGTCGCGTGGGTTGTCGGTTTGTTGACTGAAAAGCATAAGTCATTTGCAATGCTGATTACAGCAGCACTGATTGGTTCTGTGATTAACTACGTACTCGGAACCAACTGGATGTATATGGCCTATAAATTGTGGTTCAATGCACCGGATGGCTTCACATACACGATGGCGTGGATCTGGATGCTGCCAACGATTCCAAAGGATATTGTACTCGCGGTCGTTGCCGCTGTCGTTGGAGCTAAAATGCTTCAGGTATTCCCCCAGACGCGCGTATCAAAAACCAGCATTCCAGCATAAAACAGCAAAAGAGCAGAGGATTCAATCCCTCTGCTCTTTTTTCTATTCAGGCATTTTAATAATCTGCATCGGATTTCCGCCGGCAAACGCCCCCGCCGGTACATCGCGGTGAACGAGTGTTGCTGCTGAAATAACAGCCCCATCACCAATCACAACACCAGGCAGCACAGTTGAATTAGCGCCAATCATCACGTTATCTCCGATGACTACTTCCCCGAGTCTGTACTCTTCGACTAGATATTCATGGGCTAAAATCGTTGAATTATAGCCAATGATTGTATTGCGGCCTACTTTGATCATTTCAGGATAAAGGGTATCAGGCATGACCATCAGGGCAAAAGCCGTCTTTTCTCCAACTTTCATCCCCAGAAGTTTGCGGTACATCCAGTTCTTCACGCTGAAAAATGGCGTGTAGCGCGCTGTCTGAAGTACGACAAAGTTACGTGCGACCTTGAAAAAAGAAACGGTTTTATACAGCTGCCAAAGCGAATTCGATCCTTCTACAGGATAACGCTTTGTTCTTCTCATGAACCGCTCTCCTTAATAATTTTCAACAGGTCACTCATTTCTTTAAGCATAAAATCTGGATTGTAGGTTTCAAGATACGCTATGCCTTTTGAAGTCCATTCTACGCCGGCAGTTATCGTGCCTGCATTCTGTCCGCCCTCGATATCATGATGGTTATCACCGACCATAATCGCATGTTCAGCTTTCGAGCCGAGTGCGTCCAGTGCTTTTTGTAATGGTTCGGGGTGAGGCTTCGCATGTTCAACATCGTCAAGGCCTATCACCACATCAAAATACTGATCAAGCTTCATCAGCTTCAGACCTCTGCGGACCATGTCATTTCGTTTAGTTGACACAATTGCCATTTTTATACCCTGTTCATGCAATGTCTGAACCGTTTCTTTCACGCCTTCAAATGGTGTCACGAGCTCATCGTGCATTTTCAGGTTATATGCTCTGTAATAATCAACCATCTCCTGTGTTCTCTCAGGATTTAGTGTCTGAAATGAATCAACCAGAGGCGGTCCCATAAATTGGAGCACATCTTCCCGGCTATATTCTCCCGGATAGTAATGATCCATGACATGTAAAAATGAAGATATAATTAAATCATTTGTATCAATCAGTGTGCCATCCAGATCGAATAACACTGTATCAATGCGATTGCTCATAACTTGGTTCTCTCCTCTCAGCCCGCTTCCAGATCGCTGCTACTGTAATCGTCAGAAGAATTGCCGTTATGACTCGAATAAGCAGTAACGGTAAAATCGGAATACCCAACGGAATAAAGATTAATGTGTCCTCGACAACTGCGTGACATGCAACGAGAAAAATAAATGCCAGTGTGGCGTCTTTTTTACTGACTCCATCTTCCTGGACAGCCTTAATCATGACACCTGCTCCGTATGCAAGTCCGATTGTCAGTCCAGCCACAAGTGTCATGGACGTATTTTCTCTCATACCAAGCCCTCTTGTAATTGGGGCCATCCAGCGGGAAAACACATCAAGCCACTTCATATCCCGCATGATCTGGATTGCCACCATTAATGGTATCACGATCATCGCAAGCTGCAGCACGCCAAAGGCAGCTTTTTCAAGTCCAAGCAGGATGATTGAGCCCCATCCGCTGATATCCGGTTCACTAACCGGCACCATGCCATACTGGGCAATCTCACCACCACCGGTCCAGACAAGGTTAATGACAATTGCTGATACAAAGGCCAGTCCAAGTCTGACGAGCAGCACCACCCATAGCTTTACACCAACTTTTAACGCCACACCTGTCTCAATTAACAGATTATGAGAAAAAGAAAGCATAACAGCAATAATGAACACTTCTTTTACTGTCATTTCCAGCGATAAAATTCCGGCAATTCCCGCGTACAAATTTAACAGATTTCCTAAAACGAGTGGCACTGCTGCTTCCCCGCTCAGGCCGAACAACCCCATAAACGGCGCAATCAGTTCGGTTAAAAACGGCAAAACAGGCGTGAACTGAAGAATGGTAATGATAAAAGTGATTGGAAAAATGATTTTCCCAAGCGTCCATGTCGTATTCAGTCCAGCTTTTAAACCGTCAATAAACGTTTGCTTATTCATTCAATTCACCTAATTTCGTTTATCAGCGTAACGTGTCGTGATGCCCTGTCCAAAACGGCGGTAAAGAATCAATCCAATCGCTGCGATGACCAGCAAAATTGAAATCGCCTGTGCAACGCGGATTGTTTCAGTCAGCATCAGACTATCTGTACGCAATCCTTCTATAAAAGCACGTCCGACTGAATACCAAATCACATAATTCAGGAAGATTTCCCCGCGAAGTGGATTTACTTTTCTTAATAAAAGTAATAAAATCAGCACACCTAAACTCCACACCGACTCATACAAAAATGTCGGATGGTAATAGGCATAGCTTCCGTTCACATTGATATACATCTGATTAATGATCCATTCAGGTATCATCAATCCTTCAAGAAAACTGCGTGACACCTCGCCGCCATGCGCTTCCTGATTAATAAAGTTGCCCCAGCGCCCGAGCATCTGACCGAGGATAATACTAGGCGCAGCAATATCGACAATCTTCCAGAAAGAAAGACCTTTCTTTTTCGCAAACACTACACCTGTAGCGACTGAGCCGATTAGCGCTCCATGGATCGCAATTCCGCCGTTCCAGATCGCCATGATTTCGCCCGGGTTCTGCGCATAGTAATCCCACTGAAAAATCACATAATAAATTCTGGCACTGATAATCGCAATCGGCACTGCCCAGATTAAAAGATCTGCGAACATATCTCTCGGCATCCCGAGGCGGTTCGCTTCGTGATTAGCCATCAGATATCCGAGTACAATTCCTGTTCCGATAATCAGTCCATACCATGCCACGCTGAGCGGTCCGACGCTGAATGCAATCGGATCAATCGGCTGGGCTGTTAAAAGCATCATAAGTTTTCCTCCTGATTAAATGTCGTCATGATCCCCATCTACAATAATGTCGTTCAGACGACTTGAAAATTGTTCAGCTGCATTCATACCCATTCTTTTTAAACGGAAGTTCATCGCCGCAACTTCAATAATGACAGCCAGATTTCGACCTGGACGAACCGGCAGCGTAATTTTCGTAACATCTGTATCAACAATTTTCATCGTCTCTTCATCAAGTCCCAGACGATCATACTGTTTCGTCTTATCCCAGATTTCCAGATCAATGACGAGCGTGACACGTTTGTGACTGCGTACTGCACCGGCACCGAATAACGTCATCACATTAATAATGCCAAGTCCCCTGATCTCAAGTAAGTGCTCAATGAGTTCCGGTGATGAACCGATTAATGTATCCGTATCTTCCTGGCGAATTTCCACGCTGTCATCCGCTACAAGACGATGTCCGCGTTTCACCAGCTCAAGCGCTGTTTCACTCTTACCTACACCACTTTTACCAGTGATTAAGACCCCAACACCATAAATATCAACGAGCACACCATGAAGAGCAGTCGTCGGCGCAAGCTTGCTCTCAAGAAAGTTAGTCAGACGGCTTGAAAAACGCGTCGTTTTAACCGGTGTTTTCATGACCGGTACCTGATTTAGCTCAGAAGCCTCAATTAATTCCTTAGGCACTTCAATATCACGTGACAAAATAATGCCCGGTGTATTATCCGTACAAAGCTGATTCATCCGGTCCTTTCTTTCATCCGTTGAAAGAAGTTCATAAAAAGACATTTCAGTCCGTCCGAGCAATTGAATACGCTCAGCAGGATAATAGCTGAAATAACCCGCCATTTCCAGACCCGGTCTTGATATATCACTCGTTGTTACCGGGCGGTGAATGCCTTCCTCACCACTGACCAGCTCGAGTTTAAACTTCTCAATAATTTCATTCGTCGTCACTTTAGCCATAAAGAACCTCCTACCTTATCTCACATACAGTCTATTGTAGCACTTTGAAAAATGAAGCACTACATTAGAAAACCGAAACATTTTTGACAAGGTGTCTGAATGTTTGGAGATAGACGATCTTTTAAGTGCACGACCGAAACCCGCACCTCACTTATATTAAAGGAGGAACTTTTATGACAATCGTTTGTATCGATGCAGGCCACAGCTATAGCACTCCGGGTAAAAGAAGTCCGGATGGCATGAACGAGTATGCATTTAACAAAGCCGCAGCACTTGCAGCTAAAAAAATATTGCTGCGGGCAGGAGTAACTGTTTTAACACCACACCGTGATGACTACGACGTACCGCTTTCTGCGAGAACAAACCTCGCTAATGATGGACGTGCGGATTTGTTTATTTCTATACATGCAAATGCGTTTGGTGGATCAGTCTGGAATGGTGTGCAGGGGATAGAAACTTATATTCATAACCTTCATTCAAATGAGGAAAATAAATTGGCACATCATGTTCACAGTCATTTAATTAAAACGACCAAGAGACCTGACAGAGGAATTAAAAAAGCTGACTTTCACGTTCTCCGGGAAACAAAAATGCCTTCGATTCTTGTGGAATGTGGATTTATGACAAACCGACAGGAAAAGCAGCTGCTCGCAAGTGACCAGTACCGCACTTTATGCGGCGAAGCGATAGGTAGAGGCATACTTGAATTTCTGGGGAAAGCTAAAAGGATCTACTTTGTTCAGACAGGGGCATTTTTGGACCGGGATAATGCAGAAAATCAGTTGGCGGCGTTGAAAAAAGCGGGGTTTGAAGCCATTATTAAATAATGTTAATAAGCAAATTAAAAAGAAGTCTGCGCTGTGCAGACTTCTTTTTAATTTGCATTTGATACTTCTGTATTTTGTTTTCCTGAAGAAAAACGCATTTTCAGACCCAGCGCCAGAATAGCAACTGAAATCAACAGACTGATTCCACCAACACCCCAGTTAAAAATGAGCAGAATCCATTTAAACAGACCCATAATGTCAGTATTCATCGTCACCAGGGCCAGTACAACAAATAGGACACCTGTTCCAAGAAATGCAGCTCCAACCGTACTGAAACCGAACCACATGATGCGGTTAATAAACGTCTCCATCTTCCTCACCCGCCTTATGTATTTATTGTACTATACCATGATGAGAGGGTTTGGAAACATTTTATCGTGATGAGGTACGTAGAGGCGGGTCTGTCCCAGGTCTACGGTGGATATTCCAGACCTTTGAGAACAATCAATTCACGAAATAGGACACTCACGGGCAGTAATAGCGCACTCAACCCGGGTGTATCGCACCATCACCGGCTGAAATAGCGACATCACACACGAATCATGCACACTCAGTCAGGCTCAGAGGTCCGCATTAAAAACAAAACAGCCTGATGCGCTGGTCTGGGGGGGACGCGCATCAGGCTGTTTTTTATATGTGTGAATCCTGGTCACCTATTTAGACGAAATACTTAAGCGTTTGTTTCACTCTTTTTTGAATAAGATTTGACCATTACAGCTCCGGTTTTGGCATCTGCTGTAATATAGAGCTTAGATGCACCTTCACGATCTTTTCGGAAGTTCAACCTGCGCTGCATCATTTCTTCGCGTTCTTCAACATGATCCATCTGATCAAAATCAACCTTCAGTTTCCCGAAATTTGTTTTGAGCGTTCCATCAAGTGAAATGGAGTCAGGCACGTTGATTTCGATTGGTCCCGCAAGCGTCTTTGCCTCAATTCTCCGGGCAGAAGTGCTCGATGTACTGCAGACAACTTTTCCATTAACAGATTGCGCATCGATTTCATCGATTGCACCTTCTACATTTACTTTACCGTTAACTGATTCAGCTTCAATCAGATCCGCACGAGTATTTTCAACGTTAATGCCACCATTTGCAGTTTCAAGCTCTGCTTTTTCAATCAGCATGTTTGAAAGTTCAATTTTCCCGTTTGCTGTACGTACTTTAACTTTATTTACATTACCGCCTTCAGCGTGGAATTTGCCGTTGAATAATCGGATATCCCATCTTTCATAACTCGCTTTCGGCACATAAAGAACTGTATCCAGGCTCATCATTTTCAAATCAGAAATAAAGCGGAGTTTCTTGAAGTTCGTATTAAAGACTACAGAATCCTTCAGATGCTGCTTTGCTTTGAATTCATCGTCTTCCCGGTAAACTTTTACGTTACATTCCGCTCTCACGAAATCTTCATCCCAAGGACGAATAACGAGCTTCCCGTTGGCAATACTTGCTTCAATGTCAATCAGTTCAGCTTTTTCTGATTCAAAGGCATGTTTGAATTCCATTGACGGTCCCATGTTAAATTCCAGGTCCAGTCCTCTGACTTTTTCAAATGCAGTTTGGACGAAATCAGTCAGCTTATCTTTCTGTTGCTGTGTATTTCTTTTATTCTGTTCTGTTTTAAAATCAGTTGCCTTTTTCTCAACTTTACCAAACAGGTCATTGATCATTTCATCAATGTTAAATGGGAAGTCTTTTTTCTGAGAGCTGCCCTGACCGCTGGTTCCTGAGTCAGTTGACTCTTTCTCACGTGAATGACTTTGTTTCTCATAAGTCGTTTCCTGATGAGTGGAAGTTGTGCTGCTGCTTGCAGAACTCGCACTGCTGCCTGGATTCTTTTCAAGTGCTTCTAAAAGCGTTAAAGCCTCTGACGCAGTGATCGTTCCTTTTTCCACCATACTTAAAATTCTCTTGCGTTCGTTTTCCATGTATTTGACACTCTCCTTTTTGTTGAAATTGCCTCTACAATCTATTGAACGTGCTACCCTTTATACGAATGAACGGAATAAAAGTTTCATTTGATTATTAGCATGACAGATAAACGGGAAATGATAACCGGTCCTGAGGCTGATTTTTTGCTAAACCTGCAGATCGGTTTAAGCGTTGACTTTTTCGCCTGTCCGTTCAGCCATTCTATCTTCCATGCGGCTGCGATCACGGTCCAGTACCGGTTTCAGATAGCTCCCGGTATAAGATTCTTTCACTTCAGCGATCTCCTCAGGTGTACCGCATGCGAGAATAGTTCCACCACGGTCACCGCCTTCTGGTCCCAGGTCGATAATATAGTCAGACGCTTTAATAACGTCCAGATTGTGTTCGATAATTAAGACAGTATCTCCGTTATCTACAAGGCGTTGCAGGACAGTCAATAAACGTGAAATATCATCTACATGAAGACCTGTTGTCGGTTCATCCAGAATATACATTGATTTGCCGTTTGAACGTTTGTGCAGTTCTGATGCCAGTTTCACACGCTGGGCTTCACCACCGGAAAGTGTTGTAGCAGGCTGACCGAGTGTGACGTAGCCAAGTCCAACGTCCACGATCGTTTGAAGTTTACGGCTTATTTTTGGAATGTTTTCAAAAAATGAAAGTCCGTCTTCAACTGTCATCTCTAAAACATCAGCAATATTTTTACCTTTATACTTCACTTCGAGCGTTTCACGGTTATAGCGCTTGCCATGACATACTTCACAAGGTACGTAGACATCGGGCAGAAAATGCATTTCAATTTTGATAATTCCGTCCCCGCGACAGGCTTCACAGCGGCCACCTTTTACGTTAAAGCTGAAGCGGCCTTTTTTGTATCCACGCACTTTCGCTTCATTCGTCGTTGCATATACATCACGGATATCATCAAATACCCCGGTATAAGTGGCAGGATTTGAACGCGGTGTTCTGCCGATTGGAGACTGGTCAATATCAATCACTTTTTCAAGCTGATCGATTCCTTTAATTTCTTTATGCTCACCAGGTTTCACTTTAGAACGGTGCAGTTTTTGTGCAAGTGACTTATGAAGAATACTGTTAATCAGCGTACTTTTTCCTGATCCGGAAACGCCTGTGACAGATGTAAATAAACCAAGAGGAATTTTAACATCCACTTCCTTCAGGTTGTTTTCGTTGGCTCCCCTGATTTCAAGCTGGCGTTTTTTATCCGGCTTTCTGCGCTCAGCCGGCAGAGGAATAAATTTCTTACCTGATAAATATTGTCCAGTAAGTGATTTGCTGCTTTTCATCACCTGTTTTGGTGTACCGGCAGCTACAATCTCTCCTCCGTGAACACCAGCTCCGGGTCCTACATCAATTAAGTAATCCGCAGCCATCATCGTATCTTCATCGTGTTCAACAACGATAAGCGTATTGCCGATATCACGCATATTTTTAAGTGTACCAATCAGACGGTCATTATCACGCTGGTGCAGGCCGATTGAAGGTTCATCAAGAATATACAGCACACCAGTCAGCTGTGAACCGATCTGAGTTGCGAGCCGAATCCGCTGCGCTTCCCCACCGGATAATGTTCCTGCCGAACGACTGAGTGTTAAATAATCGAGACCAACGTTGATCAGGAAATTTAAACGCTCATGAATTTCACGCAGAATCAATCTGGCAATCTGCATTTCTTTTTCTGATAGCTCAAGCTGATCAAAGAATTCATTTGCTTCTTCAATTGAAAATGATGTGACATGTCCAATATGAAGATCCTGAACTTTTACAGCCAGGCTTTCACGCTTCAGACGATGCCCTTCACATGCCGGGCAGTGATGCTTCGCCATATACTTCTGCATCTGCTCACGAATATAGTCGGAGCTTGTCTCGCGGTATCGCCGCTCGACGTTGCGCATTACCCCTTCAAAGTTGATGTTATTTTCACGAACCTGTCCAAAATCGTTTTCATAGCGGAAATAAATCTTATCTTTGCCGGAACCTTTTAAAATTTTATCCATCTTTTTCTTCGGAATGTCTTTAACAGGGATATCCATATCAATATCGTAATGTTCACAGACTGCTTTCAGCATAGATGGATAATATTGTGAACTTGTCGGTTCCCAGGGCGCAATCGCATTGTCGTTCAGAGAAAGGTTCCAGTCCGGAATGACAAGCTCAAGATCCACTTCAAGCTTCGTTCCTAACCCGTCACAATCCGGACATGCACCAAACGGCGAGTTAAATGAAAACATGCGCGGCTCAAGTTCTTCTATTGAGAATCCACAAACCGGGCACGCGTGATGCTCATTAAACTTAATCTCTTCTTCACCGATTACATCTACAATGACATTACCGTCACCCAGCTTCAACGCTGCTTCAAGTGAATCTGCAAGACGGGCTTCAGCGCCTTCTTTTACCACGATTCTGTCGATGATCACTTCAATCGAATGCTTCTTATTTTTATCCAACTCGATTTCATCACTGACGTCCATCATTTCACCGTTTACCCTGATACGTACATACCCCTGCTTCTTTACATCCTCAAGAATTTTGGCATGCGTGCCTTTACGGCCTGCAACCAGTGGGGCCAGAACCTGCAGCTTCGTCCTTTCAGGATATTCATAAATGCGGTCGACCATTTGTTCAACAGTCTGAGAGGTAATCTCAATCCCATGATCCGGGCAGACAGGGCGTCCAACCCTTGCAAATAACAGTCTTAAATAATCGTAAATCTCAGTGACTGTTCCAACTGTTGAACGCGGGTTTTTACTAGTTGTTTTCTGATCAATTGAAATTGCCGGGGATAAGCCTTCAATAGTGTCAACATCCGGTTTATCCATCTGGCCAAGAAACTGTCTTGCATAAGCTGAAAGAGACTCAACATAACGTCTCTGCCCTTCAGCATATATCGTGTCAAAAGCTAGTGATGACTTACCTGATCCTGAAAGACCTGTCATCACTACGAGTTTGTCACGCGGAATTTTAATATCTATATTTTTAAGGTTATGAGCGCGGGCGCCCTGTATAATAATCTGATCTTTACCCATTGTCAGGTCATCCTTCCGCTTTCAATTCTAAAATAAGGTCGCGCAATTCAGCCGCTTTTTCAAAATCAAGCGCTCGTGCTGCTTCCTTCATTTCAATTTCCATTGATTCAATCACTTTGCCACGTTCCTTCTTAGACAGTTTCTTCATCTGTTCAGCAGGAGATACATACTCTTCTGATTCTTCAGCAGCATGCGTAGCTCTGATTACATCGCGGATCTCCTTATTAATCGTAACCGGAGTAATCCCGTGTTTTTCATTATAAGCAACCTGTTTCTCACGTCTTCTTTCAGTCTCATCCATCGCACGCTGCATGGAATCAGTTACTTTATCGGCGTACAAAATAACATGACCATTTGAGTTACGTGCCGCACGTCCAATTGTCTGAATCAGTGCACGGTCAGAACGTAAGAAGCCTTCTTTATCTGCATCCAAAATGGTGATCAGTGATACTTCAGGTATATCCAAACCTTCTCTAAGCAGGTTAATCCCGATCAGGACATCATACTTACCAATTCTAAGATCCCTGATGATCTCGATCCGCTCGAGCGTTTTTACTTCGGAATGAAGATATTGAACCTTAATGCCGATTTCTTTCAAATAATCGGTCAGGTCTTCAGACATTTTTTTGGTCAGTGTTGTAATCAGCGTCCGCTCATTTTTCTCAATTCGCTCCTGAATTTCACCGAGTAAATCATCAATCTGTCCTTCACTTGGTCTGATTTCAATCGTCGGATCAAGCAGACCGGTTGGACGGATAATCTGTTCAACCATTTCACCCGTATGTTCAATTTCATATGGACCAGGTGTTGCTGATACATATATCGCACGGTTCACATGCTTTTCAAATTCCTCAAATTTTAATGGACGGTTATCCATTGCAGACGGCAAACGGAACCCGTGATCTACAAGTACTTTCTTACGCGCCTGGTCCCCGTTATACATACCGCGGATTTGCGGAAGCGTAACGTGGGATTCATCGATGACAAGCAGGAAATCATCCGGAAAATAATCAATCAATGTATACGGTGTTGCCCCTGCTTCACGCAACGTTAAGTGTCTTGAATAGTTTTCAATCCCTGAACAGAATCCCATCTCTCTCATCATTTCCAGATCATAGCGTGTACGCTGTTCGAGACGCTGTGCTTCAAGCAAATGATCGTCCGCTCTTAAGATTTTCAACTGTTCTTCAAGCTCTATTTCAATATTTTCAATCGCTTTGCGCATTTTTTCTTCACGCGTCACGAAGTGGGATGCAGGGAAAACTGCCACGTGATCACGGTCACCAAGAATTTCGCCTGTTAGTGCATCCACCATTCTGATCCGGTCTATTTCATCTCCGAAAAACTCTACACGGATACAATGCTCATCATTTTTAGCAGGGAAAATCTCTACAACATCACCGCGCACACGGAAAGTTCCGCGCGTAAATGCAATATCATTACGCTCATACTGAATGTCAACCAGCCTTCTCAGCAGCTGATTACGTTCGATCTCCATACCCATTCTTAATGAAACAACCAATTCCTTATATTCTTCCGGCGAACCTAAACCGTAGATGCAGGAAACGGATGAAATGATGATCACGTCATCACGTTCAAATAATGAAGACGTGGCAGAGTGTCGCAGCTTATCAATTTCATCGTTGATACTCGCATCTTTTTCTATAAAAGTATCCGTCTGCGGCACATAGGCCTCAGGCTGATAATAGTCATAATAGCTGACAAAATATTCAACTGCATTATTAGGGAAAAACTCTTTAAATTCACTGTACAATTGTCCCGCAAGCGTTTTGTTATGGGCAATGACCAGCGTTGGTCTTTTTACTTCCTGCACAACATTCGAAACCGTAAAGGTCTTCCCTGTACCGGTTGCACCGAGTAATGTCTGGTGTTGCTTATTCTGTTCCAAGCCCTCTACAAGCTTCTTAATTGCAGCAGGCTGATCCCCCGCTGGCTGATATTTTGACTGCAAATCAAATTCCTGCACCATATGTGTTACGCCTCCTAAAAATAATTCCGAAAAAACCTTCTTCTATATTCATACCCTTTATGATGAAACGAAACAGGGTTTATGGCAAATTAATTGTCTCAACCAGTTTACCACCATGAGATTGAAAATGACAGCAAAAAGCGAACATACATTCTCAAAAAGCATCTTGAGCTGTTTTAACCGCTGACCCTTTCCGTTCAGGGCTGCGCTTTCCTGCCCCCGGGCGGTGAGCCTCCTCAGCTTCGCTTGCGGGGTCTCACCTGACCCTTTCCGGGGCGGGAGTCTCCGCCCTCCACTACAAGGGTCAGCTGAATTTTGTTAAAGAATTTAAATAATTCATTGGCATTTAATCATTTTTACATAACATAGTTATTCTACACACTCAGCTGATCGGAGTGGAAGGCGGTGACTCCGGAGCGATAAGCGGGACAGCTGAGACCCCGCAGCCAAAGGCGAGGAGGCTCAGCGACCGCCGCTCGGAAAGCATCCGCCTGGAGCGCAGATCAGCGGTTCTCCAGAGCGATACAGAAAAACAGCACAGAATCTATGCGATTCCGCGCTGCTTTTTGGTGTAATTTTTCATATAGCGGTTAACGTACCAGAGTCCGAGAGTCAGTGAAGCGGCATCGACGATAATGACGTACCAGCTGCCTGTGTACCCTTTGTAAGAAGACCCGGCGATCAGTGCAATTGTAAGCAGCATGGCGATCGTGCGGCTGTAGGTGATGCGGGTAAATAATACAACTAATAGTGCTGGAAGGAACATGGCCATAAGAATTTTCGTGCCCATTTAATCACCTCTCGATTCAATCATACTGAACTCATTTTGATGCTGCAATAAGGTTTTCCGTAATCTTACTTAACTCCGAATGGGGGATAAATTTCTCAGCGAGCATATCAGGTAATACTTTTTCCAGAAAAAATTCAACACTTTTCATTTCTCTGAACCTGAGGATCGTTGAAAGCGCCTCCTGATAAATCTCCAGAAAAATCGGCTCAGGATTACCTTTTTGAATCTCACCGAACGACTCATATAGCAGATCGATTTTATCAGCAACAGATAAAACGTTCCCTTCAAGCGTCCGGTCCTTCCCTTCTTTAAAACGCGCGAGGTAGATTGACTGATATTCATCAGGAAATTCTGCCAAAACGAACTTGTGCGCCATCTCTTCTTCCACTTCGCTGAACAGCCTGTTTAATTCAGACGATGCATATTTTACCGGCGTTTTAATATCTCCAGTGAAAATTTCGGGATAATCATGATTTAATGCTTTTTCATATAGATTTTTCCAATTAACTGTTTTACCGTGATGCTCTTCAACCGTTCCGAGAAATTGAGCAATTTTCGTTACTTTAAATGAATGGGCTGCTACAGTGTGTTCGTTATATTTAAACTTGCCCGGACACCTGAAAAGTTTCTCCATGTCCGATAAACTTTTAAAATAATGATGAATGCCCATCAGCTCACCCCGTTATTTTTAGCTAATCGTAGCACTAGCAGTGTAGAAAGTACAATACCTAAGATATGAATTCTTTACAAAGTGAATATGTAGATGAATTTAAAAAGGAGTAAACAACTGTCAGCTTCATCTTTTTTCCTTCACAATGAAAAAAGTTAGGTTCATTGCAGTGGAAGGCTTGGACTTCGGCTTGAGACGCGTGTACGCTGAGATCCCGCTGGCAGAGCCGCGGAGGCTTGGCACACGCCACTCGAAAAGCATCCGCCTGTAACGGAAATGAGCCGGTTACGTTAAAAACAGCCCGATTTATCAGGCTGTTTCACGTTTGCGGTCTTCTATTAAAATGAGTCCAAGCTGATAGTGCTGGCCTTCATACAATGCAGCCTGCGTGTAGCGTACTTCGCCTGCATGATTGAGTACTTCCAGCTTACAATGGGCACGGCTTTTCTGAACCGCTTCATAGAATTCCCGCTCATTTTTAACGATCTCACCATTTACTTTATGAATCATTTCGCCTCGCATCAGTCCCATTTTTGCTGCAGGTGTGCCTGGGAGGACATCAATGATCATGACACCTCTTTCACCATTCATAAAATGATAGCCTGACCTTCTGCAAATTGCACGGGTTTTCAGCATGATGAATAATCTGCCGGCGAACGCAATGCCAAAAGCTGCAAATATTAAGTACGGCGCCCAAAATGCACCAGCTGCAATGACTGTTGACAGGACACCGAGCCAGATTACCTGTGCACCATTCACTTTTAATATACTGCCTGGCAGGTCATGAACGACTGTTAATTGATAACCTAACACTGCCGGAAGAATCATGAGTGAGAATGAATCACCAACCGCGATCAGTGGCCACCAGCCTGTTTCGCTGATCAGTCCATCAGGCACAGGAACCAGAAGCGGTACAAGCCATATTCTTTTTGTGAAAAATGCACCTGCTTTCAATCCGCGCGGCGTTCTGATCAAGCGAGGAGACGTCTGCCGGACCGCATTTAGCTGGATCAACAGCCCTTCTGCAATTAAAAGCAGTCCCATGATGATACCTGCAGTTATAAAAGCTACAGGCAGATCAGGGATCCATTCTGGCAGTGTAATACCCGAATACCCGAGCCCATAAATTGCAGCTAATACCAGCGGAAAGATAAATCCTGCTGATAACAGCCTGAACTGGCCGCTTCCTGTGAACAGAATCATCAATACACTCACTGCATAGATCCAGAATACTTCAAGAACCAGACCTGAACCGCTGATCACAGCGGATAACAAAAGGCCGATTACTAAAGAAAGTCCTAAAAAGCTGAGTATTTCTATGTACCACGGTTTTACCGCTGTTCTTACATCACGTCGTTCCCTTTTTAATCTTGCAGCCCCTGCGATGATGGCGGCTGCCAATGCAATCATCAATACCGGATTCATGATTCCTGATACTAGTGCACCCGGCAATTCATTGAGCCAATTACTGAACATACGATCCCCCCGGTCAAAAACAAATTCTTCTATTTATTGTATCAGACCTGAGGGAATCGCTATATAGGAATTTTGCCGGTAAATGTCCGGGAACTTCAAGCTAACATCTCACCTTAATGTCTCGCGATAAATTCGATCGCTGATTGAAGCTGATGATCATGGTTCGGATTTTTCTTATATAGTTCAAGCGTGGATTCCAGCTTTTTTAACGTTGACGTATTAACTTCCCCTGTCTCTTTTAAACGGGACTTCTTCTGGAATTCCTGGATCGCTTTTTCAGTTTGAGCACTGAAGTAGCCGTCTGTACGATCGATTTTATAACCCAGACCATCCAGGAGCCTTTGAAGTGAAGCAACCCGTTCATCATTCATTCCTTTTTTAAGTACGATCGAAGACTGAACAGGCGACAGCTCAAAAACTTCCGGCTGTACGACTTCGAGTGTAGGCTGAATACCTTTGCGGTGAATCCAGCGTTTATCAGGGGTCAGCCATTTAGAAACCGTCAGCTTCATCTGACTGCCGTCTCCAAGCTCAAGCGACTGCTGAACAGTTCCTTTGCCAAATGATTTTGTGCCAATCAGCGTATAACCTTCCACTTCATACATCGCTGCAGCGAGGATTTCTGAAGCAGACGCACTGCCTTCATCAATAAGCACCACAACCGGATATTCTTTTTTATCTTTCGCAGCTGAGGTGAGCGCTTCACGTTTACCGGAGCGTTCTTCCACATACATAAACGGTTTTTTATCAGTAATAAAATTCCCAAGCACTTCCTCAACGCTTGACAATAAACCACCAGGGTTCCCGCGGACATCGAGAATCAGCCCCGACAGTTCCTCTTTTTCCAGTTCATCCAAAGCAGTTTTCACATCTTTTCCTGTACCCTCACCGAACGTTTTGATTTCTATGTACCCGGCCTTTGCACCGTCCCGTTCATATAATTGGTGAGCGACTGTTTCTACAGGGATATCATCCCGAACCACATTGATCGTTAAGGACTTTTCAGATTCACCTCTTTTAATGCCAAGCTGAACACGGCTTCCTTTAGGACCTCTGATTTTTGACGTTAAATCGTAAATCGTAAGACCGGCAATCTCTTCATTATCGACGTGAGTGATGACATCATTCGGCTTTAGCCCCGCAGTCTCAGCAGGCGATTCCTTCAGCGGAGCAACAATGATAAATTCCCCATCCTGCTGCGTAATTTCTGCGCCAATTCCGCTAAATGAAGAATCAAGGGAGTCATGAAATTGTTTTGTTGCCTGCTCATCCATATACACAGAGTATGGATCACCGAGTGCAGCTACCATACCTTTTAGCGCACCATCAAGTAACTTTTTTTCATCCACATTTTCAACATAGCTTTCCTGAATCATTTGCTGCGCTTTTTCAATTTTAGACCGCTCCACTGAAACTTCTTCAGGAACACGTTTCACAATAAAACGATCTGCACTATAATAAACGCCGGCTCCTAATACCATACATAGTAGGATCATCAGTGCTTTTTTCACCAGCTTCCCCCTCCCTGTTAAACATTATGAAGCTGTATTTTCACTTAGAAGTGCATTCACTTTCTTTTCAAGCTGCTGTGCAGTGACCGGACCGAAGAACGTTTCATAGATCCTGCCATCAGGCGTAATCACGACTGTGATCGGAATCGTAAATATCCGAAAAACCTTCTGAAGATCACCATCCTCATCCAATGCAATCGGAAAATTAATCTGGTGATCATCGATGAAATTAAACGCTGACTCTTTCTTAAATTCCTCTTTTGTCAGATTGACACCAATCAAATTAATATCGGGATGGTCACGCGTAAATTTCTTCAGTTCAGGCATCTCTTCAATACAAGGCGGACACCAGCTCGTCCAGAAATTAAGTATCAGAGGCTTCCCGGAAAAATCCTGCTTAGTAAGTTCAGTACCATCCTGCATGGCCAGTATAAAATCCGGCGCTTCATTTAATTCTAAAGTCTGCATCACTGGTTCATATTCAGGACCCGGCTCTGCACTGATCAGAAAAAACACCCCTGCACAACACATTACAGCAAATACCCATCCAGCCATTCTCACCCTCTGCACCATCATACGCCGCCCCTCCTCGGAGGAGTATATGAATGAATCGTAATTGATTATGTCTGGTAATTTTTTAGTGCAGGTTGAATGTGATTTCCATTATTTATGCAGCACACTAGGGACGGAGTTAAGTGATTCATTTTTAGAATGATTCTAAAAGTGTCGCAGTTAACTCCGTCCCCACTGTGCCGCTCAATAAAAAAACTCCCAAACCAAAGTTTGGGAGTCTGCTAGATTAGAATGAGATATATTTACGCGGGTTAACAGCGTTTGACTTAGATCCGTTCCACTGTCCTTCGTGAATTTCGAAGTGAAGGTGAGATCCGAATGAAAATCCTGTGTTACCCATACCGCCGATATATTGACCTTTTTCTACATACTGGCCATTAGATACGCCGATACTGCTTAAGTGAGCATATACTGTTGTGAAAGTCTGTCCATTAATGTTGTGTGTAATTAAGATCATGTTACCGTAGCCGCCGTTATTACCTGATGATGCTTCAACAACGTAACCGCCAGCTGCTGCAACGATTGATGATCCTGTTCCATTTGCAACATCAATTCCATAGTGATATCTTGGCTTGCCGTTCAGAATGTCATAACCGAATTCAGTTGTGATTCTTCCGCTTGCAGGATTAACCCAGTCTCCAGCTGATACTGGTGCACTTGCCTGTGGTGCAGGTGCAGGTGTCGAAGCACTGCTTGAACTGCTTGACGACGATCTGCTTGTTTGTGAAGCAGCTGCTGCTTCTGCACGTGCTGCTGCCTCGGCTTCTGCTGCGGCCGCTTCTGCTGCTGCGGCTCTCTCTGCCTCTGCTTTACGCTGACGCTCAAGTTCTTTCTGGCGCTCGATTTCACGCTGTCTTGCAAGTTCAGCAAGACGTTCCTGTTCAGCAACAATGCGGTCTTCTACATCTGCTGCAAGGTTTTTAAGTTCTCCGTCTTTTTCTTTGAGCTTGGATTTTTCATCTTCAAGCTCTGCCTGTTTTGCTTCAAGTTCTTCCATAAGAGAATTCTTGTCTGCTTTTTGAGAATCAAGATCAGCTTTTAAGCCG
Source organism: Jeotgalibacillus salarius (assembly GCF_004405125.1). GTDB lineage: Bacteria > Bacillota > Bacilli > Bacillales > Jeotgalibacillaceae > Jeotgalibacillus > Jeotgalibacillus salarius. The sequence goes on from NZ_SORX01000001.1 coordinate 167,617, forward strand.
TCAAGCTCAGCTTTTTGAGCTTCAAGTTCAGCAAGCTGCTGCTTCACTTCTTCTTCTTTTTGCTCAAGAGATACTTTATCCTGGTGCTGTTCTTCCATGATTTTACGGTCAGCTGATACTAATGTGTTAACAGCTGAGAAACGGTCGATAAAGTCACCGAAGTTTTCAGCTCCCAGCAGTACATCAACATAGTCTACTGAACCGCCTGTAAGCTGAATCGCACGTGCGCGTTCTTCAAGAAGCGCCGTACGCTCTTCAATCTTTATTTTTAATTCTTCAATTTCTCCGCGAAGCTTTGCGATGTGCGCATTAGTCTCATCAATCTGACCAGCTACGCCATTGATTTTATCAGTTGTATCTTCAATTTTACTATCAAGCTTTTTAATTTCAGCAGTTACTTTCTCCTGCTCTTTTACAATCTTTTCAATGCGGTTATTGGTAGTGCTGATTTCACCGCTGACTTCTTCTCTTTGATTCTCAATTGATGAACGTTCTTCTTTTAAGTTGTCTAATGATTCAGCAGAAGCTGTGTTAAGTGCAGGTATGCTGCTTGCAATTAATGCTGCTGCTAATGACAGGCTGACGAATGACTTTTTCACAAATATTGTTCTCCCTTCGAATCTAGCATTTCTTTTTTCTCTGTAAAAATTGGCTGTTGATTTCCGCTTCAGGCGGACGCTTTCCGCATGGACGGCGGTGAGCCTCCTCGTGCTTCGCACTGCGGGGTCTCACCTGTCCGTCGTTCATGCTGGAGTCGCCGCCTTACGCTCCAATCCCAGCTGTAAAACAAAATTATCAGTGGATTTCAATAATTTTTTATACGCGCAGGAATTTTCTGACGGACATAAAGCTTCCCCATACGCCGATTACGACGCCCATCAGTAGAATTAATGCGTTAATTTGATAAATAAACGGTGAAAACTCAAGGATCTGTATGAATGAATTTTCAAGCCGTGGCTCCATATATTCATAGACATTGTAGTAGATCATTGATACGGCTGCGATCGGCAGGATTGAGCCGATAATGCCGAGCCAGATTCCTTCGAGTATGAATGGAATTCTGACAAACCAGTTAGACGCGCCAACCAGCTTCATAATCTCAATTTCTGTTCTTCTTGCAACAATTGTTATCTTAATTGTGTTTGAAATCAGGAACATTGCGGTAAACAATAAACCGAAGATCAAAACGGCACCGACATTCCTGCTGACTTCAAGGATGCTGAATAGCCGATCGATTTTTCCTTCGCCGTATTCGACAGAGTGTGTACTTTCAAGCGTACCGATCTGGGAAGCGAGACGTTCAGTTTGTCTCGGGTCAACGGCTTTGACGACAAATTTATCGCGAAGAGGGTTATTTTGTTCAAACAGTGCCATCTCTTCACCGAAACTGTCAATCAGACCGGATAATTCTTCTTCTTTCGTTGAATAGTCAACGGATTCAACACCGGTGAGCCGTTCAATTTCCTGTTCAAGCGTGGATACTGCCTGTTCATCGGCTTCGAGCTCAACGTAGACATTCATTTCAACATCATTTTCAATATCATCAGCGGCTTTATTCATATTGAGCATTAGAGCTGTGAATACGCCGACTAAGAGCAATGTTACAGTTACAGCACTGACAGATGCAAATGTCATCCATCCGTTTCTCACAAGACTTTTAAAACTTTCTCTGAAATGCCTTGATAAAGTTCTAGCTTTCATAACCGTAGTCCCCCCGCTGTTCGTCACGGACAATGACACCATTTTCAATGGCAATGACACGGTGGCGGATTGTGTTCACAATTTCTCGGTTATGCGTAGCCATAATAATCGTTGTGCCGCGTGAATTAATTTCTTCAAACAAGTTCATAATTTCCCATGAAGTCTCCGGATCAAGGTTTCCTGTAGGCTCATCTGCAATCATCACTTTAGGTGAATTTGCGATGGAGCGTGCGATAGATACTCGCTGTTGTTCCCCTCCGGAAAGCTCATCGGGCATCATGCGGGCTTTGTGTTTCAATCCAACTAGATCTAACACTTCCATTACTCTCTGCTTGATTACCTTTGGCTGTTCTTCGATTACTTCTAAAGCAAAAGCTATATTTTCGTAAACAGTCAGCTTATTCAGGAGTTTAAAATCCTGAAAAACCACACCGATATTTCTGCGTAAGTAAGGCACACGTTTGCTCTTCAGTTTCGCAATATCGATTCCATTTACCATAATGTTACCTTTTGTCGGCTTTTCTTCACGGTAGATCATTTTGATAAATGTAGATTTACCAGCTCCACTTGGTCCGACTACATAGACGAACTCTCCGGACTGTATCTTCACATCAAATCCGTTTGCAGCCATGATTCCGTTGGGGTACTTCTTGTATACTTCATTCATCTGTATCATATAAAAAATACTCACCTTATCTTTAAATTTCCTTGATGACTGTACTTAGCTGACTGGTGTAAGTGCCATGATTCGCTGCACAATAGGATTAAATAGCTAATTTTGCAGGATTTCTGCTGAAGGCACAAGAACATTATATCATTCTAGCGAATTTTGTTAACGACATTTATATTACAGTTTCATTTCGTCAATGAAATATAAAAAGCATCTTTCTCCAATTTGGAAAAAGATGCTCAACTTCGGCTATATTATTGCATTTCTGACAGCCATTCTGCAACTACTTCTGCTTCTTCACCTTCAATTAAACCAGCAGGCATGCTTCCCTGCCCCTGCTGAATCACATTCAGAATTTCATCCTGACTCAGCCTCGAACCTACTTCCTGCAGGTTTGGACCGCTTGCACCTTCAAGATTATCACCGTGACAGCCAGAGCAATTTCCAATAAAAATCTCTTCAGGATCCATTTCACCGGCTGAAGAGCCTGTATCAGTTGCTTCCTCTTCTCCGCCTCCACATGCTCCAAGTAAAACTGCAGATCCCAGTGCAACACCTAACCACCATTTTTTCATCAATATCCACCTCATCTTTAAAATAATGTAAAATCTTTTCTTAAAATAACAATTTAATCTCTTTTAAAACCTTCACCTAACACTTCAGATGCGTCATTTACAATCACAAAAGCATTCGGATCAATCTTTTTTACTACATTCTTCAATTTAGTGAACTCAGTCTGATCAATGACACACATTAGGATCGGACGTTCACGATCTGTGTAACCACCGTATGCTGAAAGCTTTGTCACACCTCTGTCTACTTCTTCAAAAATCGCACGGCTGATTTCTTCCTGACGATTTGTAATGATATGCACCATTTTCGAGCGCTGCCATCCGACCTGAACAAGGTCAATTGTTTTACTCGTAACGTAGAGGGCAATCAGTGCATATAACCCCTGCTCAATGCTAAAAACAATTGCTGAACTGAGCACGATCAAACCATCAATCATTGCAATACTCGTCCCAAGTCCCAAGCCACTGTATTTATGTATAATCTGAGCAGCCAGATCTGTACCGCCTGTAGATGCTTTACCTCTAAATACGATTCCTAAACCAATTCCAACACCAATCCCACCAAATAATGCGCCAAGCAGAGGGTCCTCTGTCCATGGTGCCCAATTCTCCGTCAAAAATACCCACCCAGGCAGTGCGAGTGTACCGACAAATGATTTCAGTCCGAAATTTTTGCCGAGCAAAATCACGCCTGCGATAAATAGCGGAATATTAAAAGCATACTGCACAATAGCAGGACGCCACTCAAACAGTCCATTTAAAATTGTACTAATCCCGCTTGTGCCGCCCGAAGCGACCGCATTTGGAAGTAAAAATACATTAAAAGAAATCGCGACAAATAATGCCCCGATGATTACGTATACATAGTCAATTGCCCCGTGCCATGCTTTCGGTTCACTCTGACCGCGGCGATTTCGCTTGCCCATTGACTGTCATCCTTTCTCTATTCAAGTCTACACCGCTAGAGAGTATAGCATGTAGAGACATTTCTGTGAATATTGTCATGCTAGAGCGTTAGTGCGGTGAAGAGTCTGGGTGAAGGCTGCCCTTGCCCGGGTCTAACTGCCGTCACAGCGCTACATGTGACCGTTACTCTCCGGCCGGTTGCGTAGAAACGGGTCTGTCCCGGGTCTACCTTTCTTCCGCAAAAAAATCCGCTGCACCCAGGCAGCGGACCTCCCACACATTAATTATTAATTTTAGAACGCAGATACGCGTTAATAAACGGATCAATGTCTCCGTCCATGACGCCCTGTACGTTTCCTGACTCCGTACTTGTGCGGTGATCTTTCACCATTGAATACGGATGGAATACGTACGAGCGGATCTGGCTTCCCCAGCCAATTTCTTTTTGCTCACCACGAATATCAGCAAGCTTCTGTTCCTGCTCTTCAATCTTTAACTGATAAAGTTTTGACTTCAGCATTTTCATCGCAGAATCACGGTTTTTGATCTGTGAACGCTCAGACTGACACGCCACGACCGAACCGGTTGGAATGTGCGTGATACGGACAGCTGAGTCAGTCGTGTTAATGTGCTGACCGCCGGCCCCGCTTGCACGGTACGTATCCACTTTCAGATCTTCAGTGCGGATTTCAATTTCAATTTCATCATTGAATTCAGGCATGATGTCACACGACACAAATGATGTGTGACGGCGACCTGATGAATCAAACGGCGAAATACGCACAAGTCGGTGTACGCCTTTTTCTGCTTTTAAATAGCCATACGCGTTATGACCTTTAAATAGAATTGTCACTGATTTAATGCCAGCTTCATCACCTGGAAGATAGTCCAGTGTCTCTACTTTAAAACCGCGCTTTTCACCCCAACGCTGATACATGCGCAGCAGCATCGATCCCCAGTCCTGAGACTCAGTACCGCCAGCACCCGGATGCAGTTCAAGTATCGCATTGTTCTTATCATAAGGTTCGCTTAACAGCATTTGCAATTCAAAATCATCCAGCGTTTTGCGGAATGCCGCCAGTTCAGAAACCATTTCGGCGTGCATCTCTTCGTCCGGCTCTTCTTTTAAAAGCTCGTGTGTCACTTCCAGGTTTTCCTGAGTGTCGACCAGGTTTTGATAGCCATTCACAACATCTTTTAATGCGTTTTGATCGTTGATGATTCCCTGCGCTTTTTGCTGGTCATCCCAGAAAGTTGGGTCAACCATCAGTTCATCGATTTCAGCGAGTTTTGCCTCTTTGTTTTCTAAGTCAAAGAGACCCCCTGAAGTCAGCCAGTGTTTTGGCTGTTTTTTCGAGCTCGTTTCTTACGTCTGATAATTCCATTTGAGTTCCACCTTAAAGTTAAATTGTTTTAAAAAACCGCTGGTGATTTCCGTGGGGGACTTCGCTTTCCTGCCCCGGGCGGTGAGCTTCCTCAGGCTTCGCCTTGCGGGATCTCACCTAACCCTTTTCGGGGCGAGAGTCTACGTCCCCCACTCCAATCACCAGCTGAGTCTTGTCATAATATATCTAAGTCATACTACAAAGATACTAATCACAGATCCAATTAAACTCCGTGACAGTTCTTATATTTTTTCCCGCTGCCGCATGGGCATGGATCGTTGCGGCCCACGTTGTTTTCGCGGCGGACAGGCTGGACTTTTTTCTTTGTTTCGCCGTCTTCTTTCGGGTTCACTGCCTGCCCCTGGGCAACTTCCTGACGTTCGAGGTTACTGCGGATTTCGGCTTTCATAATATACTTCGTCACTTCGTCATTCACAGACTGCTGCATCGTTTCGAACATCGCAAAGCCTTCGTTCTGATACTCGCGCAGCGGGTCGATTTGACCGTATGCACGAAGGTGGATACCCTGGCGCAGCTGGTCCATTGCATCAATATGGTCGATCCACTTCGTATCAAGTGAACGGAGAAGGACGACTTTTTCAAACTCACGCATTCTTTCACCAAGTTCTACTTCACGCTCATTGTAACGCTTTGTGACTTCGTCCATGATGAGTGCTTTCATTTCATCATTCGACTTGTCTTCAAGCGTTTCAGCTGTCACGACGCCTTCAGGAAGCAGGTTGGCAAAGATATAGTTCTCAAGAGCTTTCAGATCCCAGTTCTTTCTCTCTTCATTCATTGGAGCGTGTACGTCAACTGCATCATGGACAGATGTTTCAACCATTTTATCAACGATGTGACGCAGGTTTTCAGACTCAAGAATTTCATCGCGGTCTGTGTAAATGACTTCACGCTGCTGACGCAATACATCGTCGTATTGCAGAAGCTGTTTACGCGCATCAAAGTTGTTACCTTCAACGCGTTTCTGAGCTGATTCCACTGCTCGCGTCACCATTTTACTCTGGATCGGCTGTGTATCATCCATTCCAAGGCGTGACATCATCGCTTTCATGTTATCTGATCCGAAGCGGCGCATCAGATCATCTTCCATCGAAAGATAGAACTGTGTAACTCCAGGGTCTCCCTGACGTCCTGCACGACCACGAAGCTGATTATCGATTCGGCGTGATTCATGACGTTCAGTACCGATAACTGCCAGACCGCCAACCTCTTTCACTCCGTCGCCAAGCTTGATATCTGTACCACGGCCGGCCATGTTCGTCGCAATCGTTACAGCGCCACGTTTACCGGCATCCGTAATGATTTGTGCTTCACTGCCGTGATTTTTCGCATTCAGGATGTTATGCGGAATGCCTTTTTTCTTCAATTCGCTTGCGATCAGTTCAGACGTTTCGATTGCCACAGTACCAACAAGCACTGGCTGCCCCTGCGCATGGCGTTCCGCGATATCCTCAACTGCCGCCATATGCTTCCCTTTAACAGAAGCAAAAATCAGGTCTGCTTTGTCATCACGTACAATTTCCCGATTTGTCGGAATTACAACAACTCTCATATTATAAATATTGCGGAATTCCTCTTCCTCAGTTTTCGCTGTACCTGTCATACCGGACAGCTTTTCATAACGGCGGAAGTAGTTCTGGAATGTGATTGAAGCCATTGTCATTGACTCATTTTGAATCTCCAGACCCTCTTTTGCCTCAATTGCCTGGTGAAGTCCATCGCTGTAACGACGGCCTTTCATCAGACGGCCTGTAAATTGGTCAACGATCACAACTTTGCCTTCTTCGACTACATAATCGAAATCGCGCTTCATTGATACATGCGCTTTTAACGACTGAGTAATGTGGTGGTTCAATGTCACGTGCGCATAATCAAACAGATTATCAATACGGAACGCTTTCTCTGACTTTGTAATTCCGTCTTCAGTCAGCTGAACACCCTTTGTCTTCTCGTCGTACGTGTAATCCTCTTCTATTCTGAGATTACGGACAAATGCGTTTGTCTGAATGTAAAGCTGTGTATTTTTCTGCGCCTGTCCCGAAATGATCAGCGGTGTTCTCGCTTCATCGATTAAAATTGAGTCAACTTCATCAATGACAGCGAAGTGCAATGGACGCTGAACCTTCTGCTCTTTATAAAGCACCATGTTATCGCGCAAATAGTCAAAGCCGAGTTCATTATTCGTGCTGTACGTAATGTCAGCTAAATAGGCTTCTCGCTTCTCATCTTTTTCCATACTGTTTAAATTCAGTCCGACTGTCAGACCGAGGAAGTTATACAGATGGCCCATTTCCTCAGCATCACGGCTGGCAAGATATTCGTTGACTGTCACAACGTGCACGCCTTTGCCAGTAAGCGCGTTTAAATAAACCGGCATTGTAGACGTCAGCGTTTTACCTTCACCGGTTTTCATTTCAGCAATGTTACCTTCATGAAGTGCAGCAGCACCCATCATCTGAACGCGATATGGATCCAGTCCAAGCACACGCTTAGCACCTTCCTTAACCACGGCAAATGCTTCAGGCATCAGATCATCCAGTGTTTCACCATTTTCATAACGTGCTTTAAGTTCTTCAGTCTTTCCGCGCAGCTGATCATCAGAAAGCTGTTCAATTTCACTCGATTTCGCAATTACCTGTTCAGCCACTTTATCAAAACGTTTCACATCACGCTTATTACCATCAAAAATTTTATTCAAAATTCCAGACATGTTAACGCTCCTTTATATATCGGGCGGAAAAAACCGTCCTTGCTTTTCGAAATGTAAGCAGAAGGTATACCCCTGCTGCGTTCAATTTAAACATACGTATACACCTAATTATCTTATCACTAGTGAAGTGTGGATACAAGAATTGGAGGATGTGAGATGGTGGGTAGCGGGCATGACGCTGATCAATCTTGATTACTACGATTTCCTGGGTGGATTGCTCCAAGTTGTTTGAGTGATTGCTACGACTTCCCTGGTGGATTGATACCACTCAGACGCTGATTGCTACCGCCCAGCTGAAATTAGCAACAACTTAGCCTGCATGCACTTAGGAAAAAGTCTTTGGGTTTCTTAAGAGAATTAAGAGGGTGAAGTGCAGCGATTTTGCTTGTGGATAGGACATCATGAATGTGCGATTGCTACCACTCCTGCAGAAAACGCGACTTTCCCCCTCATTCGAATGTAGATTTGGCATGAATAGGACTAAAAAATATTCTTTGCCTCCCTACCATTTCTGATTGAATGTCAATTTTATTTATATAAGTGAGCACTTGCCTGTTACTTGACATGGCAAGAAAATCTTTCAAATCACTTGATTTAGCTGTGTAGCCACTCAGCAAAAAATAATCAATCATATTTTGATAAAACATGTGATCCACCCGCTTACGACAAGTATGACAACGCCATCCTCCATAAGCAGTTTCAGCAATGTTATTACATTCCAGACATATAAAACCTTTAATTATTTCATCACGAGAGATACCTAATAGGGTAAGATGATTATTCCAAAACGGGAGGACATTTCTTTGAAGAAGGGTTTGATAGATAAATTTAATTTGCGTTTCAGTGAGGTGCTTGTGAGGGTAATTTTTTATAATTTTTCGATAGTGGTAAGTAAACTGCTCAATGCGGAGAATCTTTTCATAAATGTCGATCTCTGAATCTTTTACTGTAAACTCAACATACTGGTTGGTATATATGACCTGATCAATAACAGGGACTGAGATATTTAACTGATTTAATAGGTATTCAACACATTCAGTGTGCCTGGAAACTTGAAATAACGGACATGTAAAATACTCTTTTTGACCATTTAACATTCGCGTTAGGCTGCCTCCTTTTTTATCAAAAATCAAATTTCCTACCATATTTTTAATTTCACTGATTAATATAAAATATGGGGTGATAATAATAGAGTCGACCTGAAACGTTTCCTTAAATAGCGTAAGTAAGGAGTTTTTTAAATGGAGACATGTTGGGGATAGTAATTTTGATGCTACCTGATCGAAATACATTTCACCATGCAATCCTGAGTCTTCTATACTTTTTTTATTCAGGAGTCTTTGATAGCTCGGATGGCTTTTGGGGAGTCGCCTGATCATGGCTTGATATGACTGGTGTTTAATAGAGGGGAATCTTTCGTTCGTATACAAAATTTCACTCCTTTCTGAAGATAGATTTATTATATTTCAGAAGAGACTTAATTACGAGAAATTATTGTATACCAGTAGAGTTTTTAGTTACTTAAGGGCATCAAGAGAGTGAAGTGCAGCAATTTCGCAGGTGGATAGGACCTCTTAAATGTGCGATTGCTACCACTTGAGCGGAGGATTGCTACGACTTCACTGGTGGATTGCTACCACTCAGACGCTGATTGCTACCGCTCAGGCGAAAATGGCGGCAACTGAGTCCGTGAATCACACCCGGCCCTGCATGCACTTGGGAAACTGTCTTTTATTTTCTTAAATGCATCAAGAGTATGAAGTGCAGCAACTTTGTAAGTGGATAGGACATCACAAATGGGGGATTGCTACGACTTCACGGGTCGATCGCTACCACTTCCCGTGTGTATTACTACCGCCTGAACGCTGATTGCTACCGCTCAGCCGAAAATGGCGGCAACTGAGACTGTGCACCATAGCATAACCCCCAACCCAAAAACAAAAACCGGGCAGCAGCCCGGCTTTAGCTTCTTTCCATATACTCTACAACTTCCATATCCACATAACCCTCTGCCTGCTCGCGCATTTCGAAGTTTTCGGTATGGAGGTAATTTCTCAGTGCTTTATCGATTGTGATGGCGTCCTTCAGGTAGCCGTGCCGTACGAGTTGAAGTTCAAGTTTTTTCTCGACTTCATCTTCAATGGGCATAATAAATTCTTTTTTTGACGGCGCAAAATACAGCTGGTGCATGCGGTAAATTCTTGCAAGTTCGTCAACCGGGGTAGTGTGATCATCAACACGCAGATCAATGAAACGGTCGTTATAGCCGCCGTAACCGCCTTTTTCTTTTACTACTAAAAGCGCTGCAGATTGCTGCCCTCTTGAGTCTCCTCCGGCAGCCTGGCCAGCAGCTAGTGATGCCAAAAGTCTGTCAGCGAGCGGTTGACCCTCCGCATTTTCGAACGCACGTGCCATTGACTCCACGGTTCCTTCCACGAGAATGTTCCCCTGAATGGCGAAGTTTTTGCCAGTCATGCCGCCTGCCCAGTCATAGCACTGCTCGCCTGTGTATGTAGCCGCATTCCCCTGGTTGTCAATCACTCCAACCTGTCTATAGGCGCGGTCTTCATCTTCTTTGATCAAAAGTTCAATCGTTTCTTCAGCCGTTTTCCCGGCCATAATATACGTCATCGCTTCTGGACCGTAAGCTGTGTTTGCGTATGATTGTGTGGCAACTGCTCCAACACCCGCTACCGCATGCGGTACAACTGCACCGACTGCCAGAAATTTAGATTGTGTGGCAATACCCCATTCTTTTTCTACCGGATCATAACCCACGATTGAATACGTCATTTTCAGCACTCCCTTAAATCAAGATGCTTATATCTACCCTAAGAAAACCGCTCCGTAAACCAGTGCGCCGGCAATCACAAATGCAGGGTGCACCTTGAATCGTTCAAGCAGAACAAAGCTGATCACTGCAAGTACGGCTGTCTGTACCGTGCCTGTAGCCTCGATTGCATCCGCGAAAAAGCCCCATGTCATCACACCTAACAGCACTGCGATTGTCGGGCGGACGAGCGTAGACATCATTTTCACGCGCGGTGAATCTTTGTATTTCATGATTAAACCGAGCAGGACAACCATTAATATAAGAGATGGAGCAATTGTCGCAAACAGCGCAACCCCTGCGCCTAAAATACCGCCTTCAGCATAGCCGATATAGCCCGCCATTTTTGTTGCGATCGGTCCCGGAAGAGAATTCCCTAGTGCGAGTACCTCTGAAAATTCCTGTGTCGTCATCCAGCCAAAACGGTCAACGACTTCATTTTCAACGAGCGGAATGGAAGCCGGTCCGCCACCGTAGCCGAGAATGCCGGGAATAAAAAATGCTAAAAAGATTTCCCAGTATATCATGTTTTTGCACCCCGCTTTCCGCCAAGCAGCAATGCATAAAGCAGAATGCCAAGTATTAAAATAGCCGGATGAACATTTGCCATTTCAAGCAGCACAAAGCTTCCCAAAATCAGTGCGATTGCTTTTCCCCAGCCAAATGCACTTTTGGATTTCTTCACAAAATCCCATGTTAGCACGGCGAGCAGGACACCTACCACAGGCACCACTGCTTCTGACATACCGTTTACCCAGGAGACGTCACGATAAGCGTTCAGTGCCATCAGCATCACAATCATCGCCACGACTGAAGGAAACGTTGTAGCAAACACTGCATTAATCATGCCGAATATCCCGCCGACACGATAGCCGATGTAACCTGCCATTTTTGTTGCAATTGGCCCCGGCATTGCATTCCCGAGCGCCAGTACATCTGAAAATTCTTCGTCACTCATCCATTTATAGTGTTCCACCACTTCTTTATGAACGAGCGGAATGGATGACGGTCCGCCGCCAAAGCCGAAAATGCCGACTCTGAAAAACCCCATGAACAGACCGCCCTGTTTACTATTCGTCAATTTTAATCACCACGCTGCAATTTGTCCGTCTGTACGGGATTCTGTCCCGCCTTTTAATACGCCCGTCTTTGGATCGCGCCAGATAATCTGTCCACGTCCAAACGATCCGCCGTCTGTTGTTACCTGAATTGTATGTCCTTTGCGTACAAGTGCCTGAGCTAAATGGTTCGGGAAGTGTGGCTCAACATGAATCGTCTTCCCGTTCATCCACTGCCATCTCGGCGCATCAAGCGCTGCCTGCGGATTCAAATGGAAATCAATCGTATTCACTGCCACCTGGAAATGCCCCTGTGGCTGCATATAGCCACCCATCACGCCAAATGGACCGACTGCCTGACCGTCTTTCGTTAAAAAGCCCGGGATAATCGTATGATACGTTCGTTTACCAGGCTTTAACGCATTTGGATGCTCAGCATCGAGACTGAAATCATGCCCTCTGTTCTGGAGGCCGATGCCCGTTCCAGGTACAACAACACCCGAACCAAAGCCCATATAATTACTCTGAATATAAGAAATCATATTCCCTTCATCATCCGCTGCAGCAAGATAAACTGTTCCTCCTTTTGGAAGCTCCATTGGCTCAGGATCGATCGCTTTGTCACCGATCAGCTCACGTCGTTTATCTGCATACCCTTTAGATAAAAGCTCTTCAGTTGAAATCGGCATGTCCTCAGGCTCAGTGATGAACGCTTTTCCATCTGTAAATGCAAGTTTCATTGCTTCAATTTGTTTATGATAGGTTTCTGCACTCTGGAACTCATCAAACTCAAATCCCTGCGCAATATTCAGCGCCATCAGTGCGATCATGCCCTGGCCGTTCGGCGGGATTTCCCACACATCGTAGCCGCGGTAGTTGACCGAAACAGGATCGACCCATTCAGGCTTGAACGCTGCAAGATCCTCTTTTGATAAATAGCCGCCGTGCTCCTTCATATAAGCGTCAATTTTATCAGCTAAACCTCCATTGTAAAAGCTCTCCGCTTTCGTTTCAGCAATATCTTTTAGCGTCTCAGCATGCCCTTTAGAAGACCACATCTCACCAATTTCCGGCGCACGTCCTTCAGGTGTAAATGTGTCAAACCATGATTTGTAGACGTCGTCTTTGAAAATCTCTTTGAACTTCTCAGCTGCAGACTTCCAGTACTTCCCGAGAACCGGTGACACAGGATAGCCTTCTTCCGCTAAACGGATCGCAGGTGCCATCAGCTTTTCAAAAGGAAGCTTGCCATGTTTCTCAGAAAGCTCTGCCCACGCTGCCGGCACACCTGGAACTGTTACCGGCTCAACACCGAACACCGGCATTTTTTCATAACCGCGCTTCTTCATTTCTTCTATTGAAATAGACTTCGGTGCCGGACCGCTCGCGTTTAGTCCATGAAGCTTATCCTTCGTCCACACAAGTGCAAACGCATCGCCGCCGATCCCGTTCGAAGTCGGCTCAACGACCGTCAGTGCAGCAGCCGTCGCAATCGCTGCATCAATCGCATTACCGCCCTGCTGTAAAATTTCAAGCCCTGCCTGTGCAGCTAGCGGCTGACTTGTCGCGACCATTCCGCGCTTAGCAAAAACTGTATTACGTTGAGATGCAAATGGATGGTATAAGTAATCTGTTGTCATATATGTACGCCCCTTTTATTTCGATTTACGAATCAATGAGTATTATTATAGTCTAAATTGAGGGAAAATTCTAGTTTTGTTTTCGTGGAGCGGGTAGAAGCGGGTCTGGGCACTGCCATGACGCCCGATGCACTGTTTTGGCCGGTGAGTGTACGACACACCCGGGTTGAGTGCACAAGATCGCCCAGCGAGTGCACAAACCACCGAATTCGATGTCCTATCCACACACTTCGGCTGTCCACCCACCCACTTCATGCCTTTTAGACTCTAAGACCCTGTTTCCGAAGTGCATCAAATGCTGCTTCACGCCGCCCGGGCATCGGATGCACTGTTTTGCGCGGTGAGTGCAC
>NZ_SORX01000001.1:181559-255679 GCF_004405125.1 Jeotgalibacillus salarius
AGTGCACGACACGCCCGGGTCGAGTGCACAAGATCACCACGCGAGTGCACAAACCGCCGATTCCGATGTCCTGTCCACACACTTCGATCGCTCCTCCAAACAAAAAACTGCCAGACCTCAACAAGTTGTTGAAAATCTGACAGCTCTATCTTTTATGACTGTTTCTTCAATTCCTCAAGCTCTCCAACAAACCACTCTTCCACCTTACGAGCCGCTGATGATACGCTGGACGCGGTCACATCGAACGCTTCGCCGGCTTCTTTCTGCGTCATCGGCAATTCTGTTGCATGCTGCGCCATCAGGTAAGAGAAAGTCGCAAGGTACGTTGCCGGCTTTCTTACTTTAGCTCCGTGCTCCGTGAAATACGCCGATGCAATGTGACACGCGAATAGAGACAGATCTTCGTCCCGCTCATCCCAGAACGACTTAAGCTCATGAAGCGCTTCTTTTTGCTGATCTGACTGAAGCGGTTCAGTCATCTGATTGATCCAGCCTTCATTTTCAGAAGTCTGCTCACGTGCAACGAGTGCTTTAATGACTTCAACTACGCCTTCAGTTACAATCCATTCACTGCGGTCTTCAGCAAGCTTTTCTACACGTGAATTCAGTGCAGCTGCTTCTTTTTTTGTGTAAACAGATGGGAACATAAAGCCGAATGGCACCCACTTATCTTCAAACGGCAGAAGCATTGTAAACAGGTAATCAATCGGTGCCCATGAATGGAATTCCGGGATTGTTACCTTGTAAACCTCTCCACTGATGAGGTCCGTCATTTCGACTTCCCGCGTTAATTCTTCCATTTGCGTCACTTCAGCCACAACAGGCTTCGGCTGCTGCCAATTTTCTACCATCTCCTGTAAACGCGCTCTTTCTATAGAAGGCTTTCGCTCATCCAGGAACTGTTCCCAGCTAGAAGGCTGCCCGTGCAGACCGAAAATATATGTTAAGAACACAGTTAAAAACTGCGGCTCATTAAATACTTCCTGCACTTCCTGAAGCACATACTCATAGTCCTTTTTAAATGTGGATTGCTTTGGCGCCATCGCTTCATTCAAAAAGCTGAGCTGAAGGTCCATCTGATCTTTCACTAAAATCGTTTCGATATTCACAACTTTATTTGCACAACATTTTTTATATTTCTTACCACTGCCACACGGGCAAGGTTCATTACGTCCAATTTCCTGCATCTCGGCACTTCCTTTGTAAAATAATCACCCATTATTGTAACACGAGCCCGCGAGAACGCAAAAAACAGCCAATTTCTTAATGGCATGCAGGGCCATGAGGGTGCAGTTGTCGCTATCTTCGCCGAACCGATAGCAATCCGCAATTGGGACGTAGCGATACACCCGGCAACTCGTAGCAATCACTCCACCAGGTCGTAGCAATCACACGATTTGGATGTACTATCCACCCGTGAAGTTGCTGCACTACGTCCTCTTCATGCCTTTAAGTAACTAAAAGGCTCTTTGCAAAAGTGCATGCAGGGACAAAGGGGGCAGTCGTCGCTATCTCCGCCGAAGCGGTAGCAATCCGCACCCAGGTCGTAGCGATACACACGGCAACTCGTTGCAATCACTCCACCAGGTCGTAGCAATCACCCGTTACCACTGTCCTATCCGTTAAACCCCGAACGTCTTTCCACCATTTACGTTAATATTCTGCCCTGTAACAAAATCAGCTTCGTCACTGGCTAAAAACCGTACCATGCTGGCAACGTCTTCCGGTTTTCCGAGACGTTTTAAAGGAACACCCTCAATATAGCTGCTTGCACTATCTTCAGTGACTTCCCCATGACGTTCAACCGGAATGAAGCCCGGATGCACAGCATTTACGGTAATGTTGTGCTTACCCAGCTCATTTGCCCATGAACGGGTCATGCCAACCACTGCAGACTTTGCCGTGACATAATTTGAAAACTCCGGATTGCCTAATTCAACAACCTCGCTTCCAATATTAATAATGCGACCCCATTGGTTTTCTTTCATGGCCGGGATGACTTCTTTCGCGAGGAGCAGTGACGCTTTTACGGTAAAGTTCAGCTGATCCAGGTAATCTTCCCAGGTCACATCTTCCAGCGAAAGCTCGGGCTGTGGACCAGTTGCGTTGTTCACAAGAATATCAATCGGCTGCCCGAAAGCTTCACGCGAACTGGCGACCAGCTTTTTGACATCATCTTCACTTGTAACGTTTGCGCTGATGGCAACAGCCTCTCCACCGGAATCCTTAATATCTCGAACAATTGTTTCTGCTTTTTCATGATTGCTGTTGTAATTAATGATCACCTTGATGCCGGCATCAGCCAGTTTTAGCGCCATACTTTTCCCTAGTCCTCTGGAAGCGCCTGTTACCAGTGCAACTTTACTATTCATAAAAAAATCCTCCTTCAAATAAGTTTTTTCTCTCTTGCTTAGCCCCGCTTCTCTTGGCGACGGTCATATATCTCGTCGTGACGGTAGCACCCCGGATCGCGACGGCATGATACACCCGGGTTGACCGTAGTGAAACACCCGGCGACAGCAGTCAGAACTCCAGCGAAGGTAATAACAGCATCCTCGACGGTCAGACCACAACCTCAATAAAAAAGACGCCCCGCAGGACGCCTCTGATCAATTATTCTGCAGTTTCAATCAATCCGTATTTCCCGTCTTTACGCTTGTACACAATGTTTGTGCCGTCTGATTCAGCGTCAGTAAAGACGTAGAAGTTGTGGCCCAGCATGTTCATTTGAAGAACAGCTTCTTCACTGTCCATTGGCTTCAGGTTGAATGTCTTTGTACGAACGATGTCGAATTCGCTGTCATCTTCATCTGTACCGACAGACACCGGCTCCAGTTCTTCAATGCCATGTTCCGGATCAACCGTCGTTGCGAAAAATTCTGGTTCATTTGTTTTTTCACGGAATTTACGATTTACTTTTGTTTTGTGCTTACGAATCTGACGCTCAAGTTTATCAAGAATAAGATCAACTGCTGCGTACAGATCTTCATGACGCTCTTCTGCGCGAAGAGTCAGTCTCGGCATCGGGATTGTAACCTCTGCCTTAGTTTGCTTATCGTTATACACCTTTAGATTAACGTGAACGTTGGCATCAGGTGTATCGTTGAAATAGCGCTCTAGCTTATCGATTTTTTTCTCCACGTATTCGCGGATCGCTGGAGTTACCTCAATATTCTCGCCTCTGATATTATAATTCAACATGTGAACTCCTCCTTTGAATCTTAAAAGCTATACTACCTATTTCTTCTCTACCCTTGCTTTCTCCTTCTTAATCGTAAAAGTTTTTTAAATTTTTTGTCGAAACGATTGCCGTCTTCAAAGGGTTTATGCCATAATCTAACACTTTCTCTAATAAGCCCCGCGAATGTGCGGATGCACCTCATTTACATAAAAATCGTGCAGCTGATTCAGCTCACTTTTCGTAAACGAAGGTGTGTGTAATGCCTGAAGGTTTTCTTCAATCTGCCCCTGATTTTTAAAGCCGGGAATCGCACACGTGACTTCCTCCTGATCCAGAATATAGCGAATCGCAGCGCGCGCCATATTCTCTCTACCTTCAGTGATCCATTCAAGCTCCTTCGTCAGCTCCACACCCTTTTTAAAACCAAGGCCTGCAAATGTTTCACCCACATTAAACTGTTCACCGTTCTCATTAAAACGGCGGTGATCATCCTCTTCAAACTGATGATCCAGAGAAAACTTATTCGTCAGGAGACCACTTGCGAGCGGTAGACGCGTAATAATTCCGACGCCCTTCTTCTTCGCTTCCACAAACAGCTCCTCTAAAGGTTTTTGACGGAAAATATTAAAAATCACCTGAAGACTTTTCACATTTGGATTTTGCAGACAGATCAATCCTTCTTCAACGGTTTCAACACTGACCCCGTAATGGCGGATTTTCCCTTTATCCTGCAGCTGATCCAGCACGCCAAACACACTGCCATCCTCCAAAATTTCTTTTGGCGGACAATGAATCTGATACAGATCCACACGCTCCCTCTGTAGTCTTTTCAAAGTGTTATCCAGATATGCTTCAACCTGTGGCATTTCATATGTTTTCGGATCATGAATGTCACCTGCACGGCAAAACTTACTCGCAATATGAATATTCGCTTCCTGACCTTTTGTCGCTTTCGCCAACAGCTCTTCACTGTGCCCATCACCATACACATCCGCTGTATCAAAGAAATTCACACCACGATCAATCGCATAACCTAAAGAACGAAGCGCCTCCTGATCATCCGACTTACCCCAGGCACCACCAATCGCCCACGTTCCAAAACTGATTTCACTGACCCGTAAATCTGTGTTGCCTAATTGACGGTATTTCATTCAATTTCACGCTCCCTTATATCAGCCAGTAATCGACTCAATTGTTTAGTTTGATTGTACACCTGTTGGTAGATGGAAAACAAACTTTTGTAATATTCATTATTTTGCGGCTTATAAGTACGTTCTTCTTTTAAAAATACTGCTGAACACTGCTCAAGACTGCCGAACCATCCTGATCCAACCGATGCCAGCATAGCTGCACCCATGCCGGGGCCCTGTTCAGAGTTCAGCTTTACGACTTCAGCATTAAATATATCTGCTTGAAGCTGAAGCCAGAAATCACTTTTCGCACCTCCGCCAATCGAAACGATCCGATCAATTTTTTTACCATTCTCACGGAAAATCGTCAGTGATTCATTGAGAGAAAATGTGACCCCTTCAATAACTGCTCGGGTGAAGTGACCTCTCGTATGACGCTGATCCATCCCAGTAAAGCTGCCTCTGATATAAGCATCCGCATGAGGGGTACGCTCTCCTGATATATAAGGGGTAAACAGTAATCCTTCAGCTCCCGGAGGTGTCAGTGCAGCTTCTTTTATCAGCTCATCAAAGGACAATTCCCCGCCAAAATTCTTTTTATACCATGCAAGGCTGTCACCGGCTGCAAGCGTAACACCCATTGTATAATACGCATTTGGCACCCCATGATTAAAGTAGTGAACCTTTCCATTAAAATCAAGGTTTCCTCGATTTTCATATGATAAAATAACACCCGACGTTCCAATGCTGCACATGCTCATGCCTTCTTTTAACACCCCTGACCCAATCGCACCGCAGGCATTATCTGCTCCGCCGGCAAATACTTTTGTATCAGGTTGTAAACCAGTTTCCCTGGCGACTTCAGGCATTATTTCACCTGCCTCATCCACAGATTTAAGCAGCTGCGGACACTGTGTTTCTTCTATAGTAAAAGCATCAAGCATTTCTTTGCTCCACACGCCATGTTCAACATCAAGCAGCAGTGTCCCCGCAGCATCCGACAGGTCCATCGCCATCTTCCCTGTCATACGGTAACGCACATAATCCTTTGGCAGCATAAATTGGTGAAGCCGCTCCCAATTTTGTGGCTCATGCTTTTTCACCCAGATGATTTTAGGAAGCGTGAAACCTTCTAATGCGGGATTTTTTGTTAAATGAAGCAGCCTTTTCTGGCCAACTGTCTCAACAATTTCCTGACACTCAGCTGTCGTGCGTGTATCGTTCCACAGAATAGCCGGTCTGATCACTTCACCTGACTCATCGACCATTACAAGTCCATGCATTTGTCCCGCAAAACTGATTCCTTCGACCTTTTCTCCTTCTTTTAGATGAGAGGTAACTGCTTGAAGTGCCTGAAATGTACCTTTCACCCAGTCTTCCGGATGCTGTTCACTGTACCCTGACTTTTCATGCATGACTGGATATTCAGCAGAAGCCTCCTTGACAACCTCTCCATTTTGATTCACCAATAATACCTTGACCGCACTTGTTCCCAGATCAACACCGATTACATAGCTCATCTATGTTTCCTCCTCTGTCATTTTACATATGTAATTCCCCCGAACGCTGATGTCCGGGGGATATTTGATTTATACGCGTACTTCTGACAATGTCTCAAGCAAATATTGATTTAACATTCCCTTCAGTCGCTCCTGTCTGCCAGATTCGTTTTGTATCGAATCCAGTGACAGTGCGTACTGTTCAAGTGATTTTAAGTCTGCAGTGCCATTTACAATTTCAAGTCCGACACCTTCAGTAAATGATTTGTAACGGTTTTCAATCACTTGATCGAAAACACGGTCTTCAATGAGCTTCGCCGCTACCTTTGCACCGATTGCAAAGCTATCCATCCCGGCAATATGTGCTTCAATCAAATCTTCCTGAGCAAATGAAGCACGTCTGACTTTCGCATCAAAATTTAATCCTCCTGATCCAAGCCCTCCATTTTGGAAAACCTCAACCATAGCAAGCGTCGCAGCATACAGATCTGTTGGGAATTCATCTGTATCCCAGCCGAGTAAAGTGTCTCCCTGATTCGCATCAACTGATCCGAGCATGCCGTTGATTCTTGCAAGACGCAGTTCGTGTTCAAATGTGTGGCCTGCAAGCGTTGCATGATTTGCTTCAATATTAAATTTAAAATGATCAGCAAGGTCATACTTCTGCAGGAATGACAAACTCGTTGCTACATCAAAATCATACTGGTGCTTCGTCGGCTCTTTTGGCTTCGGTTCAATAAGAAACTGACCAGTGAAGCCGATTTCCTTTGCATAATCCACAGCCATATGAAAAAAGCGCGCCATATTATCCATTTCAAGCTTCATATCAGTATTTAACAGTGTTTCATATCCTTCACGTCCGCCCCAGAAAACATAGTTTTCAGCACCGAGCCGTTTGGCAGTATCAAGTCCTTTTTTTACCTGAGCAGCTGCATACGCAAATACGTCTGCATGATTAGTCGTCGCACCTCCATGAACGTACCGTGGATGTGTGAAAAGATTCGCTGTATTCCAAAGCAGCTTCGTCTTCGATGTTTTCATATTTGATTCAATTAAGTCCGCGATTTCATCAAAATTTTTGAAAGACTCTTTTAACGTACTGCCTTCAGGCGCCACATCCACATCGTGAAAACAGAAATACGGAACACCCAGCTTTTCAAAAAACTCGAATGCAGCTTCCACACGTGCTTTTGCAAGGTCCATACCGCTATAACGGTCCCATGAACGAATCATAGTCGGCGCACCGAACGGATCCGTTCCATCCGCGGTAAATGTGTGCCAATACGCAACTGAAAAACGCATCCACTCGGCCATTGTTTTCCCGTTTATTGTCTCTTCAGCTTTATAATATTTAAATGCGAGTGGATTCTTAGAACCCGCTCCCTCAAATTGGATTGGTCCTTTTGTAAAATGTGTCATATAATCTCCTCCTTTAATTTTATTAACTGTTTTACTTCATGAAACGATTCCGGTTTGATGTACGTCCTTTGTCCTGCTGATTTGAACAAAGCGGTGATACGCTGGTACCATTGTTGCTGCAGCGAATGTCACCAGGCCGAAAAATGGGAATAGTGCAGGCATAGCAAGAAACACAAGGATGAGTGCTGCACTGCTGAACGCCATGAAAAGTGTATGGAGTGGGCTGATCAATGCAATGAGCGCTGCTTGTTTGACCATTTGAATAAATGTAAGATCATAATGCACCCACACCGGAAATAAATACAGCACGATGACGCCGATCAATATGATGAAAAAGACACCTGCAGTGAACTGAACCGGATGAATGACTTCCTGCATTGCGAAGTAGATGAACTGCGCTGCCACCAATAAAAGCACAACTGTAAACAAAGTCATCGGCTTCCATGATTTCCTGCATGCCTGCGTAAATGCCTGATGAAACGTTTGCCACGTTTTCAAATCCGTCTCTCCTCGCAGCCACTTCCTGATGACAGTAAACGCCGCGAACGCCGCCGGAACTGCCGAAAACAAGACCAGTCCGCCAAGCAGGTAGCCGAGCCAGATCAGGTTCAGCCATGCGCCTTTTGCAATCCATTCACAAAGTGTGTAAAGTCCGTTCATGGTTTTTTCCATGAACCTCATCTCCTTTAGTTTCATCAAGCCATAAAATGCTTGTTACACCCCGCGGATAATATTTACTTCCGGCAATTTCTCCGTTAATAATCTGATCGCTCCAGCTCCAGAATGACAGCTCAGGGTGGGTCAGCCATTCAACATGTGCACGGTCAGCCGATGAATCGACTTCATTCCCCATAATTTCCCGGGCAATAAACTGGCACAGATAAATTTTACTTAGCCAGGAATTTCCGCTCGTGGAGGACAACTTCCAGCCATCATCCTCAAACAGACAAATCCCTTTCTTCAGAACAGCATAATAATGGGTTTGGAGCGCTTCAAGATAATGTTTAAATGGACCATCCTGATCAAGCGCTTTTTCAATTTCAAGTACGTAAGGAAATATTAAGCCTTCTATTGCAGGAATAATCTTTGAATCATTATTTTCGCCCATGACAGCCGGTATGTAGCCCGCAGGAGTCACATACGAAACCATTGTTGCAGCTGCTTTTTCAGCCTGTGCATAGGCAGTTTCAGCTAATTCGGGATCACTACTCAGCATTTGCTCAAGAGCCAGATACGCTGCCCACGTTTTCCCTGCAAGATACAGGTTATTTCTCGCCTGTCCAAGTGACACATCAAGGCTGTCATAAGTCGTAATTTCCGCACCGCCCATCGTTCTTGTTGAATCAAGCGCCATGATCCCGTTACGCTGATCTGGATCGGGATGATCACGATTCACAAGACTTTCAAGACAGTCTTTTACGATCGAATCGTTTTGCTTCAGCCACTCATGGTCCCCTGACTGCTTTACATATACAGCAGCCGTCAGCACCCAATTCACAAGCTGCTCGTGCGTCATATGAGAGAAGCAGCCATCAATTCCGTACAATTCATACGAGGAGTATCCTGGTCTTGAAAACGTATTGGCAACGCCCATATCATGCGTAAAGCTGATGCCGCCGGGATAAGTCTTTTCTTCACCAGGAAACCTGACTTCATCCCTGTAGCTGTAGCGTTCAATAAAAAGATCCAGCTCATTTCTAACGGTCCATGGATTCATTTTCATTTCAAAAAACAGCTGATCCACTGTCAGATCAAACGTATTCATCATGCGATACTCACCTTCATTCACAACCCACAAAGGTTTGCCATCCTGCTCCAGAAACTGTGTGCAGCCGTAATAACTTCTAATCGCATGATTCATCATAAACCGCTGATCCTCTGTTAAATGAGCAGCCTCTGTCAGTTTGTTCGCACCTTCAGCCCGCTGTTTCAATTCAACAAAATGATCATGCGAATAATCCGCCACCTCTTCAATCGAATCGAAAAGCTTCGTATAATAATAGCTGCTGTTCATTCCGGCAGTGATATTGCCGTCCCTGTAAAAACTGATTACAATCTCAAGCGTCTTCTTCTCACCAGCCGGAACATCCACCAACAGTGTTCCAACTGTGCCGAGGCCGAACGCCCAGTTTTCCACGTGAGGATCTGTCAGAATATTTTCAAGACTGAAATGCATGGCAGAAGATGCATCAGGATCTTTCGTCGTCACAGCCGTAAACGTACCCTGTCCAAATCCTTTGGCATCCATCGTGTCATCCAGCTTTCTGACAGATGTATAGGGGTCCGTTCCCTGATAGCCAAAAAATGCGCGTCTTGTGGAAGTTCCTGCTGTATTATCCAGCGTGAGCGTCGCCAGCACACTTGGTACAATGACCTTTTTCAGCTCAGCCTCATCCGTCATTTCAGGATCCGGCACGCTCTCTGCTTTCGAATAAATAGTGAATGTCATATCTCCTGCTTTAAACGTATCTGTCCCAAGATTAAATTCACGTGTGATTTCATTCTGGTCATATTGATGTAAAATTTTCGGTTTATCAGGATCAGGATCCATATTTTCAATATCATAACGCTTACTTTCTTCTTCAGTCAGTTGATGGAAAAATGGAAAAGCATCATAATGACCCTTTTCTTTGGCTTGTTCAAAACCGATAAATACATTTTGAGCTGGAGATCTTCCCAACTCAACATCCATTCCGCCACCTGCACCGGGAAATCCCAGTGTAAAACTTGAAAACGCTCCGATTGGAGAGTGATGCGCATTGAAAAATTGATTCATGATGTTCGC
Source organism: Jeotgalibacillus salarius (assembly GCF_004405125.1). Classification (GTDB taxonomy): domain Bacteria; phylum Bacillota; class Bacilli; order Bacillales; family Jeotgalibacillaceae; genus Jeotgalibacillus; species Jeotgalibacillus salarius. The sequence goes on from NZ_SORX01000001.1 coordinate 191,574, forward strand.
GTCCTTTCTGTCTGGAAATCTGTATTGGATTAATTGATCCGGTTTATTGCGTTGGGTGCACTGTTTTGTGTGGTGAGTGCGCGACACACCAGGGTTCAGTGCACAAGATCGCCGCGTGAGTGCACAACCCTGCAAATCCGATGCACAACCCGCACACTTTAGTTGTCCGCCCAACCCTCTTCATGCCCTTGAGACACTAACAGCCTGTTTCCGAAGGGCACCCAGTGCTGCTTCGCTGTGCCCGGGCATCGGATGCACTGTTTTATGTGGTGAGTGCACAAGTTTGGCCGGTGAGCGCGCGACACACCCGGATTCAGTGCACAAGATCGCCGCGTGAGTGCACAATCCCACTAATCGGATGCACAACCTATGCGCAGTCACGTCACAAACCCGCTCCTACCCTTTCACAGACCCGGCCGAAATCCCCTCAACAATCCGGTCACTCAGGAAAATAAAAGCAATCAGAATCGGCAGAATACTAATGACGAGTGTTGCTCCGATCGCGCCCCAGTCTGTTGAATACTGACCGATGAAGTTCTGAATTCCGACCGTCAGCGTTTTAAAATTATCCGCGCTGATGAAAGTGTTTATAAACACAAATTCATTCCAGTTGTAAATCATGTTGATAATCGCCGCAGTCGCAAGCACTGGTGCAGTCATCGGGAGCGTGATCCGAAAGAAAATACGGTGTACCGACGCTCCATCCATAATGGCTGCCTCTTCCACTTCATGTGGCAGCACCTGATAAAAGCCGTATAAAATCATAATGGTGATCGGTAAATTAAATGCTGTATACGTGATAATGATCGACAGTGGATGATTGATCAGATCGAGTTTTGAAAATGTATCGAACAGTGGGATTAGTGTTGAATGGACTGGAATCATCAGTCCAACCATGAACAACCCGAGAAACAGGCTCTTCTTTTTAAATTTCATTCTTGTTAAAGCAAATGTCGCCATGCTCGCAAATAATAGAGTCAGAATCACAGCAGAACCCGTATAAATCACACTGTTAAAGAAGTACAGGCTGATATTGCCTTCTGTCCATACTCTGACGTAATTTTCCCAGCGAGGTGTTGCCGGCAGTGCGAAAGGTGAAAGCTCAAAAACTTCCTGATTATTTTTAAGTGAAAATAGTACAAGCCAAACAAGCGGGAAAATCTGAAATACACCGACGATTGCAAGTACGATATAAAGCAGCGTCATACTAATTTTGTGTCTGACTTTCCCCTTGCTCTGTTCCGCAGCTTTCCGGCGTGCTAATGCGGTTTGCTTTTCAGTCAATGCTTCATTTCGCATAAAGCAGCCTCCTTAATATTGAATATCTTCATCTGTAACCGTTACTTTCCGGATCAGCCATGTAATCATTAGACAGATGACTAACAGGAAAAATCCGATGGCACTGGCATAACCGAAATCAAATCTGCTGAAAGCCTGACCATACATATAAGATGCCATCACTTCACTTGCGCCATTTGGACCGCCATTGGTCATCACATAAATCAGATCAAAATATTTCAGTGATCCGACAACTGCAAGGACAATCGTTACTTTTATCACATTCATTATGAGTGGTACTTTGATTTTCCAAGCGATATCCCATGCACTCGCACCATCAATTTTTGCTGATTCAACGAGAGACTCAGGAATATTTTTTAACGCAGCATAGAAAATCAGAATGTAAAAGCCGGCATATTGCCAAATGATCGGGATAAAAATTGCAAACAGTGCAAGAGATGGTTCCGCAAGCCATGCCGGCGGGTCTGAAATTCCAATTGCCATCAGCATTGTGTTCAGAATTCCGTTAGTTGGGTGATAAATTTTCATCCACAGCTGCGCAATCGCAACGGAAGCAAGCAGCATGGGTATTAAATAAATCTTTCTCAGGAAATTCGCACCCTTAATTTTCCCTGCAAGCACGAGTGAAATCAGCAGATAGCCGATCAGACTGAGTGCTGAAAATACGGCAAGCAGCAGTGAGTGCCAGGCGCTGTCCCAAAACGCAGCGTCTCTGATCAGCAGCGCATAGTTTTCAAGTCCAACAAAAGACATTTGACTAATACCGTTCCATTCCATCAGACCAAAATAACCTGTCTGGAAAATCGGTATGTAGACAAGTGCCAGAAGCAGAAGCAATCCTGGCGATAGATAGAGCGCGATGATTTTTTTACTCGATAAAGCCTGATCCATATGAATCATTCCTTTCATCATTTAAAACAGTTGTTGCTTTAAACGTCTGGCGCGTTTCAGTGCGTTCATTCGTTTGCTAAAACTGAGATATCGCTAAAATTCATGTACAAATCTCAGCAGAATCCTCAAAATCAGCCATTTTTGCGAAAAAGAAAAGACATACCCATTTGGCGATATGTCTCTTTCTATTGTCAGCGTCAGAAGCTTACTCGGCGGCAAGCGCTTCTTCGTGCTGTTTGACAAAGTCAGCAGGTGTGACTTCGTTTCCGTAAAGTGACTGAATCAGATTCAAGTGTGTTTCAGCAACATTGGCACTCATCTGCACATCCGCAAACAGTGTCAGGTTACTTGCGTTTCCGAGCTCATCCAGTACGTCAATGTACATCTCCGGTAAATCAACTGCACCTGTGTCCACAACAGTTGCCGGGATAACTCCTGCATCCGTTACAGAACGCTCTCCCCACTTTTCAACGAAAAACTTAACAAATTCTTTTGCTTCATCTTTTACCTCAGAGTTTTCAGAAACGAATAATCCTACACCAGGTCCGCCAACCCAGCTGTCGATATCTCCTGCTCCGTCTTCAACTTCAGGGAATTTGAAGAAACCGATGCTATCGCGAAACTCCTGCGGTACGTCTTCATTCGTTGTATAGTTTGGCAGCTCCCATGTACCCATTAAGTACATTGCGGCATTTCCATTCATAAATTCAGATTTTCCTTCTTCATTTGAAAGTCCGTTAAACCCTTTGTTAAATGCGTTTGCATCCACAAGCCACTGAATTTCTTCTGCTGCCTTTTCAAGCGCCGGATCTTCAAATGATTCCTCACGATTGATGGCCTTTGTCAGCACTTCAGGTCCCCCGAAACGGTCAGCCAGATACATGTACCAAAGTGAGCCTGTCCAGCGGTCTTTGTTCCCAAGCGCGATTGGCGGTACACCCGCAGCTTCAAGCGTCTCAACTACTTCTTTAAATTCTTCATATGTCTCTGGCACTTCCACACCGTGCTCTTCAAAAATCGCTTTATTGTAATAAATAGGTGCAATATTCAATTCAAGCGGCAGTCCGTAAGTCTGATCATCAATGGCATATGCCTCCGTCGTGCCTGCTACAAATTGATCCTGCAGACCATCGTCGAGCACATCATCAAGCGGCGCGAATAATTCACCTTCGACAAACGGCTGTAAGTATCCGGCAGCCCACGTTACACCAACATCAGGCAAATCATTTGATGAAGATAAAACTTTAATTTTATTTTTATATTGTTCATTCTCAAGTACTTCTGTTTCCACCGTCACACCCGGATTATTTTCTTCATATTCAGCAATGATATCTGCAGCAATCATATTGTGCTGCTTTGAACTTCCAGTTGGCCAGAGGTGCATGAACTTAACAACTTTTTCACTGTCACCTGCCGTACCGCTTGTTTCTTCACCTGATGAACATCCCCCCATAATCAGTGCAGCAGATAGTGCAGCGGCAGAAAATGTTAACGCTTTCTTTTTCATGTGTTGTGTTCCCCCTTTGTTTGTTTGAAGCTGACTTAAGTGTAGCACCGCATTTTTTTGTCCGGTAGGTCACACTGATTGGGGAAAATTCCACTTTGATTAGATAGAATTTTCTGTTATTTGTGGTTCTTTCTATATTTTCCGGGTGTCAAACCCTCGTACTCTTTAAAAATTTTATTAAAGTATTTTGCCGTTTGATAACCAGCTGTTTCTGCAATTTCAGCAACAGGCATAGTCGTGGTCAAAAGCAGCTGCTTCGCTTTTTGAATTCTCTTTCTCGTGACATATTCACTAAATGTCAGACCTGTCTGATCCTTAAAAATGACACTAAAATAACTCGGGTTCAAATGAATATGCTCCGCTACTTCTTTCAGTGTCATCTGTCTGTTAATATGCCGATCAATAAAATCTTTTCCAGCCTGCACTGGTGAAGTCATTTGCTTCTGATCCTGTTCCAGCTCGGTAAGGGAGTGATCTGCAGCTTTTTGCATAATACCTGCACGTTCCTGCGTAAATTCTTTAGCAAGCGCCTCTTCAACGGACTGAATGAGTTTCTGTTTCTGTACAGGCTTCACCAGGTAATTCAGTACACCGAGCCGGATTGCGGTCTGTGCATATTCGAATTCCGAATGCCCTGAAATAATGAGCGACACAGGCAACTGTCCCATTTTCTGCATTTCTTCAATCAGTTCAAGACCGGTCATCTCCGGCATGCAAATATCTGTCACGACCACATGTACTTTTTCCTTCTGAGCCGTCCTGATCGCTTGCTGTGCCGAAGCAGCTGAGCGGATTTTGTATCTGCCGTCCGCCCAGACTTCGAGCGATTTTGTCAGGACACGCAGCGTTGTTTCTTCATCATCAACAAGTAAAATTGTTTTCTCTTTATCCAAAACGCTCACCCTTATTTTCATAATATGGCAATTCAAAATATGCCATGGTTCCTCTACCTTCCACGCTTTCGATCTGCAGTCCTCCTGTTTCATGCCCTGCGAAATGGAGCAGCAGTCTGTGATGCACATTCGCTAGTGCAACACCATTTCCTTTTTTCGAGGAAATGCCTTCTGACTGCATCGCTTCTGTCACCTGTTGTAAAAGTTTTTTTGACATCCCCGGTCCATCGTCGCTGATCATCACGATGACACGATTAGGCTCAGTCTGTGCAACTTCAATTTTAATTTCACCAGGCTTCACCCTGCTTTCTATACCATGCAAAATTGCATTTTCAACGAGCGGCTGGATCATCAGTTTAGGAATTTGTATATCTTTCGCTGATTCAGGAAGCGTAATGTTCCACGTCAGCCTGTCACCAAAGCGCATTTTCATGACAGACATGTATCGCTCTGCGTGCTCCAGCTCTTCATGAAGCGTAACCCACTCATTCTTTTTCTCTCCGTTTGATATCGTATAGCGGAACAGTTCAGACATCGTCACCACGTGATCTGCCAGCTCACTTTCATCTTTTTCTTCTAAAAGCCAGTACAGTGCATTCAGTGTGTTAAATAAAAAGTGAGGGTTAATCTGCGCCTGAAGCGCTTTCAATTCTGCCCGGTTCTGTATAATTTCTTTTTCATAAACTACTTGAATGAGATGGTTCGTTTGTTCAACCATTTGGTTATACGTTTGATTCAGCTCATTAATCTCAATTGAAGATGAAGCTATTTTATTTTTTTGCAGCTGTCCTTCACGTGCTTTTTTCATTGTTTCAGTCAATTTAAAAATCGGCTTCGTGATCGCGGTTGAGAAACCGAATGACGCCGCACCGAAGATGATTAATCCTAAAAATGCCGACAGCAGTATGATCAGTCCAAGCACGCTTGCACCTGATGCAAGTGCGGTCATCGGTGTTGCAATATAAGTTGTCCAGCCGGTAACATCAGACGTTTCTTTTACCAAAATGTGCTCTTCACCATCAACCATAATGCGTTTTTCATCACTACTTTCAGTTAGAACAGCGGCAAATTCAGTGTTTGTCGTAATAATCCGATTATTTTCGTCAGCAAGCACCTTTACATCGCGGTCTTCTGCCCTATCCCCGTCTGAGAAACTGAAATAATTCGGATCTATTCTGATCACCAGGTAACCCCCGCTCGCAAAGCTGCGGTCCACCAGACTGATGCGCCTGATTGCAAGCAATGAATTCAAATAGTTCGGATCCTGCCCGACCCAAACCTGACGTCCCTTCTCTTCTTCCGCTCTCTCCACCCAAATAGGTGCGATTCTGTCATATAAAAACGTATCGTCTAGCGGGAAAAGACGCTGATTTTCAGCACTGTACATCTCAAAGGACTGAATGCCGTCAGAGTATGCCTGAAATGTATTACCAATCGTCAAAAGCGACTGTCTCTGCTGAAAGGTCGCTTCCTCCCCATCGTACAGCCTCGTTAAAAGCTGCTGCACAGACTGATTTGTCGCTACCTGATTTGTCAAAAGATCGATCTGGCCATACAGCGTATCCGTCTTACCCGAAGCCTGAACAGCCGTCTGCTTCAGCTGACGTTCAGCATTATCCCTTAAAATCTGCCCACCAAAATGATATGTAGATACTGCCACAAACGCCAGCACGATCGTCATCACCAAAAGAAACACGATCAGAATCTGGTTCCGCAGCGTATTATAACGCCTCAAACGATTCAACAAGGCATCCGCCTCCAACCATTTTTTATTTACTGTACCAAAAGTCTCGGAATTGAGGAATAGGAGAGAACTGGAAATTACAGGGTATGCGGAGGTAGGATGCAAGTGATTTGGAGGGTTGTGCATCCGATTCGGCAGGTTGCGCACTCACGGCGGGATCTTGTGCACTCAACCCGGGTGTATCGCGCACTCGCTGGCCGATGTTGTGCACTCAACACACGAAACTGTGCAACCGATGCCCAGCACAGCGAAGCAGCAATTGATGCACTTTGGAAACGGGATCTTGGTTTCTCAAGGGCATGAAGTGGAATAGGTGCTGAACTCAAGTTTGGAGCTTGTGCATCCGTTTTGGCGGGTTGCGCACTCACGGCGGGATCTTGTGCATTCAACCCGGGTGTATCGCGCACTCACTGGCCGATGTTGTGCACTCAACACCCGAAACTGTGCATCCGTCGCTTGGGCACAGCGAAGCCGCACTTGGTGCACTTTGGAAACGGGATCTTAGTTTCTCAAGAGCATGAAGTGGGATGGGTGCTGAACTCAAGTTTGGAGCTTGCGCATCCGTTTTGGCGGGTGGCGTACTCACGGTGGGATCTTGTGCACTCAACCCGGGTGTGTCGTGCACTCACTGACCGATGTTGTGCACTCAACACCCGAAACTGTGCATCGTATGTCCGGGCACAGCGAAGCCGCACTTGGTGCACTTTGGAAACTACGACTATTTATTCTTTAAAGTACTCTCATGAATTGGACTGTGAAACACATAATGATTACCAGCCTGCACCGGTTCGAACCCTAACTTTTTCAGATAATGTATGACCTGTCTTTTGTTAGACATGTTAAGAAACGCTCTGATTTCTTCAGCAGTCGCACTTGGTCCGTGAAGAAGAAAAAAATCTATTATATTCTGATATAACATACCATCACGCCGTTTCATACAACAATCACATCGCCAGCCCCCTCTGATCGATTGAGCGGGGCGATTACATTCTATACAGATAAACCCTTTTATAAAATCTGTATGTCTGATATCAATGTCATTTAAATAACTTCTCCAAAATGGAAAAACATCTTTTTTTAATAGAAACTGATAAATAAATTTTATTTGCGGAGAAGATAAATAGTGTTGAGCGTTCGCATGGAGCATTTTTCTAAAATAGTAAGTAAACTGTTCAATTCGATGAATTTTTTCATAAATCTCTGTTTCAGAATCTTTAACTGAAAATTCAACTCTTTGATTTGTATAAATCACCAGATCATATACAGGTACTTTTATTTTCATCTGTTTTAACAGATGGCTGATGCATTCACTGTGGCGTGAAACCTGAAAAATCGGACAGGTGAAATATTCTTTTTGATTATTTAGCACCCTGGTCAGCGTTCCACCTCTTTGATCAAAATGAAGGTTACCAACCATATTTTTGATTTCACATATTAATATAAAATTGGGCGTAATTATGATGGAGTCGATTTGGAAGGTTTCTTTAAATTGTGATAGGAGAAGGTTTTTAAGCTGTGAGCAATGAGGGGATAACAGCTTAGCTGCAACCTGGTCGAAGTATTGTTCACCGTGGTAGCCGGCATCTTCAATGGAGAGTTTTTGGAGGATTTGTGGATAAGCATGGTGCTGAGGATGCGTTCGCCTTGCCAACGCCTGAAATGTCTGGTGCTTCACAGATGGTAAACGTGTGTTTGAATACAAAGATTCACTCCCTTTCTAAAATTAGATTTATTATATTGATTCCAGTGAAGAAAAGCGAGAACTTTTGATGTCTTAAGGGCATGAAGTGGGTGCCGGAGTGAGTGGATAGGACATCCGATTCGGCGGGTTGCGCACTCACCACTGTATCCTGTGCACTCAATCCGGGTGTGTCGTGCACTCACCAGTCGAAATAGTGCACTCAATACGAAAAACAGTGCAGCCGGTGCCTGGGTACAACGAAGCAGCTCTAGATGTACTTCGGAAACAGGGTCTTGGTTTCTCAAGGGCATGAAGTGGGGTGGGCGGACTACCGAAGTGGGCGGATCGGACATCGGATTCGGCGAGTTGTGCACTCGCTGCGGGATTTTGTGCACTCAACCCGGGTGTGTCGTACACTCGCCAGCCGAAACAGTGCACTCAGCTCGAAAAACGGTGCATCCGACTCCCCCTCTTTAACTGAAAAAAAAGAAACAACCCACAGGTCATTTCCTCGCGTAAAAATATTCACTGTCCGCTTCTTCAAAGTAAGGATAGAGCGGGTTATACGGGTGTTCTTTCAGGTGAAGCTGCAGGTCATTCAGTGTTGAGATCAGTTTGTCCCGGTCTTTTTCTTTTATGAGGAACTCGACGCCGTATTTGTACAGCTGATTTTTTAACTCATCTTTTCTTCTGCACTGGCCGTTGACTTCAAATTGTTTTCCGTTGATTTCAAAGTAGAATTTCATCATGACGTCCTGACGGATTGGCAGCTCCATTTTTCCAGTGAATGACAGGCCGCCTCCACCGATGTCTTCGATCAGAATCGGTGTGTTGCCAATCGCCAGCGGCTTGCCTGAAAGCTGTGTGATGGTCATTGCACCGGTCATTTTGTATGGCAGCTTGACTCTGAAGTAAACCCTTCTGTTTTCTACAGCCTGTGAACCTCCAGCATAGACCGGCTTTAAAATGCGCTTTGCAAACATTTTTCTCATGTTTTCTACAGAGACGGGCTTACTGTAAATGTACCCCTGGATATAATCACAACCGCGTTCCTGCAGCCATCTGAGCGTGTGCGGCTCCTCCACGCCTTCTGCTGTTACCTTTAAATTTAAATCTTTAGCCATTTGAATAATTGCATTCGTAATGGCCATATTTTCCGGTTCTTCCAGCAGGCTGCCGATAAATGTACGGTCAATTTTCAACGTATTGACAGGAAACTCTTTTAGATGAAAAAGGGATGAGAATCCTGTGCCAAAGTCATCAAGTGAAATTTGGCAGCCTTTTTCCTTCAAATGTTCGATCACCTCAGCCACCCTGTCGTAGTTCTCAACAAGTGAAGACTCCGTCAGCTCAAAATGAATGAATGAGGGATCTATATTATATGTACGCATAGGCGCAAACATTTTTTCCAGCGTGTCATACTGAAGAAAGCTTTTAGCAGAACGATTGACGGCAACAGGAACAAGCGGTACTTTTTGACGCCGCCATAAGTCAATGTTACGGCAAACCTCTTCCAGCACCCAGTTATCAATATCAGAAATCAAACCATTATTTTCAGCGATTTTCAGGAATTCATCTGGTGACAGAAGCCCCCAGTCAGGGTGATTCCATCTGATCAGTGCCTCAGCACCAGAAACCATATTCCGCTCAGGATCCACAATTGGCTGAAACTTCAGTTCAAATTGCTTTTCGTTTATCGCTTTAAAAAGATCACGATCAAGCGAAATCCGTTTGTAAGTATCCAGACTAATATCTTCAGTGTGAATCATATAGGAATTCACACCGGATTCAATTGCATAATAAAGCGCTTTATGCACATTTTGCAGAAGTCCTGATGGTGATTTTCCATCCTCCGGAAACGCAGCCGCTCCAACAAACCCTGTAAAATACAGCTCCAGTTTATCAATAATAATTGGATACTGAATCCCGTCAATCAGCTCGCGGCTCTGTGCCACAGCTTCTTCATCGCTCAGCTTATCATTATATACATAAACAAACTCGTTTTTTCTCACATGATAAATACCAGCCTTCTCCTGATTCAACAGTTCAAGAAGCTGAGCCATTTTCTGCACCGCTTTTTTCCCTGTACGCCGCCCGATTAAATCAGACACAAGCGTCATCCGGTCAAGTTTCAGACTGAGAATCGTAAACGGTTTATCCTCTTTCATTTTCAGGCTCAGATCCTTCATCAGTTTTTTCTGATTCGGAAGGCCCGTCAACTCTTCATGTTCAGCATCATATGCATCCTTCAGCTCACGGTTTTTCTCATCCGTGACATCCATTAGCATGCCATAAATGCCGATCAGTTCACCCTGCTCATTCAACTCCGGCACAACCTTATCACTGATCCACCGCAGATCGCCTGACTTATCTCTGATCTGGTACTGACTTCGAACGGGTTTACCAGCTTTGAGATCTTTCTGATTTTCTATGTATAGATGATGGAATTCTTTTAAAATCAAATGCTCCCATTTCAGTTCATCAGCTAAAAAAACATCTGCAGCATAACCTGAGATATTTTCAATACTATTCGTACAGCTGGTCACGAGACCCGTTTGAATATCAATAGCCCAAAGCGCCGTTTTTGCAAAAGCACCAAGCTCATCAATATGCTCTTGATGAATACTAAATGGCTGACCCATTTCAGTTGCAGCTGCCGCTTCTTCAGATTCATCCCCTTTTTTCAAACGGTCAAAAAACCCCATCGCGATACCCCCTTCCTGTACTTATGATCATTATAATCCATTTGTTAGAAAATAGGGAGAATTGTCGTGCGAAAGTTCAGAATTTTTGTGATAAAAGGAGGGGATTGCGTAGACCCGGGTCTGTCCCGGGTCTACACGACGCTCAAACACAGCGAAGCCGCACTGGATACCCTTCGGAAAAAGGATCTTAGTTTCTCAAGGGCATGAAGTGTGTGGGAGGCTGCAACTTCGTATGCACTTACAACATCAGAAACGTGCGATTGCTACGACTTGGCCGGGTGATTGCTACGAGTTCCCAGGTGTATCGCTACGACCTTAATGCGAATCGCTACCACTTCAGCCAAAATAGCGACAACTCACTAAAAAATCCGGAGCCACACCCTGGCTCCGGATCCAAATCAAACATTCAATTTAAACTTCCTAACCTCACCACTCAGCTCTTCAGCAAGCCCTGCCAGTTCATCAGCACTTGCTGAAATCGTCTCCATCGTGCTCAGTGACTGCTCGCTTGAAGCAGCTGTTTCTTCAACACCTGCTGCTGACTCCTCGGAAATAGATGCGATTTCCTGAACGGATGCATTCATTGTCTGACTGCCGCGTGAGATATCTTCCAGATTCTCAGTAATGCGGTCAACCATTTGAATCATTTCATAAATAAAACCATTAATTTCACCAAACTTTTCACCGGTTAATGAAATCTGTTTCGTTCCTTCGTTTACTTCCCCGTATCCTTTTTCGAGTGAATCAACGACTGTACGTGATTCAGTCTGGATACCATTTACAAATCCTGTAATGTCATTAACTGAGTTCGATACCTGTTCAGCAAGTTTCCGCACTTCATCCGCAACTACGGCAAACCCTTTACCCTGTTCGCCGGCACGCGCTGCTTCAATTGCAGCATTTAATGCTAAAAGATTTGTCTGTGCTGCGATGTCACTGATCACATTCACAAGTTTTGAAATTTCATTCGTCTGTTCATCAAGTCCGCGGACTTTGCTCACAGCGTCCGTCATCACCTGATCAATAACCATCATTTGCTGAACGGAAGATTCCATCATTTTAGAACCGCCTTCTGCACTTTCCATGACGTGACGTGAACGGGTAGAGATTTCCTGACTCTGCTGGTTTGTATCCTGAATTTTTACCGCGAATTCATCCATCGTCTCTGAAAGCGCACCTGCATTTGTCGCCTGCGCCTCAGACCCAGAAGCCAGCTCCTGCATCGTTACCGCGATCTGCTCGCTGCCTTCACGCACCTCATTTGCAGATTGCGTCAGTTCTTCGCTTTGCGTGGAAACGTGATCTGTTGCTGCAGCAATTTTACTGAGGATCACTTTCAGGTCATCCTGCATTTTATTTGTAGCTGTAAAGAGCGTTCCGATTTCATCTTTGCGTTTAGATGTAAGCGGTTCGTTGGTCAAATCACCATCTGCTAATAAACCCATGCGGGAAGCCACCCGTTTCAGCGGACCACCGATTGCCTGGCCCATTCCGATGCCGATTCCAATTGCCGCAAGAAGCGCAACTATACCAAATCCATAAATCAGCACACGATTAATCTGATAGGCAGAATTATTTGCTTCTTTCAGCTTTTCAGCTTCTCCCAGTGTATGTTCTTTTAGTTCAGATAAACGGGCTTGTGTATTTGCGAAAACGACTCCCGCTTCCCCTAAACTGGTCACAGCCGTTTCATATTCTCCATCTTCAATCAGCGCAGAAGTTGTTGTTACAGCTTCCGAAAATTGATCCCATTCTGCTTCAAACGCATCTAATAGCTCAAGCGTTCTGTTACCCGGCTGAGTTTGACGCATGTCCACTATAAGCTGATCAATCTGATCAACATTATTCAATGCAATATCTGTTAACTCCGGATCATTACCAATCACCGATGTTAAAATTTGTACAGTTGTGTTCTCAGTCAATCTTCCTACTTCCACCAAAATTGATACCGGAATAAGACGATGATCATACAAGTCATTACTATTATTGTTTACTTCACGCATCGACAATAGACTGACAGCCGCTAACCCCACTAATAATGCGGCTATAATAAGATACGAGACAATTAATTTCCCCTTGATTTTCAACCCAAGACCCCCTGATTTTTATCTTTCTGAGTTAATTATCGGGAGAAAAATCCTTCAATTAATAGGAGAAGGAAAATTTTATCTTAGCTTCAATAAAATAGTTTTATATTTTGTCACATTTAGGGTGGAGGGGTATGTTTAAATGTATACTCATTAATAGCAGACGGGTCTACGTGTAAGGTGATTTCTTGTACAGTTATGACATTCAAAACACGTAATCGCTACCGGACACGCGGACGATTGCTACAAGCTCACGGGTGAATCGCTACGACCTGCACACGAATCGCTACCACTCCCGCCAGAACAGCCACAACTCACGTAGAAGCGGGTCTGTCCCGGGTCTACGCCATCAAAAAATCCGAAGCCACATCCTGGCCCGGATCCAAATTATACATTCAATTTAAATTTCCTAACCTCACCACTCAGCTCTTCAGCAAGCCCAGCAAGTTCATCTGCACTCGCCGAAATCGTCTCCATGGTGCTTAGTGACTGCTCGCTTGATGCGGCTGTTTCTTCAACACCTGCTGCTGATTCCTGTGAAATGGATGCGATTTCCTGGACTGATGCATTCATCGTCTGGCTGTCCTGTGAAATATCCTGAAGGTTGCCGGTAATTTGATCGACCATTTTGATCATATCCCTGATCGAACCATTGATTTCATTGAAACGTTCACCTGTTACTGCAATCTGTCTTGTGCCTTCATTGACTTCTTCATACCCCTGTTCGAGGGAGCCAACGACGCTGCGTGATTCAGTCTGGATCCCATTTACAAAACCGGTGATGTCATTGACGGAATTCGCGACCTGTTCAGCAAGCTTCCTCACTTCATCCGCAACCACTGCAAATCCCTTACCCTGCTCACCGGCACGCGCTGCTTCAATTGCTGCATTTAACGCTAAAAGGTTTGTCTGCTCGGCAATTTCGCGGATCACGCCGACAAGTTTTGTGATCTCATTCGTTTGCTCATCAAGTCCACGCACTTTACCTACCGCTTCAGTCATCACCTGATCAATGACCATCATTTGCTGGATTGAGGATTCCATCATCTGAGACCCTTCCTCAGCACTATTCATCACATCGCGAGACCGCGTTGAAATGTCTTGACTCTGCTGATTCGTTTCCTGAATCTTCACGGCAAAACCATCCATCGTTTCTGAAAGCGCACCTGCATTTGTTGCTTGCGCTTCTGATCCTGACGCCAACTCCTGCATCGTCACCGCAATCTGCTCACTGCCTTCACGCACTTCATTCGCAGACTGCGTCAGTTCTTCACTCTGCGCGGAAACGTGATCCGTAGCTACTGCAATTTTACTCACAACAGCCTTTAGATCATCCTGCATTTTATTCGTTGCCGCAACAAGCGTACCAATTTCGTCCTTACGTTTAGACACAAGCAGTTCGCGTGTCAAATCACCGTCAGACACTCTTTCCATGCGTGAAGCCACGCGCTTCAATGGACCGCCGATTGCCTGCCCCATCGTGACCCCAATCGCAACTGCCGCGATCAGAGCGATGGCGCTGATCACCAAAATCAAAGTACGGCTCGTGTTAAATGTGGACTCGTTCTGATTATTCAATTCATCCGCCATCTCCACTGCGCGTGCTTTTAGATTCGCAAGATCTCCCTGCGCCATCGCAAAAAGCGTACCTGAAGCACCAATTCCACCGGCTGCCTCATCATAATCATTTGCTTGAATCTGCTCAATATTTGTTTGAAGTGATTGCTTATAAACAGCCCAATTCTCCTCAAAACTCGTCATATATTCGCTACTCTGCGCACCGGGGTTAGTCGACTGAAATTCTTCAATCAGCCTGTCCACCTCATCAATATTATTTAGAGCTGAATCTGTCAGTCTCGGACTCTGCTGAATGACAGCGCTCGTCATCTGCACACGCGTATTTTCAGACAGTCTCGTCATTTCAGACACGATATCAAGCGCGCGGACACGCTCTTCGTACATCCGTTTCCCATTATCATTCACATTTCCCACTGCCATCACACTGGCAAATCCAAGCACAAGAAGCATTCCAGCTATTATTAGATAAGAAACAATCAGTTTTCCTTTGATCTTCAAAGCCTTAACCTCCATCAAACGTTGTGTATGTATATTTTTATTATGGGGTATAAAGGCTTATTTGTGAATAGATATTGGTAATAAAGTTGTGTGAAAAAGTAGAAGTGGGTCTGTCTCGGGTCTACTCGGCGACTGTCATATCATGCCCAGCGAAAGTCATGTTCCCGCCCCTGATGGTATGATACACCCGGGTTGACTGCAGTATAAGCGGCGGCAACCGTCCTGACACCGCCTGCGATAGTTCTATCCGCCATCTCGGTTGCAGTACAGGCCGCTCTTGATGCTTTTAAGACATTAAAAGACTGTTTCTTAAATGCATTCAGAGCATCCAATTCCCGAAACAGTGCACTCATAAGCTAATATTGTTCATCCACCACTGAATCTAAGAGTTCTACACTAGTAAGCAAAAGAGAAAACACCCCACCACCGGCAGAGTGCTTACTTCTTATTATCATAAAACGCGCCATCCATCCCGCGCTGGGTGCTGTATTATTCTTAGTAAATTAACGATTAGCATAGTGACTTATGTTAATCTAAAAAGCCATTCCAATCAATATAGAACAGCCCACTCATTTGTAAAAGTTTCGATTAAATAGATTTCATTTGATTTGATGTTAATAAATTTGTGGAGTAACTAAATGAAAAATTCAGTGGTCTGATTGAGGTTTTTATTTTTAGAGAGAATTACTGTTGTTTTTTCAAATGATAAACTTCCCTTTCAAGGTTTGCTACCTTACTGATCACAAACGTCAGGTCCTCCTCAGTCTTACGGGTCTGTTCAATCTTCTGAGAAGTCATCATCTCAAACTGTCCCCCAATACCATCAAGCCTGTTGTCGATGAATTCAAGACGTTGATTGGTCTGACTCATATGCGTATTCATTTCCTTCGTATCAAGTTCCACATTTTCAAGGCGATTTTGCATCGCATCAAGGCGTATCATAATGTCTGCTTTCATCTCAACAAGAAAACCCATGACTTTATGATCCATCTTATTCACCTCCCTTTTTAGTTATTATAATCTTATATTACGCATGATTCAAACTAAATAATAGACTATAATAATAGATTGTTAATCTACAAAAAAACTGTCAAACCAATTCAAAACTCAATGGTTAGACAGATTCTATAATTGGTCCACTCTCTATGGCTGCAACAATCTCAACACAAACTGTGACTGCTGATTGGCTTGAGCGATCATTGCCAATGCGACCTGCGATAGCAGGGAGCGTTTGGTCATTTCCATCATTTCTTTTGCCATGTCAACATCTCGTATTCGTGACTCTGCAGAGGTGAGGTTCAGTGAAGAGTTTGTTAAATTTGAAATGGTATGACCTAATCTATTTTGATAGGAACCCATGCGAGAACGTTCAGATGAAACTTTGCTCAGTGCTTGATCCAATTGATTAATTGCATCCGTGGCATTGTCATGAGAAGTCAGATCAATTGCATCTACTCCTAAAGCATTAGTCCGCATATCTTGAAATGAAATATTCATTTGCTGCCCTTGATTTGCACCAATTTGTAACGATACGCTAGTACTTGATCCATTCAGCAATTTTTTTGTATTAAATTCAGTTGAATTTCCTATACGATCGATCTCTGCAGCTAATTGATACATTTCGCTTTGCATCGCTTCTCGATCGCTTACTATATACGTGTCATTAGATGCTTGAACAGCTAGCTCTCTCATCCTTTGAATAATCGCATGTGTTTCATTCAATCCACCTTCAGCGGTCTGAATCATAGAAATGCCATCCTGTGCGTTTCTAGACGCCTGGTCCAACCCACGAATTTGAGCACGCATCTTTTCAGATATAGCAAGTCCTGCTGGATCATCTCCGGCTCGATTAATTCGAAGACCAGTCGATAACTTTTCAATCGACTGATCTAATAGCATCGACTGCATAGAAAAATGACGATGTGCAACCATACCACTCGAATAAAAATTCAACATCACTCTTACACCCCCCCACCCTCAATTTTCTCATTGTAACGTGATTAATTAAATATTATTACTTCTCATCGCTAACTTTACTACCGCACATCATGTTACAGCTGTTACTGAAGTCAAATACTACAAATCTAGAGGCTATTCTTACAATTTTATATCGATCGAACCACCTAGATGTGGTTGTGCTGCCTGTTGAATCGCCGTTGCGCTTGATGAACTCAGTAATTTCTGTAATCCCTCTGCCTGCTGATCCATATTCCCCATACTCTTTTTCATTAAAGCAACTGATGCTCCCTGCTGCAGTTGCCCCTGACTCATCGCCATAGACAATAAAGCAATATCCATCTTTTATTCTCCTTTCTACTAAATCACAATTTAATATATGAATTAAAAATTCTTGAGTAATACTTTCTTCAAAATCATTCAAAAAAATCTGTTCAAACGATTTAATTCCGCTGAACAGATCCTTTACCACATATGTCTTTACTATTTTCGTTTGTCATAAAAAGTACCATCACGGTTTACCTGATCATACGGGTCAATATATTTTTTTACGTTTGTTTTCTTCGCACGCAGCCCATGAATGTTGTCTTGAATGACCGCTCGATTTTTAACTAAACCTTCTTCTATCTTATTGTTAATTTGCATAATTTGATTTGACATTTCACGTTCTTCTGTCGTAAAAGGTTCTTTAATCAAAGGCAATATCTTTTCACGTTCATCTAATAATTGATTTACTTCACTTGTCCAATCGTCACGTGTTTCCTCTGACCCATCAAGTATGATGTTATAAATAGACTTTGTGATGTTCAGACATTTTTCTACCACGCTCATGCTTGGTTTCCTGCACCAAATTGTTTTTGTCGTTGGGTCTGTATAACAGTCTTCCATGTATCACGAAGCTGAGTAACCAAATCTTCAACTTCATCTAGGATAACCACATCATTCTTTACGTTCGCTTCAGTTAATCTGTTATTAATATAGTCATACATTACCATCAAGTCTTTAGAGACGGCAATATCCATATTCAACGTCACCATGAATTCTCGAATAATATTATGAGCTTTTTGAATGAATTCGTTTCTTTTTTCAATATTACGATCATCAATAGCAACTTTTGCTTGATTGATAAATTTGATACAACCGTTATAGAGCATAAGAGTTAACTCTCCAGGACTTTTTGTTGTAACACTATTTTGTTGATAGGCAGCGTAGGGATTTTTTACAGCCATTTAAACACTCCTTAATTATGTTAATACTTTCTTACTTTACATTTGTTGCCCGCCACCAAAAGCATTCATAAGATATGTTGATTGCTGGTTTGCTTTTTGAATGGCAGCTTCCATAGCAGCAAACTGCTGATGATAACGGTTTTCCATCATATTTAAACGATCTTCAAATCGCTCGATCTGGTCGTCCTTATTCGAGATGCCCCGTCCAAGTGTAAACGTATTTCCAACACTTGTATCTCTCCCTGCACGTTCAATAATTTGCTCTCTCGTTGTTGATATTGTTTCTCTCAGTCTTCTTCCAAGCCCTTTTTCTTCAGGATTGTCGCTATCATTGGCAAATAACTCATAAATCCCATTAGGGTCTGTAGTAATGGCAGTTCTAAGTTTTGCTTCATCGATAACTAGTTTGCCATTTTCACGATAATCTTTCGAAGTGGTTATTCCGAATTCAGCTAGACGATTGGCCCCTGCTAGCCCTCCTACCATGCTACCCAAATCCCGTCTCATTGTATCTAAAGCTCTATTTAAAGTAGAATCTCCACGGAGTGTGCCGCTCATCGCTTTTTCATCCCATAACTCTGCTTCTTTTTCAGTTAGTTCGGATCGCTGTTCGTCTGTTAAAGGAGGGAAATCACGATACTTGGTTTCCGACGTTTTTCCTTTTATTTCTGCAATTAACTTATTGTATTCATCCGTAAATTTGACGATGGATTCTAAAATATTCTCTGTATTTGGAGAAGAGCTAAATTTCACATCACCATTTGTTTCATCGTTAACTGTAAACTCGAAACCATTAATTCGAAATGTGTTAGAAGAACGTTCGGTTTCTAAACCATTATAAGTGAACTTTGCATTTTTGCCGATTGAACCATTACTATTAGCTGGATCTGCAAGATTTGCGGCAGTTACGTTATCCTCATCGAGTTTTAACGTGTTTGTAAAGAAGTCACCGATAAGGTTGATCTCTGCAACATCATTACCGTTCGCATCAACAGCGTCACCAGTATGTTTAGCAGACATTGACACTTTCCCAGTAAAAGAATCAAAGAACATGTCAACTGTACCTGTTTTGTTAATTTTCGAAATGAGCGTATTCATTGTTTCTTCAGCAGGATTATAATCGATCGTTTGAGGTTCCCCGAGTGTTCCGTCGGCTTGAATTGCTTGAATTGTGATTGATTTATCTCCATTGGCTTCATGATCATAGTTAGGATCAAGCTTAGCATTTGGATCAACACCTGCTAATTCACTTTTACTTCTCATACTCGCAGCTTCAGCAACTTGTGTTACATCGATTGATCCACTCACATCACTAGTTGCTGACACACTCTTAATCGACAAGGCACTAGAACTACTGGAAATCGTTTTTTGTGAATACGTAGAAGGTCTCAAAATCGTGTCAAACGTTAGGTTACTAAAATCATTCATTTTACGATTTAGATCACGGTAATCATCTCTTTGATATTCCATATATTGTTTTTGTTGAACAATTTTATCGAGTGGAATCCGATGCGCTGCCATCATCTCTTTGATCATCGAATCTGTATCCATCCCACTTGCTAATCCACCAATTCTCATTTAGATCACATCCAATATAGTTTATTTATGAACATTACATAGAAAATTTTCTTTATTATATATGTTTTTCTGGCCGTCAGTTTACAAAAAGTTAATTTCTACCTACTGTTACCAAACTTAACCTCTTTAAATATATATCGGCATGTTAGTAATAAAGTTAAATTATTGCATGTGAAACACCTAATAAGTTGTGAAATTTGATAGTTGTTAATAATTCCATGTTATTATCTTGTGAAGAATCACTCATAAAAAATACAGCCCACCAACACGGCTTTAGAAAGAACCGTAATGAAGGACTGATCCATTAAATTTTTTTATCTACCATCAATCCCATATAATCTACCATTTTAGAAACCATATCCAGAAAGTCTTCAGAAGGAATTTCACGTATGACCTCATCTGTTTGTTGATCCACAACCCTGATCATCATACGTTCTGTACCTTCATGCACACTGAACTTCACAGAGGTATAATTCACTTCAAATAACTTATTCGTTTGATCCACCTTACGTTGAATTTCCTGTGCCGTTTCCAAACCATTGTTATTCAGTTTTCCTCTTTCAATTGCCTCACCTACTTGGTCCACACGACCCTCTTTAATCCCTGGTGCTTTAAACGGTTCTCTTTCCTGCACAATTTTGTTCAACAATTCTGGATTAATCGAAGCATTAGATGCCACTTGAATTTTCATACCCATCCCTCACTTCACATATTTCCCTTTATATCGGCTTTCAGTAGAGGTTCTGAATAATAGGAATAGATAAATTTTTAGTAATGCGATGTTATAAAAGTAGAATGCTACTTTTTAATATCCAAATAATATAAAAATTACAATCAACGTGGCAATGTATGAATTAAAATACTTATATATCAAATAGTAGCTATGGATGTTCAAGGATATTGTCGGTTAATCTTTTTTATAATTTTAATATTAAATTTCCAATTCCTAGTAGATTTCGAATTATCAATTAAACAGTTCTTTTTATTAAGTGTAGTCGTAAAGTGTATTCTACTAATACTTAGAGAATTTTAACCTACCAAACATGAACAAGTTAAGCTCTTTTTTTTTGCAGTTGTAAATATTAAGAAATTTATATTTACATACTTGTGGAAAAACATATCCTCATTCTAATTATATTTAATTATTAAAAACAATGTACTGTATAATAAGAAATGATTTAGATATTAAATAGTATAAACACAGAAATAAAATAAATTTTTATAGAAATAGGTGTACATACATGAACATATGTTTCCGCGTTGATGCATCCACTAATATAGGTACAGGTCATATAATGCGTTGTCTAACCTTTGCTGAAGAACTAAGGGAAAGTGGTCATACAATATATTTTGTTTGCAGATTGCATCATGGGAATTTAAGTCATCTAATTGCAGAAAAAGGTTTCTTTATTTACACGCTTAAAAATTATGAAAAAAAATATATATCCCCTAATCAAATCAAACATGGATCATGGTTAGGTACTTCAATCGAACAAGACGCACTAGAAACGAAGAAAGTATTGCTCTCCTGTGAAGTACAATTTGATTGGATGATAATAGATCATTATGCAATCGATAAATCTTGGGAGCAAAAAATAAAAGAACTTGTCCCGAATATTTTGGTTATAGATGACCTTGCGGATCGTGAGCATGTGTGTGACATATTATTAGATCAAAATTATTATTCTAATGCTTACGAACGTTATTATGGTCTAATTCCTAAAAATTGTAAATTATTATTAGGGCCAGAATATGCACTACTAAGAGAAGAGTTTATTAAACTTCATGAATCAACTAAGTTAAACAGTAAACATAAAACTGTTTTAATTTTTTATGGTGGTAGTGATCCTACAAATGATACTATAAAAGCTATAAACGCAATAGAGAGTTTTGATCTTACTGTACACGTTGTAGTAGGTCCTACTAATCAAAATAAAGAAAAGATTGAAGAATTATGCATTAATAAAAACATGACTTTTCATTATAATATAAATTACATGGCAAAGTTAATGCTTCTAGCTGACTTTGCCATATGCGCCGGTGGCAGTACAACATGGGAAAGATATTGCCTTGGAACCCCTGCCGTTTTAACGGCGGTTGCATACAACCAAATTGAGCTCTGTGAAAATGTTCATGAATTGGGAATCGATCAGTACATTGGTGTACATGATTCTATATCATCAGATAGTATTAAAACAGCAGTAGAATCTTTTTTAAATATAAACGACATTACTAAATTAAGTGATAAAGCTAGAAAAATAGTAGATGGTAATGGAAAAAAAAGAGTTTCAAAATACTTATCTCTATAAAAAACACCCGATGAGTAATGATACTTTATTCATCGGGTGATTGATTGAAACTATAAAAATTTAATAGGATCCCCAAAGTTAAAATCTTTCTCTGCTTCTTTACCCAATAGATTTTTGTAGTATTTAGGCTTCATTCCAAATCCTGGTCGAACTACACGAATATTCTCGGGAGTATATCTATCACCCTTTTTGATATCTTTTGCAGCGTATATCGAACGTCTAAATTGCAATGAGTTCTCTTCAGCTTTTGTAGGACCGTATTTCACAGTACCTAGTGACTTCCAAGCTCTTTCGGTTTCTTCTACAAGCGCCTTCATCTCACCTGGTTCCATAGAAAACGCAGCATCTACTCCTCCTTCAGAACGGTCAATCACAAAATGTTTCTCAATAACAGTTGCTCCTAATGCGACACTTGCTACAGACACACCAGTTCCCATTGTATGATCCGATAAACCAACATGACAATTAAATAATTCTCTCATATGAGGAATTGTAGAAATATTAGTATTCTCTGGGGTAGCAGGATAAGTACTTGTACATTTTAAAAGAACGATGTCATTACAACCAGCCCCTCTTGCTGCACGAACAGTCTCATCAAGCTCTGCTACAGATGCCATACCTGTAGAAATAATCATAGGTTTACCTGTTGATGCTACTTTTTCAATTAATGGTATATCGTTATTTTCGAAGGATGCTATCTTATAAAATGGTACATCTAAATCCTCTAGAAAATCAACTGCCGTTTCATCAAAAGGTGTACTAAAGGGAATTAGTCCAAGCTCTTTTGCACGTGTAAATATGGGCTCATGCCACTCCCAAGGGGTATAGGCTTTACTATATAATTCATACAAAGACTCACCATTCCACAAACTATTGGGATCTTTTATTACAAAATCTCCACTTTTCACTTTCAAGGTTAAAGTATCTGCGGTATAAGTTTGTATCTTTAAAGAATCTGCACCTGTTCTAGCAACAGCCTCGACAATCTCTAATGCTCTGTCTAGTGATTGGTTATGATTACCAGACATTTCTGCAATTATAAATGGTTTATGTCCTGGGCCAATTAAACAATCAGCAATACGTATATCTTTATCCATTTGTAAAAGCCTCCAATAATACTTGCTTATTATATTTCCAATTTTTTTTGAACTGGGCAAATAAATAAACATCTATTAACTTATCTTCTCTTAAAATATGCTGAAACAATAACCCTTCTTGTTTAAAACCAATTTTATTATGATACTTAAGAGATATATCATTAATACTCAACACTTGGGCAGATAATTTTCTAATATTTAATTCATCAAATATATAATTTAAGGCGTGGTAAGCTAATAAGGAACCCAATCCTTTTTTGTACCTATCACCAATATAGAATCCCCATTCTGCAGTTTGATGATAAGTATTAATTTTATTAATCTGAACTATACCTCTTGGTTTTTTATCCTCAATAAATATTTTAATTTCACTGTTTTCATCAGAATCCAAATAATCAAACCACTTTATATGTGAATTCCACTCAATTTCTTCATTATTAAACATCAGTTGACGAATTTCAGGACTATTTCTCCATGTATAAATTAATTGTAAATCCTCTTCTGTAACGGAGCGTAAGTAACTATTGAATTCAAGCATTATAACTACACCCTTAATTTTTCTTTTGATTTATATCTGAATTTATTTGTTTCCAATCTTTATTTCTTTTTAAAAGTTCCATAACATCACCGTTAGTAAAATTATTGTTTTTTACATATAATGTTGAAATTATTTTCTCTATTAATATGAAATCCTCAATTGTATCGACCGTTAGCCTATAGTGACTGTTATCGGTCTCACCTAACATTTGTTCTATATTGAATGAAGATTGATTTTGGTAAATGTATGGTGTAACATGTTCTCTTTCAAAATTGGATTTACCATTTAAATAAGCAGACTCTAAAGTTTCAAAAGAAAAAACCTCTGTATCGTAACCTCTGGGATATGTTCGTTTTAGAGTATTTGATACATAGTCACACTTATTATTTATAAACTGTTCGATGATATTATCAATTATATTAGGGTCAATAATAGGGCAATCAGAAGTTAGTCGCACAACGATATCAGCTTTAAATTCTCTGGCTGCTTCATAATAACGTGAGAGCACATCGTCTTCTGACCCTCTATAAAGAGCTATAGAAAGTTTTTCGCATAAATCTACTATTGGCTGCTCAGAATCTCTTGTAGTTGTCGCAATCACAATTTCATCAATTAGCATGGTCCGTTTAACTCTTTCTAACTGATATTCTAACAAAGACTTATCTAACACCCTTTTCATTACTTTTGCTGGAAGTCTACTAGATCCCATACGAGCTTGAATAATCGCTACAACTTTCACTTCTCCACCTACTTCACTTTATGTTCATTAATTATTGCTTTCACTGTATCAGCTACATACTGAATATCGACATCAGTCATTTCGGGAAATAACGGTAGAGTAAGAATACGATCGTATAATTTTTCAGCATGTGGATAATCACCTTTTTGATGACCAAACTCCTGATAATATGGCTGTAAATGTACTGGAATATAATGAACGTTCACACCTATCCTAGCTTTTCTTAATTTTATAAAAAACTGTTTTCGGTCAATAGTTAATAACTCTTCTTTTAATTTGATTACATATAAATGCCAACTAGAGTTACCATCTGGATGCTGAAAAGGGGTTATTAATTCTTTCAAAGAACTAAACTCGTTATTATACTGCTTAACAATATCCCTACGTCTTTCAATAAACTGATCTAATTTCACAATTTGACTAGTGCCTAATGCAGCTTGTATATCAGTCATTCGATAATTATATCCAAGATACTGCATTTCATAATACCATGGGCCTTCACTTTTATTTAACAAGGATCTATCTCGTGTAATTCCATGTGAACGAAACTGAATTAACTTTTCATATAGAACCTTATTATTTGTAGTAATAATTCCACCTTCGCCCGTGGTAATATGTTTTACAGGATGAAAGCTGAACATTGTCATATCCGCGATAGAACCAACTTTTGAATCATTATAAGTAGCACCTATTGCGTGAGCGGCATCTTCTATAACTAATAAATTATTTTCTTTTGCAATTTTCATGATTTCATTCATGTTCACTGGTTGCCCTGTAAAATCTACGGGAATTATCGCTTTGGTCTTTTTAGTGATTCTTTTCCTAACCTCGTGAGGATCTATATTGTAAGTTTCTGGATCAATATCAGCAAATATTGGCTTCCCACCTTGGTATAGAACACAATTAGCACTAGCAACAAAAGTCATTGGTGTTGTTATTACTTCATCACCATTCCCAATTCCTGCTGCAAAACAAGCACCATGTAACGCAGCTGTTCCATTGGAAAATGCTACTGCGTATTTTGCTTCTACATAATCTGCAACTTTTTTTTCAAAGATCTCCACCGTTGGTCCTGTAGTTAAATAATCACTTTTTAATACCTCTATAACTGCTTCTATGTCATCTTCATCAATTGATTGTCGTCCGTATGGAATAAAAGGATGTTTCATCTTATTGACTCACTCACCTTTACTACTTTTAAATAAATTACGCAACCCCTCTAAATATTACTATTCTTCATTAAATACCACTCGGAACCAAAGCCAATCTTATAGAGTAATTTTTTAAACACTCGTTTGAGATAAACTTTGCTAAAATAAAAAAATGTAGCTCAATAGCTACATTTCTTCAATTAGTGTGCGTAATTCTTCCACTGTAAGCCACTGAGTGTTATTGTCACTTGTATATTTAAAACCATTTTCAAGTCTTCTTCCATCAGTTGCGTGATCATTAGTCCACCATGGGAATTCTGGTTGAATAATATAGTAATTATCAAATTCAATTGTTTGTCTAGCATCATCTTCAGTAATCATTGCCTCATGGAGTTTCTCCCCAGGGCGAATCCCTATTATTTCAATTTTACATTCTGGAGCGATTGCATTCGCTAAGTCAGTCATCTTCATACTAGGAATTTTAGGGATAAATATTTCTCCACCCTTCATTAAACTTAGTTTATCTATAACAAATTGTACACCTTTATCTAAGGTAATCCAGAAACGAGTCATTCTCTCATCAGTAATTGGTAGAGTACCTGTTGAACGAACCTTCTTAAAGAAAGGAACCACACTCCCTCTACTACCAACTACATTACCATAGCGTACTACAGCGAACTTTGTTTTTTTCTCACCTACGTATGAATTTGCAGCAACAAATAATTTATCAGATGCAAGTTTTGTTGCACCATATAAATTTACAGGGTTCGCTGCTTTATCAGTGCTTAGAGCAATAACTTTTTCAACACCACAATCAATGGCAGCGTCAATTACATTCTGCGCGCCATAAACATTTGTTTTCACTGCCTCAAATGGGTTATATTCACATGCCCCAACATGTTTCATAGCAGCCGCATGTATTACAATATCGACTCCTGCAAATGCACGATACAATCGTTCCTTATCTCTTACATCTCCAATGAAGAATCGTACTCTTTCATCTGTAAACTCTTGAGCCATTTCATATTGCTTTAGTTCATCACGGCTAAATATAATAATTTTTTTCACATTATATTGTAGTGCTCGTTTTACAAACATTTTTCCGAATGAGCCTGTTCCACCAGTCACCAGAATACTTTTACCTGAAAGATCCATTTTTCACACCCCGAGATTTGCTTTTAATTCAAAAAATGCAGGCTCAATAAATGAAGTATTAACATCGACTGAGTTAATAAACTTACCAAAACCTTCAACAACCTTAGTTGATTTTTCCCTTGCATTATTTATATAACTTATCTCTTTACTTAACATGATAATTTGTTCATGTTCAACTCTTACGATAGGCTTTATAAAAACCTTATGGAAATCGTTACCTTCAAGCTTTGTAATTAAATTATCCAATTTCGCAAATTGTTTTTCAGGTAGAATATAACTTTTACCATTATTTATATCAATCTCATTTATAGTCCTTTTAATTTCTTTTATTGTATTTACATGAATTGAGTGACATCTTTCTAGCTTCTTAAATTTACTATGTAGATTATAAGCTGTTAGTGACGACTGTGTTCGTTGGGTACTCCATTTTTTATTAACAACAGACTCCGTTAAGAATTCAGTGATAACATCTTCAAATGGGATATATGTGGTACCTTCGATATTTGCTCCACCCACGGTAGTATTTATTACATCCGTTCTATTCCAGAGTCTTAAATATTTTTCCATTGTCTCTTTCATACGTAAAAAACCCTCACTAGTGTAAATATCTTGTCCTGAAACACTCTTTACCGTGACCATTTTTTCATAGTCATTTTGAGACAATTTTTGTGCTCGATTATTGTATTCAATCCCTTTTGCATAAAAATCTTGATCTCTATAAGCAAAATTTTGTCCCGCTAATATAATTGGGGATGCTTCAATTTTGTTAAGTAACTGAAGTATTACAATAGCAATAGAAGGGGCATCATCTACGCCCCCAACTTTTTCTCGTGGGTTGTTCAATAAATATGGGGTTACATTATCTTGAGAAATAACCATATGAAGTTTTGGTCCCTTATATTTCTCTAAGGTTGGATAACCAACAGTTGTCCCATAAATCATTGGAATATGCTCAATATTATTATCTATCATTTCTTTAAAAACTTCGTGATTGTGCATTTGTGGATCATAAGTACAAACTGCATCTGGCTCAATGTTATTATTAATTAACACTTTATTAGCTGAACCAACAGCAAAAATATATCCTAAGCCCTCCCTTTTTATCTTCTGAAGTGATTCTATTTCATCCGATAGTGACGGCCCAGCTGATACTATTATAACAGGTTTTTCTTTAAAGAAGTTATTGTCTATATCCAAGATATTCGGAGTATTTAAAGTATGTTTAAAGTTTTTAATACTGTTCAATAACCATTGTCTTTGAAAAGATAGACTAACTTTAACATTTGTAATCTCAGCTTTTAACTCTTCATTGTAACTTGCTAGAAAAGAGTTATGCTCTTCTTTAAAAACCCGTTCATAACTAGGATGCGAAATTAAAAATACGCTACCACTAATATACTTAGTGATTTCCTTAATTACATTTTTAAGTTCACCTTTATTTTCCGCAGTGTATAACTTATATCTTTTTGCGGAAAATGTATCATTTAAAGCATGAACAGATAAAAAATGATACAAGATAGTTGGGTTCGGCTCATATAAAAAATAATTACGATCTGGATATTTTTCCATGATTAATTTAATATGATATCCCATTCCTACTCCAAAGAATATAATATTCTTACACTCATTAATACTTGAATTATATTTATTAAATATCTGATCGCTTTCTTTTAACGGGTCATACTTACTATGTAAAAAGAGTGAAGTATGTCCATCATGATATTTAATTGTGGGTAAACCTTTTTTTGATAAAAGTACTTCCACAGAGGAGTCTCTATTTTCTTCTTGTTCATATTGTTTCAAGATATCTCTTAAATTCCGGTTACTCTTCCTTAAAAAATTAATATTCTGTATGAGCATTTCATCACCATCTTTCTTATCATTTAATTGTTTCATAATAAGTTTTGAGAGATTGGTGAAACCATCCTTTAATATAAGCTCCGCCCTCTGTGCAATTCCACAAATCCACTTTTGAATCATTTTTCTTCACATATGATTCAAACCATTTTAAATAAATAGATAAATTTCTAGATGTTGAAACCTTATTTGTTAAGTGAAAATTATCCACTTCAATAGTTGTGTATTCTGTATTCACTGTTCTTAAGTCTGAAGTTGATATTGCATGACTTTTACCATCTGTAAAAGCCAAATCTTGACCAACAAGCGCAATTCTTGAAGCTCCCATCTTGACCATTAAATCTAGTAGGCATGTAGCGACTGAACCTCCAGTATTAATCAAAGGTTCATTTTTATATTTGCTTTGTTCTTCAGCGTATTTATATCCATTTTGCCAAACAATATATCTTTTACCATTAAATGCAGATATCATCTTATGATTGGCAGTTGAAAGATAAAAAAGTGTTAAATTATTCGTAAATACACCATCTGTTTGTGCGGAAATTTGGTCATTAGGATCTGAAACCATTAAAAAATCGGGTTTAATTTCATTTTCTAATAAAGGTTTAAGTGCTGTTCCAACGCACCCTAGAATCACGTTTGTATTTTGCTTAATTTTTTTTAAAAGGGGTAACTGCTTTGTCAAAGATGGTCCAGCAGATACTAAAATAAATGGTCTTTTTATATAGTTATTAATAAAGTTATTGATACCAGTATCGTTTAGAGTGAGATTACAGTTGAAATTTTCTTCTAAGGTTTCTTTTTTAGATAGGTACGAACGATTCATATAGTCTATATCTACTAATTTTTCACGTAAAGGATCAAGCGAGTCTGAAATTACATTTAAAGATGGCAAATGAATTAATAATTCCACCTCATTCTGTTCTAGTTTTGCAAGAAAGTTTTTCTTAATCTCTTCAACAGATTCAGAAGAATAGTAATAAATTTTTTTATCATTTAATATCTTATTTTCTAAGTTGGCTTCAATCCAATTTTTATACTCGTTATTAAATTCCCATACTTCAATCTCAATATGAGGATACCTTTCTCTTAATGCAAGTATATGGTATCCCATCCCCATTCCAACCACAATAAGTTTAGTGATAACTATATTAATTGCTAACCCTTCCACCCAGCGTTTTGATTCTTTCACTGGATTATAACAGCTATGTAACTGAACTTTTTGACCATTATCAATTTCAACGGAAATTTGTCCATTTTTTGTTTCACATAAATTCCACTTCATATTACTATTTTACACCTCAAATGACTCTATTTTATTTAACCAACTTTCTAATATCGGTGAGATTTCATATTCTAATAGATCAGCGAGTAATACAAAGTCTTGATTTTTAAGTGTTTGTTCGATTTCAATTAAATATTTATTTATATCTTCAGTGTTTAGATCAAGTGAAATATGATTTTTTTCTATGCCTTTTATAGCATTTGTGACCCATTGAATTCCTTCGAATAAGTCCGGTAATAGCTTCATTCCTCGATATTGTTCACCAGCTTGTAGATACTCCCCTATTTTTTCAGAAGCTTGTATTAATCTTGGAATATATTCTATCAAGGATACTTTAGTATCAATAATTAAATGTCTCATTTTTCAACACCCATCTATTTGTTATTTTTAAATATAAAAAAACTGATAATATCATAATAAATTTAGTGGAAAATTTAATTAAAAAGGCTCTAGCAGGGCTAGAGCCTTTTTAATTATGCTTATCCTAGTAATTGTAAAACAGATTGAGGTTGTTGATTAGCTTGCGCTAGCATTGATTGAGAAGCTTGAGAAAGTATATTTGACTTTGTCATCTCCATCATTTCTTTTGCCATGTCAACATCTCTTACACGTGATTCTGCAGCTGAAAGGTTCTCAGAAGCATTGTCTAGGTTAGATATTGTGTGCTCTAAACGATTTTGCATCGCACCAAGATAAGAACGTCCTTCAGACACTGTTTTGATTTGCGATTCAATTTCTGTAATAGCAGACTGCGCTCCACTAAATGTAGAAATATCTTCACCTTGAGCACCAGAAACAATCGTTGTCAAATCAACACCTGCAGTTCCGAAATCAATTTCTGTTAATTCTGTTGCATTTGCACCTACCTGTATGCTCACAGTTCCACTTTGACCTGCAGTACCGTCTAAGAGGGTTTGTTTGTTGAACTGTGTATTGTCTTTGATTCTTTCAAGTTCATTACCTAGTTCTTCAAATTCATTTTGTAATGCATCACGATCTTGAGTTACGTTAGTATCATTTGAAGATTGAACAGCTAGTTCACGCATACGTTGAAGAATGCTATGAGTCTCATCAAGAGCACCCTCTGCAGTTTGGATCATTGAAATACCATCTTGAGAGTTACGGCTTGCTTGATCAAGACCACTGATTTGAGCACGCATTTTTTCAGAAATTGCAAGACCTGCTGCATCGTCCCCAGCTTTATTGATACGCATACCAGAAGATAGCTTCTCCATAGAAGATTGCATATTTCCTTGGTTAATTCCCATTTGTCGGTGTGTGTTCATTGCTGGAATGTTATTATTGATAATCATTTTATATTTCCTCCCTGAATGTGTCGCAAACGTCCTTGTTTGCGATGAGTATTTTGGGCAAGAGAGAAGCGGCGCCGCTTCTTAACTTGCTTACTAGTTATATCGGTGGTGTCCAGTAGATGTTTATAGTTTATTAAAAAATCTTTTAAAAAATATTTATTTGGTGTACTTTAACTGTTTGGTAATCGAGTAGGAGGGGGGAATAACTTTCTTCTCTTACACCACCGTAAGGACGAAGCCATATAAGGACGTTCAAAATTTTATAAGATTACAACGGATATGTTTTTTAACCCTATTAGTTGCAAGTATTTATTGTATAACACTAAATGAATAATAGCGGTTTTCAATAGAAGCACGTGGCCATTACGGATATTGGCATTATCCATGATATACTATAGAACTTTTACACCTTCAATTTTCTGTAGTACTTGATCATTACTTTCTTACATTCTTTCACTTTTAGCAAAATTAATTTCTTCAATTTATAACTGATGTCAGGTGTAATTTCATGAGATTCTTTCCCTTAATCTATCCGTCATACTTATTCCTATCCCATCCGGAGATATTATGGACTTTATTTTTTGCAAAATCGTCCTAAGTTATAAACCTCGGATTTGATTCGTTAACCTCCTAACTACTATTATTCTGTGGCTTCCTTCAGTTTTCACGTCACCAGTCACAAGGAATACCCCTTCCCTTTGACTAATCGTTCGCCTATCTCAACGGCTATAACGGACTTTCACCGTCAAGTTGGTAAACTCCCCTGGCATTACAAAAGACTAATCCGCTTTATTTAGCGAATTAGTCTTTTGTAAATAGTTTTGATAAATCAATTGTTCTGTTGGCCGCTTCATTCTCTTCCTTGATAGCGATAAAGATTTCTTTTCTATGTATCTCAACATGCTTCGGTGCATCAATTCCGAGTTTCACCTGATCTCCTTGAACTGAAAGCACTGTGATTTCGATGTCATCACCAATTCTGATTGCTTCGCCTGTTTTTCTTGTTAGCACTAACATCTGATCACTCCTTCACAGCAGCCGCTGTGACTGGCTGTTTTCTGGAGTAGTCCTGAAGAATAATTTGCTTGGCTTTTTTATTTTTCAGGTTAAACACAAGTGGTGCCTGCAGGTTAGCAGTTGAGTCACTGAAATGCTCTCTGACTGTCAAAATAACATAGACAATCGAATCTTCAGGTTTTTCAAGCTCAAGTGCATGAGTAACTGCTTCATCAAGTTTAATTTCGTACTCTTGGAAAAATGAAAATGGATTACTGATAATAAATCCAAGTGAAGGGGTCAATGTGGACTGAAGGACGAAAAAGATGTCGTTGTCTTTAAATGAAAGAAGCGTGAAATGTTTTTCATCCTCAAATCCGGGAATTCCTTTTTCAAAATGCCATATACTATTTTCGTCAATTTCGATCTGACCATGGTATTTCGTTTCAATCTTCATGGAACGAACAGCTCCTAGTTTAGATTTCCTGATTTACAACGCTGAATCTGATTGAGTTCAGTTGTTGCATATGAAATTTTACTTCCTGTGGCGTATAACTGATTCTTGGTTTTTGTACACGAGAATTGTTTTCTACGCCGCCTTTTGAAAACTGAATATCAGTTGTGCCTGGACGATAATCCATTTTCACACTGAAAGGCGGAGGGACGAAGCCGATATTGAATGATGGTGGTGGACCTTCATAGTTACTTTTGGCGATTGACTTAATCGGATCACCGCCATTTTCAATTCTCATCAGTGCATCACCTTCTGAAGCAACGCGCTGCATCCCTTTTAGCACTTCCTGATTCCCTTCAGCGGCCCATTCACGGATGCGTCGGGAAATCGGTTTGATATCCATTGATGCCCAAGCTTCCGTCTGGTCAATTGAGAGCCAGCCTTTTGTTGTAGAGATGCTCATTTTTGAAGGAGTCTGCTTCAGGTTTAGCACTGCCTGTGGCTGCTCTATTTGTTGCTGTCCCTGCGAAGACGTCATTCCGATCTTCGCTTGGGTTTGATCTATTTGTATTTGAGGAATTTGCATTGGTTATTCCCCCTCCATCGTTCTGGGAATCGCTGTTGATTTACTTATTAGCTTGGCGTCCGATCTCTGTTGCAGGCGGATGCTTTCCGCGTGGACGGCGGGGAGCCTCCCCAACGCTTCGTGTCTGCGGGGTCTCACCTGTCCGGCTTCTCACGCTGGAGGCTCCGCCTTCCACTCCGATCTACCGCTTTGTATAAAGCTTTGAATATCCCATAATAATGCAATAATGAAACAATTGTATTTACTTACTAATAAACTGACAAACTTTTGTAATTCAAGTTGCATCCAAATAGCGTAAATTTAACGTAGAAAATCCATTAACGAAGGCTGGATAATACGTGATCCAACTGAGAGCGCTGCACGGTGCACGCTTTCCTGAACTTTCATATCAGTGATAACTTTCTCAAAATCAATATCTTCATTATCAGACATGACTCGTGTTGCAATCACTTCCTGCTCGCTTACACGTGAGTCCATCAGTTCGATACGGTTGTATCTCGCACCTAGTGATGAACGCTCGTTCGATAGGTTCGTCATATGTGTGTCCATGTTTGTTAAATAATCATTGATATCGTCACCAGTGGAGTTTTCATCATCTAATGTTGCAAGAATGTTGTCAATGTCATCAAACATTTCCTGAGAAAAAACAGCGGGCCCGTCAATATTCACTTTAATATGAACACCTTTTGATAATTCAATTTCAACCGCTTCATTATTAACTGGATACTCACCATTCGCCACGTCTAGCGGCTTAGACGTTGTATCTGTACCATTGAATAAATATTTGTCACCAAATTTCGTATTTCCAATTTCTTCAATATGTTCTTTTAACTGCTCAATTTCGGCACGTGTCGTTTTTCTCTGATCAGCATCGTAGGTATCGTTAGAAGTTTGAACGAGCAGTTCACGCAGACGTTGCATTGCCTGGTTTGCTTTATCAAGTGATGAGTCTGCATTTTCTACCCAATTATAAGCTTCTGAGAAGTTACGTTTATACTGTTCTACTTCTGTCAGGTTTCTGCGGTAGAGAACACCTTTCATTGCGACAACAGGGTCGTCAGAAGGACGTGAAATCTTTTTCTGCGTCGCGATCTGTTCCTGCTGCTTGCCCATTTTGTCATAGCTCTGCGTCAGGTTGCGCAGCATGTTACTTGAAAGCATTGATTGTGTTACACGCATTTAGTTCACTCCTTATCTGCCGACTAAGCCCATGCCGTTAATGATTTTATCTAGCATTTCATCGACCATTGTAATGTTTCTTGCAGCTGCGTTATATGCATGCTGGAACTGAATCATGTTAGTCATTTCTTCGTCCAGCGAAACTGAACTGACTGACATTCTCTTTTCGTCAACTGACTGCTGGAGCACTTCGCTATTTCCTGCCAGACGGTTTGCCTGAAGGCCTTGAACACCGAGTTTACCAATGACACCTTCATAGAAAGAGTTCATGGAAGCTGATCCCAAACGGTTAAATCCCGTAACGTCTAATGTTTCGTCTCCATCGTAACCTTCAAGGTCAACAGCAGTGTCATTCATCAGCCAGTTTTGAATGTTTGATAGATTTACAGCATTTTTCCCATCACCAGCGTTTACATCACCGTCAGCATTTGTAGTGGTTGATGCAGCAATTTCTTTTGATGTAATATCACTCATCGAGATGAGTTTTGAAGCATTTTGATGATTCCCACCGAGATTTGTAAAGAATGACTGTCCTGTATCCCCCTGAAGGTCAATCCCCTTTTCATGTACTGAATTAAAAGTCTGGGAGAATGAAAATGCAAGACGGTCAAGGTTGTCCAGCATCTCAGGGAAGGTACCTTTTTCCTGAGTATTTCCTGCATCATCCTCATAACTGTATCCGTAAGACTCAATCAATCCTCTGAGTCCACCCTGTGAAAATAGCGGATTGCCATTTTCATCTGCTATAGGAAGTTTTTTAGATACGATTTCTTTTCCTTCACTTGAGAAAATAGCAAGCTGGCTGATGTCATCCGGTGTTGTTGTAGAAAGATTTCCACTACCATTTGAAAAGCCGAGCTGATAGTGATTATCTTTAGAAACAAGAATTTCTTCTTTGCCATTTGCACCAATAATGCTGATGTTGTAAAGACCTTCAGCTTCCGGGGCAGGATCACCTTCTGATTTTGTAGCTGTCACACGAATATCAATATAGCCTGACAGTTCATCAACCAGGTTGTCACGGCGGTCGTAAAGGTCATT
This sequence comes from Jeotgalibacillus salarius, assembly GCF_004405125.1. Lineage (GTDB taxonomy): Bacteria > Bacillota > Bacilli > Bacillales > Jeotgalibacillaceae > Jeotgalibacillus > Jeotgalibacillus salarius. The sequence goes on from NZ_SORX01000001.1 coordinate 226,920, forward strand.
TGGAATATTGCCATGCGGTTCTACATCACTGATTTGACTGTTCACGCTTGAAATTTGCTGCAGCAGTGAATTCACACTATCCAGTGATACACCGATTTCATTTCCAATATTATCGTTGATTTGATTCAGGGAGTCATTCAGATAATGGAATGTATCCACTACAGATTGTCCGCGCTCAAGTACGACATTACGCGCGCCATCATTTTCCGGATAGACAGATAAATCCTGAAGTGACTGCCAAAATTCACCCATTACTGCGCTAAGACCATTTGTTGTTGGCTCATTAATGATATTTTCCATTTCACTGATCGCATTTGATTTCGCATCCCAGTATCCAAGCTTATTCGTTTCCTGGCGATACTGGATATCAAGAAATGAATCCCTTACACGCTGAATTGAACTTGCTTCAACACCTGTTCCCATTTGACCAGGAATTTGCGGTTGGTTCATTGCAGCTGGTGCGAAAGGTGTGGTTGTACCAAAATTCACCCGTTGTCTTGAATAGCCTGGTGTGTTTGCATTCGCAATATTGTGTCCGGTAGTGTGTAATGCGCTTTGCTGCGTAAAGAGCGCGCGTTTTGCTGTTTCCAGCCCCATAAATGTAGAACCCATCTTTGTTCCTCCCTGCTTTACGCCTGTGAATCAAACATTGATCTGACAGGCTGATCGTCTTCACTATCTTCTTTTGAATAATTCATTGAATCAGACTGTGGCATCAGCAGGTCGAGGTTGAGTGATACGAACTGCATGGATTGCGTTAACAAATCCTGATTCAGTTCATTCACTGCTTTCAGCTCTAGTATGACCTGCAGCAGCTCTTTTTTTACTGACTGGATATCTTCATCAGCCGTAACCTGCTGTCGTTTGATTTCTAAAGCATTAATTCCCTGAATATGCTTCTGCTCATCTTTAATCAGCTGATTCAGCTGTTCAAGGTTATTTTCTTTAATTACAGCCGTTTTGCGCTTTGCCAGTTCGAGAAGGCTTTTATGCAAAGTGATTTGCTGGTTTAGTATTGTTTCAATTGATTGCTCGGGCATTTGAATCCCCCAATTTTTGTGAAGAAAAGGGTCAGACCCTCTGCTTCAATAATCGTCATATTATATATCGGATGGTTTGTACATTTATAAAGACTTAAGAGTACACATTTATGATGAGACCCTGAATCTCCCCAATTGTACCCAAGATATCGAGGCCTTTCTTTTCTTTATCGAGCACCTGGTTTGTGAGGTCAATCAGTTTCGAATCGATTTCTTTTACGATTTTGTATACTTTCGTACGGCCTCTGCGGTTGAATCCTCGCTGGTCTTCGAGCTGAAGGCCATTGTTTATAGCTTCTTCCATGAATTTCTTTACAAGACCTTTGTATTTCCGCAGGTCTTCCACTGTTCGGGAATCTCCAAGCTTCTTACCTTGATCCTCGATTTCTGCGCTCATTGCTGTGAGTTTATCAATTAATGTAGTTGAACGTTTTTTTGACATGACGTCCTGAAAAGAAACAGATTCTTTTGCGATCTGTTCTTTCTTCTGAGATTTATTTGTTTCAGTTGCTCTGCCTACGCGTTGTACGTCCATACAGATTCCCTCCATAAGGTTGATTATTATTGGAATCGTTTCCCTGTGCTTCAGGCGGTCGCTTTACGCTGAAACGGCCATGAGTCTTCTCCTGCTTGAGTCGCCGACTTACGCTCCGGGAAACTTGGGTTGTGAATAGTTAATAGTTCAAAATATATTAAATGGAGGAGCAGATAATCTACTCCTCCATTGATTGTAACATTATTGAAGCAGCTGCAGAATGCCCTGAGGCAGTTGGTTTGCCTGTGCTAACATTGCCTGACCTGCCTGGTTCAGGATATTGTTTCTAGTGAACTGTGACATTTCTTTAGCCATGTCAAGGTCACGGATTCTAGATTCAGCCGCAGTCAGGTTTTCATTTGCTGACTGAAGGTTAGTAACTGTGTGCTCGAGGCGATTTTGGAAGGCTCCTAGGTTACTTCGTTCTTTGGAGACAGTGTTTATTGCATCAGAAATAGCGGTAATTGCATCTTTTGCGTCATCTTCATTAGAGACTGACAGACCTTCTATTCCCAATGCTTCTGAATTCATCAAACTAATATCAAAATTAATATCTTCGTCTTCGTTAGCTCCAATTTGCAGCATTAAACTTAAGCTAGTTCCAGTAGCACCAGATTCTCCATTCAATAATTCTTTACTATTAAATTGTGTATTTTCTGCAATTCTATCAATTTCACTGATCAGTGCATCAACTTCCTCCTGCACTGCTTCTCTGTCCGAATCTTCAAGTGTTCCATTTGAAGCCTGAACTGAAAGCTCTCTCATCCGTTGTAAAATGTCGTGTGTAGAAGCCAATGCTCCTTCAGCTGTCTGTATGAGTGAAATTCCATCCAGCGCATTACGTTCAGCCATATCAAGTCCGCGGATTTGTGATCGCATTTTTTCTGAAATCGCAAGGCCAGCTGCGTCATCGGCAGCACGGTTGATACGTAAACCTGAAGAAAGTTTTTCAAGACTCTTCGATGTATCATTCATTGTCTGATTTAAGTTACGGTAGGCATTTAGCGCCTGAATATTATGGTTAATTCTCATTGTCTATTTCCCCGCTTCCATTTTGTTTGAATTGACTTCACTATTTTCTACTTTGATGTGCTGTTCATACGCGTTTGCTTTTGAAGGTCGTTTAACTGGGTGATTCTTCATTGCTTGACTCCACGAGCTGCTGATGTCTTTTAACATCGAGAGTACTTCCTCAGCACGCGAAACATCTTTTTTCAAATTCGCCATCAGAATTTCATCTGCCATAAAGTTATACACCACATCCAACTGATCCGCGATAATCCCACTGTCATAATTCAATCCGGCACCAAGGCGGTGAAAAATGTCGTTCACACGCTGGTAAGATTGATTTGCTTCTATATAATTTTCTTCCTTTGTCTCCTGAATTGCTTTTTCTAGTTTCGTAATCGCTGCTTCGTACAATAAAGAAGTCAGCTCCTGAGGTGATTTCTGATATAACAGTTCTTTTGATAAAAAGTCCATTTTTTCCCCTCCTGCTACTATCTTTATCGGGGAAAATAGAAAATGATTAATAGGTAAATCCTCATTTATATATAAAAAATGCCCGAAAGTGTATAGAAACACCTTCAGGCATAAGCGAAGTGCAGGATCTGACCCCAATTACTTAAGAAAACACTCAGCTGATGATTGGAGCGTAGGATGGGCGACTCCAGCAGGAGAAGCGGGTTAGGCGAGACCCCGCAGACACGAAGTGTCGAGGAGGCTTGGCGCCCGCCCTGCGAAAAGCGTCTCATCCGGAGCGGAAATCATCAGCGTTATTAATTGCACACAACCTAATACGTCTTCTCCATCTCCTCAATCAGAAGCAAAATCTCTGCAATCACCGCATAAAGCTGCGGCGGAATCGTATCTCCGAGATCAATATCCAACAGATCAGCGAGTAGACTGTTATCTTCTTCAAGATGAACATTATGCTGCTTGGCGAGTTCCAGAATCTTTTCAGCAAGCGCACCGCTCCCCTGCGCCACTACGTGAGGTGAATCATCTTTGTCATCATAGCGGATCACAGTGGCAGTTGGCCCATTCAGTTTCCTTCTGGCACCAGGGTTAAAATAATTCGGTCTCATATCGAAAAATCATACCCTTTCTCCGTCATGATAGGCACAGCCTGTTTCGGCTCATCAGCAGACGCAGCCTGCTCCTCAACATTCAGTCTGTCAAACTGTAGCTGCTGAACACTGTAACCAATCTGTTCGAGTCGGTCTTTCGCAAGTGAGGTAATTGGTTCCATTTTATTTTCAAAATCAGGCTGGTCATTCTTCATTTTAATAGAAAGATTTCGTTCTGAAACATTCAACGAGACGCCGATTTCACCCATCTTTTTCGTATCAAAAAGAAAATACAGATTACAGTTTTCCCAGTCTACTTTTTGACTGCCATTTTTAGACTGCATATATACTTTAAAGTTTTCAACCTTCTCCTGAAGAATAAACGGAAGCGTCATGACCATGCTTTGCAATCCGCCAGAATCCGTTTTGCTCAGTAATTGTTGACCCGTCAGCTGGGAAAGTGTCTGATCAGATTTTCCTTCGCCAGCTGACATTTTCATGAGCATCGCTTTTAAAGACGCAGCCTGCTCCTGACTTTTATTCAGCAATGAATGTGCCTGATCATTTTCAAACGTCATGCCCATCGCCCGCACGTGTTCGAACGCGTGACGCGCTGAAGGTTCATTACGTAAAAGCTGCATAGAGTGCTGCAGGTTTTGCGCTGTTGTTTTCTGGATTGAAGGCTGTTCAAGCTGCATCACTTCCTTTGAAACAAAGTGCTGCACTTTGACATCAGACGGTTTAAATTCTATTTTCTCCATCATCGCTTTTACTTCAGAAGTAATACGGGCTGCCTGCGCGACCTCACCTTTTGCCAAAAGTTTTGAAGCTTCAGCCAGCTGACCGCTTGCTTTCAATAGGTTTTTCTCTGTCTCCATATTCGTATAGAGCATGAAATCACCTTTTAAAATGGCTTTATCCAGCATTCTGATTGTCGATTCAAGTAAAGGCTTTGCCTGCTGAACCGACTGTTGGCGATTTGTGGCAGATTCGATCTGACTCAGATTTCTTGTCATATCTTTCTGAATGCCTTTAAAATCGATGGCTGCCTGCGACATTTTTTCGCTGATCCGCGTCACAATCACGTCTCTTGACTGCATCGGAATTTGTGAAGTCAGTTCTTCTGAAAGTAAATACTGCTCTGAAGCAGCTTTTAACGGATAAGCAGCTGTAGCCTGGTAGATTCCCTGCATCATTGCCTGACGCGCCTGCAGTTCCTGTCCGTTTTGCACAAACTGATCTGCTTTCACTGCAGCTTGCTGAAGTGCCTGTCTGATCTCATCATTCAACGCAGAATTGTTAGCCAGAGCTGAAAACTGATCCATCACTTTTGAAATGTCCGGCATCTTCTGAATGGAAGATTTAACCTCCTGCACGAGCAATGCTTTTGACTGATCAATCGTCCGTGACTGTACAAACGGCTGAACAAGTGAATCAAGCTTCATTGCATTTTGAATCAGTTTAGATGCCTCAGGATTCTCTTTCAGCAATGAACTAAGAACTCTTTGAACCTCTGAAGCAACTGATTTCACATCACCTGTTGACTCAAGCTGTTTGATCATTTCTTTTACTTCAGCAGGAGCATCTTTCGCGAGCATATTTAATGCCTGCATAAGCTGGTTTTTTGACGCCTGGTGAATCTGACTTGCCGAATGCTTTTGACCGGAAGAAACATCTACCCCTGCAGATTTCAAAAGATCTGTAACTGCCTTACTAATCGGAGGTCCGTGCAATGCGGAATGTATGGCCGTCAGTTTATTTGCAGTCAATTCAAGGTTTTTTGATACAGCCGCCTGAATGGTTTCCATTTTCTGATTGGGAGAACCATCTGTTTTAGTTAAAAATTGATTCAATTCCTTCACTAAGGCTGGATCCACTTTTACACCTTTATCTGATAAATGCTGTAAAGCGGTTTTTAACTCCGGTGACACAGGCTTACCATTATTCATTTTCACATAGTCAGGTGCCTGAGCAGAGTTGTTTTGCTGAGCTTGCCTGACAACAGGAAGACCATCTTTCGTACCTGAAACCTCAAGCTGGACTCGTCCAGAAGCAGGAAGCGTTCCATCCGTTTTCACCTTGACTTCCTGCCCTCTGACCTGGAGCGTTGCCTCGCTGCCATTTTTACTTTTGACAGTGGCTGAAAATAAATCTCCCTGCTTCAGAGAAACTTCCTTTTGACTGTTTGGCTGACTGCTGACTGACGGATCCATTTTAATTTGCACTTGTCTTGCACCTCCCATTTATACACAAAAAATTGCCCATCAAATGAGCAATTTTTTATCAGGATTGACGATAGAATTTCAACAGATTATCGGCTGTTTGAGTAGCGTCCGGTTTATACGTTCCGTTTTCTACCGCTGCTTTCAGCTGATCAATTCTCTCCTGTCGGCCTTCCTGCAGCTTATTCAAGCTCTGCATTTCCTTTGCTTCTGATGAAATCTCTACCTTATCAGCGGTTTTCTGCTTTTGAAGTTCTGTCTGTTCCACTTTCGCTTCCTGCCGTTTATAAGGATTGATGGGATTTTGTTGAATAGGATTAATTTTCAAAGCTCTCACCTGCTTTCTTCATGCGATATTATTGTATTACCCATTATATCGGCAGTCCGAACAAAAATTAAAGACGCAAGGGAAATTTAGAATAAAAGTCCCATGCGTCTGTATGTTATCTGTCTCTGGATGAGAGATAGGTTTTCTTGTTTTGATCTGAAACTGCTTTGCGGAATTCCATGTTGGATTCATGCTGTTTCAAGTCACTTTGGATATTTTCTGTGCAGCTACGGCAAATCTTTCCCTGTACTATAAGCGAGCCACAGTTGTCACACGGATAACCTAAACCAGGGAACTGTGCCGGGTGCAGTCTGCGCTTGCGAACCCACTTGTGGAGCAGTCCCGCTGATGCGCCGGTTACTTCAGTGATTCTTTCGATTGACGCCGCTCTATTTTCTCTTTTTCTTAAAAAGCGGTATACCTCTTCAAATAATTCCTCTTCTTCTTTATGACACTTCGGGCACACGTCCCGTAATCCGTTAAAGTTAAATATCGCATCGCATTTAGGACAATTTCGTAATTCAGCCATTTGCCATGTCCTCCTCAGTCGTTTTCTATAGTATAAAACGAAACTGAGATAAATGAAAGATAATATATAGGCCTTTATGCGTCTAAATTGGTCAAAAGCACTATCTACCTATAGTCAACGACCTGACTTCACCAGCTCCCGCTTCTTTTAAAATGTGAGCTGCCCGTCTGATTGTCGTACCGGTCGTATAAAGATCATCCATCAATAAAATATTTTCACCGTTTAATTGTTGAATTGCTTTAAATGGATTTTCCCCGCTATGCCTGTCATGTTTTAATTTCTTAGCCTGGGAGACCTCTTCATTTTTTCTTGTCAGTAAGCATTCAAATTTTAAGCCTGCCATCACTAATAGCGCCTCTGTCTGATTAAATCCTCTCGTTTGTAACCGCTCTTCACTCACCGGCACAGGCACGAGCAATGTTTGACGGGGAAGTTTTTTAACCTCTTCTATTATTTTCTTTCGGAAGCACCCTGCAACCGCATAGTCACCGTTATATTTAAAACGCTTGATCATTTCCTTCAGCAATTGGTTATATTCGTATAACGATCGATTTGAATGTAAAACATCGTGATACATTTGATGCTCATTCCATATCAGGCAATCTCCACACGTGCCTGATCCCTCCATCTTTCCCGAACAGACACTGCAGCTATTTTCTTTTTTAATTTCAAGAAGACCACTCTTACATATACCACAAAATGGATCTTCTATTCGTTTAAAAAGCAGATCACTCCAGCTCATTTCTTCATGAATCACCGCATGACAGTACAAGCATCTCATGACAGCACACCCCTGATATATCCAAGCTTTCCCGCTTCCTTGTTCATTAGCACAATATGCCGCTGAGCTCTCACAATTGCATCGGTCAGCCCGTTGTGAAAAAAGGTAACATTGCCATCATGTTTTTTCGGATCCCGCCCGACTCTCCCCGCAATCTGAACGAGCGCTCCTTCTGTAAAAACGGAATCATCCGCACCAACTATAGCTACTTCAACACCCGAAAACGTCACCCCTCTTTCTAAAATGGTGGTCGTCAGTAAAACGTTGAATTTACCTTCTCTGAATTGCATCACCTTTTCACTACGGTCAGGATCCGCTGAATGGACAGAAGGCAGATCCAAAATTTTCGAATATGCTTCCATTGATTCAATATCCGGCATAAAAATTAACGCTTTCGGATGAGCAGCAAGCCATTTTAAAACCGCAGGATCTATCTTGTTTTTTAAGAGACCTTTGCGCCAATTCCCAAGCCATTTCGTTTCAGGAACGGGCAACGGAAACCTGTGAAATCTTGCGGGAATTTTAAACGTCTGTTCTGTTTTGATTTTACGGGAGGGCGTTGCACTGAGGTAAATGAGTGTGGAGTTTTTCTTGCGGGCGTTATGTGAAGATCGTTGAAGCGCAGCATCAGCCGAAAACGGAAATGCATCGACCTCATCAATGACCATCACATCAAATGCCTCTTTGAATCTGATCAGCTGGTGCGTCGTCGCAATCGTCAGGTGAGCAAATGGAAGCCTGTCTTCACTGCCGCCATAAAGCGATTCAATTATTGTTGTCGGGAACGCTTTTTTAAAACGGGGAGCCAGTTCCTGCACCACATCCCGCCTTGGCGTTGCAATACAAACACGCAGTCCTTTTAAAAGCGCCACTTCAACTGCCTTAAACAAAATTTCCGTCTTACCCGCTCCGCAAACCGCATGAACAAGCGTGGATTTTTTTGAAGCCAAAGATTCAACCAGACAATCAGAAGCTTTCTGCTGCGGCTCAGACAAACTGCCTTCCCACTGCAGCACCGGATCAGCAGGCGGTGATTGATTAAACGCCGGCCCCTTCCACAGCACCACCTGCCCACACTCAGACGCCTTACCCATCTGAATACAATTGCGGCAATAAGTACAATGCTTTCCGCACCTACCGCAATCATGCCACGCAAACAAATACCGCTTGCGATTGCCACAGCGATTACAATGATTTTTTTCAACCGCAGGGATACATTCAACCTGATTTTCGAATTGTTTTAATGCAAATACATTAAGGACTTCAGAGAGTAAAAACTGTCTTCCAGAGAGGAATTGTTGGGGAGTAGTCATTTGGGGTCTCCTTTTATGAAATTATTTATCTATATAAAACGCTGCCCCTTTCCGTGGAGGGCTGCGCTTTCCTGCCCCCGGGCGGTGAGCCTCCTCGAGCTTCGCTCTGTGGGGTCTCACCTGTCCCTTTTCGGGGCGGGAGTCTTCGCCCTCCACTACAAGAGTCAGCTAGTGTTGCGGTATCGAAAAGTAGCAATGACGATAATCCACAAACATAAAATCCATTGAAATAGAAGAGATAATTAACAGAGTGAATGAAGAAAAGGTAGTTAAATCTTTTGTGAAATGAGAGTCTACATTGTTTACGGCAAACAATTAATGGAAGAGGGTTTAGGTTTTCTAAGAGTGGCCTTCTTATTTGAATACGAATTAACTGTGAGGATTATAATTTTAAAACAACAATGACTAAGATCGTATTGGTTTGTTGCTTAAAATAAAAAGGAAGTCTATATGCAATTGAAATATAGACTAGATGGAAGGATATTTATGTACTTGCGCCCAGTTGTCCGTAGCGTATGGCGGGGACTCCGGGACGATAAGCGGGATAGCTGAGACCCCGCAGGCAAAGCCGAGTAGGCTTAGCGACCGCCGTCCGGAAAGCATCCGCCTGAAGCGCAGGTAAACGGACAAGCTTTTGTGCTCAATCTACTTCTTCATCCACCCAAGCCCCATCGAGCCTTCACCAAGGTGCGTGCCGATTACGGGTCCGAAATGGCTGATCCGGAATGAAACATTCGGGAGTTCACTGCTGATCTCATTCTTCCACTGAACCGCATCTTCCTCGCGATTGGCATGGATAATCACAGCCTGAACTTCATCGTATTTCTCCGCATCTTCTTTTAACATATCCACAATGCGCTTCATCGCCTTTTTACGCGTACGAATCTTTTCAAAAGCCTCAATCTTCGTATCCACAAAATGCAGCAATGGCTTTACCTGAAGCATACTGCCAATAATCGCCTGTGCATTTGAAAGACGGCCGCCACGCTGCAGATGACCTAAATTATCAACCATAAAGTATGCGCGAGTTGTTTCTTTCAAATCATTTAGACGTGCAAGGATTTCTTCAGCAGTTGCACCATCCTTCGCCATCACTGCCGCTTCAATCACAAACATGCCCTGCACCATGCACGAAATTTCTGAATCAAACGGAAAAACTTTTACATTATCAACCATCTCACCAGCCTGCACCGCACCCGAATATGTACCGCTGATCCCGCTCGATAAATGAATCGTAACAACTTCATCATGATCTTCGCCAAGCTCTTCAAATAAAGAAGCGAACGTACCAACCGCTGGCTGCGATGTCTTCGGCAAATCACCGCCATTACGGACCTCATCGTAAAATGCATCAGTAGAGAGATCTACTTCTTCCTCATATGTCTCACCATTCATGATGACACAAAGCGGCACCATGTGAATATCGTACAACTCGCGCAACTCCTTCGGCAAATAAGCCGTACTATCTGTAACCACAGCCGTTCTCATTGAATCATCCTATCTATTTTTACATTTCCATCAAAATGGATCCTTATATATGACACTTGTCATGTTCTATTTTATCTTACTTGTCGGGTAAGTGCATCTAATTTGAGAAATAGTTTTTGCGTAGACCCGGGTCTGTCCCGCTTCTACCTGCCCCAGTGGTGAAGAAAGTAGACACGGGCCTGTCCAAGTAGACACGGGCCTGTCCCAGGTCTACAATATATAAAAATGAAAGGAGCAATGCTATGCCAAGGACCCCCAGAAAAGTTAGTAAATCAGGTATTTACCATGTCACGATCAGAGGTGTGAACAGACAGCTGATGTTTTATGATGATGCAGATCGGATGTTTTTGTTGAACCGAATGTTACGGCTTAAGTCAGAAACAGGGTTTAGTTTATATGCCTGGTGCCTCATGGGCAATCATATTCATCTCGTTATAAAAGAAAAGGAAGTCTCTGTTTCAAAAATAATGCAGCGATTAAATGCCAGTTACACGATTTATATGAATAAAAAGTATGATGGAAGTGGCACAATTTATGATGGACGTTTTTACAGTACACCGATCGAAACGATTTCCTATCTCCGCACCGTAATCCGCTATACACATCAAAATCCGGTAAGAAGCTCCATCGTTTCAACACCTTCAGAATACAAATGGAGCAGTTGCCAGAAATACTATGATATGCCTACTAATTTTTCAGCATTAACAAACATCGCAAGTATTCTGAAGTTATTCAGTACTCATCCCGAAAAATCTATACAACACTTCATCCAGTACACCGAATCCGTTTATGAACTACCCTGGAAGAACCCCTCAAAACTAAAAGAACTCCCTGACACCCAGGCTGTAAACCTCATCCAGCAGCACATCTCACACATTAGCATTCCACAAATAAAAAAACTCCCATGCAAACAACGAAACATGATTATCAGAAACCTTAAACAAATTAATTGCCTTAATGCCACACAACTATCCCGAATTTTAGGGATTCCAAAATCGGTTATTTGGAAGGCTTAAAAGGTAGACCCGGGTCTGTCCCGGGTCTACCTTCTCCACCGTCCGGACACGTAGACCCGGGACAGACCCGCTTCTACGCCACAACCAAAAAAAGAGCGCCTACTCAGGCACTCTCTGCTTCAAAACCTTCTCATAATAAAACTGCTCGCACTCTTCAAGCGTCATCGGTTTAAAATAATAATATCCCTGCATATAATCACAGCCGTTTCTCTGCAGATATTCGCTCTGAGACAGTGTCTCAACGCCTTCTGCCAGTACATCAAGGTCCAGGCTGTTCGCGAGTTTAATAATTGAAACCAGGATTGCTTCTCCTTTTGCATCATGGTGAATCTGATCGGTAAAGTGCTTATCGACTTTAATTTTATCGACCGGAAACTGATTTAAATACGAAAGTGTCGAATACCCCGTTCCAAAATCATCAATCGCCACTCTGATACCGAGCTCGCGCAGTCTTTCAAGTGTCTGAACACTTTCCCTGTGAGAAAACAGCTGAATATTTTCAGTAATCTCGAGTTCAATCTGGTTAAATGGAATGTGATGATCACGTATGACCTGTTCCAGGTATGCAATGAAATTCTTGTTACGAAACAGACCGGATGAAATGTTAAATGCGATCACACCGGTAAAGCTGAATCTTTTACGCCATTCGGTAAACTTTTTAAGGCACCAGTCCAGCTGATGACGCGTCAGCTTTTCCATCATGCCTGAAGTTTCTGCAATTGGAATAAACTCAGCTGGTGAAACAGGACCGAGTACGGGGTGCGTCCAGCGTGTCAGGACTTCAACGCCGGTAATCCAGTTTTTCGTTGCATCTATCTGAGGCTGATACACAAATTGCAGTTCTCCGCGTTCAATAACTTTTTTCAGCTCCTGCTGGATGATCATATCTCTTGATACACTTTCATGCATAACAGGGTCGTACATAACCGCTTTAGCTGACTGCTTTTTCTTCGCTTCATACATTGCAATATCCGCTTTATCAATGAGTGTATCCACAAGGTTACCGTCTTTCGGATACTGGCTGACTCCAACGCTTGGCTCGATATGAATCTCAGGTCGATCCTGCAGCACAAACGCTTGACCGAACATACCGATTACCCGGTTACCAAAATCATTTACATCACTCTCATTCAGAAGCTTGGGAACTAAAATCAGATACTCATCTCCACCAAGCCGCGAAATCGTGATATCATTCGGCAGATTTTTCTCCAGCCGCCTGCCGATTTTCTGAATCAGTTTATCACCCACATCATGTCCATAAAGGTCATTGATGATTTTAAATTGATCCAGATCGAGAAAATAAATCGTAAACGGATGATTTTTTTCTATATAATCTTTCATTAATTCATATGAATATCTTCTGTTCGGAAGACCTGTTAAATGGTCAGAGTTAGCTGACTGCCAAAGAGATTTCTCCATATCCTTCTGCTTATTAATGTTACGGAAATAAACAGAAAGACCACCCTGCCTGTTTGGATAGGCGTGCACATCGAACCAGCTTTGAATAGGTTCGTAAAATTCTTCAAATTGAGTTGGAATCTGATCGTGCATCGTTTTAAAATAGTGCTCTTCAAAACCGCTTCCCCATGCTTCAGGGAAAAGCAGCCACAAATTCTTGCCAATCATTTCTTCTCTTGATTTCATTAACAGTTTTTCTGCTTCATGGTTCACATATGTAAAGCACCATTTTTCATCCAGAGAAAAAAATGCATCATTCATGCTCTCAAGCACGTCTACAGCATTCTCCGCTACTACACCGGAATCAACTGCCGGTAAAATCTGGAACAGCATATGCTTGTCATTGCATTTCGTCACACTGAGCTGGCAATGATCGCGCGTAATGGTTCTGAAGTAATATTCGTAGCCCTCATTTTTTCCGCGCCAGATTTTCTGACATTCTTTTTTGATATGAGGTGCCCTGATCAACTTATTCAGTTCACTATATTCTTTACCCGCATGATCGACCATGGGCTCAAACTGGTCCCAGGACGGATTGGCTAACTGAATCGCTCCGCTCTCATCTACAATCGCTGCCGGCAGCCGAAGCAGTTTAATTAAGTTTTGTTCATCCATGGTCATCACCCCAAAATTTTTAATCAAAACTAATGCTCACAATTGCTATATCGTCTTTTCTGTTTAGATTTGAAACAATTTTTTCAAAATGTTCATGAACATCCTCGTTTAATCTCATTTCCTGCAAAATGTATGTTTCACCTTCATTGATTCTCAATCCCATAGAGTCAGTCAAACCATCCGTATATAAAAGCACTCTGGTATTTTCACTGACCTGCACCCTGTCTGCCGTTACATTCGGGTCCTTTGACAATCCAATCGGTGGATTAGCGCTCCGCAAAATAAAGCTCTCCTTACCAGATAAGCCTATGCCACCCGGATGCCCAGCATTAATATATGAAATTACTTTTTCATTCATATCAATTAACATATAAATGCCTGTGCAAAAAAAGTTCTTATAGCCCTTACCCGATTTTAAAAACTTGTGGAATTGCTCATTTAATTTCAAATATACTTTTTCAGGCTCAATTTCTTCAGTAATGATTCCTTCAAGCATCGAACGAATCGCCATACTGATCATGCCAGCAGTGACCCCATGACCCATAATATCCAGGAGGATGACGCCATACTGATGGTCATTAATTTTATACCATGCATATAAATCACCCGATAACTGATCTGATGCCAGATAAAACCCTTTAATCGTGATTTCATTCTGCTCAATCGGATCCATCACAACTCTTTTTTGAATCGTCCGTGCCATTTCGAGATCTTTTTGCTGACGAATTTCAAGCAGTTTACGATCCGTTACATCCATATGAGTAATGACCGCACCAATAATGTTCTTTTTATTCCCATCCATTAAAGGGGTAACGTTCATCGCGAACCACCGCTTCTCCCGGGGGGCATGACATGGATACTCAATCACAACCCTGTCCACCGTTCCATCAAGCACCATACTGATCTGTCTGACCGTTTCCCTGTCTGATACGCTGAAGTAATTGCTGCCAACGCCTGTCTCTTCAGGGTCACCACCGTTCAGCCTTGTATAGTCTGACCAGGCACTGTTGACGATCAGGATTTTTCCTTTCAGGTCAATGACTGCGATGTGGTGTGCCATTGATTGGATGATGTTGTCTGTGATTGATTCCAAACATTGTTCCGCGGCGTTTCTGGGGTCCACCATGTTACATCCCCCTTTCTGAGTAGTTTTTATTTATGAGTTTGTTCGTTTTACTGCGCTTCTTTAACTTGTTCGTTTCGCTGCGCTTCAGGTGGATGCTTTCCGCGGACGAACGCTCAAGCCTCCTCGGGCAGAAAACCACTGCCCTGCGGGGTCTTTCCCGATCGTTTTTCCGCAGGAGTCACCACCTTACGCTCCGCTACACTCAGTGCATATAGATTGATTGTGGATTCGAAAACCATCACACAACCTTTTGCTGAAACGGGATATTTAATTGTGACTTAAATATTAGAAACACTTACAATATTAAAACGAATCGATATATAGAAAGTAATATCAAGTTGTTCGCAGCGAAACGAAGATCAACGCTGCCCATCTACCTTCCCTCTAACTATCAAACAACCAAGTAGGAGTAGGTTTGGGAAATCACACTCAGTTGATCGCAGTGGAAGGCGGGGACTCCGGGACGATTAGCGTGTCAACTGAGACCCCGCAGGCGAAGCCGAGGAGGCTCAGTGCAGGCCGTCCGGAAAGCCTCCGCCTGAAACGTAGATCAACGCTTCCATCCACTATCCCCTTACTCTCAAACAACCAAGTAAGAGTAGGTTGCGGAATCCCCACTCAGTTGATTGCAGCGGAGGATGGGCGACTCCTGCGCGATTAGCGGGACAGCTGAGACCCCACAGGCGAAGCCGAGGAGGCTCAGCGACCGCCGCGCGGAAAGCGCCCATCCGCAGCGGAAATCAACGATTTATACCACTATACAAACGTCTGCCGTCCCAAAATCTCCGGAATCTGCAGCAAATCAAACACTTCCATCACCTCTTCACGCACACGCCTGATATGCACAGACACATCCTCATCCCTCAAAGACTGCACCAGATTCAACAGCAACCCCATTCCAGATGAATCCACAAACTCCACCTCACCGAACTCAATCACCACACTCTTATAATCCACCAGCGCCGGGATCAGCTCTTCCTCTATCACTTCTGTACAATCAATATCAAGATCGCCTTCAAACATGACCTTTGCCCGATCACTTTCTTTCTCAATTTCATATGAGAACATCGTATTCACCCTTTCTTAACGTCCCTGCCCCAGCACAATTTGCCCTTTTGCATTGATGGACGCTGTCACAGCGTAGTGATTTTCGGTTAACACTTTTTTTCGGTTTCCGATTCTGAGCACTGTGCCTTCTAACGCTGTGCCAATTTTAATTGTTGCATTCGCCGGTACGGTCAGGTTAGTCGGTGTGCCGCTCTCTGCACCGGTTTCTTCGATGTACATCCCTTTTTCCGCGTAGGCCTCTCCACCGCGCAGCGTTCCTGTGATCATCATAAAGCCGCCTGAATGAATTCTTGACTGGACACAGCTTTGACCGCTGATATGCAGGTTGCCACCTGCGTGAATTCTGCTGTTTAATACGTTTTGCACACTGACTATTGATTTCGTCTCATCAAATAGTTCGAGCTCTTCCTGAAGTGCATCGAGCTGCTGTGATAAATGAGTGAAGATATTCAGTGACATTGGCTTGCTTGACAGCGTCAGGAATAATGCTGAAATCTGCTCAGCCGTTTCTTCCCAGCGTTCATCATCCAGCTGAGCACGCCCTTCTTTAACAAGCTGTACATATTTTTTAGCCCGCGGGATAAAATCACTGAATTTCTTTTCCATTAGGATACGGACAAGTGGCTGCAAACCACCTTTAGCGAAGTCAGTCGTTTTGAACCCGGGTGAATTAACCAGCTGTGTGATGACGGCGATAATCCTGTCAATATCCTGTTTCAGCACCCCAACTAGAATTGACAGTTTGGATGTGACCATGTTGTTCTGGCCGGCTGAAAGGTCTGAGGATATGACATTGCCCCGCACACTGATGGCGCCGGTAGCATTACACGATGAGCCGCTGATGTTTTTTGCGATCATCACATTCCCCTGTGCTTCAATTTTCATTCCATTGTGTACTTCACCTGTAATTTCAACATCACCGAAAAACGAAATATTTCCCGACTCAAGATTGACATCACCGTTATGAAGCAACTTCGGCATAATTGAAATTTTTACAAGCTGACCGCGCTCCTCTATATGCGGACGCCCAAACTCGATGGCTACAACTTTATCACCAATCTGTTTGACTCCTTTTCCCAGCCTCAGAATCACTGGGTAAACCGGTTTTGGCGGGATGGATTCACTAAAAACTGAATAGCCGGATGACCCTTCTACAGGCGGATGGAGGATTCCCAGAATGTCTCCGGTTTCAATATTCGGAAACACTTTTGTTTCGCGAAAATCAACTTTTCCCTGTTTATCCTCTTTGATGCCTTCTTTAATTTGTGTATCCACTTTTAATTCAAGCCAGCCATCTTTGCCTTCAGTTGGCGCAACTCCGCGTGCAATCGTGTATTCTTCCGGTTCAATGTTTCTGATTGCTCTCATCATTTCGATTTTTTCGATATTCTGTAAAATCGATTTTTCCTGCATTGCGGCTTTAATATCTTTTTCTGTCAGTGCAAGTTGCGTTTCTTTTTCTTCTTTAAATGAGAGTGTCAGGTGCGAAGCAGGTTCTGCGTCATTGACTGTCCGAGATATTTTATAGCCCGGATCCACTTTTAAATAGGCCTTTAATTTATTCGAGTCGATCGTAATCGACCATTCTGTTTCTTTTATTTCATCGTCAATTGCCAATCTGTAAGAGTCATTTGGTGAAAGGATAAACGTTTTCTGGTCAATCAGCTTCTGGTTGCGGTACAGCTTAATTTCTTTCGGAATCGTGACAACTGGCAGCTTATGCGTGCCAGCTTCCATCATCAGCCTGCCGTCTTCCACCCACACAGCTCCATGCCTTTCTAAAAGATGGTCATCGGAAGGCTGACTTCTTTTTTCAGCTGAAGCATTCACTTTTGCCGTTTCAACTTTTTCAACATCCACTTTGTCAAAAAATGATTCCGCCTGGCTGAACCAGTCATTAATCTCCTCATTTTCTTCCTGAAGAACAGGTTCAGGACGTTCCTCTTTTTTCACAGCGGGTTCTCCCTGATCATTCAGCAGAGTCAGCCTGACGACAGCCTGCTTTGAACCTATTTTCAGAAAACCTTTTGCCGGGGTCTGCAGAACCTCGATATGTACGTCCCGCTTGGAGACCTCCAACAACTCAACCCCTGACTGCACCGCTTCCTGAACGCTTTTACCCTTCGTGACAACACTTTGCATCTCTTTCACCTGCCCTTATGCTATTCTGTTTTAAATGTATCGATCACTTCCATCATTTCCTGTGAAGTTTCTGCGAGATCAGATGCCTGGCTATGCAGTGAATCCAGCAGGTCGCTGATCGTAATCGTCACCTCTGTTGCCGCAACTGATTTCGTGTGTACGTGAAGCATCATCAGGTTGACTTTTTCTAAATATTTATCAGTTTCTTCCGGCGGCGCATAAAGTTTGATAAAGCGTTCAGCGTCTTTTAGCAGATGGCTGACTTCTTCGTTTTCATGGCGTGCCATTAAAGCTGATTCCACCGTCAATTCTGACAGTCTGCGCGCCGTTTCCTTCGTTTCTTTTTCTAAAATGACTGACATTCTCTGTGTCTGCGTCGTGTAGCCTGAGGCTTTTTTTAGCATTGAATTGAGTCGATGGGACATTTTGTTCATGCTGACCGACAACTTCCGTAGCTCCCCGGTATCATCAATATCGTTTTTCACTGTCAGGTCTCCGCCTTCAAGCCCTGAAACCTGATTAATCAGCTTTTGTATATTATCGGCAATTCTATTGAAAAACTTTGATATTAAAATGATAAACAAAATAAGAGGCAGTAACCTCAATGCCATAACAATCAATGAATTGCGGTAGATAGGTCCTGAAATTTCAGACCTGTCAAGAGAAACGTAAGCGGCGTAGGAATCGTTTACCGGGAAAAACAGTTTGTAATAACTGTCGCCGCCTGTTCTGTTTGTTGATCCGATCAGTTCAGCCAGATCTTCAGACATCGTGACGTCTGTTCCTGCCGCAAGCGTCCAGCCGGATTCCGTCAACTCATACAGCGCGCCTTCTTCCATCACGCTTAAATGATTTTTCATCTCATTAATCAGTGCTTCCGGCCCTGCCTGATCCAGATAAGCTGTAATGTCTTCAGCTTCCACATATATATTTAATAAGTAATCGGCATTTTCAGGTCTGTAATACGCATACTTATGCTGCTTATCATGCGTAATATTGGTTCCCGCAACTGTTTCAGAGCTGATCAGCGTGGTTGATCCTTCACTTCTCAGTACATCGATCGCCGCTTCATAATAGCCCGCTTCCTTCAGACTGAAATTTTCATCACCAGCTTCAGTCGTTACCGTTCCAGTCACGTCATTGCCGGCTTCCTGAAAAACTGTCACACCGTCCAGTCCGAACTCCTCTTTATATAGAAGAAGCTGGTCTCGCGTAATTTTACTGCCTTCCAGTTCACCAATTTCAGAAGCAATCAGCCTTACCTGGGCAAGCATTTTTTCATCAAGTTCCTCTTCTAATAGAAGAAGTGCTGTTTCGGTCTGATCAAATCTGGATAACAGCTCTTTCTCGATTTCATCTGCGCTGGTCTCCGTCTGCCTGTCGATCTGCTCATTGACAAGCAGCATGTGAATAACAGCACCTATGATGCCAACAATAATCACAGCGGCAAAGGTCCAGTACAAAAATTGCTTCCGCAGCGGCGTATATTTAGTCATCACATCCACCTCCTACACCTGAGGAACGGAATGAAACGTTCCCCCGGACAGGATTTCAGCTTTATCAGACTGGTCAAAAGTAATCACCAGTGCCGAACCGTCCTCTGAAGTATGAAGATGAACACTAGATGCAATCTTCAGCATAACCGTAAACCCCTGTCCCATCGATTTCTGTGTAGAATAACCTGTTAATAGCGTTGCTTTCGGCAAATTTTCCAATGGAATGCCAGATCCCGTATCCTCAACAATAAAATGAATGGACCCCTGATCGTTTTCAATAATGGTCACTTTCCCGTGTTCAGCATGCTTGAACACATTCGTCATTGCTTCTGATAATACGAGCAAAAAGCTCATAATTGCTGACTTTGAAAAACCCCGTTCTTCAAAGCACTTTCTCACAGTATTTCTCGCTTTCGAAATGTCAGAACGCTCCTCAATTCTTCCTTCACATATCAACTTGCCCTGTTTAAAAAAATCAACCTCATGAGGCTGAATTAATGTCAGTTTATTTTGCGTGGCAGCCGCAATCACATCGCGATACACCCACCAGATATCTTCCTTCCCCTTCGGACAGGGCGCATTTTCATAAAAGCGGTTCAGAAACAGATCATTCTTATGGTCAAAATGAACCTCAAGCATCGCTTTCACAACGTCCTTGTCAGCTTCAAAACCGGATATTTTCTCAGGCAGATCATCACCATTCAAATCCCACTCAAGCATTTTTGCACCAGCTGCCAGAATTACATCCTGATGCGCTCTGAGTTTATGCGGTGTTAATTTAACCGCCTGATAAAATAACTGATTTTGTTTTCGCTTTGTATAAGAAAGTTTGCCTGCAATCTCCATTGCAAGATATCCTGCTTTCACGCCATGCAGCAAATTCGCCAGAGGCTGATCAGATGGCATTAATCCAGAACGCCCGGATTGAATTCCGCTGACAATCAAAGATAACAACCACCTCATCACAATCCCTCCCTGGTTATTAATAAATAATCTACTTAGGAACCGCTATCCCTTTCCCTGGAGGACTACGCTTTCCGCAACCGTCCGGACGAGCCATCTCTCGCTGCGCGCTGTCCCGTCTGTCCTTACTGGTGCAGGAGTCTCCGTACCTCACTACAAGGGATATCTGGATTTATAAATAATGATGTATAAGTTTATTTTTATAAATGAATAGCATAAATTCGAATTTCCTTTAAATTAAACGTGACAAAAGATCTATTTCGTTTAGTATATATTACCCCTTTTTCTTTTATAACACAACATTATTTGACATTAAAATTCTAAAAATATCCATTAAATTCGACAACCGAAATAGTTCAACAATTAGACAACACTTCTTTATTGACAACTTGTATATACACGTTGTAGGATTGTAATTGCATAATGAAAGCGCTGTTTTGTGAGTGGGTGACGCGAAAGCGGGTCTGCGAGGGCAGAAGCACCACTACCCTCCCTTTTCCAGTGTTTTTTCCTGAATAAAGGGAATAGATGAAATGAAAGTGCCACGGAAATGAAAACGGTTTCGAAAGGGAGGATTATAGATGAGCGATGTGAATCGTGAGCAGGTACGCCAGATTGTAGAAGCAATTGGCGGTAAAGAAAATATTAACTCAGCCACACACTGTGTAACGCGACTGCGTTTTGTCCTGAATGACGACAGTAAAGTGGACAAGAAAAAGCTGGAGTCGATTGATCTTGTAAAAGGGTCATTTGCAAACAGCGGACAATTCCAGGTCGTGATCGGCCAGGGGCTTGTCGATAAGGTATACAAAGTTTTAGCTGAAGAAACAGGTATTGAGGAAGTATCTAAAGATGACGTTAAAAATGCAGCAACGAAAAACATGAACCCGCTGCAGCGTGCAATCAAGCTTTTAGCTGATATCTTCATTCCGATTCTTCCGGCCATCGTAACAGCAGGTTTACTGCTTGGTTTGAACAATATTTTGACAGCAGAAAATATATTTGGTGACGACCCACTGATTGTTACATACCCTCAGTGGGCTGATACAGCAGAAGTCATCAATATCATAGCCAACACCGCCTTCACCTTTTTACCGGCATTAATTGGTTGGTCCGCGGTAAAAAGGTTTGGTGCCAATCCTTTAATGGGGATTGTGCTTGGACTGGTACTTGTTAACCCCGGACTTTTAAGTGCTTATGCTTATCCGGATGCACTTCAGGAAGGTACAGTTCCGACTTGGAATCTTTTCGGACTGACAGTTGAATCAATCGGTTACCAGGGTCAGGTACTTCCTGTTCTGGTTGCAGCTTATTTGTACTCAATTATTGAAAAATTCCTTAACAGACGTGTTCACGACTCGATTAAATTACTCGTCGTTGCACCGGTATCAATTTTAGTAACAGGCTTTGCAGCATTTATTATTATTGGACCATTAACATTTGCAGCAGGTACAGCGATTACTGATGCAGTAGTATGGATGTTCGAAAACTTCGGCTGGTTAGGTGGACTGATCTATGGTGGATTCTATGCAGTCCTGGTTATCACAGGGATGCACCACACATTCCTCCCAGTAGATTTACAGCTGATTTCGGATCAGGGTGGTACGTTCTTATGGCCAATCCTTGCATTGTCTAATATTGCACAAGGTTCAGCAGCATTTGCTGTCTTTGCAGCCACTTTCTTCATTAAAGAAAAAGATGAAAAACTGCAGGGGCTTGCAAGTTCATCGGGGATATCAGCATGGCTAGGTGTTACAGAGCCTGCCCTGTTTGGTGTAAATCTACGCTATAAGTTCCCATTCATATGCGCACTGATCGGTTCAGCAACCGCCGGCGTTCTGCTTGGCGCTAACTTCCTTCTTGCCAACTCAATTGGTGTAGGCGGTATTCCAGGGATCTTCTCAATTCAGAGAGAATTCTGGGGGCTGTTCGCAATCGGAATGGGAATCGTTATCGTCATCCCATTCGCACTGACACTTGCTTATGCACTAATTGTGAAAAAAGGAAAGTTTGAATAAAAGTTGATATGGAGCTGTGAGAAGAAATTTTCACAGCTCTGTTTTTCTTTTGAAGGTGTTTGTAGCTGATAATCGTTGATCTGTGCTGCAGGCGGATGCTTTCCGCGTTGCCGGCGGTGAGCCTCCTCTACACTCCGTGTCTGCGGGGTCTCACCTGTCCCGCTTCTCACGCTGGAGTCACCTTCCGTTCCAATCAACTAAGTATGTTTAATTTAATTCGGTTTTATATAAAAAATTAAAACTATTTTTCAATTTCGATATTAATTCACAATGAATTTACTCTTGAGAAGACATTTCCACTTCATAAGAATTCATTAAATTTGGAATCCAAACAAAGCAGATTGCAGTGGAGCGCGGTGACTCCAGAGCGAATAGCATGTCTCCTGAGACCCCGCAGGCGTTTTCTGCCGAGGAGGCTCAGGTGCAGGCCGCTTGGAAAGCATCCGCCCGCAACGGAAATCTGCGGTTCCATGCAACCATCCCACATTTAAAAAGGAGGAATTACGATGGCACAACCCTGGTGGAAAAAAGCCGTTGTTTATCAGATTTATCCGAAGAGTTTCAATGACACGACTGGAAATGGTGTCGGTGATCTGAACGGTATTACAAAAAAGCTCGATTATTTAAATGAACTTGGTGTGGACGTGCTCTGGCTCACGCCTCCATATAAATCTCCTCAGCGTGATAATGGATATGACATCAGCGATTACTTCTCGATCCACTCGGAATACGGATCAATGGAAGATTTCGACCGGATGCTTGAAGAAGCACATAAGCGCGATATCCGCATTATCATGGATATTGTTGTGAACCATACTTCAACCGAACATGAATGGTTCATTGAATCACGCAAATCAAAAGACAGTGAGTACCGTGATTTCTACATTTGGAAAGACGGGAAAGATGATGGCTCTGAGCCGACGAACTGGGTATCCAAATTTGGCGGTAATGCTTGGCAATATGATGAAGCAACCGGTCAGTACTACCTTCACTTGTTTGATGTAACTCAGGCTGATTTAAACTGGGAAAATGAAAAAGTGCGCCGTGAAATTTATGACATGATGAATTATTGGGCTGAAAAAGGTGTGGACGGTTTCCGCCTGGATGTGATTAATCTTGTTTCTAAAAATCAGGACTTTCCTGACGAAACAGGCGATGGTGACGGACGACGTTTTTACACTGATGGCCCACGCGTACACGAGTATATGTATGAAATGAATCAGGAAGTATTTTCAAAGCATGACCTGCTGACGGTTGGCGAAATGTCATCCACGACCATTGATCACTGTGTTAAATATTCGAATCCTGCGCGTGAAGAACTCAGTATGACGTTCAACTTTCATCATTTAAAAGTGGACTACCCTAATGGTGAAAAATGGACAGTGGCAGACTTTGATTTCTTACAGTTGAAAGACATCCTTTCTACCTGGCAGGTTGGTATGAATGAAGGCGGCGGATGGAATGCGCTGTTCTGGTGCAACCATGATCAACCGCGCGTTGTATCCCGCTACGGGAATGACGGCGAGTATCACAATGAATCAGCGAAAATGCTGGCAACATCAGCCCATATGATGCAGGGAACGCCTTACATTTTTCAGGGTGAAGAGTTCGGGATGACGAATCCAAAGTTCACGTCGATTGATGAGTACCGTGATGTGGAATCGCTGAATATTTACAATATCCTTTTAGAAAAAGGTAAAAGCGAAGAAGAAATCCTGAAGATTCTGCGTCAGAAATCACGTGATAATTCACGTACGCCTGTTCAGTGGGATGATAGTGAGAATGCAGGCTTCACGAGCGGCACACCGTGGATTCCGGTAGCGAAGAACTACTCAGAACACAATGCTGCTGCAGCACTTGAAGATCGCAATTCAGTTTTTTATTACTATCAGAAACTGATTCAACTGCGTAAAGATGTAGATGTCATCACAAACGGGAACTATGAGATGCTGCTGGCAGATCACCCGTCCATTTTTGCTTACACACGTAATAATGAAAATGAGACACTGCTTGTATTGAATAACTATTATGCAGAGAAAAGCACATTTAGCATGCCGGCTGAGCTGGTTGAGAAACTGGACGGTTTCACACGTCCCGATGTGCTGATTCAGAATTATAAAGATGTAAATGGAGAAGCATCACAGTATACGTTAAGACCTTACGAATCGATTGTGTTTCATTATAAGAAGTAATAATAGGAAAAGCAGCCCTGGATTTAATTCAGGGCTGCTTTTGTTTGGGAAAAAGCGGCGGATGCACAGTTTCAGCTCGTGAGTGCTCAAGTTCGGGGTTTGAGTGCACGACACACCCGGGTTGAGTGCACAACTCCGGACCGCGAGTGCACAACATCGCAAAACGGATTCGCAACTTCTTATTACTTTTACTCTTCCATCGCCAATCCGACAGCCCGTGAAATCACACGCACACCCTGCTCAAGACAATCATGATTAAATCGCATGTCAGGATGATGCAGCCCAGGCTCAAGATCTGCGCCAAGTCCGAGCATGACTGCTTTCAACTCAGGCTTCTCAATCGTATAAAAGTGAAAATCATCACTGCCAGGTGTCACAACGCGCGGACGGAGAGCCTCGTCACCCAACTCATGCACAATCGCTTCACGCATTACCGCTTCAGCATCCTCATTTACTGCCGCTCCAGGTGTATAATCGATCCAGTACCCTTCAATTTTTACATTTAACATCGTACTCAATGCACGTATTTTTTCATCAATCAGCTTCTTCAATTCGTCCATCGCCTCATTTGTCTGAGCGCGAACATCCAGTGCAAACGTTGCCGATCCCGGAATGATATTGTAATTCGAAGCCCCCGCGTGAAAACTCGTCATTTTAACAGAATGAGGGATCATTGGAGAAATTCTGACTGTGTGAAGCTGCTGTTGCAATGCAAATCCTGCCTCAATCGCATTTGTTCCCTGATGGGGCCTAGCGCCGTGAAGATCTTCCCCTGTAATCTTCCCTTCAAAAAAGATTCCGCCGCCGTGTGAGATCGATGGAGCAGCTTCTCCGAACGACAATTCATCTTTTGGACGAAGGTGCACACCAAACAGCATCTTCAGTCCATCAGCCCCACCACTATTAATAACCGATAAAGAACCATTCCCCTGCTCTTCAGCCGGCTGGAATATACATCTGAATGTGCCCTTGAGTGAAGCTTCATTCTTTTTCAACGCTAAAAGTGTGCCGATGCCAATCGTCATATGAGCATCGTGACCGCATGAATGGTTTGCTTTCATTTCGCCATTCACTTCCTGCCAGAGTGCATCCATATCCGCACGGAAACCGATCACAGGCTCACCGCTGCCAATTTCAGCAATTAAACCTGTATGCTTTTTAAAAAGCTGAACGCGAACGCCTTCCCGCTCAAGCATATTTGCAATGTAATCCGTTGTTTTCACTTCTTTGAAACTCGTTTCTGCAAGCTCATGAAGATCACGCCAAATATAGTCCAGGTTCATCCCTCTCACTCCTCCAATACAGATTGCATTTCACTTAATTCTTCAAGTACAGCTTCATCTACATCAACGCCAAGCCCCGACTTTTCACCTAAATGAACATAAGGAATCTCATACTGTAAATTCCCTGGATCCTTCGAAAACAACAGTGGTCCTGTCAGCTCAGTCGTCTCAATGTTTTTCCGTGCCATAGCAGCATGATACCCTGCAGCTGAGCCGATTGAAGACTCCACCATAGAACCGATCTGACAGGCAAGTCCTGCTGCTTCAGCCGTTTTCGCCATATGAATAATCGGATAGATACCGCCACTCTTCATCAGTTTTAAATTAATTTTATCCGCTGAACGCGTTTCAATCGCACACTGCAAATCTTTTTCTGTACAAATACTTTCATCAAGCATGAGGGCAGTTGTCGTAGACTGACGCAGCTCATTCATTTCCTTAAAAGCTTCTGGCACAAGCGGCTGCTCAACCCAGTCAAGCTTCAGCGACTCAGTTTGAGCGAGCGCTCGTTTAGCTGTTTCATACGTACCCCATCCCTGATTGACATCCACTCTGATTGGCACACTCTCGCCAACTGCCAGTCTGATTTCTTTCAGACGCTGAACATCAAGCGCTGCATCTCCGCTCAATTTAATTTTTAGATGCTCGTAGCCGTTTTCAAGCGCATCGAGTGCAGCTTCACTCATTTTTGAAGGCTCTCCGATGGAAATAACTTTCGGGTAACCGAGCTTTTCATGCGCACGTCCTCCGATTAAATTATAAACAGGTAAGCCCACCGCTTTACCCATCAAATCGTAACACGCAATATCAACTGCCGCTTTGATAGAAGGGTTACCTTTAAGCGCAGCATTCATTCTGCCGTGAATCTCTTCAATTTGAAACGGTGACTGTCCCATAACTTCAGGCATCAACACCTTCTCCAGAAGTGCATAAGCACCATAAAAAGACTCGCCCGTCACATGCTCATCAGGCACCGCTTCTCCATATCCCTCAAGTCCTGTATCAGTTGTCAATTTCAAAATAATCGAGGGCATGGACTCAAATCTTGCATATGAAACAACAAAAGGTTCTTTTAAAGGAAGGTGAATCCCCCACATTTCAGCACGAATAATCTTCAAAACACTCCAACTCCATTTCCCGGGAAATTATGTCGATATGTAAAGAAAATGCACCTCTGTAGTGAGATGCATTTTGTTCAACAAAGAATTTCAAGCTACCCCTTGGGGTGGAGGACGGAGACTCTTGCCCCAGGACATACGAGACTCGTCCTGACGGGTGCGAAAAGCGTAGACCTCCACAGAAAGGGATAGCGGCTTTATAAAATAAATATTTATGGTGCAGCAATAAACTGAATCGAAGCGATCTTCCACTCGCCATCCACTTCTTTCAATATCGTAACCTGTCGACCGCCGCGTGTAACTTCAGCTTCTGTATCAGGATCAGTCGTTGTCAGTTCCATATTAGTAAACACTTCAGCCGATCCTTCTTCATAACCGCTAATCGTCTGATCTACTACTTCTCTATGCACATCAAACTGCGTAAACACCTCTTCAAGCGCAGCACGCTCTTCCTCTTCGTCATAATAACCTTCTTCAAACAATAACAGATCCAGATAACCTTCCAGATCCTTATTATTAAAGGTCTCTATGTATTCATCAAAAACTGCCATAATTTCTTCTTCCGCTTCCGCAGGTACTTCTGCACTTTCCACATTACCATCTTCATCAAGCATAATACCTTCTTCAGATTCTTCAATACCATCCGAAGTATGCGTGTCCTGCCCCTCTCCGGCTAAACCGTCATCGGCAGAATTCGTATTTTGTTCCTCATCACTGCAACCGGCTAATGCGACCGCCAGCAGACCCGCAGCAATTGCTGTCTTTAAAAACTTATTCATAAAAACCATCCTTTCTGCTACTAAAATTACTGTGATCATATAAGGTTGATTTTAGTTTAAGGAAATACCAGTTGTCCCTTGTAGTGGAAGGCGTAGACTCCCGCACCGTAAAGGAAAAGGTAAGACCCCAAGCCCCCCAGAGCGAAGCCCGAGATGGTTCACCGCCCGGGGCAGGAAAGTGCAGCCCTCCACGGAAAGGGTCAGCGGTTATTTAAACCCATTTTACGGATGAAAATTATGGTACATTCACTAAAATCCTGTCCCCTCATATGATACAATAAACAAGGGTGATATATATGGCAACTACAAATAAATATATGAACATTTTTCAAGAACTCTCCTCAGAAATAAAAAATGGGGTTTTCGAGCCTAACTCTTTACTGCCCTCTGAACATGAACTGTGCGAGCGATTCGATACATCACGTGAAACAATAAGGAAAGCGCTTACACTTTTATCTCAAAATGGGTTCATTCAAAAAATGCAGGGAAAAGGCTCCCTCGTTCTTGATATAAGTAAAATGACTTTTCCTGTCACAGGTCTTGTCAGCTTCAAAGAAATCCAGCAGTCGCTGGGGCGCGACATTCAGACAACTGTTCACAAGCTTGAATTAATGGAAGCTGAGGACTGGCTAGCGAACCAGCTGGAGTGTCCGGAGAACGCTCTGACATGGGAAGTGACCCGTGCCAGAACCATTCAGGGTGAACGTGTGATTTTGGATAAAGACTGGCTGTTACAGTCGAGTGTCCCATCTCTGACTGAGGAAATCTGTGCAGACTCGATTTATGCCTATCTTGAAGGTCAGCTCGGTCTGAATATTTCCTACGCTAAAAAAGAGATTACAGTTGAACCTGCTACAGACGAAGACCGTGCACTGCTCGATCTCGATGGATACAGCCATATCGTGTTAGTCAAAAACTTTGTCCATCTTGAAGACACATCGATCTTCCAGTACACAGAATCACGCCACAGACTCGATAAGTTTAAGTTTGTGGACTTTGCAAGACGCCGGAAATAAGACAAAACTCCGCCAGTTTGTTGGTGGAGTTTTTATGTTTCTAAAAGGCATTAAGTGAGCGAAGGCATACTTGTGGGGTGGTGGATTGTGCATCCGTTTGGCGAAGTTGTGCACTCGCGAGCTGATCTTGTGCACTCAACCCGGGTGTGTCGTACACTCAACGGC
>NZ_SORX01000001.1:255779-529640 GCF_004405125.1 Jeotgalibacillus salarius
TTGGGTAATTAGCTTTTGTTTCCTAAAATCATCAAGCGAGTGTGTACTTACTTTCACGATAGCGGATTGTGCATCCGTTCGGCGAAGTTGCGCACTCGCGAGCTGATCTTGTGCACTCAACCCGGGTGTGTCGTACACTCAACGGCCAAACTCGTGCACTCAGCTACAGAAACCGTGCATCCGGTGCATCCGGCCACGGCACACCACATCACCCAAACCCCAAAATAAAAAGCCCCGCCTCAAAGACGGAGCTCAATCGATCATATTATCGTACTTCAACCCAGCCATTCTTAATCGCTGTTACAACGGCCTGAGTACGGTCATTTACATTCATTTTCTGAAGGATATTACTTACGTGATTCTTAACTGTTTTTTCTGAGATGTAGAGTCCTTCACCGATTCCACGGTTACTCTTACCATCTGCAAGCATCTGAAGTACTTCACACTCACGCTTTGTCAGCAGGTGAAGCGGACGGCGAACTTCCATCTGCTGGAAATTCCCTGTGAATTCAGCTTCTGCAAGACGGCGGAATTCATTTACAAGGTTAACTGTAACTTTAGGATGCAGATATGAACCGCCATCAGCAACAATTTTGATTGCTTCGATCAGCGCTTCTGAATCCATTTCTTTCAGCATGTAGCCGAGTGCACCTGATTTGAGTGCACGTGAAACATAGTTTTCGTCGTCGTGTATAGATAAAACGATGACTTTTGCATCCGGATTTTTTTTCACGAGCTGGCTCGTTGCTTCAACACCGTTCACATTTGGCATATTGATATCCATCAATACGACGTCTGGATGGTGTGATTCATATAGTTCAATTGCCTGAGAACCGTCATCGCCTTCTCCTACAATTTCAAACGTTTCCTCGAAATCAAGAATGCGTTTAACGCCTTCTCGGAATAACTGGTGATCATCAATAATTAAAATCTTTGTCATGTTTGGTTCCCCCTCAATCTTCAACTTGTAATTGGTACATTAATACTGATTGTCGTACCTTGTCCCGGTTTGGAATGAACATGCATCGTCCCCGATATTAGTTCAATTCGCTCTTTCATACCCATCATGCCATATGATCCTTGCTTTTTTTCTGAAGGGTCGAAGCCTTTTCCGTCATCTTTGATGATTGCGTTTATGCAATCCGGACGAATTTCCACTTTTACAGTGACTTCATTAGCCTGTGCATGCTTCACTGCATTTTGCACGGCCTCCTGAATGAGTCTGAAAAGTGAGACTTCATATTTTGTATCTAATCTAGATTCTTCCCCAATTTGCTTAAATGATAACTTAGTACCATTACTATACTCTTCGATCGTACTTAAGTATTTTCTGAGGGTCGGAACCAGACCAAGGTCATCGAGCGCCATCGGTCGAAGGTCATAGATGATTCTGCGGACCTCCGACAACGCTGAGCGGACCATCTTTTTATAGCTTTTAATTTCATTAATGGCTTCTTCTGTGCCTTTATCTCTGAATACACGCTCAATTAAATCTGATCTCATCAGTACATTTGCCATCATTTGAGCCGGACCATCGTGTATTTCCCGGGAAAGTCTTTTTCGTTCTTCTTCCTGGGCTTCAATAATCTGCATGCCAAACTGCTGTTTTTGCGCTGCATCTTCTAGAGCAGCACCAACTTTTCTCAAGTCACTGTTTAAATAACTGAGTACAACTGTAATTTGAGTGACCAGATTTTCAGCACGTTCAATTGTTTCAACCATATTTTGCAGGCGTCGTTCAAGATCATCTCTTCTCTCACGAAGCTGTTTTTCTTCCTGCCTGTTTACCGAGAGTTTCATTTGAAGGTCGTGCGCTGTCTCATAAGCCTGACGGACCTGCTCTTCAGAAAAATCTTTGAAATGATGGCTGACTTCTGCAAGGCGTTTCCTGGCAAAGCGCGAACGCCTCTCGAGGTCGTCACCTGTATAGATCACACTTGCAATCTTTTCACGAATTAAGCCCAATTCCGATACGAGCTGTTCGTATTCATTGCGTGTCTGTTCACCTATTTCAAAAATTTCTGATTTACTCTGATCCACAGTCTCTATCATTTTACCCAGTATTGAATCAAGTACTTGGGTATCTATACCGTTTGCGGACACGTGCAGACTCCTTTCTCTCGTATACATGTCTTCACAAAAAATTATACTGTTAAACCAGTAAAATTGAAAGTATTGTGTTAAATAAACTTTAACACCGCAACATGTCGAAATTACTCAAAAAAGAAGCTATTTTAGTATATTTATTCAGGCCCTGTTTCATCAATGGGACCTTATCTATTATAACATCATCACTTTGTCGCGATATTAAAGTTGCATTACAAATGACGCATACGACATTGCACCTTTGTTTCATCTCTGCAAAAAATGACGCAACCCGCAGTTTCTTGTTATAATTGTGTAACAAACCACCGTAAGTTAGGAGCAAAATATGTTAAAAAAATATTTAACAGTCGCTGGAGAAGGTGAAAGCGAGATCAATATTCAAAAGTCCCGCTTCATTACTTACACGAAAAGAACTGAAACCGAAGAAGATGCTCAGGCATTTATCCAGTCAATTAAAAAAAAGCACCCTTCCGCCAATCACAACTGTTCAGCCTATATGATCGGTGAACATGACCTGATTCAAAAGGCAAATGACGACGGTGAGCCAACAGGTACAGCAGGGGTTCCAATGCTTGAAGTATTAAAGAAGCAGGGATTAAAAGATACGACAGTCGTCGTGACACGCTACTTCGGCGGTATCAAGCTCGGTGGAGGCGGCCTCATCCGCGCCTATGGCAAAGCCGTTACTGAAGGCTTGAAGGCAGCCGGAATCGTTGAACGCTCTCTCAATAAAGTAATGATTTCAAAAATGGATTACACATGGCTTGGAAAAGTGGAGAATGAAGTTCGATCTTCACAATACCCTTTAAAAGAGATTCATTATTTAGAAGATGTATCAGTGGAAACGTATGTAGAAGAAGATGACATTGCCGTTTTTATTGCGTGGATGACCGAATTGACGAATGGCCAGGCTGAAATTCAGGAAGGCGAAATCGTATACCGTGAAAGCATTGTAAACAAATAATCGACAATTGTAATGAAAGTTTCATTTTACTGATAGCGGGAAAACAAGTAAAATAGAACTTGGCGATTCTTTTGCCGTTCTATGACAGGTTTTCCCGGTCATGAGCAGCGTCAATTATGATTTGGAAATCCCGAGTAAAGGAGCCATTAAAATATATGGACAGAAAAACGTATAAAAAGAAGGCAAAAGCAAGACGCGTGAGAAAACGCGTGCTGATGATAGGATTGCCTTTGCTTTTAATCGCAGTTTCAGGGCTGGTATATGGAGGTTATTTATATACAAAAGCTCAAAACGTAGCAGATGACTCCTTCGAAGCAGTCGAGGGGCGTGCACAATCTGACCTTCGCGATAAAGATGTGAATCCCGATGTTGATAATGTGTCAGTTTTATTTCTCGGTGTAGATGGAAGTGACGTAAGAGAAAGTGCTGAAGGATTCGAAAACGGCACAACCCGTACAGATGCGATCATCCTTGCCACCCTTAACAATGACGATAAATCAGTTAAATTAACCAGCATTCCACGAGATACACTGGCTTATATTCCCGAAGTGGATTATCAGGACAAAATTAACCATGCGCATGCATTCGGTGGACCACGGGCATCAATGGAAGCCGTTGAAGAATTGCTGGACATTCCAGTTGATTATTATGTACGAATGAATT
Organism: Jeotgalibacillus salarius; assembly: GCF_004405125.1. Classification (GTDB taxonomy): domain Bacteria; phylum Bacillota; class Bacilli; order Bacillales; family Jeotgalibacillaceae; genus Jeotgalibacillus; species Jeotgalibacillus salarius. Next base: position 259,513 of record NZ_SORX01000001.1, read on the forward strand.
TCTACGCATTCATGGACGTCGTAGATGCCCTTAACGGCGTTGAAGTAGATGTTCCATTCAATATGTACGAAATGGATTCAAACGATCAGAAGAACGCAATCTATCTCCCTGAAGGCCGTCAATCAGTTGACGGTGAAGAAGCACTCGCATTCGTGCGCTCACGACACATGGACAGCGATATTGCCAGAGGCGAGCGTCAGCAGGAAGTTATTGATGCCATCCTGGACAAAGCCAAGTCTGCCGGTTCAATTAATAAATATGCAGATGTCATTGATGCAGTTGGAGATAATATGAAGACAAACATGAGATTTTCCGAAATGAGATCTTTCATGTCTTACGCAATGAACTCAAACCTCTCAGTAGATATGCACACACTTGAAGGAGAAGGCGTCATGTTAGACGGAGTTTACTATTATGAAGCCTACGAAGAAGAACTTGAAGGTGTAAGTGAAGACCTGAGACAGCACCTTGGATTATCATCATTTGTTTCGAATGATGACTCCTCCAGCCTGTCAGATGAAAACAGTGATTTCAGTGAAACTGCGCAGGAAGATGAAGATACTGAGTGGTAACAAAAAAAGAGCGCTCAACTGAGTGCTCTTTTTTTGTGCTCATTGTTCTATAAAAAGACATATGTTCGGTTTATTAATACACATCAGTATTCATATAGTTAACTGAAACCTTCAAATTAGCATTCATTTTTCGAATTTCATCCATCAATTGTTTATCAGTGATCCCTTCCTTATTTCTTATCACATATTCGAGCTGAATCATTGTACCAAGGCTGGTCGTTTCAATTGAACGCAATGAGAAAAATGCAAGATGGTCCTCAAGGACATCATCAAAAATCGTTTCGTCATGAAGATTCTCCGGAACAGTAATTGATAAACGTTTGCGCGAAGTACTGCTTTTACCAAAATCGGTGTAATATAGTATAAGAATGATAACTGACAATGAAAATGTGAACAGAATCGCCAGTAAATAAAATCCAAGGCCACACGAAATACCAGCCGCCATTCCGAAGAAAATGAATGCAATATCTTTCGGATCACTCATTGCGCTTCTGAATCGTATGATTGAAAATGCACCTACTAGCCCGAACGCTACTGCCACATTATTTCCGATTACAATCATAACGACTGAAACAGTAATTCCCATGATAATAATCGTCTGTACAAAAGATTGTGAATATCTTGCACCAGTATGTGTATGCTTGTAAAGTGCTGCGATAATTAGCGTAAGAAAAAAGCTCAGAAAGATAGCAGCCGCTGATTCCAATATTGTAAGTCTTGATGTTAAATCCGCAAGCTGCCGGACATCTTGTAAAAAGGGTTCCATAATACCTCCGAAATTAATGAATCATTTTTTGTAAATGTTGTTGCGTAGTTAAATCGATACTCGTACAAAATTTAGACACACTTTGTCTTGAACATTCAAAATCACTTAATAGTCTTGAAAGCCAGAAAGGTACGCTATCAGAAACTTTCACTTCTAGTACTACCTTATCCTTGTCAATAAAATGGATCCCCTGAGGACCATTTTCGATTTTCAAATCATGATTTCTGCACATCAGATTGTAATCAAACGTGACTCTTAAGTCTTTTTGTTCGATTCCTGATAACGCCTGACGGTCATAACTGACGATTACTTCAGGCTTTAACTGGTAAATAGATTGGAAATGCAGCGCTTCTTTTAAAATCTGCGGGTTAGATGCATGTATTTGCTGAAGGTCTAGTGAAGGATTCTGAATGAGTGAGTATGCTTCATTCAGCGGAAGAATTGTTCTTCTTTTATTCACGACATTTTTAAATTTCTGTTTGATTTCGAAAAAAGACTGACTGTTTAAATCGGCATCCCCATAGACACGCAGACGAAGCTTTTGCCTGAAACGAAGCTTGTTTCGTGTCTCGTAATAAATCTTGTAATCTTCTGAGTCGAAATACAGACTGACAATATTATATTTCCCCTCATTGTTTCCATAGTCATCAAACTTCATATAAGGGAGAATCGCTTCTCTGAATCTCAAGTATTCATCAAACGATAATAAATATTTTATTTCATAACGCTTAAAAATTTCTATCGCCATATGACCACCGCTTTCGTAAAGTGAATGTAAAGATTATTGCATTCATGTTAAAATGAAAGCTAACACTAGTATACAATTCGAGTCACAGACTTTCAATCTTTGCTTTAAGGAGAAAATAATGACATTACTTAGGATCACTTTATTATTAATACCACTTACTGTAATCTGGGCATTCATATATTATGTAGCTGATAAACCACTTGAATTAGACCCTCTTTTTACAGAAGCTCTTCAGACTGAAGCCGGAATGCCTCCTGGGCCAATTGATCGCAATATGGTGAAAGATTTAACTGAATTAGATTTGTCAGGTTATCAATTAACAGATGTGGAAGGTATCGAGTATTTTGCTTCTTTAGAGCATTTGAACCTTAGCCAAAATCTTTTAAGTGAAATACCAGGTCTCGAAAATTTAGATAAGCTTCAAACACTGAATGTAAGTTTTAATCAGTTAAATGCTTTAAACGTTTCAAGTCCTTTTTTAATTGAACTTGATGTTGAAGCAAATGATTTGAGCAACCTTTCATTTCTGCAGGGGCTTGATTCACTTCAACGACTCACTATTAGAGACAATGATATACAAGATGTATCTCCACTCGAAAATGTCCCACTGTTAACGTATTTGAATGCGCGTGGTAACCAGATTTTTGATGTAAAACCTTTGTCTGGTTTAACATCATTGCAAAACCTGAATTTGAGAAATAATCAAGTAAAAGATGTTTCACCACTTACTGATCTTCCGCTGGGAGAAAGATTATATCTCGATGGTAATGGCATCAAAGATTTCTCATTTTTGGAAGAGACAATCGCTACTACGGTAGACTACGATTTTTCAACAGCACTCTCTCCCCCTGTTATCTCTGAACCATCCGGAACGCTCACAAGTGGGAGTTCAGTAACACTGGATTCTGAAGCTGATGTCTACTATACGTTAAATGGTGAAACGCCATCTCCTTCATCAGCTAAATATACTGGACCTATCCTAATTAACAATGAGATTTTAAACAATACTGTACTTGCAAACAACAGAGTATCGGTTTTCCAGGATCCTTTTACCTTTCAAAATGAAGTGGTTCAGGATGCTGTTGTGTTAAGAGCAGCTACTTATGAAAATGGAACGATGAGTGAAACAATCACAAGAACTTATTTTTTGATAGACCGTTCTTTTGGTAATGGCACATTGCCTGTAGTCTCCCTATCTTTGGATGAAGCATCATTATTTAATGAACAAACTGGCATTTATGTTCCGGGGGACTACTACAACAGTACCCAGGACGATCAGGAAGGGAATTATCGTATGTCGGGTTCTGAATGGGAACGTGAAGCAACGATGGAATATTTCACTGAGGATGGTCAATTCGCATTCGTGCAGGATATCGGGATCAGAATACATGGCGGATTCAGTCGTGCACTTCCTCAAAAAAGCCTTCGTCTATATTCTAAGAGTGAATATGGTCAAAGTCGTTTCTATTATCCATTTTTTCAAGACTCAGAGCAGACAGAGTTCAATCGCCTGGTGCTAAGGAATTCCGGCAATGATTGGAGAAGAAGTATGCTCCGGGATGCTATGATGCATAGACTCGTAAAGGACGGTGCGGTGGACATGCAACACGCCCAACCTGTTACCGTCTATATAAATGGGGAATATTGGGGTATTCACAATTTACGCGAAACATTTTCTACGGATTATATTGAGTTGAAATACAATATAGATCCAGCAAATATTGCACTTCTCGAAAGCGAGCAAAGTGAACAATCGGGATTTAAAGTTGAAGAAGGACTTCCGGGTGATGCGAACGACTATGTTGAAATGGTTGAATTTGCAGTTAGTGAGGATGTAGATGAGTCATTTGATGAACTCAATTCAATGATGGACATCGAGAACTTTCTCACATATATGAGTTACCAAATCTATTTTGGGAACAAAGATGCTTTGTATAACAACACTGCTATATGGAAAAAGAAAGTAACTTATAATTCAAATGCACCTGCTATGCATGATGGGCGTTGGAGATGGATGCTTTATGATGTTGATCAAGGCTTTGGTAATAACTTCAGCAATGTGGATGAAGCCATACAAAGTGATACAATTGAATATTTCCTTCGTGAACATAGCTCGACCGAACTTTTCAAGGCGATTGTAAGTAGTGACCGGGGTCAAGCCATTTTTATCAACAAAATGGAGTCAATGCTTGATAAAGAATTTCATCCTGATAACGTCCTGCAAACAATTGATCAAATGACTTCTGAAATTTCTCAGGACATGCCTCGTCATATTGAAAGGTGGCAAAACCTTGAGAACATTGATTCCTGGGATCAGGAAGTGGACTGGCTGAGACAATATGCTGAAAAACGGCCGGAAGCTGTTCGACTGTTGATAGAAAATCATTTTGTCATTCAAAACTAAAAAAGAATCGCAGAGCATATGCCCTGCGATTCTTTATTATGCTTATTTATAAACGTCCTCGTGCATTTCGAACACGCATGAGTTTCATCAATGGCTGATAATCTTTGCCCACAAGACCAATACTTTCAGCAAATAATTCGATGGCAATCAACATAATTCCAATGACCAGTACAGCACCCCATACAGTCGACATGGAGAAGATTAGAGCTGACATACCAAATGTTGCTGCAATCGCATATATGATCAGTACAGTCTGTTTATGCGAATAGCCCAGTGCAAGTAATCTGTGATGCAAATGACTCTTGTCTGGGGCTGACAGTGGTTGTTTGTTCACTAAACGTCGGATGATTGCAAAGAACGTATCTGAAATCGGTACACCTAATACAATAATTGGAATGATCAATGAAATCATTGTTACGTTTTTAAAACCAAGTAGTGCGATAACTGAAATCGCAAATCCGAGAAATAATGCACCAGTATCACCCATGAAGATTTTCGCCGGATGAAAGTTGTAAACCAGAAATCCGAGTACACTTGCAAATAATAGCATGCCCATTGCCATAACAAAGATATTTCCATCAAGTAGTGCCATCAAGCTGATCGTTCCAAGAGCGATTGTTGATACCCCTGCTGCAAGACCATCAAGTCCATCTATCAGGTTAACTGCATTTGTAATCGCTACGATCCACAGGACGGTCATAGGAATACTGAACACACCGAATTCAAGTTGTCCGCCAAAAGGCAGGTTAATGTATTCAAGCTGCACGCCGCCCAGTACCACTACAAGAGCCGCAGCAATCTGACCAAGCAATTTTACTTTTGCAGAAAGTTCACGAATATCATCCAGAACACCAACAATAATAATGATTACGCTACCGAAGAGTAAAGGTAATGCAGCGTCATTTTGAGGTTGAATCAGAACGAATCCAATTACGAAGCTCAAGAATATGGCAAGTCCACCCAAACGGGGCATAATACGCTGGTGAACTTTTCTATAGTTCGGTTTATCTGTCGCACCTATTTTAAAAGCAAGTTTTTTTACAAATGGGGTTAATATAATCGAGCTGATAAATACAATCAGCAGATTCGTTAAAAAGGTCATAAGGTTCCTCCTCGAAAACTGTTCGTTTTCATAACTGGAAAATGATTGATTCCACTTTCCTAGCAGATTATAGCATAGTTTGTCATTAAAAGAGAGTGGTTTTTCATACTTTGCAACGTTCGTCCTACCCTCTTATCCATTACAGACGAAAAACTGACTGTAAAGTTTCACTTTTTCAGCATTTTATTCAACTTATCAGCCCATCTTTTTGATGGATCGGTCCACAAAACAAGTATGAGAAGAACAGCTGCCAATGCTGACATGCTGACTCCCAGCTGCAAAATTGGATTTTCAAATGGCTGTATTAATATAAAAATACCCCCTAATGCTACAGTCAAACCAAGTATTCTTATGAGGTTTTTACCAACATCAGGCTTCATCCCCATTTTAACTTTAGAAATGATCAATAGCATAATCAGTTGAGTAATGCCGCTGATCGTCATCCCCCAGGCAATTGCGGAAGCTCCACCCATAGGCAACAAAATAAAAATTACACCAATGTTTACAATAAAAACATTGAAAGCGCCAATAAAAACAGCCAGCCAATTAAAATGATGAGCATAGAAAAAGCGGGTTAAGTAAACATTAAGTGCGTGAGCCGTCATCCCAACAACAAAAACCTTTAATAAATCTGCAGTTATGATTGAAGCTTCACGACCAAAAGCACCATATTCAAATACAACTGATATTAAAGCTTCTGCATTTAGAAAAACGAAAACTGAAGATGGGATAATCAAAAGACATAAATATAATATACCTTTAGAATACATTTGCTGAAGTTCTCTCGTTTTCGTTTCAGCAGCCATTTGACTGATCAATGGAAATAAAACAGTTGTCACGGCTGTAATTAAAATGCTTTGAGGAATTTGAATTAATTTAGAAGAATAATTCAGAGCTGCAATCGTTCCCTCTCCCATTCCGGAAGCAAAAATTCTTTGCAATAAAAAGTACAGTTGTATCGTAGCACCACCGATTAATATCGGTAAAGCGCGCCACAAGTAGCGTCTAATCAGACCTTCAGATCCACCAGTGAAGATCAGTGTTTGTAAATTCAGATTTCTCTTACGTAATTCAATGAATAAATATCCGTACATAAGAATTGCTGCTGCAAGGACAGACCACGCATAAGCATCTATGCCAATCACCGGCATGAATAATACTGCTCCACCCACATATACAATATTAAAAAATAATGGCGCAAGCGCTGAAGCCTTATAATATCTGTTCGCATTTAAGTATCCCGTAAATAGCATTGATATGGTCAGGAAAAATGTCCCGAGCGACATAATTTTGAATAGATCGCCCGTTAACTGTTGAGTTTCTTCGATCATTCCACTGAAAAACAGTCTGATGAAAAAATCCGGCAACAGAAAAAATAGCAGCGATAACAATGCCGCTGCCAATCCTGTATATGTAAGGATGATCGATGCAGCTTTTCTCTTTTGATGAGCAGGTTCATTAGTATAAACGCTGATAAAGGCGGTGGTTAACGCACCGCCTGCTGCAAGATAAATAAAGTTAGGGATTGTATATGCAGCGATAATTGCATCTGCCGCGGCGCTTGTACCGTAATGAACACCAATTGCTACTTCTCTGAGAAAACCAATCAGCCTTGCAATCAGGTTGATCAATGCCACACTTCCAATAATCGCAGCAATTTGGCGAGGTGTAATTGATTTCATTTTATTCACCCATTCAATTTAGGCATGATCGTCTATAAATTCTTCTAAAATCGATAATATTTTCACTCTTCCACTTTCAAAAGGCTTTGGTTCAAATGTTCTTACCTGCTGTAAGACTTCATTAAATTCCTGCGCTTCATTCCATTGAAGAATGTGACCCGACTCGAAAAATTGTCCAACGATTTCCAGCTGGTGATCGTCATTATGCTCACCATATTTTTTCAAACGGGGCACTGCTATCATTTTTTTACCGATTTTGATACCTGTTGTGATAGAGCCTGTCCCACCATGAGTAATGATAAGGTTCGCTTTATCATACATCTCTTCCATTTCTTTATAAGACATGAAAGGAATCATTTTCATGTTTTTTGTTTTAAATGACGTATGTCCACTTTGAACGATGACTTCTTCCTCTATTTGACCAGATTTTATTTGAAGTTCAATCTGTTCAAGCAGACGCTTAAAGGGCAACTCATGGGTGCCCAGCACGATAAAAATCAATAGATCGAACCCCCATGCACCGCTTTTGGATAATGCTCCTTCATCGTTTCCCACTGCACGATAAATAAATCGGCAATAGGATAAACCATTCTTCCCGAGAGCGTAGGTGTTGTAGTTTTAGCAAAGCTTTCAATAAAAACAACTTTTTTACCAAACATCTTAGCTATGTAACACATAGGCACTGCAGTATGCGCACCGGTTGTCACAATCACATCAGGCTTTATTTTGAAGAAATAAATAAAAGACATGATGATATTAAAGGAGAATTTAAATAAATATTTGATCGGATAATTTCTGGCTCCATAAACCAGAAACGACATATGATATTGTGATTTAAGTTCTTCAGTTATTACTGATTTCTCAGTGATAATGTGATAATCATATTTTTCAAATAATGGTTTCAGCTGCAACAGCTGTGTCAGGTGTCCACCCACTGAAGAAATGAAGAGCACCTTTTTATTCCGTGACGCCATTGTGTTACCCTCCATTAGGAAAATAAAGCTGCTTCAGCTTTTGAATGACTCTTTTCTGGTCATTTTCAGCTGCTCTGTTGAATCCATTTTCCCGCAGCTTTTCCCTGTACGAAGGATCTGACAGTACAGTCCGAATACCCTCTGCTAACGAGGCAGCATTTTTCGGCTCGACTAAATGTCCTGACTGCTGATCCAATAAGTAAGGCAAACCGCCAGTGCGGCTTGCAATCACAGGTGTGCCGCACGACATCGCTTCAAGTGCTACAAGGCCAAACCCTTCGATATGCGAAGGCAGCACAAACACATCCGAAGCTGACATCCATTCAGCCAGTTCCTTTTGATTTTTCGTTCCTACATATCTTACCACATCATCAAGTTTTCGTTTACTAATCTCTTCCTGAAGAAGGGTGAAAAATGCAGGATTTTTATTTGCACCAATTAAATATAAGGTCGACTGATCAAACGAACCGCTTTTCTTTAGATGATCAATGGCTTCAATCAGATCCATTACCCCTTTTTGTTCAATGATATTGCCGACAAAAAGGAGTGCTCGCTCATCATAAGGAATCTGAAGGTTTTCACGTGCTTTTATACGGTCATGAGGTTTAAATACTGAACTGTCCACCCCCATGTTTAATAGCTCCATCCTATTTTCTGATGCTTCAAATTCATTTACAATTGTATCGTACAACTTATTTCCAACCGCAATCGTATAGTCGCTGTTTTTAATAATATTCTTAGTCATGCGGTGGGTAACCGGCGAAATCCGTGCCATCTTATCAATATCGCCACCATGGGCTGTTACAATCATTTTAGTTTTAAAAAGTTTTTTATGCAGTATGCCAAATAATCCACTTGGAAAAACATAATGGACATGTACAACATCTGTCTTCTTTCCTTTTGCCACTAAATAAAACAGATTCTTACATGCCCAAATTCCGTACTTCTTCAAAGCATTAGCTTTACCACCGCGCGGATCTTTGATCGCAAGTACATCAACCTGATAACCTTCTGCCTTCAATGCTTCCACCTGATTTTTAACAAAAATCCCGAAAGTAGGATGCTCTTCAGAAGGATACATATTCGTGATGACTGTAATTGTTTTAGTCATTCAACTTCCCTCCGAACTGCTGCTTCAGCATTTTTGGAAATTCAGCTGCTTTTGAATAAAATAAATGTGCAGTCTGTTCTATCTCCTGCTGATGTTTGAGCCAGTCTTTTTCCATTAATTCTACTTTTTCTAAAAGAGTATTTTCAGACAAACTTTCAATATCCACATAATAATCCTGCTGTCCAATCAGTTTTGCAAATGAGCCGACCTTCTTATGATAACCGACTCCAATAATAGGCGTTCCGGTTCTTACCGCTAAAATAAGAGAGTGAAGCCTTGTACCAATGATCAAATCCTGTTCAATTGACAGCTTCATTAAATCATCAGGCTTCATATTTTTCTCAATTAAATTTGATGTGTTAATCATGTTAGATTGAATGTCCTTCACTACTTGTAAATCCTGGGGATACTTTGTAGCATAAAATGTCACTTCAACATTTTTCTCTTTCATAAGCAGATCTAATGACTTTGCAAAAGAACTAATATATGCAGAGTACTTTTCTTCATCATGAACGGGCCAGTACTGTTTACTGTAATATGGAACTGCTGTAACAGCTATTTTCTTTATTCGCTCGGAATGATCACGCATTTTTGCAGGTTCAAGTCCAAAGGCAGGATCTGCGGTAATGTCAATTGATTTTTCAACACCAATTCTGCGGAGCAACTTTTTTGAATCTTCATCTCGGACAGTTATGACTGAAGCAGCTTTTGTTATCTGCCTGATCAGAAGAGTGCCGGGCGAAGTTGTAATAGGTCCCGCTCCTACACCCCATACAACAACCTCACAACCCATCTTTTTTGCGATCATCGCGATACTCGCATATGCTGGGGCATCTCTTTTGTAAAGGTCCATTAACAGGCCACCGCCGCCAATAATTAAAAGATCAACGTCTTTCAATACTTTTCTGTGTGAAAGTAAAGTAGTAGCCGAGGCGATTAATTTATTAGACTTCCTCACTAACAACGGGGCAGATTTCACTTTATGTTCTTCAATCGTTTTATGTGGATAGTTACTAAATACAGTGATGTCTTTCCGGCATATATCGGCATACTTCTCAAGACTCTGAAGCATACCGGCTAATATTGCCTCATCTCCGTTATTATCATGTCCATAATTTCCTGCAATTGCGACTCTCATTATGTAATCACCCGGTCCCTCTGTTTTGTGCAATATGTCTATTATAGCAATTTATGAAATAAGACAAAACATAAAAAAGAACCAGTTTGTAATACTTGATGACGTATTGGAGTGGAAATCGACGTGTTTAGTGCGGGCATCGACAGGGTTCCGCGTGTGATCGACATACTTCCCTCGGGCATCGACCAGCTTCCGCGCACGACCGACGTACTTTCCTCGGGCATCGACCAGCTTCCGCACACGACCGACGTACTTTCATCGACCATCAACCCGCTTCCGCACACGACCGACATACTTCCCTCGGGCATCGAGCAGCTTCCGCGCGCGGTCGACAAACTTTCCTCGGGCATCGACCAGCTTCCGCGCACGACCGACGTACTTTCATCGCCCATCAACCAGCTTCCGCACACGATCGACAAACTTTCCTCGGCCACCTAGCAACTTCCGTGCGCGATCGACAGCTATACCTAATCAGCACACCAAAAAGCCCGGTGAATGATCACCGGACTCCATGTTAGCTTATTTAATACTGTAGTAATCTACAATACCCTGATATACTGCTTGTGCATAAATCTCCATATACTTAGAGCTTGTAAGTTTTGCCAAGTCATTTGGATTTGTCATAAACCCTAGCTCTACTAAAATTGCAGGGATATTCTGGTTGCGAAGCACATAAAATGCTTCAGTCTTCACGCCGCGGTTATACATGCCCGCACGTGAAACAATTTCTTTTTGTACTTCATTTGCTAAATGGTAACTTTCTGTCGTGTTGTCGTTATATTGCACATCATAGAAAGTCTCAGCACCTGTTACCGAGCTTGATCCGATTGCATTAGCATGTATGCTGACGAAAATTTCACCATAATTTTTATAAGCAAAGTCGACTCTTCCCTGTAAAGAAGGGAATGTGTCACCAGTACGTGTCATTTTTACATTAGCACCTACAGATTTTAACTTAGCTTCAACACGTCGTGCGACTTCAAGATTTATTGCTTTTTCAGTATAACCGCTGACCGAAGCGCCAGGATCTGTAGCACCATGACCTGCGTCAATAACAATCACACGGTCTTTAAGGATGTGACCGGATGTGTTGATTAGCTTTAAATAAGTTTTATTAATATATCCGATCGTGCCATTTGAAGTTTTTACTTTTGCCCAATAACCATCGAGCCCTTCCACTTCAACCCGATCACCCTGCTTTAATGTAGTTACTACCGGGTATGAAGTTCCTACACCAGCTCTAACATTTAATGAAGGAACTGTTGCTTTTGCGACAAGCGAACTTGTTGGTTCAGGTGTTGGCACGTCGACTGTGATATAACCTTTGTGAACAAATGCAGGGAGACCTTCATGGTCTATGCGCACCCAGTCGCCAGTTCCGCCGAATAGGGTAATTGTTGTTCCATTCTTAACTTTTCCAACAACTGTCGCCGAAGAAGACGGGCCGGAACGTACATTCAATTCATATGCGCCAGTAACTTTTGCCGTAGCAGTTGGCACACCAAGCGGATCACCTAATGTATCAAGAAACGTAACATAATACTGATGAAGGTATGCCTGTTTACCATTAAAATCAACCTTCACCCAGTCGCCGCTCACGTTATAAACATTCAAACGGTCTCCCTCATCTACTACACCAATTACACCATGAGAGGTTCCAGGACCCGATCGTACATTTAAGTCATCCTCTTTTACAACTAGTTTTGCAATGACCGGATCCGTTGGTGACGGTTCCGGTTCTGGCTGTGGCTCAGGAGCAGGATCCGGTTTTGGATCCGGTTTTGGATCTGGTTCTGGGGCCGGTTCCGGCGTGCTAACTGCGAGCTTGAATTCATCATTAAGAGCTCGACTCATAAATGCTGCAAACTGTGCACGATCCACATCTGACAATGGTTTGAATAAGTTGTTACTGCCGTTTGAAATTCCATTATAGTACAAAGCATTTATATAACCGATTGCCCATTCACTTTGAGAAGCGTCAGTGAAAACCACTGGCTCTTGAGCAGCTGAGGCATCATCAAGACTAAATGCTTCAGAAATAATTTTACTCATTTGGGCTCTAGATAGATTTGCATTAGGATTGAAGTTTTCGTTATCTTCAGAAAAAATCCCTAATTTTACAGCTCTTTCAACCCATCCTGATGCCCAGTGATCTGTCGGTACATCTGTGAAAGTACCTGATGACACATTCAATTCGACACTACCACTTGCAACTACAAGCATTTTTGCTGCCTGTGCTCGTGTTACTTTATTATTCCACTTATACAGCGTAGTGCCATTTTCTTCATAACCTGAAATGACCCCTAAACTATGTAAATATTCTATTTCACTTTTTGCCCAAAAATCCGAATCTACGTCGTTGAATACATTAGAGGCTTTCGAAACATTTCCTACTGACAAAGAACTAAGCACTAAGATGATAGCTGGAATTAAAATCAAAAACCTGCATAAATTTTTCAAACTATTTTCTCCTTTCGGCTTTTAGTCATCGACTATGGTCATTCTAGCAAACTATTTTCTCATTGGCTACGTTACATTTATAGTCTTTTCAAACCTTTTTATCGTATTACTGGTTTTATATCGTTAAATAAGGGTATATAGTTAAGCTCTTTTAGAAAAACAGTGCTTTTTAACCACTTGATAAATTTGTAAAACTGTCCCGCTTTTATATAACCGGGACAGCTTAATTTTACTCCTGAGTCAAAATACGATACATGAAAGTGCTGAATTGACTGCGATTTACAAATTCATTTGGCCTGAAATTATTTCCTTCATAAGGCACCGTAATACCGGCGTCCGCAAGTGCATGAATTTCTTTATGTGCCCAGAACGATTCTGGTGCATCGTTGATTGAAGGCTGATACATGCCATCAAAACCATAAGCTCTCGTTAAAATTACCGCCATTTGGGCTCTTGTTAATGAAGCCTGTGCATCAAAAGTTCCGTCTGCTTTACCGCTTATAATTCCAGCATTCGCTGCCGCGGCAATTTCTTTGTAATACAAATGACTCTCGTTCACATCTTTAAATTGCGGATTTTCTACACTCTCAGTAGATAATTCCATCATTCTTGTTAACAAGACTGCTGCATGTGCCCGACTCAATGTAGTAACAGGTTTAAAAGTACCATCCTGGTAACCTGTTATGAGCGCACTGTCTGTTAGATAACCGATCTGCTCACGTGCCCAGTAGTCATTCGGAATATCTCTGTAAAGGGGTTCCTTATATTTTTCTCCATACTCTGCTTTTAAATCATCAAAGTATAATTCACCTGCCCCCTGTTTAGAAGCGTTCGGTTCTGTGATATAAAGCTGATTAACTTTTATTGGTGAAACTGCTGAAGCTGGAACAGATGCTCGAACATACTTCCACCCTGTCCAATCTAATCCACCATCTTCTGTGAAATTGATTGTATGTGATTGACCGGCGGCATCTATTAATTTACCTCTTAACCAATGTTGATTTCCGTCTCCAAATACCCACATCCCAATATAAGTTGGTGCACCGTTGATCGTAGTGGAAGAAGAGTTTGCATAAGATGCTGCCGTTCCTGCTTCCCCTTCAGAAAAATCGTATGTGAGCTTTAAAGCAGATTTCCCTTCACGGACAGGAACTGACACATGATTGCCTGGAAAAGTAACCGTTGTTGCAGAACGCGCACTTGACGCCTGCCATACACTTGCAGATTCAAATGAATCTATCTTTTGAACCCCTTCATAGATTTCAATGTTAATACTTCCATTAACTCCTCTAACAGATGCAGTAACTGTAGCTTTTCCGACACTGCCTGCTGTGAATGTACCATCTGCAGTAAGGGTACCGTTTCCTGAGACTGCCCAGCTAACTGATGACTGGTCCACTGCGGTTGCATTACCATCATGGTCATATCCTTTTACATTAAATGTCTGTTCTTTTCCTGGAGCCATGACTTCTGCTGTTGGAACTATGCTGATCGTTTTCAAGCTATCGGTTACTTCTACAGGAATTTGCTGTGTTACATCCCCATATTTAGCTATAACTGAACCAATGCCTTTATTTTCAGCAATAAATTTGCGGCCATCCATTCTGCCGATGTTACCTTGAACTTCATATTGAATATCTTCTTGTTTAAACGCTAAATTATGGCGATTCGCATCTGAAATATAATTGACTGACATTTCAGCACTCCCGCCTAAAGCAACTTTATTATTGCTGATTTTAGCCGAAATATATTTAGCTTCACTATAAGGCGCTCTACTAACTGCTGCTAATATAGTAGAAACAGATCTCATATTGCCTGTTGACGTACCATTGATCATAGATGGATAAGCATTTCCGTATTTTCTGGCAACCATTGTTGTTGAGCCGCCACCATCTAAGTTTAATGCCTGGTGGGCACCAATGCTGACAAGGTACTGTGAAAACTCTGGCAGCGTCATTCCTGCACTGGTGGAAGTCGCATCAACTGTAACCAGCTTAACTTTTTCTCCAGTAGAATCTGTGACAACAGCTGTTCTGGCTGTTCGTTGTTTAGCACGTGCACTACCCGTATCGATCGTCATATCCACCTTACCGTTTTGGACTAGCAGCGGACCACTCCCAATCAGGTACTCTGCATCTTTCCATTTATCCTCAACATCCATCTTTAGGGTAATTTGGTCTCCCTTCGCCAAAGAGGTATATTGTGAAACGTTTGTTCCATGAACAGAGATTACATAACCGTCAGAGGGAATTGTATTTGAATAAGTCCTTCCAGGCAAACGTACATTTTCTACTGTACCTGTAACCTCATTTCCAAGCTCCGCCCCGTTTTCCAATTTGTCAGACAAGCCTCTTACGATTATCTCGATACCATGTTCATTTGTACGAGTGTCTGAATATCTCCATGACGGCGTATAAATAATTGTTTCGTTCGCTTTTCTTGATTTATTAACCGAGGACACTTTTAAATTTTTACCTTCAAAAGAGATTGTTGAGTCATATGCAAATGTATCTATTAAAGCCTTCCCTTGTGCATCAATGCCAAAGGCTGATGGAATGCTCATATACTCGTCCATCCCGTCAGATATCACGCCGTATGTAGCTACTTTATTCTGTTCAGCAACTAAATAGGCTGGCATAGCTGTGTTGAAGTGGAAAAATGATGCATTCACAGCCCCAACCATGTGATACAGATTTTCAGTATTGCGGGTAGCTTGGTTTTGAACCGCTGACAAGGATGTAAGTGGAGAAGGAACTCCCAGATCCACGCTTATGTAAGGTGAAGCTGTATTGATATCCAGAACATTTGAAACCTGATTTCTTGCGTTCATGGAAAAGGATGATTGGGTGTGCTGGACACCAGGTGTAACTTCATATGAAGCAGCCTGAGTATCAGATACAGCAGCACCTGCTATGGCTAAGCCTGCAACAATTGCGGCTAAGGGACGAAAGACTGAATAAATTGATTTATGAACCATGTAAACCTCCAAATGTAAAATTCTTAGATGCACTACTAACCTTTTCCATTTTAGTAGATGTTTGCTGAAACAGCAATGCGATAAAAGTAATATCAAATATTACATTGTTATGACTTTGATATCTTTTTGAAATATTTCTGAAATATTTTACGTGTAAATGTCTTTTTATTAGGGTAAATGACTTATAATAATAAATAATCATTCTTTAATGACTGGAGGTGTCTGCGTGACTTTTAGATCAATCGTTACAATATTCTTTTCTATCCTTTTCTTCTCCTTGGTGATTACTTCTGCAAGCGCTTCAGATAAAGAGTGGATTCTAAACTTTAATAGTCCTGAAGACAAAGAGACATTTAAATATGAACTGTCTGCAATTCAAATATTAAATGAGATGCCACGCGCACTCCTTATTTCGGGTTCAGTGCCTGATCATCCGCTGATCAAAAATTATGAACAGAATGTTTCAAAGCAGGCAAATGCTGAAATATCACCGGATGTTTATGCAACTGACCAATGGGGATTGTCTGCTGTTAATCAGTCTGCAATTCAAACATTGTATCCTGAAGCCGGAAAAAACCTGTTAGATAGTAAAAGGTTAATTATAAATGACACTGATTTGATCGAGAACACGGGTCCCTTTAATGCACAAACGATAGAAATAGACGTAGGAACTGAACTGTCTAGAATATCTCTTGAAATTGAAGAGAATGACATATATTGGGGCATAGAAGCGAAAGATGAAAAAGGAAACTTAATCGGCATGAATTATGGAAGATTTTCTAAATTAGACATAATTATTTCTAATAAACAGCCGGTAAACAAAATCCACCTGACATTATTAAATGAAAATGAAACTCCTTCTTCATTTACAGTCAAATCATTAATGGGTGTAAATAACCCACTAGTTGCAGTTCTTGATTCCGGAGTGGCAATGCATGAAGACTTTTGTTCAAATATTCTCTACAGCCTGAGTAA
Organism: Jeotgalibacillus salarius; assembly: GCF_004405125.1. Taxonomy (GTDB): domain Bacteria; phylum Bacillota; class Bacilli; order Bacillales; family Jeotgalibacillaceae; genus Jeotgalibacillus; species Jeotgalibacillus salarius. The sequence continues at coordinate 276,422 of NZ_SORX01000001.1, forward strand.
AGATTACACAGATGAATCATTTTCATGGGCACAGGATACTTACGGTCATGGCACCCACATTACCGGAATACTTGCTTCTTGCTACAATAATGGAGTTGGAACCGCTGGAGTGTTCGGATATGCACCTATTGATATTCTTCCTATGAAAGTACTGAACGAGCGAGGAACAGGAACTGATTTTCAAATTAGCCAGGCATTATATGATGCGATTGAATTGGATGTTAGTGCTGTCAATCTAAGTATTGCAGGTAAAGGAAAAACAGATCTGCTTAAAAATGCTATTTTAGAAGCAGCAATCCGTGAAATTCCTATTATCGCAGCAGCCGGAAATTATAACTCTTCTACAGAAGCAGTGTATCCTGCCTCTTACCCTACTGTTATCACAGTGAGTGGTGTTAACCAGCAAATGAAAAGAGTAGGCACTTCTAATTTCGGCTGGGAGGTTGACTTGACTGCACCAGGTTTTGAAGTACTAAGCACATATACTGATCCTGTTTACAAAAAATTAAACGGTACGTCTATGGCAGCACCTTTTGTGACAGGCGCAGCAGCCATTTTGAAACACCAGTATCCTGATGACTCAATTCTTAAGATCCGCCAAAAATTATTCGGCAGTGCTGAAGATATCATGGCACAGGGATACGATATTTACTCTGGTAATGGTTTAGTGCAATTCCAACCAGAAAAATGGGAGAACACACCTTTAAAAAATATAGAATGGATGAATTATCGAAATGGTCAACCTTACAGATTAAATGAGTTTCATTTGTTGACCGACTCAGAATTTACTGGTGATCAATTACAGCTTTTTGTAAACGGACGTTCTGTATTCAGCAGTAAAATTGACAGCACTTATCAATCTATTGAAATTGATGCACCCATACAACCTGCTTTTAAATTGTTTACTGTTATCTCTGATGGTGACACCATATTAGAACAATCATACTTAAATCTCGCACCAAATGCCCAGGCAAGCTTCACTTTTACGGACACTGCCAGAGCTTATTGGGCTTACGAAGAGATTATGAATGCTACGACATCTGGTATTATAAATGGTTATGAAGATCAAACTTTTCGTCCAGACGCACCAATCAGCAGACGCCACGCAGCACTTATGATGAATCGGTTACTAGAATGGGATTCACTCCCATCTATGAAATCAACATTTTCAGATATTGAAAAATTTGACTTTATGACAAAATATTCGATTCTTTCAGCCAACCATGAAAAAGTTTTAAATGGTTATGAAGGTGGCTACTTTAAACCTGATCAACAATTGTCACGCGGGCAAATGGCATTAATTTTATTTCGAGCCTTACATTTCGAAGAATCAAATAGTGAAATAGAGCTACTATTTAACGACATTTCACCTGAAAATGAAATTTTCTCAGCATTAATTGAGTTAGTTTCAAAAGGAATTGTTACAAATCAAAAAGAATTTAACCCTTATGAATCTATCAGCAGAGCACAATTTTCTGCAATGATATCAAGGGCTCAGCACTACATGAACACTCAAAAAGAAGAAGCCGGCGCGTAAACGCCGGCTTCTTCTTTTTCATTTATGACAGACTTGCAATCTTTTGTTACATAACTGTAAAACGAAATTTTCTGTTATTATGCTATGATTTCCCTAGTTGATTTTTTACGAGATTCAGAAACACTACTTTTGGAGGTACAAAAACTTGAAGCTATTAAAGAAGACGCTAGTATTACTTTTGGCACTTACGTTACTTATTCCCGCGACCCTAGACAACAACAGAGCAGAAGCTGCTTCTGCATCAGACATGACAAACTACGCTAAGCGATTTTTAGGAACGCCATATGTATACGGAGGAACTTCTCCTTCAGGTTTTGACTGCTCCGGTTTCGTTCAGTACGTAATGAAAAACTCAGCAGGTATTTCATTACCACGAACAACAGCTACTCAATATGGAGTTGGTACCAGCGTATCAAAATCAAACTTACAAACTGGTGATCTGGTATTCTTCAATACATTTGGAAGCGGCGTGTCACACGTTGGAATTTACATAGGTAATTCTAAATTTATTCACGCACATAGCTATAAAGGTATTAACATCGATTCAATTAATGACCCTTATTACTGGGGTTCTAAATATGTAGGAGCAAAGCGTGTAGGTTCTTTTGGAAGCACTCCAACACAAACTGCTCAGGCAGCACCTTCTCATTCAGGCATCTACGCTGATATCACAAAAGATTTTTGGGCATATGATGAAATTGCTTATTTGAAAAACCAAGGTATTATGTACGGCAAAAATGGAGGAACTTACTTCCGTCCTTATGAAAACCCAACTCGTGCTGAAGTAGCTTCTTATCTTGTAGCAGCACTAGGACTTGAAAAAATTAATACTTCAACCAAGTTCAGTGATGTTCCATCCGATTACTGGGCACGTGGTGCAATCAATGCCGTAAACAAAGCTGGCATTATTACTGGCGACCAGAACGGTAATTTCCGTCCAACCGAAAAACTTTCAAGAGAACATATGGCGTTGATCTTCACAAGAGCTTTCGATCTGAAAGCTGCTGCATCTGAAACTGAATTTACTGATCTTCCAACAGATCATTACGCATATGGTGCGATTCAGGCACTTGCAGCTTCAGGAATCACAACAGGTAAAGAAAATGGTTCTTTTGCTCCTCGTGAGTTGGTTAACCGCAGTCAGTTCGCTGCTTTCCTTACACGTACACTTAAATAATTTACTTCACAAGGTTTCATCCGGCTTAAATTTCTCTCCGGATGAAGCTTTTTTTTATTGCTTCATTCGTGGTATAATTTAACGGTTAATTTGATTGGAGGTAATCCTATTGGTTAAGGAACGCATTGCCGGTATCGATTGGCTCAGAGCTTTTGCCTGTCTGAGCGTTGTCTGGGTGCATTCTATTTCAAGAGCGCTTGTCACTTATGATTTACCCGAATCATCGATCGAAATGGCAAGATTGTTGCAAATCACATTTATCTTCGCAACTCCAATGTTTGTAATGATGTCGGAATATATATTAAGTTATTCTTACCCTAACCGGACCCCCAATGAATTTTGGAAAAAAAGAATACTTTATATTTTAATACCTTACTTCACTATTCCATTTGTTTATGCCGGATATTTTGGCCTTCTTGGAACATTTACATGGGAAGCTATTTCTGACCGTGCATTTAACTATATTTTATTTGCAAGCTGGCACGGCTATTTTATCTTAATAATCTTCCAGTTTTATGTCTTACATTTTATATTTAACCGATTTAACAAATACTTAAACCCTTATTTATTAATTTCTTTATCCATTTTAATTACAATGGGCTATAATATGTTTTTTAAAACATTTTCTTCTCCAGGAGGCAATTGGGACCTGCTGTGGAATCACTATGGCATTATTTTATTTCCTGGATGGCTTGCATTCTTTACAATTGCATATTTTGCTGGAAGGCATGCAATTGAAATTAAACCTTTTTTAAAGAAGGCTGGACCCGGTTTCATCGTTCTGACATGTATTGCGTTGCTATATTGTATCTATAATGTAATGGATGGCGTGACTGGAATTTCTTCACGTCGAAATGATGTATTGATTTATACGATTCTATTATTTATGTCGGTCCTTTCAATCTCTGTCTATATAAAAAAGGTACCGTATTTAATTAAAGTCATCAGTAAATATTCGTTTGCAATCTATTTGCTGCATATGATGCTGCTTCAGGTGTATGCTCGATATTTACCTTATGAGTTGTCAGTAAGTGCTTTTACGATAACTGCATTTGTATTCGGCGTCATTTCAAGCATAGCGATTTCATGGCTACTCAAGTGGATACCAGGCTCTCAATTCCTGATTGGCCAGTTAAGAAAATAGTTTCTTCTATTATATATATGACCTTATAAACAAAAGACAACCTCGTACCCTAAAAAGGACAGCGGTTGTCTTTTGTTCGTTTTTATTAATATTTCCTGTCTTCTAGCATCAGCTGAAGAATTTTAGCAATCTGTGCTTTACTCATAAATTGATTCGGTCTGAAGGTGCCATCGTCATACCCTGAGACATACCCTGCACTTGAAAGCGCGTCGACATGAGTTGATGCCCAAGCATAGTTACCCTGCAGATCCTTAAAAGACTTTGGTTCTCCTTCAGGCAGATCAAACGTCAAATCAAATATTTTCGCCATCTGCGCACGGGATAATGAGCTATCCGGATTGAAATTATCTGCTTTTATAAATATGCCAAGATCAGCTAATGCTGCAATGGCAGCATAATTAGGGTGTGTAAGAGGGACATCACTGAAGTCCGGGTTCGGCACGTCTGACTGGACTTCATCCAAATACAGTACATTATAAAGCGCCTGTGCTGCTTCTGCTCTTGTCAATTTTCCCTGCGGTCTGAACGTTTCGTCTTCATACCCAGTCATAACCATGCGCTTTGATAGTCCATCAATATATTCTTTTGCCCAATGATTTGAAGGAACATCACTGAACTTTAGCGGATGATGATAGGTATCTATAAACTCATTAGCCATGACGCGATAACCAAGTGTGTTCGGGTGAATGTCGAACTGGTTAGGAAACCACTGAAAAGCATCACGCCCAAATACTGTGTCAACATCGATGTATTTGCCGCCTGCTTCAATCACCTGGCGTTCGATTGTATTATTGAGAAATTCAAATGTATCATAAAAAGCCTCTTTTTGAACCTGATCTAAAGCTGGGAGTGGGAAAGCATAACCAAATGCATAGACATCTGCATCAGGGTTAATTGCTTTTATTTCCTCATGCAATAATGCCAGACGGTTATTCAACGCAAAGTAAACTCTAGTAATTTCCTGACGATCGAAAGACAATTCACCGGTAATTCTATCAATATTAAGTATACCCAGCAGATCATTGCCACCAGCAGAAAGTGTAATCAGATCTGTATTCTTAAGCTGCTCTCTCAAATCCTGATTTTCTTTTAAATCTTCAAGAAGTTCTACTGAATCAAATCCCGAATTTGTGAATTCATTTGTATAATATTCGAGTAACCCTCTCTTTTTCAGATCCTGTGCTATATAGTCAGAATAACCTGTATCTTGCTGCAGCTCACTATTTATCCCCGCGGCATATGAATCCCCCAACGGTATATAAGTAATCGGTTCCTCGAGACTATGTGCCCAACTGGATGGTACGGTAACACCAAACATCAATATCGTACTCAAAATCATCGACAACATTACTTTCACATACTACACCCCTTTTCACTTATTTTATCTATTATACTATGTAATTTAACTGTTGGAGAAAATTTTGGAAAGTTAGGTTAAAGGTGATATCGTGATGGGTTTAATGTGATCGACGGAGTCGGATGGGGTGTCGTCTTGGTTATGTTTTCTAACAACACAGGCAGGGTGATGTATCAACTTGCTTTCGTAGTTCATCGACCGACATTTGGTGTCGAACAACCTACTTCTTCACGCAGCTCATCCCCTGCCCTGGATGCCATTGGGCAATCAGTTACCCAACGGCATCTAGGGCGGGAAACCGGCTTTGAGAGTACATCGACGTGGTTTTATGCGCGGTCGACGTGGTTGACTTTTGAGTCGACGTAATTTCGTTCGCGATCAACGCTGTTTTGAAATCCTTCAACTTACTTTCCTACATCGTCAACATTTCACTTTCTAACGATTGCCTTTTAATTTTTTTAAGTTTTTTTCACATACATTGGGCTAAAAAATACGCTCGGTCTGCTTCCTTCTTTACTCTGGAAATTAAATTTATACATCCATTCGAGCGCCTTTCTCGAACTATCAATATCTAAAAAATTACGCAAGTCTTTGATACTGCAGCTATCTTTTATTAATAAAAAATAATCTGTAACACTTTCCAAAAAATTTTCTTTATTGCTGTGTCCACAACTTTGACAACACCATTTACCATAATTCAGCACAGTTCCCTTATCACATTTAATACACAGAACGCCTCTTATTAACTCATTCTCTTCTATAGAATATGGTGATCTTACGTCCTTCCAGTATGGAGTTAAACTTTTATTCATAATCTTTGTCCACAATTCCTTAACACCTTTTTGATCTAAAACTTGTACACGATATAACAATTTTAATTCTCTCATTTTTCTGGTTACACTTTCTATTCTTGTTATCTGATTATAAATACTTTGCTCATCAGACCTCACAGTAAATTTCACCTGACTATTCGTAAACACCACCATTTCTATTACGGGAATTTTAACGTTAAGGTTTTTCAACAAAACTTCAATTCCCTCTTTATGACGTTCAACTTGCGTAACTGGGCATGAGAAATATTCTTCTTTGCCGTTCACGACTCGGCTTAGACTGCCTCCCTTCTTGTCAAAATGCAGATTACCTTTTATATTCTTTATTTCGCAGATTAGTATAAATGAGGGTGTAATGAATAATGAATCAATTTGGATGGTTTCGGAAAATGCAGGAAGTGTGATGTTTCTGAGGTTTAAACATCTTGGGGAAAGAACGTGTGAAGTGAATTGGTCAAAAAAATTTTCACCGTGGAAGCCTGATTCTAAAATTGAGATTTTTTCTTCAATTTTATTTAAGGATAAGTGGTTCGGTGGCAGCCTCCTTTTCAAAGCTTTTAGCGCCTTCAACTGCATTGGTTCGGTTCGGGTATTTGAATACATATGCCAACTCCTTTCAGTAATATTTTCCATTATATCCTAATCTACTAACAACGGGAATAGAAGATAATAATGAGAGCACAATTTTATGAACATTTCGATCGTGATAAACCTTGTTAAAGTGCTAATCGTCGATGAAATTCAGTTCGATCAACAGAGTTTTAGGTTCATCGACGGGGGATTCTTCATAGTCGACTTGGTTTTACGATCTATCAACACACCTCCGCATGCGACCGACCTACTTTCCATGCACATCGTCCAAACCCCCTCTTCTATCAACCTACTCTTTCATACATCACTTCACTGGCTATTGATGCCATTGAGACATCAGTTACTCAATGGCATCAAAGGCGCAAACCAGGATCTGAAGATGCGTTGACGGTGACCCCCGCGCAATAGACCAGGTTTTGCGGTGCATCAACGTACTTCTACTCGCCATCGACGTATTTGCACAGTAAGTAGACACACTTTCCACGCCCATCGACTAACTTCCCGCTTCGATCAACAGTGCTCCCTACTTACCTGTAAAACTCAAAACAAAAACCGCCCGGCTCGCCGGACAGTTTTTGTTATCGTATATTATTTTACAATTGGCAACATTTTCACATAGTGGCCAGACACATAAGCATCTTTGTTAACACCTATATCTGAAGCGATTTTAATCCATGGTATCTCTGAGGCACCAGCAGCTTCTTCTTTTATAATAATTGGCATGTTTGATTTAGGGTAAGTGAACAGTTTAGTTGCAACTGACAGTTCAGGTGCCGTTCTGACGTTCAGCCCAGTGGTAGTTGTCATACCAATTTGAACTGCATTTTTCAAATCTTTTCCACCTAAAGCTTGATCGATACGATACATATGTCCTGCCGCTTTTGAACCCCAATATGGATCAGAAGCGTACTTTACATTAAAACCATACCCTTTGTGTCCGAATGCTGCCCCATTCGCATGGGGACCAGTTGGCGGAATATAGTTTTTATTCCAGAATTCATTTAGTAATTCGTCAACATTATCCTGTACGGTTTCAAAATGATCATTTGCAGGATTATCATCGTATACCCGGAGTCCGAATAAGTTGTTAAAAGTCAAAGCTCGCTCGCTTAAACCATATGCTGACTCGTGCTGAGCAAGCGCCAGAATCATCAGCGCATTTACGCCTTTTTCTTTTTCAACTTTTTTCAAATGTGTGCCAAGCCCTACTAATTTACTTCTCTTATACGCATCTTTGTATAAAGTATTGTTAGGGTTTCTGGCTTCAAGACGTTTCAGCTCGTCTACAATATACTGATTTATTTCCTCAGCAGTATAGTTCGTTACACTTCTTGCAGGGAGGTGCTGAAAATATTGATAACCTTCGGCTACTTCTCTTCCGTTTGCATCGTAGAATTGCGTACCGTCCCAGCTGTAATATGTTTGACCCTGCACAAGTTTGTCAGGTGCCGGTCCGACTACATAACTTGCAGCTGAATTGCGGCTGTTCATATAGACACGGTGCAGAAGTTCTCCCGCAGCATTGACTGAGTAACTTGAACGATCTTCAAGTGCAGTGAACGGTATCAGCTTTACGTTACTGTGCTTCACATAGCCAATTTTATTACCAACCTGCACTTTAACTTTATCTTTATCTGCATCAAGATAGCGAAGCTCTGTATCGTTTACTACATATGTCCATGCAGACGTCATAGATTCATTATAAACGTTTGTTAAAGAACCTGATGGCGTAGGGATAGTCAGGGCAATACCTGTATTCATTTTAAGAACAGAGTCTCCAAAAGTAAGGAATTTACCTGAGCTTCCCTGATAAGCTTTCAATGCTTCATCGTATGTGTCGTATTCTCTTTCAACAAAAAGCTCTCCTGAAGAAGTGAATGTTCCGATCCCATACCCCACTTCAGGTTTTTCTGGTTCTTCAGGATCTTGAGGTTCTTCAGGTGTGCCCGGTTCTTCCGGTACTGGTTCGGTTTCAGCTTTAATCGTATTTAAAAGTTCATAGATCACTTTAGCTGCCTGGCCTCGTGTTGAACGCTCTTTCGGTGCGAAGTACTGCTTATTGTTAATTGTTTTACCATTGATGATGCCGTAATGTACATTTACTGATACATGCTCAAGGTAATCTTTGTTAATCAGATCATTATCTGCAAAGCGCAGCGTTGCTCTGTCTGCGTCAACCTGTAGATAATCAAGCGCTCTTTTTAACATAACAGCCATATGTTCACGTGAAATTTGGGTGTGAGGGCGGAAAGTACTGTCTTGATATCCAGTAATAATTCCAGCTCCGGCAGCCCCCTGAATACGATTAATCGTTTCTTCATCAGTAGGCATATCACTGAAGTTCTGGGTTAAATCAGGCTCCAGGTTTAGAGACCTTGCAATCAGTGAAGCGAACTGTACTCTTGTTACGGAATTATATGGACGGAATGAACCATCATCATAACCTTTCATGATTTCCTGATTGATTAATGCTCTAATCTGTTCTTCCATCGGATGATCAGTGATATCATCGTTCGCCTTTACATGATTCGTGCTGACGAAAGGTAAAATTAACATGAAAGAAAGAAATAACTTTGCTACTATAGATGGTTTAAACATTCTTTTGCACTCCCTTATGAAAATCTTGGTGCCAATGACTTTTTTGACAAAATAATCTATCTACTATCCTACCATATAGAAGACGGATTTCAGCTATTTTCTGAGAAAAAGAGGACTTTATATACAGACGAAGTTAACTTTTGAAAGTTTCAAATATCACACTGTTCACTAATCTTTTACACAACCTGATCACAATGTCTTGTATTTTCATTTATGTATTGCTATCATCTGACGATATCCGCTATTATTAAATGGATGCTCGTACAAGGTATAGATTAAATCTATAAGAATATAAATCCCCATATTATGGAAAAGGATAGGAATGAAACTATGCTCAAGTCTTTGCAAACGAATGAAAAATTAATACTGCTTTTCTTCTATTTTATTGCACTTCAACCTATCATTGATGTGCTCACAACTTTCAGTATTACACAGCTGCAGGTCAGCGCAACAGTTGGCGTGCTGATCAGAATTCTTTACATGGGCGTCAGTGCACTTTTCCTGCTTATCAACTGGAAGAACAGTAAAATCGCAAAATACGCTGTTATTTACTTCACTGCCTGGGGCATATATCTATTGATTAACCTGGGTATCAGTTACATGGAAAAGCCGATTTTTTACTTTGGTGAAGAGATTAAATACCTAGTAAAGCTTTCATACTTTAATGTTGTGTTATTAAACTTTGTATTTTTATTCCGCTATTTCTCAAAACATCTGAATTTGGCAAAAGTATTTTTCCATAATATTATGATTGCTTCAGTATTTATCGGATTTGTAATGGTAATCGCTATTTTAACTGGTACCAGCCTTGAAGCATATGAATGGACAAAAACCGGGTTTACCGGATGGTTCTTTGCAGGTAATGAGCTTGGCGCTTCACTCGCTATCATCCTGCCAATCGTTCTTTATTTCGCAATTTTGCGGACTGAAAAGGTAAAGCACTTCGCTTATTGGATCCCATTTATACTTGTCAGTTTTTCACTCATTATGATCGGAACAAAAGTAGGCTATGGCGCTGTTGCCATAACACTCGTAATGGGCCTGATCAGTGCAGTCATTGCTTTGTTCGCAAAAGTGAAACACTTTGGCAACCTGAAAGTCAGTGCAGCATTTACTTTAGCTCTGTTGATTGTCCTTGGTGCAGTAACACCATTTACACCAGTGTTTCTGAACACTTACGCGCATATTGATTTACTAGAAGATCAGCGTCAACAAGCAGAGGACCAAGAACCTGTTGAGGGTGTTGAAGATGAACCTGTCGAGGAAGAAGATAACAATCTGAATAGCCTCATATTAAGTAACCGTGATCTTTTCCTGAACCAATTTGGTGAATATTACGCTGAAGCGCCTGTGACTCAAAAAGTTTTTGGTATGGGTTACGCAGGGAACTTTGAAGAAGTACCAAAGATGATTGAAATGGATTATTCCGACGTATTTTATTCAGTAGGGATCATCGGAACAATATTATACTTCCTGCCGATCCTATACATCGCAATATCAGCTATTCGAAATGTTTTTAAAGAATTCAAAGCAATATTCTATCCCCATTATGCACTTGTGATTTCAAGTATCGTATTGGGACTGGGTATTGCACACTTTGCCGGTCACGTTTTCACAGCGCCGGGCGTCAGTATCTATCTGGCCATTGTGACAGCATATTTTTATCATCACTTAAAAGAAGAAAAGGCTTAACGCCTAACCCGGTGCCGATTGGTGCCGGGTTATTTTATGGGGTCACAATAGGATCGAAGCTGAAGGAGTCATTTTATTATCTTTCTAAATGTTGCTCGCTTAACTCTGTCCCATTGTGCCCCTCAAATATACGCATGAGAATGGTCAGGGTTGGCTTGGTGAAAATTGGCTGATACAATAGACAAGATGATTTTATTGAAGTGAGGTTTGGATGTGGAACAATTGATGGGACGCTTATTGCAGAATGAAACGATCAAGTTTATTATGGTCGGATTTTTTAATACATTTCACTATTATTTATGGTATTTGCTTTTCACAGAAGTTTTGACGATTCATTATCTTGTCGGCCACTGGCTGGCGTTTCTGATCAGTATGGTTGGATCATTTTACTTGAATACTTATTTTACTTACAGGACGAAGCCAAGCTGGAGAAAGTTCTTCCAGTTCCCGCTTACCTATGTCGTAAATATCTCAGTTTCAACAGGCGCGCTATATATTTTGACCGAATGGATGCAAATTGATAATAAAATTGCACCATTGCTTGCTTCAGGTATTGCCATACCCTTTACTTTTGTCATTTCGAGAAAAATATTGAAAACGGAAAAGGATTGATCCAGTGAAAACGCTAAGTATAATTATTCCGTGCTATAACGAAGAAGCTACAGTTCAGAAGTTTTATGATGAAACGAAAGAGTGGATGAAGAAGGTCCCCGCTCAAATTGAGTATGTTTTTGTTGATGATGGAAGCCGTGACCAGACACTGCCAATTCTAAGAGAACTTGCAGAACTGGATCAGGACGTTCACTATATTTCCTTTAGCAGAAATTTTGGTAAAGAGGCCGCTATTTTAGCTGGGTTTCAGTATGCTAAAGGGGATGCTGTTGTGTTGATTGATGCAGACCTTCAGCACCCCCCTTCTCTTATTCCGACGATGTGGAATCACTATGAGAATGGCTATGATCAGGTCATCGCAAAACGTAACAGGACTGGTGAAAAATTTGTACGTAAGAGATTAACAAACGTTTACTATAAATTAGTTAACAGACTGGTTGAAGTTGAAATCACTGACGGTGTAGGTGATTTTAGATTATTAAGCAGACAAGCACTTGATGCACTGCTTTCTTTAACTGAATATAACCGTTTTTCAAAAGGATTGTTTTCATGGATCGGATTTCATGAAAAAATGATTGAATTTGAAAATCAGATTCGTACAGAAGGAACGAGCAAATGGAGCTTTGCCAGCTTACTAAACTATGGGATGGATGGCATCCTGTCTTTTAACAACAAACCGCTGCGCATCGCCATTTACAGTGGCATTGGGATTACGCTTTTTGGCTTTATCTATATCCTGTTCACGCTTGTAAATTATTTTCTGCATGGTGTAGAAACACCGGGTTATTTCACTACAATTTCTGCCATTATTCTTCTTGGAGGTATTCAATTGCTCTTCCTTGGTATTATAGGAGAGTATATTGGCAGGATATATTTTGAAACGAAACGCAGGCCACAATATTTAGTAAAAGAGAAAAATTGATGAAGGAGCCTTCCAATGCCTGAAGATTTACTCAAATGGATGAAATCGAATTTTAAAAAAGAATGGAAAATATCTTTTCTCGCTGCTGCGATTATTGGTTTTCTTACTCATATGTATGTCATGACAAATACCTTGCCCAACCATGATGGGCTGATTAATGTTTATAACACGCAGGAAAAGTTTGTGTCTGGTCGTTTTTTCCTCAGTCCTCTCGCCGGTATTAGTTCTTATTTTGAACTGCCCTGGCTGATTGGAGCGTTATCAATTTTATATCTCGCATTAACAGCTGTTTTTGTCACCATGCTATTTGATTTAAAAAAGACCACATCTATCATCATTGCTGCCGGAATGGTTGCTACATTCCCAACAGTAGGCGCAACGTTTTCTTATATGTTTACGGCAGATGGCTATATGCTGGCAAATTTACTGACAGTGATTTCGCTTGTTGTCGCTAAAAAATGGCGCTTTGGTTTCATTCCAGGTGCTATTATTTTCTTCGTGAGTGTAGGTACCTATCAGGCAAACCTGACAATGCTTTTAGTGTTTGCAGGCGTATATCTCATCAAAGAGCTGTTGCGTAAAGACTCAACTGTTAAAGAATTTTTCGTTTACTTGATGCGTTTTTCAGGTGTAGCAGCTCTCGGCATGGGGCTTTACTTCGCATTGTTTAAAATCTATCAAACTTTCTTTGCAGGTCAGATCACCAACTACCAGGGGTTAAATGAGGTAGGTGCCGGTGGAGAAAGTCTGAGAGTTACATTAGGAAAAATTAAAGATAGTGGCATGGAATTCTTTTTTCACGGACTCGTGACGGACTCTTTTCCGAGACTATTTAGTTTATTGAACGTGGGGTTCTTTATTTTGTTGGCAGCAGGTTTGATTTTAGCTGTTGTCCACAACAAAACTTATACGCAACCGATTAAGATTGCATTATTGGCTGGCAGTTTAAGCGCTCTGCCATTCTTAACATACTTACTTTATTTCGTTTCTCCAGGCGTAACGTATCATATGTTAATGGTTATGGCGATTTCAGCTATCTACATGTTGCCGGTGATTATATATGATCAAATGAATTTTGCAGGGCGGACACCACTTATGGCAAAAGCATATTCATGGGTTGCTGTCTTGCTCGTCAGCGTGATCATCTACAATTTCGCTGTAATCTCAAATATTGCGTACTTCAATATGAATTTGCGATATGAGAAGTCGTTCGCAACAATGAACCGGATCCTTGATCGAATGGAGCAAACGGAAAACTACGATGAGTTACAGCAAATCGGTATAATCGGTGCTCCGGATATCCGATCAAATATCGGTATTAAAGTTTGGAACAGCATACCTGAAATGACAGGTGCAATGGGAGACTCATTCTTAGCGCATCCCGCTCATATGGAATATATGCTCAACACCTATTTTGGAGAAGATTTCTATCTGATAGGAGATTATACGCTGGATGAATTTAAAGAACGTCCTGAAGTAGAGGAAATGCCCGTGTGGCCTGAAGAAGGTTCAATTCAGCTGATTGACAATACACTCATCTTGAAGTTTAGTGAATATGAATAACTAAGAGACAGTCCCCTTTCCGTTTTAAACGTGATCGCGGGACTTTTTTGTTGCAGCGTCAGATTTTTTTATGGTCAACTGAATTTTCGGCTGCTTTGACTTACTTCTCTGCTCGATCGACCAACTCCACGGCCGATTCGACCTACTTCTCCGCGCGATCGACCAACTTCTAGGCCACATCAACAGGTTCCACATAAACGGCATGCACATTTTTGCTTACACAACCAAAAAACACCCGGTCTCCCTTTTAAAAGAGAAACTGGATGTTTCTAAAGTGTTAATCCTCAAGCGAATTCAATGGACTATCATAAAAGAAATAATACTGTCCGCTTGATACGGCCGTAGTGATATATTGCTCCTGCGGCGAGAAGACTAATACATCATTACGATCTAAATGACGATAGTTTTCAAAAGTATAGTCAGTTGGTAGAATCGCATGCTTTGGATTAATTGAGTTCAAAACGCCATCTGACACTTGAACTTTCCTGGATATTTGTACGATATCATACGAACGGTCAACATCGTTGTACATACTTTGGTTCGCTGATCCTGCAAATAGGACGGATACTTCCTGATTAATTAATCGGATCATCAATGAACCTTGATCTTCAGAAACATTAAGTAATACTGCATTACCGCTTTCATCATCTGCAAGAAGATCTCCATCACCGACAATTGATCTTTCAATATTGAGTTCAATTAACATTTCGATGTAGGCCGTACCACCATCGCCACCACCATCAATTGCACGGTCAATGTCATATTTTTCAAACAGCGCTGGAACTGCTCCGTTTAATGTATCTTCAGAAAAATCTGTTGCGATGAATAGATCAATCTCTGTAAAACCAATATCACTTAGCTGTTCATCAAGTTCAGTTGAATCAAGCCCTGCATCAATCAGCACTGTTGACTGATCAGCAAATTCTATTACTGCCGCATCTCCTTCATCATCTCCAAGGAAATATATGCGAGTATCAAGTAATGGTTCATATAAAAAGTCTGAAGTGCGTTTGATGAATAATGCAAAGTGCTGACGGGAAGTATCCTCATATGGTCGGAAATTCCCATTTTCATAACCAGTTGCAATTTCAGCCCCTGCTACTCTGCTTATGTAATCCTGAGTTTTTATATCAATAGAAGTTGTATCGTTAAAAGTAGGAAGCTCATCTACATATGGAAGGTTATATGATTTAACTAAAATCTTGGCCATTTGGCTTCTTGAAAGTGTTCCAGACGGATCAAAATAAGGCTGCCAGTCTTCTCCGACCTTCCCTTCTATAATATTCAGTGAATGTGCAAGCTTCACTTCCTGGTACCCGTATGTTCCTGGTTTCAGGTCGGTAAAACCGGGATCTTCACCTTCAAAATTTTCAATCTGTTCCTTTGTAAAGCCGATATCGCGCAAAATCATTTGTACCGCATTCAAACGGTTTACAGGTGCATCCGGTTTAAATGTTCCGTCCGGATAACCATTGATAACGCCTTTTTCTACAAGCCAGTCAATTTCCTCTTCATACATTTTCACATCAGAAAACGTAGCTCCGAAAACACTCACTGACGGCACTATAAGCATTAATGCAATAACAGTTGTTAGAATTTTTTTCATATTTTCCCCTTTCTTTTCATTATGAATACAAGTTTATCACAGACAGTGACAAAACCTAAGCTCAAGTGGTAAGCTTATGCAGTAAAAAACCTATTCACAGAGGAGATTATATGCGCAAGGAAAGAATTGAATCTTTAAAATTTATGAGGGTCGTAGCGATGAACCTCGTCGTGCTGATTCACGTAACAGCACCTGCGATGGCGAATGTGCCAGTAGACCATTTTTTATATGATTTTTATTTAATGCTAAACAGGTTCACGCGTTTTGAAGGTGCAGTTTTTGTATTCTTAAGCGGGTTAGTATTGTTTTATAATTACGAAGACAAACCTTATACATTAAAAACATGGCTAACGTTTTACCGCAGGCGGTTTATGTTTATTCTCGGGCCCTATCTGTTCTGGTCTATTTTCTATGAACTATTTTCATATTATATGGGGTACCGGGAGTACGAAGGATTACGTTCGATCTGGGACAACTTATTAGTCGGCGGTTCTTATTATCAACTTTATTTCATTATGATTCTGGTTCAGCTATTCTTCTTCACTCCGTTTTTTATTTATCTGATTAAAAGGTTTAAATTTTTTAACCGTTATTTCTTCATCATCGGATTTGCTCTTGAATTCATCTACACACTTTGGAATAGTGAGACCGGAGCGATTACCTTCCCATTCTTTATGGTTTATCTGGGGAGCTTCTTCTTTGGAGGTTGGGTCGGTGTCCATTACCAGAAAGTGAAACATCTCTGGAATTTAAAGGCCGCTCTGACATTCACATTATTAACGATCGGTGTAGGACTGGTTTACACCTATGGGTTCTATTTCTCGTATACGCTGGGACAGCCTTTTATGTCCTATAGCATGTTGACGCTTGTAAAAATCTTATTTTTTGCAACCTCTTGCTACTTGTTATTCAAATTGGGTACCTGGATCGAACAAAGTGCTCCCACACCGATACTAGCAGTAATCGAACGTCTGAGAATCTATTCATTCGGATTCTATCTCGTACATCCGTTTATTTTAGTCATATGGTCTAACCTGCTGGTTGCAGAAACGTTTAAAGAATTTAACTTGTACATCATGCTCCGTTTTCCATTGGTCATGATTAGTACCTATCTATTTATAAGGATGCTTCATATGCTCTTTCCCAAAGCTTGGTTTCTGTTTGGCAACCTGCCGGCTATTCGTAAAGAATCAAAAGCATCATAATATTTCCCCCGTTCAGCACTTGAAATCTGTCGTGCTGAATGGGGGATTTTTTAAAATAATTTCCTTATATCCCCCTTTATAATCCATCAACATTTCACCTATCTAACTCTCTGAATATTTTTCCAAGGAATTAAATACCCAAATTATCGCGACCTTTATAATCTTTCTGTTTAAGTTACTAAAGATATATGTTAACCCATCTGAAAAATCAGTTAGTTTACGCAACCAAAACGCTACCCTTACTATGTGATCACAAAATATTCTTGAACGAGCCCCCTTTATGAGCAATAATACGTATAGACCTGTGAGCGTAAAGGATTATTTTACTTATTTACTGTATATATTGCTTTAAATTTATAACAAACACGTTACAATTAAGACTATGTGATGCTAAAGGTGTATATACACCTAAATACAGGCACACGCTTTTATTCTTAGGAGGAAATTACTCTATGTCAACAAACCGTAAATTTTTAGCTGGAACAGTCACGACTGCACTCGTTGCATCTGCTGTTGCACCAGCTGCAGCTGCTGAAGAAGCACAATATAATGCTCAGGAAGAACTTTTTACAGATGTTCCTGAAACGAACTCACATTTTGAAAACATCTACAGCGCAGTAGACTACGGTCTATTAAGCGGTTATCCGGATGGCACTTTCAAGCCACTAAATGACCTTACACGTTCTAACGTTGTAAAAGCTCTAGGTAAGTATGTTATTGCATCTGAAGGTTATGACAATCTTGCAGACTACCTTCAAGATCACGATCTATCAGACGTTGAACCTTTCAATGATGTAACTGCTGATTCTCGTGACGCAGAACTTTACAACTTCTCTCTTATTGTTAAAGAAGCTGGCATTTTCCAGGGTAGTAATAACAACCTTATGCCTGCAGACAACATTACTCGTCAGCAGATGGCACAAGTAATCGTAAATGCATTTAACCTTGACGAAGTTGAAACTGATAACGAAGCTGAAGTTGAAGATCTTGGTTCTGCTTTCGCAAGCTACCAGGACGATATTCAGATCCTTGCTAATCTTGGCGTAACAACAGTATCTAACTTCCGTCCACTTGACGACACTTCACGTGGCCACCTGGCTTCATTCCTTGTTGCTGCATATGAGCTTGTGCAGGATGACACTACTCCAGCTCTTGCTTCAGGTATCTCTGGCTTTATCACTGATGGTGACGAAGTCGTTGAAGGTGCTGTAGTATCAATCGGCGACAAGCAGGCTGTAACTGACGAAAATGGTTACTATGAGCTTCTTAATGTAGCTGCTGGTGATGTAGACGTAATAGTTGCAAAAGACGGCTATAAGACAGTTACGCTTGAAGATCAGGTTGTTAAAGAAGATACAGTGACAACTGTTTCTACTGACCTTGATGGTCAATTAATTAATGTAGCTGATATCACAATCAGCGGTACAGTTGTAAATGCTGACACTGGTGCTTCAGTTGATGACGCAACTGTAACTTTCGAAGTGTATGATGAAGAAGCTGAAGCGTGGGTAACTGCAGGAACGACAGAAACTGATGTTGACGGTTCTTACTCAGTTGATCAGGAATCTGCTGACCTTGCGCTTGGTACTGAATACAACATGACTGTTGCAAAAGAAGGATTCAAATCTTTCGAACAGACAATCACGACTGACAGCCAGGAAACTGCTAACGTACTTTCAGGCATCGAGCTTAATGAAATCGCAGCACTTGACCTGACTGTAAATGTAACTGACGCTGAAGGTGAAGATGTTGCCGCTGCTGAAGTTGCTGTTCAGGACGATGAGGGTAACGTCGTAACTGAAGGAACTGTAACTGACGGGACAGTTGAACTTGCTGATCTTCAGCTTCTAAGCGGCGACTACAGCGTAATCGTTGATGCTGATGAGAATTCTGCAATCTCTTACACTGAATTCACAGTAACTGAAGGAACTGATCAGACGGTTGACGTTCAGCTTGAAGAAGGATTCACAATTTCTGCAGTGATTGGCACTGAAGGAGTGAGTGAAGAATTCCTTGCTGGTAGTGATGTAACTGTAGAACTACTTCGTGGAAACACAGTTGTTGAGACAGCTACTGTTGCTGCAACTGCTGAAACTCTTGATGAAATCACAGCTTCATTCGACCGTGTAGCACCTGCTGATTACACACTTCGCGTATCTGGTGACTATATCGTAACTGAAACATTCGATGCATTTTCAGTAGACAGCGATGCAGACTTTGAAGCACGTGCTGAAGCTGCTGGTGTTGTAACTGGTACTGTAAACGACGAAGATGCTACAGTTAACCTGCTTGATGCTGAAGGTAACACGGTTGATTCACTGGAATTAACTGATGGTACTTACAAGTTCTCTGGCGTTGCAGCTGGCGAATATACAGTTGAGGTTGTTTCAGAAGACTTCGTAAACTCTTCTGAAGAAGTAACTGTTGAGAAAAACACTCCTGAAACAGTAGACTTCATTCTTGAGTCTCCTGCTTCTACAGGCGACGTAGCTGGATTCGTCAGAACTGAAGGCACGCTTGCAGCTGCTGACGTAACAGTTGTCTACCATGACGAAGAAGGCGAAGTAGTTACATCTACTGATACTGATAACGGCGCTTACAGCCTGACTGACCTTGACCCGGGTACTTACACAGTTGTTGTTCGTGGAGATGGATTCGAAACATTCTCTACTACACAGACAATCGAGGCTGGTGATAACCTTGAGCGTGTAAACTACACAGTTGAGACTGGCGCTGACGCTACATTTACAGTAAATACTGTAGATAGCGAAGGAGAAGAAGTAAGCCTTGAGGACGCAGGCATTACTTTAACAGACGCATTCTATGATGAAGCGAGCGAGTTTGGTATCTGGAATGGTACTGCTGACGGTTCTACAGTAGAATTCACTTCACTATCTGCTGGCGACTATGACTTCGCTATCGACTTTGCTGATGATTCAGATTACGTTGATGTTGAAGAAACAACAACAATCGCTTCTGGTGAAGATGTGGAGCTTGAAATCACTGTTGCTGAAAAAGCTGCTATGCAGGAAGTTAGCTACCGTGTAGTAGATGAAGACAACAATGATGCAACAGCAAAAGCAGTTGTTTTCAACGAAGATGGTTCAGTTAACACAATCATCAATACTGGTGATGACCTTTCTCTAGTAGATGGCGACTACACGATTGCATTCTATGCTAATGGATATGCAGTTGAAACAAGAGACTTCACAGTTAGCGGTGACGCTGTAACAATTCCGGTTGTTCAACTTACTCAAGTTACAAATTAATTTAAGTATAAAATAGACAAAGCATCTCCAGGTGACAAATTCCTGGAGATGCTTTTATTTTAATGAGCTCAAAATTTTTGCTTCCTTCTGCTTCTCAGAAACATCACACAGTGAGCAAACCTGATTCCTCCCTGCCTGTTTAGCGATGTATAGTGCATTGTCCGCACTTTCAAAGAGCCCTTGCTGTGGTGCAAAGTCTGTATGACTGACACCAATAGAGACTGTCAGGTGCAAAGAGGTACCGCTTTCAATCACAAATTCATATTCATCTATTTTCCGACGAATGGATTCTGCATATTTACATACTTGAGAAAATGTAAGGTCGGGAAAAATAACGGTGAATTCCTCTCCTCCATTTCTTGATACAAACCCATTCGCTGTCTCTTCCTTTAACAACACAGCTATTTCTTTTAATATATAATCTCCCGCTGCATGTCCAAAATTATCATTAATCTTTTTAAAATAATCAATATCTATCATGAGAAGTCCCAGAGAGTCGTTATATTCTTCATTTCTTTTAAGGAATTGATTATAGTACTCGTCAAACGCCCTCACATTATATAAATCTGTCAGCGGATCTTTAAGTGAATTTTCCTGAACCTGATAAAATGCATCCGTTGCTCTTCTAATATACCGCGCAAAATACAACACTAAATAGCCGCCTGCGAAAGCACTTACCGCATGGAGGATCGCAGGATAAATGACCGACTGGTATGAATTCGACACTATATAAAATGCAAGTGAAAAAACACTCTGTGAAAATACCAGCATAAGTGTCCATTTTTTCCATACACTCCATTTAACATATTCGCCAATCAGACCTGTACCAAGACCAATTGCCAGCACCATAAAAAGCGCAACATGAGAAGAGAAGTTAATATCAATCGCATATCTCCCAATAATTACAACAAAAGAAGCAATCATTGCTGGAATGAGTCCGCCGTATAGTGCAACCATCGCAATGGCTACATGCCTTAAGTCCAATATCGTAATTTCATTGATTGCAAGGCTGAAGTTCATTAACATTACGCCAAAAACCCCCGCAATGAGTCCATCGATTACTTTCAAACTCATCCCTGACTTTAGCGTAAGTTTATTATGTTTAAAAAGCTGATGCCATACAAATGTAAAAGAGATCATAATTGATATATTTATAATAAAATCTCTAATCATATATGAGCATCTCCTTATATTTCTTAATTTTTTGATTGTTTTGATATTATAGCATAATTAGGGCATTTTGGCTCATGTAATGGTTACAATGAAATAAATATAATAATATTGATAAATAAGCCTTTATACCTCTTTTAATAGACCATAAATCACCGATATGTAGGAAAACGATAGAATATGAGGAGTTGTATGCATGAAAAAAGCTGTAAGATCATCTTTACTAATCCTATCAACTGCAGCACTTTTTACTTCAACCGCTGCCACAGCATCTGGTAAGGAATATACAGTTAAAAAAGGAGATACCCTATTTAATATTTCAAAAGAATATAACATAAGCCTTGATCAATTAAAAAAGTTGAATCATCTAAAAAACGATAAAATTAGTCTAAATCAAAACTTGATCGTAATAGCTGAGGAAGAAATTACACCGTCTGTTCCGAAAATTCAGGTTAACGGAATTCATCACGTCAAATCCGGTGATACATTGTCTAAAATTGCTTCAACACATAACCTGACAGTAAATGAACTAAAAAGTTTGAACAAACTTAACTCTGATAATATTTTCGCAGGGCAATCTCTTCATATCAACAAATACATAACCACTTCTAAAACATATACAGCAGCTATGACAAATTCTGCTCAAAAAAATCTCAATGATCAGTCAGTGATTTATGAAGTAAAGGCTGGAGACAGTCTATCAAAAATCGCCTCACAAAATGGTGTAACGGTTCCTGATCTTGTAACCTGGAATCAGCTTGCAACCAAAAAAATAATTCCTGGTCAGAAATTGAATGTTAAATTTAACAAAATAGCTCCTACACCACCTAACAACACACCACCCATTGAATCAGATAAACCTTCTGCACAAATATATACTGTAAAAGCCGGAGATAGTCTTTCTAAAATTGCTGCATTATATAGTGTAACCATTCAACAATTAATTGAATGGAATAAACTTACTTCAACTGTAATTTATGTAAACCAAACATTGTCAGTACATGCTTCAAAACAGGTGACCTTACCTCCTTCAAATGAAAAGGCTGAAGGAAAAACCTACAAAATTAAACCCGGGGACTCTCTTTTCAAAATTGCTTTAACTCATGGGGTAACTATGAAGCAGTTAATGGAGTGGAATAAGCTTTCTTCCGTCAGGATTTTTGTAGATCAGACTATTCTGATCGAACAACTGGAAGAAAATATTCAACATGTTAACGTACCACCACCTGAAACAGTTGAGGATTTAATAGAGGGCCCTTTACCTTCTCTGGTAGAAGCAGCATTGAAACAAATCGGCGTCCCATATTTATGGGCTGGTACTACGCCCGAGGGTTTTGACTGCAGCGGATTTATTTATTATGTGATGAATCAATCAGGTAATCCTGTTGGACGTCATAATACACAAGGTTATTACGACCGTTCATATGAAGTAAATAAACCTGCACCTGGAGATCTGGTGTTTTTCGAAAACACCTACAAATCAGGGATTTCACATGTAGGAATTTATATCGGTAATAATCAAATGATTCATGCTGCAGACAATATCGGCATTATCATCAGTTCTTTGGATAATAGTTATTGGAAAAATCATTTTGAAAGTTTTAAAAGGTTTTATTAACGAGTCACCCGTCAGAAATGGCGGGTTTTTATTATGCTAATGAATAATGTAAAAAGATATTAAATTAACACAAATAATAAGCTCTATTCTGTAATTGATCCCTGCACCAGTAAAGTATTATTTCTAATACACTCATAACTTATGAAATATATGTTCTTGTACACATTAGTTTTGCATAAATTTATTCTTTTTTATTGCTATCAAGGAAAATATATACTACTATTGTATGAGACTATTTAACCATTCGATTGCTTTTTCAAATGGAGGAGATTTTTTGGATAAAGATAAGTTTGAGCTTAAGGTTGCATACGATAATTACCAATACGAAATTACAGGTGACTTTAAAAAAATAGAGCAACATTTGTCACTTGCAATCAACCATTTGAAAGAATCCAGCACTAAACAATTCGCTGATAAAATGAAACTAGAGTTAATTGTACGCGAAAATGCACCTTCCTACATTGAAAAATTATTGGAGACCGGGCAGCCTGCAATTGAAATAAATAGCGAACTTAATCAGTTTATTAAAATGCTCGGCACGCGCATTGAATGGATTTATTGCTTAGGACTCGGATATTATGCTGAGACGGTCAATCACAATACAATCATTACAGCCAAAACATTAAAAGATTTATATATATCAGCTGATATCAGGGCACCTCAAAACATTCATTTGTGCATCAGTCAATGCGTCAAAAAAAAATATTTTGAACGGATAGGCAAATCACTCGGTCAAAAAGCATATTATATCACTCCGGAAGGAAAAAAATTCATTGAACAGCAGGTTCGAAGCCATGGTGAACAAGATAAAGGGTTCACGTATGAATCTGACGAACAAAAACGTGATATTGAGTCTTTTATGAGAAAAATGACTACACGTGAAAAAGAAATGCTGAATGAAATAGAAGTAATGGAAGAAAAAATTCTGTTAGCGATGGCTTTATTAAAGAATAAGGGAATAACCTGCCCTGTCCGTCCTCATTTTATTTATATGTTAATGGTTCACGTGTTTAATTACGATGGCCTCCCCCGCTCTGTTCATTTAGGTTTAAGCAGAACAAGGCCACTCACAAAAAAAATAAAACGATTCAACAAAGTACATTATATGCTGACTGATGAAGGAGTACAGTGGGCAAATGACTATTTTCAAAAAAATAACTGATTCAAAAAAGGCTGATTGCCTCTTTTGAATCAGTTTTCTTAATGTCCTTTCACTTTAAACTTCGCCACAACCTCACTCAACTCTTCAGCCATTTTTGTTAAGGCTGCTGAACTTGAGGCAACTTCCTGCATCGATGCACTCTGCTCCTCTGATGCGGCAGCGATTGATTCGCTTTCTGCTGAAGAATTTTCCACCATTTCTGCAGTAGATTCGACTGATCGCACCATTTGCTGGGTGCTGCCATCGAGTTCTGTAATGGCTTGCAGAACACTTTGTGCCGCTGAAACAATTTCTGAAGTGGACTGCTGGATTTCATTGAACCCTTCACCTGTCCGATCCATTGCCTGCATCCCTTCAGAAACGGCTTCTTCACCTTCAGTCATAACATTTACAGAACGTTCAATTCCTAAGCGGATATGGGCAATAAGCTCCTGAATCTGACCAGCTGAACGGCTTGACTGTTCAGCAAGTTTGCGGATTTCATCCGCTACAACTGCAAATCCTTTTCCATGTTCACCGGCACGAGCCGCCTCGATTGCTGCATTTAGCGCTAACAGATTGGTCTGTTCTGCTACGTCTGTAATCAGGCTGACAATACTGCCAATCTGCTGCGACTGGTCACCGAGCTCCTGCACAGCACGTGCTGCTTCCCTCGTTTTAGTCTGAATTTCCTCCATCTTATGCGACGTTTCTTCAATTCGCTGTTTTCCGCTCGTAACGTGTGCTGAAGAAGCATTAGTCGCTTCACTTGCAGATGTTAGATACCCTTTAATATCAGTAATACGAGTCGAAATTTCCTGCACAGTCCCTTTTGAAGTCGCAGCATGTGTTGTCTGTTCATTCGCATTTTCCGAAATTGTCTGGATGGACCCGGCAATCTGTTCACTCGCTCGATTCGTCTCATCTGCACTCGCACTTAATTCTTCAGATGAAGCCGCTAGCATGTGTGATACATTATAAATTTGGCTGACCATGCCTGATAAATTATTTTTCATCAAATTTAAACTGGCAGCCAGCTCACCGATTTCATCTTTATTTTTAACATTTAAATCTTCAAGATCAAGATTATTTTCGCTCATCTCCTGCAAATGATTTCTCACTCTAACAATTGGCGCTGAAAGACTGCGTGCAAATAAGATCACAATGATGATACCTACCAGAAGGGCCACACCTGCAGTAATTGCTATCAATGTTAAAATTTCATTTGCGCCTTCATTAAAGTCCATATAATAAGAACCCGTTGAGATAATCCATCCCCAATTCGGATCATAAGCACTGTACATAATCTTATCTGCCGTTTCATCAGGGTTGGTTGGCAGAGCCCACGCATATTCCGTGAATCCCCCACCTGCATATGCTTTTTCAAATACATCTTCAACGAATTTAAAGCCGTTAATGTCTTCAATCTCCATCATATTTTGTCCTTCAATGGATGGATGAGCAAGCAGTGTTCCTGACTCATCATAAACTGCAAAATACCCGTTGTCCCCAAGATCAACCGGTGTATCGATTGGTCTCGTGCCATCGTCCTGCAGCGGACCGATCAACTGGGCTTTCACACTTTCCTGTGCCTCTTCAAGTGAAAGGTCGCCTGCCTCCACCTGTTCATTCGTCACTTCAATCATTTGCAATGCCAAATGCACTGCATTCTCAATCATCACTTCTCCACTTTCCGTTAAATTGTTTTTCGCAGAAATATAACTGACTGTTCCTAACACTAAAACCGGAACCAATAATAACAAAATACTAACCGTTAACAATTTTGACCTGACACTCTTCATCCCCAGAACCCCTTTTATCTGAATATTTTATCTATATAAAATATATCGGTAGACGAAGGAGTTTATTGAGTATAAAGTCTTATTTTATCTTACAGAATGTTTAATCGAACAAATAGAATGGTATATAGCGATTTATTTAATGCTATGAGTTAGAATGATTAAGTTTGTGACCTTATGGTTATGAAGATTTGAGAACTACTTAATGTGCACGGGCGGGACGGAGGTTGAATGTTCATAGAATGTGCACGTCTGGGACAGACTCAGAATATTATCCTATTTGCAATTGCCGGAATAACCTATCAACCTCCGTCCCTTACGTGCACACCTTTTGATCATTTAACCTGCGTCCCCAAAATGCACACTTAACATATCTAACTCAATTTAAAAGCACCATCAGGATATCCTGATGGCGCTCAATGTGTTATTTATTTCTTATTCCATCGTCTCAACATCTAAGAAAACAGAGATCATCTTCGCAGCCTGTGCACGAGTTGAGAATGCAAGTGGACGGTACTGATCACCATATCCAGAAGCGATTCCTGTTTCGTAAACAAATGATACTGCATTTGTTGTCTCTTCTCCCCAGCCTTCTACATCTGTGAAGTAGTCAGTTGATTCAGGTGTAAATTCTTCTCCATCAACCATATATGCTCTGTAAAGCATAAGAGCTAATTGTGAGCGAGTAACAGGAGCATAAGGTCTGAACTCCCCGTCAATACCGTTCACAATTCCATTAGCCGCTGCTGCAGCGATTTCATTTTGTGTTGCTTCTGCCACATTTTCAAGATCACTGAATGAAGCTTCTTCATCAGTAGTTAATCCAAGGCTTCTTACAATAAATGAAGCTGCCTGTGCACGTGAAAGTGTGCCTAGAGAATCAAACATTGTTTCAGACTTACCGTTTAAGATACTACCGTAATAGAGGTCAGCTACATAACCAGAATACCAGTTATTTTCAGTTACATCTTCAAAAGGAGTAAGTGCAATGATACGTCCTTCTTTTTCAGGTGCAACTTCATCAAGTGATGTAACATACTCGATAAATGTTTCATAATCTCTGTAGCCCGGCTCTGAAACACGACCATCATTATATGCTTCTTCAAGCATATCGTATCCATCTCCACCAGTAGCAGTGAACACGTTTGTTGCAACTTTATACATTTCGTCTTCTTCAATTACATATGTTTCATCTTCCATCATGACATAAGCTTCTTTTACACGTGAACCAGCTTCCATAGCAGGGTCAAATGAGAAGGACATACCTGCTACATGCAGGAATGCACCTGACTCAGCTGGATATTGAGATACACTAAGTTCAAGAGCTTCATAGATTTCAGCACCTGTTAAATTCATAATA
Source organism: Jeotgalibacillus salarius (assembly GCF_004405125.1). GTDB lineage: Bacteria > Bacillota > Bacilli > Bacillales > Jeotgalibacillaceae > Jeotgalibacillus > Jeotgalibacillus salarius. Next base: position 303,613 of record NZ_SORX01000001.1, read on the forward strand.
GCAAGGTCATTACCAAATGGCATAACTGTTAATGCCTCACCATAAGTAATCGGTCCTTCTGAAATTGAAGCACGTATACCACCACCGTTTTGCAGAGCAATTACTGTGTCCGGGTCAATAGACTGTGCCTTCCACAACATACCATCAGTTATCAGGTTTCCAAGGTTTGTTTCATTTATACGAACACCACCGAAGTTAATATCTCCATTAGCAGGATCGTATCTGCTTCCATCAAGGAATACTTCAGCTTCTGCACCAGAAGGTCTGTTTTTCAGTTCATCGATCACGCTACTGTATTCAGCTAATATTTCAGCAGCTTCTGTATCAGCTTCAACTGAATCATCAATCTCATGAAGTGTTCCTTCATAATTAGTTATAACACCATCAGCATCGAAAGTTACATCAAGCTGACCAAGATTATCGTTATTAGCACCTGTTTGTACAATCAGCGTGTCGCCTACAGCTTCAGGCTCAGAAAGTTCTGTATGAGTGTGGCCCCCGACAATAATATCGATTCCTTCCACTGATTGTGCCAGAAGCATATCATTATCAACTGCTGCACTATCATTAAAACCGATATGTGTAAGAGCGATAATCTTATTTACGCCCGCATCCTCAAAAGCTGCTACCGCTTCTTCAGCAGCATCTAAATAATTTGAAAAAGTAACCGGCCCAGGGCTTGCAATAGACGCTGTTTCTTCGGTAGTTAAACCAAAAATCCCAACCTGTTCCCCATTCACTTCTCTAATGACACCATTGTAAATTTCACCATTTTCAAATTCAGTAGTATACTCAAAAAATTGTAAACCATCGAAATTCGAATCATCAGAAAAATCAACATTAGAAGATACGAATGGGAAGTCTGCACCTTTAACAAACTCAGCTAGCTCAGGATGACCTTCAGGGGTCCCAAGATCGAATTCATGATTACCAAAGACCATTGCATCATAGCCCATCAGATTCATAAACTCTAAATCTGCCTGACCTCTGAATTCATTGAAGTAAAGAGATCCTGAGAATACATCACCAGCATCCACTAAAAGGTTGCTATCAGGCATCTCAGCCTTCAAACTCTTTACCAATGTGACACGCTTTGCTACATCATCTAAATTTGCGTGCGTATCATTCGTATGTAACACACGGAGTTCAAATTCGTGATTATCTGCATGCGTTTCAGCAGCCTGGAATCCGAACACACTTACCGCCATTGCACCGGCAACGGAAGTCATTAATAATTTTTTCTTCATTTGACACCATCCTTATGATTTTTTCTGACAGGTCAATTATATATGCATTTTGTAAAGGAAAGTTAAGAAAATTGTAAAAACATATATTGAAAGCGCTGTCAATTAAAAATTTTACCACTCTTCTTACTTAAGAACAACTTTTACACTAGTAAATTATTAAAAAAATCTGATAAGTGAATAGATTTCTATTTATTTTAGACTTTATGAGTATTTTAAAAAGAATACTGAGCTGTATAATAAATAATAACTAATATGTAAGGGGTGATTGATATGAAAAATAAGGTTGTGCTCGTGGTTACACTTTTGTTTTTAATCAGCAGTACTGCTCTTGCAGCCACTTTTTCAGACGTGCAGGAAAACCATTGGGCATATCACGAAATTACTGATTTATCTGAAGCAGACATTATTGGAGGTTTTCAGGATGGAACATTCAAACCGGAACGTGCGGTCTCCAGAGCTCAGGCAGCAGCACTCATTGGACGGGCATACAAACTTAACATTGAGGATATTGAGAATCCTGGATTTACTGATATTAACGAAAACACGACTGGCTATCGCTACATTGCAAAACTTACGGAATTAGGTATTTTCAATAAAGCAGAACGTTTTAATCCACATCAGGCTATGACACGTGGTCAAATGGCTAAAATTCTTGTGGAGTCATTTAACCTGTCAGGCAGCAGCATGAAAAAATTCAGTGATCTTCAAGAAGGCGGTGAAGTCGCTTCATATGCAAGCACACTTTTTAAGGCGGGTATTACTACAGGTACCTCCAATGTCACATTCAGTCCAAACACCCCTGTATTGAGGGCAAATATGGCAGTTTTCCTTTACAGAACGATGGAATTTCTTCAAGAACATCCTGATGGATACGCGGGTGTGGATGACGGAGAGCCAAGCACATTAGAGAGAGAAATATTGAGATTAGTAAATGTAGAACGGTCAAAAGCAGGTTTGCAACCACTCATCTTCAAACCAGAGATGCAATTCCTGGCAAATATAAAATCAAAAGATATGGCTGACAATAACTACTTTGACCATAACTCACCAACATATGGAAGACCTGCAGAAATGGTAGCATACTTTGGCTATCCGTGGACATATGTAGGCGAAAACATCGCTGCAGGCTATACAACCGCACAAGCCGTCGTTACAGGATGGATGGAAAGTCCTGGTCATCGTGATAATATCCTTCACGAAGGATACACGCATATTGGAATCGGACATTATGAAGGTGGATATTATGGGCATTATTATACGCAGTTGTTTATGAGGGAGTAGATATTTAGCATGTCATTTTGGGGGACGGAGGTTAAATGGCTATACAATGTGCCTGGCGAGGACATGCTTGAAATGTCGCTGCGGCTGGACCTTACAGCTCCATCCCCAACATGCACATTACATCAACTTAAACAAAAAAGACGATTCGTATTGAACCGTCTTTTTTTATGAAAAATTTTATTCTCTAATTTCAATTAATTCATTTTTAAAATCACTGTTATCATTTGGATCCATGTCTTCAGTTTTGATGATACCTATGTTTGGTGCATAATATCTTTTGGCAGGATATATAATATCTTCTACAACCACTACATGTTCAAAAGTACCTGCTTGAGTTGTAATTGTGGCATTTGTATCTACTATCCTTGCATCTGGCTCTTCACCATACATATGAATCCATTCTTCACCTAATTCAATTGGGTAAGCCAGTACCTGAGCATACTCAGATTCTAATAATCCTACGAAAAGCCCTTTTGATGTTTCAATAGAAACCCCTTCAGTTTCATCTCCGTCATTGTAGGTATTTAACCATAGTTCCCACTCGTCACCTGCACCGGAAAGATGATAGCCATTGAAAGTTGAAACATAACTGACTGATTGCTCTCCGACAGACTGCTCATAAACGTATGATTTATTCTGATCTTTCATAAAACTGATGTTTTCCTGATTAGAAGTTGTAATAAAATCTTCGTTTAATAAACGGGACATAAACACTGCAAAATGCTGGCGCTGTATATCTTCTTCCGGGCGGAAAGTCTGATCTTCGTAGCCAGTTGTAATGGCTTGAGATGCTAACTGATCGACATACTCCTTTGCCCAATGTTGACGGTCTACATCACTGAAGAAATAACGCCACTCTTTTTCTATCCCATAAGACTCTGAAAGGATCTTAGCCATTTGAGCACGTGTTAATGAATTGTAAGGATCAAAATACTTTGCACCGTTTTCATCAGTTTTTCCTGAAATAATCCCAAGTTCAACCGCTTTTGCTACTTCTTTATAGCCATAGTCATCTTCATTCATATCCGTAAAACCGGGGTTTGGTGCATTAAAATCGGTTACGTCCATTTCTCTTAAAATCATCTGTACTGCCTGTAAACGATTCACTTCATTAGCAGGACCAAAGCTGCCGTCCTCATAACCTTTAATAATCCCCTGATCAGTCAAGAAATTTATCTCATCCTCGTACTGGTTAACATCGTCAAAAGCTGATACCGGCTGTACTAATCCTGCAGCCAATCCCAAGCCCAAAATACTTGTCACTACTTTCTTCATAAGTCATTACCTCCACTATTATGTATGTACTCATCTTTACCCGGAATTTGGAAGCAGTAAACTGAACAGTTGGGGACGGAGGTTAAATAGCCATGAAATGTACTCCTTGGGGACGGACTTCAAAATATTCATATTAATAGTGCCTTCCCCCCCTGTATCAAAACAAAAGAGCCTGAAGAAATCTATTCCTCCGGCCCTCTTCGATCAATTAATTTCAATTAATTCAGCAACAACTCTCTGTATGTCTGAACCATACCAAGTTGATTTAACCAGCCCGATACCTTCTACATAATAATCAATATAACCATCCGCCTTGACTTCAATTGCATGATTAAAAGTTCCAGCAGGGGTTGTTATTGTGGCATTAACATCGGTAATTTCTAATGTAAGTGCATTTTGATCGATCCACTTGTGACCTTCTTTAATGGGATAACCTAATGCAAAACTAAAGACCAGTTGAGGCTCTCCAAAAACAATCCCGTTATTGGATTCAATAATTTTCGATTCCCTTGAAATCTCATTATTTACTCCAAAGCGTCTTTCCCAGGTATCTCCTTCTATATGCTTGATTTCAAGCGTTGAATCACCAGTTTGATACGTATAAATTTTAGACTGATCAGGCATAAAGCTATCCTGATTAAATGAAGGTTTAAATTCATCGTTTAAAAGTCGCGCCATAAATACTGCAAAGTGCTGACGCTGAATATTTTCTTGCGGTCTGAACGTGCTGTCTGAAAATCCGGTGGTAATATCGTTGGCCGCCAGACTGTTCACATAATCATTCGCCCAATGTAACATTGGCACATCAATAAATGATATCCGCTGATCATCTAATAGGTCGTATCCTTCACTCATAATTTTTGCCATCTGAGATCTCGTCAAAGGAGCGTAGCGGTCAAAATACTTTTCCCCAGCTTCATTTGTTTTACCTGAAATTATACCTAACTCAGCCGCTGCTGCAATTTCAGCATAGCCGTAGCTATCTTCAGTGATATCGATAAACCCAGGATCAGCTGCACTTTCATCAGAAACGCCCATTTCTCTAACCAGCACCTGAACAGCCTGAAGTCTGGTAAGGTCCGCGGCAGGTTTAAATTCTCCGTCACCATATCCTGTGAATATTTCCTGCTGTTCTAAAAAACTGATCTCATCGTTATACATTTCAACATCCGAAAATGCTTCCGCAGACCTGGTAAAAGTCATTGCGGCAATCCCTGCACTAATAAAAACAATAAATTTTTTCATAAAAACCCTCCAACAGTTCTAATTCCAGAAAATGAACATAATATAAATAGTGTAGACTATTAAAATAAACACCAAAATATTCATTTATTCTTTCATTTTCATTACGATTAATACAATTCATTTAAGAAACAATATTATACTAGCATATATAAATGAATTTAGATATGATAACACTCAGCTGCGGTAATACTTTGGTTGGTAAGCCAGCAGCTTTCCTTAATTCATAAAAGCCAGGCAGAGTTGCCTGGCTTTTTTATATCTATAAAATTTTGCATAGTCCAATCAATCCACTATCCAGTCCGTCTTCCACAAACGTTCACTTGCTTCAAGTTCAAAATTTTCATTGATAGAAAGCTTGTAGATATCAGGTTTTGTCGTCTGAAGGCTAAATTCAAACCCATACCTGTCATCAAACCAGCTCATCATGCAAGCAAATATATTGCCATGAATACCTATCGCAATCTTTTCACCTTTATGATCCTCAACAGCTTCCCTTAAAGCAGAAATCCCACGTTCAATCACTTCATTATTAGACTCTCCTTCTGGAAACTTAAAATCCCTATCCTCAAATACTTTTTTAATCGCAGTCAGAGGTTCATCAAAATGATGATCACGCGCTGCCAAATCACGTTCTCTAAAACGAGGATCCACGATCACGTCTTTACCCAACTCTTTTGCCAATCCTTCTAGCGTCTGCCTGGCCCGCACATAAGGACTCGAATAAATCACATCGATTCTCTCACCAAGCAGAACCTCAGTCACTTTCCCAACAGCCTTCCAGCCAGACTTAGACAAACCGCGCGTCTCCTCAAACTCCAGCGAAAAAACCGAATGCGCATGCCGAACCATATACACCTCAGTAACCATCAAACCACTCCCCTATGTATGGCGTTCATGTTATTGCCTTTATTTTACTACAATAGTTGGGTGGATACGACTATTTGTGTATGTGCATGTTGGGGACGGAGGTTAAAGTGCGATGAAGTGTGCACAGGGGGGACGGAGTTGTGTGCGTCAATTTTAGAATGATTATAAAAACGACTCACTCAACTCCGTCCCCAGCGTGCCACCCTAAACACGTTTCAAAACCGACCTGAATCGCGTCATCACATTTGATTCGTCAACAGGTCTTGGCGGTTTTAAAAATATTGGTGTGCCTTGAATCACACTAAGTGCATTTTGCTGAAAATATTTTGAAGTACCCGTTCGTGATTGGATTGTTTCGTAAGCTTCCTGCAGCTGAAAATTTCTTACTGTTGTATTATGTGCATCCGAAGCGATGAAATGAGTCAAGTTAGCGTCAACAATTGCTTTGCTGAAAGCTTGTATTTTTCGTCCAAAACTGCCCGTGATACTTGATGCTGTTAATTGAGTCATCACACCCTGGTTGACGAATTGATATAGTTTTTCAGGATTCCTTATTAATTCCATGTTTCTTTCAGGGTGAGCAATAATCGGTTGGTATCCTTCAGTAAGCATATGATAGAAGACTTTTTCAGTGAAAAGCGGGATATTGTCTGTTGGGAGTTCAATTAAAACATATGGGCCTGAGGGACAAACAAGCGGAAGATCAATATACTTTTTCAGATTTTGTACGAGTTCACCGTGCATTCTGATCTCTTGACCAGTGTATATTGTCATATCTCTTCCGGTCTCACTCATCAATAAATTTAATTGATTAACAGCCTCCACAATTTCAATTGCTTCCTGAGTGTATTTTCTTGTTTGATGATGGGGAGTTGCAATGATGTGATGAATTCCTTTTTCCAAAGCCTGCTCAATCATTAAAAGCGTCTTTTCGATATTACCCGGACCATCATCAATTCCCGGGAGTATGTGACTGTGGATATCGATCATTACTTTTCACTCCTTTTAAATTCAGATTTACAATTATACCTTTGTTCTTTATAATGAACATATCAAGTTTTTATTGAGAACGCAATAGATAAATGAATGAGAGAGGTGTGTTCAATGAAGTTGAAAAAGAAAAAACGTCATCTATGGTTAAAAATCACTTTATTCATACTCATTATAAGCTTAGTATCAACCAGTGTTTATGCATTCAGCTTTTATCAATCATTTGCAAGTGCCACCCAGGAAATGCACGTGACAATAGAACGGGAGAAATCCGAGAAAAGGTCCTCTTTCATTCGTTTTGAAGAACATGATCCTTTCTCTGTTCTTCTATTAGGTGTCGACGAACGCGAAGGAGACCGGGGCAGATCAGATACAATCATTGTCATGACCGTCAATCCACAAACTGAAAAGACTCATTTACTTAGCATTCCAAGAGATACCTATACTGAAGTGATCGGCTACGGCAGACACGACAAAATTAACCATGCCTATGCGTTTGGCGGTGTAGAAATGACCATTGCAACTGTCGAACATTTCTTAGACATTCCAATTGATTATTTCGTGAAAATTAACATGGAAGGGTTTGAAGATATCGTTAATGCAGTAGGAGGAATCACAATCAATAACCATTTGTCATTTGAATCAGAAGGCTACAATTTTAATGAGGGAGAAATTACGCTTGACGGAAATGAAGCATTAGCCTATTCACGTATGCGCTACGAAGATCCAAACGGTGATTTTGGCAGACAGGAAAGACAAAGAAAAGTCATTGAAGCTGTACTCAGAGAAGGAGCCGGCATCTCCTCACTTTGGAACTTTAATAACATTTTTAATGTAATCGGTTCAAATGTAAAAACCAACCTGACCGTCGAAAACATAATGGACATCCAAAACAAATACAGACCCGCCCTGAACCAAATCAACCAACGCTCAGTTGAAGGCGGATCAGACGTATATATAAATGACATCTATTACTATCAAATTCCGCCGGAACAAATTAAACAATTGCAGGGTGAATTACAGGATGAGCTTGGGTTGTGAGTATGCAAGGCAGGCGGCACAGGGGGGACGGAGTTGTGTGAGACACTTTTAGAATCATTACAAAATAGGCACACTGAACTTTAGTCATTCATTTTTAGAATAATTACTAAAACGACACAATCAACTCCGTCCCCTCTGTGCCGCCTATTCAAGCTCTGCGCACAACGCCTAAAGAAGTGCCTAAAATTCGTGCAAGTTGCCTTAAAGAGATCCCTTTTATAGTTTTGAGATGTCTGATTACTATCTTTCTTTCTGTTGGTGGAAGGTATTTGATGACATGAATTGGAGGATCAATAATGTGGTTTTGAATTTCTTTTATTGCTTCTTGATCAGTGAAGACAGGTTTTTTGGTGAGAAGATGACGAGGTTTGTCTGCAGGACTTTCATTAAAAGTAGTAAATCTATAAATGGCTTGCTCGGGGTTTGATGAAAAAGTTTGAAGGATTTTATGATGGTTTAATAAATGTGAGTGAGGTGTTGAATAACCGTAGTAATCCCTGCAGCTACTCCAATGCCATGCTGAAGGAGTCTGTACCATATGTGCCCTGACAGGATTATGATGAACATAACGTATCAATGTAAATAAATACTGCAAATTTTCTACCTCATGACTTTTAAAACGGTCATAATATAATGAACCAATTGCTTGATACTTAGCATTAAAATAAATCGCATAACTCCCATTCAGCTTTTGCATAATCCGTGAAATAGGAACCTCTTTTACTTTTATAATTAAATGAAAGTGATTATCCATAAGGCACCATCCATAAAGTTCAAATTCAGTCACTTGTTTTACTGAATGCAACTTCATTAAAAACTTATTACGATCATGATCATCATAAAATATCATTTGATAATTGCTTCCTTTTGAATGTACGTGATAGATACCGCTTTGGCTTATTTTTCTTGATTCTCTGGGCAATTTTGAGCCTCCTTTAAAATGAGCGGCACACTAGGGACGGAGTTAAGTGCGCCACTTTTAGAATGATTATAATAACGACACAGTAACCTCCGTCCCCGCTATGCCCCTGCCTAATTACCTACTACCTCAAAACACCCAAAACCCTACTCAACACAGCAGCCATCTGACCTCTTGTTAACTGATCTTTCGGTGCAAAGCTGCCGTTCTCTTTTCCAGTAATGATGCCGAGTGCTTCGGCCTGGTAGACTGCGTCGCGTGCGTAGTCTGAGATGTCTGCATGGTCTTTAAATTCGTTTGGCATGAAGATGGTTGGTGCCAGGTATGGATCGCGATGATTGATGGCGCGCATGATCATGGCTGCCATTTGTTCGCGTGTGATTTGTTCGCCTGGCTTAAAGCTGCCGTCTGCTTTACCTGTGATGATGCCTGCCTGGTATGCGGCTTCGATTGCTGCTCCTGCCCAGTGATCAGCATTTACATCGGTAAATACACCTTCAACTTTCTTTGAGGGAAGCTGCATTGTTCTTGCAAGTAAAACAGCAAATTCAGCGCGTGTCAGACCAACGTTCGGCCTGAATTCATCCGGTGTTTTACCCGTTGTGATGTTCAATGATGCAATTACATCAATATCAGGACGTGCCCAGTGATCGGCGATGTCTTTAAATGTGACGTCATTCTCCAGAACCTGATAGATACCTGGCTCAGTCATGATAAAGACCAGACCGTCTTCAAATTCTGATCCGCCGGCATAGTGCCATTTGTTGTTTTTCCACTGCTGGACTGACACTTTTTTCACGTCTTCCACACTGCTGTCATCGTAAACTACATTTGCCAGGAACATGTCATCAAATGTATCGACAACTTCCCCGTCTGCAACTGCGACGAAGCGGTATGCGTCTGACAGTGCTTTTGCGTTTCCGCTGAGCTCTGCAGATTCATCTGTCGCAATGTTAAATGCAACATGATCTGCAGATGCGTGTTCTTTTAAGAAATCAGCAGGTACAAGCACCTGGAATGGTCCTGATCGGAACTCCAGATCTTTTTTAGCTGCTGCAAGTGTTTTAACAGCCGCTCCGCTCATCATCAATGTTGCGTCAAGCGAGCCGTCAGCCTGCTGTGGAATGGCATTCAGCATAAAGAAATCATCTGAATCTTTGACGATTTGCTTCGCTTCTTCCTCATCAATTGTCATGACGCGCGAATCATCTTCGCCTTCTTTAAATAAAATGATGTCTTTCGTGTAGCCAACGTTTCCAACGATATCCACCGCGCTGATCTGGAAGTGGTTCAACCCTGGTTCAAGTTCCAGTTCAATGTCTTCAACCGTTGTTTCAAAAGCTTTCTTTTCTAAAAGTTTTGTAGGCTTTGAAGCGAACTTTTCGTCTCCATTTACATATAGACGAACGTCGTCATAGTTATCTTTAACATTTACAGAAATGACCGGGTTTTCAGCATCTTCGTCAACGATAAATGGTGTATCAAGTCCGGACACCTTCAATTCAGGCGCTGCACTGTCCACAATAATCGTGCGGTTAATACTGATTTCGTTGCCTTCTTTGTCAGTCGCTGAAACGATAATGTCGTGAACATCGTCCGTTTCAAACGTCACGCGTTCGAAAAACAGATAATTCTGTTCATCAATTTCAAAAGAGTCTACTTTCTTACCGTTTACCTTCACTTCTTTTACGCTTGAAGCATCGGTTACATAACCTGCTACAAACGTTTCACGAACTGGTGTTAATTCAAAAAATTGAGGCATATCAAGAAAAATCTCAGGCCCTTTAGCATCTGTTCCCTGCTGGACCGTCGTCTTTACGCTGTTTCCTGCAAAGTCCACCGCTTCAACCTGGATGCGCTGCTTCGCGTTAATCTTTTTGTTAAAAGTAAACGAACCCTCTTCAGGTGAGAGGTACATGTCCGTAACACTCTGTCCATCTACTAAAATATCAACATACTGAACTGCATGATCATCTTCTGCAGAGAATGTGATCATAGATGCAGCTGCATCAAGCTCTGCTTCAATCTCAGGTTTTTCAGTATCAATTTTGACCGGCAGTGAAAGTTCCTGCCACTCTGCGCCATCGAAATCAATTTTGGCCTGAAGCGTCAGGAAATATTGTCCGTCTGCAGCAGTGCGGCCTTTGATTTTGCCGTCCCATGCCCACATAGGTGACGTGGTCGCGCCTTCTTCTTCAAAACCGTCAATATAATTTTTGCGCAGTTCACGTTCAGTACGAATTGTCCGAAGCGTATCTCCATCTTCGTCTGTCACCGTGACTTTCAGTTCTTTTGCGTTTCTTAAAAGTGAGACGACTGGCATCACATCATCCTGCACACCATCTCCATTTGGCGAAAATGCGATCAGTTCAGGATCAACAATATAATCCTCAGAGAACGGATCAAGTCCTAAGTCCTGAGCATATTCACCATAATAATCAAACGCGCGAACACCTGTATAACCGTAGTAGCTCATTTCATCCCACTGCGGCAGGTCAAAAATCGGCGGCTGATTCCAGTCCCCTTTAAAACCGGCATAAGGAACTGTCAACACAGGATTGACATCTGTCGGATCAGTAAATGTCACGAATCCTTCTACGAAATATCCATTTTCAAAAATGTCTTCAGGAGCCACTTCCACTAATTCTTCCTCAACCTGCTGAAAAACGGTTACATCTGAAAGGTCGATTTCAACTTCAACTGTTTCAGTTGCCATCGGTGCAATTTCAAGTGCAAGTTCCTCTTCTCCATTTAACAAAAGACCTGCACCAGTAATTTCCTGCCCATAAATGAGATTTGGTGCAGTTAATCCTTCTGACAGCGCATCAGTCTGCGCGTTAACTGCTACATCATACACGACTTCTTCATCCGTTAAGTTTTCCACCGTTAATTCAAATATTGCTGTGTCACCATCGATTTCTTTCAATGCAACAGCTGCATCACCTTCTGTGTCCGTCACGATCGCCGGTGCTGATAGTGCTGCATGAAGCTGCATCAGTCCTGCTCCCTGACGGCGAGGCGAAATGGCAAGTCCATTCGGATCCATCACAGGCGCAGCTGTGTTCATCATCACAGTTTTTACCCAGTCAGATCTGAATTCTTTATCAACCGTTTCCTCGAGCTGCTGCATGATCAGCGCTGATCCACCCGCGATATGCGGCGCAGCCATTGAAGTACCGCCCATGACAGCATAGCCATCTTCATTGTCAGTAGATAAAATACTGCCGCCCGGTGCAGTGATTTCCGGCTTGAACTCAAGATCCGGTGTTAATCCCCATGATGTAAAATCACTCATCATGCCGGCTGTCGGATTTGCCTGTGTCAGCTCATCTCCGTTAAATGAAAGCTCAACTAAAGCCCCATCTGCAAGTGCTTCTGCAAGGCGATCTCCCTCAGCCTTCACCATAAATAATTGAGGAATTACAATCTCCGGATCAGTTGCCATGCTGACAAAACCATCCGTGTTATTGTAAATAATCACGCCGGCAGCACCAGCATATTGCGCATTCAGCACTTTTGAAACGAAATCAATTTCCCCACGCTGAATCAACGCGTACTTATCAGTCACATCAATCTCATAAAAGTCTTCTTCATATCCAAGACCTGCATAAACTAATTCAAAATCCGTCTGCACGTAATCTTCCGGATCTTCTTCATTCGCAACAGAATAAGGTGCCAATCCAGCCCCTTCTCCGTCAATTGTTACCTGAACTGCTTTTGAATCAACAAAGACATTGTCCAGCGAAGCAACTGTCAATGCACTTTCAGAAACAGCAGGTGAGCCTACAACCCCATAGTCAGGATTAGACGCATAAGGATAATAGTATCCATCTCCAAACATCGCCGAGTTCCCTGCCGAAATCGATACAAGAATTCCGGCATCAACCGCACGCTGAACCGCCTGCTGCTCAGGATCCTCTGCATCAACGTACCCTGCAGTAGCACCCAGACTCATATTGATCACATCCGCACCTAGGCGAATTGAATCATCAATTGCTTTAATAAATACATCACTGTACGTTGTTGAAATCAGCGGGTCGCTCCCGAAAACCTTCATCGCCAGCAGCTGTGCTTCAGGCGCAACACCCTTCACACCGCCATTATCAGTGTCTCCGTTCGCAGCAACCGTCCCCGCCACGTGCATCCCGTGAGACGCTTCCGCACCAAAATCTTTTACCTGATTATTTTTATCGAAATAGTTATAGCCATACGGCATTTTTTCATTTATGTATGATCCTTTCAGACCAAACTCATCAATTGCCGCTTCCACTCCTCTTTTATCAAGCTTCACATCAGTCTCATCACTGATGATCATGTCACGGTGATCAGGATCCATACCGGAGTCAATAATCGCAACAACCAGCCCTTCACCCTTATAACCATATTCATCCCACGCAAGCTCCTTCTCAATCAGCTCACCTGTATAAGACATATCCGGTGAAACCTCCGGACGCTCATACACATTTGCAATATGTACACGCTTCACACCGGCAATCTTCTCAATCTTTTCAATATCACCAGCCTGAACAGTCGTACTGAAACCATTCACAATCGTCGTAAACTCATTTTCAACCGAAGCCGCTGAAAACTCACCTACTTCACTCTTCGCAGCCTTCTGACTCTTGAGGACCTCCTCAATGATCCTGTCCTGCTCGGCAACACTCAACTCCTGAAAATCTGCTCCATCCTCCGAAGCAATCTCCAGAGCCGAATTCCCATCAAGCTCAACAATCACACGAACCTCCTCATCCTGATCTAAATCCAGTGCAATGTCACTACTCTCCCGCACCGGCTTCTCCTTTGGCAACGCCCCAAAAGCAGCACTACTAAAAGCAAGCATCAGTACAAGTACACTAACCAACAACTTCCTGCCCACAACCCCAACTCCATTCATATTCAAAATATTTCCTACAAACACTATTATAGAATTAAATATTCAGAAAATAAAAGGGGTATTTCGAACTATTATTTTCGGTTGGTAGTTGATGTGCATGTTGGGGACGGAGGTTATATGTTCATCAAATGTACAGGCGGGGACAGACTTAAAAATCAGCTATTTCGAAATTAAAACTTTGACCAGCTCACCTCTGTCCCCGTAGTGCACATTTCGTAGCACTTTAACCTCCGTCCCCAGCATGCACATAAAAAAACCCCAGACAACTAATTTATCTAAGGTTTAACGTTCTATTGGCTCATCCACCTCAACCCGCGCTCCAATATATTCAGGTGGTGAGGCTTAATTGGTTGGTTTTGCTGCACGTTTTTCTTGAGTATGACGCGTTCTATGTATTCGGATATTTCGCTTTCACTAAGCATCCATTGATTTCCTTCGATATTTTTATGATTCCCAGGAACGTTTATTTTAACTCTTTTCTTGAATCCAACGATTGAGTAGAAGTAGTCATGGAAATATGGAGGAATAACCATTTTTAATGAATCGATCTTTTTTTCATTTTCAATTAGCGGGTTTTTTATTCTCACGTCACCTTCCGACAGCCATATTGGCCGGTCCTGGCTACCATCAATCATTCCCTTTGCTTCATTATAATTAATAATAAAAATGCCACCGCTCGTAAAAACCATTTTGTCGATATCCAGTGGCTGGTTAAATGAGCTGTGATTTAAGCTGACATAACTTAAAATTTTGTTTTCCACTCTTAAATTTAAAGTGGTCTGATTCTCTAATCTTTCAGCAGCTTGAACCATATTTCGACACCCCTTGTTTATTACACTTAATTAACTGATAATTCAATTATAGCTTTCATCTTTATCATACAAAAGGCAATTGTAAAATTAAGTTATAAAGTCCTTTCTTTTAGGAGACTTCAGTGGAGGTCTAAAGTCATAAATTCTACTAACTCAATATCAAAGTGACAGTTGTTCGATCTGTCCCTATTTGGTTTACTCATCACAGTTAATTTTGTCGGAGCTTGGTGGATTTTTGATCAGGTTGAGGGGATAATGACAATGATACTCCTTAAAATTAATTTCGATTAGACCTTATTTCTTAAACGATTTTATCTAAATGAAGTGCTAAATATAACACGTATGAGAAATAATCAATGTAGAAGCTGATTCATTATTTCTATATGAAAAGTTAGTTATGACTGCAGTTTTTTTATACGACTAGTAGAAAACCCAATTTCCTGATACACTTTTTAAATTGAAGCATCTAAATAATAAATTGTTTGAACAAGGAGTACGATGATGACAAATAATGATATTTTAATACGTTTACGATATGCATTGGATATTAAAAATGTTGAAATGGTTGAAATTTTTAAGCTTGGAGGTGTGGATGTCTCCAAGGAAGATGTACTGAAAATCCTGACGAAAATTGATGAGGATGACTTTTATGATGAATATGATGAGCCGGAGGAAACTGAGGATTATATTAAATGTACGAACTCAATGCTTGAATCGTTTTTAAATGGCTTTATTATTTTTAAAAGAGGACCACAGGAACCGCGACCAGGCCAGTCCAATAAACCTGATCGATCAATTAAAAATCATGCCAGCGTCAACAATGTGCTGCTAAAAAAAGTTAAGATTGCCTTGTCCTTAACAAGTGAAGAAATGCTAGACCTGTTCGACAGAGCCGGAATCACTGTGACGAAAGGTGAACTGAGCGCGTTGTTAAGAAAAGAAGGACATAAAAACTATAAACCCTGTATGGATCGTTTTGCTCGGAATTTCCTGAAAGGCTTGACGCTGAAATATAGAGATGACTTGAATTAGTGTACACGGTGGGGACGGAGGTGAAAGTGTCATTGAATGACACTTTCACCTCCGTCCCCACCGTGCTGCTTAAACATCCATCCACCTCTCCTCACTATTACTACGCAATATAGCATCAACAATCTTCATGTTATAATGCCCATCCTCAAAAGTAGCAAAATAACTTTCCTGATCAAGGTGCTTAATTTTTTTATAAAAAGACAGCATTAAATTTTTCAGACAGTCCGGCCACCCTTCCTGATGTCCGCCTGGAAAGTGTGCGTAATCACTCGCTGTATTTGATAAAAGTGCCGGGTCTTTCATGAGTAACTGGTTTGCCTCATTCCGTTTGCCGATCCAGAGCCGGTTTGGTTCTTCCTGATCCCATTCGAGCGTGCCATCAGCCAGAGAAATGGTGAAATGCAGGTTATTCTTTTTACCTGCAGTCACTTGCGAAACGTTGAACATGCCTTTCGTGCCATCTTCAAATTGAACCAACACATTGCCGGCGTCTTCTGACTCAATCTTTACTGATTCGATTGGTTGTGTTGATTCATTTGTAAAAGTGGACCCTGCAGATTCCAACGGTTTTTTTCGTGTTGGATGAATGATAGCCAGATCCGCCATAACCCGGGTGATCCGCTGTCCTAATAAGTGCTGCACAGTGTCACACCAATGTGAACCTATATCAGCAATCGCTCTGGACTGGCCATTTAATTCAGGGTCCATGCGCCAACTGTAATCAGAATCATACAAGCACCAATCCTGTAAATAACCCCCAGAAATTAAATTCGGCTTACCCGATAACTGTTCTGTGATGCGCACTCGCGCTTCTTCCACCATCGGATAGTGCCGGTAATTAAAGCAAACGCCATGAACAAGATTTGAGGATTTTGCTATTTCAAGCAATTCAGCTGACTGCTCACTGTTTAAAGCAAGCGGTTTTTCTGACAGCACATGCTTTCCCGCCAACAGGATTTTTTTATTCAATTCGTAGTGCAGCGAATTTGGCGTACAATTATGTATCACATCAATTTCCGGATTGGCTAAAAGATCATCAACCGAAGAATACGCATAAGCAAGCCGGTATTCCGAAGCAATACTGGCCGCTTTCTCATAAGATCTCGAAACAATCGCTGCCGCCTCAACCCCCGGTATCCTCTTTAACGTTTCTAAATGAGCCATCGCAGAAAAACCTGTGCCAATCACAGCCGAACGCAACATTTTTTTCATTTAATCGGTCTCCTTTGCGGAATAAAGAATATTCAGATAATGGAATTATAGCATAATATGTACACTGTGGGGACGGAGGTTAAAGTGCCATTATTAGAATGATTATAAAAACTACTCAGTAAATATTGTCACTATTGTGCTGTTCTATAAACCTTAGTTACTCATTTACTAAATTACAAACAAAAAAGAGACGAAGCGCTAACTCCGTCACTACTTTTAGAAGTTATTAATATAAAAGTTAAGAACAAGTGGATATTTAGTGAGAAAAGTACAAGTGTCAGGGCAGTAATCATTGTAACGGGGGCTTAAAGCCTGTCCCTCTCATGCACATGTACATTCCTCACTCCCTCCCCAACTGAACTCC
The DNA here is from genome assembly GCF_004405125.1 of Jeotgalibacillus salarius. GTDB lineage: Bacteria > Bacillota > Bacilli > Bacillales > Jeotgalibacillaceae > Jeotgalibacillus > Jeotgalibacillus salarius. The sequence continues at coordinate 320,792 of NZ_SORX01000001.1, forward strand.
CCTAACTTGTCCGATACCAATCACCAGGAATATGACACCCGGAATGAGCAGCAGGATAAGCGCACCGATTTTTGAGTTGGCGAAGCCTAAGGGGTAGCCGATGTATGGGATGGTGAGTCCTGTGTATTTTCCGACGATGGCGTCTGAACTTACCGGGTCGATATCGGGACCGTCGTTGTTGTCACCTTGTGTCCTATAGATGACGGTTTGGTCGTTTGTAATTTTTTCGATGATGCGATGTGTGATGAGCATGTTGTCTCTGTGAAACGTGATGACATCCCCTGTTTCGTATTCTGTACCTTCTGCTGTTGTTTTTTTAATTTGAATGACTGAGCCTGTCATGAAAACAGGCTCCATTGAACCGGACAGGACATTTTTGAACTGATAGCCAAACAGGGACGGATCTGCACCGGTCATTCTCGAAATGACCACACTTAATGCAACGAGAACGATCATGACGACTGCCGCTTGCTTGAGTACCTGTTTAACATTCAGTCGAAGCCAATTCATTTTTTACTCCCCGTCCGTTTGTTCTTCGATTACTGCTTCTTCTGCTGCGGCCGATTCTGCTTCTTCTTCCTCTGGAGTATCAACTGGCTCCTCTATTACTTCTTCAACCGGCTCTTCTTTCACAGGCTCTTCCTCAACGGGTTCTTCTATCACTTCTTCAGCTTCTTTCACTACTTCTTCCTCTTCAACCGGCTGTTCAACTTTTTCTTCAGGTGCTGACTCTGATTTTTCTTTTACTTTTTCTTTCTTTTCTGCCGCTTTCTTTTGTTCTTCAGCTAATTTTTCCTCTTCAGCCCGCTTCTTTTCCTCTTCTTCTTTCTCTTTTGCTAAACGGGCCTTTTCTTCCTCTGCAAATTTTTCATCCGCAAGCTTGTACAATTTTGCCTGGCGGGTGGCGGTATTGTCTTTTTGAACGTTCAACTCATCGATCCGGTCTGCAAATGATTTTTTCAATTCCTGATAAGCCTTATGCTTTTCACTGTTTAAAAGGCTTTCCCCGCTAAATTGGACAGATGGCGACAATTCAGGAACTGCGTGGTCAGATAGATTTTTCATTTGTCGGTATTCCTTGATGAGTTGGCCGATACTGTTTTTCATATGGGTGTCCAGTAATGAAAGTTTATTGACTTCGTTTGTCACTCCATTTAATAATCCAGCATGATCAATTTCCAGGCAATTAGGATGATAGTACTTGTTAAATTGTATCTCATTTACCAAAACAGCCAGGTCTGTTAACCCCTGATCCACCCGGGCCCAGACGTCTTCTACATTCCCCAGCTGCTCCTGCGTTTGTGAAATTTTAGTCTGCAGATCGTTTATATCACCATCAAGACTTGCAGCAATGCTACTGATTTTTTCACTGTCTGCTCCGGAAGGAACCTCTTTTATTTTAATAGAGTGATTTGCCAGTTTAACAGAAAACACTTCGCGGTCTAAGGCTGATAACTCAGTTAAATCTGCTCTCAACTCCTCTAACATTTTCTCAATGGTAGCCGGAAATACCTCGCAGGCTTTCAATTGATCCCGGTAATCCTCCGCGTCTGTAAACGCACCATATGTACCCCCTGCTACCTGACCCATTCCCAAAAGTAACAAGGAAGAGACTGCCATGCCAGCCTGCAGCTTTCTGACTGAGGCCATTTGCTTCTGTTTCTTTAAACGCTCCCGCTGAATCCTGTCTGCCCGCTTTAACACATCAGTCATCCCCTTTTGAAAAATACTCATGAAAATTTATGTACACCGCTGCTTCATTACATTTAACAGCGGTGCGAAAATCATGCTATGAAACATTCGCTTCTTCACGTTTAGATTTCAGATCAACCTGAGCAATTGCGCGCCAGATGGTAAAGATTGAATACAATAGAAGGAAAGCGCCAATACCTATGAAGATGAAAGCACCATTTTTAGAGTTGACCGTATTTAAAAAATAGCCGATATAAGGTACAGTCACACCAGTATATTTAGCGACGACATTCTCCGCCATGACCGGATTCGCGTCCACTTCCTCATTGTTATCACCTTTCGTCTGGAACATCGTATGCTCTCCGTTTTGAATCACATCCGTAATCCGGTGAGTCGTCAGCCGCTGCTCATCCTCCATATAAGTGATCACATCACCTATTTCAAAAGACATCGCGTCATTCACCTTCTCTACTGCAATCACAGACCCCGTCTGAATCCCCGGCTCCATCGACCCTGACAAAACAGTTTTAAGCTGGTACCCCAGAAACTCCGGTTCACCGCCGGAAGCTCTGGCAGAAACCACGATGAATAGTATCAAAACAAATACCGTGAACAAAATGAGTGAAATGAGATGGCTGGTTAGTTTTAGTGCTACTTTCATGGTGATCAACCTTTCTTTTATATGATTAAAGTTTAATTTTCTTCACCTTGTATAAGGGTGGTTTATAGAACGTGGAGAAAATTAAGGAGGAGAAAGGAAGGCTTGGCCGACCTTTCTCTTCTTTGAATCAAACTATCTAGCTTCACCATCTGTTTGCATTGCGTCGAATGTCCACTCAAGTGATAGACTATCCTGCTGGAATTGATTCTGATCATTTCCATTATCTACAAACTCATATTGAACATATAATTTATCAGACGTTCCTGCAGCAAGTTTTCCTCCATTTTCAGAAAACCATCCACTCCAGAAATTCCCTTCAATCACATCAGGATCCATGCTCTGAAGGTCATATAATGTTGTTGACCAGATTGGTACATCAGCCTTGTCTGCATTTACAAGGAAGTTAACACGAATAAATTTCCCTAGGTCTCCTGTGTTATCACCGTGATAGTCATTCACAGTGTATTTTGTCTTAAGATCAATAGAACCGATGTCCAATGAACCGTTATTTATAAGATCAAATTCTCTAAACATCGTATCACCAGGTTTAATGTTATCAACATTGACAATCGTTGTCGGATCCAATGCAAGATCTAATTTACCCGCTGCAAACGTATTATTCGAAACTTCTGTGTCGCTGAAGTACGCATATGTACCTCCACCAATTAACGCTAATCCCATTGCCGCTGATGCTACCCCAAGACCCAATTTCTGTTTGATACCCATTCAAATCTCCTCCTCAAATTTGTTTTGTTCGTTCGTTTTCAAGTTAATTTTTGTTCTCGATAACGAATCAACAACCTCACTATAACCCAGGGAGAAAATCGTGAAAAGAGCCAAATTCGCCCATTTATTCTATATAAAGAACAAAAATGGTGGTATTCTCTCTATTTTCCTCTGTTTTACTTAATATTTTAAATTTTATCAATATTTAATACTTAATAAAGAACAAAACTAGTGATGGCGCACTATTTCAGGTTATATAAAAAATGGTTAATATGATTAGCATGTGAGATTTGAAGTTATTTGGAAGATTAGTTTGAGTAGAGAATACGTAGTTTTTGGGTTTAGGGGTTCACAAGCTACTCTATGTATTTTTGAGGAACGGAGTTGCGCAAGAAAAACCTGTTTAGTAAGGGTTAAGTCTGTCCCTCACATGCACATATTATGACACTTTTCACCTCCGTCCCCACAGTGCACATGACTTTCTACCCACCAATCACCCCTGCCAGCCGCTTCACACCTTCAACTATCTCCTCTTCACCAGCCGCACTAAACGATAACCGCAAATACTCCATCCCTTTCTCCTTTTCAAGAAAGAAATATTTACCCGGAATATAGGAAACGCCTGCTCTTGTGGCTTGATCTAACAGTTTTGAAGTGTCTGCTCCCTGGATCGTAAGCCAGACGAAGTAGCCGCCGTCAGGTTTGGTCCAGCTGACTGTTTTTGGCATGTACGTTGCAAGTGCGTCAGTCAGCACTTTGCATTTAGACTGATAAGCGCCTTGCAGTTTATTTAAATGGTTAGGCCAGTTGACTGTTTCAAGATAAGTGGCCATGACTGATTGTGAAAATGGATGATCCAGGTCTTTTTTAAAACGGAAGAGTGTCTGAATCCATACTTTATCTGCTGCTACCCAGCCGATGCGCATGCCTGGCGCAATCACCTTTGATAAAGAGCCAATGTAAAGAACTCTGCCTTCCTGATCCAGTGATTTCAATGTCGGGACTGGTTCGTTAAAATACAGTTCACCGTAGGCATCGTCTTCCATAATTAAGAAATCATAGACGGATGCAAGCTTAAGCAGATGTGTCCGGCGTTCGTTTGAAAGTGTGGTGCCAGTCGGATTTTGAAAGGTTGGAATCGTGTAAAGCACTTTAGGAAGCGGCTTATTTTCAAGCATTCGCTGCGCTAACATTTTTTCAAGTTCAACGGTATTCAGCCCATTTTCATCAACCGGGGTAGTCAAAATGCGATCTGTATAGTTTCGAAAAATCTCAAGCGCTTCCATGTAAGTTGGCGACTCTACAACCACACATGTCTCTTCATCCATTAATATACGGGCAATCAGATCAATCGCCTGACACGCTCCTGATGTGACGAGCAGTTCTTCCTGCTTGATATGTATGTGTCTTTGCTTCATTCGCGCAATCAGCCAGGTTTGGAGCTGATCAATTTTCGGACTGCCCACGTAATGAAGTGGCAGATCACGCTCTTCTCTTAAAAGTCGGGTTGAAGCCTGCTGAAGCTCATCAACCGGTACGAGAGATGCATCCGGAAAACCTGAGCTCAGGCGTACACAACCAGCCGGTACAGAGGGCATCCATGCACCGGGCGGATCGTGTTTTAATGAAGATTTGATATCCTGAGAAACATATTTTGTATAATCCATTTGTATTCACTCCCTTAATCGATTACTGTCAGTATAACAATGAATGATAAAGAAATCCGGTGAAGCACGCAGCTCCCCGGATCCTATTTAAAAGAATAAAAGATGTGCCATCAGTGCCGCAATTGGCAGGCTGATGATTGTACGCTGAAGGAATACAATGAATAGCTCTAAAATCGAAATCGGAATTTTTGATTTTACTAAAAGCACACCGATTTCAGACATGTAGATCAGCTGTGTTAAAGATAATACTCCGATCACAAATCGCGTCAGCTCAGATTCAATACTGCTTCCAATCACTGCCGGCAGGAACATATCTGCAAACCCGACGATCATAGCCGGGGCGGCAGCTTGTGCTTCAGGAATTCTCAGCAGCTCAAGAATAGGCACGAATGGATATGAGAGGTAGGTGAATACCGGTGTGAACTCGGCGATGATCAATGCAAAGGTACCGATCGCCATTACGAGTGGGATCAGTGCAAACCAGATGTCGAGTACGTTCACCACGCCTCTTTTCGCTACTCCGCGGAAACTTGTTACCTGATCCGCTTTTTCGACAGCCTTTTGTACGCCCCATTTAAAATCTGAAACGCCTTTTGGCACTTCCTCTTCAATCTGCTTACCAACCGGTCCGTAATACGTTTCTTTCTTTCGTGAAAGCGGAGGAATACGCGGACAAATCACTGCCGCAACGATCCCTGTGACGACTACAGTAAAATAAAACTGTACGAACATTCCATCAATATTTAAAAAACGTGCGATGACTAGGCTGAAAGCAATTGAAGCAATCGAAAAGTTCGTTGCCACGACTGCCGCTTCACGCTTTGTATAATAACCGGATTCATACTGCTGGGTTGTCAGCAGCACACCAACCGTGCCGCTCCCCATCCATGACGCCAGCGCATCAATCGATGAACGGCCCGGCAATGTAAACAATGGCACCATCACTTTTCGCACCATTGTTCCGATAAAGTCCATTAAACCGAATTCTAACAATAAAGGCATGAATAAACATGCAAATAGAAACCATACCATCAGTACCGGAATCAGGTCATACAGCATTACCTGACCTGTGATCGGCGACCAGATCAGCTCAGGTCCCACTTCGAAAAGTGTCGACAATGCAAACAGCGCCCCAATGACGCGCAGCACGATCCAAAACGGCGCTACATCAAACAGCATCGCCAGCACTGACTGTCGTTTCACCACGTTAAACGCAGGTGTTCTAACCAGCAAACTGCCTAACGCCGAAACCACCAGCACAACCGTCATAAAGCCGGGTATGTAATCAGAAATCGCACCCTGCAAACTATCAGCCAAAATCCCGAGTCCGATCGTTACCTTCCCATCAAAACTGACCGGAACGAGAAAAAGCAAAACCCCGATCAAAGATGGTAACCAGAACTTCATATAATGTTTTGCAGAATAACCACCATTTCTTTCAGTACCACTATTATGTATTCGCTCCATCTCCAAAACCTCCACAGCCGCTGCTAATAAGATAATTTATATATTATCATTATTTTGTATAAAAATACAACGTGTTTTTGGTTAAGTATTTAAAGGCACAGCGGGGACGGAGTTGTGTGAGTCATTTTTGGAATGATTCTAATTTTGTCTCACTGAACTCCGTCCCCGCTGTGCCCCCTCCCTATAAATCACTCTCTTATATACTTTCCATTAAAACGCCAAACGCTTTTACTGTTTTCATCTCAGCGCCAAACTCTCTCTTATTCCAAATAGTTTCACAAAACACATCACACAGCATCTGCTCACGCTCTCCATGTCTTACACCAAATCCTGCAGCAAACAAACTTTCGGTCAGTTTAGTCATTTGCTTCATCATCTGTTTTGCTTCGAAGGTTTGCAGGTCATCTGGCATTTGTTTGAATTGTTTCAGTTCACTCAGGATCCGTTCTGCCTGTTTCTTCAGCTCGGCATGCCACGGTGAAGTTTGAATTTCTTCAAGTTTTTCATGTACCCAGTCCGCATAAATGTCCTCAATTCCGTTTTTCAACAAACGAATCAGTTCCATCGCAAGGATATTTACCGTACCTTCCCAGACGGTTAAGACCTGTGCGTCACGCAGCAGACGCGGTGTAACGAAGTCTTCAATATAGCCATTGCCGCCGTGCATTTCGATTGCTTCGTGTGAAAAATGAATCGCATTTTCTGCTGTTTCTTTTTTCAAAAGGGCAATCAACAATCTGACGAGCAACCCTTCTTCACAGCTGGCTTTCCCTTCAGTCACGCGGTCGTATAATGAAATCAGTTCAAAAACGCTGACGGTTTCTGCGTGGAGAATTGCAGACATTTTACCAAGAGAATCTTTCACCATTGGGTATTGTGTGAGCGGTGCGCCGAACGCTTCTCTTTTTTCAGCATAGTCTTTTGCTTCCAGCAGCGCGCGGCGCATGATGCCGATTGATGCCACCGCATTGCAGATCCTCGACAAATTGAGCGCTTCGAGCATATAGTTAATGCCTTTTAAAGGATCACCGACAACATATGCTTTTGCACCATCAAACTCGACTTCGCCTGAAGGCACGGCACGTACGCCCAGCTTATCTTTTAAACGTCTGACCTTAATCCCGTTTAACTCCGCGTCCACTTTCCATGGCACAGCAAAAAGCGTCAGCCCTTTTGAACCAGGCTTTGCTCCTTCAATTCTCGCAAGCACCATTGCAACACCGGCCTGTCCAGCATTTGAAGCGAAGTATTTTTCTCCATAAATTCTGTATTCTCCATCTTCTATTACCGCATTTACAACATTTGCACCGACATCAGATCCTCCCTGGCGTTCTGTTAAAAAGGTTGCACCTTCATACAGCGGCAAATCTCCGGTTGAACAAACGTGCGGTAAAAAACGATTGCGCACACTTTCATCAGCATAGTGATCGAGCAGGTAAGCGGTGGCCATTGTCAACGTAACCGGGCAGTATAAACCTGCTTCTGCATGTGAAACGAGGAACCCCTGCGCAAAACTGTAGACATAATTCCCCTTGCGTCCGAGCACAGGAATCGGTTCATGCACGTACCCGACAATCCCGCTCCCATACACCTGCTCCACCGTTTTTTCATACCCTTCATTCACCCAAACCTTCGACTTGTCATTCCCGAAGCGGTCAAACTTCTCAAGCCTAGGCGCACCTTCACGATCCGTATGAATGGCCCGCTCGTCAATCTCATTTGCTGCGGCACGCCCGAGTTCAGGCAGTTCTACATTTGCAAAACTGTAAAGCTCATCATCTAGTTTCTCTTTTAACAACTTTTTCAGCGTTTCGTTTCCGTCGTAGAAATTGCGTTTGACATCAAGCTTTTCATCAGTTAAAACATTCGTCATGTTAGCCACGTCCATTTCGTTTAGGATATATATAAAATTCAATATATAATTCCAAAAACCCTTTTTCAGGAAAATAAAATAGGGACAGAGGTCGCTGGACTATTTCTAAAATAGTGTAACAACCTCTGTCCCCAGAATTTTCTTAACTATTAATAAACCTGCAACTTCCTCAATACTAAAGCCAGCATACCAGCTACTCCCAGCAATGAAGTCAGCATCAGCCAGGCCGACTGGAAGTTCCCACTGACATCAATCGTCAGACCAAAAAGCGGCGGCAACATAATTACCCCTGCCGATCCTATTGTCAGACTGACCCCGCTCGCTGCCCCAGCCTGCTGCTTCGGCGTGAGTTCTGTTGCAATATTCATCCAGAGTCCATTAAATCCTGAAACTGCAAATCCGAGAATCATTACAAGCGCCACAAGTAACGGCACCGGAATACCATCTGATAAAAATGCCATTCCAAGCGTTCCTGTCAGTGCAGTTACAATAATGATCATTAAAACCGGAAACCTTTTACCACCAAAAATCGAATCACTTACTGATCCCCAGATAATTCGTCCAAGTGAACCGCTTGCTTCAGACAAAACGAGCATGGTTCCCGCAAGTGCCAGACTGAAAAACAGTTCATCTGTCACAAAGAAAAGCAAATATGTATTCACGCTCATTTGCGATCCATTTAAAATAAGTGCCACAACACTGATTAAAAGTAATGGTTTATACGTAACGATTCCAAGCATGCTACCCTTCAACGCAGGCTCACGGGATGTTTTTTCAGCGAGTTGTTCCTTATAAAAGCGAAACGCAATCACACCGCTTAACATCAGAACAATACAGGCAGCCGCCATTGCAATCCGCCAGCCGAATGTTACTGCAAGTGGTAAAAGTGCAATCGCTGCAAGAGCGGACCCGAATGTAACACCCATCTGCTTAATGCCCATCGCCGTACCTCTTTTAGCTGGGAACCAGTAAAGAATGCCCCGGTTTGTCACTGGATGCGTAGCACCGTAACCCATTCCGCCAAGCATAATAAAAAACAACAATATGTAAAATCCAGATGCAAATGAACCGAGCAGAAAAGCAGTACCCAGCACAAGACACACAATCAATAGCAGCCGCCGCGTTCCGATCTTATCAGTCAGTATCCCAGCCGGAATACTGACGAGCATCTGTCCCAAAAATAAAAATGAAGGCAGCAGCCCAACCTGCGCTTTTGTCAGCGTAAAGTCCTCTGCAATCAGCGGACCAAGCGGCGCAAGCGATCGTCCCACAAGCGCCACCGCAACTTGAGCCAAAAGAAGCCAGCCAAGCATCTGCCATGAAGTTGAAAGTCCTCTGTGATTCGACATGTTTTGACTCCTTTTTCCGAATGGATAGTGATTTAATTATACATGAAGAAAGAAAGGACGGCACAGCGGGGTCGATGCTATTAACCCCCTTCACCAAATCCACACGTCTTCCAAACACCATCACCTTAATCATGAGGATATCAGATAAATTGGGAAATCCTTCATTGTGCAAACTTTACTCAATAAAATAAGCGGCACACCATGGGGGAGGTGTACCGCTTATTTTTTGTGCACTGTGGGGACGGAGGTTAAATGTTCATGATTTGTGCACGTGAGGGACAGACTTGAAACTCTTTTAACACAGGGATTTCAGTAATGGCCCTCTCACCTCTGTCCCTTAAGTGCACATTTCATGACGCAACAACCTCCGTCCCCAACATGTACATGCTTTCTAAACCCCAAGCAACGTACGGTCCGACAACTCCGTCCCCTTCATCTTCCCAAACTCATTGAGCAAGTCAGTCACAGTGAGATGTTTTTTTCGTGCTCCTTCTTCTTCAAAGATAATTTTTCCTTTGTCCATCATGAGGATGCGATTGCCGAGGTCGACGGCTTGCTGCATGTTGTGGGTGATCATGATGGTGGTGAGTTGTTCGCGCTCGACGATTTCTTTGGTGAGCCTGGTGATGAGTGCGGCTCTTGATGGATCGAGTGCGGCTGTGTGTTCATCGAGCAGAAGCAAATCGGGCTTTGTGAATGTTGCCATGAGCAGTGACAGTGCCTGTCGTTCTCCGCCTGAAAGCAGTCCGACTTTTGCGCGCAGGCGGTCTTCAAGGCCAAGGCCAAGCGTTTCGAGCTGCTCTTTGAAAAATGCTCTGCGTTTTGCTGTTACACCGGGTCTAAGCGTGCGTGGTTTCACTCTGCTGTATGCAATAGAGAGGTTTTCTTCTATTGTAAGCGTTGGTGACGTGCCTGCCATCGGATCCTGGAATACGCGGCCGATTCTGCGGGCACGTTTGTATTCGGAAAGTCCGGTTACATCCTGCTCACCAATCAAAACCTCGCCCAAGTCGGGAAATGTTTTACCGGCAATCACGTTAAACAGTGTAGATTTCCCTGCACCATTACTGCCGATGATTGTAATGAAATCACCTTTTTTCACGTCTAGACTGATATCATCAATCGCAACTTTTTCATCAGGCGTACCTTCATTAAATACTTTGTAAATATCGTTTAGCTGAAGCATGAGTCACTATCCTTTCTGCGCGCTGAGTCTAAGGCGGCGCTGTCGTTTTCTCATCGTTTCTTTCTGTTTGGCAATGGCTTTTGGCAGGACGAGCGCAAGGATCACGATGATTGCTGTAATCAGTTTGAGATCGCCCGTTTCCAGAAATTCTACACGCAGTGCCAGTGCTACGATGATTCGGTAAATGATTGCGCCGACAATGACGGCAAGCGTTGTGCGGATGATTGTCTTTTTACCAAAAATCGCTTCACCAATGATGACGGATGCAAGACCAATCACGATCATGCCAATGCCTGCATTGACGTCAGCGAAACCGCTGTACTGCGCAACAAGCGCACCTGCTAAAGCGACTAATCCATTTGAAAGACCAAGTCCGAACACTTTATAAAAATGGATATTCCCTGAGAAAGAAGTGATCATCAGGTGATTATCCCCGACCGCTCTGAGTGCGAGGCCAAACTCCGTTTTTAAAAAGAAATCGAGCATCACTTTTACAATAAGCACGACTGCAACCATGACGATCATGATCGCCCATGTACCGCCGATTCCCTGGCGGATCCATGTAAACAGATGATCCTGGGCAAGCAGCGAGACGTTTGGTGCGCCCATGATGCGCAGGTTGATCGAGTAAAGCGCGATCATCATCAGGATTCCTGATAAGAGCGGATTGATGCCACCCACCGTATGAAGCAGTCCGGTAATGGTGCCTGCGATAAATCCTGCTGCAAATGCTGCCGCAACTGCGACCAGCGGATTCACTCCATTTACAAGCATAACAGCCGCAACCGCAGCTCCTGTCACAAAACTTCCGTCCACTGTCAGGTCCGGGAAATCGAGAATTCTAAACGATAGATAGACGCCAAGCGCCATCAGTGCAAACATCAGCCCAACCTCAACTGACGTAAAAATTGACATCCACATACAATTCTTCCTCTCTTCCTTTGATCAAAAAGAGCGAAGCAGCGCGCTCCGCTCTGAATTTTCACTCTGTAAATTCAGCCATTTCTTCCCATTCAGACTTCACTTCAATGCCCATTTCCTCAGCCGCATCGCGATTGATCATCAGCTTCAGATTTCCTGGGTACTGAACCGCCATTTCACCAGGATCAGCGCCTTCAGTCAATATCTCAACTGCCATCTGACCCGCTTCATATCCGATATCTCCGTATTCAAATCCGTATGCAGCAAATCCACCGCGTGCCACTGAATCAAGCTCCCCAACGAAAAGTGGAATATCCTGATCATTCGCAACGCCAATCACCGATTCAAGAGCAGAAACGACCGTATTATCAGTAATAATATAGAAAGCATCTACTTTTCCAACCAGCGATTCAGCTGCCTGTTTCACATCAGCAGAAGTCGAAACAGCCGCTTCTTCAACCGTCACATCAGAACCGACAGCCTCTTTTACAGCGTCCACCTGCACCACAGAATTCGGCTCGCCCGCGTTATAGACCATACCGATCGACTTCACATCAAGCTCTTCAGTCATGAATTCAATCGTATTCCCGATCGCATCCGGATGCATATCCGTCGTGCCAGTCACATTACCGCCCGGCGCTTCCATATCCGCTACAAGACTCGCAGACAAAGGATCCGTCACCGATGTAAATACAATCGGAATATCACTCGTCGCATTCAGCGAGCTCAAAGCACTCGGTGTAGAGTTAGCAAAAATCAAATCCACACCATCAGCCACAAACTTCTGCGAAATCGACTGACTGTTATTCTGATCACCCTGTGCAATCTGATCATCAAAAGTCACTTCCAAACCAGCTTCCTCGAACGCCCGTTTAAACCCTTCAGTGGCAGCATCCAATGATGGATGCTCCACAATCTGCGTTACCCCAATCGTATATGAATCCGAATCGCCACCGCTCTCAGCCGACGACTCAGAAGTCTCCTCACCACAAGCTGCTAACACTAACACCGCAGACAACGCTGCACCTGACAACCAAACCTTTTTCATCTCAAAACCCCCATTTTCACTTTTACACTTCGACGCTTTTATGCTTTTATGTGTTAAAGTTATTATACATGATTATTTTAATAGTTCAATAGGTTTAGGGGATTTTTTTGAATTGATGTACATGTTGGGGACGGAGGTTAAGTTGTCATTTCATGTACACTTCTGGGACAGACTTCGAGAAGTGATTTTAAAAACTGTAGCTCTCACAACTTCACAACCTCTGTCCCTATAATGTACATATCATGACACTGTCACCTCCGTCCCCACAGTGCACACACATCGATCCTCACAAATACATCACCTCATCCACCCACTTACGGCACTCATCATTCATTCTCCTCACGATCCAGCGTTTTGGAAGCTGGTCGATGGTTTGAAAGTGTGTGGGATCGATGTGTTGGTTGATTTTTTTCAGAGATTCGTACAGGAGCAGGTTTTCCTGGTAGGTGCGTTCGAGTCCTGTGAGTCCTTCCGGGCTGGTCAGGTATTTGGTATGGAAGTCTTCGTAATGTTTTTCGATGGCTGTTTCGATTTCCTGGTTTGTTTGTTTTTTGAGGTCTGCCAGTGATGCGCTTTGACTAAAGGTTCGCAGCCGGTCTGCGAGTGTACGTTGGAGTAATCTGATCATTTCGATATAAAATACGGTAGATTTCAATAGCTCGTATTTATAATCCGTTTCATCAATATGGACATATTTCATTCTGCGGATTTTTTCAATGACTTTATCCATAATGTCATGACGATCTGTTAGTTCTAATAGATGATGGATCTCTTTTTCAATTATAGGTGTGAGCCGCTTTTTTTCTAAATCAATGGCCTCCTGATCACAGCGCTTTTCAGTGCTTCCGTTATTCTTTCTGAAGAAACTCATTGTACGCACCTCCTTATAATAGAAAAAAGCTGCAGAGGCAGCTTTTAATAGAAACGTTTAAAACTTTCGAATTTAGATTGCCAGTAGGAGTTTGAAAGGCTCGAGATGACTACACCATTGTCTCCGGCATGGATAAATTGATTGCCGCCAATATATATGCCTACGTGCGAAATTCCTTTTTTATATGTATTTTCAAAAAACACAAGGTCTCCAGGCTGTAGGTTGCTTACTTCAAACGATCGTGCATGCTGTCCTTCAGCGTTTGTTCTGGCAGTGCTGAATCCGGCTTTTTGATAGACATAGTGGATGAAACCGCTGCAATCAAATCCGCCTGGCGTTGAACCACCCCATGCATATGGAGTGCCGAGGTGAGATTGAGCTTCCAATAGAAGTGCATCAATATTTCCGGCAGTTTCAGTTTGATTATGAGTGATTTGAGATGGACCGGTTGATGGTTGAGTCGATTGAACCGTACCTTTTAACTGGAGTGATTGTCCAACCCTGATTAAGTCAGAAGAAAGCTGATTGGTACGTTTTAATTCCACCAATGACATTTGGTGCATCATGGCAATTTTGCTTAGAGTATCTCCACTTTTAACAATATGGACTTTTGCTGAAGCAGCTGATTGTGATGCTGGTGGATTTGGCTGCTTAGTTATCATTTGACCGTTCACAGTAAGCTTTTGACCTGCGTATATCACGTGACCGCTTAAACGATTCATTTCCATTAATTTTGACAAACTGAGACCGTGTTTAACAGCAATTTTCGATAGATTGTCACCCGGCTGGACTGTATAGACTCCTGCATTTGAAACAATAGTGCTTGGCGCATTCGAATGACTATTGCTTTGAGCTGAACCTTTTAGTTTCAATGACTGGCCTGGACGAATGATGTGGGATGTCAGCTGATTAATTGATGTTAAATCAGTCAAAGTCATATTTGACTTACGTGCGATTGCGGACAGCGTATCACCGGGTTGGACAATATAAACTGCTGCCTGAGAACCTGCAGATGTCGAGTTTTTCGAAGACGCATTAGCCGCTGATAAGGAGACTGGTTCGCCTGACACTTTCAGCATCTGATTTGGTCTAATAATCTCAGAGCTTAAGTTATTGAGTTTTTTTATATGATCGACAGAAGTTTGATACTTGTTCGCAATCTTCCAAAGAGAATCCCCGCTTGAAACCTTATGTGTACTGGCATGTGCTTCTGAATCGAATCCTCCAAAAGTTGCCACTGCTACAGTCGCTGCAGCCGTATATAACCACTTCCTCAACCCGCACACTCTCCTTCATCCCGTAAACTCTAAATAAACATTTCTCGTGATTTTTCTGATAATTAAAACATAAGTCTATATTACGTTGTTTTTAGAGTAAAAGGATATTACAAAAGTGTTACAAATTTTATATAAAAGGGTTCTTTGTACGTGGTTATCATATTATTTGTACTCATTGGGGACGGAGGTTAAGTTGTCATTTCATGTACACATCAGGGACAGACTTAAAATATTTTCCTACGAGACCAAGACAAAACTTTCCTCATCCCTGCCCCCTGACATGTACTTTTATTGATCACGTACCCTCCGGCATTAAAAAACCAGCCGCCATAAAATAAAGGCAACTGGTTCCATTCATCTACTCTTCCAACAGCATATAAATTACTTTTGCGGCCTGGGCACGAGTGGCTGGATGTTGTGGCCCGAAGTCGCCGTTGTTAAAGCCTTTCATATAGCCAAGTTTAGTTACTGTGCTGACTTCCTCAGTGAAGTAGATGAGGTATTGGTCATTGTAGTTTCTTGTTATTTCTGGTTTGTATTCTGTATTGTTTTTATGATTATAGGCACGTACGAGCATAACAGCCATTTGCTCACGGGTGATTTCACGGTATGGTGCAAATGTGTTTTCTGTAATGCCTGTTGTGATGCCTGCTTCATATGCTGCATTGATTTCGGCAGCGTATGTGCCGGTTACGTCATCAAAGTAGTTGTCGCCTTCTGCCGTTAAGTTTAGTGAACGAACGAGAAAGGCTGCAAATTGGGCACGTGAGACTTTGCCTTCCGGGTCAAATGTGCCGTCCGGCTTCCCGTACACCACGCTTTTTGCAGCAAGAGCTTCAATGTACTCCTTAGCCCAGTGTCCTTCTATGTCACTGAAATCAACGACAGGTTCTTCTATTTCATTTTTTTCAAATGTCAGATTGTATTTAGCGAAACCGTCTTCACCTTCACCTGCATAAGCGATATTGCCGTCTTCTGTCAGGTAATCCTGCGCTTTTGGTGATGATTCAAATACGACATTTACATCAGCATCGATTGGAGCGAACGTCCAGTTGCTGTCTGCAGAAGGGTTGATTGTGCCTTCTTCTAAAATGTAGTTGATCAGCACGTTACGGTTTTCATCCGGAGATTCGATGATGATGTTGCTGCCATCGATGCCAGGGAAACCGCCGCCGCCGCTTGCACGATAATTGTTCGTTGCGACGATAAATTTCTGTTCAGGATCAATCGGCTCTCCGTTGTATTGAAGATTTTTGATCCGGTTTGCAGATTCGTCGATTACGTTTCCATCGACATCATATTTCAAAGGTTCAGTTACATCAATTTCATACGTCACGCCGTCAATGACGTCATAGTTATATGAGCGGAATTCTCCATTTACAAGTGACTGTTCTTCAGTTGAGTCAGGATCAATTGTGTTAAATTGACCAGCTGAGCGCTCAAGCCACTCTTTTACATCAGCGCCTGTAATCAGTACGGCCTGCAGTGTATTAGGGTACAAGTAGAGATCTGCTACGTTTTTAATCGCAAGCTCGCCGGCAGGAATGTCAGTGTAATAAGACGAGTCGCCGCGTGTTCCTGCTTTAAATGGCGCACCTGCTGATAAAACGGGAAGTCCTTCATATTCTGTTCCCTCAATATAATTTTCCACATACCACTTCTGTGCGTTCGTAACGATCTGAATCGATGGATCATCTTTTACCTGCGCAAAGTAGCTGTTGATCGGCGCAGTTGTTGTTCCTACAGCGCTTCTTACCCAGTCAACTGTATCGTTGTGATCCTCTTCAATTACTTCATAAAGTTCTTCCACACGGTCAACCAGCGCATTTCCTTCGTCATCAGCAATGCCGCGCGTTGACGTCTGAGCGTTCATGACTTCCCATTTTCCATCTTTTAACTGAATGTCAAGGTCAACAAGACCAAGGTGGCTCCCCCAATATCCAGGCATGACTGATGGCACGCCATTAATTGTTCCTTTTTCTACGTCTACCCCTTCAATGCCGGCATAATCATCAGAGGGGAACACGCCGTGTGAGTGACCGAAAAGAAGCGCATCGATTCCCTCAACTTTTGAAAGGTCATATGTAGCGTTTTCTTCCATGCCGTTTTGCGTAACAGATCCGATCCCTGAGTGCGGAATCGCAACGATCAGGTCAGCACCCTCTGCTTTCATTTGCGGAACGTACTTCTCAGCAGATTCCACCATATCTTTCGCAATGACTTCCCCTTCTAAATTAGCTTTGTCCCACTGCATGATCTGAGGCGGAACAAATCCGATCACACCAACCTTAATCTGATGCTCATCTCCTTCTTCATCAACAACTGTGCGCTCAAGAATTTCATAAGGTTTAAAATACGACACATCATTTGAAGGCTCATCATCACCATCATCTACATACACATTTGAATTCACATACGGAAACGCAGAGCCCTCAAGTGACTGATCTAAAAAGTCCAGACCATAGTTAAACTCGTGATTTCCAATGTTACCTGCATCATAATTCATCATATTCATTACTTTATAAACAGGATGTGTCTCGCCTTCTTTCAACGGATTCTCCTTAGCAAAATAATCACTCAGCGGATTACCCTGAAGCAGATCCCCGTTATCAAAAAGCAGGCTGTTTTTCGCTTCCCCACGCGCTTCCATTACAAGCGCAGCCGTCTTCACCAATCCGTATGCATCCGTCTCCTGATCCTGATAATAATCATAGTTCACAAGATTCGCATGAATATCAGTTGTCTCCAGGATCCGAATCTTTACAACATCCTCACCCATCACCTCAGCATACGACACAGCCGGCGTCGCCATCGGAACTATCAGTCCCAAAGCCAAAGCCCCACCAGCAAACGCTTTCATTTTACCGCCCTTTTTCACCGTCATTCCTCCCCTATGTATGATTGGTTAGATCAACCAGTTTTATTTTACCATTTGATGGATGGATTTGGAAAGGTGGAAAAGGAGGGATTGGATTTTGGGGACGGAGGTTGTATTGTCATTTCATGTACACATCAGGGACACACTAAAAACTCTTTCCTACCAAACATTTCTCATCTCTGTACCTGTCATGTACATTTTTCGACTATGCAACCTATTCTTCAAATGAACATTCTTTGTCAAATGCACATTTCCTCATTACAGATCACTTCACTCATACTATAATGGGGTATACCATACGTATGAGAGGACGATAATTCTATGAATCTTAAATCTCTTTTAGCTTTACTATTTATCTCTGTTCTATTAGTGGGGTGCAGTAGTGAAGGGAGCGATAAGGCTTCCTCAGTCGACGATGATTCCTTGAATATCAAAGAACTTGTCAATGACTTCAGCACACGTGAAGTTGGCGCTGAGCAGGCCTCAATCACAGGAGAAACTTTAACAATTACTGAAGATGATGGAAACGAAAAAACACATGATGTCACAAGTGAAGATTTCTTTGTGTCAATTGCGCCTTATGTGGAGCAGACACACCAGTGTACGTTTCACAGTCTGACTGGATGTCAGGGTGAAATGGCGGAGGAGACTTTCGACGTTTACATTGAAGACTCTGAAGGAAAAGTCATCATCGACGAGCGCATGACCACATTTGAAAATGGGTTCATTGATCTTTGGCTGCCGCGAGATAAGACGTATCAGGTTAAAATTGATCATAATGGAATGAGTACTGAAACTGAGATTTCTACGTTTGAAGGGGATCCTACCTGTATAACGACAATGCAGCTCAGTTAAAAAGCGGCGTAGGGGAATTAATTTCCCTGCGCGGTTTTTCATTCATTTATCTCAAATTCAGCGGTCAGGTCATACTTGTCATAGTTCCTTGATTGTTTAAAAACCATGATGTCCTTTACAATGCGATATTCTCCGTTTTCAAGTGGATCATATTTACCTGACCCCCAAATAGTTTCCCTTTCATAAACGGAACCAGTAGGCAGCTCTGAATACCCTATATCTGTAAAATCACCTAATCCATTCATTATTGGGACCCGATACCACTCATCATTGATTTTCTTTTCAAGCACATAAGGTTTACCATGCCGCACCTCCTGATCAGAATCATTTTTAATCAGCACAGTCACACCTGTGGTTGAACCTGATCCTTCCTTCACGGTCATACTCACGCCTTCCAACTGATTCACCTCTTCAGCATTTGTTGGCTCCCAATCAGTGTCTTCATCACTATTAGAAATACATCCTGTTAAAAGAAGCACAATGAACCCCCCAACAATAATATGCAATTTCATAAAGTCTTGACCTCCGTTTATGTGAGACATATCTCAAACAATTCTCAATAACTACTTCACTGTAAACTCCGCAGCAAGCGTATTATTACTACCAACATCTGACATGTGGTAGCTTGCTCCTTTTAAGATGCGATACTCTCCTTTATCAAGCTTACCGTAAAGCCAGTCCCATTCAATTTCTATTTCTGCTGATGAACCGGCAGCAATGGTGTATCCAATAGCTTCAAATCCATAGTTGCCTTCAAAAATAATCGGAACCTTATACCACTCCTCTTCCACTTTCTTCTCAAGTTCATAAGCTTTCCCATATAAGACCTCGCTGTCAGATTCATTTTCAATGACTACTGTCGCACTCGCTTTAGAAACGGACCCTTCCTTCACACTCATACTTACACCTGCTAAGTTATTAACTTCATTTACTTCTGAAGCATCCCAGTTTGCCTGGTTTGCGTTTTCGGAACCACAAGCTGATACAATAACCCAGATAAGTGCCAGCCCGCCTATAAATTTCAATTTACTTTTCACGGTCAGTCCCCCTTTAAATGATTAGACGCGAGTGACTGGAAAATGTTACATACTAGATATAATCAGAAATTCTAATTTATTATGTATAAATGACTATTCATCTTCTAAATGTCCCATTACTTTTGTTATACTTACGCTATCACTTACAGAAAGTTACATATCATTCACTATTAAATTTTTCTTTTGAAAGTAGGTATAATCATGTCTTTTTTTAAAAATGTACTGAATGTATTTGCAAATAAGCAGGAGATCAAAGAACCCGAGATTTATAAAGCGTTTAATGAGCAATCAGTTTTAATTTCTCAGTTAACAAAATTAGCGGATAGTAATGATCCGAGCATTGACATAAAAAAAGTAAAAAATCATTTGAAGCTATTTTCTATAGGACAAACCGGCGAGAAAAGCGTATTGTTTGAGCTTAAACATTCGATGCTGCCAATTGTCATTCTACATGACGTGTACATTGAATATGGGGATCTTAGTGCTCAATTAGATTTTGTCGTCATCACTCATCAATTCGTAATGATCATTGAAGTAAAAAAACTATTTGGGAATATAAAGGTAACCGATAAAGGAGAATTTCAGCGCGTAATCACTAAAAATAATAAAGTAGTTAATAAAGAGGGGATGTACAGCCCGATCAATCAGGTTGAGCGTCATGTAGCCATTCTTGAAAAGCTACTTAAGGAGACAGGCAAAATTGAAAATTGCCCAATCCATTACGCGGTCACTTTTGCAAATCCTAAAACGATCTTAGATGTCTCTAAAAACGCACCACCTCATATTCAATCAAGTGTAATTCGGCATGACCAAATTAAAACGTTCCTGCTCAATCAATTAGAGAAAAAACCTGCTGTATCTATGTCTGATCAGCAGGTTTACGATATAGCAGATACGCTTATCAAACGCAGTACTGAAAAACCATTTAACCGGGCGGATTACTTAACAGACACACCAGCACAAAATCTCACTAGTTCATTACCTGATAAAATGAACAACACTCATGACGTTAACTTAAAGCAAAAATTGGTGGACTTTCGACTAAAACGTTCAAGAGAACTGAATATCAAGCCCTATCATGTTTTTACAAATAAAACACTGGATCTTATTTTAGAGAAACAGCCTGTAACGATCGAGGATTTACTTTTAATAGAAGGAATCGGCGAGAAGAAAGCTGGAGAGTTTGGCGATGAAATCCTGGCAATCATTCAGCCCCAGCTTCCTGAAGAGACCCAAGTCCATGCCCCTTCTCCCAAAAGAATAACAAATAACAACAACATCAAATCGAATTTAATTGAATTCAGAGCCATACGTTCAAAGGAACTTAACATGAAGCCCTACTACATTTTCACAAACAAAACACTCGACGCTATCATTACTGAAAAACCAATGACCATGAAAGACCTTTTAAAAATAGAGGGCATTGGTCAGAAAAAAGCTGAGGAGTTTGGTGAGGATATTTTGAAAATTGTTAAAGGATAGATGAAGTAAGAGAATGTGAGGGTGTCAAATTTCTCATGAACAGCCATCGTTTGTCCTTCTAATTTCTTATAATATAAGGCAAAACCTTTGTATCTTCTTATATATGTTACACTAACATTAATCCAATTTATGGGAGGGTGAATTATGAAAAAAATAATATCTGCAAGTCTACTTAGTGCAGGCGTAATTGCTATATTACCGGCGCAAGCATCAGCTTTTAATGATGTTTCGATGTATGAAAAGGAAATTCAATATCTTAGTGAAGCTGGTGTGATTAAGGGGTTTGAAGATGGACAATTCAAACCTGCCTCTAGTCTGAACCGTTTACAAGCAATTCAGATGATTTTACGGGAGATGGATGTGACTGATTTTTCTGCTGCAGACCCTGATTTCACTGACGTAAACGCCGGCGATTATGGTTATGAAGAGATAGCAAAGGCAGTTGATCTTGGCATCATTTCCGGGAAAACAGACATTGATGGCAACTCTTATTTTGACCCATATGGACCTTTGACCAGAGGACAGATGGCAAAAATCTTGTCAGAAGCTTATGAATTAGATCAGGAATGGCGATATTTTTTCAATGATGTGAGCCATGAACATTGGGCGAAAGATTATATTGACCGCATTGCGTCTGACGTAATCACGACTGGTTATGAGGATCAGACTTTCCGCCCGGAAAATGACATTGAACGCCAGCATTTCGCTTTGTTTATGGCGCGAATGTTAAACGATGATTTCATTACTGGCACTGAGCTCCAAAACATCAGTTTCATGATGGATCAGGATAAGGAATATGTGTTTGAAGAAATCCTTGAAGATGAAACGATCACGTATACATTATCATTTGCCGGTCACACACATGTTAAGGATAATGACTGGGAAGTTTGGGCTCAAAAGTTTGAAGGTGGAGATCACAAAGACTTATTATACGTCGAAGCTGACAACAGGCTTTACTCTGGCTGGCTTGGATCTGAGTATTTTCCACGTCTAGACTATCCAATTTATGATGGAAAAGAATGGAGTTATACCTATGGAAGTGAATCAACCCACCAGATTCTTGACACAGATGCAACAATTACAACGAGAGCCGGTACATTCGAGCATGTTGTCGTTCAGGAAGATCTGGTGAGCAACCAAATCCAGTACTATGCACCGAATGTCGGACTGATTAAGAGTGAGTTTGGAGAAGAGAGAGACGATTTGAATATATCGACTGAACTTGTGGAAGTTCGGGAGGCTAGTGATGTAATTGCCGATAATCCGGTGCAGACTGAGCTGAATCCTACTGAATTTGAGACGATTGAGGAAATCGACGGGAAAGCTGTGATTGGTGAGCTTAAGGACCCTGGTGTAGTTCCTGCACCATCGATTGATACAGTAGAAGTAACGATTATTGTTGAAGAGTATTTTGGAGATTATGAGTCTATGAATGATACAGGACTATTATTTATAAAAAATAATGAGCCGCGCAAAGGTGTCTGGATAGGACTGAAACACCCTGAGGAAAATCTTGAGGCGCTTACAACTTACCTGCAGAAGAAGGTAGATGCTGGCGAGATCCCTTTTGATAGCGTGCACATTTACTACACACCTTTTACTCAGGATGATCTGAGAGAGCGTACTCGTCTTGTGTCAGACGAGGTACAAAAAATCGCATCACAGCACGAAGGAGCAGGCTCTATTGTAAGCACAGATTACAATAATGGTGAAATAATTGTTGAACATAATTTTTTAAATGAAGTTGATCAGAAGAAGTTGCAATCATCCTTCCCGCAATATTCAATACGTTTTGAGAGAATAGGCACACAAATTCCTGATGATGATAGTCAGCGGATCGTGTGGCCGGATTCATTGGTCACAAATGACCTGACATTAAACGGTCACTACATTATAAAGGTCGAGGAAGATTCTTTTCTAACTGCTCAGGCAGGTGCTATAGCCGGGGAGCATTTTGACGCAGTCAATTGGTCATTTACAGGAGCTTCAGAGCATTTAGAGATTGGTCAGCGGGTAAAAGTTGAAGATAGCGGGTTTGTATTTACTTCCTATCCTGAACAGGCTACCGCGGTAATCGTTAATATTCTGCCAACCTACCTCCCTCAAAGTGCGGACAAAACTGAGGCACAGGTTGTACGGGAATTGATTCAAAAAGAATCTTTCAGTGACTTTGCAATTAAAACAATTTCTGATATTGCATTTAATGAACCTGCTGATGAATGGACTATTACCGTTGTGAACAGTATGGATGATGCGGTTGTGGAGATGGTTATAGCGGATTAAGGTTACTGCTGGACGCCGGTAAACTATTAGAATTCCCGGCTTGATTATTTTAAAAGATGAATCTTTTCTGCTACTGTGTCGACAAATGCGTGGGACAAATATTTAGGAGGTTTTTTTAATGAAAAAGTATATAACAGGAGCTGCGATGGCGCTAGGTTTGAGCACATTCCCAGCGGCTGTGGATGCTTCGTTTAGCGATGTTTCGATCTATCAGGATGAGATTGATTATTTAACAGAACGTAATATTATTCAAGGTTACGATAATGATGAGTTCAGACCTAATAATACGGTGACGAGGCTGCAGGCTGTTCAGATGATTTTGCGTGGTCTTCAGGTAGAGCCTGATGGTGAGAATAGTGCTGAATTTAGCGATATTAATGCTGGCGATTATGGGTATGATGAAATTTCCGCAGCGGTTGAGCTCGGGATTATTTCTGGTAAAACAAATTCGAAGACTGGTGAGCAGTATTTTGATCCATATGCGCCCCTGACTCGTTCTCAGATGGCAAAAATTTTAACGAATGCCTATGCACTTGAAGAGGAATGGAATTACTTCTTTGCAGATATCAGTCATGATCATTGGGCAAAAGATTATGTAGATACATTGGCTTCTCACGGGATTTCAACAGGCTATGAAGATCGCACGTTTAGACCCGATCAGCAGATTAAACGCAGTCACTTTGCATTATTTATGGCACGAATGCTGGATGATCGTTTTGTGGAAGGCGATGTGATGGAGAATGTTAGTTACATGCCTGATCCGAAAGATTATGTTACTGAAGATGAGAATTTCCGTACTACTTATGAATTTTTAGATTTCAAAGAAGATAGTTCCCAGTATTGGAAAGTGTCAAGAGAAGACTTGCAGGAATATTCAATGGATTTCGGGGAAATCAGCGTATCTTATGTAGGTTACAAAGAAACTGCAGAGGGGTTGTTTTCAAAAGATGCGCCTAGTGTAGAATTATTCGATTCGAGAGACTTTTTAATCGAGTTACCTTATCCACTCGAAAATGGTGAAAAATTCCAATATTTATATACTTATGATGGAACAGTTCATCTATTGGATTCTTATGAGACTGATGGCCAAATTTATAAAAACGTTGTTTATATTGACTCATCCGGCGGTCCAAATGGAAATGAACTCATTGATAGTTATTATGCACCTAACAAAGGATATATCGATGGAGAGTTTGGTTATGCAGGAGGAGATCCTTATTAAGATTAGTATGGGAGGCAGAGTTGGCACTAAATATGAAGTGCCAATTCCGCCTCTATTTTTTGGAATAGTAACTCCGTCCCCACACTTCAATCCCATAAGCCTCCAGCACATACCTCGGCACGTGAAATTTCGCAGTTTTCAGTGGATCTACTATCTGCCCTACCTGTACCTGTCCCGCGGCACTCATCAGCATCGTCATTTCTGACAAAGTAAGGCCTGTCTGCGGTCTGATCAGGTCGATCATAAGTTCGACTGCTGTATCTGCTGCTTCATCAAGTGTTTCTTTTGATACGAGCGCTGTTAACCCCTCTTCATTTTCTAAAAATGGGTAAGTGATGCTTTTCCCTTTTATAACTTCTACTGTGATTTTAACAGTGGCGGGGATTTCGATCCCAGAGACACTTACTTCCCCATCTCCCATTGCTGCGTGTAGATCACCGAGTGATAGCAGTGCCCCTTCGTGAAACACGGGAAAATAAAGTGTTGCGCCAGTTGTTACCTCTTTCGTATCCATATTTCCGCCATGCGCACTCGGTATTCCGCATGAAATGCCACCTTCTTCAGGAGCCACACCAATTACACCGATCATCGGGTTCAATGGAATACTTATCTGATCATCAAAAATCGTTTTTCCCTCGCGAACCGGAATCATTTTCACATCAAAACGTTCCATCCGGTGCCCCATCACACCCAATCCGGGACCTGTCACCATTACGCCACGTTCACCAATCTCAATTTCATCAATCCGGACTTTCAGAATATCTCCCTTCTGCGCGCCATCCACAAAAATCGGGCCAGTTGCCGGATTCACCTTATTCCAGTCAATCGAATCAAAAGCCGTATTCTCTGATTTTATTTGATTCTCAAAACAATCGTATGTGTCTACAACTATCTGCTCTCCTGATTTCACTTTGATCGCAGGCTTGTTTGCCTGATCCATTGAGTATATAAAATTTTCTTTTGCTAGATAATTAGTCATTAACTTATGCTCCTTTCAGATTTGCTCTATTTTTATACTTCTATATTAAAGTGATCATTCCTTCGTTTTATAGCGGTACAGTGGGGACAAAATTTAATGTGCTATTTTTAGAATAATTCTAAAAATAGCACAGCAAACTCCTCCCCCGATTTACCCATCATATATAAATGCAATATATCAAAATTATTTGACTTTTCAATTTTTAATAGTGATAATTATACTATAAAAAGGAGTGAGCAAATGGTCTCTATTAAAGAAGCTTGCCGAATTCTATCGAAATAAGTGTCAGCTTTGACGAGGTGCTTCAAACTAATGGGGATCAATTTCGTTTCCCCTCGACAAAGAATGCATTCTATGCAATTAATAATACTGAATATACATTTAACTTACGTATCAAAAATGTACAACATGCACCTATTACTAAAATGAAAAGCTGCAGTTATGTGGAGTTTCTTATAGATGAAAACTTACGCAAAATCACCTGGAAAATTTCTTTAAGATATGCTCATCTGCTTCCACGTCAGCAACTTTGTCATCAGCGTGGAAAATTGCGTAGTGGTTCACTGAATGGCTGGGCTTTTGAGTTAATCATTTTAACAAAAGACCAACTCGTTTTCCAAAAAGAAGGTCGGGTCACACCTGATATTAGAGTGAAGCAAATCGCAAGGGAAACTGTCATGGCAGATCAGGACAAATATTTTGTCAGTCCGAATCTTGATGGGAATAGAAGAAGAACTGAGTGGTTTGGAGGGAGTTTTACTGGGAAATAGTGAGCACTATGGGGACGGAGGTTAAAGTGTCATCTCATGACACTTTAACCTCCGTCCCCACACTGTACATCCCTACTCACTGCCTAATAAACAACTTTCCGTCCCTATAATAAGCAAAATAATTATCACTCGATCGATCAGCTATTCTCAAAAAGTAAAAAATTTCAGTGTCTTCACCATCTTTTTCTAGCACATAAAGTGTTTGCCTTGCCAGTTGCACTTCGTCTGAAAAGTGCGGGATATAAGCTCTTGTGAACAGATTCCAGGATCCTTCATAATATAAACTCTGGCCAAAATCTAAATAATTTTCAGCTTCTAAATCAGTTAGTGATATTTCTCTCCAGTCATTATTGAGCTCTGACGGTTCCCTAACTTGTTTTAATTCTTCTCCATAATATACGAAACCATTTCTGTAATAGGCGTGATACCCTTCTTCTTTTGCTGCTTTTACACTTGTGTCATAGAAATATATAACGATCTCCTCTTCAATGTCAGGGTAAACTTCCGAATTGTAATACTCCCCGAATTGGGCCAGGTACTCTACCTGATCCGAGTCTAAATGAACATGGACAACGTTTTCTCTATACTTCACATACTCACCAAACTCCTCATAATATGCTGGCGGTGGGTTAGGTCCAAATACATATTCTTTAAATACATCCCAGTCAGATCCTCCCCTTATGTAATCCAGGTCTTTGTTTGGTAAAGTATCAACTGAGTAATCAATGTTGACTCGCACCTGTTCTTCACTTACCTGATACGCTATATCTCCTGCCATCACTGTTGCTGTTTCCTCATCCACAATTGCCGTTTGATTAAATATCGTTTCCAGCCATTCAACGGTTTCCTGGCTCCAACGTTTTTCAAAAGGAGAACCTGACTGATTAATAAATGAGATCGAAACCAGATTATTTTTTACAAATAACATAGTCATTTCAACCGGCTCTACAAAACGATCATGCTCATATAAAAAAGTAAGACTCTTCTCGCTAAAGTTTTCAACTTCATTTAATATTTCAACGTTAGCCAAAGCTTTAGTTACTTCTTCTTCAGGCATAAAAAAGTCTGCTTCAGGCACAAATATTTCAGCGGTTGGAAATGCTAGTCTATATTTCTCTTCAAATACTCTTGCCATAAATACTGAAAATTGAGCTCGGGTGACACCGTTTTCAGGTTTAAATCTTGGATCATCCGTATTGATTGATGTGATCCCTTTAGATGCCAGAGGACCGACATATAACATTTGCTCATCAGTAATGTCCTTAATTTCTCCTAAATATTCTCCATTAAGCTCGAAGGCTCTTGTCAGATATTGTGCCATTTCATATCTGGGAAGCTGCGAAAATGGTTTAAACTCTTCAATTTCTTCGGTTCTTTCAATGATTCCAAGTTCAACAAGCCTTGCAATTTCAAAAAAACCATTAAAGTCCTGAGGTACATCAGTAAACTGGGGATCATTAACTCTCCAGGGATCAAGCTCCAACGCTCTCGCAAACATCAGCGCTGCCTGATACTTTGATAAATATTGATTTGGACGGAACGAACCATCTTCATAACCATTAATAATGTCCATGTCACTTAGATAACTTATTTCATCCGCGGCCCAGAATTCCGTAGAAACGTCCGAGAAAGTCTGTGCACTCGCGCGATCATGATTCGCACCGGCTAGCATAATTAATAGAGTCAATGAGCTGAGAATAATTTTATACATATTGTCCCCCTTGTTTTTGCAGGCTTTTTTTCCCACTAATGTATCTTTACCACTAAAGAGGTATTTATAACATAACGCCCAAGCGTTAGGTAGCAGATGCGGTGACGGAGTTAACAACCTATTTTAAATGCGATCTCTGTCCACAAACACTGAATTGTCAACTCTTTCTAAAGAAAAAACGGGCAAAGCCTCAGCTCCACCCGCTCTAAAACTTATTCAATTTCTTATTACTCAACCACATTTAATGCGTGCTGTTCAAAAAAATAGTAGCCATCTGTCATAGACAAAGTTGTTATATATTGATCCTGTGGAGAGTATACATACACATCGTTACGGTTCAGGTGTCTGAAGAACTCAACCGGATAGTTTGATGGCAGGATGGCATGTGCCGGGTCAATCCGGTTTAGGGTAC
This sequence comes from Jeotgalibacillus salarius, assembly GCF_004405125.1. Taxonomy (GTDB): domain Bacteria; phylum Bacillota; class Bacilli; order Bacillales; family Jeotgalibacillaceae; genus Jeotgalibacillus; species Jeotgalibacillus salarius. Next base: position 349,159 of record NZ_SORX01000001.1, read on the forward strand.
TGTCACTCACTTTTACTTTTCTTGAAGCCTGCATGACATCAAATGGGAAGTAAAAATCAGCAGCCTCGTTATACATTTCAGTTGTTGCAGAATTTGCCAACATAATAGAAACTGTACCATTACCAAGGTCTAGCACCATCATGTTATCCTTCATGTGTTCAACAAATAAATTGGAAGTTTCGTTACTCCCTACCAGCGGCTCGTCATAGACTGCTCTCACACGTTCAATATCAAGTTCTTCAAGCAGTTCAGTATAGGCAGTGCCAGTTACATCGCTCGCATCGACTGCCCGCTGCACATTATATTTTTCAAAAAGATCTTTAGTAACTCCATTTAGAGTTTCACCAGAAAGTTCAGTTGCGATAAACGTTTCAATAGTAGTCAGGCCAAGCGTTGTAAGCTGTTCATCAAGTTCAGCAGCACCAAGTCCTGCATCAACCAGCGCCACAGATTCCCCTACAAACTCAATCACTGCTGCATTTCCTTCATCATCTCCAAAGAAATGCACCTGTGTTTTAATCAGCGGATGATCTATGTAGTCAAATGTTCTTTTCATAAATACTGCAAAATGCTGTCTTGAAGTATTCTCGAAAGGTCTGAATGTGCCATCTTGATAACCAGTCGTAATTTCTGCTAATGCGAGTGTTGCGACATTACTCTGAAGATCACGATTGAGATTCTCAGTATCTTTAAATGTCACTGGCTCTCCCATTCCACCAGCTTGGATGACATACGCATTCTTCAATACTTTCGCAATCTGACTTCTATTAATCGGAGCACCAGCATTAAAAACCAGTTCACCATTTTCATTCTTGTTCCCGCTGATAAATCCAAGCGAATGAGCAATTAACGCCTCCTGGTACCCATACATTCCTTTGCGCAAATCTGTAAAACCAGGATCTTTCGCACTGTATTTAATAATCTGCTCCTCTGTAAAACCAATATCTCTTAGAATTAATTGAATTGCATTTAAACGATTGATCGGTTCCTCAGGCCTAAAAGTCCCATCAGGATATCCCTTAATCACCCCGCGCTCGGCCAACCATGAAATCTCATCCTCATATAAATCAACATCAGAAAAACCTGCTGCCTTTGAAGGCAAAATCGGAAGCACCAGTAACAAAGCCAATACTGTCATTATTAATTTTTTCATAATATCCCCTTTCAATCTTTTGTAATGATAATGTAACATAAAAGTAACTTAAATGTAATCAAAAAGGGAATATTTTTTATTTTTGGATGTTATGTCAACTATTATGAACTCTACGCATGATGACTGCCCAGCACCCCCCATTAACTCTGTCCCTCTACTGCACATTTCGTGACACTTTAACCTCCGTCCCCACAGTGCACACCCGCGACAAGCAGCCAAACCACCTTCGCAGCCTGCGCACGTGTAGAATTTTTTTTCGGTCTGAATGCTCCTTCATGAGTTCCTGTCATAATACCAAGTTCATAAATGCCATTGACTTCTTTTTTGAAATGAATTTGGCGGTGGTCTTTGTAGGGGGCTGTGATAAATGTTTGGTAGTCAGTTTTGTGAAGGAGGTTGTAGGCGCGGTGCAGGATGACGGCCATTTGTTCCCGGGTGATGGCACGGTGTGGAGCGAATTTCCTCTGAGAGATTCCTCTAATAATACCAGCTTCATAGGCCGCGCTGATTTCGTATTCAAAATTGCCGTAAACATCGTAAAAATAGTTGGAATGAATTGGTTTGAGGTTAAGGGCCCTTGAGACCATTGCTGTGAATTGTGCTCGGGTGATTTTTTCATCCGGGGCGAATGTATTGTTGGGCTTGCCAAGTATGATCTGTTTTGCAGTCAGTTTTTCTATGAATTCTCTCGCCCAGTGGGTATCGATGTCAGTAAATGAAATGTCTGAAAGTAGTTGCTTTAGTGGGGCACATGCAGTGTTTTCAGAATGAAGGTTTTCGTGCGGAATGTTTTGCTCAGATATAGCAATCTGTATTGGCCAGAGGATCGAATATAAGCATATTAAAAAAACTGCACATTTTAATAGTAGTAATTTTTTCAGCAGTGTGTGTTCCTCCTTATGGAATTATATAGTGTTCATCTGTCAATCATCAGATCGTGTAAATGGGTGAAATGAGTCACAGTTTCAAATGAAGGTTTTTGAGAAGGCTTACAAAGAAGGTTTGAAGTTGAATTTATCATAGCATATTCTACCCTTAAATCAAGAAATTTTTCCCTTTAATACTTCAATAAAAGCGACCGGAAGCTGTACTTTCAAGCTCCCGGCCGTACCAACTTACCTCTTTTTCAAACGGTCCATTTTCTCTTTCATCTCATCACGTCTGGATTTCGTCAGCTCATGTTTAGGTTTACTGATGAATACTTTTTGGGATGCCATTTTTACATCAATCAGCATCCCTTCAGAAATCTCATGACTGAATTTATCTTCAGCAATGTATTCTTCAACTGTTTCATCTTCCTGCCAAAGCAGTCTGACCAGGCCGTTTTCAATCGAATCTACTGTGTAAATACCATTTCGCATGTGAGCCCTCCTTAGTCGAGCTGATATACGATGTTTCCTTCCGGATCAACGAGCTGAGCAGCATCACCGTCATTGTTCCAAATGTATGACCCTGTCCAAAGAAGGCGGTCTGTCCCTGCAGATGCGCCATTTCCAGAAACAATTTGAACGCTTGCACCAGCTGTTAATACATAATCATCGGGAAATGTGTAAGTCTGATTACCTTCAACACTGACCAGTTTCCAGTCCTTCATGCTCACGTCTATCGTTCCTTCATTTTTAACAGTCACAACTTCTGTGTCCAGATTTTTACCAGTAATACGAAGCTTATCTGACAGCTGACCATCATCTCCAGGCATTGGATCCGGATCCTGAGGTTGATCAGGCGCTGTGTACTGCTTACCATTTTCAACAGTCAGTGCGTCACCGTTACTTGTAAAAATGACCGATCCATCTTCTGTTGCGTAAATGTCTGTCGGGTACTCAGCAAGGCGCTGCACGACCTCATCATGCGGGTGTCCATAAGGATTATCACCAAATGAAAGGACAGCATAGTCAGGATCAACTGCCGCTAAAAACGCAACAGATGTACCAGTATTTGAACCATGATGCGAAACTTTCAACACTTCTGATTCAAGCTCCACACCGGTTGCAATCAGCTCTTCTTCAACTTCTATGCCAGCATCGCCAGTCAGCATAAAGTCCATCTCACCATGTGTCAGCTTAAGCACGATCGAACCCTCATTCATGTCACTTGCTTCAGGGTCAACTGCGATCGCAGCCAGATCAGTGCGCTCATCATCTGAAAGCTCATCACCCACTCTTACATCACTGTAAAAAACGCCCGTGTCTTCAATCGCATCTAAGTAATCTTCAAATACCTGTGTCGTATGTACCTGACCGCTGTCAAATACTTCTTTCACATCATAGTTACGAATCACATCAGCAGCACCGCCAACATGGTCTGCATCCGGATGTGTAATAATGAGCGTATCAATCCGCGTCACACCTTCAGCCTGCAATGCCGCTTCAGTTACTGAACCATAACGGCCCGCACCCACAAGCGTTACTTCGCCATTCGTATGCTCAATCAAAATCGCGTCTCCCTGGCCAACGTCAAGGAACGTCACTGCAATCTCGCCTAATTCCCCAATCTGTCCAGACCCGCTATGATCACGAAACGATTCATTTAATAGTCTTGCCATAAACAACGCAAAGTGCTGACGCTGAAGCTTATTTTCCGGCTTAAAAGAACCGTCCTGATAACCAGTCGTCACCCCAGCATTCGCAATCCTGCTGATATGGTCATTCGCCCAGTGACCACTTGCCACATCACTAAACGAGTAATCTTTTCCAGACGAAAGATCATAGCCCTCAGCCATAATCTTCGCCATCTGCGCACGCGTCAGCGTACCATATGCATCAAAAAAGCGCGTTCCATTCTCAGCTGTTTTGCCTCCAATAAAGCCTAACTCAACAGCCTTCGCAACTTCATTATAACCATAATTCCCAGGACGAAGATCCGTAAAACCAGGATCCAGCACTTCATTCTCCTGAATATCCTCAATCCCCATCTCACGCAAAATCATCTGCACCGCCTGCAGCCTGTTCAGCGCATTTCCAGGACGAAAAGTGCCATTATCATAACCCTTAATAATCCCCTCACCAGTCAGGAAATCAATCTCATCCTCATACATACTGACATCACTGAACGCAGCATCAGCTGAGAGTGGTGCACTTAGTAATAGGCTAGCTGTGACTGTAGAAATAAATAGTTTTTTCATATTGTTGCCTCCTTTTGATTATTGGTAATTAGGTGGTTAATGCGCAATGCTCGTGTGCATGCTGGGGACGGAGGTTAAATAGTCACAAAATGTACTCACCGGGGACAGGTTCAAAACCACTACTCTAGGCATTTCATGTGTAACTCTGTCCCTGCAGTGTACATTTCATGTCACTCTGACCTCCGTCCCCACAATGCACATAAAAAAAGAGCCTCTATAAGATAGCTCTCACTAAACAAGATAATTGATGCTGATAACATTTCACTATTATACAATTATATTACAATCATGATATTTTTTAAATGGGTTCACTGAAATGCTAGGGATAACCTAGTTTAATAGTCATTTCTTAATGTTTATTATTTTAGCTACGACTTAATTGATTTCCAGAAAGTACTCCCATGATAAGAGCATATTTCCTATTACCATCTTAATAATTTATTAAATTACTTCGAGTGTTAAAAATTGAAGGTGTATGTTGCTTGTTCTCCAGATGCTGGTAAACCGAAGGCGAGGATCTGACCCTCGCCTTCGCTCTACTCTTCAAGCATTCTCATCGTCAACTCTACTCTATAGATTCCGGAGTCATTCAAGACAAACAGCCAATTACCACGTATCCTGATTGCTGATTCTTCACTATACAGGTCGTTTCCTTCCTGATCTTTTAAAGCGAATGCTTTGTCTTTCTTATAGACACCCTCCTGCTTTTTTAATGACCACAGCAATTTGGAATGATAATCATAAGTTATGAGGGATTCATTAATAATTGTTATAGGTCCAACTTCCATCACCTCTTCAATCTCGCTATGCTGAACTCGTCCAAAATGGTCTAGATGAATGATTGCAGAAAATAGTGAGTAGTAAGCGAAGATACTATTCGCTTTCTGTATATTAAGGTAATATAACTCATTGATCATGGGTAGATGTGGACGGAAAAGAACTTCTCCTTTTGATGAAAAAGCAACCAGACCTGACGAACCAATCGGCTCATCCCATCCATAATTCCCATATACCCCTTCCTCATAATAGCCTGCCCAAATCGTATCTTCGTCATCAATCGCAACTGCAGAAATGCCGTCACCTAACACAAATTTATACAGACATTCACCATCCAGACTATACCGTCCTGCATTTTTCTGTATCCAGTCATCTGTCCGCACACACCTTGCAGAGGCGAGTAATAACGTACCATCTGTAAATGTATCAAAATGAGTTGGTGGAAACGGCATATCTTTTATCACAATAGAAATAATATTGTCCCCATCAAACTGGTACATCATAAAATCCTCCCGAAACGTTCTTTGATCCTGATTGATAAAAGGAGTCATATCCGTTTCGTGAAAAAGAATCTTATGATCACGGGTGATTACCGCTCTGTACCTTGCAGGTATTGGCAAAACTACGTCGCTCCATTTTTCGAGTGTGATTGAATTCATATGTAGTACTCCTTTCTGCGAAGACTGGGGTCAGCCCCCATACTTTGTGCCTCGCTCTCCTTAGTGACTAATCTTAATGATAACCTCCCAATTCCCCTCGATCACAGCAATATTTTGGGCTTCTTCAATGATTGTGTTATCTATTGCGAGTGCAAATGCTCTTGGGGATGCATCATCAGTACAGGCTTTTTCAATCACTGGAAAATGAATTTCGATATTGTTAGTATCTGGAGCTTTTCCTATGGCACCAATCTCTTTTTCGCAACTGCTGGATTCGAAGTTAGTAAGCAATAAAACCGATTGTTCCTCGAATAGAATAGCTGGTTGTTCTTCTTCAAAAGAATAACGCGCCCAGGCTTCATCCAGCTCAGCTTCAGATTGTACAATTTCAGCAGACATATTTGAACTTAGCCCATTTGTTTCAGACACTTCGATATACCTGAAATTTTCTGGCGCGGTCTTTTCAGAGGTCAGGATTGAATAGTCTATCGGCTCTTCTACCTCGATGCCATTATTGCACGCGCATAAAATACTGATAATCAGTATAAATAATAACATTTTAGTGAAGCGAATCCGAACCACTTTTAAACCCCCTTTTTTTAATATGTAGTCTTCATTATCTCACAGTTACCTTTTTATGGTTAAAAAAATTTGACCTCTGAACATTTTATGTCATTTTTCTTATATCGCTTTCATTTACAAAATAGATACTCTAATGGGGTATAAGAATTTTACATTTAGGGTGTGACAGCTCATGAAGAAGTGGTCAATGTTTATTTTGCTGCTCGTGTCAGTTGTGCTCGCTCGTTGCAACATTGATAGTAGCAGCTCGGTGAATGAAGAACTTGATATCAAAAGTTTAGTTGAGGAATTCAGTACGCGTGAGCTCAGTGCTGAGTAGGCTTCTATTAATGGGAAAAATTTAATTGTAAATGAGAAAGACGAGAGTAAAAATGTTTATAACATTTCAAACGAAGACTTTTTCGTGTCAATTTCGCCTTACGAAAACCAAACGCACCCATACACATTCCATAGCCTGACAGGCTGACAGGGTGAAATGGTTGAAGAAACATTTAAAGTTTATATAGAAGATGAAGAAGGAAACGTCATCATCGACGAAGAAATGACAACTTATGAGAACGGATTTATCGACCTCTGGCTCCCGCGTGACAAAATGTATAATGTCACAATTGAACACGACAGCAAGAGCACAGAATCACAAATCTCCATGTACGAAGCTGACGCTACCTGCATCACAACTATACAGCTGGCATAACAAAAGCGAAGCGCCTGATATATTTAGGAGCTTCGCTTTTTATATGGATTCAATAATTAATGTTCTACCTATGTGACTATAGCAAAGCGTTCCCCAAAGATCATCACGAAATCTCCCATTTCAATATTTCTGCAGTCGGCTCTTCTTTGAAGAATAAATTTCCACCATACTCAAGACAATACGGTTCTGATGATTTCAATACTTTAAATCTATATTCTCTAGTGGCTGATTCTCCAGGATATAAGTCGTTGAAGAAACCGTACTGAGGAACAGGTTCTTCATTCTGGAAATATAATTTAAACGCACCTTGAGGAATAACATCTTTAGTATGATTGGTTTCTGTATAGTTAAATATATATTCGTAAAAACCACCTTGATCTATCTTTTCAAGGCTATTCAATTCGACAGTCATCCCATTATCGCCTGATACATAGGGCTGATTGAGCTCTAAATATTCGAAACTAACCTGTGTGGATTGTAAAGTAATGTTCACTTCATTTTCTGCATCAGCGTTAACCGTCAGCTCCTGTAATTCATATGCTTCATAGTTTTCATGTGTGACTGACAAAGAATATTCGCCTGATTCCACTAAAATTATAAACTCTCCATTGCCGATTGTGATAGCTTCAGCGACAATGTCATTGTTTTCATCGTATAGTTGTATTTCAGCTCCTGAAATCAATTCACCTTTATCATCCTTAATCGTCCCTACGAAATTAACTTTTTGTTCCGGCTCTGGATCAGGATCTGGACTCGGGCCAGGTGATCCCGGCTTGAAGAAATCATTGAAGTTTCTTTCTAAAAATAAAGAAAAGTGCTGTCTTTGTATAAAAGCATTTGGTCTAAAAGTTTGGTCACTGTAACCAGTAGTAATTTTATTAGCTACTAAAGCTTGAATATTGGAGTAAGCCCAATGATTTTCATTAACATCTGTAAAATTTGAATTCGTATTTCCTTCTAAATCATAAGCCCGTGAAAGAATTGCAGCCATCTGTGCTCGAGTTACTGTTTCCCATGGTTTAAAATAGCCGTTACTTCCATTAATAATATCTAATTCAACTGCATTGGCTACCTTATCATACCCATAGCCACCAGGACTCATGTCATGAAAATTTAGATTTGGTGCAGTCAAATCTTTAACATCCATTCCCCGCAATATCATTTGAACTATGCATTTAATACTATTTATTTAACAATATTTTTACATATAAAAATCCCGCTCTTCTATAATGAAGAACGGGTTTTACTCCTCACTCCAGCACCCTGGCTAAAAACACCGCATACTGAGCTCTCGTCACAGGGTCGTTCGGTCTGAAATGACCATTTGACCCCGTTGTAACGCCATTATGATAAAGCACTTGTATATAATCCGTTGCCCAATGGTCTGAAGGAATATCTTCAAATCCCGGATCAGTTTTCCCCTCTAACCCAAAGCTCAGGACAAGAATTTTCGCCATTTGCGCTCTTGTCAGAGGTGCTTCCGGTTGGAAATTAGTTGTTTTTGCAAAGATACCTGCCTGCTGCATGCTCATAATTTCAGCATTGTAAAGATAAGACTCCGGTACATCCTGATAAACCGAAGGATCCTGAATTGCCGGCAGATCTGTAATCCGTGACAAAAGCAGTGCTACGTGACTACGCTTAATTGGCTGCTCAGGACGGAAAGTGTTGTCGCTGTAGCCCTTAATAATATCCTCAGACACCAAAGACATGATCTGATTACTTGCCCAGTAATCGGCGGAGACGTCTTTAAAATCTGTCGAAGACGTTTCAACAACTGGCTCTTCAACTTTTAACTCATCCACGATAATGGGAATGGATACACTGATCCCTTCATAAGTGAATTCCAGCGAGGTCCTGCCCTGCTGGTGGAATTGAATGATTCCATCTCTAATCGTCGCGATGTATGGATCCTGAATCTCCGCATTCACTTCTTCTAAAGTGACGTTTTCAAACTGATCTTTTGCGATGTAATAGCGTATCTCAGGCTGATAGATTTCCCCCTGTTCACCCTGGATAATAGTATCGGCTGTAACTTCGCCTTCAACCTGAATCGGAACCGTCAGTTGACTACCCATGAATGTAATATTCAGTTCGTATTCTCCAGCACGAATCAGTAAGAGACTCCCATCCTCATTTATACTCAAGCCCTGATCATTACTTGAAGTCCTTTTCCCTTCATCCGGGTTTAGAATCCTGGCGCCGCCAACTGCCATCTGAACAATAATTTTAGGCATCAATTTCTCACCGATCGTCCCATTTAATGACCCTTCAACACTTAATAAAGGTATTACCCTTAAGGAAATCCTATGAGTTTTATCCTGATAAGTCACCGTGATTTCAGCTTCACCAGTCCGTTTAAAATAAACCTCGGCACCCGTAACTTCTGCAACCTCTTCATTAGAAGATCTCCACACTGCCTCGCCATTCGTAACAAGGTCAGTAATCCCCCCATTTTCTAATAGAGCAATTGCATTCAGTTGTTGCTTATCACCTACAAAACCTTCCATCTCTGAAGGTCCTTCGATGTCCTTTACCTGATTGGGCGGTGTAAGCTGTGCCAGTTTTTGAAGCTGTAAAAGTCCTTCTCCGTAATAGATGTCACGGCCCTTCAACCCAAGATCAACAGTGGCTTTCAGCAGTTGATCTTTTATCCATTTGGAGTCAGCTAGTGGATATTTCTCCATTAATAAGGCTGCTGCACCTGTTACATAAGGTGCTGCCATGGAGGTGCCACTCATTCTCACATACCGCTGATTTAGGTAAGTGCTGCCGATGTCTGTTCCTGGTGCGACCAGGTCCACGGCTGTTCCTCTAGATGAAAAGTTGGCGTAATTGCGGTATCGGTCCACCGCTCCTACAGCAATCGTTTCAGGATAGGCAGCAGGAAAGGAGACACGGTGCCCCGCTTCCTGCCCATTGTTACCTGAAGAAGCAATCATCAGCACTCCGGCAGCTTCTGCCTGCTGCATGGCTCTGCGGGCAGCAAAAGAATCGTACTCTGAGCCCAGACTCATATTTACGATATCCAGATCATTTCTTATTGCCCAGTCCAGTGCAGCAATCATACTGGCGAGCGTGCCCGTGCCTGTATGATCAAATGCCTTTAATGCATAAACTTCCGCACCTGAAGCAATACCTTTAATCCCACTCTGATTATCCAGTGCGGAAGCGATTCCAGCAACATGTGTACCATGTCCATTGTCATCAATATATGATGATGTATAATCCACAAAAGACGCACCGCCGGCAACCTTCAAATCATTATGCGGTGCAATCCCTGAGTCAATGATTCCAATTTTAATTCCTTTACCCGTAAGTTCAGAATCCCATAATGCAGGTGCCTGTATCATCAGAGGCCCCCATTCCACAAACTGTTCATCCAGTGAAATCTCAATATTTCTTTCTATGTGTCTGATCATTTCTGACTGACGCAGTGTCTCATAAGCTGTGACAGAAAGCCTTACTTCTGCGAGATTAAAATTCTCATAGTAAGTAATAATCTTGCCGCCCGCTTCACTAATCAGCTGTCTTCCTTCATCACTTTCAAATTCAATCAAAAATTCTCCTTCTAACTGCTTTCCAAAAGCCTCAGTCTCAATAAACATAAATGGAATAAGCAGCAATAAGAATGAATATATATGTTTCAACAATCATTCCTCCATTTGTACATTCTAAGTTGTTAGTCTTTATATCGGAGTACCTATTGAAGAATTGAATAAACAACACGTAAAAAACCTGCTGTACGTTCAGCAGGTTTTTCGGTGATGGTATATTCAGACTATGATTGAATTAATTACTCATCATCTTTATCTTCTTGGTCGTCATCTTCCTGATCATCATCATCATTATCGTCATCTTCGTCTTCCTCATCCTGCTCATCATCTTCAAGCTCAAATTTCAATCTGCTGCCATCTGCAAATTTAACATGAACTTCAAGTTCTTCAGGCAAATAAGGGCATAAAAGATTATTTTTAAATCATATTTGGTTATAAAGAAATAATAGCTTAGATGTGGTATTGGGAACAGAGGTTAAGTAACACGTTCTGCACTTCCCAGAAACAGGTGCAACTACTGTGTCCCTATCCTGTACATTTGATAGCACTGCTATCTTGATATGCCACTTTTAGAGGGATTCCGCTTCGGTCCTCTTGTACCCCCTGCCAAATCACATGCTTATTCAAGTGGCATGGAAAACTGTAACACGCTTCTTAAACAGCTCTTTTATGATAACTCTCCACAAAATCGCCTACATCCAAAATTTTTGGTCTTGATTTCAAAATTACTTCAATGTACGGATCCATTTTGTCAGAGATGTATTGTTCACGATTACTTGCTGCATACACGAGCTTCAATTCTTTTGACAGAGCCTTGCCATCAAAGATTTTCCCGGCGATAAAGTTCAGTTCTTCCCTATCCAGACTTAATTCTTCTATATTTTCTACAAAGATTCTCTTCATGTCATCAAGTGTTGCAATTGCGTCGTCTTCTATCATGCTGTCGAGGGCTTTCTTAGAAGCTTTCCCTCCGATGACGCCCCCTATGATACCTCCAACAAATGTTCCCACTACAGGTACGACTGAGCCTACGGTCGCTCCCAATGCAGCTCCTCCGACGCTTGCACCGGCAGTTCCAATATTTTTAAATAGCTGAGACTTTGAAATCCGGCCATTAATCACATCATATACACTGCCCGATGACAAGACAGCTGTTGTAACTGCCATCGTGACCATGTTGCCTCTGAAGACTTTCGACAAATGATTAAGTGCAGCTGCACCATGAATAGATTTTTCAGATGCTGTGCGTAAAAAAGTATTTACGATTTGAGCTGAAGTTTTACTCCCAAGGACGTTTTTTACAACGTAATCAGTGGCTGGTCTCATGGATTTTTCTAACGCTGTACGACCGATCTGCTGAGTCAGCACATGCTGAACGACATGTCTGCCAAAAACAGATGATCCTTCTTTTACAGCCTGATTCAGAGCTTCGTCAGCATTTTCACCTTTCCAAATAGCTCCAGCAAACGAAATGGATGCAGAAACACCAAAAGTTTTAAGTCCTGTAACTGCACCTTTAGAAGCATCAAAACTGATCCCTTCAATTGTTCCCGCTTTTGCTATGCGCTGTGCTGTTTTATAACTGATATTGCCTTTTCGGACAATCTGAGCGGCCTGTTCCGGATCAGTAATACCTAAATTTTTCATGTCTCCACGTGAAATACGGTCTTTCATAGACTTAAGTGCCTGTTCATACTGATCTTTCGGGACTTCAATCTGCATCGGTTTTCCATCAGCCACATATTTGAACTGTTTATCAGAAAAACACTCACTGATACCCTTTCCGCCAGATGAACAGTACTTTGTCTGTATGAGTTCACCGTTTACAATACGGTCTGCTCCATTTTTTGCATTGTCACTGCCTAATAGATCAGCTTTTTTCAGTGTAGCTTTATCTATTAGATTATTCGCCATTTCAGCCGCTATACCGTGCCCTCTTGTTCCCAGCATACGGACATTTTCAGCATAATTCTTCCCCGCTTCATACATGCTGGTGCCCAGCACACCTGTATTTATATAAGAGGCATCTAGATAATCGACTGCTGGCATTTCATAAGGTTTTTTCTCAGGCTCAATTCCACTCACTACTAAATTGACATAATAAACGGTATTCAGACAGGCTATATACTTTTGGATCGAAATCTCATCACCAATCAGCATCGCCTCTCTTAGTCCATTTTTAAAGTGCAGGATCAACTCTGCCTGGATGGCACGCTGCTCTAAATAACCCAGCCGCCAGTCCTTTTTCTGGGGCGACCAGTCATATTTAGTTGGCAAGTCGATAACAGCAAGCTGAAATGTCAGTTCATCACGTGCAGTGTCAAAATATTGTTGTTCATAAACCATAGCATCCATTGTTTCCAATAAGCGATCGACGTAGGTCGTTCTCGAATCGTCCATTACCTGATCAACTGGAATACTGATCGTAGGTAATGTGAAATGTCTCGTTGCTTTTACAACGAGATGCACTTTGCTATTCTCAAATTCCGCTATTTTTCGTGCGCGATAGTCTGCCATCGTTTCATCTGTATCATAGAGCCCTAGAGAATATCTGTACTTCAGCGCAATCTCATACTTCATGAATCTTGTTGAGATCTGTTTGAGATCCAGAAAGATTGCTTCCATCTCCATTCTGTACCTCTCCATTAGTTCATAAAGAATCTTTGTATCATACTTCAGCATTAAAAGCTCCAGACTATGCCGATCATTATTTAAACCCATTTTAATTTCATTTTCATCCAGTATAAAAGTCAGGTCATCGTAAAATTCCTGAAAGGCTATACCTTCTAAGGTTCCTCTATCGAATTCCTCATGATCAAATGCTAATTTGTCTACTTCTATTCTTGTCTTTAAATCAAGTGTATGTAACGGTAAATGGTTCATTTTTATGCCACCTTCTATAGTTCTTTATTCTCAATACTAATATACTACATAAATAGCAATTACAGATAAAAAATGTAAATTTAAAAACCAGTATTCAATAAAATCTTAAACGGGGACGGAGTTCAGACTTCACTTGAAGTGCTACCTCCCTCCCCAATTTCCTAAAAGCTATACTGAACTTCCACACCATTCCCTGTGTGCATATCCTTCATTATGTACTTATTCATCTTCACCTCGTCTTCCCCAAGCACCACTACATACCGAATTCCTTCTTTATTCGCCCGGTCCATCGCTTTACCAACTTTCTTACGCCCGAATTCAACCTCCACTTTCAAATCATCCTTTCTCAATTTTTGCGCCAGCTTCATCGCTTCTTTTTCTGTGCCAAGTGGAATAATATACACATCAACCAGCGCTTTCATATCTTCACTTGAAATCATCTTATCAAGCGCTGTACAAACCACATCAACGCCAAAAGAAATACCCACTGTCGGAAATCGTTGACCACTTCCAATCAAACCGCCAATCGCATTGTCATAGCGTCCACCGCTTCCTATACTTGAACTTAAAATAGAACTGTCTTTCAGAAAGACCTCGTAAATCGTTCCTGTATAAATCTCTAATCCTCTCGCTAAAAAGGGATTGAATTCACATTGATCATTAATCCCCAGAGTTGCTAAATATTCCTGCAGTTCTTCCAATTCAGCAATTCCTTCATTCGTCTGTTCATTTTTCAATACTTTCTCAGACTGAAAATACGCCAGTGACATTGCATCCGGATTAATTAATAACTTCTCAATTAAACTAACCGTTTCAGTAGAAACACCTTTTTCCATCAGCTCTTTCACAACATTTACTATCCCGATTTTCTTCACCTTATCTAGACTCAGCACGACGGTTGCTACCATATCTTCAGGCACACCAAACCCTTCAAGCACTCCACCAAGCAATTTTCGGTTGTTATACTGAATCATAATATCAAGCTTCAGCTTCTCAAATACATCAGCTGCAAGCATCATCAATTCCGCTTCAGCTGCTTGTGTTTTGATTCCTGTTATATCAACATCTGCCTGTATGAATTCTCGATTTCTTCCAGTCTTGATTGGACCATCTCTGAATACCTTGCCAATTTCATAACGCTTGAACGGCATCCTAATCGTCGGGTTCATGGCAATCACTTTGCTGAACGGAATCGTCAGATCATAGCGCAGCGCAAGATCCCGCTCCCCGCGGTCAGTGAGCGTGTACATTTCCTCCAGAATTTCAGCACCTCCCGCGTACTTACTTGCCATCAGCTCTGTGTAATTCAAAATCGGTGTCTCAAACGGCTGGCAGCCATAATCTTCACACGTTTCTTCAATCGTTCGTTTCACATTCCGCCGGATCACTGCACTCTTGCCGATATTATCCTGTGTTCCTTTTACATTCTGATATTTTATTTTCTTCATGTTAATTCCTCCTTATTTTTGGAAAATAAAAAAAGAACCCCACGAGAAAGTTGGAAAACAATTCTCATGCGGTTCATTATAAATAGCCCTTCACGATGATCTATTTTGATCAGTAATGTGAAAGGCTAGTTGTGATGATGTAGTTGGGTTTTGCGGATTTCGAGTTGGTTATTCATAGTATTCATCTCCTGATTGAGATTATCATACAGAGTTTGATATGGATTTGCAAATCTTTTTAGGTTTAAGCTTCATCGCAAGTAAATGATCCTGTGTAATAAATAAAAGAAACCACAGGACGTAAATCTCAGCCCATTCGTTTGCCGAATGAATTAAGTTTCACGTCCTCCTATTTCACTCAATCACACCAGTCTTTTCACTCACCCAGCCACTTACACCTTCTCTGGTTTCTATGTGGTACCAGGTTCGCCCGTCCAGGTCCGTTTTTTTGGCTTTTATGCGGAAACGGTTATCTTTTGAAGCAATTCCTGCTACATCTCCTTCCAAAATTGGATTGGATCGGATGTTTGCGTATTCTTCTGAAATAATAAAGTATTCTATCGATGCATCATTACTCAAAGCTTGCATTTCTCTTGACTCTTTATTCATTTGATAAGCTGTTTGTAATTTTTCAAAGTTTGTATATAGCGCTAATGATAATATGAATACAGCAGCTGCTAATAGTGTTTTCTTGTTAAACACAATGTTTTTTATTTTTTCTGTTCTTCTGGCAAGAATGAGATCTTTAATCAGATCTGTAAATGCGTCTTTATCCACACCTGTCATTAAACGATAATCTTTCCGGGTTTTCTTCAAGCTGCCAATACTAATGTCAGTATCAGTGTTGTTGCCCTGCTTTCCTGAAATTCCACGCTCGAATGTAAGAATCAGATAAATGACGTCCGCCAACTGTTTAAAATTAATGAAATCTGTTCTGCCGGAATTTCTATTATGAAACTTCTTTACACTATTAACATATGAAGATACCTGATTCGTATTGATTGCCTGATGAAGGCCGAGCAATACTACTTTATGTAGAGGAACAAGCTTATGTTTACTTATTTGTTTCGCATCGGGTTTGACCGGTAACCCTTCAAGAAGTTCTTTTGCAAGCGCGAGTGACAGAGATCTGTTCTCCTGATGATTCATCATACGGGATGCAGTTACAGCGTAATACCAAAATGACGCTTCCTCCAAATAGCTGACTCCACCGCGGTACTTTTTATCCTCCAGTAATGGATTCGATAAAATGAATTCCTTCAATGAATAACCCGCAGCATGTGCTTTGTCGAAATCCCCTTTTTCCACAAGATTTGAAATTCCTATAGTCGTTCTTTGCATCCACGTTCTGAAACGTTCCTGCTCTTTTGGGGTAAATGAGTATTCAACGTCTCTTTTGTGTAAGTTAATATAACTGATGAATACGTGCATCTGCGATAGATCCTGATTGACTCTCATGATTGTGCCGCCAATCAGAGTCAGCAATGCGTGCTCATACCGCTCAGTAAACTTTTCTGAAAATTGATCTACATTATGACAAAATGCTGTCCATGCCTCGTAAGCCTGTTCATATGATTCCAGCAGACCTCTGTGATTATCTACCAAAGAATCCGCAAAATGACCGGCTATTCTGGATCCGATAAATGGGAGAACAAATGATCCTGCAATTCGGGAGACCGTTTTAAAAAACGTTTTCTCTCCTGTTCTCTCAGAACTCGATTTCATGACCTGAATGTGTTTACCAAGTTTTTGGTCATACTCCTTTAAAGCTTCAAAAAACTCTGTTGAATCTTTAAGCAGACTTTGTGATATGCCATTGATCGTTTCAGGAGCAAACTCATAGCGCTGATAAACTTCTCCAAAAGGGCCTTGTTCCATAGCATTAAAAACTGACCGATAATTCTCTTCTAAAATCGAAACGTCCAGCACTTGCTTTAACTCTTTATTCCAAAAAGCTGCACCGGTTATGTTAATAAAACGCTGCATATGCTGAAAAAACGCTTCTCTTGTTTCCACTTCTTCTTCAAAAAGACTTTCTACTTGCTGCTGCCGCTTCAAAAAAATATTGTTTAGCTCAGTTTTTTTGTTTTCACTCAATCTTGAACAGTATGCGACAACTGCGTAAAATACCTTGTCTTCCAGATGTTCTCTCATCTGATCTTTAAGCAAAGCAGACTGTTTGGCTGGATGATCAAATATCGTCAGGACACTCATTTAGAGGAACTCACTGAACATTGTTAAGGCATCAGAACCTGTTGCAAATGCATCTGCAGCATCTAAATAATCTGTTCCGGAGCTGATATGATCTAGTTCAGCCATGAAAATGTCCGTATTATTAAAAGAATTCACAGGTAACTCTACATCCATTCCACCTGACATACCTGGAGATGTTTTGGCTAACAATTCACCTGTTGAAGAATTGATCCAATCCTCACCACCCAACACATTTGGTGAAGACTGTGCGATTACACCTGTAGAATCAGAGAGAGAGATCCCTCCCGAAAAATTTTCAACAGCTGTTAAATTTCCGCTTTCAGTTATGATTGTGGTCTGATCGGGTAATATCCCGTCTTTCATTGTTGCTACTTTTTCGCCGCCAACCTCCATCACTACTTCATTATGAATTCCTTCTTTAATCGAACCTATGACTCCATTTGAACCTGAAATTGTAACGGTATTAAATATATCAGGCTCGCTAAATGTAACATTATTGCTCAACCCACCAACACCACTGAATAAATGGTTATACAAATCCATTTTTGCACCTCCGTTAAAATACGTTTTCAAATCATATCCAGTTTAAATGACTTAGCTCTATGCAGAAGCTATAGAGAATATGTTCATCCTGGTTAATCCTATTAAATATAATCATATCATTAGAACCATGCTTTTAATACTATTTATTTAACATATATTTTACAATGTTAGTGTGAATCACTTGGAATTAGCGGTGACGTAAACCCTTGAATCATTCAGCGATCGAAGGACTAATAATTTTTAAAGACCAGATCTTATTAGCGTATACACAGCTTTATGCTCTCTTTGTATGTGTCTATCAAAATTAACTATTAGTTGATTTACAGAGTAGGATGCAATACTGCTTTACATATTTTCATCCCATACGGAGTTTACAACGTATATCAAAAAATCTCCTGTTACCTAAATGAAGTGGTGATGACAGGAGACTGCAATATATTGAGGAACAATTCTTTAAATCATGCATAGCCTTTAGAGCATCGAATGATTCAAGGTTTACGTCCCCCATGAATCTCAAGTGCCAGATGCAGACCTTGAATCTAATCAATTTTACTATTTTCATATAACTAGAATTGTATATATAAAGCAATTTACTTTTTAATGGAATAAGAATAATATAATAGTTGTGCACAATTATAGAAAGGAGAGTTTTAAAGGGTATTTACTAATTCACAATATAGTTCTCAGGAGGATCTAATGAAAAAAATTAAAAGTTCAATTTTAGTAATAATCTTAAGTTTACTTACAGGCAGTTCATTGATTTTCAACTCTGCTGATGCAAGCTCTTTAATTATTGATGGAAAGGAATATTCAGGGTATATCTCAGTTGGCGATCATATACATACCTATCACTTCACATTGGAACAGCCGGCTGAAGTTAGCTTCAATATTACCTCAGAAATCTCCAGGAATAACTACTATATTTATGATGAAAGTAAAAATGATCTGGATAACATTTCTTTATCCGGCTCTAAATCTTCACCACAAATAAAGACACTAACGGTGGACCTCAAACCAGGAAATTACACTTTTACTTCTTCAGTTCAAGGCTATACCAGAAACGAGGGTAATTATACTTTTACAATGGATGTTTTGGAATACCCCGTTGACGAAGTTGAACCGAATAATGGTACTGCTGAATCCTTATTCGTCGAATATGATAAACAATATAGTGGTCACTTAGCAATAAATGACCGTACTGATTATTATAAATTTGAAGTTCCATCACAAGGGACTGTAGATTTAAAAGGAGAAGGGTTTGTTATATCTCAAACTAATTTTATTGTGTTTGATAGCCAAAATAATACTGTGATTGACAAGTCTTATACAAGCTCAAAAGTAAGTCCTTCAAAAATAAATGAATCACTTTATTTGAGTGAAGGAACATACTATATTGCATTTTATTCACGTCAATACTGGTCAGAACGCAGTGGTGCATACAATTTCACACTCTCTTTTAGTGATGCTTTAGCGAATGAATTAGAGCCGAATAATGGAACTACCCTGGCTACTGCAACTAATTTTGGTAATATAAATAAAGGGTTTATCGCTTTAAATGATACAGTTGACTATTACACTTTTACTGCACAGTCAGCTGATGAGATCATTTTTTCTTTTAATAGCTATTTAAGTGGCTGGTTACGGGTAACATTACTTGATGAAAATAATAATAGAATCGTATCAAAGAATATAAAAAGCGATCATTTAACTCCCGGAATCATTAAATTTACTGAGCCACTTGAAGCAGGTAAATATTTTGTATTAATTCAACGAGATTCATATTCAGATAGCTATGGCAGTTATGATTTTATGATCTCAAGCTCAGCAATTACTAAATTCAAGGACTACAGCGCAAATGCCTATTGGACAAACCCTTTCATCTGGGGTATGGAAAATGATGTGATTAAAGGTGATGTAAAGTCGATGAAACTCTCACCTTACAATAACCTGAATGAAGTTCAATGGCTTGCAATGATTTTCAGATATTCCAAACCTGATGAAGTGAATGAAGATAGAAACAACTGGACTAAAACATATTATGATCTTGCAAAAACATATAGCCTCCCAAACAGTGGAAATCCCTATGCTGCCCTACGCCGTGGTGACGTAGCTGTTATTATGGCTCAGGCCTTCCAGGGCAAGAAAGTCACTGAAAGAGAAGCTGTTCAATGGATGTACGATCATAATCTAACAACTGGTAAAGACTCGTCCAAGCCTAAAGATTATGCAAACTTTGATGCGAATGCTTCACTAGCACGTGCACAAGCAGCAGTGTTCTTATATCGTGCGATTGAAGAACAGGGATTAGAGTTCAATTAAACTGATCCTATATTAAAAGCTCATGGCCTTTCATAAGTAGCCATGAGCTTTTAATTTTCATTCTTCTGCCACAACACCTTTTGGAAACGCCGTGGCGCAAAAGATGATTCATTCGATTTACTAATGAGATAAGTTCCACCTCCCCAAAACCATATAAAATAGTATAATTGAACCACCACTTGATAAAGGATGATGCGTAGTGATGGTTGGTGTGTATAATGACCGGAAACACCCTCTGGATATTCTGACGAAGGATCGCGTGAAGAGTTATGTGCAGCAGGCTGCCGAGCAGGGTGTTGCCTTATTTTTCTTTGGAATAGATGATGTGAATGTTGAGCGTTCAGAGGTTTCTGGGACATTTTATGAGCATGGCAAATGGATAGAGAAAGTTACTTCTTTTCCTGCTTTGGTATTGAATGATTCTTCTACTTCTCCTGATAAAGTAAAAAATAGAGATAAAGAGCTTGTGCTGAGAACTGAGGTTCCTTTTATTTCACATTTGATTGAGGACAAATTATCAATCTATCAAAAGATGAAAGAATCCGGAGAGTTTAATGAATTTCTCATCCCTTCCACTCCTTTAAAAAACCTGAATGACGTGCTGCAATCAAAGCAAACTACTATGGTGTTAAAACCGACAAACTCCGGAAAAGGTCAGGGCATACATGTGCTTAAGAAAATATCTGCTAACCAGTTTTTGATCGTGTCCAGCAATCAGAAAAAGCAGATTTCAACACTTTTGACGAAGAAGTTAATCATTGATTTGATTAAACAGGGAAATTATATGGTGCAGCCATTTATTGTTTCCAGGACCAATGAAGGAAACACATTTCATATGAGGGTCCACGTAATCCGAGACAAAGCTGCAAAGTGGGTGTGTCTCACTGTGATTGCTGATGTTGCAGAACCTGGACGTTACACGAGTAATTATGCTGGCAATACCACTATCCGGGGGATTGATTTTTTGGCTCAGCAACATGGCCAAGAGGGTATTAAGCTTTATAGTGAACTAAAGAATATATCATTCCGTATTGCTTCACATCTAGATAGCTTTTATCCGTTTACAGTAGATGAACTTGCGCTTGATTTCGCAATTGATCAGGATCGGCGGATCTATTTGTTTGAAGCGAATACCGGACCTGAGATTATTAGTTTTGCTAAAGAGAGAGAAAATGAACGTGCTTTCCACAGGGTTGGTTATGCAAAAACTGTAGCTGCTGCTTTAGAGAAGATACCATTTGAACAAAGACGCGGTAAGCATTTCAAACTCGGAGCGGATCAGCAGCCGATGACAAATGACTGAATTGGATAAAGTTGTATGGAGATAGTATAATAGAAGTTGATCATACATTTGGAGGTTACAACCTGAGATTTAAATCATTATTAATTGGAAGTTTTACGCTTGCTTTACTAGTAGGCTGCTCAGACGAGGAAGCTCCTGCAGACACTGAAGAAACTGTTGAAGAGGAAGCTGTCGAAAAAGAAGAAACCGAACCAGAGACTTCTAATCAGAATGAGGATCTGCCTGCTGCAATTACTGAAGAAGAAGGCGTCATTGGAGGTCAGGTATACGAACAGGAAGGAACAGCCGTTGGTACGCTTGTCCTTGAAGAGGGCGTCAGTGATGAAGATGCCCAGGCTTTAGCAGAAAAGTATGCTGAACAGATCCGTGGTGAGTACCCTGACCTGAACGTTAATGTGCAGGCAGTTCGCGGTGGTGAAAATGTTGCGAGTATAGAAGAATAATAGAAGGGACGGGCCGAAAACTGTTGTTTTCCGATCCGGCTTTTTTATTTGGATTAATCGGAACCCAGTCCAGCTTATCCCCTATGTTCCCTGAGGATTCCGATCAGTCTATCACCGGTTTCATCCGAACCCGCAGATGCATACTTTTTTTCAGATAATACACTTCAGGAATCAACAGTTTAGCTGCATATTGATGCTGCTTGTGAACTCTATCACCGATTTATCACGCCATCGAAATGCCCCTAAGAAATACCATCAAAAACGTATTCGACATTTCACAATTACCCCCTCAATCATCTTAAATATTAATAATTATTTTTTTTGATTGTTTGTCATATATGCTTACTCAAAATAAAAGCTTCACTCTTCGAACGTTCCAAACAAGACTGCATTTTCATTTAAACATCAAAAATTGTAATTAGATTCCAATTTTATTCTCAACTACACTACATTTACCCAGGGAATAACAGGCAGACGCGTCTCCAATTTGGAGAAAAAATGATGATGTTTGAACAGTATTACGAGCAATTTGAGCCAATGATTTTTCATATGATGAAGAAGCTGCATATCACGAGAGATCATGACCTTTACCTTCAGGAAGGCCGGATTTCTTTGTGGAAAGCATTAGAAAAGTTTGAAGCAGAAAGTGGAGAATTCGCTCCATTCGCCTATCAGTATATACGCGGCGGTATGCTGGACTTAATGAGAAAACAGAACAAACTGCTGGAGCGCGAAACGGTCAAAGCTGATGAGTACTGGCAGATGAATATGGAGATCACAGAGGATAAACTGCTTGAGACTGATATGCTCATGCCCTATGCAGAAGGTCTGACTGCCCATCAGCAAAAATGGTTCTGGCATACATTTGTGGATGATATGAAGATCAGGGAAATTGCAGAGCTCTATGGTGTAAGTGTTAGTGCGGTTAAGAAGTGGAAGAAAGGTGCTGTGGAGCGGTTGCGTGAGTATGTGATTGTGAATGAGCATGTGCACGCTGGGGACGGAGGTTAAATTGTCATGATATGTGCACTTGAGGGACAGGCTCGATTTTTTTACCCATTAAGTTACTCAACCTCTGTCCCATAGGTGTACACCACGTGACGCTACCTCAGTCCCCAAAGCTTGTTCAAGTCTCATCAAGCAAGCGGAGGCCCCTGCCTTCGCTTCACTCACTCCAGCAATTCTGCCGTGAGTTCAATCTGAAAAATCCCAAAATCATTAAAGAGAAACAGCTGGTTACCCCTCATTTTGACTACTGCATATTGATCATGTAGTTGATTTCCTCCCTGATCTTTGAGCAGAAATGCTTGTTCTTTTCTAAAAATACCTTCTTGCTTCCTCAGCACTGTTAGTGAGCCAGATCCGTATTCATAAGTCACCAGTGCATCATCTATCATCATAATTGGACCAATTTCCACTTTTTCATCGATATCATTGTGCTCTACTTCTTCAAAATGGTCCAGGTGAATGATGGAAGAAAATAGTGTATAGTGAGCATATACTTGATCAGCATGCTGCACATTTAATGATAGCAGTTCATGGATCATCGGCAGCTCTGGACGGAATAAAACCTCTCCTGTCGATGAAAAAGCCACCAGCCCTGACCAGCCAATCGGTTTCTTCCAGCCCATATTTCCATATACACCTTCGTCAAAATAACCAACCCAGATTCTGTCTTTATCGTCTATAGCCAAGTTCCAAATGCCGTCACCCAGCACAAATTCATCCAAACACTCACTTTCCTCACTATATCTTCTTACATTTTGTTGAATCCAATCTCTTGTGCGCAAGCATCTGGCAGAGGCAAGCAAGAGTGTGCCATCCGTAAAAGTATCAAAATTAGATGGTGGAAAGGGCACATCTTGTATGACATAAGAAGTCATATCGTTTTGGTCTAATTGTTGTATCGTAAAATCTTCCCGGAAAGTACGTATATCTTTATTTTCAAAGTGGTTCATGTATACATCAATAAATAACACTTTCTTATCTCGTGTAACTGAGGCCCTAGATCTTGACTGCAATGGCAATGTGATATGGCTCCATTTATTCAGTATGATTGTATTCATATATTGAGCTCCCGTCTCAGAAGGCAAAGTTCTGGTCATTGCCTTCATGATAAATATACAGAATTGGTGGAATGCAGATGGATGAACAAGGAGTTAGACTATTTTTGTTAATCAGTATTGTTACCATTTTGATCGTCGTTTCGATTTTTGTCAGAAGAAAAGGGAAGCTCTTCCTGTTAAGTATAGTCATTATGATTATCGTTGCATATACCTATAATGAATTGACATTGGATCAATGAATAAGTGAACAGTATCAAGAATATGAGGAAATGGTTGAAAAGCATTTGAACGAAACTTATCCAGATGAAAGCTGGGAACTCACCTATGACAATAAAGAGCTGACTGAATTATGGGATTATGAATTTTACGTTGTATTTGAGAACGAACCGATTGTGACATACGCATATACTGTGGAGGATGGAAAAGTAATTCAAGCCTATTCGCGCACTGATGTGCAGTATGAGGAATTTGAACATAACGAATAATAACAAAAACTAATGATACTGTGATAAATTGATCACTGATCAAAAATAGGGACATAAAACGAGAATCATTCGTATATTGAATGATTCTCGCTTTATGTCCTGGATGTCTTCTAACACCTATATCTTTTCGAAATATGGGAAAGCTATCAGATAGGATAATGAATCATCGAAGGTATCATACACAAGGAAGTGATTTCATTTGGCGTTTGTCTGGTTTATTTTAGCTGCAGCTGTCACAGTCTATACAGCGATCAAGCTTTCTACATATGCGGATGTCATCAGTACGAAAACGGCGATGGGCGGACTATTTGTGGGCACACTTTTGCTCGCGGGTGCTACCTCACTGCCTGAAGTGACGACTAGTTTTTCAGCAGTATTGATCGGGAACAATAATATTGCAATCGGGAATCTGCTTGGTTCAAGCTTATTCAATGTATTTATTCATGCGTGCTTTGACCTTTACTATAGAAAGAAACAGCTTTTTTTGCAGGCGAGTCATGATCATGTATATATGGCGGGCATTGGCATCATGATGACATTGCTTGTGATGGCGTCCTTAACGCTTCGTATTGACTACACGATTTTTGGATTGGGCATTGATTCACTGCTGATTGCCGGCATTTACCTTGCAAAGATTCTGATCCTAAACCGATTGTCAAAAAAGAAAAAGACAGTCACGCAACCTGAGCCGGTACATCTGACCTCAAACGATTCATCAAAAATCACGATGACTGTCAAACACGCAACCATCGGATTTATTATTGCAGCGATTGTCATTATGGGTGCAGGTACAATGCTGTCCATAATGGGTGATCGAATTGCCGTGATCACCGGACTCGGTTCGAGTTTCATCGGAAGCTTCCTGGTGGCTGCAGCGACTTCTTTTCCTGAAGCAGTCGCCGTATTTGTCGCATTGCGTCTCAGGAATATTAATCTTGCCATGGGATCGATTCTCGGAAGTAACATTTTCAATATATTCATCATTTCAGGCTCTGATCTGATTTACAGAGATGGTGCGATCATTTCATCTGTCTCATCTTCTCACTTAACAACCGCAATCGGTATCTTTACTCTTTCAGTGATTACGACCTGGGCAGTTTTGAGGAAAAGAGTAACGTCTTCATTTATGTACATGGTGCCTTCCCTGCTGGTTGTCGTGATTTATTTTGTAACGTCTTATTTGATTTTTATGAACAGCTGATCTTAAGTCTCTCCCCCATTCAATTCCCAATACTATAGACTTTGATGAGTATTTATCTATAAGTATTAACTGCTTAGATCAGCACGTATATAAAACTTTATTCAGTAACTTATTGCTTTCAGTATACATTTGACACGCAATATCAAAATAGTTTTCAGAACGTGATTTTTTATTATATTACATCACTTGACGAATCTGTTGAAGATTTTGTAAAAGTAAAAAACCAATAAACAAAGCATACTTTCAATTTATTCCAAAAACCAGTTCTGTCTTTGAGAGAACTGGTTTTTCTTTGTGTAAAACACACTCAACTTTAATATTACTTCACATGACGTAATTATTTTCATATCAGTCGTATGATTGAATCCAACGTATTTTCATTTTCAATGCTTTTTCGGAAGAGGCTTTTTTTCATTAAGATAAAACTCATAATAATATAAATTTTTGTTCTCAAAAAAATTTCGTCATACTCAACCTTGAGATTGTTTTCTTGTTTATTCAAGTAAGTAAAGCTAATTGGTCTTTTGAACAGTGAATGAACAAGGATTTAAGACTCATTGGATTAATTAGATATTCGGGTTTAATATGCTCATAACACAGGAATAAAGTTTCAGGATAATATAAACATTACTGTTTTTAAAAAAGTAATGTTTAAATTTATTAAAATGATAGATCCACTTCTACTCGTTGTTCAGTATTTAAATTTTATTTAACTATGAATTTAGTACGAATAAAATTTTACGTTTCTATTAGCATAAAATTACAATAAACGAGTTATTTCTCAAGAGTAAAAATAGTAATTAGAAATCAATGGTATTTACCATGTAAAATGATTGTCATTAATGTTTATAATTGTAATGAAATAAATTTTAGGAGGTACTCATGAAAAACTTTTCGAAATATCTTATAGCGCTTGCATTAGTCTTCAGTTCTTTTAACCTTGTGAACGGAACTAATCAAGCATCAGCAGCGGCAACCTTTATTGCACCAAGTTCTGCACCCATTAATGGTGATTACATGGATGAAGATTATGACTTTGGAGATCATTATGGTATTGATTATGATGGAAATTACTACGATCCAGTGTATGCTTCCGGTGCAGGAACAGTCACCAAGGTAAACTCTGGCTGCTCGAATGCGGGTGACAGCAATTGCGGAAGTGGATGGGGCAATTACATTGAAATTACTCATAACGTGAATGGTGAAAACTATCTGACCAGATACGCTCATCTATCTCCTGGAACTGCGACAGTTACAGTTGGTCAATCTGTGAGTCAGGGGTATAAAATTGGTGAGATGGGTAACTCTGGATTCTCTTACGGAGCACACTTGCACTTTGAATTTTTAGTAAATGGTATAAGAGTAAACCCTCATTATTACCTGAATGAGGACTTAGAAGGTGACGTTACGCCTGAACCAATCCTTCACGAATTTGATGGATCATGGGCAACGCTAAGAACAGAGAGTCCTCAAGGTAATGCAACAGTAAATACTTTCGCAAGTCCGGGAGTAGGTCTGAATGGTACTTTGCCTACTGGAAGTTTGTATAAAGTATATGAAAAATCAAGTAGAAATGGTGTAGATTACTTTAGAGTTGCTACAGATACATGGGTTCACAGAGATAATGGAGAAGTGAAGCCATATATGGTAAAAGCCAGCTATTCAACGACGACATATGAAGAACCTGCAGTAAATCCAGTTAGACATTCAGAAGGTGGACTGGCTCCTGGAGACAGCTATAAAGCTTATGGCACAGAGGTTACAGCAGATGGGCAACAGTGGTATAACCTTGGAGGTATGGGCTGGATTAAAGCTGATGCCAACGGGTTACAAACTTATAGAATGCCTTAAATAGTTAAGAGGTCTCTTTTTGAGGCCTCTTTTTAAATATATTAGTAAGATCAAGTTGATATTAACCTTGAATCCTCTTGACCTATTGACTAATCTATATACCTTTTCATACAAGAATAAACAAATAATTTACGTAACATATATTTTTTAAAAAAACGAGTGATAACCCATAGCCATCACTCGTTTCTTATTTCCACTATTCAATTGACTTGAATTGTGTTCAGGACAAAAATATTTAATTAAGCGAGAAAAGGGATTGCTATTTTTTATCCCGATTAAAATGATAGTTCATCATATAATACTGCTTATTACGATACATGCTCTCAGCACTTAACCGGCACGTACGATTGTATTGTTTGTCCAGAGTATGAATTGAACAATTAAGAATTAGGGATTGGTTGTTGGTGAATTCTACGATGGATTGCGTCTTGGTGTGAGGGTGCGTGGCAAGTATGTGCTCTGAAAAAATCCAGACATTATCTATATGTTTCGGTGAATGGGTTGGCATGGCAATCATATTTCTGAATGGATCCACAACGAGCGGAACTTTATTATGAATTCGATGTCTGATCCTTGTTGCTTTAATATTACCCTGCATTGTAAAGCCAGCCTGAATACAACGATCATCCAGCAGCTTCAGAGGCGGAACCACTGAAAATTCAGTTCCTTGCATTGAAATAATTTCAGTCTGAAACCCCAAAACCCTTGCCTCTCTGATTGCCAGTGTACTTTCATTAATTTTAGAGCTTTCATTAACCTGATCCATTAACATTTAATCATCCCCCTTGTATAAACGTATGCAATTTCATGTTTACTCAATATTACTGTTCGACAACATTATTGAAAATCCTTCTTAATTTTCTATATTTTTATAAATTATTTGTCCTTAAAACATTTATAGTAAACAGTACTCTCATCATGTTAAACTCTTCAATACTTTCTGACGATATATTTTATAATAATCTATTGGTGGAGGGATTAATTTGAATTCATTCAGTTCACTCTTTCATTATCTTAAAAAATGGCACATGATATTAAAGCAACTCATTTCAGGTTTCGTTAACTACCATGTTCAAATAAGGTTAGAAAACATAGCACTGCGGAGTCAATTGATGATTGAAATGGAAAAACGAAATATGTCCAAGTCACCAAAAAAGCAGCAAAATATTGTCTTCAAGCAATTATGGATCATACTATTAAAAATCCTACCAAGCTGGAAAGACCATTTGTTCATAGTTCAGTCAGAAACAGTGATTGGCTGGCACCGCCATGCGTTCAAAACCCATTGGAAAAGGAAGTCTAAGAGAATGGGCAGGCCAAGCATTTCACAAGACACCATTTCGCTAATAGAAAAACTCCATAAAGAGAATCTAACACTTTCACCAGAGAAACTGCACGAACAATTAAAGCTTTGAGGCATGATCAATGCACCAACTCCAAATACCATCACGAAATATATTAAACGAATTGCCAATCAGCCAAAGCCGCCTACTGAAAAGTAAATACAGTCATGGAAGACATTTATTAAAAATCACTTATCAGTTACCTGGACAGTCGACTTCTTCACCATTCCTACATTCAATTTTAAATCTTTATATGTTTTAGTCATTGTTCACTACAAAACAAGGCGTATCATCCATTTCAATGTAACAACAAATCCAGATGCATAAGGGGTTATTCATCAATTTATACACGCAACGCCTCATGGTGAAGTCCCTAACTATTTAATACATGATAACGCTCCGTTATTCAGATTGAATTAATTTCAGTATTTTCTGAAAACTTAAGAGGTTTATTTCAAACGAACTGCTTACAAATCACCCTGGCAAAATGCATACATTGAAAGAGCTATTATTACAATCAAATGAGAATGCACCGATCATATCATCCCAATTAATGAAAAACACATCTATCACTTGCTTCATGACTACATTCACAATTATTATAACTCGAATCGAACACATCAAGGCATACAGTGGCAAACTCCAATCCCAACACCTAAGCACCTTCCTGTAAAAGTAGAAGATATTAAAATAATAGCAACTCCTGTCATGAATGGACTCTATCATACGTACAAACGGAGTGCTTAATCTCAGATTCATAAAATAAAGATGAGTCTTTTTTAAAAACGTTTTGAAAAAGGCTTTTTCGTTATGGGAAATTTTAATAATGCACTTTTTTCATTACTACAATTAGCTCTAATTCTTCTTATTTATTTTTTTCTGAAAAAACATAAAAAAGAAGACATCCCAAGAAATTTTTTTCTGAAATATCCTTAGATAGACTTTTTGAAGGCGACAGCATTCATCCATTGGCTTGTTCACTTCCAACTGTTTTGTTTCTTTTTAAGACGTGAAATGTTCGGAATACGCATCTATACCATTTATTAATTTTTACGAATAAAGATTTCTAAAATTGGAATACTAACTATAAAAATTCTAAGGTTGTTCTAAATTATGTTGACAAACGTTATAATCGGTCTAGTACTTCCAGGAATCTTAACGCTCTATTTATTTAAGAAAAATCCCAAAAACACTACACTCATGTATCCTCTAGGTATTGCAATTGCTTTCACACTTAATGATTGGGGATATGGTCTTTATTGGGATGTTTCTCCGGTACACGAGGATAACATTTCCCTGTCTGCATTCCCCTTTAACATTGGATATTTTCCTTTTATTGCTTCTTTATTTGGATATCTAAAAACAAAAGATTTAATCAGATCACATTGGTTAATTCTATTATTCAGTATCACGTTTACCTCCTTAGAATTGATGGCTGTTTTTTTAGGGAAGATCAGTTACTATAACGGTTGGAGCATCTTTTTTACATTTTTCGTTTATTTAGTTGGGTTTATTGAAGCTCACTTATATATGACAATCCTTAAAAAATATAAAATTCTTTAGTTGAGACGCATAATGTGTCTACTGAAATTAATTTTAGTTATTGAATATGAATACTTGATTTTGCGATTGGATAAAATGGAAACTGACACAGACAACTTCACTGTCGTCGAATTCTGTCTGTTAAGACTCCCCCTCCTAAAGCCAGGGCAATTGCTCTGGCTTTTTAACGTGTCTCGTTTCTGATCTTCCTCGGAATGTGTATAGAAATTTAGTTTTTTTCTAAAAACCATCTTCCTTTTTAGTGCCAAATGACCTATAATTTAATGAATACAAATGAACTACATAAAGGAAGATACAATGTTTCTTATTTACTATGAATTAAAACGTTTAGTGGATGATTATTACAAATGTACCAATACAAAGATCAAAGACTTAATTCTTAG
Organism: Jeotgalibacillus salarius; assembly: GCF_004405125.1. Classification (GTDB taxonomy): domain Bacteria; phylum Bacillota; class Bacilli; order Bacillales; family Jeotgalibacillaceae; genus Jeotgalibacillus; species Jeotgalibacillus salarius. Next base: position 379,747 of record NZ_SORX01000001.1, read on the forward strand.
TGATATTCAGCTGTTAACTGATTCATTAAATGAAATTGAATATGATTAACACAGAAAATTCGATAATTACTACTTAGGCTAGCTAATTTTCTAAAACAAGGAGGTTTTCACATGAGACACCATGAACCAGATTTGAAAGAAGCTCTTGATAATTTCGATCGATTAATGACTAAGATTAGAGATGAAAACAACGAGATCGCAACTATAAAGAATTTTTTAAAAAACTTTTTAAGAATACGCACTACCTCTATAAATCTGCCAACATCTGAAATTATGTCTGTAATAAAAAATGAAAAGCCATCTATTTTTTATTTATTGAAAAAAAGATCTTATGGAGATCCTACTTTTGAGTTTTTAACTGGTATTAATATGGACTATCAAATAGCTACTCAAAACTTGTCAGATATAAAGCAACAGATCAATTAGAACTCGTTTATACGAGTTTTTTTTATTACGCATAATGTGTCTTAAGCGTCTCAAATAATATATTAAAATACGTGTATTTTATGTAAAAAGGGAGGTGTCATCCACTTTTATGGAGAAAAATAGTATTCAAAAGGGGATAATACTTAATGGAAGCATTTAAACTGATTAAAGGAATTGTAGATGACACAATTTTCATCAAAAATTTTGATTTGAGAAATGGTGTACTCACGGGTTCTTATACCAAAGATAATGAAGAAACCGTGTTTAATCCACACGGAGAAGAGATAGAAAAATTTCTAGATGGGATCACAGTCATGGCGAATAAATAAAATAAACGATCATCATCTCTCGAGGTGCTATATATAAAACGATCATATAAGAAAATTTATTAAAATGGATATGATATTTTTTGAAGTAGGTACTTTTTTTAAAGTGCTTTTTTCAATCATTATATTAGGTGTATTTTATACAGTGTAAAGCAAAAATCGCCTGTTACCTCTATTTAGAGATAACAGGCTCCTTATATTTCAAGTAGCAATTACGTAAACTACCTTGAATATTATGTATTTCTGAATGCTTCATTAAAATAGGGTCCAATACTCGTTAACAGAAGAGCAATTTTATAATAAATCAGATTATGCAGTGTCCCTCCTTTGATCCGTTTTCTTTTGCTCTAGCATCCACCCCATCAATTCCTCCCGATCAATCAACCGAACCTTGTTAGAAATAGCTAATTTTTTTGCCGGTTCAGTAAAATGACTATTCGTAATCACCCAGCACTCATCTGCTTTATAAAGACTTTTAGCGGAAGCGATTTCTTGTACGGATTTTATCCCTACATTATTTTTATACCTTTTAGCCTGTACAATGATCTTTTTCGTCTTCGATGCTATTATCAAGTCTACCCCGTAGTCCCCACTTGCTGGGGTAAGTTTTATATAATACCCTTTCGATTTCATTAAAATTTGCAGATACTCTTCGAATTTTCTGCCTGACATCTGGTCGACTTCCAGGATGCATGATTTTTTTAGTTTTTGTTCTCTCAGCATGTTTACGATGATAGCAAAAACATACAAGCCGCCGAATACTGCTGCAAGTGCTATGGTTAATGCAGGGTCCGCAGTTAACATGGACCAGAATAAGTCGAATCCCATTTCAAAGCTTTCTAAAAACCCAAATTCCATCCTTTACTTACCTCCATAAAATTAAGTTTATAGAAGAAAAATCCTAAATCATTTAAAGTACAATTAATCGATCACTATTTTTTAGGTCCACTTAATGATTATAGTGCTCCACAATAATCCTTATATCTAAAATTACATTTATATTCATATTTCTTGTTCACTGTATGTGGCTTTTAATTTATGTACGAAAGGGTGAATAAATGTGATATTAATTATTTTGCTTATTCAAGTAATGCACTCCTTTAATTGAAGTTCCAACTTTCATAATTTAGCTTCTTGTTGGGGGATTTGTTGTCACATACGTTTGTGCAATAAAGTCGTGAATTGAACGTTTATCCTCTCTTAGCCCTACCATAAAAGCACTTACAATCAATCCAATTCCTAAAGTAAGAGCATAGGCTATTCCTGCTACTATAACTCTTAATATCATTGTGCCAATCCCAACTTTTCTTCCATCAATTCTAACAATTCGATTGCCTGCAATTCGTCTACCGATTGTGTACCCAAACCATAAAACAGGTAACAATAGGGTATAAATTAAACCTAATATATCAGTAGGATAGTAATTTTCACTATCATAGAACACTCCATATAGAACGAATGAAATAAGCCCAGTTGCCATTAAAATAATTATAGAATCTAAAACATACGCTAAAAATCTGTTCATAAAACCAGCTGGATAATTAATCTCCATATACACTTCTCCTTCTTCACAACTAACTCTATTAACTTTACCTATTTAGTTGTAATAATAGTCTAGTAATCTAGTTCCATTATATCAATATTCAGGCAGTCGTTGTTATGAATTTTTAGTTCTTTCATACTCATGAAAATCCCTCGCGTGCTACAATAAAAGAGTCAAGCTCTTATTAAACGCTGGGAAAGATTCCGGCTTCTTTGAAGTAATTCATTACCTTAGCTTAGTAAAAGTAACAAAATTGCACAAAGGTGATGTTATACAATACAGAGCTTTATTCTACTTTTTATCGAAATATATTGTATAAATGGAGGGAGATTTATGAAACAGACGTATTCAGAAACGGATTCACATAGACTAATGGAAGATTTTCCAAAGACAATATGTGGTGGCATTTCGAAGGCTAATAGAAAAGAAACACTTAGAGAAATAGTAGGTTGTAGGTAATCCCGATTTCACTAGTAGTTTAAAAAACGAATTTGGAATTTATTATTTCGTGCAAGGAGGAACTGTTAAATATATAGGAAGGGCGCTGCCTTCAGTTGGATTGCGCTCAAGGATCCTGAATCAAGTTTCAGCTTTCGGAGATGAAAAGTGGGATACAGTGATTAATGATATGGACACTGAGATTGGCGTTGTAACCTTTAAGAAGCGTGAACAGTGGTACTTCATTTCAGCTTTAGAACATTATCTAATTGAAAAACTAGAAAGACCAGCTTTCAATAAACGTGGTTAAATAAATCTCAAAATTAAAAAAGACAATCTCCTCTTTTCATAACGAATTGACATGATCAAATTGTAGTCAATTATAAAATGCGTCTATCACAGGAACTCGCTTCTACTTAAATCATCTGAAGCGTTTCCAGGAAAGGTAGTTTTTCTCAACTGTTCTTAAATATTACTACGAAAGATGAAAAAAAAATTAATTAAAGAACAACAGGACATCATACACTGATATTTCTTTTAGCAGTAAGCTGTATTAATAATCATCTCTGAATCTCGCACAACACATCAAGCAATTCTAATGATAATTAATAATTTCTTACTTTCTGACAACATATGAGTTTATCTTAAATCTTTGGAGGGATTAATTTGAAATCATTAGCTTTACTCTTTCAATCTTTAAAACTGTGGTACAAGCTACTAAAAGATTTCATTTCCAGTTTCTTTACCTACCATATTCAAATAAGATTAGAACTTTTAGCCGTGCGGAGTCAATTGATGAGTGAAATGGAAAAGAATAAAAAGGCTAAGTCACCTAAAAGACAACAAAATATCGTCTTCAAACAATTATGGGTGATCTTATCTAAAATAGTTCCTACTTGGAAAGACCATTTGTTCAATGTACAGCCTGAAACGGTTATTCGCTGGCACCGTACTGCCTTTAAAATTTATTGGAGAAGGAAATCCAAGAAAATGGGCAGGCCGCTCATCTCAATAGAAACCATTTTATTAATAGAAAAACTCCATAAGGAGAATCCAACTCTATCATCCGAGAAGCTACACGAACAGATCAAGCTTCGAGGCGTGATCAATACACCCGCACCAAATACGATTGCCAAATACATAAAGAACATGGCTAACCAACCGAAGCCCCCTTCTAAAAAACAGATTCAATCATGGAACACATTCATTAAAAATCATTTATCGGTTACTTGGGCCGTTGACTTCTTCACGATTCCAACGTTTAATTTTAAGATCTTACATGTGTTAGTGATTATTCATCACCAGACAAGACGGATCATCCATTTCAATGTGACAACGAATCCCGATGCAGAATGGGTCGTACAACAGTTCAGACACGCGACGCCTTACGGAGAGAGGCCAACCTACTTAATCCATGATAATGATCCATTATTCAGATCCAACAAATGTCAACGCTTCTTGCAAACTTCAGGTATCCAATCTAAAAAAACGGCTTACAAGTCACCTTGGCAAAATGCATACGTGGAAAGAGCTATAGGAACAATTAAACGAGAATGTACCAACCATATTATTCCGATTAATGAAAAACACATACACCACCTGCTCCATGATTACATTTCCAACTATTATAATACGGATCGAACACATCAGGGCATAGGTGGTCAAACACCGATTCCCACACCTAAGCATGTGCCGGTGAAGGAAGGAGATCTAAAATTAAAAGCAACCCCTGTCATGAATGGACTTTACCATACCTACAAACGGATTGCTTAACCCCAGATTCATAGAGTAGCAATTACCCTTTTTTAAAAATGAATTCAAAAAGGCTTTTTTGTTATGCCTATTTTTAAATTTACTTCCTCATCGTTGGTTCATTCAGTTGCAATTCCTGTCTCCTTCAAATCTAATTCAAGATAAAAGTGTAAAAAAAGAAGCCCAACTAAGGAGATTTCATATGAAATCTTCTCGGATGAACTTTTTGAAGGCGACAGCCATTAAAGTTCTTGTATTTCTTTAATTTGTATTCTTTAGCAGCCGCAATTTTCTTCCCGTGAATCTCTCTGAAACTGTCCGCCTGGCTTGAAAACAACACTAACAACACAACGTCCAAAGTATTATTATTTTGATCGAAAGTTAACCCTTCTGATACAAAACTAATACTAGACACGTGATCTAACATTTCTCTTACCAAATCAATATTGTTGGCATTATGTCTTCCCATCCGATCAACAGAGTAAAAGAGAACCTGGTCAATTTTGTTAGTAGAGAGATAATGAAGCAGTGCCTGTAACGAAGGACGGTCAACATTCGCTCCCGTGTAATTTACGTCTGAGAATTCCTTCACAACCTCTAATTGATGTTGTTCAGCATATTGATTCATTGCACTTTGTTGGTATCCAATGACTTCTTGATCTGACAATTTTCCAGTGTAGTATGATTTCCGGGCATACGTAACCGCTTTTTTCACCTTCGGTTCCTCCATTTACGATGTAACTACCACAGAAAGTTACCGATCATTTATTCTGCGAGTTACAAATTATTTAACTATCGTTACAACAGTAACTAGAAAAATGTAACTTCTTAAACTTGTAACTTTGTAACTACAAACAATAAAATTACATCAGTTACATAGTTTTCCGGTTATAAAACTCCCTCACGAGTTTTTTCTCAATGTAATTATGGCAACTTCTGTAACAACTAAACTTTCATCGATAAAATGTAACCAACGCTTATACGTAACTTGTTAAAACTTTAGTAACTAATCGAAGGTCTGGAATTCAACCTTTATCTGAGTGACTCTCGGTATTATTTGATTTGATCGAAAACAGCGCAATAAAAAAGGCATAAGAACCTTCACCTGATTTGGCGGATTCTTATGCTAGTGTTGGACTAAGTATTGATAGAATATTCATTGAATATTTATTAATGTTTTGAACATATTAATCAGTTTGACTATTTTTTTATATGTTCAAACCTGCTGAATCCTCTGTGAATCAATAAACACTTCAGATAAAGTTCAAAAGAAAAAGCCAGCCTCCTCTTTTCAGGGAAAACTGGCTTGATCGAATTGTAGTCAATTGTCAAACTTAAATTTGACAAAAAGACGTGTTCGAATTCTTATTTTGAAACAGTAACTTGCACTCCACCAGAAACTTCGTACTCATTATCGTCTTGGATAGTGATTCCGTCGTTAGTAAGTACAGTTATAGTATTAGCAGATCTAACCGTAGACCAATTAGAGTCTCCTTCACTTGTTACAGTAACTACTAGCTGGTTTCCATCAATAGATGATGCAATCGTTCCAGTGTTTGTTCCTTCATCTAGTACAGTAGAACCACCTGTGATAGTGAAATCTTCAACAAGCTCATCGAAATCTGTTGGTTCAGTTCCTTCTTCAAGCGCCTCATCAAATGTGAACACTAGAGTGTTATTACCTACAAGAGAAGCAGATAATAGATCTGAAGATGTGTTGTCTTCAATTGTTACTGTATCATAAAATTCTGATACAACATCACCATCAAGGTCTACTACGTTTTTAACACCTAGAACTGCAGTTGTTCCTGTACCAACAACTCCGATATTTACTGAATCTTCAGGCAGTTCAATAATAACTTCTTCACGAGCTGCAGTTGCAAAGTAGATATCAGTTCCAGCCGGTAATGCTGCGCCATCTAAAGTATAGTTAGCTGCATTAAGTCCAGAGTTTGTTACTTCTTCAGAGAATGTTACTGAGAATGTATTTGCTGCCGCCTCATCTGCAATTGTTGCAGTTAATGGTGAAGCAACATCATCTTCGCTATAAGTGAATGTAAGTCCAGTAATTAACTCATTTTCATTAGTGTGTACATCAGCAACTGCACCCTCTTCAACGCGCACAGAGTAAGTACCATCTGTTAGGTCATCAGCAACTGTATCTGAATCAGGATCTAAAACAAGAGAAACCACGTTATCATCTACAGATGATGATGCTAGAACATCAATGTTTACACCATCTTGGCGTACAACAAATGCAGATAGGTCTTCGATAGTAACATCTTCATCAAATGTTACATCTAAAGTAGTTCCGTCTGTAGAAGCTCCAATAGATACAACTTCAGGACCAGTAAGATCTTGAGTCATAGTTACTGTTCTATTGAATACTCCATTTTCATTACCGAAAATGTCTTCAATTTCTCCATCCGCTAGAAGGAATGTAACATCTTCAGTAGTTGAACCATTATCATAAAAACCATACGCTGGAGCTGCACCAGCATTGATAGAAACATCGAATGAACGATTAGTAGTGTCAGTTGCAACTCTTGTAACACTAATATCTAGATCATCAATTACATTTCCATCTTCAATAACTGATAGTGCAGCAGCAACAGCAGCTTCCGCATCATTTGCAGTAGCACCTGCTACAGCTTTATCAAATACAAGTCTTGCAACATTAGAATCAACTTGTGCAAGTGATGTCACAGTTAATGCTTCAGTGCTTGCTTGATCAATAAATACATTTCCGTTAAATAGTGTTTGGTTGTTTCCATTATAATCTACCGCACCTGCAGTATAAACTGTAGAAGTAGTACCTGAAGTTGCTGTGTTAAGGAAAGAAACCTCTGTATCACCAGGAGTAAAACCAGCAATCAAGCTAACAGGTTGTCCATTCTGACGAACAGTTGTAGGAGCTGCTTCAAGTGGCTCACTATAAGTTACTGTAACTGTATTAGTTGCAACTTCGTAATCAACACTTGAAACTGTCGGTGCAGTAGTGTCATCGACTGTAAAAGTTGAAGAGAATGCTGGGAATTCATCACCTGATACTGTTTCTACCGTATCAGCAACAGTTAGTGAGTAAGTACCATCAAAATACTCAGCTCCACCAGCAGTAATTGTTAAAGTCTTTCCATCTTCACTAAGTACACCTGTTGCGTTATCAGCGTCAACATTTAGTGCTGGAGTAGTAGCTGAAGCAGGCACACGGCTAATAGAGAAAGTATCAGCAACTAAAGAGTTGTCTGTTCCTGCATCAACAATAACTGTATCTTCATCAACTGCAGTATTGAAGTTAACAACTACTTGTTTAGCGTTAACCGCCATTACACTCTCAACCATTGGCTCAACGATCACTTCAAAAGTATAAACATCTGAAGCTCCACCAACTGAAAGTTCAACGCTTTCTCCACCAAGTGCATCACTTAGATCATCAAGATCAGTGTGGCTGAAAGTAACTGTCATACCATCTACATTAGAAATTTCAAGAGCTAATGCTTCAAGTACTTCTTCAGGAATTTCAGAAACAGGTGTTCCATTTACTTCTACATCATAGTTTTCAAGAACCCATTCAAGTGTTACATCTTCAGGAATCTCTTCGTCAAATTCAACAGTGAACATGTCACCTTCTGCGTTAAATTCAACAGATGTTACAGCTGGAAGTAGGGACTCTTCATACACAGTAAGTGCACGAATTGCGAAAGTAGAGAACTGAGCACGTGTAACATACTCAAGTGGACGATATTCGTCAACTACAGTTACGCCGTTTTCAACAAGAATGTTGATATAATCCTGAGCCCACTCCTGAGCGTCTTCGATGTCAGTTACAGTTGCATCCACATCTTCAAGATCTTCAAGTCCGAATGCTTCAACAAGTACTTTCGCCATTGCCTGACGAGAGATTGGCGAGTTCGGGTTAAAGTTGTTTTCTTCAGTACCTGTGAAGATACCAAGTTCACGAAGTACTAATGAAGCTTCGTAAAGTTCTTCGTCATAGTAAGATGATGGTACATCAGCAAATTCTTCAGTATCTGAAGTATCCACTGTTGTTCCTTCAGATTCGATCCAACGAGAAAGGATCAATGCAACTTGTCCACGAGTAACATTATTATAAGGGCGGAATTCGTCTCCATAACCATTAACAAGACCTAGGTCAACTGCTTTCTGAATATTTGGAGCGTGTACATCAGCCGGGTTAACGTCTGAGAATGTTGTGTGATTGTCCTGAGCCTGAAGGCCCTCGGCACCTGCGACTGGAGCGACTGCTGAAGCTACTAGTGCAGTTGTTACTGTACCCGCAAGGAACTTGCGGTAAGACTTTGGTTGGTAAGCCATTAAAAAATTTCCTCCTTGTAATTGCATATTATAATAAAGTAGTTAAACAGGAATATGTAATTATGAATAAAGACCCATTCAACAACTTATGTACCTACACCCATCAGTATAGTCTCAGATTACGAGAATGTCAATCCTTTTACAAAATGGAAAAAAAGATATGTGATTTCCAGTTCATAGTGGATTATCCATTACAATAACCTTCTTTCATTCTACAAGATGACAGAAATATTTCAATCATTTTTGAAGAAATAACGAGAAATACCTATGTTTTTTCGAGCTAAAGCGCGAAAAATGCGTAAATATAGGTGTTCTTAAGTTATTTCGTCATATTTTCGTAAACCTTTAGAAAAATGAAAAAATATTTTTCTATAAACCCTTTTTATGGCTGATCTATTAAACTTTTATCCTTTTAATAAAATATTCGTTAAATTCAAACAATAAATCAAAAAGAGACTGACGGCCTAGGCTTACGTCAGTCTCTCTTCTTTTAAAACGTTTACATATTAAGAATTTTTCTCCATGAGTCTAATGGACCGTTCAAAGAATAGCGCGTACTGTCCACGTGTGACTGAATTCCATGGATTAAATGCGGTATTTTCATCTGCATTCGTAATTTCGTTATGAACAATAACCGCAATATCTTCATAAATTTGATCATCAGCGGATAGATCTTTAATGTTGATTACTTCATCAGGGATATCATAGACTGCCGCAAAAGAGCGGTTCAACATGCTCGCCATCTGTGAACGGTTAAGTGGTGACTCCGCATTCATTTGTCCGCCTCTTCCCATGATGCCGTGATATTCCATAATGGCAAGATCTTCGTAACCTGGTGTATCAGGCGTAAGGTCTGGTGAGGTCACTTCATAGTTTTCAGGTTTCTCAAGGTCGAGTGCTCTGACGATCAGTGCTGCGGCATGTCTTCTCTGAAGCACATTGAATGGCCTGTATGTGCCATCTTCATAGCCGTTGATCACTTCTCTCTGCTGAAGATAAGCAACAGCCGTCTCAATTTCACCCGGGGAAAGGTCATTGAAAATCGTTAGCTCGTTCCCGAATTGCAGATTTGAACTTGCAATATATCCTTCACCAAAATTTCCTTTTACTTTATAGAAGACATAATGATTTGCTTCTCCTGCAGCTTCAAAAGGACCATCAGTAATCTCAAGTGGTGTGTAATGATTTATTGAAGCAATTAATTGCCCGCCTGGCTCACTTCTTACATTAGACGTATCAAACCCTTCAAACTCATGATAGCTGTAGACGCTGCTTCCGGTCTCAGCCAGCTGCATAGCAGGTGTTTCTGTTGGCCATGTATAATCTCGGTCTGGAAAGCGCATGATCAGACGATCTTCATCTGTTTCACCATAGTTGATTTCAAGCTCTGGTGTTTCGCCTATGGAGATCACGCTATTATTGCGGATATAACTGAACACATCTTCCTGATAGGCATCATCATGTGTATTAGGGTCATTGATTTCACTCAGACCGTTATATGCCATTACAGCAAAGTACCATGATTCAATGTCCGTGTTCTCTCCATCATTTACAATAGGAAGATTCAGCGCTTTTTTACGAAGCAGGTGCTCAGCTGCCTGTTCGATATGATAGTCCACATCCTCTGCTATCCGTTCCATATCAATATCGAATCTCTCAATCTCCTGATCTGTGAAGGTCAGCTGCATTAAGCCGATTCCTCCATCATCTGAGACAACCGGTGAGCCGTCTTCATCATAGTGATTAAAACCGCCGTTCTCTTTGTAGGCAATTGCCTTTAATACTTCAGGCGGAATTCCTTTTTCTATTCCTGTCTCTGTTAGCATCTGTTTAAATGCCTGTGCATCATTTTCTTCTGCGCTGGCACTTTGTGCACTCATGATTGAAATTGTCAGTGCTGCCGCTCCGATCCATAATGTTTTCATTGTGATCCCCCTTCTATTAATCTTTCATTGTTAACCATAACATATTTCCCATTTCTATCCAGTTAAAATGCCGAGAAATTAATGTAACTGCCTACTCGTCATGATATACTGATAGCTGATGCAGTTTACAAGATTAAGGAGAGAATACCATGATTTCTTTCATACAGAAGATAAAAAGCTCCGGTGATGACCGGCAGCTGAAAAAATATAGAAAGCTGACTGAGCAGATTAATCTGCTTGAAGATCAGTTTGAACAATATAGTGATGATGAATTGAGAAATCAGACATCAGTTTTTAAGGAACGGGTTGATCAGGGTGAGGCCCTGTCTTCGATACGGAGTGAAGCTTTTGCTGTTGTACGTGAAGCTTCAAAACGTGTACTTGGTATGCGCCATTTTGATGTGCAGATGATCGGCGGACTTGCACTGTCAGACAGTAACATTGCTGAAATGCCAACAGGCGAAGGTAAAACGCTTGTTGCTTCCCTTCCGAGTTATCTTCATGCACTTGAAGGTAAAGGCGTGCACGTCATTACAGTAAATGAATACCTGGCGAGACGTGACCGCGATCTGATTGGACAGGTACACGAATTTCTCGGGCTGGATGTCAGTCTTAATATCCCGGGACTTGAGCCTGACCGGAAGAGAATGGCGTATGCAGCTGATATTACATATGGAATCGGCAGTGAATTCGGGTTTGATTATTTGCGGGACAACATGGTCTATGAAACCGGGCAGCGTGTCCAGCGGCCTCTTCACTTCGCCATTATAGATGAAGCAGACAGCGTATTAATCGATGAGGCAAAAACACCGCTCATTATTGCCGGAAAAGACGGCGTCAGTACAGACCTGAGTAATTTATGTGCACGCATTGTAAAGCATTTTGAAGAGGGCCGTGAATTTCACTATGACCTCGAGACCAAAACGACAAACCTGACAGAAGAAGGTATATCAAGCATTGAACGCGGATTTGATATTGATAACCTGTATGAGCTTGAGCACCAGACACTTTATCATTATGTGATTCAAGCGCTGCGTGCACGGGTAATGTTTCAGCGTGATGTTGATTACATCATTAAAGATGGCAAAGTCTTGCTCGTCGATATGTTCACTGGACGCCCGATGGAAGGCCGGTCATTAAGTAACGGACTTCATCAGGCAATTGAAGCAAAAGAAGGGCTCGAAGTAACTGAGGAAAACAAAACGCAGGCATCTATCACAATACAGAATTACTTCCGCCGTTATCACCAGCTTGCGGGCATGACCGGTACAGCAAAAACCGAACAGAAAGAACTGCGTGACATTTATAACCTCGGTGTTGTGCAAGTGCCGACCAATCAGCCGATTGCACGGACTGATAAAGCAGACCGGATCTATGAAACGATTGAACAAAAATATAAAGCTGCTGCTGACCGGGTTGAAGAACTTCACAATGAAGGAAGACCAATTTTAATCGGGACAACTTCCATTATTCAGTCTGAACTGGTTTCAGGAGAACTGAAAAAACGCGGATTGTCTCATGAGATCCTGAATGCAAAGAGTCTTGAACAGGAAGTGCGCCTCATTTCACTTGCCGGCCAGAAAAATGCGATAACAGTAGCGACGAACATGGCAGGCCGTGGAACGGATATTGTCCTGGGTGAAGGTGTCCGCGAGCTCGGCGGGTTATATGTGATCGGTACAGAACGCCACGAATCACGACGGATTGACAATCAGCTCAAAGGACGTTCCGGACGTCAGGGTGATCCGGGTACATCAGAGTTCTTTATTTCACTCGATGATGAAATGTACCGCCGCTTTGCACCGGAAGAGCGTGAGAAACTGAAGAAAAATATATCCAGTGATAAAAATGGTGAAGTGAAAAGTAAAAAAGCAAGGGAGTTTGTAGATCGTGTACAGCGGATTTGTGAAGGATCTAACTTCTCGATTCGTGAATATAACCTGAAGCTTGATGATGTACTTGGTATTCAGCGGGCGACAATCTATGACCTGCGTGATAAATTACTTGAACGCGACGCTGTTCATCCGATTTTGAAAAATATTATCTCATCACACACGACAGAAGAAGTCCGCCTGCGCTGTCCTGAGGATGAGCCTGACGAGACATGGGATCTGGATAAAATGAAAGAGAACTTGACACTAATCGTGCCGACAGGAGACTTTTCATTTATTAATGAGGATACACCGCTTAAGCGTATTAAAGAGTCTGTCAAGGAACAGACCGATTCATATGTCGTGCTTGTTGATGAACATTTGCAACAGGAGCAATTTTCAGAACAGCTGAGAAGGTTTCTGCTGAGCCGCACAGATCATTACTGGCTGCGTCACATTGATGCGATGGATCGCCTGAAAGAAGGCGTAGGACTGAGAAGTTATTCTCAGGAAGATCCGATGAGACAGTATCAGAGAGAAGGCCTTGAGCTGTTTTCTATGATGCATTATCAGCTGGAACAGGATGTCAGCAGACAAACTGCACAGCTGATCCATAAGATTGAGACCACGAAGAAGAACGGAGTGAAACTGAAATGAGCTGGCTGAAAAAATTTACGCGTAATAAAAAAAGAGAAGGTAAGGATCACGCTGTTTCTTCGAATGAAGTCGTTGAACATACAGAAGCGCCTGGTGAAGAAGAGGTCAATACTACCCTTTCTCTTCATCCGGGTTCAAGAGTAAATGACGAGGAAAAATATTATTACCAGTTCCTGAATAAAGAACTGTCACCTTTAAAACGGAATCAGCTTTCCCTTTCAGGCATCAGTCTTGAACAAGATGAAAAGAGCGGCGCTGTAGCAGTGACTGCGTTTGTCAGATCAAGCCTGAAAAAGCCGATTACACTCGGCAAAACCTTCCTATTATTATTGAGTCCTGAAGGAGAACGTCTGGCGCGTAAGGAGTTTGATCTTGCTGCATTGGGAGAGCTTCCTGCAGAAAGCAGCCGTCCATGGCAGTTCTTATTTGAAAAGGGTTCTGTAGAAAAAACTGATATACCTTCGGAAGACTGGCAGCTCGCTTTCGAACTAAAGCCAAAGGAAGTGCCTCACAGATTAGAGCTTGATGAAAAATGGGAACAGTCACTTGCAGTGGAAGAACAGGAAAAACTGGCTTCTTTCGTAAATCAGGCTGAAGCGCCAAAACCGGGAGAAGTGAATTTCCTGGGTCTTCAGCAGTCACGTAAGGAAGATGGCAGTTTGCATGTTACACTGCTGATTCGTAATGGAAGTCAGAAAAACATTCAGCTCGAACAGCTGCCGCTTGTGATTGAAGATGCAAAAGGTGACATTGTTGCACAAGGCGGGTTCAAGCTCGCACCTCTTTCGGTTTCAGCGAACACAAGTAAGCCCTGGACGTTTATCTTCCCTGCTGAAATGATTAAGAAACAGGATGCTGACTTTAGCAGATGGAAAGCCTATCCACCGAAGAAATAATCGTAAAACCCGTTCAGTTTGGGGACTGAACGGGTTTTTTTATGTGCTGGTTTCACGCAGGGGTGACTTGGGGAACCGGCGGAATCCCTTCATTTATGTACTAATACCATCCTATTGCAATATGAGCTCGTGATTTCAATCAGCAGTATTTCAGATGGACTTGATCCCGGCAGCACCGCCTGTTTATTCCACACTAACGTACATCTTTCCATCACCTTCCGTACAAGTGACCCACAGTAAAATCCTATTTCACAAGAGAATGAAAAGCATAAAAAAGCACTCCGCCTCAGGCGAAGTGCTCCCGGCCACCAACCAGCCGTTGTTATATATAATAGAGGAATTTTTAACTTCCCCATAATCTTAACACTTAAAGTAAATTTTCACAATCTATCATTTTAGTAATTATAGATATTTTCTTTCTAACATGGCACTTAAAAGAGCAAAACCAATCATAAGCACAAAAATCAGATCAAGTAATCCTGTATGCAAAGAAATGGTAAACACCGTTAAAACAAATGCATAACTGATTGCCTGATACGATCTGTTCCCCATTTGCTGCATCTGATTATATAACACAGTAATCAGCAAACCGATTATTCCGAATCCGACAATGATTCCTGCGTAACCGAAATCAGCAAAGAACTGACCAAAAAGTGTCGGTGTTGTCGTCCGTCCTGGACGTGTAATGTAAATCCCCTCTTCTACTGTCAGGGAATTTGCGATTTCAGACACTCTCATACGCGGGGATGTCTGCTCACCCGGCAGCACCGGACTGAATATACCTTCATGAATTTCCCCAAGAAGATGCCCTTCTTCGTCCGTATATTCCATGATTTTGCTCAGGACAACATGTCCTGTAACACTCTCATTATTTAGTGCTCTAATCACTGCCGGTGTTTCTTCCATTCTCGCTCTGAGCATTTCATTCCGTTCTTCAATCTGATCAACATTTAACTCATCTGAAATCTCGGGAAGCTCTCTGCTGTTGAAAGGATTGTCAGGATCTTCTGTTGCGAATCGATAAAATCCGAACATCGAAAATGCCAGCCCCACAATAACAAGTGCACCGATGAACCAGGTGAATTTAATCTGTCTGACCATGTAATGAAATATGATAATGGCTGTAAACAGCATAATCACAAGCGGTGTGCGGTAGCCCATGACTACGAACAACCCCGCAAGGACAGCAAACAGCAGGATAAAAATGCCGACTTTCTTTTCTTTGACCAGGAAGAACCAGCTGATCAGAAATAATCCTGAGTACCAGAGCAGTGCACTCAGAAAATTCAGCTTTGGATCAAGCGACCTTCTCGCCGCTTCATCACTAATGCCGATTTGTCCTGAGCCGATCATAATGATGTAGGCAATCAGTCCGAGCCATGCAAGTCCGAATAACAGCCAGATGCTTTTACCTTTTAATTTTTCAGGCACGGTGATATTGAAGCGCCAGTTCTTGCTTCTGACAACCCAGACCATCAGCCAATAGGAAGCGAGGCCGGACAGAATCACCGGGACGATAGAATAAGTTAACCCAAAATAATCAAAGCGTCCAAAGTCGAACAGACTTGTACCAAAGTAGAGCAGAACGACAAACGGAAAGAACAGGTACGGTGAAAACACATCAATTTTATTTAATTCCTGAAGTGCGTGTCTGAATTTCATCCTCTGTTCCCTCCCCTTGCAATCAGCTCTTTAAATGGCTGGCTTTTTAGTAAATATAATCCTGCAGCGTATACGATGATGCCTGAAACGCCGATAATTGCGAGATATAGTATAATCGGCAGCGACGGAATCGCTGTCTGTTGGAGACCGATCAGTACGGCTGTCATCACCGAGCCTGCAATGAGTACCTTCAGCATATTCCAGCCGATCATCTTCAGATCAAACCCACCTGTAATCTTATACAGCGTTGTAAATGTCATAATACTGTACAACATGCCGACAACGGATGAAGCAAGTGCCAGCCCAACTGCTCCAAAAAGGCTTGAGAACCACCAGTTAAAAATGATGTTCAGCACAATGGAAATCAGTCCGATGCGGAGGATATAATGTCCTTTTGACATCGTGTAAAAGCCTTTGGCAATCACGGCCTGGATACTGTAAAACAAAACTGACCCAACATAGAAAATTGCATATGTACTCGTATCAGCTGTTGCGGCTGCGTCAAACTGTCCTCTCTCGAAGAAAATCTTCACAAGCGGCTCCATCACAAGAATCATACCGGCGATCGTCGGTATCAGGAACATAAACATAAAGATTAGTCCCTTTTCGATTCCACCTTTAAACTGATCCATCTTTTTATCGGCATAAGCTGATGCAATTAAAGGAAATACCAGTGTTGCGATCGTGACCCCGAAAATCGCCTGTGGAATATTAACGAGTCTGAAAGCATAGTTCAGATTCGAGACAACGCCTGTTTCCATTTGAGCAGAAAAGATTGAATCGACTGTCAGGTTGATCTGCCCAATGGCGATCGTTAATCCTACCGGCAGGAAGATCAGGTAAAAAGCCTTCACTTCTTTGCGGTCAATCTTCTGCTTCCACGCCATAAAGCGCTTTGGCTTCAGGTAGACCAGCTTAATTAAAAATGAGATTACCGTTCCGATTAGATAACCGATTGGTACGGCGTAAATTTCAAGCTGCTGATAGAACAGGAATGAAAAGCCGATCATCACGAGCACAACAACCGTTTGTGAAAATGTTGAAAATGAAAACTTTTTCTGTGAGTCAAAAAATCCCTCATATACAGCATTCATGCCGACAAATATGATCGCAACGAAATAAATAATTGCGGTCCACGTGGCAATCTCAAAACCGTCTTCATAGCGTCCGAACTCCGGATACAGAAGCCTCATAAGGAACGGCGATACGATAATCCCGATGATTGAAATTCCGATGGTAATCCAGAACGTACCTTTGACAACGTTTGTAAGGTGTGAAAAGCCCCTGCCTTCACGGTCGAACTTGTAATAGCTCGGCAGGAATGCATCCTTCATACCTGTAAGCATAAAAAGAACGATGGCATTTGGAATGGTCATCGCGGCAAAATAAATATCTGACTGCCCGGAAGCACCAAACAGCCCCGCGATCGTCATGTCACGGAGCATGCTTGAGAACTTTAACAGCAGTGTTGAAAATAAAAACAAGATACTGGCTACTTTAAATTTAGACATCATATGCTCCTTACTTCTTCAGTACTGAGAGCAGGAATTTCGGAAGAATCATTTGTCTTTTAATTCGTTTTGGTTCTTTTAACAAACGGTAAAACCATTCAAGCCCAAGACGCTGGAATCCTTCAGGCGCACGCTTAATTCTGCCCGAGAGAACATCGAATGAACCGCCTACTCCCTGGAAGATGTGCGGATACAGTTCCTGCATATGATCCACGATGAAGTACTCCTGTGCAGGACTGCCCATCGCAACGAATAATATATCAGGCTTTGCGTCATTAATTGTCTGCTTAATGACTTCAGGGTCTTTTTCATAACCATTCAATGTCCCTGCAATTTGTATACCCGGATAAAGTCTTTCAAGACCGGCCTTCGCTTCTTCAGCTACACCGGGCTTTGCTCCAAACAGAAAGACACTTTTTTGGCGTTTAACGGATTCTTCACTAATCCGCATCATCATATCAATGCCGGTTACACGACTTTTGATCCTGCCGCCTTTCAATCTGGAGGCAAGAATCACACCAATGCCATCCGGAATCTGAAAGTCAGCGCGGTTCAGCAGATTCCTGAGTGCTGTATCCTGCTGTGCTTTCATGATTTTTTCCGGATTGATTGCGACAATGAATGAATTTTGCTGTTCTTCAAGTCTATTATAGAGTGCGTTGATCAGCTCATCGTAATTCAGAGGACTGACATCGACTCCGAGATAATTTTCCTTCATGTCATCTCACCTATCCCACTCTTATTCAGAGTGCTTTGAGTCACCTAACAGTCCGAATGCAAACCCTGCTTCTTCCCATTTTAAACGGTTGATACAGTTTTTCGTATCAAGTACAGCCGGAGTGCGCATGTCGGATTTGAAAGCTGCAGGATCCAGTTCTTTAAATTCATTGTGATCTGTCAGAACGAGAATCAGATCAGCATGGCTGACCGCTTCGTTAAAGTCCTGCGTCTGACGTGGCACTTTGTTTTCTTTCACATGCGGATCGTACGCTGTATAATCAACGCCGGCTTCTTCAAGCTGACGCAATACTTCAAGTGAAGGACTTTCACGCACATCATCTACATTTCCTTTAAATGCTAGACCAAAAACGGCTACACGGCCATTTTGGATCTGTTCCTTTTGGAAATACTTCTGAACGCGTCCGACCGTATGCTTCGGCATGCCATCATTTGTATCACGTGCAAGGTTGATCATTTTTGCAAGATCCGGCGCCAGTTCAACAAGGAACCATGGGTCGACTGCGATACAGTGACCGCCTACACCCGGACCAGGCTTATGAATATTCACACGCGGATGGAAGTTCGCAAAGTCAATCGCTTCCCAAATGTTCACGTCAATCGTTTCCGCAATTTTTGCAAGCTCATTGGCAAATGCAATGTTGATATCGCGGTACGTATTTTCAATCACTTTAACAAGCTCAGCTGTCGTTGCATCTGTTAAATGAATCTTTCCTTTTACAAACGTTTCATACAGCTCTTTTGTTTTCTCAGAAGATTCCTGGCTGATGCCCCCTACAATGCGGTCATTCTGCACAAGCTCTTCAAAGATTCTGCCTGGGATCACACGTTCCGGAGAATGGGATACGAGCAGCTCTGTACCGAACTCAAGTCCTGTCTCCTTAAGCGCTGGCAGCATAACGTCTTCAACCGTACGTGGTGGCACTGTTGATTCTAAAATCACAAGGTTCCCTTTTTTCACGAAAGGAACAATTGATTCAGTCGCTTTACGGACATAGTTAAGAT
Source organism: Jeotgalibacillus salarius (assembly GCF_004405125.1). Taxonomy (GTDB): domain Bacteria; phylum Bacillota; class Bacilli; order Bacillales; family Jeotgalibacillaceae; genus Jeotgalibacillus; species Jeotgalibacillus salarius. The sequence goes on from NZ_SORX01000001.1 coordinate 398,832, forward strand.
TTGCTGTTTTGTCTTCATTAATTGGTGAAGGAACGGCGATAATAAATACATCCGCTTCTTCAGGCGTTGTTGAAACAGTTAATGCCCCTGCATCCACTGCTTTCTCAAGTTTTTCCTGAAGACCATTTTCTTCTATATGAAGCTGTTTATTCTGAATCATGCTGACTGCTTTTTCATTTACGTCTACGCCATGAACCTTTATGCCATTGTTCGCAAACATGACAGCAGTCGGAAGGCCTATATAACCAAGACCTACTACACAAATTTTTTCAAACATACGATTTGTACTTCCTTTCATCGGCTTATCTTCAATAAACCTGCCTTTTATTATATCGAAAAAATGCTCAAGTTGACATAGTCATGCGAAAAGAATTTCCGCTGCGACCAATGGAATGATAGTGAACGCCGCCACTGACCATTTCACCGGGATCAAAACAGTTACGACCGTCAAAAATCAGCGGACGCTTCATATGTTTTGTGAAAAAAGCGGGCGTCTGTTCTTTAATCTGCGCCCAGTCTGTAATAATAAACGCAGTTTCTGCGCCGTTTACCGCTTCTTCAAGGGAATTCGTATATGTCAGATCCGGAAATACTTCCTTCATCTTATCTGTTGCGATCGGATCATAAGCGACGATATCCGCGCCCTGACGCTGCAGCTCCTCTATGATGCGGATTGCAGGCGTATCTCTTGTGTCATCTGTATTCGGCTTAAATGCCAGACCGAGCACAGCCGCTTTCGTCCCTTTTTCAATCGCACTGTATTCATTCGCTTTCTCCATCAGCTTGTTGTGCTGAAGCTCATTGACTTCAAGCACAGCATTCAGCATACGGAATTCGTAGCCTGCTTCAGCAGACATGGACGTGAGTGCTTTCGTATCTTTCGGAAAGCAAGATCCACCAAAACCAATACCGGCTTTAAGAAACTGTGTGCCGATTCGCTTATCGAGCCCCATTCCCTGGGCAACGGCTTCTACATTTGCACCTGTAATCTCACAAATGTTTGCTATTTCATTAATGAAACTGATTTTAGTTGCTAAAAATGCATTCGAGGCATATTTAATCAGTTCAGCACTTTTTGTATCTGTTCTAACGATCGGAATGTCGAATGGCGCATACAGTTCAGCAACTTTTTCAACTGCCGGCTGATGATTACCGCCAATCACGATTCGGTCTCCATGAAATGCATCATGAATCGCATTTCCTTCACGCAGAAACTCAGGGTTTGATACGGCATGCACCTGATAAGCCGATCCATGCGCTTTGACCGTATCTTCAACCATCTCATTCGTGCCAACCGGGACTGTACTCTTCGTCACAATCACTACATCATTGGTAATTGATGCGGCAATCTCCCTTGCAGCAGTTTTGACATATGACAAATCTGCTTTGCCGTTTTCACCCTCAGGCGTCCCGACTGCAATAAAGATCAACTCTTTATTCTCGTAAGCTTCAGAACGGTCTGTTGTAAAATGCAGACGCTCTTCGCGAATATTTTTCTGCAGCATGTCATCCAGTCCCGGTTCAAATATCGGGGAATGACCGCCTTTCAGCATATCTATTTTTTCCTGTGAAACATCCAGGCAGGTTACGTGATGTCCAACCTCAGCCAGACAAACGCCTGTGACAAGGCCTACATAACCGGTTCCTGCAATTCCTATATTCATCATGTTGATTTATCCTTTCTGACGTGCCATCAGTTCCTCAAGGTAAGCCAGGAGGTCCTCTTTCAGGTCTTCCCGTTTCAGACCGAGTTCAAGCGTAGCTTTGATAAAACCCAACTTGTCCCCAACATCATAACGGTTCCCCTTGAAATAATAAGCAAACAATGGCTGAGGCATCTGTCTCAGCGCATCCGTCAATTCAATTTCATTGCGCGCACTCGGCTCAAGGTTTTCTAGTATATTAAAAATTTCAGGCTGCAAAATATATCTGCCCTGAATTGCTAATGTCGATGGAGCTTCCCCTGCAGCCGGTTTCTCAACCAGACTGTCAATCGTGTAAAGCTGTTGATCAATCTGTTTACCTGGAGAAACAATCCCGTACTTCGAGACATCCTCTTTCGGCACTTCCTGCACCCCGATCACCGAACTCCCGGGGTAATCCCCATACACCTCAATCAACTGCTTCAGACAAGGTGGATCCGCTTCAACAATATCATCTCCAAGAATGACCGCAAAGGGCTCATCCCCAATAAAACTTTTTGCACACAAAATAGCATGTCCAAGTCCTTTAGGTTCTTTTTGTCTAATATAATGAATGTTTGCAAGGTTAGAAATGTGCTGCACCTGATCCAGCATCTCACGCTTATCTTTCTTCTCAAGCGTTTCTTCAAGCTCATACGACTTATCAAAATGATCCTCAATCGCACGCTTTCCCCTGCCGCTGATAATAATAATATCTTCAATGCCTGATGCAATCGCCTCTTCCACTATGTACTGTATCATCGGCTTATCCACAATCGGCAGCATTTCCTTCGGCTGTGCCTTCGTCGCCGGCAGCATTCTTGTTCCAAGACCTGCAGCCGGTATAATCACCTTTCTCACCTGCTTCATCCATCATCCCTCCGCTCATATCCTTCAATCTCTCTATTATAACGCAAAACAGGGAATATCTGATAGCAAAAACGTGATTTTGCACATTATCTAATTGTATGCGAGCAAGAAGATAAGTGCCAGCCTTAAACATGAAATTTAAACGAACTGTAATGATTGTTACGCACAAAGAGAACAAAACGACAGATGACTATATCTAAAGTCTTATATATAATAAGAGAAGTAGAGCGAAGTATAGGGTCAGACCCCGCACTTCAGTCCCCGGCTTCGGCAGAGGAATGAAGTGGAGGGTCTGACCCTCCACTTCCGTAATAGGATCGGGGGATTAAAAATGAATGTCGGGTCAATTATCAAATATTACCGAACAAAAAAAGGCCTCACTCAGACCGAATTGGCTGATGGCATTTGTTCAACTTCTCACCTGAGCAAGATCGAGACCAACATGTATTCAGCAAATGAAGAGACTGTGAATATGCTGCTTGCGAAGTTGGATTTGCAGCTTGAGGATATTACGGGGGATTTGCGTGAGGTCCACGATTTGTTGGAATCTTTTATGCATGCGCTATTTATGCAGGATCGTGAATCGATTGAAAATTTGTATGAAGAACTTAAAGAAAAAGAGGATTATATACTAACAAGCGAGTATGTGAATTTATACCATTTATATATGTTACGGTACTATTTATTTCATTGGGATGATGAAGGAATACAAGAATCATTAAATATGATTAAAAAAATTAAAAATACCTTTGATCCTATTGAAAAAAATATTTTAGTATTTTTCAGAGGATTTCATTATTCTATGAATGAGAAATATGAAGAAGGTTTAAAAACAGTCCACGAATTTTTGAGAAATCCTCTTCCTGTTGGCGGAATGTGGATAGGTGAAGCAAGTTATATTTTGTCACACCTATATACTTCTCTTAATCAAAACGAAGCGGCTTTGACCTTCAGTAAAAAGGCGTACGATGTTTTTCTAACAGAGTCAAATTTCATACGTCAGGTTCACTCACAAATGATCCTTGGTATTAGCTATATGAGGTTGAATCTTTACTCTGAAGCATTAACAGTTTATAAATCTCTTTTAAGAAATACAAGGATGTTTTTTAAAGACACGCTTTATCCGGGGGTATTAATCAACTATGCCCGCTGCCAATATTTACTCAAAGAATACTCTAAAGCTGAGAAGTCCACGAATGAAGCAATCGACCTTTCAGAGCCATTTTCGTATAGTTACGGAACATCTTTACTTATTTGGCTAGAATGCAAGGTGAAACTAAATGACATTGACAAAAAATGGCACTCAAGAATGAGGCTTCTAAAAGAAACAGATACAATAATTGGAGATAAATACTTTTTTCACCATTTGAATTTTCTTGAAAAGTATGAATTTTCCCAATACGAAGGCGTTAAATATGCGGTAAAATATTTGTATCCCCATCTCATTAAGCTCCAAAGTTTTAGCGATGCGCTGGAAGTTTTGGAGAAAATTATCGATTATTATGAGTCTGTAGGCGATACAGAGAAGGTTGCTTATTTTTACAGCCAATGGAGAAATTTAATTACAAGGGAGAGGAAATTAAATGTTTAAACTTAAGAAAGTAGCTGTTTCGTTGTCAATAGCTCTATCACTTGCAGTTAGTTTTAGTACATTTGATGTTGGTTTTAACGAAAAATCAGTCCACATTGCTTCACCAGACGAATTTTCTACAATGGATCGAGACAGAATTGTTAAGCCACCAGCTTGATTGCAATTTTTACCATTAAGATTTTCCCAATAGACGAATAGAGATATTTATATTAAAATAAGAATATGAAATGACCCAGCAATACCCTCTCATTGGCCGTCCGATTAATCGGGCGGCACTTTTTATGCGTAAAATGTCATATGTTAATAGATTTATCAGATAAGTGTCGGATTATAGATATCTAAAATCATTTTTTTAAAAAAATATTCGACCTTTTATGACAAAATATTTGGATTTTTCCCAACATAAAAACCCTCTCTTCCGGTTATCAGATGAGAGGGTTTTATGGTGCGCTTCGGGCTCGTGCGTTCATTACTGTGCCGCCTCCTCAGTTTTCAGCTGATTCGTTAGCTGAATAAACAGGTCCCGGTCTCCTTCAAGGAGCGCTTTATCGATTAGTCTGTAAAGATTCTGCATTTCTAAATGTCCGATTTCTTCATTCATCGCTTCTTCCTCCTCGTCCGCCAGGATTTGCTCAACATAGAATTGTGATACTGATTTCAGGTGATCAACAAGGTCCGAGATTTGCAAAAGTTGAAACAGCGGAATTCTGAAGATGCGGGCACCTCTTTGGAAAACGAATATATCTGTTAAGTTTTCGATCTGCCTTGTCTTAAGATTGATTCTGATTTCATTCGATTCAACCGGAATGAACTGATAAACTTCCTCTCCTTTAACCACCGAGAAATATTGATAAGCGAATACAAGCTTGAGTTCATGGCCTTCCTGCAGCGTATAAAACGGCTTCATCATCTTAACTGTCAGCAGCATCGTTCTCCCTCCTGTCTATTATATTTTTTAAATATTCAGTACTTTAACATAATTATCGTATATTTTATGAGAAATGAAAAGGAAAAATACTTGATTATTTTCTGGAAAAGCATATTTGACATCTTTTTTTCACATTTTGTTCGGATGAATTCCCGATTAACCTTGCTGATTTTGCTCTATTTCAATATAAGTAGGAATCGTTGAGGATGGTGGAAAATTTGATTTGTAAATTATGGATATTTTCTTGTAGTAATGAATATGAAGAGCTGTACATCACACTACGGATTCGATGATTACGTCCATCGGTTATGCTGATGCGACCGTCAATCGTGTAAACACTACCATCAAACGGGATTTCATTACTGTCACCTCGGGTATATCATACCGTCATACGTCTTCATACTACCGTCGATCCATTTGGTCGGGACGCTTCGTGTGATTTGGAGAACTTGTGTTGCATTTCAGCGATTTTCGTGGTCACTGTTCAATTTCGACTTTTATGTTGCACTTCAGCTAGTTTTCGGGCGGTTCACTGGATTTGCGTGCGATTCACTACAAACTCGTACCATACATTAGGTCGGCTTCTCCTACTAAAAAACCCTCTCCTAAAAATCAAGGAGAGGGTTCTTACTAATGCCATCCATTCGCAATATGTCTTGCTCGGATGACACCTTCTATGTCCTGCAGTCTGTCCATAATGTCTTTTGCTTCTGCATCGTTTAGTTTGTTGTCAATATCTATCAGTGTGTAGGCAAATTCTCCGCGGCTTCGGTTCAGCATGTCGGCAATGTTGAAGTTGCGTTCCGCCAGCAGCTGTGAGAATTGACCGAGCATGTTTGGAATGTTGCGGTGCATGATTGTCAGGCGGCCTGGTGAAGTGAGTGGCAGGCTGACGTTTGGAAGGTTAACAGCATTTTTGATATTACCCGTTTCAAGGTAGTTTTTCAGCTGTCTTGCTGCCATGACTGCACAATTTTCTTCAGATTCTGTTGTCGATGCACCAAGGTGAGGTGTAGCAACCACATTTTCCATACCAAAAATGTCATCGCTCGGGAAATCTGTGATGTATTTTCCGACCGTGCCGTCCTGGAGCGCTGTTTTCAGTGCTTCGTGATCAACAAGTTCTCCGCGGGCAAAGTTGATAAAATGAATGCCTTTTTTCATTGCTTTAAATGCTTTGTCATCAATAATACCGGTTGTTTTCGGGCTGAGCGGAACGTGAATGGTGATGAAGTCACATTGCGACAGCAGTTCATCAAGCTGATGAACGCGCTGTACGCTTCGTGAAATCAACCAGGCTACGTCTACTGATACGAATGGATCGTATGCCATGACTTCCATATCGAGCGCGAGTGCATCATTGGCTACAACTGATCCGATGTTACCTAGTCCAATGACGCCAAGCTTTTTGCCGGCTACTTCATGTCCGATAAATGCTTTTTTGTTCGCTTCCACTTTTTCAGAGATTTCTGTCTCCCCTTTTAAAGAATGAGTCCACTGAACGGCCCGGAACAGGTTACGCGAGCTTGCGATCAGACATGAGATCACGAGTTCTTTTACAGCGTTGGCGTTGGCACCGGGCGTGTTAAAGACGACGACGCCCTGTTCAGAGCAATGGTCGATCGGAATATTATTCGTTCCAGCACCAGCTCTGGCAATTGCCTGGACTGACTGTGGAATTGGCTGGTTATGAAGTTTATGGCTTCTAAGCAATATTGCATCCGGCTCATTGCTTTCGTTGAGCTGGTACTGTTCATCTAACAATTTTAATCCTGCATCGGCAATTTTGTTATAAGTCTGAATCTGATAAGTCAACGTAGAGAACCTCCTGAAAAAATCCTAAGTTAGATTTAGTACGCTGTTGACCTGCGTTTCAGGCGGAGGCTTTCCGGACGGCGGTAGCTGAGCCTCCTCGGCTTTGCCTGCGGGGTCTCAGCTATCCCGCTAATCGTCCCGGAGTCCCCGCCTTACACTCCGGTCACCAGCAGATGGATTATGATATGTTGTAAATACTTCTTACTTATATAGTAGAAACATGAATTCAATACATGTAAAAAAATAACGTTTAATCGACTGTAATTATTATCTACTCTACATTCTTTCATCACAAAATTTATTTGCAGACGAGTTTACAGACTGCATACGATATATGTTTAGTGATTCACACTTAACATCCAATTATGATTTTAAGAAACAGAATTTTATTAAGAAACCTTAGCGTTGACCGTAGCGGAAGGTGGCGACTCCAGCAGGAGAAGACGGACAGATGAGACCCCGCAGAGCTTTAGCTCGAGGAGGCTCATCGCCGTCCCTGCCGGAAAGCGCCATCTGAAGCGCAGGTCATTAGCGGTTACCTAAGCCATGCTTTTTTCATTCTTTATCGTACGCTCAAACTCCCGCATTGCTTCGCACAGCCGCTCCACATGCTCAATTGGCATCGCATTGTACAAACTCGCACGCATGCCACCTACTGAACGGTGGCCTTTTAGTTCCACCAGTTGCTTTGAAGCTGCATAATGCAAAAATGCACGATCCGTTTCTTCATTGCCTGATTTAAAAGGAACATTCATCAGCGAACGATCTTCTTTTTTAACAGGTGAATAAAACAAACTTGATTGATCAATTGCTTCATATAATAGGGATGCTTTTTCACGGTTTCGTTTTTCAACCTCTTTCACCCCGCCAAGCGATTCAATCCACTCAAGCATGAGCCCGATCATATAGATCCCGAATGTTGGTGGCGTATGGTAAAGGGAATCTGCTTTTGTGTGTGTTTCGTAATTTAGCATGGTGGGCAGCGTGTCAGATGCGTGCCCGATGAGATCATCTCTGATAATGACAACGGTGACGCCGGCTGGTCCGAGATTTTTTTGGGCACCAGCATAAATCACGCCGTAATCGCTGACGTTGATTTCTTCTGAAAGAATGCCGGATGACCAGTCGTTAATGATTGGCGCATCCGTTTTCGGCAGCTTTGTGAAACGAGTTCCTTCTATTGTATTGTTACCTGTGATGTGTACGTAGGATAAGTTATTTGAGTGTGTAATATTAGAGAAATCCGGGATTTGACCGAATTGATCGCCTTCAGACGTTGCTATGACTGTCGTTTGTCCGACCTTTTTAGCCTCTTTCAGCGCTTTCTGGGACCAAGAGCCTGTAATAATGTAGCCCGCTTCGTGATCTTTTTGTAACAAATTTAACGGGATCATGCTGAATTGTAACGATGCGCCTCCCTGTAAAAATAAAATTTTATAGTTTTCGGGGATATTCATAACTTTTTTTAAAAGGTGTTTTGTGTTTTCTAAAATGTCCTCGAAGGCTTTTGACCGGTGGCTCATCTCCATTACCGACATGCCAGCGTGATTTGTGTCGACGAGTTCAGATTGCGCTCGCATCAATACTTCGAGCGGCATGGCTGAAGGTCCCGCCGAAAAGTTTACGACTCGATCCATCAATATTCTACTCCTCTCTTACACTTTAAATCATTAAACTATCCTTTCTGATAATAGAGTATAGTATAGTCCTCACGTGGACACATGTCAACGCTGTATAGACAAATTCACACGTAATGTAATTGTTATCTCTCTCTAACCGTTTTGTCATTGCAGTGCAATGTATGCGTGTTATGCTTGGTCCTGTTAGTGAAAAGGAGGTAATTCAATCATGAAAAAACAAATCGTTGCACTAACTGCAATCGCAGCATTATCAACAGGCGCAGCAGCGTCAGCTTCAGCGGCAGATTATTCAGTCAAAAAAGGTGATACTCTTTGGAGCATCTCTCAAAATAATAACGTAACAGTAGAACAAATCCAGGAGTGGAACAACTTATCTTCTACTCTTATATTCCCGGCACAGACACTTCAGGTTTCTGGTGACGCACAAGCAGCTTCAGAAAGCACTTATACTGTAGTGAAAGGTGACACACTTTATAAGATCGCAACTGAGCACGGCATTTCTGTAGGTGAACTTATGAGCTGGAATGGCCTTTCAAGTGACCTAATCTTCCCTGGACAGGAATTCTCAGTAGCAGGCCAGGCAGTAGCACCTGCTCAAGCTTCAGCTCCGGCTGAACAGGCAGCACCTGCACAGGACTCAGGTCAAACACAGTCAACTGAAGGTGTATCAGGTACTGGTGGAGAAGCGCCATCATCTGACGCTGTACAGTCAATGACAGTAACAGCAACTGCTTACACAGCATATTGTAATGGTTGTTCAGGTGTAACAAGAACAGGGATTGACCTTCGTGCAAACCCTAACCAGAAAGTAATCGCAGTAGACCCTAACGTCATCCCACTTGGTTCACGTGTATGGGTTGAAGGCTACGGCGAAGCGATCGCTGGAGACACTGGCGGCGCTATTAAAGGAAATAAGATCGACCTATTCATTCCATCACAACAAGATGCGCTTAACTTTGGCGTACAAACTTTAGATATCAAGATCCTAGACTAACAGGATAATATATATAAAACCCCGCTGTTCTGCTGAACAGCGGGGTTTTTGTATGTTGTTAAATAAATTCACCTAATACATAGAAAAATCCTGCAATTGCCATGAGGATCCCTCCACCACGAAAGATAATGTATGACAATTCACTCTGTTCAGCATTAATCAGCCAACCGATATGCAAGAACCAGGGAATGACAGGCTTCCATGCAATGATGAGGCCAACTATTAATAGAAAAATTCCTTCAAACATTGTGTACTCCTTTTTGATGTGTCAGTCTCATTTAAACACAGTTGAGTATAGAAAACGAGACTGAATTTGTCAGATAACGATTAAAGCTGGTTCATAGCTATACCGTTTTCGTTCATCAGTTTAAAAACTACGTTGATCTCCGCGAAATTTTCGTCTTCAATTAACTAAACATAGCCCATCGCTGCACGATTTCGGTTCATAGATGCTGAAACTGCGTTCAGGGTCTAAGCATTTCCTACTTCCAGAAGCAATTTTCCACTCGAATCGAAAACCAGATCAGTAAATAAAATTCTAATTAATAAACCGACATTGGAAGTCCAGTGCCTTTATCAATTCCATACTCCCCTGAGTACTCAGATGAATGCCTATAGAAAATATAATTACCATCTGTTTCTCTCAGGTATTCATATTTATAAACTTGAACAGTAGAAACTGCTCGATCATCTCCTTCAAGATAATTTGCAGCTTCATCAATTGAAAGATTCAATGCTGGCAACCCTTTATTTTGTTGGAAATATGTTCTCTTGTAATCGTTCACTTTCCATGTACCATTATCTTTCTTCAGTTCTAATTTGTATTCAGCTGATGGATTCAGACCAACCATAGTATGAAGCACCTTCAGTTCGATGGTGTCTTCACTATTTTCAATCATTTCAAAGCCTAATTTAGTATTAAAACCGCCAGTATAATAAAGTCCGTCACACGCACGGCACTGCTTTTCATAATTTTCAATTACTGTAAGCTCATAAGCATTTGTAACGGTCTCAAGCATGTCTGAGCGGAAATTTTCGTACGGATAGACCGGCTCTCCGTGATTAGTTTTGATTACATTTGAATAGAATGTATTTTTCATTTCATTAAATGTACCTCTTGCTGTTACCCACGCCATATCATCTGTGAGCTCTTTTGACTCATAGATCCGATGGATGAATGCTGCAAGCTGATAGCGCGTAACGTTATCGTATGAAGAAAATGTATCTGGAGATGTACCTGTTGTAATACCTGCATCCACCAGCGCTTTTACATATGCTGCTTCCCAACTGTCATTACTTACATCTGCAAATCCAGTTTCAGTATCACTTTCGTCAAATGGCAGATCAAATCCCTCGACCAGCATTTTTGCGATCTGTGCTCTGTTTAAACGGTTTTCAGGGTTAAAGTCTCCATCCTGATCACCAGTTACAATACCGTCCGTTTCAAGAAGTGTAATGTAATCATGAGCCCAGTGCCACTCATCAATATCAGGAAATTCACTTATCTGCTGCGTTGCCTGCAGGTTGCCAATTCCATTAGAAATCATCTTAGCAGCTTGTGCACGTGTGATTTCCTGATAGGGTCTCATTTCAAAACTGACACTGCCATCCGTATTTTGCACTTCATATCCAGTCATCACTTTTTTGAAGAAGGCATTCTCTATTGGCTCAAATGCGTCACTATTCACACTAACATCAGTAAACAGTTCTTCAGCCTCTGCTCCGGCTGTGAGACCGAGTGAAAGAATTCCGGCTCCAACAGTTGTTAATATTCCTTTTGTTAAACGGTTTGTCATAGTCTTCTCCTCCATATTTTAAGGTTCAATTGTCATTGCACCAGTATTTTTATTTACGACAATGATTGCTTCAACACCCTTTTTCTTCAGGCACATCTTCAAATGAAAGATCCACAGGTAAATCGAATGTTTCCACTATCATCTTAGCCACCTGTGCACGGTTCAAGTGTCCTTCAGGATCAAACGTACCATTTTCTTTACCCGTGATGATGTCTGCTCTTGGAAGTAGAGAGTCTGCTGCTGTCCTTTACTCTTCCCTGCTCTCCTAATAGTAGAAACTACCTTCTTCTACATCGAATCTGATGACATCCTGGTATGCTCCATCCGTGTTAAGTTGCATGAGATAGTCACCGTCTTCGTTTGTGCCAAGGTCTGTGATGCTGTATACGTCTGTATCCATACTGTAGTAAAGTCTGAAAGTTGCTTCAATATGGTTTAGTGCCTGTTCTTTTGTTAAGTTAAGTGAGAGTTTATTATCCTGGTAATATTTCACTTCATAGTTGTCAAGTTTCCATTTTCCGTCTTCTTTTGCCAGGCTGATGATATAGTTAGCGTCTGGTGTCAGGCCGTGAACATCCTCGTCATATTGGATCGTGATGCGGTCTTCGCTATATTCGATTACATTTTTATTAAACATTAAATCCATTGTTGCAGTGTATCGTATTCCGTCACAGTCTCCGTTATGAGCGCACTCTCCTGTGAAATTCTTTTTCACAATCGGTTCGTATCCCTCTGTGATAATATGATCTATTTCATTTTTTAAATCTTCATAGTTAAAGGTCGTTTCAGTTTGAGTCGCTTCATGCAGTCCTTCCATATAATGAGACCTGAATTCACTATAAATATTACGAACTTCAAGTAAAATCTGATCTTCACTTAATTCAACTGTATTGAATGAACGGTCAATAAATGCTGCAAGCTGATAACGTGTAACATCCTCTTCAGGTTCAAAAGTCGTTTGTGAAGTGCCGGTCGTGATATCTGATTCAACCAACGCATTGACATAAGCAGCTGCCCAATGATCGGCAGGCACATCTTTAAAGCCAGTCTCTCGATCACTTTCGCTAAATGGCAGATCAAATGTATTCACGATAATTTTTGCTGCTTGTACACGTGTTAATGTATCCTGAGGATCAAATGTACCATCCTCATAACCTCCAAAAATATTTCTTTCAGCCATAATTGTTATGTAGTCATGAGCCCAGTATCTCTCAGTTACGTCTGTAAACGAACTTTTTTCTTGGGTTGCCATCTCAACGCCAAGTGAAGCAGTGATCATTTTTGCAGCTTGAGCACGTGTAACATCTTCATATGGACGCATCTCGTAAGTCCACCCGGACCGGTCTAGATATCCTGTCATGATGTCCATGTAATACACGTTTTCCATCGTTTCAAAAATAGGGGATGATTCATCAATATCAGAAAATGGGCTCTTTATTTTATTATGATCTTCTCCAGAAACTGTATGATATGCTCCAAGTGATAAGACACCTGCTCCTGCAATAGCTGCAATTCTTTTAAATTTATGATTCATTTTTTAACCTCCAGTGTTTTAGTAATAAGACAATTAAAACCTTCCAATAAAGTTCATCTCAAGCGCATAACCATTTAATAGAATTAATAGCAAAGAAATGAATTAAATTACGTAATATACATGTAACATTTAAGTAACAAATAAGAAATAATAAAACCATTTTAATTCCAAACTGATGAAAAAGTCCTAAAGATCATTTATTACTACCTTGTGATTTATAGGTGGTTTTTGAATTATATTAAACGTGTAGTGTTGAACTCGTGGTCTTAAAATATAGATAAAAGAATTAGTGATCTTTAGTTGAATTGTTTTGGTAACTTCCCAATCAATTTATTCTTAAACAAAAATTCAGTTATTCATTTTACTTAAACTCCTTAAAAAAACCGCAGCCTGCACCGGCCGCGGTTTACACATTATACGTACACATTCATACTTTTCTCAAACCCAATTTCTTTCAAAGCTGATTTCAATGTCGCGTAAGAAGATATTTCCGTGAAATTCAGTCCCAGCTGCACAATGGTCTGTGCCATTTCAGGCGAAATACCTGAAATTTTCGGCTTGACTCCGATCAGTTTCAAGGAATCAATCACCTGAAATAATTTATGCGCAACAAACGTATCGACCATCGCTACACCTGATAAATCAATCACAAATTCGCTGACGTTCAATTCCAGACATTTCGTTAAAGATTCTTCCATAATCAGCTTCGCTCGATGTGTATCAATGGTTCCTACAAGCGGCAGTACTGCCACTCCGGTCTCAATTGGTACAACTGGCACCGACATCTCCAGCATCTGCTCCTGTGAGGCCTGAAGGGTATTTGTCTGGACCTCAACGAACGGCAGACAGAAGTAGTACACAACGTCATCTACCGTGCGATCCAGCACTGTAATGACGTCATATAATTTAGCAGCTGAGAATTCATATTCAATGGCTACTTCTTTAATAATTTCACCAATCTCACTGCGATATTCCGGCACTTCTCTCAGCATTGAGTCGAGAGAAATCCCCATTTCTGCACAGGCTTTACCGGTTTTAGTTCCCCAGCTCTGTATTTTTTCTGATCTTTCTTCCTCACTTATGGAAAGAGATTCTCCATAGAGAGTCACGAGCTCAATTCTGAATTCGAGTAAATCCGCAGAAAAAGCTTCCAGACGCTCGTAGCGCTTGTTTTGCCTGCTCGTAATTTTTTTGGCAAGCTCTGTTCTCTGATCAAGAACTTTCCCGGTTAAATATTGTAATGATTTTTCAAGCGCCTCCGTCATATTGAACCCCTTTCAGCCATTTAAATATGCATATCAAATTGTTATGTAAGTGTCATTTATCTCAACATATGAACAAAATTCTTCACCGGTCGTTATAGGTGTAAGCAAAATACATTTACCCCAAATTCATAAGTCTAAACATTTTTTATATATTTTTTTCGTGTGACAAACACATGAGGAATTTTGTCGTTTTTTGTCTTTATATATTAATTATGTAACAACCTGATTAAGAAACGATGATTTTGTTGAATAGAGGTTTTTAGCGGCGTAAGATGAAATCAACAGGAGGCGGAATTGATGCACAAAGAAATGCTTTTCCAGCTATATGAACAGAATGTCTTCATTCAGTCCCAGCAGCCTTCAAATGTACGAAATATTAGCTTGATCAATCCGCTGCCCGGTTCCAGAATTGCCAGTACAGCTGACGGCAAAAAATGTAAACCACTTCAATAGCTTTTGGACATCTTAGATCTGCAGGAGGTGTGATTCGGTGAAATTACTTAATGTAGCCGCAGTCCTTATTGCCATTTTACTTATTTCATATATCGGATTAAAAGTATTTACTGATATGTTCCAAACATCTTTTAACGAATCATTTTTACTCGAATTTGTACTCATTTTCGGAATGATCGGTTTCTATACTTTCCTGAGCTGGAAATCCCAGGAGGAAGAACATTATTAATAGAAGAAAAGCTGCGCAAACTGTTATTCAGAACAGGTTGCGCAGCTTTTTTATTTCAAAATACAGTTTTCAGGACGTGTGAAGCGGCAAATCGTGCAACTTTTTCGGCAGCAGCACAATAGGAATTTCCCTGATCTCATCTCCATAAATATCAGTCATTTGCTGATCGAGATTGCTGAATAGCGCTTCAAACCACTTTTGAACTTCTTCATTCGCAAACACCTCATCAACAAAAAATTCGACAGTCGTTGAGTTATTTTTATGCTGAAACAACTCAATATTAGCAATCGCTTCATACAACCCAAGCGCTTTAAGGCGTTTTGTATAAAACTTCAGCAGCACCCCATCAATTTGATTTTCCTTCATTTTCTTAGAGTCCCCCGCATATTTCACCACGGCCATATTCTTCTCCAGCTCAGGATCATCTTCTCTTTCTACCAAATAATCCGGCAACGCAAAAATAGCTTCCGTCACATCTTCATCTTTATAAAACTGGTGATCATCCACCGTCCACTTATTATCACGAAGCCTCTTACAAATCTCCATAAATAGGACTTTTCCCATTGGGTCGAGCAACATCATTGCCTCTCCCCTTTCTATTAAATGTTTGTTGTACTATGACCGCTTTCACCCCTTTTTAAACACTGAATAAGAAAATGGGATTTTGAGCATATTATTAATGGTTATCGATATGTATTGAAAAATATATTGTTTTTAAAACATACATGCTTTTGTTTCAGATTTAAATTGAATACTGTTTCGGGCACTCCTATTTATAAGTATACAATCACTTCTATCTAATCTCAGCTGGCCCTTGGAGCGGGGAACGTAGACTCCCGCCCCGGAAAGGGACAGGTGAGACCCCGCAAGCGAAGCTGAGAAGGCTCACCGCCCGGGGGAAGGAAAGCGAAGTTCCCCGCGGAAAGGGTCAGCGGTTTTACAAATTAAGTTCTTAATATAGAACAAAAAGTATTGTGTTTATCTGATAAAAGAACTATAATAAACTTTAAACAGAGATAATAAACTAACAGGAGGCGGTATTATGGGTCAGGAATCATATCAATTGAGTGTTCGTTATAAAGATTTCGAATATGCTGTTGCTGGCGATCGTGAATTTGTAGATGAACATGACATAGTTGTTCAGTCTTACCTTTCAAAAATGATGAAAGAGGATGTAAAACCTGGCCCTGGACGTCGCGGGAAAATTTCAAACACATTTGACATTGAAAAAACCACGTCACCCGCGCCTAAGCCTTTACCGCAATCACCCAATGGAGAAAAACCCGGCATTCAGAAATACCTTGAAAATCTTCCGCTGAACGCTGAATGGCAATTTACGCTTGCGATGGCCTATTATCTCACTCATTTTAAAAAGCAGCCTTCATTCACCGCAAAGATGGTCCGTAAACAATTCAGAGAAGCCCGTCATACTGTTCCAAACAATATTCATCTCAGTGTTCATACTTGTGTGAAAAAAGGGTATCTCCAGGAATCCGGTCAGCAGGATCTTCAGAAAATTTATGAATTGACAAATTCAGGACAGGCTTATATTGACACAATCAACGCTGTTTTGCCTGAGGATGTAGAGTCTGAGCAGCCAGACACGCAATCCCCTGATGTGACTGAATTTAATCTGGATAATAACCCTGATCCAAGACTGCTTGAGCGTGTTGAAGACCAGGCTCTTAGTATTTTATATATTTATATGAAAGAATTCGACCGTCCACATATGTCTGCCAAAGAAGTGTTTGATGTGCTGAAAAAACATTTCGCTACTGATCATTCGTCGAAAGCGATTCAAATCGCACTCAGCCGGTCACGTCCTCTGGTTGAAAAGATCAAGCATGAAGGACAAATGCATTACCAGCTGACGAGTAAAGGTATTGATCATATGGAAACATTGCTTAGTAATCAGGTATAACAAAAAAATCCCGGATGTGATCCGGGATTTTTTTGTTATACCTGTTCTCTTGTATTCATCTGTGAGGCAAGCCACTGGACCATTTGCTGCGGTGTCAGTTCTTCTTTTTGACCTTTTTCATGCGCTTTTTTTAGAATTTCAGATAGGTTAATCTGTTCCATTTATGTATCGCTCCATTTAGTGTTTTCCTGTATATTACCTCCTTTCCTTCCAGACTAAACCAGACCAAATGACCATTTCTTCACCAGGTAACAACGGCTTACTTCTGGCAAGCACTGGTCGTGAGTAGTTAAAGGCATAGGTAAGGGCACTGCTTAATGAGCGATGACAATAGATTTCCTGCTGCGGGAAAGTAAAACTGATTGTTCGTGTGACGATGTTACATGAGATCATTACGTTGAAGGACGATTTTCCGCGAAGTGTGATAATGAAGTTAGATTGTTGTGGCACTGATCTTTGTTCATAAAATTGGCATGCTTCAATAAAAACTTTTCTTTCACTGTAAAAAAGATGGTGCAGCTGCCTGAAGAAGTTATAGTGAGGCAGCCGTTCAAAGTCCTGAACCGCTTCATATTCGAGAAAATCCTTCAGAATCGTATTCAAATTTTGCGGCAGCTTGTCAAAACGAAATGTGTATTGATTCATAAAATCCTCCAAAATTCATGATAGCAGCTTCTACAATGGCACTCCGTATCAATGCGGGAGCTGTGATTTTATGAAATGACCCTGTGTTTTCTATTTATTCATTACTTGTTTGTACGAATTGTTCTTTCACCCATTCAAGAAATTCTTTTTCCTCCGGCTTCAATGCTCTGGACAGTTTTTCCTCAAAATCAATACTTGTGTGCTGTACCCAATTCTGAAAAGTATCCACTTACACATCCTCCAATTATCAGAAAATTACTAATTTATTGTATTTTATTATTTAGGATTATATCAAATAATCAACAATATGTTAATGCTTTTAAGTCAACATATTGTTGATATTTACATTTAATTGGACAGAGACCGATATTGTAAATGTATTCAGGACTGAAGAAGGTGAATACATTGTCTTTAGCACATGTTTTAAAGTATTACCGTGAAGAAGTTGTTCAGATTTCCCAAAGAAGTGCAGCTTATCTGTTAAATATTCAGTCTGCCACCTTATCCAATTATGAAAAAGGTACCAGGCAGATTCCGATCGACACCCTGCGGAAAATGAAAGATATCTACCATATTGATAATGACACGTTCATGGCCATGGTTTTATATGAAACGACTGATCCTAAAATGATTAAAGAATCTAAGTTTGAACTTTCACAAAAAGCATTAAAAGCCGAAGATCAGCAGCTGTTGGAGTTTTTGAGAAAGCACCCTTCTTTAATGAATGAACTGCGCATTCTCTTACACTCATCTCCTGCCAAACAAAAATCCCGCATTGAGACATTAGTAGATTTCCTTAAAGTTGCTAAAAAGGGTACTTATTAAAAAGAGCGGCATTTGCTGCTCTTTTTTATTTATATCGTGTATGTGCAAACATCTCACGCCCAGTGCTACGATCATCCACTCTCATTAAATGCTAAAAAGTATAGTGCTTTAGACATCTAGATTTTTCTCACTATTACAACATTTAATTTCAAATTACTTCAAGCAGTGACAAGATCAGTGTTTTTCTTTACAATAGAATAAGTGAGTATTTTTGGGAGGTTTGAAGATGCGGTACGGATTACGCGAGGGATTGAAAGACCCTGGCAGAATGATAGATTTCGTGTTGGGCAGCGATGCTGTTTTACATATAAAACGTTATATTACTGCTGTTTTTATAGCAGGTTTACTTATTTTCGGCTTTGGTGCGGTGATCGGTATGGGCACGCAGGAGTGGGCCGGAAATTTTGTTTTGTTCTATGGACTTGAATATGACCTTCAGCGCTTTTATTTCTTTTTAGGTAAATTAGTCCAGGGATTACTGTATGTGAGTATCGTGCTATTTTTACCGGCTGTTTTCTACTGGCTGATGGGGAAAGAAGTCCGCTTTAAACAGGCGCTGGCACTTTCACTGTTTCCTGTTATAATTCTGCTTTTAGAACAATTAAGCTATATTGTACTGATGGCCTGGCAGGGAATTGACTGGTACTCTTCCCCGTTTTCATGGGGTGTGATTGGTCAGCTGTTCATTGATCAGGCATGGCTGGTTTACTTCCTCGGCGCTATTTCACTGTTTAAGTTCTGGGTTGTTTACTGGCAGTTTATGATCTTGCGCAGTATTACAACGCTTAAATGGTGGGCAGCATTTTTAATTATTTTAGGTTTAAATATATTGTTCTGGACGGCAACAGCTGCACTTGAGTGGCTGCCATTCTATCAGTATTTATTTTTATAAGGGAGGCTGGCAATTGTGAGTAAACGAAGCAAATGGCTGATCGGCATTCTCGCGGTAATTTTTGCCGGCGTGAACCTTTATTTGATCAAACAGGATGAATTGCTTGTAGATCGAACATCGATTGTTCATGATCAGAAAATGGCTCAAAGCGAGCTGGTCGAAGAAGTCATGGTAAAGAATGGCGTTGTGCACACTGCGCTTGAAGAACGGGTTTATTTTTCTGAACAGCTCGGGATGTTTACAAGATTTTTAGTAGAAGAAGGCGATCAGGTATCACCTGGAACGCCTCTTTATGAATATACAGTGTCAGATTTAGAGGAGCAGCGTCTTGTGTTTGAATCAGAAATTGAGCAGATTGATGATGAAATTTCGGCTGTGGAATCTTATATTACTGAGCTTGATACCATTGAGCGTCAGATTTCATCAACAACCTCTTCATCTTCAGCAAATGCTGCTAATGCAACGCCGACGAGTTCATTGGATGATGAAGAACTGCTTGTGACAATAGAGCTTGAGGTTGGAATTGATGTATCAGATGCAACAGTTGAGCAGACAAGGGCACTGGTTGAGCAGCAGATTGGCCAGCAGGAAGCACAGGTTGAAAGGCTGGAAGCTGAGCGTGATAAGTACGAACGTTTGG
Source organism: Jeotgalibacillus salarius (assembly GCF_004405125.1). Lineage (GTDB taxonomy): Bacteria > Bacillota > Bacilli > Bacillales > Jeotgalibacillaceae > Jeotgalibacillus > Jeotgalibacillus salarius. Next base: position 418,552 of record NZ_SORX01000001.1, read on the forward strand.
CTGATGGACTTGAAGACAGCCCTGTTGTGACGGTTGAAAGTGAATTCACCGGCCAGGTTGCGCGGCTTGCAGAAGATATCAGTCACCCGCTCATTACGATTTACACAGATTCACTTGCTTCACGTTCTAAACTGACCGATGAAGAAGCAAAATTGGTGACTGAAGGAATGGAAGCCCGCGTTGCTTCACCGGTTGCCGAATCAATCGGTGATGGTGTTGTCGCTTCGAATCCTTTATTGCCTGAGCAGGAGCCTGCTTTAGATAAGAAAAGTATGTATCCTGTAAATATCGATTTACTGACAGCCACTCAGGACTGGTTTATCGGTCAGCACGTGGTGAACGAAATCGTGCTTGAAGCTGCGCCGAATGCGGTTACAATGCCGGTGATTGGACTGGACATTTCAAAGGTTTATGTACTGAACGCAATGGGCATTGTTGAACCGAGAATTGTCGAAATCGGCATCCTCGACGGCGATCGCCAGCAGATCCTGAGCGGCCTTGAGCCAGGCGAATGGGTCACGGTTGATCCCGAACAGATTGAGCGTACGGCTATGCCTTACATCACGCCAATGACGATTGAGCGCCTGACGTTTGATAACTTAGGTTACACGGAAAAGCGTACGAACTGGAAATATGTACTGCTCGGCGTATTGCCGAATTGATTAAAGAGCCCTGCTGATGCGGGGCTTTTTTTGGTTTAATTTTGATGCACTTAGGTAACTAGAGGCCTGTTTCCAAAGTGCATGCAGGGCCAGGGGCGCGTTAGGCGCGTCGGACCAGTGGCGAGGACGCCGGACGAGCGAGCGGAATTGGTTCACCACTGTCTTTTTTTGAATCATCTCTGCTGTTTATTGGCTCACCTCCTTCCATAATTGAATCACCGATTGGAGGAGGCTGCTTTATTGGCTCATCTCCAGTCATATTTGTATCACCTCTTCGCGTAATTGAATCACATCGCACATTTATTGGCCGCACGCTATCCTTGCCCTTCAAGCACTTGGGAACCCGAAAAGCGGTGTACTTTTCAACTTCTATTCAAGAATCTTGTTTTTTCGATAGTATTTTGTCCCCTTTGTTACACCAGTCTTTTGCAAATTTGCTTTTATTGCAATTCTGGTTATAGATTGTTTTGAAAAGTCTCCCAGAAATTTTCTCAGTTCTTTGTTTCCAATACCCTCTCCCAACAGCATAAAGGCTTCTTCAATCGCTTGCTCAATAATATGAAAACCTTCGCAAGAACAGTTCGTGCAGTAACATTTTGTACTTCTTCTCTTAACTGTGAACTGTTCACAGGAAGGGCAGGAAATCCCCTTAATCAAACTGCTGACTGAGAAATCAAAACGTTTAAACCAATCAACATCAAGTTCTTCATGACTTGCGACCATCAGATTGGCTAGTGCTCTGATCTGGGTTAATGAGTATTTTTTTGAAGATAATGCAGCGAGCTCGTCGTTTACTACGAAGGGAATTGCAGAAGATGGATGAACATTTTTTAAAAGCTCCACGGATTCTGCTTTTAAAATCGTCCGCGGATTGCTCATAATGATTAATGGAATAATAGGGATTTTTAATTTAAATTCTCTTTTAATCCATCTTTCAAGGTTGTCTTTTTGCATGTTAACTTGCGTATGGAAACTCTTTTGTGCTTTTGTTTCATTATTTAATGTTTTTATTACCTGTTCATATGAAGACCTAAGTTCCAGTGTGCCGATCATATTTTTAATTTCAAGAATAATAATGGCTTTGTGATAAATCAGCACAGTATCAATTTGAAAAATGAAAGTGCCATTCTTCAAACGCAGATTATGCAATACCAATGGAGGTGGATCTAAATAAGAAATATAGTAGTCAGTACTTTGTTCACCTTTAAAACCAGCTATTTGTTTGTATAATTCTTCATCAACCAACTGTTTTTTCGGATGGAAATCAGACATTCTTTTTGCTATACATTGCAATTTCTTAATATGAATTGGCATATCGCGATGCTTTATGATCATAGTTTTCCTCTATTCTGTTTTAAAGTTTATGTGGTGAGAGGCGGAATTGGTTCACCTCTCTCTTTTTTTGAATCATCTCTGCTGTTTATTGGCTCACCTCCTTCAATAATTGAATCATCGACTGGAGGAGGCTGCTTTTTTGGCTCACCTCCAGTCATATTTGTATCACCTCTTCGCGTAATTGAATCACCTCCCGCTATTATTGGCCGGACGGACGCCCCCGTTGCCTTAAATCTAAATACAGGCCCGCCCCCCTTCGTTTTTCTCCAAAAGTACGTTATAATTAAGGATACGTTTTTTTTCGAAAAGGTGGAGATGGTGAATGCAGACTCAATTGCTCGCAGATGGAATGGAACGGCTTGAGCAGCGACTGTTCAGGCAGTTTTCGCCTGCTGATCAGACAGATGAACGCCTTGTGCAAAAGGGATTATTTTTATACAGACAGGGCACTGTGTATGAGATGGGGTTTGATGCGAACAATCAGATGCTGAAGGCGAAAGTGCGGGATGTTCATGGGGTGAGTGTGCGTATTTCACTAAATCCTGATAAAGGAAGCAGCTGCAGCTGTCCTGAGGAGCCCTGGTGCCGTCACAGAATGGCGGTGTTTTTCAAATTTTATCAGGAGAATGCCAGTGTCAGTCAGTGGATTCAGTCATGGCGAAATCAGAAGCAGGATGCAGTGGTGAGAGCGAACAAATCTCCTGAAACATGGCGCAGACTTGCTGAAGATACGGCTGCAGCGATTCCTGCTGAAAGTATTGTTCAAAATCCATACTTACTGGAGCACTATATCCTGGCAGGGTATCGCAAATTTCAAAAAAATGCACCTGTCGAAAAGGAATGGGTTCCTTTATATATGATGTATGTGTCATTTTACTATTACAACCGGCTGGCTGAGATGTTTGCAGGCAATCAGGCAGCAGATATCACCCGTGCGCTTGAAACGATCATGGAGTCCATGCAAAAAGCTGTTTATGATCTTGCTGTCTACGCAGCTCCGTTTTCATTCGATCCTTTTTTAAAAGGACTGAAGCGCGATACTGCTAAACTTCTTGAAAGAAAAGATCCGCTCAGTTTTTCAATCTATGGGATGATGTGGTTCCAGCTATTCACAAAACGAGCTGAACGTGAGCAGGAAGCTGAACGTCTGGCTAAAGACGGGCATTCTGAAGAAACACAGCTGGCAAAGACTGTTTTCTCGCTGCTGCGCAATGATACTGACTTTGAAAGTCAGTTTGCAAATTCTTCAGAGCTGGCGGTTCCTCACGCTGTTCAATGGCTTGAGTGGCTGCTGCGCGAGGATGAAATAGATCTATCAGTCCGTGTACTAGCAGCCATGCAGAAAAAGCTTGATCTCTATTTAGAAAGAATGGAAAATCATTCAGATCAGCGTTCATTTTCGTTATGGCTGATTCACAAAATAGAAGGTGAACAGCTCAGATTGCATGCGCCTGATGTGACGATCAAATTATACGAAAAGCTGCTGCCTTACAGTGCGCGTCATTTAGGCGCTGTGATGCTTGATGCCGGTAAATATAAAGAGTGGGTCGAGCTCGTGCATTGGGTGGACTTTTCACCCGAGGAGCTTGAAGCAGCCGGATTAAAAAAACTGATGGAGCGCAAGCCCGAGTTTGCGGCTCCGCTGCTTCATCAGTGGGTGGAAAGCTTAATTCAGAAAAAACAGCGCGAAACGTATAAAAAAGCGGTGCGCTATTTAAAGAAATTAAAAAAGATTTATCAGGGAATGAATGAAGAACCGCGCTTTGAGCTTTATATGGACCAGCTGATGAGTCGCTATAAGCGGCTGCGGGCATTTAGAGAAGAATGCGAAAGGGGGAAACTGATTCATGGAAAAGATTGATGTACTGCCACTTGCTGACGGCTATTTTTCAATTCGGGTCATAACAGAAGACGGTGAAATGACAGACCCGGCGTTATGGCAGTACGAGTTGCTTTTGTGGCATAAAGAGTCGTTCCATGGCACTTCCCTTCCTTCATTTAGCGGGATGCCTTCAGACAGTATTGCACTTGATAGCTGGGCTGTGCTGACATTGTTTGCCCAGCCGGAATTCCACGGCAGAATCCAGTGGGAATTATCTGAGCAGGCCGATTTTATGTATGACGCCGCTCCCCTCCTGTATGAATGGATCACTGAAGGTAAATGGCTGGGAGAATGGAACCTTGAAGCAGCTGAGACGTTTGATATGAAGCTTAGCGAAGAGTTTTGGAGTGAGTGGATAGATATGTCCTACAGCGGTGAAACGCCTGACGCGGATAAGAAGAAGTTTATGAATGAATGGTATGAACATGCGATCACATCGTTTTTCGACCATCATCCAAGAAGCTCAGGCCTTGCTGCGCGACTCTTCAACAGTGGACACGTGCTCACTGCAGAAGACCTGGCTGCTTATTTTGACGAAACGAAATGGAAAATGTGGGTTGAACAAAAGGATCTTGAGCTTCCTTACCGCTTCGGACTGCGACTGGAAGAGCCTGAATCTGAGGAACAGCCCTGGCGGATGCAGCCGTTTCTGCGCGACAGCAGACGTGCTGACTGGACGTATGATCTGGACCTGACCAAGCCGCTGACTGATTCACTTCCAAAAAGATGGCTCGATGAAGAACATGCGATTGTTCAAGAGCTTGACCGCTGGGTGAGACTGATTCCTTATTTAAAAGAGGACGATCAGTGGCAGCTTGAAATGGCAGAGGAACGTGCATGGCTGTTCTTAACCGAAGGCAGTGAAAAGCTGCTGGCACTGGACGTTGAGATTCTCCTTCCAGGATGGTGGCGTTCCATTCAGAAATCAAATGTGTCGTTGAAAGCTGCTGTCAAAGGCGACCAAAACTACCGACCTTCATTCGTTGGACTTGATTCACTCGTGGATTACGACTGGAAAATTTCCGTAAACGGACAGGATCTTTCGGATGAAGCATTTCAATCTCTTGTAGAAGAGAAAAGGCGTTTTATTCAGCTAAATGGTGAATGGGTGGCACTTGATCCCGCAATGATCGCACGGATTCAGCAGGCCATGCAGGCTGCTAAATCCAAAGGGATCAGTATGCAGGATTTACTTGATGACCATTTGAATGATGATGAAGATGATGAAAGCGCCGACGATTTACGAATTCAGTTTGAACTGAACCGGTCAATGAAATCAATGATGGAAAAGCTGAATGATACAGGAAAAATTCCTCTCCTCCCTACTCCTGACAATCTTCAGGGAGAGCTGAGACCTTATCAGCAGCAGGGATTCAGCTGGATGAGCTTTTTGCGTGCCAACCGTTTTGGTGCCTGTCTGGCTGATGATATGGGACTTGGAAAAACGATTCAACTGATCAGTTACATGCTCCATGTCAGAAAAAATGAATCGCCGGAACAGCCATTTTTAATCATTTGCCCAACATCCGTTCTTGGGAACTGGCAACGTGAAATTGAACGTTTTTCCCCTGATCTGGAAGTGCAGCTGCACTACGGGCCTATGCGGGCAAAAAGTGAGGCATTCAACCGGTCAATCGCTCATGCAGACGTGGTCCTGACTTCATATGGATTGTGTCACGCTGATCTGGAAGAACTTTCTGCTGTACAGTGGACTGCAGTTGCGCTTGATGAAGCTCAGAATATCAAAAATCCATTTACCAAACAGTCCAAGGCTATCCGCAGTCTAAACGGTCAGCATCACCTTGCACTGACAGGTACTCCAATGGAAAACAGACTGTCTGAGCTTTGGGCGATTTTTGACTTTATTAATCATGGTTATCTCGGTTCACTTGGTGCATTCCGTAAAGACTTTATTGCACCAATCGAGCGTGACAGTTCCGAGGAGCTGACATTAAAGCTGCAAAAAAGAATCCGTCCATTCCTGCTGCGCCGAACAAAGGTTGACCCGGCAGTCGGTCTCAATCTTCCTTCTAAAATTGAACAGAAGGAATTTTGTCCACTGACTTCTGAACAAGCTTCACTTTATGAACAGCTTGTTCAGGATACACTTGAAAAGATTCCACAATTGTCAGGGATTGAACGCAAAGGAATGGTCCTGCAAATGCTGAACAGACTGAAACAGCTATGTGATCACCCTGGCCTTTATCTCCAGGAGGAATCGCCGAAGGACATTGTGACACGCTCTGAAAAAATGGGTAAACTGATGGACCTGATTGAACAGATTCTTGAAGCTGAAGAAGGCACGATTATCTTCACCCAGTATATTTCAATGGGACGCATGATTCAGGACACGCTACAAAAAGAATACGGCTTTAAAGTGCCGTTTCTCAACGGTTCTACGCCAAAGGCTACACGTGATCAGATGGTGGAGCAATTTCAGGCCGGCGATTTCCCTGTGTTCATTTTAAGTCTGAAAGCCGGCGGAACCGGACTGACGCTGACCGCTGCAAACCATGTCATACACTATGACCGCTGGTGGAATCCTGCAGTTGAAAATCAGGCAACCGACCGTGCTTACCGGATTGGACAGACCCGTTTTGTGCATGTGCATAAATTTATTTCTTCAGGAACGATTGAAGAAAAAATTGATAAGATGCTTGAGAAGAAACAGTCACTAAATGAAGATATTATTCGCGGCGACCAGTGGATTACGGAGCTTTCAAATGAAGAGTTAGAGGATTTATTAGTATTAAATACTTGAGGAAAACCGTCTGACTTCGTCAGGCGGTTTTTGTTTAAGAAGAATTTAGAGGAAGATTGCGGGAAGCATTTGTGTCCTGCAGGCTTCACAATGGGGAAGGTTTGCGGGCACTGCAGGAAGCAGATGCTTGTTAGAGCGGAGCCATGGCCTGTATTATCTGATTGTTTCTAAATGAGTTTCCTGAGGTGGAGCGGTGGTTCGCGGAATCGGCTGTTCAAATGGTCCGGGATCGACTGATAACTTTTTACGATCCATGAATCTGACATTATCAACGTGGACTTCAGTCGTATATTGTCTGGTCCCGTCATCACGTTCAAATGAACGTGACTGAATACTGCCCACTACGCCTACAAGAGATCCTTTTTCACAGTAGGCGTCCGTATTCTGTGCATTTCTGTTCCAGATCGTGCATTTGATAAAATCCGCTTCAAATTCTCCGGCCTGATTTTTAAATGAACGATTTACAGCAATAACGACGTTGAGCACTTGCCTGTTTCCTGCAATTTCTTTCAGTTCCGGGTCTTTCGTCAATCTCCCGACTAAAGTTACCTGATTAATCATAATACTTCCTCCTTTCTGCTAGGCTCTGTAAAGTGGCTGTTGATTTCCGCTTCAGGCGGACGCTTTCCGCGGCCGGGCGCAGGAGTCACCGCCATACGCTCCAATCATCAGCTATGCAAAAACACCATTGCACTTTAACAAAGCTTTCTGCTAAGATATGTTCATCTTATACGGTGCTTAAATTGTTGTAAAACACAGAAATGTTCATTTTACTGTCGTTTTATCTGTATAAAAACGCTCAATTCCTAAGGAGAAAATAACCTTTTAGGCGACAATATTCCCCGGGAAATGATCTAAAAGATTATTTTTCATATTTTTTGTAAAATTTTCAGCTGTGTTATAATAAAGGTATAATTCGTAAAGGAGCTGGGCGGAATGAAGACGTTTAAACTGATGAAGATTCAGATTATTGAAGATGAGACCATCCGTAACTTCAATCTGCATGATGGGTTAATTATCAATAAAGAAGATGACCATCAGACGTGGATTTTAGAAGCATTTTTAGATGGTTCAGAGGCTGAGTATTTCAAGAGTCTTCAGCAGAGTAAGCATGACATTGAGGTGCTTGCGGTCATTTCAAATGAAAAGAATGACCCTGCAGGTTTGTATGCCGCAGTTCATGAAGTAAAAGAAATCGGTGATAGAGTCAGCGTCTTGTTCACAGCTCACATGCGTAATCAGAGAAATGAATATGCGGAGGAACTGCTCGCTTACATATTAGATAATAAAAATATTTCCGGTGATGAGCTGCTTGCGGAGTTTAAGCATCAGATGCAGGAGAAGCCGAGGATTAAAAAATAACATACAAAAGGGCTGTTCAAAAAATCAGGTTCACTGACTTTTTGAACAGCCCTTTTAATTTATCTTATGAAAGCTTTCTTTCCAGTGATTGAATCACATATTTCGCTTCAGCTTTGCATGAATAATCCATATCAGTCCCAGTGCTTAATTGAAGCTGTTCAATTCTTTCAATCTGGGCAGGTGTAGGTTCTTCTTCCAGCACCTTCTCGATTGTTTCATTAATTTTATTGGCAAGCTCTTCATGAAATTCCGGGCTCTCTTTAACAGATGGCTCCAGGTTCTGATACCATGACGCCTGTGTTGTAATATATGTGCTCCATCCATTCATAAACTCAACCATACTGAATTTATCTTCATTCCATTCAATTTCAGCCATGTACTGCTCAAGAGCTGTATTAATTGAACGGGTAATACTGATTTTAGTCCCTGTTGGCAATTGTTGTAGCATGTAAGAAACGAACCTCCTAGCTCTATACGATACGATAATTTCCCAATGACTGTGCGATGCTCAACTTTGATGTAAAAAGGCTCTTTGTGAATTTTACCTTATTGCTGACAAAAGCACAATCATCTATACATCCCAGTGGTATTTCATATGTCTTTACTCACGATATAATCTTTTTTCAGGTGTAAAAAGTCTTGTGAATTCCACTATGTAAAAAGAATCTGCCGGAGATCTCCGGCAGAATGTACTTACTCATCACGATTGTCGCGGTCTTCGCGGTCAATGTCGTCTTCGATCATGTCTTCACGATTTGTGTTATCATCGCGCATCATGTCTTTGTCTTCATCAGTATTGCGGTCATTGTTACGATCCCCATCCATGCCCCAGTCATCGTCTGTGCGGTTGTTGTTATCCATCGCATTGTTATCCCGGTTGTCATTCATCGGGTTTTCCATCATGGATTCGTTATCGTTACCTGGAACACCGTCGTTGACATTACAGCCGACCATTAGAGCTGCGGCGATCAGCGAGCCTGCGGTCATCTTGATGTATTTTTTCAATTTGATTCCTCTCCTTTTTTGTGGGGTGACCAATCACGGTCTGTCGATAGTTTCCCCGGAGAGTGATTAAATATGTATGAGTGCTTGAAACGAAACGTGGACAAGCCAACTAAGTCTCTGTTAGCCGGTTCACTGCGCTCCAGGCGGATGCTTTCCGCGTGGCGTGCGCTAAGCCTCCTCGAGCTAAAGCTCTGTGGGGTCTCAGCTAGCACGCTTTTCACGCTGGAGTCACCGCCTTCCGCTACGCTCACCTCTGAAAGTAACTTTAAACCGATAAAAATCATGTAATTATTTCAAAGCGCCATTAGATTATGTCCAACTCTGAATCGCAGGCGTAGTGCGCTTGCCTCAGTTCATGTCAACAAGTTAACAGTGGTTTACTGTAATTTCTTAATCTTAATCGCTGCTGTACAACGCATTCGGGCCTGTCCACCAGTTACGCTTTTTTTATTTAATCGCAAACATAATCTCTGTTTCACAAGCCACTTCGCCATCGACCGTAGCGGTTGCTTTGCCTTTGCCGATTGGTCCTTTGATGCGGACGATTTCGACTTCCAGGCGGAGTTGATCGCCTGGCTTAACCTGGCGTTTGAAGCGGCAGTTGTCGATTCCTGTGAAGAATGCAAGCTTACCTCTGTAATCCTCCTGTTTAAGCATGGCAACTGCGCCAGTCTGTGCCAGTGCTTCTACAATCAGCACGCCTGGCATAACGGGATAATCCGGGAAATGGCCGTTAAAAAACTCCTCATTAGCTGTTACATTTTTGATGGCAACTGCGCGTTTTCCTTCTTCAATTTCCACTACTTTGTCAATGAGTAAAAATGGGTAGCGGTGGGGAATAATTTCTTTGATCTGCTGAATGTCTAACATCAAAATACCTCCTGCTATTCTGTATCTTTTGTGACAAGATCTATGATATGCGTCCATGTTTCTTTTTTCAGGACATCCTGAGGTGTTCCGTCTCCGATCACGCCGTAGCCGACCATGAGCCCTACCATCAGGCTTAAGCCAGCAAGCAGGATAATGAGACCGACTCTGATCAGAATCGGAAACAGGCGGACCTGAACCCATTTCGGTGTGCCTGAATTTTTTTCTTTAGTCTTTTCTTTATTTTCAGAACGTGTCTCAGACATATTGCAATAACTCCTTTAACGCAATCCGTTGACAAGACCGGACATCTGATCAGAGATCGAAACGGCTCTTGAATGAAATTGGTAATTTCTTTGAACTTCAATCAGCTCAGTAAATGCTTTTGATAAATCTACGTTTGATTGTTCAAGTGCACCCTGTTCGAGTCCAATGCCCGGTCTGAGTCCACCTTCCATCTGAACGAGCAGTTCACCCTCTTCGACCCCTAATTCATCAAGATTATCCGGAAGTCCGAGATAAATGCTCGATACACGGTCCATTAGCTGTGGTCGCTGAATATCGACTACGCCGAGCTCCACTTCCTGCTGTGCTCCGTTTGATTCAACGAGTAATGTGCCATCATCCTGCAGCTGAATATTTTCAACTGGTCCATCAAGCATAATGAGTTCGTCATTTTGATTTAAAATGCCATTCCCTTGTGCATCAACAAGCATCACTTCGTCATCATTAACAGGTGTCAGGTAAAAAGCACCGTCACGCGTGAAATTTTGCTCAGCTGTGCCATCAGGAGATTGAACGAGCACTTTAAAATAAAGGTTTTCTCCTGTAAATGCGAAATCCAGCTCTCTATCAGTACGCTGCAAAGATCCTTGTGTACCGACTAGCTGAGATTGGGAAATTTTCGCGCCATTCCCTACTCTGATACCATCCGGCGTCATTCTTGGTGCTTCATCCCCACGCTGGTTCTGGACTTGCTGATGAAGGAGGGAATTAAAATTTGCTGTCGTCTGCTTATAGCCTGTTACAGCTGAATTGGCGATATTATTTGAAATCAGATCAAGCTGCTGCTGCAGCTGATTCATTGTGTTTGTAGCAGTAACCATATTACGATTCATACATTAGCCTCCTTAGTTCAGCCTGCCGACTTCGTTAACTGCTTTTTCCATGCTGCGGTCATAAGCCTGCAGTACTTTTTGATTTGCTTCAAATGATCGGTACGAAGTCATTAGATCGGTCATTGTTCTGGCACTGTCGACATTGGAACGTTCCAGTGAACCCTGCGTCATTGTGAAGCCTGCATCCGCTACATCGTACGCGCTTGGATAAACGGTTCCTTCAGGTGCTCTGTATAACTCGTTGCCTTCTTTGACAAGTGCTCGCGGGTCATCTGAATAAGCAACACCAATTCTTGCGACATTTTCACCATTCTGAATAATTTGTCCGCCGTCTGTCACTTCAAAACGGTCGTTTTCCAATTCAATTCTCTCACCGTTATCATCGAGTACATATTGACCGCCTGGTGTTGTCAGAAAGCCATCAGCATCCAGTGCAAAATTTCCGTTTCTGGTATACCGGTCGGTGCCGTCTTCATTCTCCAGTGCGAAAAACAGCGCGCCTGGAATACCCGTTTCCTCATTTATCGGCAAATCGCCCTGCAGAATGGCAAGGTCGGTAGTCAATCCTGTTTCACGCAGGTCTCCCTGAGTAAATAGAGGGACCGCTTCCTGCATATATACACCCGTGTTCAAACCGCCGACTTGTGTCATTCTATTGGATGACATGCCATTTTGTGTCGGAACTTTAGATTCCCCAAGACTTGAAAGCAACATCTCAGGAAATGCTCTCATTGAAGCCTGGTCCGCCTTGAAGCCAGGTGTATTCACATTAGACATATTATTCGTCAGCATTTCAGTCTTTCTTTGCTGAGCCAGCATTCCGGTTGCGACTGTATAGAAACCTCTAAACATCGTTTTCACCCCATTATTTTTTACCAATGACTTATTATACCAAGATTCTGCAATATACGGACGGATTATAAAGAGATTCCTTCTTTTGGCATTGTCAGAAGGAATCTCCTTCAATCAATTATCCCAGTTTACTACTAGGAATTTTATCAATATTTTCCAGCATAACGCCGGTGCCGATCGCCACGCAATCCATTGGGTTTTCTGCAACAAATACAGGTACTTTCAATTCTTCAGCGAGCAGCTGATCGATCCCGTGAAGCAGCGCACCACCACCGGTTAAAATCACACCGCGGTCAATAATATCAGCTGACAGCTCAGGAGGTGTTTTCTCGAGTACGTTTTTAGCTGCCTGAACAATGATTGCAACTGATTCACGGAGAGCTCTTTCAACTTCTGCTGATCTAATTGAAATTGTACGCGGCAATCCGCTCACCATATCACGACCGCGAATTTCCATTTCCTCATCCCGTGAATCCTGGAAGACGGTTGCGATATTCAGTTTAATTGCTTCAGCAGTACGTTCACCGATCAAAAGCTTGTACTCTTTTTTCACATAATTTAAAATGTCTGCATCGAATTGATCACCGGCCATTTTAATAGACTGTGACGTGACAATGTCGCCCATTGAAAGCACGGCTACATCAGTCGTACCGCCGCCGATATCAACGACCATATTCCCACTTGGCTGGAAGATATCCATCCCTGCACCAATCGCAGCAACCTTTGGCTCTTCTTCAAGGAAAATACGTTTGCCGCCACTCTTTTCAGCAGCTTCACGAATTGCTTTTTGTTCAACGCTTGTGATATTTGTCGGGCAGCAGATTAAAATACGTGGCTTAGACATAAAACCTTTTAAATTCAATTTGTTAATAAAATGCTTCAGCATTGCTTCAGTTACATCAAAGTCAGCAATGACTCCATCTTTAAGCGGACGAATCGCAACAATATTGCCCGGCGTTCTGCCGACCATGTTCCGTGCTTCTTCACCTACTGCAAGTACGCGGTTTGTGTTTTTGTCAATTGCAACGACGGATGGTTCATTCAGTACAATGCCTTTTCCTTTTACGTGGATCAGCAGGTTTGCTGTTCCGAGGTCGATTCCTATATCTTTAGAAAACATGTTTTGGTTAGACTCCCTTCGGTCACTGGTTAATGGGTTTTTCAAAAATAGTTTACTTTGATAACCGCTTTTGATTTCCGTGGATGGCTGCGCTTTCCTGCCCCCGGTCGGTGAGCCTCCTCGAGCTAAAGCTCTGCGGGGTCTCACCTGTCCTTTTCCGGGGCGGGAGTCTACGCCCTCCACTACAATCAAAAGCTTGGTTTTGTTTAAAACAGAGTCAGACGATCTAAACTCTGTATTTCACTTCCTTTAAAAATGCTTCAAGAAAAATAGTATGTAAACACATTCTGTTTTTTCTGAAGGTATTTTATTTGTATTCATCATCTGGAATTTACTTTTCATTCGTTTACGTATCTTATATCGGTTTATTTTTACTGCATGTTAGCCACACAGAAGCTTTACATTCCACAAACTTTGTTAAAGTCCGCCTTTAACAAAGCCCTTCCATAAGATCAGGGTGAGTCCATTTTAATGAAAGCATAGTCCAATAAGTATATATTACCACAACTAAAAGAGGAGGTCATGAACCAAACAAACGTTTGATTCATAACCTCCTCTTTTTTCAGTTGGATAATCGCTGCTTCTTTTCATACTTGGCTTTTGTGGCTTCTCCGCCCCTTAAGTGTCGGATCGCTTTATGATAATGAAGAATAGTCTTTACTTCGTCTGCGAGCGCCGGGTCAAGTTTCGGCAGCCGCTCGGTTAAGTCTTTGTGCACTGTACTCTTAGATACCCCAAAAATTTTTGCGATAGAGCGGACCGTCTCTTCTGTCTCTACGATGTGCCTGCCAGCCGAGATTGTTCTCTCTCTGATGTACTCATGCACGTTGCCGGCCTCCTGTGGGTCCGTTTGTGCATTATATGCCGGCAGGCGGTTATGATATACCTATTATTGCGTAATTGACATCGGGTCAATTGCCTGACCGTCTTTTTTCACTTCAAAGTGAACGTGAAGTCCGGCTTCCGGGTTCAGTTCACTGACACCAGCTTGTGCGATGACCTGACCCTGTCTCACTTCTTCACCTTCAGCAACTGCAATATCTTCAATTGCCTGGTAGCGCGTGACATAGCCGTCATGTTCGATTTCCACAGCATTTCCGATAAACGGATCTTCTTCAACGAGTGTGACTTTTCCACTCATTGCTGCCACGACTTCAAAAGGTTCTCCATCCTGAACAAGGTCCACACCCAGATTCGGATAGTATGTCTGGTTTACTACGACTAGTGACTCCTGCTGTTCAGATGCATCTGCAGTCTGATCGTAAAATGCTTTATGCACTGTCACTGCGTCCGGATTTGAGACTGGCAGACTCAACGTTTCTGTAGACTGATTGACTTCAACCGTCTCCTGGTTACCTGGACCGTAAGTATAATCCGGCGTCTCTTCCTGATACACGTACTCACTTTCCGTTGACTGCTCTGCTACTTCTGAACTTTTTTGTCCCTGAATAAAGAATACAGTTCCTACCGCGAGTGCCCCGCATCCCAGGTATACAGCGGGTACTGCCCAGCGTTTCTTAAAAAACTTCTTAAAACTTTCCGACAGGGTAGATTGATTTTTGTCTCCCTTAATCATTTTCATCACCTCAGCACTCATTTTGAACGCTTAGAGGAAATTCTATACATTGTCACAATTTTTTTCTTCAAAATCCTTTATTGCGTGATACAATCCCAGATAGTATACGTCGATGAAAGGATTCTTCTACATGATCAAATGGCTTAAACTATTTATCACCGCTCTGCCTTTTATGTATATGATCCTTGTATGGGTGCTGTCGAGTTTACCGCACGACGCGGTTCTTGAGCTGCCATCCGGGTCATTTGACCGCTTTTTAAAAGAATCACTGCATTTAATCGAGTTTGGTATTCTTCATTTCTTATTTATTGCTGCTCTACTTGTCCATGGCAAGCTTACAGTAGCTACACATACCCTTGCAGCTGTGTTTGCAGCGTTTTACGGCTTCGTTGATGAAATACACCAGGCATTCGTTCCATACCGCTCAGCGACGATGATAGACGCTGTGAAAGATGTGGTGGGTGTCTTGATCGTGTATCTGGTGGTTCAGCGTTTTTATTTTGTAAAGAAAGACAGCATTCTGAGAAAGCTGTTTATGCGTTTGGAGAGTTATTTTCAGGGGTGACTGCTGTATTTGCTGCACTGATGGTCATATGGGTGTGATTGACGGCAGTGAAACGGCTGCTGACGGTGAGGTACGCCCGGATTGACAGCGGTATAACTGTATTTGATGGTTGATTCCGCAAATTTGACAGTCGCTACCCCAAAAAATCAGTCTCTTTCATATCAAAAAGAAGCATCCCGCATTGGAATGCTTCTTTTTTCATCTTTTCACCAGCAGTGCCGGGACTGCCTGATCGATTGTAGCCAGTTCGACCCCCTTAAAGTAGTGGTGAACGATTTCCTTGTAGGTACTTCCAGCGAGGGCCATGCCGTTTGCGCCGTATTGACTCATCCCTACACCGTGACCATAGCCTTTTGTTTTAATGATCACACTTTCACCCTGCTGAACCCATTCGAAGTCGGTCGAGCGCAGGTCGAGTGCTTCCCGGATCTCTCTTCCGCTAAATGTTTTCCCTGCTATCTCAACGGTCTTAATACGGTTTCCAGGTGTTCTTTCAAGAATGCTTCCCTGTTCACCTTCTTTTAAGTCAATACCAAGCTTTTCTTCAAATTCAATGATTGGCATTGAGGCTTCATGGTGAAAGCCCGGCGCTGCCTGCTCATCCCATTTGCTTTCAACTGATGCTAAATATGGGACATCCTCTTCCCAGTAATCTTTCGCATTTTCTGTCCAGCCATTGCTCGTTGAGAAGAACGCAGCTGTGATTGGCCTACCTTCATATGTCAGGATTTCACCTTTCGTTTCATTTACAGCTTCTTCAATTGCTTTGATTTTCCACGGGAATTCATCTTTCCATATTTCTTTTAATTCCTCTCTGCTTTTATAAACTTGATGAGCAGTGGAATCTGTGATCGGCTCTTCACCACTATGCGATAAAAATTTTGTGACATATGTTCTTGCAGCCAGTGCCTGTGCTTTCAATGCCTCTTTTTCAAATGAAGCAGGCATCTCACTTGCCACAACCCCTACCACGTATTCTTCCAGCTCCACAGGTTCTATTTCACCGCTCACCTGCCTCATCACAGGAACTGTCAATTTTGCGGAAGGTGCCTCAGTCGATTCAGTCGATTCAGTCGATTCTTCTTCAGGTAAAGGGGTTTTGATTTCTTCTTTTGGCGATACGATAAACGCCGGGATAACGAGTAATAGTAAGAAATATCCCACAAATAAAATGAGCAGCTTAATCCGCTGGTGCATCTTCACCCCTCCAGACATAGGTTATGGAGGAGTATATGCAGCAAAGCAGAGGGTCAGACCCCAAACTTCAGTGCAGAGGTAAGTCTGCACAAAATAAAAAAAAGCAGTATACTCACGGCTTTGCGTGTGTATACTGCCTGTATAAACGTATAATCAATTAGATGATCGTGATGGTATAAGAATAAGAAGTATGAGTTCTGTAAAATTATACGCGTACTGCTGTTGCAGCTGCTTCTGCTCTAGCTTCTGTTTCTTCACTTACACGTTCTACGTTTGCACCAAGTGCCACTAGCTTTTCGTGGAAATTCACATAGCCACGGTCAAGGTGTTTTAATTCAGTAACTTGTGTGTAACCATCTGCTACAAGGCCTGCAAGGATCAGTGCTGCTCCTGCTCTCAGGTCAGTTGCTGCTACTTCTGCTCCCTGTAAGTCACTTGGTCCGTTCATAATAACTGAACGTCCTTCGATTTTCACACTTGCATTCATGCGGCGGAATTCTTCTACGTGCATGAAGCGGTTTTCAAATACTGTTTCAGTAATAACGCCTGTTCCATTAGCATTCAGCATAAGTGCCATCATCTGTGACTGCATATCAGTCGGGAAGCCCGGGTGAGGCATTGTTTTAATGTCGACTGATTTAAGGTTACCGTTTCCGATAACACGAACGCCTTCATTTTCTTCAATGACTGTTACGCCCATTTCTTTCAGCTTCGCAATGACTGATGCTGAATGTTCAGGGACAGCATTTTCAATCAGTACGTTTCCTTCAGTAATGGCTGCTGCCACCATGAATGTTCCGGCTTCGATACGATCAGGAATGATTGTGTGTTCTGCACCGTGCAGTTCTTCTACACCTTCGATTCGAATTGTATCTGTACCGGCACCCTTGATTTTAGCGCCCATTTTGTTCATATAATTTGCCATATCAACAATTTCAGGTTCTTTCGCGCAATTTTCAATCACTGTTGTGCCTTCTGCAAGTGTTGCTGCTGCCATAATATTTTCAGTAGCACCTACACTTGGGAAGTCCAGATAAATTTTTGCGCCTTTCAGACGTCCGTCAGTTTTTGCTTCAATAAAGCCATTACCAACATTTACTACTGCGCCCATCGCTTCAAACCCTTTCAGGTGAAGATCGATTGGTCTTGAACCGATTGCACAGCCGCCAGGAAGTGCAACTCGTGCATGACCATTTCTTGCTAGAAGTGGTCCCATAACCTGAACTGATGCACGCATCTTACGTACATATTCAAATGGTGCTTCCAGAGCCAGCTTGCTGCTTGCATCCACGATTACTTTATTTTCTTCCTTTGTATAGCTCACATCTGCATTCAAATGTGACAGCACCTGATTAATTGTCGTTACATCCGATAGTGCAGGTACTTCCAGTAAAGTACTTTTACCTTTACCTGCTAAAAGTGCTGCTGCTAATATTGGAAGAACTGCGTTTTTAGCGCCTTCTACTTTAACTGTACCTTGCAGCGTGTTCCCGCCGCGTACGATAATTTTTTCCAAGTGAGTTCCCCTCCGCGTCTTCATTCTCATAATACTATTCATATTCAACGTAAGTGACTGAAGTGATATCATCTTCTTCAATCCCGCAATAGGCCAGATTCAATAAACGTCTCAAATACTAGTGAACTTTCATACTAAAACATTACAAATTTATCATTCTAAAACTCTTTAATACAAGAGAAGAAAGTCATGATTCATGGCAATTTGACATTATTTTCACTTGCCATATCCTTTATATCGGCTAAAGTTTCTGCCTTTATATACACTCTGTTCTCTTATATATGAAGAGTTTCAGATAGCCCCTGCCGGTTTAGTTGCGTATGCTTGACTATTCCACACCTATATAAAGTTAAACCATTTCTTCCTAATTTAATAGATAAAAAACACTCATTTTTACAAAATTGAACGTTTTTACAACATGAAAACCTTTTCATTGTGACAATTTTGTGGCTACCAGAGATACGGTAACTGTTGGGACCAATTTGTGTAAGATAAAAAGAAATTTGCTACTGATGATCCGATTGCAATGCTGACCAGAATAAAAAGTACTCTTGCCTGCAGTACACGGTTAGGTCTGATTGCTTTATCAAATCGCAGCGCCTGCATTGACCAGAATGTTAAAGCGATGAAAATTAAGTGGATCATCATGCTCAAAAGCGCCTGCTGTCCAAACTCTTCCATAGTCCGACCCCTTTCTGCCAACTTTGTCATTCTAACAGAGAATACTTAGAATTCAATGAGAATGTGTCCGTAGTTTGTAAAAATGCTCATAAAGTATGATGTCAGTCCTCTTCTGGAGGATAAATGTTTACCGGTAATTTGGGCGACACAGTGGGGTCGGAGTCAGTGGTTCATTTATGGAATGATTGTAAAAGTGGCACGGTCAACTCCGACCCCACCGTTACACCTAAATAATGTAAAAAACCCACACTGCAACCCAAGTCCATTTATAGAATCCAAATAAAAAAACCGGCCCCTGTACCGGCCTGGCTTGGAAGCCATTCCGGGGAGGGTGCCGGTTAAATCAGTTACATTTTGTTTTCGTATACATCAATGCGGTTCATTGCACGACGAAGTGCAAGTTCTGCGCGTTTGAAGTCAACGTTGTCCTGTTGGGCCTGCAGAAGGCGCTCTGCCCGCTGCCTGGCTTCTTTCGCACGCTCGATATCAATTTCAGTTGCCGGCTCTGCTGCCTGCGCCAGAATTGTTACCTGCTCAGGACGGACTTCTAAAAATCCGCCGGTTAGTGCTACAAGTTCAGTGCGTCCTTCTTTTTTCAATCGGACAGCACCGATCTCAAGCGGTGCAACCATCGGGATGTGCCCTGGCAAAATGCCGAGCTCCCCGCTCTGAGCTTTTGTGCTCACCATTTCTACAGCAGACTCGTACACAGGGCCATCGGGAGTAACGATATTGACGTTAACGGTCTTCATTTTTTTCCCTCCTGGTCCCTAATTATACTTCTACGCCCATCTTCTTAGCAGATTCGAGTACATCCTCAATGCGTCCAACTAGACGGAATGCATCTTCCGGAAGGTGATCGTATTTACCTGCAAGAATGTCTTTGAATCCTGCGATTGTTTCTTTAACAGGTACATAAGAACCTTTCTGGCCTGTAAACTGCTCTGCTACGTGGAAGTTTTGTGATAGGAAGAACTGGATACGACGTGCGCGTCCAACGATCATCTTATCTTCTTCCTGAAGCTCATCCATTCCCAGGATGGCAATGATATCCTGAAGCTCTTTGTAACGCTGAAGCGTCTGCTGAACTTCACGTGCTATACCGTAATGCTCTTCTCCAACGATCTCAGGAGACAGTGCGCGTGATGTTGAAGCAAGCGGGTCAACGGCTGGGTAGATACCCATTTCAGAAAGCTTACGCTCAAGGTTTGTCGTTGCATCAAGGTGGGCGAATGTTGTCGCCGGTGCAGGGTCAGTGTAGTCATCGGCAGGTACGTAGATCGCCTGGATCGATGTTACTGAACCGACATTTGTCGACGTGATACGCTCTTGAAGCTGACCCATTTCAGTCGCAAGTGTCGGCTGGTAACCAACGGCTGATGGCATACGGCCTAGAAGGGCTGATACCTCAGAACCTGCCTGCGTGAAACGGAAAATGTTATCGATGAACAGTAGAACATCCTGTCCTTGCTCATCACGGAAGAATTCTGCCATTGTCAGACCTGACAGGGCAACACGCATACGCGCACCCGGCGGCTCATTCATCTGTCCAAATACCATTGCTGTTTTCTTAATAACGCCTGAATCAGTCATCTCGTGGAAAAGGTCATTTCCTTCACGAGTACGCTCTCCAACACCTGCGAATACCGAGATACCGCCGTGCTCTTGTGCGATGTTGTTGATCAGTTCCTGAATCAGTACGGTTTTACCAACACCAGCTCCTCCGAAGAGACCGATTTTACCACCCTTGATGTATGGAGCAAGCAGATCTACTACTTTGATCCCAGTTTCAAGGATTTCTGTATCAGTTGAAAGCTGTTCAAAAGTTGGTGCTAAACGGTGAATCGGATCACGCTGAACGCTTGCATCTACATCTCCTGCAAGGTCAATCGCTTCTCCAAGTACGTTGAATACGCGTCCAAGTGTAGCATCTCCAACAGGAACAGTAATTGGTGAACCAAGGTCCGTTACTTCTGCTCCGCGCTGGATGCCGTCTGTGGAGGACATCGCAATGGTACGAACAGCATCATCACCAAGGTGAAGTGCTACTTCTAACGTTAGTACATCGGCTTCTGCTGAACCGGATGCTACTGTTAGAGCGTTATAAATATCAGGCAGCTGGCCATTGTCAAACTTAATGTCAACAACTGGACCCATGACCTGTAAAACGCGTCCTTTATTCATCATTTTCCCTCCTAGCTTGCTTATGGAAGCCGAGCGGGAAAGCCCGGCTGAACTTAATATGTCTTTAATAACGAGAGATTGACCTCCGTTCAGGGCGAACGCTTTCCGCGGGGACGGCGGTGAGCCTCCTCAGGCTTCGCCTTGCGGGGTCTCACCTGTCCGTCTTATCCCGCTGGAGTCGTCGCCCTTCTCTCCGGTCAACTCTCTGAAAAAGTCTTAGTACGTTTCAGACAAAGCTACCTGAAACTGTTAAGAATACAGGAAGTCAATCTGGATTTATATTAGTTTTCCTGTGCTGCTGCGCCGCCGACGATTTCGGTGATTTCTTGAGTAATCGCGGCCTGGCGGGCACGGTTGTATGATAATGATAGTGAATCGATAAGATCTTTGGCGTTGTCCGTTGCACTCTTCATTGCTGTCATACGGGCAGCGTGTTCACTTGCTTTACCGTCAAGCAGTGCGCCATAGATCAGGCTTTCTGCGTATTGTGGTAAAAGCACTTCCAGGATTGCTTCAGGTGATGGTTCAAACTCGTAAGATGTCATTGCGCTAGTTTCAGCGGCTACATCTGTAAGAGGGAGAACCTTCTTCTCTGTTACTTCCTGTGAAATTGCGCTGACGAAGTGGTTGTAGTACATGTAAAGCTCGTCGAAAGCTTCGTCTGCATACATGCCCACTGCTTTCCCCGTAATTTCTTTCACATCAGCAAAGCTTGGCTGGTCGGGTAATCCAATGATGCTATCGATGATATTCATGCCTCTTTTTGCAAAGAAGTCACGTCCTACACGTCCGATTGCAAGGATGACATATTCATCTTTGCTAGAGTGACGGCTGTTAATCGCATTCATTGCTGAACGGATCACATTGGAGTTATAAGCTCCTGCAAGTCCTCTGTCAGATGTGATCACGAGGTAAGCTGTCTTTTTCACGGGACGGTTTTCCAGCATCGGGTGTGATGCGTCCTTCGCGCCTGTTGCAATAGAAGCAACCACTTCCTGAATCTTGTTCATGTAAGGGTTGAATGATTTCGCGTTATCCTCTGCACGGGACAGTTTGGATGCGGATACCATTTCCATTGCTTTCGTGATTTGACTTGTCTTTTTCGTCGACGTGATTCTGTTTTTAATATCGCGTAACGATGCCACTGGTTCTCACCACCCTTTAATGTTGAATTGCTGGTCTACTTACTCGCTTTTAGCAAAAGTCTTCTTGAATCCGTTGATCGCTGCTTCCATATCACTGTCTTCAGGCAGACCTTGCGTTGTGCGGATGTGATCCAGCAGTTCTTTGTGGTTTTGATCCATCCAGCTCAGGAATTCGTTTTCGAAACGGCGAATGTCTTCTACTGGAATATCATCAAGGTGTCCTCTTGTTAATGAATAAAGGATCATAACCTGTTTTTCTACTTTAAGCGGCTTGTTCAGGTCCTGCTTCAATACTTCTACAGTACGTGCACCACGGTTCAGCTTTGCCTGAGTTGCTTTGTCAAGGTCAGAACCGAACTGTGCGAATGCTTCAAGCTCACGGTATGCTGCAAGGTCAAGACGCAGTGTACCTGATACCTTCTTCATCGCTTTGATCTGTGCTGATCCACCAACACGGGATACTGAAAGACCGGCGTTGATCGCTGGACGTACACCCGAGAAGAATAGATCTGACTGAAGGAAAATCTGACCGTCAGTGATTGAGATTACGTTCGTTGGAATGTAAGCAGAGATATCTCCGGCTTGTGTTTCAACGAATGGCAGGGCTGTGATTGAACCTGAGCCCAATGTTTCATTCAGCTTCGCTGCACGCTCAAGAAGACGGCTGTGAAGGTAGAATACGTCACCAGGATATGCTTCACGACCTGGAGGACGGCGTAATAGTAATGAAAGTTCACGGTATGCAGATGCCTGTTTCGTTAAGTCATCATATACAACAAGCACGTGCTTGCCATTAATCATGAATTCTTCACCCATTGTTACTCCAGTATACGGAGCAAGGAACAATAGCGGTGCAGGCTGTGATGCTGATGCCGTTACAACGATTGAGTAATCAAGTGCCCCGTGCTTACGAAGCGTTTCAACTGTACCACGTACTGTTGATTCTTTTTGTCCGATTGCAACATAGATACAGATCATGTCCTGGTCTTTCTGGTTCAGGATTGTATCGATTGCTACAGATGTTTTACCAGTCTGACGGTCACCGATGATTAACTCACGCTGTCCGCGGCCGATTGGTACAAGTGCATCGATCGCTTTGATACCAGTCTGTAAAGGCTCGTGTACTGACTTACGTGCCATTACGCCTGGTGCCGGGCTTTCAATTGGACGTGATTTAGACGTGCTGATAGGCCCAAGCCCATCAACTGGCTGTCCAAGCGGGTTTACTACGCGACCGATCATTTCTTCTCCAACTGGAACTTCCATGATACGGCCTGTACGGCGAACTTCGTCGCCTTCTTTAATGTCTCGGTATGGTCCAAGAATAATGATACCGACATTGTTTTGCTCAAGGTTTTGCGCCATACCCATAACGCCGTTAGAGAATTCAACAAGCTCTCCAGCCATAACGTTATCAAGGCCATGAGCACGTGCGATACCGTCACCAATTTCGATAACTGTACCGACCTCCGTTACTTCGATATCCGATTGATAGTTTTCAATCTGCTGTTTAATCAGCGCGCTGATTTCTTCAGCTTTGATGCTCATGAATGTCACCCCTCATTTCGTGGATCTTATCGTTTCAGTTCACTTTCAAGACGATTTAGCTTATTGCGAAGGGTGCCGTCGAAAATACGGTTCCCGATGCGAATGCGAATGCCGCCAAGAAGTGCTGAGTCTACGTGATTATGAATGTCAAGACGCTGTTTTCCGACTTTCGGAGCAAATGAAGCAGAAATTGCTTCCTTGTCTGCGTCAGATAATTTTGTTGCTGATGATACATGTGCAATCGCTGTGCCGCGCGCATCAAGTGCACGATTAATATATTCAGTAGCCATCTCCGTTACTTCATTGTTACGGCGGCGGTCAATCAGAATATAGATGGTATTCAGCACATGACTTGAGATGCCGCTGAACGATTTCCCGATCAGCTGCTTCTTCTCATCTTTCGACCACTTAGGTGATTGAAGGACTTTCGAAAGTTCAGGAGTTTTAATAAAAACTTCCCGGACTGTGCGAAGGTCTTCTTCAATCTGATCAGTCTGTCCTTGCTTTACCGCCAGCTCAAAAAGTGCCTGAGCGTAACGTGATGCTGCAGTCGATTTGCTCATCGCAGATCCCCTGCCTTTGCAATTGTTTCGTCAATCAGCTGCTGTTGTTCTGCAACTGTCAATTCTTTTTCAATTACTTTAGAAGCAACCAGTACTGAAAGTGTTGCGACCTGCTCGCGCAGTGCTGCAACTGCCTGGTCTTTTTCTGTCTCGATTTCGCGAAGTGTTGCCTCTTTCATACGCTCTGATTCTGCACGCGCTGCAAGAACAATCTCTTCACGCTGAGCATCACCCTGTTTGCGGGCGTTTTCAATCAGTTCCTGCGCATCCTGACGAGCTTCTTTCAAAAGCTGGCGCTGCTCTTCAAGCTGCTGCTTCGCTTCTGTACGGCTTTTTTCAGCCGCTTCGATTTCGCCGGCAATGTGGTCTTCACGCTGTTTCATGATGCCCATTAATGGACCCCATGCGAATTTCTTTAGTAATGCTAGTAAGATGATGAACATCGCTAATTGGAAAAGGATGTCTCCCTCACTGAAGCCGCTGGCCCCAAGTACAAATGCATCAAGTGTGAACACGCTCGTTTCACTCCCTTCAGAAGTCAGTCAAATACGGAAAGTTAGTTACTTATTTCATAAGACGTGGCTGACTTCCGCTTCAGGCGGACGCTTTCCGCATGGACGGCGGTGAGCCTCCTCAGGCTTCGCCTTGCGGGGTCTCACCTGTCCGTCGTTCATGCTGGAGTCGCCGCCTTACGCTCCAGTCAGCCGTTATAATAGATAGAGATACTTTTTGAAATCAGATGTTCTGTAAAAAATGGCGAAGCATGTCACTGAGTGATCTTCGCCATTTTATGTTCAATATTATTGACCTTGTACGATGAACGCGATAACTACGGCGATGATCGGAACGGCCTCAACTAGTGCTACCCCGATAAACATTGTTGTTTGAAGCATACCGCGGGCTTCTGGTTGACGTGCGATACCTTCTACTGTTTTAGATACGATCATACCGTTACCGATACCTGCACCTAGTGCTGCTAAACCTACTGCTAATGCTGCTGCTAAAAGACCAATTGAACCTGTCATTTGGGTATATCCTCCTTGTTGTGGGTAAGTAATTTTTGTTTAAATGTTTGTTCAGTAACTGAACAGGTAAATATATTAATGGTCAGAGCTCACTTTGTGCGCCATATAAACCATCGTTAACATTACGAAAATGAATGCCTGGATACCACCGATAAAGACGGAGAAACCAAGCCATGCAAGCGTTGGAATAACGGCTGCGATGTGACCGAAGAAACCTGTAGCAAGACTTCCTGCAAGCAGACCGAGTAAGATCTCACCTGCATAGATGTTACCGTAAAGACGCAAACCAAGTGTTAATGTGTTTGCAAATTCTTCAATAATCTTAAGCGGGAATAAGAAACCCATTGGACGGAAAAAGTCTTTTCCGTATTCGCGGAAGCCTTTCATGCGTATGCCATAGTAATGCGTAAGTGCAATTACCATAACAGCAAGTGTCATTGTAACGATTGGATCAGCTGTCGGTGATTTCCACCAGAGATAGTGATCATATGTAATCGCAAACGGTAAACCTAAAAAGTTTGAAATCGCAACGTACATAATGAGTGTAATCCCTAAAATGTGAAAGCTTCCTCCGGTTTTCCAATCCATGTTACTCTTGATGATGTTCCGTACAAAGTCCATGATCCACTCCATAAAGTTCTGCATCCCGGTTGGCTTCATAGCCAGGGCGCGCGTGGATAAGACTGCAATCAGAAATACAATTGCCGATGCGACGGTAATCATTAAGACATTGGAGAGATTAAAGGTCAGCCCCAGAAATTCTGCTAATGGCGCTTCATGATTCATTTATTTCACCTCTCTTCCCGCTTCTTGTGTAGGACTTGCTGCAATACATAATCTATCATAATGACGAAATAAACCATCATTAATCCAAATACAGTGGAAATCAAATGAATGAATTCCGGAAATTCCAGTGCAATGAGCACCGCTACCCCTGCTGAAGCCATACGTGATAAAGTTCCAAGCGAACGCACTTTCTTTCCTTCATCCATTGCACGGTCAAACTTTTCCATTCTGTTCTTCATTAGCCAAAGATTAAGCAGGCTGAAAGAAGTTCCCAGTATTAAACCGAGAAAAACATCCGGGAAAGGTGTAAATCCCCAGCAAAGGACAAAAATCGATAACAAGTAAAATATGTACCTGGTGTACCGCAAAAAGTGCTTTCTAATGTCAGGCATTTAGCTACTCTCCTGAGTCGAATTGTTTCACTGTGCGAAGCATCGCATAGATTCCTGCTGATAAACCCAGAAGTAATCCGATGATCATAAACAGTGGTTCTGAATTCCATTGGTGATCAAGCCACCTGCCGCCGAAAATTCCGACGAGCATGGAACCAGTTAATTGTGACAGAATGGCCGTGTAAAGGACCATCGCATGGAACGGACGTCTTGACTGACGCATGAGTGCATCCTCACAATCTGAGAATGGAATTTGAGGGCGGATATACAAGGGTTTTTAACGTTTTTTTATCGTTATGAAAACCTTATCATTATACCCTTTAAAAGCATACAATAGGCACTATATGATGTCAACGCGTACTCGACAAAAAGTTCAACTGATCACATATAGATGTATGTCTGTTCACATTTTTGACAAACCGCTTTTTTGATGTATGTTTCATACTTGTTTTCGGGGTCAGGGTGTGTCCTTATAACCGCTGTCACTCTCCGCAGAGGACTTCGCTTTCCGCGGACGAACGTTCGAGCCTCCTCGTTCAGAAGACCACTTCACTGCGGGGTCTCGTCCGATCGTTTTTCCGCAGGAGTCTTCGTCCTCTGCTCCGAGTGTCAGCTGATATAGCATACAAAAAGAACATTAAGTTAATGTTTATATACATTAATAGTTGTAAAACTATTTATTATTGAAATCTTAATGCAGCGTAGCGTAAGGCGGCGACTCCGGGACGATTAGTTGGAAGATGAGACCCCGCAAGGCTTGCCTGAGTAGGCCTGATGGAGCCACAAAACGGCTCATCCAGGAAAGCGTCCGCCTGAAGAGCAGCGAAATGATTAAGAGGCTGAAACACAATTTGTGTTCCAGCCTCTTTTTTACACACGGAATATATCCGGACGCTGATCTGTTTCTTTGAAATAGTAGCGGATTGCTTCTGCGATTCGGGCAGAGGCTTTTCCGTCACCGTAAGGATTTGATGCTTTTGACATTGCCTGATAGCTGTCGTCATTTGTCAGCAGTTCAGTTGCCATCGTGTAGATCTGTTCTTCTTCAATGCCTGCTAGTTTCAGCGTGCCTGCATCAATTCCTTCAGGACGCTCAGTCGTGTCACGAAGCACGAGTACCGGTACACCAAGTGACGGTGCTTCTTCCTGAACGCCGCCTGAGTCTGTCAGGATGAGATGCGCTTTTGATGCAAAGTTGTGGAAGTCGATCACATCAAGTGGTTCGATCAGATGAATGCGATCGTCTCCACCAAGAATCTCCTGCGCGATTTCACGAACTGCCGGGTTCATATGGACTGGATACACAACCTGTACATCTTTTTGTTCGTCCACCACGCGCTTAATTGCGCGGAACATGTTTTTCATCGGCTCACCAAGATTTTCTCTGCGGTGCGCTGTCACGAGAATTAGACGGTCTCCATTTAGCTGATCAAGAATGTCACTCTGGTAATCTTCATTTACAGTCGTAGATAAAGCGTCAATTGCTGTATTACCTGTCACAAAGATATTTTCTTCAGGTTTATTTTCCTGAAGCAGGTTTTTGGCAGACTGATCAGTCGGTGCAAAATGAAGGTCTGCCATGACACCAGTCAGCTGACGATTCATTTCTTCCGGGTATGGAGAGTATTTATTCCATGTACGCAGGCCGGCTTCAACGTGACCGACTGCGATCTGATTGTAAAATGCCGCAAGCCCTGCTACGAATGTTGTCGTAGTATCACCGTGAACGAGCACGATGTCCGGCTTGGTTTCTTTCATGATACGGTCAAGGCCTTCAAGCGCACGTGTTGTGATGCCTGTGAGCGTTTGACGGTCTTTCATAATATTTAAATCGTGATCGGGCGTGATGCCGAAAATGTCCATTACCTGGTCAAGCATTTGACGGTGCTGGGCTGTCACAGTCACGATTGGTTCGAAATATTGATCCTGTTTTTTAAGCTCTAATACGAGCGGGGCCATTTTGATGGCTTCAGGACGCGTGCCAAAGATCGTCATGACTTTTATGCGTTTTGACATAATAGACTCCTTTACTGATTCTCTTATTTTGTTCCGAATAATCTGTCGCCTGCGTCACCGAGACCAGGGACAATGTAGCCTTTTTCGTTAAGTTTTTCATCAAGTGCTGCGATGTAAATGTCTACATCATCGTGCTCTTTTTTAATTTCTTCAACGCCTTCAGGAGCTGCTACAAGGCATAGGAATTTAATGTTTTTCGCACCGCGTTTTTTCAGGGAGTTGATTGCTTCTACTGCAGATCCCCCTGTTGCAAGCATTGGATCAACAAGAATGAAGTCACGCTCCTCCACGTCAGACGGCAGCTTCACGTAATATTCAATTGGCTTTAATGTTTCAGGATCACGATATAGACCAACGTGACCGACTTTTGCAGCTGGAATCATTTTCAGAATTCCATCCACCATTCCTATTCCTGCACGAAGGATAGGTACGATCGCAAGCTTTTTACCTGAAAGTACTTTGCCTTTTGTATTACTTACCGGTGTTTTCAAATCAATTTCTTCCATTGGAAGGTCTCGTGTGATCTCAAATGCCATGAGTGTTGCTACTTCATCTACAAGTTCACGAAAATCTTTTGTTCCAGTCTGCTCATCACGGATGTGCGTCAGCTTGTGCTGAATCAGCGGATGATCAAATACGTATACTTTACCCACAACTGTCACTCCTTTTATATAGGTTTTGTTAAAGGTGGCTGCTGATTTCCGCTTCAGGCGGACGCTTTCCGCGGGGACGGCGGTGAGCCTCCTCAGGCTTCGCCTTGCGGGGTCTCACCTGTCCGTCATATCCCGCTGGAGTCACCGCCTTACGCTCCAATCACAGCTGTGCTAATAAAAAACGAACTTTAACAAAACTTTTATGTAAATACTTTTCTTCCTATCATTATAAAGCAAATCCTTACGAAAGTTATCACACTTACAGGTTTTTTACAAGAAAGGTTCGTATGAGGTATGGGAAGTGTTATGGAACGGTAATTGTACTAAATATTTGTGAAACTTAAATCCTGGTTCGGTGTGACGTCGGATGCACAACTTCCGCTGGTGAATGCACGATTTTCGCCAGCGAGTGTACGACACACTCGGGTTGAGTGCACAATCCACGCTCGCGACGTCGCTATTCTCCAAATCCGATGCACGATCCGCCACCTTCAATACACCACGTCACCCTCTTCATGCCTTTCAGACACTAAAAAGACTGCCCTCAAATCAAGGACAGTCTCTCAATCTTACTCGTATAGCGCAAAACGGCTTGTAATCTCTTCGACTTTTACAGAAGCTTCTTTCAGCTTCGCTTCGTCTTCATGATTTTTAAGCACATCTGCAATGAGGGCAGCGATTTCTTCCATTTCTTTTTCCTTGAAGCCGCGGGATGTTACAGCTGGTGTTCCGATACGGATACCACTTGTAACGAACGGGCTTTCAGGATCGAATGGAATTGTATTTTTATTTACCGTAACGCCGATATCATCAAGTACTTTTTCTGCTACTTTACCAGTCAGACTGAGTGAACGCAGGTTTACAAGTACAAGGTGATTATCGGTGCCGTCAGACACGATATCAATACCGTTTTGTTTAAATGCTTCTGCCATTGCCTTCGCATTTTTTACGACCTGATCAATATAGTCTTTGAAGTCAGGCTGCTGCGCTTCACCGAAAGCAACTGCTTTTGCAGCGATCACATGCATAAGCGGTCCACCCTGAATACCAGGGAAAATTGATTTATCGATTTTCTTCGCAAATTCTTCTTTACAAAGAATCATGCCGCCGCGAGGGCCGCGCAGTGTTTTATGCGTTGTCGTTGTAACAAAATGTGCGTGTGGCACTGGCGATGGGTGTGCACCGGTTGCAACCAACCCTGCGATATGCGCCATATCTACCATTAGGTATGCGTCCACTTCATCAGCGATTTCACGGAATTTAGCAAAGTCGATTGTTCGCGAGTATGCACTTGCACCTGCTACAATCAGCTTTGGTTTGTGTTCAAGCGCTTTTTGACGAACATCCTCATAGTCAATCCGCTCGTCTTTTTCACCTACACCATATTCCACAAAGTTGTATAGTTCACCACTGAAGTTTACTGGACTTCCGTGCGTTAAGTGACCTCCATGAGACAGATTCATACCGAGAACTGTGTCGCCCGGCTTCAGTACTGAGAAATAAACAGCCATATTAGCCTGTGCACCTGAGTGCGGCTGAACGTTCGCATGCTCTGCGCCAAAAATTTCTTTCGCGCGATCGCGTGCAAGGTTTTCAGCTACATCCACGTGCTCGCAGCCTCCATAATAGCGGCGCCCAGGGTAACCTTCTGCGTATTTGTTTGTCAATACTGATCCTTGCGCTTCCATGACTGCTTCACTAACAAAATTCTCTGATGCGATCAGCTCGATTTTCGTACGCTGGCGCTTCAGTTCATCCTGCATTGCTTCGAATAATGCCTGATCCTGCTGTTGAATCTTATTCATTGTGAATCCTCCCTCATGTCCCGGGACTGTCCCCGTCTTTGGTCAAAAATCTTCTTCATCTTAACATGTTTTTTGGTAATGTGAAAATGGAGATTTTGACATAATGGGTGTTGTTATGCGCTTACATTTGCTTTTTTGGTCAAAGAGACGAATGTTTTCAGGAAATCCCTTAAGAATTTTTGTATTTTGATCGGCTGCTTTTAAGGTTAAACGATTTTATAGCCTGTGCCGGGCGGCCGGGATTGGGCTTTACTGTTCGTGAAGATTAATTGGTTCATTTCATAAGGTATATGGGTCAGCGATCGAAATCATTGAATCACCGGCGAACTTAATTAAATCAACAACCGGATTGCACAGAATAATTGATACAGCTCTCTAGTTTTATGGTTCTTCTCCTGCCTGAATCGGCTCACCCCTCTCCTTAATTGAACACACACGCCCCCACATGCCAATAACTCTTTTAACCTAAAAACAACCGGCCTCTAAAAGACCGGTTGTCCATCCCTCTATTCAAGTTCATATACTGCACGTACACCACCTACAAGTTTCGGGCGGGTGCGTGCAAGTGTGATATGGGCTTCACCGAGCGATTTTGCAGTGACACGAACCGGTACGGCTACCGGTTTTAGGTGCATGCCAATCAAAGTATCACCGATATCAATGCCGCCGTGCGCCTGGATCCGCTCAACTGCAACGGGATCCTTCATATGACGGTATGCATATGATGCCATCGCGCCGCCTGCTCTTCTCACTGGAACGACTGTTACTTCATCAAGCCCAAACCGTTCCGCCGTTTCACGTTCAATAATCAATGCACGATTAATGTGCTCACAGCCCTGAAACGCAAGATGAATACCTGTGTCAGCTGCAAATACTTCAAACGCTTTATAAAGTGATTCAGCTACTTCATCTGTACCGGAAGTGCCAATTTTCCGGCCAACGACTTCAGAAGTGGAACAGCCTATGACAAATAGCTGCCCGGCTTTTAAAGCAGCCTGTTCCTGGTATTCCTGAAGGATCGACAGCAGTTCTTTATTCATGGCGCGCCCTTCTTTCTAAAATAATTATTGCTTTAATTCATATTCACTCATTTTATTAATTCGGTTTTCGTGACGGCCGCCTTCGAACTCGCCCTGCAGCCAGATCGTTGCGATTTCACGGGCAAGCCCCGCTCCAATCACACGCTCACCCATCGTCAGCATGTTTGAATCATTGTGTCCGCGCGTTGCTTTTGCGCTAAACGTATCATGCACAAGCGCACAGCGAATTCCTTTAACCTTGTTCGCTGCGATACTCATGCCAATACCTGTACCGCAAATCAGAATTCCGCGGTCAAATTCTCCTCCAGCTACTTTTTGCGCAACCGGCAGTGCGTAGTCAGGGTAATCAACGGACCCCCCACAATCACAACCGAAATCTTCAAATTCAATGTTTAATTCATTTAAAAGATCTGCAATTTCCTTGCGCAGATTCGTGCCACCGTGATCTGATGCTAATGCGACTTTCATATTAAAATCCTCCCTGTTCCTGTTTATTTAGGTTTGTAATCATACTATCCATCAGTCTGTTCAATTCGTTAAATGTAGACCTGTATACTTCAACTGAACCTCCATAAGGATCAGAAACATCCAATCCGCGCTCAGATGAAAACTCTTTTAATGTAAAAATGCGATCTGCGGCGAATGGAAACTGCTCCATCAGCAAGGCTTTGTGCGCACTGGTCATTGCAAACACATAATTTGCCCAGTGGACATCATCCTGCGTGACAGAATGCGAGCGGTGCCGGTGTGTCAGACCATTCTCTTCAAGCACCTGCTGGGCATTGTGTGATGCCATTCCGCCTTCCATTGCAAAAAGGCCTGCCGAACGCACTTCAATTTGCGGTTCATCTCTATGATTTAAAATTGCTTCAGCCATCGGGCTTCTGCAAGTATTCCCTGTACAAATAAATAAAATCCTCATGAAAACGACCCCTTTTTAGGATTCTCACTTCCACTTTATTCTATCATATTTCAGACACTTTTTCTTTTGGGGAGTGCTGGAGATGCTTAGACGACCAATCGCAATGATACGACCGTCGATTTGCCGTTTACCACCATCAACAGCCGCGATATGACCGTC
Organism: Jeotgalibacillus salarius; assembly: GCF_004405125.1. Classification (GTDB taxonomy): domain Bacteria; phylum Bacillota; class Bacilli; order Bacillales; family Jeotgalibacillaceae; genus Jeotgalibacillus; species Jeotgalibacillus salarius. The sequence goes on from NZ_SORX01000001.1 coordinate 451,289, forward strand.
AAGCCTGCTCTCGCTACCGTCGCCGCCGGAGTCGCTACTGTCAATCCGGGCGTGCCGTACCGTCAAGTCAGCTGATATGACCGTCAGCCGAGAGAATGCGACGTTCGGGAGTAAGAACGGGGGGCTGGACCGCTACAAACAAAAAGTAGACCCGGTACAGACCCGGGTCTACGCTATTTTAATGGTCCGCTACTCTCTCTAACCAGAAGGGTGGTTGGCAGGACGACTTTCTTGGCAATCTTTCGTTTAGATGACAACTGGTCAAGCAGGAGGTCAACAGCTGCTTCGCCCATGTATTCTGTATGAACCTGAATCGTTGTGAGCGACGGCTGAAGGTAGCGCGACATTTCGATATCGTTGAAACCGACAACGGATACCTGCTCAGGAACACGCACGCCTTTTTCGTGTAGGGCACGCATGGCACCAATTGCCATGGAGTCACTTCCCATGATAAATGCGGTTGGCCCGTTATCAAGTTTCAGCGCTTCCTTCATCAATGTGTATCCATCTGCCGCGGTAAACTTTCCAGTCCATATGAATTCAGGGTGAAACGTGTGGTACATAGACAAATATTCGAAAAACGTTGTCTCTCGCTCGTCTTTAATCATTTCATTATCCTGCACATATTCATGCCCGCCAATGTAACCGATTCGCTCATGACCGAGATCGATCAGATGCTTTAAAACGTCGATCATGGCGGAGCGGAAGTCTACAACAATGGAATCAACGTTTGAGGTAGGAGTGAAATCTACTAATACAAGTTTGTCTGTCAGAGTATTAAATAGTTCCACATCAGATAGACTGAACTTGCCAACCGCGATCATACCATCTAGCTTCTCTTCCCCGGCTGATCTGAATCGAAGATCGTTTTTGTAATACTTTACGATTTCAATTCCGCGCTCTGAACAGGTGCGTTCTACGCCAAGGCGGACTGAAAGATAATACGGATCTTCCATTTCCTGTTCTTTTGAATACCAATAGATCAGACCCATTCTAAGTACGGTTTTCTTCTTCACAACCTTGCGTTTACCCGGCTGATAATTAAGCTCGTCAGCAATTAGCAGGATCCGCTGCTTAGTTTCATGTGCAACAGATAGACTTTCATCTTTATTCAACACCCTTGAAACTGTTGCAAGCGATACATTAGCTCTGGATGCAATATCTTTTAAAGTTGCCATTTTTACCACCCATTCATTTTCACAACATTTACTTTCTATTATACGTCATTAGCTTCAATGGTTTTAGTCATTTATTGAATTCAGGAATTTTTTAAATGCTTCCTGTCCCTGTTCATTTTGCTTAAATACACCAGCATGAGAAAGGACTCTCTCAAATACTTTCCCTGTTTCTTCTTTAATAATCTCTATTGCATTTTCAGAAGTAAGGGTGCACGATTCCAGTATTTTCTCTGCCCATTCTGCATGTTTGGCTGTACGTTTATCCTGCTTTAAACCATTGAGATCTTTGTTAGTAAGATAATCTGCAGTCAGCTGAAGCTCTTCTTTCAAACGGCCTGGAAGCACAGCTAACCCCATCACTTCAATCAGGCCGATATTTTCTTTTTTGATATGGTGAAGTTCTTCATGAGGATGAAAAATTCCGTCTGGATGCTCGTCACTTGTGCGGTTATTGCGCAATACGAGATCGATTTCAAATTTCCCATCTCGCATTCTTGCTATTGGCGTTATGGTGTTGTGAGGCACACCGTTAGTAAAAGCTAACACATCCACTTTCGGATCCTCATAGTGTTTCCAGGACTCTAGCACTTCTCCCGCAAGTTTTGAGATTTTGTAACGGTCTCTCCCCCGCAACCTAAGAACAGACATTGGCCATTTAACAATTCCAGCATCAACGTCTTCATACCCATTAAAATTGAACTGCTCTATTACTGGTGCTGAAGCCATTGGGAATTCATAGTGCCCCGCCTGAAAATGGTCATGGCTTAATATGGATCCTCCTACAATTGGCAGGTCTGCGTTCGAACCGACGAAGTAATGAGGAAATTGCTCTGTAAAAGCTAACAGCTTATCAAAACTCTTTCGCGAGACTTTCATCGGCTTATGCGCTTCACTCAGTACAATGGCATGCTCATTATAATAGACGTACGGTGAGTACTGGAAAAACCATTGTTCTTCTTCAAGCGTCACCGGTATAATCCGGTGATTTTGCCTTGCCGGATGATTCGCTCTGCCATCATACCCAACGTTTTCTTTACATAGTAAACATGATGGATAACCCACACTTTTTGCTTTCTTTTCAGCCGCTATTGCTGCAGGGTCTTTTTCAGGCTTTGAAAGGTTGATTGTGATTTCAAGTTCACCAAACGGGGTGCTGGCAAACCAGCTTTCATTTTTAGCAATGCGATTTGTCCGGATATAATTTGCATGCTGTGACAACTGATAAAAGAATTTCGTCGCTTCTTCAGGGTTGTCCTGGTAAAGAGAGAAAAACTTCTGATTCAGTTCAGACGGTCTCGGCATCAAACAATTCATAATTGCTGCATCCAGCTGATCTTTTTCAGTAACGCTGATTACATTAAGTTCACCTTCGGCCCAGCTAAGTATTTCGTTCAGTACAGGCACCGGTGTATCCAGTTGTTCATCAGGAACAACTGTTTCTTCCGGTGCGTCAAACTTCAGTAAAGAAAGGATTCTGTTTCTGGCATAATCTATGTCGGCTTGCTCAATCATTCGCTGGTGCACAGCAAACTGTAGCAGGCGTTCGATTTGTAATGAAATCATTTTGTCAGTCTCCTTTCCGGGTCTCCAGGTTATACCCATGAGGATGCAGGCTGTGCCATTTCCAGGCGCTTTCAATAATGTCATGAAGGCTTGTATAAACTGGACTCCACTTCAGTATTTCTTTTGCTTTATCAGCTGAAGCAACCAGTTTGGCAGGGTCACCCGCTCTGCGTGCCTCTTCTTTTGCAGGAATGTCATGTCCCGTCACTTTACGTGCTGTGTCTATTACTTCTTTTACACTGAATCCCTGACCGTTTCCAAGGTTAAAGACAGTCGTTTCAGGGTCTGATTCCAGCTTTTCAAGCGCGAGAAGATGTGCATCAACCAGGTCGCTCACATGAATATAATCACGGATACAAGTGCCATCAGGAGTCGGATAATCGCTTCCAAATATACTAATATGTTCACGCTGACCAAGGGCCACCTGTAAAATGATTGGGATCAAGTGCGTTTCAGGGTCATGATCTTCCCCTCTCAGACCTTCAGGATCAGCCCCGGCAACGTTAAAATACCTGAGCGAAATCGAGTGAATACCATAAGCTTCACTTGACCATTTCAACATTTTTTCAACAGCTAACTTTGTCTCTCCATAAGGGTTTGTCGGAGACACTCTGTCTTCTTCTGTTAACAGGTCTGTTTCAGGCTCCCCATATGTCGCTGCAGTTGAAGAGAACACAAGCTTTTTCACGCCGTGACGCTCCATTGCCTGAAGAAGTGAAATCGCCCCGCCTACATTATTTTCATAGTATTTCAAAGGGTTCTGAACACTTTCTCCTACGAGTGAGCTTGCAGCAAAATGAATGACGGCGTCAATATGATGATTCGTAAACACACGATCAAGAAAATCCCCATCATGCAAAGATCCTTCGTAAAATTGATCATCGCTGCTGACTGCCCCGCCGTGACCTGTTTTCAGACTATCAACTACAACCGTTTCAAATCCTCTTCTCTTCAGTGCCAATACTGCATGACTTCCAATATACCCCGCTCCACCTGTGACAAGTACTGCCATTTTAAACACTCCTTATCCGCCTATTTCGATTTAATCTCATTATGCCATTGAAGATTGATTTCCCTAATCTCTTCGATTTTGCATTTCGGCTCTCTATCATAGGTTAATATACCATTAATCTCCTGCTCAACATCTGTCAGCTGAGTATAGCAATAGCCATGCAGCGCTTCAGAATGATAGACCGCATCCATGATCCGCTTGTAATCTGCCACATAATCTTTTTCATCTTTAACCGATGTATAGCCCCAGCCATTATCTTCGCCAGTCATAAATCCGATCCCGCCAAACTCTGTTAATAAAATCGGTTCTCCCTGATGGCTGAATCCATTGGCATATATTTTACGTTTTGCCGGCTGTGATGAAAGCAAGTTTTCTTTTGTGCTGAGTTCTTCTTTAAAATGGGCACTTTTTGCTTTTTCATCGTCACTGCCGTGGTTGTAGTTATGAATCGCACAGATATCAGTTACCGTCTGCTCCCATCCGTCATTACCGACAACAAGGCGTGTCTGGTCAATTGAGTGCAGGTGGTGATAAAGTGCCTGTGAATGATGCTGCTGCTTGCTGTCAGTTCTGATCATTTGCACACCCCAGCTCTCATTCAGCGGAACCCAGGCAACAATCGATGGGTGGTTGTAATCACGTTCGATAATTTCTGACCATTCCTCTACCAGTCGTGATGCTGCTTTTTCTGAGTAAAATGCGGATGCTGCGCACTCTCCCCATACCAGGAAGCCAAGCTGATCTGCCCAGTATAAAAATCTTGGATCCTCAACTTTTTGATGCTTTCTGCAGCCATTAAAGCCGAGCTCTTTTGCCAGTTCGATATCCCGCTTGAAGTCCTGATCATCAGGTGCCGTCAATAAACCTTTTCGCCAGTATCCCTGATCAAGTACAAGACGCTGGTAGTATGGTTTATTATTCAGATAGACCATTCCATCCTCTGTATGAACCTTTCTCATTCCAAAGTAAGTGTCCACCTGATCATACACTGCTGCTTCGTCCAAAACTTTTATTGTCATATCAAATAATTGAGGATTTTCAGGTGACCAGGTCATGCCCTTATGATGGAATCCGGTATGAAAAATATGCTGACCGAATACATTAAAAGTGCGTTTTACATAGGCTTCGTTAATTAAAAACCGCTCTTTTACAATAGACGTTCCTTTAAATGAAATTGAAACGTCAGCCCATTTGCCAATCGCTGCATCTGAATAGTCAAATTCAGCTTCAATATCACCTTTATCCAGGTCTGGTGTGAGACGTACATGGTTCAGAGAAGCTTCAGGTACAGCTTCAAGCCATACTGACTGCCAGATTCCTGTCGTATTTGTATACCAGATCGACTCGATTTCCTCTTTCCAGAATTGCTTGCCTCTTGGAATAGTTTCATCTTTTGATGGGTCATAGGCACGAACCGTAATAACCGCTTCTTCACCAGCTAAATGTGTAATATCAAAAGAAAAAGACGTATGTCCCCCTGTGTGCTCCCCAGCAAGTTCGTGATTCACATAAACTTTCGCCTGGTAGTCCACAGCTCCGAAGTGAAGAATCAACTGCTTGCCGCTCCAGTCAGCAGGAATATCCACTTTACGCTGATACCATACAACATCATGGAACGTTTTATCGTATACCCCACTTAATTCAGTCTGAAAAGCAAATGGAACCTGGATTTTACGGTCAAATGCTTCACTGCTCTGATACCACTTTTCACTCAGCCCTTTATGCTGATCATCAAAAGCGAAATCCCATTCTCCATTTAAACTAAGCCAGTCTTGACGTACAAATTGCGGACGAGGATATTCTGTTCTCATTACTTTCCACTCCTTTTAGTATGTAGTTAATCGATAAACCGTTTCAGCACTGTATGTTTCCCCCGGAGACAACTCACATGTTGGAAAAGAAGGCTCATTCACTGCATTTGGCAAGCCCTGCGTTTCCAGACACATTCCTGAGTGCGCCTTTATCTTCTCACCGCGCATCTCACCTTCAGCTCCAAGCTGATTACCCGAATAAAAAACGACAGCTGGTTGATCTGTACGAAGAGATAGTCGCCTTCTGCTTCTCGGCTCACTCAGCTGAATCGTTCCTTCATTTAATAAAAACGGATGGTCATAGCCGTTCCCACCAATTTTAATTTGTTGATGCTGGATGTCCAAAGCATCTGCCAGCTTTTTCGGTTCACGGAAATCAAAAGGCGTATTCTCTACGTTTCTTTGTTCTCCTGTCGGAATCAGGTTTTCATTTAGCGGCAGATAAGCATCTGCCGGAATCTGCAGCTCGTGATTCATAACCGGTTCAAGAGTTCCTGTCAGGTTAAAGTAAGTATGATTCGTCAGGTTGACAACTGTTTTTCTGTCAGCTGTTGCTTCATAGTTAATTTTAAGTTCATCATCATCTGTCAGCGTGTAACTCACCTGCACATTCAGTTCTCCGGGGAATCCTTCATCTAAATGAGGGCTTGTCAGATGAAACACTAACGTATCGTCTTTTTCAGTTACTGCCCAAATCTTTTTATCGAACCCTTCTTCCCCACCATGCAGTGAGTTTTCACCGTCATTTTTCTCAAGGTTGAAGATTTCGTCATCTAACTTAAAAGCTGCGTTTTCAATTCGGCCTGCAAAACGCCCGACAATTGCCCCGAAGTACGGTGAGTCTGTTAAATATCTGGAGAAATCATTATAGCCGAGAACAATATTGTCCTGTTTTCCATCTTTATCAGGTGTAATCCATTCAGTGATGATGCAACCGTAATTCAGCGCTGACAGCTGCACGCCATTTTTGTTTTCAATTGTGTATTTAATAACCTTTTGCCCATTATGTGTTGCAATTTCTTTTTGTGATATCATCCTGTCTGTTCAGCTCCTTTAATAGAAATCTCTTTTGCACCGTCTCCAACTGAAGCGACATAAAAGTCCGGACCATAGCCAATGCGGTCCTGATAATGACTTCTCGTATTTTTAATCAAGTCATCAACATTATCCGTTTTTACAATCGCAATTGCACAACCACCAAAGCCCGCTCCTGTCATTCTGGCGCCTATTACACCTGGCTGCGTTTGAGCAAATTCCGCTAACGTATCCAGCTCTTCTCCGGTCACTTCATAATCTACCTTTAAAGACTGGTGGGAGGCATTCATCAGTTGACCTACGTGATCAAGGTCGCCCGCTTTTAAAGAAACATAAGCCTGCTTCGTGCGCTCATTTTCAGTTACGACATGTTTGACTCTTTTATATAGAAGTGAATCATCGAGCCATACCTCCACCTCTGAGAGCTGGTCAACTGAAAGTTCACCCAGGCTCTCGACTTCTACATGGTTTTGTATCATTTCTAAAGCCCGCTCGCATTCAGCACGACGTTCATTATATTTTGACGATGCGAGTTCTCTTCTTTTATTGGTATTCATAATCACGATTTTTTCATATTTAAGTTCAATCGGTGCATATTCAAACTTCAGCGTGTCACAATCAAGCCATAGCGCCTGTCCCTGCTTCCCCATTCCGATTGCAAACTGATCCATAATCCCGCTATTTACACCGATGAATTCGTTTTCAACACGCTGACACAACTTTATCAGTTCAACCTGTGAAATTGTCAGTCCGGCTAATCCTTTTGCCATTACACCGGCTGCCATTTCAATAGAAGCAGATGATGAAAGACCAGCACCATTCGGAATATTACCTTCAAATAACACGTCAAAGCCTTGATTTATTTTGTAACCGCTTTCTTTTAAAAAGTGTATGACTCCCAGCGGATAGTTCACCCACTCAATTTCAGTGTTCTTTTCAAGCTCATCCAGAGAAGCTGTAATGATGCCTGTTTGCGGAAAGTTTTTAGATGCCAATCTGATCTTCTTATCATTACGCTGCTTCACATAGGCGTAAGTTCCATATGTAATCGCCAGCGGAAATACTTTTCCTCCATTATAATCCGTATGTTCCCCGATCAGGTTAATTCTACCCGGCGCAAAAAACAAACGTTCAGGTGATTCATTAAATATAGAGATAAAAGACTGTTTTAAGTCGTACACGTTCATCTGGCATCCTCCTTATCATTGATACTGATTAATAAAACTAAACATATTCATAATTATAATTTATTTTTAGTAAAAGTCAACGTAAAACTAAAATAAGTTTTACTAAATCAACTAACTATTTTAATTCGAAAAACCTTACTATTAAGGGATTAATACGTAATAATGTTACAAGGTTATTAAATTATCAAAAAATAAAGTTGACAATGTAAGCGCTTTTAGTTTACATTTGTTTTAGTTAATAAAACGATTGTTAACTAAACTTTTAACTTGAGGGGGATTTTCAAATGAAAAAGTCTTTACTTACAGTTGCATCAGGTTTAGCAGTGGCGTCAGTACTGGCAGCATGTTCAGGCGATGACACATCAAACGAAGGCAGCAGTGAAGGTAGCAGCGGCACTCAGGAAATTACATTCTGGGCACCATTTTCAGGAGCAGACGGTCCAAACATGGAGCAGATTGTAAACGAATTCAATGACTCACAGGATGAAGTTGCAGTAGATTTCCAAATTGTCCCACAGTCAGAATATTATACGACTCTTGACTTGTCCCTAAGCGGTCAGCAGGAAGGTGCAGATGTGATGATCATGCACGGTGATCAGATTATGACATATGCGAATCAAAACATTATTAAAAACCTTGATGATATCGTAGGTGACCAGATCAGCCAGGATAATTACCATCCTACTGCCTGGGAAGGCGCAGAAGTAGATGGATCGATTTATGGTGTTCCACTGGATATCCACCCACTTATGTTCTATTACAATAAAGATTTATTTGAGGCAGCAGGATTGGATCCGGAAGCTCCACCAACTAATCGTGAAGAGTTCCTTGAAGCAGCAATCGCGACAACAAACGGTGAAGGACAATATGGATTTGCAGTACCAACACTATGGCCTCAGCAGTTCATCTTCCCGACAGTTGTATATCAAAATGGCGGAGAACTGATCACAGATGATGGTGAAGTACAGTATGATTCACCAGAAGCAGTTGAAGCACTTGAGTTTCTTCACTCTTTAATCTATGAGCATGAAGTATCACCGGCAGACATTCAGCAGGATGGAGAGCTGACGTTGTTCCTTCAGGGTAATTCAGCAATGCATATGAACGGTCCATGGATGATGAACCAGTTTGAAGAATCTGGCATGAATTATGGCGTTGCACCAGTGCCTCAGCTAGGAACTGAACAGCAGGCTGTATTTGCGAACTCACATAACTTCGTGATCCCTGAAACGGTTCAGGATGATGCTAAAATTGAAGCAATCACAACATTCCTTAACTATGTAGATGAAAATGGTATGGCTTGGGCTGAGTCTGGACAGGCTCCGGCATCTAAAGCTGTATACGAAAGTGACGAATTCAATGAAATGAAACAGCAGCCAGAAGTGGCGAAGCAATTCGAATATGTACAGTTCTCTCCAAACGTTGAAAACTGGGGACCTGTATCAGATCCATTGTTTAGCGCTGTAAATGAAGTACTCCTTAACCAGAGTGAACCACAGGAAGCACTTGAGCAGGCAGCTCAGGATGCGCAGGCAAGTCTGCAATAATCAACAATAAAGTGAAAAGGTAAGAGTGGGGATTTGCCCTCCCTCTTACCTTTTATTTTAAACCAGCTTTAAAGAAAGAAGGTTATGATATGAAGTCAAAAGCATCGGGATTCACATCATTTTTATTCGTGCTTCCATATCTGATCATGTTTACACTGTTCTTGGTTTTCCCATTGATTTACGGGATCTATATCAGTTTTCATGATTGGAATTTAATCTCTCCTATACATCCTTTTGTGGGACTGGAAAATTATTCAGCAATTTTTATATCAGGTACACCTGAAAACCGTGTGTTTTTGAACGGACTAAAAAATACTGCTCAATTTGTTATTTACAGTGTGCCTTTATTAGTCATTGTCGGTCTTGGGCTTGCTATGCTGGTCAACAGTTTACCTGAGAAAATTCGCGGCTTTTTCCGAACAGCCTATTTCCTCCCTTACGCTATTTCTGTATCAGTAATAGCTGTCCTTTGGCTTTGGATGCTTGATTCAAACTCAGGTCTGATGAATCAATTTCTGAATTCACTTGGTATGGATAGTATTCCATGGTTAACCCGACTGCCTTTTGCATGGATATCACTCGTTATCGCAACTGTGTGGTGGACTATTGGTTTTAATATGATTATCTTTATCAATGCACTGAACGAGGTTCCCGAAGATCTTTATGAAGCAGCGGAAATTGATGGTGCTTCAAAATGGCATAAGTTTTTACATATCACGCTGCCGACTATCAGACCGATTATGATCTTTGTAATTATCACCTCAACGATCGCATCTTTTAACGTTTATGGCCAGCCGTACTTAATGACACGCGGTGGTCCTGGTGAATCAACAGAGGTCCTGTTAATGGGTATTGTTCAGCAGGCGTTTCAACTGAGACAAATGGGATCAGCAGCTGCAATGGCCATGTTGATGGCGCTCATTATGATTGTTATTTCAGTCGGCCAGTTCCTTGTTACCAGATCTGGTGAAAGAAAGGAGAAAAACAATGCGTAAATCTAAAATTATCAATATCGTCTTTGCCTCTATATTAGCGATTTTATTTTTAATCCCGCTTGTATGGATGGTCTCCACTTCTTTCAAATCAGACTTTGAAGCAATCGGCGGAGGAACATTTTTTCCTCAGGAGTTCACTTTTCAGAATTATATTAGCACTTTAACGAGCACTAGCGTTCCAATTTTAAGATGGTTATTTAACTCTTTATTTGTCGGCTTTGCTGGCGTAGCCATTGTAGTAGTAATTGATTCAATGGCTGCATATGCACTTGCCCGTCTTGACGTACCATTTAAGAAGGTATTGTTCCCATTGTTTGTCAGTACATTAATGATTCCCTGGGTAATTACTTTCCTTCCACTCTATCAGCAGTTCAGTAACCTGGGTCTGCTCAATACTTATGCTCCACTAATTCTGCCTTATTCAGCAAATGCATTTGGTGTATTCCTTTTATACCAGTTTTTCCGTTCTTTCCCAAAAGAGCTTGAAGAAGCAGCACGGATGGACGGCGCAAATAAATGGCAAATTTTCATGAAGGTCGTCATTCCTTCTGCAAGACCGTTGATTGCAACACTTGCGATTTTTACATTCATGGCAATCTATAATGACTTCCTGTGGCCTTTAGTTACAACGAGTACACCCGAAATGAGAACGGTAACAACGGGAATTGCCATCATGCAACAGGGCAGCTTTGTATCATCTTATGGGCAGCTTATGGCACTTACAACTCTAGCTACAATTCCAATTCTGATTGTTTTCCTGATCGGTCAGAAATGGTTTATCAGAGGGATTACGCAATCAGGTATCAAGTAATCAAAAGCCGCCCAGAGCGGCTTTTGTTTTAGGAGTGATGTTGTGAAAAAGTCAGTTTTAACTGGTATCGTTATATTTGCTGCAGGTATCGGACTTGCTGCTTGTACACCCGATGAATCATCAGACTCTGTTTCAACAGAATACACAAAAGAATTCTATAATCCGATTTTGCCCGATGGCGCTGATCCATGGATGACTAAACATGAAGATACGTATATATATACTCATACAACAGGAAGCAATATTACCATATGGCAATCTGACAGCCCAACTTCGATGATGAATGCAGAATCAAAAGTCGTGTGGGAACCTACGCCCGGAACTGAAAATAGCCAAAATATCTGGGCACCGGAAATTCATTTTATTGATGGAAAATGGTACGTATACTATGCAGCAGATGGTGGCGGCAGCCAGCACAGAATGTATGTACTGGAATCTGAAAATGAGGATCCATTCTCTGAATATACTGATGTTGGACAAATTACAGATCCTACTGATAAATGGGGAATTGATGGCACAGTCATTGACCAGGACGGAGAATTATTTTACGTCTGGTCAGGCTGGGAAGGTGATGAAAATGTCAGTCAGCATACCTATATCGCAGGTATGGAGAGCCCTAAAGAACTGAATACAGATAGAGTTGAACTCTCAAGACCCGAGTATGATTGGGAAATGGAAGGTGGCGAACCGTCCATTAATGAAGGTCCACAGATTCTATACACTGAAGATTATATTCATATTGTATACTCAGCAAGCGGAAGCTGGAGCGACTTTTATAAACTCGGGATTTTAACTGCAGAAAAAAATGCTGATTTACTTGATCCGGATTCATGGACAAAACAGGAAGATCCTGTATTTCAAAGTGGTAACAATGTATTCGGACCGGGTCACGCCTCTTTTGTTGAATCACCCGACAGCTCGGAGCAGTGGATCGTATACCATGCTGCTAAAGAACAAGGATCAGGCTGGACGAGAAATGTTCGTATGCAGCCATTTGAAATTAACGAAGACGGATTCCCTGAATTCGGAGAACCCGTTCCAGTCACTGAACCGTTGCCACTTCCCGCCGGTGATCCAGTCAATATTACTAAATACACACCCGAGGATATTGAAACTGAAGGAGAAATGACTGATGAGGGTATTTTAGCTGAAACGGACCAATCCCTCACCATTCAATATGATGCACCTGAAGCCGGAGAATACTACCTCTACCTTTACTGGAGAAGCAATGGCGCTGTAACAGTGAATGGCTCGACAGACTCAGGTGACACGTTTACATTTTTCAATAATAATCAAGGCCTTCAAGATGAACCGCTGGCTGTAAGTTCATATAGGCTTAATCTTGAAGAAGGTGAAAACACAGTCGAGTTAAGTGTTACAAATGGTACGTTTGATTTGGATCACATTGAAATGAAAGATCACTAAGAGTTACAGATGATGTTCTTTTTAAAAAAAGCTGTCCAACCGGTCGAATTGGACAGCTTTTTTCAATCTATGTCTTCCACAGTAATCTTAAAAATCCACGTATGCTCATCCTCTGAAGGAATTTTTGCGATCCTGTCGATCTTATTTGCAACGTACACATCGTCGTACATTCCAGTTGATGGCTGGAGTGAGAAGTTATAATCGCCAAGCCAGCCTCCCTGATTTTTAAATATTGAGAGATAAGGGACTTTGTCCGGATCGAATGAATAATAGAGCGACTTGCCAATGTCACCCTGAACGGCTCTGCACCATCCATTGTTAAGTTTTTTAGCAAAATAAAATTTTTCAACATTCTGCGAGTCTTTAGGTGCCATTACCGACAAGTCTATTTCTTCTTTTGTATCTTTTGATTTTGTAATAGGGTACGGGTGATGTGTTCCCCATGCGCCGAGATGCTCGTTATCCGGTTCTATACTGATAATTTCATCACATTCTTCTGGCACTTCAATTTTTGTATGGTTATTCATGTTGAGCAGAATACTCGGCGCCCAGATATATGCAAATGGCGCTTCTCCAGTGTTCATTGCTCTGTATCTTACTTCCAGTCCGTTTTCCAGTAAAGTGATTGTCTTTTTAAGCACGTACGGAAAAACAGGACTTTTCACTTCAAGCGTAATACCATTATCGAGTTTTTCGGCTATCTGCCAGACCATCGACCAGACCTCTCCATGATCCGGTACTTTCCGGTTATTAATCGGGTGAGGCCCTCCATCAACACCGGGAAATAAATCATCGTACCCGCCTGGTGTATACTCTCCAAACATTGATCCATAATGGGGCATCGGCAACTGTTCAACTTTTGCTTGATAGAACCACTCATAATCTGCTGTTTTATCGTAAAAACTTGCTACTTTGCCTCCAAAGTCCGGCAGAATGACTGCCTTAAGATATTCATTTTCTAAAATAATTGCTTCAAGTCCTTTATATGTTTCAATTTTCATCACATTCACCCCGGCTATTCACTTCTATAATAGTTATGTAGCCTCCGTGCAGGGTTTCAAACCAGCCTTACAAAGTTTTGTTACTCAATCATCCTTAGTGCCAGACCAATTAATATACTTCCGCCAATCACTTCACTGAACCTTCCGGCAGTCAATGTAACAATGCCGCCAATTGCAAAGCCCACCCTCGTCATTAAAAATGCAGCAAAACCGAAGAAGATCAGCTCATGCCAGTCTGACAGATCTGTGATGCCAAGTGTGATGCCGATCGACAGGCTGTCCAGACTGACTGCAATACAAAATGCGATCCATTTCAGCGGCGTCAGTGTGATTGGCTGTTCGCGTTTCGTTTTAAAGCCGGCGAAGATCATTTGAAGACCAATAAAAATAAGCAGCAGCGTTCCAAACCAGTTCATTGCGTCAAGCAGTGCCGAACCAATCAGCATTCCCGCTGCCGGCAGGATCATATGTAATAAACCAATCAATATACTAATCACCCATTTAATTGTGGCAGTGACTGGCTGGGACCCTGCTGCAATACTGGCTGACAGGGCATCCATTCCCAGTGCCAGCGCAAGAAAGATTGTCCACATACTGCTCCCCCTTTTGTTCAATAGAATATTGTATGAAGCTGAGGGATAAATATGTTAATCCAGAATTAAGTTATATGATTAAAGCTGATGGAGAAGTTAACTTATTTCAGATGTTCTCCATAAAATGACAGGTGAGTCTCAACACCAAAAACAGTTATAAGAAACCCTGCTGTATTCATTCCTATTCGTATAAGACCTTTTGATCCGCTCCTTGATCCTCAACAATTCTTTACTGCAGTTCATCCTTCAAATGAATCAACTTTGTTCATTAAATCACCGATTCTATTAAACCTTCATATAATACTGAAAATAATAGTTTGGAGGATAAAATGAAACCAAAATTGAAAGTTCTGTTTACTATTTTTTGTGATTGCGTAGTAATCTTTACGGCTGTTATTAGTGCGTCTTTACTGCTGAATACTGGACAAGTTCCCTGGTTAGAATCTTTATATTTATCATTGCTTTTATGTGGTGTCTTAGTTGGTGGATTATATTATTACGACCTTTATCGAAGCACCTATAAGTACATTAGTCACCATGAGTTTTTCTACTTTGCCAGGGTAGTCATGTTGGGTTTTTTATTCATCTATACGCTCAACATTTATTTAAATCTTTTTGAGTTCATATCAATCTCAGTCTATTTTGTCTTTTTAAGCTGGTGCTTCAGTGTAACTGGAATATCTTTAATCCGAATAGGCGTAAGGCTTCACTACAGTTTTAAGAATAAAGGAAACTACAAAGGAAAAAGAACGTTAATCATCGGTGCCGGTGAAGCAGGCCTCCTTGTTTTAACTCAATTAAAAAAGTCTGCTGATTCCCCACTCTACCCGGTCGTATTTTTGGATGATGATCTTTCAAAAGTTGGAACAAAACTATATGGAGTTCCTATAGAAGGTACCATCAACAAAGTGGAGGAATTTATTCACAAACATAAGATCGAAACGATTATTATTGCGATTCCCTCTGCCACCACTTCAGAAATCAAAGACATCGTGCAGTATTGCAGTAAAACACGTGTAGAAATAAAAATTCTTCCAAAAATTAATGATATTATTCATGGCAGATTGGATAAAACGATTAGAGATGTTAACGTAGAGGATTTATTAGGAAGAGAACCTATCAGACAGGATTTGAAGCTCATTTCAGGTTACTTAGCTGATAAAACAGTTTTAGTCAGTGGAGCAGGAGGTTCAATTGGTTCTGAAATTTGCCGGCAGGTCGCCAGGTTCGAACCAAAAAAGATTCTGTTATTAGGGCATGGAGAAAATAGTATTTATTTGATCGAAAGAGAACTTCACGAAAAATTTCCTGAGCTAACATTCATCCCTGTCATTGGTGACGTACAGGACTTAGCAAGAATTAAAAGCATTTTTGACCACTTTCGTCCTGATGTCGTATTTCATGCGGCCGCTCATAAACATGTGCCATTAATGGAAGAGAACCCTTCTGAGTCAGTTAAAAACAATGTAATGGGAACAAAAAACATGGCTGATTGCGCTAATATGTTCAATGTTGAACAATTTGTCTATGTTTCTACTGACAAAGCGGTTAATCCTACGAGTGTAATGGGTGCTACAAAAAGACTTGCTGAGCTGTATATTCAATCTGTTCATTCATCCAGTAAAACGCGTTTTGCCACGGTCCGTTTCGGCAATGTATTAGGCAGTCGGGGAAGTGTAATTCCTTTGTTTATGAATCAAATACGAAGTGGAGGACCCGTTACTGTTACTCATCCGGACATGACACGCTTTTTTATGACCATTCCTGAAGCTGTACAGCTGGTATTACAGGCTGGCACACTCGCAAAAGGTGGAGAGACCTATGTGCTGGATATGGGAAAGCCTGTTAAAATCTATGATTTAGCTAAAAATCTGATTATACTATCAGGATTAATTCCTGAGCATGACATAGATATTCAATTTACCGGCATGCGACCAGGTGAAAAGCTCTATGAAGAACTCTTTTCTCAAGAAGAAGGAAATAATGCAACGAAGCATGAGCTGATTTTTGTCGCCAAACCTTCAGTTGCCAACCTGGATGTGATCATGCTCCAGATAAAAGGCTTACTGCAGCACGTGAGATTGACTGGCAGCTATACCTCTTCTTCGGATATAAAAAAAATGATCAAAGAAATCATTCCTTCCTACACCTATGATAAAAAGGAATAGACTCGTTCTTTCAGATTATTTGCCGCTCCATTTTTAATAAGAGGACATTTTTCCTCCTGTTAAAAATGGAGCTTAATTTATGAAGAATTTTGATTGATCCTTTGATATACCTTTCGTATATCATCTGATTCCTGTGACGAAAAAACGGCTCTGTCCTTTAATCCGCCAACTCCATTTGCAATCCCCACAATTTGTGTTGGCCGCTCTATACGATCAACCACAATATCCCCTTCACGACCAATAATGCCCCCCGCAACCATCCTGATTCCGTCAAGCAGATTTTCTCCCTGAATCGATGAATAAAAATTTTTTATATAGTCTTCAAGATACAAAATGGCGTGTGGAAATGCAGAACGCACATCCAAACGGTAAAGGTGTATGTTTTTCTTTGATGCTTTTTTAATAAAATTTTTGGTGAAGTTATCAATACCGCCATCAAGCGCAAGTCCATCTGCCTTAATACTTTTTGAATAAGATGGCGGAATGACAGCAGATGCAGAGGTAAATGATACAAGTCCATCGCATATCCCCTTATTAACATCAGCAGCTTTAAACAGACTAATCTTTGACTTTGTATAAGCAGGCAGCAAATGATTTAAAGCCTTAATAATCTCCATAGCCTTCTGTTCATTTCTTGAGCCAAGGTGAATCTCTGCTCCTCTTTCTGCGAGCCTCAATGAGAGTTTAGAGCCGAGATTCCCTGCCCCGTAAACTATAATTTTCTTTCCTTCCAAATCATCATTGAAGTAATGACGCAGAAAAAAATCTGCAGCTTCCAAAGTCGTGTCATTTGGTTTATAGGTGACCACAACTGCATGTTGGACTGTTTTACTGGCAATTGAAAGTAAGTCCAGATCTTTCTTCATTTCTATATCCACAAGTATATACTTTACTTTTTTATCTATTAATTGAAACAACGTCTCCGCTGACTGTTGATCAACAACCAAAAAATTTATGGCTTCAAACCCCCATGCTTCTCTTCTGGGTAAAACGGCAAAGGAATTAGTTTTTCTCGCAGTTGTCCCGACCGTTGCAATTCTCTGGTCGTTACTACACTTATAGCTCATAATCTCTTGTTCTACCGCACTTTTCAAGTCCATTCATTCACCTTCTTGTTAAAATCAGACTTTTGATTCCGCAAGAAAATTCTTTAAGTGTTTAATTATCTTATTCTGATCTTCTACAGACAGGTTTGAACTTGAAGGCAGACAAATGCCGGTTTCAAATAATTCGTCACATATACTTTGATTGTCAGCATGTTTGACGTAATCACAGCCTGTATACAACGGCTGTGCATGCATCGGCTTCCACAAACGACGTGTTTCAATATTGTATTGTTCAAAACGTTTTACTATGGTTTCAGGCGTATCCCTGAAACAGGACAGATTCATCTTTAAAGTTGTCAGCCACCTGGTAGAACATCCATGAATTTCTTTTGTAAAAGAAATCCCTTTAATTTCATGCAGCGCTTCATAATAACGCCTGAAAACATTTCGCCTCGCCTCGATCCGTTGATCAAGCACGGACATTTGTGCACACCCAATTGCAGCAAGCACATTACTCAGCCGATAATTATAACCTACTTCACTATGCTGATAGTAATCAGCCGGATCTTTAGCCTGAGTAGACCAATAACGTATTTTTTCCAAACTACTTGCATCATCTGAAACAACCATTCCCCCATTTGAAGTGGTAATAATTTTATTTCCGTTGAATGAGAACACACCATACTTTCCTATTGTCCCGCTTGACATTCCTTCGTGAGTAGCTCCGAGAGATTCTGCTGCATCTTCTATGATAGGTACTTCGTAATGATCACAAATTGCTTTCAGCTTTTTCAGATCGGCACTTTGACCATATAGATTCACAACCAGTACAGCTTTGGGGAGCATTCCTTTTTTTTCATATTTACGAAATGCAGTCCTTAATGCTTCAGGACTCATATTCCAGCCTTCGGGTTCAGAATCGATCAGTACAGGTACTGCAGCCATATATAGAATCGGATTGACACTTGCAACAAAAGTAAAGCTTGAACAGAAAACGATATCTCCTTCCTTAATACCAGAAGCTCTGAGTGCAAGGTGAATGCCTGCAGTACCTGAAGTTAAAGCCACTGCTCCACCAGCTCCCGTATATTTTATAACGGCCTGTTCAAACTTCTGAAGATGCGGTCCCACTGGTGCAATCCAGTTCAATTCAAAGGCTTCATTGATCAACTGCTGTTCCTGTACACCCATGTGAGGAATCGAGAGGTGTATTCGGCTGTTGTCATTCTTCACGATTTCACCGGCCCTCCGCTTATAATTGCCTTACTCAGCATTCACTTGAAGTCCTCAAACTAAGCTGGACAATGCCTCTTCCAGTCCCGAATGTAAAAATACATAATCCCAGGTCAGACATTGTTTTAATGAATGATCGTAATTTGCTGATATTAGTGGGGGTTCCTTAATCACTAGGTCACTCAGATTTTCATTAACAAATGTAAATGGAAGATGATATTTTTTTTGAAATTGTTGAGCCCACTGGTATCTTGTTGTAATAACATGTAGATCAAGCGCAATATATTCCAGTAATTTGGTGGAGGTCTGAATATTAAAAGGGTATTGATCAGGCATATAATTAAGACCGTATATTGCCTGAGCAGCCACTGAAGGTACGTCAGAATAAGGTATTTTTCCGGTAAATGTTATATTACTTTCATCCTTAAATCTGTTGTACAAATCATCTTCTACTGCACCAATTAAGAGGAGAGAGTGTTTCTTTTGATGGGTTTTGAAATGGTTCAGCACTTTATGTATTCCTCTGGACTTGGAAATGGATCCGCAATATACGAAGTCATATGATTTTTTGGTCAGCTGCTGATTAAAAAAAGAGGTATGAACTCCCATATCCCGCTGAATTGACGGAACATGATCACTGAATTGATAGGCCTGCTCTACAAGTTCATTAAGAAAAATTCGAAGGTCGGGACGGGTATTCACCACTTTTTTCAGCCTATTTTTTACCTTTGGAAAGTAACCTGTGGATAAAGAGGCATATTCATGAATTCTAGGGATCTTTAACTGATTGCGGTATTCAATACCCGGGAAGCTCCAAATCGCGTCAGCCTCACGTTCATCAGCCTCAGGGGATTGATCATAATTAATTAATTGAAAAGGAACATCTCTGTTTTCAAAATAGGAAACCGCTGCTTCTATTTGTGGTAAATACGCTTTATGAGAGTGTTTAATTAATATATTTTTCATTTTTTCCTCACTTATAAATAAGGTTCATCTTTTTCTCTTGATCGAATTACTTTTGCCGGTACGCCATATGCAATGACCCTGTCAGTAATGTGATGTGTGACAGTGGCACCGGCGCCTATTATCGTATCCTGACCGATGGTAATCCCATGTAGTACTCTGGCACCGATCGAAATCGCTGAATGCTCTCCGATTTGCACATGCCCACCCAGATGAGCGCCCGGTCCTACACTTGCGTAGTCACCCACCACACAGTCATGCGCCACAGAACCGAGCGTATTAATAATACAATGATGACCAACCTTTACATCTGTATTTACTACAGCTCCTGCCATAACTGCTGTTCCTTCACCTATTTCAGCTCTTTGACTGACAATTGCTTCAGGGTGGCAGAGGGTCACATATCTGAACTTAGGGTCCATCTCCTGAATTCTGCGCACAATCTTCTTTCGGCTCCAATTGTCCCCGATCGCCACAATCCCTCCGTAATAAATCCCATTATATTTTTTAATATCCTCTACTTTTCCCAGAACTGGATATCCCATAAATTCGGGTTCAATTTTGTAGTCATCAAAAAATCCGATTATTTGAAAAGAGTGCAGCTGTTCAACCAAATCAACAACAACTTTTGCCTGACCGCCGCAGCCGATTACAATAAGTTCTTTTATCACGATCAGCTCTCCACCCTTAAAGATTCGTATATTTCATTGATCTTCTCAAGAATAATCGGGAGAGAGTAATGACTTCTGACGTTCTTTCTGTTCTCTTCTCCCATTTTTCTGCATATCGTCTCATCATTTATCAGATCAATGGCTTTTAAAGCAATTTGCGAAGGTGCATTTACGGGAATCAGGTAACCGTTCTTCCCCTCTTTGATCAAGTCATTATTTCCTCTGATATCGGTAGAAATAACAGGTATTCCCATCGCCATCATTTCCATTATTGATTTAGGCAGCCCTTCACGCGCAGAGACTAATAACCCTATATGAGTAATGCTAAGCAGCGCCGGAATGTCATGAACAAATCCAACACACTTAATGTATTTTTCAAGCCTATATTTTATGATCTCATTTTCAATTTTCTTCTTGGTATTTCCTTCGCCTGCTAATAACATGACGAAACGAACGTTTGTTTTTTTCATTTCTGCAGCTGCACGGACCAGATCAATCTGCCTTTTGTTTTGATTAAACTCACCAATATGAGTTAATATTTTGACTCCCGGCTCGATTCCATACTGCATACGGAGCTGTTCTCTCCTTCTGATGCTGAACCTGTCAATTGAAAAATGGCTGCAGTCAATTCCTACACCCCGAACGTGAGTAACCGGACAATTTTTATATAATTGCTTTGCGGCTTCTTCATCTTCCTGATTTGTGACGACCAGATGCGAGGTATAAGGTGCACAAATCTTCTCTGCTTTTTTAAATAGCCAGTTTTTCAGAAACATTTGCTGTTTATTGAAATGAAAACCGTGAGCTGAATAAATAACCGGTATCTTATTTTTAACCGCCAGCCTTGTGACGAATGCTGCAACAGGAGTATGAACATGAATCAGATCATATTCCTGCGCAATCATTCTCATGTCTTTAAAAGCTCGTATGTTTTTCCAATGAAAGGGATTTCGTTGAAAACTCACACAGTAAATTGAATGTGCATTTTTTTTTAGGTTACTGTCTGGTTCTTTTAAAAAATTCGAAGCAAGCCCCACTTCATATCCGCGCTGTATTAAATCCTTGATATGCGGAATTAAAAAAGCCTCTATCGTTCTTGAAACAGTCGTTACAACTAGTACTTTACTACTCAATTTTTTTCCTGCTTTCCTGTTTTTTTGTAATAAATACTAACGGTAATAACAGGGCTACAGCTGCCAGACGATAACGATAAATTGAACCGATATTCGGCAGACTGAACGAAACAGCAAGATACAGAGAAAGAGAGTACCATACAATCAGCTTGCCAGATTGAGACTGGATAATTTCTTTTCTGTTTTTCCATATAAGATAATAAATGCAGTAGAGAAAAATCATCTCAACAGCAGACAATAAATAAAGCCCTTGACTGAATGAAAACCACTGCCAAGGAAATGGTGCAAATAAAGAGAATGGATATTGAACTGCCCACCTGATCCATGGCGGAAAATGGGTGACTAATTCAATTCCCGAGCCCCCGTCCAAAGCGACTTCATTGATATGCTCTACCCCTTCCTCTGACGTGGACTGGTCAAGATGCTCCGCAATAATGTCCCCTGAAGCTGAAGGAATGATCAGTGCAGCAGCTGCTATGATCAGAATGAGACTTCTTAAGAATGTTCCCTGACCTTTTAGAAATTGAAGACCTATCAAAACGATGATCGGGATTGCAACGGCTAATATAAACTGAGGTCGCATAAAACCAATCAGGATGACTCCGGATAACCCAAGTATCATCTCCATCATTTTTATCTTTTGCTTTTCGAATGAAAGAATTAAAAAACAGGATAATATCGCACCTAATACCACGAATGAATCCTTTAATAGAGAGACAGACCAGAACATTGCACTCGGAAAGAGACTCCATATAATCGCAGCAGTCATTCCTGCTTTTTTCCCTGCTACACGATTTCCTAATTCAAATAACAATGGAATACACAAGACCGATCCGGCAATGTTAATCAATTGGGGAATATTCATATCAATTAGTAACATGTCATACAAAAATGCAACGAATTTCGTATAATTTAAATTACCCTGTAACGCTTCGTACCAGGAATAAGCGTTTAATGCCTTTACTGCGTCAAAATGGTAGGTTAATGCATCAACATCTCCTGGGAAAAAACCATCCAGTCCTGATTGGTAGGAGTGGATTTTGAGAATAATAAACAGCACCACTCTGACAGACAATGAAAAAAGAATTATTTTAATAACAATAGATGGCTGCCGGAACATGAAAGATAAGTAACAGGAAAATAACAACCCGATTGTCAAAATAGAAAGATAGCTCAGAAAGCTGACATTTACATATGAAATAAACAAACCAAATAGAACTGCAAAAAACATAACCGCAAATACATTAATCGGTCTGTATCGCGTTTCATTCACGAAGATTGGACATTATACGTCCTCCCACCCTTTTAAGGTTTCCTGCACTTTCTTCTAACATTTTTTTCAGGAAAGGCAGTGCCCCCAGCTTCAGAGCCATGGATAAAAAAAAGATATATATGAGCATAAATATACTGGTGCTAATAATCGGGTTAGTGATCGAGTATACTAGACCAAAAATCAGCACCATTACGCCAAATGGAGAAATCACCTTAAGAAACAGTGATCCTCTATCTTTTATTTTTATTTTCATATCCTTCAGGCACAGAAATAATAAAGTAAAGGGGTACACAACGTAAATCATAGATGAAGCAAGTGCTACTCCATTCATCCCATAGCCCATATAAACCATCAGTACATTTAATATTATGGATACTCCCACATGCAATAACAGCGTAAATAAATAATTTCTCTCTTTATGGATAACAGTAAAATAATGCGCGATCAATAGCGCCCATGAATAAAAAAATAAGCTGCAAATAATGATTTTTGCCGGCATTATGCCCTCGGCATATTCAGGCATAAAATCGTGCACTAGCCATGGAATAAAAAAATACAGAGGTGCAATGATCAGTGGATTCAGGGCTGAAAAGGCGATGACCGATTTTTTAATAATCGGGTAAAGGCTTACTTTCAACCCCGTGTGACCATAGATATAATTCATTTTTGGATAAATGATCTGATGAAATACTGCAGGCAATACCATCACAGCCTGAAACATGATAATGGTGATCCCGTATTGTCCTAGAACGGGAGATCCAAGCCCGACATAAAGAACGATCCGGTCAATGGTGGTCAGTAATAACAGACAAACCCCTATAAAAGTAATTTTTATTCCATAAGTAATCATGCTTCTCAAAAGTGCACGGTCAATTTTGAAATTTACTTTGAGGTTACCCGGCCGTGTGCTGTATATGACTGCCATTAAACATCCCACAATCACCCCTGTGAATAAACCGTAAATACCCAGCCACATGGACATAAGTGCCATTAACACGTATTGAACGGAACCAATTAACAATTGAGTTACTGCGGCTTTTTTATATTGTTGTATTGTTAAGAAATAATGGTTGCAGTACAGCACAAAATTCTGAAGCGGTACTATGCTAAATGCAATCGAACAATAAATTTTTGTGGCGGGAGGAATAGATGCAAAGAGAAGTAAAAATATTCCTATCACACATAAAATCATCGAAAATATGATTGCTGCAAGGGTTGTGCTGCGTACAGACTGAACACCCTTTTTATCTCCTTGTCCGATCAGTCTCGGAACATCCCGACTGAAGCTTTCAAGCATTCCGAGTTGAGTGTAATACCCATACATTAAAATGAGAGAAAGCATCAGCCATGTACCATAATCCTCCGGACCAAGAATGTTGCGTATCCAAATGCCTGTAACAAAAGACAGAAGAGCAGATAAAGCAGAAATCACAACAAGAATATATGGATGTTCTGCACCCTTTTTCATAGTTGAAATCCTTTTAACTTATTTTTTTTGTAGTTTTACAAAATGAATAAAAATACTGAACCATATAGAGGCAATGAGTGCGAGAAGAAATGTGATTGAAATAATCATAATATGGTTGGGAGAAACCGGATCATGATTAATCGTTGGTTTATTTAGGACCTTTGCATTTTTTTCTCTTAAACCCATTATGGTCTGTACTTTATTATCAAACGCTTTGGAAATTTCTCCTGCGATCAACGCGGCTTCCGTAGCATTTTGGTTCTGAACGACCAGTGTGATGACTTGTGAATTTTCAATATTCGTTACTTTCACTAGTTCAGGATCGATTATAAGATCATGCCCATCCAATGACAATTCCTGTTCGGCACTTTTGAAAATGTATGAGCTCGTTAAGATATCACTGTAAGTATTAATTAGCTTTAATGAGTCATCAATACTTGTTGTGAGAATGGAAGAATCATCTGTCAATTTACTTGCAATCAAAATGTTTACTTTTGACTCATACACCGGATCAATTACATTGTCTGTTACATACCAGCTCACACCTGTTGAAAAAAGTGTAAATATCAGCACCAGCCACCACTTTTGCAGGACAGCTCGAAATGCCTCGAAAACTGTGATCTTATCATGATTCATTTTTTTCATTCAGCTCCTCATGAACTTTTTCTCCGCTAAACCGTTCCATCGTCACAGCATCATTCTGATTAATACCTTTTGGCTTTATGATATACAAACATGTCATAAAGAGAATTTTAATATCCAGCCAAACGGAACGGTTTCTGACATACCAGCAATCAAATTCAAACTTTTGTTCCCACGAAATTGCATTTCTTCCTTTCACTTGAGCCCAGCCTGTAATGCCTGGTTTGACACTCAAACGCATACGCTGTTCCTCATTATACAAAGAAAGGTATTCAGGAAGTAATGGCCTTGGTCCGATAAAGCTCATCTCTCCTTTTAAAATATTAATCAGCTGCGGCCACTCATCAATTGAATACTTTCTCAATGTATTCCCGAGCTTTGTAATTCGTTCTTGATCTGCATGTGAAGAGCTTTCTATCATTGTTCTAAACTTATAAATATCAAATACCTTCCCATTAATCCCTGATCGTTCTTGAATAAATAGGATCGGCCGTCCCATTGTCAACCAGATCAGCAATGCAATTAAAGCACCAAAAGGCATTAAAAATAACAGCACCAAAAGTGATAAACTAAAATCAATAAACCTTCTCATATTACACCTCCCATTACTATATGGTTCGCCATTAAATGGGTGTATACGATTCAATAGGAAATGATGGTCTTGTAAGAAAAACGTTCTTATTACATAGTGAAGATCTGTTAGTGTAAAATTTTAGCTATATTAAAATTTATTGTGTACTTACATAGCGGAGGGTTGTAGCGTGAGGCATTTCCTACTGTAAGAATGTTGTTATGAAGAGGATCATTACCACACTGATACCTCCGGAGGAAGTTGATATCAATATACAGTTCTAAAAAGTCAACAAATTAAAAAAGCTCCCATTGCCTACAATGAGAGCTTTCAACTATAAGATCCACTTGTGCCCAGCTGCTTTTTCAAGGCGATTCATAATCGCTATTCCAATTCCTTCATATGGATAGGCTTCTGCCACTATAAGATCGACTTCTGTTTCATCAAATGAACGAATACCGCTGTAAAGACGCCTGGCAACCTCCTCTAAGTTACTGACTGATCCGATTTCAGCAATATGATCTGTCTGAATATCAGCGGCAGTTTCATAAGTTGCCAGCAAACCGACTCTTTTTCCTTCAGCCTGTAAATCATTTATTTTCACCTGGAGTGTCTCTTTGTTTTTGACCTTCATTAAGTAAAGCGGAGCAGTAGGTGCGTAATGTGTATATTTCATACCAGGAGAGCGCGGTGCATTTTCCCCTTTTAATGATGCGTCCATAACGACCTGACCGATACACCTTTCAATCTCATCTTTTGTTACTCCACCGGGACGAAGGATCGTTGGCGGGCTTACTGTACAATCAATTACTGTAGATTCCAGACCAACTCCCGTTTCACCACCATCTACGATTCCAGAAACCTTTCCGGTCAGATCATAAAAAACATGATTCGCTGTTGTCGGACTTGGCTTACCACTTGTATTTGCACTAGGTGCCGCCAGTGGCTTTCCTGCAAGACGGATCAATTCGAGTGCAACCGGATGAGATGGCATTCTAAGACCTATTGACTGCAGTCCTGCTGTAACAAGATCTGAAAACACACCTGCTTTTTTGCGAAAAATAATTGTCAATGGACCTGGCCAAAACGACTGAATCAGCTTGTATTCAACTTCAGTTACTTCTTCAACCAATTCACTTAGCTGATCTGCAGAGGAGATGTGGACAATAAGCGGATTATCTGAAGGCCGTCCCTTCGCATCAAAAATTCTTTGAACTGCCGTATTACTTGTTGCATCGGCACCCAGACCGTAAACGGTTTCAGTAGGAAAGGCGATAACATGTCCATTTCGAAGATATTCAGCTGCTTCAGATATCTGTGGATATCCACTCTCTTTATCCACATTAATATCCACAGTCCAGCGAATTGTTTTCATGTGAATCACCTCTCAAATTACTTTTTAGATTGATTTAGATTTTTTTCGACAACCTGATTTATCAACATTTAGTCCTGATTAATAGTATACTATTTTGATATTGCTGTGCACAAAGCCAATTATTATCCACAGTTTGTGCATAACTTCATTCAAATTGTGCACAACTCTGTTAATAAATATCGGTTATCCCCGTTTTTCATTAAAGCGGTTCCAGGTTTCTGAAATCCAATTCACAAAAAGAGATTCAACTTTAATCTCTGTTTTCGACACCTTTTTTTCTGGGGATAAGTTATTCGTACACTCTCCGTTTTCTTCATCAAGCGTTACGGTCCCGCAGATTTCCGGGAAGAATGTACACCACCAGTTTTGACCTGCTCCATCCCCCATTGTGATCACAAGCGTCAGATAGGTTTTTCCATCGGGAAAGGTGTGCGGTTCAAATGCTGTTGAAATGACTTGTTCGGGCGCAATACGCTTTGCTTCCTTTCCCACAAATCTTTTTATATCAGGAAGCTCTGATGTTAGCTGAGCAGACAATTGTTCTCTTGTCAGCGGCTTGTCACCAAACATTTGAATCATAGCTGTCTGTAGTGATTGATAAAGCTGCTGTTTTTTCAACTGATCTTCTGCCGTATCACTGTGAGCAATGACGCGCATGCGTATGTCGTTCTCTTCACCAAATGCTGAGACTGGCGTAAGAATTGTTAATAAGATTGCAAGAATCATTGTTTTTTTAATCATCGTCCATTCCTCCCTGCTGTTACTAGGGCATTGTGGACGGAAATGAAGATTTTTAAACATTGGGCTTGCTAATAAACATTGACGTTTGATCTGCGCTTCAGGCGGAGGCTTTACTCGCGGCGTGCGCTGGAGTCCCCGCCTTACGCTCCGATCAACGCTGTAGTCAATAGTTGGATTAAATCACTTCACTTTGTGCAAAACTCAAATCAATTCATTTTATACTATAATAACTCACAAAATACCATTCTATCTTTACCGTTGATATCATAGATGACTTCGGTGTGGTCTTCAGGGAATGCTTTTTTTAGCAGGGCTGCGACTGTTTTGCCTTGTCCTGCTCCAACTTCGAAGCCGATGAGGCCGGGTCTGTTCATGTGTTGTGGCAGCTGTTCGCTCATTTTTCTATAGAGAATTAAGCCTTCTTCATCTGCGAAAAGTGCAGAATGTGGCTCGTGTTCTGTGACGATTTCTGACATTGTGCTGATATCACTGTGTGGAATGTAGGGAGGATTTGATAGAAATACATCAAATTTTCTTCCTTCGAGTGGCTGAAGGAGGTCCCCCTCCAGGAAATTAACATCAGCTTTAAGCGATTCGGCATTTTTTTTAGCGATGATAAGTGCTGCTGTGGATAAATCCGTTGCAGTCACCTGCCAGTCCGGACGTTCGAGCTTCATGGTGATACTAATTACACCGCTTCCGGTCCCTATATCAACTGCTAATACGTTCTTCTTTTTATCAAAGATACGATCCGCTCGATCAAACATATACCAGATCAGTTCTTCAGTTTCCGGTCTCGGAATCAACACATCTCCATTTACATGAAAACGTCTGCCATAGAATTCCTCGTAACCGATTATGTGCTGAACCGGCACACCCTGAACGTGCTGATCAAGCGCAAAACCAAAGGCTTTCAGGTGGTCATCTGAGAGCTCTTCCCTTAGTTCCATAAAAAAAGATGTCCGGTTAAGCCCGGTTATATGTCTCAGTAAAAGTTCTGCGGCAAAGGCTTCGCGATCGTGATCCTCTAAATAAGAAGAAGCCCAATTAAGGGCCTCGTACATTTTAAGCTTCTCCATTATTCATCGCTTCCATTTTAGCTGATTGCTCTTCTAAAATAAGCGCCTCGATGATTTCATCCATTTTACCCTGGAGAATCTGATCAAGCTTCTGGATCGTTAAGCCGATACGGTGATCCGTAACTCGGTTTTGCGGGAAGTTATATGTGCGGATACGCTCTGAGCGGTCACCTGTTCCGACAGCTGACTTTCGGACAGCGTCATATTCAGCACGCGCTTCCTGTTCGAACTTGTCATAAATACGCGCACGAAGAATCTTCATCGCTTTTTCTTTATTCTTAATTTGTGATTTTTCATCCTGCATCGATACCACGACACCTGTTGGGACGTGTGTCAGACGTACTGCTGACATTGTCGTATTAACAGACTGACCACCCGGTCCGCTTGATGCAAATGTATCTACACGGATATCTTTTTCATGAATATCCACCTCAACGTCTTCTACTTCCGCCAGGCAGGCAACGGTTGCAGTTGACGTATGAATACGACCGCCTGATTCTGTTTCAGGCACACGCTGAACCCTGTGCGCGCCGTTTTCATATTTCATTTTAGAATAGGCACCTGTTCCATTAATCATAAATGTGATTTCCTTATATCCGCCAACGCCTGTTGTGCTGGCATCCATCACTTCAATTTTCCAGCCCTGCGCTTCGGCAAAACGGCTGTACATGCGATAAAGGTCGCCGGCAAATAATGCCGCCTCGTCTCCACCAGCTGCGCCGCGCACTTCCATAATTACGTTCTTATCATCATTAGGGTCTTTTGGTAAAAGAAGCACATGTAGTTTTTCTTCCAGCTCTTCAATTTCTGCTGAAAGTTCATTGACTTCTTCCTTTACCATGTCGCGCATATCAGCATCAAGTTTCTCGTTCAGCATTTCTCTTGCTTCTTTATGTTGCTCAAATACTTCTTTGTAACGGCGGTAAGTCTCAACAGTTTGAGACAGGTCTGACTGTTCTTTTGAGTACTCCCGAAGTTTGTTCGTATCATTGACAATTTCAGGGTCACTAAGTAATTCATTTAATTTATCATAACGGTCTTCTACCGATTGTAATCGATCAAACATGATATCTTCACCTCTTTAGTTAGTATAGCCGATGACAGTGCGTCTCACAACTGAAATCAGCTTCTCTGAAACCGGATGATGGCAGCTTCAGGCGGATGCTTTCCGGACGGCGGTCGCTGAGCCTCCTCGCCTTCGGCTGCGGGGTCTCAGCTGTCCCGCTAATCGTCCCGGAGTCCCCGCCTTACGCTACCATCATACTCAATTTTTCATTTCAAAGTCACATGCTTTAAAAAGAGAATCATTCTCTCTCCAATCGGAATGTGAAGAAAATGATTCTCTGTCTAAAGTGTTATGGATTAAACTTTTTCTGATGAAACGGTTACGCCTTTTGGTACTTCGTGGTGATGGCGGCAGCGTGGTTCGTAGGCTTCTGATGCGCCGACTAAGATAACTGGATCGTCATAGCCTGCAGGACGTCCTTCGATTAATCGCTGCGTCCGGCTTGCAGGTGATCCGCAAACTGCACATACTGCCTGGAGCTTTGTTACTTGTTCTGCAAGTGACATCAGGTGTGGAACCGGACCAAATGGCTCCCCTCGGAAATCCTGATCCAGACCGGCTGTTATTACGCGAAATCCTTTATCTGCAAGCTGAGTGATCACTTTAATTACACCTTCGTCGAAAAACTGAACTTCATCGATGGCAATCAGGTCTGCCTGATCTGTTACTTGTTCGAGGATGTCTGTAGAGTGCTCAACAGGAACAGCAATGACCGAAGCACCATTGTGTGAAACGATGGCTTCTTCACTGTAGCGATCGTCGAGTTTTGGTTTAAATACAAGAATGTGCTGTCTTGCAAATTGAGCGCGTCTCACGCGTCTGATTAGTTCTTCTGATTTTCCGGAAAACATACTTCCACAAATTACTTCTACCCAGCCAGTCTGTTTCATTACGTACACGTTTCCTTCAGCTCCTTTGGTTCGTTAGCAGTAGTGCCTATGTAAATGTTAGTTATTCTTTAAAAACCGCTGTCCCTTTCCGTGGGGAACTCCTCTTTCCTGCCCCCGGGCGGGAGTCTGCGTTCCCCACTCCAAGGGACAGCTGATTTTTGGGATTAGAATCTTTGTTACTACATCAACATATAGTGTTAAAAAAAGTAAATATATTTGATCCACAGTATGGTTTAAGTCTATTGAAAAACACCTCTTCGTTCAAGAGGCGATTTGACTGAATCTGTTGTTTTATTCCCTTAATTGGCGATTTTAACCGTAAAAAAACAGGCAAGAAATTGATTCTCGCCTGTTTTGATTTACGGATATTACTTAAGACCGTATTTTTTGTTGAAGCGATCAACACGGCCGTCCGCTGCTGCGAACTTCTGACGTCCTGTGTAGAATGGATGGCATTCAGAACAAACCTCAATACGAATGTCTTCCTTAACAGAACCTGTTTCAAATTCATTACCGCAAGTACATGAAACCTTTGCAGTTTTGTAATTTGGATGAATTTCAGTTTTCATCTCAGTCATCTCCTTCCGCCCTGAACCATCTGGAACAGAGTAAGTATCTTACATACTAGCATGGTGCCAGATATGTTTCAAGCACACTGCTTACATTATAGCAGGCTCCCTTGAGTGTAGCAACCTTGTTTCCGAAAAATGTTTGGTACAAGAGAACGGCTGGTCTGCGCTTCAGGCGGACGCTTTCCGGACGGAGGTTGCTGAGCCTCCTCGGCTTCGCCTGTGGGGTCTCAGCTTCCCTCTAATCGTCCCGGAGTCGCCGCCTTACGCTCCGACCAGCCTGAGTTAAACAAAAAAACTTAAAGTAATTTATTATCACTCAGCGCCTACTTGGAGTGCAGGACGGAGACTCCCGCCCCAGGAAGGGACAGGTGAGACCCCGGAAGCGAAGCTGAGGAGGCTCACCGCCCGGGGGCAGGAAAGCGCAGTCCTGCACGGAAAGGAGGTGCGGTTCTGCAAGAAAAAATTAAGACTTACGCCCGCTTGTTTTCATTTCTTCGGTCAGGTTTTCAAAGAATTCCTGGTTGGTTTTTGTCTGGCGGATTTTGCGTACGAGACGCTCTCCGAAGTCGTGCGAATCTGTCAGCGCACGGCGGATCGCCCATAGTTTATCAAGGTGATCTTTTGTGACGAGCAGTTCTTCTTTACGCGTACCGCTGCGGCGAACGTCAATTGCAGGGAAAATTCGGCGCTCAGCCATGCTGCGATCAAGGTGGAGCTCCATGTTACCTGTTCCTTTGAATTCCTCATAGATCACTTCATCCATACGGGACCCTGTATCTACGAGTGCGGTAGCAAGGATTGTTAAGCTGCCTCCTTCTTCGATGTTACGTGCAGCACCGAAGAACCTTTTCGGACGGTGGAACGCAGCTGGGTCAATACCACCTGAAAGTGTACGGCCGCTTGGTGGGATTACCAGGTTATAGGCACGCGCCAGACGTGTGATACTGTCCATTAAAATCACAACATCACGCTTGTGTTCAACAAGGCGCATTGCGCGCTCAAGAACTAATTCTGCGACTTTGATATGGTTTTCCGGCACTTCATCAAATGTTGAGCTGACAACATCACCAGCTACAGAACGCTCGATATCCGTTACTTCCTCAGGTCTTTCATCAATAAGTAGGACAATCAGTTCCGCTTCCGGATGATTCGTTGTGATTGAATTTGCAATTTCTTTCATCAGCATCGTTTTACCGGCTTTTGGAGGTGCAACGATTAAACCACGCTGACCAAATCCTACTGGAGATACTAAGTCCATAATGCGGGTAGAAAGCTGTCTCTGCTGGTTTTCAAGCTTGATTTTGCGATCGGGATATAAAGGAGTGAGCGCTGGAAAATGCACACGTTCTTTAGAAGTTTCAGGATCATCACCGTTTACAGCTTCAACATGAAGCAGACCGAAATAGCGTTCGTTTTCTTTAGGCGGCCTTACTTTACCTGAAACTTTATCTCCATTACGCAGATCAAACCTGCGGATCTGTGAAGCAGAAATATAAATATCTTCTGAACTTGGTGAGTAATTAATCGGGCGCAGGAAGCCGAATCCTTCCGACTGAATAACTTCCAGCACGCCTTCCATAAAGAAATAGCCTTCCTGCTCAGCACGTGATTTCAGGATTGCAAAAATTAATTCTTTCTTCGTCAGTTTGCTGTAATACGATACACGATATTCTTTTGCCAGTTCATATAATTCTTTTAATTTCATATTGTCGAGTGACGACATTTTTAATTCTTCCATAAAGGACACCACGCTTCTGTTATTTTAAATGCTTCTTCAGCGAATCTATTGTGCTTGAATATGTTTGTGAGGATAACTAATTGAAATAGAGGTTGTGTAGCTGAAGTCATTCATTATTCTACTCTTATTTTTCCGGACAATCAACGGTGAAAATTGTCGGTTAGTCAGTACTTGTGTAATCGCTTATGATTTCCGCTTCGGGCAGATGCTTTCCGCGGCCGGGCGCTGAGCCATCAGGCTTCGCCGTGATCGTCTCACCTGACCCTTCCTGCCGCAGGAGTCACCGCCCTACGCTCCAATCAACGCTTAGAAATTTAATCATCACCAGGAAACCTGTATTCAAACATAGTCTGATACGTTGATATTAATGATGAAAAAGCTAACCTGAGCAATTCCTCGGCGTTCAGGACGGAGAGGAATAGCGGTTACTAATATGATCAAACGAAAAAACTCCAGGTATGTCATCACCTGGAGCTTTTCGACATTTATCTCATGACAAGATTCGGCTTTTTCTTCAGGCTGTGTGTGCCTTTGATGAAACGAACTGTCCCTGATTTTGCACGCATAACGAGAGAATCGGTTTCACCGTAAGTAGCTTTGAACTGGACGCCTTTCAGGAGTTCGCCATCTGTTACGCCCGTTGCAGCGAAAATTGCATCGTCACCCCGAACCAGATCTTCCATACGAAGTACCTGACTAACATCAATATTCATTGCTTTACAGCGCGCTGCTTCTTCCTCATTCTGAGGCAATAAGCGACCCTGGATTTCTCCACCCAGACACTTCAACCCTACCGCAGCAATGACCCCTTCAGGTGCACCGCCTGATCCGAAAAGAATGTCAACGCCTGTCTGATCAAATGCTGTGTTAATGGCACCTGCAACGTCCCCATCATTAATCAGTTTGATGCGGGCACCTGCTGCTCGCAACTCCTCAATAATTTTAGCATGACGTTCACGGTATAAAACCGTTGCCACAACATCTTCCACATCTTTGTTTTTTGCTTTGGCAACTGCTCTCAGGTTATCAATAACAGGTGCATTAATATCAATGCAGCCTACCGCTTCCGGTCCAACCGCAATTTTGTCCATGTACATATCAGGTGCATTCAATAGATTGCCGTGGTCTGCAACTGCAAGAACAGCCAGTGCATTCCATCCTCCGGAAGCGACAATATTTGTACCTTCAAGTGGATCTACTGCTACGTCGAGACGGGGACCATAGCCTGTTCCCAGCTTCTCGCCGATATAAAGCATTGGCGCTTCATCCATTTCACCTTCACCGATTACAACAGTACCCTTCATCGGAATCGTATCGAATACATCACGCATCGCGGTGGTTGCTGCGTCATCTGCTTCCATTTTCAATCCGCGTCCCATCCATCTTGCTGATGATAATGCTGCTGCTTCCGTTACACGTACAAGCTCCATTGATAAACTGCGTTCCATGTCATCCATCCCCTCGTGGTTAATCATTCCACGATCAGTATAACACATTGTTTTTTAATATGACATACTAATGAAAAACTATGCGTTATTTACTTGTTCAAGTTCTTCATTCGACATCTCTTCACGCCAAATAACTGCGCCAAGACCTGATAGCTTTTCAATTAAATCACTGTATCCGCGGTCGATGTGCTCAAGTCCTGTCACTTCAGTAATACCTTCTGCCATCAGACCTGCAATGACAAGCGAAGCACCTGCACGTAAGTCAGAAGCCTTCACTCTCGCACCCTGCAACACAGATGGTCCGTAAATCATTGCTGTACGACCTTCTGTTTTAATATTGGCGTTCATCCGCTTCAGTTCGTCAATGTGTTTAAAACGGGCTGAATAGATTGTATCTGTCACCATTGCTGTACCATGAATCTTAGTCATTAATGACGTCATTGGCTGCTGGAGATCTGTCGGGAACCCAGGATAAACAAGGGTCTGAATATCAATCGATTTTAAATTTTCCGCTTTTCCAATGTAAATATCTTCGTCTCCAATTTCAATCGGCACACCCATTTCACGCAGCTTTGCAATGAGTGATTCGATATGAAGGGGAATGACATTGTTAATGGTCACACCTTCCCCGGCTGCCGCAGCTAAAATCATAAATGTTCCTGCCTCAATACGATCAGGAATAATTGTGTGGCGCGTGCCTTTCAGCTCTTCCACACCTTCAATTCTGATGACATTTGTCCCAGCACCTTTTATATTTGCACCCATATTACTTAAAAGTGTAGCAACATCAATAATTTCAGGTTCTTTTGCTGCGTTTTCGATAATCGTCTGACCTTTTGCTTTAACAGCTGCAAGCATAATATTGATGGTTGCACCTACACTCACAACGTCCAGATAAATGCGCGCACCCTTCAGTTCATCAGCACGCAGATAAAGCGCTCCCTGTTCGTTTGTCACTGTTGCACCGAGTGCTTCAAAACCTTTGATGTGTTGATCAATTGGACGTGGTCCAAGGTAGCAGCCACCAGGGAGACCGATTGCTGCTTTTTTAAACTTTCCAAGCATTGCACCCATTAAATAATAGGATGCACGCAGTTTTTTTACTTTCCCATTCGGTAATGGCATGGCAACCATTCCTTCAGGATCTACTCGCATCTCACCATTTTCAAACTCTACACTTCCGCCAATTTCTTCAAGCAGCGCCTGCAGTGTGCTAACGTCTGAAATATTCGGTAAACCCTCGATCACAGTTGGAGAGTCTGCAAGAATTGTTGCAGGGATCAGCGCAACCGCACTGTTTTTTGCTCCACTGACTTTTATATTACCCTTAAGGGGATTGCCCCCTTCAATTTTTAACTTCTCCATAAGATTAAAGCTCCTTCCGAACCAGCTCTTTTGCTATTTATCATGTGTATTTCCAGCTGAATCATGTGTGAAGGAAGCAGGATTTCAATTATTTCCGATCGTTCCAGTCGTTTAGAAATGCTTCGATTCCCGCTTCCGTAAGTGGATGTTTGAATAACTGATGTAAAACCTTTAATGGACATGTTGCAATATGTGCACCATTCAGTGCAGCCTGTGTTACATGCATCGGGTGACGGATTGATGCCGCAATGATTTCCGATTTAATGTCATGCATAATAAATATATCAGAAATCGTGCTGATCAGATCCATTCCGTCATGACCGATATCGTCCAGACGGCCAAGGAAAGGCGATACATATGAAGCGCCTGCGCGTGCTGCCATCAGTGCCTGATTTGCACTGAAAATCAGCGTAACATTTGTTTTAATGCCTTCTTTGGCGAATGCCGCAGTCGCTTTCAGTCCATCAGGAGTCATGGGGACTTTAACGGTGATATTCGGTGCGATTGCAGCCAGTTCTTTACCTTCTCTGATCATACCTTCTGCATCAAGAGAAATAACTTCTGCACTGACAGAACCGTCTACGAGTGAGGTAATTTCTTTAAGCCGGTCGTGAAACGAAATACCTTCTTTCGCTACAAGCGACGGGTTTGTTGTGACTCCGTCGATAATCCCCCAGCTGTGTGCTTCCTTGATCTGGTCCATATTTGCTGTGTCAATGAAAAATTTCAATATAATCCCATCCTTTGTTATGTAGTTTGTCTTTGATAAACGTTGATCTGCGCTTCAGGCGGACGCTTTCCGGACGGAGGTTGCTGAGCCTCCTCGCCTTCGGCTGTGGGGTCTCAGCTTCCCTCTAATCGTCCCGGAGTCGCCGCCTTACGCTCCGATCAACTTCGTGAGACTCCAAAAATATGAATAGTAATGTAAAAAAATACCTGAGAATGATCAAATATTTCTACATACCCTGAAGTTCATTGAATAAAAGCTGCATTCAGGCTTTGATTGAAGCGGGAGGGTCGAGACTCCTGCGGAAAAACGATCGGTCGAGACCCCGGAAGGCAGTGGTTTTCTGCCTGAGGAGGCTCGGACGTTCGTCCGCGGAAAGCGAGACCCTCCCGTGGAAATCAAAGCCGGTTACGTAAGACTGTTTTAAAAAAGGCTGACTCAAAAAACGGTTGGGCCGCTTATTATTAAATAAGCAGCTTGCCTGTTTGTGAGCCAGCCTCTTTTGATATGACTCAATTTCTACCCCTTGAAACCGAGTGACGAGTTACTTATGCTTTGTTAGATGAACCGAATTCACGCATTTTGCCGATTACTGTTTCTTTAATCACTTCACGCGCTGGTCCAAGATATTTACGTGGGTCAAACACTTCTGAATCAGCAGCAAGTACTTCACGTACTTTCTTAGCTGATGCAAGTTGGTTTTCTGTGTTCACATTGATTTTGGCTGTTCCATAAGAAATCGCTTTTTTGATATCTTTTGTCGGAATGCCTGTTCCGCCGTGAAGAACGATTGGTACGCCTGCTTCGTTACCGATTTGCTCCATTTCCTTGAATCCAAGGTTTGGTTCGCCTTTGTAAGGACCATGAACTGATCCAAGCGCTGGTGCAAGTGTGTCGATACCTGTGCGTTCCACAAGTTCTTTACATTCTTTAGGATCTGCATAAATCACACCATCAGCAACCACGTCATCTTCCTGGCCGCCTACAACACCAAGTTCAGCTTCTACAGAAACTCCTTTAGCGTGTGCGTATTCAACAACTTTAGAAGTTACTTCCACGTTCTCTTCGAAAGGACCGTGTGAAGCGTCAATCATAACAGATGTGAAACCTGCGTCGATTGCTTCTTTACACTTGTCAAAGCTTGAACCGTGGTCAAGGTGAATTGCCACCGGTACAGTGATTTTTAAGTCTTCAAGAAGACCTTCAACCATTTTCACCACAGTTGTAAATCCGCTCATGTAGCGGGCAGCGCCTTCAGAAACACCAAGAATTACAGGTGATTTTTCTTCTTCAGCAGCCTGAAGAATCGCCTGAGTAAATTCAAGGTTATTCAAGTTGAACTGACCTACTGCATAGCTCCCATCCTTCGCTTTGTTCAGCATATCTGTCATTGATACTAATGGCATAATTTGTTTCCTCCTTTGATTAAATGGCATTACATTCACCTTTGAAAGTGCACGTACGCCCCTTATGGTGTACAACCATATCCTTTAGTATCATACCAAACGTTGAGGAAATTTACCATGCCGACAGCTTATCTTTTGTGTATAAGACGCTCTAATTTGCCTTCACATGCTCTTTAACGAGGTTGCGGATATCCTGAATGTCAAATGGCTTTGCAATGTGTGTAAGCGCTCCCAAAGCTTCTGCTTCCTGTATCATGCCAAGTTCACCATAGGCTGTCATAATAATGACTTTGATATCCGCTTCTTTTTCTTTCATTTTTCTTAAAATTTCTATGCCGTCCATGCCCGGAATTTTCATGTCGAGTAACACCAGATCAGGCTCTTCTTTTAAAAGTGCCAGTGCTTCCAAACCGTTAGCTGCCTGAAATGTTTCATAGCCTTCTTTTTCAAGGATTTCGTTCAGTAAAATTCGAATGCCGAATTGATCATCTACAATTAAAATTTTTTCCACAATTTACACCTCTTCTTTGTGATTCCCAGCCCCAATTATCTTTTTATTCTCTCTTTAATAATAGATGAATAATGACGGTTTCTCAATCTGCCCTTATTATGGTACATTCAACACAAACATATGAGTTCCTTCCTATTAATAAATAAAACGTTTGCGCTTTTTCGACAATTAATAACAATTTCAATCGAAAGGATGATAATTATGCTGAAAATGTTCACCACACAACTGACCGGACTGTTCGGAAGACTGCAGTCTAAAGAAGAAATGGAAATTGAAAATGCCGCCCGTCTGTTAGCCCAGGCTTCGGTAGGTGACGGTTTTATTTATATAAAGGGGTTTGGAGAAATGACAGGAGTTGCCGCGGAAGCGATTCAGGGTGAAGAGCCGCTCGAAGGTGTCAGAGAATTGCAGGATGCCGATGGGCTAACTGTCGCCGACCGCGTTCTGCTTGTGACCCGGAGATCAAATGATCCGCAGGCAATGGTTTTTGCAGAAAAACTGATTGAAGCTGAAGTTCCTTTTGCAGTCATTGCAGGGAAAGTAAAAGATGCAGAGGGTGACCTTCAGGAAAAAGCGGACTCTTTCCTGAACACACAGACTGTCCGCGGCATGCTGCCAGATGAACTAGGAGGAAGATTCGGCTTCCCGTCTCTGATGTCTGCGTTGTATTTGTATCATGGTGTGAAGTTTGTGCTGGATGAGATTTTGGAGGATTACTAATAAATAAAGTTCCTATTCCATTTTGGATAGGAACTTTTTTTGTGCTCAGGGTTGTCTCAGGATCTGACTTTCTTTCTGGTGATCAAAAATACAATCACACCGATTGGGATCAGCGCAAAACTTGCATAAATACAGCTCCATTTCACAGCTGTAAATAGCGGCGCAATTGCAGCAATCGCGTTTAGCTGTTCGGGGTAAAAGCTCATCACTAATGATGTACTGAGATTTTCAAGGTAATCAAAAACCAAACCACATAACGGTAGTAAAATGACTAATCCCCATTTAGAGTGACGGATCCGCTTGAACAATATGCCCAGCGTGGTAGTCAGGAATAAAAAATATGCAATTGGCCATACAACATCGAATGTATACCTGGCCCGGACGTAATACTGCCTGCCTTCTTCACCATATGCTTCCGCAATTGAAAAAAGTGTTTCCGGCGTATAAAGAAATGAGCTGTCCGGCGATTCAGATGTTCCGGTCACTCGCGAGGATTCAGCCGCTTCATTTGGCAGTATGAAGCCAAGAAATGCTGCGAAAATGATTAAAGATACGAGCCAGGTTTTCCAGTTTGACCATTGATACAGCTTTTTCATCTGATTCACCTCTTTTGGTTTATTATAGCGGGATGAATTTGGCGGGGCGAATTTTTGTGGCGGATGCGGGATGGGAATTGGTTCATGACTTTTGTTAATTGGTTCACCGCCGCAATTTATTGAATCACCGCCGTGCATAATTGGTTCAGGGGCTGTTGAAACCTGAATAATTAGTTCATCACCGGCAATAATTGACTCACGCCCAAGTTTATTTGTATCATCGCTCCTCATATTTGAACGCCGTATTCACACTCACTACCCCAATCATCCTGCCAGAAAAAAATCCCCCGCACAGAGCGGAGGATCCAATCAAACTTTATTTCTTCATTGTTGCTTCGATAAAGTCTCTGAACAATGGCTGCGGACGCGTTGGGCGTGATGTGAATTCCGGGTGGAACTGTGATGCCACGAACCATGGGTGGTCAGCAAGTTCAATGATTTCTACCAGACGGCCGTCAGGGCTTGTACCTGAGAAGAGGAATCCTGCGTCTTCCATTTTCTCACGATACTGATTGTTGAATTCAAAGCGGTGACGGTGACGCTCGTAAACGACTTCATTGTCATACGCTTCGAACGCTTTTGTGCCTTCAGTCAGTTTACATGGATATAGTCCAAGGCGCAGCGTTCCGCCAAGGTCTTCGATATCCTTTTGTTCAGGTAACAGGTCAATGACCGGGTACGGCGTTGTCGGGTTGATCTCAGCTGAATGTGCACCTTCCATACCAAGAACGTTTCGTGCAAATTCAACGCTTGCCAGCTGCATACCAAGGCAAATTCCGAAGAATGGCGTTTTTGTTTCACGTGCATAGCGTATTGCTTCGATTTTACCTTCGATTGCACGGTCACCGAATCCGCCTGGTACAAGAATTCCATCAACGTCTCCAAGCTCCTGCTCTATATTTTCGCGTGTGAGCAGCTCAGAGTTCAGCCATTTCACTTCAACGTCAGCATCAAAGCTGTAACCTGCGTGGCGCAGTGATTCTACTACTGAAATGTACGCATCCTGAAGCTCAACGTATTTACCAACAAGTGCAATTTTCGTTTTTTGTTTCAGATTACGTACACGGTCAACCAGCTCGTTCCACTCAGTCATTTCAGGCTGAGGTGCATCCAGTTTAAAATGGTCGCAAACGATCTGATCCATGTTTTGTGCCTGAAGCGCAAGTGGCACAGCGTACAGCGTATCAGCATCTGTTGCTTCGATAACTGATTTTTCATCGATGTCACAGAATAGCGCAATCTTGTCTTTCATATCCTGAGAAATCGGGTTTTCAGTACGCAGGACAATGATATTCGGCTGGATACCAAGGCTGCGAAGCTCTTTTACACTGTGCTGTGTCGGTTTTGTTTTCATTTCACCGGCAGCTTTAATGTAAGGAACAAGCGTACAGTGAACGTACATGACGTTTTCACGGCCTACATCACTCTTAATCTGACGGATTGCTTCAAGGAATGGAAGTGATTCAATATCCCCTACTGTTCCGCCGATTTCAGTGATGACAACATCAGCATTTGTTTCACGGCCTGCACGGAAAACGCGCTCTTTCAGCTCGTTAGTAATATGAGGGATAACCTGAACTGTTCCGCCAAGGTAATCACCGCGACGCTCTTTTTTCAGAACAGTAGAATAGATTTTACCAGTTGTGACGTTACTGTATTTGTTCAGATTGATGTCGATGAAACGCTCGTAGTGACCAAGATCCAGATCAGTCTCAGCACCGTCATCTGTAACGAAAACTTCTCCGTGCTGATAAGGACTCATTGTTCCAGGGTCCACGTTGATGTATGGGTCAAACTTCTGAATTGTTACGCTAAGCCCTCTGTTTTTTAAAAGGCGTCCAAGTGATGCTGCTGTGATTCCTTTTCCAAGCGATGAAACAACGCCGCCTGTGACGAAGATATATTTTGTTGACATGTGTATTTCTCCTTTCGGGTTTACGGTGTGAT
Source organism: Jeotgalibacillus salarius (assembly GCF_004405125.1). Classification (GTDB taxonomy): domain Bacteria; phylum Bacillota; class Bacilli; order Bacillales; family Jeotgalibacillaceae; genus Jeotgalibacillus; species Jeotgalibacillus salarius. Next base: position 492,796 of record NZ_SORX01000001.1, read on the forward strand.
AGAAGGTGACCGTTGATCTACGCTCCAGGGGGAAGCTTTCCGTGGCCGGGCGCTGAGCCATCAGGCTTTGCCGTGATTGTCTCACCTGTCCCTTCCTGCCACAGGAGTCCCCCCCTTCCGCTACGATCAACTCTTTGCATTAGAATAGATTTTTATATCAGGGACAAACGTGCACGATAATATGTTTCACTCTATTCTGCTGCCCTTGGAGTTCAGGACGGAGACTCCTGCACCAGAAAGGGCTGACGAGACTACGTAGCGCAAAGCATGAGAAGGCTCTGTCTCCCAGGTGCGGAAAGCGCAGTCCTGAACGGAAGGAAACAGCGTTTTTTCTAAGAGTTCTATAAAAAATAAAAAGCGCCCCTCCTGCGTGTGAAACGCAAGGGAGCGCGGATATTTGCGATTGATCCCTTTTAAGGGAGCCCAAATAAAATATTACCATCAAATTTTAAAAAATCAAGAAAGAATTAAATGGCGGAAAAGACTGACGATTTACAGCTTGTCGTCTTCTTCCTCATCATCATCGTCATCGTCGTCGTCATCATCAAGATCATCAAAATCAACATCGTCTTCAAATTCTTCTCCATCGATGTCTTCAACATCCTCAACGTCGTCATCAATCTCATCATACACAAGATCTTCTTCTTCGTCGTCCAGGTTGTCAAAATCAAGATCTTCTTCAGCTTTTTTCTTTTTCTTGGACTTTGCTTTTGTTTTCTTTTTCTTCTTCTTCGTTGTCTGGATTTCGCTTGTGATCTGTTCGTCTTCTACCTGATCAAGCGGGTACCATGAACGGAGACCCCAGCCTTTATCGTGATCAAGGAATATGAAGCGGCCGTCCATGTTCAGGTCTGTGTAAAATTGAACAACTCTTTGGCGTGCTTCTTTATCTGTTACACCTAGCAGGCGTTTCCATTCGTCGACCATGTCGTTGAATGTCATTGATCTATGGTTGTCAACGAGCAGCTGGTGTGCGATTTCTATAAATGAATATTCACGTAGATCTTCTACTGAGCGATTCTTAAGTTCCATTATTTGCACTCCTTTAGGTTGGGTGGTGTTGCTGCTAAATTTAATCTTCCGCACCGCTGTCCCTTTCCGTGGGGGACTTCGCTTTCCTGCCCCCGGGCGGTGAGCCTCCTCATGCTTCGCATTCCGGGGTCTCACCTGTCCCTTTCTGGGGCGGGAGTCTTCGTCCCCCACTACAAGGGACAGCCAATATAGCTTACAACAATCAATTGTTCTTTAAGTAATTAACTGCAGCAACTTTGTATAGAATTTCATTTAACATACTTTTAGAAAGTGCATCTATTTGCTTTGCACAAAGCTGATTGAAGCGGAAAGCGTCCGCCTGCAGCGTTAATCAACGATCCTCTTATAACGTATTTAAATGAATTTAGCTCAAGGCATATGTTCCATTATAACCAAAGTTTAAAGGAGAATGCCATAGTTACCATTGTTTTTTAGGAATTCTTTATGCGGCCTTTTTTGTTTCCCGCCATGCGAGCCAGTAGAAAAGGGCTGATAGCAGGAGAAATGGGACTGCTCCGACCATTCGGCTGTACAGGTAAAGAGTCAATCCGGCGATCAGCAGTATGGAGGCGCTGAGGATAAACAGTTTCTTCACTAAATCACATCCCGATCACAATAATTAGTTCCATTATAGTACAAAAAGAAAACTGCCGGGTAATAATCCGGCAGTTTTAACGGGAAATTAATATTACATATTACGACGGTACTGTCCGCCTACTTCATATAATGCATGTGTGATTTGACCGAGTGATGCTACTTTGACTGTTTCCATCAGCTCAGCGAAAAGGTTTCCGCCTGAGACTGCTGTTTCTTTCAGTCTGTTCAGCGCTTCCTCTGCTTTGTCAGCATGCGATTGCTGGAAGTTTTGAAGGTTGGTGATCTGGGTTTCTTTTTCTTCCTTCGTCGCTCTCGCAAGTTCCATGCTGTCCATCTGTTCTTCTGATGGCGGGTTTGGATTCAGGTATGTGTTCACACCGATAATCGGAAGCTCGCCTGTATGCTTCTTCATTTCGTAGTGCATTGATTCTTCCTGAATTTTTCCGCGCTGATATTGTGTTTCCATTGCACCAAGTACACCGCCGCGGTCATTAATGCGTTCGAATTCCTGCAGGACCATTTCTTCTACAAGGTCAGTCAGTTCTTCGACGATAAATGCGCCCTGGAGCGGATTTTCGTTTTTGCTTAAGCCATGCTCTTTTGTAATGATCATCTGAATCGCCATTGCCCGACGGACGGATTCTTCAGTCGGCGTTGTGATCGCTTCGTCATATGCGTTGGTATGAAGCGAATTACAGTTGTCCTGGAGTGCCATCAGCGCCTGGAGTGTGGTGCGGATATCGTTAAAGTCGATTTCCTGCGCGTGCAGTGAGCGGCCTGACGTCTGGATATGATACTTCAGCTTCTGGCTTCGCTCGTTGGCACCATACTTATCTCTCATGACAGTTGACCAGATGCGTCTTGCCACACGGCCGATCACCGTGTACTCCGGATCCAGTCCATTTGAGAAGAAGAATGACAGGTTCGGTGCGAAATCGTTAATGTCCATGCCTCTACTTAAATAATACTCAACGTACGTAAAGCCGTTCGCAAGTGTGAACGCAAGCTGGGAAATTGGATTCGCTCCTGCTTCTGCAATATGGTAACCGGAAATCGAGACAGAATAATAGTTGCGTACTTTTTGATCAATGAAGTACTGCTGGATATCACCCATCATACGCAGTGCAAATTCTGTTGAGAAGATACATGTATTCTGACCCTGATCCTCTTTTAAAATATCAGCCTGCACGGTGCCGCGTACGACTTGAAGTGTCTGTTCGCGCACTTCAGTGAATTCTTCCATTGAAAGCGTTCTGCCAAGCTCTTCTTCACGTACTTTCACCTGCTGATCCACTGCTGTATTCATAAACATTGCAAGAATAATCGGGGCAGGACCGTTAATTGTCATGGATACTGATGTTGACGGCGCGCACAGATCAAATCCTGCGTAAAGTTTCTTCATATCTTCAAGCGTACAAATGCTGACGCCGCTCTCCCCGACTTTTCCGTAAATGTCCGGACGATGATCAGGGTCTTCACCGTAAAGTGTGACCGAATCAAACGCTGTACTCAGACGCTTTGCATCATCGTCTTTCGAAAGATAATGGAAGCGGCGGTTTGTACGCTCAGGCGTTCCTTCACCAGCGAACTGACGCTTTGGATCCTCACCTTTACGTTTAAACGGAAATACGCCTGCTGTATACGGGAATGATCCTGGTACATTCTCTTTGTACACCCATTTTAAAATTTCACCGTAGTCTTCAAACTTTGGCAGTGCCACTTTAGGAATAGAAAGACCTGACAGACTCTTTGTTTTCAGCTCTGTCACAAGTTCTTTACCGCGGACCTGCGTTGTGAATTGATCCTGTGCGTAAAGTTCTTTCATCTTAGGCCAGTTTTCGAGAATTTTTTTAGACTCTGCAGAAAGCTGTTCCCATGCCGTTTCTTTCATTGTTTCCAGTACTTTAACCGTTTCTTCTTCGCCTTCTTCTTTTGCTGCTTCAATACTGCCTTCAAGCTGGAAGAAGCGGCGCGCCAGTTTCGTCTGCTGTTCAGCTGACTTGTGATAACGGCGGACGGTTTCCGAGATTTCACGCAAGTAGTAGCGCCGGTCGTTAGGGATAATGACGTTCTGCTTTTCTACATCTGCATTTTTAGAAAACTCAGTTGACCAGTCTGTCTGAACTTTTTCATTCACTTTTTCAACAAGCGCTGCAAAAAGTGCGTTTGTACCTGCATCGTTAAATTGGGACGCGATCGTACCGAATACCGGCATGTCATCAAGGTCCTGATCAAACAGCATGCGGCTGCGCTGATACTGCTTCTGCACTTGGCGCTTTGCATCCTCGGATCCTTTGCGCTCATATTTATTAATAACCACAAGATCTGCATAGTCGATCATGTCAATTTTTTCAAGCTGGGATGGTGCACCGAACTCGCTTGTCATCACGTACATTGAGACGTCCGAGATCTCAGCGATTTCAGCATCCCCCTGCCCAATTCCACTTGTCTCAACAATGACCATGTCATAGCCTGCTGCTTTTACAACTGAAATCGCGTCTCTGATTGCAAGAGAGAGTTCACTTTTAGAACCACGGGTTGCAAGACTTCTCATAAATACACGGTCAGAGAAGATCGCATTCATACGGATTCTGTCACCTAAAAGCGCTCCGCCTGTTTTTTGCTTAGTCGGATCAATTGAAAGAATGGCTACCTTTTTATCAGGAATTTCATTGATAAAACGACGGATCAGTTCATCTGTCAGCGAACTTTTTCCGGCACCGCCCGTCCCTGTGATTCCGATTACAGGTGAATGTTTTTCCTCTGCCTTTACCTGATCCATAATGTTCTGCCAGACGTCGCTGTCATCCTTCATGCGGTATTCTGCGAGTGAAATAAACTTGGAAACAACCGGAATATTGCCGGATTTTAATTCACTGATCTCATGCTTCATCTCTTTTTCAATCGTGGCATAATCACATTCTTCAAGCATCCGGTTAATCATACCCTGAAGCCCATTGGAACGGCCATCTTCCGGAGAAAAGATACGGGCAATTCCATATGCGTGAAGTTCTTTAATTTCACGCGGGATAATCACTCCGCCACCGCCACCGTAAATTTTAATATGAGGTGCGCCACGCTCTTTCAGCAGATCATGCATATATTTAAAATATTCTACGTGTCCGCCCTGATAAGATGAAATGGCAATCCCCTGCACATCTTCCTGGATCGCTGCATTCACGACTTCTTCCACTGAGCGGTTGTGCCCCAGATGAATGACTTCCGCACCGCTAGCCTGCAGAATTCTCCTCATAATGTTAATGGATGCATCGTGCCCGTCAAATAGGCTGGATGCTGTTACAAAACGAACCGGATTTTTCGGCTTATAGATTACTGGTTCATTTACTGCCATCACTTATTCCCCCTTGTTCACCGCTGTCTGGTATCCTCGAACACCTTTGAGCAGCAGCTCGGTCTGTCTGTTCGTATACTGGTCTATATCATAATCACGCAGCGCCCATCGTCTGAACGCCCACATCTGTCCCTGTACAAAAATGTTCTGTGCCAGCAGGTGTATTTCTTCACGACCCATCACCAGTTCACCTTCATCCACACATTTCTGGATCAGGGTTTCAAACATTTCTACCATTTCAAGCTCTTTTTTCAGCACATAAGGCAGTGCGTCTTTAGATAATGACTTGGCTTCCTGGTACATGACCAGCACTTCATCCTGCATACTATCAACTACCTTGAAATAGTGTGCAATCCCCCGTGACAGAGCCTGAAGTGTACCGCCGTCAAGCTCCATCCCATGGAGGCGGACGCGTACTTCATCATAGATTCTGTCGCAGACGAGATACAGGACGTCTTCTTTTGTACGGATATATTCATAGAGGGTACCGATGCTGAAGCCAGAAGCTTTGGCGATTTCACGTGTTGTTGTGCGGTGAAATCCTTTTTGTTTGAAAAGTGAGACGGCCCCTTTGATCATCTGGTCGCGGCGCATTTCTATGAGCCGCTCGTCTTTTACCGAGGATTGTACTTCCCGTTTGTTCTCCAATCGCATCCGCCACCTTTCACATTCTGAAGGTCCTTTGACTGAGGGGAACTGTTTATAAGAATCGCTTATGATTTCCGCTTCAGGGGGACGCTTTCCGCGGGGCCGGCGGTGAGCCTCCTCGCGCTTTGCGCTGCGGGGTCTCACCTGTCCGACTTATCCCGCTGGAGTCGCCCCCTTACGCTTCAATCAACACTGTGATCGTACGTCCTGCTTTATTGAAGTAAAAATTGCTACTGAAAATGATCTGACTTACAAAGAATCCCCCGCTTTCATAGTCAGACAGAGCGTTGATTGTAGCGGGAGGGCCGAGACTCCTGCGGAAAAACGATCGTTCGAGACCCCGCAGGGCACCGGTTTTCTGCCCGAGGAGGCTCGGGCGTTCGTCCGCGGAAAGCGAGGTCCTCCCGCGGAAATCAAAAGCGATTTCAATGCAATAATCTGCTTACTTCGTTACCATGCGGCCGATTACGAGGCGTTGGATTTCCTGGGTGCCTTCGTAAATCTGAGTGATTTTTGCGTCGCGCATGTAGCGTTCAACAGGATAGTCCTTCGTATAACCGTAGCCGCCGAAGATCTGAACAGCTTCTACTGTTACTTTCATTGCAGTGTCTCCTGCCATCAGCTTGGACATTGCAGATTCTTTTCCGTATGACAGTCCCTCTGATTCAAGCCATGCAGCCTGGTAAGTAAGCAGGCGTGATGCTTCGATGCTTGTTGCCATGTCTGCGATTTTGAATGATACGCCCTGGTTCGCAAGTATTGACTTGCCGAATTGCTCACGGCCTTTGGCATATTCAACTGATGCATCAAGTGCCCCTTGTGCAATTCCGACTGCCTGAGCAGCGATTCCGTTACGGCCGCCGTCCAGTGTCATCATTGCGATTTTAAAGCCTTCTCCTTCTTTACCTAAAAGGTTTTCAGCAGGTACTTTTACATTGTCAAAAATCAGTTCTGTTGTAGGTGATGAACGAATGCCGAGCTTTTTCTCTTTTTTACCGATCGAGAAGCCTTCCCAGCCTTTTTCAACGATGAATGCGCTCATTCCGCGTGTGCCGGCTTCCTGATCTGTTACTGCAAAAATAATGTAAAGTTCTGCTGCGCCGCCATTTGTGATCCAGACTTTTGATCCGTTTAACACGTAATGGTCTCCGTTTTTCACAGCTTTCGTTTTCATTGAAGATACGTCAGATCCGGCTCCAGGCTCAGAAAGTCCGTAAGCGCCCAGCATTTCACCCTGTGCAAGCTTTGTCAGGTAGTGCTTTTTCTGCTCTTCTGTTCCGAACTTAAAGATTGGCCAGCTTGCAAGTGACAGGTGAGCTGACAGCGTTACACCAGTTGATGCACAGACGCGTGACAGTTCTTCAACTGCGATGACGTATGCCAGATAGTCACTTCCGATGCCGCCGTATTCTTCTGGCCACGGAATGCCTGTTAAGCCAAGCTCAGCCATTTTATCGAAAATGCCACGGTCGAAACGCTCTTCTTCATCACGCTCTGCAGCAGTTGGTGCAACGTCCTTTTCTGCAAAGTCGCGCACCATTTTACGGATCATTTCATGTTCTTCAGTTAATTTAAAATTCATATTGTACTTCCCCCTATTTGGTCACGTGCTTACTGATCACGATTCTTTGAATTTCACTTGTACCTTCATAGATTTCACTGATTTTTGCATCTCTGAACAGTCGCTCTGCCGGATAGTCTTCTGTATAACCGTTTCCGCCAAATACCTGAACACACTCGATTGCGTTGTTCATTGCTGTGGATGATGCAAAGAGCTTAGCCATTGAGGCTTCTTTTCCGCAAGGTTTGTTTTCCTGTCTCAGGAACGCTGCCTGGTAGACAAGCAATCTCGCTGCTTCAGCCGCTGTAGCCATGTCAGCAAGCTTAAATCCGATTCCCTGCTGCTGTGCAATCGGCTTTCCGAACTGTTCACGCTCTTTTGCATAAGCCACTGCATGATCCACGGCCGCTTCTGCAATGCCGAGAGATTTTGCTGCGATTCCGATTCGTCCTGCATCCAGGTTGCCAAGCGCAATTTTAAAACCTTCTCCTTCTTGACCTAAAAGGTTTTCCGCCGGCACTTTCATATCTTCAAACGTCAGCTGGACTGTACGTGATCCATGAAGACCCATTTTCTTTTCATCTTTTCCCACAATGAACCCCGGAAAGTTCTTTTCTACGATAAATGCGCTGATGCCTTTTGACCCTTTTTCGGGATCGGTCACTGCAAATACGATATACGTATCAGCTTCTCCGCCGTTTGTGATAAAGATCTTTGAGCCGTTCATTACATAATGATCGTCTTTTTTCACTGCGCGCGTTTTCAGACTCGCAGCATCCGATCCGGCACTTGGCTCTGTCAGACAGAATGCGCCCAGGTATTCACCTGTTGCCAGCTTCGTCACATATTTTTGCTTCTGTTCTTCATTGCCATAGTATAAAATCGGGCCTGTCCCGACTGAGGTATGAACGGACAAGATCACGCTGACAACCGGACTCACTTTGGCAAGTTCGTTGAGTGCAATGATATAGGAAATGTAATCCATGCCTGCACCGCCGTACTCTTCAGGAACCGTGATGCCCATCAGTCCGAGCTCGGCCATCTTATTTAAAATTTCGCGAGGAAACTCCCCTGCTTCCATTCTTTCGATAAATGGTTCAATTTCTTCACGCGCGAAATCTCTCACCATTTTTTGCATCATTTTCTGTTCTTCTGTAAAACGCAGGTCCATCTCATGCTCCCCCTTGATGTTTATTCGTAGATGTAGAAACCGCGGCCCGTTTTCTTTCCGAGCCAGCCTGCTTTGACGTACTTGCGAAGCAGTGGGCATGGACGATATTTGCTGTCGCCAAATCCTTCATGCAGGATCTCCATAATATAAAGACACGTGTCCAAACCGATAAAATCAGCCAGCTGAAGCGGTCCCATCGGATGATTCATACCCATTTTCATGACATCATCAATTGCTTCTTTACTCGCAACACCTTCATAAAGGGTGTAAATTGCTTCATTGATCATCGGCATCAAAATGCGGTTTGAAACAAATCCGGGAAAGTCTTCTACTTCTACCGGCGCCTTGTTCAGCGTTTTAGTCATCTCTTCAATTGCCTGATACACTTCATCTGTTGTTGCCAGTCCGCGGATGATTTCAACGAGCTTCATGACAGGAACCGGGTTCATAAAGTGCATCCCGATTACCTGCTCAGGACGCTTTGTGGCCGCTGCAATTTCTGTAATTGGCAGTGAAGAAGTATTTGAAGCCAGAATGGCATGTTCAGGAGCTGCCTGATCAAGTGTTTCAAAGATTTTCGTTTTGATGGCCATGTTTTCTACTGCTGCTTCGATGACGAGGTCCGCGTTTTTTGCGTCGTTGAGATCGGTTGAGCGTGTAATGCGGCCGAGTGATGCATTTTTATCTTCTTCTGTCATTTTTTCTTTGCTGACTGCGCGGTTCATGTTTTTTTCGATGACTGACAGACCGCGTGTGAGGAATTCGTCTTTCAGGTCGTTGAGGATGACGTTGTATCCTGCCTGGGCACATACTTGTGCTATGCCGCCGCCCATCTGACCGGCGCCGATGACCATGACTGTTTTGATGTTCATTGGGATTCTCCTTTTAACATGATGTACTTTCTGATAACCGCAGACCTGCGCTTCAGGCGGATGCTTTCCGGACGGAGGTTGCTGAGCCTCCTCGCGCTTTGCGCTGCGGGGTCTCAGCTTCCCTCTAATCGTCCCGGAGTCACCGCCTTACGCTCCGGTCTGCCCAAGTTTCCTATTTATAAAATAAAATCAGCCCTTAATTTAGTGATACACATACAGGACATGGTTTTTGGAATAAAAAGTTCAGAATCAAACCTGAATGAGTACTGCGTCGCCTTGGCCTCCGCCTGAGCAGATGGCTGCAATGCCGATTCCGCCTCCGCGGCGTCTCAGTTCGTATGCAAGTGTCAGGATGACACGTGCGCCGCTTGCGCCGATTGGGTGTCCAAGGGCTACTGCGCCTCCGTTGACGTTTACTTTTTCAGGGTCAAGGTTTGCAATTTTGTTACTTGCCAGTGCGACTGCTGAGAATGCTTCGTTAATTTCGAACAGGTCGATGTCTTCAAGCTTGTGACCTGTTTTTTCAAGTAATTTGTTGATAACCAGCCCCGGTGTTTGTGGGAATTTTGAAGCTTCTACTGCAACTTCTGCATGCCCAAGAATGGTTGCGAGCGGCTTTTTGCCTTCTTTTTCTGCCCGTTCGTCACTCATCAGCACCATTGCGCAGGCACCATCATTGATTCCAGGTGCGTTTCCTGCAGTGATTGTACCGTCTTTGCCAAATACCGGGCGCAGACCAGCAAGTGCTTCAGGAGTTGTTCCTTTTCTGACTGCTTCATCGATTTCAACAGTAATTGGATCTCCTTTGCGCTGAGGAACCTGAAGGGCTACGATTTCTTCAGCGAACACGCCGTTGTCAGTTGCTTCGCTCGCCTTTATGTGGCTTCTTGCTGCCCATGCATCCTGCTCTTCACGCGTCAGGCTGAATTCTTCAGCAGTTGAGTTCCCGTAGGTTCCCATGTGAACGTTGTTAAATGTACAAGTCAGGCCGTCATGAATCATCATGTCTTTGACCATTTGATCTCCCATACGGAAACCTGATCTTGCTTTATCCATAAAGTAAGGGGCATTGGTCATTGATTCCATTCCGCCTGCAACGATCAGTGACTCGTCACCAAGTCTGATCAACTGGTCTGCAAGTGTGACTGAACGCATGCCTGATGCACATACTTTGTTGATTGTTTCTGTTTTGACTTCCCATGGAATACCTGCTTTTTGTGATGCCTGGCGTGATGGGATTTGTCCTTGTCCGCCCTGCAGGACTGTTCCTAGGATGACTTCATCTATTGTTTCTGGTGCAACGTCTGAACGCTTAAGTGCTTCTTTGATTGCTTCTGCTCCAAGGTCTGAGGCTGTGAATGATGCGAGTGATCCTCCGAGTTTTCCGAATGGTGTTCTTGCTCCGTCAATGATTACTGTTTTTGGCATTGTGATTCTCCCCTTTGTTTGTTTCCTGTTAACCGCTTCACTGCGTTCCAGGCGGACGCTTTCCGGACGGTGGTTGCTGAGCCTCCTCAGGCTTCGCCTTGCGGGGTCTCAGCTTCCCACTAATCGTCTCGGAGTCGCCGCCTTCCACTCCGTTCAGCTCTGTGTGACTCACACATATGATCAACAGGTTATTTAAATAAAAATTGAATCCGCTTACAAAAATGCAGCCTTGACTTGAACATTTTGATGAATGTGAGGGTGGGCGGGCGTGTGTTGACTGAACGCTCGCTCAGTGAGTCCCCTTTAAAAAAGCCGATTTAACGGCATTTAAATGATTCTACCTCTTCTATTGTAAGCGATTTCAATTGTTGATACAAGTGGGATTTTTAATAGGAGGAGAGATTCTGATTCTGGCTTGGGGACTGCCATATAGGTTCGCAGGAAAGTTAATGATGTTCGGAGTTCAGGGTACGATGTTCGAAGTTTAACCTGTGGTGTTCAAAGATTAAATGGCAAGGTTCGGAGAAAAAACGTGGTGTTTCATAGAATAGTATCAAAAGGCATATACTGATTACTGCATATCGAGGCTCGAACCAGCGACCTCCACCCTGTCAAGGTGGCGCTCCTCAAATAAAAAACGACCTGGCCGTCATCAGAAGCAGCCAGGTCGTTTGGGTTTATTAGTATATGTTGTTGCGGTTTAAGCGCCTCCGCTTTATCACGATGTTCAGCTCCAGCAGGCAACTCCTCGAGTCATAAGCTTCGCTGAGAAAATGGGGAAGATCACCCGTTTCTCTCAGCGCGTCTTATGCTTGTCGGAGCTGAATGCCTGCTTCCGCTTTTCTTTTTTATGCGATTTCCGCTGTCTGAGGTTTCCCAATTACACTCAGTTCAAGCAGTTCGGCAACATCCATTGTGCCAACTTCTTCTTCAACTTCCTTCGCTTTCGTACCGTCTGACAGCATTGTCAGGCAGTATGGGCAGCCGGAGCTGATCATGGATGGTTCTACGACGAGTGCCTGTTCAGTACGGGCGACGTTGACGCGGTGGCCTTTGTCTTCTTCCATCCACATGAGTCCTCCACCGGCGCCACAGCACATGCCTTTTTCGCGGTTGCGTTCCATTTCCACGAGCTGAACGCCTGGGATTGACTTCAGGATTTCACGTGGCGGATCGTATACTTCGTTGTAACGGCCGAGGTAGCATGAGTCGTGGAAGGTGATCTTCTCATTGACTGCATGTACCGGCTTCAGTTTTCCTTTTTCAACCAGGTCGGCAAGTACTTCTGTATGGTGATAGACTTCAGCTTTTAAGCCGAACTCAGTGTACTCATTTTTAAATACATTGTATGCGTGAGGATCAATCGTCACGATCTTTTTCACGTCATTTTTTTCAAACTCAGCGATGTTGGCGTTCGCAAGTTCCTGGAATAAGAATTCATTTCCAAGGCGGCGAGGTGTGTCCCCTGAGTTTTTCTCTTTGTTACCGAGAATTGCGAATTTCACGCCTGCTTCATTCAGCATTTTTGCGAATGAAAGGGCGATTTTCTGGCTTCGGTTGTCAAATGAACCCATTGATCCAACCCAGAAAAGGTATTCGAATTCTTCGTCTGCTTTTTTCATTTCTTTTACTGTCGGTACCACAACGTCTTCACGTGCTTCTCTCCAGTTTTCTTTTTCTTTACGGTTCAGACCCCAAGGATTACCCTGACGCTCAATGTTTTGCATTGCGCGCTGTGCATCCGGCTCCATTTTACCTTCAGTCAGTACAAGGTAACGGCGCAGGTCAATGATTTTATCAACGTGCTCGTTCATAACCGGGCACTGATCTTCACAGTTTCGGCAAGTTGTACAAGCCCAGATTTCTTCTTCAGTGATGACATCGCCGATCAGACTTGGGTGGTACATGTCGATTGCTGCTTCCTGACCGCCTGTTGCAGATGTTGCTGCGATCTGGTTCCCTTTTGTCTGAGCGAATGCTGGTACCGGTACCCATGGAGACTGTGACGTAACTGCAGCTCCTGTAAATGTCAGGTGGTCACGGATTTTCGTGATCAGATCCATCGGCGACAGCATTTTTCCTGTACCGGTTGCAGGACACATATTCGTACAGCGTCCGCACTCTACGCAGGCATACAGGTCAATCATTTGAAGCTGTGTGAAGTCTTCTACTTTTCCAACGCCGAAGGTTTCCTGTGATTCATCTTCAAAATTAATGCTGCGAAGTTTACCAGGATTATCAAGACGGTTGAAGTAAACGTTGATCGGTCCTGCGATTAAGTGCGCGTGCTTTGACTGCGGCACGTATACCAAGAAGCCTAACAGGAATAATAAGTGTACCCACCATGCAAAATAGAAAATGACTGCATTTGCGGTAGCTCCCATCCAGCCTGTTGCAAGTGCAACAGCGGACGCGACTGGTTCAGTCCAGGTCGGATCGTGATCGAAGAAAACAATCCCTGCTCCATTTCCGAGTAGAACTGATACCATAAGTCCGCCGATAAAAATCAGTACTAGCCCTGATTTAAAACCCCTTTTCAGACGGACAAGCTTTTCCATGTAACGGCGGTAAAATGCCCAGGCAACCGCTACCAAAATCATTAATGTAACGAGCTCCTGGAAGAACGTAAATCCAGGATAGAAAATGCCAAGTGGCAGATGCTCACCAGGTACAAGTCCTTTATAAATGAAGTCGATGGCACCGGCCTGAACAAGCAGGAAGCCATAAAAGAACATGACGTGAATCATGCCGCTCTTCTTATCCTTCAATAATTTTTTCTGTCCAAACACCTGAACCATGATTTTCTTCATGCGTTCTTTGACATTGTTATCAAACTCTTCTTTTTTACCAAGTTTGATAAAGTCGTAACGTGATTTGACCAGATAACCAAATAAATAGACTGCGTAAGCGGTTACAAGAATAAACGCAATCCAGTTAACAATCAGCAAAATATCCCCAATGCTCATGTTCGCTGCACTCCTCCCAAAGTTGTCTGACTCTTTCTTATACTCATTATATAATGAATGAGCATTCAGTCAATGGATTTTAAGAACTTTTCTCTTTCATTTTACAGTTAATGCTGTTATTTGGACATACTATTTTGGAGAAAGGAGTCGTGTGATGAAATTTTTTGTCTGGATCTCACTGATTGTTCTCTGGCTGAGACTGGATTGGCTGGCCGGATTAAAAAAGAATAAAAAACCAATTGCTTCTCCCTATAAAAAGAAAAATGCTAAAGCCACTTTTTTTGATGATGGCGTGGAATGGATGAAGCAGCTGGAGGATGACTGTATAAATGCAGTATGTACGATAGATATCATGTTTTTCATTTTACAGCCCGATGATGCGGGGAAACGCCTGATGAAACTGCTTGTGAAAAAAGCACAGGAAGGTGTACGCGTGCGTCTGATGCTGGATGCGATTGGCAGCGGTTCCTTTAAAAAGTCGCTGAAGCATATTTCGCATGAAGGTGTGATCATTCAATTCAGCCGCCCGTTTACGTTTAAAGGAAGCTGGTTTTCGATGCAAAAGCGCAATCATAAAAAACTGTCAGTCATCGATAAAAAAATTGCTCACGTCGGCGGGTTTAATATCGGACTTGAGTATTTACATCTGGATCCTGTGCTGACACCATGGCGCGATTATCACTTGCGGCTGACTGGTGACATTACGCAGGACTGTCAGACTGAATTTGATCGTGACTGGCGGGAGGAATCGATTGAGCCTGAAACGGGTGGCAGTGGACGATATCAGCTAGTGTCATCTGAAACGGTGGACCAGGAGGATTTCATTTGCAGCCTGCTTAAAAAAGCGGAGACTTCGATTTTTATCGGCTCTCCTTATTTTATTCCGACTCAAAAGGTTGAATCCTGTCTGTTTAATGCCATCAAAAGTGGTGTAAAACTAACCGTTTTAGTGCCCGGAACGCCTGATCACCCCCTGGTTCAGCCTGCCTCTTACCGTTATCTTCGCAGGCTGATTGAAAAAGGAGCGGATGTTTATCAATTCCAAAACGGCTTTTATCACGCAAAAGCGATTTTAATTGATGACAAGCTGTGTGATATTGGGACGATGAATTTTGACCGGCGGAGTCTGTTAATTAATGAGGAGTTAAATGTGATTACGGAGGATAAGGAAATAATCCTTTCTTTATCGGAGAGTATTGAGAAGGACCTAGCCAATGCTGTGAAACTGAATCAGGGAGATTTAAAATTACAACCGATTAAGGAGACGGCTGCGTGGTGTGTGGGGCATTTGCTGTAGAGAAAAAGGCAAAGAGTAGTGTGACTCTCTGCCTTTTACCATAGCGGTTCGTCGTTATTTGAGAGTCTGACACCAGCCGGCATGGTGAGGCTAGCACTGATAAATACGATCACTGCTAGGATTGCGAGACTTGTAAAAGATAAGTCTAGTATCAGAGCGCTAAATATAATGATAAAACTGATCACTCCTGAAAGTGAAGCCGAGCGTTTTCGTGTATTTTTAGTTACATACTGTTTTTCACCGCAATGCGGACATTCCATTGCGCCATTAAACCACATAATCCGTTTAAACGCTTTCGAGTAAGGCCATTTCTGATGACAATTCTGACAGACCGGCATGATATGTTCCTCCTTTATAATCCTTATAGTATTAATACGGATGAGCGTGGTAAAAGTTCCCTCTTTTAGTGGGATTGCGACATCCCGTGCGTGGATCACAACAACCCGCGCACCGATGATTGCTACAACTCAACAAAAAAGCCTGCAGCATTACTCCACTGCAGACCTCCTTCCTACAATCCAGCACGCTGCCGGACCAGCCGATTTATTTATATCCACGCCAAAGTCGGGCATAGGATCTTCAACACCAATCTGCTCACACATCCGTGACCACTCCGCAGCAATCCCTTTTGAACCAACCGGCCAAATCACAGCAACTGATGGATCATCAATATATGAGCGAGCGAGACTCAAAGGCGCTATCTCCGCAGCCTTTTCCACTACTTCTATCCCAACCAGCGGCATGCCGGCAAGCGTCCATTCAATAGGACCGCTCACTTCTGAAAAATCCCTTACCCTTTCTCCAAGCACTGTCACTGCAACAGCGGACTGCTGCAGCGCCATATTTGATTCAGTGCTCCCGGTGACATCAGTATCCACACCAATTTCAGCCAGACCCTGCCGAACACCTGCATGAAGCTTTCCCCATGCAGCTTCCCCGCAAAAATTATGCAGCACCACTGAAATCGGGATTGCCCCTGCTGAAAAGCAGTCCATCACTGCTGTACGGAAAGCATAATAGGCGACCACCTCATAAGGTGCATTGACCTCGTCCAGCTGCTTCTCCCCAATGCCTCCGCTGTTATCCGTTGTCATGACGATCGTCTTTTCACCAACGGACCACTCCATCGCGTTGCGGCCAAAAGCTGATTTATTCATCTTTAGATTTTTTATTCGTATGGAACACTTTTGCGCTGCGGATATATTCAACATCTGAAATGTTCTGGCGTGCATTCACAACACGTGCACATGCAAACAGATAATCTGATAGACGATTTAAATACTGCTGTGGTGTACCCGGCAGTTCTGCATCAAGCTTGGCAAGCGACACTGTCTGACGCTCTGCGCGACGGGTTACGGTTCGTGCAATATGAAGCGTTGCTGCTGCAGGTGAACCACCAGGCAGGATAAAGCGTTCAAGCTCCGGTGCTTCCTCCATCAGTTCGTCAATTCTCTTTTCAAGCTGCTCCACTGCCTTTGGATCAAGCTTCCACTCACGGTGGCTTGATACGTTTGCAAGGTCACCGCCTGCGTCAAACAGTTCGTGCTGGATCGCTTCAAGATCTTCCAGAATATCTGCAAATTTTTCAGCATCAAGCTCAGTGACAGCCTTGCCTACAAAGCTGTTTGCCTCATCAATTGTGCCATATGCTTCCACGCGGACATCATCTTTAAAAACGCGTCCCCCGATTAGACTTGTTTGTCCTTTATCCCCTGTTTTCGTGTAAATTTTCATCTTAATTCCTCCTTTGTTTTCAGCTCTTCTGCAAGTCCATACCAGACTCTTGTCACGCGCTCTGCTTTTAATGCGGAATATTGGTGACACCAGCCAAGAACGTCTCTTGTAAAGCGCTGTTCTTTTTCAATTGGTACGATTCCTTTTGACTGATCCGTTCCAACGATGACCACCTGCCTGGCAGGGTCACCGTTTTCCCATTTAATTAAACGGTCAACTTCCTGTTTCCATATCAGAACAACTTCATCGCTGTCACGTCCATAATGCCTAAGAATCCAGTGTTCTAGCGCTGTAAATAAAATGGTGGTCACACCGTTTTCTATCTTTTCACCAGGCTCACTGATTTTCTGATACGGCACTTGATTAAGCTGAGTTTCTACCCATTTTCGTTTGCCGTTGTAGGCACCGCCGATAACAAAGTGCACCGGTCTCCCCTCCTGAACGACTCAGCGTCTTTCCAGACAAGTGTCAGTCCTTCACCGTGAAGCGGCTTCCAGTCCCAGAAATCCTTCTCTTCAGGTGCAAGCTCTGTCAGCAGCTTTCTGATCGAACCACCATGTGCCACGATGGCGATATCCCTTACCTCATCATGCATACACCACTCGCGGATTGTTTTCCACGCTTCCATCACGCGCGCTGAAAAGTCTTTGAACGGCTCACCGTTTTCAGGCTGCATCACTTCAGGGTTATTCAGCCACTCTGCAAAGTCTTCACGCTTTTGCAGTTCGTCAGCTTTACGTCCTTCCCATTCACCGAAGTTGATTTCACGCAGACCGCGATGCTGAATTTTTGGCTGATCCGGAAACAGAATGTCTGCTGATTCCACACATCTTTTCAAATCACTGATCACAACGCGTTCTGCGTCCGGCCGATGTTGTTTTGTTTCATACAGACGGTCGATTCCATCCTGAGAGATCGAAACGTCTGACCAGCCGATATAGACTTTTTCCTGATTTTCCTTTGTTACCCCATGACGATAGAGAGATAACACCACACGAGTATCAGACTCCATAATTCTCCTCCTTCAACTGAAGCACCAAGCGAATCCCCTGAGATTCCGCCAAATGCTTTTTTAAAAAAGATCACGCTGATGATTGTAAAAATGGTTGTTCCTGCTAAAAGGATCACGAGCAGCGGCCACAGCTCCGGTGAAAGTAACAGCGGGATGACTGCAACCAGACTGACTGTCCCTGCTTTTAAAAGAACATGGCGAGTCAGATAACTTTTCAAGTAATGTGCCATGCCATCCTGCCTTGCAAGCGGCGCTTTTACAAGCAGTACAGCGATCATCAGCCTGGACAGCACCGGAACCCAGATGAGCCAGATCCAGCCTGCCGCTCCCTGCATCGCAAGGTCAAGCAGCAGAATAAACTTTGACGCCAGCAGGACAATCAGTGACAGCACACCAAATGCACCGACTCTTGGATCCTTTAAAATCTCATGTCTCTTTTCAGAATCTTTATATGAAAAGTACGCATCACTGACATCCGTCCAGCCATCCAGATGCAGACCGCCTGTCAGTACAATAAACGTCAGCCAGACCAGAAATGCAGTGATCAGCGGACTTGCAGAAAATGTTTCTGCAGTAATGATGAGTCCGATCGAACCACTCCCGATGATTGCGCCAACCATCGGAAGAAGCCCAATCATCCAGCTGACTGACCGCTGATTCATCTCTATTTCGCGGCGGATTGGCAGGACGGTAAAAAACTGAACGGCAAGTAAAAATCCTTTTACCATGATGATACCTTATTTACTGCAAGCTTATCATATTGCAGGGTGTTCATCGCAGCATCTCACCTTTCCGGATCAGCGCAAGACCCGCTTCCATTTCAACTGCGCGGTTACTTTCTTTTACAAGCATTTGATGAATCTCACCGATCAGCCGCTGATACTCAAAGGTAAATCCTTCTATAAATACTGGCTCCCACAGCACTTCGTTTGAAACAATATAAAGATCAGCCTGCATTCTGACCGACTTGATAAAATAGGACACATCATGCAGAATCTGTGCCTTTTCTGACCCTCTCATCAGCTCATTTGTCAGCCAGGTTGTCACGCAGTCCCAAACGATCACGGCACGCTCCGGTAACCTACTGATCGCTCCGGGCAGGTCAACCGGCTGTTCAATTGTCAGCCACTCTTCATTCTCACGATCCCTTTGGTGCCTTTCAATCCGCTCCTTCATTTCCCGGTCAAAGGAAACACCTGATGCGAGATACACAAGATTGCCCCCAATTTCATGCTGCCGTCCAAGCGCTTCACGCTCTGCCCATCCGGTTTTACCGCTTCTGACGCCGCCAATGACAATCGTTACTGTGCCCATGACGTCACCGCCTTAATCAGCTTTTGATTTTGTTCCGGCAGCTTCATCCCGATTCTCAGCCAGGCACCGTCAAGACCTTTGTAATTGTAAGTGTGGCGCAGAACCAGCCCTTCCCTGAGTAAAAACTGCCAAAGTGCTTCTGTCTGCTTTGCATCCGGCGGCTGAATGCACACATAATTAGCTGCTGATTCAGAAACTTTAAAACCAATGTCACGTAATGCGTCTGTGAAATAAGATCTTTCTTTACTAATAAATGAGCGGACTTCATCTGTGTACAGCTGATCCTGCAATACCGTTTCTCCGCCTAAAAGCGCAAGTTGATTCACGTTCCAGTGAGGCAGCCACTGACTGATTTCTTTTACCGTTTCCTCATTAGCGAGCAGGTAGCCAAGACGCAATCCTGCGATACTGTACATTTTTGTCATGGACCTGAAAATAAGAAGTGAAGGGCTGCCAGTGTAATCTGCAAGTGAATACTGCTCTCCAGCCATATCTATAAACGCTTCATCGAGCAAAAGTGTACTGCCTGATTTCTCAGCTGTTACCAACCAGGATAAAAGGGTTTCCCTTTCAAGCCTGATGCCTGTAGGGTTATTCGGGTTACAGATAAATAATGCACGATCAGGCTCTGATAAAAATGCATGGATTTCATGATCATCGGGCTGAAAACCCATCAACTCAGTTGAATAAATGTGATGCGTAAATGCACCATTTGCCTTGATGACCCGCTCATATTCACTGAATGCAGGGTGAATCACGCCTACTGTTTTCCCCTGAAATTTCCTAAGCGCTGTCATCATCAGCTCTGACGCACCGTTTCCAAGGAGGAGCTGCGCTTCATTCACCTGATGCTTATTCGCAATCAGCTTTTTCAGGCCCCTTCCTTCAGGATCAGGGTAGGAGGAAATCGCGTTGTACCAGCGAGCCCACTGCTCTTTTAAACGTGTTGGCGGACCGGTCGGAATACTGTTTTCACTGAAATCGATCACTGCATCAGGTGTTTCCATACCCAACGTTTCATACAAATAAAGCGGATTAGCGCCATGTGAAGGTAAAGTCATAGAGCATTCCTCCGATCCAGCAACATGCAATAAACAGCCAGGCCGTTCTATGCATGATGGTAATGGTTTGATCAATATGATGTACTGTGAGCGGATCGTCAGACAGACCGATCACTGGCCTGTTTGAGACCACACCCTGATATGTATTTGTTCCGCCGAGTTTAATATGTAAGAGCAGTGCAACAGCTGCTTCACCCCAGCCGCTGTTTGGACTTGGATGCTTTTTTGCCTGTGCTGGAAGTCCTTTTAAAAGCGCGGACCTTTTACCCTGTGCCGGCTTTATAGTGAGCAACATCAAAAGAGCAGTGATTCTTGCCGGAATCCAATTAGCTACATCATCAAGCTTTGCGCTTGCCCAGCCGTATTCATGGTAGCGCTCATTTTTGTAGCCGACAAGTGAATCACCGGTGTTGATCGCTTTATACCCCCAGATGCCGGGTGCGCCGAATAAAAGTCCCCAAAACATTGGTGCAGTCACCCCGTCACTTGTATTTTCAGCGACTGTTTCGATCGTTCCACGTGCGATGGCTGATTCATTGAGGTTCTCTGTATCACGTCCAACGATCCAGGAGAGCTTTGTTCTCGCTTCTTCCATCTCTCCTTTTTGAAGCGGGATAGAGACTTCTTTTGCTGCGTCAGCCAGACTTTTAGAGGCAAGTGCTGATGTGATCAAGATCGTTTCAAGCACAAAGCCTGCAATCCAGTGGATCTGATAGCTCCCATAAACGACTAAAACCGTGATCAATGTCGTGATGCCAACAACTGTGAATACGCCAATCATCCCTTTTAGCTTACGTGATTCCCCTTTATTTAACCTGCGCTCAAGCCATATAATGAAAGACCCGATCCACCTGACAGGGTGCGGCCAGGCGGGCGGATCTCCGATGAGTCGATCAAGGCAGAGCGCAATGGTAAGTGCCGCTGCATGTGTGATCATGATATTCCCTTTCTTTTACGGTAAATCTTGATTGCTTCTGTCGTGCATTCGACAATTCCTTTACCAATCAGCTTTCCAAGTGGTGTAATCGACCCTGCATATTGCACGAAAGGTCCATGCTGCGTTGCTGCCACCATGGCGCTGTCAGTGGACGTGCCTGTTGCAAGGGTGCCGGTCAGTGGGTCTTTCACATCAGCGTTTTGAAGCGCTTTTACTTTCGCTTCAGTTGCCGTCATCATCGCCTGGATAAATGCTTCATCCGAGAGCTTTCCGTTAATAAAGATCCAGCTGTTGATGGTACCGATTGTCGCCTCTCGATCCCGTTCATGGGAAAGTGAGACGTCAACTGAGTTTCCTACTCCTGCAGTGACAGCAATGACAACCGATAATCCATTCTCTTCGTACTCACGAATTACAACATCTTCAACCAGTACGGCTGTCATCATGCCAACTGTGTCAGCTGCGTTCCATCCATTTTTCGAAGCGTACATTTTCATATCCTCATAGCTGTCATCACATTCATAATCCATCGGCACGTGCCGGTTCACGAAATGATGATACCAGCCAAGTCCCGCTCCAATGACTGCAGATGATAATGTCTTCAGTGACTGTGGAGCTGTGACATGAATATGGTCAGCGGTAATGGTGAAGTGATCTTTTGTGATTTCTGACGGCATGCCCTGCCCATGGTTTGGCAGCAGTGTCACCTGCGGCTTTGGCAGCTCAGGGTGCGACTGCGTATGCACGCGTGCCTGATACACCCGCTCAACCGTTTCTTTGTTCATCACATGCCCCGGTTCAGCCAGCTGCACGGTTTCCCCGTTGTGTAAAAGCAGCAGGCGGTCGCAGTATAACGATGCAATATTTAAGTCGTGAAAAATCGATATCACCGTCAGTTCATGCGTTTCCGTCCATTCTTTTAACAGATCAAGGAGCTGTTTCTGGTAAGAGAGATCCAGGTGATTCGTCGGCTCATCCAGTAAAAGCAGCTTTGGTTCCTGCGCCAGTGCCTGTGCTAAAAATACGCGCTGACGCTCACCGCCTGAAAGGTCCTGAATCGATTTCCCTTCAAACTCAAGGACGCCGGTTTGCTTCATCGCTTCTTTGACTGCTTTTTCATCCTGTGCCGTCCACGGTGCAAACATACCTTTCTGGTGAGGATAGCGGCCCATCGACACCGTTTCGCGCACCGTATAATCAAATGCATGGCTGTGCAGCTGCGGTAATACGGCGATTTCACGGGCGAGCTGCTTCGCTGAATAACTTTTGAGCGGCTGGTCTTTAAATGAAACATCCCCTGAACGGCACGGCAGCAGGCCGCTGATCATTTTCATGAGTGTTGTTTTTCCGCTGCCATTCGGTCCAAGAATGCCGAGAATCTCCTGCTTCTGAAGCTCAAATGAAACATTTTTCACAACGTTCTTTTCACCATAACCGCCACTTATCTTTGAAGCCTTCAGCATCGCTATCCTCTCCTTTCTTTACGTTTTTGTATGAGTATTAATCCAAAGACCGGTGCTCCTATTAAAGCTGTAATCACGCCGATCGGCAGCTCAGTCGGTGCAACAATCGTTCTTGCCACAAGGTCACATAAGATGAGCAGGCTTGCTCCATTTAGAATTGAGAGCGGCAGTACGTGACGGTGATCTGAGCCGGTCAGCATTCTGACCATATGAGGGACCACAAGCCCGACAAAGCCGATCGTTCCTGATACTGCCACTGCTGCTCCGGTTAATAATGAACCTGAAGCTAAAACAACAAATTTTCTCCGCTGAACGTTTACCCCTAAATGCTGGGCCCGTTCCTCACCAAATGCCATGGCATTCAGCTCACGTGCGTTCCAAATCAACAGGAGTGCACCAATGACAAAGAATGGCGCAATCAGGCGGATGTATTCCCAGCCTCTCATTGATACACTGCCAAGCAGCCAGTTGATGATCTGTCTGAGCTCATCGCCGGTTAATGCAATCATCAGTGATAGAATCGAGCCGAGAAATGAACTGAAAATGATCCCTGTCAGAATAATCGTTTCCATCTTCATTGACTTCTCAACCATTCTGGCAAAGCCAAGCACAATGATTAACGTAAGCAGCGCTGCTAATATACTGATCACAGGCAATGTAAAGCTGCCAAGTCCAGGTATTGTCAGCCCGAGGAAAATAGTCGCTACTGCACCGACTGACGCGCCGGATGAAACACCAAGTGTATACGGGTCAGCGAGCGGATTTTTAAGGAGCCCCTGAAAAGAAGCACCAGCAATTGCAAGCGAGGCGCCAACCAGTGCTGCAAGTATCACCCGTGGAAATCTGATATCAAGCACGATTGAGCTGAACATCGGGTCCAGCGCTTCTCGGTTACTGAACGCACCTGCGAAAATACTAAGCATTTCCATGACAGGCACTCTTACAGAGCCTACTGTGACTCCAAGTGTGAAAGCAGTCAATAAAAGCAGGATGGAAACAGCGTATCCCGCCCAGACTTTATTCAGCGAAAACATCAGGATAGATCGCTTCTGCAAGTGCCTGTGTACCTTCTACGAGTCTCGGACCTGAACGTGTAACAGGATCTGACGGAACTAAATACACGTCTTCATTCGTTACTGCAGTAACTTGGCTGAAGCCTTCATAACCCATCCACTGTTCCACTGCATCTTCTACGAAATCACCATAAGTCAGTAATGCTACCTCAGGATTACGCGTGACAACTTCCTCTTCTGTTAAAGGAACGAATCCTTCCTGATCTGCCATCACGTTTTCAGCATTGATCAGATCAAGCATTTCCTGAATAAATGTATTGTTTGCTGCTACGTACATTTCAGGCGGTCCTGCCACATCCACTAATACTGATTTACGGTCCTCTTCTGAAATCGCTGCTGCTTTTTCAGCAATTTCATCAAAGCCTGCCTGCATATCAGCGATAATCTGCTCTGCTTCTTCAGTTGTTCCAGTCACCTGACCAATCATATCGATCGTGTCATACACTTCATCAAACGTCATCGCATTTTCAATTACAACAACCGGGATTCCTGCATCTTCAATTTGCTGAAGACCATCTGCACCACCCGGGTTCGAGGCGTGTGCAAGCACGACATCAGGCTGAAGAGAAATAATTTTTTCTACGTTAAATTCCATTCCGCCGATTTTTTCAACGTCCATTGCTTCTTCAGGATAGTTATCAAAATCAGATACCCCGACGATTTCTTCATCAAGTCCAAGTGCGTATGCAATTTCTGTATTACTTGGCAGCATGGATACGACAGCATCAGGCTGCTCTTCAATTGTGATCTCGTCACCGTTTGCATCTGTTACTGTGACCGGGAATGTAGATTCCTCTGATGACTCAGCCGGTTCTTCTGTTGTTTCTTCCTGATCCTGATCGTCTGCCGGCGTTTCTGTCGTTTCTTCTGCGCTGTCTGAGCAGGCTGCAAGTACGCCCGCTGCGAGTAAAACTGGTAACCATTTTTTCATGTTGTGTTCCTCCGTCTTATGATTTTTTTGCAATAAAAAAACATCTCACGCGGGAGATGCAGGGTTGCAGGGTATAGCCGTATGTAAAAAACGGAGAGGCTGCAACACCCGCCCATATCCTCGTAGGCGTGTCTGGTGCTTGGAATCAAGGCAGGTCTCCTGGCTTATGACGATCAGTGTTTGCCTCCTTCCCATAGCTTAAGCTACAGTGGCTGCGGCATTCACAAGTCATTTACAGTGGCGGGACCGCGCTGGAATTACACCAGCTTCCCTTTTAACTGATCATTGATGATCAGCACCTTTATCCGTCGATATTGAAATGTTTTTCCAATGCTATTATAGCACTTAGTTTCGACATTTGTGCAAATGATTTTTTAATAGAGATTACCGAACAGAGTAGACCGGTTGAAGGCAGCTCCAGGTGGAAGCTTTCCGCGCGGCGTGCGCTGAGCCTCCTCGGGCTGCAGCTCTGCGGGGTCTCAGCTGTCACGCTCTTCGCACTGGAGTCTCCACCTTCCACTGCCTTCAACCTAAAGCTCTTTTAAATTAATTGTACGATTAGAATGATTATCCATAGTCAATATATATAAGATTTATAAGAACTTTACATAGTTAAAAGCCTCTCCGGCAATAACCGGAGAAGCAGGTAAATCATTTTTATGTTTAATTATGATTTGATCTCTAGTGGCCTTAAGCTCGCTTCGATTTGTGCACGCTTTGGCTCAAGAAATGGTGGAAGTGCAAGTTCCTCCCCAAGGTGCTCCATATCCTCATCTGTTGCAAAGCCTGGCTCATCAGTCGCCAGCTCAAACAGAATGCCGTTTGATTCACGGAAGTAGATTGAGCGGAAATAGTAGCGGTCTACTTCTCCCGATGTCATCAGTCCAAAGCTTCTGATCCGCTCATCCCATTTTTCATAGTCCTCGAATGTCGGGACCCGGAATGCTACGTGGTGAACACTGCCGCGGCCAGGGCGTTCCGGTGGCAGATCAGGGCGTTCTTCAATATGAACCTCTGCGCCTGTTCCGCCTTCAGCAACGGACATCACCTGAATGGCAGGCAGCTCGGCACCCGCACGATTTGGATATTCACCCACTTTTTCAAAGCCAAGTACCTGCTCAAGTACAGCGATTGTTTTCGCTGCACGGCGGACAGTTAGTGTGACAGGCCCCAGACCAACGATTGCATGTGCTTCCGGAACATCAGAACCGGTCCACGGTATGCCCGGCGCAACGCCTTCTTCTCCATTGTCTGCAACGAGCATCAGGCGTGATCCTTCTTCATCTTCAAAGTATAGTGTATCCCGTCCAGCCCGCTTTTCAATCTCATCGTGGGTGACGTTTAACTCTTTGAAACGGTTCTTCCAATACGTTAGTGACTCAGTGGTTGGTACGCGAAAAGCGGTATTTGAAATACTTGAAACGCCAGGATACGTGCGTCCTGCCATCGGAATATCAAAATAGGTCATATCCGTTCCCGGACTGCCGACCGCATCTGCATAGAATAAATGATAAGATGACGTACTGTCCTGGTTGACCGTCTTTTTAACAAGGCGCATACCTAATACCTGTGTGAAAAATTTATGATTTTTCTCAGCAGCTGATGTGATTGCTGATACGTGATGAATACCTGTTACGTTCATTGTTCCAACTCCTTTATCTCGAAACTGAGATATTTTCTATCTTTATTGTATGCCTGATTGTAAATAAATGCAAGAAAAATATCTCGAATTCGAGATATTTTTTAGTTTGTTGTATTTTCGCTGGAGTTGTAGCATTCCCTGTGCAGCTTGTAGCGATACACCCGGGCGGCTGTCGTTATTCAACTCCATTTTGTTCCAATGGCCCTACCAGGTTGTTGCAATCCACCATTCCCATTGCTTCACCTATCCTCTTCATGCCTTTAAAAAACTAAAAGATTGTTTCCAAAGTGCATGCAGTGCAAAATATTTGTGGGGAAACCACATTTGTAGCATTTCCTTCTTAGATTGTTGCGACACGCCCGGGAAATTGTTGTAATTCTGTGCCAGGTTGTCGCTGTCCCCCGCCAAGTTGTACCTTTCCAGCTCCAGATTGTCGCAATTCCCAGCCAGCCATGCCCCACCCTACCTTCATCAACCATGAAAAAACCGCCCCAACTTAGGAGCGGCTCGTCACGATTAGTCTTCCAGTGCCTGTTCAAGGTCTGAAAGAAGGTCTTCAATGTCTTCAATTCCAACTGAGATTCGCACAAGCCCGTCAGTAATGCCAAGCTCTGCGCGGCGTTCTGCAGGAATCGACGCATGCGTCATACGTGCCGGAACAGAGATCAGACTCTCTACTGCACCAAGGCTTTCTGCAAGCGTAAAGTATTTCACCTTTTCTAGCACACGTGCTGCTTTTTCACCGCTGCCCACATCGAATGAAATCATGCCGCCAAAGCCGCGTGACTGCTTCGCTGCTGTTTCATGACCAGGATGTGATTTAATACCTGGATAATGAATTGTTGTGACTCCGTCATGGCGTTCAAGGAATGAAACAATCTCTTTTGCGTTCACCTCATGCTCTTCCATACGCAGGCCAAGTGTTTTAATGCCGCGCATTAACAGCCATGAATCCTGTGGTCCAAGAATGGCACCAACAGAGTTTAGTATAAAATGTACTTCTTCAGCAAGCTCAGCAGAATTCACAACAACAAGCCCTGCTACAACATCACTGTGTCCGCCAAGATATTTTGTCGCACTATGCACAACAATGTCTGCACCGTGATCGATCGGCGTCTGCCAGTATGGTGTGGTAAATGTATTATCCACAATTGTCAGCAGACCGTGCTCTTTCGCCACAGCTGAAACTGCTGCAATGTCTGTCACTTTTAACAGAGGATTTGTCGGCGTTTCAATAAATACTGCTTTCGTGTTTTCCTGAATTGCATTTTTCACATTGTCAGGATTGCTTGTATCAACAAAAGTTGAATCAATGCCAAGACGGTTCAATACTTTGGTCATCACTCGGTACGTTCCACCGTACACATCATCAGTCAGAACAACGTGTGAACCAGTATCAAACATCATCATGACTGAACTGATTGCTGCCATTCCTGAGCCAAAAGCAAAGCCTGCATGGCCATTTTCAAGATCCTTAATTAATTCTTCAAGTGCATGGCGCGTCGGGTTTCCTGTGCGTGAGTACTCATAGCCTTGACGTAAACCGCCTACCCCGTCCTGCTTGTATGTGCTAACCTGATAGATCGGCGTGGAAACCGCACCTGTCGCTTCGTCTCCAACAATACCGCCGTGAATCAATTTCGTTTTCTGCTTCATAATTGATTAACCACCTTCGTAGATATTCTGACTTAAGTAACGTTCACTGCTGTCTGCAAATACCGTTACAATATGGCTGCCTTTTTCAGCTGATTCTGCTTCTTTCAATGCCGCATGAAACGCTGCACCGGAAGAGCTGCCAACAAGCAAGCCTTCTTTTAAAGCAAGCTCTTTTACCCAGTAAAACGCGTCCTTATCGTAAACTGTGTGAATAGCATCAAATAATTCTCGATCCATATATTCAGGAAGAAATTCCATGCCAATACCTTCTGTTTTATGCGGACCGGATTCCCCACCATTAATCGTTGAGCCTTCAGGTTCTACGATCACTGTTTTGATCGCAGAGTTTTGATCCTTAAAGTACCGGGCATTTCCTATGAACGTACCGCCCGTACCTGCGCCTGCTACAAAAATATCAATCTTGCCATCAAGATCGCGCCAAAGCTCAGGTCCCATTGTTTTATAGTAGGTTTCAGGATTTGCCGGATTACCAAATTGCGCCGGGGAAAATGAATCAGGTATTTCTCGCACAAGTGCTTCTGCTTTGGCGATTGCACCTTTCATTCCATCAGTTGTTGGTGTATTCACGACTTCTGCACCCAGTGCACGCATTAATGTCTGCTTTTCCACACTGAATTTTTCAGGTACAACAAAGATCACTTTGAATCCGCGTCCGACAGCTGCCAGTGCGACTCCAATTCCTGTATTCCCGGCGGTCGGTTCGATAATCGTTCCGCCTTCTTTTAACTCGCCGCGCTTGAGTGCATCAGCAATCAATTCCATTCCGAGACGATCTTTCACGCTGCCGCCCGGATTAAAGTACTCCAGTTTCGCAAAAATCCGGCATTCATTTGGAACCGGAATGCCGGAGATTTCTACGACCGGCGTATTGCCGATCAATTCTTGCACGCTTTTTGCTACATTCATTTATGCTTCCTCACCAAAAACGTCTTTCCACTCATCGCGTTTTGCAAGCATATCAGCAGCAATCTCCTTCGCACCTTCCAGGCTGTGATTCGCTGCCCAGCCGCACTGCACTTCATTGCATGCCGGTACTTCATCAGCTTTTAACACGTCGTTCAGCGTTGCTTCGATCGCATTTAAGATTTCATCATAGTTATCGTGATTGAGTACTGCAAGATAGAATCCTGTCTGGCAACCCATCGGCCCAATATCAACTACATTATCCAGGTGATTACGGACATTTTCAGCCATTAAGTGCTCAATTGAATGAAGGCCATCCATCGGCATATGTTCTTTGTTCGGCTGCTTAAAGCGCATGTCATACTTATGAATTTCGTCGCCATTTTGTCCTTTTGTAACGCCTACCAGTCGTACGTATGGCGCTTTAACTTTCGTATGGTCAAGATTAAAGCTTTCTACATTCATTTTCTTTGTCATGTGAAATCTCTCCTTTGAAAGTGTGATTATATTTATCTTAACTGGTCCGGTGATGGGATGTACAGGGATTTCCATTCGGTTAATGTCCTATAATCGTTAATCTGCGCTTCAGGCGGACGCTTTCCGGACGGTGGACCGTTTAGTGGTCCAATCTTTATCCCTCAGGCTTCGCCTTGCGGGGTCTCAGCTTCCCTCTATTCGTCCCGGAGTCGCCGCCTTACGCTCCGATTAACTATGTGATACTTATAGTACCACTCTCTATAAAATAAAAATTGTTACTTCTTCACCGAATGAATTAGCCATACATACTCATTCAGTCTTTTAAATGAGGTTGAGAACCCTGCTTCGTCCAGCAGTTCGTTCATCACCGGAATGGTTGTGTAGTATTCTCTTTTCAGATCTTCAAGGAGATTTTTATACCCCTGTTGCTCTACTTTTTTCCACTGATCAAGTTTGGCTTCTTCTGTTTCGAAGATTGTGTCAGCGAAGATAATTTGGCCGCCTGTTGACAGTTTGGACGCATAGATTTTAGCTGCTTTTGCCTTTTCCTCATCTGTTAAATGATGAAAAGCGTAAGTGCTGACGAATGTATCAGGATGTTCTTTTAATTCGAAGTCAAGAAAGTCGCCATCGGAAATATTTAAAGCATGAAAGCGTTCCTGCGTGCGCATGCGCATGGCGTTGTTAGGTTCATAGGCAGTCACATCCAGCCCTTTTGCTAAAAGCTTTTCAGTCAGGTTGCCTGTCCCTGGACCAAATTCAATCGTATGTCCAATCGCTTTAGCGGCTACTTCTTCAAGGATGGTGTCATAGTGCTCGAAAACCGCTGCATATTCTTCATCCTGACCGCTGACTGATGCATCATAGCTGTCTGCCCACGCATCAAAAATTTCTACAAACTCGCGTCCCATTTCGTGGTCCACTCCATTCAAATTTTATTATTCATATCAATATACTCGGAATTAACCTGGACGGTGATTATAATATCAGAAATTGATCATGTTGTCACGCGTATTGTGTTTAATCGAAGCAAGTTACGTGATAAAAGCCGACTGTTTTGGTATGTTTTAAAATGAACCTTTAAGGAGGGAACAAAATGTCTACTTTATTAGAGGAAATTAAAGTGTATAAAGAAACATTTAAGAAAAAAGCGCCTGAAGAAAAGCAGCGCTTAATGGCTCAGGCGACTAAAGAGCTCGAAGAATCCGGTATAGCACAGGGTTTACAAAAAGGAGATCAAATTCCTGATTTCACTCTGCCCGATGCTGCAGGACAGCAGGTTTCTATTAAAACATTATTGGCTCAAGGGCCCGTGATTCTTACATTTTACCGTGGGGGCTGGTGCCCATATTGTAATCTTGAGTTGAAGGCTTATCAGAATAAACTGTCAGACATCAAAGGCGCTGGAGCAGAGCTCGTCGCCATCAGCCCGGAGACACCTGACGCGTCGTTGAATACGAAAGAAAAAAACAGTCTTGAATATAAGGTTTTAAGTGATGTTGAAAATAAAGTGGCTGATCAATTCAACCTGGTTTTCAGCATGCCTGATTATCTGATTGATATTTATAAAGATTCCGGTCTTGATGTAGCTGCTCATAACGGTAATGATGACTGGGAACTGCCTAAACCGGCAACATTTGTCATTGATTCTACAGGTGAGATTCTGTTTGCTGAAGTCGATGCTGATTACACTTATCGCACACCGCCGGAAAAAGTCATTGAATTTGTCAAAAGTATTTAAACAAACAGCCGGGCTCCATTTGAGGAGTCCGGCTGTTTTTAATGATGTAGTAAATATTGTGGCGGATGACATGCATTGACTGTTAAGTAACTTTGCCAATCTTTCCTGGACTGCGCCCATTCAACAGGATACTGCCCCCATTCCCACGAAGGATTCCAGTACCCTTCAGGATTCAGCTGTTCTGCATACCATCTCGCATTTTCTTCCACAAGATCTTCAAATTCATCATATAACGGTGAATGCGTTTTTTTAATTAACTGCAGCGGCTGCAGTCCATATCCCTGCCACTCTTCAGGTAATTTTGTAAATTGAACGAGCTGAAAAATTTTCTGAATGATTGCAGCACTGACCTCTTTTTTTGGTGTCAATTCAGCAAGTCTGTAGTAGCACTGAATTTCATGCATGTCCCACTCTTCAATTTCATTCAATCGATTCATTACATCAGTCTCAAGTTTTGATGTAAATACGGAATTCGGCCGGCATCGCTGAAAATACCCCAGAATTTCTGCAGAAGGATTCCCCGGCGTTTTTTCAAAACCCGTCTCTCCCGCTTCATTAACATTCCACCACGGTGCACGCGGCACATGATTGACCGTTGCGGGAACGATAGGAAACAACTTAATTTCACCATCATATTGTTTCTCTAAATAGTTGAGTGCATTTGATACCATAGGATGCTCCGGCTTGATCGGCAACTGCATTAAATATTGCAAGGCGACTGTCGTCTCAATTACGGATGAGTCTATCAGCCTTCTGTCAGGCTCAAGCGCGTGACCAAAGCCACCGTCTGCATTTTGATAGGATTCAAGTGCATGTATGACTTTTTCTGCTGAATCCAAGCCCTGCCTGAATTCATGAAAAGCACGGTCCACTTCCCGCGCATCCCTTACTATATATAAATTAATTGCGATTTTCTGATCCTTTGTCAGGTGTTTCGTTAAAATGTTCATATCTTCCCCTCCCGAAGTATATATTCGTGTTGATTCTGCATAATTCCTTTTTTAGAATGAGTTGTTCAGGAGAATTTTTATTATTGACAGCAAAACTGTCTAAACGGAGGTGATTTGAGGGGGAAAGCAACCGTCTGCAGTGCAGCGAACCGGTTATCATGATAGAAAAAGGATGAGACAGTAAAAATATGCCTCATCCCTAAGTCATTACATTTTCTCCGGAGCTGCTACCCCGATCAGTTTTAGTGCATTGCTGATTGTCTGGCGCACTGCCTGAATCAGATTCAAGCGCGCTTTTGTCAGTTCAGGTGCTTCTGCATCCAGCACTTTATTCGCATTATAGAAGCTGTGGAATGCAGCTGCTAATTCATTAATATACGTTGCTACACGGTGAGGCGTACGCATTTGCGCAGATGAGCCCACCACCTGTGGAAATTCACCAAGCTTTTTCAACAGATCGATTTCTTTTTCAGTACCGATCAGTGATACATCTGCTTTGTCAGCAAAGCTGAAACCCTGCTCTTCAGCAGAACGCAGAATGCTGCAGATACGCGCGTGTGCATACTGAGCATAGTAGACCGGATTTTCGTTGGATTGAGATACTGCAAGATCCAGATCAAAGTCCATGTGGGAATCACCTGAACGCATTGCGAAGAAATAACGCACTGCATCGAGTCCAACTTCATCCACAAGCTCGCGCATCGTCACGGCTTTCCCCGTACGTTTACTCATCTTCATTTTCTCGCCGTCTTTGTAAAGCTGAACCATTTGGATCACTTCAACTTCAAGGTTTTCCCGGTTATAACCTAGCGCTTCAACAGCTGCTTTCATACGTGGAATGTAACCGTGATGGTCAGCACCCCAGATATTAATCACTTTATCAAAGCCGCGCTCGAACTTATCACGGTGATAAGCAAGGTCAGGTGTCAAATACGTATAAGAACCGTCATTTTTGATCAGAACGCGATCCTTATCATCACCAAGCTCTGTTGAACGGAACCATGTTGCGCCATCTTCTTCATAAATGTGGCCATTGTCTCTTAACACTTTTAGCGCATCATCAATTTTACCGCTCTTATAAAGAGACGTTTCAGAGAACCATACGTCGAAAGGTACGCGGAACGCTTCCAGGTCATCCTGAAGCTTTTTCAACTCAAATTTCAGGCCGTATGCACGGAAAAATTCGTAACGCTCTTCTTCCGATGCATGAACGTATTTGTCACCAAATTCTTCAGCAAGTGTATTGGCAATTCCGATAATATCAGCACCCTGATAGCCGTCTTCCGGCATTTCCTTCTCCTGTCCAAGCGCCTGAAAATAACGTGCTTCAACCGATAATGCAAGATTGTGGATCTGGTTACCTGCATCATTGATATAATATTCACGCTTCACATCGTATCCTGCTTTCGCAAGGACGTTACAAAGGGAGTCACCTACTGACGCGCCGCGTGCATGTCCAAGATGCAAATCTCCAGTTGGATTTGCTGAAACAAACTCAACCTGAATTTTTTCACCTGCACCGGTATTCGTTTCTCCATATGCTTCACCTGCAGTCAGTATTGATGGGATCAAATCTGTCAGATATGAATTATCCATGTAGAAATTAATAAAACCTGGTCCTGCAATGTCCAGCTCTTTAATAGAAGCTTTTGACTGGTCAAAGTTTTCAACAATGTCCTGTGCAATTTGACGCGGAGCTTTCTTCGCTACGCGTGCAAGCTGCATCGCCATGTTCGTTGAAAAATCTCCATTTACTTTATCTTTCGGCGTTTCCAGAATCACTTCCGGCAGCTGCTCATCAGTTGCGAGCCCTGCTTTTAATACTGCATCTTTAATTTCCTGCTTCAATTTTTCCTGTACATCTAATGCAATGGTCATTTCACAGCCTCCTTGTAATCAATTGTCATGTTATAAGTACCTACGCTTGAGCCCTGCATTTCAAGGCCGTACGTGATTTGAAAGCGCCCATTTTCCGGATCAGGCGTTGTGTGGTCATAAGATTTCGTATCAGTGATAAGTGACAATGTTCCATGTTCACTTTCATAGGAGCTCATCATTTTATCGCCGCGTCTGAATGCAAGTCTCATTTTAATTGCACCACTGCGTAAAATGACCGCACTGTCTTCTTCCATTTTTACAATGGTTCTGACTGTGCCGGCTTCCTGATGTTCTTCATATTTTAAATAGTGAATGTTGTTTTTTTCAATCCATTCACCTTCAGATTGCAGGGATAGTTCTTCCTTTGAGCCATCCGGCTGTGTAATGACTGTGGTTAGATGAATGGATACGGGTGTTGCGTTGTCCATCGTACTCACTCCGTTTCGCTCAATTAATAACTTATCTATTATAAAAGAGGGTGGTTGCAAATTGCAATGGATGTGGAGGGGAATTGTAGAGAAAAATCTTGAATCGGGGAGTGCTAATATGTAGCAATTTTTTAATAACGGTTGATCTACGTTTCAGGCGGACGCTTTCCGGACGGAGGTTGCTGAGCCTCCTCGCCTTCGGCTGTGGGGTCTCACCTTCCCTCTAATCGTCCCGGAGTCGCCGCCTTCCACTCCGATCAACCTGAAGAAGATTATAACTTTTTAATGATTCACACTCAGCTGACCCTTGGAGTGTGGGACGGAGACTCCCGCCCCAGGAAGGGACAGGTGAGACTATCACGGCGAAGCCTGATGGCTCAGCGCCCGGGGGCAGGAAAGCGCAGTCCCACAAGGAAAGGGTCAGCGGTTTCTAAAGATACATAAAAAAGAATGACCCTCTTTAAAAAAGAGCCATTCTTATACAAAAAATTATTTCACAAACCCTAACAGCATTTCGCGCAGCATTTTGCTGGCTGTGTTGGCGGTTTGTTCTGATGGGTCATAAATTGGTGCAACCTCCACGAGATCGGCACCTACTACATTTACATCAGCTCCTGCGATGGCGTGGATGGATGCCAGCAGTTCGCGTGATGTGATACCGCCTGCGTCTACTGTTCCGGTGCCTGGTGCGTGTGCCGGGTCAAGGACGTCGATATCGATTGTGACATAGACAGAGCGTCCTGCAAGTGTTGGCAGGATTTCTTTCAGCGGTTCAAGCACTTCAAATTTCGACAGGTGCATGCCGTTATTTTTCGCCCACTCAAATTCTTCTTTCATACCTGAACGAATTCCGAATGAGTAAACATTCTTCGGTCCGATATGTTCAGCAATTTTACGGATTGGTGTTGAGTGTGAAAGTTCTTCTCCTTCATAATCTGTACGAAGGTCAGTATGCGCATCAAAATGAATAATCGCAAGGTCATTATATTTCTTCGCCACAGCCTTCATCACCGGCCATGAGACAAGGTGTTCTCCACCCATACCTAGTGGAAACTTTCCATCTTTTAAAAGAGAATCAACGTATTCTTCGATCAGGTCAATGCTTTTATAAGGATTGCCGAATGGCAGCGGAATATCGCCGGCATCAAAATATTTCACTTCATCAAGGTCACGGTCAAGGTACGGGCTGTACTCTTCAAGACCGATTGATACCTCACGGATACGGGCAGGGCCGAAGCGTGAACCCGGACGGTAGCTGACTGTCCAGTCCATCGGCATGCCGTAAATAACAGCCTGACTTTCATCGTAATTCGGGTGACTCTTAATAAAAACATTTCCTGAATACTGCTCGTCAAATTTCATAGAAAGCTCCTCCTATTCAGTTAAATCTTTCACGAATTTCGGAAGTGCAAAGGATGCATTGTGAAGTTCTTTTGTATAATACTTGGTATCAATTTCATGGAATCTTTCTTCAGCCACTTTTAACGGATCATGCTTCTTAGATCCAAGTGTGAACGCCCATAGACCGCTTGGATACGTTGGGATATTCGCCGTATAAAGACGCGTAATCGGGAAGATTTCCTTCACATCGCTCATTACCTGTTTGATCAGATCAGCTTTGAACCAGGGATTGTCCGACTGGGCAACGAAGATACCATCTTCCTTCAGCGCTTTTGAAATGCCTGAGTAGAAGCCTTTTGTAAACAGGTTAACAGCTGGTCCAACAGGCTCTGTTGAATCAACCATGATCACATCATAGATATTTTCACTTTCGGCGATATGCATAAAGCCGTCGCCTACAATCACTTCAACGCGCTCATTTTCAAGATCCCCTGCAATTTCAGGAAGGTACTTCTTTGAGTACTCAATTACTTTTCCGTCGATTTCAACAAGTGTCGCTTTTTTCACAGATGGATGCTTTAGTACTTCACGGATCACTCCGCCATCCCCACCGCCAACGACTAGTACGTTTTCAGGGTTTGGGTGTGTGAATAGTGGTACGTGTGCGACCATTTCGTGGTAAACGAATTCGTCTTTTTGAGATGTCATGACCATGCCGTCTAGGAATAGCATGTTGCCCCATTCTTCTGTTTCAGCCATGTCGAGCTGTTGGAAGTCTGTTTTTTCTGAGTGAAGTGTTTGTTTGATTTTCATTGTAATACCGAAGTTTTCTGTCTGCTTTTCTGTGAACCAGAATCCGCCCATTTTGCATTTCTCCTTTAAATTTAGATTGCACTTATTAACCGCTGCTGTTTTCCGTGGAGGGCTGCGCTTTCCTGCCCCCGGGCGGTGAGCTTCCTCAGGCTTCGCCTTGCGGGATCTCACCTGTCCCTTTCCGGGGCGGGAGTCTCCGCCCTCCACTCCAACCAGAAGCTGAAGTGAATGAACACAATAAATGTGTGTTTAGATAAAAATTTATACATACAACCATAGCGGAACATGACACCATGGCTCAAAAACGATCATTAAATTGCTTCTAAGTCTGTTTTCCACTTCTTTTGAAATGAAAACACACATGTGAAAAAGTATAGACTTTTTTGGGGAGATTTCAAGATGTTTTTTAAAAGAATTCGGTGTACGAAGTGAACATTGTCAGGTAGGCTCAGCTCTTTGTGCACTTTGGAAACAGACTTTTGGTTTGTTGGGGGCATGAAGTGGGTCGAGCGGTGCAGCCAAAGTGGTCGGATAGGACATCGGATT
>NZ_SORX01000001.1:529740-552741 GCF_004405125.1 Jeotgalibacillus salarius
ATGAAGTGGGTCGAGCGGTGCAGCCAAAGTGGTCGGATAGGACATCGGATTCGGTGGATTGTGCATTCGCGGTGAGATCTTGTGCACTCAATCCGGGTGTGTCGCGCACTCGCCAGCCGAATCAGTGCACTCAACAGACAAATCAGTGCATCCGCCGCTTTGGCAACGCGAAGCAGCACTTGTTGCACTTCGGAAACATGGACTTAGTTTCTTAAGGGCATGAAGTGGGTCGAGCGGTGCAGCCAAAGTGGTCGGATAGGACATCGGATTCGGTCGGTTGTGCACTCGCGGTGAGTTCTTGTGCACTCAACCCGGGTGTGTCGCGCACTCGCCAGCCAGATCAGTGCACTCAACAGACAAATCAGTGCATCCGCCGCTCCCGATACGCTTACTCACTGCGACCAACCCTGATTAAAACACTCCTTTGCGGCACATACTATGGTTAAAAAACAGGAGGCGGAGTCGGTGGGGCGTGTTTCAAGAAGGAAGCGGAGAAGGCGTGTAAGAATTCTGCAGCTTGCTTTGCTCAGTATGATCGCATTCGTATTTTTATGGGGTGCTTCTGTTACGGCGCTGTATTTTTACGCCAAAACAACCGGTCCCCCTTCTATCGCAGTTTCACAGTCTACATTGTTGTTTGACGGGCAGGATCAGCTGATCGGTGAACGTTCTTCCGGGGAAAAACGTTACTGGAAGACGCTTGATGACATTTCACCTCTTGCGGTCAAAGCCGTTATTGCCGTTGAAGACAGGAAGTTTTATGACCATAAAGGTTTTGATTTTAAAAGGATTGCGGGTGCTGTGGCTGCAGATATTAAAGCAATGGCTAAGGTACAGGGTGCGAGTACCATTTCCCAGCAGTATGCACGTAATCTCTATTTAACGCATGACAAAACGTGGGCGAGGAAGATAAATGAAGCGCTATATACAATCCGTTTAGAGTGGAATTATGAAAAAGAAGATATTCTGGAAGGCTACTTAAATACGATTTATTACGGCCATGGACGGTACGGTATTGAAGCTGCCAGCCAGTATTATTTCGGGGTGTCTTCAGAGGATCTAACGCTTGCCCAGGCAGCAATGCTTGCAGGGATCCCGAAATCTCCTTCAGGCTATTCACCAATCGATTATTTTGAAAGTGCAAAAGAGCGGCAGGAGCTTGTACTTGAACAGATGGTGGAGAAAGGTGATATTTCTGCTGAAGAAGCTGAAGATGCAGTTGGTGAAAAGCTTCAGATCGTGGCTTCACCGCCTTCAGAGTTTCTCGGAGCAGCACCCTACTTTCAGGAGGCGGTCTGGAAAGAAATTGAGAGCATTGACCTTGAACCCTACTATTTAAAATACGGCGGGCTGAAAATCTATACCACGCTGGATACTGAGTTACAGGAGATCGCAGACGAGGTTGTTCAGGAGAATATGCCCGCAGAAACCGAGCTTGAAGTCGCATTTGCAGCGATAGATCCTGAGAGCGGTGAAGTAAAAGCGATGACCGGCGGGCGTGACTTCGAGAAAAGTCCTTTTAACCGTGTGACTCAGGCGTTCAGGCAGCCTGGATCGACCATGAAACCGATTCTGTATAGTGCTGCACTTGAGAAAGGATTTACCCCTGCCACAACCATGAGAAGTGAACCAACCACTTTTGTATATGATGAAGGCAGAAGTGAATATGCACCGCAAAATTTTAACCAGAAATATGCGAATGACGCGATTACGCTGGCTCAGGCAATCGCCATTTCAGATAATATTTACGCCGTAAAAGCACATGAATTTCTAGGAAGTAATGTATTAAAAGCTCAGGCAAAAGAGTTCGGTTTCAGTACACCTGTTGACGAGGTTCCTTCAGCAGCACTCGGCACTTCAGAAGCTCTTCCAATTGAGTTATTTAACGCTTATTCCGTTTTTGCAAATGGCGGTAAAAAAGTGAAGCCTGTTCTGATCAGAAAAATTGAAGCGCCTGATGGTGAAGTGATTTACGAAGCGAAAAAGAAATCGAAACGCATCATTGATGAACAGCAGGCGTTTGTTATGACTCACATGCTGACAGGCACATTTGACCCTGCGCTCAATGATTATTCTACTGTTACGGGGATTACTCTTTTAGATGAAAAAACGCGGGAGTACGCTGCAAAGTCAGGTACAACAGACACTGATCAATGGATGATCGGCTTTTCACCATCACTGACAGCAGGCGTATGGACGGGTTATGACGACGCACGTACATTGACGCTGACCGAGGATAAACAGGCTGCCAAATGGATCTGGCTAAGGTTTATGGAACGCGCTCATGCGGAACGGTCTGAGGAATTTTTCGTTCCTCCACCAGGCGTCACAGCAGTTCAAATGGACCCACATACAGGTCTTCTCGCTGGAGAGTCATGTGGAAAAAGAACCGCCTATTTCTTAGAGGCAACAGCGCCTTTGGAAGACTGTGATGGAAATACCGCACCACCACCGGGAGAACCTGTCAATGGACACTCAGAGGATG
Source organism: Jeotgalibacillus salarius (assembly GCF_004405125.1). Taxonomy (GTDB): domain Bacteria; phylum Bacillota; class Bacilli; order Bacillales; family Jeotgalibacillaceae; genus Jeotgalibacillus; species Jeotgalibacillus salarius. The sequence continues at coordinate 532,226 of NZ_SORX01000001.1, forward strand.
AAAACTGGTTTGAAAAGTGGTTTTTAGAGTAAGTTACATTTTAAAAAGCAAAAAGACCCGAAGTGTGCGGCCTCGGGTCTTTTCGTGTCCTAGCTACATATCAATGCAACTGTATAATAATACTACTCTCTTTCTCAGCAGCTAGCAATAATCGGTGACAGTTTTCTACAATCCGTCACAATTTGTTCACGAATGTCATTTTTCTGTTGACAGAAGCGCTTCGTGAAGCTCCGTTTCTGACGACTGCCAGAAGGCTTCATTATGCGATTTAAGGAAATCTGCAAGTACTTTTTTAGATGAATCATCCATATGATCAACAATGATTTTTCGCTTCATTGATTTATCCATCAGGTTCACATGATCTGCAAGCAGCTTATAGCCTCTTCGCTTCTCAACATTCACAACCATTTCACAGGCAGTCACACCTGCATAATATGGACCATCAGGTTTGCGGTCAATGGTCACCCAGACAAGCCAGTAATTTTTACCGCCCTCTGAATCTTCACGATTCTTTGTAAATTTAATCCGTTTTTCCACCTTAGAACGTGCGTGCATTGCACCAATATCAATTTCGGCTTCCTGTTCTTCAACATCAACAATCACAGGCGACACATTATCGAGACTTAATGAGCCGATTCCAAAGCCGCCATGCCCATCAGTTGGGTCATTTTTGATGATATTAAATCCTACATTTTTCTTTTTATCTGACATGAAGTGTCCACTCCTTTTAGCTAATTTCTATGTAAAAGCCTTAAAAATCATATACAATAAATGTACGTTTTCGTATTTAATTGTATCATATGAGAACAATTGAAGACGATGAATACACACTGAAGGGAGATTTTTAACATGCCGATCGTAACAGTAAAAATGCTCGAAGGACGCAGTGATGATCAGAAGAAAGCACTTGCTGAAAAGGTAACAGACGCTGTTGTAGAAACTACTGGCGCAACACCTGATAAGGTATCGATTATTATCGAAGAAATGAAGAAAACGGATTATGCAGTTGGTGGCGTGAGAGTAAGTGACCAATAAGGACACAAAAAAACTTCCTGCAGGCTATGCCTGCAGGAAGTTTTTTGGCGCTGTCGCGCATAGGTCTAATTTCACTATTCTACGAACCAGGCATAATTTTCTACGAACCACCCGGTTTATTCTACGAACATCAGATGTTATTCTTTGAATCACATCAATTTTTCTGCGAACATGACGTCCGAATCTACGAACCCTTTAAGCCACAACCGGCTTCTTCAACAATCCAACCGTAATTGCTGTCACAACTGTACCCGCTACAATCGCGATCAGGTAGAACAGCATATTGATGGCTGCACCTTCAAGTGTCGGGAAGACGAAGATTCCGCCGTGGGGTGCGCGCAGTGCAAGATCAAACCATAGTGTCAAACCGCCGGCAACTGCTGAACCAGCAACTGCTGCTGGAATGACGCGCAACGGATCGGCTGCTGCAAATGGAATTGCACCTTCTGTGATAAAGAACGCTCCAAGGAAGTATGCAGATACACCTGTTTTACGTTCCTGATCGTTAAACTTTTTACGGAAAAGTGTTGTAGCCAGCGCCATACCGAGCGGTGGTACCATACCACCTGCCATAACGGCTGCCTGTGGACCGAACTGCCCGTCTGCTGCTACTGCAAGTGCAAATGCATATGCTGCTTTGTTAATCGGACCACCCATATCAATCGCCATCATACCGCCAAGCAATAATCCAAGAAGCGCAAGGTTACCTGTTCCAAGTCCGCCTAACCAGTCAATCACACCCTGGTTAATCGCACTAAGAGGCTGAACTGCCCAATACATAATCAAACCTGTAATTAATATACCGAAAAACGGATAAATCAGAACCGGTTTTAAACCGTTAAACACTTGTGGCAAATTAGCAAATACACGTTTCAAACCAAGGACTAAGTAACCTGCCAGGAACCCGGCAATGATCCCGCCAAGGAAACCTGCGTTACTGGATGCTACCATTAAACCGCCGACCATACCCGGCGCAAATCCCGGACGGTCTGCAATACTCATCGCGATAAACGCTGCAAGAACCGGAATAATTAAAGCAAAAGCATTATCCCCGCCGATATAACTTAAAATGTCTCCAATCGGCGAACGTTCTCCTGTGATCTGATCTTCAAACATAAAGGAAAGTGCAATCAGGATTCCCCCACCAACGATGAATGGGAGCATGTTCGAAACCCCGTTCATTAAGTGCTTGTATACACCTGAACGTCCTTTTGCCTGACCTTCTTCTTTCTTTTCACCACTGCCGCTTCCCTGATAGACAGGTGCGTCCTGTTTCAGAGCACGATTAATCAGTGTTTCTGTTTTACGAATACCATCTGTTACAGGCACTTCAATGACGCGTTTACCTTTGAAACGCTCCATCTCAACATTCGTATCAGCTGCTACGATAATTGCGACAGCGTTTTCGATTTCTTCAGCTGTCAGCACATTTTTCGCACCGTCTGATCCGTTTGTTTCCACCTTGATCGGCACATTCATTTCTTTCGCTTTGTTTTTAAGCGCATCCGCCGCCATGTACGTATGTGCAATTCCTGTCGGACAGGCTGTTACTGCTAAAATTTGTCCCTGTACTTCTCCAGTTGACTGCTCTTCTTCAGCTTCCTCTTCTTCAAAGCTTGAAATCAGGGCAATGACATCCTCTTCAGTTTTCGCTTCAAGCAGCCCCTGTTTCACTTCTTCTTTTAAAAGTAAAACAGATAAACGGCTGAGCGCCTTTAAATGCGTGTCATTTGCGCCCTCAGTTGCTGCAATCATAAATACAAGGTGCGCCGGCTGACCATCAAGCGATTCGTAATCAAGCCCTTCAACAGATCGTCCAAACGCAATGGCAGGCTCTTTTACCGCTTTCGTTTTCGCGTGAGGAATCGCTACACCTTCTCCAATACCAGTTGTCGTCTGATTTTCACGCGCCTGGATCGCTTCCCGGTATGCTTTTGAATCGTTCAGCTTTCCAGCGCGGTCCAACAGCGTGACCATTTCATCAATCGTACCCTGCTTTTCTTTCGACTGCAGATTTAAATTAATCGTGCTCTTCGTAAGCAATTCTGTAATCTTCATCATTTTAACCCCCTTATTTGTACCAGTGGCAAGTAGTGATCAATGTCTTTTTTAATAGCAAGACCTTCTGAAAATGCGGTTGCTGCGCCGCAAGCCATGCTTAATGCAAATGTATCTTTAATGGGCAACCCTTTTTCAAGACCTGCCAGAAATCCCGCTACAGATGAATCACCTGCACCCACACTGTTAAGCAGATTGCCTTCAGGTGGCGTTGCAATATATGTTTCTTCGCCCGCAAACAAAACCGCTCCATGCTGTGCCATTGAAACCATCAGGTACTTAATCTGATGCTGGTCGTAAAAGTCTCTGCCATGTTTCACTGCATCTTCAACCGTTTCAATTTCGTGTCCAACATATCCGCTGAGCTCTTTATGATTCGGCTTGATCAGCGTAAGCGGTGTCGTAAGTGCCGGTTCAAGCAATGCTTTTTCTGAATCAATAACAACCTGCACGTCATTTTGGTGAGCCGTTTCTGCAAGTTTCCCGTACAAATCCCTCTCCACACTCGAAGGAATACTGCCCGCAAGAACAAGTGTGTCGCCTTTGCCATACTGGCTGATCAGATCGATTAGTGCACTGACTTTTTCAGATGTAATGTCCGGACCAGCCGCATTAATCTCCGTTTCTTCATCCGTTTTCAGCTTGATGTTAATCCTGGAATGGTCTTCCACCTGGATAAAATCCGCTTTAATTTGTTTGGCCGATAGCGTTTCTTCAATGAATCTCCCGCTGAACCCGCCTGTGAATCCGGTTGCCGTACTTACTACATCAAGTTCTTTCAGCACCTGGGAAACATTAATTCCTTTGCCGCCCGCATAAAATGCAGTTTGATTCGTTCTATTTAAATGTCCCGTACTGAAATCTTCAACACGCACGATGTAATCCACAGAAGGATTAAGCGTTACAGTTACAATCATATTTCCACCTCTTTTACTATGGTCTGGTTTTTATAAAGATCAGCATTTTCCTCAATCTTTTCAGTAATTAATGCTGCCTCACCCATGTCACCAAACCTTGCAAATGCAATGTCACCAATTTTTTCTGAGTCTGCCAGCACAAAAGCCTCTCTTGCCAGGCTGATTGCTGCAGCCTTCACCTGGGCTTCCTCCGGATCAGGTGTTGTATAACCAGATTCATAATGCACACCGTTCGTTCCCATAAATGCTTTGTCAAAACGGTAGCCGTTCAATGAATCAATTGCACCTCTGCCGATCAGCGCATTCGTCTTCGGTTTCACTGCGCCGCCGGTCAGATAAGTACGGATGCCTTTTTTCATCAATGCCTCCACGTGCATTAACCCGTTGGTCACAACGATCATGTCGATGTCAGGGAGAAAGGGAATCATGTGGTTTGTCGTTGAACCTGCATCAATGAAAATGCAATCCCCTTCCTCAACCAATGATGCTGCTTCCTGAGCGATTTTCTGCTTTTGATGAAGGTTTTTGACTGACTTCTCTTCCATGCCGGGTTCATCCATTTTTCGTTCCATTCTTCTTGCTCCACCATGAATCCTTTTAATGAATTTCTTTTTTTCAAGTTCTGTCAGATCGCGTCGAATGGTTGATTCTGAAGCGCCTGTAGCATCAATCAGCTCTTGTATTTTAACTGTTTCAAATGTTTTCAGTCGGGCTAAAATGATGGAATATCGCTCTTCAGTCAGCATCTTCATTCTCCTTCTCAAGTTGTTTGTAGTTTCATTATAAAGAGAACGCTTACATAAATCAATCATTTTCTTTCAAAAACATTCAAAAACGTTCACATAAAGATTGTTGGTCTATCTATACCGGTTCATTTCCGCTTCAGGGGGACGCTTTCCGTGCCCGGGCGCTAAGCCCGCAGGCTCCGCCATGCCGGTCTCACCTGTCCCTTCCTGCCACAGGAGTCACCCCCTTCCGCTACAATGAACCTGAGTGATAATCGTATTTTGAATGAATAAATCATTTATTTATCGGAAAGAGGTAAGTCAAATTACACAATTTCAGGAACCACATATAAAATTTCCTGAAACACTGTGGTAATCTGCTGAACACCAATTGTAATTTCATGAACAAACGATATAATCTCCGGGACACCGCCGGTAATCTCCGGAAACACGCATCCAACTCAGTACAAAACAAAAACCCCTCCAATAATGGAGAGGTTCAAATTATATAAGCAACCTTATAAATAGATTGTTTTTTATACTATCCAGCGATTGATCATAGTGGAGGACGGAGATTCCCGCCCTGGGGCAGGAAAGCGCAGTCCTACACGGAAATCAATAGCGGTTTCTAAGAAAAATCCTTCAAATGAGCGATGTACGCCAAAGCTTCCTGAATTTCTTCTTCTGTATAGTTCTGCTTTTCTTTTACTTTTTTCACTTTTTCGATGCACTCAGCTCGTTCAAACGAATCGAAATATAAAATAGTAGAAACCAGTTCAAGAAACCTTGAGGACTGCTGGTTGAGCTCTGTTAAAAATGGTGCGAGTCCGGATCCGGGCTCTTCGTTTTGTGATGCCAGAAAGTCTCTGCCTTCATTTGTTACTTCGTAGCGGTATTGATAATAACCGCTTTTCTTCTCGTTAAATTCTTTTAAAAACCCCATATTACAAAGCTCTTCTACTCTGAGCGTCAATTCTTCTGAATACGGCCCGAAAAAGTGAAATTGATATTTTTCTTGAAATGCGTATTCATGCTTTTTGGCGATAAAAATGATCTTCTGCAGCTTTTTTCTCCCGACAATTTCATCAACTGCTGAAAATGCCTGCATCAGCCGGGCGTGATCCTTCATCATTGTGTTTCTCCCCTTTTAGCGTGCTGTTACCCCGAGTATTTCTAGGATTTTCTGCTTCGTTTCTTTATGTGTGGAATCATCCATCAAATAGTCTTTTGGATAATATAGCTTATGGTCTGTTCTTCTTTTTCCCGAAATCGCATCTACAATCTCAGAATGACGGGAAAGCTCTTTTAATTCACCGCCGGGCATGAGTAAGTGAATCGGCACGCGCTCTTCTTCTTCGCCAGGCCGGTAGAAATCATACGGCAGATCTGAGGATGAGTCAACCACCAGATAATAGTCAGGGTTCAAATCCGCTTCTTCAAATAATTGTTCCAGCTGATTCAGCTTTTTATATTCTTTGGAAGGGTCAAATTCCACATATTTAAACAGTCTGCGCTGCATAAAGCGGTCGCACAGGTCTCTTAAAATCGGATCCTTTTCATCTTCCCACATTTGAAAATAGTACGTGACGACTGATTCATCGAGATTCAGATAATCCTGTAATGTGACATCACCTGTGAACATCGACTTGAAATGACGTGGTTCATACGCAAACTGATAGCCCTGACTGCTTAACTCCTTCGCACGGTGAAGAATCTTAGTCAGAATCACTTCCGAACTTCTCGTTACAGGGTGGAAATACACCTGCCAGTACATCTGATAGCGGCTCATAATGTAATCTTCGACTGCATGCATCCCACTCGATTTGATGACAACCTGATCTCCTAAAGGTCTTAAAACGCGCAAAATTCTTTCCATATCAAAGTGACCGTAGCTGACCCCTGTAAAATATGCATCCCGCTGAAGATAATCCATCCGGTCAGCATCGATCTGACTGGAAATGAGACTGATCACCTGTTTATTTTCATACGTTTTCGCTATGACATCTGCTACTTTTTGAGGAAATTCAGGCGCCACTTTCGAAAGGATCTGATTGACCTCTGTTTCCCCTAGAATAATCTTTTGTGTGAAATCCTCATGATCCAGATCAAACACTTTTTCAAATGAATGTGAAAACGGACCATGTCCTAAATCATGCAGCAGAGCAGCACACAGACATAATAAACGCTCACTGTGGTCCCATTCAGGTCTGGATGCGAATACATCATCTACAATCCGGCGAATGATTTCATATACACCGAGTGAATGATTAAACCGGCTGTGCTCTGCACCATGAAATGTTAAATATGTTGTACCCAGCTGCCGGATTCTTCTCAGACGCTGAAATTCCCGCGTTCCGATCAGATCCCAGACGACCTGATCGCGGACATGAATGTACCGGTGGACAGGATCTTTGAATACTTTTTCCTCAGCCAATTTTTGGAGCGCATATGACATGTCTGTCCCTCATCTCTTTCGTTATGTATTAGTATAACTGTTTATTTTTTTACTTCACGACTTGACAAATTCCAAGCTTTTTTCAAAAGGCGTTGTCTCAGTTTTTGAGACGGGAAAATTTTTATATTAAAATTATGCTCTGTAACCGCTGGTCCTTTCCGTGGAGGGCTGCGCTTTCCTGCCCCCGTGGCCTCTGGCCCTGAATAATTCTCGTGCTTAGCACTGCGGGGTCTCACCTGTCCCTTTCCGGGGCGGGAGTCTTCGCCCTCCACTCCAAGGACCAGCTGGAACAGTTATATCAATTCGATTCCTCTAAAATGATTAAAAAGCTTTCACAATTCTATACCCTTTTACTGGAAGCAAAACAGACGTTAGCTTTGTGCGGAATGGCTTTTATGTATGGTTGAATTCAATTATTATTTACTACCTGTCATTGTACCTGACGTAATAGAGCAGTTTCAATCTTGTGCTATGTGAATCTTTTTTCGGAGTGTGATGTATAAAACTTTTACACTCAGGGGAAAATGGTAGCAGAAAGATTCGAAGATTGGAGTGACAAGGATGAAAAATCGTCAGGATGCTTGGATGGAGGAAGATGATTTGTTGCTCGCAGACACTGTGCTGCGACATGTGAGGGAAGGAAGTACACAGCTGAATGCATTTGAAGAGGCCGGGGATAAACTGGACCGTACTTCTGCTGCTTGCGGTTTCAGATGGAATGCAGTCGTACGCAGTCAGTTTGAACACGCTTTAAGTCTTGCAAAAAAACAACGCAAACAAAGGAACCGCCTGCTTGGCAAAGATCATTCCGGTAAAAAGAAAGTTTTATATCAGCCTGATTTTTCTGTCCCTGAAGGGTTTGAAGTGGAAGAACCGTCTCTCATGAATGAGGAATTCGCGGAGGAACACGCTGAAACGGTACCTGCTTTCGCGCAGCCTGCCCATCGCGTATCAGAATTAACACTTAATGCAGTGATTGCTTACCTGCAACAGCTTGATCGCAGCGGCTCCCTGCAGCAATCAGACAGACTCTCTTCAGAAGTGAAAGTCTGGCAGGAAAAATGCAGGGCTCTCGAAAAGAAAGTGCTGTTTTTAGAAGAACGGGAGACTGCCATGAAAGAGGATTACGATACTCTCATGCAAATCATGAACCGCGCGCGAAAGCTTGTGCTATTTAACGAGCAGGAGCAGGCAAACACCTTCAAGATGGACAGGAATGGAAACCTAGAAAAGGTTGCGGAACACTAGGAAAATGCAGAGAAGCGAAAGTCAGTTCAAACTGGCTTTCGCTTCTCTGTCATTTCAACAGCACACTCTCATTCCGCTTAATCACACGATCATAATATGCGGCATAAAGATCCAACTCTTCTCCATTCAATGATCCTGCCGTAATTGTCCCGCTGATCGATTTAAGCGCAGTTAAAAACCGCAGCATGCCGTCTTGTATCGTCAGTTCTGTGCCGAACAGTTCAGACAGTGATGCCATATCTTCAGGGTGAATATCCGGATAGCTGAACTTCGTTTGTTCTCCCTGAATCGCCCGGTCATAAAACCGTTTCACGAGCGCAGCCCTCTCAGCACCGCTCCCATTCATGCACAGATAGATCTGCACAGCAATCCCTCCGCGCAGTCGCCGCTGAGAGATTCCGGCAAATTTTCTGCCTTCTATACTTAAGTCATAGCTTCCAGGGCAATAGGAATGAACGATTTCGCGGGCCTCTATCTTTTTACCGAAATCAGCAAACATTTCGATCACAAGGGCATGCATCGCATCATACCCGCTATCAATATCAATTCTTTTATCTTTTTCAGAAAACACAAGCGAGATATTTAATACACCTTCATCGAGCACGACTGCAAGACCGCCTGAATTCCGGACAATATAGCGCCATCCTTCTTCTTCAAGCAGTTTAAGTCCTTCTTTTAAATGTGGTGTACGCGCGTCCTGTGTGCCGAGTACGATGGTCTGATGATGAACCCATGAGCGTGCCGTTGCAGGTGCCCCGCCGCTTCCTGAAGACGCACACAGCGTATCATCCATTGCAAATGACTGCAGCGCTTCGAATGAAGGGCCCATGCTGGACTGATCAATCAATCGCCAAATGGGCTGTTTCAATAGTAGTAAACCCTGATCTTTCATGCGTTTTGATTCTCCTCTTAGTCAAACTGAGAAAATTATATCACAGAACACATTTTAAAACTTTCACACTTATTTCTAAAAACCTATTGACTTGAGAATGATTATCACTATAATTTGAATAGTAATGAAAATCATTTTCAATTAAATCTACATAAGAGGAGTGTACATCATGAGAAAAGCATGGTATTTATTCGGTTTAGCTCTGATCCTTGCAATCTTAACTGCTTGCGGAAATTCAGGAGAAGAGGAAACAACGACAGAAGACAATGGTTCTTCAGACGATTCAGAAGCAACTGAGGAATCAGCTGGAGAAGTTAACCTTTATACTGGCCGCCATTATGAAACTGACCAGGCGCTTTACGATCAGTTTACTGAAGAAACAGGTATTGAGGTAAATGTTATTCAGGGTAAAGATGACGAGTTAATTGCACGCCTTGAGCGTGAAGGTGTGGCTTCAGAAGCTGACGTATTTATGACAGCTGACGCAGGACGCCTGCACCGTGCAAAAGATCTTGAACTGCTTCAGTCAATTGAAAGCGATACGCTAAATGAAAACATTCCGGAAAACCTTCGTGACACTGATAACCAGTGGTACGGACTGACAAAGCGTGCACGTGTGATCGTGTATGATCCGGCAAAAGTTGATGCTGAAGAAATCCAGACTTACGAATCACTAACTGAAGAAAACATGGCAGGCAGAGTGCTGATCCGCTCTTCTGAAAACATTTACAACCAGTCACTCGTTGCTTCAATGATCTCACTTGAAGGTGAAGAAGCTGCAAAAGAGTGGTCTGAAGGAATTGTAAACAACATGGCACGCGATCCTGAAGGCGGAGACCGTGACCAGGCAAAAGGAATTGCTGCAGGTGAAGGTGACGTAGCTGTGATGAACACTTATTACCTTGGCCAAATGCTGAATTCCGAAGATGAAGAAGAAGTAAAAGTAGCTGAAGGTCTTGAAATTGTATTCCCTAACCAGGATACAACAGGTACACACGTCAACATCAGTGGTGCCGGCGTAACAGCCAGCAGCAAAAATACTGAAAACGCTCAGGCGTTCATTGAGTTCCTTTCTTCTGAAGATGCACAGAAAGAATTCTCTGAGGCAAACTATGAGTACCCTGCAAACGAAAGTGTTGAAGCTTCAGAGCTTCTTCAAAGCTGGGGCGAGTTCGAAGCACAGGATATTAACCTGACTGAACTTGGTGAAAACAACGCACGTGCCCTTCAGATTATGAATGAAGTCGGCTGGAAATAAGATTGTATAAGCTGTGTCACCTATTATCAGGTGACACAGTTTTTTTATTCACTTCAACAAATGAACCGAAAAATAACTCGTCATATTTATTAAAACCTCTTGTTTCCACAAGCCTGAACGCAACGGAGCGTAAGGCGGTGACTCCAGCGCGAGAAGCCGGACAGGTGAGACCCCGCAAACGCAAAGCGTTGAGGAGGCTCACCGCCGGCCGCGCGGAAAGCATCCGCCTGGAGCGCAGTGCAGCGATTAAAGATCCTGAATATTTTGTGTCAGAGACACTTGGAATCCGTTTTTATAAACGTTTTCAACTATACAAAACAAATGAGAACTGTTATCATTATCAGGGAACGATTGCAAGCTTTTTGTTTGTACATTGAATTGCAGACTTTAAGGACGTGTCCGGTTTGAAGGTATTTCGAAAAATACCAGGTTATCTGAATATCTGGTCACTATTAAGCTTAATCATCGTCATTTTGATTTTGCTTCCGAACTTAACGATTTTAATTAACTTTTTTACTGAAAAAGCAGAAAACTGGTCACATATCCAGGAATTCATTCTGCCTGACCTGTTAAAAAACACAGGTTTGATTATGCTATTTACCGGATTATTCACAATCTTAGTCGGTACGAGCCTCGCGTGGCTTGTATCAGCATATGACTTTCCACTGAAGAAATTTTTTAAGTGGGCATTGATTCTGCCGCTCGCGATCCCTCCCTTCATTGCAGGATATACGTATAACGGAGTCCTGGATTATACCGGAGTGATCCAGACAGCACTCAGGAACAATTGGGATATAACGGTGAATCAGTCGTATTTTAATATCCTGAACCTGCCTGGTGCAGTGTTTATTTTTACAATGTTTCTATTTCCTTATGTATATACGATCACTCGTGCATTTCTTGCTCATCAGTCAGCGTCACTTGTAGAAAACGCAAGACTGCTTGGCCGGAATGCGTGGGAAATTTATTTCAAAGTTGTACTGCCTATATCACGCGGTGCAATTGTCGGTGGCGTGAGCCTAGTACTGCTTGAAGTATTAAATGATTACGGGCTTGTTCAATATTTCGGCGTCCCGACATTCAGTACAGCGATTTTCCAGACATGGTTTGGAATGAACGATCTCAACTCGGCCATTAAGCTTGCGGCTACACTGATGTTTATCGTATTTGCAATCCTGATACTTGAAAAAGTACTGCGGGGACGCAAGAAATACAGCACGACTACAGCGAAAACGAGACCGCTGACTCCGATCAAGCTGACTGGTTCGAAAGCGTGGATTGCATTTAGCTACTGCTCACTTATTTTCATGCTGGCATTCCTGATTCCATTTATTCAAATGGTCGACTGGATGTTCTTAACATATGAAAAGATCGCTTCGCCAGAGTTCACTTCACTCATTACAAATTCAGTGTTTGTTTCCTTTACCGGAGCTGCGCTGGTCATGGTGTTTGCAGTGATCATTGCGAATTTTGCAAGAATGCACCAGAGCTTTGTTTCAAAATCCGCAGCACGCGTCACTATTCTCGGATATTCAATTCCGGGTGCAGTCATTGCTGTCGGAATCAGTACAATTTTTATTGATCTTGATAAATGGCTTTTCGCATTTTATGAAGCTGTCGGCATGGAGCCATCACTTTTCTTAAGTACAAGCTTATTTATTCTGATCTCAGCATATATTATCCGGTTCCTTGCGATCGGTTATAATTCTGTTGAAGCCGGGTTTGATAAAATCGGCAATAAATATACTGAAGCTTCAAGAATGCTCGGTTTGAATCTGACAAAGACATTTTTTAAAGTTGATCTTCGTATGATAAAAGTTCCGCTGATCAGCGGGTTTATCCTTGTCTTTATTGATATTTTAAAAGAGCTTCCGTTAACCTTGATTTTACGGCCATTTAACTTTGACACTTTAGCCACTAAAGCTTACCAGTACGCAAGTGACGAACAGATACACGAAGCTTCACTTGCTTCTATATTGATTGTTGTGATTAGCGGGATTGCGATCTATATTTTCCATCAGGTTCTAGAAAAGGAGTCGAATTAATGTGTTCGTAGAAATTAAAGATTTATGCTTTTGTTACGGAAAGACGAAAACAAATACAATTAATCACTTTCATTTAGAAATTGAACAGGGTGAAATCATCTCTATCCAGGGTGACAGCGGGAGTGGAAAAAGCACAGTTCTCCGTCTCCTTTGCGGCCTTGAAGTTCCGTCTGAAGGCAAAATCTCCATTGATGGTGAAGTCATGACAGATGACCGCAGCTTCGTCCTGCCGGAAAAGCGCGGAATCGGCATGGTCTTCCAGGATTATGCCCTGTTTCCACATATGACAGTGCTTGAAAATATACAATTTGGCCTGAAGAAATTGAGCCGTCGCGAAAGAAAGCAGCGTGCTGACGAAGTGCTTGAACTTGTGAATATGACATCCTATGGCAAACGTTATCCGCATGAATTAAGCGGCGGACAGCAGCAGCGTATTGCACTGGCACGCGCACTGGCGCCTAAGCCTTCTCTTCTATTGCTTGATGAGCCCTTCAGTAACCTTGATGCCGGCCTGCAGATTAAAATCCGCAGTGAGCTGAGAGAGATCATTAAAAAGACAGGCATCACATCCATCTTTGTGTCACACGACCTCGAAGACTCAAAGGCAATCGCTGACCGCATCATTACAATGCGCGATGGTGCTGCACATGACTGGGAGTCGATCTGCACAACAAAGAAAGAGCAGCCTGAGTTACATTTGGTTGAAATGAAATAATGATTTGAGCAGCGGAGACCCGGTCTTCGCTTTTTTTATTGTGACGGAATCGTTTTGGCTGAGGAATTATTGCCGGGTTGCGCATCCGATTTGACGAGTTGCGACGTCGCAGCTCCGGGTTGTGCACTCAACCCGGGTGTGTCGTGCACTCACCGGCTAAAGTCGTGCATTCAAAAGCAAATGTTGTGCATCCAACGCAAAACCCCTGGGCTGCAATCTTTTATAAATAAAAATCCCCCGCCCGAGTATAAAGCTTCCCGGACGGGGGTTTTAACTTCTATAGTGACTGGCCTGCCGTAATTAACGCAAGCTTGTATACGTCTTCTTCATTACATCCGCGTGAAAGGTCATTCACCGGTGCATTCAATCCCTGAAGGATTGGTCCAACCGCTTCGAATCCACCCAGGCGCTGTGCAATTTTATAACCAATATTCCCAGCTTCAAGACTTGGGAATACGAACACATTTGCATCACCCTGGATTTCCGAATCCGGCGCTTTGCTTTTTGCGACAGAAGGAACGAAAGCTGCATCAAATTGGAATTCACCATCAAGTGTCAGCTTGGGATTTGCTTCTTTAGCAATTTGAATCGCATCCGTCACTTTTTCAGTTTCAGGTGATTTTGCAGATCCTTTTGTTGAAAAGCTTAACATCGCCACACGCGGGTCAATATCAAACATTTCAGCAGTCTTGGCACTTTCAAGCGCGATTTCAGCAAGGTCATTGCTGTCAGGGGAAATGTTAATTGCGCAATCTGCAAAAACATACTTTTCATCGTCACGCACCATGATGAATACGCCTGACGTTTTCTTAATGCCTTCTTTCGTCTTGATGATCTGAAGTGCCGGGCGTACAGTATCAGCTGTTGAATGCGCTGCACCACTTACAAGGCCGTCTGCACGGTTCGTGTATACAAGCATTGTACCAAAGTAATTCTCATCTAAAAGAATGTTGCGTGCATCTTCTTCTGTCGCCTTGCCTTTTCGGCGTTCAACGAATGAAGATACAAGCGCATCAAATTCCGGATATGATGACGGGTCTAAAATGTCACATCCGTCTAAAATGACATTTGCTTCATTTGCTTTTTCTACTATGGCATTCGGATTACCTACTAATACAGGTGTTAAAATATTCTCAGCAGCAAGACGGCTTGCCGCTCTTAAAATACGTTCGTCTGAACCTTCTGGAAATACAATACGGCGCTCTTTGCCAGTTAATTTTTCTTTTAATCCTGTGAATAAATCGCTCATGATTTACCCTCCTAAATTGGTCTCTCATGTAAGCATACCCCATCTGCAAGTGAATTCAACCAATAGCTTTTATGTCAACGTTTTCATTGTAAAAGTTTTTGTTTTCGGACAATTTTCAAGAATGTTTGGGAGGTTTAACCGATTATTTCCGATTCAGGGGGACGCTTTCCGCAGGGCGTGCGCCGTTTTATGGCGCCATGCCTCCTCGGCGCGGGGCGCCTGTGGGGTCTCAGCTGTCACGCTTCTCCTGCTGGAGTCACCCCCTTCCGCTCCAATAATCTCAATATGGAGATTTAAATATAAAAGTAATTAAAATCTATTTTGCTATTATTGTGAATTCAAGAAAATAAGGTTCTTTGAAAAACACTCAGCTTATTGTAGTGAAAGGCGGGTGACTTCGGGATGATTAGTGGAGCCGAGCGATAAGGATTGGACCATAACACGGTCCACCGTTCGGAAAGCCTCCCGCCCGGAACGGAAATCAGCGGTGCTAAAAGTACAACAATTTCATAAACCTCCTCTCCCTCATTAGCTGTCACACATTCCTTTATGATAAGATGGGAACAGTGAGTTTATGTGACATTACATTTAGGAGTGACTGTATATGAGTGAAGCGGCAACTACGCTGGATGGCTGGTATGGCCTGCATGATTTTCGCAAGATGGACTGGACTTCGTGGAAGCAGCTGTCTAACGATGAGCGCACATCAGCAATTAATGAATTCCAGCAGTTTTTAAAGAAGTTGAATGATGTTCAGGATCAGGATCAGGGAAGTCATTCGTTTTATACAATTGTTGGCCAGAAAGCAGACTTCGTATTGTTTATTCTGCGTCCAACGATGGAAGAGCTGAATGAGCTTGAGAACGAGTTTAACAAACTGACAATCGCCGATTACACTGTACCGACGTATTCTTACGTATCGGTTGTTGAGCTTGGCAGCTATGGTTCGAAGGAATCTGATGAAGATCCATATGAAAATCCTTATGTGAAATCACGTCTGTATCCGAAACTTCCAAAATCGAACCATATCTGTTTCTATCCAATGGATAAGAAGCGCGAAGGTAATGACAACTGGTACATGCTTTCTATGGAAGACCGTAAAAAGCTGATGTATGATCATGGCATGATTGGCCGTCAGTACGCCGGCAAGATCAAGCAGATTATCTCAGGCTCAGTCGGTTTTGATGACTGGGAATGGGGCGTTACACTTTACGCTGATGACGTGCTGCAGTTTAAAAAAATTGTATACGAAATGCGTTTTGATGAAACAAGTGCGCGCTATGGTGAATTTGGGGCGTTCTATGTAGGCAATCTTCTTGAAGATCAGGATTTGCCGAAGTTTCTGCACGTATAACATTCTTCCTCCAGTCAAATTTGGCTGGAGGTTTTTTCATGTATAAAATCGTCCCACATTTCATAGCGTGTAATTGACAGGTTCGCAAAAAGACTGTCCAGCCTATTTTCAGAAACGGAGGATTACAATGACAATGAATCCATCTTATTCTACGGGGCAGTACGGCGGGTACTACCCTAATTATCAATATTACTACGGCCAGCAACAGCAGGCGCAACAGCCGGCACGTCCGCCAGTGGAGGAATCGTATATTGAAAATATTTTCAGATTGAACCGGGGAAAGCCGACGACTGTCTATATGACATTTGAGAATAACAAGGATTGGAATGCTAAAATTTTTAAAGGTATTATCGAAGCAGCAGGACGTGATCACCTGATTTTAAGCGATCCGAATACTAATAAAAGATATTTATTGCCGCTCATTTATCTGGATTATGCAACGTTTGATGGAGAAATTGCGTATGAATACCCTTTTAACGGTGGGAGCCAGTAAAACGAAAAGAGAGCCCGGAATCCCGGGCTCTCTTTGAGCGTTATAATACTTTTACAACTGCAATAATCAGGCACACCCAGCCACCTAAAAATAATAGACCGCCGATTGGTGTGATGGCGCCGAGTACGCTGATGCCAGTCAAACTTAATACATAGAGGCTTCCTGAGAAGAAGACAATTCCTCCGAGAAACAGCCATCCTGCAGTACCGAAAAGACCTGATGCAGGAAGTGTACCGATTAACACGCCTGTGATTAAGATCGCTGTTGCGTGGAACATCTGATATTGCACCGCTGTGTTCCAGGTATCTAGATATTTCGGCTCTACTCTGCCTTCAAGTGCGTGTGCACCGAAAGCTCCGAGCGCGACTGATAAAAATGCGTTGATTGCACCGATGATTAATAGTATTTTCATTTGAGACTTCCTTTCATATTTGGAGCTTATAACCGCTGAGGGTTTCCATAGGGGACTGCGCTTTCCTGCCCCGGGCGGTGAGCCTCCTGGGGCGGGAGTCTCCGTCCCCCACTACAATCATCAGCTCAGTTTTATAAACTATAAATTCAATTGTTATTTAATTTTATAAGTTTAACTCAGCTACCTCCATGTAAAGAGAGCAAATGTAGCAATTCAGCTCCAGGTTGTAGTAATCTCTGATCAAAATGTAGCGATACACCAGGCAACTTGTAGCGATCAGCATCTAACTTGTAGCAGTTCCCATACAGTTTGTCTCATTCACCTAAACGTGATGTCATTTCCATCAAACTGATCGCAGTACCAAACGACTTTTAAAAATCAAACAGCGAATCGCCATTACCGCCGTCTGTTTCGATTGGTTTTTCCTGCAGCGGGCGTGGCTGTTGATATGATTGGACCTGCTGCGGCTGCACCGTCTGCTGAACCGGTGCAGGTTGCTGCCTTACAGGTGCTGAAGATTCTTCCTGCCCGAGAGCGAGTTCGCATAACGTTTGAATAGAGCGCAGATGTTCCCGCTGCCGGCCTGGGGCTGCACTTTTAGCTTTATCAGCTTCCTGAGAAATTTTCTGCAAAAGCTGTTCATATGAAATATTCATGTTGATCTCCTTCCCTGCTTTGGTTCAAATGCATAGCATGGATGTCCTGATGCCCTGAACACTTCTAATGACGGAAGGTGTTTTGTTTTAAATCCATGCGCTTTACATCCTTTGGGAAATTTCGGGTCCCAGGTCACGTAATAGTATTTACACGCATGACAGTTAATACGCTTTGATTCAGACAAAACTTACGCCTCCTTCAATCCAGCGACCAGTCGATCGGCTTTATCCCATGCTGCTGTAAAAAATCGTTCGTTTTTGAAAAAGGCCTGCTGCCAAAGAATCCTCTGTGCGCAGCTAGCGGACTTGGATGCGGCGAAGCGATGATCAAGTGCTTATCTTCACTAATCAATCTGCTTTTTGACTGCGCAGGCTTTCCCCATAAAATGAAGACAATTGGCTCTTCCCGTTCACCTAATAGCCGGATTGCTTCATCTGTAATCCGCTCCCATCCCTTTCCACGATGAGAATGCGCCTGCCCTTCTTTCACCGTTAATACGGTATTCAGCAACAGTACCCCCTCATCTGCCCACTTTGTTAAATCACCGGACTTTGGTGAATTGACCTGCACATCTTCTTTTAATTCTTTAAAAATATTTTGCAATGAAGGCGGTATCCTGGTCCCTTCCTGTACAGAAAAACTTAAGCCGTGCGCCTGACCTTCGCCGTGGTAAGGATCCTGGCCAAGAATGACTGCCTTCACATTATGAAATGGTGTCCGTTTGAATGCTTCAAAAATATAATCCATTGGCGGGAAAATTTTATCCGAACCATACTCCTGTTTCAGAAATGCTCTCAGCTGTTGATATGGAGGTTCCTCAAATACTGGTTCGAGAAGCTCCTGCCAGTCATTTTGTATATTTACGCTCATTACTTCTCACTCCAGTTATTCAAATGTGATTTCTGCGTCATATCCTGCATATTCGAAGAACTCTGTTAATGCGCGTGCTGCATTTTCTTCCGCCTGTATCAAAACACCTTGTTCGATTGCTTCCTGTTCCATCAATGTCTGAGCTTCAGCGGCAATTTCAAATCCTTCTTCCCAATTTACATTACTTCTGAAAATACCTTCAACAGAAAATGCTTCTACTTCATCCATTCTTAAAGAAGGTTCCTGCAGCAGAGATGCCCGGGGAAGTGTCAGGGAAATCGTTCTTTCCTCTTCATTTACTTCAATATCATCTTCTGTTAGCTGTTCCAGATCAACTCCCGCAAGCACAGTACCTGGTACAATCAGCAGCAACTTACGCTGGGTGCCTGGCAGATTTACATTAATGTCCTGTCCGAAAAGCTGGTTGTCTGTCTGTTCCACAACCGTTTTAATAAAAGCCTGAGAGGTCGCAAGAGCATTCATATCCCTTACCTGCTCGACAAAAGTTTCCGAATTCTCTTCTTTATTATCTCCTGCTATAAAAACGTAACCAAATATACTGAGACCGACGATTATTGCTAAAAATAAAATCCCAATCAGAATGCTTTTTAAGCGCCAGATCAGGAAGAGTCCTTTTCTCATTTCATCACCATTTAACAGCCCTTTGGCCGGATTTTGTATTTCCTTTCTCATTATACGGAATATGTCGATGGTTGGAAACCTGTTCCTTATTTCAGTCTGTTTATATCATTTTTACAGGACAAAACTCTGTCAAAATTAAGCGTTATTTCCCGGGAAATGCAGGACGTTTTCAAACATTCTTCACGCGTGCTATGATGAAGAAAATAATCTTTGGAGGGTTCTCTCTATGTCTTTAAATAAAACTTTAACAATAGCAGGTTCTGATACCAGCGGCGGTGCCGGTATTCAGGCCGACCTTAAAACGTTTCAGGAACATGGTACTTACGGGATGACAGCATTAACGACAGTTGTCACGATGGATCCAGCTAATCACTGGTCCCACAACGTCCATCCATTACCGATTGAAACGCTTAAAGCACAGATCGACACAGCGCTGTCAACAGGAGTCTCTGCTTTAAAAACCGGAATGCTGGGTTCTGTAGAAATCATCGAAACTGCCGCACAGGCAATTGACCGTTCCAATACGGACAAAGTAGTCATTGACCCTGTTATGGTGTGCAAAGGAGAAGATGAAGTACTTCACCCTGAAACGGTGGGTGCAATGCAGGAACACTTATTGCCGCGCGCAATGGTTGTTACACCTAACTTATTTGAAGCATGGCAGTTGTCCGGTGTCGGTCCGATCCGCACGATTGAGGATATGAAGGCTGCTGCTGCAAAAATCGTGGAACTGGGTGCAAAATCCGTTGTTGTAAAAGGCGGAAAACAACTGGAACATGATCAGGCAGTTGATTTATTCTATGACGGAAACACTTTCACTTTACTCGAAGCTGAAAAAGCTGATACTTCCTACAACCATGGAGCAGGTTGTACATTTGCAGCTGCCATTACAGCTAACCTTGCGAACGGACTGGAGCTGAAAGAAGCTGTCTCTAATGCAAAAGAATTCGTTACAGCTGCGATTCATCACGGCTGGCGTTTAAATGAATACGTCGGTCCTGTCATGCACGGTGCCCACGGCCGATTTAGCAAAGTTCCTGTACACAAAGAAACGCTGAATGCGCAATGAAAAGTTTAATTGGTCTTTTTTAAGGAATACACAAAAGAAATAAGATTCCTTAAATGAGGTGAATGAATGATTAATTTTATTGTTGCAATCGCTGTAGCACTTGGCGTTTTTGGAGGATTTTATCTGATAACAGGTTCTCTCGGCATAGCAGCTGTCGCGGGCTTAATCGGTGGAATTGTTGCTGCTGTAGCTGCAGGCTTTTACACTGGACAGCGCAAACAGCAAATCAGTAAAGGTGAAGAAGCCCCTCTTCACACAGAACGTACCCCGGAAAATAAGAATCAATCAGGTTACAATCCTGATAACGATAACGAAAGAAAAATTAAAGATCCGACTAAATAACAAAAAGCCGCTCAGCGGCTTTTTGTTATCAGGTTGTTGAATTTCATAAGCCGTGCCGGATCATTCCTTCGCTTTCCGCG
>NZ_SORX01000010.1 GCF_004405125.1 Jeotgalibacillus salarius
TAGAGCATCTGACTTTTAATCAGAGGGTCGAAGGTTCGAGTCCTTCATGGCTCACTCACAAAGCTTCTCAGCGATTACTATATCGCTGGGAAGTTTTTTTGTATCCTGAAAGAAAAATAACGCTACCAAAACCAGGTAGTGTTACACGTTATCTTCGTAAACTGTATCTTTTTTCAGTTGCTCAATTAATGTCTCCAGATCTGAACGCTTAACGCGCCAGTGGCGACCGATTTTAAAGCCTGGTATTTTACCGGTTTGCACTAATTTATAAGTAGTCATTTCGCTCAGCTGAAGATATTCAGCCACCTGTGCAACCGTCATAATTTCGTGAGTCATAGAAAGCCTCCAAAAGTGGTCTGTTTACAGTTTACTAGAAAGCCTCATGTTAGTAAAACGATAGTCCATTTGATTTTTATGCGTTAATGCGAGAAAATGAGTGAATTGAAACAAGTATTACGTTAAGCGAAAGAACGTGAGGAAAGAAGGGTTTAAATGAAGTGGATTGGGCGCAATGATACTGTACCGGTAAATACGCCTTTTTTTTATGGCTGGCTAATTGTTTTAATCGGTGGACTCGGCGTGTTTTTCTCAGGTCCGGGACAGACGTATTTTATCTCAGTTTTTATTGATCAATACATAGAGGATTTTGGTTGGAGTCAGACACAGGTATCTTCAATTTATTCAGCAGCAACACTTGTTTCTGCGTTTTGTATGTTCTTTATGGGGCGGTTAATTGATAAGCTGGGCCAGCGTAAAATGGTTGTGATTGTGTCGATCATGCTGGCAATGGCTGCTTTTTTTAACAGTATGGTAACTAATCTTGTGATGCTTTTCTTTGGCGTTTTAATGTTACGTTTATTTGGTCAGGGTTCCATGACACTGATTCCTAATACGTTGATTCCACAGTGGTTCATGACGAAAAGAGGGAAAGCGCTCAGCTATATGGCAATAGGCGGTTTTGCGAGCTCTGCGGCTTTTCCACCGGTCAATGTATGGCTGGTTGGCGAAATTGGCTGGCAGGCAACGTGGGTGTTGTGGGGAGTGGTTGTATTGGTCGTCTTTACTCCGCTTGCTTTATTCTTTGTCAGAAATCGTCCTGAAGATGTGGGCATGCTTCCTGATGGTCATACAGTTGTCAGGAAGCCAAAGGGTGATGAAACTGAAGTTGAAGAGCCAGAGGTTGAACAGCGCTGGACATTTGCTGAAGCGAGGCGCACAAAAGCTTTTTGGCTGATCTTAAGTTGTGTAGGAATCCCTGCATTAATTAACACAGCGATTACGTTTCATCTGATCGCACTTTTTGGAGAAAATGGCTTAAGTGCGGGGGTTTCTGCGTTCGTTCTGAGTGGGATGGCGATTCTTGGTTTTCCAATTACGTTAATTGCGGGACGCGTGATTGATCGTGTGAAGGTCAATTATATTTTGGCTTTTATATTTGCTTTAGAGATCGTGCTATTGGCTATGCTTGATATCACAACGACTTTTGCAATGGCTGTTGTGTTTACGATTGTCTGGGGGCTTAGCAATGGCTTTGAAAGAATTGCACTTTCCTATGTGTGGCCGCAGTACTTCGGTCGGGCTGCATTGGGGAGTATACAGGGTCTTGCAACCTCTGTGATGGTCCTGGGTTCAGCAATCGGACCTTTGCCTTTTGGGGTAGCTTACGACTATTTCGGCGGTTATGAGGAGATTATATGGATCTCCATCGTATTTCCTGCGATCGGTATTCTTTGCTCACTGCTGGCTAAGCAACCGGTCAAACCAACTTATGATTGATCAAAAAGAATCTTCAGAGAGTTTTTTGCAGATTGTATTTCAAATTTTGTTCAAGTATACTATTGAAAACGCTTTCTTGATTTAAACGCAACGTTCAGCCAATGTTGACTGGATAAAGGAGCGAATGTATATGACAAAAATTCTTCTTGCGACGGATGGATCGGAACATTCAAAAAGAGCACTTGAAAAGGCAATTAAACTGGCGAAGAAATCAGAACAGACAACAGTAGATATGATCTATGCGGTTGATGGTTCAAAATCGAAATCTGATGTGCTTCAGTATGGTGATACAGATACTGCTAATTATCAGCGTCTGAAAAAACTCAAAGCGCTCGGTGAACCGCTCAGAGAAGCAGGTGTAGAAGCAAACTATCATATTGTTCACGGTGAACCGGCAAAAGCCATTATTGCGTTTGCCAACGAACGGGATTATGACATGGTAGTCATCGGCAGCAGAGGCAGAAGTGAAGTCCAAAAGTTTTTATTAGGCAGTGTCAGTCATAAGCTTGTTAAATATGTTCACGCACCAGTAGTGGTGGTTAAATAAAACTCAGGCGTAAAACACCTGAGTTTTTTTAATGTCAAAATATTTGAATTCTGTTATATTTGAATGTATATGAATATAACTTGATCTAATTAAGTTAAAAAGAGGAGTATCACAAATGCGTGAAGGTGATTACATTTTTTATAACGGAACTGCCTGGACAGTGATGAAAATAGATCGCAGATATTTTTGTAGATTGAAAAGA
Organism: Jeotgalibacillus salarius; assembly: GCF_004405125.1. Taxonomy (GTDB): domain Bacteria; phylum Bacillota; class Bacilli; order Bacillales; family Jeotgalibacillaceae; genus Jeotgalibacillus; species Jeotgalibacillus salarius. The sequence goes on from NZ_SORX01000010.1 coordinate 2,526, forward strand.
GAAGAAGGCAGTCCAATGATTGAACTGGTCCACTTAAGGGATATTAAGAAGGATCAGAATAAAAGGGGAATAAATTGATGAACCTGACTGATACCGGTGAAAGAATCATACCTGATAATATGAAGCCTTCTAATCAAATGCTGCTTGAACATATGGCGCGCTATCAGTTCTCTTATCCTTACGTGAAAGGGAGGGTGCTTGATGTTGCCTGCGGTTCGGGTTATGGCAGTCAGATGACAGCAAAGCAATCAAAGAGAAAGATCGATGAAATGGTTGCGGTGGATCTGTCTGAAGAAGCCGTAACCTATGCGAGAGGTCGTTATTACCACCCTCTGATTTCTTATAAGGTGCATAATGCGGTAGATCCTGAACTGCCTGAGGAGCTGGGTCAGTTTGATTGTATTCTGTCATTTGAAACCTATGAACATATTGCTGAAGAAGAAGTTTTTCTTCAAAACCTGTATCGTCTGTTAAAACCAGGCGGAACCCTTTTGCTTTCTACACCATTTGGTCAGGGAAGGGGCAAGCCATCAGCATCTCCGTTTCACGTTCACCAGATTACGAGGCAGGAGTTCCGGGAGCTGTTTGATCAGTATGACTACCACAAAAAAGAATTCTACTTCCAATCAGGTGTTTTGGTAGAGCCGTACAGAGAGCAAATGAATTATCAATTAGGAATAGCAGTTTGTAAAAAATAGATTATATTTAAATACAGTCTTTTATAATTGAGTATAATATGTTATAAATGAATAGTTGTTTTACGAACGGATGAAGACTTTTGTGAGACTCAAAAGTCTTTTTTTTTAATTCATATAAGGAAGAGAGGTAGAAAAAATGAGAAAGGTATTTTCTAAGGATGAATGGTTGGGGAATGTTCGGGGTGATGTACTGGCTGGTATAGTCGTTGCTCTCGCGTTAATTCCTGAAGCTATTGCCTTTTCGATTATAGCTGGGGTTGACCCGATGGTTGGGTTATACGCTTCGTTCAGTATCGCGGTTGTGATCGCGTTTGTTGGTGGGAGACCGGGTATGATTTCGGGGGCTACTGGTGCGATGGCTTTATTAATGACTACACTAGTGGCAGAACACGGATTGCAGTATTTGCTCGCAGCAACAGTGTTAACTGGTATTTTACAGGTCCTGGCAGGAGTGTTTAAATTAGCGAAATATATGAAGTTTATTCCGAGATCTGTGATGGTCGGTTTTGTTAATGCATTGGCAATTTTGATATTTACTTCACAGTTGCAGCATTTTGTAGATGAAACGTGGGTCATGTTTGCGCTAGTTGGACTGACATTAGCAATTATATATCTGCTTCCGCTTATAACCAAAGCAGTCCCCTCGACGCTAATTGCAATTATTGTTGTAACGGCATTAGCGATCTTCATGAATTTCGGCGTGAGAACGGTTGGTGATATGGGTGAGCTAACAAGAACATTGCCAATGTTTTTGATTCCTGATATTCCACTGAACTTTGAAACACTTCAGATCATCTTCCCATATGCACTTGCTCTCACGGTTGTTGGGCTGTTGGAGTCGCTTCTGACTGCTTCAATTGTTGATGATGCAACGGATACGGAAAGTGATAAGAATATGGAAAGCCGTGGACAGGGTATTGCGAATATCACAACTGGATTTTTTGGTGGTATGGCCGGTTGTGCGATGATCGGGCAATCTGTTATTAATGTAAAATCCGGAGGGAAAGGGAGATTATCATCCTTGGTAGCCGGTGTTGTATTAATGTTTTTAATCATTGTATTAGGAAACATTGTCGTTCAGATTCCAATGGCAGCACTAGCAGGTGTGATGATTATGGTATCTATTGGTACATTTGACTGGTCATCATTAAAAACACTGCATATCGTACCAAAATCAGATGTTGCGGTAATGGTCGTTACAGTCGCAGTGGTTGTCTACACACATGACTTATCAATTGGCGTACTTTCAGGTGTCGTATTAAGCGCATTATTCTTTGCGGCGAAAATTTCAAAAGTAAAAGTGATGTCTTTGCTGGTCGACGGTGGAGATAAGCGTATATACTATATTAAAGGGCAGCTGTTCTTCGCTTCTGTAACAGAATTCCTGACGAAGTTTGACTTCAGTGAAGAGATCAAAGAAGTAGAGCTTGATTTCACCCATGCTCATCTCTGGGATGATTCAGCAGCAGGCGCATTGGATAAAATCGAAGCCAAATTTGAACAGCACGGTACACATGTAATCAAAAAAGGGCTGAATATTGAAAGCACCGAACTGATGGACAAAATCGGTGGAATTACAAAAGGTGCAGATCATTAACATCTACGGTTAAAGGAGAGAATAAATTTGAAAAAATTATTAGTTGCTACAGATGGTTCGGAACATGCAAAAAGAGCTTTATTAAAGGCCATCGACATTGCAGGTAAAGATGAAGAAGCAATTATTGATCTGATGTATGTGGTAGATGGAGAGACATCTAAAGCTGATGTGCTTCACTACGGAGATTCAGATACGGCAAGCTTTAAACGTGAGAAAAAGCTTAAAGAAAGTGTGGAGCTGGTTGAAGCTGAAGGGATCAAGGCAAACCTGATTATCGAGCACGGTGATCCGGAGGAAACGCTGATTGATCATGCAAACAGCAATGACTACGACCTTGTACTAGTCGGCAGCCGCGGACGCAATAAGCTCCAGACGATGGTACTTGGCAGCGTCAGCCACAAGCTTGTGAAGCATATTGATGCGCCAGTGATGGTTGTGAAATAATTTACACGCAAAAGCCCTTATCGTTCGATGGTGAACGATAAGGGCTTTAGTTATGTGCTTCCCTCAGGATGAATAGAAGTAGAGGTCTGCGTTAAAAGGGTTCGGTATTAGCTGAATGAAGGTAAGAGTCTGAGGGTTATGTGACAAGTTTTGAATGGTTAATTGAAACACCACTAACATTTATTGAATCATCTCCATACTTAATTAAATAACCACTCTTGCAAATCGAACGTAAATACTTTCACACAAGCTCCCATGCATATTCATACATTATCCTGCGCAGTTGAACCATTTGAAATGTAAGCGTTACAATAGCGGAGTGAGACAAATTACAGGGGGTACAAAGAGATGCAGAAAAAGAACATTTCAGTTATAGGCGTACCAATGGATTTGGGACAAATGCGCCGCGGAGTTGATATGGGACCGAGTGCAATTCGTTATGCAGGCTTGCTTGAACGCCTGGAGGCAATTGGCCATACAGTAACGGATCTGGGTGATATTCAGATCGATCAGCCCGAACGTGTGCATACAGCAAATACAAACCTGAGAAACCTTGATGCAGTCGTTAAAGGCAGCACAGCGCTTGCAGATCAAGTGAAAAAAGTTAAAACAGACGGTGACTTCCCGTTAATTCTCGGCGGAGATCACAGTATTGCGATCGGATCGCTTGCGGGCATCAGCAGTAACTATGAAAACCTTGGTGTCATCTGGTACGATGCGCATGGTGATTTGAATACAGGTGATACATCTCCATCAGGTAATATCCATGGGATGCCACTTGCCGTAAGTCTTGGAATTGGTCACGAAGACCTTGTTCATATCCATGGCTACACGCCAAAAGTGAAGCCTGAAAATATCGTGATTATCGGCGCCCGTTCACTTGATGAAGGTGAAAGAGAGCTGATTAAGGAAAAAGGAATCCGTGTGTACACGATGCATGAAGTGGATCGTATGGGCATGACGAAGGTAATGGAAGAGTCAATTGATTACCTGAAGGGACGCACAGATGGTGTCCACCTGTCTCTTGATCTTGATGGACTTGATCCAAATGATGCACCAGGCGTTGGTACACCAGTAATCGGCGGCATCAGCTATCGCGAAAGTCACCTTGCGATGGAAATGCTTGCTGAAGCTGATATCCTGACGTCAGCTGAATTTGTAGAAGTAAACCCGATTTTAGACGAGAAAAACATGACAGCTACAGTGGCAGTTGCACTGGTAGGGTCATTGTTTGGCGAGAAGCTTCTATAATCAGATGTGCCGCCTGCGGACGTTGCAGGCGGCATTTTTATGAAATACGGGTGAGTCTAATGACATGACTTAGGGAACTACCTGTAAAATCTTCTGAACGACCCACGATATTTCCGGAACGAGCGGGGTAATTCCCGGAACTACGACGAAAATCTCCGGAACCCCTACCAAATCCCCTTATACCCCCCACCGCTATTCCAAAATTTTCTATCATTTTTGTAATAATTGGATGACACTGTACTAGAATTAATAGTACAATAGAAGTGCTTGCTTATTAGAACATTCGGCAAATTTCATTTACATAATAAATCTCGAAATAAAAATAAAAAAGCGTGAAACCTTTTGCGCAACATTTACGTAAATAGGTTAGAGCCGCATGGAGCGGAGGTAAAGAAGAATGGAATCCATAGTGAAAAAGCGAATACAGCAGGTGCGGAAGGGAGATCAGGATGCGTTCGGTGAAATCGTGGAGCTCTTTAAAGACAGAGTGTATCACGTCTGCTTCAGAATGCTTGGCAATCGCCATGAAGCTGAGGACATCGCACAGGAAGCATTTATCAGAGCCTATACGAACATTCACACGTTTGATATTGATCGGAAATTTTCAACGTGGCTGTTCCGTATAGCGACTAATTTGTGCATTGACCGGATCAGAAAGAAGAAACCTGACTACTATCTGGATGCAGAAGTCTCCGGAACAGACGGCCTGACCATGTATTCACAGGTACAGACAGACGATCCTCTTCCCGAGGAAGAAGTGGAATCAATGGAATTGCAGGAATCAATTCAAAAAGAAATTTCCAGATTACCCGACAAATATCGTTCTGTTATCGTATTAAAATATATAGAGGAGCTTTCTCTGAAAGAAATCAGTGAAATTCTTGATATGCCGATTGGAACGGTAAAAACAAGAATACACAGAGGCAGAGAAGCGCTTCGGAAACAATTAAGATCAATATAGGAGAGGGTGAGTTAAGTGAACACTTGTCCTGAAAACATCGTGCTTATGATGCATGATTATTTAGATGAAGAGATTTCACAGGAAAAGGAAAAGGAGTTAAAGGTGCACCTTCAGTCTTGTGAAGCGTGCAAAACTCATTTTCATGAATTGAAAAAGACGGTTGCGCTTGTTCAAAGCACTTCACATATACAGGCACCTGGTAATTTCACGCAGAACGTGATGGCGAAATTACCGAAAGAAAAGAAGAAAGCAGGCGTGGAGCGCTGGTTCCACCGACACCCTCTTCTTGCAGCAGTGGCTGTATTCTTTGTGCTGATGGGCGGCAGTTTATTTACAAACTGGAACGGTGGAGAAGAACTGTCCTTTACACAGAGCGAACAGGTTGTAGTAGAAGGTAATACAGTTGTTGTACCTGAAGGAGAAACCGTACAGGGTGATCTGACAGTGCGCAACGGGGACCTTCGCATTGAAGGAACTGTAGAAGGTGATGTAACAATCGTGAACGGCCAGCAGTATATGGCAGGCGCCGGCGGGGTTACAGGTGAGATTGAAGAAATTGACCAGGCATTCGAATGGCTCTGGTATTCAATAAAATCAGCAGCCAAAGAGCTTGGAAGCTTTGGCAGTGATGAATAAGGTTAGTAAAAGATGAGGGTGGGACATAAAAAATGTCTCGCCCTTTTGCTCGTTTCAGTGCGCTTCAGGCGGCCGGCGGTGAGCCTCCCCCTGAAACGGAAATCATCAGCCAACTTAAACAAAGCTAATGTTCAAACTGAATGTATGCTGACAGAAAACAAATATGCAATGAATTTCTTTGGAAATTACTGAAAATTACTATTATTATTTCGAGAATTCTTATATGATGATATTACAGTTAATATCCTAATAAACATTACATAATGGATAAATATAGGTAAATAAATATTGTGTGTATAGTGAAATTTACTTTGAAGATGGAGGAGGGTTTGAAAGATTGAAAGATATTAAGACGGAACAGATCTTCTCTTATTTGAGGTGGATATTTTTAGTTGGTGTGATTGTGACTTACTGGGTTCCTTTTTTAAATGAAAGAATAGGGTACGAGGGGGAATCTTTTTACTGGCTCGTCTCTTTATTTTTCCTGTTTACGGTGATTGCACAATGGCAGCTTCAGGTGAATGAAAAGAAACAGGCTTTTTTTCCGCTGCTTTTCAGAAGCGGTGTATGGATTGACTATGGTGCCTACGTCTGGCTGATTGCCATTACTGGAGGCATTCAAAGTGATTTTCTGCCAATCATGTATGTGATTCTGATGCATGCAATGGTCCACTGGAAAGAACGTGGAGCGATTTGGATGACATCAGCTTTGATTATTGGATTATGGTCATCGCCTTACTATTCAACAGGTTACACAGCAGAAGCGCTTGTGACCGGGGCCGTTCAGACGTTTGTTCTTGTTGTGATGAGTACTTTCAGTGCTGTTCTTGTGCTGAGAGAGCGCAGATATTTTACTCAGGCAGCATCACTGGGAAATGAATTGAAATTGGATGATCTGACAGGTCTTTATAATGTACGCTATTTCAAAGAAGAAATGAAAATGATTTACCAGCAGAATAAACCGTTTCACTTGCTGATTGGTGACATCGATTTCTTTAAAGTGGCAAATGATCGGTATGGCCACCTTTTTGGAGATCAGGTGCTGGCTTGGATCGGTCCGGTTTTGAAAAGAGTGGCACATGAACATAACGGCACCGCATTTCGGTATGGCGGAGAGGAATTTGTCTTTTTATTTCCCGGGAAAGATTTTTATGTCGAAGACTTTTTGTATGAGTTGAGAAATGAATTGGAACGGATTGAAGTAAAGCAGGAAGAGTGGCGTTTAAGTCTGAGTTTCGGACATGCCGTAAGTGAAGAAGGCATTAGTGTAGATGACGTCATTGCATTAGCAGATGCGCGTCTCTATCAGGCAAAAGAAAATGGACGTGCCTGTGCCGTATTAAATAATGATGAGGTTTTACCCTATTTACATGCTTTGTGACACACGTTAAATTCACATTTCAATAGATCAGCATAAGACTTGGACGGTATGGTTGTGTTATAATGAGATGGTTTAAATTTGTTAGATGAAAAGAGATTTTTTAAATAGATAATTGGAGGAAGTCACATGCCGTTTGCCGACCAGTTTTCAGATTTGACGGTGTTAGACCTTGCTGTTCATGCAATTGACATACTCCTCGTGTGGTTTGTTTTATATAAGCTGATCACGGTGATCAGAGGAACAAAAGCTGTACAGCTGTTAAAAGGAATTTTTGTTATTGTTGTGATCCGCGTTTTCAGTGAGTTGCTTGGTTTTAACACACTGGCGTGGATTATGGAACAGGTCATGCTCTGGGGGGTTCTGGGCATTATGATTATTTTCCAGCCTGAGCTGCGCCGTGCACTCGAGCAGCTGGGACGTGGGAAATTATTTGCCAGAGGGAATCTTCAGGAAGATGAAGAGCGTAACCGCCTAGTAGAAGCTGTGACAAAATCAGTCAGCTACATGGCGAAGAGAAGAATTGGTGCCCTGATCTCATTTGAACGCGAAACCGGTATGGGAGACTATATCGAAACGGGTATTCCAATGGATTCGAATCTTACTTCAGAGCTGTTAATTAATTTATTCATTCCTAATACACCGCTGCATGATGGAGCGGTGATTATTCAGAAGAATCGTATTGCGGCGGCTGCGTGTTATCTGCCGCTTTCAGAAAGTCCATTTATCTCAAAAGAACTTGGTACACGTCACCGGGCAGCGCTTGGTGTCAGTGAAGTAACCGACAGTATTACAGTCGTGGTTTCAGAAGAGACAGGTGCGATTTCCGTTACAGCTAACGGTGAGCTTCAACGTGATCTTGAACTGGAAGAGTTCAGCAAGATCATACGCCGTGAATGGTTTGGCGAGAAGGAAACAGCAGACTCTTCAGCACGATGGAACTGGAGGGGGAAAAAGAATAATGGATAAATTCCTTGAAAGCCGCTGGTTCCTGAGAGGTTTTGCCTTACTGGTGGCTGTGCTCATGTTTATCACAGTGAATACTGAAGAAGAAGGAACGAATACTTCTGCAAATTCCCAGAATGATGTGGAAGTGATCGAAAGCGTTCCGGTCGATACAATTTATAACGAAGAGGATCTTGTTGTGACCGGTGTACCGAGTACAGTTGACGTTACGATTCAAGGTCCCACTCAGTTTGTAACCAGAACGAATGCGGTAAGGGATTTCCGTGTATTCTTAAACCTTGCAGATCAAGAACTTGGTACGCATGAAGTCGAACTGCAGTCTGAAGGTTTCTCATCGCAGCTGACTGTGACGATTTCTCCGGCAGTTGCAACGGTTACGATTGATGAGCGTGTCACAGAGGAATTCGCTGTAGACGCAGAATTCAACCAGTCGATTATTCCTGAGGGCTTTGAGCTTGAGGGTATTGAAGCCGATCCTCAAACGGTGCAGGTGACAGGAGCAAGAAATGTCATCGAGTCAATCCGTTATGTGCGGGCAACAGTGGATATAGAAGGTCAGGTTGAAGATGAACAGACGATTGAGTCTACTGTTCAGGTGTTAAATGCGAGCCTCGATAAGCTGCCGGTTACAGTGGAACCGCAGACAGTCGATCTGAATGTCAGTGTGACCCAGCCAAGCAAAGAAGTAACGCTTGTTCCTGCGCCAACCGGAACGCCTGAAGAAGGCCTTGAACTGGAGTCCATTACACTTGCAGAAGAGACTGTAACCATCTATGGGCCAGCAGACACGATTGACAACATCAGTGAAATTGAAGTACCATTTGATCTTTCGGGCGTCACAAGTGACGGTTCACGGATAGACGTACCAATTCCGGTGCCGGATGGTGTGACAAGCTTATCCAGTGAAACAGTAGCAGGAGTGGTCTCGTTTACTGAATCTGCTGAATCCGCAGAAGAGACAGATGAAGAAGAAGCGGGTGCTGCAGCTGACCCTGTGACAGAAGACGAAGAGCAGCCTGCTGAAGAAGATACTGCTTCTGATAATGAAAATAACGAGAATAATGATTCGACTGAAGAGCTGACATTGTCGGCTCTTCCTGTTGAAATGAGAAATACAGGCGATGAACTGCAGGCAACGTATTTAAATCCAGCCAGTGGGGAGCTTAACTTACGCGTGACCGGAGAACCGGAAGCGCTGGAAGAGTTGTCAGAAGACAACGTAGCTTTGTATATAGATGCTGACGGGTTAGAAGAAGGCGAACATGAGATGGAAGTCCAGATTGAAGGACCTTCCAATGTGACATATATTTTATCGCAGGCCAGTATCACATTTTCACTGGCGTCTGCATAAGCCCTTGCGAGGGTGTTTAGAAGAAGGAGCGATGTTTATCATGGGTAAATATTTTGGAACAGACGGAGTCCGCGGAGTAGCAAATGCTGAGCTTACGCCGGAAATGGCATTTAAGCTTGGACGCTTTGGAGGATACGTGCTGACAAAAGAAACAACACGCCCGAAAGTGATAATTGGACGTGATACAAGAATCTCAGGACACATGCTTGAAGGTGCGCTTGTAGCCGGCCTTTTATCAATAGGTGCAGAAGTGATGCGTCTTGGTGTCATTTCAACACCTGGCGTAGCATTCCTGACAAAAGCAATGGGTGCGCAGGCTGGTGTAATGATTTCAGCTTCACACAACCCTGTGCCTGATAATGGAATCAAATTCTTTGGCCCTGACGGCTTTAAGCTGACAGATGCCCAGGAAGATGAAATTGAAGCACTGATTGATGCTGAGACAGACGAAACACCACGCCCGACCGGTGCGGATCTTGGAATCGTGACAGATTACTTTGAAGGCGGCCAGAAGTACCTTCAGTATCTGAAGCAGATTGCAGATGAAGACTTCGGCGGTATTCATGTAGCACTCGACTGTGCGCATGGTGCGACATCCGCTTTAGCAACACATCTGTTTGCAGACCTGGATGCAGACCTTTCAACAATGGGTGCATCACCAAACGGTCTGAACATTAACGAAGGTGTAGGGTCTACACATCCTGAAGCACTTGCTGAATTTGTGAAAGAAAAAAATGCAGACGTCGGTCTGTCATTCGATGGTGACGGTGACCGAATTATCGCAGTGGATGAAAATGGACAGATTGTTGATGGCGACCAGATTATGTTCATCTGTGCGAAGCATTTGAAGAGCGAATCGCGCCTGAAACAAAATACAGTCGTATCAACTGTCATGAGTAACCTTGGATTCCACAAAGGGCTTGAAGAAGCAGGGATCCAGAGCATTCAGACAGCAGTCGGCGACCGTTATGTTGTAGAAGAAATGAGAAAAGGCAGTTACACACTTGGCGGTGAGCAGTCAGGACACATTATCTTCCTTGATTACAACACAACAGGCGACGGTCTATTATCAGGTCTGCAGCTTGTCAATATCATGAAAATGACTGGTAAGAAACTGTCTGAGCTTGCAGCTGAAATGGAAATCTTCCCTCAGAAGCTTGTGAATATCCGCGTAAGCGATAAGCACGGCGTGACAGATAACCCTGATGTGAAGGCAATTATTGAGCAGGTAGAAAAAGAAATGAACGGTGACGGCCGCATTCTTGTACGTCCATCCGGCACAGAGCCGCTTGTACGTGTCATGGCAGAAGCACCGACAAAAGAGCTTTGCGAAGAGTATGTGAACCGCATTGCTGAAGTCGTTGAAGAAGAGATGGGCGTAAAAGCTTAAATTTAAAAAATCCTCCGCAGCTGCGGGGGATTTTTTTGTGATGTGCGGGGGATGGACAATCGAACTGCGGATTAGGACCGGCACACCCGGGGCTCAGCACAAGAGCGCCGGGTGTGTGCACCATGCGCAGTGAGATCAGGACAACAACTGCTGAGATCACAACCACCACAAAACCCCATACACAATAAGAAACCAATCAGTTTACTATCGTGTATGGGGTCACGGAGTGTTTCTTATTCGATTTCCATCATCTCATAAGGATGAACATCCTTCGCAATAAAATATGCAAGCGGCACAGCTTCAAGCGGATGGTGATCTGGGGTAATATAGGATTTCAGATCAACGCCGTTGACCGCCATTTCAATCGCGCGGATCATCCAGGGATCGATGGCTTCTCTTGTGATGGAGAATGTATCGTTTGAAGAAAGCATGAATTTAAACGATAGAATGCTGTCTTCAAGCTGCGATTTTTTATAGTTCACTGACAGTGGTTTGACCAAAAAGACCAGTATCGCCAGCGCAATTCCATATGTCAGGAATGTGAGGTTCAGACCGATATCTATGAGCATAATACCGGTAATGATATTCAGGGCAATCGCAATCAGCCACAACCATTTGTTAAGCGTGAACTTAAACGTCAGGGCGAACAGAATAACGGGAACCGTCAATAGGATCACGATCGCGAGCCAATGACTCTGATCAATGACATGTGTCGCAATGAGCAGTGCAAACATCAGTAACATCAGTATTCTCAGTAACAGAAGTGGTCTTTTATTTGGTCCGAGTTGTGAATTAAATTCTTTCTTCGCAAGCTTCTCCCATGTTTTATAGCCCTGGGATGAGAATTCAGTCAGCAGTGACTCATCCACCACTACTTCATCATGGTGTCTGAATAGAGCTTCTAATAGAAACTTTTCACTTTTCGTAAGTGATACGGTTTGTCCACTTTTACGGAAGGTCAGCTTTTCACCACGCACTCCGGATGTTAATGCACCTTTTTCTTTTATTGTATAAAGTGCTGCTAACAGACTTTCAGGTTGCTTTGGTGCTTCATTTTGTCCGAAAAGGATTGCGAGCGGTGTGAAGTTCATTACATTTTCCGCATGCCCTGAAGAACGTTTACGGATAACGAACATCAGGATAACGGACGTAATGATTGCGATGATCAGGAAAATATTAAACCACATGATTGCATTTTGAATTGAAGACAGTGTTGCGGATCTCTCATCTGCTTCTGCATAAATGGCTTCCTGTTCCTCGATGGCTTTTTCAATAGACATCGGGGCAGGCACAGGCTCGGCTTCAGTCATCACATCTGAAGGGAACAGGATACGTACCTCAGAGTTTGTAAATATGGAAGAAGAAGGCGTGTAAAACCGGACACCGGACTCATCCTGCAGAGTGATATCACCTTTTTTATCAGCAAAGAACACTTTCTGCTGATCTGTTGGAACGGGACCAGGGAAGATCACATCTATGTACAATTCGTTAATATCGTCATCATGATGTGACCCGTCACTGAAAAACGGCAGGTAGGCATCTGTGTATTCGTCATACACCCGCACTGCATCCTCAAGTGTGTAGGAATAAAACACCTTAATCGTTTCGTATTCTCCGTCTACAGTGGTCCATACCGTCTCATCACCGTATTCGTAATCAAGCAGCGCCAAATCACTGCTTTGTATAAATCCTGGTTCATCATTTGGCCCGGTAATGGCGTAGGCTTCAAAGTCAGCGACCCCGCTATGTCCTTCACGGTAGAGGGTACGGCCGACTTCCTCCTCATATTCAGTAAATGAATAATGAAATACTTCGTTAACGGTCACATCACCATTCGGCTGAATCCAGACGCGGACCTTCGCTTCCTGAACGGAGTATGCAGCCGCGTCAGCAGCAATAAAAAGCCATAGGAAGCCTGCAGTGATCATCAATTTCTTCAACATATTTTCACCTTCTTATCTAATGCTATGTAATCATACGAATGATAACAGGAAAAAGTTTCAAAATGAAGATCCTGCGCGAAACTGAAAATCTTTTGTAACCAACGTAACATCAGAACGTGGTATACTAATCCTTGTGCGTCACTTCACAAAAAATTAGATTGACGTAAAAATCAATTTTGACGTATGATAAGGTAAGTGTATTTTTCCCAAATTAGGGTATACAGGAAAAGTCGCACTTTTATTCTAATGTAGAAAGAGAGGGTTGTAAGGTAGACAAATTGCAACAAAAAGCGCCAGGACTGTCCAGCGAAGTGACAGTTGACGAGGAGAAGGAGCATCGAGTGTTCGGCGGATGCCTTCCGGCTGATGACTGCACAGCCGAAAACCTGTTTTTTGAAATCACTGAGGCGACTCTGTGGACAAAGAGAACAGGACTGCAGCACCCTAAAAAACTAAACTAGCGATATTGAAGTAAAGAAAGGCAATCTTAGAGATTGTACAGCTGTGATTGTAGCGTGAGGCGTTCGCCTGAAGCGGAAATCACCAGCCAACTTTAACAGAGCAAAAAACTAATAGAGAGATAAAGGGGGCACGTCCGTCCTCTATACGGTCATGCCCTCCTTATACTCACAGGAGGAAACTTATTATGTGTGGAATTGTAGGATATATTGGATCAAACGATACGAAGGAAATTTTGCTTAAAGGTCTTGAAAAACTTGAATACCGCGGTTATGACTCTGCTGGAATCGCAGTGAAAAATGACGACGGCGTATCTGTATTCAAAGAAAAAGGACGCATCGCAGACCTTCGTTCAGTTGTGGACTTCAGCGTTAATGCGAACATCGGAATCGGCCATACGCGCTGGGCAACACACGGCGCACCAAGCCATGTGAACGCTCACCCTCACCAGAGTACAACCAGCCGTTTTACACTTGTACACAACGGTGTCATCGAGAACTATGCACAGCTGAAGCGTGAGCACCTTGCAGACGTTGAGCTTGTATCTGAAACGGATACAGAAATCATCGTTCAGCTAATCGAAAAGTTTGTAAAAGAAGGCCTTGAAACAGAAGCAGCATTTGCTAAAGCACTGACAGAACTGAAAGGTTCATATGCAATCGCGCTGTTAGATAACCAGAACGAAGACACAATCTTTGTTGCGAAGAACAAGAGCCCGCTATTAGTCGGTCTTGGAGAAGACTTCAACGTTGTTGCATCTGATGCAATGGCTATGCTTCAGGTAACAGATGAGTACGTTGAACTGATGGACAAAGAAATGGTCATCGTGACAAAAGAAAGCACAACGATCAAAACGCTTGCTGGCGAAACAGTTGCACGTGATTCTTACAAAGCAGAAATCGATGCAAGTGACATCGAAAAGGGTACGTACCCTCACTACATGCTAAAAGAAATCGACGAGCAGCCTGCTGTAATGCGTAAAATCGTTCAGGCTTACCAGAATGAAGAAGGCGAGCTTTCAATCGCGAAAGATACACTTGATGCAGTAAATGCATCAGACCGCATCTATATCATTGCCTGCGGAACAAGCTATCATGCAGGACTTGTAGGGAAAGAGTACCTTGAAAAAACAGCGAAAATCCCGACTGAAGTACACGTTGCAAGTGAATTCGTATACAACACACCATTACTATCTGAAAAGCCATTATTTATCTTTATTTCTCAAAGTGGTGAAACAGCAGACAGCCGTGCCGTACTTGTACACGTTAAAGAACTTGGACACCCTGCACTAACACTGACAAACGTAGCAGGCTCAACACTTTCACGTGAAGCAAACCACACACTTCTGCTACATGCAGGACCAGAGATCGCAGTAGCTTCAACAAAAGCTTACACTGCACAAATCGCAGTCCTTGCCATCCTTGCTGAAGCAGCTGGAAAAGCAAAAGGCTTCGAAATGAAATTCGACCTGATTCAGGAAATGGGTATTGTAGCAAACGCAATCCAGACACTGACAGACGACAAGGAAGCATTCGAGCAAATCGCACGTGACTTCCTAAGCACAACACCGAACGCATTCTTCATCGGACGCTCAATGGATTACCATGTCGTTCAGGAAGCAGCGCTTAAGCTGAAAGAAATCTCTTACATCCAGGCTGAAGGCTTCGCAGGCGGCGAGCTGAAGCACGGAACAATCGCACTTATCGAAGACGGCACACCAGTCGTTGCCCTTGCAACACAGGAAAACGTCAACCTGAGCATCCGCGGAAACGTCAAAGAAGTAGCAGCCCGCGGTGCCAGCACATGCACCATCTCAATGAAAGGCCTCGAAGAAGAAGGAGACAGCTACGTGATCCCACACGTACACGAACTGCTTGCACCACTAGTATCAGTAGTGCCTACGCAGTTGATTGCTTACTATGCAGCGCTTCATAGAGATTGTGATGTTGATAAGCCACGTAATTTGGCAAAGAGTGTTACTGTAGAATAAATAGAATTTTTAGAAAAATTTGTTTGAATATGTAGTACGATGGAACCCTTTCCGTTACACTTGTAGTGAGTGTGATGGGGAGGGTTTTTCTAATCTCTAGAAATTATGAATTAAGAAACTAAATCAAATCATCAAAAGTGATTAACAAATATAAACATTAAAGTTATAACTTAAAGAAAATAGACACTTTATTACACAATCCAAATAAAATTTAGAATCTAATTGAAACGGAGGGTATTAGATTTGAGTTATTTTCAAGTGACTTCAGAAGATATTACAAAGCTAAAGGATTTTGAACTAACGAAATTATTATCTACTTTACTTTATAATGAAGCGGAGAAATATGGGATAGTGAAAAGTTCCGTATCAGTAGCATTGAATATTACAGTAGGAGACGGAGGAGAAGACGGTAGTATTAAATGGGAAAATAATATTGAATCTACGGATTGGTTGCCTAATAGATATACACTTTTTCAAGTGAAAGCCACAGATATGCCACCATCGACTTGTAAACAAGAAGTCTTAGGACCTAATGGGAGCTTAAAAGATAGAGTTGAAGATGTCATAATTTCTCAAGGGTCTTATATACTTTTTCATAATAAAGAATTAAATCAAAAGCAAATTCTACATAGAATTGAAGCTATAAAAGAAGCTGTTATTTCTGTTAGAAATGATATTAACCCAAGTATTGAAATATATGATGCAAATAAGATTGCAGAATGGTGTAACCAATATGTTGCAGCAATTTATTCAGTATGGGAGTGGAATGGAAAGCCAGTCTTAGCGGGGAGTAAGACATGGAATGAGTGGAATGGCCATAAAGAATTTCAGTCAGATTTTGTTTCCACCTTTGAAACGGACCAAATGATTGGAGATCTAAGAGAATATTTAAAGGATGAAAAAAAAGTATCTAGAATAATAGGGTTGCCTGGTAAGGGGAAAACTAGACTAGCTTTAGAAGTATTTAGGAGTGACGGCAGTATAGATATAGAGGTCTTAAATAAAAGAGTAGTTTACATAGACGCGACTTACTCTAGAGAGAGTATATTTACTTCTATAGCGTCTTGGAGAAATTTAGGCATCTCAGGTGTACTTGTTGTAGATAACTGCGATTATGAATTACATAAAATTTTAAAATCTGAAGTAGAGCATGCTGAAAGCAAGTTTAGTTTACTTACTATAGATTATAACTTGCATTCTTCTGCTTCTTCTGATCCTCTAATAAATTTGGAAGATGTTCCAAATACGATAATTGAAGGGATTATCAAAAATTCTTATCCTGGGATGAGCGAAGAAGACTTAAAAAGGATAGTAGCTTTTGCTGATGGGTTCCCGAGTATTGCTACACTGCTTGCTGAAGCGAGAATTAATGATCTTGAAACAATAGGTAGTATTCAAGACGAGACTTTAGTAAGAAAGTTATTATGGGGAAGAGATACAGTTGATGACTCAGCCTTGAAAGTTATAGAGGCTTGTGCAGTTTTTGAACATTTAGGATTTATGCAAGAAAAGGAATTTGAAATGGAGTATGTTGCTGAACATATATGTGAGGTATCCATAGACGATTTTTATGAAAAGTGCCATTATTTTATAAAGAAAAAGATAATAGTTCAACATGGTAGATATATAAAATTAGTTCCAAAAACTTTAGCCATAACTCTAGCAGCTCAGTGGTGGGAAAAATGTAGACCTCAAAAAGCTCAAGAGATACTTTCTAATCAGGATATGCCCTCATCAATGGTTGAGCAGTTATGTAATCAGATATCAAAACTACACTTCTTAGAAAAAGCAAAAGAACTAACTTCTAGCTTATGTGGCATACAAGCTCCTTTTGGCCAAGCAGAGATACTAAGTTCTAAAATAGGGTCTCGTATCTTCTGCTCATTTGTTGAAATAGACCCTGTCGTAACTGTAGAAGCATTAGATCGAGAGTTTGGGAATATGAAGATTACTGAATTAAAGAAAGTCAAAGAGGGTAGACGAGATTTAGTGAGGTCATTAGAAAAGTTATGCTTTTGGGAAGAGACTTTTAATATGGCGGCAAAAACTTTGGCAAAATTTGCAGCTGCTGAGAATGAGCACTGGTCAAATAACGCTACAGGGCAATTTAATCAACTTTTCCATTATATTTTGTCAGGTACACAAGCAGATTTAAAGAGTAGATGTTCTGTTATTACCTGGGCAATATTTCATAAAGATAAAGAATTAAAGAAAATAGGCATTGGTGCAGCGAGCCATGCTTTGAAAAGTAGAGGATTTTCCAGAATGATCGGTGTTGAAAACCAAGGAACTCGACCATCTATGCAAGAGTGGAAACCGGATACATGGGCTGAAGTATTTGAATACTGGGATCAAATAATAAGTATATTAGTAGAATCTATTACTAAAGAAGATGAATATTCCGATTTAATATGTGAAGTATTCTTAAAAAATATATTTGGTTTAATGAGAAGCGGATATGTTGAGAACATTGATCAGCCTTTGAGGGTTATCTTTGAGAAGAAAAACAATTATTGGCCAGAGTTTATAGATGAAATTAATCAGGCTTTAAAATTTGAGGGATCGAAAATGCCTAAGAATGTGATTGACTTAATTAAAGGTTGGGAAGATACATTACAGCCGCAAGATACCATAACAAAAGTTAAATTATTCGTTTCTAATGCGAATGATGACTATATCTTTAATGAAGAAGAGGGAAGTGGAAGTAAATATCGAAATGCTGCTCAAGATAAAATAGACCAACTTATAGAGGAAATATATCCGGACAAAGCAAATGAGTTAGAATCAATTGTCAATGTATTGGTGGTAGGTGAACAAAAACAAACATTCTATTTTGGCAAGCAAATATCAAATAAGATGTCGCGTAAAGAAAAAAGTGTGCTATTAGAAATTGTTTATATAAAAATTAAAGAATTGTTAGATTCTAAAGAGAACGAACAAAAGGTTAACATGAATTTATTAGGAGGTATTTTAAGTTCTATACAAATAAGTGAGCCAGAATTACTTCAAGGATTTTTAACACGATTAGATAATTCACCATACTCGCATATTCTTGTAGAATTAATCAGATTCATTCAAGTAGACAAAGAGATATTAAATTCTTTACAGAAACATCTTAAAGAATCAATCATTACTGCGGATAGCCTAATAGGGTTGGCTTATAGTCCAGCTTTAAGAGATATCAGCGAAGATAACTTAATGCCATTTTTAAGAAACCTATATGAGCTAGATGAAGGCTATAATCAAGTTGTTACTTGGAAAATATATTACAGGTCCTATCTTCATACAAAAACAATTACACTGAGTACATCCCAACATATAATCTATTTCTTGGAAAATTCTTCTGATATATTTTCTGAACAAAGTGTTTCCTACGAAATAGTCGATGTGCTAAATAATTTGTTTAGTTTAGAATTTATAAATAAAGAAAATTTGAGTCGAGATATTTTAAACAGGTTACTTGACATGTTAGAGAAAGATATTAAATATAGTTTGGAGAACTTAATTAGTGAATATATAGAAGTGATTATTAAGAATACACCTATTACTAGCTGGGAAGTATTATCTATAAAGCTTTTAGAGGCTGAAGGTATCTACAAATACAGGTTGAATAACATTTTAGGAAATAAATTTTTTAAAGAAGAGTCTTCGGTTTTGCAATACATTCCTGTGGAATTTTTAAAAGAATGGGCAAAGGGTGAGCAGAGGGCTCCGCAAGTGTTAGCAGACATTTATCCTATAAATTTAAAAGGGAGTAATGATTTAATTGAACATTTAATAATTAATTATGGAAGGGATGAAATGGTATTGGGAAATGTTGACCGTCAGTTACGTACTTTTTCTTGGTCTGGATCTCTGATACCATATTTTGAAGGGTTGATAAGGTTCTATAAAAAATATGTTCAGGCGACACCTCCTGTGAGGCATTGGGCCTTGAAGAATATTCACTATTTGGAACAGGATATAAAAAAGGAAAAGATAAAAGAAGAAGAGGAAGATTTAAGATTTTAACAATTCTCAGTTGGAAATAACTAGCTATATGACACACAGTAATGACCCTGCTACGGTCCCAATTGCAACATAATTTGATTAGATTATATATTAAGTAAAATAAAAAATAAGTGTATGTAAGATGCAATTTAAAAACTTGTACTGCTCTAAAAGGAAATTATTACAGTACAAGTCAAGTGAGTAAATAATCACCTTATAGTTGCTATTTAGAATAACTGTTTAAAGGTATAGTGACTTACAAACATAGAAAGACATCATGTTTTATGGGACATATCAGATTGATTAAAAAATACAGTACATTAGCACCCTTTTCATTGCACTTGCAGTGAGTGTGATGGGGAGGGCTATTTATTTTAAAATTTACAGGGAGATAACGGTTTGAAATGATTACATTTAAAGAGAATTATTTCATTCCGGTATTAATCCAATCATCAAATTTCTCCTTGATAATACACGCGTGATAGTAGTCGCCGAACTTTTCATCATAGGCCTTAGTATACCAAGACTTAGGTTCTTTATTTGAGTTTTTTTTCACTTGTAATTCTATCATGTTATCATAAAAAAGTTTAGACATTACAATAGGCTGTATACCTCTCTTATTGCCTAAGTCTGAAAGCTTAGCAGCTGTAGCTACAGACTTGCCTATCCAAACGAGGTTATTTATACCTGAATTCTTTCTACCGGCTTTAACAGCAAGAGTTGGACTAATCGATAATCCTATTCCAGCCTTAATTTCAGGTAAATCTCTATCTAATAGTAATTTATTCAACATTTTCATATATGTATTAATGTGAAATGCACGATTTGCAATCTCGTACACATCGCTTTTGGTAGGGGCTGAGTAAACTGCGAATACACAATCCCCTCTTATGCCAATTTCTTTCAATTCTTTATCTTCAGTTCCGCTTCTTAACATCTCAATAATTTCTGAAGTGAATCCTCGTACAACTTTTGCAATTTCTACATCTTCTTGTTCCGTGAATAGCGATGTAGAGTCTCTTAAATCAACAAATATTGCACCCGCCCAAGCCTTGTAACCATTCGTGTAAGTAAAGCCTTCATTGTTGGGAAACTGATCTACTTCTTTTACTGTGTCCGTGTTATCTAGGATCTCTTCTATTTTATGTTTTCTAACCTTAAAATCGTAACTTAGTTCTTCCAATTAAATCTCCTCCAAAAATATTATTCCATACCATTGTTTAACCATTCATTAAAATCATTTATTACTACATATCCGTGATAGTAATCTTCGAACATTGGTTTTGTAAACCAAGAAGACATTTTACTTTCTGGTCTTATTTTTAATTCTATTTCTATCATATTAGTATAAAAAATATCTGACATAACTATAGGGCCTCTGCCTTCTTTATTACCCAAATCAGATAATTTGGCAGCATTTGCAACAGATTTCCCAATCCATACAAGGTTATTTATACCTGTATTCTTTCTGCCAGCTTTAACTGCTAGTGTTTCACTTGTTGCTAATCCTATACCAGCTCTTATATTTGGTAAGGTCCTATTAGTTAATAGTGTGTTTAACATACGCATATAAGTGTTAACGTAAAAAGCTCGTGTTGCTACTTCACGTATATCCTCTTGAAAGGGTGTAGAATAAACTGCGTATACACAATCTCCTCGAATACCAATTTCCTTGAGTTCTTTATCATCTAATCCATCTCTTAATATTTCAATAATTTCGGATGTAAAACCGCGGATTACCTTAGCAATCTCAACATCGTCATATTCTGTGAATAGTTTTGTTGATTCTCTCAAATCTACGAAAATAGAAGTTGCCCAGGCCTTATAACCGTTTGTATAAGTAAAATCTTCATCCCTAGGGAATTGCTGAATATCTTCTTTTACGGCATCAGTATTATCTAAGATTTCTTCAACCTTTTGTTTTCTTGATTTGTAAGGATAATTTATTAATTTCAATTTACATTCCACCTGCTTTTACTAGGATAATCCCAAACACAAAAAGAATTACTATCGCTGTGATACCAATAAAAGAAAACTTAATTCCTTTACTGTAATTGTGATACTTAGCAGTAGCTATATTGGCGTTTATATAAATTTGCCCGATAATATCATCAATTTCATCAGATTTAGAACGACTGTAAAATTTTGATTTAAAATCCTTATAATGATGTCCAGATATACTCTCAAAGAAATAAAGTGAATTAGCTATATCAATTTCATTGCTAAAGGATGCTTCTTTGGATAAACGGGGTGTTAATACTCTAATTAGATTATATACTCCGTAAATAAAGGTGGAAAAAGCAATTACCAGAAATGTTATATATAAAATATTTGAAAAGCTAATGTTCTTAATGGTAGACTCCGCTATTTCTCCAAACATATTTATTGAATGCTCAGCTGTAAGCGCACTAAGGAAGATACCGATTACAGCTAGTACGATTGAGGCCTTTGTATCACATGATTTTATCCAATCTAAATGTCTATCAAGTTGAATACTACACCTTTCTCTATCCCTCTCTAATTTATCATCTGTTGTCTGATCGTTTGTTGTAGTCATTTTTTCTTCACCTCTCTTATGATATATAAGTAAGAAAATTATATATTATATTTTTCTTACTGGTTTGACAGATAAAATTTTGGCTTATAGTAATAATCTCTGCATTCTTAATAATCATTCTTGCTATAAAAGTAAATTATATAAGGAATATCAGAAGTGAGTAAATAACACTTTGTAGTTGCAATTTTTAGTAGTTTTTATAAGTGTAAAAATTCAGGAATGTGCGAATAAAAAAGAGATTTTTAAATACTGACCATAGAACTAAGGTAAGAGTTAGTTTATTAAAAGAGCAGAGATAAACTTCTTTTCTAAGCTTTTTAACTGCGAATAGTGAATATGTAGGGTGAATTGTGTTGGTGAAACCATAATCTTTAAATTTTTTTACCTCATGACAGACTCCATTCCTACAAATTTGATTTGTTTATACAACTCAAATCAAATTTGTAGGAATCGTTATAAGAATAGGGAACTAATCTCAAAAAAGTTCAATCTAGCTAACATAAAATAATATTTGTTTTCTCAGTTTTGCTTAAGAATCCTCTTAGCTTCCTTCAGATCAATCTTCGCACGATGTCCATGTTTCTCTAATAAATGTAGTAGGTTGCTGCCATTCAGCAATGTGATCGGCTTGTCATTTGCAAAACTATAAGCGTCTGGTCCGTAATCCGCTGTTGATACAAGAATTCCTTTTGTGGCTCCTTCATTAAGCACAGTTCCATAAAGATCTCGTACTGCCGATACGCCAACGACATTTGTATAACGTTTTGCCTGGATCACAATCTTTCCGCCTCTAATAGGATCGGGATCAAAAGCAACGGCATCTACGCCGCCATCTTTACTGGCTTGAGTAATTTTAACTTCACCACCGCTTGAATTAAATTCTTTTTCAAATAGTTCTCTGATAAGGTGCTCAAAGTCTTGCCAGTCCATTGCTGCCAGGTTTGTTTCCTGATTCATGGATGCAGCAACATCATAGGAGTCTACAAAGCGTGTATCTTCGCGATTAATATTTAGAATTGGCGCGATAGGGGTGAGGCTTGATAACTTGCTGCTTCCGACACCTTTTAGATTTTTAAAGCAAATTTTTGGATCTACCTGTTCTAAGTTAATGGCTAGGAATGCATCTTTGTTAGCTTGTACAGATAATATGCATTTCTTCTCATAGTTTCCTGTCGCTTTGTTTAAGGTGTTGACCCATCCGTTAAAAACGATTGCATCAAGTGCTTCGGAAACATCTCCTTCATATAATTCATGAATCGTTCTTAACGTAGTATCATAGAGCAGTTTTTCATAAATTTTATTTACTGCAGCTTCAGTTAGGTAGGATTCGTTGTATTCATCTCTGTTAGCAATGTATTTTACTTCTTTTAGTTTTGGCATTGCTTCAATATCGGGTAAGTTATACTCCACTAACAGTGTTCTCGTTGTTGAGATATACTCAAGGTCATATTCTTTTGGAAAAAGATCGGGGTACTCTGAGTTTGATAAAACCATGTCACAATACTCTTCAATCGCCAGGGGATCGTTATTAAGATATCTTTGCTTTTGAAGTTCAACTGCATCATTGGTTTCTTTTTGTTCTAATTCAAATTCTTTTTTATTCTTCTCCCATTCTGAAAGTAAAACTTCATATTGTGAGAGTGCTTCAGCTTCAGCCGTTTTTATTCGTTCCAGTTCTGATTTCCAATTCTCCATTGCAGTATGAAATTTTTGCTCAGCTTCTTGCGCCTTTTTTTCCTTATTTTTCGAGAAGATTTTATCTGTAAAACTGAATGTTGGTTCGAAATCCTTCTTTAATGGCTGAGAAGGCTGGTGAAGAGGCATTGGTTTAATGGGATAAGGTTCTAAAAAGCTGGAATCATCTCTTAAGTCATCCCAATCAATCTTGTCATCGATATCCAATGTATGTATTAAGACATTGTCTAAGGCTTTTAGAGTTTCTAAAGCTTCAGCCGTTTGCTGAGCGGCATATTCTTTTTTCTCTTCTTTTTCTAAAGCAATCATTTCTTTTTCTTTTTTCTTTTCAAGAATTGCTAGCTGCTTTTCCCACCGCTCATCCCAGTCTTTGATTTGAACAGCTGCCTTCTGTTCAACAACGTGTCTGTCGTTACCCTTGATTAAACGATACTTGTTTAGTCCATCATGCCGAATTTCTACCTGATACATGATATCCCTCCTAAAGTAATAATTTTCAGATAACTATATTTTATCACTATAGTACTGGTAATTTATATAAAATTGTAAATTTTCTTATTGAAAAAGGGTAGGGTAATTGTTTTGAGGTATACTTGGATTATGGGATTTAATGTTAATATAAAAACATAGTCAAAATTACTGAGGAGAAAAACTATGGCATCGTTATCTTACGCTGTTCCTTTAGAAGCATCAGAGTTAAAGAAAGTCTTAAAAGATATACAAGAGGGAGGAGCACCCTGGGAGAAGGAGAAAGAATACATTTACGTTAAATCAATGATAGAACACATTGGTTCGATCGACAGTGAATTACGAGACAGTTTAATCTATGGCACCTTTTGCAAATTGACCTTAGATAAACAGTTGGATCAACAGCTGTTAACCGAACTTTTGGAGTTGTGCCTGGGTGATAATATGCTCTTTAAAGGTATAGGAGAATCCGGATCAGATACCGTTTTCACCAGAGCATTTACGACATTATTAATCACGCTTATTTTATATAGAGACAATGAAGAGGGCTTTTTATCATCCGAAAGGATTTTAGAAATAAAAGATAAACTGATTGATTATATTAACCTTGAAAATGATGTGAGGGGGTTCGTTCCAGGCAAAGGGTGGGCTCATAGTGTTGCTCATGTTGCTGATGCTTTTGATGAACTTGTGAAGAATAAAAATATCACAGAGGACATATATGAAGAGCTTCTAATTGCGCTTTGGAACAAGGTATTTGTTGCTCATACTGTTTATGTTCATGATGAAGATGAACGACTGTTGGTGCCAATGATGGAAATGTTGAATAGGTTATTGAAACATGAGGTTATTGAAAACATGATACAGGTTATTCATGTAGAGCTAGAAAAACAAAAAGAGCTGCTTGAGGAAGAAAGCTTTTGGATTCTATACGCTAACGTTAAGAATTTCTTGAAGAGTTTTTACATCAAGGTTGATGATGTCGCTAATCTAGCGGTGCTCCGGATCAGCATTAAAAAGAGCATCTATGAGATGTGAGGCAATGAGGATAGACGCTGGAAATTTTTTAATCAATATTAGTAACACATTGAAAAAGTTTTTTCCCAATCCAAATGAGCTTTCCCGACAGGTGATCTATTCCTTACTCTCTGAGAGACTATTTTCTTAGCTGTTAGTATTTAGACTACTAGGCCGCTGCATTAGAAAAGTATCTAAGATGTATATTAATCAGCCTATCTAGTTTCTGGCTGCATTTAAGCGTTTGTGTACTGCCTACCCCATGATGATTTGCCGTTAGGAACATTTCTTTTCTCATTTCATCAATTCTCTTCAAAACTATTTTTTCAAGATTATCATGATTCACTGTATGACGCCTCCTAACTATTATATTATTTTCACATAATTGATAGTATAATAACTATTTTAGAATATAGATATAGTATCGACAAAGGTTTTAACAATTAGACAAAAACACTTATATTTTGTCTGTGTAAGTACATGATTATGGTGCCCGTTAATGGACAGGTATGAGAAGCGTTTAATGGGATATCTTGCAAAGAGTGTTGCTGTAGAATAATTATAAAAATCCTGATGAGATAGTGAATATGCTCATCAGGATTTTTTGATATATGTACATTTTGATGATATAACTCAAATGAATTGTGTGGGAATTGTTTTCAGGTCGGGGAGCAAACGACCTGTTTATATGACAGAAGGCAAACCTTATGTCCAGAGCGGTAAGGTTCTCTAAAGTCATTTACTTTTGGTAGCATATATGCTACCATCGACGTTAATTACTACTCTTCGAGAGGTCCCCGTTATGAACTATGAAGTTGTGTTGGCCAGTAATCATGGCTCTGTTTTTGAATTTGAAACACTTTTATTATAAAGAAAGCTGAACAGGCTGCTAGAACTGGGCATCCTCGAGATAAGGTCTGGATTGATCTTGCAAAGTTGTACTATTTTTTTAAGAAAAGGCTTGAAGAATATCCGTTTCCTGAAGAATTCAATGAGCAATCTGAAGAAGATGTTCATCCTCCGGTTGTGAAACCAATCATATTCAATACTCAATTAGATGAATTATATAGGTGGGGAATGAAATATCGCAGCACCGGGAATCATAGGATCTTATATACCGTTCACAACTATAAGGAAGTTGTGCTGCTTCATTATTTTGATAAGCAATACAACGGAAATATTGTGAGAGAAGATATTGTGCCGGCTGAAAAAACGTATGAACCCTATTGTTTCTTACATCCACCTTATTAAATTGATCACTGAAAGGGTGAATCATATGAACCACGACTTTTCAAAACGTCTCGCTGATATTATCGGTCAGGATGAAGTGAAGAAGGTTGAGTACTTTGCAAGTATCTCAGGACAAATCATTGAGGCAAGACATCACCAAAAAATCAGTCAGCAGGGGCTTGCTGATGCAATAGGTGTCGCAAAGTCCACGATTGCAAGAATTGAAGGCGGACTCACTCACCCGACCTCGCTGACACTCTTAAAGATTTCTGAAGTCCTTAATATTCCAATTGTGATTGATGGTTCAAAACATAAAGACAAAAAGGACGGTGGCTATGAGCTGAAATAAAGCATAGCCGCCGTCTTTTGCTTTTCATTAGTAAAAAATCTGTTTACAAAATTTCACTCAATTTGAACGTTTTTATAATTCAAATCAATCGTATCGGAAGTGTTTTCAGAACTGGGAACGTAATAGAAGGTTATTCACCCCAAGCTCACCACAGTATCAGCAACCTCCTGCCCATTAACCAGAAGTACAATTCGATGCTCGCCTGAATAGTGGCGGCGAGTGGTCAGATCTGACCAGTTGTGTGTCCGTGTTCCTGTAAGATGTGCACCGCCGGATACTGTTTTATTAGATAAGAGAAATGACTTGCGGCTTGTCTGTCCTTTTGCTTTGATAAAGTCGATCGCATATTCGATACGAATGTAGACTGGTTCACCTTGTCGGATATTCACCTGATAGTGGAGCTCGCATTTCTCACCTATGTTCAATACGTCAGGCTGTGCTGAGATTGAAGCATGGGTGGTGAGGGTCATTTCCATTGCATAGCCGAATAATGCCATCGCTTCAGGATTTGCGTGTTTGATTAATGTGCGACAGCCGTGTCTGATGATCCAGTCTGTATCGGGATTTTCACCTGCCCACCCGCGTGCGGTTTCAAGTACGAGGTCAGGGTGATCCTTTGAGATGTCATTCAGGTTATTGGCGACACTTTTACGTACATATAACGAAGCATCTTCTCTAAGGATCTCTAAAACAGACAAAACAGGTACCGGATCCTTCTTGAATACGGGCAGCGCCTCACCCCATGGAAGGCGTGGGCGGCAGCCTTCACTGGCCAATCGCCGCACGTGCTCGTTGGGATGCTTTGCCCATATTGCCATTTGATTCATGACTTTATCAGGATCACGCAGTAAAAACGGTCTGATGGCAAACTCAGCAGATGATTTCTGCGTGAAGTTTTCAAGTGCGCTCATAGAAAGGTCCCAATGCTCTTCTGCCTGTCCATACACCGCTACAAAATCCGGGAAAAAAAGATAGGGAAACCCCACACAATCATCCGCAATGTTAAACAATACGTCTAACGCATCTTCATACTTGTCTGGCAAAAACTCACCCAGCTTCTTTGATATTCTGCGGGTGCGAGCCTTGAGTGCCAGCTCGTCCCACGTGTCATCCATGATCGAATTAATAAAGTCTGCTTGATGAAAAGCAGGGTATACCGATTGTACTTTTTGACTGAAATCCAATAAAAAATCTTTCGTATAAATATCTTTTAATTGTGCGGCCATTTTTTCATCATCTCCCGGGAAAGTTCTGCAGACTTTTATGATTCACCTGCTGTAGTGATATTCAGCACAGCAATCTTCTGATCTTTCATCGTAAATTCATATATAAAATAGATAACTAACAACAGTATGGCATATTATCATGCTGAAAATAGAAGAATGAAAAGCTATAGAAACAAAATTTCTGAAATATTAACATATAAACTGATCTTTTTTCGCTTACTCTTCGTTTACTTGTTAACACAACCTAGAAAGGGTGGGAAATATGAAGAAGCAGCAAAAGCGGTTGTTCTTTCCTTTATTTTTATTGTTGGTTTTCACGGTATTGCTCGTAGGGTGTAATTCTAATGATTCCTCTGAACCGGAAGACATGTCCGATGGTGATACAGAGACAACTGAAACTGCAGAAGATACTGTGACAAACGAAGAAGAAGCAACAGAAGAGACAGAAACAGAGCATGAACAAGAGATGGATCATGAAGAAGCTACTGAAGAAACAGAAGAAGACAGTGACCAGGAAATGAACCAGGAAGAAACAACGGAAGATACGGAAAGCGCGAACGGGACTGAAGAAGAAAATGTAGTGACAGAAGATGTGGCTTCACCACTCTTAGCACAAGGTGAAACAACTACTTTCACATTTCAGGATGCAGGGGTTTACAATATTCACTGCGATCCGCACCCTGTGATGAAAATGACCGTTACGGTTGAAGAAGGTGCAGAAATAGAGGGTAATATCGAATTGGATATTGCAGACTATGAATTCAGTGAGGATATTTCTGTCGCGCCGGGCACTGTGATTACCTGGACGAATCAGGATAGTGCAAGACATAATGTTGCGATAGAAATTGGACAATGATTGAACTGGGAAGAAGCTGTTCGGATATCAATAATACCCCTGTGACAGACCCAATTCCCACACAATTTTATTGGCTAATATAGAGAATTAAAAAATACGTGGATGTTAAATACAAATCATTCTACACGAATGGTTTGGCATTTACATCCCCGTATTTTTACATCAAAGCCCTACAGCATCCACCGCATACGTAGCATCCTCAACGCTATACCCTTCAAACACCAACTGGTCGATCAGACCTGCTCTTGAAAAGGATGAGAAATCAAGGTAATTCTCTGCCGATTTTACGGCCTGTTCTCTCCAATCGACAGTGATATTCTCTACGGCATAAGAAGCATCTTCTGTGCTGAATCCTTCAAATTCCAGTTGTTCGACTAATCCGCTCTTTGAAAATGCAGTATAGTCCAAATAATTTTCAGCTGATTTTACGGCCTGTTCTGTCCAGTCAACGCTGATGTTCTCTACTGCATACGTGGTATCCGCATGTTCAAAGCCTTCAAATTCCAATTGTTCAATGAGTCCGCTTTTTGAAAATGCAGTATAGCTCAAATAACTTTCTGCCATTTGTACCGCTTGCTGCTGAGATACCGTTCCAGCTTCTTCAGCCGCCAGTTTTTCTGCTTCTTCTTGTGCTTTCCGCTCCGCTTCCTCTGCTGCCAGCTTTTCTGCTTCTTCCGCCGCACGCTCAGCTTCTTCAGCTGCTAGCTTCTCTTCTTCCGCTTTTCGTTCCTCTTCTTCTGCCGCCAGTTTCTCCGCTTCCTCCTCGGCCTGTCTTTCTGCTTCTTCTTTTACTTCCTTATCATCTTCTTCGGGCGCTTCCTCTCCTTGACTAGTCTCGTTTTCTTCAACTACTTGTTCTGTTTCTTCCCCGACTGCAGTCTGTTCAATATCAGCGACATCATCTTCAACAGGTTCAGCCGTTACACCGAATAAAATAAAAAATATAACGATTGAGGAACCAAAATACAGCAAAACTTTCTTTCTGCTTCTACCGCCTTTTGGCATCCACCGTAATACAAGGTCAGGCTTAATCAAACCGACAATAAACGCCAACATCGATACAAGAAACAGCACCATGAACAAGTTTTCCATGTGTAAACCTCCTTTGGTTTGTAATGGGGGAATAGCTTTCTATAAAAATTCGTTCCTATCTTGTTCACAAAGCTGAACTTTTTGACTACTATGTAGTTTATATTAACTGAATATTTAGATTTATTTTTATTTTAAACGCTTGGACCTTTAAACACAATTAATTTAAATATATTTCCAAAATTATTGTTTGTTTTTTGAAAAAGGTAACGTCAGAATTCTTTTAAAAAAACCATATTTTGGACATTGTGATAGAATATTAACAACTAGTACGCTTCGAGATCAGGAGGTCTACCGTGAATAAACTTGATAAGAGAATGATATACATAGGGGGCATTGTATTACTGTTTGTTTTGTCGCTCATAGCCTATGAAATGATTCAAATTAGCAATTCGTTAAAGTTTATTGCTGACACATTATTTAGAGGGCTGTAGAATCATTGTATTTTACTTAACAGAGGGAGTGTGACATGCGTGATTGATGATTTAAAAGATGCGATTGACTATTTATCAGAGGAGGATGCAAAGAGTGTGCTTCTGCAGACAATGATTCACGTCCGGATGATCCACGGTGCGCGTGAAGAGAGTGAGAAGATGATCGATGAGCTGGTTCATTGGCAGCAGGAGGTTCTTCGTATGGCCTGTAATGAGGATATGCGTGTGGAAAGACCTTATCAAACGGTTCATCTTGTCTGCGGTGAATCACCGGCCGGTTCGCTGAAAGTCGGGCTTGATCGTCATCAGAAAGTCATTGGCTTTCCGGACTTTTTTGGAGACGGACCTGTTAGGCACCTTGACCAAAAGAGTGGTCAGCGGCAGCGTTTGGAGTGGCTAAGAGACCATTTAAATGGGCAGGATGATTATTTTGAAAAGGAATATGAAAAGAGGTTAGCCAAAGCTTTAAAAGAAATTGAAGCTATTCCTCGAGAAGTTCCGATTGTTTTGTGGAGTGGTGAAAATGCGGATGAACAGACGGGTATCCGCTACTTTCTGTATTTGATCCGTGAAAAAGAAAATGTTGTTTCTATTATCAACACTACTATCGCTTTCAAAAAATTATATAACACTGAAACGTTCCAGGAATTTCACCCGCATACTGGCGGAGTTGAACCTGAAAAACTACAGCGGATGTATCTTGGAAATGCAGCAAGACCTTTAACAGAAGTGGAAAGAAGACGTTACGAGCAGGAATGGGAATCGCTATCAGACATGGGTGGTACTTTAAGGATCTGGAAGAATCAGCAGGTTCAAGCTGTTAATGAGAACTACTATGATTCATTGATCTTATCTATTGCTGCGAATATGACAGACGATCAGGGAGACGGGTTTGTCAAAGCAGCAAGGATCATTGGAGAAGCATTAGGGCGTATTGATGATGTTGTCAGCGATATGTTTTTAGAGTACAGGGTTAGATGTCTGGTATATAGCGGTATATTTGAGATTAAAGGCATTCCGAAAAGTATGATGCACTACACTGTGAGCATGAAAGAAGAATAAATACTGACCATGTGACAGACTCAATTGCCACACAATTTGATGTGATTGTCATCATTCAAATGAATTGTGTGAGAGTTGTTTCTGATACAGGTTTAATTACTGAATTTGGCTATTCTTTTGGGGGTAGAGAGATGGCAATATGGAAAATGTATTTAGTTACTGTAATTGAAATTATTTTATTTTTAGTTGTTGGGTTTTTATTAACTGATATTGTACTAAAAAATGTTTATGAAGGTGCTGGAATAAGATTTATAGGCAATGTTTGGGTGGTATGGTTTGGTTTATCTTTTATGCTTTTTGGATTATATACAATCGTACTCTCTTATGTATCAAAAGAAAGTCAATTATTGAAGGAAAGATTAACCTCAAAAACATTTTGGGTCATTTTCGTTGCATCCACTGCTGGGGTTTTTGTTCCATTTTTCATAGGAGAAATTCCTTTTTAGCGCTCCAACAAATGGTGACGCACAACCTGCACCATTCGATCAGTGAATGGTTCAGGTTGTGCGTCACTTTCATTTTTTCTGCATGAATCAAATAAAAATCCTCTTTTTTAAGAGAATGTCTGGAAAACTTTTATTTCCTAACGTAGAGGGTACATGGATAAAAAAGGGAGGTTCTCGGATTGAGGAAAATAGTCAATGCAGTTGGGATGGCTTCTATCGCTCTTTTGCTCGTAAGTTGTCAGTCTAGTGAAGACAACACAACGGAGCAGGATATTGAACCGGCTGATCAACAGGCTCAAAATGAAGTAGAGACAGATGACACAGCGCCGGATACAGAAGAAAGTAATCATGAGGACATGCAGGATGATCCAAGCGAAGCTGCCGGTAAGCAATCAGATAAGTATGAAGAAACCCAGGAGGTTCCTCAATACTTTATCGATTCTCATACATATAATGCGGGCATCGAATTTCTCACAGCATTCACCATTAGGCGTGGCGATGAACAGAACACATCAGCTGAAGAAAGGCTGGTGTCGTCCCTTTTCGAAAACGATCCATCAGAACAGGAGATTCTCAGCTCTTTTACAGAAATGACTGTAGAGTGGCCGCAGCTGACGGTCAATTTTACTGAAGATGGGAATCTTCTCTCTACTACCTCTGCACAATCGAGTATGTTTTATGACTCGCTGACTGGCATCAGTGATCTATATGGGATTGAGGAAGTGTCATTCTTGAATCCGGATGGTGAGGAAAGCATCATCGTAGCTGAAAGGAATGTTGATGCGCCGATCCTGATTGAAGATGAAAGAGGTCTCACGCGCGGCTATTACACCATTTACAATAAAGAGTTAGAACAGACATTATTCCTCCCGGGCGGGGTGTTGGAGGAACCGGTTGAAAATGAGAATGGAGAACCTTTAACCTTTCCGGAAACGATAGAAGCGATGAAGTCAGTGAAGAGTGAGGATGCGTTTTACGCTTCAGCTATTGTAGAGGGGTTTGAGGTGATTAAGGCTACACTTGAGGATGATGTTGCAACTGTTCAATATACGATGGATGAGAAGATTGTCACTGAAGCTGACCAGATTGTGTTCGCAAATGCTATGCAGCTTGCTGCCTTGGATTTTCATGCGATGGAAGTCACTTTACTGAATGAGACGCTTAATGAGAGTGTGATGTATCCGTTGACAGGGCATTGAATTGGTTTAAATCAAAGAGAAAAGGAGAGATTTTAAATGGGTAAAACAATAAGCGGCGCAATTTTAATCATGACTGCTGCCATACTTTATATTGGTTATTATATTACGGGAGCTATTATGGTTAATGCTCAGGGGGTCAGCAGTCCACCGACACTTGTTACTGTTGCCAGGTCCATGACTGAAGAAATTCCTCTTCCTTATTACCTCTCAATTGCTTCGTTAATCCTGGGCATATTCCTTTTAATCTTGGGGATAGCAGAAGAGTTTGTTAAGAAAAAGTCTTGATTAGTCAAAAATACTAATTTTGATAATAGATGGATCTTCATTAAAAGATAGATAACTTAACATGAAAGGAGCTGAGAATATGAAGAAAGGGATAACCATCATTTTAGCTTTAGTAACACTGTCCGCATGTTCTGACAATGAAAAGTCTGATGAGGGTGTTACTACTGATCAAAATGATGAAACTCAAGTAACTTTACTGAGCTCTGAGGAAGTTAGCACTGATAATAAATTGTTTAATGAGAAAGACTTACCGGATGGGATTAGAAGTATGATAGAAAAAGAAATGACGGGCATAGTAGATTTGAAAACTTCACAGATGATCGATAATAACAATATAGAAGATGCAAATTATAAAGGGATGAGCTTCTCGTTTTCCAGTGATGAATCTGACGACTTATATATGGGCTTTGCCATTATGTCAGAGCAGGATTCTTCCTGGAGAATAGAAGAAGTCGGTTATAACAAAGTGTTCAATGATCATGAAATTTCAACGATGACAGCAATGGGTGGACTTGAAACGGATAAGCAGTTCAGTGTTTTAGTAGGGTATGCTCCTGATGAAAACACAGCTTACGCACAAGCAGTTTATAACCGGCGTATTGATTCAGAAGCGATTGTCTCTGAAAGCAGTAAAGCGTTTTTATTTTTTGTAACAGGTCCGGAATTAATAGGTTTTACAGATTTAAAAGCATTTGCTGACAATGATTCTTTAGTATTTGAAAAGTAATCTCTGGTTGAAGTTATTGTCCCTGTTTTGAATACAATTTTACTTGTTTAAATAATCAGAATGAATTGTGTGAGGTTGTTTATGAATGTATCACTCATATTCACTTTCAATAAATATAAAATTTCAATTGACTATTCAGTTCAACTGTATTAATGTGTTTATTAAGTTCAACTATATAGTCAGACTGAATAAAGGATGAGAATATGAAGCATAAATTATTACCGTTGTCTGAGACGATGCATTATATTTTGTTAGCTCTGCGTGAGCCGCGCCATGGTTATGCGGTTATGCAGGAGATAGAAAAGATGAGTCATGGCGATGTGATTTTAGCGGCGGGTACGTTGTACGGTGCGATTGAAAATCTGAATAAGCACGGCTGGATTGAACCGGTTGGAAGTGAAGGACGGAGAAGGATTTATCAAATCACTGAAGAAGGAAGCGCTGTTTTAAAAGCTGAACAGGAGAGACTTTTGCATATCATATCTTTGTATGAGGGAAGTGAAGCAAATGAAAAAATTTAGAATCTTTTTTGATGTTGAGAAAGAAGAACAGTGGCTGAACGAGCAGCTGCAAAAAGGTTATCGTTGCACGAATATAAGCTCGTCCGGGTTCTACATCTTTGAGAAAACTGACAGGAACTATGTGATGCGGATTGATTATCAGGATCGTTTATCAAAGCAAAAGCTTGAAGGATACAAAGCAACCTATGAAGATTTCGGATGGAACTATATGAGCGGATCATGGATGAGTGGAGTCAGGTATTGGCAAAAAGAAGCTGATGGTCAAAATGAAATTTTCTCAGATCGCGAGTCCACGGGTAACTACTACAAAAGGTTAATGACTTATTCATTTTGGCTGGGTACGATGTGTTTGGTTTTTTCTTTTCTGCTTTATAGCGATTCAGGCTTATATCATGAAGGACTTTGGGGGATGGAAGGTTCATTATTCTGGAAAGCATTTTTATTTGAATCACCGTTTGTTCTGTTGAAGCTGCTGCCATTGATTTTGGTTATTTTGTTTGGCAGAAGTTATTATAAAGCTTATCAAAAGTATTCGATGTTAAAAGAACAATGATGACTGTCTAATGTTTTACACAATTCATAACTATGGGAGATAGGAAGCGCCACTGATTCAATCCAGGAGGTGCTTTTTTTATTTCCTTAAAAATAAAAAATATCTTTTTGTACTCAAAACTTTTCCGACATTCTATGCAGAAGCAGGTTAATTGTTATTAGGAAATCTATGGCCGAAGAACTGAAAAACAATATTTTCGTACGTAAGGCAAGTTGTTCTAAGACAATTTACACAAATTTATTAAAGTGCTATCTTTTTAGAACGATAAATAAATGAAGAGTAAATTTACCACTCTTTTAAAAGTTGATAATAGGAATGTCTGTTTCTCTGAGTAGGATTCTGTTAATTGATTTGTGGAAAAATCCTCAGTATGTTCACCGCGAGATCTAACTTGCTTAATCGAAGAAACTGGGATTGTCTGTTTACAGTATGAAGTTTGAAAACAATTTTTACTCAGGAATTCATTTAACTTATTAGCAGTAATTTGAGAATTCAATATGATAATTATTTGTTCCATTTAGAGTTTCGGAGGAAGAACAATGAACTTTTCTTTAAGTCTTCAAGCACGATTAGCCATTATATTTGCCATTACCACTATTCTGTTAATCCTTATTTTCAGCATCGTTTATGGTCAGCGTTCAATTAATCAAATGGAAACGGAAATCGGAAATTCGCTTAGCGACACAGCTTATATGATGGAGAATAACCTCAACCAATATATGTGGTCCAGGTATGGCGAAACAATTTTATTAAGCAGTTTGCCCGCCATCAGACAGCCGGATAGTGGTGAAGAAATTGAATATTTGTTTAATCAATTGCAGTCAACTATTCCTTCTTTCTCCTGGATCGGCTTTACAGATCAGAATGGCACAGTATTGGCAGCTACTGATTCTATACTGAAAGGTGCCGACATTTCCGCTCGTCCAGTTTATACAGAAGCATTGGAGAATCCATTTATAGGAGACGTACATGAAGCGGTCCTTCTCGCCGACCTATTGCCAAATCCGACAGGAGAAGCAATGAAATTCGTTGATATTAGTACCCCTATTTATGATTACAACGATCAGTTTATTGGGGTCTTAGCTACCCACTTAAGCTGGGAGTGGGTGAAAGAAGTAGAGGCAGCTATGCTTGATGCTGTCAAAAACCGTGATAGCATTGAATTTTTTATCGTTAGTAAAATTGATAACAGCATTATATTAGGTCCTGATGAAATGATTGGACAAACGCTGGAGCTGGAAAGTATTGATTTAGCGCAAACCCGTGAGCACGGTTGGATAACTGAAACCTGGCCGGATGGTGATGACTATGTAACGGGTTATATGCTGGAAAATGGTTACAAGGAATATCCCGGTCTGGAGTGGACCATTCTCGCCAGGCAACCCATAGAAGTTGCTTTTACACCTATCAAAGAACTGCTGGCTTTCTTTCTAATAGCCGGAATCACTTTCGTATTGCTTTTTGCAGTTCTCGGTTGGCTTCTTGCCGGAAAAATAGCTTCTCCGCTTAAAAATTTGGCAACTACTGCTGACAGACTTAGATTCGGAGAACTTGTTCAGATTCCGCATTACAAAGGGATTTCCGAACTTGAGACCTTGTCAGCTTCTTTAAGAAAGCTGATCGCCAATCTTACTAAAACGGAATCGGCTTTGGAGGAAATGGAGGAAGTTGCACACACGGATGAACTGACAGGATTGGCAAATCGATATGCGCTCGAGTTGTTTTTACGAAAATACACTCAAAAATACGATAGAGCGATCGTTTTTTACATTGATTTGGATGGGTTTAAAGCAGTCAATGATACATTAGGCCATCTGGCTGGTGATCAATTACTCGTTCAAGTAGCAGCCAGGCTGAAAGAAAATATACAGGAAGAAGAAATGATCGCAAGGGTAGGCGGTGATGAATTCATCGTCGTGCTGCATTCCCCAAAAGAAGAAATGACTGTCAGGGGAAAAAGAGTTGGTGAGAGAATGATTTCATCAATCAGCGAACCCTACTGGTTGAATGGCCAATCTGCCGCTGTTAGTTGTAGTATCGGAGCCGCTTTTTGGGCAGAATCAAGCGCTGTTAGCTTAGAAGAAACAATTAAGATGGCAGATGACGCTTTATATGCAGCTAAGAAGCAAGGTAAAAATCGTGTTCACTTTTATGGCGCTTAGAATCATTCATAAACTATATTATAAATGCTATTTTGATGATTCATTAATCTGTGAAGGCCAGGTGATCGTACTCCAAAAACAGGAGAATTTCATCGTAAATATTATTAGCGTGATTTTTCAAAATAATGTTAGCTATATCTTTCTTAGAAATGTTATACTGTTGATACAACTTAATTGACCTTGACTTTACGTCGAAGGGGAGTAGCTATAGGGAAGCCTATTTCACAGTCGTCATTACGTGGTTTGCGCCATCGGTTGTGATAGCAAAATTTTTGCTTAGCGAGACCTTTGCCTTTTATTAGGCAGAGGTTTTTTTTGTTGAGTAAAAAGGAGGATGACTGATGGAAGCGATTTTATTAGAGTATTTGTGGGTTTTGCTCGTACTGGTGGCGCTGGAGGGACTACTTGCAGCTGATAATGCTGTTGTGATGGCTGTCATGGTTAAACACTTGCCGAAAGAACAGCAGAAAAAAGCGTTATTTTATGGATTGGTGGGAGCATTTGTATTCCGTTTTGCCGCGTTGTTCATGATCACGTTGCTGGTAGACGTTTGGCAAATACAGGCTTTAGGAGCGGCTTACTTATTGTTTATCGCATTCAAGCATATTTATGATCAACAGAAGGGAAAGGAACACTCTGTTGAACCTGAAGCGACAAAGAAGTCTGGATTCTGGATGACTGTTCTGAAAGTCGAGCTGGCGGATATCGCCTTTGCGATCGATTCGATGCTGGCAGCGGTTGCCCTGGCGATTACATTGCCGCATTTGGGAAATATGGAAATTGGGGGCATCAACGGAGGTCAGTTTGGCGTCATGCTGGCAGGGGGGATCTTTGGAATCATCATCATGCGTTTTGCCGCCCATAAATTCGTCAAGCTTTTAGAAAAGTATCCACAGCTGGAAACTACTGCTTTTGTGATTGTCGGCTGGGTAGGTGTGAAGCTTACGGTACTTACTCTTGCACATAAAGATCTTGGAATCCTGCCATATGATTTCGCACATTCGTCAGAATGGAAACTGATTTTCTGGGCTGTTCTGCTTGGAATTGTTGCAGTGGGGGCATTGATCAGTGTGAAGAAGAAAAAAAGAGCAGAAAATATAAATACCATTTATTAAACAGAAGTTGAGTTTACAATGGTACGTGCACTGAGGAAGATCGAATACTAATAAAAACTCGATCTTCTTTTCCCTATTTTAGGGTGAGTTGAATAAATTTAATAACCTACTGCAACCTTTTAAACTAACTTGTGGGGGATCAATTATAAGTATAACAACGCTCGAAATCAGGATAGAACCCTATCCGAAGCAACGTTTAGTATATCAAAATCATATTGAGAGCCTTGTAAATGCAGTTAGTAAAAATGATCAGGGATATTAGTTTATTAATAAAAATAATCCTTTCAAGATACTTTACATCAACGATTTCGTCTTTTTAGTTTAGAAAATAGATTATTGGAAGATCAAAAGGAGATTACATAAAGTGAGTGTATGGGAGCTTTTTATAGCTTTTTTGCTTGGATTTGTGGAAGGATTAACGGAATTTGCGCCGGTTTCATCAACCGGTCACATGATTGTAGTGGATGATTTGTGGCTGAAGTCATCTGAGTTTTTGGGAAGTCCGGTTGCTAATACTTTTAAAGTAGTTATTCAGTTAGGTTCTATACTGGCTGTGGTCGTTGTATTTCGTCAGCGAATTTCTGATCTGCTTGGATTAAATATGGATACACGTGGGACGCAGGATAAGCTTCGTTTATCACATGTTTTCATCGGATTACTTCCCGCCGGCGTGCTTGGTCTATTGTTCGAGGATTATATTGATGAGCACCTTTTTTCACTCAAGACTGTTCTGATTGGACTTGTCATCGGGGCTTTTCTAATGATTGCTGCTGACCTGATCAGCGGGAAGAAAGTAAAGATTGAAACAGTGGATCAGATTTCATATCGTCAGGCATTTACAATTGGATTGATCCAGTGCTTATCCTTATGGCCCGGGTTTTCACGGTCAGGCTCAACTATTTCTGGTGGTGTATTGTTGGGGCTTAGTCACAGGGCTGCAGCAGATTTCACCTTTATTATGGCGATCCCGATTATGATGGGTGCGAGTATGATCTCCCTTTTAAGTAAATGGGAATACTTCACGATGGATATGTTGCCATTTTTTACAATCGGCTTCATCAGCGCATTTGTATTTGCACTGATTTCTATTAAATTCTTTCTTAAGCTGATTAATCGGATTCGCCTGATCCCATTTGCGATTTATCGAATCATCCTGGCTGGTGTAATTTATGTGTTTTATTTTACGTGATATCATTTAAGCTCTGAAACCTGGTCAAATCAAATGAAACTTTTTTATAAAGAAAGCGTATACAACCTAAAGGAGTGAACAGTTTGAAAAAGTATATTGTATTTATTTTAAGCTTAGCTCTATTGTATATAGGCTTTCAAATCTTATCCGGCTGGGTTCTAACAGCTCTTTATGTTCCTGATTTATCCACGGGATATATGAGTACAAGTGGGGGAATAGTGCTTGAGCAGTCTCCGGTAATTCAATTTCTGGCTATCCTATTAATTGCAACGATCGCTTATGTATTCTCTCAGAAAATGATTAGGCATACATAAAATAATCTGATTCACAAAATATGATTTCCGTTAAAGGAGGTAAGTCCAGTGGTGAAAAAATAACGAAGAGAAAACCCGTGTCATAAAAAAGCATGTGGATTTTCTCTGTTCTCGAGTAACAGTTAAATAATGAATGAGGAGAAATGAACATGCTAAATAAAATAAATTCGTCCGTTTACTATATGTCACATGAGGACAAGCGGGAAAGACCAGTTTTGGGATTGGTGTGTGGTGAGCGATATAGCCTTGTGATTGATGCAGGAAATTCTGTTCAACACGCACAGGACTTTTTAAAGGAAATCGAGGATTTGAATGTACCGCCAGTCAAATACGTGGTCATTACACACGGGCACTGGGATCATTTTTTAGGATCACAGGAGTTTGGAGCAATGACAATCGTCAACCGGCTGACCAATCAGATCATACAGGATTGGCGTAGTTATTCGTTTGATGATGAATCGCTTCAGCGTTATGTGGATGACAGGAAAATCAGTCCTCAGTGTATGGAGACGATCAAAAATGAAGTGCCGGAAAGAGACTCATTTGAAATCCCTTCACCTGATATTATTTTTGAAAACGCGCTGTCCATTGATCTGGGAAACAAGGTATGTGTGCTTGAGACCATTCATAGTACGCACACTGATGACGCCACGATTGTGTACATCCCCGATGATAAGGTGTTGTTTTTAGGGGATAGTGCGTACGGAACAACGACCAACTCACTTTTTCATTACAAGCAATCGCTACTGATGCCAATGATTTGCGATATTCGAAAGTATGACGCTGAGTATTATGTGCTGGGGCACGAGTCGATTTGTGACTTAGCTGAAATAAACCTGTACTGGGCTGAGCTTATTTCTTCGAGCAAAGCGACAAAGTCTGCTTCATTAGATGAGGCAATTGAGTGTTTTGAAAAGGAAAATGGCAGAGCGCCAAACGACAATGAACGGTTCTTTTTAAATGCTTTTGTGAATGATCAAATCCTTAAATCGAAATAAATTAAACAGGGAGGTAAAGCTTGAAGCATTTTAATATATGACTTCGTGTTTGCCTCTCTGTTTTAAATTGCTTTGACAGTTTCAGCTCAGGAAACAAACTGATTTATCTTATATTATTCACAGGTATTCTTCTTAAAAAGAGGAAGGAGAAATAATATGACAAGAGGAAGGTTAAACGGATTAATTATCTCCAGCATGATCTTAGCCGCAACTGGTTTTATATTGCTGTTTTTCAGCGTGAATTTCGGAACATCGCTTGCTGATAAATGGTTATTTCAACAGGGCGGGGCAGACACTGCAACGTATCTCATTATTATAGAAAGCTATATTAATAATTTCATCGTTGCTGGAGGAATTCTTTTAGGTATTGGTCTCGCCACGATTATTTTCTCTTATTATAAAATACTTAGTGCCGGAGAATTGAAGTGAGGGCATTCAAAACACTGACTCTGTGACAGGAACCATTCATACAAAATTTTATTGGTTTACTTAAATGATTTGTGTGGGAATTGTGTTCAGTTCTGGGCACAAATTTGTAACAAAGCAAACATTGACCAATTTCTATCCATTCAATTCTTCCCATTGATCAATCATCAAAGCTGGATGAAAGAGTAGAAGCATCCTGTTAAGGAGTTTAAGGAGCTAAACCTGATTCATGCTTATATCAAAAATACTGAGAGGCAGGTGGATACAATGGTTGTTATTCCATTTTTAATCAATGTTCTTATAAGCTTATTTATACTGGCAACTGGCTATTATGCCTGGAACAAATCAAAGA
Organism: Jeotgalibacillus salarius; assembly: GCF_004405125.1. Taxonomy (GTDB): domain Bacteria; phylum Bacillota; class Bacilli; order Bacillales; family Jeotgalibacillaceae; genus Jeotgalibacillus; species Jeotgalibacillus salarius. Next base: position 43,850 of record NZ_SORX01000010.1, read on the forward strand.
CTCAAAAGAATTATCGAGTAGTATCCATTATATTAATGACCACCGGTGTTGTTTCTCTACTTGTTAATGGGGTAACCGCTATAGTAGAGGTGTAATTAAATGGAATTTCACTTACGGAACTCAGGTTAGAATGAGTCACAATATAAAGGAGGACATATCCCATGACCCGTGCTAATATCACAAAAACAAATTGGGTTGTCTATGGCTTTGCATTGTTTGCTGGAATCGCCTTAACAATCGTCGCATTTGTAGAGACAGCGAACCCGGGGACAGGGCCTGATGCCGGGCAGTCACGATTCTTTTTTTCACTCAATGAAGCACTGATGTATGCTGCTGTATCAGTCTTTTTCATTCTCTTGCTTCTATTAGTGTGGAAAAAAATCAAACCATACCATATAGCTGTTTTAACCTTTGTATCTGCTTTGCTGATTAATAATCTGGTTCTCTCAGTTACAAGCGGATGGGTTGGACTGGCGGGTATGATGATCCTGTTTTTCGGAGCAATCCTTTCTGTCTTAATGAGCCTGTTTGTTTTAATCGCAACCTGGATATCAAAAAAACGAATTCTTGCGGAAGAATAATTAGTAGGTATACGGGGGCGTGGATGTGAATTGTAAAGGACTTGCGATTCAGCGTTTACCTCCTTGAGTGCTTTGTCGACTGATTGGGAAACATTTAATAAGAAAGGTTGTTCATGATGAAACACATCTATGCTTTTGAAGACATCAAGGAATATGAAATTCACAAGGATCTCATCCAGCGTTTCAGCAAGCGGCTGGAGGAGTATCAACACATATTGGAAAAAGAGTACTTATTAATCAATCAGCCAAAAGGAATTGTATGGACGTCAGCAGAAGCGGCCACCACTATATTTTCTGATATTGCTATCCCAGCGTTTACGAACAAAAATACGATATACATAACACCTGACTTAGCAGCCTGGAGAAAGCTTTTCGTGCAGCAGTTAGACGGGAAAGACGTTCCCCATATTGAACGTTTTTACGAAGAACTCTCAGAGAATCACATCCTGCAAATCCTGGGTCATGAGTTAACGCATCACTCTGATTTATTTCTCGATGATTTTGACGATGAACGTGAAGATAGCATTTGGTTCGAGGAAGGCATGTGCGAATATTTGCCAAGAAAGTTCCTTTTAACTGAGAAGGAATGTGATGAGATTACAGCGGTTGAGGAAGAGTTAGTAGACGCGTTTACTGGAGAATACGGTCACCGCTCTATTGACGAGTTTGGCAGCGGCTCATACACATCCAGTTTATCAAGCATTATGTTCGATTATTGGAGAAGTTATCTGTACGTAAAACATCTGGTGGAAGTCCGTTTCAAACACGATATTCAGGCAGTTTTTGAAGAATATCATAAATGGGATCAGGAAGGGCGGACATGCTCGCTTAGTGAACATTTTGAGCTTGATCAATATTGATCTTGTGACACACACAATTTTCATAGCTTTTTACTTGTTTATATAACCAAAAGAGGAGATTACTATGAACATAAAAATCATTTCACCAAAAGATATAAAAGAAGTTTCTATTTATCTTGAAAAAATGAATACAAAAAATAGAAGCCATATAGGATTTTGCGGAGAGCATCATGAAGAAATATACGATTCTTTAATGAATGATTTTTCTGATTTAGCATTAGAAGATTCGTTTTTAGTTGCATATGATCAATCTGATATCGTTGGTGCGATTGGATTGGATGTAGATTTGGACGGGGGATACGCGGATATATGGGGACCGTTTGTCACGGATGAAAATCTGGATGTTGCACAAGCATTATGGAATAAAATTCTTCTTACGATACCTCAACAGATTAAGTCCTGCTCCTTTTTTATCAATCAAGATAACTCATTTGCCAAAGAATTTGCAATGCAAAATCACGCTCAATACTCAGGCGCAGATCAGGTTCTGAATATAGCAAGAAGTACATTTACTGATGAATCCATCAGTTCTTCAAAAGCAATAGACGAAGCGTTCTATGATTCATTCGCTGCTTTACATAATGAGGTTTTTCCAAAAACCTATTACAATGCTGATTCTATACTAAATAGACTGAATAGAAATCATCATCTAATGGTGATAAAAGGAAATGAGTCAGAAATTAAAGGTTATGTATACATAGAAGCGAACCCTGAACATAAAGAAGGAAACATTGAGTATATTGCCGTTTCAACGGAATTTAGAGGTCAAGGAGTTGGGAAAGTACTTTTAACCGATGCTTTGAAGAAGCTCTTCTCGTACCCAAGTATTGATGAAATCACGATATGTGTATCAGGTGAAAATACAGCGGCAGTCAATTTATACAAATCTGTGGGGTTTAAAGAAAAGTATGTTTTGGATGGTTATGATCTAGTGGTAAACGATTAATTACATGATGATTCCTATGTTTCTATCTCAGAGGCATTTGATCATATCAAAACTAAACTTTAACAAAGCCTGTACGGTAAAAAATATGAAATTCGAACTTTGAGTTAATGGGAGGGTATTATGTCTTTAAATGCTATTTTATTTGCACTTGTAGCAGGAGTTTTAACATTTATTCTGATGAACAGTGTGGATCCGGTAAACCCGATTTTAATAACAAATATATTACTGGGGCTAATAGTTGGACTGCTGATAGATAAAAAGAAATCTGACCGTTAAAAAATCACGATTAACCCTGTGTTGAACACAAATCCCACACAACCTTACTTGTTTAGATCATCTGAATGAGTTGTGTGGGATTTGCTTCTGGCACAGGGTCATTTACTCATGTGTCAAATCGGATCTTTCTGAACCCAAGTGTCCACACAATCAGGATAGCGATCAACAGAATAACGGCATAAATCTCAAGACCAAATGCCCAATTATTGAACAGGACGTGGATCAGGCAGAAGCCTCCGATCACCAGCATCATAACAAATGCCTTGATGCCTTCCTGATGCTGCGCAACTGAAAAAGGCTGGCTGAACGGCAGGCTTTTTCCGTTTAGTGCGAGTGTGCAGATCGCAGCATAAAGAATGGCAGTCGCAATGATCACGACAAGGTCCAGCCAGATTCTCCCGGAGAAAATCCAGATGAAAACAGGTGTTAAAATCAGCATAGCCGGCAGATAGAACATCACCAGTACACTTTTCGTTAATCCTCTGTCAATTAACATGCGGTCTTTTAAAGGCATTGCCGCATAAATCCAGGACCCTTTATATGCCCCTGAGTATTTCACCATCGAAATAACCGTCGGAATCACAAGCAGGGTAAAATAAAACAAATAATAGGAGCTGCCCTCTCTAAGCGCTTCAAAAGATCCATTTTCACTTGTCGTAAACATAAACAGAAACGGAATCACAAATGTAAAGCCCACCTGAGGGTATACCTTCAGCTTGAATTCACGTTCATTCTTCATCATTGCAAAAGAGAAGTTCATAAAATTTCGCTCCTCTTGATTAGGTGCTATGAAGCGAAGAAAGATCTGCTTCAAACGGTTTGTCCGCTTTTCTTTCCCTTGTTCAACCGTAGAGAGTTTATGCAGAGAGGATTCGAAGGCCGGAATCATTTTGACATAAAGAATCATGGCAATCACAGGGACAATCACAGCTAATGCCGCCAGCAGGAGGACAAATAAACTCCGCTCACCAGTCAAAAGCGCTTCGTGCAGTGCACCAAACCAGACAGGCGGGGTGAAAAGCTGCCACCAGGACGGGGTAAAGGTCACGTCGAGGCTTGTAAATTGAAAAGAGCGCGCGACTAGCTGGTAACCAAGAATGATGCCAAGTGTTAAAGCAATTTGCATGAAATTAATCACATTTTTTAACTTTTCCCCATCGAAAAATTGCAGAATGGCAAAGTAAACGAGTGCGGTCATCATTAGAATGAGAAAATTCAGCAGGATCAGTTCTGCAAGAAATAGCAGGAAAAATCCGAAACCATTCACATAGAGTGAGACAAATAATGGAATGCCTGTCGTCGCAATCGTTAACAAAGACATATAAAGTGTAATATGAAGCATTTTGGCCGTGCTGATCGTACGTTGATCCACCGGCTTTGTCATCATCATATTGCGGTCTCTGACATCAAGCAGAACAGATGAAAAATCAGAGACCATTGAGGTCATTAAAATAAACATCAGAATGCCGAAAATAATGCTCAGCTGAAAGAAATAGTCATCAATAAACAAAAACGGAATCACCGCAAGTCCATATAGCGCATAGATCCACAGCGAGCGGATAAAGTAGTTTTTTCCTTCCTTCACCTTCGACTGCGCAAAGACCGTGGGCACTCTTCTTGTATCCATCGTCAGTTTCATGCCGAGAATCAGCCGGAGCATCGGATAATCGATACCCGCGCGTCTGAACAAAGGAGCGAAACGATCAAGCAGTCTCAGCGTGGCGAAATTGTTCATGCCGGTTCCTCCTGAACGATGGCAACGAAATCCTCTGCAATTTCCTTATGCTGACTAAAGCCGGTAAGACTATTGAATATATCCTGAAGGGACCCTTTCTGATTCTGCTCCTTCAGCTCATCAAAGGTCCCGTCAGCGGCAATATGACCACCTGAAATCAACACAATCCGGTTGCTGATCTTTTCGACAATGTCCATGATATGAGAAGAGTAAAAAATCGTTTTTCCCTGTGCTGACAGTTGGGCCAGAATCTCCCTCACGATCAGCATACTGTTCGCATCCAGTCCGCTCAGTGGTTCATCGAGAAATAAGACATTCGGATTGTGCAGCAGGCTTGATATAATGAGCACCTTTTGCCGCATTCCTTTAGAAAAAGAGGACAATCTCGCATGCATGGCGTGATCAATCTCAAACTTCATCATCAACCGATGCGCTTTCACACGGGCTGATCCCTCTTCAAGTCCATAAAGTCCTGCAATAAATGCGAGGTATTCCTGAGCAGTCAGTGAATCATAGAGTTCCGCATTTTCCGGGACGTATCCAATCCTTCTTTTATATGTATGATCCTGATTTTTCAGGTTTTCTCCGAAGATAAAAATATTGCCCTCGTATCCATCCACAAGACCGAGCATCATTTTTACCGTCGTACTTTTCCCTGCGCCGTTCGGTCCGATATATCCGATAATATCCCCTTCATATACGGAGAGGTCAATATCCTCCAAAACGAGCTTATCTCCAAATCTTTTCGTTACATGTTCGAGCCGGATGACTTCCTGACGCTCCATCAAAAAACTCCCTTCTATTCTTTATTCCAGTACCTTCTGACGACTGTACGATCGACACCGCTTGCTTGAATGGGATTGGCAGAGTCGATATTGTCATCATTACAGGTGGCAAGAAATTCCTTTATATCTATAATACGTCCTTCTACTAACGATTGTTTCAAAATTCTATAACATAATGTTAAATATAAACCTGAATAAATAAAACGCTGAAGCAAAATCTGCTCCAGCGTTTTATTCGCATTGCTTTACAATAACTCTTTTGCAAGCAATCTATAAACATTCAATCGTGCTTCCTGGGAATGGGGGATGCTGACGATCATGGCTTCATCAAAACCGTACTTTTCCTGCTCTGCTTTCAGTTTGTCGGCCACATCTTTGGCTGCACCGACGATATGAAGCGGACGGCGATGCTGGATCTTGATTTTATCCATTTCTGTCAGTGGGTAGTCTTTTGCCTCCTCCGGCGTGAGCGGCTGAGCGATTTTACCCTGAGAAAGCCATAGACCGGCAATGTCCTGCGGCAGTGCTTCGTATTCTGCTTCTTCTTTCGTTTCCGCTGCTGTGACCATATAGCACACATTGATCTCAGGCTTTTCCATCAGTGCTGAAGGCCTGAAGTGGTATCGATAAGCTTCGAGGATTTCTGTGCTCAACTGGCCATTAAAGAACTGTGCAAATGAATACCCGGCACCCAACTTCGCTGTTTCCACCGCGCTATTTCCGCTTGATCCGAGCATCCAGGCTTCCGGTAATGTGACATGACCAGGTACTGCAGGCGTTGAGCCATGTAATTTGCCTTCAGGGACCTCATCATTGATCAGCTGCATGGCAATTTTAAACTTTTCATACATGTTATCGAGTAAAGGTCTTCGTCCCTCTGATAGTGCATACATGGCACCGCTGTCACCACCAGGTGCTCTGCCGACGCCGAAGTCGATTCTGCCGGGTGAAAATGCACTCAGTGTCTTGAAGACTTCAGCCAGTTTTAATGGTGAGTAATGCATCATCATCACGCCGCCGGTGCCAATTCTGATATTTTCTGTTTTTGATGCAAGTCTTGCTGCAGTGATTTCAGGTGCAGAGCTGACGTGAGATTCTAATCCGTGGTGTTCTGCCATCCACATGCGATGGTAGCCGAGTTCATCAGCCAATATGGCCAGCTCCTCGGATTTTCTGAGTGCATCAACTGCTGTATTGCCCTTCGTCACAGGCGCTTGATCAAGTACACTTAATTTCATTGGAAACATCCTTCTCTCTATTAAATGATCTTAGGTTTAAAAGTAATCTCGGTAGCATCTGAATACGTCTGATAATAAACAGGAGGAACTCAGCCTCTCTGATGTTATATTTGAGGTGAACTATAGCAGTAACGAATCATTCTTTCAATCTGAACGACTTCCAATCAAAAGGGATGGCTTGCTCTTCATCATTTTTTATGTTAATTTTATAATGATCATTCTATCTAAGGTTGGTGTGTATGAGTAAGAAAAAGCAGGATTTGTTGGAATGTGCAGATGCATTGTTTTATGAGAATGGATTTCACGGAGTTGGGCTTAAGCGAGTAGTAAGTGAGGCTGGCGTTGCTTTGATGACGTTGTATAATCACTTCGATTCGAAAGAAGATTTAATTTTAGAAGTGCTGTCTGCCCGTGAAAAGCGTTATTTTTCATTTTTAAATCCAGCTGTAGAAGAGGGAAATACGAATGATAAAACATCTTTTGCGCTTGGGTTGGGTCAATCACATATTAAGTGGCTTGGTACTGAATCAACGAATGGATGTATGTTTTTAAGAGCAAAGGAGGAGTATGCTTTTGAAAATGAAGAAATAGTTAATCAGGCGATTGGACATAAAAAGTCAATTATTTCATTCTTGCAGAAGCATGGTTTCGCTCAAAAGGAGGCCACCCAGTTAGCTTTGCTGTTTGAGGGAGCTACGTCATTTGCGGAAGTAGTCGGTTTGGAAGCGGCGGCAGATGAGCTTTACAATCTAATAAAAAAAGCTTTTTAAGAGTAAGCTGAATTCATATCAGCTTACTTTCATTTTTGCTTAAAAATATAATGATCGTTCTATCTAAAAAGGAGTGAATTTTAATTATGTGGAAATTTGTATTACCTGGTTTAGCAATGATTGGCGTCACTTTTGCGTTTGCCCGATTCAGCTTTGGGCTGTTTCTGCCTGATATATCTAAGACGTTAGGTCTTTCGGAGAATAATGCAGGTTTTATTGGCTCAACAGCCTATGCTTCTTATACGTTAGCTTTAATCACTTCCTCCTATTTCATTCAGAAATGGGGTCAAGTACGCGTTATACAATTCGCTGGATGGAGTGCAATATTGGGCTTGTCGGGAATAGCGTTTTCCCCCAATTTTCCTATTCTGGCGTTGAGTACGTTTATTGCAGGACTTGGCAGCGGGTGGGCTTCACCGGCATATGCTCAAGTTGCAGGAAACTCCTTAAAGGATAAAGACAAAGACAGAGGGAACACATGGATGAATAGCGGAACAAGCTTTGGTCTGATTGTTTCTGGACCGATCGCTCTTTTCTTTACAGAGCACTGGAGATTTTCATTTATTCTTTTCGCAGTGATTGCTTTCGTTGTGACTATTTGGAATACAAGAAAGATACCGTCCAAGTCTTCTCAAACTGACGGGATAGAGCAGCCAAAGTGGATTCCTTCTATAAAGAAAGCGAAGTTCCTGCTTTTAGCATCATTTATTACAGGAATCAGTTCTTCAATATTCTGGACATTTTCAAGAAGCTATCTAACTGATGTTCATACAATGAGTGATGTTGAAAGTGTGGTTTTTTGGATTTTGATGGGGGCTGCAGGAATGGGTGGAGCAGCTGCAGGAGGTTTTATCAATAAATTTGGTCTTGGTTTATCCTATCGCCTGACGGTTACGTTTATGATGATTGCTCTTGCAATTATTACGATACCAACTGGTGTTGCCATTTACGGTTCTGCTATCTTTTTTGGGATCACATATATCTTTATGACAGGGATATTTATCGTTTGGGCAACGCGGATCTTCACGAACTTCCCGTCAATGGGCGTTGGTCTCTCGTTCTTATTTCTAGGGGCAGGTCAATCGATCGGTTCATTTGTAGCAGGCGTAACCATCGATGGCATCTCTTATCCCTTCAGCTTTATCTTATTCGCTGTAATCGGCCTGGTAGGACTACTCGTTCCTACCAGGATCAGTAAGGAAGTGAGCGAATTGGATATAAACGATAAGAAATTCTCTCCAGTCCATAACTTTCAGGACAGACAGAGAGAAGGCACAATGAAGTTTTGAATGACTAGGAGCTGCTTCCCTGAGAGCAGTGTTTTTCATCAATGCCCAGTCTTGAATATGATTCTGGATAGGGATTTTCAAACGCTGACATCACACTAAATAAATTACAGGGACGTAAAGTTGCAAGCCAATCAAGAAATGGCCCGGCATTTACGTCCCTGTTTAATTACTTCAATTCAATAATCCTCGTCGCCACATGCTCCACAAAAACATGATCATGCTCTACAAACAACAAGGTAGGCTGGTAATCACCAATCATTTTTTCAATCTGCTTCTGGTTATAGACGTCAAGATAATTAAGCGGCTCGTCCCACACGTAGCATTCCGCTTCAGTGCCAAGTGATTTGGCGAGCTCGACTTTCTTCTTCTGGCCTTCACTCATTTCTTCGATTGATATATTGAAAACATCCCGAGTGAATCCAAGAATTCGAAGGTTGTTGAGAAACAAGGTGTAATCAATTCTATGTTTTTCGGAAAAGTCCTTCAGTGTGCCAGTGTGTGAAGCAGTCTGTGAGACGATGCTTTCTGTCAGACCTTGAGGAATCAGCATCTCTCCGCTGCTCGTCACATCCTTTGTGATGCCTTGCATGTAATTGAGCAGGGTGGTTTTACCGGAACCGTTTGGCCCGGTGATCGCGACCTGCTCGCCCTGAAGGAGTTCAAAGGTGATGGGCTCAAATAGTGGTTCATCACCATAGCTTAGAGTGAAATCCTTTACCCGCAGCACAGGATTTCTGTGGCTGCTGACACATTTGATCGTTAAGTCACTAATTTTCTCAATGTTTTTAAGCAGCTTTTTCTTTTCTTCGATTTTAGCGTTGGTACGCTGTTCGATTGCTTTACCGCGCTTCATCATCCGCTTGGCGATCGCATTTCCAAAAGGATCATTGCCGGACGGCTTCTCGCGCTGCTGACCCCAGTCAACTTTCTCTTTTGCAGATTGTTCAATTCGTGCGATCTCGGATTTTAATGACTTGTTCTGATCCAGCTCGAACTGATCCTGCCGTTCCTTTTGTTCTTCATACGTCGAAAAGTTTCCATGATAGATTGCCACCTGACTACGTTCAATAACGAGCGTATGATCAGTAACTGTATCTAAAAAATGCCTGTCATGGCTGACAACGATATAGCCCTGCTTCTTGTACAGGTAATGGGCAAGTTGCACCCGGCCCTGCAGATCAAGGTGGTTGGTAGGCTCATCAAGTAGCGCAAACCGGCTTTCATCACAGAATAGGGCTGCGAGCATGACGCGTGTCTGTTCACCACCTGAAAGCTGGGAGAAAGGCTCCCAGACAATCTGTTTGTCCATACCAAGCAGCTGGCATTCCCGCTCAAGCTTCCACACTTCAAGCGGCATAACCTCATCAATCGCTGTGTAGACAGGGCTTTCAGGATTCTGAATTGGAAGGGGGAAGTAGACAAACTCGAGATCTGTCACAATCTCTCCTTCATACTCCAGCTGACCCATCATGAGCCTGAGTAGTGTTGTTTTCCCGCGTCCGTTACGACCTGCAAGGCCGAGTCTCCACGTGTCATCAAGTGTGAATGACACGTCATCAATGAGGGGGTGGTCCAGTAAATCATAGCTAAAGTGTATATGTTTTAATTCAATCGGCATACATCAAACCTCCAGTATGGATGAGTTGAATGTACACGCATTTTCTTCAAAAAAATCCTCCCGCAAGCATGCGGAAGGATAAGTGTGTATGCATCAATAAGCCTTTATCGTAAAGGGATAGATATGTGCAGACTGATCCTATTTTTTCGTAAAAATGCGTATACATTTTGACGTGTAAAATAGAACTAGTTGATCATCTGCCATCCATCATCCCTTCTTGTGAGTTAGGTTTAGTATAAGGGAAGATGACAGTATAATCAATTCGATTTCCATTTAACCCCTCAAATGAAAAAGTATTTCAGTTATAATAGTAAGAATAGTATGACATAAGTTGGAGCTGAATTCGAAAAGGGGATTATTATGTATGTAAATATGTTCGAAGAGATTGCAGATGTCATGCACCATGACTATTCAGGATTCCTTGATAAAAAAGGGTGGGATCAACCTGATTTGTTCAGGGAGCAGGTAGAGGCGCTTAACCCAGCTGATCCGGAATCACGTGCTGCATTTACAGCGATTGTGAATGATTATCTACTGGATTTCAGGGATAAGCACGTTTCATTTACTGCTGCTGATCAGAATGGAAGTCCTTCCGAGTGGGCTGGATTTAGAGTGAGAAGATATCGTGAGTTCCTGTACATCACTGAGTCTAAGGATACGCGTTTTCAAATAGGAGATAAAATCATTTCAGTAGATGGGGAAAGTATCCCTCAGGCATCTGATACATTTGCAAGGAAGCTTTATCAGGAAAAAGAAGCGCGGCAGGATTGGAATCCGGTCATGCTTTCAGCTGGTGAAATTGAGGTGGAAAAAAGCTCGGGTGAACGGGCAATTTATGAGATACATAGAAAGAAAAAGCCGGTGTATACCCCTGAATACTCCTCAAGAGAAATTGGACCTGGTATTCACCTGATTAAGCTGACTGATTTTGGGGATCCGGATGCTGTGTATACACTGTTTAAAAAGCATGAAGAGTCATATCAAGCTGCGAAGGCACTGATCTTTGACGTGAGGGTCAACTATGGTGGGAGTGATTCAAGCTACTATCCTTTCATTCCGTTCATCTTTGGAGCTGAAGAAGTGGATCCATATGAAATGAGTCCGGAAATGCTGTTTAATTGTACAGAGAAAACTGCACATAGCCAGCTTGAGGAATTAAAAGAAACGCTTAAGGTAGTAGAGGAAGAAGAGACACGGAAGATTTTGAAATTCTTTGAGGAGCAATGGCAGGAGAAGCGGGGAAGCGGATTTCAGCGATTCCCTTTTGAAAAGGTATTGCCTATGGAAAAATTAAGTGGTCATAGAAAGCCAGAGCAGATATTTATTCTTTCTGATCTCTACTGTGGAAGCTCAGGTGATTCATTTGTGGAAACAAGCAAATGGTCAGAGAAAGTAACGGTTATCGGCCGGCCCACAATGGGGATCAACGACTACAGCAATGTAGCTTCACTGGATATTGGAGAAGGTTTTACACTCGGCTATCCCACTTCGAAGCTGGTGTATCAGAATCCTGATCACTACCAGACAGGGCGGGGTATTGAACCTGATGTATATATTGAGTGGCGTCCTGAGCATCTGGAGCGGGATGTTGATTTGGAAGCAGTGATGGACCGGTTGAAGAGTGTGACATGAGCATATAAAGGAAGCGGTGAGATTAGATGAATAAAAAATTGTTGTATGGATTGATATTTGTAGCTGGTATCTTAGTCGGTGCACTGGTTATTCCGTTGTTTTAATAACACAAAAGTGTAAGATATGGTCAGACGAAACAGTAAAAAAATGGTGCGGTTTATTGATCAGGAGCTATTACAAAAGAGTTAGTTATAAAACTTTTAAATATGTATATATAATTTAGAGGAACTTGACTGAGATGAATGGGCATCAATTATTTTATGATAGTGACGGTAAAAAGGAGTGGTTTATATGTACGAATTAAAACTGATTGAAACGTATAAAACCGATCTTGAAAAATACTCCGTTGAGCAATTGAGATATTCTCCAGCTGTTGAAGCCTGGTCAATTAGTCAGGTGTATGATCATGTGATTGTGGTTGCCCACGAATACCTTGATCAGGTAGATACTTGTGCAACATTGAAAACAAAGCAAAAGTCAGGAAAAACTGATTTTGGAGAACAACTTTTTAAAAGAGGCAGCTTTCCCGCAATAAAAATAAAGCTGCCAGATGAATTAAATGCACCCCCGAGTAATATCGATAGCAAAGAATTTCTTCAGAACAGGCTGACTGAGCTTTCTGAAAGAATGAAAATTTTAAGGGAAACGGCTGCTGAATCGAATCGGGAATATAAAATAAAACACGGAGGCTTCGGTTGGTTGAATGCACAGGAATGGTACGATCTGATCGGCATGCATTTCCGTCACCATACTCGTCAAATTGAGGAAACGAATAAAAGTAATAGAAGTGAATAGAGGAAACCAATCATGAGAAACAGAAGGTGATTCAATGTACACCAGCAAGAATAGTTACTACTGGATATACTTTATCATTATATGTTCGTTGCTTTTATACGCTGGATATTTTTTAGGTGAAGAATTTCATTTATGGAGTTCATATGTTGGTATTACCGCAGGTGTTTTGGTATTACTCATCATTATCATTCCATTAACGGCATATTTGGCAGACAAGCTGATGAAATTCACAGCTGATAAAGATCTGCATGAAAAACGTATGTTCAAATTTTCTCTGGCATTTATGATGGTGCTTCCTGTCGCATTGGTAGCGGGAACGATTTATAACGAATATCGCGAAAAAAACTTAACGAATGTATTAGATTACAGCCCTGAACATGTAGAGGTTATGTTACTTGATTCGGAAGTAAGTTCAGTACAGTGGGAAGTTAGTCATGCTAAAGCTGCGAAGGAACTGTTCGATTTTCTCAAGCAGTATGATGTGAAAAAAATGAGAATGACCGAATGGGATACTGATGTTTCCGAAGAATCACGTTTTGTTTTCACCATCTACACAAAAAATGACATTATTGGTGCTTCTGTCTATGAGAACCGTTTAATCCTATATAATGAAGGTGAATATTATTCAGTAACAAATGGTCCGGTGGATATAGAGTGGATGGCAGATTATCGTGACAGATATAAATGATGGGGATATTAGAGGACTGGTCGTGTGACAAACTCAATCAGAAAGGAAGATCACATCATGAAAGAAACCCATTTTTCTATCCATATCAATGCTTCAAAAGAGCGTGTGTGGAGTATTCTTTGGAACGATGAAACATTTCAGGACTGGGCAGATATCATCGACGAGGGTACTTATATGAAGGGTGTCATGAAAGAGGGAAATGAGATCGAGTTCCTTTCATCAGTAAATGGATATGGGGTCACGAGTCTGATAGAGAAGCTGCGTCCTCACGAGTATGTATTATTCAGGCATCGTGCTGACACAAAAGAAAGCGGACAGCAGGAACGGGATCAGGAGTGGACTGGCGGGAGGGAGAGCTATTCTCTTACGGAAGAAAACGGTGGAACACTTCTAGTCACTAAAACTGATATTCCAAAAGAACAGGAAGAGACGTTTGCGATCCGGCTACCGAAGGCATTGGAGCGGATTAAGGAGTTAGCGGAAGAAGAGTGAGCGTGAACATTGTACGCGAGCCAGAGAAATATACACGAGACGCATTTGCTGAATCAATTGTTGATTGAATGATTCATTATTCTGGTCTTAGGAGAGAAGATGAAAAATGATTGAATTACGAAAAATAACCGGGGATAACATTGATGATGTAATAGCACTGGAAGTTGGAGAAGATCAGAAAGATTTAATCGCAACTAATAATCTCAGAAGCTTTGCGGACGCTCATATGTTAAACACAGACGGAATACCAGCGACTCCTTTTGGTATATATGCCGAGGGAGTTGCGATAGGTTTTTTAATGTACATTTATGATACCTTGGATCACGAATCATTTGAAAGTGAAGTATTTTACGGGAAGAAGAGCTATTTCATCTGGCATATCATGATTGACAAAAGTTATCAGGGGAAAGGGTACGGCAAACTTGCCTTTGAAAAAATGTTGATGAATATTGATACTATGCCAGATGGAGAAGCAGAGTATGTAACCCTCTTTTATCGCACAGGTAATATAAAGGCTAAAACATTATACGCTTCATGTGGATTCGTAGATACTGGCATTATTCAGGATCATTCGATGTTAGCGATTAAAGATCTATAGAAAAAATGAGACATGAAACGTAAAGCATTTGACTGGCGAATGGTTCAGTGTTTTCGCCATAGGTATAAGGCTTTGTTTAAGTACTGTATTCTAAAAGGGCTGCTATATACGGCCAGTGGATACACTGGGATAAAGATTTGCTGGTTCCTAATGGTATTGAATTAGAAATTCAATTTAACCATGCTGGTTTATCTTTAACAGAGCGGCTAAAACAGGAAATTGGAGAGACCTATAAAATCAAATACATAACGTCTTCGAGTGCGAGGATTAATGAAGAAAAAGAAGTAACGTATAAGAAACATATTAAGATGAATGTGCACCTTCACTGACGGGTGATAGTGCACTCTACAATATATCCATTTTACAATAATAACTGTATTATCCCGCTGTGTTTTGCCTATTCACTCATAACCGTTGTATGTACCTTTCATCAAAGCTCAAGACAAAGCTAATTCATAATGATAAAACTGAGTGTCTCTTTTATACCCATTCTTCTCATATAACCGTTGTGCCGACTCATTATCAGGTGCTGTACTCAAGCTGACACTGACGGCACCTGTTTCAATTGCGTATTCTTTCACAGTATTCAGCAGCATTTCTCCAACTCCTTGCTTTCTAGCGGAGACATCTATGTATAAGTCGTTAAGAATCCAGGCTTTTTTCATAGAGATGGATGAGAAGGTAGGGTAGAGTTGAGTGAACCCGACATACCTGTTGTCTTCTTTTGCGACAAAAATGATCGAATCTTTATTTCTTAGACGCTGCTCGACATAAGCAGTGGCACCTTCTAAATCAGGGGACTGCTGATAAAATTCACGATACAGGTTAAATAATGCTGATACACCTTCCAAATCTTCTATTGCAGCCTGATAAATGTTCATTAAAAACGCTCCTTTTAGTTAAATGGGTATTATCCTGAACCCTCCTGATGATCATTTCACTTTCCTTGTAAATGCTGACCCTGCGACCGACTGAAACTCCTAAGTGAAACTCCTGCACGTCGTACAATAAGGCGTCGTATCTCCTCTTTTGATCACACCATTACATTGCGAACAGCGAAGGAATTGTGACTCCTCCTCAATGACATCGTTCCAACCCTTTGCCATCACGCGGCTGAATAAATTCATAGATTGTACATCGTATTTAAAATAGATCCAGATACCAAATGCACAGATAAACAGAACGATCAGAATCATGTCATTCACTCCCGAATTTTTATTGTAAAGTCGAATTGTTTTTTTCTAGCCTTCTAAAAATAATATACAGGATCATTCCAACCGCACCTGCCGTTAAAGTCAGTATCCAAAAAAAATGCCTTTTAAATCCCATAAAATAATGATCCGAATCGTAGAAAACCCATATTGAAGCAATAAAGAAAATTGTATAAATCACTGCGAATTCAATTTGATAGCCGCTAAAATCAGTCTGGTTTGCTATACTCCATCCCATTGAATATGCTCCTTTTAAAAAATAGAGTGAATTACAATAACGTTACTCTATTTCGAGCGATTGTGGTCAATATCCTTTCTTTAAATATATCATACATTTAGTGGAAATATTTCCTTATAATGAATGGTCGGTTGTGGTAGGGTAAAATGAAACCAATCTTTTATATAAAGGAGCAGGTAATGTGATTGATCTATTCTTATACAATTGGCAGGTACGAGATGACTGGTTTGAGTGGTGTAAGTCTTTGCCTGAAGAAGAGCTGCATGCAGAGAGAAAGGGTGGAATGGGCAGCCTGTTTCAGAACCTGGTTCATATTATAGACTGTGAGCTTCTGTGGATGAAAGATCTCATAAAAGATCCAGTAACTTATGAACCACGGGAAATGATCAGCACTTTAGAGGATATTATTGTCTATTCGGATTTCACAAAAGATGTCACACAGCATGCACTTTCAACATGGAACGATGGAATTGAAAATAGAAGCATTCAGATTACCAGCAGGAATGGAAAGGTTCACTCTTTTACATACGAAAAGGTTATCAAGCACCTGATCACTCACGAGGTTCATCATATTGGTCAGTTATCCGTCTGGGCGCGGGAGATTGGCAGGAAGCCGGTTTCGTCAGACTTGATTGCCAGGGGTTATGAGTAAAGGGGGGAGAGTCATTATGAACAATCTCACAGCATCACAGGCAAAGTGAACTTGGCTACTGGGTACTATACTACTCGCCTTAGCATCCGCCTGAAGCGCAACGAAACGACAGTAAAGCTTGAGACAACTTTGTCCCAAGCTCTACTGTCATCTATTGAATCTACTACGAACGAATCCACTTCATCATGTCACCCATTGAAGCATTCTTCCCATACAGCAGGATGCCTACTTCAAAAATCTTTCCGGCAAGCTTCATGAATAACCACACGGACAGGATCAGGATGCTTATGCCGATTGCGATTTCAACCCATGGCCATTCCTCAAGCAGAGATAATCTCATAATCAGAACAGCAGGGGAGGTAAATGGGATATAGCTGCCGACCTGTGCTGCAATTCCGTTTGGGTCAGAAAGAATAGGTCCAATCAGAATGACTGGTGAAAACGGCAGCATCATCACTAAGCCCTGGAAGTTACTCGTTGAACTCATATCTTCGATCGTTGCACCAAGTCCGACAAACAAAGCAGCGAACAGCAGGTAGCCGATTAACGCAATAACAATCAGCAGGGCAAGCTCAGGTACAAACAGATATTCCATGATTGGGAGGTCATTGAATCTCCAGATCACAAACGGGAATGCAATCAGGAGCCATACACCAACCTGTAGCATACCAAGCCAGAAGTAGCCGATAATTTTCCCTTGCATCAGGTCACTTGGCGTCAGTGAAGACAGGACGATCTCAGATACCTTTTCCTTCTTTTCCTGTGAAGCACTCTGGAAGATCATCATGCCAGTCATGACAATCGAGAATAAAATCAGTCCTGCGAATGCACCTGGAATGATACGTGCCAGTTCATTCAGTCCTGAATCAGCTGTAGCCTGCTCTGAGTCTGACAGTTCTTCTGCATTGAACTGCACACCGTTGGTCACAGCAGCCATCTGTTCATCAGATAATCCTGCATTCTGCAGATTCATCTGCTGCAGTGGTGCTGCTAGAAGCTGGACCTCACCTGCAAATGAGTCAGGCGTTTCATCTGTTGTGTAATAGGTGACCTGCCCATTACGCAATGCAGCCTCATCAAGCGCAAGGTACACTGCACTTTCATCCTCTTCTAAGCCTGCTTCCCATTCATCAGGGGAGGCGTTGACAACACTGGTTTCCCAGTTCAGATCAGCACTGGTGACGAAGGGTTCAATTTGTTCTGCCCAAATACCTGATGGATCTGATACGGAGACATTGACTGGATCATCATCACTGCCGGAACCTGATAATAGCGTCGGCAGGGTAGCGAATAAGATGAAAAGCACCGGTGTTAATAGAAGTGAGATCACAAACGACTTATTTTTGACATTACGCTTGAATTCCCAGCGGGCGACTTTTAAGCTGTTACGCATATTTTTCTTCCTCCTCTGCTGCAAGTGTCCGGTCTGAAGCGACATCAATAAAGATTTCATGAAGTGAAACCCGGTCGAGCCTGAATTCCTCGATATGAATGTCTGCAGGCAGCTTGCGGATCCAATCCGCTGCTTTCAGGTTCTGATCCAGGAAGAGGACAGACACATTGTCATGCTGTTCAACCCGGTTCACAAACGGAATTGCCTGCAGTTTCTTCTCTTCATTTTGACCGTGAATTGTACATTTGAAGCTGGCGTACTGCCTTTTTACTTCATCCATTGTCCCACTGATGACTTCCCGTCCTTTATGAATCATAATCAGACGATCAGCCATTTCCTCTACCAGGTTCATCTGATGGGCAGAGAGGAGGATCGCAGTGCCATTTCTGGCGAGTTCCCGGATTTCTTCCTTGAACACTTCCTGACTGACAGGGTCCAGGCCTGAGAATGGTTCATCCAAAATCAACAGCTCCGGCTCGTGAATAATAGAAGCAATGAATTGAACTTTTTGTCCCATTCCCTTGGACAGCTCTTCAATTGAAACCTTGTCTTTTCCTTCAAGACCAAACTTCTTCAGGTAAGATAAGGCGCGTTCCTTTGCTCTTTTGAGTGGATAGTCCTTGAGCTCTGCAAAGTAGAGAAGAATATCCATGATTTTTACGTTTTTATAAAGCCCGCGTTCTTCAGGCAGGTAGCCAATTTTGTGCTTCGGAATCTGACCTTCCTTCTCACCGTGGAATTTGATTGTTCCGTGGTCCGGATAGAGAATCCCCATAATACTTCTGATGGTCGTTGATTTCCCGGCGCCGTTTGGACCGAGAAGGGCAGTGATTTCTCCCTTTCTTACGTTAAATGAAACGTCGTGAAGTACCTGCTGATCTTTAAATGACTTTTGAAGGCTTTGGACGGTAAGTGCAATCTCAGACATCGACCATTTCCCCTTCCATTAAGATTTCCTGGATAATATCTTCCAGCTCAGGTATTTGTTCATCAACAATAACCAGGTTGTTTTGAGAAAGGTAAGTCATCGTGGCATCAGGCTGGTTTGATAAAATAACTTTCTTATAGGTCCGCTTGATTTCTCCCGGGACCCGACTTACTGGCGGCTCTTCCTTTAACCAGAACAGGCGGTAGGAGGAGGCGAGGGAGTCTTTTTCAAGCAGCTGTGACACCCGTCCTTTATTGATAAATACAAGATAGTCAGCCAGTTTTTTAATATCATCCGCCTGATGGGAGGCAATCAAAACGGTTCTGTCGCCTTTTTCCATCAGCTCGAGTAAGAACTGAATAAAATAGTTTCTCGAAGGAATATCCATCGCAGCAGTTGGCTCATCTAGCATAAGAATAGAAGTGTTTTTCCCGAAGTTTAATGCAAGGTTTAACTTCGTCTTCACGCCGGGAGAAAGCTTCTGAACCTTCTTATTCAGCGGAATGTTCAGTTTTTCGGAGAATCTTCTGAACAGCGCTTCGTCCCATGAAGGATAGAGTTCTGCCATCAGGTTACGCAGCTGTTCACCTGTAAAAGCATCACAGCCAATCATCGTCTGAGCCTGGTAAGCAATTTGCTGCTTCCAGCTGTCATCTACGTCTCTGACTGAATGACCATACACCTCGATTTCTCCGTTATCCTGCTTCACAAGGTTCATCATCATTTTGAAGAAGGTACTCTTGCCGGCACCGTTAGTTCCGACAACTGCCGTAACGGTCCCTTCTTCAATGGCAAGATCCGGTATGCTCAAATGAAAATCATCAATCGATTTCTCGAGATTTTTGATCACTAATGGAAAAGTCATTGGTTATCCTCCTTTTGAAGCAGGGTTTCTACCATGCGGATGATTTCTTTATTTGATAATTCATGCTGTCGTGCTGTAGAAATTGCTTTCAGAATCGCATCTTCAACTGCCTGGCTGGCCATTGATGTTTTCATATCAGGATCCACCTCTGCGACAAACGTGCCTTTTCCCTGAGAGGTCTGAATGAATCCGCTGTACTCAAGGTTTTGATAAGCTCTTCTGATTGTGATTGAACTGATTTCCAGCTCTTTCGCTAAAAGTCTAATAGAAGGAAGGGGGTCGCCTGTTGTTAATTGTCCACTTGCGATCAGTGCTTTAATCTGATTTTCAATCTGATGATAAATCGGTTCGCGAGAGGACTTGGAAAGTCGGATTGGAAGATTCATATCAGCCCTCCTTTATTGTAAGTAATCAATTTTTTTGACCTGCTTCTGTGAATGGCGGAACCAGTACCATGTCACGAGGCATGCAACAATGATAGAAATCATAATGGAAAGTAGTGTATGTTCATTTGCCAGATAGATCGTCCACTTGAAGAAACCGGTGTCCAGCCACACCTGAAAGATCAGGTATAAGCCAACGAAAAATCCGATAATGCTCGCAAATGACCAAAAAAAAGTGAAACGCTTGATCTCATCACCCGGATCACTGGCAGGGAAAAGTCCGCCGATAGAAATGCTGATACAGATCCAGATCACAATCAGCGCAATCAGTTGAAGCGGATCAACAGCATCCTGAAGCTCCGGTGAAAAAATATAGGTGCCAGTCAGTGCAAGTATCATCCCTATAACAATAGACATATAAGGTAAGATAAAGCGGCTAGTAATCAGAACCTTCCGTTTAATAGGCAGCTGATTCAGCATCGCAAAATAGGGTGAACCGTATAGGTCATCGTCCATCTTTTGATACTGAAAGGTTTTCGGTTTGATTGAAAAGGAGATTGTCACAAGGTAAATAATTAAAAACACATCAAAAATAAAGATATTTTCTTCGAGGTAAGGAGGCATTGACAGGTAAAAGAAAAATGTGTAAATACCAGCCATAATCAGTAAAGTCAGGTAGTGTTTTTTAGAAACATCCATCTCAATCCTTGCCAGCCACAATGCTTTGCGAAACGTATCCATCTTTCAATCACTTCCTTTTATTAGTGTGTAAGTGTGTATGTCTATATACACACTATAATATGTCTTGAGAATATATTCAACTATTTTTGAAGAAAAAGAAAAGGAGCATAACCTGTGCGTCATTTGATATTCAAATGACGCACAGGTTATGCTCCTGCCAATCTTATTACGTTATAAGGGGAGTGGAAATCCACGGTATATTGAATTCCGCATAGTTTTACGTTAAAATGATTATAATAAAAAGAGAAGAGCGACGAACTCTTCTCCCTTGCAGCCTCTACCGTCAGGGTGGTGGTTGTCGATCAAACTTTATTTGTGAGAACCACCCTTTTGCTTCCGACGGCGCAGGGTGGTTTTCTTTTCGTCCAGAAAAGCCTTATGAAAGAGGTACGCACTCACTGCGCGCGTAATTCCTTTCAATACTTCTCTTGCAAACTCAAGAAAAATGTCCATGATTATCACCCCCTTTCCCAAAAAGGAAAAGGCAAAGATGACAACCATCCACCCGTACAATATTGGCTACCAACATATTCTATCACAAAAAAATTAGTGTATATGTAAGGCTCCGGTACTAAACATGACGCCCGGGCTTCACGGCTGCTGAAACCCGTAAACTGCCACAAATGAAAGTGCGAGATTAACTGCGATCAATAACGTGCTGCCTGCCAGCAGGAGCATTCTGTATATATTTTTATTTCCCATGATCGAAAACAATAAGGCGAGTCCACCGTATAGATTATATAGGATTAAAAAAGCAGCGCCTTTTGCCTCAAACGTCAGCGCTTCAATCAGTATTCCTCCATTGGCTAATGAGACAGTGTTTCCGAATCCCAGTAAAATAAAGATCAATGCCAAAACTGAAAAGAATCTTCTCACGTTTATCCTCCTCTTCATGCATTTCTTAGACTATATCATAATTTTTTACATTGGTATTACGTTACTTTGTCTTCTATCTTTTACTAAAAAATAGCTAAAACTCTTCTCTCGGATCTTATAAATTCATGGTATTATATGGATATAAGCGGTTTCATTTTATTTAGGGGGAGGATACAAATGTCTGAACATCAGACTCATACAAATCCTGAAGGTCAGTTTGTAAAGCGGACGGTAGAGGTTGGCGGTATAACAAAGCGTGAGCTGATTAATAAGCTCCATGCTTCCTCGATCCGACTAAATAAATACGGTGAAAAACTGCTCCTGGATGACAAATTTTTGGTTTCTAAAAACAAATATCACTTAAAGACTGTTGAGTTAACGGTGCATTCACTTGGCTTTCAACAGGGTGCCAACACATCAGACCTGTTTAGAAAAGCAAAGGAGCTAGGATTGAGCCTATGTCCGGTTGAATTGGGTCCTTTTTTGCGGCTGGTTTATACAGATCAGCATGAACATGAATCGAATGTGAAGAATCAGGCGCCAGCAGGTGCAGTCACAATTGCGTCAGAGCCCCTGTATCAACATGATGATTTTCCCAAAGGCTTTTACTTAAGGCGAATAGACGAAGAACTATGGCTGAGAGGGTATACAGCTGATGATTTACATGTCTGGAATCCTGAGGACGTATTTATTTTCTGTTTCAAAGGGGAAACGGAGACAGGTCAATAACAATATAGGAGGGGAAAGTTTGGAGTGGTCAAAAAAACAGTATATTGTAAGCGATAAAATTGAGTTATTGGATATAGAGCGCATTTATCAGATGCTGTTAAATACTTACTGGGCTTCAAACAGAACGAAGAAAGTAATCGAAAAAAGTATTGAACATTCGATTTCTTTTGGCATGTATGAAGAAGGAAAACAAATCGGCTTTGCAAGAGTGGTCACAGATCGCGCCGTTTTTTCATGGATTATGGATGTGGTGATTGATGCTGACTATAGAGGAAAGGGCCTGGGTCAGTGGCTGATGGACTGTGTGCTCGAGCATCCTGATATTAAATATACAGCGATTGCTCTGGCAACGTCTGACGCGCAGGATTTTTACAGGAAATTTAAGTTCAGAAAGAATGAATGTATGACGAGGGCTGTGATTGAGCGGGATTAAAGATATGACAGAGAAAAAGGCTATAAATTCTGTTCATTCAGTGAGCAGCATTTATAGCCTTTTTTTGTACAAATATTTCCTTTTAGTAATGTTACAATGAATATATAATGCTGCACATTAAGATTTAAATACTGATAAAGAGATGTGAGATTAATGCCACGAAAGCCAGTCTATGTAGAAATTGATATCCAGGATCAGCTTGAAACAGTCTGGACTTACACCCAGCAGCCGGATCTGCATGAGCAGTGGGATGTCCGATTTTCTTCGATTACATATAACGAAAAGCCACCTGGCGAACCGGTGCAAACCTTTACGTATTCGACAAAAGTAATGCCGGGCATTGAAGTGTCCGGCTGGGGTGAAAGTAAAGGGACACATGAGAAAGAGAGCGGTGAGAAAACATCTGCTTTGCATTTTGGAACAGACAAGCTGATTTCGCCGATTGCTGAAGGAAAGGGGTACTGGCAGTATATACCCGGTGAAGGACGTACCACTTTCCTTACGCAGTATGATTATGACGTCCGCTTTGGTGGAGCGGGAAAGCTTTTTGACAGGCTGTTCCGCCCGCTGATTGGATGGGGAACCGCGCTAAGCTTTGATGTGTTAAAGCGGTGGATTGAATCAGGTGAGCGACCGGGAACCCAATACAGGCGTTTTTTTGCTTTTTATACGATATGTTTTTTATTCGCTTTTGTCTGGCTCTATCAGGGACTTGTCCCGAAAGTGCTGACGCAGCACCCGCTAGAAGTCAGTATGCTGACACAGCTTTCGCCTTTATCTGAAGGGCAGGCCTCCACTGCAGTAATCTGGGTGGGGATCGCAGAAATGATTTTTGCCGTGTGCTGGCTTATTCCGAAGTTGCAAAAATATTTGCTTAGGCTGCAGGTCATCATCTTTCCTCTGCTCACATTAAGCGCGGTGGTTGCAGCGCCATTTACAGCAACAGCCCCATTTAACGTGATCACGCTGAATGTAACGCTGTGGGTGCTGTCGATCATCGGATTACTCCTTACAAAAGAACTGCCGAGTGCGAAAAGCTGCAGAAGAAAGAGGGTGAAAGCGGCGTGACGATTTATACGACACTGCTTGGAGAAAAGTTTCAGCAGCTGCACCCAAAGCTTCAGCACCGCTACGCATTGCCTTTAGGTCAGCGTTTTTTTGCAACGGGTGTGATGAGTCAGATTATAAATGGCGGCAGATGGCTGTATCCTTTTTATTGTCTGGCTTCCAAGGCGAACTTTCTGTTTCCGGAGAGCGGGCAAGAGATCCCATTTTCTATTGCTAACCGCTGCGCGATAAATCCGGATGGTGAGGCGGAAGTCGCGTGGGAGAGAACCTTTTATTTTCAGAATGCTGAGCGGAAATTTAACGCTAAAATGACAGTTGATCTGGAAAGGAAGTTAGTGAAGGATTTTCTGGGGGACATACCGTTTTTCTATTCAGACCTGCATTTTGATGTAACAAAAGAAGGATTTCTGTTCATTACATCCGGCGTCCAGAAAGTGATGTTTGGGAAAATGGGGATCACGCTGCCTGATATTTTCAGAGGGCGTGTGACTGTCCTTGAGGGCTATGATGATCAAAGGGATGTCTATACGATTCATGTATCAATTTATAACGCTATATTAGGGAGGGTGATGATGTATGCAGGAGAATTTGAAGAAAGCGTTCATTAACCCTCTGATTTTGACTGGCCTGCTGCTTTTTTGCTTCAGCCTTGTCATGGATAAACAGGCTGACTACTACTATTATCTGACGGCTGCGCAGCTGATCTTTGTGCCGTCACTATTACATATGATTGTAAAGCTTCGTCCGTTTGAAAAAGGGATCATTGCTGTTGGAATGATGGCTGTCACACTGATCAGTCTGGATCTGCCTTATCTTGCAGCTGTGATCTGTGCAATCGTCTATTTTCTAGTGACTTGCTGGGTTGCCTGGAAAGGGTTTGAGCGCTTTTTAAACCGAGGCTTCAACAATACAGCTGAGTGGCTCATTGATCTTGGCATGATCTATCTCGCTATTGGCGGTGGATGGTTTCTTGCTTCTGTCAGCGGGATTAACACAGGATTCAGCGAGATGTTGACCTGGCTGACGGCGATTCACTTCCATTATTCTGCCTTCATGCTGAGTGTATCAGTTGGTCTGATCGGACGGATTCAGGTGACAAAGCTGTATCAGATCTGTGCACTTGTGATTGCCACCGGACCGGTTACGGTGGCCGTTGGGATCACATTTTCCCGTACAGTTGAAATCATATCAGTCTCGCTATATGTACTGGCGATCTATGCACTGACCTATTATATGTTCCGTTTAAAGTTTCATGGGCTTCAGCGGCTGATCGTCCGGATTCCTTTTCTCACGCTTTGTATCACGATTCTGTGGTCACTGGTATATGCATACGGTAATCTATCAGGGCAGGTGATCGTGAATATTCCGGATATGCTCGATGTCCATGGATTTCTGAACTGTCTGCTGTTTGGGACGTTGACTGTTGTTGGATGGGCGTTAAAAATGCCTGAATCAACGCAGCGACCTTACAAATTCCCTGTCAGCCGGATTCGTGGGAAGCTGCAAAAAACCGGATCGCCTCACAAGGGACTGGTCGATCAAATGAACATTTACGTCAATCCGGCAGAAGTGTCTGCACAGGTGATTGATTTCTATGAACACACAGAGAGATTTCAACTGTTCGCCTCTGTAAAATGGTCAGCCTGGTTCCGTCCACTTGCATGGGTGTGGCAGTTGATCAGCCGTTCAATCGGTCAGCTTAATCTCCCTTATTCATCCTCACAGGTTGAAATGACCGGTGACATTCTGGTGGTGGATGAACAGCTTGATGGACGGGTAAAGCCGAGAGTGTGGAAGCGGATGATTGGTGAAGAAACGGTCTTTACAGCCATTTATTCGCATCATGAGACAAACGGGTCAGCATTTATGAATATTGCGCTGCCTTTGCCGTTTTCTTCGATGCACGGTATTCTGCAGCTGTCTGCTGAAAATGGACGGCTCTGTTTAACCAGTGATGGGCACGGGGATTCAGGGACGTATCTCGCAGTTGGAACGTACATCTTGAAACTGCCGCTGCATGAGTATTTTGTAATAGAAGAAAGAAACGGGGAACTTGTGGCAACGCATGATATGAACATATTCGGGATTCATTTTTTACATATAGATTATGTGATAAGGCATTCTTAGTATTCTTACATTCAGTATGAATGATTAAAAATTTCAAATGGTAACTAAAAAGTAAAGCAGCCTGAATACCTTTCTTCAGCGTCAGATAGATGGAAGAACATCTGACTATTTTTGTTTATAACAACCACCCTAATGCTTCTGACAGCGCAGGGGGGGCTGTGCTTTATAAATGACCGACCTTCTATGCTTTTTTACTTTTTTTCATATTTAAAATAAATTCATAACCAAATGTCAGGACTAATCCTATCGTAAATATTGAGAAGGACGACATCAGATCCTTGTTATTAATCAGGTGATACACATTGTTCAGGGCAAGTAACAATAGAAAAACATAAAAACCGAAAACTAGACTGCGTGTTGAATTTTGTACTTCATTTTCTGACATATCTCTGAAGAGTTTCAATAAGAATCACCACCTTGAGACTTGTTCTTAAATATGAGGAGGGGGGATCAATGTAAATTGTTGGTCCAATGAATCTGATGAAGCCTTTCGGAGGCTACTGAGAATTAATCTAAAACCTTTGTTAGATAGTCTCCATGCCCTCTAATTAACTCAACATCTTTTTCAGAAGAAATCCAGAAAAATTGAAAGGTAAGTCCTTTTTCTGCTCCACCGCCTGAAGGGTTATGTGACCATTCATCAGCCGTTTTCTTACATACAACTTTGTAAAAATATCTGTGATGCATAGCACCATCAACATTTTCCCAGAAGTCCTCTGCCAGCAATTCTTTTACTTCGAAATGCTGAATGCCGGTTTCCTCCTGGATTTCTCTAATCATTGCATCATAAGTATCTTCATTCTCATGGACTGTTCCTTTGGGTATTTGAATGCCAGCCTCAGGAATATCTTTATGACGAAACACCAATATCTGAACCTGTTCATCTTTCACTCTTGTGATGTATCCATATGCCTTCTTAAATGCTGTCATAAGGTTCTCCGTTTGCCATTCTGACAATCTTTTTAATCACATGATCCACCTCATCAGGATCCTTAATCACAAACAAATAATCCGCCTCGTCCTCCTCAGGGTCGGCAATATCTGGTCGATCTGATTCAGCCTGCTGTCTCTTAAGCACATCTTCGAAAGTGGTATGCCTCTCTCTAAATACGTTTGTACTTCGTGTACTATGCTGAACGCGCTCATAGAGAGTGTGATCTGATAGATCAAAGTGAACAAGAATTCGGATAAATTTATCTTTCTCATAGATTTCTTCAAGCAAATATTCTCTCCCACTTTTAGAACGATTAGAATTGCTCACGATAATATGGAAATCCGTATATTCTTTTGCGTAGTCTGCGACCAATTTCGATATGCCATGCTTTAACAGATTCGGCCCCTGTTTTGGCTTTAACTTTCGGTAGTATGTATTCAAAAAATCAGCGTGGTTATCCTGATCCATCACAAAAGAATTGTTCAGCTTTTGTTCTAACGCATTCGCAAACGTCGTTTTTCCGCTGTGCGTTTTGCCTACTGTTATGACTGCTAATCTTTTCATGTGACCTCCCAAGAGAATAAGTGAGTTCAAATCTATTGCGCCTGCGGTTTTAACCCAGGCTGGCAACCCCGCGCATGACCGCAATTAAAAACACAAATGTCAACAAAGCTTCAATCATCGTCTGGTTGTGCTTTAAACGTTTTAAAATAATGATGAGATTTAAATACAACAATACACCAAGTTTAGGGGTGGCAAAAATGAATAAAGCCATGACGTGGTGCAGCTCCTTTTATATTTGCAGGACCATCACAACAGCTTTACTCTTTATAATATATAATACATTTTATGGGAAATTTACCTTATAATGATCGTTTCAATATGGTAACCTTTAATCATATGAACCTTAAGGGGGGACATCATGCTGAAGCGAAATGGCTTATTTTTTATCCTGTCTGCTTTCTAAGTAGTGACAGGATGTCAGCGGAGAGTATCTTCAAAAGTGGAGATACGCCCTCGATTACCATTCTTAAGTTATAAGAGTTTACGAAAATCATATACATATTTTTAACGCATATGAGATTAAATTTATTTAAAATATAGCATTTTATGGTTCGATTTGGAAATAGAGCTCTGTTAAAGCTAAACTTCTTAAAGGAGTGTTACCTATGTCGTATCTTACATTTTTTATAGGTGTTTTCCTTAGTTTTTTGAGTTTATCAATATATCTTTTTCCTGGAGTAGAGCTTTTTTGGGAATTATTAATGTTGATAGAGGCTGTTTTTCCAATTATAGCGGTAGTAGGGATTATTCTTGGAGCAATTCAGTTTGTGAGACACACATTAATAAAAGTTAAATCAACAAATTGGTTATTGCTTTCATCAATAGGCATTTTTCTGTGTACTCTAAATGTTGGGGTTTATTATCTCATATGGAACTTCAGTTAGTAATGATGAAGAAAGGTCAATTTTTATTTAATAAACGAATAATGTGTTTGGTGAAAAAAGATCTGCCATATAAGTATAAAATTCATTTATCATAGTGAAAATCAATATTAAACTCTTACAAAACATAGGTGGGATAGGCAATGGTGAAAAAACTTACATTACTGCTGACGCTATTATTATTAAGTGCCTGCGCCAGTAATAACCTGGAAAATACGACTGAGGTAAAGGTTAGTTTTTGGAAGGGGGAGGAGCCGGGATCGAAGAAAGACATCATTCAGGAAGAAAAGGACGTAGATGTTTTCGTCAGTTCCACAGCAGATGCTGAAGAGCTAGAACCGGCAAGGGTTATTAAAACCGCCCCTCTTTTACAATATTCACTCGTTCAGGACGAAGAGGTTCTGGATTATCACTTATGGATTTCTGAAAATGATGAAGGCTATATTCAAAGTTTGAGACCCGAGGAGAGTCGTACATATCAGCTTGACACCAGTTCAATAGAGTCTTTAAAAAATCTTTTATTAGAAAATGATAATGAAGTGTTGTTGGACGAAATTAGCTTTGAATAGAGCACCATAACAAAAAGTTGGTATGTTTCAACGAGGTCGATCCGCTCATTATAATTTTAATATACCGGCTCCTTTTAATATAAACAGCATTCAGTTTTTCCTCTTACTTATTTGTGTTCCATACACGATTAGACTTTCAAATGAGCAGGAGCCGTTATGGTGATGCTGCTCAAAATAAAAATACCCGGGCAATCCGTAATGAGGGATTGCCCGGGTATTTTTATTATTGTCCGCTGAATTTTTCGGCCTGCATAGCTTGTGCGAGTGTACCAAAAATTTCAGTATCATTGAAGTTAACGCCCAGCTGAACAGCAGTCTGGGCAATTTGTGGGCTGATACCGGACAACGCTGTCTGGACGCCAATGATTCTTAAACCGCTGATTAGTTGAAAGATTTGTTGTGCGACCATTGTGTCAATGATCGGAACACCCGATAAATCAATAAATAACTTATTCAATTGCTTCTGAGCACTCTGTGTCAGTGTTTCTCCGAAGACGACTTGCGCTCTGTGGGTTGTGATTTCACCGACTAGCGGGAGAAAACCTATCTCTTTTGTTAATGAAATGACAGGAGCGCTCATTTCGATAATCATTTCCTGATGGGCACGTAACCTTCTTTCTGCAGCTTTTGAATGCTGAAGAGTGAATTCCAGAATGATCTGATTGATAGACTCAATCACTTTGTTGCTCCAGGCCATCATTTGTTGATAGGACACCTCTTCAGAAGACTGAAGCACAAAGTTTTCGATCAATTTCAGGTACTGTTTTTGAGTTCTGAAAAACTCTTGAATAATGTCCTCGAGAGGGGTTGATTGGTGAGCTTCATCTACAGCGATGCTTTCAATCCAGTCCTGAAAACTTTCTATGTAATGCTCATGATCCGGTTTGAAAATCTGACAAAAACGCATGTGAAAAGCGTTGTTCTGATCTTTAATCCTTTGAATCGCCTCAGGATTAGTAGATCCATACACGCCATCTCTGCTCTTATCGAGTGATTCATACCATTCTTCGGTTAATGTCTCTGCTTTATCGCATAAATATATATGCAGCTCATGATCTCTCGGCATTTTTTGATTCCTCTCCGCTACATTGTAAAATAATAACTTCTTTTTAAATTTATATTCCCTTTAAAAAAAGAATGAAACTAAGTAATGGAGATTAATGGATTACTAGAGGCCGTTCGCAATAATATGTGATACATGTATACGTTTATTTAAGGTTAAAACTTCATTTACACATTCTCATCAATTTCTAATCTTCCTCAAGCCTTCTTCTCATCTTGCCTGGCTAATATAAGGTTAAGAACAAAAAACAATTAACCAGGAGGCGTTAAAGATGAAAAAAGTAGTTGTAGGAACTGTAGCGAGTGCAGTGATTTTGGGTGGAGCAATTGGTGCAGGAGCGATGACTGATGGCTTTAAGACGATCAGTATGGTAAATCCGGAACCGGCTGAGCAGTCAGAATTGATCAGTTTAGATGAGGCGAAAGAAAAGGCACTGGCTGAATATGAAGGTGTTGTAGAAAGCATTGAGCTTGAGAAAAAGCGCAGCGGTTACGTGTATGATATTGATATTGATAACGGGGACATGGATTATGACCTTGATATGGATGCATCAAACGGCGAGATTTTGAGAGTGGAAGAAGAGCGTGACGATGATGACGATGACGACGGTGATGATAATAACGTATCATCTTCCGGCTCAAATGGAACTGCAGGCAGCACGAATGAAGACTATATTTCTCAGGAAGAAGCTGTAGAGATTGCGCTTGCTGAGGTAGAAGGTACACTTGACAGCGTAGAGCTTGATCATGATGACGGTAGAGCGGTTTATGAAGTGGAGATTGAAACTGGAAATGGCGACGATGATGATGCGGAGTTTGATATTGATGCTGTGACAGGTGAGATTTTAGAGATGGACTTAGACTAATAAAGCAGGGTAGAAAAGCCGGCCGGGAATGGCCGGCTTTTTGCTTTGGATGTAGCAATTGTTGCTGGAGTTGTAGCAATTGGCGTGCAGGATGTAGCGATCTACCCGGTAACTTGTAGCAATTCGCACGCGGCAGGTAGCAATCGCGCTAATCTGTTGACTGATACACTACTTTTGTTGCCACAACTGCTTTTTTATTTAACAATGATAAAAAGTACTTGTCCTTGTCGATTAGAACGACACACAATATCAGACACAGATTGTCGGATCACATCTCTCAAGTGCTGTTATTCTTTTTCACAAGGAGGTCATGAGAATGGATACACTAAAGCTTTTTAACGAAGCTGTCAGCTACATTGAAGAAAACCTGACAGATGAGATTGAGATCAAAGAGGTTGCCATGCGGGCGGGGAGTTCTGAATATCACTTCCGCAGAATGTTTTCATTTCTGGCAGGTGTTTCTTTGTCTGAATATATCCGCTTCAGAAGGCTGACGCTTGCTGTTTCTGACCTGAAGGATCATAGGGTGATTGATCTGGCAGTGAAGTATGGCTATCAGTCAGCGGATGCTTTTTCAAGAGCATTCCAGAGCTATCACGGTGTTACGCCTGCAGAGGCCAGGACGACTAATAAGCCTCTGAAGTCATTCTCTCCAATGACCTTCCAGCTGACAATCAGAGGAGGAGAAAATATGAATGTACGCATTGTAGAAAAAGATGCTTTTCGTATGATTGGTTTGAAAAAGAGAGTGACGATCATTTTTGAAGGAGTAAATCCGGAGATTGAAAAAATGTGGCACAGCCTGACTCCAGAAAGTATTCAGGAGCTGAAGCGCTTATCAAATATTGAACCGGCAGGAATGATCAGTGCCTCAGCAAACTTTTCAGAAGGCAGAATGGAAGAGAAGGGTGAGCTGGATCATTATATAGGCGTTGCATCCACTGAAGCATGCCCAGAGCATTTCGAATGTCTGGAGGTTCAGGCGTCTACCTGGGCAGTGTTCGAAGCGAAAGGTAAATTCCCTGATACGCTGCAAAATGTATGGGGCAGAATCTACTCAGAGTGGTTTCCGACTAACCCGTACGAACAGGCGGAAGGACCAGAAATTCTCTGGAATGAGCAGCCGGATACAACAGTGCCGGATTTCAGAAGTGAGATCTGGATTCCTGTGAAAAAGAAATCATGATTGTAACAGACCTGGCCTTTTGGTCAGGTCTGTTTTTTGGAAAAGTGTAGAAATTTGGCAGGAATTTGAGGTGGGGAGTAGAAGGTTAATTAAGATGGCACGTTGAACGGAGTCGTTGAAAGGGCTGAAAAAATGAAAATCATTGATACAGCAACACAATTTGTTCGGGACTATGAACCGACGATTGCTTATTTAAATACCTTTTATGAAAAGCATACAGATGAATACGCGTATTATTTTGAAAGACATTGTCTGAATCCTGAAGAGAAAAAGGAAAAAGCAATACACAAACACCCTAAGAAGTTAAAAGACATTCTGCCAATGCGTGATCTATTCCTTGAAGAAATTCCCCGGATCACACACGCTTATGAAGAAATGTTTCCGGTGACATTCACAAAAGACGTACACTTATTTGTGGGTCTTTACGGCAGTAATGCTTTTACATACAGGCAGTATAACCCGGAGATTGGTTTTTGCCTTGAAAAGCTTTCTTATAACCGGAAACATATCCAGCTGATCATTGCCCATGAATTTGGTCATGCCACGCACCATATTTACTACGATACGCATGGAACGGACTGGGAGAAGGTTGACTGGCTAAGTCCGCTGACCTGGCTTTTACAGGAGGGGATTGCGACATACCTTTCGATGCAGCTGGTTGAAGCTGATTTTGATGAGTATTTTGCTTATGAAGAGGATAAGGAATGGATTCAGTTTGTATTGGAAAATGAAAAGCAGATTGCGAAGCGGCTGTTAGATGATATACAAAGCGGTATGGATCCTGGCCGGCTGATGAAAGAATGGTTTTCGATTAATGGCGGCAGTTATTTCAACTATACACGCCTTGCTTATTACATAGGATATAAGATTGTAGAGCGACTGACAGAGCAATATAGCATGGAAGAAATTTTTACGCTTTGGGTGAAGGATGGATTTCAGGAAGAGATGATGGATCGGCTTTTAGAGTTGGCTAAGTCTGTTGATTGAATGGAAGGAGGTACACAAATGGGTTCAAGAATTATGCATTTAGTGATTGCAAACAGAATTGCAGAAGAGCTATCTATTGAGGACAAGGGATCCTTTTTGTTAGGAGCGATTGCACCGGATGCCGTTTCACCAAAAGATCTTTCCCATTTCTACAAAGGGTCTGAAGCGGATTATTCCAGAGCGATTGATCATCAGGGGTTTCTGGAAAAGTATAATAACGATAAAAGTATGCCTTTCATTCAGGGGTACTACACCCACCTGCTGGCGGATGATATCTGGTTAACGGGATTTTATTTGCCGTGGCTGAGAAACAGAATGAAAGCTGATCAGGATATTTTCACCCGGTATCACAATGATTTCAGGCTGCTGAATGGCAAGCTGTTGGATCATTATGGGTCTACTCAGAGTTTGAAGGAGATCTTAGAGAAACCAGGTAGCATGACAGATATTGAGGAAGTGACAGTAAAAGAAGTCGCAGCGTTTATTCCGTACGTGATTGGAGATATGGCGTACGAACAAAGCGATATTGATCAACCACTGTCGGTATTTACGCTAGAGCAAATCATTGGGTATGTGGAGACATCGGTTGAAAGAGGTGTAGCCTGTCTCAGTCGAATGAATGATTTAAAAGTATGATGTGTAAAGGAGAAGGTTAGTCATGTATCCGAGAGCAAATGCATTAGGGGTCGTTGTGAAAGGGAACTATATCCTGTTAGAAGAGCAGAAAGGAAAGCACTCAAAAGGAGATGGGTTTTTCTATCGTCCAATAGGTGGCACAATTGAATTCGGCGAGAAGTCAGATCAGACTCTTGTAAGAGAATTTCAAGAGGAAATAGACGTTGAAATCACAGTGAAAAGTTATATATCCTGTATAGAAAACATTTATAAAATAGATCAGCACACAGGACACGAGATTACACAATTGTATATGGTGGATCTGCAAAGTAAGGATTTATATCAAAAAGAAAAATTCACAGTTACTGATGGGGATAAAATCACCTGTGCAAAGTGGATTCCGTTAGAAGATGTTTACTCGGGCAAAAAGGTGCTTTACCCAAGTGGACTGTCAGATATACTAGCGCAGGAAATATAGAGGCGTTGCATGATAAATGTTAAGAATCGAATTCATCACATTTCAACAGCTTCACTGTACTTTGGAGCTATTACAGCTTTAGTGCCTGTTGGGGAATGAACATCTTTTGATAAGGAGAATATATGATTCATTACATTGGAACACCAAAAATAGAAACAGAACGTTTAACTCTCAGAAGAATGGTGATGCCTGATGCGGAAAAGGCTTTTCATCATTGGCTGTCTGACGAGCGTGTAGCTGATAACCGGGTCAGTGCATCTCATAAGACATATTCAGAAACGATCGACAGGGTCACAAAGATTGTAAAAGATTATGCGAAAAAAGATTTTTGCTGGTGGGGAATTGAACGTCAATCTGACGGTGAATTGATTGGGGAAATTGATTTGTATGATTTTCAACCGGACACCGGAAATTGCGAGATCAGCTATACAATAGGCTATGAGTGGTGGGGTAAAGGATATGGAACTGAAGCTTTGAAAGCAGTAGTTGAATTTGGCTTCCTTCATATGAACGTACATAAGATTTCTGCAGCACATAATACTGATAACCCTGCTTCCGGAAAGTTAATGATTAAAGCTGGGATGGTACAGGAAGGAACGATCAGACATATGATTCGGAATGCTAAAAATCAATATAAAGATTGTGCGTTATATGGACTGCTGCAAGAGGACTATCTGCAGAACAATCAGGAAGCGCATCGAAATATCAAAAAGCTGAATATCTAGAAGGGGGAATTACATGAATATCAGAAAAGCTGAAATTGACGATGCGAAAGGTATTGCCAGAGTCCACGTTGACAGCTGGCGTACAACCTATAAGGGAATTATTCCGGACAAAGTTCTGTCTGGTCTTTCTTATGGTCAGAGAACAGAATTGTGGCAACGTAATATTTTAAGAGATGGAAACTATGTATTTGTAGCAGAGAATGAACAAAAAGAAATTGTAGGATTTGCTGATTGTGGCCGCAGAGATACAAATAAAATAAAAGATTCAGGTGATTTAACCTCGATTTATTTGCTGGAGGATTATCAGGGTGTGGGAATTGGCAAGCAGCTCATGAAGCGTTTATTCAAGCAGTTTGAGAAGCTTGGTTATAACAGGGTTTTTGTTGAGGTGCTGAAAGATAATAAAACTCAGTTCTTCTACGAGCATTATGGTGCAATATTGATTAAGGCAGAGGTGATAAAAATGGCGGGTGCGGAGCTTGAGCTGTTTATATATGAGTGGGAAGATGTGAGGAGTGTAGTGATTTAGATTTTACACCGGATAAATTGTTTAAAATATACCCGATGTAGTTGAGTGTATCTCTTATGACATATTGGAGGGGAACATCTTGAAAACTGAATTCCATGACAAGAGTACGGCCTTACAATTAAAAGTTCTAAAAGAGCTTTCTTCAATTTCAACCTCTTTAGGAAGCGATATCTGGCTACGTGGAGGATGGGCGATCGATTTTATGCTGGGTAAAGTCACCCGGACACATGATGATATCGATTTCGTAACCTGGATACACCATAGAGAACAACTGGAGGAGGATCTTTTAAAGGCGGGTTATCAAAGGGTGGAGGTTAAAGAAGAATTTCGTAATAGACAGTCAGATTTTTGCATGGGGACGGTGGAGTTGTCGTGTTGTTACATCGATCGAACACTTGAAGGACGCGTGATCATGAACGAATTACCTGAGTGGGTTTGGCAGTCAGACGCCTTGTCATCACAATATTTCATACTCGATAACATTCCTTTTAAAACACTAAGCCCGAAGCAGCTTTTAGAAGAAAAAGAGATCTATGAACAAATTGGACGGAAGCCAAGACGAAAGGACTTGGAGAGTAAGGAGAAATTGCGTTTGATGATTGAACAATCAAATTAGAAAGAGAACCCTGCGATTTGAAGGTTCTCTTTCATGTTTATTATCTATAATCATCATGCGTCGGCACAAACAAATCTTCATCAGCATTCCTTACCACCGAAAAGTGTTCTACATTATAATGACCATGCAAGGTGTCATTGTGATGCGCAATAATTTGATCCCCAGTCAAAGTCTTGGAATCTGATGTGGAGTGGGCATCCCCGACCAATGTGACATCAAACCCATTAACAGTAGCGGTCCGGACGGCTGTATCAATGCAGTGTTCAGTTTTACAGCCTGCAATGACAAGGTGATCAATGCCTTTTGTTTTGAGGAAATCTAATAGCTGAGTGCCATGGAATGAGTTCGTTGCAGACTTATCAAATGTCACAGCAGATGACGGTATTTTGATATCCTCATGTACTTCAAATCCTTTACCTTCTCCTTCAGCAACGTCTTTATCTCTGATAAATACGACCTCACTGCCAGCATCCAGCGCCTTCTGAACAACAAGATTAATATTTTCAATTAAAACGTGCTTCTGAACAACACCTGCTTCTTCTTCATTTCCTTCAATCAGGTCCTGCTGTGCATCTATCACGATCAGTGCTTGTTTCATCTGCAAAACTCCCTTCAGTACTACTCCTGATATTCAAGAGAGAAGGTTGAAAATCCTCTTATTTAAATTGATACCGCCTCAACGTGATAAATAGACGTATACACTACTTCCTTCATAAAGTAATGAAGCAGGGTATACGTCTCTTTTGCTACAATATATTTATATACACAAAGCAGGTGAAGATCATGCAAAGGATTTATATCATATCCGGACCTGCAGGCGTCGGGAAATCAACAACTTCAAAAAGGTTGGCTCAATCATTTGAACATAGTGCTTATATTGAAGGAGATGTCATTCATCACATGGTGGTTGGCGGATACCTGCCTCCTTGGGAAAGTGAAGCATCACTGTCGTTAGTCTGGAAAAACATCGCGGACCTGAGTATTAATTTTATCGAGGATAATAAAAATGTTGTGATTGATTATGTGGCTTTTCCGGATGAAGTAGAAAAATTTACACGTTGTGTAAGGAGTATATGTCCCAGTACAGAAGTTGTATACGTTGTTTTATGGGCGGATCCTGATGAACTGATGAAAAGAGATGATGGCAGGATCAAAGCATATCAAATGGGTGAAAGGTGTCTGGAATTGCTAAAGGAATTCGAAAATAAAGGTGTAGACAGGCGTTTTTTATATGACACGACAAACTTAGACCCGTCTCATCTTGAGCAAGCGATCAATGAGATAAAAAAGAACTCTGAATTTATTTACTCGTAAAGAAATTCTGTTTCAATGATTAAATTAGAAAGGATGAGTAAAGATGACCAAACACAAAATCTATACAATGAGCTTCGCAAGTGTCTATCCGCATTACATCAATAAAGCTGAGAGAAAAGGACGTACAAAAGCAGAGGTGGATGAAATCATTCGCTGGCATACGGGCTACAGCCAGGAAGAACTGGAGAAACAGATTGAAATAAAGAGTGATTTTGAAACTTTCTTTGAAGAAGCGCCTGAGCTTAATACTTCTCGTAAGTTGATAAAAGGCGTGATCTGCGGTGTGCGGGTGGAGGATATTGAGGAGCCGCTTATGCAGGAGATCCGTTACATGGATAAGATGATCGACGAGCTGGCAAAGGGTAAGAAGATGGAGAAGATTTTGCGGGGTTAATTAAAAAGGAGCTGTTGATTTATCTTTAAAACCTCCGCGCAACCATCCCAATCAACGATCCAATCAGCATCAAAACGCCGGCAATCACTAAAATGATACAGCCAAGTGCAATTGCATAAGCTACTCCTTCAGACCCTGCGATTGCCGGTATTCCTCCAGTTACGATAAACAATAAAGGTATGATTGTAAGAATCAGTCCGGTATACAGAAGGGTTTTACTACCATTTGGCATAACAGAGCACTCCTTTTCTACATTAATTTTTCAAGCTTCTTCTTATGGTGGTAAGACAGCTGGATCAGCTCAAAACGCTCTTTCTCGATCAAAGCCTTCAGTTTCTCCGCTTCCTTCCACGCAAGGTCATACAGCTGCTGGTCAATCACGTTACCTGCCAGCGCCTCCTCAAGCTCCTCAGCATCCTTTACAATCAGCTCGCCGGTCGGCAAAAGTATCAGATCCAAAAACAAATCATCCATCCACGGACCATGTTCATCTTTTCCATTGGTAAGACAAATATCAATGTACCATTGGACGACATTCCCATCTTCATCAAACATGGTTGTTACCGAGTGATTAGCGTCAGCAGGGAACTGTTGCAGCCACGTGTAGCCGTCATCAATAATGCATACTTCTTGTTCTCCATATGTAAAAAATGCCGGTGCTGTTACCTTCACCGCATGCAGTAAGGTCACGTCTCCTCTGAAAGTGTCTGTCTCTTCAAATGAACTGGCGGATTTTCTGGTGATAATCCGTTGCCAGTCCGGTCGCTTTCCGTATTTTCTTTTTAGCATGAGTGCCTCCCAGGAAATTGGTGTTAACTTATTTTACCATAAATAAAAGTGGGAGTAGTTCACTTTGTAACATGTACATTTAGAAAATTGACTGATAAAGGAAAGAGCAAAGCAGTTTTCAAAAAGCAACTTGAGGTGTAAAAATGACGTTAAAATCAGCGAGCGCTATTACATTTATTATAGGTATCTTCCTGGTCATTACTGGATGGGTCAGGTCGTGGGGAAGTGAAACGGATGTGGCCTTTTACATAGGCGGGGTGCTGTTCATTGTGATTGGCGAAATGGCAGAATTAATTAACGAACGATTGAAAGAAATTGAGAAAGAATTGAATAGCCGATACTACTGATCACTTTGTATATATATGCTCTTAACGATACTATGTTGAGCATATATACAAAGCCACTACATCTTCCCATCTCTGATCCAGGTCCAGATTCTGACACTTCCTAATAACGCCACCATAAAAGTCAGTATCATCATGATCACCCAAATACTCATCCGGTTAATTTGCAGTAAACCTTCTGCATTTGATGTAACAAAAATCAGGATCATGATAAAGGTCAAATATAAAATAATATCGGGATCAAATGAATGACTCTTAATTTGGTGTTTTTATGTTTCATTAAATACCTCCTTGGCTCTTCCTCCACAATCCTCCTGAACAAAGCGTAAAACCGCAAGACTCATAAAATGCTGCATGACTTGAATCAAACGTTAACGTGACAATCTCCAAGCCACTGCTTTCAGCCTTTTTCAGTAAAGAGGTGACTAATGCAGAGCCAATGCCTTTATGCTGGTAGTCAGGATGAACAAGGATGTCTTCCATATAACCATGCTGGAGACCCATCCCCGCGACATATCCAAACCCAATCAGATGCTGTTCATCATTCCTGACACCTGCCCAGAAATTACAGCGTTCGATCACGAGTGGATACTCATGATCACGCCGGTCCCAGCCGACCGTTTCTCTAAGGTCCGGCACCTCGTGAGAAGCAATATCTGTATTAATCTTCAACTGATATTCCAATCGATCTACCTCCTATTTTAATCACCAAAAAATATCGTAACATGGAGTTCATTCTTATAATGAGAATTTTTAGAAAAAACCCAAAGTTTAGTAGTATGACCTGATATGTTCAGTTACACTGAAATCATAAGAACAATCATCTATTTTTACATAAAACATCTGAATATAAGGAGTGTCTGCTGCATGCCTCAGGAAAACAAAATTGCTTCAATACTAAAAATGATTGGCTATATCATATTTGGTTTAACAGTTGTGGTAGCCTTTATTCAATTTCCGATGGTGAATCCTACCTTTCTTACGCTTGTATTAACCTTTTTCAGCGGATTTGTAACAGGCATGGTGTTCATTGCGTTGGGAGAGATTATTGAACTGCTTCAGTCGATTCATAACAGACAGCTTGTCACCACTGATGCCAAAGAAGTTCCGAGGACTGAAGTAGAGGAAGAGGCAATGCAAGTCGCTGATCATCGCATAGGTGAATTTGAAAGAGCTGAGATTGTGGAGTTCTTTGAAAAGAAAGGTCAAACCGTAACGAACATTCAACCGATGGAAAAAGCAGGTTATTATTTGGTGACGGTGGGTGGGGAGAAGCTTGTTGTGGAACTGGGTGGATTCCAGCCTGCTGTGCGGAAGAAATATTAATATTGAGAATGACTGATTTTGAAAAAGTACGATTGAGTCCCCGGAGGTGCCATTCATGGCTGAAGTCATTGTGAACCTGGTGTTGATGATTCCTTTCCTCATCATGGGCATTGTGCTTTCTAGAGGAAATGGAGCCTGGCTGATTGCAGGATATAATACGATGCCGGAAAGCGAAAAGGAGAAGTATGATGAAGTAGCTCTATGCAAGTTCATGGGGAAGATTATGTATGGTGTAAGCTTTAGTTTGTTTCTATTTGGATTAAGTGCAATGCTTGATTTCGATTTTTTGTTTTGGACAGGGATGGTTCTGATGATTGTCCTGATTATTTTCACGGTAGTGTACATGAATACGGGTGATCGGTTTAAAAAGAGGTGAACTAACTGTGATTGAAAAAGACGACCTGCAGATAAGACGGATGGAATTCAGTGATTTCGATCTTATGATTAAATGGCTGAACGACCCGGAAGTACTGAAGTTTTACGAAGAGCCTCCTTCTGACTTGGAAAGAGTGCAAAGAAAATATGGTCCAAGGATAGAAGGGAAGCATTATGTTACGCCCTGCATTGCGATGTACCAAAATCAACCGATTGGTTATATCCAATTCTATGTAATTCAAGAAGCTGAGATCAATACATATCACCTTGATTCGAATCAGAAAGTTTATGGGATTGATCAATTTATCGGAGAAGTTCAGTTGTGGGGAAAAGGGATCGGAACAGCACTTATCAGGTTAATGCTGAGCTTTCTCGAAAATCGTGGTGCCTCGGCAATTGTTCTGGAAGTGAAAAACGATAATATCAGGGCGATTAAGAGTTACGAGAAATGTGGGTTTGAAAAGACGATGGATATAGATGATGAGATGAGTCTGATGGAATATAAGGTGAGTACATAGTAGCTCATTTATAAGGAGTTGATCCGTTTGTTCATAAGAGAAATCGAACCAAAAGACGCAGAAAATTTCAGGCTGTTGATTCAGCAGGTGGAAAGCCAGGCTGAATTCATGATGATGGAGCCCGGGGAACGTAAAACAACGATTGAACAGCAACTCAAGCATATTGAATATATTAAAAAGCAAGCGAACTCGACTGTGCTTGTAGCCGAAGATCAGGGTCAGCTTACAGGCTACATGTTAGCTATTGGTGGAGATACCAGGCGAAACAGTCATGCTGCATACCTTGTGATCGGAGTTTTGCGGGAATATCGCGGAAAAGGTGTGGGAACACAACTATTTCAGGAAATGGAGCAATGGGCTGTCGCGCATGGAGTATCAAGGCTTGAATTAACAGCTGTTACAGAAAATGAAGCAGGTCTGGCGCTTTACAAAAAGCAGGGGTTTGAAATTGAAGGAACGAAGAGACAGTCGCTTCACATTAATGGCAGAATGGTTGATGAATATTATATGGCCAAAATTATTTAGGTGTCTGTCATTTTAGGAGTGAGTGTGTTCAAAGGTGATGTGTGTCCGGCGCTTA
Organism: Jeotgalibacillus salarius; assembly: GCF_004405125.1. Classification (GTDB taxonomy): domain Bacteria; phylum Bacillota; class Bacilli; order Bacillales; family Jeotgalibacillaceae; genus Jeotgalibacillus; species Jeotgalibacillus salarius. The sequence continues at coordinate 85,449 of NZ_SORX01000010.1, forward strand.
TGATGAGATTTAATCATTTTTTTATGAACAGGGAGGTGTGGTTCTGTGGCAACCACATATGTGAAATGGGGAGAAGCAACGGTAAAGCTCAGCTGGACAGAAAGCGGGGAGCTGCCCGACGAAAAGAGTATTACCAGTGTGCACGGATTCTGTTTTCATAAAGGTCAGGTCATGCTCGTCAATCTCAATCACAGAGGCTGGGACATTCCCGGTGGCCATGTGGACGAAGGGGAAACACCGCTCCAGGCTTTCCAAAGAGAAGTGATGGAGGAAGGATACGTGGAAGGTGATTGCCGGATGATCGGTTATATCACAGTTGATCATCATGAAAATGAACACTGGAATCCGGCCGGACGATATCCGCAGGTTGGCTATCAGGTATTTTTCAGAATGGATATTACAGCACTTCATTCATTTGCATCAGAGTATGAAGCAACTGGAAGGAAGTTTGTCGGTGTGCATGAGCTGCCTGAGATGTATGATGGGTGGAATGAGATTTATGAAGGTGCGTTAAAGAGTGCTGAGCGAATCGTGGAGAAAGATAAAAATGTGAAGGTGGCTGCATTCATTTTGCGTGAATCAACCGACAACACCTATGAGCTCCTGGTTCACTCATTCCCCGAGTCAGATTTACGTGTTCCGGGTGGCGGTGTGGAAAATGCTGAGGGGCTTGAAGCAGCTTTATTTAGAGAAATTGATGAGGAAGCAGGCTTATCAGATGTGCGTATCGTAAGAAAGTTAGGGGGAATTACATACTATAAGCCATTTATTCAAAAGATGGTTGAGAGGCATGATTACTTACTGATTGCGCCAGTCGATACTCCTGATCATTGGGTTCATATGGTTACAGGAGAGGACAAGGATGCTGGAGTATTGTTTGAATATAGGTGGATTAAAGAGGGTGAGTGTGACATGGTAGATCCTGAGCTGAATACCTTTTTGAATGCTAAACACATACCTGAACTGTATTAAGCGCTGTGCAGGAACCAAATCATACAAGGTGTCAGGAGGATTAAATGATTAAAAACATCGATATAACTGATAGAAAAAATGCAAAAGAAGTGCTTCAGCTACAGCTCTCCTCTTATAAAATCGAAGCTGACATCATTGGTTATCAGGATTTGCCTCCTTTAAAAGATACAACCGTTGATCTCCAGCGATCAGGGGAAAATTTTTGGGGCTATTTTATTGAGGGAAAACTTGGCGGGGTCATTTCATTTAAAGTCGATCAAAGTGAAATTGATATACACAGGCTGATTGTAAGTCCGTATTATTTAAGGCAGGGAATCGCACAGGAGCTGTTGGATTACGTGGAAGCTAATTCTAAAGCAGCCTCTATCAAAGTATCGACTGCCTCAAAAAATGAGCCGGCAATTACTTTTTACAGCAAAAACGGTTTTAAGCGAACTGACGAAGTCGAAATCAATCCGCAGTTATCCCTGTCTTCTTTTGAGAAGGTTTTATAGAGCCGGAACATTTACAGAAGCGTTTAAAGCATACGCACCAAGCAGAGTGGCTGTGAGTATATATGTTGGATTAAATCATTAAGCTCTTGTTCAAAGTGAGACTTCACAGAAGAAATTTTTAATCTTTATAATCAGGTACATAAGAAAGGAATTCAAAGGAATATGGATTTTTATTACGATCTAATAGAATTAAATTGAGAGGTGAAAAATTGAATTTTCACAAGGTATTAGAAGAGCCAAAAACTAAAAACTTACAGTGCATCAAACATAGAGAAGCAGTCAGAGCTATTATTATGGTTAACAATCATATCCTACTCGTTCAATCAAATAGAGGTGATTACAAATTTCCCGGTGGCGGAGTGGAGAAGGGTGAAAGCCAAGGTGCCGGATTGGTACGCGAAGTAAGAGAAGAAACTGGTTACATTAACTGTATTGTTAAAGAAAAAGCTGGCATAGTAATTGAGCGGAGAGTTGACGAATATAAAACTGATGTATTATTTGAAATGACTTCACACTACTATATTTGTGAATTAACAAACGAAGAAAAAATGCTTCAACAATTAGATGAATACGAGTCTATCCTGGATTTTACTCCAAAATGGGTTTCCTTGAATGATGCAATTGAGCAAAATGAAAATCTAATAAAAGAATTTGAGAAAAATAGCTGGTTGCAACGTGAAGCATTTGTTTTAAAAGAAATTCAAAACAAGTTAGTTACAGGTGATAAAATTTCATAAGATCGAACTTAAGTGAAGAATAGAAGCACATAAAAAACAGTTTCATTAAGCAGAAACTGTTTTTTGTCGTATGCAAATCTATTATTTATTTTCTTCCTGAAACTCCCGCCACTCTTCAGTGTAATCAGGGTTAGTAATTTCTATCTTCTCAGAAACAATCTCCATATGATTTAAATCATATTTCAATATATAATTCCCTAAAGGAGATTTGTTTTTTGCCAACCCTCTATCATATTCGACTATCCCTTCCGAACTAATATTAGAAGCAATTGTCGTTTTGTAATCTTTATCCACAAAAGCATCAAGAGCAGGGTTAAAATGGCTTAAATGATTTGTCACTTTATCCAGTACTTCTTGTCTTTTTTCTTCTAAACTATTTGCATGTTCTATTTTTTCGTTATTATAGAACATAAATACGATTCCTATTAAAACCACCATAACAACACTTATTACAGAAAGCTTTCTTTTCAAGTTTAAGCCTCCTTATATTTTAAATGGAATAGTATCCAGCTATTCACCCATCATCAGAACTTCTTTCAAATCTTCCGTCTGACCTGCATTTAATTGAAAATAATCAGTGTCTGAATCATGTAAAACAGCCCCTCCATCAGGCATAAACCATATAAAACGTTCAATATCCTCAGCATCTTCGTCTTCCGGATAACCTAAGTAAAAATATGCATCTGCAACTCCGGAATCAGCTGGCTGAGTGACGATCTTTTCATGAGAAATGATATTTTCAACTGCTTCAATGGATTCGCTGTCAGTGATCTCATGCTCAATATCCAGTAAAGTTTCCCCATCTTCCTCAGAAGGAACCCCTGTCCACAGCACCTCCTCCTGTTCTTCATCATAAAGAAGGATAATTGAGATTATTAATAAAGCCAGTGGGGCCAGTAGTTTTACATTTTTCCACATACTTAACCTCCTTTTCAGCATAAAAACTGTGACTCACCAGGAATCTTTTTTCTTATACTGATCAATCCGATAAATAAATATTATCTCAGATAGGATCAGTGCAATAACTAAAGCAGTCAGAAACGGACGAGAAGCATCAAACAGATCTATAACAATTGCGGTTAATGTGAAAATCAAAACGCGGATGAGTAAAGAACGTCTGAAAACCTTCAGTCTTCTATCTCTCCATCCTTTCTGTGTTTGAAGCGAGTTACCACAACGGCTCATCGCGGTCAGTCAGCTTAATCATAAAAGGAAAAATGAGAATAAACAGGACACTCCAGAATCCTATCGTCATCATCCGCTGTGACTCAGAAGAGATATATTGCCGCTTCCCGCAAACAGGGCAGTGCCGGCCATCTTTTGAAAAGCCAAGCTTCCATATATTACGCAGTTTCCATTTAGTATCACAGTTTGTACATCTCGGCATCAGTGTCACTCCCTTTATAATCTTTACGAAGAAGATAGAGAGAAGTTTCGGAAGATTTGTAAATGAGTGGCGTTCAAACAAAGAACCCAACCGTGTTTAACTAAAAAAATATGTGATCGCCACGGCTAATCCGTTAAACGAAGCGTGAACGAGTATACTGCTCAGAATCGCGCCGGTTTTTTCATACACCCAGGCGGCAATCAGTCCACCGATAAAGTTAATTGGAAGGGTGTTGTATGTAGGGATATGAACCACTGTAAAAATGGTTGCACTTATAAGCATAGCTGGAAGTATTGACACACGCTGTCTCAGCCACGTATAGATCAGTCCACGGTAAAACAACTCTTCATAGATAGGAGAAATAATGGCTGCTGAAGTAAAAGCCAGCAGGAACATCATCAAAGTCTGGCTTTCAAGACTTTCTGTTTTCGCATTGGCAGATCCACCTGCAAATGTTTCAAGTATCAACACATACAGAATCCCTATTATAATCTGGATGAATGACCATACAATAACAGTTTTAAAATGGCGTAGCGGAAGTGTTTTAACGCCTAACGAACTCAGATTGCCTTTTTCTTTAAATAATATTAAGTAAAAGGTTAACAACGTGATAGATGCAGCTAATATCAGTCCTGAAACTAATCCATGCATTAAAGAATCTTTAATCAAAAATGCCAGCGAATTCGCAATGATTTGATCGAATAGCAAAGGTACAACAACGAGAGCAAAAACGATTGCAATGATAAAAGTAGAAATAGACCATTTTTTCATGGGAATAACCTCCAAATGAGTTGTTTCATGTAGTATAGATGGTGACGTTACGTAACCTGCAAGAAGAAATATGGGGGGATTTGAAAAGTGTGGACGACAGGTCAGATCGCAAAGATGTTTAATATATCATTGAGGACTCTCAGGTATTACGATGAGATTGATTTGGTGAAGCCTGGAGCTATTGAAGAGGGCGGTCGCCGGATTTATGGTAGTGCATCCATCGTGACACTTGAAAAAGTACTGTTACTGAAGAAAATGGATCTTCCACTTGATGAGGTCAGAAGGATTGTTTCAGAGGAATTCTTAGAAGCGATATTGGAGCGGCATTTGCAGAATTTAAATACACAGTCATTACATATTCAGGATTCAATTGATCATACGGTTTCTTTGAAAAATGAAATTCGCATCACTGGAGACATAGATTGGGATAAAATTTTTTCCCTGGTGAAACGTGAGCAGGATCAAGGTGATTGGAGCGAACACTTTTCTGTAGAACAACAAGAAAGTCTGCAGGCAAAACTGCCGAAATTAAACCAGGATACCGAGACAACAAACAAGTGGATCAGGATTATAAAAAGAATTGAACATTGTCTTAGAAGAGGAGATCTCCCGTCATCAGAAGAGGGGCAGATTTTAGCGGAAGATATTCGGGTTCTGTCTGATGAATTGTTTAATGGCGATAAGGAACTTGAAGAGAAGTTCTGGGATATCAGAAGATCAGAAAATGCGTCTTCATCATTAAACTTTTATCCAATCAGAGAAGAGGTATTAATGTTTTTAGAAGAAGTCATGGTCCATCATTTAGCTGTTTCTGAATAGTTTTATCTGAAGAAAGATGCCTCTGGTTAGATATAATTATAAATAAAGAAGTCAGGCTCGGCCTGACTTCTTTATCCTTACTTATTTCTGTTCTTTTTGTCCTTATTGACCGCACAACTTGAATTGGTATCAGCATGCAAGCCCAGTTCCTGAGCAAATTCCTCAGTTCTGTTTCTTTTAGCGTCAACCTTCAATTCTTTTGGCGTTTGAGGAAGAGAATTTTTGTTTTTTGAAGACGTTTGATAATTTGATTTGCTCACAATAAAACCCTCCTTTGTATCATAAGGTACATTACTATTATGTACGGCCGCCCCAATAATATTTATCAAAGTTTAATCCAAAATTTTTCAGCACTGCGCATAAAAATACTCCCTATAAGACATCGTAATGAAAAAGGAGTGGAGGGATCAAGAATGGGAAAACATTCAGACGAGAGCTGGAAAGAAGATCAGGTGATTATACAGCTTAGTCATTCAGTGGATAATGCAGACGAAGCAGTAGGGCGGGCACGTACAAACCCTACAGAAGAAAGAATGAATGAAGCTTTTGAAAAGATTGAAAAAGCAGAACGCAGCTGTACGAATGCGATTCAATCAAGAGGAAACAGCAAACCGGTACTTGAGCTGCAGGCGAGACTGACAGAAAGCAAAGATAAGCTTAACCAGCTTCATTAACTAATTGTGGAGGAAAGAAGGGTCTGTACCTATGTGTCCCGCCAAATTAACGATCACAAAGGAAGAAGAAAAATGTCTTCAACAATGGGCAAACCATTCTAAAACAACAACTCACCCTCTTTCTTTAGAGGAAGAAGCGATCGTCTCAGACATTAAAAAAAAGTCGTTTTATTGAATCTCAATAATCTGACCAGAACGGAAGCGTACTATCAATTTTACTGTAAGCATCCGGAGGTTCACTGGGCACTTCTTGCGCATATGGTGTCTAGAAACGGTGGTTGGAACATGACGGATCTTAAGGGAACCCTTCTTGAACATGTTTTTACTGCAAGTTCCAGAACAGACTTTTTCAGCTTTTTAGAAAAAGCCAATGCCTTCATTTTTCATGATGCCTACCCGCAGCTGCTGTTATATGAAAGAAGCAAGGAGGACCATAAAAGCTATATGCACCTGCTTCCGCAATTTGGCGTGTCAGCTTTTATGGTGCCTGTGTGGAAAACATTCCTGGAGCGGCAAAATTCAAAGCTTTTGACGATCGCACTCATTATAAATGAACAGCATTATATTGAATTACGTCTCATATCGAATGCTTATTACCGCTCGCATGTGTATGAATCATCCATGTTTAAGTATCAGGAGTTTTTTCATTTGAATCATGTGATTTTTCCATATGAGAAGGAAAAGCGTGTAAAGGTAATCGGCTTGAATGTCAGCCATTTTGCGCCGCTTGAACAAAGAATTGAGCTTGGAAAGAAATTATATGGCATGCTTTATGACTCTCCGTACCAATTGAAAAAAATTCTTCAATTTGCCCGATGCAAGCCGCATACAGGCTCGAGATCGGACTACTGGCCACAGGTGTTTTCTAACCGGCGAGACAAGGGCGTTTTTAGTCCTGTGTTGAATGCAGCATGGAAAAATGAGGAGCATCTATATACTGATGAAGATTGGTATAAGGGTGAAGTGCTTCCATACTTTCAGGGAGTCGTTCTGCCTGGGAAATTTGATGTTACCAGGCAATATGCCTGCACACTTGCGGTCGTTAGGTCAGGAGCATGTTTGCTGTCTTTGAAAGATAAATTCAAAAAAGAAGGTCATACTAACGGAAAAAAGGAGTGAAAAACATGGGGCAAAACCATCAGTTTAAGCCCGGTCAGAAAGCGCCGAATAATGGCTATTACGTTGAGATTGGCGAGACAGGGAGTACAGTCAACGACCCAAGTCAGATCAAGCTCAAAGCAGGGGATGAGTTTCCCGATACGAAAAATCAAAATCGAGTTTGGATGCCAAAGCGTAAACCTTGAGGTAAGGAAACCAGGACAAGAAATTTTTTCTTGTCCTTTTTTGGTGTGCCCGGCATGGGTAATAACTTGGCGGTGAAAGTCCGCTACAGGCTTGGCAGTAGGAACTGTTAGCTAACGGCAAGGGT
>NZ_SORX01000011.1 GCF_004405125.1 Jeotgalibacillus salarius
CGTCCGCGGAAAGCGAAGGAATGATCCGGCACGGCTTATGAAATTCAACAACCTGGCGGGAGGCACATGTACATGTGCCTCCCGCTTTAATTTTAATCATTAAGATTCTGTGTCTTCGCTTTCTTCAGCTGCCGGTTGTTCTTCAGGCTGTGAAAGAAAAGCTTCAAAGGTTGATGAAAGATCTTCATCTTTAATATCAATGTCCGCTTCTTTCATAAGATCCTGAATCATTGCACTTGCCTGTGTCTGGTCTGCTTTAGCAAGTTTCAAATCATGCTCAATCTCATCTTTCATTTCATCAAAGCCGGCGATTTCTGCTTCACGTGTTTCGGTTACTTCAATAATATGCCAGCCGAAACTTGATTCAATTGGCTCACTGATCACGTTTGGCTCAAGACTGAATGCTGCTTCTTCAAATGCAGGATCCATTTCTCCAGCGCTGAAAAATCCTAATTCGCCACCTGTTTCCTGTGCAGCTGGCTCAGTAGAATATTCCTTAGCCAGTTCAGCAAAATCAGCACCATCTTCCAGCTGTTGTTTTACTTCAAGTGCAGTTTCCTCATCTTGAACAAGTATGTGTCTTGCATTCACTTCTTTTTGCATTTGATCATATTTCTGCTGAACTTCTTCGTCGGTTACTTCAACGTCTTCAATTAAAGCTTTCTCCTGCAAACGATTTAATTTAATCGTGTCACGGAAAGTCTCTTCAGTATAACCCTGCTGAGACAGAATCATATCAAACTGTTCCTGGCCACCGTACTGTTCCTTCATCGCTTCAAGCTCAGCGTCCACTTCTTCTTCAGAAACTGAATATTTATCCTGAAGAATCTGTTCCAACACCATCATTTGAAGTGCCTGTTCTCCAACGGTTGTCTTCATTTCCTCATATAGTTCTTCTTTTGTAATGTCTCCGGCATTTGTTGAGACTACTACTTCACTTGCCTCTTCATCACTGCATGCTGCCAGCGCAGATACGCTTAGTGTTAATGAAACTGCTGCAATCCACTTTTTCATGTGTTTTCTCTCCTAACAATCTCTCTTTGGTGTGAAAATCTCCACTGCATACTATAACATATTTCCCCAATCCATTGTATTGTTTTCACAATCATTCCATTTTTAAAAAAGATATGTGTCCTGCCCATCCATTTCAGTAAGCAAATGAATACCATACATAAGAAAGGAGGGGTCTCCATGTCACATGGAAAAGGCGGAGGATTTGCGTTAATCGTAGTCCTGTTTATCCTCCTTGTTATTGTTGGAGCAGCCTGGTTATAAACAGAAATTAAAAGAAAGGGGGCAACATTCATGTCTCACGGACACGATAAAGGATACAACGGAGGATTCGCTCTATTAGTTGTACTATTCATCCTCCTAATCATCATCGGAAGCGCCTGGTTCTAAGAAAAGCGGAGGCAAGCGTTTAGGAGCGTATGTGATGGACTGAAGCGATTAAGATAAAGGAATCACGGTGAACGTAGTGAGCCGATGATGACTTATCGAAATGAGCTGAGGGAAGCGCACTAGCTCCTGCTTGCAGTAGCTGGACAAGAAGAAAAGTGTAAGGAGCTAGCGCCTGGAACTGGACAAAAGAAAAGCGCAGGCGAGCGCTTAGGGGCTTGTGAACAGAAAAGAGAGAGGCGGAAGCCTCTCTTTTTTGTCAACAAAAAAAGATGCCGGCAAGAGGGCACCTTTATCAGTTTACATATTTTCATAATCTTTACGCGTATAAAATCTCCACGTAAGAAGACAGAAGTAAAATCAAAATCAGAATATTAATTGTACGGAAGACTTTTGGCTGTCGCTCATTCGGAATTTCCTTCTGCACACAAAGTTTATTAGTCATTCGATTAATGGCGTAAATAATAAATACAGTAAATGCGATAAATAGTCCAATTACGGAAACCATGTTTCCCCCTCCTCGTCTCTAAGTAATACAATAACAAAAATCAGACATAATTAACAGAGTTAGCTGTCAATGATGTCTGATATACGTAATGCTAGATCCCTGGATACTGGGTTTCTTTGACTGGAATCAGGATTTCATACCCATCGTCATCCTCTTCAATGAATGCGCCTTTAGGTGATTTAAACAGAGAACGCGCATAAAGAAAGTCAACTAGACAAATGCCTGAGTGATAAGCAATTAAAATTGTAAAATAGTGCGCATATCCCTGAAATAGAGTTGCGCCATAAAAAAGAATCCCATTTAAAAACAAAAATGGTGATACGAGAGCAAGAATGAAAAACAATTTCGGAATTGGTTTATTCACTCTGACAGACATGATTGGTACGCAGAAAAATTGAAATCTGGTTTTCAACTGGATTAAACTTAAAAATCCCGCTAGCGGAAGTGTATGAAACACTTTGTGAAGCGGATATATTAATAGAAATCCGATGGTAAACCAAAGGAAATATTGATCATACATTGGTTGTTCGGAAATTAATTGTATACTCACATGTAAAAATGAAAAAACAGTCAGGACTAAAATTGCAGAAAGAAAAAAGATCCGGTAAAAGCCATACTGTTTTTTTACATTGATTGATTTCCAGCAATGCAACATGATCGCCTCCGTTCGTGACGATATTTTTTAAAAGTACAACACGTGAGATACTTTACTCTCATATGCAGGAAGTTGCAATAGGTAAATGCAAAAATTAATAATTTCTTTAGCAAAACAAAATCCTGTAAGGAAAAAGGGATGGAAAATCCTTTTTCCTTACAGGATTGAGCGCTGGAGATCAAGGAGAAGCAATCTGTTTGACGGGGTCTGCGGTTCTGCTTTTTTTAACTTTTCCTTCAACCTCTGAAAATTCGTTTTCTATATTATTGAATGATGTTTCGAAAATTTTCATGAAATCATCACCATAAATATTTTTAACAATGGCCATAACATCCATCATTTCAGGAAACTTACCATAGATTTCTCTGAGTGGGGAAGCCCCCTGAAAAACTGAATGCGTTTCGGGTGAATAATTTTCCATCAGTTCAAGAAGAAGATCGTCACCTTTTTCAGTCAATTTGATGTAAGTGTTTCTCTTATCATTCTCACGTTTTGAGAATTCAAGATAACCTCTTTCTTCAAGCTTTTTTGAAAAGTTGAAGGCAGTCGAAACATGCATTACACCGAACTTTGCTACATCAGAAATTGAAGCACCTTTGAGATGGTAAGCAATCCACAGAATATGATGTTCATTAATATTCAGGTCATACGGTTTGATCCAATTCTGCCAGTCCTTTTCAATTGCTTTCCACAATGCTTTACTCAGCTGTGCCATACGCTGGCTGAATATCATCGCCTCTTTCATCGAGTATAATTTCTCATCCATGCTGTACACCTTCTTTCATAAAAGATATTAGAGTAATAAGAATATTAGTTCAGTTTCAAACATTATAGCAATAAAGTAAAAATAAAAAAAGGTGTGAATAAATTAAATTTTCTAATAAAACAAGCTTAGCCGGTCATGAGCTGGCTTTCAGGCTGTTTAAAAATATTTAACATGTAATTGGTATGTTATTTCCAAAGAGTTTGAGAGATGGTTGACTGAAGATTAGATTGTGAAGATTTTTGTAAAGAGGAGGTAGAGCTATGCTGTTGATCGAATGTCTCGCTAACTGCAAGCAGAAGTATGATGAAGCGAAAAAAACAGCCCGCGGGCTGTTTTTTTAAGAAGTATGCTCAGGTTCTTTGCTATCCTGGTTAATTGTTTTCTCCAGTTCTTCCATTGTCGCCTGTATTGCTGAAAGCTCTTCCTGAAGATTATTAATTGCAGGATCTGCTTCACGCTTCCATGCCTGAATGGATTCTTTTAGTTCGGCGGCAACAACGCGAAGAGATTCTTTGCTTTCTTTTGAAGCATCAGCAATAGACTCTTTGACGATTTGAAGGTTCATTTGGAGTTCCAGCATATGTTCACGCCAATTATCTTTTGTGTTTCTGATTGTTCCCCGCAGTTCTTCCCCGGATTGCGGAGCCGTTATGAGTGAAGCCGCTGCTCCGGTAACCAGTCCCACAGCTAAGCCAAGTGAAAATTGTTTGAAATTCATCCCAACCACATCCCTTTTTGTATTTGTATTCTTATTGTATAAAGTAATTCATAAACTGTCCAAAGTATTCCCGACAGGAGGATTCATTTTATGCTGACATTGAAAGTGATTTTAATCGTATGTACGCTGTCTTTTTGTATACTGTTTATAAAATTCCTGTCAGATTCAATTAAACGTACCCTGTATCCCCCAAAAAGAAGGAAAGTCAGGAGAGTATTGGTCAGCGGTGGAATTATAATCCTACTCTTCATTTTAACCTATTTACTCTGGATATAAACATGCATCAGCGTTTATTAAAATATAAAGACTAGGGCTCATGGTTACATGAAAAAAGCTGCCCCTCATTTAAGGGAACAGCTTTTACAGGTTCAGGCAGCTGATTCGATCAGACTTGACCGTCTCATGATTGCCTGTGCCACAGGGTACATAACAGCCATTAATACACCATTTACAACAATTGCAGGAACAACTGCAGAAAGTGCAAGTGCCATAATTGGACCAGGAAGCCCAACAAGAATTGCGGCTGATCCGAGGAAAATGGTTCCTGAAATCAGTGTGCCAACTGCTGCGAGTATTCCAGCGCCGGCAGGCTTAACTGCAAACTTTCCTGCAAGAAGAATGATCCCGTAAAAGGCAAGTGCTGTAATTGGCTTATCAATCACATTCGGCAGAAAACCGCCTGGAAATGTTGTAGTAAGACCTGATAAAATACCTGTAGCAAGGCCGATCAGTAAAGCATTTTTAAAACCGGGAAATAATAGAATACCAAGAAACATCATTAATAATGACATATCAGGCTTCATTGTCAGTGCCCCCGGAATTAATAAGTGTAATGCTGTACCCATCCCTGCAAAAAGTGCTAATGCTACGAGTGTTCTCGTGTTCATAACTCATCTCTCCTAAGCTAAACTAATTTTTTCCTGACATGTCCTCATGACTGCCAGCGAAAATTAGACTTATTATAGCACGCTTAAAACATATTTCCTACTAATTAATTTTTGCTGCAATTGCAGCAGCCATCTCACTGCGCTGTTCGTTTGAATAGTCATCGGTATGTACTTCCCAGACAGGCTTGAAGCCGTCTTCATCGCCATGACGCGGAAGGATATGAAGGTGATAATGGAAGACACTCTGACCAGCAAATTCACCGTTATTATTAAGCAGATTTACACCTTTAAGGTTATAGGTATCTTTCATTGCATTGGCAATCTTAGGTACAACAGAAAACAGATTTGCTGCAATTTCAGGCGTCAATTCATGAAGGTCTTTTTTATGTGTTTTAGGAATCACCAGTGTATGTCCTTTTGTTACCTGACTGATATCAAGAAAAGCAAAGACATGTTCATCCTCATAGACTTTTGCTGAAGGAATTTCACCATTAATGATCTTACAAAAAATGCAGTCACTCATATTCTTCATCCTTTCTGAATTAAATTAAGTTTATTCTACCATAGTGAGTCGTTTATTATGCTACAATGCTGTCATTATATAGTTAATAAGAGATTGATCATGCGGAATTCAAAAACCACCGTACATGATGCAAATATCCACGAAGATGAAAGGGAGAAAAAGATGTCACTATTAGAAATCAGGGATTTGACCGGAGGCTATACGAGACGTCCGGTGTTAGAAGATATCAGCCTGGAAATGGAGCCCGGTAAAATCGTTGGGTTAATTGGACTGAACGGAGCAGGTAAGAGTACCACCATCAAACATATTATTGGCCTGATGGAGCCACACAAAGGAACTGTGGCGATTAATGGCATGCAGCTCAAACAGAATGCAGATGAATACAGAAAGCAGTTTTCCTATATACCGGAGGCACCAATTCTTTACGATGAATTAACACTTGAAGAGCATTTAAAATTGACCGCAATGGCTTATGGTATTGCGGAAAAGGAGTACGAGCAGCGCGTTCCGGAACTATTAAAGAAATTTCGGATGGAAGGAAAGCTGAAATGGTTTCCTGCACATTTTTCTAAAGGGATGAAGCAAAAGGTAATGATTATGTGCGCGTTTTTGATTAATCCGAGCCTGTATATTATTGACGAGCCGTTTGTTGGATTGGATCCGCTGGCCATTCAATCGCTACTCGATTTAATGGAAGAAATGAAATCAGGTGGTGCAGGTATTCTGATGTCAACGCATATTCTGGCGACAGCTGAGCGTTACTGTGATTCATTTATCATTCTCCACGAAGGACAGATCAGAGCACAGGGATCACTCGAAACACTCAGAGAAGAATTTACTATGCCTGGCGCAACACTTGATGATATTTATATTCAGCTGACAAAGGAAGAGACTAATGAAAAACATTCATAACCTTTGGGTATCCAGGCTGTCTGAATATCAAAAAGAGCTTCAGAAGTATATGCGCTATATTTTTAATGGACATCTGATGTTTGTACTGATCTTTGCTGTTGGCGGTGGGGGATATGTTTATAGTAACTGGATCAGAACGCTGGATGAAACTTTTCCTGCAGCCATTTTAATCGCTGCAGTTTTGGGACTCGCCGTCACAATGAGTCCGGTTTATACCTACTTACAAGAGCCTGATAAAGTATATTTGACACCTCTCGAAGGACAGATGAAAAGATACTTTACGAATGCACTGGTTTCCAGCTTTCTATTCCAGTCATATATCGTCTTAGTATTACTTGCTGCAGCTATGCCTTTATACGCACAGACTACAGGCGCTGCATTCACTGGCTTCTTCTGGTTGTTAGGCATTGTACTCGCTTTAAAAGTATGGAACCTGATCATGAGGTGGGTGATTTTAAAATATCAGGAGCCGTTCAATCATTACATTGATCTGGGTATCAGATTGCTGTTAAATATCCTGTTTCTGTGGAGTGTATTTGCTGATGTGCTAGTGTGGCTGCCGATTGTCATCGGACTGATTCTGGCAGGGTATATGGCTGCATTCATACGAATAACAAAAGAGAAATCGTTAAAGTGGGAGCTGCTCATTGATCTTGAAAATGCAAGACTTCACCGCTTTTACCGATTTGCGAATATGTTTACAGACGTTCCGCATTTAAAAGGACAGGCTAAACGCAGAAAGTGGATGGATCCATTTTTGAAAACGCCGGACCTGAATCCTGAAAATACATACAGCTATCTGTATACGAGAACGTTTTTGCGTTCTGATGAATATTTTGGCTTATGGGTCAGACTTACAGTCATATCGGGAGTCATTATAGGCGGAGCGGATAATCTGTGGCTGAAAGTGATCACAGCATTGTTATTCCTTTACCTGACGGGTTTTCAGCTGATTCCGCTATTAAAGAAGCACGAGCTTAAAATCTGGCCGGACTTATATCCTATTCAGTCAGGTTATCGTCATCAGTCATTTAAAAAGCTGTTAACTAAAATATTGATCGTTCAGGGAGCTGTGTTTACAGTTATTAATCTGGTGAAACTTGATTTGTATGGAGCAGGATTGACAGCTGCAGCATCAATCGCTTTTGTTATCGCGTTCGTTTCACTTTACGTGCCTGCACAGATAAAAAAACATCATATTAAGTAATTTGAACTTAAGAAAGCTGACCCTTACCATGCAGGCTGTGTTTTTCGCGGACGAACGTTCAGGCAAGGGCAGAAAAAAGCTGCCCGGGTCTTTCTCCATCGTTTTTTCGTAGGCGTCTCCGCTCCTCACTTCAAGGGACAGCTGGTTTAATGAAATGAGCATTCGATTTTAACTGGAGTGTATAAAAAATTTGTGTCTATAAACATGAAAAAATCCGTTGATCCTTTTAACTAGGAGTAATCAACGGATTTTTTTATGATAGATATTTCTACATTGTCCTTGTTCTAAATTATTTTAATCATGCTTCTTCATGGTAGTTAATCGCTGCACTTCCAAGCGTTTTCGCTGCGATCAGCATGGCTTTTTCGTTAATATCAAATTTAGGATGGTGATGTGGATAAGGGTTATCTACACCTTCAGGCTTAGCACCAGTAAAAAAGAATGTACCGGGACGGTGCTCAAGGTAATAAGCGAAGTCCTCTCCGCCCATTTGCATCTCGCTTTCCTCGATGGTCACACCAGGAATTTGTGCAGCCTGTTTTACAAGGTAGTCTGTTTCTTTCGCGTGGTTCACTACAGCAGGATAACCTCTGAAATAGTTATATTCATACGTGCAGTCCGCTGACAGGCATGTACCTTCTGTGACGCGTCCGATTTCTTTTTCAACGAGATCGCGTACTTCAGGTGCAAATGTTCTGGCCGTACCAATTAATTTTGCGGAATCTGCAATCACATTAAATGCGTTCTCTGCTATAAATGAAGCAACCGTCACAACAGCCGATTCAACCGGATTAACGCGTCGCGCAACAACCTGCTGAAGGGATGTGACCAGCTGTGAACCGGCTAAGAGAGCATCTTTTGTTTTATGAGGCTGCGCTCCATGACCGCCTGCACCCTGAATGTTGATTTCAAAACGATCCGCTGCTGCCATAAACGGTCCTGTTCTATACTGAATTTTCCCGGTTTCTTCAGTTGCCCATAAGTGCGTACCGAAAACGGCGTCGACTCCTTCAAGGCATCCCGCTTCTATCATCTCAATGGCACCACCTGGCGCATACTCCTCGGCATGCTGATGAATCATGACAAATGTTCCATGGAGTTCGTCTTTTATTGTGTGAAGTGCTTTTGCAAGGTGCAGTAGAGTTGACGTGTGACCGTCATGTCCGCATGCATGCATTTTATTTGGAATGGTAGATTTATAAGGAACGTCTTTTTCATCCTGGATGGGCAAAGCATCGAAATCAGCTCTTAATGCTACTGTTTTCCCGGGTTTTCCACCTTTAATTACAGCAGTTACGCCATTGCCTCCGACACCGGTTTTGACTTCAATACCAAGTTCTTTATAAAATGCCTCAATAAGTGCAGGCGTTTCTTTTTCTTCAAATGACAGCTCCGGGTTCTGATGGAGATGGCGACGTAATGCGACCATGTCATCGTAATATGAATCTAATATGGAAAAAAGCTTTTCATTCATATGTATTCTCCTTTCAATGGCT
This sequence comes from Jeotgalibacillus salarius, assembly GCF_004405125.1. GTDB lineage: Bacteria > Bacillota > Bacilli > Bacillales > Jeotgalibacillaceae > Jeotgalibacillus > Jeotgalibacillus salarius. Next base: position 9,071 of record NZ_SORX01000011.1, read on the forward strand.
GTTTCTGATGAATCAGTATACCACGCGGGTTAAATTTTTTCACTCTTTTGACTAATCAGTTCTTGCTTTATAATGAAAGCAGGGAGGAGGGGATGATCTTGAAGAAATGGTTTTACCCACTCGCAGCAGTTACTTTTGCAGCGGCGGTTTTGATGATAGCTAATTTTGATAATGGCTTGTTTGACATTGATCAATTCGGTTTTGAGTTTTTTGGTGGATTGGACTTTTTATTGTTTTTCAGATTTCTGGGAGAAGAATGGTTTCTTGCGATCATCAGTATAGCGGCTGTCCTTTATTTGTGGTTCAGACGCAACCATTATCTCGGCATGCTGATCGTTTTATTTGCTGTCGGAGGCGGGAATTATTTGAATAAATTTATGCAAACGCTGATTGAACGACCGCGGCCCGGCAGCCAGGAAGATGGTTTTAGTTTTCCCAGTGGCCACGCAATGGTCACGATCATTGCAGCGGTTGTTCTGATCTATCTGATCACAGAAAAATCTGGAGATGCAGCAGGTCAGGCGTTAATGTTTGCAGTTGGCATATTAATCTCAGTGCTGGCCGGCCTCAGCAGACTCCCTGAAGAAGCACATTATTTTACTGACGTCATTGGCGGATGGCTTCTTGGTTACACCTACGCCATTGTCTGTCTCCTTGTATACGAATATTTAATGAAACGGCGTATTTCTTCTCATATAAATGAATGAATATAAAAACGGAGGCTTCATTTCGAAGACCTCCGTTTTTATATTCATTTTACTGTTCAGTATGCCCAACGTATTTCGTCACAAATGATGAACGCGGGAACATTGTTTTCTGATGGTCAATTCCTTCAGAAGTGCCGCGTTTTTCGTGAGCTTTATTGTAAGACTGAGAGTTCTGCCACTCTTTAAAAGAGTCTTCGTCAGTCCACTGCGTAAGCACGACGTAAGTATCAGAATTAACTGGTCTCAGTACGCGGATCGCCATAAATCCGGGTTCTTCCTCAATCAGACCTGCGCGGTTTTTGAAGCGGTGTTCAAAAACCGGTCTGCCTTCATCAGATACAGGGATGTTATTAAATACGAAAAAGCCGTTTTCAGTCAGTTGACCTGACTCATCAAACACTTCATACTTTCTCGGTTCATTAAAAAGCGTTTCGCTTTCAGTTTCATGAATCAGCAGCGCTGTGTCTTCACCCTGCATTTGAATCAGTGTGTCATTCGGATTTTCCTCCTGGAACTTATGTAAAAAGTCCGGTGTCCCAAAAGTCATATAAATCTTTTTCATCACAATTCCTCCTTAAAGTTACTCGTCAATTCAAATATCATTATGATCAGCCTGGGCTACAATTATATTTATACCCTTTTTAAGTACTCTTAACCACTGCAAGCGCTTTTCTATCATATGAAAAGAGGAGAATTTATGACATTTACCTGCGTCTGGTATACACTTAAAAGGAAAAGGTCTATAGTTAAAATCGAACTGAATGATCGAAGAAATACGGCGGGTTTTAGTATATAGGACCCTGCATTTGAAACAGCATATTTGAAAGGTGGAACAGACTCATTATGAGTGCATTTAACGATACGTTTTTACGTGCAGCAAGAGGGCAGGAAGTGTCACATACACCTGTCTGGTATATGAGGCAGGCGGGCCGTTCCCAGCCTGAATACCGCGCAATTAAAGAAAAATATTCATTGTTTGAAATTACGCATCAGCCGGAATTGTGTGCATATGTGACAAGGCTCCCGGTAGAAAATTACGGGGTGGATGCAGCTGTCCTTTATAAAGATATTATGACGCCATTACCTGCAATCGGTGTGGACGTTGAAATTAAATCAGGCATCGGTCCGGTGATTGATAACCCGATCCGTTCGGTAAAAGATATAGAAAAGCTTGGAATGATTGAGCCTGAACAGGACATTCCTTATGTACTTGATACGATTAAATTACTGACGACTGAACAGTTGAATGTACCATTGATCGGTTTTGGTGGTGCACCGTTTACATTGGCAAGTTACATGATTGAAGGCGGTCCATCAAAAAACTATCACAAAACGAAAGCATTTATGTATCAGGAACCCGTTGCCTGGCATGCATTAATGGACAAGCTTGCAGTTATGACGATTCGCTATACAACCGCTCAGGTTAAGGCAGGAGCGGGCACAATCCAGCTGTTTGATTCATGGGTTGGAACACTTAATGTTGAGGATTACCGCACATATATCAAACCTCATATGGAAAAGATTTTTGCTGCATTAAAAGAACTGAACATCCCATTAATTATGCACGGTGTAGGTGCAGCACATCTTGTTAAAGACTGGAATGATCTGCCGCTTGATGTTGTAGGTCTTGACTGGAGATGTTCAATTGAAGAAGCACGTGCCAACGGCGTGACAAAAACAGTACAGGGTAACCTTGATCCTTCTCTATTGCTATGTGACTGGGACATCATCGAAAAACATGTTAAACCGATCCTCGATGCAGGGATGAAGCACCCGGGTCATATTTTCAACCTTGGTCACGGTGTATTTCCTGAAGTACAGCCTGAAACCCTTAAAAGACTAACGGCATTCGTTCAGCAATACTCTGCGCGATAACACATTTATAAAGCAGATAAATGGCAGCACGATGTTCTTTTTTGCTAAAACATGATAGAGAAGCACAAAAATTGCTAATGAGGTGGAATTGACATGTCAAAGAAAAAAATGGGCCTGCTCGTAATGGCTTATGGAACTCCATATTCTGAAGACGATTTGGAACGGTATTATACGCATATCCGCCGTGGAAGAAAGCCGTCTGAGGAATTACTTGAAGATTTAAGAGACCGTTACAAAGCAATCGGTGGCATTTCCCCGCTTGCCCGTATAACTGAAGAACAGGCAAACGCACTGACTTCACGTCTGAATGAAGTACAGGATGATATTGAATTTGTGATGTATCTTGGCTTGAAACACATCGAACCATTCGTGGAAGACGCTGTAGATGAGATGAAAAAAGACGGAATTGAAGAAGCTGTTTCAATCGTACTGGCACCACATTTCTCATCTTATAGCGTGAAATCATACAACAAACGTGCAAAAGACCGTGCAGAAGAGATTGGCGGACCATCTATTACATCAATTGAAAGCTGGTACGATGAGCCGAAATTTATTCAATACTGGTCTGAAAAAGTACAGGAGACTTTCAGCAGTATGACTGAAGAACAGAGAAATAAAGCAGTTCTGATAGTGTCTGCGCACAGCCTTCCGGAAAAGATCCTGGCTGGCGGAGATCCGTATCCTGATCAATTGAAAGAAACGGCAGATATGATTGCCAAACAGGCAGGCGTGGAGCATTATGAAATCGGATGGCAGAGTGAAGGAAACACACCTGATCCATGGATCGGACCTGACGTTCAGGACTTAACAAAAGACCTTCACGAGCAGCACGGTTACACAACTTTTGTCTACACACCGGTAGGGTTTGTATCTGATCACCTTGAAGTACTTTTTGACAATGACTACGAGTGCAAAGTGGTAACAGATGAAATCGGCGCAGATTACTTCCGTCCGGAAATGCCAAACACGCAGCCATTGTTTATTGATGCAATGACAGATAAGGTCTTAAAGACTTTAGGTTAATTCATGCTTGTCCTATAGGGACGGTTCATGTGAAAATCCAGTTTACAGAAAGTGATGGTTACTGTGACACAGTCAAAGCGAAAAATCGTCATTGTTGGCGGGGGGATTACAGGTCTTGCCGCTGCATTTCGAGCACAGGAAAAAATTAATCATGAACAGTTGGACGCAGAGATCACAATTGTAGAAGCGAACCATCGTCTTGGCGGTAAGATTCAAACTGTTGTTCAGGACGGATTTGTGATTGAGCGTGGTCCGGATTCATTCCTGGAGCGCAAGATCAGTATGGGACGCTTAATTAAAGATGTAGGATTAGAGGACAAACTGGTTCCGAATGCTACCGGGCAGGCATTTATTTTAGTAAATGATAAATTGCATCCTATGCCGGGCGGCGCCATTATGGGGATCCCAACGCAAATTAAACCTTTTATGGTGACGGATCTTATCTCACTAACAGGTAAGCTGCGGGCAGCAGGTGATTTTGTCCTGCCAAAATCAGACCATCAGCGTGATCAATCACTCGGTACATTCTTCAGAAGAAGACTTGGGAATGAGGTCGTGGAGAACCTGATTGAGCCGCTGCTTTCAGGTATTTATGCCGGTGATATCGACCAGATCAGTCTCCAGTCAACTTTTCCACAGTATGGCAAACTTGAGCAGGAGCACAGAAGCCTGATTGCAGGAATGAAAAAAACGTCTCCTGCTGCAAACAGAAAGCCCGGAGACAAAAAGAAAAGCATGTTTTTAACTTTGTCTACAGGACTTGAATCACTTGTTGACCAGCTCGAAACGATGCTAGGAGACTGCGAGATTGTAAAAGGTACGAGAGTTGAATCAATTCGCAGAGGTGAGCGGTATCGGCTATCTTTGAATAGTGGGGCAGTAATCGAAGCAGACAGTGTTATTTTCACAGTTCCACATTTTACAGCCGGCTCCGTTTTTTCAGAGACTGAACTTCTTAATGAAATAGAAGATATTCCTGCCACATCAGTAGCGACAGTGGCAATGGCTTTTAATAAGGAAGAAGTCGAGGATATTCTTGATGGAACAGGTTTCGTCGTATCGAGAAACAGTGATTATACAATCACAGCATGTACATGGACGCATAATAAATGGCCGCATACTGTACCGGATGGAAAAGTACTCCTGAGATGTTATGTAGGGCGTGCCGGAGATGAAACGGTCGTCGATTTGTCTGATGATCAGATTGAAAGAATTGTGCTCGATGATCTGAATAAAATTATCAAGGTTAAGAGCAAGCCTGCCTTCACAATCGTAACGCGGTGGAAAAAATCAATGCCTCAGTATACAGTTGGCCACAGAGAAAGAATGGCGAATGTAAGAGCTGAGCTTGAAAAAAGTTTCCCGGGGGTATACCTTGCCGGCGCTTCATATGATGGGATTGGACTGCCTGACTGTATTGACCAGGGGGAAGCAGCTGCTTATAAAGCACTTAACTTTATCACACAATAAAAAAAGCGCCCTCGGCGCTTTTTTTCATTAGATCATTGAGTTCCTGCACATTTGCTGCATACAGTTGTGTAAGCTTCAGCTTGCTCTTCCATATGTTCTCCACAAGATGCACATTTCTTTGGCGGCAGGTTTCTGAAAAATTCCATTACGTTTTCAAGCATATTCATCAGCCTCTCTTTGTGTTTTGTTATAGTACTAATTACTTGTTATATGTATTGTATTATAACAGAGTGATTAAAGTCAAGGAATATTCTGAAAAAAAGAAGATAAGTGAAAAGAAAATTTATTTGAAGTATAGTTAAATGGTGAAAACGTGTACAGAGGAGGCATTTGGCATGCAGATAACGACAGTAGGTTTTTGGGGAGGCTATCCCGGAAAAGGAGAAGCGAGTACCGGTTATTTAATAGAAGAAGATAGTTTTAAGCTGTTACTTGATTGTGGCAGCGGTGTACTAGCACAGCTTCAGCGCTACATATCGCCTGAGGAACTGGATGCAATGCTCATCACTCACTATCATGCAGATCATACAGCAGATATTGGTGTCTTACACCATGCGTTATTAATTCAGCATTTTTTACAGGAAAAAGATTTTCATGTAAAAGCATACGGTCATACTGAAGATCAGTCAGGGTTTGATTCTCTTCAATATAAAAATTTAATGAGCAGTGAGCCTTACCACCCTGATCAGACGTTGAAGGCAGGCCCATTTTCGATTACTTTTCTAAAAACAATCCATCCGGTCCCATGTTATGCTGTACGTATCGAGAGCGAATCCGGGACAATGGTATTTACAGCTGACTCGGCCTATCAGGATGAATTTATTTCATTTGCTGAGAATGCCGACCTGCTTATAGCGGAATCCAACTTTTATAAAGGTATGGATGCAGCGTCTGCAGGACATATGACCAGTACAGAAGCTGCGCATATTGCTGACCAGGCGAAAGTAAAAACGCTAATGCTGAGCCACCTTCCGCATTTCGGGGATTTGAATCAGCTGCTCGGAGAAGCGAAGGAAGTTTTTAACGGTGAAACGCTGCTTGCTTCATCAGGATTAACGATTACATATCAAGGAGGAAAATCAAATGTTATTTATCGATAATAAAGGTATTACGGATCCAAAAATTAATCTGGCAATTGAAGAATATGCGCTGAAAAACCTGAATGTAGAAGAAGAGTCTTACTTGCTGTTCTATATTAATAAACCATCAATTATCATTGGAAAAAACCAGAATACAATTGAAGAAATCAATACTGATTACGTTGAAAAAAATAATATTCAGATTGTCCGTCGTCTTTCTGGCGGAGGAGCTGTGTATCATGATCTTGGAAACTTGAACTTCAGCTTTCTTACTAAAGATGACGGAGAAAGTTTTCACAACTTCAAGAAGTTCACTGAGCCAGTTGTGGATGCGCTGAAACAGATCGGTGTACCAGCTGAACTAAAAGGGAGAAACGACCTTCTAGTAGGAGAAAGAAAAATTTCAGGTAACGCTCAGTTCTCTACTAAGGGCAGAATGTTCAGTCACGGCACGCTGATGTTTGATTCTGAAATTGATCATGTCGTATCTTCTTTGAAAGTAAGAAAAGATAAAATTGAATCTAAAGGAATCAAATCAATCAGAAGCCGCGTAGCAAACATCTCTGAATTTTTAGAAGAAAAGGTAACGATTGAAGAGTTTAAACAGCTGATTCTTCGCCACATTTTTGGAAGTGAAGAAGAGATTAAAGAATATGTTCTTACTGAAGACGATTGGAATAAGATTCATAAACTGTCTGAACAGCGCTATCAGCAGTGGGAATGGAATTTTGGTAAGTCACCGAAATTTAACCTGCAGCATTCACACCGATTCCCTGCTGGCAGCATCGATGTTCGCCTGGATGTGGAAAAAGGCAGCATTGAAAACTGCAAAATCTACGGTGACTTTTTCGGTGTAGGTGATGTAAGTGAAATTGAAGAAAAGATTGTTGGCACGCGATATGAGAGGGCTGAGATCGATAAAGCACTTGAAGGTGTGGACCTGAAGCATTATTTTGGTAATGTGGATCGTGAAGAGTTTATTGATCTTTTATATTAATAGAATGAGATGGCTGGGACAACACTGCTTGTCTCAGTTTTTTTATTTGGTAACATTCTTGGTATTAATTTGTCTGACAGGCAGGTGATTCAATTAATGCTGGAGGTGAAACAATTAAGAGAAGAGATCAACCAATTATCAGGCTCATACATTCGGGATGTTTAATTATGACCGGGGATGATGCAATTAGCCTGAGGGATGAACCAATTATTTTCAACCATGAACCAATTATAATCTGTGGTGATACAAAAGATCACCGGACACTTTACCAGGCTAACAATCAGTTACATATAATCATCTCTAAATAGCTTTTATATGAATTTGCCTTAAATGAAAGCGTTATCTTGATAACAAGACTTTACTCCGTTATAATTATTAAGAATATTCGCTTCTTTGTGAATTTTAATGAATGATGATTCATTCACAACTGCGGATTTGTAACCAGACTTAAACAAAGGGGATGGATTAATTGAATTTATCAGTTCGTTTACAGGAAGCTGCTGAGCAGTTTTCCGGAAAAACAGCCTATCATTTTTTAGATCAGTCAGCTACATACGCTGAACTGAACGGTGCCGTTAATAAAATGGCGAACTTTTTTGAGAGTATTGGGATCAAAAAAGGGGACCATGTCGGGTTGCTGCTGGGTAATTCACCACACTTCATCATTGCGATGTATGCAGCGCTTCGAACAGGGGCAACTGTCATTCCGATTAACCCGATTTATACACCTGACGAAATTGCCTATATCATTCGCGATGGTGATGTGAAAGCTGTCGTGGCACTTGATCTGTTGTTGCCTTTAATTGAAAAGGCTCATGCTGCGCTGCCATCAGTTGCACACTACGTGGTGTGTGAAACGGAGCAGGGAACTGCTGAAAAACTTGCAGCATTACCTGAAGAAGTCCAGGGGAAAGTAACTGCTTTTACACAGGCGATGAGTAATCAGCAGCCTGTCTATAAAGGACCTGAACTGATTGAGGATGATACTGCGATCATTCTTTATACTTCAGGTACAACAGGAAAACCAAAAGGGGCTATGCTTTCTCACAAAAATGTTTATTCAAATGCAAAGGATGTAGCGGAATATTTAAACATCACCGGCGAAGACCGTGTGGTGACGACACTGCCGATGTTTCATGTATTCGCTTTAACAGTCGTACTGAATGCACCTTTAATTAACGGTGGTACGCTGCTGATCGTTCCAAGGTTCAGTCCTAAAGATGTTTTTGATGTTGTGGAAAAATACAAGGCAACTGTATTTGCAGGTGTGCCGACAATGTACAATTTCCTTCTTCAATATCCTGAAGCCAACAGCAACAGCTTTGAAAGTGTACGTCTGTGTATTTCGGGTGGAGCATCTATGCCAGTTGCACTGCTTGAAAATTTTGAACAAAAATTCAACGTGAGAGTATCAGAAGGATACGGACTATCAGAAGCTTCACCGGTTACGTGCTTTAACCCGTTAGATCGCGACCGGAAAGCCGGTTCAATTGGCACGTCTATCACAAATGTTGATAACAAAGTTGTCAATGAGCTTGGTGAAGAACTGCCTCCGGGCGAAGTTGGTGAATTAATCGTTAAAGGACCTAATGTGATGAAGGGCTATTACAAGATGCCTGAAGAAACTGAAGTAACGATTCGTGACGGATGGTTATTCACGGGTGATCTTGCGAAAAAAGATGACGAAGGCTACTTTTATATCGTTGACCGTAAGAAAGATATGGTTATTGTAGGTGGATACAACGTTTATCCGCGTGAAGTGGAAGAAGTGCTTTACACGCATGAATCTGTTGTTGAAGCAGCCGTAGTCGGTGTGCCTGATATGAACTTCGGGGAAGCAGTACATGCTTTTGTTGTATTGAAAGATAAAGCAGTTTCGAAAGAGGACATTCAATCATTCTGTACACAAAAACTTGCCAAATATAAAGTGCCGACACTGATTGAATTTATAGAAGAACTGCCTAAAAATACAACAGGTAAAATCCTGAGAAGAGCACTTCGTGACCAGGTAAAACAGTCTTAAACGGAAGAATTTAAAAAACGTGCCGGAGCTCAGCCGGCACGTTTTTTAAATATTAGGTTTCTTGTATCCTGAAAAGAATCTCAGCAGTAAATTAAACGGGAAGAGAATCGGATAACCGGCCACGTCAGCTTTTCTTAAAAAATCAATAAATGAGAGCTTTACCTGGCGCTGTTGCTGAATCTTTTCTTTATTCCCGCGAACGGTCACTCTGTAACCATCCTCTAAACCTTCAAGCTTAGCTTCAAAAGGTCCTTTCGAGCCGTTGTATTCACGTTCAGTTTTCGGTTGTTCAATCATTTACTTCACTCCTCATAGTCTGTCTGGATTTTTTTTGATAGAGCTTTCACTCTCATTAACCCAATTAAAGTAAGAATACCTGCGCTGCCTGCGATGATCCATTCTTCAAGAAATACCGCTCCATTTAGTGAAATAAAAGGAATCAGCGTAATATACACAGTTTCACGGCGTCTGCCTGTCAGGTCTGTCAGCCGGCTTTCTTTCCTTTTGAACGATTCCATCGATCTTCTGTAGCGTTTGGGTTCTTCAAGCGCATCAAGTATTTTTGAGGGGGCAGAAAGGTAAGGCTGTATCGTTCGCAGCACTGACTGCCACGTATTTCCCTCACCCCCGCGGTCAGCCGCCCAACGTACAATGGTCGGTCGTGCCATTTCAATAAAGTCAGCTTCCGGATAAATGGTATAAATGACACCTGTGAAAGTGGAGAGTGCTCTGCCAAAGAATGCAAACTCTGTTGGAAGCTGAATTGGCTGCGTACGGACAATTTCCTGAATGTCTTCGAGCAGTTTTTCCATCATCATGCTTTCGCCATCCTGCCAGTCGCCACTTTTATACACTGCCACAACTCTTTCTACGATTTCCTGCAAAATATCGCGGTCAGCAGCAGGAAGAAGAAATTTCATGTCTTCTAGAGCGCCAACAACCTCGCCGTATCGCTCGAAAATAATGCCTTCCACTGCTCTTTGTACAGCTTCGGCATCATTTTTGCGAATGACGCCAACCATACCGAAATCTATCAGCACAATTGTACCGTCAGGCTTAATCAGTATGTTACCGCCATGCGGATCTGCGTGAAACATACCTTCATTTAACAGCTGATCTACAAATAACAGCAGCAGTCTTTCTGCCAGATCTTCTCTATTTAAATGGTGTTTGTCAAGAAAGGTAAGATCAGTGATTTTTGATCCTTCTATCCATTCCATAACGAGCACGCGGCGGGTCGTATACTCTTCATAATATCTTGGTACAACGACACCTTCTGTATCCTTAAAACGTTCGCCGAAAGCCACGCCATTCTGCAGCTCTTTTTTAAAGTTGAGCTCATCTCCTATGACTGAGACCATTTCACCATACAGTGCATTTAAGTCAGCCTGTTTGCCAAAACTGGTGAATTTCTTAGCGAGCCAGATCACAATTTTCATTGCCTTGAAATCGGTTCTGATAATGTAATCGATGCCCGGCCTCTGGACTTTTATCGCAACAGAATCACCGTTATGAAGCCATGCATGATATACATCCCCAATTGATGCAGATGCAATCGGCTTTTCTGAAATTTTGTGCACCATGCTGCCATAGTCCGTGTTCCATTCTTCTTCGATGACCTGTTTCGCTTTTTCCCAGGGGACCGGGGGAACTCTGTCGGTTAAACCTTCAAGCTCCAGAATAAACGAGCGGGGCATAATGTCTGCTCTTGTTGACAGAAACTGCCCGACTTTAATCATCAGTCCCTCGAGTTTCAATGCGGTCTGTTTATATTCTCTGGCCTGCTTCCCTGCGAGATCCGACCACTTTTTCTCAACAGATGGATCCCATCGTCCGCGGTATCTGCGGTTGAAGAAATATACCTGGAGGAAAAACTTAACGGCCATCGTTACAATTTTATAAATACGGTAAGCAGCTACTTTTTTCGTTGCAAACACCTTCTCTCTTGCCTTCAATCAGCTAGTTACAGTTTACCACGCGGAACTGAATCTAAACGGATATGAATGTGCACGAAACCGGAACGAATGCTACAATATGTAAATGAAAAGGCTTACATAATTTGAGGAGGTTTCAGTCATGGAGACAATACAGTTAGAACAGAGAAATGGAGTGGCAACAATTACGTTGAACCGTCCTGAGGCGATGAATGCTTTTAATTATCAGATGCTGTCAGAACTCGGTCAGACTGCTGAAGCACTGCGGATTAATTCGGATGTTAGAGTGGTGGTGATCCGCGGGGCAGGAGATAAAGCTTTTAGCGTAGGTGCGGATTTAAAAGAAAGAAAAACGCTGACAGACCAGCAGGTGAAGCGGAACATTTATAAGATCGGGGAAGTGTTCAGTGCGATTGAAGGGCTTCCTCAGCCTGTCATCGCTGAAATAAACGGGCATGCTTTCGGCGGGGGAATGGAGCTTGCATTAGCGTGTGATTTCCGTGTAGCTGACAGGGAGGCGAAAATGGGGTTGACTGAAACAAGTCTCGCGATTATTCCGGGAGCAGGAGGAACCCAGCGTTTGCCGCGAGTGATTGGTGAAGCAAAGGCAATGGAGCTGATTCTGACTGCAAAGCGGTTTACAGGAGAAGAAGCTTATGGATACGGTCTTTTGACAAAAGCCGTCGAAAAAGCAGCATTGCATGATGAAGTGATGTCGTTAGCAGAAGCCATGCTTGCAAACGGACCGATTGCTCTACAACAGGCAAAATATGCGATCAAAGCAGGGATGAATGCTGATCTCCAAACAGGATTGAAGATTGAGAGAAAAGCATATGAGATGACAATTCCGACAGAAGACAGAGTGGAGGCGCTGATTGCTTTTTCTGAAAAGCGAAAGCCTGAATTCAAAGGGAAATAGACAGCAAAGAAGAGTGGCAAGGTTCACTCTTCTTTTTTTGCGCTTCAGTTAAAGGAATCAGCATTTTGCTGGCTGTATGTATGTGTATAATGTAGTAAAATGAACATGTTGTATTTTTTGTAAAATGACCGAAGCTTTAAGGGAAAGGGGTACATACATGCAAATGGCTGCGGTAAGTGAACAAAAATCAGGATTCAGAGCAGGCCTCAAAGCAGGGGTCAGTATAGCAGTAGGCTATTTGCCGGTTGCCCTCACGTTTGGCCTGCTGGCAAAAACAACCGGGCTGTCACTTTTTGAAGCGGTGCTGATGAGTCTTGTTGTCTTCGCAGGTGCTGCACAGTATATTTCGCTGTCACTCATTGCAGCAGGAGCGGGTGCTGCTGTCATTATTTTTAATACATTCATTGTGAACATCCGTCATTTTCTCATGTCTGCTTCGTTAAATGAAAAAATGGAGCCGGAATCGCGGGCTAAAAAGTCATTATATGCTTTCGGTCTGACAGACGAAACATTTACAGTCATTGCCACACGGGAAGGTAAAACATCCACCGGCTTTGCATTTGGCGTCATGCTGATTGCATATGGGAGCTGGGTTGTGAATACAGGAATCGGGCATGTGATCGGTGCAAGCCTGCCGGAATTTCTGCAGCAGGCAATGGCGATTGCCTTGTATGCGATGTTTGTCGGTTTACTTGTCCCGTCACTGAAGAAAGAAATGAAGGTGGCTTATCTGGCAGGAATCGCTGCACTTCTGAACAGTGCATTTACGATGTCTGGCTTATTGGATACTGGATGGGCAATCGCTGTCTCTACTTTGATATCTGCAATGGCAGTTGAAGCGGTCACTGTTTTAAGAAAGGGGACTGAGCTGGAATGAATATGGTTCTTGTCATTATCGGAATGGCGATTGTCACATATATCCCGCGTGTGCTTCCACTGACCTTTCTTGAAGGAAAAGAGCTGCCACCGTTTCTGCAGGGCGTTTTAAAGAACATTCCTTATGCGGTTCTTGGCGCACTGATTTTCCCTGGCATTCTGTTTATTCAGCCGGATGATATCTGGTTCGGCATAGCCGGAGCAGCTGCTGCTTTTGTGCTTGCTTTTCTCGGAGCGGATGTCATGATCGTGGTACTTGGATCTATTGTGTTTTTGTCAGTGTATATGCTGATGGGCTCCTGATCGATTAATTCCGCTTAAACAGGGAAAAGAAAGAGTAATATTTGACCCTTTCGTTTTTGGAGGAGAAGGAAATGTTAATTGAGAGAATGAAATATGCCGGGACCCGTTTTTTTAAGGAAGGCTATTATGATCATGCTGCGCAGACAGCTTACTATTTTATGCTGTCATTGTTCCCTTTCCTTATCATGGTTGTCTCAAGCACAAGCTTTTTACCGTTCTCGTCGTCAGATCTGATTGCAGTGATCAGACCTTATGCGCCACCCGAGACTTACGGATTAATCGAAACGAACTTAACCACGATTCTTGATTCCGGACAGGGGACAGTGATTTCGATCAGTTTCCTCTCAACAATGTGGCTGGCTTCTATGGCGATTCAGTCGCTTGTCCGTTCCCTCACTGATATATATAAGATTAAAAGACGTGAGAGTTATATAAAAGGATTGTTCAGTGATTTCTTTCTGACAATCGGGTTTGCATTGATTTTACCACTGACGATTCTGATTCCTATTATAGAAAACGTTGTTCAAAGAATTGCTGAGGAGACATTCCTGTTTGACGCTGAATGGCTTGTCATCTGGACGCCCCTCAGATGGGGAATCGGGACAATTATTTTATTTGTCTTTTTCTGGGTACTATACAGACACTTGCCGAAACACGGCCTTTCATGGAAAGATGTTTTGCCCGGAGCTGTATTTGCGGTGATTTCATGGCAGCTGATCTCTGAGGGATTTTCACTCTTTGTCGGCTACGGTAATTACAGTCAGCTATACGGACAGCTCGCTTCAGTTGTTGTCATGATGATCTGGTTTTATCTGACAGCGGCTGTTCTATTGTTTGGTGCGCTTTTGAATGTTCACGGTAAGGAAGGTAAGGAAAGGGGAAGTGAATGATGTCTGCTGTCGTTTTATTTGATGGGGATTGTAATGTGTGTGACTGGAGTGTTCAGTTCATTATGAAGCATGACAGTGCGGGTCATTTTCACTTTGCATCGCTGCAGGGTGAAGTCGGACATAAGATGAGAAATACGTTTGATGTGCCTCCAATGATTGATTCTGTCCTTTTGATCGAAAATGACAGGTTATATATAAAATCTGACGCTGCGCTCAGGATCTGCCGTTCACTTGACGGCCCTGTTAATCTTCTTTCGATTCTACTTTTGGTGCCGCGGCCGGTACGTGACCTGGCATATGATTCTTTTGCAAGGAACAGATTTCACTGGTTTGGGAAAAAGCAGTCATGTAAACTGCCAACGCCAGAAGAAAGACGCAGACTGATTGATTAGTCTGCGTCTTTTTCATATACATCTTCAAGGAACAGATAGTCTTTTGATTTTTTGAGTGGAACTCTGTATTCACTGCAGTATTGCTCAAGGCGGTAATAAAGATCTTTTCCATCAAACTTGTAAAGTCGTATGGATCGGCCTTTGTGGGTTTTAATCAGAGCGGCTTTTGCTGCCCAGTTTTCACGTCTGAATTTGATCTGACTGATGTCTGAGTGGTTCAATTCTCTGGTGCGTATAGGCCATTTGATAAAATAGAGGCTGTAAATTAGCCTGGAATCCTGAATGGAGAATGAGTATTGAATGAATAATAAGGAAATATGATAGAGGATAAGTGCAATAAACGAAAAACGAAAAATGGGCTCATTCCAGGAAAAAATAAGAAAAGGTATCAGGCAGAGTGCCATTAAACTTATTTGAATACGTTCTGTTTGAGCTTTGTATGTGGATGAGCTCTGTTGAGTTTCTGCAGGTTCTGAATTTTGCATAACATCCTCCTGTAGATCAGTGTTGCTTCTATACTAACATAATTGGAAACTGGTGGAATATAAAAACGAAGGCATCTCAGCCTTCGTTTTTGTCGTTATGAATGGGTGTATAGTTTTTTGGTCTGAACTGATCTTTTAAAAGTTGAATGCTGAGGACAAGACAAAGCATGCCTGACAGCCATACGAGTCCTGCGACACCAAGCAGGAAATGTATCTGATCTGAAAGGTTTTCAATGGTAGAGTCACTGAATCCGCCTCTTAACCCCATCCAGAATACAATGTATGCGATGATAGTCAGTCCAAGATGGGCAGCCAGCCATAAAAATGCGGTTTTCATACGCGGTGCGCGTTTGATTGAAAAGAGTACAAATATAAGTGCTGCAAGAGTGGCTGCGACGAATCCCCATTCAATGATGAATAAAAATGTGTCGTTTAATTCTTCTCTTATCATACGGGTGCTCCTTATCATGAATTGTATAGGATAGTTCTATTATTCATGATCAGTGTGTTAAATGCCACTATGGAGGGGTGGCGATTTTATGACAAAAGTTGAACCCCCTGCATGATTGTTGCCTGTCTGCAGGGGGCTCAAGTACTACACACCGTGTGTATCCTCTAATGTATTTAATTCTGATGAAAACTTCATAAAAGCGTCTTGATCTTTGCTGTCTAACGCTTCGTTAATAGCTGTTACAAGCTGTTCTTTGCGATGACGGACCAAAATTTCATTCAGTACCATGTCTACGTAAATCTCCATCATCGTCATTTCACTGGATTGTTTCTGAGGGACGGTTGACTCATTCATAAACTCTGCGAACGATTTGTTGTTTTCCATCTTCATCACCTCTGCTACTTTTTTTCATTATAGAGAATATCCGAAAGAATATCAACAGAAAGTTTTAAATTTTTAGACAATATAACTTTTGATACCGGAAAAATCAATGATTGCTGCTTATCCAAGAACATATTTCGAAAAAATTATGTATACATAAAGTAAATAAATAGGATATGATAGTGCCATAAAAATTTAAAGGAGTGATAAAATGGAATTTGTGACAATGATGTCGACTTACACAATTAATGCAAGTACCATGCTTTTAGAACCGAGGATTGAAGAAGGAAGACTGGCAGGAACAATCATTTATGAAAAAGACAGGCCGCCTGTATTGGTTGATATGAAACCAATGGAAATCATCGAACATTCCTGTTTATACTATTTCTCAACCTACGAAGGACGCAAAACCTCATCCAGATTCCTCACACGCATCAGCCACAAGCCTCCGATCGTGATTGACCCGGTAACAGGTATTTATTTCTTTTCAACCCACGCTGATTCAAACAAATCAAACTACTGGATTGCCCTTCATCATGTAATCAACATGGAAAAAACAGACGATATAAGCAATGAAACAACGATTACGTTATCCGGAAACGTTGATATTACTTTACCCATTTCAAGGAGGGCGACACACCTCCAGTACTTAAAAGCTTCTGTGTTATCCCTCAAGCTTCATCAGAATATCGATGGCATTCGTGAAAAAACGGAAGATACCTACAAAATCAGACTTCATCAAAAGCGCTTTATGTTTGCAGAGTATCTCGACAGAATTGAAAATGCAGATTCTCAGGACCGCAGTAAACCGGTTGACGGCGGTGACATAGATTTTAACCGTCCGACTAAATAGTACCTCAGCAGGTTCTCGACGTGATTTCTGAGCCGCGGATTGAAATAGTTATGCTGCTCTTCATAGCCCTTATACACAAACAGATACAAAGTGAAAGCTTCGTCAGATTTCAGTTTTACAACCTTCATGCCGTGATCTTTCATATACTTCTTCACAGTCGCAAGCTCACGCTGAACGGCGATCATCGTGTCTTCAATTAATTCAATATAAGGTCTTGGCAGCTTCACGCCACTTTTTTCAATCACAATCTGATCACGTTCAAGAACCTTCAGTACCATCGGCAGATAAAAAGCGTTCTCCAGACGGTCCCGATCCTCTGCAGAAATCTTGGTCATTGAAATCTCCTCCTGTAAAACGAACATGTGTTCTATATTATTTTACACAGATTTTCAAAACTTACAACTACTATTTGTTTGCATTATTCACCAAAAAATCTGATAATAGAACAAGCGGTTTATCTCGATAGCCGAAATATTTAATGCACCGGAGGAGATTTCATGACACAAAAGCGCCATATGACAGCAGAAGATCTATATAAAATCGAATCTTTAACTGACCCGAGGTGGTCACCGGATGGACAGAACGTTCTTTTTGTAAAAACACATATCAATGAAGAACATACATATACTTCAAACCTTTTCCTGCTCGACCAGGAAACCGGAGACATTGAACAGTGGACATACGGAGATCACAAAGTTTCATCACCAAGGTGGTCACCGGACGGTAAAAAAGTGGCCTTTGTTTCAAACCGCTCAGGAAAAAATCAGCTCTTTGTACTACCGGTAAAGGGCGGGGAAGCAAAGCAGGTGACTGACACTGAAAACGGTGCAGGCAATCCGGTCTGGTCACCGTGCAGCGGCAAGCTCGCATTCACTGCATCATTAGAACCGAAAGACTCTCTTATTGAAAAGAAAGAGAAAGAAGATGAAGATAAGAAATTAAAGCCTTACGTAACAGACTCAATGAAATATAAAGCAGACGGAGCGGGACTGCTGGACGATAAAAAACAGCAGATCGCAGTCATTGACCTCGCATCAGAAGAAATAAGCCAGCTGACAAAAGGCGAAGACAGTTATTCACTGTTTGCGTGGTCACCTGACGGCAAACAGCTTGCATTTGCGACAGATGCAGATGCCAAAGAAAAAGATTTCTCATTTAACAACGAACTCTATCTATATAACATTGAAGACGACAGTCGCGAAAAGATTAAAACTGCTGAAGGTTATGTCGGATTCGCAGCATGGTCACCTGAAGGGGATCAGCTAGCTTTTACAGCAGCCGCAAGAACGTATGAGAACGCTACGCACAGTGAAGTGTGGGTTTGGAATAAAGCGACAGGTGTTTCTGAATGTCTGACTGAAGGAATTGATGCACCGGCAGGAGATTATGCAATTGGTGATATTCAGCAGGGAGCAAATGTTCAGGGAGCTGTCTGGGCTGATAACAAGAGCCTTTATTTTGTCATCACGGATCAGGGGAATGTTAACCTTTATTACGCATCAACAGAAGGGGAAGTTTACCCGGCATATGAAGGGGCGCACCATGTATACGGATTTGATGTACACGGCGCTTCTCAGAAAATAGCAGCTGCGATCAGCACAACGGAAAACCCGGGAGACCTTCATGTGATTCACGTTCCAACAGGTGAAGCCAGCCAGGTGACAAATGTAAATAAACAGCTGCTTGAAGAAGTTGAAATCGTGGTACCTGAAACGGTTGCTTATGAAAGCACAGATGGCTATACGGTACACGGCTGGTTCATGAAGCCGGCAGGTTTTAAAGATGGAGAAGAAGTTCCGATGATCCTCAATATTCATGGGGGTCCTCACGCAATGTACGGCAATACATTTTTCCACGAAATGCAGTTGCTTGCAGCTGAAGGGTATGCAGTTCTTTATACAAACCCGAGAGGAAGCCACGGCTACGGACAGGAATTTGTCAACGCAGTCAGAGGAGACTATGGCGGCGGAGATTACCGTGATTTAATGGTGGCTGTGGATGGCGCACTTGAGCAGTTTGACTTTATTGACGCTGAGCGTCTTGGCGTAACAGGCGGAAGCTACGGAGGCTTTATGACCAACTGGATTACAGGGCATACAGACCGTTTCAAGGCTGCAGTCACACAGCGCTGTATCAGCAACTGGATCAGTTTCTATGGTGTCAGTGATATCGGTTACTATTTCAGCGAATGGCAAATACAGGCTGATCTCGGTGATATTGATACACTCTGGAAGCATTCACCGCTCGCTTATGCGGACCAGATCAACACACCGCTTCTGATTATGCATAGTGAAAATGACTACCGTTGTCCAATCGAACAGTCTGAGCAGCTTTACATTGCGCTGAAAAGAAAAGAAAAGAAGACAAGGCTCGTCAGATTCCCTGAATCAGACCACAACCTGTCGAGAACAGGAAAGCCGGAACTGAGACTTGAGAGACTGAATCATCTGGCTGGCTGGATGAAAGAGTATATTTAATATATAGCAGCGCTGTCCGGAAATCATTATGGATTCCGGGCAGCTTTTTTATGGGCAAAACCAATCCCCGGGTTGGTTTGTATAAGATGAAATCAGGGAAAAATGTAGCCACAATAGGCGGTATTTTCCTGACTATGCTATACTGAAAAAAATACCGCTAGTGATATTGATCAGAGGAGCGTTTGAATGACGTTGGAAACTCTTGAGGGATGGTTTACATTACAAAATCTACGTGAATTGATTGCAGAGTACCGGGCATTCGGACCACTGATCGGCTTCTTATTACCGGTTCTTGAAGCTTTTCTGCCTTTTCTGCCGCTCGTCGCTTTTGTAGTGGCGAATGCAAATGCTTATGGCGTACTCTTTGGTATACTGCTCTCATGGGCAGGCGCTTCAGTAGGAGCACTGATGGTCTTTTGGCTGATCAGACGGTTTGGACACCTGAAACTGTTTTACTTTTTGAGTAATCAAAAGCAGGTCAGAAAGCTTACGACCTGGGTGGAACGCCATGGTTTCGGACCATTATTTCTGCTGCTGTGCTTTCCTTTTACACCATCTGCACTAGTCAATGTTGTAGCGGGATTATCGCGTATCAGCGTCATGCAATATATGCTTGCTGTCGTTACAGGGAAGCTGGTCATGATTTCAACGATTTCATTTATCGGTGCAGATATCGTGTCACTGATCCGGGAACCGGTTAAAACGGCGATTGTACTTGGCGCCATTGTGCTCCTGTGGCTGGTAGGAAAAAGAGTAGAAAAAATGATTAATAAAAAAATGGAACGTGACATAGTGATGCCTGAGCGTCATAGAAAGTCTGCCGGAAATGAAAGGTTGGAGAATAGATGGAATCGTGGAAAAAAGAAGGCTTCGAATGGCTCAAAGCATTAGCAGTGGGCGTAGTCATCGTCTTAGTAGTCCGCATATTTCTTTTTTCAAATTATGTCGTAGAAGGTGTATCCATGCAGCCAACACTGCAGGATGGCAATAAACTCGTCATTAATAAAATAGGTTATCAGATAGGTGATTTCAACAGGTTTGATGTCATCGTCTTTCACGCAAATGAATCAGAAGATTATGTGAAAAGAGTCATTGGACTTCCGGGAGACGAAATCTCTTATGAAGAAGACCAGCTCTATATAAACGGAGAATATTATGAAGAACCATATCTTGAAGAATTCCGCACAGGCGATGGCCGCCTGACAGGTGATTTCACACTCGAAGAACTCACAGGGCAGTCAGAAGTTCCGGAAGGGCAGCTCTTCGTGTTAGGTGATAACAGACAGCAGAGCCTCGACAGCCGTATCTTCGGCTTTATCGATCAGGACTCCGTCGTCGGAAAAGTAAACCTCAGATACTGGCCGCTGAATGACCTTGATATGCGTTTTTATGAGTAAATTTGTTGTAGCCCAATGTTGTTTTTGCACAGCTGTGATTGGAGCGTAAGGTGGCGACTCCAGCATGAACGACGGACAGGTGAGACCCCACAGGCGCTTGCGCCGAGGAGGTCGGATGGGGCCAAGTAGCGGCCCATCCATGCGGAAAGCGTCCGCCTGAAGCGGAAATCAACAGCCAACTTTAAGAGAGCCTTATAAATAAATGAAAAGAGCTGTCCAATTGGATGGCTCTTTTCATATACCACCCGCTTTTCATTAACAGCCAATTGTAAGATAATAGCTATATGCAAACGACAAAGGAGGCACGATCATGCCGCTTACGATCAAAACAGGACGCTCGGGAACCGGAAAAACAGATGAACTCATGCATCAGATCACCGAAAAAGTGAAACACAATCCATCAGGTGATCCAATCCTGCTGATTGTACCTGAACAGATGACATTCCAGTCAGAATACCGTCTGGCACTTGAAACAGGTGGAATGGTCAGAGTGCAGGTATTAAGTTTTACCCGCCTTGCGTGGAGAATTCTTCAGGAAACCGGTGGTGCTTCGCGTATCCATATCAACCGTACCGGAGCAAGTATGCTCGTCAGAAAACTGATCAATGAACAAAAAGATCAGATGGTCATGTTCGGACGTGCAGCCGGAAAACATGGTTTTGTCGGACATGTCGAAAAAATGCTGACTGAGTTCAGGAGATATTGTATAAATCCTGAGAACCTGCTGGAAAAAACAGCTGAAATGAGTGAAACAGCTCCCAAAGCGCTAATTGATAAACTAAAAGATATCGAACGGATCTATTCCGGTTTCGATGATCAGTTAAAAGATAAATACATAGATTCAGAAGATTATTTAAGACTGCTTGCTGAAAAAATAAAAGATTCTGAGCTGATCAGCCAGGCGGATATCTACCTTGACGGCTTTCACAGCTTCACACCGCAGGAATATCTGGTGATTGAGAAGCTGCTCAGCTATTCAAAAAAAGTAACAGCTGCCGTTACCGCAGATCTGGATGCTAAAGATCCTCTGTTATTTCGACAGACGACTGATACAGTCAATAAGCTAAAAGGGATCGCAACAGCTGCCGGAGAAAAAGTACATATTGAACAGCATAAAGAAAACGCGAAATACAAAGGCAGGGGATTGTCTTTTCTAGAGCAATCTTTTGAAAGTCTCGGAGCTGTCTATGATCAAAAAGCTGATGTAACAATCATTGAAGCTGCGAATAGAAGAGCAGAAACAGAAGCAGCAGCACGGGAAATCAGAAAACTTGCAAGAAATGAGGGCTACCGCTACAAAGATATAGCGGTCCTGACCAGAAATGGTGAAGCATACCATGAAATCATTGAACCTGTTTTTAAAGACTATGAAATTCCGTACTTTATAGATAAAAAAAGAACAATGCTGAATCATCCATTGATTGAGTTCATCAGATCTTCACTCGAAGTGATCACTAAAAACTGGCGATATGAAGCAGTTTTCAGAGCAGTGAAAACAGAGTTGTTTTTCCCTGTAGAAGCAGACCAGGAACTGCTTCGAGCAAAGATGGACAGGCTTGAAAATTATGTACTGGCCCAGGGTATTCACGGAGACCGCTGGCATAAAGACTTCTATTATAAACAGTTCAAAGGACTCGATTTCGTGAGGGTGCCGCAGAATGAAGAAGAAAAAATGATACAGGATGACTTAAATGAAGCGCGATCAATGATTGCAGCACCAATGAATCAGTTTGCGGAGCGCTTGAAAAATGCAGGTACAGTCCATGCCTATTGTGAAGCGGTCTTTTTGCTTCTTGAAGAACTTGATGTGCCTGAAAAGCTCGAGCGGATGGCAGCAGCTGCTGAAGAAAAAGGGGATGTTGAATCAGCAAGGGAACACGACCAGGCCTGGGCAGCGGTTGTTGAATTACTGGATCAGTTTGTCGAGATTACCGGTGAAGATCAGCTGCCGCTTAATGAGTTTAGCGAAATTCTGGATTCAGGAATGGAAACGCTCGAGTTTTCTCTTGTTCCGCCAGCGATTGACCAGGTCATCATCGCAGATCTTGAGCTGTCACGGCTTCCGGCTGTCAGTGCATCATTTGTGCTGGGGGTAAATGATGGTGTCATGCCTGCCAGAATGCAGGATGACGGCATTCTGGCTGAGGATGACAGAATCTTTATGGAACGGGCAGGGATGAACCTGGCACCCGGAACGCGTGAGAAGCTTCAGGATGAAGACTTTGTCGCCTACCGGGCGTTTACTTCTCCTTCAGAGAAACTGTATATTTCATACCCTCTGGCAGATGAAGAAGGCAAGGCACTGATCGTTTCACCGTATATCAAGAAAGTGACAGGAATGCTGCCGGACCATAACAGGATGCTTGCGGTAAATGATCCTGTTGAGGTCCCGGCCGGGGATCAGCTCGATTATATCTGCCATCCGCTGCCGACAGCGTCATTTATGACGTCACAGCTTCAACAGCTGAGAAAAGATTATCCGGTAGCTGACATATGGCGTGATGTGTATAACTATTATGTATCTGATCCTTTCTGGAAAGAGGAAAGTAAGCGCATTTTGTCCGGTTTATTTTATGAAAATGCTGCCAGACCTTTATCGAAAGAAATGGCAGAAAGTCTGTTTGGCAGCTCCATGATGGCCAGTGTGTCAAGAATTGAGCGGATGAACAGTTGTGCATTCCAACATTTCTCAAGTCATGGATTGCGCCTTCATGAGAGAAGTGTTTTCAAGCTGGATGCACCGAATATCGGTGAGCTTTTCCACGCAGCACTAAAATGGATTTCTGAAGAACTGCTGCAACAGGAAATCAGCTGGAAGAGCCTGTCTCAAAAACAGTGCGCTGACCTGGCACAAAAGGCAGTCAGCCACATCGGCCCGCAGCTGCAATATGATATTTTAAACAGCTCCAATAAATATCGTTATATTGCAAAAAAACTTCAGGCTGTGATCAGTCAAGCCTCATATATCTTAAGTGAGCATGCACGGGCAGGAAACTTTGAGCCACTCAGAGTGGAACTTGGATTTGGACCTGGACAAGAGCTGCCACCTCATACAATTCCGCTCAGTGACGGTGATACGATGTCTCTGCAGGGCAGAATCGACCGGGTTGATCAGGCACGTAGCGGCGACAAAGTATATTTGCGTGTAATCGATTATAAATCAAGTGTCAGGGACCTTGACTTTACGGAAATTTATTATGGTCTCTCGCTTCAGATGATGACATATCTTGATGTGGCTTTAATGAATTCCGCTGAGCTGGTTCAGACAGAAGCGGAACCAGCTGGCATACTCTATTTCCACCTTCATAACCCGGTTGTTAAAACGAAAAAACCGATCAGCACTCAGGAAATGCAGGAGGAAATGTTGAAAAAGTATAAGATGAAGGGTCTCGTTCTCGGAGATGAAGAAGTAGTCCGGCTGATGGACATGACGCTTGAAGAAGGCAACTCTTCGATCATTTCGGCAGGACTGAAAAAAGATGGTACACTGCGGTCGAATTCAAAAACGGCAAGCAGAAACCAATTTAATGATATGAGGGCACACACACGATCAATGTTCCGGTCGGCAGGAGACAGAATTAAAGCTGGAGATGTTTCGATTGATCCTTATGAATATAAAAAAAGAACGCCATGTCAGTTCTGTTCATACCGATCTGTGTGCCAGTTTGATCCTGCACTTGAGCAGAATAAATACCGGTCATTAAAGCCTAAAAAAGCAGATGATTTATTTTCCGGCACGAAAGGAGGAGAAGACGATTGATTCCAGTAAAACCTGAAAACGTCACCTGGACAGATGAACAATGGAGAGCGATTTTTGAAAAAGGCAGTGATATCCTTGTCGCAGCAGCGGCGGGTTCCGGCAAAACGGCTGTACTCGTTGAGCGGTTGATTCAAAAAGTACTGGATGCTGAGACTGACATTGATCAATTACTTGTCGTTACTTTTACCAATGCGTCGGCTGCTGAGATGAAGCACCGTGTAGGAGAGGCACTTGAAAAAGCGCTGACTGAAAATCCGGATTCAAGACATTTGAGAAAGCAGCTGACACTGATCAACAAAGCGTCGATCTCTACGTTGCACTCATTCTGTCTTGAAGTGATCAGAAAATACTATTATTTGATTGATATAGATCCAGGCTTCAGAATCGCAGATGCTACGGAAGCTGAACTGCTGAAGGATGAAGTCATAGAAGAAATACTTGAGCATGAGTATGGGATTCCGGACAATCATTCATTTACTGAACTCGTGGAAGCCGTAACGAACGATAGAAGTGATGATGCGCTCCATCAGATGATCAGAAAGCTTCACACGTTCTCACGTTCTCACGCAGACCCGGGTCACTGGCTTGACGGTATCGTTGATCTTCACCGGACGGATGGTCTGCAGATTGATGACCATCCGCTTGCAAATTATGTACTGTTTCACGTCCAGCTTGAAACAGAAGGTGCAATTGAACTGATCCAGCTGGCACTTGATGCGGCAAGAAAGCCGGGAGGTCCTTCACTGAGAGCGGAAAATTTTGATGATGATATCAGACAGCTGAACATTATCCGGAATGCTGCTGGGTGGAAAGAAGTTGAAGCAGCACTGTCCGCATTTTCAATGGGTAGACTGAAGCCTTGTAAAGGGGAAGAGTTTGATGAAGCACTCGCCGAACAGGCAAAAAAGTGGCGTGATCAGGCTAAGAAGATGGTCAATGATTTAAAAGATCATTTCTTTATCCGCAGCCCTGAGCAGCTGCTGGATGATATGAATCAGATGACAGGGAGACTATCAACGCTGATTGAGCTGGTTAGAATATTCGAAAAGGAATTCAAGTCAGCGAAAGAAGAGCGCGGTTTAGTTGATTTCAATGATTTGGAACACTTTTGTCTGGAGATCTTAAGAGATCCCGGAACGAATGGTCCTTCGCAGGCAGCATACCATTACCGTAACCAGTTCAAAGAAGTACTTGTCGATGAATACCAGGATACGAACATGGTACAGGAAACAATTCTGCAGCTTGTAAAGTCAGGTAATGAAAAAGACGGGAACCTCTTTATGGTAGGGGATGTAAAGCAGTCTATTTATCGCTTCAGACTGGCAGAGCCAAACCTGTTTCTCGGAAAATACCGTACATTTCAGCAGCCAGGCAGCGGTCAGAAAATCGACCTGGCTAAGAATTTCAGAAGCCGTCCAGAAGTGCTGAACGGAGTGAACTTCATTTTCCGTCAAATTATGGGTGAGATGGTCGGGGAAATTGACTACGATAAAGATGCAGAGCTCATTCCGGGTGCACCTTATCCCGAAGATATCACAGTTCCGGTCAAGCTTGCAGTGATTGATCAGGCGGATGAAGACGCACCTCAGGAGGAAATGCCTGAAGAAGTCATGGATGAAAGAGAACTTGAGAGATCAACGCTCGAAGCCCGCTATATGATTAAAGAAATACGCGGGATGATTGACAACGGCCGTCAGATATATGATGTGAAAAAGAAGTTGTACAGGCCGCTCGAATACAGGGATATCGTCATTTTAACAAGATCCATGACATGGACGCCTGATATCATGGATGAATTCAGACAGGCAGGCATTCCGCTGTATGCAGATCTGTCAACCGGTTATTTTGATGCGACAGAAGTAGCGATTATGGTGTCTTTATTGAAAGTGATTGATAATCCGATTCAGGATATTCCGCTTGCCTCAGTCCTTCGTTCGCCCATAGTCAGATGTACGGAAGAAGAGCTGGCGAAAATCAGAGAAGCTGATCCTAAAGGCACTTTTTGGGATGCGCTTCAGGTCTACATGTCCGCTGAAGATGCTGACTCATCTTTAAAAGAAAAATGTTCATGGTTTTTGGTTTCACTTAGGAAATGGCGTGCCCAGGCAAGAACCGGAGCAGTGTCAGAACTTGTGTGGCAGCTTTTCAGAGACACACAATTCTACGATTTCACAGGGGGACTTCCCGGTGGAAAACAGCGTCAGGCGAACCTGCGCGCATTGTATGACAGAGCCAGACAGTATGAATCCACTTCATTTCGCGGGCTGTTCAGATTCCTGAGATTTGTTGAACGGATGAGAGACAGAGGGGATGACCTGGGTGCTGCAAGAGCGCTGAGTGAACAGGAAGATGTCGTGCGCATGATGACAATTCATAAAAGTAAAGGGTTGGAATTCCCGATAGTTTTTATATCAGGAATGGCACGGCAGTTCAATGAAATGGATTTGAGAGGCAGCTATCTGTTAGATAAAGACTTTGGTCTTGCGGTACCTTATGTCGATATTGAAAACAGAATCAGCAGCACGACGCTTCCTCAAATGGCGTTTAAAGAAAAGAAGCGACTGGAGAATCTTGCTGAAGAAATGAGAGTCCTTTATGTAGCAATGACACGTGCGAAAGAGGAGCTTATCCTGATCGGAACGGTACCTGATGCTGAAAAGCTGAAAGCCAAATGGACGCTTTCAGGTTCACATGATTCGTGGCTGTTACCGGAGTATACGAGAAAAGGTGCAAAAAAGTATTTAGACTGGATTGGACCGGCACTTGCGCGTCACAAGCATGCAATTCATTCTGTTCCATCAGGTTTGTTTGAAGATGCTTCTGTGTGGAATATGGAGGTGTACCACAAACAATTATTTACAACAGAACAGAAGAAAGAAGAAACTGCTGCTGAATGGCTGTCCCATGTCAAAAACCACGAAACGGTCCCGGGAAAGAGTGACCAGTACGAAGATTTAATGGAGCGGCTGAATTGGATCTATCCACATGAAGCAGCTTCTATGATTAAATCAAAGCAATCCGTTTCTTCAATTAAACGCCAGCATGAAACGTTTGACGAAACAGCGGCAGATACGCTGGTTAAGCCTTCTAAAAAATTGTATGAACGTCCTGCATTTCTTCAGCAGGAAAAGATGACTGCTGCGGAAAAAGGAACGATTATGCATACAGTGATGCAGCAGGTTCCTTTGCAGAAGATTCCGGATCAAAAAGATATAGAAGCATTAGTTGCCAAGTTGATTGTCAGAGAAATCCTTACCGAAGAACAGGCTGAAACAGTAAATGTCAGTCATGTCACTGCATTTTTCCAATCACCACTGGGGAAACGGTTGTTGAGTGCGAGTCAGGTAAGAAGAGAAGTGCCATTTACGTATGCAACATCACCGCAGAAAACGGGTATCAGTCAGCATGTTGAAGATCATGTGCTCATACAGGGGATTGCAGACTGTGTATTTGAAGATGCAGAAGGACTGGTGCTGCTCGATTATAAGACTGATTATGTAGACCGAACGCAGCCGGATGCTGAAACAATACTTGCTGAGCGTTACAGGCTTCAGCTCTCACTTTATAAAAAAGCACTCGAGGAAAGCTTGAATAGAAAAATTGATGAAGTATATTTATATTTCTTCAATGCAGATTTGACAATTAAATTAGAAGAGATCTGACCGGAATGACCGGTTAGCCGGAGGGATACGTTTTGAGTTTACAGCCAATCGATTCAACTCAGAGAATCCAAAGCCTCGATGTGATCAGAGGATTTTCTCTGCTTGGTATTTTCATTGTCAATATGATCGCATTTCATTCACCCATGTACTATTATGATCCGTATTCGTGGTGGGGAGATTCGATTAACAGGCCGGTATACTGGTGGATAGACGTTTTTGTACAGGCAAGCTTCTATCCGATTTTTGCGATGATGTTCGGAGCAGGGCTGGCGATTCAGTACATGCGGGCTGAAGAAAAAAAAGCCCACTTTACTTCATTTGCGTCACGCAGACTTGCCATTCTGCTTGGCATTGGTTTGATCCATGCATTTTTAATCTGGTCTGGAGACATTCTGATTACATATGCAGTGGCAGGATTTATACTGATCTGGATGCTGAAACTGAGCGGTAAAATGCTATTGATTTTAGGTTTTATTATTTACTTTTTACCGCAGTCGCTGCTTTCGGGAATCATGTTCTTTGCTTCAATGGTCGATCCGACAACAGTGACCTATTTCAGCTCTGTACAGGATATAGAGTCTTCGGTAGCAAACTATGGAAGCGGATCTTTTGCTGATATATTCGGACAGCGTGTGGATGACTGGACTTATGCAAACAGTCCTGCTGGATTTATTTCAATCATTATCGCCATTTTACCGCTAATGATGATTGGAGCAGGTGTGGCAAAAACAAAACTGTTCGAGAAAGCTTCTGATAAAAAGTTACTGCTTAGCCTTAGTGCCTTGATCTTTCTGGGTCTGGGCATTGCAATCAAAACTTCTCCTTACTGGGGAGAGAAAAATCTGGCGTTTGTCTTTACACAGGATTATGTCGGTGGCCCGCTTGTAGCAATGGGATACATGACGTTACTGTTGCTGATTATGACTGCGCCGCTGTCAGCAAAGCTTCTTCAGCCACTTGCTAAAACCGGGCGCATGGCATTAACAAATTATCTGCTGCAGTCCATTATCGGCACGATTATATTTTATAACTATGGATTCGGTCTGTATGGTGAGGTTACGCTGATGACGGGGACTTTAATTGCACTGGGAATTTTTGTGATGCAAGTCATCTTCTCAGAACTGTGGCTGTCGAAATTTAAGCAGGGTCCTGCAGAGAGATTATGGAGAAAACTGTCGTATTCCAAAAAATAAAACTGTCAGATTAGCAGAAAAAATGTATAATAGAAGGACAATTCAGATTTTAAGGAGTGTACATTCAATGAAATTTCTATCTTTCCGTTTTGAAGACAAACTACTTTACGGTGTCAAAGTAAAGCGAGAGGAAGCAGCATGGAATATCGTAAGAATTCACAAAGAGCTGATTCCAAATGAAAACGTACCTGAAACACTGCTTGAAGGTATTCAAAGCGGAATGGAATTACAGGAGACAGTAAGAAAGTGTATCCGTGCAGCTGAAGAAAGTGATCATGTTTCCCGTTATAAAGTGAAATTTGATGACCTTGTATGGGAAGCACCAGTACCACGTACTCCTAAAAATGTAATGTGCATCGGAAAAAATTATCGTGACCACGTACTTGAAATGGGTTCTGAAAAAGACATTCCGGAAGAATTAGTTGTTTTTACGAAAGCTTCCACATCAATTACAGGTGATAACGCATTAATCCCTTCCTATGAAGAACTGACAGATCAGCTGGATTACGAAGGCGAACTGGCAGTTGTGATTGGCAAAAGAGGGAAAAATATTCCCGAAAAACAGGCGATTGACTACGTATTCGGTTATACAATCGTAAATGATGTCACTGCCAGAGATCTGCAAAGCAAACACAAACAGTTCTTCCTTGGCAAAAGCCTTGATGAAACATGCCCAATGGGACCATACCTTGTTTCAAAAGATGAAATTCCCCATCCTCATCAGCTGAGCATCGTAACAAAAGTAAACGATGAAATCAGACAGGATGGAAATACTGCAGATATGATCTTTTCAATCGAAAAAATCATATCAACACTATCTAAAGGCATGACACTCGAGCCGGGTGACGTCATCGCAACAGGCACACCTGCAGGAGTAGGAAAAGGATTCAACCCGCCAAAATTCCTCAAAAAAGGCGACCAGGTAAAAATTTCCGTCCAGGGAATCGGCACACTGACGAACGAGATTGGTGAATAAACGTTCTAACTAAATTTATATTAGCTTGCTTAAAGCGCACGTTTGAAACAGTACCTACTGTTCTCAGCGTGCGTTTTTGTAAGAGTTATATACTGATGTCAGTAATCTGTTTGCTTTCATAGTATTATAGAAAATCATAAAATTTTAAATACAGGCTAAATAAAGCGTTGATCGCAGTGGAAGGAGGTGACTCCGGCGCGATAAGCGTGACAGCTAGACCCCGCAGAGCTTTAGCTCGAGGAGGCTCAGCGCACGCCGCGCGGAAAGCATCCGCCTGGAGCTGCGATCATAAGCGGTTTAATAGGTGAAAACATTGAAAATTCATGACTCCGACAATGTTTTCAGACAATACGACAAGGGAATATGGTAGCATATAGATAGTTCGGTATTTCGGTTCAGGAGGTTAGGGAATGTTAGACAATACACACTTACACATTACAACATGGGTACTTGGAATCGTGCTGTTCTTTATTGCGCTTGCGCTAATGAAGGGAGCTAACGCAAAAGGTGCTAAGATTGTACATATGATTCTGCGTCTGATGTATGTGCTGATCATCTTCACAGGAGGATGGTTATTCTTCCAGTTCTCATCAATTGATGCTGCACTTTACGGCGTTAAATTCCTGCTTGGGATTCTAGTGATCGGATTTATGGAAATGATCCTTGTCCGCACGAAGAAGCATAAATCAGTAAAAGTTATGTGGATACTATTTGTAATCGCGCTGCTTGCTACACTGTACTTCGGGTTCAGTCTGCCAATCGGCTTCGATTTCCTACGTTAAAAGTCGCTCATTCAGCGGCTTTTTTCTGTATATATCTATTTTATTTTCTAATGAATAGGTTGTACCCTGGAGTGAAAAGCGGGTACTGCTGAGGTCATAATCAGTAGTCTGTGTGTAAAGTAGAGTCTCTCCTGAAAAATAGGTAACATGTTAAATATAAGACTACATATCCAACACCATATTGAAAATTGTCTTCAAACCGACACATGTGTATACTATAAACATCAACTATATGTATAGTATTTGAACAACGAATGTACAACGCGAATGATTGAGGATGGAGGCTGTTTTAATGACCCGTTCAATTGCAATAATAGGGGCAGGACCAGGCGGGCTTGCAGCAGCGATGCTGTTAGCTTCGAAAGGATGTAAAGTAAATGTTTATGAAAAACATCCGTTTGTCGGAGGGAGAAACAGTTCTTTTACTATGAACGGTTATACATTCGATGTAGGGCCCACCTTTTTAAGTATGCCGGAGATAGCAGAGGAAATCTTTGAGGAGACCGGTAAAAATCTTCATGACTATGTTGATTTGATTGAACTGCCAATGATGTATGAACTGGTGTTCAAAGATAAACGAGTGAAAATGTACAGAGATCCCGATAAAATGAAACAGCAGATCAAAACATACTTTCCGGGTGATGAGGCAGGATATGACCATTTCATGTCTGATACAAGAAAGAAAATGGATGCCCTCCGTCCGATATTGCAAAACAAAATGGATCGATACACCGATTATCTTTCGCTTAGGGTTCTTAAGGCACTGCCACAGCTTTCACTTGGGAAAAGCCTCTATGACGTGTTAAGCAAATACTTCAATCATGAAGAGCTGAAGCTTGGTTTTACGTTTCAGGCAAAATACCTCGGAATGTCGCCGTGGGAATGCCCCGGAGCCTTTTCAATTCTGTCCTTTATGGAGCATGAATATGGAATTTTTCATCCTAAAGGCGGCGTTAATCAGCTTTCTAAAGCCATGGCTAAAGCAGCAGAAGAGCTTGGAGCTACCATTCATCTCGGAGATGGTGTGAAAAAGCTTCATATTAATCAGCAAAAAGAAGTGACGGGTTTTGAACTTGAATCAGGCGTTCAGGTAAAAGCCGACGAAGTTGTGATTAATGGAGACGTATCGCATGTGATGACGAACCTGGTAGATGACAGTCAACTGAAAAAGTTCAGCGCAAAGAGATTAAATGAGAAGAAGTATTCATGCTCCACTTTCATGATTTATCTTGGAGTAGATCAGGTATACGATCTGCCGCACCATACTATATCGTTTGCTGAAGACTATAAAAAGAATGTAGAAGAAATTATGCAGACGCAGTTGCTGTCAGATGACCCGTCTATTTATATTCAGAACGCTTCTGTAACCGACTCGACACTTGCACCTGATGGAAAATCCGCCCTTTATATTTTAGCGCCGGTCCCGAATAATCTGAGCGGTCTGGATTGGGAAGAGCATGAAGAGACTTTCAGAAACCTTGTGCTTGATTCCATTGAAGCTAAAACGGAATTTAAAAACATCCGTGACCATATTGAGGTGGAACGTATTATAAGCCCTAAGCACTGGGAACTGGATTTTAATGTTTTCAAGGGGGCAACATTCAGTATGGGACATCAGCTCAGCCAGATGATGGCGCTGCGTCCGCATAATAAATTTGAAGAATTAGAACGGACATGGCTTGTTGGCGGGGGGACTCATCCGGGGAGCGGTCTTCCGACAATCCTAGAATCCGCCCGTATTACATCAACCCTTTTAATGAATGAGAAAAGAAATCATATCAGCAATGAAAGCGGTGAGGCAGGATGAGGGTGTCCATTATTGGCGGGGGTATCGGCGGTATGATGTCGGCACTTCTCCTGAATAAAAAAGGATTTGAAGTTACCCTTTTTGAAAAAGAAAAAAAGCTGGGCGGTCGTTTGGCATATCATATTCACGGTGACTACAAAATTGATAAAGGTCCAACAATTGTACTCCTTCCTGAAATGCTTCAATCTTTATTAAAAGAGGCAGGTGTGTCCGAAGAAGAATATGAATTGATATCTTGTGACCCGCTTTACGATCTCCACTTTGCAGATGGTACGATCTATACCAAATACCGCGATAAACAGGCGCAGATGGAAGAGATTAACCGGGTATTCCCCGGTGAAGAAGCAGGGTATCTTGAATTTATGAGTGACATGGAAAAGAGATTTAATGAAGGAAAACCAAGATTTCTGGAGCAGTCATTTCTTAAGCGCTGGGATGCGATTCAGCCTGCTACTCTTAACTCATTACGTAAATTAAAAGCTTTTAAATCGGTATCCAGGCAGCTTCACAATTATTTTCAGGATGACAGACTGAAGACAGCTTATGCGCTGCAGACACTGTATATTGGCGGCAATCCCTTTCAAACTCCGGGCATTTATTCATTAGTATCCTACAGTGAACATGAACACGGTATTTACTATATGAAGGGTGGATACGCCAAACTTGCAGAAGTGCTGGAAAAAAAGATGATTGAAGAAAATATCCGCATTGTAAAAGAAGCGAATATTGAAAAAATCTCAATTGCTTCTGGAAGAGCAGAAGGTGTCCTGTATAATAGTAAGTATGAACAAACTGATGCAGTCGTGTTAAATGGAGACTTTCCGATTGCTGAAAAACTTATTAATAAACAGGGAAGGCAGTATCAGCCTTCATCCGGGTGTGTCCTTATATACATTGGCGCCGATGGATTGTATGACAATAGAAAAATGCATCAATTTTATTTAAGTGAAAACTTTGAGAAGAATATGAATCAGATCTTTAAAGAGCGAGTGATTCCGGAAGACCCGTCCTATTACGTTTTTAATCCATCAATTATAGATGAAACCCTCGCTCCAAAAGGGAAAAGTGCGTTATATGTCCTGGTGCCGGTTCCTTCAGAAATAGATGAAGACTGGGAGAGTGTAAAATATTCACTCAAAGAAAAAGTCCTGGAATCAATGGAGAGATCAGGATTTGAATCATTAAGAGAACGGGCTGAATGGATTGATATACGAACACCTGAAGAAGCAAAACAAGAGGGATTATATACAGGTGGAAGTTTTGGAATTGCGCCTGCATTGTTTCAGTCAGGACCGTTCAGACCGCAGTTTCAGCCTTATCCGGAACTGGAAAATGTTTTTGCAACAGGTGCTTCCACGCATCCGGGTGGCGGCGTGCCGATTGTGATGCAGGGTGCAAAGCTGTTAGCGGATGGTATGGACAGAAAGTTTTACAGAAGGGAGAGATCAGCAGATGGAACTGGCAAAAGCGTATAAAGAATGTGAGAAGGTTATTAAAATACATTCCAAAACTTTTTATCGTGCCTTTTCAATGCTTCCTTCTAAAGAGAGAAATGCGGTTTGGGCAATCTATAGCTTTTGCAGAACAGTGGATGACATTGTTGATGAAAGTGATAACCCTGAAGAAGAGCTTGCACAATTCGAAGAAGAGTTTGACCGTTTTTTATCAGGGGCGGAATTGAATGAAGCAAATTGGATTGCATTATCGGATGTTTTTAAGCGCTATGACATGAATGTGCAGGCGTTTAAAGATATGGTTAAGGGACAGAAAATGGATCTTGCACACAAAACATATGAAACAACTGATGATGTACTGGAATATTCATATCATGTAGCCAGTACAGTTGGCCTCATGCTGCTGCCGGTTCTTGCCCCGGAGAATGAAAAAGCATTACGGGATAGTGCAGTGAAGCTAGGTTATGCGATGCAAATTACCAATATTCTTCGTGATGTAGGAGAAGATCTGGATAGACAGCGCGTGTATTTACCTGCCGAAGTAATGTCGCGTCACGGCTATGATGAATCATTGCTCTTAGAGAAACAGGGAGGACAAGCTTTCATTGATACATGGGAAGAGATGGCTTCGATGGCTGAAGGCTATTACGATGAAGCAATGAAGTCCCTGTACTTGTACCCGCCTTCGAGCCGTATACCGGTGAAGGGGGCAGCGATTTTGTATCGTGCGATTCTTGATCAGGTCAGAAAGAATAATTACAACGTATTTTCAGAGAAAAACTATGTACCTGTTAACGAAAAGAATAAATTGCTATCTTCCTACCAATGAAAAGAGCATCCGCAATGTCGCGGATGCTCTTTTTGATAGATCTGATTCTCTATACACTCTCTTTATAAACTTTTTTCTTTTTAGCTGACTTACCAAGCTGGTCAAGACGTTCTACCAGGCTGCCTGACATAGCTGAATTTCCTGTTGAAGAAGAAGAAACAAGTGATTCCTTTAACTCATAAGCATTTGAACCGTGCTCAGCATAATCAAGACCCGTGATTTCTTCTTCACGTGAAACGCGGATGCCGCCAGTTGACTTCAGGATGAAGACAACAGCACTTACCGCAAGACCGGTCCAAAGAATGACTGCACCTACACCGATTGACTGAACGCCAAGCAATGCTGCGCCACCGCCGTAGAACAATCCGTTAGCCGTATCAAAAAGACCAACTGCAAGTGTACCCCAGATTCCGCAAATACCGTGAACGGCAATTGCGCCTACTGGATCGTCTTTCTTAGCGACTACATCAATAAAGCGGATACCTTCTACAAGAATCACACCAGCTACAAGACCAATAACGACTGCTCCAATAAGAGAAACGTTAGCTGTTCCAGCTGTAATACCTACGAGACCACCAAGTGCACCATTCAATGTGATCGAAGGATCAATTTGCTTAAATCTGATCTTCGTATATAGTGCTGAGGCGATTACCCCGCCAGAAGCAGATAATAAGGTAGTTGAAATAACGATTGGCACTAATGTCGGATCAGCTGCTAATGAGCTTCCTCCATTAAATCCGAACCAGCCGAACCAAAGAATGAATACACCAAGTGCGCCGATTGGAATATTATGACCCGGGATTGCGTTCACTTTTTTGCCTTCATATTTACCAATACGTGCTCCGAGGAAAGCGACTGCTACAAAAGCACCGACAGCACCAGTAAGATGAACGACTGTAGAGCCTGCAAAGTCAACAAATCCGAGTTCAGAAATCCAGCCGCCACCCCATACCCAGTGACCAACTACGGGGTAAATTGCGCCAGTCATTAACACAGTAAGAATCAAATAACTGCTTAATTTCATTCTTTCAGCTACAGCACCTGAAATGATCGTCGCACATGTAGCTGCAAAAACTGCCTGGAATAAGAAGAAACCTACATCCTCCACACCTGAAAGTGCAAAACCTGTTGTTCCGAAAAATCCATTAGAACTTCCGAACATGATACCGTATCCAACTAAAAAGTATAAAACGGATCCGATTGAAATCGTCAGGATATTTTTCAATAAAATATTGAGTGTGTTTTTAGCTCTCGTAAAGCCTGATTCAACCATTGCAAACCCTGCATGCATAAAGAATACTAAAATTGCTGCAATCATGACCCACATTGTATCCAATGAAAATTGAACGCTTTCAGCTGTTACTGGAGCGGCATAAGCGCTCGTTGTAACAAGACTCCCTAAAGCAGTAATTGATAATATTTTTTTCTTCATTATTTGTGCACCTCCAAAATTTTTAAAGAACCGCCTGTCTGCCTCGTTCACCACTTCTGATTCTGATGATGTCTTCAATAGGGGAAATGAAAATTTTACCGTCCCCAACTTCTCCAGTTGCACACGCTTCGATAATGGCATCAACAATTTCATCAGTGCGATGCTCTTCAGTAACCATTTCAACTTTTATTCTTGAAACCAGAGGGAGTTCGTAGGATGTTCCTCTGAATGCTCCTTTTTTGCCTTTTTGATTACCGCATCCTGCAGCTTCAAAAACGGTTAACCCATTAATGCCGAGATGCACAAGTTTTTCGCGAAGAGTTTGAAAAACCTCAGGTCGGACAATTGCCTCAATTTTTTTCATTTTTATCCTCCTCAATATTGATGTCAGTATACCTAACATGAATTACGTGTTAGGAAATCTAACATGAAAGCTGTTATGTTTATAATAATATTCAGAAAATTAGATAATTGCAAGTGTTTTTTTAAAAAAAGATCATTTCATGTTAGGTTTCCTTACATATAAAAAGCCCTCACCGCAGTGAGAGCTTACATGTAACCGTTTTATAAATTTATTCAGGCTGTGCAAACTTTTTCTGAACCCAGACTCTTGATTTCCATCTTCGCAGCATAAGAATTCCTCTTAGCCATTCATCTAATATAAAAGCGATCCATATTCCGATCAGTCCAAGTCCGAATACGATACCCAGTAGGTAGGCGAATAAAACTGCTACGCCCCACATAGAAAAGATTCCAATATATACAGGGAATTTAACGTCACCCGCAGCCCGTAATGAATTAATCACAACTAAGTTAAAACTTCTGCCTGGTTCAAGGATGATCGTAAGGTAGATCAGAATAGATCCCAGGAATAAAATATCTTCATTTGAAGTGAAGATACCGAGCAGTGTCTCTGAGAACACTGAAAAGATAAGCGCCATTGCAAAAGAAATGATGATTGCAATCTTTAAACTTTTGATTCCCCGCTTGTAAGCTTCTTTGTACTTTCCTGCACCAACCATATGACCTATTATAATCTGAGTTCCTTGTCCAATAGAGATGGCGAATAGAAAAATAAACATCATGATATTCAGCGTATAAACCCTTGTAGTAATGGCCTCTGTGCCGAGAGAAGCGATAAAAGCTGTAATAACGAGCTGCGAGGCGTTGTATGAAAGTTGTTCTCCTGCAGAAGGGACCCCGATTTTCAATAAGTTTTTCAGGTGAGAAACGGGCAGGCTGAATAAAGAGAAAAACGGCAGCCCTCCGTCAATTCGTCTGATTAAAAGAATAAATAACACGATTAAGCCAATTAACCTGCTGATCGCAGTAGAGTACGCTACTCCTTCTACACCAAGTACAGGGAATCCAAATGCGCCGAAAATAACAATGTAGTTTCCAGCTACATTAATTATGTTCATACCAAGAGTGACAAACATTGCATCTTTAGTAAAACTGTAACTTCTAAGTACAGCACCTAATGTCATGATCACTGCCTGTATGAAAGAGAGTCCCCCGACTATTTGTAAATAAATCGTTGCCTCGGGAAGAAGCTCGGGAGGCAAGTCCATTAGCAGCAGGATCTTATCGTCGAATATAAAAAGAAGTGCACTTAATATTAAGCTGAAGATAAGATTCGCTATGATTGAAACGACTGCGATTTCAGAGGCACTTTTCTGCTTATCAGCACCGAGGTATTGTGCGACCAGAATGGATGTACCTGTTGCCACAAATCCGAACATGACGATGATCAATGAAAGGATTTGATTGGAAATGCCGACTGCAGCAACGCTGTCATCTGAATATTGACTGAGCATGAGCGTGTCGGCATTCCCCATAAGCATGTGAAGAGAAATCTCAACGAATATCGGCCATGTCAGTGCAAATAACGTTAATTTTTTGGTAGTGCTTTTCAATGTCGAACCTTCTTTCTGATTACTTCTTTACAAAATAAATGACCGAGGCGGGGTGCCTCAGTCATTTAATTAGAAGATTTTAATCATCTTAATTTCCTGTGGTTGTAATTTTATTTTTCCTTTTTTCCATTTATGCGCTTCTTCGGTCATTAAGTCAATGGTTTTTCTCTTATTCACTCTATATGGAATTTTCAGCGTATCTTTTTTGTCAGACAGATTAATCAGAATCAGCACCGCTTCGTCATGTGACTCTCTTTTCATGACAAGGCTGTTTTCACTAATATGATAGAATGAAAGATCTCCATCATTAGCCAGAAGCGGCTCATTTTTACGCAGTGAAATCAGTTTTTTTGTGTAGTTCAATACATCCTGATCCTGATTTTCTTCATTCCACTCCATACATTTTCGGCAGCCCGGATCCATTCCGCCGGTCAATCCGACTTCATCACCATAGTAGATGCAAGGTGTTCCGTAATAGGTCAGTAAAACAGTTAAGATTTGCTTCACTCGTTGCTGATTGTTCCCGCACTCAGTCAGAATTCTTGGTGTATCATGGCTGCCAATTAAATTGAAAGCAGCTTTGTTAACAGGTTCAGGGTACATATATTGAACTCTTGTCATGTTTTCAATGAACGTTTGAACAGATATAGTTCGTTTAGCGATGAGCTGTAGGGCATTGGTTGTAAAAGGATAGTTCATCACAGCATCAAACTGGTCCCCGCGAAGCCAGGGAATTGAATCATGCCAAACCTCTCCGAGAATATATAAATCAGGGTTGATTTTCTTGACCTCTTCGCGGAATTCACGCCAAAATGCATGGTCCACTTCATTTGCAACATCAAGACGCCAGCCATCAATCTCAAATTCTCTTGCCCAGTACCTTGCAGCTTCCAACAGATAATTCTTAACTTCAGGGTGCTCAGTGTTCAGTTTAGGCATCATGTAAGTGAATGCAAACGTATCATAATTCGGTTCAGGTGTGGTTTGTACAGGGAAATCCCATATGTGAAACCAGTCTTTATATCTTGAATTCTCACCTTTCTCCAGAACATCCTGAAATGGTGGGAAAAAGAAACCGCTATGGTTAAAGACAGCGTCGAGCATCACCCTGATATTGCGCTTTTTGCATTCTCTTATCAGTTCCTTCAGTTTTTCTTTATCACCGAAGTGCTGGTCAATTTCAAAGTAATCGATTGTATCATATTTATGGTTGGATGAAGCCTCGAACAGGGGAGTGAAATAAATGCCTGTTATGCCAAGGTCCTGAAGGTAATCGAGATGGTCAATGACACCCTGGAGATCGCCCCCAAAAAACGAATCTCTTTTTGGTTCTTCGATGGCCCACGGTATTGTACCTGGCGGGTTAAGGGAGGAATCTCCATTTGCAAAACGTTCCGGGAAGATTTGGTACCATACTGTGTCATGAACCCACTTAGGTGAGGTGAAAATATCAGACTGATTCATATAGGGTAAGCAGAAATACTCTCCGATGTCTTCAGGAGCCTGCTGATGAAAGCTTTTTTCACCATAAAAAACGGTTTGTTTCTTATTAGATAGAATAAAACCATAACGCAGGCGGTGATAAGGCGGTTCAATATGTACTTCCCAGTAATCATGAAGCTGATCAGAACCTTTATAATTCATTGATTTTTCGTGCTTATTCCATTTTTCTTTTGACCAGTCATAAGGATCCCCGTGTATTAATTTCACTTGAGAAACGTCATTTTTAGCAGTTTTTATTCTGATTTGCATTTGATCTTTTGCCACAGCATAAGCCATGGACCGGTCAGCGCGATGATAGACAGCAGCTGTATTCATTATAGTTTAACCTCCTGATTTATTAAATTGATTACAACGTTATGCTAAAGAATTCATAATGTCAATTAAGCATGTTATAAATTTTTTCATCATATATTTATAAAAAGTTTGAAAAATGTATTGTAATCTTTCTAATTCTGATTATAATAAAAGGAGGTTGTGCAATCGTTTTCATAAAAAATGAAAGCGTTTAAGTTTCTCTTTTTTTAGATATTTGTGCAAACGGTTGTACAGACAAATGATAAACACCTTTAGGAGGGGTCAATGTTGAAAAAGTATCTTTCTATTTTTGCAATGGTGCTGATGTTAATCGGTGTTCTTGCAGCTTGTGCACCAGACCGTGAAGAAGAATCAGGCGGTTCGACTGATGATAATGGGGGCGGCGATTCAGAAGAAGCAGCTGATCAGCCGGAATCACTAAGTGTATGGGTTAATGACAGTGAAGAACAAAAAGCTGTACTTGATACATTATTCGCAAAGTACACTGAAGAAACTGGAATTGAAATTGAAGTAACACCAATGAACATGCTTGACCAGGTTGAATCACTTAATCTGGATGGTCCTGCAGGAAACGGGCCTGACCTGTTTTTCCAGCCGCATGACCGTATTGGTAATATCGTCCTTCAGGGACTTGCATCACCGATCGATCTTGGTGAAGCAGAAGGTACTTATTCAGAAACAGCGATCGACGCTGTAACATATGATGGTGAAATCTATGGAGCTCCACTTGTAGTTGAAACTTATGGAACATTCTACAATAAAGACCTTGTTGAAGAAGCTCCTGCAACAATGGATGAATTAATGACAATTGCTGAAGAGCAGACAGATGCTGCTACAGAGCAGTATGGTTTCCTTATGGAGGCAGCTAATTTCTACTTCTCATATCCATTCTTCGGCGCTAATGGCGCATATGTCTTTAACAACGAAGGCGGAACTTATGATGTAGAGGATATTGGTCTTAACAACGAAGGCGCTGTAGCTGGTGGAGAACTAATCCAGTCATGGTACAGCAATGGTTACATCCCGGTAGAAATCAACCCTGACATTATGAATGGTCTGTTCACAGACGGTAAAGTTGGCGTTGCAATCACTGGTCCTTGGAATATTCCGGCTTATGAAGAAGCGCTTGGCGACAGCCTTGGAACTGCTATTCTTCCAACAGTAGATGGCACAAACGCAACATCATTCGTAGGTGTTAAATCATGGATGGTTTCTGATTACTCAGAGAATAAAGATGCTGCAACAGATCTTGCACTATTCCTGACTAATGAAGAGAATTCACTTGAATACTTCGAAGGTGCAGGAGAACTTCCTGCTAACCAGGCAGCTCTTGAAAGTGATGCTGTAACATCTAATGAATTAATCGCACCATTTGCAGAACAAATTCAGTTTGGTACTCCAATGCCATCAGCTCCAGAAATGCAGCAGGTTTGGGATCCAATCAACAATGCACTGTTATTCATCGCACAAGGTGATGATGTACAGGAAGTGCTTGATGAAGCAGTTCAGCAAATCAAAGATAATATCGCAACTGCACAGCAATAATATTCATGACAATGGTGGATAGAAGGATTCCCTCCTTCTATCCACTCACTTTATAGAGAGCTATTCTCTCAACGCTCATTCGGGAGGCGATGACATGTCAACTGCTAATCCAACAGCTAGAAAGAACCATAACCCCAAGTTAGCTGTTATTCTATCAATACTTCTTGCAGGTTTAGGTCAGTTGTACAACCGCAGATATGTAAAGGGTGCTTTATTTATTATTCTTGAAGTTTCCTTCATCCTGACGCTTGGACAGTTTATTAACTACGGTATCTGGGGCATTATGACACTGGGTACACTCGCAGGAACTGATCACTCTGTATTTCTATTAATTTATGGATTTGTATCATTAATTCTTATTGCTTTTGCGGTTACTCTTTACATAGCGAATGTGAAAGATGCCAAGAGAGACGCAATCCGTCTGAAAAACGGCGAAAAAGTACCAACTTTCAAACAGGCAGCACGTAATGTTTGGGATACAGGATTCCCTTATTTCTTTGTAACCCCAGGTTTAATTATGCTTGTATTTATTGTGGTATTGCCGCTCTTATTTACAATCGCATTAGCATTTACAGACTACACTCAGTATAATCAGCCGCCAAGAAATCTCTTGAGCTGGATTGGTTTTGAAAACTTCGGACGTCTTTTCTTTGGTACAGGGTCTGGAGACAGTAATATCTGGCAGGACACTTTTATTAGTGTATTTACCTGGACAATTGTATGGACTGTAGTAGCTACAACCCTTCAAATAGCGCTTGGATTATTCCTGGCACTTTTAGTCAACGATCCGAGAATTAAATTTAAACGTTTAATCCGGACAATCTTAATTCTTCCATGGGCAGTTCCGGCTTTCGTTACGATCCTTGTATTTGCAGCAATGTTTAATGATCGTTTCGGAGCAATAAACACGGATATACTCGCAATGTTTGATCTTGCTATTCCTTGGCTCCAGGATCCATTCTGGACACGCATTGCGTTAATTATGATACAGACATGGCTTGGTTTCCCATTTGTGTTTGCATTATTCACCGGGATTTTACAGAGTATCTCAAAAGACTGGTATGAAGCAGCCGAAGTTGATGGAGCCAGCCGTATGCAGAAATTCAGCAGCATCACACTTCCTCACGTTTTGTATGCAACGGCACCGCTGTTAATTATGCAATATGCAGGAAACTTTAATAACTTTAATATTATTTACCTGTTTAATGAGGGAGGGCCAGCTGTGCGGGGTCAGAATGCCGGCGGGACTGATATCCTGATTTCATGGGTGTTTGACCTGACATTTGAATTGAATCAATATAGTATGGCCGCTGCCATTACATTAATCCTTGGATTAATCGTCACAGGTTTTGCCTTCTTCCAGTTCAGAAGAACGAGATCGTTTAAAGAGGAGGGGAATATTTAATGAGTAAGAAATTGAAATCGAATCTCGAAGTAGCATTGATTTATCTATTCCTTGCTTTTATGGCTGTAATTATTGGCTATCCTCTTCTTTGGACGGTGGGTATGTCACTGAATCCCGGAACAAGTCTTTATTCAGCTCAGCTGATTCCGGACAACTGGTCGCTTGTTCACTACAAATGGTTGTTTACAGATCCGAGCAGTGATTATTTAACCTGGTACAAGAACAGCGTACTTGTTGCCATTGCAAATGCTTTCTTCTCAGTTGTGCTGACATCTTTCGTAGCTTATGCGTTTTCACGCTACAAATTTACCGGTCGTAAATACGGTTTGTACGCATTTCTTCTATTACAAATGTTCCCTGTAATCATGGGAATGGTTGCGATTTACGTTATGCTGAACATGATCGGTCTGCTTGATTCACTAGTTGGACTTACTTTGATATATATCGGTGGTCAAATACCGTTCAACGCTTGGCTCGTTAAAGGATATTTTGATACAATACCTAAGGAGCTTGATGAAGCTGCAAGAATTGATGGTGCCGGTCATTTAAGCGTGTTTTTCAAAATTATGCTTCCGCTGGCCAAGCCGATTCTCGGTGTTGTTGCCCTGTTTAATTTCATGGCGCCATTTGTTGACTTCCTGTTGCCGCGTATTATTCTCAGAAATCCTGAAAACTTTACGCTTGCACTGGGGCTATTCAACTTTATCAGTAATCAATTTGATAATAACTTTACGCGATTTGCAGCGGGATCAATTTTGATCGCTGTACCAATTGCACTCGTCTATCTATTTTCTCAGCGTTACCTGATTTCAGGACTGACTGCTGGCGGTACGAAAGGTTAATCACTTATACTGATGCATTCTTAAAAGCACATAGCTTACGTAACTTCGGATATATTTTCCGTTAAAGGAGGAGGGGCAGAGGTGAGAAGAGTCAGTGCTCTTTTACTCATCACTATCCTCCTTTTTAATAGCGCTTTTTCAAGTGAAGCTGGCGCTGTTGAAAAGGAAGAGAGAATGTGGCAGGATGAATCAATTTATTTCCTCATGGTGGATCGTTTTTTAAATGGTGACACCTCAAATGATTTTACAGTGAACACACAGGATCCATTAGCTTATCACGGTGGCGATTTCCAGGGGATTATGAATGAACTGGATCATATTGAAGAAATGGGCTTTACGGCCATCTGGCTTACTCCGATCTTCTCCAATGAAGAAGATGGATATCACGGCTACTGGATTGACGATTTTTATGAAACAGAAGAACATTTCGGAACAATTGAAGAATTTAAAGCACTTGTTGATGAAGCACATGACAGAGGGCTGAAAGTCATTCTGGATTTTGTTGTGAATCATACAGCACCGACTCACCCCTGGATTTCAGATTCTGAAAGAGAAGACTGGTACCATGAAGAGCAGCCGATCAGGGACAACAACGACCCCGAGCAGCTTGAAAACGGCTGGATCTATGGCTTGCCTGATCTGAATACTGAAAATCCTGAAGTGCGGGAATATTTATTTGATGCTGCTAAATGGTGGATTGAAG
Organism: Jeotgalibacillus salarius; assembly: GCF_004405125.1. Taxonomy (GTDB): domain Bacteria; phylum Bacillota; class Bacilli; order Bacillales; family Jeotgalibacillaceae; genus Jeotgalibacillus; species Jeotgalibacillus salarius. The sequence continues at coordinate 53,727 of NZ_SORX01000011.1, forward strand.
AAACAGATATTGATGGCTACCGTCTTGATACGGTTAAACATGTTCCTGCTGAATTTTGGACTGAGTTTTCTTCAGAAGTGAAGTCAGTGAAAGATGACTTTTATCTGATAGGAGAAGTGTATGATACTGATATAAGAAAAATTGCAGAGTATGCCGATACCGGAATCGACGGTTTTGTGGATTTTCCGCTTGCTGAACAGATGAGAAACGCTTTTCAGACTGTCGATCAGTCTACATCCAGACTGTTCAATTACTGGGATTATAACCAGCAATTTTTCGACAATCCTTATGTAATGGGTAATTTTATTGATAATCATGATATGTCACGTTTTACGAGACTGGCTGCTGATAATAACATGTTCCCTGGAACAAGATGGGAGCTTGCAACTGTCTTTATGTTTACTGTTCCAGGTATTCCGATCATGTATTACGGTTCTGAAATCGCTCTGGATGGTGGAGAGGACCCTGATAACCGCAGACTGATGGACTTTAATGTGGATGAAGAGCTGAAAGAATTTATCGGAAATGTTGGTGAATTGAGACAGGACCTTCCTTCTCTGACCAGAGGGACACTCAATGTGCTGCATAATGACGCTGGTATGCTTTTGTATGAACGGGAGTATGAGGATGAAAAAACTGTCATAGCCATTAACAATACGAGCGAAACGCAGACGATTGACTTGCCGGTTTCAGATTATCGTGATGGCAGCGAGCTTCGCGGGTTATTAAATGGCGATCTTGTAAGAGAAGAAAACGGGCATTTTAGAATCATATTAGATCGTGAAGTTGCTGAAATCTATGTAGTGGCAGAAGAGACTGGGATCAATTACGGATTTTTAGCTTTAATTGCTGCCGTGTGGATTTTCTTTATCGGTTTGTTTATATTTATGAGGAAGAAAGGGAATAGAAAATCAAAAGCTTAGAGCTTTTGATTTTAATGATTTTGTAAGCGTAATCACAGGAGGTGACCATCATGTCTGTCACAATTAAAGATGTAGCTAAAGCTGCTAACGTAGCGCCATCAACTGTTTCAAGAGTAATCGCAAATAATCCCCGAATCAGTGAGCGTACAAAAGTAAAAGTAAGAGAAGCGATGGATCAGCTTGGCTATCATCCGAATTTTATTGCTAGAAGTCTAGCGAATCAGTCTACACAGGTGATCGGACTAGTCACTCCAGGTTCATCTGACGTATTCTTTCAAAACCCTTTCTTCCCGACGGTATTAAGGGGTTTAAATGAAGGGGCTCATGAACATCAATATGCGCTGCAGCTGGTAACAGGTAAAAACGAAGAAGACATTTATAACGGAGTTGTTCAAATGGTTCAGGGAGGCCGTGTGGATGGTGTTGTTTTACTCTACTCTAAAGTTGAGGACAGAATATTATCCTATCTGCAGGAACGAAATTTTCCTTTTGTCATGATCGGAAAACCGTATAAAATGCCAGAAAGTATTACGCATGTTGATAATGATAATATTCAGGCAGGGTTTGACGCGACAGAATTTCTGATTGGAATTGGCCATGAAAGAATTGCTTTTGTTGGTGGAGATAATAAGCTGGTTGTAACTGTAGAAAGACTTGAAGGCTATAAAGAAGCACTCAAGAAAGCAGGACTCCCGTATCACCCACGTTATACAGTACATGAAACCTTTTTACTTGAAGGTGGTAAAGATGCGATATGCGCCTTAATGGAGCTGCCCGAAAATGAAAGACCGACTGCACTCCTTGTTACAGATGACCTGATGTCATTGGGTGTGTTAAACACTTTAAGTGAATTGGATATGACAGTGCCTGAAGATATTTCGATTATCAGTTTTAATAACGTTTTATTTTCTGAAATGTCCAGACCACCATTAACTTCAGTTGACATTAATATTTTTCAGCTGGGATATGAAGCTTCTTCCCAGTTAATTAAAAGGGTTGAACATAAGGACGAACCACATCACCGCATAACGGTTCCGCACCATATCATAGCAAGATTTTCAACAGAATATGTAAAAAAATAAAAGAACCCGCGGGTTCTTTTATTTTTTCTTCAGTTTCTTCATCGCTTTATAGCCTATCATGTTCACAGGATCCTTTGGGGAGCTGTAGGGCGGGGCATAGGCGATCTCCAGGGTTTGCAGATCATCTACAGTTAATCCCCCGGTGATCGCTGTGCTGATTACGTCTATGCGCTTATCAGCACCTGGACCGACTGCCTGTGCACCAAATATTTTTCCATTTTCAGAAGAGAAATGAACAATCAGTGACAGCTTTGCTGCACCAGGGTAATAGCCTGCATGCTGTCTTGCATTCAACTCTACTGTTTCGAAAGACAGATTCATTTTTTCTAAGGAAAAAGCATTGTGACCGACAACTGCGGCAGTTTGCTCAAACACCTTACAAATAGCAGTACCTAAAATCCCTTTGAACGGAATCGGGTTATCAATGATATGTCTGGCAGCAATATAAGCTTCACGATGAGCAACCCAGGCAAGTGGGACTTGTTTTGGCTTACCGGTAATGAAATCAACAGACTCAATGACATCGCCGATTGCATAAATATGCTCATCATCCGTTTGCATATATTCATTTACCTTCACACCGCCAGTCGTTCCAATTGAAAGACCGGCATGCTCTGCAAGATGGGTATTAGGCTTGATACCTACAGCCAGTAAAAGAAAGTCTGCCTCGATTACTGATCCGTCAGATAGCTTGAGTGAATGATCTTCATTAATTTGCTTAACTGTAGATGATAAATGGAGGTCAACGTCATTTTCAAGCAATTCATCCTCCAGTATGTTAGAAAATTCAGGCTCAAGAAGATTAAGGACGTGCTGTGAACGCTGAACAAGGTGCACCTTTATTCCGCGAGCTTTAAAGTTCTCTGCCATCTCCAGTCCTATAAAGCCACCACCAACAAGACAGACAGATTGATAATTCTTCTGAGTAATATGCTCATCAAGTTTCAGCATGTCTTTAAATGAACGGAGGCTGTAGCAATTTCCTCTGTCAAGGTGTTTAATGTCCGGAACGATTGGAACAGCACCAGGCGAATAGACAAGCTTGTCGTAGTGTTCATCATATGTGTCATTCAGGATATGATCTTTTACAGTCACCGTTTTTTTATCTCTATTTATGCTGATTACTTCGTGACGGATCCGTACTTCAATATTTTTGTCCTTTTGAAAAGATTCAGGTGTAGCAGCAATAAGATGTTCCTTTTCTTTCACAAAACCGCCAAGATAATATGGCAGGCCGCAGTTTGCAAAAGACATCGTCCCATCCTTTTCAAACACGATGATTTCAGCTTGATCATCAAGCATTCTGAGCTGGGAAGCAAATGTAGCTCCTCCTGCGACACCGCCTATAACAAGTACTTTCTTGGTCATCTAACCATTCCTATCATCGTGAAGATTTTTTGTTCAGAAAGAAAATTGCAAGTGTGCCAGGTCCTGCGTGAGCACCAACAGCGGAACCGATCATACCCGTAAAAAATGTTGAAGTTCCGAACTCATTCTCAATCATTGTTTTCATTTCTTCAGCCAGTTCCGCATCGTCTCCGTGGCTGATTCCAATGATTTGCTGGTCGAGCTGGTCTCCACGTTCATTCATCACTTCAATAATTCTTTTTAACAGTTTTTTCTTTCCGCGGAGCTTTTCAAGCGGTACCAGCTTACCATCTTCTACATGTAACAGAGGTTTAATATTTAAGAGGCCTCCTATAAATGCAGATGCTTTTGAAACCCGTCCCCCTTTTGCAAGATAATCCAGGTCTTCTACAGTAAATAGATGCTCCATGTGCTTAAGCTGAAAATTCGCTTCGTCTAAAATTTCTTCAAATGCTGCCCCTTCAGAAAGCATTTCAGCAGCTTTCACCACGACCAGGCCATAACCAAGGGAAGCACATTTTGTATCTATTATTGTCAAATCAAGATCAGGATACTCCTCTTTTACCTGATCTCTTATCATTACTCCCGTTTGATAAGTTCCTGAAAGTTCAGAAGAGAAAGCAATATACAGACCTTTTTTTCCTGATTTCGCAAGAGCCGTAAACTCTTCTTCCATTTTTTTTGGACTCACCTGTGATGTTTTTGGGTGTCCGCCATTTCTAATTGAATCGAAGACATCTTTTGAGTTAATTGTAACCAGGTCTTCATATTCTTCATCATCAATATGTACATGGAGGGGAAGGAGTGTTATATTATGTTCTGTAAAAAATTCAGCAGGTAAATCGCTTGCGCTGTCTGCAAATAATTGGATAGTCATTTAGTGAGCTCCTTTAATGTTAGTTATAGTGTTAAGTTTAGCGATTAAATGAAACATTTACAATCACATTAGTGTTTTTGGCTCTAAAATTGATAAAGTAAAAGTGAACAGGAGAAAGAGGAAGGGGAGGGTGAAGTGTGGCAGAAATAAAAGACGCTTTCAGTATAAAGAAAGTATCAAAAGATACCTTATGGTTAGAATCGAAAAAAATTGCGATCGTCATTATAGGTGCTGTACTAAACGCAATTGCACTGAATTTATTTCTGATACCGGCAAATGTATTTGCCAGTGGTTTCACAGGAGCAGCACAGCTATTATCTAATATTTTTTATGACTTTACTCCTATTAATATTTCAACAGGGGTACTGCTTTTGATCTTAAATATCCCTGCAATTGTTTTGGGCTGGCTCAGAGTAGGTAAGATGTTTACAATTTACAGTCTGATCTCAGTCGGATTTACGACAATTGCACTTGAGATTATACCGATTGTTGAAGTATCTCCTGATATATTGCTGAATGCAGTATTCGGTGGAGTGATCGCTGGTATTGGGGTCGGATTGACGCTTAAATGGGGTGCCTCCACAGGGGGTATGGACATTATTGCGATGATTCTGTCACGTTTGAATGATAAGCCTGTTGGTATTTATTTCTTCTTGATGAACTCAGGTATCATTCTTCTTGCAAGTATGATTTTCGGCTGGGAAAAAGGCTTATATACACTGGTTACACTTTATGCCTCTACGCGAATGATCGATGCGCTTCACACGAGACATGAAAAACTGACTGCGATGATTGTCACAGATAAGTCTTCAGTTCTGAAAAAAGCGATTCATGACAAACTGGTGCGCGGAATCACGATTTTACCTGCCCGCGGCGCATTTGCAGATGATCCGAAAGAAATGCTGATTATTGTCATCACGCGTTATGAACTGTTCGAACTGGAACGGATCATTCATAAGGCAGATCCGCATGCTTTTACAAATATTATTCAGACAACCGGTATCTTTGGTTTTTTCCGGAAAGAGGATTAAATAAAGACCGGAACGATGCATGTATGTTGTGCAATCGTTCCGGTCTTTTTAAATGTCAGGCTTTGCCCCAATCATTTACTGTGTACATACATGACTGAACTTTAATACAAACAGGGGCATATCACATTTACAGGTTCAGTCTTTCTTCAAGAAAAAGTGCAATCCCGTCATCATTATTCGTATCAGTAATATGCTTTGCAGTCGATCTGACACTGTCAATGCCATTTCCCATTGCTACGCCAATTCCTGCATAGTCAAGCATTTCAAGATCATTATCTTCATCACCGAAAGCAATCACCTTATCTTTTGATATGCCGTAATGATCAGCAACTTTTTTTAATCCGACTGCTTTGTTCATTCCGGACTTGACGATTTCAATCACATGCCACGGCGCGCCCCAGCGTCTGTGATCGATGACTTCAGCGTGGACCTCGCTTAGATGTGCTCTGATTCTTTCAACATGTGATTCATCGGCATGAATCAACAGGCTTGTCGGGTTTGCAGGAAGGTAGGTTCTAAGGTCTCCTGACTTTATGTTTGGATTTCCGAAACCGAAGATGTCTAATAGTTTTTCATCGTGGTAGTGCAAATACACATCGTCCAGTATTTCCGCAACCATATTATGAAATTCAAAATCGTGAACAGCTTCAACGATTTCTTTTACCACATTCAGGTTCATAGGTTCATGGTGCAGACCCCATTGCTGATCAAGTGGGTGGTGCACAAATGCCCCATTAAAATTCACTATGGGTGTGTGTAAAGCAAGTTCTTTGTAATAAGCTTCGCTGGCTCTGAAAGGTCTTCCTGTCGCAATCATCACTTCATGACCTGCTTCTTTTGCCTTCAAGAGCGTCTTTTTCGTTCTGTCTGAAATGATTTTTTCGTCAGTCAGCAACGTGCCGTCAAGGTCTAATGCAATTAAATGCTTCTCCATATGAATACGCTCCTCCACTTCTATCATCATTCGGTTCCATTGTAGCATTCTTCAATATAACTAAGGTGAAATAGTATGCCACTTTTTGGTTGTATGATAATATATGAGCGAAAAGAATTGAAAGGAGCTACACATTTGATCGAAATACATAATAAGAAAATTGCCGGTATTCCATGTTTGCATGTAGAAAATAGCCAATCTGAAAAATCACCCGTGATCTTTTTCTTTCATGGTTTTATGAGCGCGAAGGAGCACAACCTTCATTACGCTTATCTTTTAGCGGAAAAAGGTTTTAGTGTTATTCTGCCTGACGCAGCGTATCACGGAGAACGTTCGGATGGATCCGATGAAACGGTCATGAGTACACGCTTCTGGCAAATTGTTGTGAGATCTATAGAAGAGTTTAATGCGATGAAGCTGGAACTTGTGAATCAGGGCTATGCTGAGGATCACCACATCGGAGCAGCAGGGACGTCTATGGGAGGTATTACCATACTTGGCGCGCTGAAGAGATATGATTGGATACACACAGCTGTCAGTCTGATGGGATCACCAGCATACGTTGGATTTGCAAAAGCCCAGATTCAACACTTCGAGAAGAATGGATTTAAGCTGCCGATGCGTGAAGAAGAGGTCGATGAACAGCTGAGAGTGCTGGAGGAATATGATTTAAGTCTTCATCCTGATAAACTGAATGACCGTCCTCTGTTATTCTGGCACGGAAAAGCCGATACAGTAGTTCCATATGAACCGACATATGCATTTTTTAAAGCCATTCACCAAATGTATGATAAAAAAGATAACTTGAGATTTATTTCCGAAGAAACCGAAGGACACAAAGTGACGCGAAAAGGCCTATTAGAAACTGTAAAATGGTTTGACCGTCATATGCAATCATGACAGTTTCAGTTAGAGCAGTTTTTTGGTATGATGAAGACAAAGAAATAAAGGAGTGATTAGATGGATCAGGATATGAGAGACAGCATCATGGGTGCTCTTGAACAGGTTATTGACCCTGAACTGGGTATTGATATTGTAAACTTAGGTCTAGTCTATGATGTTTTCATGGACGACGCAGGTAACGCAGAAGTTAAAATGACATTAACATCTATGGGCTGCCCGCTTGCACCGGTTATTGTGGATCAGGTTAAAGCAGCACTTGCTGATGTGCCGGAAGTAAAGGAAGTAGAAGTGAACATCGTGTGGAGTCCGCCATGGAGCAAGGACAACATGTCACGCTATGCTAAAATTGCATTAGGAATTACGTGATAACGAAAAAAAGGTTTGGCCAAGTGCCAAACCTTTTTTATATGAAAGATGTTTCATTGAAACGAAAACGATGTTTAATCGTACATACAAATGTAAGACTTTTATGAAATCCAAAGAACGAGTAATACAATTGGTCCAACAACCAAACAATAGATAGCAAAGTAAATCAGGTTACCTTTAGCCATAATATTCATAAACCACTTTAATGAAAAGTAAGAAGCGATCAGTGAAGCAATGAAAGCAAGCAAGTAAGGCACCCAGAGATCTGCAAGATTTTCATCCTGAAGAAGGTCTGAAAAACTTAACACCATACCTCCAAGACTGACAGGAACAAATAGCAGGAAGGAATAGCGAAGTGCTGTTTCCTGGTGGATACCCCGTGCCATCGCTGCCACAATTGTTGCGCCACTGCGGCTGATGCCTGGTATTAATGCAACTGCCTGGGCAAAACCAATAATGACTGCATCTTTTACAGACATTCCACTTTCACCACGTTTTCCTCGCAGGTTTCTGATGAGGAAAAGTGCAATACCGGTGATCATGAGTGTGACTGCAACAGTCTGTGGCCCTGACAAACGTGAAATATCTTCATCGAACAGCACGCCGATTACACCTGCAGGGATCGTACCGATAATGAGATAAAGGATAAAGTTAAATTCAGTTTTGTCTTCCGGTTTACGTGTTTTTATGTATCCGAGCCCTCTAGTAATCAAACGCATAATGTCTTCGCGGAAAACAATCAAAACGGCGATCAGAGAAGCTGAATTCACCATTAATTCAAAGGTGAAGTTGTTTCCTTCTATTTCTATACCGAGAAAGTATTGAGCAAGCTGAAGATGCCCGCTTGATGAAATTGGAATTGGTTCAGTAAATCCCTGAAACAGACCAAGAAAAGTAAATTTTAAAATAATCCATAATTGTTCAATATCCATAAAAATCCTCCATTATTTTAACCTGCTCTTAATTTAACCACCGAAGAGAACGGATGTAAAGCAGTTCTTCTTTACAATTTGATGAAAACAATGATAAAATATAACAAAAGGTCAAAGAAGGTCAAAGGAGTGATCTGATGAAACTGGATCAAATGACTTATAGTGTTCAGGATGCGTTTACAGAAGGAAAGCAGCTGGCTTTGGACAGCAAACATTCTTCTGTTGAAATAGAACATGTACTATCAGCTCTGACAGATAATGATTTTACGGTGCGCATATTTTCGGGCATGGATGTATCTGTGCCCGATTTAAAACAATATCTATCTGAGAGACTATCTTCTTTTCCAATCATTTATGCAGATCGATACGATCCAGTATTTACAGGAGACGTAGGAGTCTGGCTGAAAAAATCGGAAGAGGTTATGAATGACTATACTGATGAATTTCTTTCGATAGAACATTTAATGATCGGTTTGCTGAAGTTGACTCATCTAAATGTTGTGAAATATGTATTAGAAAATAGCAGCGGATCTTCAGAGCTGAAAAAAGTAGTAGATAAGATAAGAGGAGGAAGAAGAGTGACGAGCCAAAATCCTGAAGTAGCATATGAAGCACTGACTAAATATGGCCGTGATCTGGTGGAAGAAGTGAAAAAAGGAAAAATGGATCCTGTCATTGGACGGGATGCTGAAATCAGACATGTGATCAGGATCTTATCACGAAAAACGAAAAATAATCCTGTACTTATCGGTGAACCGGGGGTTGGTAAAACAGCAATCGTTGAAGGGCTGGCTCAGCGGATTGTCAGAAAAGACGTGCCGGAAGGGCTGAAAGACAAGATCGTTTTTGAACTTGATATGAGCGCTTTAGTTGCAGGTGCAAAATTCAGAGGAGAATTCGAAGAGAGACTAAAGGCTGTTCTGGCAGAAGTGAAGAATAGTGACGGTCAGATCATTTTGTTCATAGATGAGCTTCATACCATTGTTGGCGCAGGTAAAACGGAAGGGTCTATGGATGCCGGAAATATGCTAAAGCCGATGCTTGCAAGAGGTGAAATACATTGTATTGGTGCCACCACGTTAAATGAACATAGGCAATATATTGAAAAAGATCCGGCACTTGAACGCAGATTCCAGCAGGTTATGGTCCATGAACCTGATGAAGCCGATACAGTTTCAATATTGCGGGGATTGAAAGAGCGGTTTGAACTTCATCATGGAGTAAGGATTCACGATCGTGCAATCGTTGCTGCTGCAAAGCTCTCGGAACGTTATATCACTGATCGATTTCTTCCTGATAAAGCGATAGATCTAATCGATGAAGCCTGCGCGATGATCCGGACTGAAATTGACTCCATGCCACAGGAGCTTGATGAAGCATTCCGCAGAGTCATGCAGCTTGAAATTGAAGAGGAAGCACTGGCAAAAGAGAATGATACAGTAAGCACAGAACGTCTTAGAAAACTCCGTCTTGAGCTTACTGAATTGAAACAACAGGCAGAAGTAATGAAAGCAAAGTGGGAAAATGAGAAACAGTCTCTTGTTGCAGTACAGGAGAAAAAAGAAGCGCTGGATAAGTTAAGAAGAGAACTTGAAGAAGCTGAAAACAACTATGATTTATCAAAAGCAGCAGAGCTGAAACATGGACATATTCCTAAGCTTGAAAAAGAAATTACAGCACTTGAGTTTGAAAATGAAACGTCACGTGACGAAAACAGATTGCTGAGAGAAGAAGTTTCAGAAGAAGAAATCGCTTCGATCGTTGCACGTTGGACTGGCATTCCTGTCACCAGATTAATTGAAGAAGAACGCCAAAAGTTATTGAGACTCGAAGACACTCTCCAGGAGAGAGTGATCGGCCAGCAGGAAGCAGTGACAGCAGTAACAGAAGCCGTTTTAAGAGCGCGTGCAGGAATTAAAGACCCTGACCGGCCGATCGGATCATTTATCTTCCTGGGACCTACAGGAGTCGGAAAAACGGAATTGGCCAAATCATTAGCATTTACATTATTCGACAGTGAAGAACAAATGATTAGAATAGACATGTCAGAGTATATGGAAAAACATGCTGTTTCACGACTGATCGGCGCACCGCCCGGATATATTGGATATGAAGAAGGCGGTCAGCTGACAGAGGCAGTCAGAAGAAAGCCGTACTCTGTGATCCTGCTTGATGAAATAGAAAAAGCACACCCTGAAGTGTTCAACATTCTTTTACAGATGCTTGATGAAGGCAGAATCACTGATTCTAAAGGGCGGACAGTTGACTTTAAAAATACGATTATCATTATGACATCAAATATAGGGTCCAGTCATTTGCTTGAACAGTCCGGGGATCCTGAGCATGCAAGAGAGCTTGTCATGGGAGAGCTGCATCGTCATTTCAGACCGGAGCTTCTGAACCGGATGGATGATATCGTTCTCTTTAATCCTTTAAATGAAGAGCATATGAAAGGAATCGTCTATAAAATGGTTGAAGAACTTCAAAGAAGGTTGTCTGAACAGCACATTACGCTGGAACTGTCAGATGATACAGTTGCATATATTGCGAAAACAGCTTACAACCCATCATTTGGAGCGAGACCACTAAAGCGTTATATACAGAAAGAAGTGGAGACGTTGCTTGCGAAGGAACTGCTTAGAGGGAATGTTAAAGCGTACAGTCATATTACAATTCAACGGGAAGACGATCAGTATGTATTGATCGAAAATAGTTAAAAATCATGATCCCTGTAAATGGGGATCATGATTTTTTAGTGGTGTTCCGCGGGCTGCGGTTTAGGAATGATTGTACCAAGAATGAATAGTAATACAGTTACGATGACCGATATGATCGTAGCCGTCATAAATTCATAAGGAACGCCATTCATAGAACTTACAACGTAAGCCATCATATGAGTTAATAAAAACGTCCAGAAAAATGTCCAGAAGTATGTCAAAGGATTCACCTCATTTCAGAAAATACATCGCTTTCATTTTAGCACAATTTTTAAGAAAAGAAATGTACAATCGATGAAATCGTCTTCAATTTCAGTTATGATGGAAGCGTAATAGATAGAACATGAAGGAGAGAGTAAAATGGCAGATGATAAAACGATGGAATTTATGCAGATTGCAATGAAATACCTACCTGAAGCTAAAGCTAAAATGGAAGAGGCAGGAATTGAAGTGTCAGTAGAATCACTGCAGCCATTTATGTCACTTTTCGCAAAAGCGATGAATGATGCATATGAACTTGGAAAAGCAGATGCAACTAAATAAAAAATAAGCCCAGACGCTCTTAAAAGTGACTGGGTTTTTTTCTATTAAATGAAGTCAGGATTCTATTCAGAAGTTGAAAAGAATAAGATTATCATATAATATTAGTACCAACTCATAATATTTGATCATATTCAATGAAAATTCATTAGAAAGAAGGAAGATATATGCGTGCAGGTGCATTAGGAGTAGGGCGTTATTTACCTGAAAAAGTTGTGACAAACTTCGATTTGGAAAAGCAGATGGATACATCAGATGAATGGATCCGTACACGAACCGGAATTGAAGAAAGAAGATATGCAGCAGATGATGTGAATACATCTGATATGGCCTATGAAGCAGCGCTAAAAGCTTTAAAAGATGCAGATGTCCCAGGTGAAGATCTGGATATGATTCTGGTAGCGACAGTTACACCTGACAGACCGTTTCCTTCAGTAGCTACAATACTTCAGGAAAAACTGGGTGCCAATAAGGCTTCGGCAATGGATATTTCAGCAGCATGTGCTGGGTTTATATACGGCATGGTAACTGCAAAACAGTTTATTGAAAACGCCGGTTATAAAAGAATCTTAGTAGTAGGTGTTGAAAAATTAACGAAGATCACGAACTGGGATGACCGTAATACTGCAGTGCTTTTCGGTGATGGGGCAGGTGCAATGCTTCTAGGTCCTGTAGACGATTCAAAGGGTATATTATCTTTTGAACTTGGGGCTGATGGTTCTGGTGGTAAACACCTCTATCAGGCTGAAGAAGGGTTATATATGAACGGCAGAGAAGTTTTCAAATTTGCTGTGCGCCAAATGGGTGAATCCAGTATAAATGTACTTGAAAAAGCCGGTTTAACAAAAGAAGATGTTGACTATCTGATACCGCATCAGGCGAATATCAGAATTATGGAAGCAGCCAGACAAAGACTTGAATTACCTATTGAAAAGATGTCAATGACTGTGAATAAGTATGGAAATACTTCAGCAGCATCTATCATCATTTCGCTTGTGGAGGACCTCGAAGCCGGACGTATAAAAGATGGTGACCTGTTAGTAATGGTCGGCTTTGGCGGCGGATTAACCTGGGGTGCCATTGCGATGCGATGGGGGAAATAACGTTTTCTAAATACAATAATGCTTGATCTATTATTTAAGTAGGAGATGACAATCATGACAAAAAGACGTGTGGTCGTAACTGGACTGGGAATGGTATCACCAGTAGGAAATGACGTGGAAACATCCTGGCAGAGTATTATTAACGGGAAATCAGGAATCGGAGAATTAACGAGGCTGAATCAGGAAGAGTTTCCTGCCAAGGCTGTAGCAGAATTAAAAGACTTTAATATTGAAGATCATATAGAAAGAAAAGAAGCACGGAAAATGGACCGTTTTACACATTATGCAATTGTGGCATCACGTGAGGCAGTGAAAGATTCTGCACTCGATATTGCATCAAATGCCGATCGGATCGGTGTATGGATCGGAAGCGGGATTGGCGGAATGGAAACATTTGAAAAACAGTTTGAAACGTTCCAAAAGAGAGGTTATAAGCGGGTAAGCCCGTTTTTTGTTCCAATGATGATTCCTGATATGGCAGCTGGACAAGTGTCCATTGACCTTGGGGCAAAAGGAATGAATTCCTGTACAGTAACAGCGTGTGCGAGCGGAACAAATTCAATTGGTGATGCATTTAAAGTCATACAGCGTGGAGATGCTGATGCCATGGTCACAGGCGGGGCAGAGGCTCCGATTTCTCAAATGGCAATGGCAGGTTTTGTTGCCAATACAGCTTTAACTTTAAATGATGATGTGACAAAAGCCAGCCGTCCATTTGATAAGAACAGGGACGGGTTTGTGATGGGTGAAGGCGCAGGAATTCTTATTTTAGAAGAACTTGAACATGCGCTTGCAAGAGGTGCCAAAATTTACGCAGAGATTACCGGATATGGTTCTACAGGTGATGCATACCATATTACAGCTCCTGCACCTGGTGGTGAGGGCGGTGTACGTGCAATGAAGCAGTCACTTGAAGACGCCGGTTTAAAGCCTGAAGAGATCGGTTATATAAACGCCCATGGAACAAGTACAGCTTATAACGATAAATATGAAACAATGGCAATTAAAGAAGTGTTTGGTGAACATGCTTATCATCTTGGTATCAGTTCAACTAAATCTATGACAGGACATTTGCTCGGAGCTGCAGGTGGAGTGGAAGCGATATTCACAGTGCTTGCACTTAAGAATAGTGTACTGCCTCCAACAATCAACCTTGAGGAAGCAGATCCTGACTGTGATCTGGACTATATACCTAACACTGCACGTGAACAACAAGTCCAGGCGGCACTAAGTAATTCGCTCGGATTTGGTGGACACAATGCAACAATTGTTTTTAAAAAGTATGAATAAAATACAGATACCAAGGCGGGGTTTGCAAATAGCAGCCCCGCTATTACTATGAATATGAATGAATATTCATGCATCCTATTGTAATATAATTCATTTTACCTATTAAAGTTATTTAAATAATAAAGTATTGTTAATATTATGCCGAAATTTCGAATGTGAAAATATTTTTTGAAATTTTTTTATTCGACAAAACCCTTTAAAATCAACGTTAATTACAATGAGGGAGTGAATAATTGAAAAGATTTTGAAAAAACAAGTTGATATTGTAATCTATCTGTAATAGTATTTTATACAAATAATATAAATTGATTGAAAATAAGAAATATTAGAGGTGTTCAAATGGTTAGAAAAACGGCAGGACAAAATGAGACACCACTTTTAGAGATCAAGGAACTCCAGACAGGGTTTAAAATTGGTAAGAATTATTACAACGCTGTTGAAAAAGTTTCCTTGAAAGTCGACAAAAGAAAAATTGTCGGAATAGTCGGAGAATCCGGCTGCGGTAAAAGTGTAATGTCACTGTCAGTTATGCAGCTTCTTCCTCAGGGGATCGGTAAGGTCAGAGGAGGCGAAATTAAGTTTGAAGGCAGAAACCTTGAAAATCTGTCTGAACGCGAAATGAACAAAATTCGCGGTAAAGATATCTCGATGATTTTCCAGGAACCAATGACTGCACTTAACCCGGTTTTTACAATCGGTTATCAGATAGAAGAAGTACTTCTTAATCATGAGAATATTGATAAGAAGGAAGCAAGAAAGAAAAGTATTGCATTATTGAAGAGTGTTGGGATACCAAGACCTGAGAGCATCGTTGAAGAATATCCTCACCAGCTTTCGGGTGGCATGAGACAGCGTGTAATGATTGCAATGGCAATCGCCTGTCAGCCTAAGCTGCTGATTGCAGATGAGCCTACAACTGCACTGGATGTAACGGTTCAGGCACAGATACTTGAACTACTGAAAGATATACAAGAAGCGAACGATATGGCAATTATCATGATTACGCATGATCTCGGCGTCGTCTCGGAAATCTGTGACGAGGTTATTGTTATGTATGCAGGTAAAATCGTGGAAAGAACGGATGTAATCACACTATTCGAAGATCCTAAACATCCATATACTCAGCTGCTCATGAATGCAATTCCAAAAATGGATGAAAATCAGGAAACACTTGCGACGATAGAAGGACTTGTACCTTCTATTCAGAAAATGCCTCAGGTGGGGTGCAGATTTGCTAACAGGTGTCCGAAAGCTATGCCCGAGTGTACACAAATCACTCCATTGCTTGCTGAAGACGATCCGGGGCATGAAGTTGCATGTATTTTATATGAAAACAGTAAACAGCCTGAAAGGGTGGGTGACAGATGAACATGACGGAAACGCGCGAAACAGCCGCTCAGCCGCCTGAAACTGAAAAAGAAATATTACTGGATATCCAAAACCTCAAGACTTATTACCCGATAAAAGGCGGGTTCTTAAAAAGGACAATTGGTAATGTTAAAGCTGTTGATGACATCAATATTCAGATTAAAAAAGGTGAAACAATGGGTCTTGTTGGTGAATCCGGATGTGGAAAATCTACAACCGGCCGCACAATTCTCAGACTATTAACACCTACTGAAGGAAAAATCCTTTTTGATGGTAAAGACATTACAAAAATTAAAGGTAACGCTCTTAGAAAAGCAAGACAGGATTTTCAAATGGTTTTTCAGGATCCTTATGCTTCTCTGAATCCAACTCAGAGTGTTGGAGATATTATCTCTGAGCCGATTCGCAATTATCGCAGAGTCAGCAAGAAAGAGTTGAAGCCTGAAATTCTTGAGCTGCTTGGAAGAGTTGGACTGCCGGCTGAAGCATATGACAAGTACGCCCATGAGTTTTCAGGGGGTCAGCGACAGAGAATCGGTATAGCAAGAGCACTTGCGCTGAAGCCAAAGCTGATTGTAGCCGATGAGCCTGTTTCAGCTCTGGATGTATCTGTTCAGTCACAGGTGCTTAACCTGCTGAAAGAGCTTCAGGACGAATTTGATCTTACCTACTTATTTATTGCCCATGACCTCAGTGTTGTTAAACATATGAGTGACAGAATCGGGGTTATGTATCTTGGCAATATGGTAGAAGTGGCAGACAACAAAAGCTTATATGCTGAGCCGCTTCATCCATACACTCAGGCACTCATATCAGCTATACCTGAAGCAGATCCAAAGAAGCGGAAAGAACGTATTGTCCTTCAGGGTGATGTTCCTTCACCTGCTAATCCGCCTTCAGGCTGTCCATTCCATACGCGCTGCCCAATGGCAAAAGCGGAATGTGCTGAAATCAAGCCTGCTTTAAAGGAGGTGAAACCTGGTCACCACGTAGCTTGCATTCTGTACTAAGAAAAACAAACAATTTTGGGGGGAAACATTAATGAAAAAGAAATCGCTATTGCTGATGCTTACATTGCTTCTTGTGCTATCTGCATTTTTAGCAGCATGTAGCTCAGGAGAAAATGCTGAAGAACCAGCAGAAAATGACACTGAAACAGAAACACCTGATGATGGTACTGAAGATGAAGGATCCGAAGACGATGAAGCTTCAGGCGAAGCACAACAGGGTGGAACACTTACATATGGTGTAGATTCTGCTCCAGAAGGCCTTTTCAACTGGGCATTCTACGGTATCGTAACTGATGCAGACATCCTTGCTCTATTTGATGAGGGACTCATTCAGTATGACGAGAACCTTGCACCTGAACCAAACCTTGCAACATGGGAAACAGAAGATAACCAAACATTCACATTCACATTTGAAGAAGGTGTAATGTGGCATGATGGTGTTGAATTAACAGTACATGACTGGGTATTCGCACTTGAAACAATTGCAGATCCTGACTATGATGGACCACGTTTTGCTAACGTTCAAACAATCGAAGGTGCTCAAGCATACCGCGATGGTGAAGCTGACAGCATTTCCGGTCTTAACGTAATTGATGACTATAACATCGAAGTAACTTTCGATAAAGCTCGTGTAAACAACCTTGTAAACGTATGGGCATATCCTATGAGCCGTGCGCAATTCGAAGGTATTCCGGTTGCTGAAATGTCAGCTTCTGAGCAGGTACGTACAAAGCCAGTTGGTCTTGGACCATTCAAAGTTGACAGCATTACTCCTGGTGAAGCAGTTATCATGACAAGATTTGATGATTACTGGAAAGGTCCTGCTAACCTTGATGGGATTAACGTTCAAGTAATCGACAATACAACAACTGTTGGTGCGCTAGGTAATGGCGATATCGATATGATCTCTCTACAGCCTGTAAATGGTGAGGAAGTAGAAGCACTTGATAATGTAGAAGTAGTAACTTACCCAGGTCTTTCTTATTACTATGTAGGATTTAAGCTTGGAACATTCAATTCAGAAACAAATGAAATCGTTGAAGATAAAGAAAAGTATGCTGATGTGAATCTTCGTAAAGCAATGGCACATGCGATTGACCGTCAAACTTGGATTGATGCATTCTTCTTCGGATATGGTTCTCCTGTAAATGGTCCAGTACCATCAAGCCACTGGATTGCAGCTGACCCTGAAGAACTTGCAACTTACGACTATGATCCTGAAAAAGCAAAAGAACTTCTTGCTGAAGCTGGATATGAAGATACAAATGGCGACGGATTTGTAGAAGATCCGAATGGTGAAGAGTTTGTTGCTAAATTCTCACACTATGCTACTGGTAACCCGACATTTGAAACGCGTGCACAGGCAATTGTTCAGTTCTGGCAGGAAGTTGGTATCAATGCTGAACTTGAAATGGCAGAAGTAAACCTTTACTACGATATGATCGAAAAAGATGATCCATCAATCGAAACATTCTTCGGTGGCTGGGGAACTGGCGCTGATCCGGATCCAACTGCACTATGGGGATCTGACCAGCTTTGGAACTACCCACGTTACAAAAATGAAGAGTCTGACAAGCTTCTTGCTGACGCACTTGATATTGAAATTGTAGGTGACGATCAGGAAGCACGTAAAGACCTGTATGTTGAATGGCAGAAAATGATTGCAGAAGATGTTCCGATGATCTTCATCGCACAGCTTGAAGAAATCGTTGCACTTAGCAGCCGTGTTGAAAACGTTGAGTATGACGTTTCAGGTGCTAACAGCCCGCACGAATGGTCTATCGCTCAATAATATTTTGCAGTAAAGATTGATAAGGAGAGTATCTATGTTAAAGTATACAATTCGCCGAATAATCGGTATGATTCCAATGCTTCTCCTTATCTCCTTCGTAGTGTTTCTCCTGGCGAAAGCAATGCCGGGAGATTCGCTAAGTGGGGAGATTGATCCGAATAACACGGACCCTGAGTACATAGAAGAAATGCGTGAAAGACTGGGTTATAACGATCCAATTATTGTTCAGTATTTCAGATGGGTTGGCGGATTTACACAAGGTGATTTTGGAAAATCAACACGATATAAAGTACCTGTAGCAGACTTAGTAGCAGAAAGAATTCCTAATACGATATTCTTGGGTGTGACATCACTTGTAATTACGTATATCTTAGCCTTTGCAATGGGGATATATGCAGGAAGAAAGCCGTATACTTTCGGAGATAATATTATTGGTGGTCTGAACTACCTTGGTCTGGCCATACCATCCTTTATCGCCGCAGTATTCGCTATCTATTTCTTCTCCTTTAACCTTGGCTGGATTCCTTATTCAGGCTCAGTAGATCCAACGCTGCAACCCGGCACATTTGATTATTGGCTAAGCCGTATTCACCATGTGATCATGCCGGCTATTGTTTTAGGAGCATTAGCTACTGCCAGTTATACGCAGTTTTTACGAAATGACATTATTGAAAACAGCAGAAAAGACTTTGTACGTACAGCTCGTGCAAAAGGTACTCCAACATCTAAGATTTATAATGTTCATATCATGCGTAACTCGATTATCCCGCTTGTCACATTTCTTGGCTTTGATATTGCAACACTCATCAGTGGCGCGATTATCACGGAAACAATTTTTACTTACCCGGGAATCGGACAATTATTCCTGCAGTCTGTAACAAATCGTGACTATCCAACACTAATGGTTATTACAATGATGCTTTCAACTTTGACATTAGTAGGAAACCTGATTGCTGATATTTTGTATGGTGTTGTTGATCCAAGAATACGTCTGGATTCATAAAGGAGGAATTATTCAATGGTAAACGTAACAGCAGATTCAAACAAGTCACAGGAAAAAACCATTAATATGTCTCCTTGGGCAATAGCCAGACGTAAGTTTTTGAGAAATAAACTCGCTATGATCAGCAGTTTTTTCTTGTTGACAGTAATTATCATTTCATTTTTAGCACCATTTATCACAACTGCTGATATTTCAAAAGTAAATATTATGCAAATGACATTGGAACCAAGTGGTGATCACTGGCTGGGTACTGATAAATCAGGTCGTGATGTATTTACACGTCTGTTGTATGGTGGACGTGTGTCATTGCTTGTAGGTATGGCATGTACAGCATTGGTTGTATTGTTTGGCACAATTGTCGGTTCAATCGCAGGGTTTTATGGCGGAATTGTTGACTCAGCTTTAATGCGTTTCACAGATTTCGTTCTTAACTTCCCATTCCTTGTATTCGTAATTGTACTTAGTGCGATTTTCCGTGGCTATGTAGATGGATTGACAATCCTCATTGTTGTGATCAGTTTACTCAGTTGGGGCGGAGTTGCCCGTATCGTGAGAAGTAAAATTCTTGCAGAAAAAGAAAATGAGTATATACTGGCTTCAGTTTCAATCGGTTGTAAACCATCTAAAGTAATCATTAAGCACTTGCTGCCTAACGTGCTATCAACAATTATTGTTCAGTCAACCATTCTGTTTGCCGGGCTGATTGTTGCTGAATCAGGTTTAAGTTACCTTGGGTTCGGTGTACCTCAGACTATCCCGAGTTGGGGGAATATGCTTTCCGCTTCACAGGAATCTGACGTATTAGCAAACAAACCGTGGATCTGGATGCCACCGGCAATCATTTTGACGATTACAATATTATCAATCAACTTTATCGGTGAAGGCTTGAAGGATGCATTTAATCCAAAGTCAAACCGTTAATTGTAAAAGCATCTCTCTCGGGAGGTGCTTTTTCATTTCCTGGGAAATGATTTTTATAAAAACAGCATATATTAACACGGGGTGTTAAATGATGATCAGATTTTGCATTTACATAGCAGGGTTCATGATGCTTTGTTCGGGATTTATACATAGTATGATTTTCCTAAACTTAATTCCATCAGGGAATACGTCTTTAGAATACATCAAATATTTATTCAGCCATACTGAAACTTACGGGATACCGTTAGGCATTTTGTTCATTCATCTGTCTACATTAAAAAAATCCGGCAAGAGCCGGACTTCTTAGTTGGATCAATATCTTATTTTTTCTTGCGCTTTCTTCCTAATCCCATAGCAGTTTCCATTTTCTTCACCATTTTACCGGCAGTAAAATTGGCTTTTTCTGCACCCAGATCAAGAATGTCATCAAGTTCTTCTGAGTCCATCAGTTCATAATATCGATCCTGAATCGGTTTTATATGTTCTACAACTACTTCAGCCAATTCCGACTTGAAGTCACCATAACCTCTGCCGTTATAAGACTCTTCAATTTCAGAGATCGTTTTTTCAGTTAAGATAGAATAAATTGAAATCAGATTTGAGATGCCTGGTTTGTTCTCTTTATCATATTTCACAATTCCTTCCGAATCAGTCACTGCACTTTTAATTTTTTTAGTGATTTGGGAAGGTTCATCTAACATTGAGATAAAACCTTTCGCATTTGCATCAGATTTGCTCATTTTTTTTAGCGGATCCTGCAGAGACATGATTCTTGCTCCAGTTTTCGGAATTCTCACTTCCGGAACCGTAAAAATGTCATTATATTTTTTATTGAAACGTTCAGCTAAATCTCTTGTAAGTTCCAAGTGCTGTTTCTGATCCTCACCAACAGGTACTATATCGGTTTTGTACAGAAGGATATCAGCTGCCATAAGAGGAGGATATGTTAATAGTCCTGCAGACACTCCATCCTTACCGGTAGATTTATCTTTAAACTGTGTCATTCTTTCCAGTTCGCCAATATAAGAAACGCATTGTAACATCCATCCCGCCTGAGCATGTGCAGGAACTTCAGATTGAATGAATAATGTTACTTTTTCAGGATTTAAACCAACTGCAATATACATCGCAGCCAGACTCTTAATATTTTTTCTTAATTCAAGGCGATCCTGAGGCATTGTAATTGCATGCTGGTCCACTACACAAAAGTAACAATCGTAATCCTCCTGCATATCTACAAACTGCCTCATAGCGCCAATATAATTCCCCAGTGTGATTGTGCCGCTGGGCTGAATTCCTGAAAAAATTGTTTTCATAAAAAACTTCCTCTCCTTCGTGATTGGGACAAAATAAAAAAATCCGTCCCTTCCTATTAAACATAGTTAATAGGAAGGGACGGATTTTTTCCGCGGTGCCACCCTTATTGCAGTATTATACTGCCACTTAAAGCTCATAACGCAGAGCGATACGCCTTTAACTAATTTACATTCGCTAAAGAGGCTCCAAAGTCCATTCACTGCTGATGAATGTCTGCTTGCACCAACCGCAGACTCTCTGGGAAACATTCGGGCAGTTACTAATCTTTATCTCAGCCTTTAATGATATTAAAACAATTATAATCCAATTCAGGAGATCTAATCAATCATTTTAGAAAAATCCCTATTAAAAGTATGTTTCTACCTGACCAGATCCCATGGAAGAGTATGTAGCAATCATCAATGTTTAAAGTTATGAGAACAAATGATGTAAATTCAGAAATAATTAACAAAATAATTCAATATGTCGTTTCTTTTACTAATATTACTTGTTAGAATAAAAAGGTACATAAAAATGAGTTGGTAGGAGAGGTAAACGTGTCATTGAAATACATCGCAACTTCTGCAAGCGTTGCAATTTTAGCTCTGGCAGTATTTAATACTGACGTAAATGCAGAATCACAACAGGAAAAACAACATCAAATTCGTGAAATTTTACAACAGCAAAAAGAATTCCCGGAATCAATGCCCCGGTTTGTCTATGATTCAGGTCTGAACTTTGAATACCCTGATGCTGTCAGAGGTATATATGTAACTGGCCATTCTGCCGGAGGAGAAAGATTTCAAACATTACTTGATTTGATGGACAATACTGATCTTAATGCAATGGTAGTAGACATTAAAGAAGATCACGGTTATTTAACGTATATGCCAGAAGAAGATTCTAAGTTTTATGATATAGGACAGCCTTACATTAAAGAACCACGTGAAATGCTTGAAACGTTAGAAGAGCATGAAGTTTATCCGATTGCCCGAATTGTTGTATTTAAAGATTCTGTTTTGGCTGAAAACCGCCCTGACTTATCTTTCCAGGAAAATGGTTCGGTATGGGCAAATGGCCGGGGAGAGGCATTTGTAAATCCATTCTTAAAAGAAGTATGGGATTATAATATTGAAATTGCGATAGAAGCTGCTAAAATGGGATTCCAGGAAATTCAATTTGACTATGTCCGCTTTCCTGAAGGTTTCGAAACAAGGGACGATATTCTGACATATGATACAGGAGAGTACACGGATGATGGAAGCGATGATACAAATGAAAGAGTCGATGCTGTAACAGATTTTGTTGAATATGCGTCTGATCAGCTTGAACCTTATGATGTTGAAGTATCTGTAGATATCTTCGGATATTCTGCAACACTGCCTGAAGCTCCGGGAATTGGTCAAAACTTTAACCGGATCTCAGAGCATGTTGATGTCATTTCCTCTATGATTTATCCAAGTCACTGGACATCTTATTTTGGAATTGCAAAGCCGGATCTTGAACCATATAACCTTATTGCCGAATATGCGAAAGTTGAAAATGCAAAGCTCGCTGAATTGGAAAATCCACCAGTATCAAGACCATGGATACAGGATTTCACTGCATCTTACCTTGGTGCCGGTAATTATCTGGTATACGGCCCGAATGAGGTGAAAGCCCAGATTGATGCCTTATATGATAATGGGATAAATGAATTTCTATTATGGAATGCAGGAAACACTTACACAGGCGGAGTAGATTATTTGCCGTAAACAACATGAGAAAAACATCACAGAAACCGGCACATCTTTTTTGTGCCGGTTTCTGTTTTTAGATTTAGCTATGTTAAAGCCCAATGTTGTTTTTGCACAGCTGATGATTTGAGCGGAAGGGGCCATATGGGCTGGAGGTGACAGGTGAGACAGTCAGAGCCTGATTGGCTCATTGCCCGGCTGCGAGTCCCCTGAAACAGAAATCAATAGACAACTTCAAAAGAGCTTAGATTCAAACTGTATGAAATAGCTTCTTACTAAAAATAATATCAATTAACAAGTTTAAATTGTGTAAATAAGGGTATAATAATATAGTTAATTACCCTCGACAATAATACCTCTCAAACAACCAACACTTTTTAATACCGAAAGGGGACATATCATGCATTGGTATGAAAAATTAAGTGATTACTTTCCAGTAGAAGAAATGAAATCACGCGAACATATGGAAACGCTTTTAAAAGAACGAAGTGATATTTATCATAAAGATGAAGGTCCCAAACATGTACTAATGTTTGTTGAAACAGAAAATTTTATATTTATCGATTATTTATTTGTATCCGGCAGTGCAAGGGGAGAAGGGCTTGGCGGAAAGCTTATTGATAAATTGAAAGACAAAAATAAGCCAATCATTCTGGAAGTTGAACCTGTTGACTATGAAGATACTGATACTGAAAAACGGCTGCGCTTTTATAAAAGAGCAGGATTCCAGCACGCCACCTCAATCGGATATAACCGCCGTTCGTTAGCCACAAATGAAGTTAATTCTATGGAGATATTATACTGGGCTCCGGAAGATGAAAGTGAAGAATTAATTTATCAGGCAATGAAAAAAACGTACCAGGATATTCACACATATAAAGATACTAAATTTTATGGAGATGAATATGAACCTGTGGATCAGGTCCTGAAAAAAGATCGTGAAAATGCAGAAGATGTACTGAAAGAAATTTAGCATTTTCAATTAAAAGAATTTAAATGAGAATGAAATAAATGAATTGTTTAACTGATGTTTAATTGTATCGAAATCGGGAATAATGAGACTAGGACAGTATTATATATGCTTATATCACTTTAATATGACAATTTCGTTAAGGCTCTATTCAAATCCTACTTACTTGTGTATAATGAATTTAAGATATCTTTTTAAAACGATTTTAATCTAGAGATCAATTTGTTTAAGATATCGTTTGAAAAATTTTTTAATTGAGGGAGTGTGAATGGTTCATGGTAACGTTGTTCACTTCACCTAGCTGTACATCATGCAGGAAAGCTAAAGCCTGGTTGGAAGAACATGAGATTCCATATACAGAAAGAAATATCTTCTCTGAACCTTTAAGTATTGAGGAAATCAAAGAGGTACTTCGAATGACTGAAGATGGAACAGATGAGATTATTTCTACCAGATCGAAAATCTTTCAAAAACTGAACGTCGACTTAGAATCTCTGCCATTGCAGGACCTGTTCGAATTGATTCAGGAAAATCCGGGTCTTTTGAGACGTCCAATTATTATGGATGAGAAACGTCTTCAGGTTGGCTATAATGAAGATGAAATTCGAAGATTCCTGCCAAGAAAAGTACGTACTTTCCAGCTTCTTGAAGCACAAAAAATGGTTAATTAATTTTTAAGTCATATCTAATAACAAAGACTTGTCCCTTTTCAGTAATAGGACAAGTCTTTTTCTATAAGCTAAATGATAAGTAAATTTTAATATCTGATCAGATAACATCTAAATAATTCCGGACACTCATACTCATGTGCCGGGTGAGAACGACGTGACCCTTATGGCTTAATATGAGGAGTCTCGTGCTGTTGTGGTGTTAGAAAGCCGCAGACTTTTGTAAATGTCTGCAGCCTTCTTAATTTTCTCATTCTCCATTTCAGGTAAGCTTCACTGCTTGAAATAATTGATGTAATAGTCTACACTCAAATGACAATCAGCTAAATAATTAGACGCCATATAATTTCCCTTTATGGCAGAATTATCATACAATATAAGAGTAGAAAGATCACCCTATTCTTTGAGTAAGATTGTACTACCTATGACTAGGGGGGAGATTCCCTTCATCCAACACATAGGAAGGGAGAGTTGAAAGATGGAAATTGAACGCATTAATGATCACACTGTGAAATTCTATATTTCATACGGAGATATAGAGGACAGAGGTTTTGACAGAGAAGAAATCTGGTATAACCGGGATAAAAGTGAAGAGCTCTTCTGGGAAATGATGGATGAAGTTCATCAGGAAGAAGATTTCACTGTTGAAGGTCCACTTTGGATTCAGGTCCAGGCACTTGAAAAAGGTCTTGAAATCCTTGTAACAAAAGCTCAAGTAACTAAAGATGGTCAAAAGTTCGAACTGCCAATGCAGGATGATAAAAATGCTGCTGGACTTTCTAATCAAATTGAAGACTATCTTGACCAGCATTTTGATATGGAAGATGATCAGCAGGAAGACATGGAAATGAAGCTGGTTATTCGTTTTCATGATTTTGAAGATGTCATTTCACTATCAAAAAGGTTTGCTGGAGAAGACCGTTTAATAACAAAACTTTTCTCTTATGAAAACCACTATTACACGTATATTGAATTTCCGGAAAATCAGTTTGAAGAAGAAGACTTTGAAAACCTTTCAAGCTTATTATTTGAGTATGGAAAAGAATCAAACGTTACCGTGCACAGGCTTGAAGAGTATGGAAAAGTAATTATGAAAGAACAGGTATTCAACCAGGTCACACAATACTTCAGTTAATAGCCACTGTACTGTACGTTTCGAAACCATTTGGAGCTTACAGTACAGTTTTTTTTAAGGAGGAAAGTTATGCTCATTGCTGAAACACTTCAGGGAGATGCCGTATCATTATACTTAGAAAGGTATAACAGTAAAAGAATTGCCTCGCTTCGAAAACATGCTTATAGATGTCCGCTATGCAAATCCCCGGTAATATTGAAATCAGGTCAAAAAGTTATGCCTCATTTTGCTCACAAATCAATCGCACAATGTTCAGGTTTTTCCGAAGGAGAATCAAATGCACATCTAAATGCGAAGACTGAACTTAATAAGTGGTTTCAACTTCAATCTTTTTCGACAGAGCTTGAGAAATCATATGAGCCAATTCACAGAAGAACAGACATTAGTGTCAAATCCGGAAGACATGAATTCGCGGTTGAATTTCAGTGTTCAGTAATATCTTCTGAACTTCAACAAAAACGATCCTCAGATTATAGGGAAATGGGACTTATTCCATTTTGGTTATTACCTTCAGAGCTCCTCTCAAAATCAAATTTAGTAAAACTTACTCCATTTACCCAGCAATTCATTAAGTATTCCACATATCTGGATCAATATTTTTTAATTATGTATTCTGCCTCCAACCAATCTTTCACTGTGGTGGATCACATCATTCCTCTTAGTAAATCCTTATTTTATACCTCACGCTCTGTTTTCCCTCAGGATAAAGTAACCTTTCCTTCATTCCCTCTTTTATTAATGTCAGCTACAAAGGAAATGTATGATGTTCATGTGAAGATGAATGAAAAATGGATTTTAAATGTATTTAAATATCGAAGAAATATTAAAGACCCTTTGATGATAAGAATATATACGACTGGGAGTTCAGTTTTTCAGACACCTTCATGGGTGGGCCTTCTATTAAGAAGCAATATTTACTATTACTCTTCACCGATGGAGTGGCAACTATACTTATTTTTAGCGATGAAAAAATCTCAATTATTTTCCAGAGAGATACTTCTGGGAGAATTAAAAAAATTGATTGATCACCGCATAATCTTGAAAAGAACATTTCAAGAACCTTTGCCTATAAATTTTATAGACAAAACTGTTGATGAATTGTTAAAGCTCTTGATTATTTGTGATGTGGTAATAAAAAAAGGAGATGTATATACGCTTAAAATAAATAATGAAAGTGAAAATATATCAGCACAAAACAGAGCAGAAAAAGTAAGCGGGTTTCACAAAACCTTTATAAATAACATTTTGCAGGAATATAATAGAAGATAGTTGCAACTTTATTTAAAAAAAGAGAAAATAAAGAAAGTTCAAGTAATGATAGGGGGAGCAATATGTCTAGCCAGACGGTAAAAAAATTAAAAGAACGAAATGAAGTGCCGGAAGAATTAACGTGGAATTTAGAATTGGTTTTTGCAACAGATGAAGACTGGCATCAGGAATCTAAAGAGATTCTTGAAGAATCAAAGAAAGCAGAACAGATTAAAGGGACTTTAAGTGACAGTGCAGATTCCTTTTACAATGCGCTGCAGTTCCAGGATGCAGTGATGGAGCGTCTCGAGAGACTTTATACATATTCACATATGCGTCACGATCAGGACACAGGAAATTCAACTTATCAAGGCATGGACGACAGGGCTAAAAACATAGTTTCCCAGGTAAGTAGTGCATTTGCATTTATGCTGCCAGAAATTTTATCAATTGAAGAAGAAAAAATTGATGCATTTCTTGAAGAAAAGCCAGAACTCGAAACATACAGACATTCGCTTGAGGTTATCAATGCTCAAAGGCCGCACGTTTTAACTGCAGAAATGGAAGCGCTGTTAGCTGAAGCATCTGAGGTATTGAACGGATCCGCAAATACATTTGGTACGTTAAACAACGCAGACCTGACTTTCCCGACAATTAAAGATGAAAATGGAGAAGAAGTTGAAGTTACTCACGGGAGATTTATCAATTTTCTCGAGAGTGGTGACCAGCGTGTAAGGCGTGATGCGTTCAAAGCGGTATACGAAACATATGGCAAGTTCCGTAATACATTTGCTTCCACACTCGGCGGTCAAATTAAAAAAGATAATTTTTCTGCAAAAATCAGAAATTATCAATCTGCAAGACATGCTGCACTTTCAAACAACAGCATACCGGAAGATGTATATGAAAATCTTGTTGGGACAATCAATAAAAATCTTCATCTTCTTCATCGTTATGTAAAATTGCGTAAAAAGGTACTAGGACTTGATGAATTGCATATGTATGATCTTTATACACCTTTGATTAAGGATGCAGCGATGAAGGTATCTTACGATGAAGCCAAGCAATTGATGGTAGATGGATTAAAGCCGCTTGGAACTGAATATCGCAATGTGCTGGAAGAGGGCTTGTCCAACAGATGGGTGGACGTTGAAGAAAACAAAGGAAAAAGAAGCGGTGCATATTCATCTGGTGCTTTTGGGACTAATCCTTACATTCTGATGAACTGGCAGGATAACGTAAATAACCTGTTCACACTTGCGCATGAATTTGGGCATAGTGTGCACAGCTACTACTCAAGAGCAAATCAGCCGTACCATGACAGCGGATATTCTATTTTCGTAGCTGAGGTTGCATCAACATGTAACGAAGCATTGCTGAATGATCACCTGCTGGAAACAATCGATGATGAGAAAAAACGTCTGTATATTCTTAATAATTTCCTCGAAGGCTTCAGAGGCACAGTTTTCAGACAAACAATGTTTGCTGAATTTGAACATAAAATTCATCAAATGGCACAAGAAGGAGAAGCACTTACTGCGGACTCTTTGACGAAAGAATACTATGCATTAAATAAGAAATATTTTGGTGATGAGCTGATTGTGGATGAAGAAATAGGGCTTGAATGGGCAAGAATCCCTCATTTCTACTACAATTACTACGTTTATCAATATGCGACAGGATATAGTGCTGCTACTGCGTTGAGTAAGAAGATTCTTGACGAAGGTGAACCGGCGGTAGAAGAGTACATTAATAAGTTTCTGAAGGCGGGCAGCTCAGACTATCCAATTGAAGTACTTAAAAAAGCAGGAGTAGATATGACAACTGCTCAGCCAATAGAAGAGGCGTGTAAAGTTTTTGAAGAGAAGCTGAATGAAATGGAAGCATTGTTAGAAAAATAAGTGTAACCATTCTATATTTGGCTTAACGGGTGATTAAAGCAGCTTGAACCGCCTCATGGCCGTTTATCCGTGTGTACGGGAAAAGAAAATTTGCAGTTGATTTTTTAATAAAAGCGAATAGAAAAAAAGCAGGTCTACGTTTATCCCCTGGAAAACGACTGACCTGCTTTTTTATTTTCCTCTGAATCGCCGTGGGTGATAAAATGTCCACAGTAATGCAGTAATTGCTGTGAATAGAAATAGAGAAGACAGCGTAACTGAATAAATTTCCATCAAGGCAAATAAATGATAGACGAAAGCTGATGGAATAAGTACAAATATTAAGATCATCCTTAAAAACTTCATACTAAGTGCCTCCTGTAGATATTTATATGATTTTCAAACAGTTTTAGACCCAATTTACTTGTCACACTTGTAAATACATGATAAGATGAGGGTGTGAAATTGATCACATACAAACATATACCCCTTTGTTTGACCGTGAAAAATTTCTCCCATCCCCTTTGTTCGTAAGAAAAGGCCCTCACATTTGTGAGGGCCTTTTCGTTATGAAAGATTAAAAGATATAACGCCAAAAAGTACCATTAGATGCTTCGATTTTTTCTACTTTCTTATTAAACATCAACTTTTTTAATATCTTTTCTGCTTCTTTTAATGAGAGGTCATAAACTTCGGCTACTTCTACAGTAGCTGCTATTTTAAATCTTATTAAAAATTCCTCAACAGAGGGAAGCTCTTTTTTTGAAGGCTTAGTTTCAAGCATTTGTTCAACAATTTGAGAATAAATATCATATGGATATAACCCATCTACTTTAATTCCTTCATCCTCAATGTTTTCGTTAAAGAAAACTAAAGTAGGTGTACTATGAACTTCCATTTCACTGGCGATTTTAACGTCACATTGAAAAGCTTTTGAAGCTGTTGCAGAATGCATGTCATGAGTAAATTCATCCAGGTCAAGCCTGGACTTTTCAGCACATTGCAACAGTACGTCGTAGTCAGAAATATTTTTTTGTTCTACGAATAGTTGTTCCTGTATAGATCTTAGAAATCTGCTGCCTGCTTTTTTCCCTTGCATTTCAGCTGCTTTCACCGCAACAGAGGCAAGAAAAGGGGATTCAACAGGATTTTTCATCCATAGACTTCCGTCGCAGGGCATTCCTGATTTCTTAGCAGTTTCATCCCATGACTTGGCAATTTCTTAGCAGTTTCATCCCATGACTTGGCAATTTCTTTGCGTTTCTTTTCAGTCTGACAATTTAGTGTGTCAAGACTGCTGCTTAAAATATGCTTAATTCGTACATATGGTTCGTATTCTAATAATAGCTTCTTAATTTTCGGCTCCAGAGCCCAGCAATCTGAGCTTAGCGGATCGATAAATAAATAAATTTCCAGAGGCTTTTGATCTTGGTTATACCAGCTGGCATCTGTCCATTTTTTTGCGCTCAACATTGATCACCTTCATCATATTCAGGAGTGTTAACCATATGCTTAGCTGTCAGTGACAGCCGATAATACAAAGCATCCCGCAGTTCTCCTTCAAGTCCGGTTTCATCCATCGCTGCATCCATGCAATTTAACCATGCTTCGGCTCGTGAGGGTGTAATTTCATGTGGGATGTGTCTGGCCCTTAACATCGGATGACCGTGCTCCTCGGTGTAGTGCTGGGGTCCTCCAAGGTATTGTGTGAGAAACTGCTTTTGTTTGCGTGCAGTTTCAGTGAGATCTTCAGGAAAAATAGATTTAAGCTTCGGGTGATTGCCAACTCTTGTATAAAAAGCGTGAATGAGTTCAGTCAGTTTAGCTTCACCAATGATATCGTATGGTGTTTTAGTCTGTTCAGTCATAATAAAACCCCTTTACGCTCGTAGTTCGAATGTATAACTATTGTAGCAACAGACATTTCATTTCTCAAATACTTCGCTTCCAAATAAAAAAACGCCTGGAATCAGACGTTTTAAGACGTGTACGTATCCATCACCTTACGCACATAATTTGTCGTTTCTTTGAATGGTGGAATCCCATTATATTTATCTACATTACCAGGTCCTGCATTGTAGGCTGCCAAAGCAAGTTTAGGGTCCTGATTATATTTGTTCAGCATGTCACGCAGGTATTTGACGCCTCCCTGGACGTTTTCTGAAGGATCAAATATGTTTTTCACACCAAGCCACTTAGCGGTTCCAGGCATGAGCTGCATCAGACCAGATGCTCCTGCGTGACTGACTGCATCCGGATTAAAGTTGGATTCATGCTGAATGACTGACCTGACTAATTTTTCAGGTACTTGATATTTTTCTGAAGCTGCTTTAATGATTTCATCCAGTGGCTGAGCTGCTTTGCTTTTAACTTCAGCAGCCTGCATCGTTGTTTCAATAGGTGACTGTACAATAGGTGATTGCATTGACAGTGTATTCTGCAGCTTATGCTGTTCGACCAGGCTTGCTACAGATCCAAGCTCATTAGGGTTGGCTTCCATACTTTGCTGCATGAGCTGAAAGAAATCCTGCGTGCTCTTTTCAGGGTTTTGAGAACCTAATGTTCGCATTGCCTGCATTTCCATCATTTTGTTTAAAGCATTAATATTCATGAATTTCCTCCTTCACGATTTTGCATGAGGCGGGCTTTATAAAACCTTTTAATTTTATTATCGGTTTCTCTTACCGGAATTTTGTAGGACGTAAGTAATGATAAAAATATTTCTTTGCCTGCTTCGTACGAAGAGACTTCATATTCCAGTTCGTAATCCTCGTTGCCCAGATATGTACTATGATCAAGTACTAATAAACCATTTTTGTATGCAGTTTCAGATCTCCTTGTTTGGAGTGAGCCGAAATGAATCATTTCCTGCTGAGGTATGTTCATCAGTTTGAGCATATCAGATACTTCCCCGCCAATCAGGCCGCCTCCTGAAAGCATATCATCCAGATCGAGTTTGCTGATTTTCTGGTGAGTCTCCAGTATTCCTTCATCTACAGGCTGTTTTAACGTAAGCATTAGCGTACCGTTTTTTTCACGAACACGTAACGCGGAACGTGCTTCTTTCAGGTGGAATAATGGTGTGTCAAAATAATGATTAATCTGGTTCATTGGTTCATGCATTTTAAAATCTGAATAGAGTTGCTGATATTCGTATTCTGTCAGCAGATTTTTGAATTCAATTTCAAGCTCTTGAGACATGATAAACGCCCCTTTACATTAATAATCATATTATGGATGGTTTTACACAAAACTGCAATGGGAACGTGTAAGGCAAGAGGCTCTATGGTAAAATATAAGGGTAACAATAGATTGAGAAAACCTGAGTTAGACAAACTGACGGGGTGATGCTGATGAATTGGGAAGCTTTTCTGGAGCCATATAAACAGGCTGTAGATGAATTGAAAATTAAATTTAAAGGAATGAGAACACAATTTGAGCTCGAACAGACTCATTCACCGATTGAATTCGTCACGGGCAGGGTAAAACCGATTGGAAGTATTATAGATAAAGCGAGAGAGAAAAACCTTTCGCAAGATCAGCTTGCTTATCAGGTACAGGACATCGCCGGTCTCCGGATGATGTGTCAGTTTGTAGATGATATAGAAAAAGTAGTAAAGCTGCTGAGGCAGAGAAAAGACTTTATGATCGTAGAAGAGAAAGATTATATCTCTCACAAAAAATCAAGCGGTTATCGATCATATCATATGGTTATTGAATACCCTGTGCAAACAATTGGTGGGGAAAAAAAGATTTTAGCGGAAATTCAGATCAGAACCCTTGCAATGAATTTCTGGGCTACGATTGAGCATTCGCTGAATTATAAATATCAGGGGCAATTCCCGGAGGATATCCAAAACCGTCTTCAGCGGGCAGCAGAAGCTGCTTTCAGACTCGATGAAGAAATGTCTGAGATCAGAGAAGAAATTCAGGAAGCACAAGTATTTTTTCAAAAGAAAAAAGAGACTGGAAATCAGCATAAGGACAATCATAGAAATGGCTGGAGTCAAGGAGGGACAAAATGAAATTTGCAATTACGTCTAAAGGTGACGCGAAGTCCAATGCGCTCATGCACAAAATGCGGACATATTTAAAAGATTTTAATTTGGAATACGATGAGAAAGAACCTGAAATCGTAATCTCAGTTGGTGGTGACGGTACACTGCTTTACGCTTTTCACCGTTACAGTTCCCGTCTGTCCAAAACTGCATTTGTCGGTGTACATACTGGTCACCTGGGCTTTTATGCCGACTGGGTACCTGATGAAATTGAAAAACTTGTCATTGCAATTGCGAAAACTCCTTATCAGATTATTGAATATCCACTCATGGAAACAATCATCCGTTATAAAAACGGCGGTCGTGAAACACGTTATTTAGCATTGAATGAATCTACAGTTAAAAGTGTAGACGGAACGCTAGTAATGGATGTAGAAATAAGGGGACAGCATTTTGAGGTATTCAGAGGAGACGGGTTGTGCCTTTCAACACCATCAGGATCAACCGCTTATAACAAAGCACTCGGAGGAGCCATTATCCATCCATCCCTGCCTTCAATTCAATTGGCTGAAATGGCCTCAATCAATAACAGGGTATTCAGAACGGTAGGTTCACCTTTAATTATGCCCGCACACCATACTTGCATGCTTAAACCGGTAAATCGATCAGATTTCATGATTACAATTGATCATTTAACACTCGTTCATAAAGATGTGAAGTCAATTCAATATCGTGTTGCGGATGAAAAAATCAGATTTGCCAGGTTCAGACCGTTTCCGTTCTGGAAAAGAGTGCATGACTCATTTATCGATGGATAACCGCTTAATGATGGAATGGACCGTTGAAGTCGAAGAACAGGAAATGTTGTTGAGGGAGTTCGTCGGTCTGAAAGGAATATCGAAAAGAGGACTGACTGCAATCAAATATGAAGGCGGTGGACTTTTTCTGAATGGAGAGGAAGTCACAGTCAGAAAAAAAATACAGCCTGGTGACACCGTTAAAATTTATTTCCCTGAAGAAACGAGAAGTGGATCACTGGTTTCGGAAAATCTTGGTCTGGAAGTTTTATATGAAGATCAATGGCTGATCGTTGTTAATAAACCTGCTGGTATGAACACGATCCCATCCAGAGATAAACCCCGGGGGTCACTCGCAAATGGATTGGCGGGTTATTTTGACTACCACCAGATCGCTGCGGGTGTTCATATTGCTACAAGACTTGATAAAGATACTTCAGGTGTTGTACTGGCAGCCAAATATGCGCATGTTCATCATTTGCTAAGTGAAATGCAAAAATTAAACCAGATCAGCAGGGAGTATACCGCGATAGCAGAGGGTAATGTATTATTGGATGAAGGTACAATCAATCAGCCAATTTCACGTGATCCATCCAGCATTATTACCAGAATTGTAGATGCTGAGGGTCAAAGAGCAGTTACCCATTATAAAAAGGTTGCTGCAGGTCATGCGCATACAATGTTATCTTTCCAGCTTGAGACTGGAAGAACACATCAGATCCGGGTTCATACTTCATGGCTCGGTCATCCGCTGGCAGGTGACGATCTTTATGGTGGGGAAGTAAGATTTATCAACAGACAGGCCCTGCATTGCCGGAAGCTTATGCTGCATCATCCTGTTACAGGTGAGGAACTTGAAGTCGTATCACCATTGCCCGATGACATAAAGGAACTGAAAAAAAACGTTGGCATGAATGGATGACATTCATGCCATATCACTGTCTCTGAACTTTTCTGGATGGTAAACCATTGAAGATTTGACTGAGACAGTTTTCATTTCTGGATATCTCAATGCTGTTAACATATTGCCGAAAACAGCACCGGTATCAATATTAACTGTGCGATTTTTGAATCTGGCTTCATGAACCGGTGTATGACCGTACACTACCCATGGTTTTCCTTTGTAGTGTCGGGCCCAATCTCTTCTGACAGGTAATCCTTTATCATTTTTCTCTCCTGTAATATCACCATACAAGACAAAAACTGTTACGCGCTTATTTAATTGTCCAATATCTTCTTCTCTGATCCCAGCATGAGCAATGACAAGACGTTTATGATCGAGCACATGGTAAAGTGGGGCTTTTTCATACAACGAAATAAACTGTTCAGTGACCAGTTTCCTTTGATCAGCTGATAATTGCTCCAATTCTGCGGCAGTTGTTTCCAACCCGTGAATTAATTTTACGTTATTTCCTTTTAAGTATCGATAAAGCTTATTACAATGGTTACCCGGGACGTAATAAGCACCTTGTTCTTCAACTAAGGAATATACTATTTTTATGATGCTGATTGAATCGGGTCCCCTGTCTGTCAGGTCACCAACGAAAGCGAGTTTGCGTCCTCCTGTGTGTACTGGTAATCCGGATTCCCATGAATACCCGAGCTTTTTTGTTAAAGAAACAAATTCTTTAAGGCAGCCGTGTATATCACCTATAATGTCGATTTTCATATAGACCCCCTAAAAGGTGTGAATAATTGATTGACTTATATTAAAGTAACAGTTATCAATAATGTGAATGAATATGCTACTTAATATTTCACAGTTTACCACCAATACGGATAAAATATCACTTGTAGTTTTTTAAAAATGAAGGCTTTATTAAAGTTCAGTGTTGATGATGCACAGCTGATGATTGAAGCGAATGGCCGTGACTCATACGCCGGGCTGCGGAAAGCATCTGCCTGAAGCGGAAATGATAACATAGCCAAACTGAAAGGAGTGTGGATGAAGTGGCTGAACAGGAATTTGAAAGAGAAACAGGTATGGTCGATGAAACATATTTGGTAAGAGCACTGGAGAATAATGAGTTTGATATTTTCAGAGATGAATACTTTAATCTGCACCCTTATGATCGTGCACAATTTTATTTCAAATTAAATCCGGAGCTTCGTGTAAAGATATATGAATATTTATCTCCTGAGGAAATGGGAGAAATCATCGAAAATATTGATGCAGATGATGAAGATTATGAACCGCTTTTTGCAGAGATGAATGCGCAGTATGCTGCTGACACTTTATCACGGATGTATACGGATGATGCAGTTGACGTGTTAAATGAGTTAACTAAGGATCAGGCAGCAAGTTATTTAACAATCATGGATCAGGAATCGGCTAAAGAAATTAAAAACCTTCTTCATTATGAAGAATACACTGCCGGTTCGATTATGACCACTGAATTTATTTCTATACCGGAGCACTCAACAGTCAGATCCGCAATGGCGATTTTAAGAAATAAAGCACCTGACGCTGAAACGATTTATTACACTTTCGTTATAAATGAAGATAGAAAGCTGGTAGGTGTTGTGTCTTTAAGAGACCTCATTACGTCTGAAGAAGACAGGCTGATTAAAGAAATCATGTCAGACAGAGTCGTCTCAGTTTCCGTGAGTGAAGATCAGGAAAATGCTGCGAGAATGATGAAAGATTATGATTTCCTGGCACTGCCGGTCGTTGATTTTCAACAGCATTTGCTGGGGATCATTACAGTAGATGATATCATTGACGTTCTGGATGAAGAAGCATCGGATGATTATTCAAAGCTCGCAGGGGTTTCAGATATGGATTCGCGTGACCGTACACCTTTGAGAGCTGCGAAGAAACGTCTGCCCTGGCTTATTGCACTATTATTTTTAGGTATGCTGACAGCTAATTTAATCGGCAGTTTTGAAGATACCCTTGAACAGGTAGCAATCCTGGCTGTATTTATTCCGCTCATAGCGGGTATGGCAGGTAACACCGGTACACAGGCTCTGGCCGTTGCAGTCAGAAGTATTGCAACCGGGGATATTAAAGACGAAAGTAAAATGAAATTGATCATGAGGGAAGCGGGCACAGGTTTAATTACAGGGACGGTTTGCGGCATACTTGTGACCGGCATTGTGTATTTCTGGCAGGGATCTTTTTTTCTCGGTTTACTTGTCGGATTCTCAATTTTTGCTTCACTAATTGTTGCGACATTGGCAGGCTCACTCGTGCCGCTTATTATGCATAGATTTAACATCGATCCTGCTGTTGCTTCAGGCCCATTCATCACAACGATCAATGATATTATCAGTATTTTAATTTATTTCGGTATTGCAACGACGTTTATGGGGTACTTAACTTAACTAATATGAGGTTGGGACCCAGCCTCATATTTATATTGCCAGTTTTCGATGAGATGTGTTAAGTTAGTATCAGGTACTAATAACTTGTTCTATACAAGGAGGACAATATGAGCTTATCACTTAAAGGTAAAACAATTGTTGTAATGGGCGTTGCGAATAAAAGAAGTATTGCCTGGGGCATTGCAAGATCATTAGATGAAGCTGGAGCAAATTTAGTTTTTACATATGCAGGTGAACGTTTTGAAAAGCCTGTACGGGACCTTGTCAGTACACTAAAAGGTAATCATGAATTAATTCTTCCTTGCGACATTACAAATGATGAAGAGATTAAATCATGCTTTGAAACGATTAAAGAAAAAGCCGGTACGATTCACGGTTTTGCTCACTGTATTGCATTTGCTGCAAAGGAAGACCTGCAGGGTGAGTATTTAAGCACGAATCGCGATAACTTTCTTCTTGCGCATAACATCAGTTCATACTCACTGACAGCCATTGCAAAAGAAGCCCGTCCACTTATGACTGAAGGCGGGAGTATTGTTACACTGACTTATCTTGGTGGAGAACGCGTTCTTCCAAACTATAATGTAATGGGTGTTGCAAAAGCCTCACTTGATGCAAGCGTCCGCTACCTAGCAAGTGACTTAGGAAAAGATAACATCCGCGTGAACTCGATTTCTGCAGGACCAATCAGAACATTATCAGCTAAAGGAATTAACGATTTCAATTCAATTCTTAAAGAAATTGAAGAAAAAGCACCGCTCAGAAGAAATACAACACCTGAAGAAGTGGGGGACACCGCTGCATTCCTATTCAGCGATTATTCCCGTGGATTAACTGGTGAAAATCTGCATGTGGATTCAGGTTATCATATTGTAGGTTAACAAAAAGGCTTATCAGCTAGTGCTGATAAGCTTTTTTTGAATAATATTCTTAAACAATCATATACTCAACTACTACAAGTTAAAGGGAGTGAGGTATTGCACAAAAAGGGGCGTCCGCTTCTTTATGTCAACCAGCCTGAGTTTCCTGAAATAAAGCCTGTTATGCAGCATTATTTTCAGGCACCTTCAAGTCAGGAAAAAACACCTGTCAAAAAAACAAAAGTTCAGCCATTAGGATATGTGGAAGAAGTTGAGCTTGAAAAGCCTTTGAAGGAAAACGAGACTGTAAAAGAAAAGTCTTTCATGTTTAAAGAATTGAAACCATTTAAGAAAATGACACTTCAGGAAAAAGTAGATTATTTACTATCATTTGAAGGACGTAAAGCACCTTTTCAGTGCAGATTTATTAAAGATGATGGAAGCGAAATTTCGGGAGTAGTAACTAGAAGAGATCATCAGAAAATCTTGATCCGTACGCTTAAGGGAGAAGAAGCAGACCTTAATAAGAATGACTTAGTCGATATTCAAATCTATTGATAGTCATTTTCAATGAATGAAACTCACCAACAGCAAACAAAAAAGACATCCTAAAAAAGGATGTCTTTTTTCAGGTTGTTGAATTTCATAAGCCGTGCCGGATCATTCCTTCGCTTTCCGCG
>NZ_SORX01000012.1 GCF_004405125.1 Jeotgalibacillus salarius
AAACGTTGACGTTTGGTTGTTTAGTTTTCAAGGTTCAAGTACTTCTTTCCGCTTCCCTTCTTTATAAGGAAGAAATACGGCGTTGCTCTCTCAAGCGACCAATCTATCATAACATCTTTCAAAATATTATGTCAAATACTTTTTTGAAAAAGTTTTTGATGAGATTTTGTGTGGCGCTTCAAAAGCGACGCTTATTAATTTACCATCGTTTTAAGGTATGGTCAATACTTTTTTAAAAAGAAAATAAGAAAGTTATTAATTTTTATATGAAATGCGTGATTCACTTCTATTCCTCCCCCTTGCTTCATAAGCTTTTACAAGGATTTTTTTATGGAGGTGTCTGGTTTGAGGAGCTTATCTTTCCGTTTTTATTCTGCACTGATCATGATGGTCATGGTTTTCTTTCTTATTTTAGCTCCAGGTACTTCAAGGGTCATGGAAGTAAGTGGTGTCTGGCCTTCACCCGGTATCATTTATAAGGGTGATAAGGGTACTGCATTAACTTTTAATGTGACTATCGGTGATTCTTCTGTCAGCTGGCTGATTGAAGAGTTAAATAGAAGGGGTATTCAAAAGGCTGCTTTCTTTCTTGATCCAGCATGGGTGGACCGCCACTCCGATATTGTGGAGGAGTTGATTGAATCCGGCTTTGATATCGGTATTTATGATCTTCATCCTGGCCGTTATGACAAGATGACTGAAAAGGAAATGGACAATCACATTCTATCTCTGATTTCATTTTTCAATGAATATGAGCTTAAACCTGCGTATTATCGTACAAA
Source organism: Jeotgalibacillus salarius (assembly GCF_004405125.1). Classification (GTDB taxonomy): domain Bacteria; phylum Bacillota; class Bacilli; order Bacillales; family Jeotgalibacillaceae; genus Jeotgalibacillus; species Jeotgalibacillus salarius. The sequence goes on from NZ_SORX01000012.1 coordinate 783, forward strand.
AGGTCAACTTCTTCAGCCTCCTGTGGTGAAAAGATTAAGGGAACACGAGCTGTTAGTTGTAGATTATCTTATTGATGAAGGAACGCTGGAGGATTCTGATCAATCGATAGAAGGTGCTGTAGTTGCGCTTGAGTTAGTGAATAAAGATGAAGAGATGAAAGAGGACTGGGATAAATGGTATCGGGTGATGGCAAAAACGAAAAACTTAAAGTATGTTTCAATCCTTGAATTACTGGCTTCGTCAGACAGTAAAATTAAACTTCTTGAATAGCAGATATTTTAAATTCCCTCTCCTAATATTTTTTAAACAAAAAAGTGATCCAAATGAAGTTCTTTTTCGTTATCTATGCAGAGAATTGTTTTCATGGCGGTTGTTTAGTACGATTAACGAACAAACGTCATTTTAAAGGAGTATGCCATGTCACAGCAATTGCCGGATATTGATTTGTATCAGAAGGTTGTGCACGAGCAGGATGCTGCAGCTTTGCGTCAGCTGTATCAGAAATATGAGAAGCTCATCTATTCTTTCTCATATAAAATGACGCAGGATCAGGAAGTTTCTGAGGAAGCCATCCAGGAAGTCTTTCTTAAGCTTTGGAAAAAACACGCGCCTTACGATGAGTCGAAAGGGAAATTCTCTTCGTGGCTATTAACGATGACAAGAAATACTTGTCTTGATGCCCTTCGCAAGCGCAATCGTCATGAAACGGTTGAATATATTGAGAAAGATACGCTGCGGGTAACAGAAGAAACCCCGGCGGATATTTTAGAATGGAAAGAACAGGGCTCAGCTATACAGGAATGCATGAGCGGTTTGAAAGAAGAGCAGCAGCATATTGTTCAGCTGTTTTATTTCAACGGTTTAACACAGCAGGCGATTTCTAAAGAAACAGATACACCATTAGGTACGATTAAAGGACGTATCCGCCTGGCGCTTAAGCATTTGAAAGCTTGCCTTAAAGGGAAAGGAGGGCATGAAGAATGACTCAGCAGTGCGACCGCGTGCTGGATTACTATAACCAGCATCTAAATGATATTGAAAAAGCAGCTTTTGAAAAGCATCTGTCTGAGTGTGCAGATTGCCAGGAGATGCTCAGCGACTTGCGATCTCTGGAAGATGCCCTTCCTTTTGCGGCAGAGCCAGTTGAACCACCTTCAGGAATGGAAGAACGGATTTTTGCGCATATTGAAACTCAGGATAGCAGCAGACCGGCTGAATCCACTCCTATGCGTCCTTCCAAAAAGAAGAGACAGTGGATGATGCCATCGGTTGCAGCTTTGTTGGCGATTTCCCTTTTCGGAAATGCTTATCTGTTTACTCAACTCTCGGATAATGCAGATATCGTTGAACAGGCGACAATTGATCAGGTTCTTCAATATGCTGAACTTGCCCCGACTGAGGGAGATGCAAGCGGAACAGCGAGTATTATCGATCAGGGCGAAGAAAAGAGACTGGTTGTGCAGGCATCCAATCTTTCTGCACTCTCAGCAGAAGAAGTCTATCAGGTTTGGTTATTGCAGGATGGGCAGCCGGAACGTGCCGGAACTTTCGTCATTGATAATGAGGGAAGAGGTTCTGTGATCTTCTCAATGAATGAAGAGTTTGCTGAACGTGACTGGGATACAGTTGCCGTCACACTGGAGCCGGATGCGAATAGCGAGCTTCCTGAGGGCGACATTATTCTTGCCTCAGAACTTTAGAGTTTAAAATAGAAGGAAGCATCAAATGGATGATTAACCATTTTGATGCTTCTTTTTTATGTTGTTCAGGTCACTCCCCCGCTTCTCTTTCTACATCTACTTTCCGCAAGATCTCTTTTGAAATCATAGATTTTTAATTAAAAAGTTTAAATTTCAGAAAAAATAAACCACTCAAAACCCTTTTATATCAACCTCCATCCAATTATGTGCATTTGTTTTTAAAAAAAGTTTTTAAAAAAGTGATCCAAATCTGATCTCTCGTCGTTAGCTTTACAGATTCAAATTAAAAAACAAAAAAGGAGAGATTTAATCATGAAATTGAAAAAGAGTATGTTCGTTGTCCCTATGAGCCTTATGTTACTTATGCCAACCGCCGCACTTGCAGATGATCACGGAGATCACTCAGAACACGCTGAATCCGGAATGGAAATGGGCACTGCCACACCAGCCGCTGAACTGCGTATTACACTCGATACTGCATTAACTGAGCACGCATTCCTTGCAATTGAAGCAATGCGTAAAGGCGTTGACGGCGCAGAAGACTTTGATCAGGCTGCTGCCGCTTTAACAGCTAATTCAGATGATATCGCTGCTGCTGTATCTTCTGTATATGGTGAAGAAAACGGTGCTGCTTTTCTTGAGATCTGGAATTCTCACATCGGTTACTTTGTTGATTATGTAACGGCTACTGCTGAAGAAGATCAGGAAGGCATTGATCAGGCTTTAGCTCAATTAGAGGAATATAAAGTAGAACAGGCTGCATTTTTCGCAACAGCTACAGAGGATCGCCTCCCTGCTGCTGCACTTGAAGAAGGACTTCAAATGCATATCGATATGCTATTAATGACTTTTGACGCTTATGCAGAAGGTGATTTCGAAACAGCTTATACACATGAACGTGAAGCAATCATGCATATGAGTGGATTTGCTGAACAGTTGTCAGTGGCAATCGCTGACCAGTTCCCGGATCAGTTTGAAGGTACAAACCCTGATACACCAGCTGTAGACCTTCGCGCACAATTAAATTATGTTTTTACTGAACATGCTGGTCTTGCTGCAATGGCGATGCAGGATGGTGCTGATGGTGCAGAAAGCTTTGATCAGGCTGCGGGCGCTTTGACTGCTAACGCAGATGACCTGTCGGCTGCTGTGGCTTCTGTCTATGGCGAAGAAGCTGGCGCTCAGTTCGCTGAAACCTGGAACTCACATATCGGCTACTTCGTTGATTATGTAGTAGCAACTGGTGAAGGCGATACTGAAGGTCAGGAAGCTGCGAAAGCAGAGCTTGATGGTTATATCGTTGAACAGGCTGCATTCCTTGATACTGCAACTGAAGGACGCACACCAGCTCCAGCTCTTGAAGAAGGTTTGACTGCACACGTTGATCAGTTATTGACTGCATTTGACTCTTATGTGGCAGGTGATTATGATACTGCTTACAACTCAATTCGTGATGCCTGGGCACATATGACAATGCCGGCTGCAGGACTATCAGCAGCAATCACAGATCAGTTCCCTGAGCAGTTCGGTCATGAAATGCCTGCTGAGATGCCAAACACAGGTATGGGCGGAGCAGCTGATGAAAACGGCTTCCCGATTGGTTACCTGATCGCACTACTATTTGTCATGGTTGGCGGATCAGCAATCGCGGTTAGAAAGTTTGCTTCTGATAATAAATAATACTGATTAAAAAAGAGCGGCGCTTACACAGCCCGCTCTTTTTCGTGTCACGAGATATTTTAATATTATTTTAATATTATTATATAATCTATCTTTATACCTAAAACTTGTTGAAACAAGTGTTTTTATAAACGTTTTTTAGGTACAAAGCACTTAATATTTAAAATAAAGAAATTATTCTTTATTATTTATAAAAAATGTTTAATTCAAAATCCTTTAGGGAAGTAAAGAAATAACCAGCGAAAAAGTTCTAAATGTTTTTATTTTATATGCGGTCCAACATCACTCTTTGCTCCTGTACATACGGACGACTTTTCAACTTTAGATGAGTCTCTCCCGGCTGTGTAATTGTAAAGAAGTCAGACACACTTCTTTGAAATAACCTGCTATCACATTTAAAAATAAGCACATTTAATTTTCACGCTGGAAATTAAGTTGGAAAAGGGAGAGATTTTACACATGAAGTTGAAAAAAAGTATGTTAGTTGTCCCAATGAGTCTTATGTTATTAATGCCAACAGCTGCACTTGCAGAGGATCACGGAGATCATTCAGGCAGTGCTGAGTCAGGAATGGAAATGGGCACAGCAACACCAGCTGCTGAACTTCGCATCACACTCGATACTGCTCTAACTGAGCACGCGTTTCTTGCAATCGAAGCAATGCGTAAAGGTGTAGACGGTGCTGAAGATTTCGATCAGGCTGCTGCTGCATTAACATCTAATTCAGATGATATCGCTGCTGCTGTATCTTCTGTATATGGTGAAGAAAACGGTGCTGCGTTCCTTGAGATCTGGAACTCTCATATTGGTTACTTTGTTGATTATGTCACAGCAACTGCTGAAGGAAACCAGGAAGGCATTGATCAGGCACTTGCTGAACTTGAGGAATACAAAGTAGAACAGGCTGCATTCTTTGCAACTGCTACAGAAGATCGCCTACCTGCTGCTGCACTTGAAGAAGGACTTCAAATGCACATTGATATGCTGTTAATGGCTTTTGACGCTTATGCAGAGGGTGATTTCGAAACAGCTTATACACATGAACGTGAAGCAATCATGCATATGAGTGGATTTGCTGAACAGTTGTCAGTGGCAATCGCTGACCAGTTCCCGGATCAGTTTGAAAACTCAAATCCTGATACACCTGCAGTAGACCTTCGTTCACAGTTAAACTATGTATTCACTGAGCACGCTGGATTAGCTGCAATGGCTATGCAGGACGGTGCTGATGGTGCCGAAAGCTTTGACCAGGCTGCTGCTGCATTAAATGCAAACGCTGATGACCTGTCAGCTGCTGTCGGATCTGTCTATGGAGAAGAAGCTGGTGCTCAGTTCTCTGAGATCTGGAAATCTCATATCGGCTACTTCGTTGATTATGTAGTAGCAACTGGTGAAGGCGATACTGAAGGTCAGGAAGCTGCGAAAGCTGAACTTGATGGTTACATTGTTGAGCAGGCTGCATTCCTCGACACAGCAACTGAAGGTCGTATCCCGGCTGCTGATCTTGAAGCAGGTTTAACAGAGCACGTAAGCCAGCTGCTAGCTGCATTTGATGCTTATGTTGCAGGTGATTACGAAACAGCTTACAGCTCAATCCGTGAAGCATGGGCACATATGACAATGCCAGCTGCAGGACTATCAGCAGCGATTGTTGATCAGTTCCCGGATCAGTTCGGTGGCGAGATGCCTGGTATGCCAAGTACTGGTATGGGTGGTATGGCCGCTGAAGAAAACGGCTTCCCTGTTGGCTACATGATGGCACTATTGTTCGTCATGATTGGTGGATCAGCACTAGCTGTCAGAAAATATGCATCTGATAAGCAGTAATCAAATATTTTAATTGAGGGCAGCGCTGAGAAGCCTGCCCTTTTTCATCAGGAGTGAGAGATGTGATTAAAAAATTTGCACTATTAATCGGATTCACCCTGCTTCTTTCTGCTTGCAGTGTTGAATCTGTGATGGACCAGTTTTCAAAACAGGAGCAACCCGCTGAGGCCAGTGAATCTGCCCCGCCTGTTGAAGACGTGCTGTCAGATTCAGCTGATGAAGTGGTTGAAGAATCTCCTGCTGCTGAAGAGGACGATAAGGCGCCTGCAGCAAACTGGGACCCTCCGAAAAGTCTGATCCCGTCAAAGCTTGAGATTCCTTCTATTGGATTGTCAGCGCCGGTTGAAAAAGTCGGACTGACTGAAGCAGGTGAAATGGCTGTTACAGAAAGCTTTGAGACAACAGGCTGGTATGAAAAAGGCTATAAACCAGGCAGTCAGGGTAATGCTGTGATTGGTGGACATGTCGACAGCTATGAGGGTGCAGCGATTTTCTATGACCTGCAGTTTCTTTCTGTCGGAGATGAAATCATTGTGAGCGATGAAGAAGGCAGTCAGCTCGTTTTCGTCGTGACTGACATGGTGGAATATCCGTGGGATGATGCACCAGTTGAAGAGATCTTCGGTTATACAACGGACCGGTCTTTAAATCTGATTACGTGTACGGGTGATTATGATCGTGGTTCGAATAATTATAATCAGCGGCTGGTTGTGTATACGGAGTTAAAAGAAGCCTGATTTAAGGGCTTTTTTTAATGGGGAAATTTTTGGGGTGTGATGGCCGGGCGGTTTTGCAGCCCAATTAGGTGGATAGCAGGTTAATTGGTTCATCTCCTGGAATTTATGGTTCACCTCTGACGGTTTTCGGTACAACCTACCGGTTAATTGGTTCAGCGACGGTTGCAGGTATCATTATTGCAACACCTCTCCAGGCAATCGGTTCAGCTCCAGCTGTAATTGGATCACCTCTCAAATGATTTGAACGCAGCTACCAGGCACCACCCCACCCTAAACACGAAAAAAGCACGCCCGCAGGCATGCTTTACTTCGCTTTTACTTCTTGTTCACGTGCAGCTTTCCGCGCCAGACGCGCTTCACGATCTTTTTTAGACCGCTCATTATATTTAGGTAACGCAAGCATTTGATAAGCGTTTGTTGCAATCAGCGTGAACATGATTGTGATCAGCCAATAGTTTTCATTACTTCTCAGCACCGGCAGCCATTCAAGCGTTGTAACAACGACCATAAAGAACAGTGTTGAAGGGAAAATCATTTTGCTCTTGGCCTGTTTAGCTTTTAGCAATGAAACAATGATTCCGACTGCAAGTAAAAATGCAGCCAGCGAAAAGTATGGAAGCAGCGAATCTCCTTCTTCTGCAAAGGCATCAAAACGGAAATACACTAAGTCAAACAGCACAAATGCGACCAGCACCATCTGTACCCAGTTCCACAGCTTCAACGATCGGAAAATACTAAGGCCGAACTGATGAATCGTCAGGTAGGCAAAGTACCCCATTTGACTCAACACACTGAACGTCATACCGACACCAATCATCCATAAAACGACTGATAAAATCTCTATACTATCTTCACCCGCGAACTGAGTCGTTAACTCACTCCAGCGGACTGCAATGCCTACGATCCCTGTGGTGACCCCGCCGACAAGCAGTGTCATCATAAAGAAACGGATCCAATTTCGTATGGTCACGTCTATATCCTCCACATCTTTAAATACACATTCTCATTCGATTGTACCAGTCGTTATGTGAAAAATCCATGACTGCGATGTGAACGTGTATATTTCAGCCTTTTACGCAAAAGCTATGAAAAATGCCTGTACGGGAGGTGTCGACATGAAGAAGGAATTGTTAGTGAGTTCAGCACTGATTCTCCTTTTAACAGGATGTGCGGAAGAAAAAACCAGCTATGAGGAAACAAAGCAGATGGTAACCGACCTGTTAAAAACTGATGACGGGAAAGAAGCAGTGAAAGAGCTGCTTGCTGATGAGGAAATAAAAAAAGAGCTCGTCATTGATCAGCCGATTGTCAAAGAGTCGATCCAGACCACACTTCTGTCTAAAGAAGGACAGGATTTCTGGAAAAAAACGTTCGCAGACCCGGAGTTTGCAGAAACGCTCGCGAAAAGCATGAAAACTGAACATGAACAGCTGTTAAAGGATCTGATGAAGGACCCTGACTATCAGAAAATGATTTTGACCATTATGCAGGACCCTGCCATGCATGAGCAGACGATGTCTGTCCTGAACAGCCAGGCTTATAAAGAAGAAACGAAAAAGCTGATGCTTGAGATGATGGAGAGTCCCCTTGTGAAGAAGGAAATGCAGGATTTGCTGCTTGAAGCTGCTAAGGAAATGGGTGAAGAAGGCGGACAGCAGGAAGCGTCTGGCGACGGTGGAGAAGAAAGCAGTGGTGGTGGAAATGGCGGCGGTAGTGGCGGCGGCAGTGAGAGTGAAGGTGGCGGTGAGATGGGGCAGTGATGAGTGCTTATCATTTGTGAACAGAAAAAAGCAGGGATATCATATCAAATAAGATATCCCCCTCCCAACGATATTTTGTAAGTTACTTCGAGCACAGCTAAAATGATTTAATGCTTTGGCCATCTCAACTTACTTCTTGAATCATCTATCCATTCCGCCTGTTTTTCTTTTAATGTATTTTCGAGAGAAGCTGCCTGCTTCTCAAGACTGCCGTCTGGTAGTACAGGCTGTTCATTGAATTGTGCTCTGCTATTTTTGATCCCCGAAGCCATCAGTGTGCCAATGTAGTATTTCTGTGTTTCACGGGTTAATTGATCCCAAAGCCCCTGATTCTCCATCTCTTCCTTCCAATCCGCAAGTACGCCATCAAAATCTGAAGAAAGACGGATCATATTGATCTGGCAGGCTGTCAATTTAGCAGCCTGGTCCGTTAAAAAGCGGTTTACTTCTTCTGTAACTTCAACAGAACCATTGATAAAATCCGTGACTTTTTGATATTCTACTTTCAAATACTTTAGCAAGTCACCGAGCTCCGCAATAACACCTTTCCCTTTTTCTATTTTTTCACCCGTCCCTTTTTCAGATACCTGCAAAGCTTCCTCGTAAAAAACAGGTGAGACTCTGGACCTTTCATCAGAAGAGGTGAATATTCCAATAATCGTATGATGAAAACCCACGATTAAATCATGAATTTCCATTGCATCTTTTTCATTGCCGCTGTTACCCGGAATAATCGCTTTCCCGTTAGTACGATCGCTACCCTTTTTCAGGTATGCCACATCAAAGTAATAGGCACCATTCAACTTTACATAGTTAGGGTGTACAATCATATCCTCAAAAAGCTTTTTATATTTTTTTGCAGTTTTTTTAGCTTTCTCCCATTCCTGCTCAATCACTTGTTTCCCTCCTTTAACTCCCCTGAGACAATCGGGCTTACGTAGTTAATTATTTTATTATATCCTCTTGGGATACCATTTTCCAAAAAGATCCCATACTGTACTTTAGTTATAAAGCATAAAAAACGACCCCATCAAATGAGGTCGTTTCACATCAATCATTCCGTTGTCTTATCAATCACTTCTTCAGCAATCTGATCATAAATCTTACCAAGCTTATGGTCTTCTGCATATACAGATGGAGCGAAATCGTCTTCATCCCAATCAGGCTGCTGAAGCGGTAATTTACCTAACAGCTCTGTACGCAGTTCATCTGCAAGCTTTTCTCCGCCGCCCGTGCCAAATACATACTCACGCTCGCCGGTTTTCTTGCTTTCATAGTAAGACATGTTCTCTACTACACCAAGGATTGAGTGCTCTGTCTGGAGCGCCATCGCCCCTGCACGCGCAGCAACGAATGCAGCTGTCGGGTGAGGTGTTGTAACGATAATTTCCTTACTTGATGGCAGCATCGCGTGAACGTCAAGCGCTACATCGCCCGTACCTGGTGGCAAGTCAAGCAGCAGGTAATCCAGCTCGCCCCACTCCACTTCAGTAAAGAAGCTGTTCAGCATCTTACCAAGCATCGGTCCTCTCCAGATGACTGGTGCATTATCTTCAACGAAAAATGCCATCGAAATGACTTTAACACCTTTACGGTCAACCGGGATAATACGCTCGCCGCGTACAACCGGACGTTTGTTAATACCCATCATATCAGGCACGCTGAAGCCGTAGATATCAGCATCGATCAGCCCAACTTTTTTACCCTGACGTGCAAGTGCCACAGCTAGGTTTACAGATACTGTAGATTTACCTACGCCGCCTTTACCGCTGGCGATTGCGATAAACTGTACTTTGTTGCCTGGCGCAAGCAGGTTATCTTCCACTGCATCACCTTTTTGGCCACGGAATTTCTCCAGTTTTTCAGGCTCAAGCTCTGTAAAACGGATACCAACCGTTTCTGCTCCCGCTCCTTTAAGCGCTTCTACTACCGCCATCTGAAGCTGCATCTGTTCAGCAGTTCCTGTCTTCGCAAGCGCGATTTTCACGCTGACGTGATTCTTTTCTTCCTTAATAGTTACTTCTACAATTCCTTCCGTTTCCGCAAGCGTTGTATGTAAAATCGGATCATTCATTGAACCGAGCAATTCTCTTACCTGCTGTTCAGTTACCAAAACAAGACACTCCTTTTGAATTCGTTTTCATCTACGCAAGTATAACATAGGTGAAACGCTCAAGTTCACTCAGGAGGCTCATCTTCTTTGGAATAATGTCTCAGAATACCAATGTAAATGGCAGCCGCTAACTGTTGCTGGTAATCGTCCTGCAGAAGCCAGTAGCGCTCTTCAGGATTAGAGAGAAACCCTGCTTCCACCAGCACACCAGGTGTCTCCGCATGACTCAGCACATAGATCCCGTCAATCGGCTTGGATTTCCTTTTGCTATCCGGGATGTGCCTGTTCAATTCGTGCTGCACAAACCTCGCCAGCCGCTCATTCTGATCATTGTATTCGGTATAAAATGTCTGCGGACCCTTCCACCTTGCTTCAGGAATCGCATTTAAATGAATGCTGATAAATAAGTCGTTATCTTTGTTATTAATCAGGTCAAGTCTGTTTTTGAGATCCTCTCTTTTACGATCTCTGTACCCTTTCGTACCTTCAGCAGCCAAATCACGGTCTGTCTCCCTCGAAAGAATGACAATGGCCCCCTGCTCCTCTAAATATGCCTGAAGCTTTTTTGCAATCGACAGTGTCAGGTTTTTTTCAAGAATCGTTTCATAGGATGCTCCACCGTCCAGCCCGCCATGACCCGGATCCAGTACAATCACTTCACCTGTCAACGGCAGACTCCACTCTTCCACAGCATAAAGCAGCGCCCCTGCTGCCATGCCAATCAATAACACGGTAGCTGTGATGATCATCGATTTCCTAAGCATGTCCTGTCCTCCTTATTTTCTAGAGGAGTATATGCAAGCTGCCGGGATATTAGAATGAGTCCTGCACCCTCTGATCTCAGGTTATGTTATGATTTCGAATATGAGAATCGTGAAGGATGTGCATAAAATGAATAAGAGATTTGTAATCGGATTGGATATTGGAACAACCAGTGCAAAAGCGGTGGTTTTTGATAGAAGTGGACATGTCATATCAGAACATGAAGAAGGTTATCCGACTTTACATGAGCAACCATCCTGGTCTGAACAGGATCCGCTCAGCATTGAACAAGCCGCCATCACTTCGATCCGGCTGGCGCTTCAATACAAACATATTTCACCAGATGAGATCATTTCAGTTGGATTATCTTCAGCCATGCATTCGTTAATTTGTGCAGACGAACATAATGAGCCGATTTCACCCCTCATTACATGGGCTGATCGCCGCAGCATCAAGCAGGCTGATGAATTGAAAGCGTCTCCCGAAGGCGAAAATATTTATTTGAAAAGCGGTACCCCCATTCATCCTATGTCTCCCTTAATAAAGCTGATCTGGATGAAGGAAAATCAGTACACTCCTTATTTAAATGCTGCAAAATTTTTATCAATAAAAGAGTTTTTAACTTCGCGCTGGTTTGGAATCGATGCAGTCGATTACTCAATCGCTTCAGCTACAGGCCTTTTTAATATTCATACGCGAAGCTGGAATCACGAAGCACTCAAGCTTGCTTCAATTGAAGAATCCCAGCTTTCAAAGCCTGTACCTGCTTCTTATATATTTAATGGACTAAAACCTCAAATTGCTGAAGCGATGGGTCTTAACTGTGATACACCTTTTGCAGCCGGGGGAAGTGACGGACCGCTCGCTAATCTCGGAATTGGTGCCATTGAACCTGGAGAAGCTGCCATTACAATCGGGACAAGCGGAGCCATCAGACAAATGTCAAAGGCTCCACACACTGATCGTCATCAGGAAACATTCTGTTACGCATTCACAGATGATCTATGGGTGCTTGGTGGTCCAACAAACAATGGTGGAAATGTGCTGAAGTGGCTGAAGGACGTCCTTGGTCATGAGGCAGCAGCCAATGCGCTTCAGAATGGAGAAGATCCTTCTGCTCTACTGATTCAATCACTTGAAGAAATCGAACCAGGCGCAGGAAAACTGTTGTTTTTACCTTATCTAAGCGGGGAACGTGCACCACACTGGGATGCCAATGCAAAAGGCGCTTTTGTGGGACTTACCGTAAATCATACACATCAACATATGGTGAAAGCGGGATTGGAAGGTGTGCTTTTTAACATCTTAACGATCAAAAACTCTCTGGAAAGACTAACAGGCGATACGAAAAGCATCTATGCTAGCGGCGGCTTTGCCCGTTCTAAAGAGTGGGTGCAGATGATGGCTGACATTTTCGGCAAGGAAATTAAACTGCCACTCTCGCATCAAAGCTCTTCATGGGGAGCTGCCTGGATCAGTCTGCATGCTGTTGGGGAAGCAGCTAATCTGACCGGCATTAAAGATAAAATCCCAATGACTGATGCGGTTTATCCGGATCTGGAGAAACATAAGCGTTACCAGGAGATCTATCCGATATTTCAAAATGTCTATGATGCATTGAAGCCAACATTTCATGACTTAAGCAAACTTCAATGATTTTGTGCCCCATACACCCAGGTGTGTGGGGTTTTTTGGTTTGAACGGTGAGTAGGTCAAATGGTACTAAGCTGACAAAGTGTGGCTTGAACTGACGAATTAGACAGCTGAACTGACAAATTCACCACGCAAACTCACAAACTCACACAGAAAAACCCCCAGGCAGCTGCCTGAGGGTTTGTGTAAGCGAAAAAGAAAATTAACGCTTTGAGAACTGAGGTGCACGACGTGCGCCTTTAAGACCTGGCTTCTTACGCTCTTTCATACGAGAATCACGAGTCAGAAGACCTGCGCGCTTAAGTGAGCCGCGGAATTCTGGATCTACAGTAAGAAGTGCGCGGGAGATTCCGTGACGGATTGCTCCAGCTTGTCCAGTGTAACCACCACCGTTAACATTTACGTGGATGTCGTAGCTTCCAAGTGTTTCAGTAATGTTAAGTGGCTGCTTGATTACTTCGCGTAGAGTTGCGAATGGGATATAGTTTTCAACGTCGCGTCCGTTGATAACGATTGTTCCGTTACCAGGTACTAGACGTACACGAGCAGTAGAGCTCTTACGACGGCCTGTGCCGATATATTGAACTTGTGCCAAGATAGTTACCTCCTCTTAAATTAAATTAACCGCGTAGTTCGTACGCTTCTGGTTTTTGAGCCTGGTGCGGGTGCTCAGCGCCTGGGTATACGTGAAGCTTTTTGATCGTCTGGCGTCCAAGAGAATTCTTTGGAAGCATACCTTTGATCGCAAGCTCAAGCATTTGACGTGGGTACTTAGTGCGCATTTCTAGTGCTGTACGCTGCTTAAGTCCACCTGGGTGCATGCTGTGACGGTAGTAGATCTTGTCAGTCAGCTTCTTACCTGTAAGTTGAATTTTGTCAGCGTTGATGATGATCACGTGATCACCAGTGTCAACGTTAGGTGTGAATGTCGGTTTATTTTTACCGCGTAGAATCGCAGCTACTTCGCTTGATAGACGTCCAAGAGTCTGGCCCTCAGCATCTACAATTAGCCACTTGCGTTCTACTTCGTGGCCTTTAGCCATAAATGTTGTACGCATGAGTTTACCTCCTAAATAAGATTATATCGTTATGAATCACTTCAATTAATTAGCCGTATTTATAACACTTCACTCGTTGTAAGGTCCGGGTCTCACATGAGGGTGAAATACATACCATAGGATATCTTATAACGTTTGGTGTCTGATGTCAAGGGGATGTTACACCCGGATTAGTTGTTTTAGTAATTTTTTTTGGTTTTTAATGATTCTTTTAAAGTTGTCTGCTGATTTCCGCTTCGGCCGGATGCTTTCTGTAGCCGGGCGCTGGGCCGTCACATTCGCTCCAGTCATCAGCTGTGCAGAAATATTAATGAGCTTTAATAAAACTTTTCGAAAAAACGCTGATGTTTTCCGTTGACGGGCATTGAAAGACTTTTAATAGTTTACTTCCCACAAGTACAATCCATGAGCCGGAGCCGTTTTTCCTGCTGCATTTCGATCTTTCGCTTCAATCATTTCAACGATTTCTTCCGGCTGATACTTGCCATTTCCGACTTCCAGCAGCGTGCCGGCGATAATCCGGACCATGTTATACAGGAAACCGTTGCCTCTCACACGAAAAATCAGTTCGTTCTCCAGCTCTTCAATTTTAATAAAATCTATGATCCTTACACGGTCAACGACTTCTGTTTTGGCTGAGGAGAAGCTGGTGAAGTCGTGCTCTCCTTCTAAATGAACCGCTGCTTCGCGCATTGCTTCTATATTCATCCGGTGTGGATAGTGAACAGTGTAATGACGTCTGAATGGCATTGCTATAGCGCTTCTGTCAACGATATAACGGTACTCTTTGGTGTTTACATCAAAACGCGCATGAAACGCTTCAGACACTCTCTCAGCGCTTAATACAGCGACATCACGCCCGATCTTCTGGTTTAAGATTACAGGCCATTTATCAACTGGTATTTGAAGTGCTGTATCGAAATGAAAAACCTGTTCCATCGCATGAACACCCGCATCGGTGCGCCCACTGGCGGTAATACGGACAAATTCACCCTTATGCACTTCCTGAAGCGCCTGTTCAAGCTCACCCTGAACCGATCGCTGCCCCGGTTGTACCTGATAACCATAAAACTGTGAGCCGTCATATGAAACTGTACATTTAATACGCATCGCTTTCTCTCCTTAAATCCAAAAACGGAATGCTGTGAGTGCTCCTGCCAGGATGATAAGTGACAGCAGCGCAAGTGTATCACGCGCCTGCCAGACCAGCAGACGATACTTCGTTCTGCCTTCTCCACCACGATATCCGCGAACTTCCATGGCAGTAGCCAAATCCTCTGCACGCTTGAATGCATTGACAAAGAGCGGAATCATCAGCGGCACAATCGCTTTCACACGATCCTTAAGCGGTCCGCTCGACATATCCGATCCGCGTGCCATTTGTGCTTTCATAATTTTATCCGTCTCATCCATTAAAGTCGGAATAAAGCGCAGTGCAATTGACATCATCAGTGCCAGCTCATGTGCCGGAAACTTTATTTTTTTCAACGGATTCAGCAGACTTTCAAGACCGTCTGTAATTGAAATTGGTGTTGTTGTCAGTGTCAGTAGTGATGTCATAAAGACCAGCAATGTAAATCTCATTGAAATAAAGAATGCCTGACGGATCCCTTCCTCATAGATCTTAATAAATCCTAACTCCAGCACGATATTCCCTTCACGGGCAAAAAACAGCTGTAAGAGGAATGTAAATGCGATTAAGATCATAACGGGTTTTAACCCGCTAATTAAAAACCTTAGTGAAAGACCGGACAGTTTGATGCTGGCATAAGTAAACACTGCCGCAATCAAGTATCCCCACACATCGTCTGCGATAAAAATGATCGCAATAAATGCAAAAACAAAGATCAGCTTTGCTCTCGGGTCCATTCTGTGAGCAATTGAATCAGCCGGAATGTATCGACCGAAAATCATTTTTTCCATCATGACAGGCCGCCTCCCTGCTTCAGCATCTCGGCAAGCTCATCCATTGTGAGACAGACTTTCGGGAACGTTTTCCCGCTTTTCGCTTCAAGCATCCGCTGGAATTTAACAACTTCAGGAATACCAAGCCCCCACTCACTGAGTCTTTCTGCATCACTGAATAATTCACGCGGAGGCGCTTCATGTACTTTTCTTCCTTTATGCATGACAACTACTTTATCTGCATAGCGTGCAGCGTCTTCCATGCTGTGTGTAACAAGAACAAGTGTAATGCCGCGCTCTTTGTGAAGCCGGTAAAACATCTCCATCATTTCGCGTCTGCCGCGGGGGTCAAGACCCGCAGTAGGTTCATCCAGCACAAGGACTTCAGGCTCCATTGCAAGCACGCCTGCAATCGCTACACGTCGCATCTGCCCTCCTGATAAATCGAATGGAGATTTTTCAAGCACATCTTCAGGCATGCCAACTTCCTTTAACCAGTATGCTGCACGCTTCTTCGCTTCTTTTTCTGAGACGCCGAAATTCATCGGCCCATAGCAAATATCCTTCATAACCGTTTCTTCAAACAGCTGCTGTTCAGGGAATTGAAACACGATCCCAACTTTTTCACGGATTGGCTTTAAATCTTTTTCTTTACGACCCGATTTAACAGTCCGGTCGCCAATCTTTACGCTGCCTGACGTCGGCTTTAACAACGCATTCAAATGTAATAGTAATGTAGATTTCCCTGAGCCTGTGTGACCGATAATTGCAGTACATTGACCTTCAGGAATCTTAAAGCTCACTTCTTCCACTGCTTTTTTTTCAAATGGAGAATTCGCCGCATAGCGGTATTCTACTTGCTCAAGAAGGATGTCCATAGTTCATTCACCAACTCTTCTTCCGTCAAAGGCTTTCGCTCAAGCGGAATTCCTTTTTCGTTTAGTACGTGCGCCATTTTTAAAGGGAATGGCAGGTCTAACCCAAGTGCCACAAGCTCCTGGCCAAGTGCGAAGATTTCCTCAGGGGTTCCTTCACGGTAGACTTCTCCCTGGTTCATGACAATGATACGATCTGCTTTTGCAGCTTCTTCAAGGTCATGTGTAATCGACAGCACCGTCATATCTTCTTCTCTTTTAAGCTCTCTGACAAGCTCAATCACTTCAGCACGGCCTGCAGGATCAAGCATAGATGTTGCCTCATCAAGAATAATGATGTCCGGCCTCAGCGCAAGGACGCTCGCCATGGCTACACGTTGCTTCTGTCCGCCAGACAAATGGTGCGGTTCCTGATCCAAAAAGTCATCCATCTTTACTTGCTTCAAGGCAGTCTGCACACGCTCCACCATGACTTCCTGTGGAATCCCGTGATTTTCAAGCCCAAATGCTACGTCGTCCTGAACAGTCGTCCCGACAAACTGATTATCAGGGTTTTGGAACACCATTCCAATATGCCGGCGCGTATCCCAGACTGTATCCTTATTTAATTCAATATCTGCAATCGTTACATACCCCTGTTCCGGAAAATAAAGGCCATTCATCAGCTTAGCGAGCGTAGATTTGCCTGATCCATTATGGCCGACAATGGCTGTCCACTCTCCTTCTTTAACTGAAATAGACACATTCTTTAATACTTCTATCTCGGTTCCGGGATATTTAAAAGTAATATTTTGCAGTGAAATCATATTGCGCATGATACCGGAACTCCTTTCAACTATTCTCTGCTCTGCCGGATGGTTAAAAAGGTTTTCATTTAAGAATCGCTGCTGATTTCCGTGCAGGGCTTCGCTTTCCGCGGACGAACGTTCGAGCCTCCTCGGGCAGAAGACCACTGCACTCCAATCAGCAGCTGAGTTTTAATTAAAGGGTACTTGCTTTTAAAATGAAATAGCTAAGACAGTTATATAGATTATTAAAAATCATATTCAGAAAATTGATCGTAGCGGATGGCGGTGACTCCAGCGCAAGGAGGCTCACCGCTGGCTGCGCGGAAAGCATCCGCCTGGAGCGAAGATCAATTCTCGTTTATTTTCACTGATAAAATTTTTATACTAAACTTCATCAAACTCTCCTGGAGTTTAACATAGCTTAATACAAAAAAAGCGCGCACCTCATTCAAGGAAATGCGCATGTTTTTTCAAACTTATAGATTTCCGTATCCATTGTGACGATGGATGAATGAGGTGCTTAGAGCTAGACGGGACAGGCGAACCTGCCCATCGTAGCGCTCTGCTTTTTGCGTGTCGTATGAATCGTTAAACAAAGAGGGCGAGAGCAGTTAGGCTCCGCCCTCTCAGTGTGTAGATCGAATTATACTAATTCGATGATTACCATTGGCGCGCCGTCTCCACGACGAGGACCAACTTTCATGATACGAGTGTATCCACCTTGACGCTCAGTGTAACGAGGTGCTACATCGTTGAAAAGCTTTTGAAGAGCATATACTGTTGACTCTTCGCCTTCTTCGTTCTTAACAGTTGCCTGGTCACGACGGATGTAAGCAGCTGCCTGACGACGTGCGTGCAGGTCACCACGTTTACCGAGAGTGATCATTTTTTCTACTGTAGAGCGAAGTTCTTTAGCGCGAGCTTCAGTTGTTTCAATACGTTCGTTGACGATAAGGTCCGTTGTAAGGTCACGTAGAAGTGCTTTACGCTGAGAGCTTGTACGTCCTAACTTTCTGTAAGCCATGAAGGGTTCCCTCCTTTATTAAAATTCTGTTCTATTGGTCAATCAGTCTTCTTTACGAAGGCCTAACCCAAGTTCATCTAATTTAGCCTTAACTTCTTCAAGGGATTTACGTCCAAGGTTACGCACTTTCATCATATCCTCTTCTGACTTGTTAGCCAGCTCCTGGACTGTGTTGATTCCTGCACGTTTCAGGCAGTTATAAGATCTCACAGACAGATCAAGCTCTTCGATTGTCATCTCCAATACTTTCTCTTTCTGATCTTCTTCTTTTTCTACCATGATTTCTGCATTTTGCGCTTCATTGGTTAATCCAACGAATATATTAAGGTGTTCAGTCAGAATCTTAGCACCCAGAGCAACAGCTTCTTTCGGGCCAATGCTTCCGTCTGTCCAGACATCAAGTGAAAGTTTATCAAAGTTAGTCAGCTGACCAACACGAGTGTTTTCAACTTGATAGTTTACACGGGAAACAGGTGTGTAGATTGAATCAACTGGAATCACACCAATTGGTAAGTCTTCACGTTTGTTCTGGACTGCTGGTGTGTAACCGCGTCCTCTTGATGCAGTTAAACGCATGCGAAGGTGACCGTTTTTCCCAACTGTTGCAAGGTATAGATCCGGGTTAAGAATCTCTACATCGCTGTCGTGAGTAATATCGGCTGCTGTTACCTGACCATCACCCTGAACATCGATTTCCAATGTTTTTTCTTCATCTGAATAGATCTTCAATGCCAGTTTCTTGATATTCATTACAACTGTTGTAACATCTTCTACGACGCCTTCGATCGTTGAAAATTCATGCAGTACACTATCAATCTGAATTGACGTTACGCCTGCACCAGGAAGTGAAGATAACAGGATACGACGCAAGGAGTTACCCAAAGTTGTCCCATATCCACGTTCAAGTGGCTCTACAACGAATTTTCCGTACTTGGCATCATCGCTGATCTCAACAGTTTCAATTTTTGGCTTTTCAATTTCGATCATTCAAATTTACCCTCCTTCAAAACGTCGAAACCCCGGAAAGGTATTCCGAAATTCCCCATGTTTACGGTTCCCATTGTACTTTACAACTGGATTTATCTTTTCTGTAAGAAGGAAACTGCCTCTTCCAGTATTGACCAGAATCAGCTGATCTTATACAGAAAAATTAAACACGACGACGTTTTGGCGGGCGGCAGCCATTGTGAGGCACTGGCGTCACGTCTCTGATTGCCGTTACGTCAAGACCTGCAGCTTGAAGTGCGCGGATAGCCGCTTCACGACCTGCACCAGGACCTTTTACTGTTACTTCTAGCGTTCTTAGTCCGTGTTCCATTGAAGCTTTAGCTGCAGTTTCTGCTGCCATTTGAGCTGCGAATGGAGTTGATTTACGAGATCCACGGAATCCAAGTGAACCAGCACTTGACCATGCAATTGCATTACCCTGTGTATCTGTAATCATCACGATTGTGTTGTTAAAAGTTGAGCGGATGTGTGCGATACCAGATTCGATATTCTTTTTCACACGACGCTTACGAGTTTGTTGTTTACGTGCCATTGTAGGAAGTAACCTCCTTTACCTAATTATTTTTTCTTGTTCGCTACAGTCTTACGAGGACCTTTACGAGTACGTGCGTTATTCTTCGTGTGCTGTCCTCTTACAGGAAGACCGCGACGGTGGCGAAGACCACGGTATGAACCGATTTCCATTAGACGCTTAATGTTAAGTGACGTTTCACGACGAAGGTCACCTTCCACTTTATAGCTGTCAAGTGTTTCACGGATTTTGTTAAGTTCATCTTCAGTCAGATCGCGAACGCGAGTGTTTTCAGAAACACCAGCTTCTTTAAGGATTTGACCTGCAGTTGATTTACCGATACCAAAGATATACGTTAGAGAAATCACAACGCGCTTATCGCGAGGGATATCTACTCCAGCAATACGTGCCATTTACATGAGCACCTCCTTCTTTATTAGCCTTGTTTTTGTTTGTGTTTAGGATTTTCGCAAATCACCATTACTTTACCTTTTCTGCGGATGACTTTGCACTTTTCGCAGATTGGCTTAACAGATGGTCTGACTTTCATCTTATCTAAACCTCCTTAGTGGTTCGGAGTGCAAAAGATTATTTGTAACGGTAAGTGATACGGCCGCGAGTAAGGTCATATGGAGATAACTCCACTGTGACTCTGTCGCCTGGCAGGATTCGAATGAAGTGCATACGAATTTTGCCGGACACATGTGCTAGCACCGTGTGACCATTTTCTAATTCTACCTTAAACATTGCATTAGGCAAAGTTTCAGCAACGGTGCCTTCAATTTCGATAACATCGTCTTTCGCCATCGAACAAATCTCCCTTCTTTATCAATCTTACAGAGTGCCGACAAATGCAGTAACTGCATGACGCAGCTTGCCGTTCGTCACACGCCCTGTTTCGGATATACTATTTTGAACTTCAGGGGATACATAGTCGCATGAAGTCAAATGATGGATGTTTTTCTTTTTCGGCCGGTCAAACTTCCGGTTTTCACCGTCCGCAATTAAAACAAACTTTTCATCTAACCGATGAATGACAACCGCATATACACCGGTATCGCGGCCCTTGTTCACCTGCACAATTTGCCCTATCCCGGGGGGCGAATCGGATTCAAACAAAAAGGATCACCTTCAATCAGGTTCTTGTCAGGATTTCGTAACCATCTTCCGTGATCGCAATTGTGTGTTCAAAGTGCGCACACATTTTACCATCAACTGTTACGACTGTCCAGTTATCAGCAAGTGTCTTGACATAGCGACTTCCTGCATTCACCATCGGTTCAATCGCTAGTACCATGCCGGGCTTCAGGCGAGGTCCTTTATCAGGTGGACCAAAATGAGGAATTTGCGGTGCCTCATGTAAGTCTTGCCCTACACCGTGCCCCACATACTCCCGTACGATTGAAAAACCGTTTTCTTCAGCATACGTTTGAACAGCATGAGAGATGTTCGATAGACGAACACCCGGTTTAGCTTCTTCCAGGCCACGGTAGAGTGATTCTTCCGTAACCTCAAGCAGCTTCTGTATCTCTGACGGAATCGTTCCTACAGGATAAGTCCAGGCTGAGTCACCGTGATAGCCTTTGTACTTTGCGCCAATATCAATACTGATAATGTCGCCGTCTTTCAGCTTTCGGCTACCTGGGATTCCGTGTACGAGCTCATCGTTAACAGATGCACAAATGCTTCCACTAAAACCGTTGTATCCTTTGAAGGATGGAACCGCGTCATGCTGACGGATAAACCGGTCAGCAATCTCATCAAGTTCCTTCGTTGTGATACCAGGCACTATATGCTTTTGCAGCTCCTGATGGGTTAACGCAACGATCTTGCCTGCTTCGCGCATGATCTCAATCTCGCGAGGAGTCTTGCAAATGATCATTAGCGAAGGCCCCCAAGCAATTCATCAACGTCAGTGAATACCTTATTGATATCCTGCTGGCCGTCAATGTCTTTCAACACACCTTTTTGACTGTAAAAGTCGAGAAGCGGCTGAGTTTGCTTCATATTAACATCTAAACGATTTTGTACAGTTTCAGGCTTGTCATCTTCACGCTGGTATAGTTCTCCACCGTCTTTATCACATACGCCTTCAACTGCAGGAGGATTGAATACTGTGTGATACGTCGAACCGCAGGTCTTACAAATCCAGCGGCCGGTAAGACGCGTCATCAGTTCTTCTTTTTCCACCTTAATGTTTAGAACATAGTCAAGTTCTTTGCCAAGATCTTTGAGTAATGCATCAAGCGCATCGGCCTGTGCCACTGTTCTCGGGAATCCATCTAACAGAAACCCTTCTTGGCAATCATCTTTGCTTAATCGTTCACGAACAATACCGATCGTTACTTCGTCCGGTACCAGGTCTCCCTGATCCATGTACGATTTCGCCTTCAATCCAAGTTCCGTACCGTTTTTGATTGCTGCACGGAACATATCCCCTGTTGAAATGTGGGGGATATTATATTTTTCAATAATTCTTTCAGCCTGAGTGCCTTTACCAGCACCAGGTAATCCCATTAAAACAATATTCACAAGTAAGCCCCCTCATTTACGATGGGCTTCAGGGCTCGCACCCCAAAACCATGTGATTATCTCATGAACCCTTTATAGTTCCGTTTCACCAGCTGTGCTTCAAGCTGCTTCATTGTTTCAAGCGCAACCCCTACAACGATCAATAGGCTAGTACCGCCGATTTGAACCGATTGTGGAAGGCCTGCTAGATTAATGAAGAAAATCGGCAGGATTGAAATTACTGAAAGGAAAATCGCACCTACGAATGTTAAACGGTAAAGAACGCTTGTCAGGTAATCCTGAGTCGCTTGTCCAGGACGGATTCCTGGAATATAACCACCTTGTTTTTTAAGGTTTTCTGCCATATTCTCCGGATTCACCTGAATGAATGCGTAGAAATACGTGAACGCAACGATCAGTCCAACGTAAATCGTCATACCGATTGGTTGTGTGTAATCAAACACTTCCTGAATCGTTGTTGTAATGTTGTTCTGACCAAAGAAAGTAACGAGTGTCTGCGGTGTGATAATAAAGGAAATCGCGAAGATGACCGGAATTACCCCTGCAGCATTCACTTTCAATGGAATGTGTGACGACTGTCCGCCCGTTGCCGGTGCATTCTTGCCGCCTACACGTTTTGCATACTGAACTGGGATCTTACGCAATGCCTGCTGGACGAAAATTACGCCAACTGTAATTGCAACAATCGCCAATGCCAGTAATAACAGAACGACGATGTTAAGGAAAAGCTGTTCCCCGGCACCCTCAATCTGCTGTGCATATAACTGATTAACGCCATTAGGAATAGCGGCCACGATACCCGCAAAGATAATGATAGAAATACCATTTCCAACACCCTTTGCTGTGATCTGCTCTCCTAACCACATTAAAAAGGCTGTCCCGGCTGTCAGTACGATTGCAATAAGCATGTACGTTGTAATCGAAGTATCAGGAATCAATGATCCGCCATACATTCGATTGAAGCCATAAGACATTCCGATTGCCTGGATAAATGCCAGAACAATCGTAAAGTAACGTGTAAACTGAGTCAGCTTACGACGTCCAACATCTCCCTGTTTGGACCACTCAGCAAATTTCGGAACAACGTCCATTTGCAAAAGCTGTACAATGATGGAGGCCGTGATATACGGCATAATGCCCATCGCCAGGATCGAGAAGTTAATTAATGCTCCACCGCCGAATGTATTCATAAATCCGATCAGGCCGGCCATTTCATCCTGTGCCTGAAGAACTTGTGCATCTACACCCGGTACCGGGATGAAAGTTCCGATCCTAAAGACCACCAACATTAAAAGGGTGAAAATAATTTTATTTCTTATATCACCCACGCGCATAAAATTGGAGATTGTCCGAAACATTAAACCACCTCAGTTGTTCCGCCGGCAGCTTCAATTGCTTCTTTAGCAGCAGAAGAGAATTTGTGAGCTTTAACAGTCAGCTTCTTCTCTACGTTACCTTTAGCAAGAATTTTGATTCCTGCTAATTCCTTGCTTACTACACCAGTTTCGATTAGAAGTTCCGGTGTTACTTCCGTACCTTCGTCAAAACGATTAAGTGTGTCCAGATTAACAATCGCAAATTCCTTGCGGTGGATGTTTGTAAATCCACGCTTTGGAAGACGACGTGCTAATGGGTTCTGACCACCTTCAAAGCCTGGTCTTACGCCTCCGCCTGAACGAGCGTTTTGACCTTTGTGGCCTTTACCTGAAGTCTTACCATTACCAGAACCGATTCCGCGTCCAACGCGATTGCGCTCTTTGCGAGATCCTTCTGCAGGTTTTAACTCATGAAGTTTCATAGTGGCACCTCCTTGTTGATAAACATCAAATTAGATTTCTTTAACTGATAACAGGTGAGACACTTTATTGATCATGCCGCGGATAGCTTCGTTATCCTGCTGCTCAACAGTCTGGTTAGTCTTACGAAGACCAAGAGCCTGTACTGTTGCGCGCTGATCTTTACTGCGTCCGATCACGCTGCGAGTGAGGGTAATTGCTAGTTTATTTGCCATCACTTATCCCTCCTTATCCTAACAGTTCTTCCACTGACTTACCACGTAGCTTAGCAACGTCTTCCGCACGCTTAAGCTGCTTAAGGCCGTCAAGAGTGGCGCGAACCATATTGATTGGTGTGTTAGAACCTAGTGATTTTGAAAGAATGTCGTGGACACCTGCAAGTTCTAGTACCGCACGAACTGGTCCACCAGCGATGATTCCTGTACCAGGAGATGCTGGTTTGATTAAGATTGAGCCTGCTCCGAAGCGGCCTGTAACAAGGTGAGGAGTTGTTCCTTCAACCATTGGTACTTCAATCAGGTTTTTCTTAGCGTCTTCGATTGCTTTACGGATTGCGTCAGGAACCTCTTGGGCTTTACCTGTACCGAAACCTACATGGCCATTCTTGTCTCCTACTACTACTAGAGCAGTGAAACGGAAGCGGCGACCACCTTTAACAACCTTAGCGACACGGTTAATCGTAACTACGCGTTCTTCAAGTTCAAGTTTGTTTGGATCAATGCGACGCATCTGGATTGTCCCTCCTTTTTCTATTAAAATTCAAGTCCATTTTCACGTGCAGCTTCAGCAAGAGCTTTCACGCGGCCGTGGTAAAGATATCCTCCACGGTCAAATACGACTGATTTCATTCCTTTTTCTACTGCGCGTGTAGCGATAGATTCGCCAACTTTTTGTGCAGCCTCGACGTTTCCGCCACTTTCAATCCCAAGCTCTTTCGAAGATGCTGCAGCTAGTGTTACGCCATTTGCATCATCGATAAGCTGAGCATAGATGTGCTTGTTTGAACGGTAAACATTCAAACGCGGACGAGATTCAGTTCCCGTGATCGTTGTACGAACACGCGCATGACGTTTTTTACGTACCGCATTCTTGTCAACTTTAGTAATCAATCAAGGTCACTCCTTTCATGCGCCTAAGCGGCATTATTTACCTGTTTTACCTTCTTTACGACGAACATATTCGCCTTCATAACGGATCCCTTTACCTTTGTAAGGCTCTGGTGGACGTACGTCACGGATGTTTGCAGCTAGTGCGCCTACGCGCTCTTTGCTTGCGCCTTTGATTGTAACCTTCGTATTAGAAGGAACTTCGATTTCGATTCCTTCTTCAGGTGTAATCTCAACTGGGTGAGAGTATCCTACGTTAAGAACAAGTTTGTTACCTTGTTTTTGTGCACGATAACCAACCCCGATAAGTTCAAGTGTACGTTCAAATCCTGTAGATACACCCTGGATCATGTTGTTCAGGATCGCACGAGTTGTACCGTGGATTGTACGGTGTTCTTTAGAGTCTGAAGGGCGGACAACTGTTAAAGTGCTGCCTTCTTGCTCGAATTTCATTTCTGAGTTAAAAGTGAATGAAAGTTCACCTTTAGGTCCTTTTGCAGTAACAGTTGAACCATCAAAGTTTAACGTTACGTCAGCAGGTACCTCAATTGGTTTTTTTCCTACACGAGACATTTTGTTGCACCTCTCTTTCGATTAAAAGATATTACCAGACGTATGCTAGAACTTCTCCGCCAACTTGCTTAGCGCGAGCTTCTTTGTCAGTTACAACGCCAGTTGAAGTAGATACGATTGCAATTCCAAGGCCGTTCAGTACGCGCGGAAGCTCATCAGCTTTTGCGTATACGCGAAGACCAGGTTTTGAAATACGCTTAAGGCCAGTGATAACACGCTCATTGTTTGCACCATACTTGAGGAAGATGCGAATGATACCCTGCTTGCTGTCCTCGATATATTCAACGTCACGGATGAAACCTTCACGCTTAAGGATTTCTGCGATTTCTTTCTTCATGTTAGAAGCAGGTACCTCTAGCTTCTCGTGACGAACTTGATTCGCATTACGGATGCGAGTCAGAAGATCTGCGATTGGATCTGTCATTGTCATATTAATTTACCTCCTTCCCAAAATCGGGTATTACCAGCTGGCTTTCTTAACGCCAGGAATTTGACCCTTGTATGCTAGTTCACGGAAACAAATACGGCAAAGCTTAAATTTGCGTAGTACTGAGTGTGGACGTCCGCAACGTTCGCAACGTGTATACTCTTGTACTTGGAATTTTTGCTTGCGTTTTTGTTTCGCAATCATTGATTTTTTAGCCACGTTTACGCCTCCCTTTTGTAGAGATTACTTTTGGAATGGCATACCGAATTGTGTCAGAAGCTCACGAGACTCTTCGTCTGAGTTAGCTGTCGTTACAATTACGATGTCCATGCCACGTACTTTGTTCACTTTGTCATAATCGATCTCTGGGAAGATAAGCTGCTCTTTAACACCAAGAGTGTAGTTACCGCGACCGTCGAAAGACTTTTTAGATACACCGCGGAAGTCACGTACACGTGGTAGAGAAACAGAGATTAGCTTGTCTAGGAAGTCGTACATACGCTCGCCGCGAAGTGTAACTTTCGCACCGATTGGCATACCTTCACGAAGACGGAAGCCTGCGATAGATTTCTTAGCTTTAGTAATCAAAGGCTTTTGACCAGTGATTGTTGTAAGCTCCTCAACTGCTGTATCTAGTGATTTAGTGTTTTGAACTGCTTCACCAACACCCATGTTGATTACGATTTTTTCGATTTTTGGCACCTGCATTACTGAAGTATAATCAAACTTCTTAACTAGAGCAGGTGTGATTTCACTGTTGAACTTTTCTTTTAGGCGGTTCATGCTTGAGTACCTCCCCTCTTCATTAACTATTTATCTAAAGATTCACCTGATTTTTTAGCAATACGTACTTTCTTACCGTCCTCAACTTTATAACCAACACGTGTCGGTTCGTTTGTTTTCGGATCGATCAGCATCACGTTTGATACGTGAATAGCTGCCTCCATGTTGGAGATTCCACCTTGTGGATTCATTTGTGAAGGTTTCGAATGTTTCTTTACAATGTTCACACCTTCAACAACTACGCGGTCACTCTTTGGAGAAGTAGCAAGAATTGTACCAGTCTTACCTTTGTCTTTTCCGGAAATAACCATTACTTTGTCGCCTTTTTTAACGTGCATCCTGTCGCACCTCCTTGATACGGTGGTTGATTATCAATTAAAGAACTTCTGGTGCTAGAGAAACGATCTTCATGAAGTTGCTGTCACGAAGCTCACGAGCAACCGGTCCGAAGATACGAGTTCCACGAGGGCCTTTGTCGTCACGAATGATGACACAAGCGTTCTCATCGAACTTGATATACGTACCATCTTTACGACGAACACCGCTCTTTGTGCGAACAACTACTGCTCTCACAACTTCACCTTTTTTAACAACGCCTCCTGGTGTTGCTTGTTTCACTGTGCAGACGATCACATCACCAATATTAGCAGTCTTACGGCCTGAGCCTCCAAGAACTTTAATGGTTAACACTTCACGTGCGCCAGAATTGTCAGCTACTTTTAAACGTGATTCCTGTTGAATCATGTAGGTTACCTCCCTTCGGAATTAACATTCCCGAACAATATATTAGATAATAACCGCTTCTTCTACGACTTCCACTAGACGGAAACGTTTTGTTGCTGAAAGCGGACGAGTTTCCATAATGCGAACAATGTCGCCAGTTTTGGCTTGGTTTTGTTCATCGTGAGCTTTGTACTTCTTAGAGTACTTTACTCGTTTGCCATAAAGTGAATGTTTCTTTTGTGTTTCTACCACAACTGTGATTGTTTTGTCCATTTTGTCCGAAACAACACGGCCGGTATAAACCTTACGCTGATTGCGTTCACTCATGCTGCAAACCTCCTCTCAGTTATCAGTTGTTAGCGCCAATTTCTCTTTCACGAATCACGGTTTTCATGCGAGCAATGGCTTTTCGTACTTGACGGATACGAGCAGTGTTTTCAAGCTGACCAGTAGCCAGTTGGAAACGAAGATTGAATAGCTCTTCCTTCAAAGATTTAACTTTTTGTTCAATTTCGGCAGTGGTTAGGTCACGAATTTCATTAGCTTTCATTTGATTCACCACCAATTTCTTCTCGTTTTACAAACTTAGTCTTAATCGGAAGTTTGTGTGATGCTAGTCGAAGTGCTTCACGAGCAACTTCTTCTGGTACTCCAGCGATTTCGAACATAATCTTACCCGGCTTTACAACTGCTACCCATCCTTCAGGTGCCCCTTTACCGGAACCCATTCGGACTTCTAGAGGTTTCTTAGTGTAAGGCTTGTGTGGGAAGATTTTAATCCATACTTTACCGCCACGTTTCATGTAACGTGTCATCGCGATACGAGCAGACTCGATCTGACGGTTAGTGATCCAGCTAGCTTCAAGAGCTTGCAGGCCGTATTCACCAAAACTTACTTCAGTACCGCCTTTTGCCTGTCCGCGCATTTTTCCACGGTGTACACGACGATATTTAACGCGTTTAGGTAATAACATGATTAGTTTCCTCCTTCCTCGGATTTCTTGTGATTCTTGGTAGGAAGAACTTCTCCACGATAGATCCATACTTTAACTCCGAGCTTACCATACGTAGTATCCGCTTCAACGTGAGCGTAATCGATGTCAGCACGAAGAGTATGAAGTGGAACAGTACCTTCACTGTAATGTTCAGCACGTGCGATGTCTGCTCCGCCAAGACGACCAGAAACCATTGTTTTGATCCCTTTAGCGCCAGAACGCATTGTGCGTTGGATTGCTTGTTTTTGAGCACGACGGAAAGACACACGGTTTTCCAATTGACGTGCAATGTTTTCACCTACAAGTTTCGCATCAAGATCAGCGCGTTTGATTTCAACGATGTTGATGTGAACTCGTTTGCCAGTAATCTTGTTAAGGTCTTTACGAAGTGCTTCGACTTCAGTACCACCTTTACCGATAACCATACCTGGCTTAGCAGTGTGAATTGTAATGTTAACGCGGTTAGCCGCTCGCTCGATTTCTACTTTAGAAACTGATGCTTCTTTCAGACGACCTTCGATGTAGTCACGCACTCTAAGGTCTTCATGTAGTAAGTCTGCGTAATCTTTGCCTGCGAACCATTTTGATTCCCAGTCACGGATGATTCCGATTCTTAATCCTATTGGATGTACTTTTTGACCCACGTGTTATCCCTCCTTTTTTTCAGATACCACGATTGTGATGTGGCTTGTACGTTTATTAATGGCACTTGCACGACCTTGTGCACGAGGACGGAAACGTTTAAGTGTTGGCCCTTCGTTTACATATGCTTCAGAAATCACAAGGTTGTTAATGTCCATGTCGTAATTATGCTCAGCGTTCGCTACAGCAGATTTTAATACTTTCTCGATTACTGGTGATGCCGAGCGTGGTGTATGGTTTAATATAGCCACCGCTTCGCCAACCTGCTTACCGCGGATTAAATCTGCTACTAGGCGTACTTTACGAGGAGCAATACGAACTGTGTTTGCAACAGCTTTTGCTTGCATTAGGATAGCCTCCTCTCAATTAGCGTCTTGTTTTCTTATCATCACTTGCGTGACCTTTGTACGTACGGCTTGGTGCGAATTCACCAAGTTTATGACCAACCATATCTTCAGTCACGTAAACTGGTACGTGTTTGCGTCCATCATATACAGCGATTGTATGACCGATGAAGGTAGGGAAGATTGTTGAACGACGAGACCAAGTTTTAATAACCTGCTTCTTGTCTGATTCATTAAGCTTCTCAACTTTTGTCATTAAATGATCGTCTACAAAAGGTCCTTTTTTCAAGCTGCGCCCCATACTGGAACCTCCCTTCGTGATTGCCCTACGGCTCTATTAATGAACCGTAGCTCAATCTCGTTATTTTTTACGACGGCGTACGATAAACTTATCGGACTTGTTTGTCTTCTTACGAGTCTTGTAACCAAGAGTTGGTTTACCCCATGGTGACATTGGTGATTTACGGCCGATTGGCGCTTTACCTTCACCACCACCGTGTGGGTGATCATTCGGGTTCATTACAGAACCACGTACAGTTGGGCGTTTGCCTAACCAGCGTGAACGTCCTGCTTTACCAATGTTGATTAGTTCGTGTTGCTCGTTACCAACTTGTCCTACCGTTGCACGGCAAGTTGCAAGGATCATACGAGTTTCGCCTGAGTTCAGACGCACAAGAACATATTTACCTTCTTTACCTAATACCTGTGCTGATGTACCAGCTGAACGTACAAGCTGACCACCTTTACCAGGCTTAAGCTCGATGTTGTGGATTACAGTACCCACTGGAATGTTTACTAGTGGAAGTGCATTTCCTGTTTTAATATCCGCTTCAGGGCCTGACACGATTTCCATGCCTACTACAAGTCCCTTAGGAGCTAGGATATAACGCTTTTCACCATCAACGTAGTTGATTAGTGCAATGTTTGCAGAACGGTTCGGATCGTATTCGATCGTAGCAACGCGTCCTGGAATGCCATCTTTCGTACGAGCGAAATCGATGACACGGTATTGGCGCTTATGGCCTCCACCTTGGTGACGAACTGTTAACTTACCCTGGTTGTTACGGCCACCTTTACGCTTAATTGGCGCAAGAAGTGATTTTTCCGGTTTGCTAGTTGTAATTTCAGCAAAATCAGAAGTTGTCATGCCGCGACGACCGTTGGAGGTAGGTTTGTACTTTTTAATCGCCATGTCTGTTCCCTCCTCTTCTAGTTATCGGTTTATTTAAACCTCAAAAAATTCGATTTCTTTGCTATCTTCTGTCAGGGTTACAATCGCTTTGCGACGCTTGTTAGTAAAACCTGTATAACGTCCCATGCGCTTGAATTTACCTTTGTAGTTCATGATGTTAACTTTCTCAACATTTACACCAAAGATTTCCTGGACTGCGTCTTTCACTTGTGTTTTGTTAGCACGAGTGTTGACTTCGAACGTATATTTCTTCTCACCCATAAGGTCTGAAGAACGCTCAGTAATTACGGGGCGCTTAATAATATCGCGAGCATCCATTATGCAAGCACCTCCTCTACTTTTTGAACTGCACCTTTTGTCATGATCAGCTTGTCGTGACCCAGTACATCAAGTACGTTGACACCAGTAGCAGATACAACAGTTACGCCTGGAAGATTACGTCCAGATAGAGTTACGTTTTCATCAAGACCTTCAGTCACAACTAGGACCTTCTTGTCTAATGAAAGGCTGCTCAATACTGAAGCAAATTCCTTCGTTTTTGGCGATTCGAATGAAAGCGCCTCTAGAACTAAAATGTTTTCTTCAGCCACTTTGCTTGAAAGAGCTGATTTGATCGCCAGACGACGAACTTTTTTAGGAAGCTTATAGCTATAGCTACGTGGTGTTGGGCCGAATACGACTCCACCGCCGCGCCATTGTGGTGAACGGATCGAACCTTGACGGGCACGTCCAGTTCCCTTCTGACGCCATGGCTTACGACCACCGCCGGCTACTTCAGAACGATTTTTTACTTTGTGAGTTCCCTGACGCTGTGCAGCACGCTGCATCAGTACAGTTTCGAACATCACTGCGTTGTTTGGCTCAATGCCGAAGATAGATTCGTTAAGCTCGATATCACCAGCTTGTGAACCATCCTGTTTAAATACGGATACTTTAGGCATTCCTGTTTCCTCCTTTCCAATTAACGTTTATTATTTCGTTTTAATTGCACTTTTCACAGTGATAAGTGTCTTGTTAGGGCCTGGAACATTACCTTTAACAAGTAACAGATTACGTTCAGCGTCTACCTTTACGATTGAAAGGTTCTGAACTGTAATTTTTTCTCCGCCCATGCGTCCAGGTAGCAATTTACCTTTGAATACGCGGTTCGGATCAACAGGACCCATTGAACCAGGACGACGGTGATAACGTGAACCGTGAGTCATTGGTCCGCGGGATTGGTTATGACGCTTGATTGCACCTTGAAAACCTTTACCCTTAGAAATTCCACTCACATCTACTACATCGCCTTCTGCGAAAATATCAACCTTGACTTCTTGACCAATCTCATACTCGCCAAGCTCAACACCGCGGATTTCACGGACGAAGCGCTTAGGAGCCGTTTCAGCTTTAGCGGCATGTCCTTTTGATGGTTTGTTAGCAAGCTTTTCGCGCTTGTCTTCAAAACCGATCTGGATTGATTCGTATCCATCAGTATCAACAGCTTTCTTTTGAAGAACTACGTTTGGTGTAGCTTCGATTACTGTTACTGGGATAAGATCGCCGTTCTCAGCAAAAACCTGAGTCATTCCAATCTTTCTACCTAAGATTCCTTTGGTCATTAGTCACACCTCCTATAATTTAATTTAATTTAATTTTATTTTTTGTTGATTAAAGTTTGATTTCGATGTCAACGCCAGACGGTAAATCAAGACGCATAAGCGCATCTACCGTTTGCGGTGTTGGGTTCACAATGTCTACAAGACGTTTGTGCGTGCGCATTTCAAACTGCTCACGAGCATCTTTGTATTTGTGGACCGCACGAAGAATTGTGTAAATTGACTTTTCAGTTGGAAGCGGGATTGGACCCGAAACACTAGCACCTGAACGTTTTGCAGTTTCAACAATCTTTTCAGCAGACTGATCAAGAATTCTGTGATCATATGCTTTCAAGCGGATACGGATTTTTTGTTTTGCCATTATTTTCCCTCCTTTATCGCCTATTTAGGAATAGACATTCTCCGCAGAAATTTCCCACACACTAGCCATGGCAAAGCGGCCGGGTGTGTCGGCAACCTCCTGCTTCATCGCAAGTCAAAGACCAACATTAAATATTATACAGAAAATATTTTGTTTGTGCAACCCCTGTTGCAAAAATACTTTCTGTTACACTTTTTCTATTATAAGACCCATGCAGCTGTCTTTCAAGTGATAAGTAAATAGGCAGAAAATTCATAGGGTTTTCTGCTGTTGAATCACACTTTCAGCAGCTATTAGCCATGGTGAGTTCGTTCGGTAAGCTGCATGTTTACTGCTTAGTAATGAGCCGAATGCTAAATAGTGAAGATCTTCGTTTGTCATCATATGAAGTTCTGTCCGATTTTTCAATTCATCCAGATCTTTGTATGCAGCTGAAGACAGTTTTTTTAAGTGATATAATCTCGACACCATTGATCCAAAACGTCTTTCTTCTATAGTAAAGTAACCTTCTTGTTCCCAGTCTTTTATCAGGGATAGATATTTATGATTATTTAACAGGATGCCAAGCTTGTCAGTTGCTTCTTCTGCCGTGATGGCTGACAGCTTAAAAGATTGTTGATACGCCAGAATAACTGCCGGAAGAATTGGCTGTATTTGACGAAGTGGTTTTTTAGTTTGTTTATCGTAGATAGATAGCCATAGATGAATGGGCTCCACGTGTCATTTCCCCTTTCAGCGGGACGGTCTTATTGGTGAGTTTCTTCTATAGTAGTTTAGCGACTTTGAGTGATTATGAGAAGTAGTTTTGGAGGAATGATTGTCTAAGTGGTAAAATGCAGATTGATTTTTGAGGTACTTGAAGTCAAATTTGGTTTTCCCGGTTCTATCTTGTTCTAGTTGGATCATTTTTTTATCATTCACTCCCATTAATTTTTATAGCGAGGAATCAGGGTCATTAAAATCTATTTGAAGTCTTTTTCTAAGATTGCAGGATCAACGCTGTCAATGCTTCCGTTCTCAGCCTCCTTTACTCAAAACCGGCAAACCCAATAAAAAAATCCTGCACCCATAAGGATGCAGGATCTACACATTCAGAAATTACTTCTGGATAGTAGCAACAACGCCAGCGCCTACTGTACGGCCACCTTCACGAATTGAGAACTTAGTTCCTTCTTCGATTGCGATAGGAGAGATTAGCTCAACAGTCATTTCGATGTTGTCGCCAGGCATAACCATTTCTACTCCATCAGGAAGGTTACATACGCCAGTTACGTCCGTAGTACGGAAGTAGAACTGTGGGCGGTAGTTAGTGAAGAATGGAGTGTGACGTCCACCTTCTTCTTTAGATAGAACATAAACTTCAGCTTTGAAGTTAGTGTGTGGAGTGATTGTTCCTGGCTTAGCAAGAACCTGTCCACGGTTGATGTCTTCACGAGCAACCCCACGAAGAAGTGCGCCAATGTTGTCGCCAGCTTCTGCATAGTCAAGAAGCTTACGGAACATTTCAACACCAGTAACAGTAGTTTTCTTCGGATCTTCAGAAAGACCGATGATTTCTACTTCGTCACCAACTTTAACTTGTCCACGCTCAACACGTCCAGTAGCAACTGTACCACGGCCAGTGATTGAGAATACATCCTCAATTGGCATCATGAATGGCTTTTCAGTGTCACGCTCAGGAGTTGGAATGTAGCTATCTACAGCTTCCATAAGTTCGAAGATTTTCTCTTCCCACTCTTCTTCTCCTTCAAGTGCTTTAAGAGCAGAACCTTTGATTACAGGGATATCGTCGCCTGGGAAATCGTACTCAGAAAGAAGGTCACGGATTTCCATTTCAACTAGTTCAAGAAGCTCTTCGTCGTCTACCATGTCGCATTTGTTCATGAATACTACAAGGTAAGGTACGCCTACCTGACGAGAAAGAAGGATGTGCTCACGAGTCTGTGGCATTGGGCCATCAGCAGCAGATACTACAAGAATACCGCCGTCCATTTGAGCAGCACCAGTGATCATGTTTTTAACATAGTCAGCGTGTCCTGGGCAGTCAACGTGTGCATAGTGACGAGTGTCAGTTTCGTACTCAACGTGTGCAGTTGAGATTGTGATTCCGCGCTCGCGCTCTTCTGGAGCACCATCAATTTGATCATAAGCCATTGCAGATCCACGACCATATTTCTTGTGAAGTACAGTTGTGATTGCAGCAGTTAGAGTTGTTTTACCATGGTCAACGTGTCCGATTGTACCAATGTTAGCATGGGTTTTCGAACGGTCGAATTTTTCCTTAGCCATTACGGAATTCCTCCTTCAAATTATAAAAAATTAATTAGTTTTATTTTTAAATATGGCTTTTCGGGGGCAGCTGCCCCCAGTACACCATAGCTTACATAAGTAGTTATACTTTAATGTAAGGGTGAAATCAATTATTCACCTTTATTTTTTTTGATGATTTCTTCACTCACAGACTTCGGTACTTCCTCGTAGTGATCGAAGAACATTGAGAATGTTCCACGTCCCTGCGTGTTAGAACGAAGTGAAGTTGCGTATCCGAACATTTCAGCCAGCGGTACAAATGCTTTTACGATTTGTGTGTTACCGCGAGCAGACATTCCTTCAACACGTCCACGGCGAGCTGTAACGTCTCCCATGATGTCTCCCATATATTCTTCAGGAATCATCACTTCTACGCGCATTAGCGGCTCAAGAAGAACCGGGTTACACTTAGCAACCGCATTTTTCAATGCCATTGAAGCAGCAATCTTAAACGCCATCTCAGAGGAGTCAACGTCATGGTATGAACCATCGTATAGTCTCGCTTTGATGTCGATTAGAGGGTAACCAGCTAGTACACCGTTGTCAAGAGAGTCTTCAAGACCCTGCTGAACAGCCGGAATGTATTCACGTGGAACAGAACCCCCTACGATGCCGTTTTCAAATTCAAAGCCTGCTCCCTCTTCGTTAGGAGAGAATTCGATCTTAACGTGACCGAACTGTCCACGACCACCAGACTGGCGGACGAACTTCCCTTCAACTTGAGCAGAGCCGCGGAATGTTTCACGGTAAGATACCTGTGGAGCACCCACGTTAGCTTCTACTTTGAATTCACGCTTCATACGATCAACTAGGATATCAAGGTGAAGCTCACCCATACCCGCGATGATTGTCTGTCCAGTTTCCTGGTCAGTGTGTGCGTGGAATGTTGGATCTTCTTCCTGAAGCTTCTGAAGCGCCTGAGACATCTTGTCCTGGTCAGCTTTAGACTTAGGTTCGATCGCAACAGAGATAACCGGCTCAGGGAATTCCATTGATTCAAGAATAACAAGACTCTTTTCATCACATAGCGTGTCCCCTGTAGTTGTATCTTTAAGACCAACTGCAGCAGCGATATCTCCAGCATATACTTCCGCGATTTCTTCACGAGAGTTTGCGTGCATTTGCAGGATACGTCCTACACGCTCACGCTTACCTTTCGTTGCATTCTGAACGTATGAACCAGACTGGAGCACACCAGAATATACACGGAAGAATGTAAGTTTACCTACATAAGGATCCGTCATTACTTTGAATGCAAGCGCTGAGAATGGCTCGTCGTCGCTAGCTGGACGAACGATTTCTTCTTCAGTCTCTGGAACGTGTCCAGTGATTGGCTTAACATCAAGTGGTGATGGAAGGTATTCAAGTACTGCATCAAGCAGAAGCTGAACGCCTTTATTTTTGAAAGCAGAACCACAGATAACCGGATAAAACTCAACATCACAAGTTCCTTTACGGATTGCTGCTTTAAGTTCATCTACAGTGATTTCTTCACCTTCAAGATATTTCATCATTAGCTCTTCATCAAGATCCGCAGCTGCTTCAACCAGCTTAGCGCGGTATTCTTCAGCTTGCTCCTTGTACTCTTCAGGAATTTCACGCTGATCAGTACGAGTTCCAAGATCATCTTCATAGAAGTATGCTACGTTTTCAACAAGGTCGATGATTCCTTCGAATTCATCTTCCGCACCGATTGGCAACTGAATTGGATGAGCATTAGCTTGAAGACGGTCATGCAGTGTTCCTACAGAATATAGGAAGTCTGCCCCGATCTTATCCATTTTATTAACGAATACGATACGAGGAACACCATACGTTGTCGCTTGACGCCATACAGTTTCTGTCTGTGGCTCAACACCCGACTGGGCATCAAGAACACCTACAGCACCATCAAGTACACGAAGTGAACGTTCAACTTCAACAGTGAAGTCTACGTGTCCAGGTGTATCGATAATGTTTACACGGTGGCCTTTCCAAGAAGCAGTTGTTGCAGCAGATGTGATCGTGATCCCACGCTCCTGCTCCTGCTCCATCCAGTCCATCTGTGATGCACCTTCGTGCGTTTCACCGATCTTATGGATACGACCTGTGTAGTAAAGGATACGCTCCGTAGCAGTCGTCTTACCGGCATCGATGTGTGCCATGATACCGATATTACGAGTGTTGTTTAAGGAGAACTCTCTAGGCATTGGTCTTTCTCCTTCCTACTAATAAATGAGATTTGTGTAACAAAAAGCTGAATCCTACCAGCGGTAGTGAGCAAATGCTTTATTTGCTTCAGCCATTTTATGCATATCTTCACGCTTCTTAACTGAAGCGCCAGTGTTGTTTGCTGCATCAAGAATTTCATTAGCAAGACGCTCTTCCATAGTCTTTTCTCCACGAAGACGTGCATAGTTAACTAACCAGCGAAGTCCAAGTGTAGTACGACGTTCCGGACGCACCTCAACCGGTACCTGATAGTTCGCACCGCCGACACGGCGAGCACGTACTTCAAGAACTGGCATAATGTTCTTAAGCGCCTGGTCGAATACTTCTAGAGCATCTTTCCCAGAACGTTCCTGAACGATATCGAAAGCAGAATATAAGATACGCTGAGCTGTACCTTTCTTTCCGTCAATCATGATTTTGTTTACTAGACGAGTTACCAGCTTCGAGTTATGAATCGGATCCGGTAAAACATCACGTTTTGTAACTGCACCTTTACGAGGCATGTGATTTCCTCCTTTCATAGGAAAATAATTTCTTTATTATCAGTTGATTACTTTTTGTCTTTTGGTCTCTTAGTTCCGTATAGTGAACGACCTTGACGACGTCCATCTACACCAGCAGTATCAAGCGCACCACGTACGATGTGGTAACGTACCCCTGGTAAATCTTTTACACGTCCTCCGCGAATAAGAACAACACTGTGTTCTTGAAGGTTGTGCCCGATACCAGGAATGTATGCTGTAACCTCGATTTGGTTTGTAAGACGCACACGAGCATATTTACGAAGTGCCGAGTTCGGCTTCTTCGGTGTCATCGTACCAACACGAGTACAAACACCACGCTTCTGTGGTGATGAAAGGTTAGTCGCTTTTTTCTTAAAGCTGTTATAACCTTTGTTCAATGCTGGTGAGTCAGACTTTGAGCCCTTTGATTGGCGTGGTTTACGCACTAATTGATTAATAGTAGGCATGTTTATGTCCTCCCTTCCTTAATATTTTAAGCCCACACATCCAGGTGGTTCATTTTAGGGTAAAAACAAAGTCCTTGCAACTTCTGCTGCAAAAACATGTTTACATAGTAATGGCTACCGCAGCAGCACCAACCTCGATCCCGCACGCTTTGCCCAGCTTCTTCATTGAATCCACATGGGTTACGTTTACGTTCATCTCTTCAGCGGTGAGTAGCACCCGGTCAACAACATGAGAGTCGACATCGTCTGCAACGATGACTTCCCTGACTGACCCTGCTTTGAGTGCCTTTACGACTTGCTTGGATCCTACAACGATGTGTTTAGCCTGTGATACTTTTTCATAAGACATAATCATATCCTCCAAAGTAACAGGTTGTTAATTAGTAGCAACCTTGAATATATTATCATCTCAACGATAGGTTGTCAACAAAGTTTGTAAATTATCCTGATGTTTTATAAAGATAGATGGTCATCATCAAGTATCCGGGAACCACCGTTGATTTGCGTGGAGGACTGCGCTTTCATGCCCCGGGCGGTGAGCCTCCGTCCCCACTACAATCAACTTACGATATTAAACAAAAAATACTAAGCTTCATTTAATATCTAGCAGATAAAAAGGTGACGCCATTCAGGCGCCACCTTTTATGCTTTCACAGACTTGAAACTATTCCACGGAAACTGGTTCTGCTTCCGGGCGTTTTTCACTCACAATTTCAGCCTGACGATAGCGCTGCATACCTGTTCCGGCTGGAACAAGTTTACCGATAATAACATTTTCTTTCAGTCCAAGCAGTTCATCACGCTTCCCTTTAATTGCTGCGTCTGTCAGGACACGAGTTGTCTCCTGGAATGATGCAGCAGAAAGGAATGACTCTGTTTCAAGAGATGCTTTTGTGATCCCCAGGATAAGCGGACGACCAGTGGCCGGTTGCTTACCATCAAGCAGAACCTGAGCGTTTGCTTCCATGAACTGATGTACATCAAGCAGAGATCCCGGCAGCAGTTCTGTTTCACCAGCTTCAATGACACGTACTTTACGAAGCATCTGGCGAACCATTACTTCAACGTGTTTATCACCGATTTCAACACCCTGCATACGGTATACTTTTTGTACTTCTTTCAGTAGATATTCCTGAACGGCTGCAACGTCACGCACCTTGATCAGTTCTTTAGGGTCAATTGAACCTTCTGTCAGAACCTGGCCGCGTTCGATCACTTCGTCAACCGTCACTTTCACACGTGCAGTATAAGGAGCAGAATAAGTTTTCGTTTCTACTTCACCTTTTACTGTAATATCCTGCTGTCGGTCTTTTCCTTCAGTGATTTCAGTAATCACACCGTCAATTTCAGAAATCGTAGCCTGACCTTTCGGATTACGGGCTTCGAAAATTTCCTGGATACGTGGAAGACCTTGTGTGATATCGTCTCCTGCTACACCACCTGTGTGGAATGTACGCATTGTAAGCTGTGTACCCGGCTCACCGATTGACTGGGCTGCGATGATGCCGACTGCTTCGCCGACTTCAACTTTTTCACCAGTCGCAAGGTTTTTACCATAACACTTCTCACATACGCCATGACGCGTGTTACAAGTGAATGCAGATCGGATTGACACTTCTTCAATACCAGCTTCAATGATCTGACGGCCAATATCTTCTGTAATCAGCTCATTGCGCTGAACGAAGATTTCACCTGTCTTAGGATGCTTGACTGTCTGGTTTGAATAACGGCCTTCTAGACGCTCTTCAAGCGCTTCGATTACCTCTGTGCCGTCTTTTAGTGAGCTTACTCGAAGACCACGGTCAGTACCGCAATCTTCTTCACGGACGATTACATCCTGTGCTACGTCAACAAGTCGACGAGTCAGGTAACCTGAATCGGCTGTCTTCAGTGCAGTATCGGCAAGACCTTTACGTGCACCGTGCGTGGAGATGAAGTACTCAAGTACTGTCAGACCTTCACGGAAACTTGACTTGATCGGAAGCTCAATGATTCGTCCAGCCGGGTTGGCCATCAGACCACGCATACCGGCAAGCTGCGTAAAGTTAGATGCGTTACCACGGGCACCTGAATCACTCATCATATAGATCGGATTCAGACTGTCAAGTGTCAGCATCAGTTTGTCCTGAATAATATCCTTCGCTGCTGACCAGATAGAAATGACGCGTTCATAGCGCTCTTCTTCTGTAATCAGACCACGACGGAATTGCTTCTGAACTTTATCAACTTTTGATTGTGCATCGTCAAGGATTCCCTGCTTCTCAGGAAGTACCACGATATCAGCGATACCGATTGTAATACCTGCACGGGTTGAGTGCTTAAATCCAAGGTTTTTCATGCTATCAAGCATCCTGGATGTATCCGTTAAGTGGAATCGCTTGAAGACTTCAGCAATGATGCTTCCAAGGAAACCTTTCTTAAACGGTGTTACCAGTTCAGCTTTTTTAAAGTGTTCTTTTACATCTACAGTTGGATCAACGAAGTATTTATCAGGTGTGTTCACCTCAAGGTTCTCCATTGTCGGTTCGTTAATGTAAGGGAACTCTACAGGAAGAATTTCATTAAAGATGACTTTCCCGACTGTTGTCAGAAGAAGTTTCTTACTCTGTTCTTCCGTAAATGATGGCTTGTTCACTGCGCCTGCATAAATTGCAATACGCGTGTGCAGGTGAACATATCCATTCTGGTATGCAAGAAGGACTTCATCCGCATTGTGGAATACTGTACCTTCACCTACGCCATTTGTACGCTCTAATGTCAGGTAGTAGTTACCGAGTACCATATCCTGAGACGGTGTAACAACTGGTTTCCCGTCTTTCGGATTAAGAATGTTCTGTGCAGCAAGCATAAGAAGACGGGCTTCAGCCTGCGCTTCAGATGACAGCGGTACGTGAACCGCCATTTGGTCACCGTCAAAGTCAGCGTTATAAGCTGTACATACGAGCGGGTGAAGACGGATCGCGCGACCTTCAACCAATGTTGGTTCGAAAGCCTGGATACCAAGACGGTGAAGTGTAGGTGCCCGGTTAAGAAGAACCGGATGCTCCTTAATTACATCTTCGAGAACGTCCCAAACTTCATCATGAACACGTTCAATCTTACGCTTCGCACTCTTAATGTTATGGGCAAGGCCACGTTCTACAAGCTCTTTCATAACAAAAGGCTTGAACAGTTCAAGCGCCATTTCCTTCGGCAGACCGCACTGATACATTTTCAGGCTAGGTCCAACAACGATAACGGAACGGCCTGAGTAGTCAACACGCTTACCAAGAAGGTTTTGACGGAAACGTCCCTGCTTCCCTTTCAGCATATGAGAAAGAGATTTTAGTGGACGGTTACCCGGTCCTGTAACAGGGCGTCCGCGACGACCGTTATCGATTAACGCATCTACAGCTTCCTGCAGCATACGCTTTTCATTTTGAACGATGATGCCTGGTGCACCAAGGTCTAACAGACGCTTCAGACGGTTATTACGGTTAATCACACGGCGGTAAAGGTCGTTCAGGTCAGATGTAGCGAAACGTCCACCATCAAGCTGAACCATCGGACGAATTTCCGGCGGAATGACAGGTAATACATCGAGAATCATCCAGTCAGGAAGGTTTCCTGAATTACGGAAAGATTCCACTACTTCAAGACGCTTGATCGCTCTTGTGCGTCGCTGTCCCTGTGCAGTTTTTAATTCTTCTTTCAGTGATTCCGCTTCTTTATCAAGATCGATGTCCTGAAGAAGCTTGCGGATTGCTTCGGCTCCCATAGCAGCCTGGAATTTTCCACTGTACTTTTCACGGTACGCGCGGTATTCCTTCTCAGAAAGAAGCTGTTTCTTTTCAAGCGCAGTGTCTCCTGCTTCTGTTACTACATAAGAAGCAAAGTAAATGACTTCCTCAAGCGCACGTGGTGACATGTCAAGAACAAGTCCCATGCGGCTCGGAATGCCTTTGAAGTACCAGATGTGAGAAACAGGTGCTGCAAGCTCGATATGACCCATACGTTCACGGCGGACTTTCGCACGTGTTACTTCAACACCACAGCGGTCACAAACGACGCCCTTGTAACGGACGCGTTTGTATTTACCGCAATGACACTCCCAGTCTTTTTGCGGGCCGAAGATTCGCTCGCAGAAAAGACCGTCTTTTTCAGGCTTCAGTGTACGATAGTTGATCGTTTCAGGCTTCTTTACTTCACCAAATGACCAAGAACGGATCTTGTCAGGTGAGGCCAAACCAATTTTCATATATTCAAAGTTATTAACATCTATCAAGGAGCCTACCTCCCTTTTCGTTTAAAGGTTTCACCCTATTGTCGATTCCCGGTGTCACAATTATTCCTTTGTGCCGACAGTTTCAGAAGTTTTACTTTCTGTTTCCGGCGCAATGTTTAATGCATCAGCCTGATGGATGTCGTCATCGTCATCGAGGTCGCGCATTTCGATTTCTTCATCGTCGATTGATAGCATCTTAACGTCCATACCAAGACTCTGAAGTTCTTTAATTAATACTTTAAATGATTCAGGAACGCCCGGTTCCGGAACGCTGTCACCTTTAACAATCGCTTCGTACGTTTTTACACGTCCGACTACGTCATCTGATTTGACAGTTAAAATTTCCTGAAGTGTATATGCGGCACCATATGCTTCAAGTGCCCAAACTTCCATTTCACCGAAACGCTGTCCGCCGAACTGTGCTTTACCGCCCAGTGGCTGCTGTGTAACAAGTGAGTATGGTCCTGTTGAACGTGCGTGAAGCTTATCATCAACCATGTGTGCCAGTTTGATCATATACATAACCCCAACTGATACACGGTTGTCGAATGGATCGCCGGTTCTTCCATCATAAAGGACCGTCTTACCATCACGCGACATACCTGATTCTTCGATTGTTTCCCAAACGTCTTCCTCATTGGCACCATCAAATACCGGTGTAGCAATATGAATACCCATTGCGCGGGCAGCCATTCCCATGTGCATCTCAAGAACCTGACCGATGTTCATACGGGATGGTACACCAAGTGGGTTTAACATGATGTCAATTGGTGTGCCGTCTGGAAGATACGGCATATCTTCTTCTGGCAATATACGTGAGATAACACCTTTGTTACCGTGACGTCCGGCCATTTTGTCACCTACAGAGATCTTTCTCTTCTGTACGATATAACAACGTACCAGCTGATTCACACCAGGAGGCAGCTCATCGCCATCTTCACGGTTGAAGATTTTCACATCAAGGATGATTCCGCCTGCTCCGTGTGGTACACGAAGTGACGTATCACGAACTTCACGTGCTTTTTCACCGAAGATTGCATGAAGCAGACGCTCTTCAGCAGTCAGTTCAGTTACACCTTTAGGCGTTACTTTACCAACCAGAATATCTCCATCTTTTACTTCAGCACCCACGCGAATGATTCCGCGGTCGTCGAGGTGACGCAGTGCATCTTCACCGACGTTTGGAATATCACGTGTGATCTCTTCAGGTCCAAGCTTTGTATCACGTGATTCTGATTCATATTCTTCAATATGAATAGAAGTATATACATCATCTTTTACAAGGCGCTCACTCATGATTACAGCATCCTCGTAGTTAAAACCGTCCCACGTCATGAAACCAACAAGAACGTTACGACCAAGCGCAAGCTCTCCTGCTTCCATTGATGGTCCGTCTGCAAGAATTTCACCTACATCAACACGGTCACCTACAGCAACGATTGGACGCTGGTTGTAACATGTACCCTGGTTAGATCGGATGAATTTTTGCAGTTTGTATTTATCAAGGTCGCCTTCAGTTTCTTTACCGTCAACATCTGTTAAGCGGCGCACCCAAATCTGATTTGCCTGTACGCGCTCGACGATTCCTTCATGCTTGTTAATAACAGCAGCCCCTGAGTCCTTCGCAGAAACGTGCTCCATTCCTGTACCTACAAATGGCGCTTCCGGATTCATAAGCGGAACTGCCTGACGCTGCATGTTTGCTCCCATTAACGCACGGTTCGAGTCATCGTTTTCAAGGAACGGAATGCATGCTGTCGCAGCAGATACTACCTGCTTAGGAGATACATCCATGTAGTCAATGCGGTCACGCTTGAAGACTGTGTTTTCACCGCGGAAACGGGAAACAACTTCTTCATCAAGGAATGAACCATCATCATCAAGACGGGCATTCGCCTGCGCCACTACATAGTTGTCTTCTTCATCTGCTGTCAGATAATCAATTTGCTCTGTCACTTTTCCAGTTTCAGGGTCAACACGGCGATATGGCGTTTCAATAAAGCCAAAGCGGTTAACCTTTGCAAAGCTGGACAGTGAGTTGATCAGCCCGATATTCGGACCCTCAGGTGTTTCAATCGGACACATACGGCCATAGTGAGAGTAGTGAACATCACGTACTTCAAAGCCAGCACGTTCACGTGTTAAACCACCGGGTCCAAGTGCAGACAGTCGACGTTTGTGCGTCAATTCTGCAAGTGGGTTTGTCTGATCCATGAACTGTGAAAGCTGAGAACTACCAAAGAATTCTTTAATAGAAGCAATAACAGGACGAATGTTAATCAGCTGTTGAGGCGTGATTGTATTCGTATCCTGAATTGACATTCTTTCACGAACCACACGCTCCATACGTGACAAACCAATTCGGAACTGGTTTTGCAGAAGCTCCCCTACCGAACGCAGTCGGCGGTTACCAAGGTGGTCAATATCATCAGTCAATCCAACGCCATGAAGCAGGTTGAAGAAATAGCTGACCGAAGACACAATATCAGCAATTGTAATATTCTTCACACTGTCATCAACATAAGCATTGCTGATTACATTGATTTCCTGACCCTCTTCAGAGTTAGGCACTTGAATTTTAATCGTCTGAAGTGTTAAGTCTTCTTCAACAACTCCACCTACATGGTTAAAAGTAATGAAACCTACGCCGTTTTCAAGGTTAGGGATCAGCTTATCCAGGTTTCGGCGGTC
This sequence comes from Jeotgalibacillus salarius, assembly GCF_004405125.1. Lineage (GTDB taxonomy): Bacteria > Bacillota > Bacilli > Bacillales > Jeotgalibacillaceae > Jeotgalibacillus > Jeotgalibacillus salarius. The sequence continues at coordinate 45,703 of NZ_SORX01000012.1, forward strand.
AAGCAGCGTTCCTTTTTCGGCCAAAATTTCACCGGTTTCAGGATCAGCCAACGTTTCAGCTAGTACTTGTCCGAAAAGACGATTCTTAATATGAAGCTTTTTATTCATTTTATAACGGCCTACATTAGCCAGATCATAACGCTTAGGGTCAAAGAAACGAGACTGCAGAAGGCTCTTAGCATTTTCTACTGTCGGTGGTTCACCCGGACGCAGACGCTCATAGATTTCCAATAACGCTTTTTCAACAGTTTCGGTATTGTCTTTTTCTAACGTATTGCGGATGTACTCATTGTCTCCGATCAGATCAATAATTTCCTGATCCGAACCAAAACCAAGTGCACGCAGCAATACAGTCGCAGGAAGCTTTCGTGTACGATCTATACGAACGTGTACGACGTCTTTAGCATCTGTCTCATATTCAAGCCACGCACCACGGTTAGGAATAACCGTTGCACCAAAGCCTTTCTTACCGTTTTTATCCATTTTACCATGGAAATAGACACTTGGAGAACGCACAAGCTGAGAAACAATAACACGCTCTGCACCATTAATGATGAATGTGCCTGTTTCTGTCATCAGCGGGAAGTCTCCCATAAATACATCCTGGTCTTTTACTTCGCCGGTTTCTTTATTCAATAGACGAACTTTTACACGCAGCGGCGCAGAATAAGTAACGTCACGCTCCTTTGATTCGTCTACAGAATACTTAGGCTCACCAAGGCTGTAATCAATAAACTCAAGTGACAAGTTTCCTGTAAAATCTTCGATCGGCGAAATATCGCGGAACATTTCGCGAAGTCCTTCTTCTAAAAACCAGTCGTAAGAAGCTGTCTGAATCTCTATCAGATTCGGTAAATCCAGCACCTCACTAATACGCGCATAGCTTCTGCGCTGGCGGTGTCGTCCATACTGAACTAGTTGACCTGTCAACTGATTCACCCCTCAAATCAAGCATTTTAGCGTCCGCTAATCTCGTAAAAAGAAAAAACGAACATAACACAAATAGAAAACGGGAAATCTCCACATTTTCTATTCTTTAAAACTTTATTTAAACCATTATTACCCAAAGGACAATCCATTTATACAAAATGGACATACTTACTGATATTAATATTTTTACATCTTATAATAGTAACACAACCGTTTTGGGCGGTCAATCCTTTTTTGCTCTGAAGATGAAGTAGCCTTTTTTCTTGTCTGCAACTTCCACACTCGAAAACATTTCTTCAAGCTTTGCTTTAGCAGACGGCGCTCCCTGCTTCTTTTGAATGACAACCCAAAGCTCACCGCCGGAAACAAGCTTACCGGCGCTCTGCTCTAATATGCGGTGAACAGTTTTTTTGCCAGCCCGGATCGGCGGGTTTGTCAAAATCCCGGCAAAAGACTGCTCTTCCACCTGATCAAGGCAATCACTTTCATAAATTGAGATATTGCGAATTTGATTCTGCTCCGCATTTTCTTTTGCTAATTCAAGCGCCCGTTCATTCACATCTACCATTTGAATGTTTCTGCCAGGCATACTTTTAGCCAGTGATAAACCAATTGGACCGTAGCCACAGCCGACATCCAGTACCGGACCGTCAACCACCGGCTCTTCGAACGCTTCAATTAGCACCCTTGAACCGAAATCTACTTCTTTTTTTGAAAACACACCATGATCAGTTTTAAATTTAAGTTTGTGCCCGCGGAGTGTGAAATCCCACCAATTAGGGTTACTGTCAACTCCAGGCTTCTTTGAGTAATAATGATCCGACATCGCGACCACCCCACCCTTCTTCTTTTTCGATAAAAAAAGCCCGCTATATTTCAAGCGGACTTTCTCTTAGGACAAAATTACTTAACTTCTACGCCAGCGCCAACTTCTTCAAGCTTAGCTTTAAGCTCTTCAGCTTCTTCCTTAGAAGCGCCTTCTTTAACAGCTTTAGGCGTGTTGTCTACCATTTCTTTAGCTTCTTTCAGGCCAAGACCAGTGATTTCACGAACCACTTTGATAACCTTGATCTTCTGAGCTCCAGCTTCAGTAAGAACAACATCGAATTCAGATTGTTCAGCAGCAGCTTCTCCAGCTCCGCCACCAGCTACAGCTACAGGAGCAGCAGCAGATACGCCGAATTCTTCTTCGATTGCTTTTACTAGGTCGTTAAGTTCAAGAACTGTCATTTCTTTGATTGCGTCGATCATTTGTTCTTTAGTCATGATATAGTTCCTCCTCGTGGAATGTTTTTGTTTGGGTTGGATATTGCTATCCGGTTAACAGGGAATTAAGCGCCCTGTTCTTCTTTTTGATCTGCAACCGCTTGAGTTGCAATTGCGAATCCGCGCATAGGCGCTGAAAGAACGTTTGCAAGCATTGAAAGTAGACCTTCGCGTGATGGAAGTTCCGCAAGAGCTTTCACTTGTTCAAGTGAAGCAACAGATCCTTCGATCACACCCGCTTTAAGTTCAAGTGCTTCGTGCTCTTTCGCAAAGTTGTTAAGAATCTTCGCTGGTGCAACAACATCTTCAGAAGAAAATGCAATTGCATTAGGACCTGTAAGGCTTTCATCAAGACCTTCAAGACCAGCAGCTTCTGCCGCACGGCGAGTCATTGAGTTTTTGTATACCTTGAACTCAACGCCTGCTTCACGAAGCTGTTTACGAAGCTCAGTTACTTCTGAAACAGATAGTCCGCGGTAATCAACAATCACAGATGCTGCGCTTGATTGAAGTTTTTCCTGGATTTCTGTAACAAGCTGTTTCTTTTGCTCGATAATACTGCTCATCCTAACACCTCCTGTATTATTTGCTGTAGGCGTCACCTATACCGTTCCGATCACTAAAAAGCCTCTATGCCGGAAAGTAGACATAGAGGCGTATCATTTCAAGTAAAAGAGAATCCTTTTAATCGTCATGACCTCGGCAGGAAATTAAGTCTTACAGACACCTGCTGTCTACGGTACAAATGAATATATAATTTCACAACAGAGAACATCATATCAGACATTCTCATATTGTGTCAATAAAATTCAAGAATTATTTTTTTACTGTTACAGATGATGGGTCAACTTTGATTCCAGGGCCCATAGTAGTTGTTACTGCTACTGACTTCATGTAAGTTCCCTTAGATGAAGATGGCTTAGCTTTCTGAACAACATCAAAAATTGCATTGAAGTTTTCAACAAGCTTTTCCTGGTCAAATGAAACTTTACCGATTGGCACGTGAATGATACCAGACTTTTCAGCACGGTATTCAACTTTACCAGCCTTGATTTCATTAACAGCTTTTTCAACATCAAATGTAACTGTGCCTGTTTTAGGGTTTGGCATAAGGCCTTTTGGTCCCAGAACTCGTCCTAGTTTACCAACTTCACCCATCATGTCAGGTGTTGCAACGATTACGTCAAAATCAAACCAGCCGCCTTGAATCTTTTGAACAAGGTCGCCTTCTCCAACGTAGTCTGCGCCAGCCGCTTCAGCTTCTTTTGCTTTTTCGCCTTTAGCGAAAACAAGAACGCTTTGCGTTTTACCAGTTCCGTTTGGCAGTACAACTGCTCCACGGATCTGCTGATCGTTTTTACGAGTGTCGATACCAAGACGGAATGCTGCTTCCACCGTTGCATCGAATTTTACAGTGCTTGTCTTTTGCGCAAGCTCAATTGCTTCAGTTGCTGTGTAGTTTACAGAGCGGTCAACAAGCTTTGCAGCTTCTTGATACTTTTTACCTTTGTTAGCCATTATAAGTTCCTCCTAATGTGGTTTTAGCGGAATAACCTCCCACGAATAAGGGTTGCGAGTGAAAGTTCTTCAGCTTCGCAACCCTGTCCAAGACAAACAATCAATTAGTCTTCAATCGTAATCCCCATGCTTCGAGCAGTACCTTCAACCATGCGCATTGCTGATTCAACATCAGCTGCGTTTAGATCAGGCATTTTTGTTTCCGCGATTTCACGTACCTTGTCACGTTTGACAGCCGCTACTTTGTTGCGGTTTGGTTCACCAGAACCTGACTCGATTCCTGCTGCTTTCTTAAGTAGAACTGCAGCTGGCGGAGTTTTAGTAACGAATGTAAATGAACGGTCTTCAAAAACCGTAATTTCAACAGGGATGATAAGACCAGCTTGATCAGCTGTACGAGCGTTGAACTCTTTACAGAATCCCATAATGTTTACACCAGCCTGACCCAATGCAGGACCTACCGGCGGAGCTGGATTAGCTTTCCCAGCAGGGATTTGAAGCTTTACCATTTTAATAACTTTTTTAGCCACGAGACACACCTCCTTAAGTCCGTGATGTGGTAATAGGGCGGTTGTTTTTGCCCTCCCACTCAAAACTGATTCTTTTATATAAAGAATATAAAATGTTAGTTCAGTCTCTCTATTGAGACATACTGACTTAAAAGATGTTACCATCTTTCAAATCATAATTCAAGACGTTCTTTTTATATTTTAAGGAAATTCGTTAAATAAGCGGGTTTTCTTTTAGTGCTGGTCTGTAAATTTGGCTGATGATCTCCACTTCAGGCGGACGCTTTCCGTGGCCGGGCGCTGAGCCATCAGGCTTTGCCATGATTGTCTCATCTGTCCCTTCCTGCCACAGGAGTCGCCGCCTTACGCTACGATCATCAGCTGCGCAAAAACAACTATAGGTTTTATAGAATCTCTCAATCAAACATGTTTTCGTGAGTAGTAACGTCCCTTATCTACTCCGCCCTCCCGAAAGAGGTTCAGCTGAGTTACGAAAAAACAGTCCCGCTACCAAAGAAAATCTACTTTAATTTTTACTAATCAAGCTTCGTAATTTGTGTGAACTCAAGTTCAACTGGTGTTTCACGGCCGAACATGTTTACAAGTACTTTTACTTTCCCTTTATCTGCGTCGATGTCTTCGATCACGCCGGCAAAGTTAGCGAATGGTCCTTCATTAACCGTTACGTTTTCACCAAGTTCGAAGTCCACGTCCATTGTGCGTTCCTGCATGCCCATTTGTTTGAGCAGCTGCGTTACCTCTTCCGGTAAAAGTGGTGTTGGCTTTGCGCCACCGCCTGATGACCCGACAAAGCCGGTTACGCCCGGCGTATTACGTACGACGTACCATGAATCATCAGTCATGACGATTTCTACAAGTACATAACCAGGGAATGTTTTACGCTTTACCGTTTTCACTTTACCATCTTTGACTTCAGTTTCTTCCTCTTCCGGCACGACAACGCGGAATATCTTATCCTGCATTCCCATTGTCTCAACTCGTTTTTCCAAGTTCATTTTCACCTTATTCTCATAACCGGAATATGTGTGAACTACATACCAATTCTTTTCCACGAAGGAATTCCTCCTCTTTTAAGGCACTTGCCTGTTTTCATTTGAACGCATCTATCTGACTGTCATCTTATCTGCCAAAATCGTTTTAAACAATGAAAAAACCCGTTATACGGGCTTTTACGTGTCTTCTGCTATTGTACACGAAATGTTGATCAGGTGCGAAAGGAAAGGCGATTATAAAATCCAGTTAATAATCGCATCAATGCCCATATCTACAACGAAAAAGAATACTGCAACAAAAATGACTGTCGATAAAACTGTAACAGTATATTTTGTTAGTTCTTTACGTCGCGGCCAGCTGACCTTGCGCATTTCTGAAGCAACATTACGAAAGAAGTTGCTGATTTTACTCATGGTGACGTACCCTCCAACCAGTGTTATTTCAAACAGCCTGCCAGGGACAGGCCATCATACCGTCTGCTTGTGGACAGTATGGGCGTTACAGTAGCGGCAAAACTTTTTAACTTCTAATCTATCGGTCTGCCTGTTTGCATTTGAAGGAACCGAGTAATTACGGGAACCGCAATCTGTACAGGCAAGAATCGTTTTTGTCGTCATATTGTTCATTCCTTTTCAGGATGTACATCCTTTAAAAAATAACACTCATTGGAAACCATGTCAATATAGCATTCACGTCAGAAAGTCAATTCCCGTGCCTCCAGATAGCGTTCTAATTTTCTTTTCACGCGCTGGAGTGCGTTATCAATTGATTTTACGTGACGGTCCAATTCTTCAGAGATTTCCTGATAAGATTGACCATCCAGGTAGAGAGACAGCACTTGTCTTTCAAGATCACTGAGCAATTCTGCCACCTTGCTTTCGATCTTACTGAATTCCTCCCGGTGAATCACCAGTGCTTCCGGATCTGTCGGCTTAGCCGGTGAGATCATATCCATCAGCGTCCTGTCTGATTCCTCATCATGCATCGGCTTATCCAATGAAACATAGGAGTTGAGTGGAATATGTTTTTGGCGGGTTGCTGTTTTAATCGCAGTGATAATCTGGCGGGTAATACACAGCTCAGCAAATGCTTTGAAGGAAGTAAGCTTATCACCTTTATAATCCCGTATCGCCTTATAAAGGCCAATCATTCCTTCCTGAATAATATCCTCCTTGTCAGCACCGATCAGAAAATAAGAACGGGCTTTTACTCTGACAAAGTGACGATACTTGTTGATGAGAAAATCAAGCGCATCACTGTTACCACTGTGGATCTGTTCAATGATTTTGTCGTCTTCCATTCCGCTGAATAAGTTCCGTTCCGGCGCGTGAGTATGTGCGTTCAAATGGATCCCCCCGACTCTGTGAAACAAATAGATAGAAATATTATACTTTACAGAATTTTTAAGCGTCAACCACTCATTTGCTTCCGCGTCTCCATTTTTCGAATATTTCGGCGATTTCATCACTGATCGGAATCTTCGATACAGGGCGGTCTGACTGGTTTTTTTCAATTCTTTTAGAAATTTTCTTTTCAATCTGATTCATTTCAATTAAAAGTTCGCGGGCTGACTTTCTGAGTGCTCCCTGGCCGAAAATAGCCCACTGCTCCGTAAAGTCACTCGTCGCTACGATGACCTGGGTCCGTATGTCATTCAGTTCAATTGCAAGTTTCTCGATCCGCTCATCAGCTGTTTCATTTTTCCGCGTAAAGATAATCTCCACGCGGTAGTTATACATTTTCTTAGACATGCCTTCGACAAACTGCGCATCAAAAACAATTATTACGCGTTGCCCCGTGTAACCCTGGTAATCCGCCATCATTTCGATCAGCCTGTCACGTGCAGAACCAAGGTCGTGGCTTTTTAATTCGGTCAGCTCAGGCCATGCTCCAATGATGTTATAGCCATCGACGAGCAATACGTTTTTCATTCGCCGTCATCCTTCCAGCGGATGACGGCGACGGTAAATTTCATACATTAAGATACTTGCCGCAACGGATGCATTCAGCGAAGTCACATGACCGGTCATTGGTAAGTGGATGAGAAAGTCGCACTTCTCCCGTAAGATTCTGCTCATCCCTTTACCTTCACTGCCGATGATCAGACCAACAGGCATGGTACCGTCAAAACGCCGGTAGTCTTCACTGCCTTTGGCGTCAGTTCCAGCAATCCATAACCCTTTATCCTTCAACTCATCAAGCGTACGCGAAAGGTTCGTTACACGCACAACCGGCACGTGCTCGATTGCACCAGTAGATGCTTTTGCTACTGTTGCTGTAAGCCCGACTGCGCGTCTTTTCGGAATGATAATCCCATGCACACCAACCGCATCGGCTGTTCTCATAATTGAACCGAGGTTGTGCGGATCTTCAAGCTCGTCCAAAATCAGCACGAAAGGATCTTCACCCTTCTTTTCAGCAAAAGAGAAAACATCTTCAATTTCCGAATACTCATACGCTGCAATTGATGCAACTACACCCTGGTGCTGCCCATCTAATAACTGATCTATTTTCTTTTTCGGTACGAACTGAACGAGTACATTCGCTTCTTTGGCCAGTTGAATCACCTGCTGCATCTGCCCTTTTTGAGAACCTTCACCGATCCAGATTTTATTAATTTCCCTTCCAGCTCTCAGCGCCTCGAGCACTGGATTCTTTCCGCCAATAAATTCTTCACTCATTGTCCGGCTCCTTTCTGCTCTTCCACAATCATGGAAATGGCTTTCAATATAATTTGTTCCATCCGTTCTTTATTCTCTGTTAAATATAAGTAACCAATCACAGCTTCAAATGCTGTACTGTAACGATAGGTTGCCACATCCGTATTTTTTGGAATACTGCCGGATTTCGCATTGCGACCACGACGGATAATCGCCATTTCTTCTTCAGAAAACAACTCCTCAGCAAACATCTTATGCAATACTGAAGCCTGGGCTTTTGCCGACACATAACGGATCGCTTCACGCTGCAGTGCATTCGGGCGGATTGTGCCCGTCACGAGAAGATGGTGTCTGACGTATTGTTCATAGACCCCATCCCCCATATAAGCAAGCGCTAATGCATTTAACTGTTTAGGGTCCAGTGGAGGTGAATAATCCATTGTTATCCTCTTCTCCAGCGGATACCCTGCTTTGTATCCTCAAGAATAATATTCATTTCTTTTAACTGGTCACGAATCGCATCCGCCGTAGCAAAATCACGGTCCTTCCGTGCTGCTTCGCGCTTCCGGATTAATTCATCAATCTCTTCATCAAGCATTTCCTGCTCTTTCATCTCTATACCAAGAACCCCTGAAAGTTCTTTCAATGTATCAGTAAATACATCAATTACTTCCGGAGATGTATTCTTCTCTCTTAAATAAAGGTTGGCTTCACTTGAAAGATCGAATAATACAGAGATCGCATTCGCTGTATTGAAATCATCATCCATCTCTTTGATAAACGTTTCTTTCTTAGCAGTTACTCTCTCAATCCACTCTGCATCATTGTCAGTTAAACCTGAGCTGGCATTTTTGCGGTGCTTCAGATTTTCATATGCAGTACGGATTCGGTCAAGTCCCGCTCCGGCAGCTTCGAGCAGCTCACGATTATAGTTAATCGGATGACGGTAATGGACAGACAACATGAAGAATCGCAATACCTGCGGATCCGCTTCTTTTAAAATGTCATGCACAAGTACAAAGTTGCCGAGTGACTTCGACATTTTTTCATTATCGATATTGATATAGCCGTTATGGAGCCAGTAATTCGCAAACGTTTTACCCGTTAATGCCTCTGACTGGGCAATTTCATTTTCGTGGTGAGGAAAAGCCAGGTCCTGTCCGCCTGCATGGATATCAATTGTATCCCCAAGATATTTTCTCGCCATCGCTGAGCATTCAATATGCCAACCCGGACGCCCCTGTCCCCATGGACTTTCCCATGAGATTTCCCCTTCTTTCGCCGCTTTCCATAAAACGAAGTCCAGTTCATCTTCTTTACGCTCATCTGATTCGATTCTTGCACCAATCCGAAGTTCATCAATCGACTGGTGAGAAAGCTTACCATATCCATCAAACTTTCTTGTGCGGTAGTAAACATCCCCACCTGATTCATAAGCAAAATCCTTCTCAATCAAAGACTGGATAAATTCTACAATCAGTTCAATGTTTTCCGTTACACGGGGGTGAGCTGTTCCACGTGCACACCCAAGCGCACCAACATCTTCAAAATAAGCTTCGATAAATCTCTCTGCGACTGCAGGCACTTCTTCACCAAGCTCATTCGCTGCGCGGATCAGTTTGTCATCCACATCTGTAAAGTTGGAGACATAATTGACGTCGTACCCTCTGTATTCCAAGTGGCGGCGTACCGTATCAAATACGATCGGCGGACGCGCATTCCCGATATGAATATAGTTATAGACGGTTGGTCCGCATACATACATCGAAACCTTACCTTCTTCAATTGGTTTAAATGGTTCTTTCTGTCTTGTTACAGTGTTATACATTTGAATGCTCATGGTTGTGAGCTCCTTTCGCGTTCTTTCTTCAGCTGGTCTTTCACAAATGCCAGTTCTGTTTCAAGTGTTCGAATCCGTTCCCAGATCGGGTCTGGCATATCCTGATGATCCAGATCTCTGCGGACTTTCTTGCCGTCTCTGATCACGACTTTACCCGGAATTCCGACAACTGTTGAGTTGGCGGGTACATCTTTTAAAACGACTGAACCTGCACCTACTTTGGAATTTTCTCCAACAATAATCGATCCGAGCACTTTCGCACCTGTTGCAATCAGTACATTATCTTCAAGTGTCGGATGACGCTTCCCTTTTTCTTTACCAGTCCCGCCAAGGGTAACCCCTTGAAATACCGTCACATTATTACCAATTTCGCATGTCTCTCCGATGACCACACCCATTCCATGATCAATGAAGAAGCGGCGCCCGATCTTAGCTGCAGGATGGATTTCGATCCCCGTCAGCACTTTAGCAATCTGAGATATTGCCCGGGCAATAAAAAACATTTTTCGCTTATAAAACCAATGGGCTATCCGATATGCCCATATCGCATGGAGCCCGGAATAAGTCAGAATGATTTCAAAAGAAGAACGGGCTGCGGGATCCTGATCAAAAACAGTATCAATATCTTCACGAATCCTTTTGAACACACCATTCACTCCTTTCATTTTATCCATTTTGCGTATAAATCCAACTAATACGATCAGAATTCATTGTTTTAAAATAGAAAAAGCGTCTCTGTCAAATGACAGAGACGCTTTAGCGCGGTTCCACTCTGTTTGAGGCGGTTGGCCCCCAACTTATCAGGATAACGGCCTGAACCGCTGTTGCCTACAAATACTTCAGCAAAAGACTCAAGGGTGCATTTCAGAAGATGTTCAGCCCAAACCGCTTTCAGCCAGTGGCGGTTCTCTCTTTCGGCGCTTCTATTCCTCTTACTTCTCCCTCTCAAAGCTTTTTTTATCGTTGACTGATTAAATATAATCAGCTTTTTTAAAATGATCTATAGACATACTATATACTATTCTTTTTAAAATGTTAATCAGTGAGCTTGCTCAAACGTGTAAGCACTTTTTCTTTGCCCAGTACTTCAATTGCGCTTGGAAGGTCCGGTCCGTGCGTCTGACCGGTTGCCGCAACACGGATTGGCATAAATAACTTTTTACCTTTATGTCCCGTTTCCTTTTGTACAGCTTTGATCGCTTTTTTAATTTCCGCTGCTTCAAAGTTTTCAAGCGCTTCAAGCTGGCGGCTGAGTTCTGCCATGACTTCAGGCACCTGCTCTTCAGCAAGAACTGCACTCGCTTCCTCGTCATAAGCAATCTCATCTTTAAAGAACAGTTCAGACAGCGCAACAATTTCAGCGCCATAACTCATCTGCTCCTGATAAAGCCCGACAAGCTTGCGCACCCATTCTTCCTGTTCAGGTGTGCGGTCTTTCTGGATCTTTCCCGCTTCCTCAAGGTGCGGTGTCGAAAGCGCAACAACTTCATCAAGGTCAAGATTCTTCATATATTGATTATTCATCCACTCAAGCTTTTTCGTGTCAAATACTGCCGGTGATTTCGACAGGCGGTCAGCGTCAAAGCGCTCAATCAGCTCTTCTTTAGAGAATAGCTCATCTTCCCCTTTTGGAGACCAGCCAAGCAGTGCAATAAAGTTAAATAACGCATCCGGCTGATAGCCAAGATCCTTATACTGTTCGATAAACTGAATAATTGAGCCGTCACGCTTACTCAGCTTCTTACGCTCTTCATTCACAATCAGTGTCGTATGGCCAAACTTCGGAATCTCCCAGCCAAACGCCTCATAGATCATCAGCTGCTTCGGTGTATTTGAAATGTGGTCATCTCCGCGCAGTACGTGAGAGATTTTCATGTAGTGATCATCAACCGCTACTGCAAAGTTGTAAGTCGGGATCCCGTCTTTTTTCACAATAACGAAGTCACCAATTCCATCGCTTTCAAAAGAAACATCATCTTTTACGATGTCATTGAAGGTATACGTTTTACTCTGTGGAACAGCAAAACGGATGCTTGGCTTACGTCCTTCTGCTTCAAGTGCTGCACGCTCGTCATCTGTCAGGTTGCGGCACTTTCCGCTGTAACGCGGCATTTCACTGCGCGCAATTTGTCCTTCGCGCTCTGCTTCAAGCTCTTCCTCTGTGCAATAGCACTTATACGCAAGCCCGCGCTCAAGCAGGTCATCATAATGCTTTTTGTACAGGTCATTACGCTCTGACTGGCGATATGGACCGTAGTCGCCGCCTACATCGATGCTTTCATCCCAGTCAATGCCCAGCCATTTTAGATATTCAAGCTGCGACTCTTCTCCGCCTTCGATATTACGTTTTGTATCTGTATCTTCCACACGGATGATGAATGTGCCATTATGGCTTCTTGCGAATAAATAGTTGAATAATGCTGCCCTTGCGTTCCCGATATGCAGGTGTCCTGTTGGGCTTGGTGCGTAACGTACACGAATGTCTGTAGACATAAAAAATCCTCCTAGAATGATTACTTAATATATTGGCGTTAGATCTCCGTTTCAGGCGGACGCTTTCCGGACTGAGGACCGTTTTGCGGCACCACCATCCCGAGTCACCGCCTTCCACTGCGATCAACGCTGTGCATTTAACAAAGTGTGTTTCTTAAAAGCCCTGTCTATTAGAATCTCAAAGTTTCTAACGTCATAAGTCCGCTATACACTTTATGTTCTTTGTAAAAGTATAACCGCCTGTGCTGCGATTCCTTCTTCGCGTCCTTCGAAGCCGAGTTTTTCAGTTGTTGTTGCTTTAACGTTTACCTGGCTCTCAGATGCTTCGAGCAATTCCGCGATTACTTTGCGCATGTCCCCGATATGAGGTGCCATTTTTGGCTGTTGTGCAATAATCGTACAGTCGATGTTTCCTAAGCGATAGCCGTTCTCTCTGACAATTCCCCAGACGTGCTGAAGCAGTTTTTTTGAGTCGGCATCTTTAAATTCTGCATCTGTGTCCGGAAAATGGCGTCCGATATCACCTTCACCGATCGCGCCAAGTGCCGCATCTGCAACGACGTGAAGCAGTACGTCTGCGTCTGAATGTCCGAGCAGACCTTTATCGTAAGGAATGGTTACGCCACCGATAATCAGCGGGCGGTTCTCTGCAAGCTGATGGACATCATAGCCTTGTCCAATTCTAAACATGGCAGTTTCCCCTTTCTATTAATCATTTTTAGCTAAAATAGCTTCAGCAAAAACAAGATCTTCTTTTGTAGTCAGCTTAATATTATCATAATCCGCTTCAATGACCGCTACTTTTCCGCCGGTTTTTTCAACCAGGGAGGCATCGTCTGTCCCCAGATAAGCTGAATCCGCCGCAGCCTTGTGGGCTTCTAACAGCAGTTCGAGCTGAAAAGCCTGAGGCGTCTGCACTGACCACAGGCTTGAGCGTTCAACTGTCTCTGTCACAATACCATTCTTCACTTTTTTAATTGTATCCTTCACAGGAACCGCTGCAATCGCTGCACCATTAGTTTCAGCAGCTTCTGCGAGCTCGTTCATCACAGTCTGTTTGATAAAAGGCCTGGCACCATCATGAACCATTACGATCTCTGCTGTGGCTGCCTTCAACCCCTCATACACACTGTGCTGCCGTTCAGCACCGCCTTCTGCCATATGCGTCACTTTTGTTATGTGATATTGCTGCATTAACTGTTCAAGCGTCCCTCTGTCTTCAGGATGGATCGCAAGAATAATCCCGCTGCATGATGAATCCTGCTCAAACACACGCAGCGTATGAATAATAACCGGGACACCTTTCAGTTCAAGAAGCAGCTTGTTGCGGTCCGCTCCCATACGCTTGCCCCGGCCAGCTGCCGGAATAATTACTTCGTACATCATTTGTTACTCCCTTTACAATGCTTTCTCATGAGATTTCGGCTTCGCAAAAATCATGCGTCCCGCAGATGTCTGGAGTACGCTCGTCACAACGACATTGATATGTTTACCGATAAAGTTTCTTCCATCTTCAACCACAATCATCGTGCCGTCATCCAGGTATGCAATTCCCTGATTCTGTTCTTTACCATCTTTAATCATCTGAACGTGCAGTTCTTCTCCCGGAAGCACAACAGGTTTTACAGCATTCGCCAAATCGTTGATATTCAATACCTGCACATCCTGCAAATCACACACTTTATTAAGATTAAAATCGTTAGTTACAACGATACCATTCAATACTTTTGCAAGCTTGACAAGTTTGCTGTCAACTTCCTGTATTTCTTCAAAGTCACCTTCATAAATGGTCACCTGAATCGGAATATCACGCTGAATTCTTTTTAAAATATCAAGTCCTCTGCGTCCTCTGTTACGCTTCAATGCATCTGATGAATCCGCAATATGCTGCAGTTCACCAAGCACAAATTGAGGAATAACAATTTCACCGTCCAAAAATCCCGTTTGACAAATATCTGCTATCCGTCCGTCAATAATCACACTCGTATCAAGAATTTTGTGGCGTTTTGAAGCCGGTACATCACTGACTTCCTTGGCAGCTGATTCTTCCAGCCTTTTCGTTGAACCACCTCTTGAGAATAATTGTACCAATTCATCTCTTTTCGTAAAACCAACCTGAAAGCCCAAATAACCAAGGATCAATGTCAGAAGAATCGGGACAACTGTATTGATGATCGGAATCTCAATATCATTGACCGCCACCCCAAGAAGGAAAGCTGTAATCAGACCGATAATCAGCCCGAGTGCACCAAATAAAATATCGGTTACCGGTGCTTTTATCAATGAATCCTCCGCCCATTTGATAAAATTAACAACATACTTAATGGCCCAGAATGTCATAGCATAAAAGATGATTGCTCCTAAAATCGCGGTCACATAAGGGTTGTTTAAAAGTGCATAATCAAGATTAAAAGGTATGAGAACTAATTCAGGTAATAAAAATACACCCAATGTTCCTCCAACGATCAGGAAACAGACTTGAATAATTCGTTTTAACATTCCTTCACCTCCTAAGATGAAATTTTTTCTATTTGTAAAGCTTGTGAAAAGAGTAGCATGACTATAATAAGCAAGTCAATTTAAACAAAACGAAATATCATATCATAGTATATCTCAGCTTACAAACCAATTTTTGTTAATGATCCGCCAGCGACTGTTCTTTAACAGATTTCAGTCCCTGTTTAATTTTTCTTGCACGGATTCCTCCGATTCCGTCTACTTCATCGAGCTCCTCAACAGATGCGCCTTTCAATTTATCCAGCGTACCAAAATCTCCGATAATGTTCTCAATGATGGTCATTGGCAAACGCGGAATTTTATTTAACACGCGATAGCCTCTTGGTTCTGCCTGACTTTCATATTCGGTAGAAGATGGATGCCCAAGCAGCTTCATGATCGATTCATCCTCCATCACTTCTGATGATACTTCTTCTGAAAAAGTCGCATACATATCCTGTGCTGCTGCATGATCGTCGCAGGCATAATCACGAATCACCATGACCCCTTCTTTTTCAAGGTCAGCAAGTAACTCATTCAGCTGCAGCCTCACCAACCTGCCTTCAGATCCGAGTTCATTCAGATAAATAAGAAGTTCATTTTTAATCCGGATGACCATTTCAAACCGGTGTATTACCTGAAGTACATCGTTATAAGTAACAGCTTCTTCATATTCAAGCAGTGTTAAATGTGACAGACTCTGATCAAGAACAGTGCGGTATTTTTCAAGTGTCTGCAGCGCCTGGTTTGCTTTAGCCAGAATAACTGCAATTTCTTTTAAAGCGTAGCGATAGGTTCCTTTATAAAGTGTGATGACATTACGCCGCTGCGAAATAGCAATCACAAGCGAATCCGTCTCTCTCGCTACCCGCTCAGCTGTCCGGTGACGCATCCCGGTTTCTGATGAAGGAATCATGGGGCTCGGGTTCAGCTGGGCATTCGCAATGAGGATTTTACTGCCGGATTCATTCAATATAATGGCGCCATCCATTTTTGCCAGTTCGTACAGATAAGTCGGGGAAAAAGGACAATGGATTTGAAAGCCCCCGTCTACAAGCGGCTTCATCTTATCATTACATCCGACGACAATCAGACCGCCAGTTCCTGCCCGAAGTACGTTATCAATGCCTTCTCTAAAAGGTGTCCCCGGTGATACGAGCCGAATGACGTCGGCTGACGGGCGCTTTCTTCTCCGATTGTCCATTGTCTATCCCTCCAGTGTTTTCTTTAATGCTTCTGCTACATTCGACACGCCTATGACTTCAATTCCATCCGGGAATGTCCATCCGCCGATATTATTTTCAGGAATAATCACACGTTTAAAACCAAGCTTCGCTGCCTCCTGCACTCTCTGTTCAATCCTTGAGACACGCCTTACTTCTCCGGTCAGTCCAACCTCTCCAACCATACAGTCAAACGGCTTCGGCGGCTGATCACGGTAGCTTGAAGCAATACTGACAAGTACAGCCAGATCTACTGCCGGCTCATCAAGTTTCACACCACCAGCAACCTTTAAATACGCATCCTGGGTTTGCAGCATCAGACCGACACGCTTTTCAAGCACAGCCATCAGCAGTGAAACACGGTTCTGGTCAATACCAGTCGCCATTCTTCTTGGGTTGTTAAAGCTTGTTGGCGTAACCAATGCCTGAATTTCAACAAGAATCGGACGCGTGCCTTCCATAGATGCAACAACTGTCGAACCTGCTGCCCCCTGGGAACGCTCTTCAAGGAATATCTCAGATGGGTTTTCGACTTCCCGCAGTCCCTCTTCGCGCATTTCAAAAATACCCATTTCATTCGTTGAGCCAAAACGGTTTTTAACAGCGCGCAGAATCCGGTACGTATGGTGACGTTCCCCTTCAAAATAGAGTACTGTATCTACCATATGCTCTAAAATTCTCGGACCTGCAATTGAACCTTCTTTTGTTACATGCCCTACAAGAAAAATCGCGATATTTTTCGTTTTCGCGATACGCATCAGCTCTGCTGTACACTCACGAACCTGCGTGACACTGCCAGGCGCTGAAGTGACTTCGGGATGATAAACGGTCTGAATTGAATCAATGATGACAAAATCAGGGGACACCTGCTCAATAGCGTGGTGAATGGATTCAAGGTTCGTTTCTGCATAAATTAACAGTTCTTCCGAGGTCACACTCAAACGGTCTGCACGCAGCTTCGTTTGTTTGACTGATTCTTCACCTGAAATATAAAGCACTTTATTTTTTGTCTCAGCAAGCTGTGATGATACCTGAAGTAACAGTGTAGATTTTCCAATACCCGGATCTCCACCGATCAGCACCATCGAACCCGGTACAACACCGCCGCCAAGCACACGGTTTAACTCACGCATTTTAGTCATTACGCGCGTTTCTTCGAGCGTTTCTACTTTCACAAGCGGAGTAGCTTTTGCCTGACTGCCTTCAGGTGTATGCGTAAATGACTTTCTTGGCTGTTTACCAGTGATGGTGACGTCTTCAACCATCGTATTCCATTCACCGCAGCCCGGACATTTACCCATCCATTTAGCAGATTCATACCCGCATGAGTTACACATAAACTTGGATTTCTTTTTAGCCACTTAAAATGGTCCTCCTTTAACAATCGCTGTCCCTTTCCGTACAAGGGACAGCTTGAAAAAATCCATCTAAAAAAGTGAGATATTTATAAATACATACCTGCGTAGATCATTCCTCATGAAGAAAAGGTGCACGTGCCTTTTTACTAAACACGTGCACCTTTTGACATTATTGCGTTACATCTGCTTCTTCTTTACGTGATACTGTAAATTCGCCATCTTTATAATCAATTTCCACTCTGTAGCCTTCGAGGACATTTCCTTTCAGCAGCTCTTCTGACAAGCGGTCTTCGATATGTTTCTGAATGGCACGACGCAGTGGACGCGCACCATATTCAGGATCAAATCCTTCGTCTGAAATCTGCTCTTTTGCTGCTTCTGTAATAACCAGGTCAATGTCTTTTTCTTTCAGACGTTTAACGAGCGTTTCTGCCATTAATGAGACAATCTGTTTTAAGTGACTCTTTTCAAGAGAATGGAATACAATTGTTTCATCAATACGGTTCAGAAACTCCGGACGGAATGCGCGCTTCAGTTCTTCAAGCACTTTACCTTTCATGTCCTTATAATCATGACTGGAATCCTGTACCGCAAAACCTACATTGCGATTCTGCTTCAGTGCGCTTGCACCCACATTTGACGTCATAATCAGAACAACGTTACGGAAGTCTACTGTACGGCCTTTAGAATCTGTCAGACGCCCATCTTCAAGCACCTGAAGAAGAATATTGAATACGTCAGGATGTGCCTTCTCAATTTCATCAAGCAGCACGACTGAGTATGGCTTACGGCGTACTTTTTCAGTTAACTGTCCGCCTTCTTCATAGCCTACATAGCCTGGAGGTGAACCGACAAGACGTGATGTCGAGTGTTTTTCCATATACTCTGACATGTCAATACGAATCATCGCATCCTCTTCACCAAACATTGATTCAGCTAGTGCGCGGGCAAGTTCTGTTTTACCAACACCGGTTGGTCCAAGGAAAATGAATGAACCGATTGGACGCTTCGGATCCTTCAGTCCCGCACGTGCACGACGTACAGCTTTTGCAATTGCGGTAACCGCATCTTCCTGACCGATTACGCGATCGTGAAGTGAATCCTCAAGGTGAAGAAGCTTCTGTGTTTCAGTTTCAGCAAGTCGTGATACCGGTACACCCGTCCACGTAGAAACCACGTGTGCAATATCTTCAACGGTGACTTCAGTATTTTCCTGACCCTGCTTTTCTTTCCACACTTTCTTCGTTTCTTCGAGTTTTTCTTTTGTCTTCTGCTCAGAATCGCGAAGAGAAGCCGCTTTTTCAAATTCCTGGCTCTGAACCGCTGCATCCTTTTCTTTACGGATGCCTTCAAGCTTTGCTTCAAGCTCCTTCAGATTTGGCGGTGTAGTATATGAGCGCAGACGCACTTTCGAACCTGCTTCATCAATTAAGTCAATCGCTTTATCCGGCAGGAATCGGTCAGAAATATAACGGTCTGACATTTTTACCGCTGCATCGATTGCTGCATCTGTAATTGATACACGGTGATGGGCTTCATAACGGTCACGCAGCCCTTTTAAAATCAGCACTGATTCTTCTGCAGTCGGCTCATCAACCTGTATCGGCTGGAAACGACGCTCAAGCGCTGCATCCTTCTCAATATACTTGCGGTACTCATCAAGCGTTGTCGCACCAATACATTGAAGCTCACCGCGGGCAAGAGACGGCTTCAGGATGTTAGAAGCATCAATCGCACCTTCTGCTCCCCCTGCGCCGATCAACGTGTGAAGCTCATCAATGAACAGAATGACATTACCGGCCTGACGAATCTCATCCATTACTTTTTTCAAACGGTCTTCAAATTCGCCGCGGTATTTCGTTCCCGCAACGACTGTACCCATATCAAGTGTCATGACGCGCTTGTCACGCAGGATTTCCGGTACTTCATTTTGTACAATTTGCTGCGCCAGCCCTTCAGCAATTGCTGTTTTACCGACACCAGGCTCCCCGATTAGTACAGGGTTATTCTTCGTACGTCGGCTTAGCACTTCAATGACACGCTGAATTTCCTTGCTGCGGCCAATGACAGGGTCAAGGCTGCCTTCACGTGCAATTACTGTTAAATCACGTGCCAGACCATCAAGCGTTGGTGTATTTGCGCTAGCATTTGAAGCCTGCTGTCCACCTGCTTCATTACTGCCAAGAAGCTGCAGGACCTGCTGGCGTGCTTTATTCAGGCTTACACCCAAGTTGTTCAGCACACGTGCTGCCACGCCTTCTCCTTCACGGATCAAGCCAAGCAGAATATGCTCAGTTCCTACATAAGAATGACCAAGTTTACGTGCCTCATCCATTGAAAGTTCAATGACTTTTTTAGCTCTCGGTGTATAGTGAACGCTCGGTGACTGCTCTGTCCCTTTACCGATTAATTCTTCAACTTCTTCCTGAATTTTCGTTGTGCTTAAGTTAAGCGTCTGCAGTGCTTTCGCTGCAATACCTTCTCCTTCACGAACGAGACCAAGAAGGATATGCTCAGTACCGATATTTGAATGGGAAAGACGGATCGCCTCTTCCTGTGCTAATGCTAATACTTTTTGTGCTCTCTCTGTAAATCGTCCAAACATCATATGTCTGATCCTCCTTTATCTTTACTTACATCCATCTCCAGACGCTCGCGGATCAGCGAAGCCCGTCTGATATCTCTTTCCACAGGACGCAGGAAACCTCCTGCATACTGCTGTAAAAATCCTGGCTGCGTGAAAATCATCAGCTCATTCAAAATGCTCCTCGACACATTCTCGATAAAACCAAGATCTATCCCAAGGCGAACATCAGACAGACATTTCGCTGCTTCCTTTGACTCCAGCACCCTGCTGTAACGCAGCGTACCATATGAACGGAAAACTCTGTCCTCTAACTGAATACCTGAAGATTTCACAAGCGCCTCTCTGGCCGATTTCTCCTGGGCAATAATCTGATCGACTACATGCAGCAGGTCCTCAGTGATATCTTCTTCTGACTTGCCAAGCGTGGTCTGGTTGGAAATCTGAAAGATGTTACCTAAAGCTTCGCTGCCTTCCCCGTAAATCCCTCTTGCAACAAGACCAAATTGTCCAATTGCAGGAATAATCCGGTTCATCTGGTGCGTCATCATTAATCCTGGTAAATGCATCATAACAGATGCACGCAATCCCGTCCCAACATTTGTCGGGCACGTTGTCAGATAACCGAAGTTCTCATCAAAGGCATAGTCAAAATGCTCTTCAAGTGCATCATCAATTTCAAGCGCTCTTCGCAGGGCTTCCTTCAACTGAAGACCTGGAAATAAACACTGAATTCTAATGTGATCTTCTTCATTCACCATCAGACTGATATCTTCATCATCAGACAGCCATACAGATGATGAGCTTGTATCTTCAGCCAAATTCGGACTGATCAAATGCTTCTCAACCAGCACCCTTTTTTCAAGCCCCTGTAAATCTTTCATTTTCAATTCCTCAAGCGGATATCCTGTCTCTTTTACAGCAGCACTTACCGCCTGAGCTGTCTGTTCAGCTTCTTCTTTCGTAAATACAGTGGGGAATGCATATTGATTATGGTTTCTCGCCAGCCTGATCCTTGTTGAAAGAACAATCTCAGAAAAAGGACCATCCTCATTCATCCAGGAGCTGACCGCCTGATTTAAAAATTTCTCAAGACTCATCACCACCGCCCCTTTCATCATGAATCTCCTTTTCAAGAAAGCGGATCTGATCACGTATCATTGCAGCCTGCTCAAACTCTTCCTGTTCAATTAATGACTTCAGGTCTGAACGGAGCTCAGATATTTTTCTCTTCATATGAATTGTACCGCCCTGCCGTTCAGGCAGTTTGCCCTGATGCACAGTATTACCGCTATGCAGCCTTTTTAGAATGGGCGGCAGCTGATCCCTGAACGATTCATAACATTGAGGACAGCCAAACTTACCAATCTTTAAAAACTGTTCAAACGTCATCTGACAGCCGCTGCACTCCACTGTATGGCGATGGTTTTGCTGAGGCTGACTCTGCTTCATAACAGGAGAAACGTTCAACAATCCCGCAAGTAAATGATTAAATGAAAAAGCACTATCATCATTCATGAAAGCTTCGCCTTTATCCTGAGCGCACACTTCACATAAATGTACTTCCGTCTTCTTACCATTCACTATGTTCTTCAAATGAACAGCAGCTGGCCGCTCCTGGCATTGCTCACACATCATATCGATCACCCCGCGACCTTATTGGTATTTTAAAACAGTTAGCATAGCGGTCAGAATACGTCCTCTTACGTCATCCCTGACAGGCAGCGGGACATTCAAAGTAGACCGGTCCATTGCGCTAAGCATCAGTTTTGCTTCTCGTTTTGAAATCACATCTTCATCTATGAGCCTGAATACAACACTCTCTGCTGCAGCCTGTGAAACTGACGGCTGCAAAATCTCTAAAATCTGGTCAATCAAGTGAGCATGATCATCACTTTTTACTTTTATAATACGTATATACCCTCCGCCGCCCCGCTTACTCTCAACAACATAACCACTTTCAATTGTAAAACGGGTTTTCATCACATAATTGATCTGCGAAGGGACGCACTGGAAGCGTTCAGCAATCTCGCTGCGCTTTATTTCAACTATTTCACTGCCGCTCTTTTCTAAAACCTCTTTCAAATAGTTTTCAATTATATCTGAAATATTTTTCACCATGCCACCTCCTTCGCCTTGACTTTGACTATCTTTGACTATGATTATACAACACATTTCAGTTTATGTGCAATTGAGGGCTACGATACAGGTAAAAGAGAGCTCTTACGCTCATTATCATTGGCTATCATGTGAGGGAGTGGAATTTTGAAATCATGTCAAAGACCAGAATGATGAAGGTGTGCTCAATATGAATGGAATAAAGAACCTGGATACCGGGATTCCATGGGTTCCTGAAGGAATACTGAGTGGTGGCTGGGCTGGTGAAGGAATTATTCAGGGGAATTGATGAAATTTTTCTTGAGAAAAGAAGGAATCTTAATTTATTGATCCTCCAGACCAGGCACTGAATGCACTAAGGTCACTGTCCTTTTGCCTTTTATGCCTTTAAGTCTCTGGCTCTTTGCTCTTGATGCCCTTGGGATCCTCTCCCTTCGCTTTTGCTTTTCTGGACGACAAAAAAAGCCTTCCCACACAGGGAAGACTTTCCGTTTGCCTAGCGACGTCCTACTCTCACAGGGGGAAACCCCCAACTACCATCGGCGCTG
>NZ_SORX01000013.1 GCF_004405125.1 Jeotgalibacillus salarius
ATCCCAAGGGCATCAAGAGCAAAGAGCCAGAGACTTAAAGGCATAAAAGGCAAAAAGACATTGACCGCAGTGCATTCAGTACTGGTGTGGAGGTTCAAAAGAGTCAAGCGGAGTAGATTTCCCAAACCCGGTTCCAGTCACTGTAAAACAAACAAAATTAAAAATAGTTTGATATTTTATAAACATTAATATAATATGTTTATTAAATAATAAACTTTTGAAGGAAGTGTTTGTTTTGAGTGAATTGTTTTGGGAGGCTTCTGTTGAGGAGCTTGCGCGTGGTGTGAAGCAGGTTGAGGGAGCTTATCATTGTTTGATTTGTGGTGAGCGCTTTGAAGAGGGAGAGGTTTTTCCTATTGGTGAGCGCTTTTTCGAGGCTTCTAAGGCTACCGAGTATCATGTGATAACTGATCATGAGTCGATGTTTGTTTATTTGATGAATATGGATAAGAAGTATACGGGGTTGTCGGATCATCAGAAGGAATTGTTGTCGTATTTTAAGCAGGGGGTTTCTGATAAGGAGGCGGCGAAGCAGATTGGCGGCAGTCCTTCGACGATTCGGAATCACAGGTTTAAGTTTAAAGAGAAGGAAAAGCAGGCGCGTGTGTTTTTAGCGCTAATGCAGTTGTTAAAAGAGGATGCCGGGCCGGAGAGTCTGGTTCAGATACATAGGGGGGCGACAATGGTGGATGAGAGATATGCAATTACGAGTGAAGAACAGGAAAAGGTGTTGAAGACATATTTTAAAGAAGACGGGTCATTAAATCAGTTTCCAAGTAAGGAAAAGAGAAAAATTATTGTGCTTCAGCATTTGCTGAAACGGTTTACCGCGGGGCAACAATATACGGAAAGAGAAGTAAATGAAGTGTTGAAAAAGGCGTATGCTGATTTTGTCACGATTCGCCGTTACTTTATTGAATATGGTTTTATGGACAGAAATCAGGATGGCTCGGCTTATTGGGTAAAATCGTAAAAAAGGGGTATAATGAGGGTACAAGAGGTGTCTGGAGATGTTTATCTATGTCATTGGTATAGTTGCCGGATTGATTGGATTCGGTTTAATCGTTGATCGAAAGAAAAGTTTCCCGGAAAAACTTTGAGCAATATCGTAGCGGTGGTGAGGAAGCACCTCAGCAGTAAGAAATGGATAACGATAGGAAGACGACTGGCTTTTAATTAAAAGGGCGGGGAGGTGAAGAGATGTGGTGGCTCATCATTCTTTTGATTCTCGTTGCTGTTGTGGTATTCGGTTTGATTTCAGATCGGAAGCGTAAGAAAAAGGGTCTTAAGGTATATAGCGAAGTCAGGGAGCCGGAAGAAGCGCCCTCTGAACCGAAAGCAGAAGATGAAAGACGATCTACAAGACTGTGAAAAGTTTGTTGAGCAGTTTCCTTCACGTTTTCTTTTAAAAAGAATAGGATAGAAAGATTACTTTTTATCCGCAGTGTCCATACTGGTTGTATGACATGCTGCGAAGTGGAGGAAATGACATGAGACATTGCCGTGCTTGTGGTAGACGATACAACCGGGCGATCCGCCTGTCTTCAAAATTTATTTGCGTTTGGTGTGAACAGTCGTTAATTCAATTGAAGCCAGAGGATCAGGGGTATGATAAGTGGATTCATCTTTTAAAAGAATAAGTGACGGAAGCCTGCTGAGATGCGGGCTTTTTTGTATTGGTTCAGTTAAAGTTGGCTGTTGATTTCCTATTCAGACGGATGCTTTCCGGATCCGGGTGCAGAAGTCTCCGCCTTACGCTTCAATCACCAGCTAAAAGCACGTGTCCTTTAAATGAATCATGATACAATAGAGAAATGATTTTACTAAAGGAGAACGTTATGAATCAGAAAGCCAGACCGCTTGTTGAGGCTCTTCAATCACATATGAATCAGAAGCCGGTTTCTTTTCATGTGCCGGGTCATAAGAATGGTGCCATTGGTGAGATTGCTGCCCATTTCAGTGCATGGGATCAAACGGAGATTTCAGGACTTGATGATCTGCATGCACCAGAGGGAGCAATTGCTGAAGCTCAGGCTCTTTTAGCGGACCATGCAGGCGTTTTTAAAAGTTTTTTTCTTGTGAACGGATCCACAACAGGAAATCTTGCGATGGTGATGGCGCTATGTGAGCCGGGCAGTCATTTATTAGTGGCAGGGAATGCACATAAGTCTGTGATCCATGCATGCCGTTTAGCGCGCGTTAAACCGGTTTTTATGATGCCGGAAGTACATCCGCATTCAATGACGCCGGCAGGTATTTCACCTGATTTACTTGAAAAAGCAGCAGGGGAGTTTCCTGATGCCGGGGCAGTGCTGCTGACGTATCCGTCTTATTATGGGCATACTGGTCAAATGGAAGATGTGGTTTTGAAGGCCAAAAAATTGGGGCTTACGGTGCTTGCTGACGAAGCGCATGGTGCTCACTTCTCGCTTCCGGGATTTCCAGAATCATCTTTGCAAATGGGGGCGGATGTAGTCGTTCAGTCGGCTCACAAGACACTCCCGGCGCTTACGATGGGGTCTTACTTACATATAGCGCATAACCAGGTGAACCATCAGAGAATTGAACAATTGCTTGGCATGCTGCAATCAAGCAGCCCTTCTTATCCAATTATGGCATCGCTGGATGACGCGAGGCGTTATGCCGCCACTTACTCGAGTGAGGATGCCGCTTTCTTTATGACTAAAAGAAATGATTTGATCAAAAGGCTGCAGCGAATCACACGTGTGACTGTCATAGAGCCGGAAGATCCGTTGAAGTTGATCATCAGAATGGATGGGCTGAACGGGTTTGAATTGCAGTCTGCGTGTGAGGAAAAAGGTATTTTCGCAGAGCTTGCAGATCCGCTTCAGGTATTGTGGATGCTTCCGCTTTTAAAAGAAGACAGTGAAGTAGCGTGGGATGGCGTGATTGCGGTGTTGAGTGACATTGCGAATGAAGCTGAATGGACTGAACGAAGCGTGATCTCCCCGTTATTCACAGATGAAATCACGACATTGTCTTTATATGATACAGATCAGCTGCCATCTTCACTGGTAGCAATTGAACAGGCGGCAGGGAAAATAGCCGCTGAAACGATTATTCCGTATCCCCCGGGGATTCCATATATTATTGCTGGAGAAAGAATGACGAAAGAAAAACTGAAAAGACTGTCTGAACTTGCCGGGACGAGTATGCGATTTCAGGGCGGTACGCATTTAATAGAAGGAAAAATCAAGGTTGTGCAGGAGGAAGCAAATGAGTAAAGGGTTATTTATTACATTAGAAGGACCTGAAGGAGCAGGAAAAACGACTGCTGCTGTTGAAATTAAAAGAGAGCTGGAAACGCTTGGCTTTGATGTGATGATGACGCGTGAGCCTGGCGGGATTAAGATTGCTGAGAAGATCAGGGAAGTGATTTTGGATCCAACGCATACAGAAATGGACAGCCGGACGGAAGCGCTTCTTTATGCAGCAGCCCGCAGACAGCATTTGGCTGAGAAGGTGGAGCCTGCACTTAAAGAAGGCAGGGTTGTGCTGTGTGACCGCTTTATCGACAGCTCTCTTGCTTATCAGGGTCATGCAAGAGGTCTTGGGATTGATGAAGTGTGGAGTATTAACCAATTCGCCATCGGGTCCATGATGCCTGACTGTACGCTTTATTTTGACATTACTCCGTTAGAAGGGCTGAAGCGGATTGAGCAAAATCTGGGACGTGAAGTGAATCGCCTTGATCTTGAGGGAATGGCTTTTCATGACAAGGTATATGAAGGCTACCAGATCCTGCAGGAGCGTTTTCCAGAAAGAATGCAACGGATTGATGCTTCTCAGTCATTAGAGAAAGTAACAGCCGATTCGATTAAAGTACTTTCAGCGGTGTTAAGAAAATGAAGATTTCCGGAATGCTTTCGTAATATTTTCGTATTATTGTTATAATAAAGGAAGAAGAACCATTTTATAAGGAAGAGGGTGGAATGGATGAAACTTGTTGTCGCAATTGTACAGGATCAGGATTCAAACCGTTTATCAACTGCATTGATGAAAAATAATTTCCGTGCAACAAAGCTTGCCAGTACCGGAGGGTTTTTGAAGTCTGGAAATACCACTTTTATGGTCGGTACAGAGGATGCCCGCGTTGATAAGGTGTTAGAAGTCATTAATGACAGCTGCCGTTCAAGAGAACAGATGGTTGCCCCTGTTTCCCCAATGGGCGGGAATGCGGATTCTTACATTCCTTATCCTGTAGAAGTTGAAGTTGGCGGAGCCACGGTCTTTGTACTGCCGATTGAGCAGTTTCACCAATTTTAAAGTAGCGGAGTGGGAATATGAAAATTAACCGCGATTTACGGGTAGGCGTTAACCAGCCCGGGAACAGTCCCCAGAATCTCTCAGCTTCTCAGCTGAAATTCGGAGAACTTGTTGAAAAACAGGATCAGAAGCTTCAGTCTGAACAGCTGACGAGGTTAATGGGTGAAGTGACGGCAGCAGGTGACAGACTGGCGAGGTCACGTAATTTTAAGGATCTGGCAACTTTCAAAACGCTGGTAAAACGTTTTGTTAAGGAAACAGTTGAATACGGAATGAATCTAAAGCAGTCTCACTCCTGGAATGAATTTGGTGAGGGACGTAAGCTTCGTCTCGTTGAAACAATTGATGAGAAGCTTACTGAACTGACTGAAAGTGTTCTGCAGGGGGAAAAAGAATCGGTTGATGTGCTGGATCAAATCGGTGAAATCAAAGGACTGCTGATTAATATATACACGTAGAAAAGGGAGATTGTATGGCCGAAACGCACCAGGACCTGGCATCACAGCAGCCGGTCGCGATGAAAATGCTGCAACAGAGCCTGCAGAAAAACCGCGTGGCACATGCCTATCTGTTTGAAGGTGGACGCGGCACAGGTAAAAAAAATATGGCACTGTTTCTTGCTAAAGGACTTTTCTGCAGACAGCCGGACGAGGGCGTGCCGTGCATGACCTGTGAACAGTGCAGCCGGATCGATCAGGGGAATCACCCTGATGTTCATATGATTGAGCCTGACGGACAGTCCATTAAAAAAGAACAGGTTAAATTGCTGCAGGAAGAGTTCAGTAAGACAGGTATGGAATCAAAGAGAAAAGCTTATATTGTGAATGGTGCTGACAAAATGACTGTTCAGGCCGCGAACTCTTTATTGAAATTTCTCGAAGAGCCGCATCCGTCTACAACTGCGATTTTGTTGACTGAGCAGATTCATCAGATGCTCCCGACTATACTTTCCAGGTGTCAGCACGTATCTTTCCGCCCGTTGACACCTGTTTTATTTAAACAAAAGCTGATCGCAGAAGAAGTTCACCCGACAATGGCATCACTTGTATCGAAAATAACTAACCAGGTTGATGAAGCAATTGAGCTGAGTGAAGATGAGTGGTTTGTACAAGCCAGAAAAATCATGTTAAAATTGTACGAAGTGCTAAAGGATGATCCCTTTGAAGCCATGATCAGGGTTCAAAGCGACTATCTTCCGCATTTTAAAGAGAAATCACAAATTGACCAATCGCTCGATTTGTTTCTTCTTATATATAAAGATCTCCTATATATCCAAACGGACAAGCTCGATCACCTGTCGTACCCGGACTGGCTGGAAACGTTTCGTACAGATGCACTCCAGACGTCAGCGAATCAGCTTACTCATCAGCTGACAGTTATACTGGAAGCGAAAACACAGCTACAGAGAAATATGAATACACAGTTGTTAATGGAACAGCTGATGCTTAAATTGCAGGGGGGATCTGCACTTGTATGAAGTTGTAGGCGTCCGTTTTAATAAAGCGGGCAAAATATATTATTTCGACCCGAACCAGCTTCCACTTAACATAGATGAATACGTCATTGTGGAGACGGTACGCGGTGTGGAATATGGTAAAGTTGTCACTGAAGTCAAGAAAGTGGACAAGAATGACGTTGTGCTTCCACTGAAAAAAATTGTCCGCATTGCTGAACAGAAGGATCGCCTTTCCGTTCAGGAAAACAAGGAAGAGGCAGCCCATGCTTATGAAGTATGTGCAGACAAAATCAGTGAGCATGACCTTGATATGAAGCTTGTTGACGTTGAATATACATTTGACCGCAATAAAGTTATTTTTTATTTTACAGCAGACGGACGGGTTGATTTCAGAAATCTTGTGAAAGACCTGGCTTCTGTTTTCAGAACAAGGATTGAACTGAGACAGATCGGTGTTCGTGATGAAGCGAAAATGCTTGGCGGTATTGGTCCTTGCGGGCGTATGCTTTGCTGCTCGACTTTTCTTGGCGATTTCGAACCGGTTTCAATCAAGATGGCGAAGGATCAGAACCTATCCTTGAACCCGGCGAAAATTTCAGGCTTGTGCGGACGTTTGATGTGCTGCCTGAAATATGAAAACGACGAGTATGAAGCAGCAAAAGAAGAAATGCCGGACCTTGGATCCTTTGTGGTCACTCCAGAAGGTAAAGGTAAAGTGGTCGGGCTGAATATGCTTGAGCGCGTGCTTAAGATTGAGATAAAGGAGCAGGACCGTACGCTTGAGTATACGCTTGAAGAAATTATGAATAAAGATATTGCGTCAATTCAAGCCACAGAGTAACGGGGTGGAGTTCGTGGATAAGAAGGAGTTCTTTGATTCAGTATCCAATATGGAGCAGCAGATTGGTCAGTTATACCAGCAGCTTGGCGAACTGAAGCATCATCTTGCTGACATGATGGAGGAGAATCATACACTGCAGATTGAAAATGAACATTTGCGCAGAAGACTTGAGCAGCTCGGGAGTGAGACAGAAGCTCCTGCAGGCAAGGCTGATGCCGGTAAAGCTGCCGGTCCAAGCACAGATGTTGGTGAAGGTTATGATAACCTTGCCCGTCTTTACCATGAAGGCTTCCACATTTGTAACATTCACTTTGGAAGCCCGCGCAAAGATGAAGACTGCCTTTTCTGTCTTTCATTTTTAACGAAAAAATAAAGGCTGGCATTACGCCGCCTGTTTTTCCTGCATGGGAAAAACAGGCGGACGTCCTGCCGGGCTTTTTTTGTGTAGGCTGGATTGTTCATTTTAAATATAGTTTGAATTTTGTATATTGGCGTCCGATCTCCGTTGCAGGCGGACGCGCACGGACGGCGGTGAGCCTCCTCAGGCTTCGCCTTGCGGGGTCTCACCTGTCCGTCTTCTCATGCTGGAGTCGCCGCCTTCCACTGCGATCAACGCTGTACATAAATACTAAAGTAATTTATGACGCTGATTGTATACAATAGAAATAAAAAATTTTAGACTAATCATATATATATTTGAGAAAATTGATGTTAAAACAAATGTTATTATACATAAACACCAGCTGTCCCCTGGAGTACAGGACGGAGACTCCTGCACCAGTAAGGACAGACGAGACCCCGCTGTCACGAAGTGGCGAGGAGGCTCGTCCGGACGGGTGCGGAAAGCACAGTCCTGTACGGAAGGGGGCAGCGGTTTTTAACATCGAACAATAGAAAAGAGGATCGAAACATGCAATTAATTGGTGATGAGCGGCTGGACTATCTGCTGGCTGAAGATTTAAGAATTATCCAAAGTCCATCTGTTTTTTCCTTTTCGCTGGATGCTGTGCTGCTCGCGCGCTTTGTGCAGGTGCCGATCAGAAAAGGGAGTCTGATTGACCTTTGTTCAGGAAATGGTGTAATTCCGCTCATTTTAAGTAAGAGAACAAAAGGGTCAATCACAGGGGTGGAAATCCAGGAGCGCCTTGCAGATATGGCGAACAGAAGCATTGACCACAATGACCTGAATGCCCAACTGAAGATGATCTGCGAAGATTTGAATACAGTGTCACCGCAGCTTGGATATGCAAGACACGACGTAGTGACATGTAATCCGCCTTATTTTACAACACCGGGAAAAGACGAACTGAATGAAAATGAACATTTAACAATTGCGCGTCACGAGATTATGTGTACGCTTGAAGATACAATCAGCGTCAGCAGCGGTCTTCTGAAGCAGGGAGGAAAAGCTGCGTTTGTTCACCGGCCCGGCAGACTTCTTGATCTGATTACATTAATGAGGCAGTACCGTCTTGAACCGAAAAGAATTCAGTTCGTTTATCCAAAAGAGGGTAAGGAAGCCAATACAATTTTAGTAGAGGCGGCGAAAGACGGCAAACCTGATGTGAAAATCCTGCCGCCGCTCATCGTTTATAAGGATAATAATGAATACACAGATGAAATGAAGGAGATTTTATATGGAAGCAGAGGCTAACCATTTCTTCTATGTGCTTTTGTGCAAAGATGGTTCTTACTATGGCGGCTACACGATTAATCTGGAGCGCCGGCTGTCTCAGCATAACGAAGGCACAGCATCTAAATATACAAGAACCAGACGTCCTGTTGAAATGATTCATCACGAATCATTTTTATCTAAACGGGAAGCAATGCAGGCGGAATACTGGTTTAAAAAGAAATCAAGGCCGCAAAAGGATTTATATTTAAATGAAAGAGGTGACTAATGTGCAAACGCAAAAAAGTTTTCAAAACGTGCAGGAAGGTCGATTGTATCTAGTACCGACACCGATTGGGAATTTAGAAGATATGACTTTCAGGGCGGTTAATATTTTAAAAGAAGCTGATCTGATTGCGGCAGAAGATACACGTAATTCGAAAAACCTGTGCCGTCATTTTGAGATTGAGACAAAGCTTGTCAGTTATCATGATCATAATAAAGAAGAAAGCGGACGAAAGCTGATCGCTGATCTTCATGATGGAAAACAAATTGCGCTGGTAACAGATGCAGGCACACCCTGTATTTCGGATCCGGGCTATGAGCTGGTGAAGCAATGTGTAGAGGAAGGTATAAATGTGATACCGCTACCTGGAGCAAACGCAGCTGTCACAGCATTAATTGCTTCCGGATTAAAGCCGCAGCCATTTTATTATTACGGCTTCCTGCCCCGTCAGAAAAAAGAGAAACGGGAAGAGCTGGTATTTCTTTCGACAATTCCTGCGACATTTATCCTGTACGAATCTCCTCATCGTTTGAAAGAATCGTTAAAAGAAATGCAGGACGCTTTGGGTGCAGATCGCCAAATGGCTGTTTCGCGTGAGCTCACGAAAAAATTTGAAGAGTTTGTGCGCGGCACTGTAGAGGAGTGTCTGGAATGGGCAGAAACGAATGAGCTGCGCGGTGAATTCTGTCTTGTTGTTGAAGGGGCGAGCCGTGATAAGTGGCAGCAGGATGAAGAAATCTGGTGGTCTGAGTTATCGCTTACTGAACATGTCGAACACTATATTCAGCAACAATCCATGACGTCTAAAGCAGCGATTAAAGAAACCGCAAAAGACCGCGGCCTTCCGAAGCGGGATGTCTATCAGGATTATCACGTGGATCACTAACGCTTGAGATCACTATAAAAGTGGTCTTTTTTATTTGAAAAACGCTTCCTAAAGTCGATTGGCAACATGCGCAGTGGGGAAGTCAGATGTTGAATAGAAGTGGTTGATGGTAGTATTTTGCGTTGCGATGGTGGTCAGATGCGTGGTGACGGTCAGATACACCCGGAACGACGGTAACGAACTATGTGCCGATGGTAGTGAAAATAGAATTGACGGCAGTAACTGCCACCTCGGACGCAGCTGGCCTGCACTCCTCACCATGTGAGAAGGAACAACTACGGTCTTTTAGGCAGAAAAAAACTGCTCCACTAAGGGAGCAGTGACAAATTGTATGAATTAAGCACCTTGAAGGTTGCTTTGAATTTCCTTAATAAGCATTTCAGCGCCTTCGCGGCTTAGTACAAGCTTTCCGCCTGCAAGCTTAAGGTTGTCGTCTGAAACTTCACCAGTAATCTGGCAAGTCATGCTTGGCTTATACTTTTTTAGGATGATTTTTTCGTCATCCACATAGATTTCCAATGCGTCTTTCTCTGCGATACCCAGCGTACGGCGAAGTTCGATTGGAATAACTACTCTGCCTAATTCGTCTACTTTACGTACAATTCCTGTTGATTTCATGATTGAAAATCCCCTCTCAAAGGTTAATTTGTTTTTCTCTCTGTTTTTTCGTCAAGTTTCGACATTTTTCTCTCTGTTTTTATATCATACCAACGTTTCCCAAATCAGTCAATACATATTTTCTCCCAAATGTGCACCATATTATACATTAAGAAATACTGCTGTATCAGTGTGTGTGGGTTTTTGAAAATATTACCTTCTACAATATCCACTATATCATGTAATAACTGTCAGTGTAAATAGAATTGTTTTGAATTCGAGCTATTTCGTGTTTCGACAAAACTTTGCTGATCATTCGACAAAAATGGGGAGTATTTACTTTTAGGGGTGCGCCGGTTGCATTCGCATTCTATTTCGGGTATATTTTTTAGCATATGAATACGCGTCAGAACTGAGTTTCTGAAGCTGATCGAGGAGGATAAACAGTGAGTCAGCCGAACAATACTTTCTATATTACAACGCCAATTTATTACCCGAGTGGCAAATTGCACATCGGGCATGCCTATACAACAGTAGCTGGAGACGCAATGGCACGATACAAGCGTCTGCTTGGGTTTGATGTCATGTACTTAACAGGAACGGACGAGCATGGTCAGAAAATCCAGGAAAAAGCGAAAGAGCAGGGAATTTCTCCTCAGGTTTATGTAGATGAAATTGTATCCGGGATCCAGGATCTTTGGAAAAAGATGGACATATCCTACGATGATTTCATCCGGACAACAGAAGAACGTCATAAGACTGTTGTCGAAAAGATTTTTAAACAGCTTCATGATCAGGGAGATATTTATCTTGGTGAATATGAAGGCTGGTATTCAATTCCGGATGAAACTTTCTATACTGAAACGCAGCTTGAAGACAAAGAGCTCGACAGTGATGGAAATGTGATCGGCGGTAAGAGTCCTGACAGTGGGCACCCTGTTGAGAAAGTGCGTGAGGAATCTTATTTTTTCCGTATGAGTAAATATGCAGACCGTCTTGTAAAGTATTATGAAGAGAATCCAGCATTCATTCAGCCTGAGTCGCGTAAAAATGAAATGCTGAACAATTTTATAAAGCCCGGCCTTGAAGATCTGGCTGTATCAAGAACAACTTTCGATTGGGGCGTAAAAGTGCCTGGGGACCCTAAACACGTTGTGTATGTATGGATCGATGCATTATCAAATTACATAACGGCGCTTGGTTACGGTTCGGAAAATGATGAGCGTTTCCGCCAGTTCTGGCCGGCCGATGTGCATCTGATGAGTAAAGAGATTGTCAGGTTCCATACAATTTACTGGCCGATTATGCTGATGGCGCTCGATCTGCCATTGCCAAAACAAGTATTTGCACACGGCTGGCTGCTGATGAAGGACGGCAAGATGTCCAAGTCAAAAGGCAACGTAGTAGATCCAGTTACGCTGATTGATCGCTATGGTCTTGATGCACTTCGATACTACCTGCTTCGCGAAGTACCATTTGGCTCTGACGGAATTTTTACACCTGAAGGATTCGTTGAGCGCGTTAACTTTGACCTCGCGAATGACCTTGGAAACCTGTTGAATCGTACAGTTGCAATGATCAACAAGTATTTTGACGGGGAAATTCCTGTTTATCAAGGTTCAGAAGGGACTTATGACAAGGAACTGCTTCAGTTAAATGAAGAAACCGTAGAGAAATTCCAGGAGTCAATGGAAAATATGGAATTCTCTGTTGCGCTGGCGACTGTCTGGCAGTTAATCAGTCGCGCAAATAAATACATTGATGAAACGCAGCCGTGGATACTTGCGAAAGAAGAAGCGAAGAAAGAAGAGCTTGGCCATGTGATGAACCATCTGGCGGAAACATTGCGTCGTGTCGCAGTTCTGCTTCAGCCGTTCATGACAGAAACGCCTGGAAAGATTTTGTCACAGCTTCAACTTGATGACACACATCTCAAGTGGGAAACGCTAAGGGAATTTGGTGTGATTCCTGCAGGCACAAAAGTAGTGGCAAAAGGAGAACCAATCTTTCCACGCCTTGAGGTAGCCGAAGAAGCTGCTTACATTAAAGAAAAAATGTCCGGCACTGCGCCAGCTGCTGCAGAGGAACCGGTAGAGCTTGAAGATGAAATTACCTTTGATGACTTTATGAAGGTAGACCTGCGGGTTGCCACTGTAACGGAATGCGAACCGGTGAAAAAGACCGATAAGCTGCTGAAACTTCAGTTGGATCTTGGCTTTGAAAAACGCCAGGTTGTATCCGGTATTGCGAAATTTTATAAACCGGAAGAATTAGTAGGCCGTAAAGTGGTTTGTGTAACAAACCTTAAACCTGTAAAACTGCGCGGAGAGCTTTCTGAAGGCATGATTCTTGCGGGTGAGAAAGATGGAGTCCTATCACTTGCACATGTAGCAGAAAACCTGGAAAATGGGGCACGTGTTAAATAATCCAATGACAGAAGAGGGGAGGATCCATTCCTCTCTTCTTTTTATTTCCACGGGATGTTTAAAAACGCTGATGATCTTCGTCCTGCACTCCGGTCATCATCAGAATTAAATCTCTTCAACATTTATGACTGAAAAACCAACCTTCCATAAGTTGAAGTATCTGGTTTTAATATTTCTTATATGTCTTAATTATTACATCTGTGTAACGAACTATAACAATAGAAGAAACTCGTCATAATTTTGTGTTTCCGCTGTCATTGGGTCTGATTTTCCAATCAATATTTGTTTATGATAAAAATTATATTGAGATAGTCATTTAAGTGGAGAAACATTGATTTGATAATTACTTTGAATTCAAAATAGTTTAATTCAAATATTATTGTTCATTCTTCATATAATCGATCTTTAATATTTGATTTAATGTGTTTGTTAATTTGTTAATAGATTGTTACATGGCTGTGATGTATGACATATGGATTTTTAATACACTAAATTTGCTGTGAAGGAGAGGATACAATGTTATTCGATACACACGTTCACTTAAATGCGGATCATTTTGAAGAAGATCTTGATGAAGTGATACAGCGCGCAAAGGAAAATGATGTTGAATTAATGACGGTTGTAGGGTTTGACCGGAAGACGATCAAAAAGGCAATGGAGCTTGCTGAGACGCACGACTTCATCTATGCCGCAATCGGGTGGCATCCGGTAGATGCAATTGATATGACTGATGAGGATCTGGAGTGGATTGAAGAACTTGCTGCTCATCCGAAGGTCGTTGCGATTGGAGAAACCGGTCTGGATTACCACTGGGATAAGTCACCGCATGATATTCAACAAAAGGCTTTCAGAAAGCAGATTCATTTAGCTAAAAAATTAAAGCTTCCAATTGTGATTCACAATCGTGAAGCAACACAGGATGTTGTAGATATTCTGAGAGAAGAGCACGCTGAAGAAGTAGGCGGCATTATGCACTGCTACAGCGGAAGTGTTGAAATTGCAAAGCAGTGTATTGATTTAAACTTCATGATCTCACTTGGCGGACCTGTCACATTTAAAAATGCAAAGAAGCCGAAAGAAGTGGCTGAAGAAATTGATCTTAAGCATCTGCTGATTGAAACAGATGCGCCGTTCTTAGCGCCGCATCCCAATCGCGGCAAGCGGAATGAGCCTGCATATGTGAAGCTGGTTGCGGAACAAATTGCTGAATTAAAAGGCATTTCTTACGAAGAAGTTGGAAAACGTACGACAGAAAACGCAAAAAAAATTTATCAGCTGAAATAAATAATGATAAGCATTAGGGATTTAGGAGCACGTTTGTACGACACCTTTTGCGTAACACCAACGATCGGTTGTCGATAAAAAAACCTTTTCAGACTGAAAAGCCGTCTGCATAATTGGGACATATCTCCCCTGCGCAGGGATAATGTCTCAATTTCAAAGGTTGACAATCTGTTCGGATAGTCTTTATAATCACTCGGAGTAAAGGAGGAGTTTTTCATGCAATCAGAAAATAACATGAAAAACCTGTTTCCAAAGTCTATGAGTAAGAGGAACTGGGTCTATTCTTTAGTAACTTTAACCGTATTTGTTTTAGTTGTTGGTTTCCTTTTTCA
Organism: Jeotgalibacillus salarius; assembly: GCF_004405125.1. GTDB lineage: Bacteria > Bacillota > Bacilli > Bacillales > Jeotgalibacillaceae > Jeotgalibacillus > Jeotgalibacillus salarius. The sequence continues at coordinate 14,008 of NZ_SORX01000013.1, forward strand.
GGAAGGTATGAAAAAGACTGTAGCCCTTTCCTTAAATGGTGAAGAGCAATTGGTGCGCACAAACGCTGCCACTGTTGAAGATATATTTGCAGAGCTAGAAATGGATATTCACTCAGAGGACTATTTATACCCCTCGGGCGATACGGAGATCTATCATGATATGACCGTACGCTGGAGAGCGGCGAAACAGGTGTCATTTGATTTAGGCGGAGAGACGCAGGAAATCATGACAAATGCACAAACCGTAGGAGAGTTCCTGCGTAAAGAACAGTTAGAAGTAAGTGATGTGGACAAGCTGTCACATTCATTGGATGAAAGTATTGAGGAAGATATGGCCCTTTCTCTTGAAAAAGCATTCGCATGGACGCTTGTAAATGGGACTGACAAAGAAGAGATTTGGTCGACTTCGATCACCGTCGCTGACTTTTTAAAACAGCAGGAAATTAAGCTGGATCAAGATGATCGGGTAGAACCATCTGAAGACACAATGTTGACGGAGGGCGCTACTGTGAAGATCGTCCACGTTGATAAGGTCACCGATGTGGTGGAAGAAAAGAAAAACTTCAGTGTGGAACAGAAAAATGACAATACAATAGCCGAAGGTTCTGAAAAAGTTGTTCAGGAAGGCGAAGAAGGTCTGATTGAAAAAACATACGAAGTTGTAAAAGAAAACGGAAAAGAAGTATCCCGTGATCTGAAAGCAGAAAAAACTGTAAAAGAAAGCAAAAATAAAGTTGTCGCGATCGGCACGAAGAAACCTGTCGTTGCCAGCGTTCCACGTGAAACAACTAAAAAAGCTGTCGCAGCATCATCATCTTCAGCTCAGTCGTCGCAGCCTGCTCAGACAGCAGCTGCTTCATCAGCGCCATCCGGCCGTGAGATGACGATGTCTTCAACAGCCTACACAGCTTCATGTGCCGGATGTTCAGGTATTACTGCAACCGGTATTAATCTGATTGCAAACCCAGGGATGAAAGTAATCGCAGTGGATCCTTCAGTGATTCCACTTGGTTCAAGAGTCTATGTCGAAGGTTATGGCTATGCAATTGCCGGAGACACTGGTGGCGCAATTAAAGGAAATAAAATCGATATCTTTATTCCAGATCGTGCTTCAGCACTGGCCTGGGGTAACAGAACAGTAAAAGTGACGGTTATGCCGTAATTGCTTTTAAAGAAAAACTGAAACATAATCGATATGTTTAACAGAAAAGAAGCAGAATGCAATTTGAGGTGAACGGAGCGGAAGGGGGTGACTCCAGCATGAGAAGCGTGCTAGCTGAGACCCCGCAGCGCGAAGCGCGAGGAGGCTTAGCGCACGCCATGCGGAAAGCATCCCCCTGTAGCGAAGTGAACCGGTTCAAGAGGCTGAGACACATTTGTCCCAGCTTCTTTTTGTGCGTTCAAAACTATTTTCAGCTATAATGAAGCACAGAAACCATTTCGGAGGATGTCATGAAACTAAAAGAAATTATTGTGGTAGAAGGCAGAGATGATACGACTGCAATCAAGCGGGCAGTAGATGCCGATACAATTGAAACAAATGGCTCAGCCGTTTCTGAGAAGACGCTTGAAAAAATCCGTCACGCACAGGAAAAAAGAGGCGTAATCATTTTAACCGATCCTGACTATCCGGGACAGCGTATCAGACAAATTGTTCAGGACGCTGTACCAGGCTGCAGACATGCCTTTGTAGAAAAACAGGACGCACTGCGTAAAAAAGGGCGAGGCCTGGGCGTGGAGCATGCTTCGCCTGAAGTAATCAGGCAGGCGCTGAAAGACGCTCACGTGATGACTGAAGCGCCGGTGGAACTGATTACCAAAGAGGACCTTGTGACAGCCGGACTGATCGGCGGACCAAAAGCAAAAGCACGCAGAGAAAGACTCGGTGCTGAATTGAAAATTGGTTATGTGAATGGAAAGCAGCTGTACAATCGTTTAATGATGTTTGAAATTACGAAAGAGGATTTCGCTTTGGCGTTGACGCGCATTTTACAGGAGGAGAATAATGAATAAAGATATTGCAACACCAATCCGTACGAAAGAAATTATGAAAAAGTACGGTTTCTCGTTTAAAAAAAGCCTTGGACAAAACTTTCTGATTGACCCGAATATTCTTCAGAACATTGTTGGACATGCAGACCTGACGAAGGAGCATGGTGCAATTGAAATTGGTCCGGGGATCGGGGCGCTGACAGAGCACCTGGCGCGAGCTTCCAAGAAAGTAGTCGCCTTTGAAATCGATCATCGTCTGTTACAGATTCTTGATGATACGCTATCTCCATACGACAATATCAAGATTCTCCACCAGGATGTGCTGAAAGCGGACGTAGAGCGTGTAATGGCTGAAGAATTTACTGATGTTAAAGATGTAATGGTAGTGGCGAACCTTCCGTATTATGTAACGACTCCGATTATTTTGAAGCTTTTAATGGAAGACCTGCCGATTAAAGGGTTAGTTGTTATGCTTCAAAAAGAAGTGGCAGACCGCATTGCAGCCAAGCCTGGCACTAAAAGTTACGGCTCTCTTTCTATTGCTATTCAATACTATACTGAAGCAGCTACAGTGATGATTGTACCGAAAACGGTCTTTATGCCTCAGCCGAATGTTGATTCAGCAGTAATAAAATTAGTAAAACGTGACAAGCCGCCGGTAGAATTGATCAGTGAGGATTTCTTTTTCACAGTCACGCGATCATCGTTTGCTCAGCGCAGAAAAACGATTTTAAATAACCTGACAAGTCAGCTTCCAGATGGGAAAGAAAAGAAAGAAGATATTCTCAGAGCGCTTGAACAGGCTGGAATCGAGCCTTCGAGACGTGGAGAAAGCCTTTCGATACCTGAATTTGCAGCACTTGCAAATGCGCTGTATCCATACTTTTCATAATGAAAACTCCGGTGGATGCCGGAGTTTTTTTAATTGGGGTGAGGTTGATTTACGGCCGGGCATTCACCCTTACACAGGCATGTGCATATAGTAACTTCATGAGCCGGATGGGAGGGTGAGCGCCGGTGGAGTGGATCAATCAGCTGGTCGGAAGGAAATCGTACGGTTGTGATGTGATTTTTGTAGTAGCGGGTATTGAGGAACGCGAAGGCGGAGAATATGCCATTTTATACGGCAGAGACATCAGGCTCGTTGCAGATGCCCCGATAGAAGATTTAGAGCTGATGGATGAAAACCGTCTGGAAGAAGAAGACCAGCAAATGAGAAAAATGAAAGAGAACAGGGATAAAGCCGCTGAAAAGGAAAGGAAGTCTGACGCTCTTTCATTTCATTTGCCGGGTCGTGTGCTCCATCTGGACGGCGACGAGCGGTATTTAAAAAAATGCCTTAAAATCTACAAAGACGCGAATGTGCCTCACATTGGCGTTCATTGTCCGGAAAAGGAAATGGCGGATCGTATAGAGGCGCTGATTATCCGATATCAGCCTCAAATCCTCGTCCTAACGGGTCACGACGCCTATTTGCCTGCTCAGGGTAAGAAAATTGAATTGCAGGCTTACCGGCACTCGTCTTCTTTTGTCAATGCTGTAAAAAATGCACGTAAGATTGTGCCGCATCTTGATCAGCTCGTCATATTTGCCGGTGCCTGCCAGTCGCATTTTGAATCTTTGATTTATGCCGGTGCGAACATGGCCAGTTCACCGCTTCGTGTAAATATTCACGCGCTTGACCCTGCCTATGCTGCAAGTGTCATTAGCTATACATCGATTCATTCTATGTTTACGGTAGAAAATATCCTTCCGCACACACTTGCCGATGACAGTGGAATTGGCGGTTTTGAAACGCGTGGGGTGTTAAGAGTTGGGATGCCTTATAAGAAAGAAATGTATATTGAGGCACAAAACGACAGCAAATAAGCATTTTGCCGGAATAAAAACATTGACATCCAGTTGTGAGAATTGATAAAATGAATATTTTATTTGACCAAAACGTAATAATTTGGTACACTAATGTCAGTGAGGTGGAAGCAGAATGCCAAAAACGTTAGCTGATATTAAGAAAGCACTTGATGTGAATCTTGGAAAACGTCTGTTGTTAAAAGCCAATGGTGGAAGACGCAAGACAATTGAGCGTTCAGGAGTTTTAACTGAAACATATCCCTCAATTTTTATTGTGGAACTTGATCAGGATGAAAACGCTTTTGAACGGGTATCATATAGCTACACCGATGTACTAACCGAATCTGTTGAACTTACTTTTATTGAAGAAGGTTCTGAAGCAGTAAGCGTAAGCTAATGAAATCATTATGATTTTTTTATGGGCGGTCTGCGCGGCTAACTGATTAACAGTTAGCCGCGCAGACCGCCTTTTTGTATATCTCAGTAGATGATCAGACATCTATGGTTAAAATCTCGAGTAAAACATCATCCATAATCTGCATAGCATAGTTAAATCTAATTTGAGGTAAGTTATAGAGGCATGACCAAAAAGGGGATGACAAACATGAGCAGAAGAAGAGGCGTAATGTCAGATCGGCTCAAGGAAGAAGTCGCCAAAGAACTTGGGATCTATGATACGGTTCAGCAGGAAGGCTGGGGCGGAATCAAATCCCGGGATGCCGGTAACATGGTAAAGCGGGCCATAGAAATGGCAGAGCGTCAGCTGGGAGACCAGTCTGAACCACGTTAACCGGGGTACATGCAAAAGAAGAACCGTCTGGCTCATGCCGGGCGGTTTTTTTATGGATTGCGAGTGCTGCTTGCTCGCATACGAAAACAAGGTCATTTTTATGGTTTTTGAGGTCATATTTCATGATTTTCGGATCATATCTGCCCCATCTCGGGTCACATAATCTTAAACCTCAAATTGTGAGATCACATTCTCAAAAACCTGGGTCAGATCTGAGAGAATTAAGGTCACATTTTGCTCACTCCCGCCTTCCAGTTTTCTTGTGACCCAGTTCCAGGCGCTAGCTCCTCGGGTCATAAGCCAAGCAGCAAAAAAAGGGTAAGAGCCCCCTTTGCCCTCTCCGCGTCTTATGCCTGTCGGACCTAAACGGGCGCTTCCACTTTTCTGTTTTGTCCAGTTCCAGCAGACAGGGGCTAGCGCGTTTTCCTCGGGCTCTGTCCGATAAGTCATCATCGGATCGCTACGCTCTCCGTGATTCATAGTCCAACGTTTACGCCCCTAAACGCCTGCTTCCACTTTTCGAGTTGTCCAGTTCCAGCGCCCAGTCCCTCGGGTCATAAGCCAAGCAGCAAAAAAGGGTAAGAGCCCCCTTTTCCCTCTCCGTGTCTTATGCCTGTCGGGCCTAAACGGGCGCTTCCACTTTTCTGTTTTTATGCTACAATTATTCCAATGACTTTAGGGAAGATTGAGGTGTGTGGATTTATGATGATGGTTAAAGCACCGGCGAAGATTAATCTTTCGCTGGATGTGCTTCACAAGAGGCCTGATGGGTTTCATGAGGTGGAGATGGTCATGACGACGGTTGATCTGGCTGATCGTATTGAGCTGGATAAGACGACCGGGACGCGGATCAGGATTATTTCGCATGACCGCTTTGTGCCGAGTGATCATCGAAACCTTGCATATAAAGCGGCAGAAAAGCTGCAAAGGAAGTATCATGTGAAAAAGGGCGTTGATATTACCATTCATAAGCAGATTCCGGTTGCAGCCGGGCTTGCTGGCGGCAGTAGTGATGCAGCGGCTGCTTTGAAAGGGTTGAATGAGCTCTGGGAATTAGGGTTGTCGAATGATGAGCTGGCAGAAGTCGGTTCGGAAATCGGTTCTGACGTAGCGTTCTGCATTTATGGCGGAACGGCACTGGCGACAGGTAGAGGCGAAAAGATTAAGGAGCTTCCTGTCCCGCCAAAGTGCTGGGTGATCCTTGCGAAGCCTTCGATCGGCGTTTCAACGGCAGACATTTATCAAAACCTGAAGCTGGAAAAAGTTGAACATCCGAATACAGCTAAAATGGTACAGGCGATTGAAGAAGGTGACTACCAGGGTGTGTGTGACAACCTTGGAAATGCGCTTGAGTCTGTTACACTTCAGCTATATCCGGAAGTAAAACAGATTAAAGACCAGATGCAGCGTTTTGGTGCAGATGCAGTGCTGATGAGCGGCAGCGGTCCGACAGTATTTGGACTTGTACAGTACGAATCTAAGGTTCATCGTGTGGTAAATGGGCTGCGTGGTTTTTGTGATCAGGTATTCGCAGTCAGAATACTTGGCAGTCGGGCACCTCTTGCTTAAAAACGTACGATAATGATATAGTTGCTATACATTATTCGGGTTTTGGGAGGTTGCTCACCGCATGAAAATTAAACGAAGTGAACGCCTGATTGATATGACACATTATTTATCTGAACATCCGCGTGAACTTGTTTCGCTCACTTTTTTTGCTAATCGTTATGCTTCAGCTAAATCATCGATCAGTGAAGATTTAGTCATTGTGAAGGACACATTTGAGAATAGAGGCATCGGTTCGTTGCAAACTGTGCCAGGTGCAGCCGGCGGAGTACGTTTTATTCCGGGCATAAGCAAGGGTCAGGCGGAAGAATCAATTCAGGTCCTGTCAGAACAGGTAAGTAAATCGGACAGACTGCTGCCTGGTGGTTATTTATTCATGACGGATATTTTGGGTGACATCCATCTCATGAACCACGTTGGTAAACTGTTTGCAGGTGCATTTGCAAATGAGCAGATTGACCTTGTCATGACAGTAGCCACTAAAGGCATCGGCATAGCCCATGCAGCTGCCCGCTATCTGGGGGTGCCTGTCGTTGTTGCAAGGCGCGACAGCAAAGTGACAGAAGGCTCAACAGTCAGTATTAACTATGTGTCCGGTTCATCTAAAAGAATTCAGACAATGGTCCTTTCTAAAAGAAGTGTGAAGCAAGGTGCAAGGGTTTTAATTGTTGATGATTTCATGAAAGCCGGAGGAACGGCTGCCGGCATGAAAAATTTGCTTGAAGAATTTTCCGCGACAGTCGCTGGTGTCGGAATTTTTATTGAATCAGAACAGGAATCCGAAGAGCGTCTTGTAGAAGACTATATTTCACTCTTAAAACTGAGAAGTGTAGATGAAAAAGGCAAAACCATTCAGCTTGAAACTGGTAACTATTTTAACCGTGTATCATCCTTTTTAAAACAGTAGAGGAGGAATTATCATGAAGTTTGTACAGACGAATGAAGCCCCGCAGGCACTCGGTCCATATTCTCAGGGCGTGGTGGTTAATAATATGTTTTACAGCTCAGGACAAATTCCGTTAACGCCGGAAGGCACGCTGGTTGAAGGCAGTATCGAAGATCAGACTCATCAGGTTTTTAAAAATCTGAAGGCTGTATTATCAGAAGCAGGTGCTTCTTTATCTACGGTCGTTAAGGTCATGGTTTTTCTGGATGACTTAAGTGACTTTGATGCAGTAAATGGCGTTTATTCAGAACATTTCGGTGAACACCGGCCAGCGCGTTCGTGTGTAGAAGTATCCAAACTGCCAAAAGGCGCAGGTGTAGAAATTGAAGTCATCGCACTAATTAAATAATCGCTCAAATTTCCAGCTTTTTTCTAAAGGCCATCTGTCTTTTAGAAAAAAGCTTTTCTTTTGGAAAAAAATATGACTATTTTCACTTTTTAAGTAGGGATATTGACCTTTCGTATAGAAGTAGACAGGAGGCTTGTACTAGGGGGAGAAAGGTGGTGGGAATCAGTGGAAGTAACAGATGTGAGACTTAGACGTGTGAGCTCGGATGGAAGAATGCGTGCGATCGCTTCCATCACGCTTGATGGGGTGTTTGTCGTGCATGATATCCGTGTCATTGACGGAAACAATGGGTTGTTCGTCGCAATGCCGAGTAAGCGGACGCCTGATGGTGAATTCAGAGATATTGCGCATCCGATTAATTCGGAGATGAGAGATATTATTCAGAGTTCGGTGCTGTCTGAATACCATCAGGAGCAGGAAGAGCCATCAAACATAACATTTGAAGAAGCGGGTGCTTAATACCCTGTACTTAAAAAATCCGGCTGCGGTTAAAGCAGCCGGATTTTCTTTGGAACCACATTTACATATGAAAATACAGGCGTGCAAACCTTATGAAACTAATAACAGATTCTTCTGAAATTACCGCTTTCCTTGAAATGAAAGTGTTTTTGTAATATATTCGAAGGGGAAAAATGTTGACTGGAGGACCGGTAATGTCGAATAGATATGCGGTAATTTTAGCAGCGGGTCAAGGGACTCGTATGAAATCAAAATTATATAAAGTACTTCATCCTGTTTGTGGAAAGCCAATGGTTGAACACGTATTGGAACAGGTTAAAGAAGCTAATATGCAAGAAGTCATTACCGTTGTTGGTCATGGTGCTGAACTTGTTCAGTCCAAGCTTGCGGGACGTTCGGAGTTTGTTCTTCAGGCTGAACAGCTTGGTACTGCCCATGCTGTTATGCAGGCGAAAGACCGTTTACAAGGAAAAGACGGTATCACACTTGTGGTGTGCGGTGATACACCACTTGTTACGACCGAAACAATGTCTTCGCTGATTCAGCATCATGAGGAACAAAAAGCGAAAGCAACAATTCTAACGGCTCACGAGGAAAATCCTGCGGGATACGGCCGTATTATTCGTGGAGAAGATGGCCTTGTAACAAAAATCGTTGAACACAAAGATGCCAACGAAGAAGAGCTGTCTGTACAGGAAGTCAATACAGGTACGTACTGTTTTGATAACAAAGCACTTTTTGAGACACTTGAAAAAGTAAACAATAACAACGTGCAGGGCGAGTATTACCTTCCGGATGTCATTGAAATCCTGAAGAAGGAGGGGGAGGCAATTGCTGCTTACCAGACACCTTCATCAGGTGAAACGCTTGGTGTGAATGACCGTGTGGCTTTATCAAAGGCTGAACAGCTGATGCGCAAGCGTATTAACGAACAGCAGATGCGTAATGGTGTTACACTGATTGACCCTTCTTCTACTTACATTAGTGCGGATGCAGTGATCGGCAGAGATACGGTGATTTATCCGGGTACTGTCATCGAAGGAACCACAGAAATTGGTGAAGAGTGTACAATTGGACCAAACAGTGAAATTAAAGACAGCAAAATTGCAGACCGCACAGTTATTAAGCAGTCTGTTGTCCACGATAGTGAAGTTGGATCAGATGTTAATATTGGCCCGTTTGCTCATATTCGTCCACAATCTGCAATTGCAGATGAAGTGAAGATCGGAAACTTTGTTGAAATCAAGAAAACACAGTTTGGAAAAGGCAGTAAAGCTTCTCACCTGAGCTATATTGGCGACGCTGAAATTGGCTCAGGCGTAAATCTTGGCTGCGGATCCATTACTGTGAATTACGATGGACAGCAAAAACATCTGACAAAGATTGAAGATGATGCATTCGTCGGCTGTAATTCCAATTTGATTGCACCTGTAACAATTGGAAAAGGCGCTTATATTGCAGCGGGATCTACAATTAATAAAGATGTACCGGAACAGGCACTATCCATTGCCCGTGCCCGTCAGGAAAATAAAGAAGGTTACGCACGCCGAATTAACACTAAAAAATAATTGGAGGCTGTCATGTCTACTGAATATGCCAATTCTAAATTGAAAATCTTTTCACTGAATTCAAATCACAAGTTAGCAGAAGATATTGCGGAAGCGGTTGGAACGAAGCTTGGGAAGTGTTCAGTTACAAGCTTCAGTGATGGAGAAATCCAGATCAACATTGAAGAAAGCATCCGAGGCTGTGATGTATTCGTTGTTCAGTCTACTTCAACTCCAGTCAATGAAAACTTAATGGAACTATTAATCATGGTGGATGCACTGAAACGTGCTTCAGCCAGAACGATTAACATTGTGATGCCTTATTACGGTTACGCGCGCCAGGATCGTAAAGCGCGTGCACGTGAACCGATTACTGCAAAACTGATTGCGAATCTGCTCGAAACAGCAGGCGCAACACGCGTGATTACACTTGATCTTCATGCACCGCAGATCCAAGGATTCTTTGATATCCTGATTGACCACCTGCGCGGCGTGCCAATCATTGCTGAATACTTTATGCAAAAGAATTTCAATCCGGAAGAGCTTGTCATCGTTTCACCTGATCACGGTGGCGTAACACGCACGCGTAAACTGGCTGAGTATCTGAAAGCACCAATTGCCATCATTGACAAACGCCGTCCGAAACCGAATGTGTCAGAAGTGATGAACATTGTTGGGAATGTCGAAGGCAAAACGTGTATTCTTATTGATGACATCATTGATACAGCAGGAACAATTACATTAGCTGCAAACGCACTGATGGATGTTGGCGCAAAAGAAGTATACGCAAGCTGTACGCACCCTGTGCTATCAGGACCGGCAATGGAACGCATTAACGCTTCTGCCATTAAAGAGTTGGTTGTAACAAACTCAATTGCACTGTCAGAAGAAAAACTTGGCGGTAAAATTGTAGAACTTTCAGTAGCAGGACTGCTTGCAGAAGCAATCATCCGTGTCTACGAACAAAAATCAGTCAGTATGCTGTTTGACTAATAAAAATCGAGAGCAGGCGTTTGACTACTTTCATCTGGCAGACGTCCAATAGGCGTCTGCTTTTTTGAAAAATAGAACAGAAAACAGCGCTGAAGTCTTAGTTAACAGTCATTCCCAACAAAAATTCTCTGTATTTGAGGGTTTAACCGAATACTCGCAGGGTAATGTAGTGTATGGACAGTTAAATTTTAAAATTGAAATTAACTTTGGAAGGTGATTAATGATGAGTGCAGTATTAAAAGTAACGAAAAGAGATAGTTTTAAAAATTCGGATTTAACCGAGCTTCGCAATGCAGGTAAATTACCTGCCGTAGTATACGGTTATAAAGTAGAAAACACAGCGATTTCGGTAGATGAGATTGCTCTTGTAAAAACAATCCGTGAAGTAGGACGTAACGGAATTATCGAACTTGATATCGAAGGAAACAAGCAGAAAGTAGTCCTGAGTGACTATCAGAGCGACTTCCTTAAAGATGAAATCATTCATGCTGATTTTCTTGCAGTCAATATGTCTGAAGAACTTACAGTAGATGTAGCGGTACACCTTATAGGTGAAGCTGAAGGTTCGAAAGAAGGCGGAGTTGTACAAACAGTCCTTCATGAGCTTTCAATTTCTGCAAAACCAAACGACATTCCTGAATCATTTGAAGTGGACGTGACAGATCTTGCAATCGGCGAATCTTTCAACATTGAAGATCTCCGTAGCAAGTATGATGTAACCATTAACCACGAAGATGAAGAAACAATTGTTTCAGTTCTTGCTCCTCGTACTGAAGAAGAGATTGAAGAACTGGAAGAAGAAGTTGGTGCAGGAGAAGCTGGTGCTGATGACGCTGGAAGCGAAGAAAGCACAGAAGATACAGATGGCGAATCTGAATCAGCTGAAGAAAAAGCATAATTTAACTCATCCAGTAAATGAGTATTTCTTATAAGCCGTGAAAAGCGCAACCTTTCTTGTGGAGGTTGCGCTTCTTATCGTTTAAAATAAAATAGTGATAGCCGCATGGTGAGAAAAAATGTTTGAACAGATACAGAGGTGTAAATAATGAAATGTATGATCGGTCTCGGTAATCCGGGAAAACCTTATGATAAAACAAAACATAATATCGGTTTTGAGGTCATTGATGCACTCGCTGAACGCTGGAATGCGCCGCTTATGCAGAGTAAGTTCAATGGAGTATTCAGTAAAACAGTGATCAATGGTGAGAAAGTAATCCTGTTAAAGCCCCTTACGTATATGAATTTGTCCGGTGAAAGCATCAGACCGCTTATGGATTATTTTCAAATCGATCCTGAGGATATCGTCGTCATTTACGATGACCTTGACCTTCCAATGGGCAAAATGCGTCTGCGTCAAAAAGGCAGCGCTGGTGGACATAATGGGATTAAAAGCACGATTGCCCACCTGGGTACGCAGGAATTCAACAGAATACGTATTGGAATTGATCGACCGCCCCGCGGAATGAAGGTTCCGGACTATGTCCTGAGCCGTTTTTCAAAAGAGGAGTGGGCAGAAATGGAACAGGTTGTCACTAAAAGTGCTGATGCCTGTGAACGTTTTTTAGAAAAATCATTTTTAGAAGTAATGAATGAATTTAACGGTGCTTAACCGAGCCATCCGGTTAAGGAAGAGGGTGGAACGTTCCTGAACAGCTGATGATTGAAGCGTAAGGCAAGGACTTCTGCGTTCACCTGATGCCGAAAATCACCAGCCAACTTTAACGGAGCAAAATGAATATCTTCACACGTTTCGGCTTATACTAGATTATCAGGTGAGACGTGAAGGGAGATGACAGAATTGGCTGTTCATTATCATTGCCGCCACTGCAGAAGTGAGATCGGCACGATTGATACGCCGCTGATGGATGCAGAACGACTCGGACTGCATACCCTTTCAGCAGAGGAGCGTCGAAACATGATATCCTATACAGAAGGACATGTTCACATCCAGACGATCTGTGAGGATTGCCAGGAGTCCCTAGAACGGAATCCGGATTTTCATGAACTGGATCAATTTATACAGTAAAAGCTTTGGATGCTTATCCAAGGCATTTTTCTGTTTACATCCGGGAGGAGAACAACTTGAAAACGTTAGTAGACGGTTTAATACACGACCAGCAAGTCAGGTCAGTGATAGATGATTTAGATAAAGAGCGAGGTGAGCAGCTGCTATCCGGGCTCTCGGGCTCTGCAAGAAGCACGTTTATGGCAGCTGTATACGAAAAACAAAAGCGTCCGATGATGATCGTGACGCCTAATTTACTGAGTGCACAGAAATTGTACGATGATCTTGCTCAATCAATCTCTGAAGAAGCACTTTATATGTACCCGGCAAACGAACTGATCGCGGCAGAAATGAGTATCGCAAGTCCGGAGCTTCTCTCTCAGCGCCTTGAAGCGATGAATCATCTGGCTGCGGACGGGCGCGGTGTTTATATCGTGCCAATGGCGGGTCTGAGAAAAATTGTGCCGCCAAAAGAGCAGTGGGTAAATCATCAGTTCACGCTGACAATTGGCAACGATATAGATGTGGATGACACGTTATCTGCTTTAATAAAAATGGGGTACCAGCGCGCGGACATGGTCAGCAGTCCGGGCGAATTCAGCATGCGCGGAGGAATTCTTGATATTTATCCGCTGACTTCAGATCCCGTCAGAATTGAGCTTTTTGATACAGAGGTTGACTCAATCCGTACATTTTCGGCAGAAGACCAGCGTTCAATTGAGACACTGCAGGAAGTGGGAATCGGCCCTGCTAGCGAATTAATTATGGAAGCACCAATGCTTGAAAAAATTGCAATTGAATTGAAAGAGCGTCTGAAAGTCAGCCTGAAAAAAGTGAAGAGTAAAGCAGTGAAGGAAACAATGGCGGAGCAGACGGAGTATGATATTCATCTGCTGGAAAATGGACGCAAACCGGATCAGCTATTTAAATATCAATCTCTTGCGTATTCAAAAGCTGCCAGTCTGATTGATTACCTGCCGGAAGACGGGCTTGTGATGTTCGATGAAATCAGTCGTATTTTTGAAATGGATGAAACGCTTGAGAACGAAGAGATGGACTGGATTGTATCGCTGCTTGAAGAAGGAAAAATGCTGCACGATATTCAAGTATCCCACAAACTGTCTGAATTGATGGATGAAAATCGTCAAAAGATTTATTTCTCGCTATTCACAAGAAAAATTGCGCATATGAATCCAAAGAAGGTTCATTCATTTTCCTGTAAGCCGATGCAGAGCTTCCATGGTCAGATGCATTTACTAAAAGCAGAGATTGATAGATGGAAAAAAGGTAAATATACAGTAGTATTGCTTGCTCCGGATGGGCAGCGTCTCGACAAGTTTGAAAGAGTGCTGGCTGATTATGATATCGATGCTGTCATTGTGAAAGATGGGGACGCCCTCGTTCCGAATGCAGTGCAGATTGTCAACGGTTCACTTCAGTCAGGATTTGAGCTGCCGATGATCAAACTCGCTGTGATGACGGAAGAAGAGCTGTTCCGACAGAAAACGAGGAAGAAAAAACGCCGTCAAAAACTTTCGAATGCTGAGCGTATTAAGAGCTATTCGGAATTAAAAGTTGGTGATTTTGTTGTACACGTTAATCACGGAATAGGTAAATACCTTGGGATAGAGACGCTTGAGATTAATGGCCTTCATAAAGATTATTTAAACATTCACTATAAAGGAAACGATCAGCTTTATGTGCCGGTTGATCAGATTGACCTCGTGCAGAAGTATGTTGGATCTGAGGGTAAAGAACCGAAGCTGTACAAGTTAGGCGGATCTGAATGGAAACGTGTTAAATCAAAAGTACAGTCTACAGTTGCAGATATTGCTGATGATTTAATTAAGCTGTATTCAGAGCGTGAGACAGCTAAAGGCTATGGATTCAGTGAAGATACAGCGGAGCAAAGAGACTTCGAATCAGCTTTTCCTTATTCAGAAACAGAAGATCAGCTGCGCTCAATCGAGGAAATCAAAAAAGATATGGAGCGGGACCGCCCGATGGACCGTCTTCTCTGTGGGGATGTTGGTTACGGTAAAACAGAAGTCGCGATACGTGCTGCATTTAAAGCAGTGATGGACGGAAAACAGGTTGCCATTCTGGTGCCTACAACCATTTTGGCCCAGCAGCATTATGAAACGATGATTGAACGGATGCAGGAGTTTCCTGTCAATGTCGGACTGATGAGCCGCTTCAGAACAAAAAAACAGCAGGAAGAAACGATGAAAGGGCTGGCAGCCGGAACTGTTGATATCGTAGTCGGTACGCACCGTCTGCTTTCAAAACAAATTAAATATCGTGATATCGGTCTGCTCATTATTGACGAAGAGCAGCGTTTTGGGGTTACGCATAAAGAGAAAATTAAGCAGCTGAAAACGAATATTGATGTGTTAACGCTGACAGCTACCCCAATTCCACGTACGCTTCATATGTCGATGCTTGGAGTCAGAGACTTATCAGTGATTGAAACACCGCCGGAAAACCGTTTTCCGGTTCAGACTTATGTGATGGAGTATAATGGCGGATTAATCCGGGAAGCGATTGAACGTGAAATGGCACGGAGCGGACAGGTTTATTTCCTGTATAACCGCGTGGAGGATATTACGAAAAAAGCTGATGAAATTGCTTCACTTGTACCGGATGCGCGCGTTGCGGTTGCGCATGGACAAATGACAGAAACAGAACTGGAAGCAGTTATTTTTCAATTCCTTGAAGGTGAATTTGATGTGCTCGTAACGACAACGATTATTGAGACAGGCGTTGATATCCCGAATGTGAACACGCTTGTTGTATTTGATGCTGACCGGATGGGGTTATCACAGCTGTATCAGCTGAGAGGACGCGTTGGACGGTCGAACAGGGTCGCTTATGCATATTTCACGTACCGTAAAGATAAGGTGCTTACTGAAGTGGCTGAACAGCGTCTGCAGTCGATTAAAGAGTTCACAGAGCTCGGCTCAGGCTTTAAAATCGCTATGCGTGATCTGAGTATTCGCGGAGCGGGAAATCTGTTAGGTGCCCAGCAGCACGGCTTTATCGACTCTGTTGGTTTTGATCTTTATTCCCAGATGCTGAAAGAAGCCATTGAAGAACGCAAAGATCTCCTGCCTGGCGATCATGCTTCAGAAAACCGTGAAAAACAGCAGGCGGTTGAAATTGACCTGGATATAAAACAGGATGCTTATATACCTGAAACTTATATTCCTGACGGTCATCAGAAAATTGAAATGTACAAGAAGTTCCGGGGAGTTAAAACGATTGATGAAGTAATTGAGTTAAAAGATGAAATGATCGACCGTTTTGGGGATTATCCTGATGAGGTTCATAACCTGTTCCAGGTTGCCGAAATCAAAGCCTATGGTTATGAAGTAGGGCTTGAAGCGATTCATCAGACAAATGACGAAGTGAAGATAGAGTTGAGTGAAGACGGCACCCAGAGAGTGGACGGTGCAAAAGCATTTGACATTACAAACGAATATAAGCGCAACGTCGGTCTCGGCTTTGAAAACAATCGCTTAAGAATCACATTCAAAATAAGGGGTCAAAAACCTGAATCATGGTTTTCGATGATTCATCACGTGCTTTCACGACTTCCGGAAACATTGAAAGAATCTGCTTAAGGACACTAACTTTTACAATGCTGACAAAAATTTTTTTATAAATCGTATAAATCTGCGGATTTGCTCGATACTACCTTTAACAGCAGCTGTAAAAGAAGGAGAGAGTCCGATGAAAGCAACTGGTATTGTAAGGCGGATTGATGATCTGGGACGAGTTGTGATCCCGAAGGAAATCAGACGCACTTTAAGGATCCGTGAAGGAGATCCTCTTGAAATTTTTGTTGACCGTGATGGTGAAATCATTTTGAAGAAATATTCACCAATTCATGAACTCGGCAATTTTGCAAAAGAATACGCAGAATCATTGTATGACAGCCTGCATCATCCTGTATTGATTTGTGATCGAGATCACTTTATCGCAATAGCAGGTGCATCAAAAAAAGAATTTTTAAATCGTCGTATCAGCTCTCATACTGAAGAGATCATGGATGCGAGAAAAACGATGATGAGAGAAGAGTCATTTTCAATGGAGCTTGTGGAGCACAATGAAGAAAATTTTGCTTCTTTGGCGGCTTCTCCTATTATTGCTTCAGGAGATCCAATTGGTGCAGTTCTTATATTCTCAAAAGATCATGCGCTGACAGAAGTTGACCTGAAAGTGTGCGAAACAGCAGCTCGTTTTTTAGGGAGGCAAATGGAAACTTAACCATGTCCGGTTCGCCGGATATGGCTTTTTTATTGATGGGTTTTTAAGGCGGCTTCTGGTGTGGTAATGCCGTTGTGAAGTGGAGCGTGCTCGTGGCTGAAAATATATGATACACTTCCGGCCATTATTGGATGACATCCGTGATTAATTGGATCTTCTCAGGTTTCGAGATGCGGATGCGAATCACCTGGCTGAACAAATGCATCATCCATCAAGATAATTGGCCCGTCTCTGCCTGTAATTGAACGCCGCCCCTGGGGAATCCGGACATTAACCTCAAATCCTCCGCGTATGTGACCTAAAAAGACATTCGAGTCCCATTTTGGTATAATAAGTATTCAGTGAAAGTGATCGAAATGAAAGAGAGGACAGCCGAATGTCGCAGGCTTCTCAGTCAATGATGAAAGGCGCAGCGATTTTGACATTCGCTGCGCTGTTTTCAAAAATACTAAGCGCGCTTTACAGGGTGCCTTTTCAAAACCTGACAGGGGACACAGGATTTTATATTTATCAGCAGGTTTATCCATTTTATGGGCTGTTTATTGCTCTTTGTACATATGCTTTTCCAGTTATGATATCAAGTATTTTAATTGAACGTGAAGCTGAACGTGAAAGAGTGTTGAAGCTGCTTACACTGTTCCTGACAGCAGTAGGCCTTGCGTGGTTTATCGCGTTATATGCCGGTGCGGGATTGATTGCTGACTTTATGGGGGACCCCCGTTTAGTGCCTTTAATAGAGCTGTCGGCTTGGCCATTTCTGCTGCTGCCGGTGTTATCGGCGGGAAAAGGATGGTTTCAGTCCCACGGCAACATGATTCCGTCAGCGACTGCTCAAGCCGTTGAACAGACAATCAGAGTGATTGTGATTCTTGGTGCAGCGTTCATGCTGACCGGTGCGGGTGCATCTTTATACACAGTTGGAGAAGGTGCTGTACTTGGCTCAATCGCGGGTGTGGCAGCCGGTGTGCTGCTGTTGATTTTCTTTGCACGTAAGCAATTTCATGGAAATAAAGAACGTTTTACCTTTAAAAAAGGGGATTCTTCACTTTTTAGAGCATTAATTGTCAGAGGTACAGCAATTGCGATGGTCAGTATGCTGCTGGTACTTTATCAGCTCATAGATGCTTTGAACGTCTATTCCCTTTTAACAGGTTATACAGGTGACGCTGAAGAAGCGAAGCAATTAAAAGGAATATATGACAGAGGACAGCCGCTTGTGCAAATGGGCGTAGTAGCCGCTACTTCACTTTCTCTGGCAATCGTTCCAGTCATCGCAGCTGATTACGAAAAAAACAGGCTGGCGCAGATGAAAAAAAAAGCGGCGCTAGCTTTAAAGGTAGGGCTGGTGTTTGGTGCGGCTGCATCTATTGGCTTGATCAGTATCATGAACCCGCTCAATACATTTTTATTTCAAAACGATGATGGCTCAGCAGTATTGTCTATTTTTGCAGTCGCAGTATTCCTGACTTCAGTGGTTGTAACGATCAATGCTGTGCTGCAGGGGACAGGAAGCTATCATACTGCCGCCTGGACAGCCGCCGCGAGTCTGTTGCTGAAATATATACTGAATCTCTTCCTGGTCCCGGTTTGGGGAACCGGGGGAGCAGCCGCTGCAACGGTTCTGTCACTGACAGCCGTAACAGCAGTGCTGACCGTTAAATTATATAAAAAAATCGGACTGCAGTTAAGAAAGTCCTTTTATATCAGGCTGTCAGCGGGTCTAGCAATCATGACAGCGGGCGTTACTTTGCTGTTGATGATATGGACGCCTGAAACCCGGATCTCTTCAGGTGCTGCTGCAACTGTTGCATCTATATTAGGTGCGTGGCTGTTTTTTGCAGTCAGCTGGTCACGGAACCTGTTCACAAAAGAAGAAATGGATCAGATTCCGCTTGGCCGGAAGATTGACCGTTTATTTGGAAAAAGAATAGAGAGGGGCAGATCATCTTGAATAACATTACAATCATCGGTCTTGGTGCAGGAGATCTTAATCAACTGCCACTTGGCATTTATAAAAAACTGACATCAGCAGAAAAATTGTTTGTGCGCACTGCTGAGCACCCTGTACTTGCTGAACTTTCAGCTGAAGGTGTGACGTATGAGTCATTTGATCACGTCTATGAAGCGCATGACCGCTTTGAAGATGTATACCTTGCCATTACAGAAAAACTGGTTCAGCTTGCTGCAAATGAGCCTGTGATTTATGCCGTTCCCGGTCATCCACTCGTAGCAGAACAAACGGTCCAGCATCTGCTTGCACTCGGAAAGAAAGGTAAAATCACAGTGACAATTGAAGGCGGGCAAAGCTTTCTTGACCCGCTTTTTACAGCTGCAGGTTTTGATCCGGTCGACGGCTTTCAGCTGCTTGATGGAACTGCACTGCAAAGTGAATCGATTAAGCCGGAACAGCATGTGATCATCGGACAGGTTTATGACGGTTTTACAGCTTCTGATGTAAAGCTTGAACTGATGAATAAGTATCCGGATGATCATATTGTAAAGGTAATTACAGCAGCTGGTTCATCAGCTGAAGATATTCGGGAAGTGGCACTGTATGAGCTGGATCACGGGATGACACTTTCAAATTTGACGAGTGTGTATGTTCCTCCCCTTGAGAAAGAAGCAGATTTCTACGGTGAGTTTTCAAAACTGAAAGAGATCATTTCGACTTTAAGAAGTCCTGTAGGCTGTCCATGGGATCGTGAACAGACACACGAATCACTAAAGCGTTATCTGATTGAAGAAACGTATGAATTTCTAGAGGCCGTTGACCGCGGTGATGTTGATGAGATGATTGATGAGCTTGGCGATGTTCTGCTGCAGGTCATGCTTCATGCACAGATCGGTGAAGATGACGGCTATTTTAATATCAAAGATGTCATCGCCGGCATTTCTGAAAAAATGGTCAGACGTCACCCGCACGTATTTGCAGATGCTGAAGCCGAAACAGCCGAAGATGTGACAGAGCGCTGGCAGCAGATCAAGGAAGAGGAAAAGGGGCGTCCCGTTTCAAGCTTACTTGAAAATGCCGGTATCGGACTTCCTGCGCTTATACAGGCCTATGAAATACAAAAGAAAGCTGCAAAAGCAGGGTTCGACTGGGATGATCATTCAGATGCATGGGATAAGTTTGAAGAAGAGTGGCAGGAGTTTCAGGAAGAAGTGGCAAACGGTAACAGGAAGGCCAGCCTTCAGGAGTTTGGCGATGTTCTGTTTGCGCTTGTGAATGTCTCAAGATTCCACGGTATTTTCCCGGAAGAAGCATTAACGATGGCGAACCAGAAATTTATCAGCCGTTTTCAATTTGTCGAAGACAGGGTAAATGAATCAGGAAAGCCATTTAAAGCATTCAGTTTAGGCGAACTTGACGAATTTTGGAAACAGGCAAAAAACCAGGGACTGTAAAGGGGATCGATTATATGCGTTTAGATAAATTTTTAAAGGTTTCACGCTTAATTAAAAGAAGAACACTTGCAAAAGAGGTTGCGGATCAGGGACGAATCAAGATTAACGGCAACCCGGCAAAAGCAAGTGCAACTGTGAAAGAAGGCGACGAGCTGATCATTCGCTTTGGGCAGCGCGTTGTCACACTGTCAGTGGACCGTCTGATGGAAACAACAAAAAAGGAAGAAGCGGGCACGATGTATACAATTATAAAAGAAGAACGTGTTAACGAATAATCAATGAATCCCCGGCATAAAATGAGCTAAGGTTTTAATTCAATGCGGGGTGAAGACATGCCAATCGAACAAAAACGTCAGGAACACGAAATTCGTATGATCGGGCGGCTTGAGCTGTCCGTAACAGGCGTAAAGCAGCTTGAGAGCTTTGATCAGGAGGAATTTTTGATTGAAACAGTGGAAGGGATGCTTTCGATTAAGGGAAGCGGACTGAAACTGGTTAACCTGGACCTGGATAAAGGCCTTGTTTCTTTAAAAGGAAAAGTGGATGATGTTCTCTATCTGGATAGTATCGGTCAGGAATCTTCAAAAGGGCTGCTTGGAAAATTGTTTAGATGATTGTAGAAGAGCAGCTTCGGATCTTTCTGTATATGATGGCTGCAGGGTTTTTAATCGGATTTTGTGTAACATTTTATGAGCGTTTTATTACGAGAGGAAAAAAGGGCTTGTGGCGCTTCTTCCCGGACTTACTTTTCTGGCTTGGACAGGCGCTGTTTGTTTTTCTGGTTCTATTTCAGCTAAATGGAGCTGACCTGCGATTTTACATGTGTGTAGCACTTGTGATTGGCTTCGTGATTTATTGGAAAGTAGCAAGGGGCACTATTATCAGGATATTGAACTGGTTGTCCTGGCTTCTCGTTACAATGATCAAGATTCTCTTTCTCCCTTTCAAGTGGTTGTGGACTGCTGTGGCACTTATTCTCTATGCAATCTGGCAGCTGTTGTCTTTCATAAGTAGGCCTTTTCACCCCATTTCACTGTTTCTTCAAAAAAAATGGTCAATTCTTGCGAAAAAGATAAAAACGTGGCTTAATCTGTTATATAATAGGGAATAATTAACGGATCTTGCAATCACATGTTGATCAGAAGGAGGTAGCAGCTGTTTTATGGGAAAGCCGCGCAGGAAAGTGACATCATTAGAAAATCAATATACTGCTGACCACGTAAGAAGTGAACATAATCGTCAGTCACACAAGAAAAGACTTGCCAGGCGTCTGACTGCTTTTTTTATTATGGCAGCCGTAGTCAGCGGCGTGCTCATCTCTTCAATGGTGACGCAGGCCAGTGTGCTGGAAGGCAAACAGAATGAAAAAGCGCAGCTTGAAGAGACAATTGTCGAATTACAGGATCAGGAAGACAATTTGAGAAATGAGATTGTCAAGCTGAATGACGATGAGTACATAGCGAAGCTTGCGCGTAAA
The DNA here is from genome assembly GCF_004405125.1 of Jeotgalibacillus salarius. Classification (GTDB taxonomy): domain Bacteria; phylum Bacillota; class Bacilli; order Bacillales; family Jeotgalibacillaceae; genus Jeotgalibacillus; species Jeotgalibacillus salarius. Next base: position 35,657 of record NZ_SORX01000013.1, read on the forward strand.
GATTATTTTCTTTCGGAAAGCGGAGAGATTATTTTCACCATTCCTGAAGATCAGCCTGGAGCTGAAAAGAGTCAGAGCGACCCAACGGAATAGTGTTTTGTGTTAAAATAAAATTGACAGATTGAGTGTCGCGATGTTGACACTCTTTTTTCTATTTGGCTATAATGGGAAGTAAGGTCTATTTTTTATTTATTCTAAGGAGGATCATTTTTTTTATGTCAATCGAAGTAGGCAGCAAAGTAAAGGGTAAAGTGACTGGTATCACTAATTTTGGGGCGTTTGTTGAATTGCCGGGCGGTTCAACAGGGCTGGTACACATCAGTGAAGTTGCGGATAATTATGTCAAGGATATCAATGACCATCTGACAGTTGGGGACGAAGTTGAGGTTAAAATCCTGAACGTAGAGAGCGATGGCAAGATTGGTCTGTCAATTCGTAAAGCGAAGGATCAGCCACAGCAAAGCCAAAGCCGCCCTAGACCAAATCGCAGCAACGATCAACGTGGAGGACGCGGAGGCAGTGCGCCAAGTGGACCGCCACGCGGAGAGAATTTTGAACAAAAGATGGCTCGTTTCCTCAAAGATAGTGAAGACCGTCTAACTTCTCTTAAGCGAAACACAGAATCAAAACGCGGAGGACGCGGAGCGAAAAAAGGTTAATAGCTGCCGAAAGTTGTTTTATAGAAGGCATCAATTACAGTGATCATACGATAGATAGAGTACCGGTGTGCAAATGAGCATACCGGTTTTTTTATACATATGGATGTAAAAAAGAGGAATGAAGCCGTGAACGTCGAAATAATTAATATAATCATTGAGGAGGAATAGGAAATGACGATAGATGAATGGCTTGACGAGCACAACCAGCAGTATTTTTCCTGGCTTGAACGCTTAAGGAAAATGAATGAAGAGAATTTCTTCCAGCCAATTGCTGATCAGAAGTGGTCTCCCGCAGCAATTGTCATGCATATGGCCGCATGGGATCATTACACGCTTGATGACCGGATCCCGCAGATTAATGAAGGTGCGAGACTAGAAAAATTTCCGGATTTTCAGCAGTTTAATGAGCAGGCGTGGAAAAAAGCGGACAGTGGATTCAGTCAAAATGAAATTATGGATGAAGCCAGGAATGAGCGGGAACTTTTAATGGAGACGGTTCGTACAATGGATAAGGACAAACTGCATGCTAAGTTTTCAATAGGCAATGACACGATGACAACGGAAGAGTACATTACCGGTTTTGCCGGGCATGATCGTCATCATATGAAGCAGATAGGAGGTGCAGAATAAATGGATCTTATTGGGTTGGTCTCAGTTGTGATGGTGTTTTCAATTCCTCTGACAGCGATTCTTACAAGTCATTTTCGAAAACAGAATAAGTCCAGGCATGAAATCATCGACAAACAGCTGGAGCTTGAGAAGATGAAGCATGAGAATTATATGCTTGAAACAGAAAAACTCCGTCTGGAGCTTGATTTACGACAGGGGATCAGTGTGCCTGAAGAGCATAAGCGATTGATTTGAGGCACAAAAAAAGACAGCGTGGAGGTGACTTCGCGCTGTTTTTTGTTGTTAAGTATTAGCTGGGGTTCTGTGCGGGGATATTCGGGTCGTTTGCTGTAGTTTTTCGGTCATTGTTTTATCATTTAAGGTCGCTTTCGATATTCGGTCATTTTATCCGGTCGTTTCCGTAAGGTTTCGGGCCACATTCGCAAAATTCCCGGTCGTTTCTAACTCGTTACGGGTCACTTTTCACAGGTCGTTATTCGTCTTTGGCAGCAAAGCAAAAAAACGCCCGTTCAACTCCGCGACTTACGTCTGTCGGAGCTGAACAAGCGCCTTCCACTTTTCTATATGACCCGTACGGGATTCGAACCCGTGTTACCGCCGTGAAAGGGCGGTGTCTTAACCGCTTGACCAACGGGCCTAATATGGTGGCGGCAGAGGGGATCGAACCCCCGACCTCACGGGTATGAACCGTACGCTCTAGCCAGCTGAGCTACGCCGCCATTTATGAAGCACAAGTTATATAATACATAGCGCGCCATCAAGTGTCAATATTTTTTTCGTAAATTTATATTTGTTGATTAAGCAGGAATCCGTCGAACGTTTTTTATTGTTCCGAGCGTTATTTTGACAAACTCCTTCGTTCTGTTCTTTTTATAATTAGCCCAATAAGAAATGAAGGAGTGGACCTGCAAGATGGCAAATGTGCATGAAGCAAACTTCGAACTGACAAACGCGCTCTCTCTTAACAGAACACGGAGAAAAGAAGGTAAAAAACTGCACGTCATGAAATGGATTTATGAAAAAGGAATTTTTCATTTATTGGCAGGGCTTATGCTGGGTCGCGCAATTGTTATGGTGCAGTTTATGCCATTTGCTTTGCCGTTTTTCGCTGCAGTCATGATCATGCAGCGTCAGAAAGCACCTCACACATTTGCCGGATTAACTGCGGGTGCAGCTGCGCTTGGCTTACTGCCTGCTTTGTATACAGCCTCTATCTTACTTGTGTACTATATTAGTTTTGGTTTGCTTAGAAAATACGCGAATAATCAATTTATAGCAGCCGGGCTGGCAGCTTTGGTGACGGGTGTTGTGAAAACCTGTTATGTCTGGGCACTGAGGCCGCTCGATTGGATGGAAGGTTTCTACATATTATCAGAGGCTGCGATGACCGGGATATTGCTGCTGATTTTTCTGCAGAGCTTCCTCGTACTGACGAAAGGGAGGAGAAGTGCATATACACATGAAGAGCTGGTGGCACTCTCTGTCCTGGCTGCATCTATTGCACTTGGTTTAACGGGGTTAATGGCAGGAGATCTGTTCGTAAGCCATATTGCCGCGCGCTATCTTGTGCTGGCCGCTGCGTTATCGGCTGGAGCACTTGTTGGATCTACTGCGGGTGTGGTGATCGGGCTCATATTCTGCCTGGCTTCTTTCGCATTTATTCCTGAAGTAGCACTGTTAGCGGTAACAGGGCTGCTTGGAGGCTTGTTAAAGTCGGGCGGGCGTATAGGGGCAGTCATTGGATTAATGCTGGCGACAATTTTAACCGGATTAATGATGGAGAATGCACTGCGTCTTGAATTTTCATTATATGAATCAGCAATCGCAGCATTACTGTTATTTATCACGCCTGCAGGATGGGTCCGGGCATTAGCTCGTCATATTCCAGGTTCTGAAGAGTATGCAGAAGAACAGCAGCACTATGCGAAAAGCGTGCGGGATGTTACGGCGGAAAAGGTTGAACATTTTTCGGTGATGTTCAAAAAGCTTTCTGACAGTTTTTCAGACGTAGAGCCTGGTGCAGAAAACGCAGGCGCCGCTGATGAGATGATTGGATGCGTCACTCAGCAGACGTGTGATCAATGCTTCAGGAAAGAATTCTGCTGGTCTGAGCATTTTGACCGTACATATGAATGGATGACGGTATTAGCTGAAAGAGGTGAGCCTGAGTCGGGGTGGAAATCATACTGCGTGAAGTCAGAAATAATGGAAAAAGAATTCGAACAGTTTCATCAGGATAAAGCAGTCAATCAGCTGATGCAGCAGCATATGAAAGACGGAAACCGGTTTGTGGCAAGACAGCTTTCAGGACTGGCTGATGTGATGAGTGAATTTGCAAATGAGCTGCAGCGTGAAACGCAGCAAAATGGTGAGCAGGAAGAAAAAATACTTGAAGAACTGCAGGAATACGGTGTGCGTGCTGATCAGATCGACATTCACTGTCTCGAATCGGGGAGAGTAGACCTTGATGTGCTGCTCCCATTTCAGGAAAAGCATGGAGAATGCGACAAGCTGATTGCACCGATGCTGTCCTCCATTTTGCAGGAAACGGTCATTGTGCATCAAAAAGGAGATCTCCCGCCACCATACTACGGAACGACGGCTACCTTCCGTTCAGCGAAAGCCTTTCAGGTAACAGCCGGCATTGCCCATGCGGCGTATGCAGGGGGGCTGGTATCTGGTGACAGCTATACAGCTACTCCAATTCATGAAGGGAAGTTTGCTGCCGCGATTTGTGATGGGATGGGTAACGGTCAGAAAGCACGTGAAGAAAGTGAAGAGACGATCGGCCTGCTGGAAGAAATGCTGAAAGCCGGGATAGAAGAAGAGCTTGCAATCAAGTCTGTTAATTCAATTTTAACGGTGAAAAGAACGAGCGATATGTATTCTACAGTAGATTTAGCGATGATCGATCTGCAAAATGCCAGGGCGAGGTTTTTAAAAGTAGGCGCAGTGCCAAGCTATGTGAAACGCGGGAAACAGATACAAATGATAGAAGCTGCCAATCTGCCATTAGGATTCTTTCATGAAATGGAGATGGATATATTAGAACATCAATTAAAATCAGGAGATATGTTATTTATGCTGAGTGACGGGTTAATTGACGGTCTCCGATCAATTGAAAATCCTGAACGCTGGATGAGGCGACAGATCGCGGAGCTTGTGACCACAGATCCACAGGAAGCGGCTGATTTGCTTGTGGAATCGGCAGTCCGGGCTGCGGGAGGATCGATAGATGATGACATGACAGTCGTTGCAGTAAAAATCGATCACCAGGTGCCAAAGTGGGCTGCGATCCCTCTAAAAAGGTCAGTGGGCTAAGAGTTGCATGACCCTTTCTATCTTGCTGTATACTAATGAAAAAAGAGCGGAAAGGGTATCGTGATGAATGATTTTGACTTAAGGGTGCTGAAAAATTGCGAAAAACATAAGATGGTTTCAAAAGGGGATAAAGTGCTGATTGGGGTATCGGGGGGCCCTGATTCAATGGCACTTCTTCACTTCTTCAGTGAAAGCCCGCTGCAGTTAAACGTGGAAGCTGTGCACGTGGACCATGGACTCAGGGAAAGTTCAGCTGCAGATGCAACATATGTAGAGGCGTATTGCCGAACTCACCATATTCCTTTTCATCTTCTGCATGCGGATGTCAAAGGGAAAATAGAAGAAACAGGAAAAGGGGTACAGGAAGCAGCGCGCGAAGTCCGCTATGCTTATTTCGATCAGTTGATGAAGGAAACCGGTGCTGCAGTGATGATGATCGGCCAGCATGCGGATGATCAGGTGGAGACAATTTTATTCCGCCTGATGAGGGGTACGTCTATACGCGGGGCAGCCGGTATTCAGCCGGTCAGGTCTTTAGCGCACGGAAAGGTTGCGAGACCATTTTTAGCTGTAACAAAAAATGAAATCGAACAATATTGTGAACAGCACGACCTGAAACCGCGCAGAGATCCGACAAATGAAAGCGATACTTATACAAGAAATAGATTGAGAAGACATGTGATTCCGTTATTGAAAAAAGAAAACCCGCAGATCCATGAAGCGTTCGAACGCTTTTCTGAAGAGCTTAGTGAAGATAATGAATGGCTTGAAAAACAGGCCGAAAACGCGCTTGAAGATGTATGTGTATTAAAATCCCGGGAGCTTTTTCATTTGTCAGTAGAAAAATTCCGGTCTTATGGTCTTCCTTTACAAAGAAGAATGATTCAACTAATATTGAATTATCTGTATGCAAAAGTACCCACTTCTTTATCTTCTGCGCATACGCGCGCGATACTGGACTTGCTGAAACAAGCTCATCCGTCTGGAGATATTCACCTGCCTGAATTCATGACAGTAACCCGTTCTTATGGAAACGGTTATTTTCATTTTCAGCGTGAAACTGAAACTGATCCTTACTGTTATTTAATCGATCAGGAGCAGTTAATCGATCTTCCTTCAGGAGAGAAGCTTGAAATGCGGGCTGGTGAAATCGTGCCGGATAAGCCGTACCGTGATCTTTATTATGTATCTGAGTCATTCATGCCACTGACGGTTAGAAGCCGCAGGGATGGAGATAAGATGCGGCTGCCTGATGGCAAAGGGTCAAAGAAGATAAAAGATGTTTTTATAGAAAAGAAGGTACCCGTGCGATTGCGACATCAGTACCCTGTTGTAACAGCTGCTGATGGAAGGGTGCTTTGGCTTCCGGGGCTGCGTAAAGCGCCGTCCGATGGAAAATCTGCTGCATATACGTTAATTTACTATTAGGATCTTCTAGGAGGACATTGTTCGTGTTAAATAAAGACATCGAGAAAGTATTGTATACCGAAGAACAGCTTCAGGAAAAAATTAAGGAACTTGGCTCAGAGTTAACTGCTGAGTACCAGGATAAATATCCACTTGCAATTGGCGTATTAAAAGGTGCGATGCCATTTATGGCTGACCTGATCAAGCGTATGGATGTATATCTTGAGATGGATTTCATGGATGTTTCAAGTTATGGAAACTCAACTGTTTCTTCCGGAGAAGTAAAAATCGTAAAGGACCTTAACACGAAAGTAGAAGGCCGCGATATTCTGATTCTTGAAGATATCATTGACAGCGGACTAACACTCAACTACCTGGTTGACCTGTTCAAGTACCGCAAAGCAAAATCAATCAAAATTGTTACGCTGCTTGATAAGCCGACTGGAAGAGTTGCAAATATCAAGGCAGATTATGTTGGATTCATTGTACCGGATGAGTTTGTTGTAGGATATGGACTTGACTATGCGGAACGTTATCGAAACCTCCCATACATCGGTGTACTGAAGCCTGAAATTTATACAGATTCTGAGTAAAAAAGAGTATGAGATAGAGCAGGCTGTGAGCAGGCTTATTGGTTGTCATGCTTTATTTTACTGTGATAGTATTGATATTAGTTTTCTGACCGTGGGAGGAGGTAAGGGATGAACCGTATATTTCGTAATACAATATTTTATTTAATCATTTTCCTCGTGATTATTGGTATAATTGGCCTATTTAATAATGGCAATGAGCCAAATGAGGAACTCACATATGGTGAATTTTTAAATGCGCTTAATAGTGGGGAAGTGACGGAGATAGAGATTCAGCCGGACAGAAGCGTATATAACGTGCGCGGACAGCTGGAAGGATATGAAGAAGCTGAATATTTCCTTACAAACATTCCATTTGAAAGTTCAGCACTTGAAACAATTGATGAAGTGGCAGCAGCGAATAATACTGAAGTGAATGTATTGAAAGCCCCTGAAACAAGCGGCTGGGTAACATTCCTGACAACGATTATTCCGTTTGTCATCATCTTCATCCTATTCTTCTTCTTGCTTAACCAGGCTCAGGGCGGCGGCGGAGGCCGTGTCATGAACTTCGGTAAGAGTAAGGCAAAGCTTTATACTGAAGAAAAGAAAAAAGTGCGCTTCAAAGATGTTGCAGGGGCTGACGAAGAGAAGCAGGAACTTGTCGAAGTTGTTGACTTCCTGAAGGATCCCCGCAAATTTACTGAAGTCGGAGCACGTATTCCTAAAGGGATTTTGCTTGTCGGGCCTCCGGGTACTGGTAAAACACTGCTTGCTCGTGCAGCAGCAGGTGAAGCAGGCGTACCGTTCTTCTCGATTTCCGGTTCAGACTTCGTTGAGATGTTTGTCGGTGTCGGGGCATCACGTGTACGTGACCTGTTTGAAAATGCGAAGAAAAACGCACCATGTATCATCTTCATTGATGAGATTGATGCGGTTGGTCGTCAGCGTGGCGCCGGTCTTGGTGGCGGACACGATGAGCGTGAACAGACGTTGAACCAGCTACTGGTTGAAATGGATGGTTTCGGCGGCAATGAAGGTATCATTATGATTGCTGCGACAAACAGACCTGACATTCTGGATCCTGCATTACTGCGTCCAGGACGTTTCGACCGTCAGATTACAGTAGACCGTCCTGATGTAACAGGTCGTGAAGCTGTACTGAAAGTTCATGCAAGAAACAAACCGCTTGCGGATAATATCGACTTAAAAGCGATTGCTCAGCGTACACCTGGTTTCTCAGGAGCAGACCTTGAAAACCTGCTGAATGAAGCAGCCCTTGTTGCTGCGCGTCGCGATAAGAAGAAAATTGATATGGGTGACGTTGATGAAGCAACAGATCGCGTGATTGCAGGTCCTGCTAAGAAGAGCCGCGTAATCTCTAAAAAAGAGAGAAAAATCGTTGCCTTCCACGAAGCGGGTCATACAATTATCGGTGTGGTGCTTGATGAAGCCGATATGGTTCATAAAGTAACCATTGTTCCTCGTGGTCAGGCTGGCGGCTATGCTGTCATGCTTCCGAAAGAGGACCGTTACTTCATGACAAAGCCTGAATTGCTTGATAAGATCACAGGTCTCCTTGGAGGTCGTGTAGCAGAAGATATTATCTTTGGAGAAGTATCAACTGGTGCACACAATGACTTCCAGCGTGCGACGGGCATTGCGCGCCGCATGGTAACTGAGTTCGGTATGAGTGATAAGCTTGGACCACTTCAGTTTGGGCAGGCTCAAGGCCAGGTATTCCTGGGCCGTGACTTTAACAGCGAACAGAATTACTCTGATCAGATCGCTTACGATATTGATACAGAAATTCAGCGCATTATTAAAGAGTGTTATGCGAGAGCGAAGACGATCCTTACAGAGAACCGTGAAAAGCTTGAGCTCGTAGCTGAAACGCTTCTTGATATTGAAACACTCGATGCTGCGCAAATCAGACATCTTGTGGATCACGGAAAGCTGCCTGAGCGTGACTACGGTCATGATGAAGACAACGACCGTAAAGATATTACTGATGAAGCAAAAGAAGTTGAATCTGATGAGACGTCTGTGACGACTGATGAAGAGATCAACGCTGAAGAGAAATCTTCAGATGAACTGCTGAAGGAATCTAAAGAAGATACACCTTCTGAAGAAGATAAGCGTAATAAAGAATAAGAATCTGTATTAGCTTGCAGATTCTGGATCCGCGGTTCCTCGTAAATGGGGCCGCGGATTTTTTAACGGATGCGGCGTGGAATGGTCTGCAGCGTTAAAAACGGCTTTGGTGCCGGGTTTCATCAAATGCCGCTGGATTTCGGATCATTTTCCGGGGAATTGAGGTCACACACGACGAAACCCGGATCAGATTTTACTTGAGAGAGATTTTCTCCGGTCAAATTGGTGGATTTACGGGTTGGGTTTGAAAAAATCCGGATCACATCCGGATGTTTTCGGATCACATCTAGACGAGCGCCCTCCGCTTTTCGATTGTCCGGCTGCGGCAGGCAGGTCCTCGAGTCATAAGCCACCTTGAGAAATTGGGGAGGGTCACCTATTTCTCTCAAATTGTCTTATGCTTGTCGGACCCAAACACCTGCCTCCGCTTTTTAAAATGTGATAAAATGTGAGCAGTGTGTATTCTAATGAGGCGTGGTGAATAAAGATGTTATTTGTATTAGATGTTGGGAATACCAATACGGTTTTAGGGGTCTATGATGGAGAAGAACTGCGCTATCATTGGCGTGTTGAGACGAATCGTCATAAAACTGAAGATGAGTACGGTATGCTGGTCAAAAATTTGTTTGAACACGTCGGGCTGGCTTTTTCAGATTTCGACGGGATAATTATTTCTTCCGTTGTGCCGCCTGTCATGTTCCCGCTTGAACGTATGAGCCAAAAGTATTTTCATTTAAAACCGCTTGTTGTGGGACCTGGAATGAAGACGGGTTTAAATATAAAATACGATAACCCGAAAGAAGTCGGTGCTGACAGGATTGTGAATGCAGTTGCCGGTATTAAAGAGCATGGCGGATCACTGATTATCGTGGATTTTGGAACCGCTACAACTTACTGCTATATCAATCAGGACCGTCAATATATGGGCGGGGTTATTGCGCCTGGTATCGGCATTTCGACTGAAGCGCTGTATTCCAAAGCAGCCAAGCTTCCGAGAATTGAAATTGCCCGTCCTGAAACGGTTGTAGGAAAAAGTACGGTTTCTGCTATGCAGGCTGGTATTGTGTATGGTTACGTTGGACAGGTTGAAGGAATTGTGTCCCGTATGAAAAAGGAAGCGAACGAACCGGTTACCGTCATCGCGACAGGTGGTCTCGCTTCACTTATCGCTAAAGAATCAGATATTATAGACGTGGTTGATCCATTTTTGACGCTAAAAGGACTTCAGTTAATTTATAAACGCAATGCTGAGTAAGAAAGGAGATTTTTTAATATGAAAGATTATATGGTACGCGCACTCGCTTATAATGACCAGGTGCGTGCATATGCTGTAAATACGACTGCTGCTGTACAGGAAGCGCAAGACCGCCATTACACGTGGCCGACTGCTTCTGCAGCACTGGGTAGAGCAATGACTGCAGGTGTTATGATGGGCGCTATGCTGAAAGGTGATAACCAGTTGACTGTAAAGGTTGAAGGTAATGGTCCGCTGGGCATGATTTTAGTCGATAGTAATGCAAAGGGTGAAGTAAGAGGTTATGTGACAAACCCTCAGACCCACAAAGAATTGAATGAGCAGGGTAAGCTTGATGTGCGTGGTGTTGTCGGGACTGAAGGCACGTTAACCATTGTAAAAGACCTTGGTATGCGTGAAAACTTTACCGGCCAGGTCCCGCTTGTTTCAGGTGAACTTGGCGAAGACTTCACTTACTATTTTGCATCATCAGAACAGGTTCCATCTTCCGTAGGAGTTGGAGTGCTTGTAAATCCTGACAACTCAATTCTGGCGGCTGGCGGTTTCATCATTCAACTGATGCCTGGTGCTGATGACGATACTGTTCATGCAATTGAAAAACGCCTTGGCGCCATTCCGCCTGTCTCAAAAATGATTCAGGACGGCCTGTCTCCGGAACAGGTGCTTGATACGGTACTTGGAGATGGAAACGTACGTGTGCTTGATTCTCTGCCTGTATCTTTTGAGTGCAACTGTTCAAAAGAACGATTTGGAAATGCGATTACTGGTCTGGGTACAGAAGAAATACGTGCAATGATCGAAGAAGACGGTAAAGCGGAAGCGCAGTGTCACTTCTGTCGTGAAAAGTACAACTATACGAAAGAAGAATTAGAAGCGTTTTTAGAAGAGGCGAATTAAAAGATGGCAGAGGTTCGTAAAAGACGACTTAAAGCTAAGCCTCTTTTATATATCATTGGTTTCCTGATGGTGACGAATCTGATTTTTCTGATTGCCTGGATCACAAAAGACGGAGCCCCGCCCACTGCTGAAGCAGAGGTGGTGGCTCAGGTCGGTGATGAAGAAATCACCCGCCAGGAATGGCTGCATGCCATTGAAGTGCGCCATGGAAAAGAAGTACTTCAGCAGCTGGTTAATCAATCAGTGATGGAACAGTCAGGTGATAAATATGACGTAGCCGTTTCAGAAGAAGAACTGGAACAGGAATTATCAATGCTCCGTTCTGTACTAAACGTCTATGATCAGGCCTCTCTTCCAAATCAAGACGTGTTGAAAGAAGAATTAAAGACAGAGTTAATATTGGAAAAATTGATTACAACTGAAGCTGAACTTTCAGAAGATGATCTCCGAGCATACTACGAGGAGAACGAAGCGCTTTATTCTGTACCAGCCATGTATCGGCTTTCTCAAATCGTTGTACCGACACAAGACGAAGCGGCCAGAGCTTTAGAAGAGCTGGAAAACGGCTCCTCTTTTGAAGCGGTCGCGAGGGAGCGGTCAATTGATCCGGTCACAGCCAGTCAGGGAGGACAGCTCGGCTTTATCCCTGAAAATACAGATAACGTTGATGCTGCAATTCTGACTGCAGCTGAAAGTGTGTCGCCGGGTGAGTATTCAGAAGCATTTCAGACAGCAGAGGGCTATTCGATCTTATACCTTCACGAAACAGTGCCGGGTGTAGAGTTTGAATTTGAAGAGGTCCGCGGGAAAATTGAGCGTCAGCTGGCACTTGAAAGAATGAGTACGCCTGTGACCGCTGAATCTTTTTGGGATGAGTATTCAATTTCATGGTTTTACGGCCCGATGGAATAATCAAAATAGTTGAAAATTTCCACTTTAATTGTTACATTTGCATTATGTAAAAACCGATCACATTACTAGGGATTAGGAGTGAGGAAATGGTACGTATTGCAAATAATATTTCTGAATTAGTAGGTCAAACGCCAATTGTGAAACTGAATCGTATGGCGGATGAAAATTCTGCAGAAGTTTACTTGAAGCTTGAATACATGAATCCGGGCAGCAGTGTAAAAGACCGGATTGCCCTATCAATGATCGAGGCTGCAGAGCGTGATGGCAACCTGAAAGAAGGCGACACCATTATTGAGCCGACGAGTGGTAATACGGGTATCGGACTTGCGATGATCGCTGCAGCAAAAGGTTACCGTTCAGTGCTTGTCATGCCTGAGACCATGAGTATGGAAAGAAGAAACCTGCTTCGCGCATATGGTGCAGAGCTCGTACTGACACCAGGTCCTGATGGAATGAAGGGTGCGATCAAAAAAGCTGAAGAGCTGGCAGAGGAAAAAGGATACTTTATGCCTCAGCAGTTTAAAAATGAGGCTAACCCTGAGGTTCACCGTCGCACAACAGGTAAAGAAATCGTTGAGCAAATGGAACAGCTGGATGCTTTTGTATCAGGTATTGGTACGGGCGGAACGATCACTGGTGCAGGTCAGGTGCTGAAAGATCATTATAAAGATGTAAAAATCTACGCTGTAGAGCCTGCGGATTCAGCGATTCTGTCCGGTGGCAAGCCTGGTCCTCATAAAATTCAGGGAATCGGTGCAGGATTCGTGCCTGATATCCTTGATACAAAAATTTATGATGAAGTCATTCAGGTAACAAATGATCAGTCATTTGAAACAGCGAGAAGAGCGGCCAGAGAAGAAGGAATTCTTGGCGGGATTTCTTCAGGTGCAGCGATTTATGCAGCGCTTGAAGTGGCTAAGAAGATGGGCAAAGGCAAGAAAGTCCTTGCTGTTATTCCGAGTAACGGCGAACGCTACCTGAGCACACCGCTTTATCAGTTTGAAGATTAATGTTGCAGACAGTCCCTTTGCGGGGGCTGTTTTTTTGGTTATTGGGCGGGAGGCGGGAGATGGTTCTTAGAATGAACGATGATGTTCGTGGAATAACACGGTGTGTTCGTAGAACCGACGTGGAGGTTCTCAGAAAAAATACAGTGGTTCAAAGAATATCAGCCATGATTCGTAGAATAGTATCTTTTGGACTATCTTGTTTTTGCTGTATTGCGTAAGTTTCTGCCTCATCCAGTCGTCTCCAGTAACCCGCGCCGTCCCGCAAACAAAAAACCGGAACCCATCCCCCAAGGATGAATTCCGGTTTTTGCAATAGTTAAGTACGCCCAATGACGCGTACTTCCTTTTCTAAATCCACGCCAAACTTCTCTTTTACCGTTTTTTGTACGTGGTGCACAAGATTCAGATAATCTTTTGCAGTCGCATCGCCTTTATTGACGATAAATCCGGCGTGCTTCAGAGAAACCTGGGCACCACCGATTTGAACACCCTGCAGATTGGACTCCTGGATCAATTGTCCGGCGAAATGGCCGGGTGGACGTTTAAATACACTTCCGCATGAAGGGTATTCAAGCGGCTGTTTGGATTCGCGCAAATATGTGAGCTCATCCATTTTTGCTTTAATTACATGCTGTTCGCCCTGATCGAGTACAAATTCAGCTTCAAGCACAATCCAATTCTTTTTTGGAATTGCGCTTGTGCGGTAATCGAATGCCATTTTTTCAGCAGGTAGTCTTTCAACGTCGCCTTCTGGTGTCAGCACAGTAACATGTGTGCATACATCTTTGATCTCTCCGCCGTACGCGCCGGCATTCATATAGATCGCGCCGCCGACACTTCCCGGAATTCCGCATGCAAATTCCAGACCGCTTAATAAGTGATCGTGTGCTGCTCTTGATACTTCAATAATTGGCGCACCCGCTTCAACGGTAATTTTTTCATGCTCAATTGTCATATTCGTCAGTGACGTTGTTAAAATGACGAGCCCTTCAATGCCGCCGTCCTGGATCAATACATTGGATCCGTTGCCGAGTACCATCCAAGGCAGGTTATTTTTCTTCGCAAAGGTTACGGCTTTGGTCAATTCTTCAATTGACTCAGGAATTGCAAGGTAATCTGCATTCCCGCCGATTTTTGTATACGTATAATCTTTTAACGGTATATTCTTTTGAATCATAGTGTGCCTCCTGTGTAATTCTGCTTTCTGTAAGTATAGTCACAGTTTGCAAGGGACGTTCTCCATTTACATACAAAAGCTCCTCCTGCAGAAAAGTGCCTGCTGAAAAGGAGCCGCTTTAATGAATAAAGTATATGGAAATTAAGCCAAAACGTCAATTTTTTATCAGTACTACCTGTACCACCTGTTGAATTGTTTCGTGTATGATTGAGGCAGAGTCTGCTTATTGGGAGTGAAACTTCTTGAGTTCATACACAATTACTTATCAAACAACGAAAACTACTTTAGATACATTTTATTATACCGCTCAGAAAATGGCTGAGCACGAAGAACGTCATATGTTTTTAGAAAGCGGCAGAGGCGGACGTTACAGTATTGCCGGAATAAAGCCGTTTGCCTGGGCAAATGGAAAAGGTGATCAACTCTCTGTTCAAGAAGATGGTGAGAAAACTACTTACACCGGAGATTTACTGAAAAGTCTCCTGGAATGGATGAAGCCTTACCGTACAGAGCCGATGACCGAGCTGCCTGATTTTCAGGGAGGGGCGATCGGTTATATCAGCTATGATTACGTTCGTTCAATCGAAAAACTGCCGGAACATACTGAGGATGACCTTGGGCTGCCGGATGTGTGTTTTTTGATTTTTGACGAGTGGATGGTGTTTGATCACCAGACAAACACGCTTTACTTCATGGTGCTTCACCATTATGAGCACCCTGCCGGTGAAAAAGTTGAATCCTTGGTACGTCAGTGGAAAGAAGCAGAGACACCAGAAGCGCCAGAGAGATCAGCTCCAGAGGGAACATCTGATGACATGACTGTATCAATGGAAGAAGAGTCATTTTGTGAAGCAGCAGAAGCGATCCGTCAATATATTGCCCAGGGTGATGTATTCCAGGTGAATCTGTCTGTGCGTCAATCCAAACCGCTCGCAGTCAAAGCTTCAGATGTGTATGAAGAGGTGCGCAAGCTTAACCCCTCACCGTATATGTCTTACCTGCATTTGCCTGATGTTCAGATTGCTTCAGCTTCCCCGGAGCTTTTGGTGAAAAAAGACGGAACCGAGTTGAGCACGAGGCCGATCGCAGGAACACGTTCGCGTGGTCAGACACCTGAAGAAGACGAGTCACTTGCAAACGAATTGATTCATAATGATAAAGAACGCGCAGAACACGTCATGCTTGTGGATCTGGAACGTAATGACCTGGGGCGGGTAAGTCAGTATGGCAGCGTGGAAGTAAATGAGTTCATGGTGATTGAAAAATACTCGCACGTGATGCACATCGTCTCGAACGTTCGCGGTACGCTGGATGAACAGCATGATGAGGCGGACGTGATCCGGGCAGTATTCCCGGGCGGCACGATTACTGGTGCGCCAAAAGTTCGCACGATGGAAATTATCGAAGAGCTTGAGCCGGTCAGAAGAGGGTTGTATACAGGCTCAATCGGCTGGATCGGATTTAACGGGGATCTTGAATTGAATATCGTGATTCGCACCATGCTTGTAAAAGATGGACAGGCACACGTTCAGGCGGGTGCCGGCGTTGTAATTGACTCCCATCCGAATAGAGAATATAAAGAGTCGCTGAAAAAAGCGCGTGCCCTCTGGCAGGCAAAAGACCAGGCGGAAGGAGTGACATCGCTGTGATCTTAATGATTGATAACTACGATTCATTTACGTATAACCTTGTTCAGTTTCTAGGGGAGCTTGGAGAAGAACTGGTTGTAAGACGAAACGATGAAATCACGATAGAAGAGATCGAACAGCTGAATCCGGACTTCCTCATGATCTCACCAGGGCCATGCAGCCCGGATGAAGCGGGGATCAGTCTAGAAGCGATCCGTGCATTTGCAGGGAAGATCCCAATCTTCGGTGTATGTCTCGGCCATCAGTCGATTGCTCAGGTGTTTGGTGGAAATGTCGTACGTGCGACACGCCTGATGCACGGGAAAACGTCTGAAATGTATCACGACGGTAAAGGTGTAAATAAAGATTTACCGATGCCGTTTACTGCAACACGCTATCACTCGCTCATTGTTGAAAAACATACACTGCCTGATGAACTTCTCATTACCTCCTGGACAGATCAGGGCGAAATCATGGGTATCCGCCACGAGACGCTTGCGGTTGAAGGCGTACAGTTCCATCCGGAGTCGATTATGACCGATCAGGGTAAAAAGCTGCTTCAGAACTTTCTGGATGCTTACCGCGTTCGTGAGGCAGAAAGCGTATGAAACTCTGGCTGAATGGAGACATCATGGAGGAGGCAGAAGCGCGCATCTCTCCTTTTGATCATGGCTTTTTATATGGCATGGGGGCGTTTGAGACGTTCCGAACGTATAACGGGTTTCCCTTTTTGATTGGTGATCATCTGAAAAGACTGCAATTTGCGATGGATAAAATGGGGATTGAAGCAGATCTCACCATTGACGACTTGAAACTAATGGTCGAACAGTTAAGAGTCGCAAACGGCGGTGAGGACGGATACTTCCGTTTAAATGTGTCAGCTGGTGTAAGGGGAATCGGGCTTGATCCCTCTCCCTACAAGGAACCAATGATCATGCTGCTGCAAAAAGCACTTCCGAAACCGCCGGCTGAACGTCACGCCCAGTGGCTGAAGCTCCGCCGCAACACACCTGAAACCGATGTGAGGTTGAAATCGCACCATTATTTTAATAACCTTGCTGCGAGAAAAGAAGTAACGGACGCGAAAACTGAAGGTATTTTTTTAACAGAAGACGGCGTGATCTCTGAAGGGCTGGCATCAAACGTTTACTGGGTAAAAGATGGAACGCTTTATACACCTGATGCATCCACCGGTATGCTCGAAGGCATCACGAAAAAAATGGTGCTTGCACTTGCACAGGCTGAAGGAATTCCTGTAAAAGAAGGCCGATTTAAACGTGAAGATGCTGAAGGTGCCAGTGAGTGGTTTTTATCAAATTCGATTCAGGAGATTGTCCCGATCAGTCTATTTGAAGGTCAAAGCTTTCCGATCGACGGGCCGGTGTGCAGTATCCTAAAATACTTATATAAAAAAAAGACCAAATTGCAGATTGAGTCAGTTGAATGAGGTGAGGCAGATGAAGGCGGGAACGTATACGCTGGATTTTACGAAAAAAACATATGTAATGGGCATTTTAAATGCAACGCCCGATTCATTTTCAGACGGCGGTCAATTTAACACAGTGGAAGCAGCTGTTGCACATGCCAGACAGATGGCGGCAGACGGAGCGGACATCATTGACATTGGCGGTGAGTCGACAAGACCAGGCTATACACCGGTATCGGCAGAAGAAGAGATTGAGCGGGTTGTTCCGGTGATTGAAGCAGTGCGTCGGGAAGTAGACCTGCCGATTTCGATTGATACGTTTAAATCTAAGACAGCTGAAGCGGCTGTTAAAGCAGGTGCGCATATCATTAATGATATCTGGGGTGCAAGATATGATCCTGAAATCGCTGAAGTGGCTGCAAAGCACAACGTCCCGATTATCTTAATGCATAACCGGGAAAAGCGGGAGTATGAGAACTTTCTTGACGATGCACTGAAGGACCTTGAAGAAAGCATTGAAATTGCAAAAAAGGCCGGCGTCACAGACGAACAGATTATTCTTGATCCAGGCGTTGGGTTTGCAAAGACGTTCGAACAAAATATAGAGATCACGAGACATGTCGATCGCGTAGTGGATATGGGCTTCCCTGTGCTGCTTGGCACTTCAAGAAAATCGATGATCGGCAAAATCCTGGACCTTCCTGCAGATGAGCGGATTGAAGGGACGGGAGCGACAGTGTGCTTTGGTGTGCAAAAAGGCTGCCACATTGTCCGTGTACATGATGTGAAAGAAATTGTCCGTATGACCCGCGTGATGGATGTACTAACCGGAAAGGGTGAGTAAGATGGATAAAATTAAAGTCAATGAGATGGAGTTTTACGGTTACCACGGTGTATTTAAAGAAGAAACAAAGCTTGGTCAGCGTTTCCGTGTAAATGCAGTGCTTGAGCTTGACCTGTCCAAATCGGCTGCTTCTGATAGCGTGGATGATTCCATTAATTATGCTGACGTCTATAACGTGTGCAAAGAAATTGTAGAAGGTGAACCGCTGAAGCTTGTTGAAGCGGTGGCTGACAGAATCTGCTCACGTATGCTCAAAGAATTTGACCTGCTGGACCGCATTACGATCGAAGTAGTCAAGCCGGACCCGCCGATTCCAGGTCACTATCAGTCTGTTGCAATCGAACTTACCCGGAGCAGAAGCTGAATGCATACAGCTTACCTGTCGCTCGGCTCGAATATTGGTGATTCTAAAGACAACCTTCAAGGAGCTGTAAGGCTGCTTGATGCAGGTTCATCTATAGAGGTGACAAAAGTTTCTTCTATTTATGAAACAGATCCTGTGGGCTTTACAGATCAACAGGTGTTCTTAAATATCGCGATCGAAGTAAAAACCACACTTGCGGCTGAAGAACTGCTGGATGAAGCGCAGAAAATCGAGCAATCACTTGGTCGTGAGCGAAAAGTGCACTGGGGACCCCGTACGATCGATCTTGACATTTTGCTCTACAATACAGACAATGTGAAGTCAGATAGGCTGTCCGTTCCGCATCCTCATATGCATGAACGAAGCTTTGTTCTCGTTCCGTTGAATGAAATTGCCCCGGATGCTGTACACCCTTTAACAGGTAGCAAGATAAGCGAACTGTTAACACGTACAGGCAGCGAGGGCGTTCGTCTGTGGAAACAAACTGTCCAACAGTGCAAGGAAAAATTTTTTGCGCTTTAATGAAAGAAGCTGCCGTTTAATTCCGGCAGTTTTTTTATGGAGCCAGCGTTAATCCGGTAAAAAAGGCTTTAGGGGTGTACGCACGTTTTATATTGTGTAAAATAGACAAGTATTCAAAAACACAGAGATCATATTTGAATCATAGATAAAACATTGAAAAGGAGTGATGAACATGAGTCATGAAGAATTGAATGACCAGTTCCGCGTCAGACGCGAAAAAATGGAAGCTATACGTGAACAGGGTAACGATCCGTTCGGTAAACGATTCGACCGCACACACGCTTCAGAAGAGATCAAAAAAGAATTTGGTGAGCTTTCTAAAGAAGATCTTGATGAGACGCCGCACGAAGTAACAGTAGCAGGACGCATCATGACAAAGCGTGGAAAAGGGAAAGCTGGCTTTGCGCATATCCAGGACCTTCAAGGCCAAATCCAGCTTTATGTCCGTAAAGATGGAGTAGGGGAAGAAGCGTATGAGCTTTTCAATACTGCAGATCTTGGAGATATCGTTGGTGTAAATGGAACAGTTTTCCGTACAAAAGTAGGCGAACTTTCTATTAAAGCGACAAGCTTTGAGCTGTTATCTAAATCACTTCGTCCGCTGCCTGAAAAATTCCACGGCTTAAAAGACGTTGAGCAGCGCTACCGTCAGCGTTACCTTGACCTGATCACAAGTGAAGACAGCAAGAACACATTTATCGCCCGCAGTAAAATCATCCAGTCGATGAGACGCTACCTTGATAACAACGGTTACCTGGAAGTTGAAACACCGATGCTGCATTCAATTGCAGGAGGAGCGGCTGCACGTCCATTCATTACACATCACAACGCATTAGATATGGAGCTCTACATGCGTATCGCAATCGAACTTCACCTGAAGCGTCTGATCGTTGGCGGCCTTGAGAAAGTATATGAAATCGGCCGCGTATTCCGTAATGAAGGAATCTCAACGCGCCACAACCCTGAGTTCACAATGATCGAACTGTATGAAGCATACGCAGATTACAATGACATCATGGACCTGACTGAAAACCTGGTCGCTCATATTGCGCAGGAAGTACTGGGTGCTACAGTTGTACCTTACGGCGATTTCGAAGTAGATCTTACGCCTAAATGGACACGCCTCCACATGGTAGATGCAATCAAGAAAGAAACAGGCGTAGACTTCTGGCAGCAAATGTCCAATGAAGAAGCACATGCTCTTGCAAAAGAGCATGGCATAGATGTGAAAGATAACATGGAGTACGGTCACATCGTAAATGAATTCTTCGAACAGAAAGTAGAAGAAACGCTTATTCAGCCAACATTTATTTACGGTCATCCTGTAGAAATCTCTCCTCTTGCAAAGAAAAATCCAGAGGACGAGCGCTTCACAGACCGATTTGAACTGTTCATCGTTGGACGAGAGCACGCAAATGCCTTCACAGAGCTGAACGATCCGATTGATCAGCGTGAACGTTTCGAAGCGCAAATGAAAGAAAAAGCTGAAGGCAACGATGAAGCACACGAAATGGATGATGATTTCATTGAAGCCCTTGAATACGGTATGCCGCCAACAGGCGGACTCGGTATCGGTATCGACCGTCTGGTGATGCTGCTGACGAATTCTCCTTCTATTAGAGACGTACTGCTATTCCCGCTTATGCGTCACAGAGATTAATTAGATGAACCGCTGCTTGCTGAAGCAGCGGTTTTTAAAATCAGTATTGTAAGTGTTTTGGGTTAAATAGAAGCGGGATTCAGCTTAGTTTAACTTGGTTTTGATAGTGTAATAGAACTTCCTGGCAAAGGATCAGCCGTAACTCTTGTTAACTTGATTATGAATGTTTTATAGTCTGTGAAATTAAATTCATCTTTTTGATAAAAAACTATTGTCACGAAGCCGGAGCCGTGATATATTATTATTCGTTGCCGCAATAACAGACGGCAGCATCGAAAAATAAAGTGAAAAAAGTTGTTGACATCATATCGAGAGAAATGGTAAGATAACTAGGTCGCCAAAAACGACGCACACTTTACAAGAAGTACTTGAACCTTGAAAACTAAACAACCAAACGTCAACGTTTAAGATTTT
>NZ_SORX01000014.1 GCF_004405125.1 Jeotgalibacillus salarius
TAAGACACCGCCCTTTCACGGCGGTAACACGGGTTCGAATCCCGTACGGGTCATAAATAAAAGCAGTTTCCAGATCAATTTGATTTGGAAACTGCTTTTTTCTTTTGGTTATATGAAAGCAGGATGTTGATTTCTGCTTCGGGCCGACGCTCACGGCCGGGCGGTGAGCCTTGTATAGCTTTAAAGCTATACAAGGGTTTCATTTCATCACCTAATCGACTTCTCATGCGTAGCTATTCGCCGTCTGGCGCTATATATAATTAAAGTTGTTGAAAACGATAACTAAGATTTCAATATAAAAAACCCCCTTCAGCAAAAGAGAAGGGGGCGTTAACCTTATTTATCATCATCAGGCATAATTTTTCTGTGCGTACCGTCAATTTCGTTTGCAACGTCTTCATCTTCAGAGTCATCTTCATAAAGGTCATCATAACTTTTTCCGCCGTTTGGCATATCAGAAGGCGTTTCTGAAGTACCATAACGTGCTGCCTCATCAAAACTGTTTTCATAATCCCTTACTTCCTCATCTTCACCACGATAAGGGTGGTCTGCAGAAGGGCTGATCACAGCTTCTTCACTTGGACGCTGATTCTGGTTGTTGTAATCTTCAGCATGCTCCACACACGTTAAAGCTGTCGGTATCGCTTCTAGGCGCTCAAAAGGTATCTCTTCTCCACTAACTGTACATATACCATATGTGCCTTCTTTCATTGCATTTAACGCTGCATTGATATCATCAAGCTCTTTTTGTGTATGTTCTTCAAGTGCCAGATCCTTTTCGCGTTCAAAAAGGTCAGTAGCATTATCTGCAGGGTGATTATCATAATTTGATAGCTCAGTAGTTTCATACGGCTCTGAATTTTCATGTTGCTCTATAATTTGTTTCTTACGTGTATATAATTCCTCTTTTAACAGGTTTTGCTGTTCATTCGTAATCATGGTTGTCATCCTTCCTTCATATCTAATGGCATATTACAGTTTATCCTTCTGACAGAATTTAAAACCTTTCGAACTTTTCGGAATGTCTGTACAAATAGAGTATAAATCTGAAAATGAATACCCCCGCTGCAAGTAGCGGGGGTATTGTTATGAAAAATATCCGATTAAAAAGCCAATTGATAACAAAAAGCCAAATATGGTGTTTGTCTGAGCTGTCGCTTTCATAGCCGGCATCATCTGCATGGGTTTTGTTTTACCTATGAAGCCTTTGGTCGCTTTTACTGCTTTAGGTATGCTCAGGAAACTGATGAGCATCCATGGCGTTACTGTGCCCGTAAGCACTAAGATCACGACAAAGCTGTAAGCAGTGATAAACATTGAAGCAAGGAAATAAATTGCGTATTTTCTGCCTAAAAGTATCGCAATCGTTTTTCTGCCATTCTCTTTATCGCCATCCAGGTCACGGATATTATTAGCAAGCAAAATCGCACCGACTAAAATTGAGACGGGTATTGAAACAAACATTGCAACGGCATTAATCATTCCGGTCTGAATATAAAACGAAATCAGAATGATGACAAATCCCATGAAAAATCCTGCTGCCAGCTCTCCAAATGGAGTATAGGCAATTGGCACGGGGCCTCCTGTATAAAAGTAAGCTGCTGCCATACAGATTAAACCGATCACGGCGATCCACCAGGAGCTGTTTATACAAATATAAATTCCCAGCAAAAGAGCAATTCCGAATAAAGCGTAGGCTAGATTGATCACTGTTTTAGGCTTCACACCATTCCGTACAATTGCTCCACCAATTCCGACAGAGTTTTCATTATCGAGTCCGCGCACATAATCAAAGTATTCATTAATCATATTTGCGGCTGCCTGGATCAGTATGCTGGCAGTTAACATTGCCAGGAACAATAACCAGTCCATTTCAGCATAATTTAATGCGAGTACTGTACCCAGCAGGACTGGTACAAAGGCGGCAGTCAGCGTATGGGGGCGTGTTAGCTGCCACCAGATTCGCCAACCCTTGTCGCGTTCAGGTCTTTCGCTCATATTATTCTCTCCTAACATTCTATTAAAGTTCGCTAATGCGAATAGTGACAAAATATCTACATCTATTATATCGTTTTTAAGTGTTTATAAAAAGAAACAGATTGTTTTGAAAAGCGTGTGAAATACAAGGATGAAAACAGTTTCAAAAAAAGCATTCAAAAATGACGATTCGTTGACAGTGCTGTCAAAAGAAGTGTATCTTTAAGAGAGCAAATTGTGGACAAATGTGCGTATTTTTTGGAGGGAAGCACAGTGAGAATCCTACATCAATCTCAAGGATTTACAACTTTTGAACAGGCTTTTGAAATTGCTGAAAAGTCGAATCAGCCTGTCTTATATAGTAAAACAATGGAAATCGAAGCGATTGACCCTCTTCAGTTTTATGAAGCGGGTTATTCTATCTTTAATGGAGAGCGTTCTTATTGGCAGGATCCTAAATCTGAGTGTACTTATGCAGGTGCAGGTTCAGCTAAAACTTTTCATATTAAAGAAACAGATCGTTTTAATGCGCTAAGTGAACAGTGGAAAAGGTTTTTAAAAGATGCAGTGATTGAAAAAGGTGCAGTATGGACGGGTCCAGTTATTTTGGGTGGATTTTCATTTGACCCTGAAAAAAATAAGGGTGCTGAATGGGGTTCATTTAACCAGGGTCATTTCCAGCTTCCTGCATTTATGCTGACTGTTGATCAGTATGGGAAATCATTTTTGACTGTTAATGTTGTGTGCAACAAGGGTGAGCATGCTGTCACAGTATGGAATCAGATGCAAAAGCAAAAAGCTGCACTATTAAACAAAACTGTAAACAGTTTGAAGGATGTAAATGTTTTATCAATAAAAGAATGTCAGCCGCTGGAATGGAAATCATCTCTTACTGCAGTTGTTGAGCGAATCAACCGGGATGAGCTTGAAAAAGTGGTGCTCGCGAGAAAAGTGAAAGTTGAATTTGATGACAGGAAACGTTCTGATTCTATACTTGAAAAGCTGCGAGATGATCAGAGTGAAAGCTTTATATTTTCATTTGAAGCTGGTGAGAGCTGCTTTATAGGAGCGACACCGGAGCGATTGATTAAAAAATACAAAAATAAAGTGCTGTCCACTTGTCTTGCCGGTTCCATTGCACGGGGTAAGACAATGAATGAAGATCAGGAGTTCGGGAAAGAATTGCTGAGTGATGAAAAAAATCTGGGAGAGCATGAAATCGTCGTGCGTATGATTTCACAAAGCCTGGAAGACTTGTGCAGTCATTTATCCGTACCAGATCAGCCTGTATTGATGAAAATGAGAGATATTCAGCATTTGTATACACCGGTTGAAGGAATAACTGAACGCGATTCAATCCTTGAGTTCGTGAAAAAGCTGCATCCTACACCAGCATTAGGCGGTACACCAACGCATAAAGCGATGGAGATTATTCGTGAGGAAGAAGAGATGGACCGCGGATTTTATGCAGCACCTGTCGGCTGGCTGAATGCTGAAGGTGATGGAGAGTTTGCAGTAGCAATCCGGTCAGGACTGTTGTCGGGTAAACACGCTTATCTATATGCAGGATGTGGTGTGGTGAAAGATTCTGATGCTGAAAGCGAGTATCAGGAAACGTTAATTAAGCTGCGTCCAATGGTAAGAGCAGTGGGAGGAACAATTTCATGAATCACAAAGAAAGTTTGACGATTTATACGTCATCATTTATAGAACAGCTTTATCAAAGCGGCGTCAAAAGAGCAGTGATCAGTCCAGGATCACGCTCTACGCCGCTTGCTTATTTGTTGGAGGCTCATCCGCACATTCAAACCTTTGTAAATGTTGATGAGCGTTCAGCCGCTTTTTATGCGCTTGGCATGGCAAAAGCTTCACAGGAGCCAGTTGCGATTGTCTGCACTTCTGGTACTGCAGCTGCGAATTATTTTCCTGCTGTTGTTGAAGCGCGTTATGCCAGGGTGCCACTGGTCGTATTAACCGCAGATCGTCCTCATGAACTGCGTGATAACGGGGCACCGCAGGCAATCGATCAAATCAACCTGTTCGGAAAGCATGCTAAATGGTTTTACGATATGCCGCTTCCTGAATCAGACACAAATATTCTGCAGTACACAGGCCGTATAGCAGCAAAAGCAGCTGCAAAATCAATTACTTCACCAAAAGGACCGGTCCATCTGAATTTTCCTTTCAGAGAGCCTCTGTCTCCTGATCTGTCAAAGTACCGTGAAATGAAATCTTATACCTCAGTTTTCGGGGCAGAAAAACAGTTGAGCAGTCATCATGTTTCACAGCTGACTGACCAGGTGAATAACGCTTCTAAAGGGTTAATCATTGCCGGACCTTCTGAAGATGATAGCGCAGTTGAAGCGATCCTGTATTTAGCAGAAGTCACAGGTTATCCGGTGCTAGCGGATCCTTTAAGCGGGCTGAGAACGAATATGGAGAATCATAAACACGTAATTGAATGCTATGATGCATTTTTACGGGAAGATGAATTAAAGAAACAATTATCAGCTGACATTGTGATCCGCTTCGGTGGTATGCCTGTGTCGAAAGCTCTTTCACAGTATTTAAAAGGAAATTCATCCGGGCAGTGGTTGATTGATGAAGGTGCTGACTGGCGGGATCCGACTTCTTCGGCGACGTCATATATTGAAGCGAATGATCGTCTGTTTGCAGAGCAATTGGCTTCAGCAGTTACCGTGCGTGCTGATCAGGAGTGGCTGGATAAATGGATCAGCTATAACCAGAAAGCAACAGGTGAAATCCGACAATACATCGATCAGGAAAAAGATGAGGGAGCGGCAGTCGGAACGCTTCTACAGTCTCTGCCGGAAGGTGCCCATTTAGTGGCTGGTAACAGTATGCCCATCCGGGATGTGGACACGTTTTGGATTCGGGGAATGAAAAAAATTCATGTGTGGGCCAATCGTGGGGCGAATGGAATCGATGGAGTGGTTTCCACAGCTTTGGGCATTGCCTCGGTGAAAGCAGAACCTGTTTACTTATTAATAGGAGATCTCTCAATGTTCCATGATTTAAATGGACTGCTTGTGACCAAACAGTACTCAAATCAATTGCAGATTATCATTATGAATAATAATGGCGGCGGTATTTTCTCTTTTCTTCCACAGGCATCTGAGCCTGAACACTTTGAAACGCTGTTTGGCACACCACCTTCACTCGATTTTAAACATGCTGCAAAATTATACAGCCTGGATTATATTCGATGCGAATCAAAGGAAGAGCTGCAGCAAGCAATGACACACCATCATGATCAAGTAAACATGATTGAAGTCATCACTGATCGTGAGGAAAATACAGCGGCCCACCGTATATTGTGGGAACGCATAGCCACAGCATTACGGGGTGAGTAAATGGATATTCAGGTGAAAGAAGCTCATTACAATGTGCAGATTACGGGCAAAGGTTCTCCACTTGTTCTGCTTCACGGCTTTACCGGAAGCACAGCAACATGGAAGAGGTTCGCAGACTGCTTCAAAAACGATCATCAACTGATTGCGATTGATTTACCCGGACATGGTCTCACATCCGCACCACTGAATGAGCACTATTTTTTGATGGAGAATGTTTGTGAAGCAATACAAGACATTTTAGACCAGCTGAATATTGATCAGGCGGCATTTCTTGGTTATTCAATGGGAGGCAGAACTGCATTGGCTTTTTCAGTTTTGTACCCTGAATATGTCAACAGTCTGATACTCGAGAGTGCTTCGCCTGGACTAAAGACGACAGCTGAACGTGTTGATCGAAAGACACGTGATGAAAAGCTTGCGACGTTTATTGAAAATGAAGGGTTAGAGCGTTTCACAGATAAATGGGAAGAAATTCCGCTTTTCGAGTCTCAAAAAAAATTGAGTCCTGAACAACGTATGGAGATTCGTTCTGAGCGTCTTCGCAATACGACAGAAGGCCTTTCAGCCAGTTTGCGCTACATGGGAACCGGCAGCCAGCCCTCCTACTGGAGTATGCTGGACGTGATTGGAATTCCTGTTCTTTTAATCACCGGTGAATGGGATCGGAAGTTTATTGATATTGCGAAAAAAATGAAAAAATTGTTCAAAAATGCTGAACATCAAATTATTTTACAGGCAGGGCATGCAATACAGGTGGAACAGCCAGAAAAATTTGATACAATGGTAAGGGAGTTTTTAGTGAAAAACTCGACTACATAATAAGGAGGTTTCTTTCATGACTCGTGAATGGGTACAGGAACGAAACTATGAAGATATTTTATATGAAACGTATAATGGGATTGCGAAAATCTCTATCAACCGTCCGGAAGTGCGCAATGCATTCCGTCCGAAAACAGTAATGGAATTGATCAATGCATTTGCATATGCGCGTGACGATTCTAAAATCGGTGTGATCGTACTTGCAGGTGTGGGTGAAAAAGCATTCTGTTCAGGCGGTGACCAAAGCGTCCGCGGACACGGAGGTTATGTTGGAGAAGACGAAATTCCCCGTCTGAATGTACTTGACCTTCAGCGATTAATCCGCGTGATTCCTAAGCCGGTTGTAGCGATGGTATCAGGTTATGCGATTGGTGGCGGACACGTATTGCACGTTGTCTGTGACCTGACAATTGCTGCTGATAATGCAATCTTTGGTCAAACGGGTCCAAATGTAGGCTCATTTGACGCTGGTTATGGTTCAGGTTACCTGGCGCGTATTATCGGTCATAAGAAAGCGCGTGAAATCTGGTTCCTTTGCCGTCAATACGACGCGAAAGAAGCACTTGATATGGGCTTAGTCAATACAGTTGTGCCTTTAGATGAGCTTGAAGATGAAACGGTTAAGTGGTGTGAAGAAATGCTTGAGAAGAGCCCAACAGCACTGCGCTTTATTAAAGCTGCTATGAACGCAGATACTGATGGTCTTGCAGGTCTTCAGCAGTTCGCTGGAGATGCAACACTTCTATACTATACAACTGATGAAGCAAAAGAAGGCCGCGATGCCTTTAAAGAGAAGCGTAAACCTGACTTTGGTCAGTTCCCGCGTTTCCCGTAAATCGAATTGTCTGCCCTGTGAGCTCCGTGCTGCAGGGCAGTTTTCAATTTAAAGAAAGGAGGAAGAATGATGAAGAGCTGGCTTGAGAAGAGAGCGGATTTGTCACCGGATAAAGTTGGACTTTATTGTAATAAAAACGTCTGGACTTTCAGAGAGATGGAAGAGGAAGCAACCGTGCTGGCAGAAAAAATTTGGCCATATTTAAAAAATCAAATGCCTGTTGCGCTGTTGATTACGAATCAGCCACAATCTGTTTTTCTTATACACGCACTACAAAAAATTCGTGTACCTGTCCTGATGCTTAATAACCGTCTTACATATGAAGAATGGCAGTACCAGCTGAAAGACAGTCAGGCGCAGCTGGTGATTTATGAGGACCGGTTCGGGATTGAGGCAGATTCAGCTGTTTCGATCGATGAGTTGAAGCAAAGTGAGCGTAAAAAATTAACTGCATTTGACTCTCAGGATGTGTGTTCCATTATGTACACATCCGGAACGACCGGGAATCCTAAAGGCGTAATACAAACTTACGAGAATCACTTTGCAAGTGCTTCCGGGTCTGCATTTAATATTGGGCTTGATCCTGAAGATATCTGGTTGTGTGCAGTCCCGCTTTTTCATATAAGCGGATACTCAATTCTAATGAGAAGCGTTGTCTATGGGATCGCTGTGCGGCTGTATGAGAAGTTTGATGAACATGAAATGAATAATGATCTTGTAAATGGAAAAGGATCGATTGTCTCAGTCGTCACAACGATGCTCCAAAGACTGCTGGATGTAAAAAGTGATCGTTATCATTCATTTTTCAGATGTATGATTCTGGGTGGGGGACCTGCGCCATTACATATGGTTGAACGCTGTCACAGTGAAAAAATTCCGGTTTATCAATCTTACGGTATGACGGAAACATCATCACAGTTCACTACACTTTCCCCGGCGGATGCTTCCCGGAAGATCGGCTCATCCGGGAAGCCCTTATTTCCAGGTGAAATGAAGATTGCTGATCAAGATGGTGGAAAGTGCGCTGTAAATGAAATTGGTGAAATTCTTGTGAAAGGTCCTTCTGTTACGAGAGGTTATCTGAATAACGAATCAGCGACCAATGAGGCTCTGACAGATGGATGGCTTAAAACAGGTGATGTCGGTTATCTCGATCATGAAGGATTCCTTTATGTTGCAGACAGACGATCAGATCTCATTATATCAGGCGGCGAAAATATTTATCCTGCTGAAGTTGAATCTGTATTAGCGAGTCATCCTGCTGTGAGAGAAGCTGGTGTAGTCGGGAAAAAGGATGAAAAATGGGGAGAAGTCCCGGTTGCTTTCCTTGTTATGGCAGATCAGGTGAAAAGCGAGTCTTTGGAACAGTTTTTGAGAGAGCGTCTTGCGGGTTATAAAATACCGAAATTGTTCATGTTTGTTGAAGAACTGCCGAGAAATGCTGCAGGTAAACTTGTTAGAAGAAAGCTTAAAAAGGAGATAGATCATGAATCTTTCTAACGCGGTCATCAGTAAAATCAGCATGACGTTAAAAACGCCTTTTCACACGAGTCTCGGCACGGTATCTGAACGTGAGGGACTTATTATTGAGCTTTATGACAATGAGGGTCTTTACGGTCTTGGAGAAGGAGTCGCTTTTTCTTCACCCTGGTACACAGAGGAAACAGTAGATTCTAGTTTTTCAATCATTCAACAGCATCTTTTGCCATTATTATTTGAAGAGGTAATTTCACACCCTGAAGATCTCGAGACAAGATTTACATCTGTCAGAGGAAATCCAATGTCCAAAGCTGCACTGGACATGGCTGTATGGGATTTGTTCGCAAAACAGCAGAAGAAACCTTTGTTCGAGCTGATTGGTGGTTCGAGAACGCACGCACTAGCAGGTGTAGCGATCGGATCTAAAGATTTGGATGACCTCTTAGCTAAGGCGGCATCAGCCGTTAAGCAGGGTTATAAACGGGTCAAGGTGAAAATACATCCAGGTTATGATTACGAGCCACTTCGAGCCTTAAAGGAACACTTTCCTGACCTGGAGATTCTGGCCGATGCAAACTCAGCTTACAGTGGTTTTACAGATGATCTTTTAGCGTTGGATCAACTCGGTCTTCAAATGATTGAGCAGCCATTTTCACCGCAGGATCTTGCGCTGCATGCAGGAGTTCAGCGTGTGATGAATACAGCGATTTGTCTTGATGAGAGTATTACGTCATATGAGACGGCAGTTAACGCGATCACTTTTAACAGTTGCAAGGCAATTAATATTAAAATTGGACGTGTTGGCGGGCTGACTGCAGCGAAGAAGATTCATGACTTGTGTATAGCGAATGATATACAGGTCTGGTGCGGCGGCATGCTTGAGTTTGGTGTTTCGAGGGCACATAATGTATCACTTTCACTGCTACCCGGTTTTACGATTCCTGGAGACTTATCTTCGTCGGACAGGTACTGGACGGAGGATATTACACTACCTGAACTGAAAGTGACTGATGGTCTTGTGAAACCATTCCAGGGAAGCGGAATAGGTGTGGAAATTAATAGAAAAAGACTGAACGAGGTTACACTTGAGCGGTTTGAATATAAAAAATAGACATTGTCGCGAAGACAATGTCTATTTTTAAGAAGTAAGCACTACTCGGCTCTCATAGCAGTTCTTAATGATTCAATATTCTTTTCCATTAGTGAGAAATAAGTTTCTTCATTTTGAAGATCTTCATCAGTTAGAACGGACAAATTGTGGAGCGGAAGTGTTTCTGCACCAATCTCACTCTGAATGACATCAGTCAGCTTAGATGAAACGTTCTGCTCAACCAGCAGATACTCAACATTTTGCGCAGCTGCAGATTCAATCAGTTCCGTTAACTCACGTTGAGATGGTTCGTCAGTCGTTGACATGCCGGCAATGGCCTGTTGCTCAATGCCATATCGGCTTTCCCAATAACTAAAAGCTGCGTGGGAAACGAAAAATTGATTAATTTCAGCATCATGTGCGAGTTCTTCAAACTGATGATCCAATTCATCCAGCTGTTCAATCAGACTTTCATAATTCTCTGTGAAATATGCTTCCTGATCGGGCATTTCTTCAATCAATGTATCTTTCACAGTCTCAGCAAGTGACTGGGAGAGCACTGGATCCAGCCATACATGCGGATCTGTATCACCGTGATCATGCCCTTCATGCCCTTCTTCGGTTGCGTGCTCGTCTTCTTCGTGAGCATGTTCTTCTTCATCTTCATGAGCGTGCTCATCTTCCTCGTGAGCATGTTCTTCTTCATCTTCATGAGCGTGCTCATCTTCCTCGTGAGCGTGTTCTTCTTCATCTTCATGAGCATTCTCGTCTTCCTCGTGAGCATGTTCTTCTTCATCTTCGTGGGCGTGCTCATCTTCCTCGTGAGCATGTTCTTCATGCCCTCCAGCCTCAAGTTCTTCATCTGAAATTGCATCAGCTGCAGCAACCATATTCAGATCTTCACTTTGCAGAACATCTTTTGCATTTTCAACAAAGCCTTCAAGTCCAAGACCAATGTAAAAGAAGACGTCACCTTCAGCAAGATCGATCATATCTCTTTGTGACGGTTCAAATGTATGTTCATCAGAGCCGGGCGGGTAGATTGTCTCAACAGATACAAACTCTCCGCCAATTTCTTCTGCAAAATATTGAAGTGGATATACAGTCGTATATACTTCAAGTGCATCTTCATTGCTGGATTCATTTGATCCTGTATTACAGCCTGCAAGTATCCATGGGGCTACAGCAGCTAACATTAAAAGTGATTTTTTCTTCATGGTGCACCTCTTGTAAATAGTAATAATTACGATTTGTGACTCAACAATCGTTACTTTACTATGAAATTAAAAAGAATGCAAGAGGAAACCGTCAGGAATTTTTTCTTCCTGACGGCCATTGATCCGGTACGTGATCTACTCCACCCGGGTGAAGGGGCTGGCATTTTAAAATTCTTATCAGTGTCATAAGACCACCTTTAAGAGCGCCATGTTTCTGTATGGCCTCTAATCCATATTGCGAACAGGTAGGATAAAATCGGCAGCTTGGGGGTGTTAATGGAGAGATTCCTTTTTGGTAAAATCGTATCATTGCAAGCATTATTTTTTTCATGTTGTGTCACCTCTGAGTTATTCATTTCAGTTTAGCATGAGTTTGTTCACACATACTTAATAATGCTCACACGTTTAGATTTATTAGGTAGTGGTAAAAAATAAGAGAGAAGAAAAACGAATTGAAAGGATGAATGTAAGATGAGTGCAAATCCAGAATTAGTTCAAAACGTGAACAAACAAATTGCGAGCTGGACGGTGTTATACACGAAGCTACATAACTACCATTGGTATGTTAAAGGACATCAGTTCTTTACGCTTCATGAGAAATTTGAAGAGCTTTACAATGAAGCAGGGGTCAACATTGATGAGCTGGCTGAAAGACTGTTAGCGTTAAAAGGTGAGCCTGTTGCAACGCTGAAAGAATCTCTGGAACTTTCTCTAGTGGAAGAAGCAAGAGGCGGTGAGACTGCTGACCAGATGGTGGAAACGCTTAATGGAGACTTCGAAATCTTAATGAATGACCTCAGATCAGGCATGAGTCTTGCTCAGAAAGATGATGATGAAATGACGAGTGACATGCTGCTGTCTATTCATCAAAGCCTTGAAAAACACGCCTGGATGCTGCGTTCATTTCTTGGTCAATAACGTATAAGCAATCAATTTCATTGTTCATCAACGATGGATCTGAATGATAAAAAACGCACTCTCCAATTTGGACAGTGCGTTTTTTTAGATATGTAATGACTGACAAGAGCTGCTAATGATAAAAAGGTCTCGTATCTTCCATTTGTTCGAGTCGTCCCTTGAGTGATTCAACTATGTACAGGCGTATAAAATAAGCGAGCTCTTCTTCTGATAGCTCTTTTACCATATCAAACAGTTCTGATTGATCTAATTGCTCTAGAATTGTAAATGCAATCATGTCGAGATCTTCCTGACTGCCCCGGATTTTACCTTTATACATTTCAAAAATTTCGTCTACCAGCTTCATTTTGCCGTCCTCCTTTCAAAATGTGCAGGATGTCCGTAGTTCTCAGGTCTCATTACCACTATACCCAGAGAGTTCGTTTTTAATCATGAATATTCTGGTTGATGGACATACTCTTAACAGAGGAGTGGTGAAATGGATCAAAAAAATACGTATTATGTTTCTGTTGCGCGACGCGAGATACTTAGAAGTGGTACAGATTCGCCTTACGAATTTGTCGTAAATGCCACGGATGATGAAATTACAAAATTGAGGATCTTATTTGACAGGAATGAAGAAAGTGAAATGGAAGGGTTCTTGATCGGACAAATGCCATCAGTTCCTTATCATGTAGATGGACCTAACCAGGAATCAGATAATTTACTGATTAAAATTTACAAATTAATCGGTGAAATTGGAGACGACGAGGCACGTAATCATATCGTTACGATGGGGATTAAGCCTCCCACTGAAGATAATCCATTTATTGACAGGGAGCATGAATAGGTTTATAAGGTTGGGACAAAATGTCTCAGCCTTATAAATCGTTTCGCTGCGCTTCAGACGGACGCTTTCCGCAGGGCCGGCGCTGAGCCTCCTCGGGCTTTGCCCTGCGGGGTCTCAGCTGTCCGGCTTCTCCTGCTGGAGTCGCCGCCTTACGCTCCGCTACACTAAATTCTTATACAGAAGTTGTTTTATGCAGGGGAATTTATCATTTGTAACAGCTTCTTCTTTTTGACTTACATACTTATTTCTTCGGCAGAATCGATGACTTCCTGAGGAACAGTAATTTCATCAATTGCGTTATAATCAGTATAGTCGGATTCTAAATTTTGTTCGATTTTCATGGATTGTTCGGCAAAATTCATGTTCATTGTCATATCAAGATCCAGTGATTCGATAAGAAAGCTTTCTTTATCTAAAGTAATGACATACAATACATCTTCAAAAGTTGTGTCTTTGAATAGAGTTTCAGCAGGGATACCGAGTCCGAGATCAGGCATTAACTCTCCTGTCTGCTCGATCAGCATGTCGCTAAACTTTTCTCCTGAAGCATTCAGCGTTAAAATAAAGCTGTCATCGTTCTGTTCAAAAGTGAAGTCTTCAATATATGCTTCCAGGTTTTCGAGTTCACTGCCTGGATTTGATTGTGAATGACTCATCTGGATGAGTTGATCAGACATTTCAGCAGGCATCTTCAGCCACTGAGATGACGCAGGGTCCTGCATATAAAATCCATCTTCTGTCATATAAGATTCTACCGTAAAGCTTTGGTTCGGTGCTTCAGTTCCTTCGCCGCCTGACATTTCGGTCGTGTTCACCTGGTGTAAAGTGAGCGGATTACTTACAACAGTCATGTCAATCTCAGACGTTGTATGAATGGTTTCATCTTCACTGCCCATTATCACTGCCTGGTTAAGTATTGCGGAGGATTTCACACTCTCAATTTCGTTGTTTTTTTCCAGTGCCATGCTGTAAACTTCTTCAAGCGTCATTGATGAAGTGTCTTTACTGCCTTCAGCAGGTTCAGCAGTTTCAGTACACGCTGCAAGGGTTAAAGTTAAAGCAGCAGTTGAAAGAAGTAATGATTTTTTCATTTGATCATCTCCTATATGTGAGGTTCTTACTAAAAGGTACGGTTCACAAGTCAAAAAGTTTCAATTATCTGAAAGCAGGTGTCAATATATGTATCAATTCAAAGACGATAATGGTTATTCAGTTACATATTCGCATCAGATGAATCCCTTCTCGCAAGCGCCTGCTCATGTATTCATATTAACACGCTTTAACAAACAGTGGGTTCTCACGAAACATAAAAAAAGAGGTTACGAATTTCCTGGTGGGAAAATTGAAACAGGTGAATCACCAGAAGAAGCTGCAGGCAGAGAAGTGATGGAAGAACTGGGCGGTCAGGTTGGAGAGCTGATCTATATTGGACAGTATAAAGTAGATGTAGATCCTGTCATTATTAAGAACGTATATTATACAGAACTTACCTCTCTCACTCCAAAACATGATTATCATGAAACGGAAGGTCCGATCATGGTTGCAGGAGACATTTTAGCAAAACGTTTTGATGATCAATTCAGTTTTATTATGAAAGACAATACAGTGAGATTTTCTATTGAATATATACTAAAAGACATTAAGGGAGTGGAAGGAATTGGGTGAAAATGGCCAAGTGATTCACAAATATCTTTATCCCTCACCGAACCCGCACATCATCATGCATGAAGTGCTTTATTGGTCTGAAGGACTTAAAGTGAAGGGGTTACTGGCAGAACCGGTTAAAAAGGGAAGTTATGATGGATTTTTGTATTTAAGGGGCGGTATCAAAGGAATTGGTATGGTCAGACCTTCAAGAATTGCACAGTTTGCTGCACAGGGGTTCATCGTTTTTGCTCCTTATTACAGAGGAAACAGAGGAGGAGAGGGAAACGAGGATTTTGCAGGAGATGATCGCATGGACGCTGTAAATGGGAATATCATTCTCCGCAGACATTCTTCATTTTCAGGACATCTTCACGTTTTTGGTTTTTCAAGAGGCGGTGTAATGGCGCTGCTTGTAGGTATGGAAGACCCTGGGACGTCATCTGTTGTGACCTGGAACGGGGTCTCAGATATGGTGCTGACATATGAAGAACGAAAAGATATGAGAAGAATGATGAAAAGGGTGATAGGAGGTTCTCCAACTAAAGTGCCTGATTCTTATGCATGGCGTACACCGCTGAATGAGATAGAAAAAATGAATTGTCCGGTACTGATTATACATGGTGAGCGTGATGAGCATGTTTCTGCGGAACATGCCTACCAGTTGGAGCGTAAGTTGAAGGAACATCAAAAACCTGTAGAAAGCTGGTATTATGCTTCATATGATCACGTATTTCCGCCACTCGAAAATATTGCAACCGTCAAGCGGCTGACAGACTGGATGAAAAAACAAAGGAGCTGAATGTAATGGGAATGCCATTAGAATTGAACACAATGATCGTTACTAAAGGAAGAGAAGAGAGAATAGAAAATAACTTCTTTAAACTTGAAAAGGATGAGTACAGATTATACCCGATGCATATTCCACTGGAAGTGAAAAATTCGATTTCGGGTGAAATTCGTGGGATCGCAGAAATATATAAGCTTGAGTGGAGCGATCAGAAAACATTGATTTATTTTGAACTAAAATCTCTTGAGTCTACAAATTAAAACGCGTAGCGGCATTATGCCGTTACGCGTTTTTATCAGTTAAACAATCGGTCCGCCAAGACGGGCGATACGTTCATCTACACTGTTGAATTTTTTAAAGTTCTCTTTAAATTTCATCGCCAGATCCATTGCTTTCTCTTCATAATCGCGCTCATTCTTCCAGGCAAACCGGGGCTGAAGTACATCGTCTGGAACACCGGGAACATGAATCGGTGTTTCAAGTCCGAAAAGACCATTTTTAGCAGTCTCTGTGTTTGCAAGTTCACCATGTAACGCAGCTCTGACCATTGCTCTTGTATAAGTAAGTTTCATGCGTGAACCTGTGCCATATGCGCCACCAGTCCAGCCCGTATTGACTAAGTATACTTCAGCTTCATGTTCTTCGAGCTTTTTGCCAAGCATTTCAGCATAAACGGTCGGCTCTAAAGGCAGAAAAGGTGAGCCGAAGCAGGTAGAGAATGTTGCCTCAGGTTCAGTGATTCCACGCTCAGTTCCAGCCAGTTTTGATGTGTATCCGCTTAAGAAGTGGTACATCGCCTGTTCCTTCGTCAGCTTTGAAATTGGAGGGAGTACGCCGAATGCGTCTGCAGTCAAAAATACAATTGTATTCGGATGGCCGGCTCTGCTTGGTTCTACGATGTTATCCATCGCCTGAAGCGGGTAGGCAGCACGCGTATTCTCAGTTAATGATGCGTCATCATAATCTGCTTCATGTGAATCTGCATCTAGCATGACATTTTCAAGAACTGAACCAAATCGGATGGCATCGAAGATTTGCGGTTCTTTTTCCCGTGAAAGGTTAATGCACTTTGCATAGCATCCACCTTCAATATTGAAGACACCATTATCCGACCAGCCGTGCTCATCATCACCAATCAGTTTGCGGTCGGGATCTGCAGAAAGGGTTGTTTTACCTGTTCCTGAAAGGCCGAAGAACAGCGCAACATCACCTTCAGCTCCGACATTCGAAGAGCAGTGCATTGGTAAGATATCGTTTTGGGGCAGCAGGTAGTTCATAACAGAGAAAATGGATTTCTTCATTTCACCCGCATATTCTGTACCACCAATTAAGATTGTGCGCTGTTCAAATGACACGATAATAAATGTTTCAGATCTTGTACCATCTGTTTCAGGATCGGCTTTTAATGAAGGAGCTGATAGAATTGTAAAAGGAGCTTCATTTTGGCTGGTCCACTTTTCACCTTTTTCAGGTCTGATGAAGAGCTGATGTGCAAAAAGATTGTGCCAGGCACGCTCGTTCACTACACGAATCGGGAGGCGGGAAGAAGCATCAGCTCCTGCAAACCCTTCAAATACAAATAATTCTTCTTTATCACTTAGATGATTCAGCACTTTCGTATATAAACGGTCAAATGATTCCTCAGAAATCGGCTGATTGACTTTACCCCAGTCAATTTTGTCGCTTACTGAAGGCTCATCCACAATAAATTTGTCTTTGGGTGAGCGTCCGGTATAAGTACCAGTTTCAGCTCTGACTGAACCAGTAGAAGTTAAAGTACCTTCTTCTCTCATTAATACTTTCTCAACAAGTTGAGGTACAGACAGGTTCGTATTTACGCGTTCACTCATTAATAATTCATTTAGTTCTGAAGTGTTTCGGATTGTTGTCATGTTATCTCCCACCTTTTCACTAAGTCATTCACCTTTGTTCGAAATTAGTATAACACATTCAAATCAATAGTCTATACTAATAGGACATTTCGTCAAAAATTCTTATTTAGCATCTTATGATTGACATTAGGCATTCATTTACGTATGATTATTTTTTGAACGGATACTCTTATCCCGAGCTGGTGGAGGGACAGGCCCTATGAAACCCAGCAACCTGCTCCGCAAAAAAAAGCATGATGCTTTTGCGGTCCAACAACTTGGAGCGAAGGTGCTAACCTGGAGCAAGACACATGTCTTGAACGATAAGAGTGAAAGGCGAACTGATTATTGAACCTTTCCTCGATGCTCCAATGGGGAAAGGTTTCTTTTATTTTTATGCCGAAACTTGGATGATCTTGTAGGTTAACGTTCGATCTCTAAGGGTAATGAGTACCGTCGACTATTTGCTTCACAAGGAGGAAACTTTCATGTCAACAAAACGTCGTTTGTTTACATCCGAGTCCGTAACTGAGGGACATCCGGATAAAATCTGTGATCAGATTTCTGATTCAATTTTAGATGCAATTCTGAAGGATGATCCGAATGCCCGCGTGGCTTGCGAAACTTCTGTTACTACAGGACTTGTACTTGTAGCAGGAGAAATCTCAACGTCTACTTATGTAGATATTCCAAAGATCGTACGTGAAACGATTAAAGAAATCGGTTATACACGTGCAAAATACGGCTTTGATGCTGACACTTGTGCAGTACTTACTTCTATTGATGAGCAGTCGCCTGATATTGCTGCCGGAGTGGATCGTGCACTTGAAGACCGTGAAAGCCAAATGAGTGATGAAGAAATCGATTCAATCGGTGCCGGTGATCAGGGATTAATGTTTGGTTATGCAAATAACGAAACAGCTGAATTAATGCCACTGCCAATTTCACTTGCTCACAAACTTTCACGTCGTCTGACTGAAGTACGTAAAGAAGACATTCTTCCTTACCTTCGTCCGGATGGTAAGACACAGGTCACTGTTGAGTATGATGAAAATGACAAACCGGTACGTGTCGATACAATTGTTATTTCTACACAGCATCACCCTGAAGTAAGCCTTGAACAGATCCAACGCAATTTGAAGGAACACGTAATCAATCAGGTTGTTCCTGCTGAACTGATCGACGAGGATACTAAATATTTCATTAACCCTACAGGACGTTTTGTCATTGGCGGACCTCAGGGAGACGCAGGACTGACAGGACGTAAAATCATCGTTGATACTTACGGTGGCTATGCACGTCACGGCGGTGGCGCATTTTCAGGTAAAGATGCAACTAAAGTTGACCGCTCAGGTGCTTATGCAGCCCGTTATGTAGCAAAAAACATTGTAGCAGCCGGTCTTGCTGATAAATGTGAAGTGCAGCTCGCATATGCAATCGGCGTTGCGCAGCCAGTATCAATCTCAATCAATACATTTGAGACTGGTAAAGCTGACGAAGAAACACTGATCGAACTGGTCCGTAACCATTTTGACCTTCGTCCTGCCGGCATCATCAAAATGCTTGACCTTCGCCGTCCGATTTACAAGCAGACAGCTGCTTACGGACACTTCGGCCGTAATGATCTTGACCTTCCATGGGAAAGAACAGATAAGGCTGGCGTGCTTAAAAAAGAAGCGAACGTTTAATAGATGAAGCATCCGGTAAATATCTTTTGAGATATTTACCGGATTTTTTATTGTTGGGACATAGGTCAAATTACACTTTTCTGTGAAGGTGATGGCACTTTCTCCGAACCACCTGCTTTTTTCCCCGAAACCCAAAGAGCTTTCTGTGAACATTCATCAGATTTCTCCGAACACCCACCAATTTTCTCCGAACCACCACCCAACCAAATAGAATAAGTGTTCGCTAACTGAGTCGCGCCATGATATGATGAATGCACAAATCCCCGATTGATGCTTCGGACAATGTTTAGGAGGAATTCCTTTGTTTACAGTCATTCTCGCAGAAAAACCTTCTCAGGCTAAAAGCTATGCAGACGCTTTTCAAAATTCCAGAAAAACTGATGGATATTTTCATATAGAAGATGCGCTGTTCCCTGGTGGAGCGGCAATTACATGGGGATTTGGACATTTAGTGTCCCTTGAAGAGCCTCAAAAGTATAAACCGGAGTGGAAGAGGTGGAAGCTTGAAACCCTGCCGATGATTCCGGAAGAATTCAAGTTTACAGTACCTTATGCGAAAAGAACGCAGTTTAATATTGTAAAAGGGCTCCTCAGAAAGGCTGACCAGATCGTGGTGGCTACTGATAGTGACAGAGAAGGCGAAAATATTGCCCGGTCTATTATTGAACAGGCGGGAATGATGCATAAGCCTACAAAAAGGCTGTGGATTAATTCACTTGAAAAAGATGTCATCAGAAAAGGGTTTCAGGAGCTTCGTGAGGGAGAAGACTATCTCTCTTTATATGACGAAGCTCAGACCAGACAAGTGAGTGACTGGCTGGTCGGAATGAATATTTCCAGGCTTTATACATTGCTTTTACAGGAAAAAGGAATTGATGGACCTTTCAGTTTAGGAAGAGTCCAGACACCGACTTTATATATGATCTGGCAGCGCCAGCATGAAATCGAAAACTTCACACCTGAGCCATTTTTTCAGCTGATTGCAGATCATAAAGAAAGTGGTCTGACATTCCAGACGAAACATAAGACGACTTTTAAGAAAAAAGAAGAAGCAGAAGATACATTAAATCAGCATCTTATTTCAGAAGGAACCGGCGCACTAGGGAAAATCATCAAGGCTGACAAAAAGCTCAAGAAAATGCAGGCACCGAGTCTCCACAGTCTGTCATCGCTTCAGGCAAAGATGAACAGGCGCTATAAATACAGTCCATCCAACGTCCTTAAAACGGTACAGGGTTTGTACGAAAAGAAACTCGTTTCTTATCCGCGGACAGATTGTCAGTTTATTACGATGAGTGAATTCCGTTATTTATCAGGACAGCTTGACTCAATGAAGCAGGCAGCCGGTACTTCTTTTAACACTGCTCACCCGAAACCAAGGCCGAAGTATGTGCAGGATAAAAAAGTTCAGGAACACTACGCCATTATTCCGACTAAAAAAGTGCTGACAAGAGAAAGAATTGAAAAGCTGAAGCCAATGGAAAAGAATATATATAATGAAATTCTGAACAGTACGCTCGCGATGTTTCATGAGGATTATCATTATGAGGAAACCCTGATAGATGTGGATATCAATGCGCTGATTTTCAGTGTAAAAGGAACTGTAGAAAAAAAGCGCGGCTGGAAAGAGCTTTTTAATGAGAGTGCGAAAAAAGATACAATTTTGCCGCCATTGAAAGCAGGAGATGTCATCGAATCAGTTGTAAACATCAAAGAAGATGTGACAAAGCCCCCTAAGCCTTACACGGAAGGTCAGCTTATTACGATGATGAAAACGGCTGGAAAAATGCTCGAAGATGAGCAGGATCAGGCAATGCTGAAAGAAGTGGAAGGAATCGGAACAGAAGCCACACGCGCATCGATAATTGATACGTTAAAAAAACAGCAGTATATCAATGTGACAAAAAATACGGTTTCAGTAACACAAAAAGGCGTAACGCTTTGCCAGGTTATTGGCGGTACGCTGCTCAGCAGTCCGGAAATGACGGCCAGATGGGAAACGTACCTAAAGAAAATCGGCCGAAAAGAAGGCAGTCAGGAGGCATTTCTCAATAATATTGCTAAATTTATTCAGCATATGATTGAAGAAGCACCGAAACAAATGGTTAATATAAAATCAATTGCCGGAAGCGGAACAAAAAAGTCATCCTCGATGCCGCTATGCCCAACTTGCAAAACGGGTGTGATGGTGGACAAAGGCGGATTTTATGGATGCAGTGATTACAAAAAAGGATGTAAGCAGACATTACCGAAAATGCTGTTAAAAAAGAAAATATCAGATGCGCAAATCAAAGCACTGTGTGAGAAAGGACAGACTGGTTTGCTGAAAGGCTTCAAGAGCAAAGCAGGCAAAACGTTCAGTGCAAGGCTGATATTGAAAGAAGGAAAAATCGAAATGGCATTTAAGTAAAAGAAGCAGCCCGAGGGCTGCTTTTTCTATTTTGAGACTTCAGTTTTTGGACGTCTTTTTTCCAGCAGTTTTTTTACTTCTTCTTTATGCTTCGTATTTACAAGAATATAAAGAAAATCGCCTGCTTTAATTTGTGTTTCACCATAAGGACTGATCAGGTTGTCATTTCTTACAATCGCGCTGATTGTTGCCTGATGAGGAAAGTTA
Source organism: Jeotgalibacillus salarius (assembly GCF_004405125.1). GTDB lineage: Bacteria > Bacillota > Bacilli > Bacillales > Jeotgalibacillaceae > Jeotgalibacillus > Jeotgalibacillus salarius. Next base: position 21,149 of record NZ_SORX01000014.1, read on the forward strand.
AGATCCTTCAGCTTTTTCCCAACGATTTCAATGTCTCTATTTGTATGGAATTGGATCATTTCAGCGTTTGCCTTTCCAATCGAGATTAGTTCGAGGGAATGGTGAGGTGTATCTTTTTTAGGTCCGACAAGGTCCAGCTTCTTTGCCACATATGAAATCGTGGAGCCCTGAAGCAATGTCGAGGTTAAAACGATAAAGAACACGACATTAAAAAATAATTGTCCGTTTTCAAGTCCTGCTACTACAGGAAACGTAGCAAGAACAATTGGAACAGCACCACGTAAACCAGCCCATGATATAAAGATTTTCTCTTTCATTTTGTATTTCATACCGATCACGGAAAGGAAAACAGCAATTGGGCGGGCAATGAAGATAAGGATCACAGAAAGAATAAGACCACTAATGACAATATCAAGTGAAAATAGCTGCCCGGGGAATACTAGCAGACCCAGAATAATGAACATCATAATTTGTGACATCCATGCAAATCCCTCATTGAATTGGAAAATTGAATAACGGTATGTTAATTCATTATTCCCGATGATTAAAGCAGCTACATAAACTGCAAGGAATCCGCTCCCTCCAACAATGGCAGTGATACTGTACGTTAATAGTGCAAAAGAAACTGAGAAAATTGGATAAAGACCACTGGAGTCCAGTTTGATTCTATTGAGTGCAGAAGAAGCAATTTTTCCAAGAATCAATCCGAAAGCAAGGCCGGCGCCCATTTGTAGTATAAACGAAGGAAACAATCCCCAAATCGAAGAATTTTCATTCGTAATGAGTTCAATAAATGACAATGTGAGAAAGACAGCCATAGGATCATTTGTCCCGGATTCAGCTTCAAGTGTTGCACCCATTTTGGCTTTGATATTACGCTCTTTTAATACTGAGAATACAGCTGCAGCATCAGTCGAACCGACTATGGCACCAAAAAGAAGACCTTCAAGAAGAGTTACATCAAATATCAGATAAGCGGCATAGCCGACGATTCCTGATGTGAGAAGAACGCCTAAAGTAGCGAGTGAAAGTGAAGGGAGAGAAACGGCTTTTACTGTCTGCCACTTTGTCTGCATCCCGCCCTCAAACAGAATAATGACTAACGCCAGTATACCGATCAGCTGTGCAGCCTGTGCATCATCAAAATACACAATTCCAAGACCATCACTGCCAATGATCATTCCGATGAGTATAAATAGAACGAGGGCGGGAAGTCCCCACTTATTAGAGAACTTTGCCACTAATACCCCTGTTACCAGCAGTAGTCCGGTTAAAAGTATAAACGAATCGATTCCGAAAGATTCAATCAGCATGACAATCACTCATCAGGAATCATCTCCGCTTAATTTTTTCATTTCTGCTTTTTTATACAGCTGAGCTTTTTCAGCATATTCTCTGACAATGCGCTCCATATCTTTTCTGTCTTCTTCATTCACTTCACGGATGACTTTTGCCGGACGGCCGAATGCCATCATTCCTGCAGGGATTTTTTTGCCTGGCGGTACGAGACTTCCAGCGCCGACAAACGCGCCTTCACCGATTTCAGCGCCATCAAGGATAATTGATCCCATGCCAATCAGTGCATTTTTTCTGATTGTGCAGCTGTGCAAAGTGACCTGATGACCGACTGTTACTTCATCTTCAATTACCAGAGGAAGGTCCGGACTCTGGTGCAGAACTGAAAGGTCCTGTATGTTGACTTTAGTTCCGATGATTGTAGGAGACACGTCGCCCCGTATGACAACGCCCGGCCAGACGCTGGATTCAGCACCGATCTTTATATCACCTGTTACTGTAGCTGAATGAGATATGTACACACTTTCATGAATATCAGGATGTCTATCCTTAAAAGGGAGAATCATCTTATCACTCCTTTATCTAGTTAAAAATATGTTATAGTTTATTTTATCACAGGCATTTAAAATGTCGCACATCTAAGATTTTACTTGAGAGGCGGGTGTTCCAGTCATGTGGAAATGGGAAACAGATGGGATCGCTCACGGTGTGGTGGTCATCATTCATGGTGAACTTGAGCACCACGCCAGGTATGGCTGGCTGATTGAAAAATGGCGTTCAAGAGGGTTTCATGTAGTCATGGGAGATTTACCCGGACAAGGTATGGTTAAAAGAACTGAGAGAGGGCACATCGACTCTTTCAAAGAATATGAAACGGCTGTCGGGCAGTGGATCGAAGCGGCAATGCTTTTTAACCTGCCAATCTTCCTGCTCGGACACGGTTTAGGCGGACTGATTGCAGTGAGGATGATGTATAAGAAAAACTATGAAATTGCAGGGATCATGCTATCTAACCCGACTTTTGCATATGAACATACACCATCAAAATTCAGTCATCTGCTATCAGGAAGCTTGAATAAACTAACGCCGGAACATCGATTTGCATTTGGTTTCACAGTGCAGGATGCAACGAGAAATAGTGAAATTATAGAATTGGATCTTGAAGACCCTATTTATGTGTCGAGAGTATCAGTGAGATGGTATCGTGAAATGCTGTTTGCGATGAAACAAACACTTGCAGAAGACAGTGAATTTCCGGATACACCACTTTTGCTCATGCAAAGCGGGGAAAATAAACTGGTTGATACAGCTGTTGCAAAGAAGTGGCTGTTAGCCCTTAATCTCACAGAGTTTCAATTTAAGGAATGGACACAGTGCTATCACGAATTATTTAATGAACCTGAACGTGATGAAGTCTTTCATTATGCAGAATCATTTGTGAAAAACCGTTTAAGATCAATCGGTTATGATCTTTAAATAAATGACTAAAAATAGATGATAGATAAAGAGGTGAGGACATATGTCAGTGCCGATCGAACCGCTGTTTTTAATGAATCAAACTTATCGAAAAGTGTTCCCTATCGTGCATAGGGAAATGCATATATGGAAACAGAAGGCTCAGAGAATAGAAAATGAAGAATGCAGGAGCCAGGCGCTTGCAAGTCTGAATGATAAAGCGTTTCACTGTGAAGGTGGCGGCATTATGTCACTTCTTGCTTTGAAGGGAAAGCGTGATGCGATCGAGTTCATTGTGGCCTATCAGACGATTAGTGATTACCTTGATAATCTTTGCGATCGCAGTACCTCTCTGGATCCCGAGGATTTCACCATGCTGCATTATGCGATGGAGGATGCGCTGACTGTAGGCGCTGTCCCGAGAGATTATTATCAGATGAGGGAAGACAGTGAAAATCATTATTTATCCGGACTCGTTTTAAGGTGTCAGGAAGTATTATCGCGTATTCCAAATTATTTGCTGATTAAGGATGAACTTCTTTTTCTTTCTAAGATCTATTGCGAACTGCAAATTCATAAGCATGTTGCTGAAGAAGAAAGAGAAGAGCGGCTCCAAAGCTGGTTTGAAACACATCGTAAAGACTTTCCTGAAATGGAATGGTTTGAATTTTCAGCCTGTACAGGGTCTACACTTGGAATTTTCTGTCTCGTTTCGTATGCGCTCAGACCAGATTTTAAGCCGGAGTATGCAGCTGTCATCCGGGAAGGTTATTTTCCATACATACAGGGGCTACATATTCTTCTGGATTATTTCATCGATCAGGAAGAAGACAGGGAAGAAGGAGATCTGAACTTCTGTTTTTACTATCAGGATCCTGAGAGCTTATTTGCACGGTTGCAGCATTTCGTGGAAGAGGCAGACCGGCATACAAACAAACTCCCGCACAGCAGATTTCATAAATTAATTAACCGGGGACTTCTTGGCGTATATCTTTCTGATGAAAAGGTGAACAATCAGAAAAAGGTAAGAATGCTCGCCAGAAAAATCATCCGTTCAAGTGGTACTGTCAGTTTATTTTTTTATGTGAATGGTCGTGCATACAGGAGCATTATGAAGATGATGCCTGGAAATATATACTTAAAAGAAGAACGTATCTGACAAGTCGAACGTTTCGCTAAGCGAAATGTTCGACTTTTTAAATGGAATTTACAATAATGGTGATTGAGAGAGGAGTGAGCGTATGTCATTGACATTAAGTATATTAGATCAATCATCCATAGCTGAAGGAGGTACTGCAGAACAGGGGCTTAAGCAGACTGTTGAGCTGGCGCAGCTGGCGGATGAGTTAGGCTTCACACGATTTTGGGTATCAGAACATCACGATACACCTACACTCGCAGGCTCATCCCCTGAAGTACTGATTGCACATTTAGCAGCTAAAACTGAACGGATTAAAGTCGGATCCGGCGGTGTCATGCTGCCTCACTACAGCGCTTATAAAGTAGCTGAAAACTTTAAGGTGCTTGAAGGTTTGACACCGGGAAGAATTGACGTTGGTATTGGCCGTGCTCCAGGCGGGATGCCAAGAGCTTCATATGCATTGTCTGACGGAAAACCGCGCGATGTAAACCGTTATCCTGAACAGGTGAATGAATTATTACAATACCTGCACGATGACCTGCCGGAAGATCACCCATATGGCAATATTAAAGCTACACCTGTCACCCGGACGATACCTGATCTGTGGATGCTTGGTTCAAGTCCATCTTCTGCTGCTTTGGCGGCTGAACTGGGCGTGCCATATACTTTTGCTTTATTTATCAATGGTCAGGGAGGACCTTCTTATACGAAGCAGTATCTAAATCGTTTCAAGCCGTCAAAATATTATGACCAGCCGAAACACTCAGTTGCTGTGTTTACAATTTGTGGTGAAACGATGGAGGACGCTGAGAGAATCGCATCAAGTCTTGATCTTTCAATGGTCATGCTTGAACAGGGCATGGCTTCAAAAGGAACACCAAGTCCTGAAAAAGCCATGTCTTATCCATACAGCCATTTTGAAAGAATTCGTGTGCTTGAAAACAGAAAGCGCATGGTGATTGGCGATGTTGATCACGTTGAAAAAGAGCTGCACAGACTTGCTGAGGAGTACGAAACGGATGAGATCATGCTGACGACGATCGCGTATGATTTTGAAGATAAGCTGAATTCGTATAAGCGGATTGCGGAGAGAATGCTTTAAGGTTTTATGAAAATTCTCAGACACCGCTGCCCCTTTCCATGGAGAGCTGCGCTTTCCGCACCCGGGCGGTGAGCTATCAGGCTTCGCCGTGATCATCTCACCTGTCCCTTCCTGGTGCAGGAGTCTCCGCTCTCCATTCCAAGTAGCAAGTAGCAGCTGGATGTTTTTTAAAATCAGAACGACTGCACACTTAAAGGTAGATAATAAATAAAACAGCCATGTGATCACGAATCACATGGCTGTTACTTATTTCTTCTCAATTGCTAATATAAATGGTGATGGTGTTTGTGTGTTTGTGAACTGATAGCGTAGCACTTGTGCTTCAAAGTGGTCTATTTTCTCGCAGTAACGCAGTAAATAATCACGTTCAACTGCTCCTTCCGGATGACCATGGTAAATGACAAGGATCATCATACCGCCTGAACGCATCACACTCAGACACTGTTCAACTGCAGCAATTGTTGTGCGGGGTCTTGTGACGATTGTTTCGTCACCGCCGGGAAGATAGCCGAGATTGAATATTGCCCCCGCCACTGCCCCGTGATGAACCGGAGGCAGCGTATCCTCGATCGTCTCGTGTCCCTGGTTAAAAAGCAGAACACGATTCTTTAATTCATGCTCCTCAAGCTTTGAGGTTGTTTCCTCAATCGCTTCCTGCTGCACATCAAATCCGTATACTCTTCCATGTTCTCCAACAAGCCTCGCCAGAAACAGTGTGTCATTGCCGTTCCCAACAGTGGCATCAATCACAACCTCACCAGGAGATACCGCTCTTTCTAAAAGCGTTCTTGTATATGGGAGGATTCTGTCGAGATTCATGAACGCACCCCGCTTACATACTTACTACCCTGGCAGGAGCCTCTCTTAATGAGTTCACGGTCAATGCCAGTCAGCACTTCCCATTTATTTACGCTCCACATTGGTCCTACCATTAATTCGATTGGTCCATCACCAGTAATGCGGTGAATAATCATTTCGGGCGGAATCATTTCAAGCTGGTCACAGACTAACTGAACATAATCTTCCTGTGACATAAACTCGAGCTGTCCTTTTTCATATTGTTTCACCATTGGCGTTCCTTTTAAAAGGTGAAGGAGATGGATTTTTATGCCCTGAACATCAAGGTCAGCGACAGCCTTTGCTGTTTCCATCATCATATCGTAGTCTTCACCCGGGAGACCGTTAATAATATGTGAACACACTCTGATCCCGCGGTCACGCAGCTTCTGAACGCCTTCTTTGTAGCATTCAAAATCATGTGCGCGGTTAATCATGTCGGCAGTTGATTCATGAACGGTCTGTAAACCTAACTCAACCCACAGATAAGTTCTTTCATTCAGTTCCGCCAGATAGTCCACGACATCATCGGGCAGACAGTCTGGACGGGTGGCAATTGATAAGCCGACCACATCTTCAAAACCAAGCACTTTTTCATACTTTTCACGCAGCACTTCAACTGGAGCATGCGTATTCGTAAATGCCTGGAAGTAGGCCATATATTTGCCTTCTTTCCATTTGCGGTGCATACGTGTTTTGACTTCATTAAACTGGACCTCGAGCGGATCGACACGATTCCCTGCAAAATCTCCGGAACCGGCTGCACTGCAAAATGTACATCCGCCGTGTGCCACTGTACCATCGCGATTCGGGCAGTCAAAACCGCCGTCAAGCGCTACTTTAAAAACCTTATGTCCAAACTCATTTCTTAAATGATAGTTCCATGTATGATAGCGCTTGTTATCAACCGCATATTGAAAAGGATTGTTTGTTGTCAAAGGTGTGAACCTCCTTCATTGCTATTAGCGTACTCTTGGCATTCTACCATGATTTACGTAGTGGGACTACTGAATGGAGGCGGATTGATCAAAAAGCTCTATGTAACACCTCTTATGATCTTCACTCCAGGCGGACCCCCTGAGCGGTGAAGAAGTTAAGTACTGCCGACGGTATTCTAGGTGCTGTCAGTCATGATCTGCTCGTCGACGGTCATGATATCGCCGGTGAAGGTCGTATTAGGCTCAGCGAACGTACGATACACCCGGGTGACGGTCGTGACAGCGCCTGCGACAGTCATGACAGCCATCCCCACGGTCGTCTTCCTCGCCAAACATCAACCAAATATTAAGAATCCTCCATTTTCATTCCGCCACCTTGTATTCACTCACATTTCCCGTTAAAATAATTTGGTACACGAAATAGATACGAAATGAGGGACAATTGTGCCGCGTTCTTTGTGGTTTTTGGTGATTGGGATGGCAATTAATGTGACGGGGGCTTCTTTTTTATGGCCGCTTAACACAATTTATATTAGCGGGGAACTTGGTAAGTCTTTGACAACCGCCGGGCTTGTACTGATGGCAAATGCGGGTGCGAGTGTGATAGGAAATCTGCTTGGCGGTATTTTGTTTGATAAAATAGGCGGGTACAGATCGATTATGACAGGGATACTGATTACACTCACTGCAGTCGGTGGTCTGATGATCTGGCACGAATGGCCTCATTATGTATTTTTTATGATCTTTATCGGTTTTGGTTCAGGAATTGTTTTTCCTTCTATGTATGCAATGGCAGGTTCGGTGTGGCCAGAAGGTGGAAGGAAAGCTTTCAATGCAATCTATCTCGCAACTAATATAGGTGTTGCAACAGGTGCAGCACTTGGCGGTCTTGTCGCATCATTTTCATTTGATTATATATTTATAGCGAATTTCGGTATGTATGTCGTATTCTTTCTCATTGCGTTATTTACTTATAAAAATATTGAACTGCAGCCGAACATTCAAACGAGCGTTTTACAGGAACGTGGAAGAATTAAAAACAAAGCTGCTTTTACATCCTTATTAATTTTATGTGCTGCTTATTTATTATGCTGGGTTGGATACGTGCAGTGGCAGTCTACGATAGCGGATTATACGCAGAAGATAAATATTCCTTTAGAGCAGTACAGTATTCTCTGGACAGTTAATGGTTTGCTGATCGTTGCAGGACAGCCGCTGATCAAGCCGATTGTGAAGCGTTTTGAACATAATCTTAAAATTCAAATGGCGATTGGTACTGTCATTTTTATGATTTCATTCGGGGTGACTGCGTATGCCGGCAGCTTTCAGGGCTTTCTGGCTGCGATGATCATATTAACAATTGGTGAAATGCTGATCTGGCCGGCAGTTCCAACGATAGCGAGCAGACTGGCGCCTAAAGGACGGGAAGGTTTCTATCAGGGGATTGTGAACAGTACAGCGACAGGCGGAAGAATGATCGGTCCGCTTCTTGGCGGGGTTATGGTAGATCTCTATGGGATGACGCCGCTTTTCTTCCTGCTGATCGGTTTACTCGTTGTGTCAATATTTATTACGTTTATCTACGACCTCCCTTTAAAAAAGGAAGAAGTGGAAGCTGCTGTTTAAAAAAACTTGCAAGCCTACAGCCAATTGCATACAATAGGAAATAGTCATCATAAACAAGACATTGAGAAGGATTAGTAACAGGAAGCGGCTGAAAAAGAGAGTCTGTATTTGGTGAAAGCAGACCGGCAGCACTGTGAACTCACCTTTGAGTCGATCATGTGAAAGATAGTAGCGTGATCCGTTTTCCGCGATAAGGATTGAGCGCGTGTACACGAAATTGGGTGGTACCGCGGGAGCGTATAAGCACCTCCCGTCCCATTATAGGGGCGGGAGTTTTTTGTTTTTAAAAGGTAATTTTTTACATTAGGAGGAAATTTCATGAGCTTCGATCATAAGACGATTGAAAAGAAATGGCAAAAACACTGGCTTCAAGAAAAAACATTTAAAACGGAAGAAGATTTTTCAAAAAAGAAATTCTATGCACTTGATATGTTCCCTTATCCATCAGGAGCGGGACTGCATGTAGGACACCCTGAAGGATATACGGCAACTGATATCCTTTCACGCTATAAGCGGATGCAGGGGTATAATGTGCTCCACCCAATGGGCTGGGATGCATTCGGACTTCCGGCAGAACAATATGCACTTGATACAGGAAACGATCCTGCTGACTTCACAAAGAAAAATATCGATACGTTCCGTCGTCAGATTCAGGAACTTGGCTTCTCTTATGACTGGGATCGCGAAATCAGCACGACGGATCCTGAGTATTATAAATGGACACAGTGGATTTTCCTGAAGCTTTATGAAAAAGGACTTGCTTATGTTGATGAAGTTGCTGTGAACTGGTGCCCGGCACTTGGTACAGTACTTGCAAACGAAGAAGTCATTGATGGTAAAAGTGAGCGCGGGGGACACCCGGTAGAGCGCCGTCCGATGAAGCAATGGGTACTGAAAATTACTGCTTACGCTGACCGTCTGATTGATGATCTGGAAGAGCTGGACTGGCCTGAAAGCATTAAAGATATGCAGCGTAACTGGGTTGGCCGTTCTGAAGGTGCTGAACTCACATTTAACATTGACAATACAGAAGAAAAGATTGATGTATTTACAACACGTCCTGATACACTTTTTGGCGCCACTTATGCCGTGCTTGCGCCTGAACATCCACTTGTGGACATAGTGACTTCAGCTGATCAGAAAAGTGCTGTAGCTGCATATATTGATAAAATTAAATCAAAAAGTGATCTTGAACGTACGGATCTTGCGAAAGAAAAGACGGGTGTGTTTACAGGTGCGTATGCAATCAATCCTGTCAACGATGAAAAAATGCCGATCTGGATCGCAGATTACGTACTGATGAGCTATGGCAGCGGCGCAATTATGGCTGTACCGGCTCACGATGAAAGAGACTATGAGTTTGCCAAGGAATTTAACCTGCCGATCAGAGAAGTCGTTGAAGGCGGAGATATTTCCAAAGAGGCTTATACAGGAGAAGGAAAGCATGTGAACTCCGGATTTCTGGATGGTCTTGATAAAGAGGAAGCGATTACCAAATCTATCGAGTGGCTTGAAGAGAAGAATCTTGGAACGAAGAAGATCACATACCGTCTGCGTGACTGGCTGTTCAGCCGTCAGCGTTACTGGGGAGAGCCGATTCCGATCATTCACTGGGAGGATGGCACGATGACAGGTGTACCTGAATCTGAACTTCCACTGGTATTGCCAATCACAGAAAACATCAAGCCTTCAGGTACAGGTGAATCACCACTCGCCAACATTGAGGACTGGGTAAATGTCACGCACCCTGAAACAGGTATGAAGGGTAGACGTGAAACGAATACAATGCCACAGTGGGCGGGCAGCTGCTGGTACTACCTGCGCTATATTGACCCTGAAAACAGTGAGGCGCTGGCTGACCCGGAAAAAATTAAGCACTGGCTGCCGATAGATATTTATGTAGGCGGAGCTGAACATGCGGTACTTCACCTGCTATACGCACGCTTCTGGCACAAAGTTCTATATGATATTGGGATCGTACCAACAAAAGAACCATTCCAAAAGCTGTTCAATCAGGGGATGATCCTTGGTGAAAACAACGAAAAGATGAGTAAATCTAAAGGAAATGTTGTAAATCCTGATGAAATTATCCGCACACATGGTGCAGATACACTGCGCATTTATGAAATGTTCATGGGGCCGCTTGAAGCCTCTGTTGCATGGTCTGAAAATGGTCTTGACGGTGCAAGAAGATTCCTTGAGCGTGTATGGCGCCTGCTTGTTACAGATCAGGGGACATTGACAGACAAAGTATCAGATCAGTCGAGTGAAGCACTTGAAAAAGTGTATCATCAGACTGTGAAAAAAGTGACTGAGGATATCGAAGGCATCCGCTTCAACACAGCAATTTCTCAGCTGATGGTATTTGTGAATGAATCTTATAAAGCAGACACCATTCCGGTTGATTATGTACAGGGCTTTGTTAAAATGCTTTCACCATTTGCACCACACATTGCTGAAGAGCTGTGGGAGAAAGTTGGAGAAGGCGAGCTGAGTTACACTGAATGGCCGACATTTGATGAATCTAAGCTGATCAGTGACGAAGTTGAAATCGTTGTGCAAATCAATGGCAAACTGAAAAAGAAATTGATGGTACCGCGTGAAGCTTCAAGAGAAGAAATGGAAGCCCTGGCTATGGACCAGGACGAAGTGAAGTCTGCCATTGAAGGAAAAACGATTCGTAAAGTCATCGCAGTACCAGGGAAACTGGTTAATATCGTAGCAAACTGACGGTAAGGATTGTTATAATCTAATTATGAAATTTAGTTTAATGGTATTAGCTTCTGGAATGTTCACGATTTTTTAAAGTGTTTTATGCATTAAGCACAGCGATGATCGGAGTGGAAGGCGGCAGCTCAGATAAGCGTGACAGCTGAGACCCCGCAGGCGTTTGCGCTGAGGAGGCTTAGCGCACGCCTGAAACGGAGATCAAACGCCAAGTTATTAAAGTTAGTTTTATTAAAAGGAAAGGGTGAATGAATGTGTCTGAATTAAACACTATTACTGCAAGTGAAGTGCAAAAGAAGCTTGAAGCAGGAGAAAACCTGAACCTGATTGATGTACGTGAAAATGATGAAGTAGCTGAAGGCATGATCCCTGAGGCAACTCATATTCCGATGGGTGACATTTCAATGCACCTTGATGAGCTGGATCAGGATGAAGAATATATCGTGATCTGCCGTTCAGGGCGACGAAGTGAAAATGTAGGCTGGTTCCTGCATGACCACGGTTATAAGGTAACGAATATGACTGGCGGAATGCTCGAGTATGAGGGCGAGACGAAGCCGAAAGCTTAAGTATAGTAAAAAGCCTGGAATCTTTTTTAAGATTCCAGGCTTTTATTTTTGGGATGAGAGCTGAGCTAACGGGAATTGAGGTCACGTACTGTGATTTTTAGGTCATATCCGAGAAATTTGAGGTCAGATTCTGATCATCCCGGTTCACATTCAGCGTGGGGCAGAATTTTCGGATCAGATCAAAAAATTTTCAGGTTACATTCACAATTTTTCGGATCACATCTGCAAAAACCCGGGTCACATTCACCCTCACACGCAACCACAAGATCCATTAAAATCTAAAACCTAAAACCTAAAACCTAAACAGGGTCACCAGCCGCATTGCTCCCGGCAAGTCTGCCTGTCACGAGTGCAGATGTAATATTGTATCCGCCTGTATACCCGTGAATATCGAGCAATTCACCACATAGAAATAGTCCTTCACATTTCTTCGATTTCATTGTCTTCGGCTCAATTTCCTTAATTGAAACGCCTCCGCCAGTGACGAATGCTTTTTCAATAGACTGTGTGCCGTTTACTTTCATCTCAAATGAAGTAAGGGAGGCAGCCATACCGCGAATTTTTTCAGCAGAGATGGTTCCTGCCTGCTGATCCGGGTCAATTTCGTTCAGTTCCATGAGGAAATGAATGTAACGCTCAGGCGCAAGGCCTTTCCACACATTTTTCACAGCTTTCTTTGCTTCATCTTTCGCCATCTGGTTCAGCTGCTGAAATACGCTTTCTGCGTTTTGTTCAGCCATCACATTAATCCGCACAGTAACCGGTGCACCTTTTTGCTTTTTCATCTCTTTCACAGCGTACTGGCTGCAGCGCAGAATCGCAGGGCCAGACAGTCCAAAATGCGTAAACAGCATATCCATATGATGAGTCACAATCGGTTTACCATTTTTCTTCAAAACGCTGACTGCCGCATCACGCAGTGCCAGTCCCTGAAGAGATTTGTTTTTAATAAAAGCTTCATCTGAAAGCAAAGGCACTTCAGTAGGGAACAGGTCTGTGACAGTGTGACCTGCTTTTTCAACCCACGGGTAGCCGTCACCTTCTGATCCAGTCTGTGGAACCGATTTTCCGCCAACTGCCAATACGACAGCATCAGAAAGTATTTCTTCATCGTTACGAGTCTCAATTCCAATTACTTTTCCTTCTTCAATCAAAAGGTCTTTAACTGGTACGTTCGTTCTGATTTCTACATTTAACTCGCCAAGCTTGCGTAACATTGCATCAACAACAGACTGGGCTTTATTTGATACCGGGAACATGCGTCCGTGATCTTCTTCTTTCAGCGCAACTCCAAGCTTTTCAAAAAACTGAATAATATCTTCATTGTTAAACACAGAAAACGCACTATATAAAAATCGGCCGTTTCCGGGGATATGCTTGATGATTTCATCGATAGGCAGCCGATTTGTGACATTACAGCGCCCTCCGCCTGAAATCGCCAGCTTACGTCCAAGCTTATTGCCTTTATCTATTAAAAGAACGCGTTCTTTTTTCTCGCCAGCTGCAATGGCTGCCATCAGACCGGATGGACCTCCGCCAACGATAATGACATCGTATTTCATTCGTTTTCAACTCTTTTCTGCAATATGCATACATTCTACCGTGCGAATCACGACAATTCAATATGCTTATCATTGTCATTCGATGTTTCCGGTAGTACACTCTTATATAGTGTCAAAATTCTTGTCGGACGATTAGGAAGTGAATATAAATAAATGTCTACATCAACACTTGTCAGAGGTACGTTTATACTGACGTTAGGTACTTTTATTTCTAAATTTCTAGGATTATTTTATGTAATTCCGTTTAATGAATTAGTCAGCGATGAACCTGGTGCGCTTGCATTATACCAGTACGGTTATATTCCTTATACGATATTTCTTTCCATTGCAACAGCAGGTGTACCGCTTGCCGTATCAAAATTTATATCCAAATACAATGCGATAGGTGAGTATGAAGTAGGCCGGAAGCTGTTCCGATCCGGATTGATTTTAATGTCGCTTACCGGTATTTTTTCATTTTTAATGATGTATTTATTCGCACCCGTTTTTGCAGACCTGGTTATTGAATCAAATGAACAGCAGGTCAGTACAGAACAGGTCATATCTGTTATCAGAGCAGTGAGTTTTGCACTGATTGTTATCCCCGTTATGAGTTTGATCAGGGGGTTCTTCCAGGGATATGAATCTATGGGACCTACCGCTGTATCAAATGTGATTGAACAGGTTGTTCGTATCGTCTTCCTTTTAGCGGGTGTCTATATTGTGCTGTATGTGATGGATGGCTCTATGACGGAAGCGATCGGTGTGGCAACTTTTGCTGCATTTGTGGGTGGAGTTGCCAGCCTTGCGCTGCTTGTATTTTACTATCTGAAACGTAAGCCCCATCTGGATAAAATGCGTGCAACAGGTAAGAACGAGATGAATGTTTCAATAAAAGACATGTACAAAGAAATCATTTTATATTCGATTCCTTTCGTCCTGGTTGGTGTTGCGAATCCAATGTTTCAGCTGATTGACTCGCTTACATTTAACAAAGCAATGGTATCAATCGGTCTCGCAGCTATCACAGATATTCAGCTTGAAGTGCTGAATTTTACTACACATAAGTTAGTGATCATTCCTGTTTCACTGGCCACGGCATTTGCAATGACACTGATCCCGGTGATTACTTCCAGCTTTTCAAAAGGAAACTGGAATAACCTGAACAGGCAGATGGATCAGACATTTCAGATCCTGTTATTTCTGACAATGCCTGCAGCAATCGGGCTGTCACTGCTTGCAGAGCCTGCTTATACAGTGTTTTATGGTGCTGATGAGTTAGGAACAGCTGTGCTCAGAACATATGCGCCTGTAGCGATTTTATTTGCCATATATACTGTTACGGCTGCGATGATGCAGGGGATTAATGAACAGCGATGGAGTGTGCTGAGTCTTCTTGTAGGGCTTCTTATTAAGCTGTCTTTGAATATTCCGCTCGTTCAGATGATGGAGGTTCAGGGTGCAGTGCTTGCAACCAGTATTGGTTATGTTGCAGCGATTGTTATCAACTTACTGGTGATTAAGTATTTTGCAGCTTACAAATATAGAATGGTTGTCAAACGAACATTACTCATGCTGATCTTTAATGTCGTTATGGCTGTTCCTGTCCTGCTGATTTATTTCGGGTTGGATATGGTGTTAAATCCTGAAAACAGATTGCATGCGATCATGATCCTTGCAGTTTGCGGACTTGCCGGTGCGTTTGTCTATCTTGTATTAAGTATGAAATCACGCCTGGCTGACAGATTGTTCGGAGATCGCATTACAAGATTAAGAAATAAATTTTCATAAGAGGAGTATGTTATGAGACTCGATAAACTGCTTTCCAATATGGGATATGGCAGCAGAAAAGAAATGAAGAAATGGCTGAAGGCAGGGAATGTCACAGTGGATGGCACCCCTGTAAAAGACGGAAAGCATCAGATTGATCCTGAGAAACAGACCGTTGCTGTAGGTGGAGAAGAAGTGCATTACCGCGAGTTTATCTATCTGATGATGAATAAACCTCAAAATGTAATCTCATCCACTGAGGATGGACTTCATGAAACCGTTATAAATCTGATTGACCCTCAGTACCATATTTTTGACCCGTTTCCGGTAGGGCGGCTCGATAAAGATACTGAAGGGTTCCTTCTGCTGACAAATGACGGTGGATTAGCCCATGAGCTTCTATCACCTAAAAAACATGTTGCAAAAACTTATTTTGCAAGGATTGATGGGAAGGTAACTGAAGACGACATCAAAGCTTTTCAACATGGTGTCACACTGGATGATGGTTACGAAACGAAACCCGGAGAACTTGTCATTTTAAACAGCGGAGATATTTCTGAGGTTGAACTGACCATTACTGAAGGGAAATTTCATCAGGTGAAAAGAATGTTCCAGGCAGTCGGTAAAGAAGTCGTGTTTCTTAAAAGACTATCCATGGGATCGCTCGAGCTTGATGAAGCACTGGAGCCTGGTGAGTATCGCGAACTGACAGAGAAAGAGCTGAGCAAGCTAAAAGAACGCTCATTATAAATATGGATAGACTTTATATAATTTAATTCATGCATTGGCACTATTCAGCTGACCCTTGGAGTGGAGGGCGAAGACTCCCGCCCCGGTAAGGGTCAGGTGAGACCCCACAGCCGCAAAGCGGCGAGGAGGCTCACCGCCCGGGGGCAGGAAAGCGAAGCCCTCCACGGAAAGGGTCAGCGGTTTTAGATGCAGGAATACACAAAACAAGAGCAGCGTAAATACACGCTGCTCTTTTATATTTTCAGTCTATGAAATTTTTACTTTTTTTTCTGTCGTTGTCCATCTGCCCCGACTGGGACTTGTCACCAAATCGTTATAGGCTAACACATTCAAATCTCGTTGAATGGTGCGAGGTGTAATGCCGAATTCGTCTACCAAATCGTTAGTTGTCACAGTTCCATTTTCTTTAATGAACATATAGACAGATTTGATACGTGTCAGCATTCTGTTCGTAGTTGGTTTCAAAAAACCACTCCCTCATCTTTTTTCCATGGCAATGACGACGGGTAACAGTGTATACAATCTCAGAAGTAAAATCGGATGCCTGACGACAGCCCCTTTTCATTCTTTTTCGACAATCGTTATTGTCTGACAATTTCATTGTACACCCCGATCAAGAAAATTTCCACCCTTTTATACCCATTTACAAACAATTAATAATTTTTTCTATCAAATGTTCGTTATTAAGATTTTCGATAAAATGGCAACTGAACCAAATTTCATGGTGATTCCCTCTGAGAAATGTTCTATAATAGGAACATTATCTAAGAACGGAGTGATTGCCGTGACAATCAGCTGGATTGACGAAGTGAATAAAAGAAAAGATGCGATTATTAACGAGCTTCAGCAGCTTTTAGCCATCCCAAGTGTGCTGAATGAAGCGGATACTGATGAACATGCCCCTCTTGGAAAAGAGGTCAAAAGGGCATTGGAATACTTACTTCATGCTGGCGAACAGGCCGGATTTAAAAGTAAAAATGTCGGAAATATTGCCGGGCATCTGGAAATGGGACAGGGAGAAGAGCTATTGGGTATCCTTTGCCACGTAGATGTAGTACCTGCAGGAAAAGGATGGTCACACCCGCCATTTGAAGGCGTGATTCAAAATGGAAAGCTTTACGGACGTGGTGCCATAGATGACAAAGGACCGACAATTGCTGCATACTATGCGATGAAAATCATTCAGGAACTTGATCTGAATATGAATAAAAGGGTAAGAATGATTATTGGAACTGACGAAGAAAGTGACTGGCGCTGCGTAGATCGCTATTTTAGTGAAGAGGAAATGCCGTCAATCGGCTTTGCGCCGGATGCAGACTTTCCGGTTATTCATGCTGAAAAGGGAATCATGGATGCAGATTTTCATCTGACGAAATATGAACCTGATGTACATGCGCCGAAAATTGAGATGCACTCTTTCCATTCAGGAGAAAGATATAACATGGTTCCGGATTTCGCGAAAGCTGAGCTGACTGTTCACGCTGAACAAACTTACCTGCTCCAGGAATATGAAGAGTTCCTTAAAGAATATGAATTAACAGGTGACTTTTATGTCAAAAGCGGTTTGCTTACAATGGAACTGCACGGAAAATCATCTCATGCAATGGAACCGGACAACGGTGTAAATGCAGGAGTCATGCTTCTGAGGTTTTTAAATCATTTTGAGCTTGATGCGCGTTCAAAAGCCTTCGCATCTTTTGCCAATAAATATTTATATAACGGGTCCAGAGGTGTAGCACTCGGGATAGCAGGCAAAGACGATGTGAGCGGTGATCTGACGCTCAATACCGGCCTGATCCGGTTCGATGAAAGTCATGCTTATTTCGGACTGAACATTCGCTATCCGGTTACTTATGATATGGACACAAAAAGAAAATGGCTGGCTGATGAGATGGAGAATAAGCATATTCAAATTAAAGTAAAAGATGATTCTAAACCTCATCACGTTGAAGGAGACGATCCATTCGTTCAGACTCTGCTTTCTGTTTATGAAAAGCAAACCGGCGAGAAAGGTGAACTCCTCGCGATTGGGGGAGGCACTTACGCCCGGTCACTTGAAAAAGGAGTGGCGTTTGGTGCACTTTTCCCTGGCAGAGAAGATGTTGCTCACCAGAAAGATGAATATATTGAGATAGAAGACTTACTCAAAGCCACGGCAATTTACGCAGAAGCAATCTATCAGCTTGCCTGTGTGGAACAATCATAGAGGGGGAGATCAGTTTGGGAACAATTCTTGTAAATGATCAGTTTTTGGATCGAGTAAATGGCACTGTGGATATTGAGGACCGCGGTTACCAGTTTGGTGACGGTGTTTATGAAGTAGTGAGAGTTTACGGTGGGAAAATGTTTACTGCCGAGGAGCATCTGACAAGGTTATTCGAGTCAGCTGAAAAGATTTTTCTGAAGCTTCCTTTCACACTTGAAGAATTAACGGCAAGACTTGAGAAGCTGATGGATGATAATCAGCTTGATACAGGCATTATTTATCTGCAGGTAACAAGAGGTGCTTCATCAAGGCAGCATCACTTTCCACAAGAACAAAATGCTGTATTAACAGCTTATACAAAAGAGGTTGCGCGTCCGGTCAAGGATATGAGCGCTGGCGTTAAAGCTATCACGACGCCTGATGTAAGATGGTTGAGATGTGATATTAAAAGCCTGAACTTACTCGGAAACCTGCTTGCTAAACAGGAAGCGGTCTCTAAAGGTGGCTTTGAAGCCATTCTTCATAGAGACGAGACAGTGACTGAAGGGTCATCATCCAATATTTTTATCATTTCAAACAACACGATGTACACTCATCCGGCCACTAACCTGATTTTAAATGGGATTACACGCAGGGAAATCCTGAAGCACTGTGCAAACATCGGTCTACAAGTTGCTGAACGTCCTTTCACGCTCGATGAACTGAAGAATGCAGATGAAGCATTTATGGCCAGCACAACGGCTGAAGTCATGCCTTTAACATCGATTAATGATGAGCTGATCGCAAATGGTGCTCCAGGCAACTGGACACGCAAGCTGCAGGAAGCATTCGAAACAGGCGTAGAAAAAGAGTGCGGTGCACTGACAGAGACAATTACATTATAGAAGTTAAGCTTAAAGCGATTGGCGTTTGATCTTCTTTCCAGGCGGACGCTTTCCGGACGGCGGTTGCTAAGCCTCCTCGCCTTCGGCTGCGGGGTCTCAGCTTCCCACTAATCGTCCCGGAGTCACCGCCTTCCACTGCGATCAACGCTGTGGATAAAATCAATTTTAGATTTCATTGATTTCTAATTACTTTTTTAAAAAAGCCTCCAATTTCAAATGTGAAATTGGAGGCTTTTTGTTTAACTTTATTTCATTTTGCTAAAACCAGATGATGATTGGAGTGGAGGACGGAGACTCCCGCCCCATGAAGGGACAGGTGAGACCCCACAGGCGAAGCCGAGGATTATCCAAGGCCAGAGGCCACGGGGGCAGGAAAGCGCAGTCCTCCACGGAAATCATCAGCGTTATTAAAGATCAAGATTATTCATACCTGAAAACATCACTAGAAAGATATCTTTCGCCTGTATCACACGCAATAAACACGACAAAAGAATCTTCAGGCAGTGTTTTAGCTACTTCCAGCGCCGCATAGCATGCCGCACCTGAAGATGGTCCAACGAGAATTCCTTCTTCTCTTGCCAGCCGTCTTGTGATGTCATAAGCCTGTTCATCATCAATCTGATGGATTTTATCGTATACTTCCTGATTTAAAATATCAGGAATAAAGCCCGGGCTAGTCCCGACAAGTTTATGTTTGCCGGGTTTTCCGCCAGAAAGTACAGGTGATCCCTTAGGCTCAACTACGTGTACCTGCAGATCTTTGTATTTTTCCTTCAGCACTTCACCGGTGCCGGTAATCGTCCCGCCGGTACCTGCTGTTGCAACAAACGCACTAAGCGGTTTTCCAAGCTGATCAGCAGCTTCAATAATTTCAAGAGCTGTTGATTTTCTGTGTGCATCAGGGTTTGCAAAGTTCTCGAATTGCATAGGAACAAAGCTGCCTTCGATCTCTTTTGCAAGATCATTTGCTTTTTTGATTGCACCAGGCATTTTTTCATCGCCTGGTGTCAGCACGACCTCAGCACCATATGCTTTAAGAAGGTTAATCCGTTCAGCAGTCATCGTATCCGGCATGACCAGAATGGAGCGGTATCCTCTTGCAGCTGCGTTCATCGCAATCCCTATTCCGGTGTTTCCGCTTGTTGGTTCAATAATGGTGGAGCCTTCTTTTAAATGACCTGCTTTTTCAGCTTCTATAATCATATTAAAAGCTGCACGGTCTTTTACGCTTTTACTCGGGTTATAATTTTCAAGTTTTGCATAAACAGCAGCCCCTTTTTCAGGCTGCAGGCGGTTTAATTTTACAAAGGGAGTGTCCCCGATAAGTTCTGCAATATTGTTTACTACTTTCATGACCATCATCCTTTCAAGACAATTCCGTGTTTACATTCTACCTTTAAGCAGCGAATGATTCAATTTAGACTGTCCAGACTTCCAAAAAACGTTATAATGAAGCCAATACCAAATGATGGAGGCCTGTAATGGAGAATCATTATTTTATTGCATGCACATTATCAGAAGAAGCAAAAGATCAATTACATAACATCCGTCGCAAGTATCTGACGCATGACTGCTTTATGAAATACCCTCATCAAAATGATCTGCATGTAACACTGTCATTTCTTGGTGCGGTAACAGCTCAACAATTGAAAATAATTTGTGATGAATTGTCAGAAAAACTGATGAATCTTCAACAATTCCCGCTAACATTCAAACATATCAGTACGTTTGGAAGTGAAGAATCACCCCGGGTCTGGTGGACCGGTCCAGCAGAGTCAAAAGAGTTAACGGCTTTATATGAAACCGTTCAATCAGCGGTAAGTAAAATTCACAAAAACGAAAACAGACCGTTCCGCCCACACGTAACGCTTGCGAAGAAGTGGAAAGGTGAAAAAGGTGAAGTTTTTAAAGGAAGTATCGAACCTGTTTCTGATTGGATAAAATACGTCACGATCTATGAGATAAACCCTGGTCAGATTCCTTTATATACAAATTTTGCGTCATACAAGCTTAAAGAAAGCGGTGAAAATCATGGCACAGTTAATTAAACTGCAGGATTACGTTTCACGTTATGAGAAAGATATGATCCGCTATCCATCACAATATGTCAGGTTGAAAAAGCAGCAGTGGACCAAGATCAAACAGCAGTGGGAAGATGGCGGCGTATATCTGAATGAGGATGAGATTCAGCGTTTTAAAGAAGAAGTCGAAGGTAAAGAGGGAATCTTGAAGCGCTTTAAAAAAATTCTCGTGAAGCACGATGAGGAACCTGAAATAACGGAGGAAACGAATGAAAGTGATGACTTTTCATTCGAACCGGCAGTCTACTACAAGCCGGAAACACTGGACGATTTAAAGCACTTATACCTAGATCAACTGCTTCAATTTCAGCTCAAGTGGGCAAGCTCAACATTAACGGAAAAATCTTATGTTGATCCGAAATATCATCGTGACGATCATCTGAAATTTTTTCTTCAGCGATTTCCCGATACGTTTTTATTAATGTATGAACCTATTTTATTATTAAAAAAAGCACCGGTGGAACTCGAGGTTCTTCTTTTTACGCCAACAGGTCTGTGGTGCATGTCTTTCCTTGATGAAGGAGATGATACAGTATTCGTGGGCTCAGCAGAACGTTTTTGGAAAGTAAAAAAAGGAGAAAGTGAGCACACGCTGTTAAATCCGCTCATTTCTCTTGACCGGACTGCATCAATTATTCAGCAGATTTTTGATAAAAACGATGTGGACTTCACGATTCACAAAGCAATTTTATCGAGAAATGGTTATTTTGATTTTCCGGATATCCCGTATGGTTACAAGTTAATTGATAAAAGAAACATTGAAAAATGGCATGAACAGCAGCGCACAATGACATCTCCGTTTAAACATATGCAGATGAAAGCAGCACGTTCAGTGATCGAATATACACAAACAACTTCAGTGAAGAGAATGCAGTGGAGTGAAGCGGATGAAGAGCTGCTTTCAGATTTACAGGAATGAAGAAGATTGCGGTATGTAATCCGAATGCGGGAAAAGGGTTAAGTAAACGGCTGCTATCAACACTCATCCCGGTTCTACAGAATGACGGCATTGAAATTTGGATGACCCGATCGAAACATGATGCGGAACACAGAATTAGAGATTGGTGCAATGAAAATCCCGATCTGGAAGTATGTTTTATCATTTCAGGAGGAGACGGTACAATGCACGAAGCTGTAAATGGCGCAGCCGGTCATCAACATGCTTCTTTTGCATCAATTCCAACAGGATCAGGAAATGATTTTGCCAGGTATTTTGGCGGTTTTGAGCTGGATCAAGATCTCTCCGCTGCCATGGAGCGCTCGACTTTATCAAAGCATGATGTAATCAGATATAAACTGAACGGTGGTCAGACGAGAACAGCTGTGAGCAATATGGGCGCCGGGTTTGATGCGGAAGTCGCTTTTTCAGCTAATCAATCTCCATTGAAAAAGCTGTTGAATAAGCTATCAATCGGAAAAGTCGTGTATGTGTTATTTTTAGTACGTCAGCTTATGATATTCAAACCTTATTCTTTAGAAGTGACCGTTCACAATAAGACGTTTCTTTTTGATAAAGTCTGGTTTGCGACAATTTCCAATCAGCCATACTACGGAGGTGGTATGAAAATTGCACCAAAGGCAGATACAAGAGACGGTGAACTGGACTTAACCATTGTTCATGGATTATCACGTATTAAATTTTTATTCGTATTTTTAAGTGTATTCAAAGGCACTCATACTAAATTTAAAGAAGTTTATCACTTACGATCAGAAAAAGTCGATTTAAAGGCTGGCGCTGATGTCAGAGTGCATGCAGATGGGGAAGACAACGGTCTTTTGAAAGAGAATCAGAGATTAACAGCTACGGCAATCCCATCTGAAATCCTGATCTCAGCTAAGTTGGCTCTTGACGAATCATAGGGAAAAACGATAATATTTTAAAAGGATAGCGCTTCGACTAGCTGCTATCTTTTTCTATTCTATGTTGAAGATCTTAAACCACTCCGCTATAGAAGGTGAATGAATTGGAACATTTATTTGATGATCAGGACTGGGAGATCAAATCTGCAGGAGGCGCTTCAGGTGAAGCCTTTTTTGCAAGATATCATGAACAGAAGCTTTTTTTGAAGCGCAACTCATCTCCTTTTCTGGCTGTGCTGTCAGCTGAGGGAATTGTGCCGAGACTTAAGTGGACAAAACAACTCGAAAACGGTGATGTCATTACGGCACAACACTGGCTGAACGGTCGTGAACTTCATGCGTATGAAATGAACGGTCCCCGAATCGCTAAAATGCTGAAAAAAATTCATAGCTCCAAGCCATTAACTTCTATGCTGCATCGATTGGGTAAAGAACCTTATGACCCTTCTCTCATGTATGAAGAGGTGGCTGATACGCTTGATACCGAGCTCAAACTTCTGCCTCCTGTCAGAGAAGCATTGTCATTTTTACGTCTGCACCTTGAAGACATTACAGCAGAAAGCTATGTCGTCTGTCATGGAGACGTGAATCATAATAATTGGCTTTTATCAGATGTGAATGAATTATTTTTAATAGATTGGGATGGCGCGATGCTTGCTGATCCTGCGGTTGATGTCGGTATGCTTTTATACTGGTATGTACCCGAGGCTGAATGGGCCGCCTGGATGTCTCATTACGGCGAGGAACTGACCGCTGACTTCCGTTTGAGAATGAAATGGTATGTTGTCAGTCAGGCACTCGTGATGCTGCAGTGGCAAAAAGATAAAGGCCGTCTGCACGATGTGACCAAGTGGATGAATTTTCTGCAGCGCACCCAAAAGAAAGAAAACCTTAAGTAGCCTGATTCTTTTCTGGCAACATCAGAAGAGTACAGGCTACTTTTAATTTGAACATAGCTTTGATCTTTACAGTAGGCGTTTCGATCTGCGTTCCACGTGGATGCTTTCCGCGTGGACGGCGGTAATCCTCCTCGAGCTGGCGCTCTGCGGTAATCCTCCTCGAGCTGGCGCTCTGCGGTGTCTCACCTAACCGTCTTCTCACACTGGAGTCACCGCCTTCCACTCCGATCAACGCTATGGATATAAAACTGATAGCATTTACAGATTGTGTATGTTTCTTAAATGTATTCATCTTAAAGGAGAGTTTTTGTATGAGAGCTAGAAATAAACCTTGGGCGGAGGATCATCTGAAGGCCAATCCGCAATTTGTGCCTGCTGATCCGCAATCTCATAAAGGATGCTGGAAAGCAGATGTGTTTGGAAATAATCACGAGCTGCATATTGAAGTAGGCTCAGGTAAAGGCCGGTTTATCACTGAAATGGCTAAACTGCACCCTGACATTAATTATATCGCCATCGAGCTTTCTGAAAGTATTGCACTTTCAGCGTTGGAATGTATGATTGAAGCGGATGTGCCTAACGTCCGTTTGCTTACAATTAATGCTGAAATTTTGAACGATGTGTTTGATAAAGGGGAAGTTGACCGTGTGTACCTTAATTTTTCCGATCCGTGGCCAAAAAATCGTCATGAAAAACGCCGTTTAACATTTAAAAAGTTTTTAGATCTATATAAAACAGTGCTTCCCGAAAACGGTGAAATTCATTTTAAAACCGATAACAGGGGATTGTTTGAATATTCTTTGGAAAGCTTTTCAGCGTATGGACTGCTGTTGACTTATGTGAGTCTGGACCTTCATAACAGTGAATACGAAGGAAATGTGATGACTGAGTACGAAGAGAAGTTTTCATCAATGGGTCAGCCGATTTACCGCTGTGAAGTGCGTTATCAATGATATTCAATCCGTTCTACTGGCAAACAGATAGGACGGATTTTTGTTTTATGTTAATATGTAAGCGTATACATAAGGAGGCGATTTAGATGGATTCATTTAAATTTGGTGAATGGGAGATTTACTGGCTTGATGGCGGGATTACAAATATGGATGGCGGGGCGATGTTTGGCGTTGTGCCAAAACCGCTTTGGTCAAAAAAATATCCTGTGAATGAAAAGAATCAGATTGAACTGGTATGTGAGCCACTCCTGATTAAAACCGGAGAGCGGAATATACTCATAGATGCAGGCGTTGGTTATGGTAAGTATGACGAGAAAAAGAAAAGAAACTACGGTATTACACGGGAAGCGTCGATTGAACGCTCGCTCGAAGAATTAAATATGACAGTCGAAGATGTTGATACGGTTGTGATGACGCATATGCATTTTGACCATGTAGGCGGACTGACAACTCCGGATGGCATGGAAATGAAATCTGTATTCCCAAATGCAAAGGTTTATACGAGTGAAACAGAGTGGAATGAAATTAGAAATCCGAATATAAGATCGAGAAATACATACTGGAAAGAAAATTGGGAAGCGGTTCAGAATCAGGTGACAACGTTTTCCGGTGAACTGGAAGTCATGCCGGGGATGACAATGATTCATACAGGTGGACATAGTGACGGTCACGCTATTGTAAAAATGGAACAAGACGGTGAAGTGATTCTTCATATGGCAGACCTGATGCCAACGCATGCCCATCAGAATCCGCTTTGGGTACTTGCTTATGATGATTATCCAATGACTTCTGTATTTGCCAAAGAGAAATGGGTAAAAGACGGACTGAAAAGCGGCTGGTGGTTCAGCTTTTATCATGATGCTCAGGTTCGTATGATTAAATGGAATGATACAGGAAAAGAAGTGACTGGTGAACTGAGCAGAACGCCATTTAAGGATTAATCACAAAAGGGGTGTCCTTTGACGGACACCCCTTCATTTAAATCATTATATTTTATAGACGTTCATCACTGTACCTGTTTTTGCATCAGCGATGAATTCGAATTGTTCGAGTTCACTGCCATGGTGGCGGGAAATTCCTCCACGATATACATTGTTTTTTACAGCAAGTACCTGATGTTCTTCTGGGTTCATCTGAATCCAGGATCCATCAATCGGTCCTTCCTGTTTAAACTGATCTTTTACATTTTGTAGAACTTTTTCTGCAGAAACCTGATTGGATTGTATGACATTTGTACTTTGACTAATGGCAACACCAGCTGTTAAACCTACTGCTGCGCCAATCGCTGCATCTTTCCAGTTCATATGATTCACCTCCGGATATATTCAACTCATCTTCAGTATAGCGGATTCACACGGCCGATGCACTTCAAAAATGATCAGGTTCTTCCAATTCCAATGCTTGAAGTGGAAAGATGAAAGAAAGTTCTGTAAAATAAATGAGAATGCACACAAGAAAGGAAGTATACATAATGAATCAGGATACACTTGCGTTATTTAAGCAATTAACAGAACTGCCCGGAGCGCCTGGTAATGAACACGCGATCCGTAAGCTGATGAAAGAAGAACTTTCTAAATACTCGGATGAGATTGTCCAGGACGGACTCGGAAGTATTTTTGGATTGAAAAAAGGGGCAGAAGACGGTCCCGTAGTCATGGCTGCAGGTCATATGGATGAAGTTGGATTTATGGTTACCGGTATTACAGACAATGGCATGATCCGATTTCAGACTTTGGGCGGCTGGTGGAGCCAGGTCCTGCTTGCTCAGCGCGTAGAAGTCGTGACGAATGATAAAAAGATTACGGGTGTGATTGGCTCAATTCCCCCTCATCTTTTAAGTGAAGAGAAACGCGCTAAACCGATGGAGATCAAAAACATGCTGATTGATGTTGGCGCAGATGATAAAGCGGATGCGGAATCTATGGGCATTTTACCTGGTCAGCAAATCGTACCGGTCTGTCCGTTTACACCGATGGAAAACAAGAAAAAGATTCTGGCAAAAGCATGGGATAACCGCTATGGCTGTGGTATTTCAATTGAACTGCTAAAAGAGCTTCAAAACGAATCTCTGCCAAATACTTTATATAGCGGCGCGACTGTAC
The DNA here is from genome assembly GCF_004405125.1 of Jeotgalibacillus salarius. Lineage (GTDB taxonomy): Bacteria > Bacillota > Bacilli > Bacillales > Jeotgalibacillaceae > Jeotgalibacillus > Jeotgalibacillus salarius. The sequence goes on from NZ_SORX01000014.1 coordinate 47,886, forward strand.
AGGAAGAGGTCGGCCTGAGAGGTGCGCAGACGGCTGCAAATCTGATCAAACCTGATATTTTCTTCGCGATGGATGCAAGTCCTGCAAATGATATGTCCGGTGATAAAAATGAGTTTGGTCAGCTTGGAAACGGCACGCTGTTACGTATCCTTGACCGAAGCATGGTCACTCACCGCGGAATGAGAGAGTTTGTGCTGGATACTGCTGAATCGAATAACATTCCTTATCAGTACTTTGTATCAGCTGGTGGTACAGATGCAGGACGTGTTCATATCTCAAATGAGGGTGTTCCAAGTGCTGTTGTTGGTATTTGCTCAAGATATATTCACACTTCTGCTTCTATGATTCATATCGATGATTACGCAGCAGCTAAAGAACTGCTTGTGAAGCTTGTGAAGTCATGTGATAAGTCGACAGTTGAGACAATCAGACAAGGTTCTTAATTGTGAATATAGCAGTTGGAACTAATAATAAAGCAAAAGTTAGCGCAGTGGAAAACTGCTGGACTTTTGGCAATGTGAAAAGTTTTCAAACTGAATCCGGTGTTAAGGATCAGCCTTTTGGTCATGAGGAAACAATGCAGGGAGCTATTAACCGTGCGAAATATGCAGCCAAGTCTTATGAAGGCGCTGCAGGCATCGGGCTTGAAGGAGGAGTTGCGGAAACAGCTAACGGACTTTATATCTGCAACTGGGGAGCCCTTTATGTACCAGGTTACAAAGAGCCGTTTACAGCTTCCGGCGCCAGCATCAGGCTACCTGAAGAACTTGCAGAACCTCTGCGCAATGGAGCTGAATTGGGCCCAATAATGGAACAGTTCAGCAAACAGAAAAATATTAGACAAAATGAAGGGGCTGTAGGATTCTTTACAAATGGCAGAATCTCGAGAGCCAGGATGTTTGAACATATTGTTGAGCTGCTGATCGGGCAGTGGGAATATGCAAAAATGCATTAAAAAAGGGATCGTCGATGACGATCCCTTTTTATGATTATTCTGTTTCAAAAATATAAGACACTGCCTTCAAAGCCTGTTCAGGTGTTTCGACGGTTACTGTTGCTTTTCGTGACAGTTCTTTTAGCGCATGATGCAGCTTTTCAGCTCTGATTAAAATGAGTGGTTTATTCATCGTTAAGGCAGCAGATGCATCCATGGCAGTGTTCCACTGTTTATATTGTTCTCCAAATAAAGCGATGACTAAATCGGACTTTTGCAGCAGCACCTGTGTGCGAAGGTTATTAAATGCTGAGGCCGCATCGTCTTTGAAGACTGCATTCGGCTGTTCACCAAGAATTTCTTCACCAATATCATCAGAGCGGCTGTGATTTTCCATCGGTCCTGTAAAATGCAGTTTGTAAGGAAGTGATTGTGCCGCTTCCTTTAATTTGGCACGCCAGTCACTATGAATTTCTCCTGCTAAATAAATAGTTAATTCCATCATAATCGCCCCTTTGCAATATGTAATAGCTAAAGTATAACATGTGAGAATTTTGACTGGAAATCATTTGCTAGTTTTAAGGGTTGTCAAATCAAGGGTAGATTAGTATGATGTATAGCGAACGTGTTCTTAAGGAGGAAAACAATTGAAGAAACAACTTTTTATATTATTTATTATCCTTACAACCGCTGTACTTGCAGCTTGTAATACAACGATAGAGCAGGAAAGAGAAAATACGCTGAATGATGTTGAAGATATCTTTCTTGAAGAAGCCGAGAGACCGAATACTGAACTAGACGATTTGGAAGTTCATATTCCTTACACTGCAGAGGTTGCTGAAACATCTGAACATAATGCTGTGATTGAAAAAAGTAATGAAACATTTGTTCTCTTTCATCATTTAAATGAAGAAGCGGGAAATGATGTGATCTACACGATGACAGAAGCAGTTGAGGAAGAATGGCTCGTGAATGAGACATTTGAAGAAAAAGACCGGTTTGGTTATGTACTTCTCAGACAGGTAGATGAAGAAAATTATGAATTAACCACAGGTATGAATTATACGAAGATGACAACCATCACAAAGCTGAACGATATTAGTTCAAATGCAAAATGGATGATGGAAACAGTCAGGTCAGCAGACTGGTCACAGGAAAATCCGGAAGAATAATCTTCCGGATTTTTCAGGTTGTTGAATTTCATAAGCCGTGCCGGATCATTCCTTCGCTTTCCGC
>NZ_SORX01000015.1 GCF_004405125.1 Jeotgalibacillus salarius
CGCCGATGGTAGTTGGGGGTTTCCCCCTGTGAGAGTAGGACGTCGCTAGGCAAACAGAAAGTCTTCCCTGTGTGGGAGGGCTTTTTTTGTGTTTGAATGATTATAAGGGACAGGATCCTGAGAGGCATGAAACGCAAAGGGCCCGAGACTTAAGGGCATGAAAGGCAAAAGGACAGTGACCTTAGTGCATCCAGTGCCAGGTTTGGAGGATCAAAAAAATAATATTCCTTCATTTGATTATCTTTTCCATCAAAGCGCTATCACCATTCCTTTTTTTCTCAGCAGGATTCCATCAATCCCTCGAATAATTCCTTCATTAAGTAAGAAAGTATCCTGAATTCCTTCAGCAGCTCAGAGAATTCCATTATCGATCCCGATTTATTCTTCAGCTAGAAGGATGATTCCTTCATTCGTATTACACGATCCAATCTATAATTTTCAACAAGTGTGAGATAGGTCATAATTTAAGTTGATTTCGTTTAATGATTTGATGAGAGGGTATCTTATTAAAGTGAGACAAGATAATATCCATTATCGAAAAGGTGGTATGTTAAAAATGAGTAAAAATGTATTGATGGTATTAACGAATACGAGTGAAATTGATAAAGATCACCCAACAGGCTTATGGCTATCAGAATTTGCTGAACCTTACGTTGAATTTAAAAAGAACGGTTATGAGGTAACAGTAGTAAGCCCTAAAGGCGGCGGTATTCCGCTTGATCCGAATAGCTTAGATGACAGTGAAAATCCTTCGGAGTGGAAAGAAGCTGAAGAAGAGATTCAGAACACTGAAAAGTTATCAAATGTAGTGTTTGAAAACTTTGATGGTATTTTCCTTCCTGGTGGACATGGCACAATGTTTGATCTGCCTAATGAACCGCAGCTTCAGGATGCACTGGCGCATTTCGCTGAAAACAATAAAGCGATCGGAGCTGTATGTCATGGTCCTGCAGGATTTGTAGACGTAGAGCTATCTGATGGAACTTATTTAGTGAAGGGCAAGAAAATGACAGGTTTCACGAATGAAGAGGAAAAAGAAACAGGATTGGATTCTCTAATGCCGTTCATGCTGCAGACTAAGCTTGAAGAGCAGGGTGCCCATTATGTCACTCAGGGTAACTGGGCGGAGCATGTACTGACTGATGGAAAGTTTGTTACTGGTCAAAATCCACAGTCAAGCCAAAAAGCTGCTGAAGCATTTGTGAAAGTATTATAATAGAATGTAAAAGCGCAAATCCATCAGGATTTGCGCTTTTGTTGATTAAAGCAGTTGTTCAAAGACTTTTTGTACTGCCGTTCCTTCTTCAAATGAAACGAGATTAGAGGACTGACCGGTTACGATTGCATGATGGAATGCTGTCAGAAGTGATTCTGACGCAGATGCAGAGCGTTCCTGAATTAATTCAAGGGGCTTTTCTGCAGTACCGAATTTAAGCTCTGACCACTGATCCAGAGAAATGATGCCTTTTGATCCGTAGATTCTGTAAGTCAGATCATCTTTCATCCCAATTCCACTTTGCCCATTTATTAAAAATGGAATTGGACCAGCATGACCAAATGCAAGCACGCTTGTTTCGCTTGCATCCTGACTATCAGGATATTTGGTTTCTTTAGCTGAGATGGCCATGTCACCAAATAATTGATTCGTTAATTGTATATAATGGGGCGTGATTTCTCTGATGAAACCACCTTGTTCACGTTTTGCGATCCATTCGTTTTGCTGCCAGAAACGGGGCCATGTTTCAAACCTCATTGTTAATTCAACTCTTTGAATCTCACCAACTTCAGTCAGCTTTTCTTTTAGTAGTGCAACTTCATTGCTGTAATGAAGCGGGAAGTGGATTGCATTAATGACGTTTGCGTTTTTAACGGCTGAGGTCATTTCTTCAGCTTCTTCTAAAGAGTTGGCAAGGGGCTTCTCACATAGAATTGCAATTCCGTGTTTGGCAGCCATCAGTGCATAATGATAATGGAATTTAGGAGGAACGGCTATGTAAATGGCATCAAGAGCGCCGTATTCAATCATTTCCTCTGCTTTTGTATATTGAATTGCTTTTAGCGCGTGTGTTTGTGTAGTGTCTTTCATTAAAGCTTTATTTGTATCGCTGATTGCTGAGATTGTATAACCTTCATGCTGTTGAAAGGCTGGAATAAGCCGTTGTCCAATTGCACCAAGTCCAATCATACCAATTGATAATTCTTTCATATTCTCCACTCCTGTATCAGATGATAAATAGATTATAGCACTTCGAAACGCGAAATATCTAAAAGTTCATGAATTGAGACAGAATGTACTTTACATTTTTCTCTATGGCTAGTAGGATTGCTTTTAGGATTTGAAAATATCGGAAAAGAGGAGAAGAAAAATTGCTTGAGAACAGCTTAATGATGGTAGCGATTATTTTTTCGATCAATATTTTTTATGTCACGTTTTTTACTATTCGAATGATTTTAACATTAAAGGGCTATCGCTATTATGCTGCAGGTGTCAGCATGGTAGAGGTCGTCATATATGTAGTGGGTCTGGGATTGGTTTTAGATAATTTAAACGAGATTCAAAACCTGATTGCCTATGCTTTAGGGTATGGTCTGGGTGTGATTATCGGTATGAAGATCGAAGAGAAATTGGCGCTTGGATATATTACAGTTAATGTGATCACGACAGATAATGGACTGGAGCTTCCTAGAAAACTGAGAGAACTGGGTTACGGTGTGACGGATTGGGAAGCAAACGGTCTTGAAGGAGATCGTTTTGCAATGCAAATATTAACGCCTAGAAAATATGAATTAAAGTTATACGACAGAATCAAAGAAATTGATCCGAAGGCGTTTATGATTTCATACGAACCTAAAGCGATTCATGGGGGCTTCTGGGTAAAGAGTGTGAAGAGAAGAATGTCTCAGGAGGAAAAAAAGAATGAGCAAAAAGTGGTTTGACGTTGAAGAACACGAGACGATTGGAGACTGTCTGGATAGAATGGCAAACGAAGGATATACGCCAGTAAGAAGAATGGAAGAACCTGTTTTTAAGGAAGTAAAAGATGGAACTTCTGTAAAACAGGAACCAGTCAAACAAAAAATCAGGTTTCAAGGCCTAAAAAGCGAACAATGAAATGTTCAGAAAAAATAATGTTCGCTTATCATGTTGACGTTCTGATGTCAGCTTGTTATGATGATTACGAAATCAATTGAATGAACGGCCTCATATAAAATCGGGAATATGGCCCGAAAGTTTCTACCCTGCACCGTAAATGACAGGACTATGAGGGAAAGAGTCAGGCACACCCGCATTTTCTGCAGGTCTCCTGACATTTGTCAGCAGCTTTCCTTCATTATTACTAATGAAAGAAAACTGCTGATTTTTTTATTTGTAATTATTATAACTTTTAATTCATTTATCAGATTCAGCTGTTGATTGTAGTGGAGGACGGAGACTCCTGCCCGGGGGCAGGGAAGCGGAGTCCTGCACGGAAATCAGCAGCGATTATTAAAGAAAAAACCGGGATGGAGTGAGAGGATGTCAGCACTGGTTAGCGTCATTATGGGAAGTACGTCAGATTGGCCATCAATGAAAAAAGCATGTGAAAAATTAGATGAACTGAAGGTGCCTTACGAAAAACAGGTAGTCAGTGCACACCGCACACCTGATCTCATGTTTTCATTTGCTGAAGGAGCGAGATCACGCGGCATTAAAGTGATTATCGCAGGAGCAGGCGGAGCAGCACATCTGCCGGGCATGGTAGCAGCAAAAACAACACTTCCGGTGATCGGTGTACCTATTCAGTCTAAAGCATTAAATGGTCTGGACTCACTCCTATCCATCGCACAAATGCCAGCCGGTGTGCCGGTTGCGACTGTGGCAATTGGTGATGCCGGTGCGGCTAATGCAGGTATTCTGGCTGCTCAGATGCTGTCAGCGTTTGATGATTCTCTGGTTGAACGACTTGCTGAAATGAGAAAAAAGAGTGAAGAAAAAGTTCTTGAAAGCAGTGGTGATCTCGTATGAACCAAATGATTATGCCACCCGCAGTGATTGGTATTATCGGGGGCGGACAGCTGGGCAGAATGATGGCACTTTCTGCAAAAGAAGCTGGGTTTCGCATTGCAGTCCTTGATCCTTCTGAAAATGGTCCGTGTGCACAGGTTGCTGATTATACGATCCAGACTTCATATGATGATGAAAAAGGATTGAAAGAACTTTCAGAACTCAGTGACGTCATTACTTATGAATTTGAAAATATAGATTATGAATCTCTAAAACGTTTAGCAGAAAAAGCTCATGTTCCCCAGGGAGCTGAACTGATAAAAATCACACAAAACCGTCAGTTTGAAAAGGATACTTTGACAAGAGCAGATGTTCCGACAGCCTCTTATAAGATCATAGAAAACGAACAAGGATTATATGATATGATAGGAACGTTCGCTTTTCCGATGGTATTGAAGACAATCACAGGTGGATATGATGGTAAGGGACAAGTAAAGCTGAATAGTGAAGATGATCTTTCTGAGGCAGCAAAGCTGATTCAGAACAATGGAACGTGTATTTTAGAAGCATTTGTTGATTTTGATTGTGAGATTTCAGTGATCATTCACCGCAACGCACGAGGTGAAACGGTCACACAGCCAATTGCTGAAAATATTCACATCAACCAGATTTTACACACTTCAATTGTTCCCGCAAGAGTAAGTGAAGATGTAAAAGTGAATGCAGCCAGACTGGCTGAACAGGTAGCTGATCAGCTAAAGCTGGTTGGAACGCTTGCTGTTGAAATGTTTGTCGGAAAAGCTGGAGAGTTATATGTGAATGAACTGGCACCAAGGCCGCATAATTCAGGACACTACTCAATTGAGGCAAGTTCATCATCACAATTCCAGCAGCATATCAGATCAGTTTTAAATTGGCCTCTGGCACCATCTGAGCTACTTAAGCCGGCTGTCATGATTAATGTCCTTGGACAGCACGTCGAGCCAGTATTAACGGCTATAGATGCTTATCCACACTGGTCACTTCATTTATACGGAAAAGACGAAGCGAAAACTAACAGGAAAATGGGGCATATCACAATACTGACAGATGATATTAATAAGACGCTGAAAGAAATTGAAGCATCAGGCGTCTGGACCCCTGCAGTCAAGGAGGCACAACGATGATTGAACGTTATACGCGACCTGAGATGGGTGCGATTTGGACTGAGCAGAACCGTTTTGAAGCATGGCTTGAAGTTGAAATTCTGGCATGTGAAGCATGGTCAGAGCTTGGTGATATTCCGAAAGAAGATGTAAAGAAAATCCGCGAGAACGCATCATTTGATGTAGACCGCATTAAAGCAATCGAAGAAGAAACGCGCCATGACGTAGTGGCATTTACAAGAGCGGTTTCTGAGACGCTTGGCGATGAAAAGAAGTGGGTTCACTACGGACTGACTTCAACTGATGTTGTAGACACTGCACTTTCATATTTGCTTAGACAGGCAAATGAAATACTGCTTGCAGACCTTGAGCGTTTTGTAGAGATTTTAGCTGAAAAAGCAAAAGAACATAAAGATACAGTGATGATGGGTCGTACACATGGTGTCCACGCTGAACCAACGACGTTCGGACTGAAGCTTGCACTCTGGTATGAAGAGATGAAGCGTAACCTTGACCGCTTTAAGCGCGCAGCAGACGGCGTTGAATTCGGAAAAATGTCTGGTGCAGTTGGTACTTATGCCAATATCGATCCATTTGTTGAATCTTACGTATGTGAAAAGCTCGGCTTAACACCTGCTCCGGTTTCTACTCAGACACTGCAGCGTGACCGCCACGCAGATTACATGGGGACACTTGCACTGATCGCGACTTCAATTGAAAAATTCGCTGTTGAAGTCCGCAGCCTTCAAAAGAGTGAAACGCGTGAAGTTGAGGAATTCTTTGCAAAAGGTCAAAAAGGGTCTTCAGCAATGCCACATAAAAGAAATCCGATCGGCTCTGAAAACATGACGGGACTTGCCCGCCTGATCAGAGGTTACATGCAGACAGCATACGAGAATGTACCACTTTGGCATGAACGAGATATCTCACACTCATCAGCTGAACGTGTCATTCTACCGGATGCAACAATCGCACTAAATTACATGCTGAACCGTTTTGGTAACATCGTCAAAAACCTGACAGTGTTCCCTGAAAATATGAAGCGCAACATGGACCGTACACTCGGTCTGATCTACTCACAGCGCGTATTACTCGCACTGATTGACAAAGGCCTGTCACGTGAAGAGGCATATGACACAGTCCAGCCAAAAGCAATGGAAGCATGGGAAAAACAGGTTCACTTCCGGGAGCTTGTTGAATCAGAAGAAAAAATTACGTCGAAACTGTCACCGGCAGAAATCGAAGACTGCTTCGACTACACCTACCACCTGCAGCATGTAGATACAGTCTTCAAGCGTATTGGACTTTTATAATTACACTCTGAGTTGACCGGAGTGTAAGGCGGCGACTCCAGCAGGAGAAGACGGACAGCTGAGACCCCGCAGAGCTTTAGCTCGAGGAGGCTCAGCGCCGTCCCTGCGGAAAGCGTCCGCCTGAAACGAAGGTCGACGGGTATAGAGCAATAATAAATTATCCAGAATAATCCCAATATTCCGACATTCGAAAGGATGAAATCCACTTGAAAAAAGAACAGCTCCTCTACGAAGGCAAAGCAAAACGACTCTATCAGACAGATCAAAAAGACGTTCTATGGATTGAATATAAAGACTCAGCAACCGCATTTAACGGTGAAAAGAAAGAAATGATTGCTGGTAAAGGTGTGCTGAATAACCTGATTACAAGCCTTCTGTTCGAGAAGTTGAAAGCTGAAGGAATTGACTCTCACTTTATTAAGAAGATTTCAGATCACGAACAGCTTGTCAAGGCAGTTGAGATCATTCCAATTGAAGTGGTTGTCAGAAGTACAGTAGCAGGAACGCTGGCAAAGCGGATTGGTCTGGATGAGGGAACTAAGCTTCCGAAAACAATTGTGGAGTGGTATTACAAGGACGATGATCTCGGTGATCCGCTCATTAATGAAGATCACATTGAAGTACTTGGACTTGCTTCAGCTGAAGAGCTTTCTCTTTTAAAGGAAAAAGGGCTTCAGGTTAATCAGGTCATGACCGCATTTTTTAAAGAAATCGGTCTCGATTTAATAGATTTTAAGCTTGAATTTGGACGTGATGAAAACGGGCGGGTGCTGCTGGCGGATGAAATTTCGCCTGACACGTGCAGACTTTGGGATATTGAAACAGGCGAGAAGATGGATAAAGATGTGTTCAGACGAAATCTGGGCAGTCTGACAGAAGCTTATGAAAAGGTATTAAACCGACTGGGAGGCGTCAAATCATGATAAAAGTAAAAGTTCATGTAACGTTAAGAGAAAGTGTACTTGATCCGCAGGGAACAGTAGTAAAGAATTCGCTTCATGCAATGAATTACCATGAAGTGCAGGACGTGCGAATCGGAAAATACCTGGAGCTTTTAATTGAACCGTCTGATCGTCCAATTGAAGAAGCAGTGAAAGAAATGTGCGAGAAGCTGCTCGCAAATACAGTTATTGAGAACTATGAGTTTGAAGTGGAGGAGGCCGTTACACAATGAAGTTTGCGGTCATCGTATTTCCGGGATCTAACTGTGACATAGATATGTATCATGCAGTAAAGGATGAACTTGGCGAGGAAGTTGAGTATGTCTGGCATGATGAAGCTGATTTAGAACAATTCGACGGTATTTTACTGCCGGGTGGATTCTCTTACGGCGACTACTTGCGTTCAGGATCCATCGCACGCTTTTCGAATGTGATGAATGAAGTTGTAAAGGCAGCTGAAGCAGGGAAGCCTGTACTTGGCGTATGTAATGGATTTCAGATTCTCCTTGAATCAGGTTTATTGCCGGGCGCTATGCTTCGCAATCAGGGATTAAAATTTATCTGTCGTCCTGTCGAACTTGAAGTTGTCAATAACGAAACAATGTTCACGAAGGCTTACCAGCCGAATGAGCGCATTACAGTACCTGTCGCTCACGGAGAAGGAAACTATTTCTGTGACGAAGAAACGTTAAAACAGCTTGAAAAAAATAATCAGATCGTATTTCGCTATGCGAATGACAATCCAAATGGCAGTTTGCTTTCAATTGCAGGGATCACCAATGAAAAAGGGAACGTACTTGGTATGATGCCTCACCCTGAGCGTGCGGTGGACAAGCTTTTAGGAAGTGCAGACGGTCTTAAATTGTTTCAATCAATCGTAAAACACTGGAGGGACTCTCATGTCGTTACTGCTTGAACCGGCTGAACAGCAAATCAAGGATGAAAAAATCTACCTCGAAATGGGACTGACAGACGAAGAATTCAGCCTTGTAGAAAAAATCCTGGGCAGACTGCCTAACTATACAGAACTCGGATTATTTTCAGTCATGTGGTCAGAGCACTGCAGCTATAAAAACTCCAAGCCTCTTTTGATGAAATTTCCTGTAACAGGTGAACAGGTACTTCAGGGACCGGGAGAAGGAGCTGGAATTGTTGATATTGGAGACGGCCAGGCAGTGGCATTCAAAATCGAGAGTCATAACCATCCATCTGCGATCGAACCTTACCAGGGAGCAGCAACGGGTGTGGGGGGCATTATCCGTGATGTATTTTCAATGGGAGCAAGACCCATTGCGATACTCAATTCCTTACGCTTTGGAGAACTGGATTCTCCTCGTGTTCGGTACTTATTTGAGCAGGTAGTAGCCGGTATCGCGGGCTATGGGAACTGCATTGGAATTCCGACTGTGGGCGGAGAAGTACAATTTGACCGTTCATATGAAGGCAATCCGCTTGTTAATGCAATGTGTGTAGGATTGATCAATCATGATGACATTCAAAAAGGCCAGGCAAAAGGTGTCGGCAATACTGTGATGTATGTTGGTGCTAAAACAGGTCGTGACGGGATTCACGGTGCTACTTTTGCTTCTGAAGAACTGAGTGAAAACTCGGACGAAAAGCGACCAGCCGTTCAGGTTGGCGATCCATTTATGGAGAAGCTGCTGCTTGAAGCCTGTCTCGAACTGATCAAAAACGATGCGCTCATCGGGATTCAGGATATGGGTGCTGCAGGACTTACAAGTTCATCAGCTGAAATGGCAAGTAAAGCCGGTTCAGGTATTGAAATGAACCTTGACCTCGTACCTCAGCGTGAAACCGGTATGTCTGCATATGAAATGATGCTGTCTGAATCACAGGAACGTATGCTGATCGTCATTGAAAAAGGACGCGAAAAAGAAATCCAGGAATTGTTCCATAAATATGACCTGGATGCAGTGGCTGTTGGAACGGTTACGGACGATAAGCGTCTGCGCCTGGTGCATGCAGGAGATGTTGTTGCAGATGTACCAGTCGATGCGCTTGCTGAAGATGCACCGGTTTATCATAAACCTTCAACTGAGCCTGCTTACTATCGTGAATTTCAGGCGATTGAAAATACAGAACCTGAAGTAGAAAATATGGAAGAAACGCTTCATGCACTATTAAAGCAGCCAACGATTGCAAGTAAAGAATGGGTGTATGATCAGTATGACTACCAGGTACGTACAAACACAGTTGTTACACCAGGATCTGATGCAGCTGTACTGCGAATTCGCGGCACTGAAAAGGCGCTTGCAATGACAACAGACTGCAACTCACGCTATCTGTATCTGGACCCTGAGACAGGCGGGAAAATTGCGGTTGCAGAAGCTGCACGTAATATTGTCTGCTCTGGCGGACGTCCACTTGCGATTACAGACTGCCTGAACTTTGGCAGCCCGGATAAGCCGGAGATTTTCTGGCAGATGGAAAAATCCGTAGATGGTATGAGTGAAGCCTGCCGGACATTGAATTCACCTGTCATTGGCGGAAACGTATCTTTATATAACGAAACAAATGGAACAGCAGTCTACCCAACGCCGGTAGTTGGAATGGTAGGACTGATTGAAAAGCTTGAACATATTACGACTCAGAGCTTTAAACAGGCTGGAGATGCTGTCTATCTGATTGGTGACACGAAAACTGAGTTTGGCGGAAGCGAGCTGCAAAAGCTGACTGCAGGAGAGATATCGGGAAAAGCGCCGGAAATTAATTTAACAGTGGAGCTGGAGAGACAGCAGGCACTTTTAACAGCGATACAACAGGGACTCGTACAATCCGCACATGATCTGGCTGAAGGCGGACTTGCAGTAGCACTTGCTGAGTCAGCATTTGGTTCAGGACTTGGCGTTACTGCGCAGACAGAAGGCTCTGTTATTTCGGCATTATTCAGTGAAACTCAATCACGTTTCATTGTGTCGGTGAAACCTGAACATGAACAGGCGTTTGAAGAACTGACAGCTGCGAAGAAAATCGGAGAAGTAACGGCACAGCCTGTATTAAAAGTCGTGCATAATGGAACTGCTGTGATCGACCAGCCAGTTGAAAAATTCGAAGAAAGCTGGAGAGGAGCGATCCCATGCTTGCTGAACTAAAAGGATTAAATGAGGAATGTGGTGTATTCGGCGTCTGGGGGCATGAACAGGCAGCACAAATGACGTATTATGCCCTTCAAAGCCTGCAGCACCGTGGTCAGGAAGGAGCGGGAATTGCTGCTACTGACGGAGAAAATTTAACTTTTACTAAGGGTGAAGGATTGGTAACCGAAGTGTTCACACAGGAGATGCTTGATGAGCTTAAAGGACATGGCGCGATTGGTCACGTCCGTTATGCAACGGCAGGTGGCGGAGGCTATGAAAATGTTCAGCCGCTTGTCTTCCGTTCTCAGAGCGGTACGCTGACGCTTGCTCATAACGGCAATCTGGTGAATGCAAACCAGTTAAAGCACCAGCTTGAGCGCCAGGGAAGCATCCTTCAAACAACTTCTGACACTGAGGTCCTTGCCCACCTGATTAAAAGAAGCGGGTATGCATCACTTGAAGAACGTGTGAAAAATGCACTCACCATGTTAAAAGGAGCATATGCATTTGTGATTATGACTGAAACTGAATTAATGGTGGCACTGGACCCGCATGGTCTAAGACCGCTGACGCTTGCAAAAGTCGGTGACGGTTATGCAGTAGCATCTGAGACATGTGCATTTGATATCATAGGCGCTGAAGTCATCCGGTCAGTTGAGCCGGGTGAACTGCTCATTATTAACGATGAAGGTATCCGCTCAGAGCGGTTTTCATATGCGACAAACCGTGCGATCTGTTCAATGGAATACATTTATTTCTCAAGACCTGACAGTGACATTGACGGAATCAATATTCACTCAGCAAGAAAACGTCTCGGCAAACAGCTTGCGAATGAATTTCCAATTGAAGCAGATGTTGTGACAGGTGTACCTGATTCAAGTATTTCAGCTGCGATCGGTTATGCTGAAGAAGCTTCAATTCCATACGAAATGGGATTAATAAAAAACCGTTACATTGGGCGTACTTTTATCCAGCCCTCACAGGAGCTTCGCGAGCAGGGTGTCAAAATGAAACTCTCACCTGTACGTGGCGTCGTTGAAGGCAAGCGTGTTGTTATGGTAGACGATTCAATCGTACGCGGTACAACAAGCAGACGGATCGTAAAAATGTTAAAAGAAGCAGGCGCTACAGAAGTACATGTCGTTATCAGCTCACCGCCGATCAAAAACCCTTGTTTTTACGGGATTGATACAAGCAGTCACGAGGAACTGATTGCATCTAAGCATTCAATTGAAGAAATTCGAAATCAAATCGGTGCCGATTCCCTATCATTTTTAAGTGTGGAAGGACTTGTAAAAGCAATCGGCAGAGAAGATGAAAGCGAAAACCGAGGTCACTGCCTCGCATGCTTCACGGGCAAATACCCAACAGAGATCTACCCGGATACACTGCACCCATACGAAAAAGAACTTGCACGTTGATATGTTTTAATTTCTTTTCTAACACTTTCAAGTTTGAAGGTGGAGTCAGGTTTAATTAGTATAATTGTCAAATCTACAGCGTTGATCGGAGTGGAAGGCGGTGACTCCGGCGCGATAAGCGTGACAGCTGAGACCCCGCAGAGCTTTAGCTCGAGGAGGCTCAGCGCACGCCGCGCGGAAAGCATCCGCCTGGAACGCAGATCACACGCCAGAGTATTAAACTTAACAGCGTATTCAAGGAGGAAAATTCATGTCTGATGCCTACAAACAGGCCGGAGTTAATATTGAAGCGGGATACGAAGCAGTAGAACGCATGAAAAAACACGTCAAACGCACAGAACGCGCAGGCCTCATGGGCGCATTCGGCGGCTTTGGCGGCATGTTTGATCTCTCAGCCCTGAACTACAAAGAACCAGTCCTGATCTCAGGAACAGACGGAGTCGGAACTAAGCTGAAGCTAGCTTTCGCGATGGATAAGCACGATACGATCGGCATTGACTGTGTAGCGATGTGTGTGAACGACATTGCAGCACAAGGTGCAGAACCTCTTTACTTCCTTGACTATCTGGCAGTGGGGAAAGCAGATCCTGAAAAAATCGAACAGCTTGTAAAAGGAATTGCAGATGCGTGCGTAGATTCCGGCTGTGCTTTAATCGGCGGCGAAACAGCAGAAATGCCTGGTATGTATGCAGAGGACGAGTATGACATGGCTGGGTTTGCAGTTGGGGCAGCCGAAAAAAGCAATATTATCACTGGTCATGCGATTCAACCCGGGGATGTTCTGATCGGTCTGCCTTCAAGCGGAATCCATAGCAATGGCTATTCTTTGGTCAGAAAAGTACTGCTTGAGCAACACAACATGCAGTTAAATGATCATCCGGATGGCTTTGAAGTGTCGCTTGGAGAACTGCTGCTGACACCTACACGTCTTTACCCGAAAGCTGTAAAAACTGCACTGGCGGCGGGCGAAATTACTGGTATGGCCCATGTAACTGGAGGCGGATTCTATGAAAATCTCCCACGCATGCTGCCTGAAGGAACTTCAATAGAAGTGAACAACTACAGCTGGCCTGTGCTTCCGGTATTTGATCTCATTCAGAAAACCGGAGAACTGTCAGATCAGGAAATGTTCAGCGTGTTTAATATGGGGATCGGTTTCGTATTCGCAGTGCGTTCAGATTATGCAGCAGCCGTTCAGAGAAAGCTTGCAGATGCAGGCGAAAAGAGTTATGAGATTGGTCGTGTGACGGGAGAAAGCGGAAAGAAGGTACGTTTTATATGAGTGAAGTCAAATTCGCTGTATTTGCATCAGGCAGCGGCAGTAATTTTGAGGCGATCGCGCAGGCAGTTCGTGCTGGCAATCTAAAAGGTTCACTCGTGCTTCTGGTGACGGATAAACCAGATGCTTTTGCTGTAGAAAGAGCGAAATCTCTTGGTATAGATGTTTGTGCTCTCAGGCCGAAAGACTTTCAGACCAAATCTGAATATGAAACTGCAATTCTTGAAAAACTCCATGAAAAAGAAGTAGAATGGCTGGTATTAGCAGGGTATATGAGGCTCGTCGGTTCCGTACTCCTTCAGGCATATCCGAAGCGTATCGTAAATGTTCATCCTTCACTGCTCCCTGCTTTTCCTGGGAAAGATGCACTCGGACAAGCGATTGACAGCGGCATGAAAGTGACGGGGGTTACCATTCACTACGTTGATGAGGGAATGGATACAGGACCTGTGATTGTTCAGGAACCGTTTAAAATTCCGGACGGATGGGGCAGAGCAGAAATTGAGCAGGTGATTCACGGCATTGAGCACCGATTATATCCTGAAACACTCAACCAGCTATTTGCTGAAGCATTGGAGGAATCAAAATGAAAAAACGAGCATTAATCAGTGTGTCTGATAAAGCAGGCATTGTAGAATTCGCAGAACAGCTTCAATCACTTGGATATGAAATTCTTTCAACAGGCGGTACGAAAACACTGCTTGCTGATAATGGAGTTGAAGTGAAAGCTGTAGAAGAAGTGACAGGTTTCCCTGAAATACTGGAAGGTCGTGTAAAAACACTGCACCCATCCATCCACGGTGGGCTGCTGGCGAAACAGGATCAGCCTGATCATCAGCGTCAGCTGGCAGAACAGGGAATTGAAGCAATTGATCTTGTTTGTGTCAATCTTTATCCTTTTCAGCAGACAATTGTGAAACCGAATGTATCATTTGAAGACGCTGTGGAAAATATTGATATTGGCGGCCCAACGATGCTTCGAGCTGCTGCGAAGAACCACGCATATCTGACAGTTGTAGTTGATGCGGAAGATTATGAAAAAGTCATTGATGAGCTGAAAACAGGTGAAGTATCACCAGCTTTTAAAAAGCGTCTGGCAGCAAAAGTTTTCAGACACACTGCTGCTTATGATGCCTATATCGCACAGTACTTAACAGAAGAATCCGGGGAGGAAAACCCTGAACGCATCACGGTTACCTATGAACGCAAACAGGATCTGCGCTATGGAGAAAACCCGCATCAAAAAGCAGCATTTTACCGTAATCCACTGGGCTCAGAGTTTTCAATCGCTCATGCAAGACAGCACCATGGAAAAGAACTTTCTTATAATAATATAAAAGATGCTGATGCTGCACTTCAGATCGTAAAAGATTTCGACCAGGCGGCGGCAGTAGCCGTTAAGCATATGAATCCATGTGGAGTAGGCACGGGTGATAGTCCACAGGAAGCATACCAGCGTGCGTTTGAAGCTGATTCCACATCTATTTTTGGCGGGATCATCGCATTTAACCGAGGTGTGAATAAAGAAACTGCTGAAAAGCTTTCTGAGATTTTCCTTGAAATCGTCATTGCACCTGCATTTACAGAAGATGCACTGGAAATTCTGACGAAAAAGAAGAACATCAGATTGCTTACAGTACCGTTTGATCGCCATTTAAAGCATGAATATATCTATACTTCAGTTGAAGGTGGATTGCTCGTCCAGGATCAGGACCGATATACGCTTGAGGATGCGACGTTAAAAGTTGTAACCAAGCGTGAGCCTACAGAACAAGAGTGGGCAGCGATGAAGACAGCCTGGAAGGTGGTGAAGCACGTTAAGTCGAATGGAATTGTTGTAGCTGAACCTGACATGACGCTAGGTATTGGTGCAGGCCAGATGAATCGTGTGGGCGCAGCAAAAATTGCGCTTGAACAGGCAGGCATTCGCGCACAGGGTGCTGCATTGGCTTCAGACGCTTTCTTCCCAATGGATGATACAGTTGAAGCGGCTGCAAAAGCCGGTATTACTGCCATTATTCAAACGGGCGGGTCAATTAAAGATGAAGATTCGATTAAGAAAGCTGATGAGTATGGTATTGCCATGGTTATGACTGGCGTACGCCACTTTAAACATTAATTCGGATTATCTCTGTGAAGAATGGCGTTTGATCTCCATTCCAGGCGGACGCTTTCCGCGGACGAACGCTCAGGTCAGGCAGAAAACCACTGCTTTCCGGGGTCTTTCCCGATCGTTTTTCCGCAGGAGTCGCCGCCTTCCATTGCGATCAACGCTGTGCATAGGAAAGGGATTAGCGCTCTTTAGAGTTATTTTAAGTATGTATGAACGAAACTTTTCTATTTGCGTAAGAGGTCCATGTCAAAGCCGCTTACAGAATATTTTTAGCCGGCTTCTCTTTGAAGCCGGCTCTTTTTCAATAAGCTGTGTCAATGTTCATTGTTTATGTACAGCTGGTGATTGGAGCGTAAGGCGGTGACTCCTGCGTCCGGCCGCAGAAAGCATCCGCCTGAAGCGGAAATCAACAGCCAACCTTAACAGAGGCTTTTAAATAAGATAGGAGGAATACAAATGAATGTACTCGTAGTTGGACGTGGAGGACGTGAACATGCACTTTGTTATAAATTTTCAAAGGATGAGGCAGTCAGTAAGCTATTTTGTGCGCCGGGAAATGCCGGAATTGCAGAGCATGCCGAGTGTGTGAACATAACGGAGACAGATCAAAAGGGATTAATTGAGTTCGCAAAAAAGAACAATATTGCACTAACGGTGATTGGACCTGAACAGCCTCTAGCTGAAGGACTGACTGATTTATTTTTAGCTGAGGGTTTGAAAGTATTCGGACCGACTAAGAAAGCTTCTGCAATTGAAGGAAGTAAAGCATTCGCAAAAGAATTAATGAAAAAATATAACATTCCAACGGCAGGATATGAAACGTTCACGAACTATCAGGAGGCGTCTGCCTACATAAAGAAAAAAGGTGCACCGATTGTGATCAAAGCAGATGGACTTGCTGCAGGCAAAGGGGTTGTCGTGGCAACGACTGAAGTAGATGCATTGGCGGCAGCTGAGGATATGCTTGAACATAACCGATTCGGACGATCATCTGCGAAAATTGTGGTTGAAGACTTTCTGGATGGTGAAGAGTTCTCGTTCATGTGTCTCGTACACGGTGAGGCGATTATTCCACTTGCTCTTGCCCAGGATCATAAAAGGGCATATGACAATGATGAAGGACCTAATACGGGCGGTATGGGCGCGTATTCTCCTGTCAGGCACCTGCCGGATGAAACTGAGGAAAAAGCGATGACTGATATTATTCAACCAGTCGTCCAGGCAATGATAAAAGAAGATTTGCCTTTCACTGGTGTGTTGTATGCAGGACTTATTCTGACTGAAGATGGTCCTAAAGTGATCGAATTCAACGCACGTTTTGGTGATCCGGAAACACAAGTGGTGCTTCACCGTTTAAAATCTGACCTGGCGACACTCCTGTTAGACTTATTGCAAGGTAAAGCGGTAAAAACAGAATGGTCATCCGACACTGTTGTTGGAGTTGTTATCGCTTCAGAAGGCTATCCAGGGGAGTATAAAAAAGAACAGCCGCTGAATGACTTACTCAAAGCAGACACATTTTTCTATCATGCGGGTACGAAAAAGGCAGACACAGGTATTGTTTCAGACGGTGGAAGAGTATTGCTCGCAGCATGTGCCGGAAATAGTGTTGCAGCAGCTGGAAAACAAGTTTATCAGGCACTTGAAGCTGTTTCGACAGATGCATTTTTCTACAGAAAAGATATTGGTAATAAAGCATTGGAAAGAAGTTAGAATTTTCTAATAAAATAACTAAAATGGAGTTATTAAGAGTATCTGGTTGGAATACATTCTTTTTGCACCTGTAAAGAGGATTTTTGAATCTTGTAATTAACTCAACTTGTCTTATAATGAGAATACAAATATTCTCTATAAAGAACAAAAGAGGTGATTACATGGTGCGAAAAGAATGTTCCAAGTGCACGCGTTCATCCTATAGCAGCGGCTCAAGAGAAAGGTGGGTATGTCCGGTTTGCGGTCAAGATCTGACTGGGTCTCCGGCACTGAGAGCGATATCTTACTACGAGTTAAATCAGCAAATTCGCCAATCTGCGTACCAATATTCAGCAAAATGAAACAAACGAAATATTGTAACATAAATTTAATGTTGAAAAAGTCAGAATATTTAGGTATATATAACTATTTATTTGCTCGCTAGCTAGTGATAATATAGGTTCATAACAGAAATTATTAATTATTTAAAACTTTTAGCCCAATGTTTAGCCTACATGCTGCAATCGCTTTGAGAGAACAGAAAAAGGCAAACCACTTGAAAAGGTGGGACGCAAAGCTAACGGGTCTAAGGCCAATATAGAGAGAGGGAGCTATGACGGCTGAGCCGCCTGAAGTACTGTAGAAAGTATTTTAGGAGGGGAATGTAATGGGTCGTAAAAATGAGGTAGATGTTGAATGGATGGCATTGATTGAGGAGGCCGTTGAAGCTGGGATCTCAAAAGAGGAAATCAGGGATTTCTTAGAGGGAACAGGTTCAAACAGTTGGAGGAGGAATGATTTAGTTGTTGGTTGAGCCGGATTTAAGACGATAAAAAAGCCTGTGCAAAGCAATGTGCTGCACAGGCTATTTTTGATTAATCCGCCATTTGTTAAATTCAATAAACTCTTTAAATTGCTCTTTTGAAATACCTGATTCCATTGCAGTTTTTGCCAGGTTTACCCACTCGCTATCCACATTCTTTTCATCATTATCAGGATCCAGCAGTGAATTTACAGTTACACCGAGTACCGGAGCAATTTTTTCTAAAAATTGAATGGATGGATTTTTTTGAAGGTTTCTTTCTAAAGAGCTGATATATGATTTTGCTACACCTGCCTGATCAGCCAGTTCAGTCAGAGACATTTTCTTTTCTTTTCTTAATGATTTAACGCGATCTCCAATCATCCCAATCACTCTCTTTGCTCAGTTATTCTCTTATATTAAATAATATCATACTAACAAAAAAAGACCACTAATAACATATACAATCTCTTATATTTTTCTGAATATTCTTTTTAATTAAACCTCAAATTGGCAGCCACAGAGGATTTTAAATTCTTTTTGATTAATTATTTATTTTAATACCTGGCTTAGTTAAAGTCCATTGTTGTTTCAGCACAGCAGGTGATTGGAGCGTAAGGTGGCGATTCCTGTGGCATGAAGGGACAGGTGGGTCGGGGCAATGCCTGTTGAATCAGTGTCCGGCCACGGCGTCCGCCTGAAGCGAAAATCAACAGCCCACTTAAACAAAGCTTAATACTTAAAAAAATATGTGCTGGCAATATTATTAGCAGTATATGTATTCTTTTAAAATAATGTTCAAATATTCACATAATCATAAAAACATCACATTTCTTTTATGCGGTGATGCGTAAAATATGGTACGCTTAATGCATCTTTTTACAAGGATTTTATTGGAGTGATGAGAGTGGAACAAAGATTTCCGTGGAAGATCAGTCATTTAAGAGATCACACTTCTATATTGGAAGGGTCAAAATCACCTGATCTGGTACTTGCTAATACAAATTATTTGAATTCCTCCCTTCATCAGTGGATGAAAGGGAATATATGGATTTATCAGGATAGAATTATTTATGCAGGGAGCAACATGCCTGAGAATGTGAATGGAACTGAAATTGTTCAAATGGAAGATAAGTGGATTGTTCCGGGCTATATCGAGCCGCATGTCCATCCTTTTCAGTTGTATAACCCACAAAGCTTTGGAGACTTCGCAGCACAACGTGGCACGACTACATTCATTCAGGATAATCTAATGCTCCTTTTATTATGTGATAAAAAGAAAGCGCTTCCTTTTATGCAGCAATTCAAGCAGTCACCGTTAACCTTTTACTGGTGGAGCCGCCTGGACTCCCAGACAGAATTGAAGCACGAAGAAGACTATTTTACGAATGGGGAAATCAGAGCCTGGCTGGATGATCCCAGTGTACTCCTTGCAGGAGAGTTAACTGCGTGGCCGAAGCTTGCAGAGGGTGATAACCTCCTTTTAAGTTGGGTGCAGGAAGCACGCTGGCGCTATAAGAGGGTAGAAGGACACTTGCCGGGCGCTTCAGAGAATACAATTGCAAAAATGTCCCTCCTCGGCGTTACAGGGGATCATGAGTCAATGACCGGTGATGATGTGTGGAAACGTCTTGAACAGGGTCTGGCAGTGACGCTTAGACATTCCTCAATCAGACCTGACCTTGCAAAACTGATCCGTGAATTAAAAGAACGCAATTTACATTCTTTTGACTCACTTATGATGACAACTGACGGGTCAAGCCCATCGTTTTATGAAAATGGTGTCATGGATCAGCTGATTAGCATCGCAATTGACGAAGGAGTAGATCCGATCGAAGCATACCATATGGCGACATATGCTATCGCTAAATATTATCGCCTGGATTACATGCAGGGGATGATTGCGACTGGACGGCTGGCTACGCTGAATATTCTCACTGATCCCGCGAACCCTGTTCCTGAATCAGTCATGTCAAAAGGGAAGTGGATTAGAAAAGACGGAATTCCTCAGAAGCAGGAATTTCAACCGGACTGGTCTGAAATTAAACCACTTGATATTCAATGGGACCTAGCGCTCGATGATCTGCAATTCTCGATGCCATGTGGAATTGATATGGTTAATAACGTGATTACAAAACCTTACTCTGTGGCAATTGATGCAAGTGTGGATGAACTTCCACGTGATGATGACGAATGTTTCCTGATGCTGGTTGACCGTCATGGGGAGTGGAAGATCTGTACACTGATCAAAGGCTTTGCTCATGACTTGGGCGGGCTTGCATCCTCTTTTTCAAGCACTGGCGATATTCTGTTAATTGGGAAAAGCAAACAGGATCTGCTTGACGCTTTTAAAAGAATGAAAGAAATTGGTGGCGGAATCGTTTTAAACAACAAAGGTAAGCATTTACACGAGATTCCATTACCACTGGGCGGTGTGATGTCAGATCAGCCGCTGGAAAAGTTAATTAAAGAAGAAACGAAACTGCGCAGTTTGCTGAAAGCATCCGGTTACGCTTTTGACGATCCTGTGTATACATTACTGTTTTTGTGCTCCACACATTTACCGTATTTAAGAGTGACACAGCGCGGAATCTATGACGTAAAGAAGAAAACGGTACTCTTTCCAACGATAATGCGTTAAAATGTAAAAGAGTTCAATTTTATAGCTGAGCACACGTTTGCTCTTGCAATACTTTTAAAAGGAGCTGTATCTGTCTGATGCAAATCGATAAGTTAAGAGGTAAAGAACTGGACCAGCTATGCGAAGCCGTTCTTTCACTTAAAGACAAAGACGAAGCCTACCGATTCTTTGATGACTTGTGCACGATAAATGAAATTCAATCCCTCGCTCAGCGTCTTGAAGTAGCACGTATGCTGCGTGATGGAAATACGTATCATAAAATTGAAACACAAACAGGTGCAAGCACTGCAACCATCTCTCGTGTGAAGAGGTGCCTGAACTATGGCAATGACACCTATGCGATGGTACTTGAGCGCGTCCATCAGGGTGAAAGTGATGAGAATAAAGAATAAAATACGTCAGAACCTCCTGAAATGAGACCCATTTCAGGAGGTTTTTTTATCACTGCTTAACTTCCTTCCCTCATCTCTTTTAGATGCTGTTCTTCGGTGCTATAATAGTACGGATAATGAGTGTTCGAATGGAGGATTTTGGATGTACGATGTCCGGGAATGGAAACATGTATTTAAACTGGACCCTAATAAAGAAATTTCAGATGAAGCGCTTGAGCAGATTTGTGAATCAGGTACTGACGCAGTGATGGTTGGCGGATCTGATGGTGTCACACTCGAAAACGTACTTGATTTAATGGCGCGTGTACGACGCTACACAGTCCCATGCATACTTGAAGTGTCTGCACTTGAAGCGATCACACCGGGATACGACTTATATTTTATTCCGACTGTATTAAATACAGAAGAACCTAAATGGTTTAAAGGGCTTCATCATGAAGCTGTAAAAGAACACGGAGATTTAATGAATTGGGATGAAATCCTGGCAGAAGGCTACTGTATTTTAAATCCGGATTGTAAAGCAGCTGCGTTAACGAAAGCAAATACTGCCTTAAGTGATGATGAAGTGGTTGCATATGCACGTATGGCTGAACATCTGTTTTCACTCCCGGTTTTTTATATTGAATATAGCGGAATTTACGGAGATCCGTCTCTTGTTAAGAAAGTAAGTGCTGAATTAAAAAATACAGTGCTTTTTTATGGCGGCGGTATTCAAAGTGAAAAAGAAGCTGTAGAGATGGCGGCATTCGCCGATGTCATTGTGGTTGGGAACATTATCTATGCTGATTTAAAAGAAGCTTTGAAAACAGTTTTGAAATAGAACTTATAAAAGACAAGGGGATTTACTGCAAAGCTGATGATTGGAGCGTAAGGGGGCGACTGCTGCGGAAAAACGATCGGGAAAGACCCCGCAAGGCAGTGGTTTTCTGCCTGACCTGAGCGTTCGTCCGCGGAAAGCGTCCCCCTGAAGTGGAAATCATCAGCCAACTTCAAGAAAGTCCAGATTAAAGTTGTCCGGAAACAAAAGTTCGGGCTATAATAAGAACAAACGTTCGAGGTGGTGCAACGATGCAATTTTTAACAGATCGTCTGCTGAACGGGATGAACCCTGAGCAGGCAAGAGCAATTAAAGCAACAGATGGCCCGCTGCTGATTATGGCAGGCGCAGGTTCCGGTAAGACCAGAGTACTGACACACAGGATCGCGTATCTAATGATTGAAAAGGGTATAGCGCCATATAACATTCTTGCGATTACCTTTACAAACAAAGCTGCGCGAGAAATGAAAGACCGGGTAGGCAGCATCCTTGGGGGAGCATCGGAAAACGTATGGATTTCAACGTTTCACTCCATGTGCGTGAGGATTTTAAGAAGAGATATTGACAGAATCGGATACAATCGTAACTTCACGATCCTTGATTCAACAGATCAGCAGTCAGTCATCAAAAGGATTTTAAAAGATAAAAATCTGGATCCGAAAAAATTTGATCCGCGGGGTATTTTGTCAGCCATCAGTTCTGCAAAAAATGAGCTGACAACGCCTGAACAGTTTGCTAAAGATGCCGGCAGTTATTTTGACCAGACAATTAGCGAGGTGTTTACTGAATACCAGAAAAGACTGCGCAAGAACTCCGCGCTTGATTTTGACGACCTGATCATGCAGACAATTCACTTATTCGAACGGGTTCCGGAAGTGCTGGAAAGCTATCAGCGAAAATTTCAGTACATTCATGTGGACGAGTATCAGGATACAAACCGTGCACAATATATACTTGTAAAGCAGCTCGCTTCACGCTTTAAGAATCTATGCGTGGTCGGTGATTCAGATCAGTCTATTTACCGTTGGAGAGGTGCGGATATTACAAATATCCTGTCCTTTGAAAAGGATTACCCGAATGCAAATGTCATTTTGCTTGAACAAAACTACCGGTCAACTGAAAAGATTCTTGATGCTGCTAACGCTGTCATTCAGAATAACCCGAATCGCAAAGCGAAAAATCTTTGGACTGATAACAAAGGCGGGCAGAAGATCACGTATGTACGGGCTGACAGTGAACAGGGAGAAGGACAGTTTGTTGCCGGGAAGATCAATGAACTGGTAGGATCAGGAGTCAGAAAGCCTTCTGATTTTGCGATTCTGTACAGAACAAATGCTCAGTCGCGTGTAATGGAGGAAGTACTCATGAAATCTAACATTGAGTACACAATCGTCGGCGGGACAAAGTTCTATGATCGAAAAGAAATCAAAGATATCCTCGCGTATCTTAGACTCGTTGCAAACCCGGATGATGACATCAGTCTCATCAGGATTATTAATGTTCCAAAACGCGGTGTCGGTGCAACTTCACTGGACAAGATCGCTAATTATGCAAGAGACAATGAAATGTCGATGTATAACGCACTTGAGCTGGCTGACTTTATCGGGTTAAGCGGAAAAGCTGCTAAGACTGTGCTTGAATTTCGGGATTTTATAAAAAACTTCACTCAAATGCAGGAGTATTTGTCTGTCACTGAACTTGTAGAAGATATTCTTGAAAAGTCAGATTATCGTGAAGCGCTGAAAGCTGAAAAAACAATTGAATCACAAAGCCGACTGGAGAATATAGATGAATTTCTATCAGTTACAAAGGCTTTTGAAAAAGCAAGCGACGATAAAAGTCTGATCGCATTTTTAACGGACCTCGCGCTTGTAGCTGATATTGATCAGCTTGACAAGGATGATGCTCCATCTGATGCAGTCACGTTAATGACGCTTCACGCTGCGAAAGGCCTTGAGTATCCTGTCGTATTTTTAATGGGTCTTGAAGAAGGCGTATTTCCTCACAGCCGTTCTTTAATGGAAGAAGCGGAGATGGAAGAGGAAAGACGTCTTGCATACGTTGGAATCACACGTGCAGAAGAAGAGCTGTATATCACAAATGCTCAAATGAGAACGTTATTCGGTCGAACGAATATGAACCCGGTTTCGAGATTTATTGCGGAAATTCCTGCTGAGCTGCTTGAAGAACCGATGAAAAAAGAATCTTCTTCAGGCATCAGAAGCTTTGGCAGTCCATCAAAACCACAGCAGAGAAAAAGTCCGGTCATGCGCCCTGCACCACGTAACACAGGAGGCAGTGACCACGGCTGGAGGGTTGGAGATAAGGCACAGCACGGTAAATGGGGCACAGGCACTGTCGTCAGCGTAAAAGGTGAAGGCGATTCGATGGAACTTGATATTGCATTTCCGAGCCCAACCGGTGTCAAACGCCTGCTTGCTAAATTTGCACCAGTTAATAAAGTGACATAAGGAGTTGAGCCTGTGGATCAATCGATTGAAAAAAGAGTGCAGGAACTGCATGAACTGTTGAATCAGTATAACTACGAATATCATGTATTAGACAAGCCCTCTGTACCTGACTCAGAGTATGATCAGTTACTAAATGAGTTAAAAGAAATAGAAGCAGCTCACCCTGAACTCGCTTCTTCCGACTCTCCTACACAACGAGTGGGTGGAGGGGTTCTGGAGCAATTTTCAAAAGTGACACACCGCACAGCAATGCTTAGCCTTGGTAATGCTTTCAATGAAGACGATCTCAAAGACTTCGATCGAAAAGTAAGACAAGTTGCCGGTGACGATGCGATGTACAGCTGTGAGTTGAAAATAGACGGTCTTGCCGTTTCATTAAGGTATGAAAATGGTCTTTTTGTTCAGGGAGCCACTAGAGGAGATGGGTCAGTTGGTGAAGATATCACTGCGAACCTGAAAACGATCCGTTCAATACCACTCAGGCTGAAAAAACCCCTTACGATTGAAGTCCGGGGAGAAGCATTCATGCCCAAACCGTCTTTTCTTAGACTGAATGAAGAGAGAGAAGAGAAGGAAGAAGCTTTGTTTGCGAATCCAAGAAACGCGGCTGCCGGGTCACTCAGACAACTGGACCCCAGAATCGCTGCTTCAAGAAATCTCGATATTTTTCTATATGCAATTGGTGACCCGGGAGACACTGGCGTCAGATCGCAAAGTGAAGGGATGAAGCTCCTTGACGAGATGGGGCTCAAGGTTAACCCTGAACGGAAAATGTGCAAGTCTATTGAAGAAGTAATGAACTATATCGAGGAATGGACTGAAAAAAGAGCCAGCCTTTCATATGATATAGACGGTATTGTCATCAAAGTGGATTCACTTGATCATCAGGAAGAGCTTGGTTTCACAGCAAAAAGTCCTAGGTGGGCAATTGCCTATAAGTTTCCTGCGGAGGAAGTCATCACTGTTTTGCATGATATCGAATTAAGTATCGGAAGAACGGGCGTCCTGACTCCGACTGCACTACTTGAGCCGGTAAGAGTGGCAGGAACAACCGTTCAGCGTGCTTCTCTTCATAATGAAGATCTGATTCGTGAAATTGATATTCGAATCGGTGATCATGTAGTCATTAAAAAAGCAGGGGATATCATTCCAAAAGTCGTAAGTGTCCTGACCGAAAAACGTTCAGGTGAAGAAAAAGAATTTAAGATGCCGACACATTGCCCGGCATGTGAGAGTGAGCTTGAACGCCTTGAAGGTGAAGTTGCACTACGCTGCCTGAATCCCAAATGTCCGGCTCAGCTGCAGGAAGGGCTTACGCATTTTGTTTCCCGTAATGCAATGAATATTGATGGTCTTGGTGAAAAAGTGATTGCTCAGCTTTATCAGAGCGAGCTGATCAAAGACGTTGCGGATCTGTATCGGCTCACCAGAGAGCAACTGATCGGGCTTGATCGAATGGGTGAGAAATCAGCTGACAATCTCTTGAAAGCAATTGAAGCCTCTAAGAAAAATTCAATGGAGAAGCTTCTTTTTGGTCTGGGCATTCGCCATGTCGGCGCAAAAGCAGCCAAAACAATTGCTGAGAATTTTCGCAGAGTAGATGCATTAAAAGAAGCAACAGTTGAAGAATTGTGTCAAATTGATGAAATTGGTAACAAAATGGCCGATGCAATCGTCACATACTTTGAGAACGAAGAAGTATCGGATTTAATAGAAGAACTGCGTGAAAATGGAGTCAACCTGACATATACAGGTACAGTCAAGAAAAGAGCAGAAGATATTGACTCAGCCTTTTCCGGTAAAACAATTGTGCTGACTGGGAAATTAGCTCAATTGACACGCGGGGATGCGAAAGAGAAAATAGAACTGTTAGGCGGGAAAGTGACTGGCAGTGTCAGCAAGAAAACAGATCTATTGATTGCCGGGGAAGACGCCGGTTCTAAACTTACTAAAGCACAGGAATTAAATATACCGGTCTGGGATGAAGACCAGCTGGTAGAAGAAATCACAAAACAAGAGGTGTAGCAGTTAAAATGAAAAAATGGTTAGCCGCTGCGACGGGTACTGCACTGCTGATGAGCGGCTGTATGCCGTCTTTTCAGCAGGAAGATGAAGTCATGCAGGAAAATGCCACGGAAAACAGTGAAGAGCAGACGGTTATTATTCCTAATTTCCAAATATCTGATGAATATTACCGGACATTACTGCCGTACGAAGCATCGCCATCAAGAGGGATGGTAGTCAATAACCTGAATACAAATTATGATATTGCAGAATTTGAAAATGGTTTAATGAGAGTAGCCCAGCAGAATTTTTCAGCTGAAGAATACTTCTTTCAAGCAGGACAGTTCCTTGAGAGTAATACGATTTCAAGCTGGTTGAATCGGGAATTCACAGAAGAGCAGCTTAACGAATATGGCATGGAGCCTGAAGAGAACATAGGTTTAAACCCTGTAGACAACGGTGAAGGAGATCGTGCTGCAAGGGCAGAGAATAGTCCAATCTACCTGGCACATATTCTGGAACATAATTATTTCGTGAAATCATCTGAAGATGAATCAAAGGTCAGGCTTGGTGGAGTCGTGATCGGTCTGGCAATGAATTCAGTCTATTATTATAACGAAGATGGAGACCCGTTTGGTCCGACTTTTGAGGAGAATATTTCACAAGCTAAACTGGAAGAAGAAGGGCAGGCAATGGCTGCTGAAGTCGTTTCGAGAATCCGAGAGATTGGTGCGAATGACCCTGAAAAAGCAGAACTTGCAGATGTCCCGGTTACAGTTGCCCTTTTTAAGCAGGAGCCGAAAAGCACTGTAATCCCGGGGAACTTCTTTGGTTATGCAACAGCAGAAGGCGGTAGTTCAGAGCTTGGCGGATGGAATGCAATGGATGAGAACTATGTATTGTTTCCTTCCGAAGAAGCACGTGAAAGTTACCGGAACGACGAAACTGCATTTTTGAATTTCAAACAGGATATTGAAACCTATTTCCCCAATTTTAATAGTGTAATCGGTACAGGTCTTTATCGAGGAGACCAGCTGGCACATTTGAAAATTGATATCCCAATTCAGTTTTACGGAAAGTCAGAAATTGTAGGCTTTACACAATATATTGCCGGAAGATTAATAGACTTATTTCCTGAGTACTTCGATATTGAGGTCAGCATCACATCTATTAACGGACCTGAAGCGCTTATAATTAAAGAACCGGATGACACAGAACCGTTTGTTCATATTTATGAGCAGTAAGACAAAAAACCGCCATTTGGCGGTTTTTTTTGTTATAAATTCCAAATCTCATCTGCGTATTGCTGGATGGTCCGGTCACTTGAAAAGAAGCCGGAGCGTGCAATGTTATGAATGCTTGAAGTCAGCCAGCGTTTTCTGTCCTGGTAAGCTTCAGATGTTTTTTCCTGTGCACGGACATATGCATCAAAGTCCTTGAGAAGGAAATACTGGTCATTTTCCATGAGCAATGAATCTGATATCATTTCAAAATCATAAAAAGTGTCAGGGAAAAAGCCTGAAGTGAATTGATCAATGATTTTTTTAATTCTCGGATCTCCATGATAATAATCATAAGAATGATAACCGCCATGTTTTTCGTATTTCATGATTTCCTGAGCTGACTGACCGAATATAAATATGTGTTCAGGACCAGTCAATTCTTCAATCTCCACATTTGCACCGTCTAATGTGCCAAGCGTCAAAGCACCGTTCATCATGAATTTCATATTCCCGGTACCGGATGCTTCTTTACTTGCAGTAGAGATTTGTTCACTGACATTTGTTGCCGGGATAATTTTTTCAGCAAGTGAAACTCTGTAATTTTCCAAAAAGACAACGGTTAAATGGTCTTTTGATACAGGATCATAATTAACAAGATTTGCGACTGAGTGGATGAGTTTGATCACTTTTTTTGCATAATGGTAACCAGGTGCAGCTTTTGCACCGAATATAAATGTTTGCGGATAAGGCTTAAAAGAGCTGTCTTCTTTCATGCGGTTATACAGATGCATGACATGCATAATGTTTAAAAGCTGTCTCTTATATGCATGAAGTCTTTTAATCTGAACATCAAAAATAGAGTCAGGGTTAACTGAGATTCCGTTCTTTTCTTTAATAATGTCAGCAAGCACACGTTTTTTATCATGCTTAATCTGATCAATTTCATACTGGAAAGAAGCGTCATCAGCGTGTTTGACAAGATCGTTCAGCTTGCTCGTATCTTTGATCCAGTCAGTCCCGATGACGTTATTGATCGCATTAGTCAGTTCAGGGTTTGCCTGCAGCAGCCATCTTCTGTGCGTAATCCCATTCGTTTTATTGTTAAAACGATTCGGATAAAACTCATGGAAGTTTTTCATCTCACGCATTTTTAGAATTTCGGTATGGAGTCGTGCAACACCATTAATGCTGTGGCTGCCGACGATCGACAAGTGTGCCATCTTCACAAAGCCGTGGGCGATGACTGCCATTGATTCAATCCGGTCCCAGTCGCCCGGGTATGCCTCCCACAGCTCCTCACAAAATCTTCTGTTAATTTCTTCAATGATCAGATAGATTCTCGGGAATAGAGGTTTGAATAAATCAATTGACCATTTTTCAAGCGCTTCAGACAAAATTGTATGATTCGTATAAGAAATCGTTTGGGTGACGATGCTCCAGGCTTCTTCCCAGCCCATTCCTTCATCATCCATCAGGATGCGCATGAGCTCTGGAATCGCAAGGGCAGGATGAGTGTCGTTAATATGAATCGCCACATGCTCATGAAGCTCTGTCAGGTCTGCGTGGTCTTCTTTATAATCGCGTAAAATACTTGCTAGACTTGACCTTACTAAAAAGTATTGCTGCTTCAACCTGAGAATTTTTCCATCATCAGACATATCATCAGGGTATAAAAATTCTGAGATCTGTTCTGTGTCACGTTTATATTGCATGAAATCTTTGTGAGGAGGAAAATGTTTTGCGGGTTCAGCTCCCCACAGACGAAGCGTATTCACTCTGTCAGTATCAAAACCGATCACGGGCATATCAAACGGGACGGCAAGAACAGTTTCTGTTTTTTCATGAGTGAAAACCATTTGACCGTTTTTCTCAGTCCAATTCACTTCACCCCAATAGGGAACCTCGACAGCCAGATCAGGTTTTCTGACTTCCCATACGTTACCGTTGCGCAGCCATTGTTCAGGAAGTTCTACCTGATAACCGTTCACGATTTTCTGTTCAAACAAACCGTGCTTGTAGCGAATGCCGTGACCATGCCCTGCCATCGATAGAGATGCCATTGAATCCAGGAAACATGCAGCAAGACGTCCCAGTCCGCCATTGCCCAGACCGGCATCAGCTTCAGCTTCTTCAAGATCACTGAGGCTGATACCAAGATCGGAAAGACCATCATCCACAAGGTCTTTAACTCCAAGGTTTACTAAAGAGCTGACAAGCAGCCTGCCGAGAAGGAATTCAATTGATAAATAATAAACTTCCTTATGGTCGCCTTTACGGGAGTCTTCATTTGAAGCAATCCAGTTTGTGCTTACATATTCCCGCACCATCATGCCAAGTGTCTGGTATTGGTGCTGCTTTGTAGAATGCTCAAATGATAAACCGCTTGATTGCTCAAGTCTCTGTAAAAAGGCTGCTTTAAATGCTCTTTTATTTTGGAACATGTGTTATTTCCTCCCTTGAAGCTTTTCATAAAGGCTGTAATACTCTGCAGCAGACCGTGCCCAGCTGTAATCTCCGGACATTGCATTTTGCTGAAGTTTTGGCCATACTTCTTTGTTATTGAAGTGCAATAAAGCGCGTTCCACTGTATTTTTCATATCATGTGCATTGTAATCACTGAATGTGAATCCATTTCCAGTAAGTTCAGTATCATGCCACGAATGGACAGTATCATTTAACCCGCCGGTTTCCCGTGCGATCGGGATCGTACCGTACTGAAGGGAAATGAGCTGGCTCAATCCACACGGTTCGAAGAGTGAGGGCATCAGGAAAAAGTCTGCTCCGGCATAAATTCTATGTGCGAGTGCTTCGCTGAATCCGATATAGACACCGGTTTTTTCAGGATATGCACTCGCCAGATAGTTGAAATAACTTTCAAATTCTGGATCGCCGCTGCCAAGAATGATTAACTGCATGTTTTGTTCATTTAATAATTCATGCATCACCCGTTTAACAAGAGATAATCCTTTCTGCTCAGTCAGTCTTGTCACCATTGCTACGATGGGAACGTGCTCTGAAACAGGCAGATTAAATTCTTTCTGCAACGCCGCTTTATTAACTTTCTTATTTTTAATAGTTTTCAACGTATACTTTTTTTCAATATAAGGATCTGTTCCGGGATGGTAAGATTCCGTATCGATTCCATTCAGAATCCCGCTCAGCTTAAATGACTGATCTCGCAGAAGTCCATCCAGTTTTTCACCAAAGAATGGCGTCTGGATTTCGTCTTTATAGGTCGGACTGACAGTAGTCAGAGCGTTGGCACTTAAGAGAGCACCCTTCATAAAGCTGGCTGCACCATGAAATTCGAGTTCTCCTGACGTGAAATACTGATGATCCAGATTCAGCAGATCACCAACAACACTTTCAGGGAACAGTCCCTGGAACTGCAGGTTGTGGATCGTAAATACAGTCTTAATGTTCTTATAAAATGGGTAAGTCCGGTATTGCCGGTCGAGTAGGAAAGGGACCATTCCTGTATGCCAGTCATGCGCATGAATGACGTCAGGTTTAAACGGAATTAGTGGAAGTGCATCGAGCACTGCTCTGCTGAAAAAGGCAAAACGCTCTCCGTCATCAAAATCACCGTAAAGTGCATCTCTCTTAAAATAATATTCGTTATCCAGCAGGTAATAGGTGATACCATTATGTTTTATCGTTTCAATCCCACAGTATTGACGCCTCCAGCCTACATTCACGTAAAAAGTTTTAATTTTTTTCGCTTTAGAAAGCAGGTCTTCTGAGATCGAAGAATATTTCGGAAGCATCACCCGGACATCCGCTCCCAATTTGAGCAACTCTTTAGGAAGAGCCCCGGCGACATCGCCGAGGCCTCCTGATTTTGCAAATGGTGCGCATTCAGATACCGCAAACAATACTTTCATTATTGCACCACCGCCGATTCACGCACGCTGCCTTTACGCAATACAAGCGGCTGTTCAGCTGTTCCTTTTAATGATGTGCCATCAAGCACTTTCACATCTTTGTCCAGAATCACATATTCAAGAGAACAGTTAGCACCTATTTGAGATTTCTGCATCACAACGCAATTTTTCACGCTTGATCCTTCTCCAATCTTTACTGCCCTTGAAACAATACTGCTTTCTACATTTCCACGAATGTCAGCACCGTTGGCAACCATGGAATGACGGACCTGGGCGGTTGAACTGTATTTCGTAGGCGGCTCATCTTTTACTTTTGTGTAGATTGGACAATCTTTCCTAAATAGCTGACTCCATACTTCATGACGTAAAAGATCCATCGAATATTTAAAATAAGTCGGAATTGAATCGATAACCGCCGTATAATCTTTGTGCTCGTAAGCCCCGATCTTATAGTTGTGAAGCGGCTGTTTCGTTACGTCTGAAACACTGATGAACTGTGAACGTTTACGTCCTTCAATCAGTTCGATCAAGAGCGCTTTACTGATCACGTAAATATCAAGGGACTTGCCATTGTGCTGAACTTCAGTAATATCGTGGTCGTGAATTAAATGTTCAGCTAATGCCTCTTCAAAGTCGATGTTTGCGATTACATTACTGCTTGCAATGACCACATAATCCTGGTGACTGCGCTTGAAGAATTCAATATGCTGTTCAAGTCTTGAGAAAGACCCGATACTTGTCGTTTCATTCGGCTCAAAATAAGGAGGGAAGAAGAAAAGACCGTCTCTTTTTCTGTCCAGGTCCCAGTTCTTACCTGATCCGATGTGATCCATTAATGAGCGGTACTGGTGCTTTGGAAAGATCGCAATACTGTCAACACCGGAATTCACCATGTTAGATAATACAAAATCAATAAACCGGTAGCGGCCCGCGAAAGGAATAGAGGCAACAGAACGGTTAAGTGTTAAATCCTGAAGTCCGCCCTTCACAGTAGCTGCATCAATAACTCCTAGTAAACGACTCATGCTGTCACATCCTTTTTCAATTTCTCAACCATCTCCTGCGTGACAAGGATGATTTCGTCATCCCCATCAGCCGGTGAAATGGTTACACCATCCGGCACAGAAATATCGCCCGGAACAATCGCACGCTTAATGGTGGCATTTTTACCAATATTCGCTTCAGGCATGATGACCGATTCATCAACCTGCGCATTTTCACCGATCGACACTCCCTGGAAGATGACTGAATTAAATACTTTTCCTTCAATCACGCAACCTTCATTAATTAAAGAGTCCTTCACTTCGGATGAAGCGCCCAGGTACTGTGGAGGCTGGTTTGGGTTTCTTGAATAGATTCTCCAGGAGTGATCAAACAAATTCAGTCCTGGATTCTCTTTCAACAGGTCCATATTTGCTTCCCACAAACTTTTAACAGTACCAACATCTTTCCAATATCCTTCAAATGGATAAGCCATTAAACGCTTACCTTCATTTAGAAATAAAGGAATAATGTCTTTACCGAAATCGTGTGATGAGTTTTCATTCAGATTGTCCTGATCAAGGTGTTTTTTGAGAGATTTCCAGTTGAAAATATAAATCCCCATTGATGCAAGGTTGTTTTTAGGGTCAGCTGGCTTTTCATCAAACTCTAAAATCTCAAGGTCTTCATTTGTATTCATAATGCCAAAACGGCTTGCCTCGTCCCATGGCACTTCAATCACTGAAATGGTTGCTTCTGCTTCATTTTGAATATGATAATCAAGCATTTCAGAGTAATCCATTTTATAAATATGATCACCTGATAATACGAGAACATATTCCGGGTCATACTGCTCGATATAGTTAAGGTTCTGATAGATTGCGTTAGCTGTACCACTGTACCACTTTACGCCAGTTGCTTCAGTGTAAGGAGGAAGCACAGTTACGCCACCATTGCGGCGGTCAAGATCCCATGCACTGCCGATGCCAATATAAGAATTCAGTACAAGCGGCTGGTATTGTGTCAAAACGCCTACTGTATGAATACCAGAGTTAGTGCAATTGCTGAGCGTAAAATCGATAATGCGGTACTTGCCGCCGAAAGGTACTGCCGGCTTGGCAATCTTCGTCGTCAGGGAGTGAAGGCGGCTGCCTTGTCCTCCTGCCAGTAACATCGCTACACATTTTTTCTTTACCATACTGTCACGCTCCTCGTTATTTTTTTGCTGGCTTCCAAATAGTGACACCAAGCGGTGGAATCTTCATTGTGAGAGACTGCTCTCTTTTGTGAAGGGGCTGATTTTCTGTGTCAGCTGTCTGATTTACGTGATCCGTTCCGCCAAATTGATGCTGATCACTTGAGAATACTTCCTCCCATTTTCCTTCAAAAGGTGCTCCAATCCGGAATTGATCATAACTGACATTTGTGAAGTTACAGATGACCATAAGTGTGTCACTTTTTCTTTTGCCTTTCCTGACAAATGAGTAAATACTTTGCTCAGCATTATCTGCATCAATCCACTCAAAACCCTGAGGATCATGATCAAACTCATGCAGCGCTTTTTGAGACTGATAAAAACTCATCAATTCTTTTGTAAATAAGTCTGATTGGTTATGTGAATCATATTCTTTTAAGAACCAGTCGAGACCCTGTACGTACTTCCACTCATCAAACTGAGCGAATTCTGCCCCCATAAATAGTAACTTTTTGCCGGGATGTGCGATCAGAAAGCTTAACAGTAAACGCCACTGAGCGAATTTCTCCCAGTATTCACCCGGCATTTTATGAAGTAGAGATCTCTTTCCATGTACAACTTCGTCATGTGAAAGTGGCAGGATATAATTCTCAGAAAAAGCATAGACAAGTGAGAACGTCAGTCTGTGATGATGATGTTTACGTTCAAATGGTGGGTAGGCCATATAATCCAGCAGATCATTCATCCAGCCCATATTCCATTTATAATTGAAGCCCAGTCCGCCTTCATGTACCGGCTTTGTCACGCCCGGCCAGTCAGTGGAATCCTCAGCCATCATCAGGAAACGAGGGTTTTCATTAAAAACTGCTTTATTTAATTCCTGAAGAAATTCAGTTGCATATGGGTTGGCCGTTTCCGGTTCACTGTTAGCCCAATAAATAATATTTGCAACCGCATCGACTCTCAGTCCATCAATT
Organism: Jeotgalibacillus salarius; assembly: GCF_004405125.1. GTDB lineage: Bacteria > Bacillota > Bacilli > Bacillales > Jeotgalibacillaceae > Jeotgalibacillus > Jeotgalibacillus salarius. The sequence goes on from NZ_SORX01000015.1 coordinate 34,375, forward strand.
CTGAAAAAGTTCATCCAGTAGAGTGCATTAGAAATCAGAAAGCTTTTCACTTCACCTTTTGCAAGATTAAAGTTAGCAGTACCCCATTCCAGGTTTTCACGATCATTAAAAGTGTCATATTCATAAAGCGGCTGACCATCAAACATATATAAACCATGTGAATCTTTACAAAAATGTCCAGGTACCCAGTCAAGAAGAACGCCTATATCCTCCTGATGACAGCGATCGATAAAATACATAAGGTCATGCGGTGTGCCGAAACGGCTGGTGGGTGAGAAGTAGCCGGTACCCTGATATCCCCATGATGCGTCCAGTGGATGCTCTGTAAGAGGAAGCAGCTCGATGTGAGTAAAACCACAGTCTTTTACATATGGAATTAATTCATCGGCGTATTCTCTGTATGTAAAATAAGAGCCATCCTCTTTCTGCTTCCAAGAGTTTAAGTGAAGTTCATAGATTGCAAGAGGTCTTTCATAAATCGGTCTTCTTTTTCTTACACGCTGACGATAAAGCTGATCTCCCCATTTATAACCGGAAAGGTCATATACGACTGAAGCTGTTTCAGGTCTCAGCTCAGAGTGGAAAGCGTAGGGGTCTGACTTCATAATCAGTTCACCTGAAGCGGTCGTAATAGCATATTTGTAAAGTTCTCCTTCTAAATTCTGATCAATCATACAAGTCCAAATGCCCTCATTGTTAAGGCGGGTCATTTCAAACGTGCCGGGCTGCCAATTGTTAAAGCTGCCGGTCACTGAGACAGATTGAGCATGAGGCGCCCATAAAGTGAACTGCGTGCCGATCACCTTTTTTTTCTGTTTTACAAGATGAGCGCCGAAAATAGAATGAGCATTATATAGTGTACCCTCATGAAAGAGGTGTACGTCAAAATCACTAATTGTTTGATTCATGTGCGCCATCCTTTCTATATCATTCGTCTATACAACTTCAACATTAACACACAAAAGTCCTTGTTAATTTTAAATATTCGATAAAAGTTTTGAAAATTCTGAAGGAACTGCTTGTAATGATCGATGCTGCAAATGATCTGAAAACGATTATTTCTGACCGTACAGCATTTTTCCCTTATTCGAATTGGTTGAAACTAGATGATGGATAGAATATAAAGTTAAATTTTAACTTTTAAAATCTATGGATATTTTGAAGGGGAGAATAGGAGATATATTGAAAGCAGATGATCATGTTAATCAGGAAAAAAGATAACAAGAAGTTTGCCGCTTTATGTGAAAATAAAAAAGCGACTGGTCAATTGACCAGCCGCTAATTGTAATCTTATTTGTTTGATTCTACATCATGTACTTTTTCGAATGCATCGTAACCGTCACGTACAGATTGACGTGAGTTAGATGAAATTAAGCTGACAACGATGATTGCAATTGTACTCAGGATAAATCCTGGAATCATCTCATACAGCCATCCGCTCAGGTCGAATACATATACCCAAAGGATAACTGTGAACGCGCCAACAAGCATACCTGCAAGTGCGCCCCAGCGAGTCATACGCTTCCAGTATAGTGAAAGCAGGATAGCTGGTCCAAATGCTGAACCGAATCCAGCCCATGCATTACTAACAATATCAAGAATCGTGCTGTCTGAATCAAGTGACAGGAAGATTGCAACGAGTGCTACTAGAAGAACTGAAATACGTCCAACAAGAACCAGTTCTTTATCAGAAGCACCGCGCTTCAGGAATGTATTGTAGAAATCTTCTGTCAGTGCGCTTGAAGTAACAAGCAGCTGAGAAGATACCGTACTCATAATCGCAGCAAGGATGGCTGCAAGTAAGAAACCTGAAATTAATGGGTGGAACAGAACCTGAGAGAAGAATACAAAGATTGTTTCAGGATTTGCAAGCTCTCCGCCAGTATTTTCAATGTAAGCAATACCAGTCAAACCTGTAAATAATGCTCCGATGATTGCAACAATCATCCATGTCATACCAATACGTCGAGCGCTCTTAAGTGATTTAACATCACGGATAGCCATGAATCGTACAATAATATGAGGCTGACCAAAGTAACCAAGACCCCATGCCATCAATCCGATAAAGCCTAAGAAAGTAGTTCCTTCAAAGAATGACGTTAATTGTGGATCAATTCCTTCTAATGTGTCAAAGGTAGGTCCAATTCCGCCAAGCTCCATAAATGCAACAATTGGTACAAGTATAAGTGCTACAAACATGATGACACCCTGCACAAAGTCAGTAATACTAACAGCAAGGAAACCACCGAATAAAGTATAGGCAAGTACTACACCTGCTGTAACGAATAAACCAAGTGTATAATCCATGCCAAATGCGCTTTCGAATAATACTCCACCAGATACCATACCTGAAGATGTGTAAACAGTGAAGAAAATAATGATAACAACTGCCGAAACAATACGCAGAATCTTTGTATTGTCTACAAAACGATTCTCAAAGTAGTCAGGAATTGTAATTGAATCGTTTGCCACTTCCGTATACGTTCTTAAACGGGGAGCCACAAAAAGATAATTTAAATATGCTCCAATTGATAAACCAACCGCAATCCACATGCCCGAGAGTCCGGATACATAGATCGAGCCTGGTAGACCAAGAAGCATCCAGCCACTCATGTCAGATGCGCCGGCTGAAAGTGCTGTTACGCTAGGTCCAAGCGTTCTGCCGCCAAGCATGTACTCTGATAAATTACCGGTCGATTTTCTATAAGCATAATAGCCAATCGCCAGCATACCGATGAAATATAATGCGAGAGATATATAAACTTCAATGCCAATCTCTACAGCTTCCATCAAATCTCCTCCTTGTAAAATGAATTTTTTGTGTCAAATGTTTCATGACGCTTACAGTTGAATAACCTAACAAATAAATACTTTCTGTTCAAGCGATATAAACTGCATCATATCAGCTTAAACAGCTTTCACCCTTTTCAGCGCAAGGGATAGAGGGTGATTTTAAAAAGGTAAAAATAAAATAATTCTGAAAATTATAACTTACTTTATTGTAATATTAGTAATGAAATATTAGCAAGTAAAATCATTCAGAACGTTGATGTATAAATAATCAGGAATGGAATAAACATCCTTTTGTGCTTTGAAATTGACAAGTATGTGAAGTGGTACACAAATAGATGACCTTTAATTCAATTTTTTGTACAATAGAAATATGATTAAGGAAAGGGTGAGAGGATGGCACGGGGTAAGAGTGTGGATGATTACGTTCAGGAAGGAATATACGGTGCCAGAGAAACATTGCCGGATGAAAGAAGAATGTATTTAACATCAATAAGAGAGCGTATAGAATTCGTTCTTCTTCAAAACCAGGTGCGTGAATCTGCTGTTTATCCGGAAATCGAACAGGCTTTAAAAGAGCATCAGGAACTGAAAATGTTTTTAAATGGAAACATGAATTATCGGTTTCTGTCTAAATACATTCAGCTTGCTGACCAAAAAAAAGTACCATACCAGGTTATAACAAACAAAGAGCATAACTCTGAATATGGACTTGTTCTTGCTCATAATGAAGCGGTTGATAAGAATGAAATTACGCTGCCAAAGAGACATGCGGATAACGGAGCAGCCCCGTCTTTCTGGGATCGGCTATTCCGCTCTTAACAAGTTTCTTCTATTTAAATAAGGGTATGATGAACAACTTATGAAAATATTGAATAATCGGTTTGTCATAAAATCTAGGCAGGGTCTTCAGGTAAAGTTGCCTGAACTCCTGCCTTTTTGGTATGATAAACAGTATTGTGAGTGTTCGAACATACACGGAGGTGAGTCACAATGACGAAAATTACAAAAGATGAAGTGAAGCACGTTGCTCATTTAGCAAGGTTGAACATTGATGAACAGGAAGCTGAAAAGTTTGCTGAGCAGCTTGGCTCAATTATTACATTTGCTGAGCAGTTAAATGAACTTGATACAGAAAACGTTGAACCGACAACGCATGTTCTTAATATGAAGAACATTCTTCGAGAAGATAAGCCGGTAGACGGGCTGCCACGCGAGCAAGTACTAAAAAATGCACCAGACCACCAGGATGGACAGGTGAAGGTGCCAACGATTTTGGAATAGGAGGGCAAAAAAGATGTCTTTATTCGATCATAAACTGGCTGATCTGCACGATCTTTTACATAAAAAAGAGATTACGATTGCTGATCTTGTCCGTGAATCATATAAACGTATTGAAGAAGTCGATGGAAAGGTACAGGCCTTCCTTACACTTGATGAAGAACGTGCACTTGAACGAGCAGAAGAGCTTCAAAAGAAACTTGGAGCTGACGAAGGACTTCTTTACGGGATGCCAATTGGCGTCAAGGATAACATTGTTACAAAAGGTCTTCGTACGACTGCTGCAAGTAAAATCCTTGGGAACTTTGACCCGATTTATAATTCAACTGTTGCAGATAAGTTGCATGCAGCTGATGCCATTACGATCGGAAAGCTGAACATGGACGAATTTGCAATGGGATCATCTACTGAGAATTCTCATTTTGCTAAAACAAAGAACCCATGGAATCTTGAAACCGTGCCTGGTGGATCTTCAGGTGGTTCTGCAGCTGCAGTTGCAGCAGGAGAAGTGCCATTTTCATTAGGATCTGATACAGGTGGATCAATCCGTCAGCCAGCTTCATTCTGTGGAGTCGTTGGTCTTAAGCCGACATACGGCCGTGTGTCCCGTTTTGGTCTCATTGCATTTGCATCATCCCTTGACCAGATTGGTCCCATCACAACTAGCGTAGAAGATAACGCCTATCTTTTAGAAGCGATTGCAGGACTGGATCCGAATGACTCAACTTCTGCAAACGTTGAAGTGCCAAATTACCGCAGTGCACTGACTGGTGACATTAAAGGGTTAAAGGTTGCCGTACCTAAAGAATATCTCGGCGACGGTGTAAGCGAAGAAGTACGTCAGTCTGTTCGTGAGGCGCTCAAGGTGCTTGAAGGACTAGGAGCAACAATTGATGAAGTATCACTTCCTCACTCTAAATACGGCGTAGCAACGTATTACCTGCTGTCTTCTTCTGAAGCATCAGCGAATCTTGCACGCTTTGACGGCATCCGATACGGCTACCGTGCTGACAATGCGGAAAACCTGATTGACCTTTATAAAAAAACGCGTGCCGAAGGCTTCGGAGACGAAGTGAAACGCCGTATTATGCTTGGAACTTATGCATTAAGCTCCGGTTACTATGACGCGTATTACAAAAAAGCACAGAAAGTCCGCACGCTGATTAAGCAGGACTTTGAAAAGGTGTTTGAAGACTATGATGTCATTGTTGGACCAACAACACCTACACCTGCCTTCAAAATTGGTGAGCAGATTGATGATCCATTAACAATGTATGCGAACGACATTCTGACAATCCCTGTGAATCTTGCTGGCGTACCTGGTATTTCAGTACCTGCAGGTCTTTCTGAAAGCGGTCTGCCGCTCGGTTTGCAGATTATCGGAAAGCACTTCGATGAGCGCACTGTGTACCGTGTCGCGCACGCATATGAGCAGTCAGCAAACCATAATATGAAGCCGGAACTGTAGGAGGGAGAAGACATGACAAACTTTGAAACGATTATTGGACTTGAAGTACACGTAGAGTTAAAGACTGATTCAAAAATGTTCTCTCCTGCACCTGCGCATTTCGGTGCAGAGCCGAACACGAACACAAACGTCGTTGACCTCGGTTACCCAGGCGTACTGCCAGTGATCAACCGACGTGCTGTTGACTGGGGTATGAAAGCTGCAATGGCGCTGAACTGTGAAATAGCTGAGTACACTAAATTTGACCGTAAAAACTACTTCTATCCGGATAACCCGAAGGCTTACCAGATTTCGCAATTTGATCAGCCAATCGGTGAACACGGGTGGATTGAAATTGAAGTAGACGGATACAAAAAGAGAATCGGCATTACGCGTCTTCATTTAGAAGAAGATGCTGGTAAGCTGACACATACAGACAAGGGATATTCTCTAGTCGACTATAACCGTCAGGGAACACCACTGATTGAAATCGTATCAGAGCCGGACTTAAGAACGCCTGCTGAAGCTTACGCGTATCTTGAGAAGATTAAATCAATCATCCAGTATACAGGTGTTTCTGACTGTAAAATGGAAGAAGGATCTCTTCGCTGTGATGCAAACATTTCACTTCGCCCGGTTGGACGTGAAGAATTCGGAACAAAAACTGAGCTGAAAAACCTGAACTCATTTAACTTTGTGAAAAAGGGTCTTGAATTTGAAGAAAAGCGTCAGGAAGAAGTGCTGCTTTCAGGTGGAGAAATCCAGCAGGAATCACGCCGCTTCGATGAATCAACCGGGAAAACACTTCTGATGCGTGTCAAAGAAGGTTCAGATGACTACCGCTACTTCCCTGAGCCGGATCTTGTATCAATGGTCATTGATGAAGAGTGGAAAGAAAGCGTACGTAAGACAATCCCGGAACTTCCGGATGCGCGTAAAAAGCGTTATGTAGAAGATCTTGGTCTTCCTGCATACGATGCAATGGTGTTAACGCTGACGAAAGAAATGTCTGATTTCTTTGAGTTAACGCTTGAGCAGGGAGCAGATGCGAAGCTTTCTTCTAACTGGCTGATGGGTGAAGTTTCGGCTTACCTGAATGCTGAACAGAAGGAAATTAGTGATACTGAACTTTCGCCACAGGGACTTGCAGGCATGATTAAGCTGATTGAAGATGGCACGATTTCATCTAAGATCGCGAAGAAAGTCTTCAAGGAACTGATCGAAAAAGGCGGAGATCCAAACAAGATTGTAAAAGATAAAGGTCTTGTGCAGATTTCAGATGGAGGACAACTGCTAGGTTTCGTCACTGAAGCGCTTGATAATAATCCTCAGTCGATTGAAGACTTCAAGAACGGTAAGGACCGCGCAATTGGTTTCTTAGTCGGACAGATTATGAAAGCATCAAAAGGACAGGCAAATCCTCCGATGGTGAATAAGCTGCTGATGCAGGAGATTAAGAAGCGGTAATACAAAATAGAGATGAATGATCCCGGTGAGAGTTGTCGCCGGGATTTTTTATTGTGCGTAAGTTGAGAGAGCCGTTTGTGGGAGGGAGGGGTTGTGAGTTCGGGGCGGAGATTTGTGAGTTCAGTGTGAGGATTTGTAAGCTTGGGTGGAGAATTCATGAGTCTAGGTGCAGGATTTATGAGCTCAAAAATTAATTTGACAGTTCAGTGACAAATTACTCATCTATACAATGGGAATTTGTAATATCACACACACAATCACGGCACATTTCACAGGCAATTCATTCGAATAAAAAGTGCCTTTATGAGATGCTGAAAAACGAGGTGATTAACATGACGAATTTAAATAGCTGGTTTGAAAAAGGATTAACAGCTGAAGAGTATCAAAGTCAGATGGAGTCACATAAGGAAAATATGTCAAAAGTATATGAAGAGTTTTCGGTACCAGTCGAGGACGAAGCAATTCTTGAACAGTTAAAGGAACAAAAGCTGCGTGCGATTGTGATTACTGAGGACTGGTGCGGGGATGCGATGATGAATAATCCTATACTCCTGAAGCTTTCTGAGCATGCAGGGATTGACGTGCGGTTTGTTTTGAGAGACAGCAACCTTGAATTAATGGATCAATACCTGACTAACGGTAAGTCACGGGCTATACCTATTTTTGTATTCATTGACCAGAATGGAAATGAAGTTGCAAAGTGGGGACCAAGAGCAGCGAAAGTCCAGGCATTTGTGGATGAATCAAGATCTAATCTGCCAGCCAAAGAAGATCCTGCATTCAAAGATGGACAGAAGCTCATGATTAAACAGCTTACGGCTGCTTACACTGAAAGAGAAGATTTTTGGACAGATGTATATCATGAGCTAAAAGAGGAACTCGCTATGGTAAAAACCGTTAAATAACGATATGATAAGAATAAGCCAACATACAGGCTTATTCTTTTTTGTTTACATACATTTAAAAGTGATTATAATTTTATAGTATGGGCAATTTACAAAAGGCAGGCTGAATAATATGAAACGAGCTAGAATTATTTATAATCCGACTTCAGGACGTGAGATTTTCAGACGACACCTTCCTGAAGTATTAATGAAATTAGAACAGGCAGGCTATGAAACTTCATGTCATGCCACTACTTGTGCAGGGGATGCGTCTGTGGCTGCTGCAGCTGCGGCAGAACGTGGATTTGATTTGATCATTGCATCAGGTGGAGACGGGACGCTGAACGAAGTCGTTAACGGACTTGCTGAAAAGCCGAATCGTCCGAAACTTGGTTTGATTCCAATGGGTACCACGAATGATTTCGCACGTGCGCTGCATATTCCGCGAGACATTGAAGATGCGCTGGATATCATTATTAAAGGTGATACAATTCCTGTTGATATCGGCAGAATGAACGATAAGTACTTTATTAATATCGCTGGCGGTGGGCGTATCACTGAACTGACATATGAAGTCCCAAGCAGGCTGAAGACGGTACTTGGTCAGCTGGCATATTACCTGAAAGGGATCGAGATGCTGCCATCCTTCAAACCGACAAATGTCCGGATTGAATATGATGGAAAAGTATTTGAGGGCGAGGTTATGCTGTTTTTAATTGGGCTGACGAATTCAGTCGGTGGTTTTGAAAAACTGGCACCTGATTCTTCAATTAATGATGGTTTGTTTACACTGATGTTTTTAAAGAAAACGAATATGGCAGAAACCATCCGGGTCATTTCACTGGCCCTTCGCGGTGAGCACCTGCATGATCCCCATCTTGAATATGTAAAAGCAAATCACATCAAAGTAACTTCACAGGAAACCGTTCAGCTGAATCTGGACGGAGAGTTTGGCGGACTGCTTCCGGCAGAATTCCAGAACCTGTACCGTCATCTGAACGTATGTGCGCCGCTTGATAAGCTGCGAAAAGAAGATCGTGTGGATCAGGATAAAAATGTAGTGCTGAAGAACAGTTTGATTGATGAAGAAGATGAGATTAGAAGTGATAAATAAGAAAAGACCCGGCGATTTTTCGCCGGGTCTTTCTTTCGTTATTAAACCTGCTCCAGCCAATCAACTGCATTATCCATATCAGCTGCAAGTTTTGATGCATCTTCAATTGGTCTCCATTCAAAATGGAACTTAAGTCCATCATCTTTTCCATCGCTTTCTACTGTATAATCCCATTCGTTTTCAACTGGGCGTTTTAATGATAAATGGAAGAAGTTGCGTTCGTAGTATTTTGAGCGGTCCTCTGAATAGTACATGTGTTTGTGGAGTTTCCCCTGTAGTAGCAGTTCATTTCTCTTCAAGCCTGTTTCTTCTTCAATTTCTCGATAAAGTGCATCGATCAGCAGTTCATCGTCTTCAACTCCTCCACCAGGTACCTGAAGGCCAGCTGATGGGTGATCTTTTTGCGAAAAGACAAGCAGTTCAGTCTTTCCGTCAATTTCGCGCGTGATATAAGCAAGTACTTTCTGTTTTACGATTGGTGAATGTCCCATATCGCTTCCTCCTTAATTAGAATATTTTGAATAAAAAGAATAGTTTCTCTAGTTTACACACAATGATGAAAAAAATCAAGCTCATTTTGGTAATTATATGTATACCCCTTATAGGGTATGAGTAAACATTATTAACACTAAATTAAATTAGAAAAAAAGCTATTCAGTGGGAATCGCTGAACCTTTCCGTTGCGAACTGCGCTTTCCGCGGACGAACGCCCGGGGCAGGGCAGAAAACCACTGCCCTGCGGGGTCTCGAACGATCGTTTTTTAAGCAGGAGTCTCCGTTCACCACTCCAAGGTTCAGCTGAGTGATCGTCCTTTAAATAAAGTGCTTGTTAAATTTGGCTGTTGATTTCCGCTTCAGGGGGAACGCTTTCCGCAGGGCGTGCGGTGAGCCTCCTCGACGCTGCGCGTCTGTGGGGTCTCACCTGTCACGCTTCTCCTGCTGGAGTCGTCCCCCTTCCGCTCCAATCACCAGCTGTGCTAAAACAATATTGGGCTTTAACATAACCTTAAATAAAGATACTATTACTAAAATTTTGAGTAACGATGATTAAAATATGCTACAATTATGGGCAGCGATTCTAACGAAGAGGGCGATTAAAAGATGACGAAAAAGCAGGCATTACCTGTTAAGAAGAATGATACTGTAACAGTGACAATAGAGGATTTAACACATGAAGGACACGGCGTTGGGAAGGTGGATGGCTATCCGCTGTTTATTCCAATGACGCTTCCTGATGAAGAAGTAAAAGTGAAGGTGCTAAAAACGACAAAGAACTTCGGTTTCGGCAAGCTTGAAGAGATGGTGCAGGCAAGTGACGACAGAACTGAACCGCCATGCCCTGTCTATGACCGCTGCGGCGGGTGCCAGCTTCAGCACTTCAGTTATGAAGGCCAGCTGAAGGCGAAGCAGAAGCAGGTGCAGGATGTGCTTGAGCGGATCGGTAAGATTAAAGATGTACCTGTTCATCCGACGCTCGGTATGAAAGACCCATGGCGTTACCGGAATAAAAGTCAGATCCCTGTCGGCAGTGAGAGCGGCAGGGTCATTGCAGGTTTTTATGCAACAAGAAGTCATCGGATTGTAGACACTGATATATGTCTGATCCAAGAGGAAATCAGTGATCGCGTTATGAATACTGTGAAGCAGGAAGCTGACCGTTTTGGCATTCAGCCTTATGATGAAGAGCGACATAAGGGTGTGCTGCGCCACGTGGTTGTGCGTTATGGCCGTACATCAGGAGAAGTGATGGTTGTGCTTGTCACACGAACTAAGCACCTGCCGCATGCTGAAGATCTGATCGCTGTTTTACGTGAAAAAGTACCTGGGTTAAAATCAGTCGTTCATAATATTAACGATCAGCGTACAAATGTCATTCTTGGTAACAAGGGACAGACAATCTGGGGCAGTGATGTGATTTATGATTCCATTGGCGAAGTAAAGTTTGCCATCTCAGCACGAAGCTTTTACCAGATCAATCCCGTGCAGACAGAAGTACTTTATCAAAAAGCGCTTGAATACGCACAGCTGACTGGAGAAGAATCAGTGATTGATGCTTACTGTGGAATCGGGACGATCTCACTCTTTTTAGCACAAAAAGCGAAAAAAGTATTTGGCGTTGAAATCATCAGACAGGCGATTGAGGATGCAAAAGCAAATGCAGAGCTGAATGGATTCAGCAATACTGAATTTGAAGCGGGACCGGCAGAAGAAGTCATTCCTGCATGGCATAAAAAAGGCAACCAGGCAGACGTCATCGTAGTCGATCCACCGAGAAAAGGCTGTGATCAGGCGCTGCTTGATACAATGCTTGCGATGAAGCCAAAGCGGATTGTTTATGTATCCTGTAACCCGGCGACACTGGCAAGAGATTTGAGAATTCTTGAAGATGGTGGATATCAGACGCAGGAAGTGCAGCCTGTGGATATGTTTCCACAGACGAGTCACGTGGAGTGCTGTTCACTACTTGTTAGAAAAGATAAATAAGAGATTTAATGGTGAATAAGAGCCTTTCCTATATGGAAAGGCTCTTCAGACTGTTGAAATTCTAAAATATGTATATAACCAATAAAATAAACCATTCAT
>NZ_SORX01000016.1 GCF_004405125.1 Jeotgalibacillus salarius
AAAACCTCAGCCTTCCAAGCTGATGTCGTGAGTTCGATTCTCATCACCCGCTCCAACATACATAGCCAACGCAGTGTTTCGTTTATTTAAAAACGAAGCGTTGCGTTTTTTGTTTGTATTACAAGTTAAACCCTCATTTTCTTACTACAATGAGGGTTTTCTTATGCAGATCTTCAAATGCTATAATACACCTGAAGAAACAATTTTTGAGGTGGCGGTTCCGCCGTTTACCTGAATAAACATGTTTTTTAATGATTCAAGCATTTTATTTTGTTCTTCAGGAAGAAGTGAAGGCCTGAAGTAAATGATATGAAGGGCTTCAGTCGTTTCATTATTTACAGCAGTTCTCTCAGAGTCGACTGCAGGACTTCCAATAGGTCCCTCATTGTCTGCGGCAACAATTAAGTTCTCAGCAGAGTTAACTCTTCCGTTCAGACCATTGAAGTGTTCATTGTCATAACCTAAACGGAGTTGAATGTTGCCGCTAATATTTGAAATATCATAGATCCCAAGAGGAGTTTCGTATTGCAAAGAAAAAAAGTTGTTTAGATCAACTGCCGAATTTGTACTTGACAGGTAATTTTGTTTCGCGATTCTTCTGAGAAGTGCTTCGGTACTTGGTTTGTATCGGTTCGGATCTTTACCATATTGTTTAAATAACTTTCTCCATTCACTTATGCCTTCAAAAGAAGCAGCTTTTTTATCTTTTAGGTCAAAAAACAAAGATTCCTGAAAAAGCTGAAGTCTGCCTTTCAGCATTTGAGGGGATTCGCTTACTATAATGTTTTTGTAATGAATAATTCCAAAAGATAACGGTTCTACTGATGAGTGAACTGAAATGTCCATAAGTACAACTCCTTTATTAATCATGCACTCAGTTTACCACTTCAATTTAGAAAGGGGGATTAGAATGAATTATGATGTTTTAAAACAGGAGATTATCGATCACGCTGAAGAGCTTGGTATTGATAAAATCGGTTTTACGAGCGCTGACTTCTTTTCTGATCTGAAAAGCCGTCTGATACGACAGGAAGCATTGAATTATCAATCAGGTTTTGAAGAAAAAGATATTAATAAGCGTGTAACGCCCTCATTGCTTATGAATGAACCAAAATCGATCATTTCAATAGCGCTTGCCTATCCTTCTAAAATGAATGGAGCCCCAAGAAGTAAGAAGGGTGAGCGCAGAGGGGTTTTTGCGAGAGCATCCTGGGGAGAAGATTATCATACGGTGCTTAGAAATGCGCTGGAACGTCTTGAAGACTTTATTAAAGAAAGAGTACCGGACGCGAGGTTTAAGTCTATGGTCGATACAGGAGAGCTGGCTGACCGTGCCGTTGCTGAAAGAGCCGGTGTCGGATGGAGTGCAAAGAATTGTTCCATTATTACACCTGAGTTCGGTTCATATGTTTATTTGGGTGAAGTGATTACTAACCTGCCTTTCAGTCCTGATGAATCTATGGAAGATCAATGTGGAGAATGTAACCTCTGTGTGGATGTGTGTCCTACAGGTGCACTTGTGCAGGGGGGGCAGCTAGATGCGAAACGCTGTATTGCCTTTCTGACTCAGACGAAAGATTTCCTTCCTGATGAATATCGTTCAAAAATAGGAAATAGACTGTATGGATGTGATACGTGTCAGACCGTGTGCCCTAAAAATAAAGGAATTGATATGCATACCCATCCAGAGTTTGAGCCTGATCCTGAAATTGCAAAACCTCTTCTGGAGCCGCTGCTTACGATCAGTAACAGAGAGTTCAAAGAGAAGTACGGTCATGTATCGGGTTCGTGGAGAGGTAAAAAACCGATTCAGCGAAATGCCCTTATTGCACTTGCGCATTTCAAAGAGGAATCAGCACTGCCATCCATTTTTGAAGTGATGCAAAATGATGTACGCCCTGTTTTGAGAGGCACGGCTGCATGGGCCGCAGGAAAGATCGGCGGCAAAGAAGCTGAAGAGATGCTGTTAAAACAAAAGGATATCGAAAAGGATGAAGAAGTGTTAATAGAGATCGAAAAAGGCTTATCACTTTGTAAGTGAAAGGTGTGACTGCATGTATAATGGTGCGCTTGCTGCTGCCTACGCTGAGGAATGGTGGAACAGGAGAAACCCTGCATTTCCTTCCTTTCCGGTAGATTGTACAAATTTTGTTTCGCAATGCCTGCTGGCCGGCGGTCTTGTGATGCGAGGTTATCCGGATAGATACACAGGATGGTGGCTCAGGGAAGGGCAATGGAGCCTCAGCTGGGCTGTTGCTCACTCAATGCGGTGGTTTTTAGAAGAAGCAGCAGAGAGAGTGGCTGAAGCTTCTATGCTTAAAATTGGTGATGTGATTTGCTATGATTTTGAAGCAGATGGAAGAATTGATCATACCGCAATTGTAACCTTTATAGAAGACGGCGTGCCGTACGTGAATGCTCATACGAATGACAGTAGAAGAAGATTGTGGACTTACAGCGATTCAGCAGCTTATTCTCCTTCAATCAGGTATTATTTTTTTCACCTTTCATGATAAAATAGAGAATGGCTCAGCCGAAATAGATGATGAGGTGAAGATATTGGGACTACACGTTGTATTGTACCAGCCGGAGATTCCTGCTAATACAGGAAACATCGCACGCACATGCGCAGCGACTGGTACATCATTACATTTAATAAAGCCACTGGGCTTTTCTACAGATGATAAAATGCTGAAACGTGCAGGATTGGATTATTGGGAGCATGTTGATATTCATTATCACGAATCACTTGAGGATTTTTATCAGGCAAGTGAAGGCGGAGAATATTTTTACTTAACGAAATACGGTAAAAAACCGCATTCAACTTTTGATTACAGCGATCTGAATAAGCATTTTTATTTTATTTTTGGACGTGAAACATCGGGGTTACCTGATGACGTCATTGAAAATAATAAGGACCGTGCACTTCGTGTGCCAATGAATGAGCATGTACGCTCATTAAATTTATCAAATACTGCGGCAATTCTTGTATACGAGGCGCTGAGACAGCAGAATTTCCCTTCACTCGGATAATCTTTGAAGTAGTTAAAGGACTGTAGCTATCATTGCTGCAGTCTTTTTTTAGTGCGAAATATTTGAATGGCGGGGTATGTAAACGCTACACTTAATAGCAGTAGAAATATGAAAGGGTGAGATCCAGCGTGAATGAGACAATTGAAACTATGTTAAACCACAGGTCAGTCAGAAAATTTAAAGATGAAAAGTTAACCTTAGAACAAATACAAGTGATTGTAGAGTCGGCTCAAATGGCTTCCACTTCGAGTTTTATTCAGGCGTATTCAATTATCGGAGTTACGGATCCTGAAAAAAAGAAAAAACTTGCAGCGCTTGCAGGAGGTCAGGATTATGTAGCAGAAAGCGGGCATTTCTTTGTATTTTGTGCTGATTTGTACAGGCATTCGTTAATAGGTAAATGGGAAAATACTGACGTGGAGGATTCAATCACTTCGATGGAGAAGTTCATGGTATCAGTGATTGATGCTTCACTTGCTGCACAAAATGCTGCAGTAGCAGCTGAATCAATGGGGCTTGGGATTTGTTACATTGGAGGTATACGTAATCATCTTGATGAAGTGTCAGAACTTCTTGAAACCCCGTCGCATGTCATTCCATTGTTTGGTTTGACTGTTGGGGTGCCGGATCAGGAGACGGCTGTAAAACCAAGAATGCCTTTCCAATCCATTTATCATGAAAATAGTTACAGGTATGACGAACAAGTTGTGAAAACAGAATTGGATGAGTATGATGAGGCGATTTCTGCCTATTATCATGGCCGTACTTCGGGAAAACGGACTGATAAGTGGACCGGGCAGATGGCGAATATGCTGGAGAAGAAAAACCGCATGTATATGAAAGAGTTTGTAGAGGGAAAAAACTTCGCGAAAAAATAAAAAAGCTGCTCGCTGCAGCTTTTTTTTTAGTTATTTTTTGTTTTGCCCGGCTTGTCGTTATAACCAGCTGAAAAGATCGCTGCAAGGAATGCTACGCTAATACCCAGAATAAGTGCTAATCCCATTTCAAATAACCTCCCAGATAAAGTATGAATCAACTCATATATTTCATAGTATACACGAAGACGATTAAGAAAGAAATGAATGTCATGTGAATAAGAAGTTTTCATACGTACTTTGCTCATGAATAGAGGTTGTTCTGCATACCGTTTTATATGAAGGAGAAGAGGGGGAGAATCAGATGGATATGTTAAAGCGGGTGGCAGACTATCAGCTTGAAGAATCGACGCTTAAATGGGAAGGGACCTTCTCTGATTATTTAATGATGCTGAAAGATCGGCCTTGGATTGCGCAGTCGGCTCATTCAAGGATTTATCATATGATTAAGGATGCAGGAACTGAAACAATTAACGGTAGAAAAAGTTACAGGTTTTTCAATCGCCATCTATTTGGACTTGAAGATGCGCTCGAAAGGCTTGTGGAAGAATATTTTCATCCGGCTGCCAGAAGGCTTGATGTAAAGAAAAGAATTTTACTATTAATGGGGCCAGTGAGCGGTGGGAAATCAACGCTGGTCACGCTTTTAAAGAGAGGACTTGAACAATATACAAGAACTGACCGTGGCGCAGTATACGCGATCAAAGGATGCCCTATGCATGAAGACCCTTTACATTTAATTCCTGAAGCTTTGCGCGAAGATTTTTTTAAGGAGTATGGCGTCAGAATTGAAGGTCATTTATCACCATTGAATATGATGAGACTTGAAAAAGAATTTGGCAACAGCATTGAAGATGTACCGGTTGAACGGATTTTCTTTTCTGAGGATAAACGAACCGGTATTGGTACGTTCAGTCCTTCAGATCCGAAATCTCAGGATATTGCGGATCTGACAGGCAGTCTGGACTTCTCAACAATCGCTGAATATGGTTCAGAATCTGATCCGCGTGCTTATCGGTTTGATGGTGAGTTAAACAAAGCAAACAGAGGCCTGATGGAGTTTCAGGAAATGCTTAAGTGTGATGAAAAATTCTTATGGCATTTACTCTCACTTACCCAGGAAGGAAACTTTAAAGCAGGCAGATTTGCTTTAATTTCTGCTGATGAAATGATTGTTGCGCATACAAACGAAACTGAGTATCGTTCATTTATTTCTAACAAGAAAAATGAAGCGCTGCATTCAAGGATGATTGTCATGCCAATGCCTTATAACCTTCGCGTGTCTGAAGAGGAAAAAATTTATGAAAAACTGATTTCACAAAGTGATGTTGCTGATGTCCATATTGCGCCTCACACGTTACGAACTGCTGCTGTTTTTACGGTGTTGACACGTTTGAGGGAGCCAAAGAGAAAAGATATTAACCTGATCAATAAAATGAAAATGTACGATGGTGAATCGGTTGAGGGATTCGGTGAAGCGGACGTTGATGAACTTAAAAGGGAGCATGCTGGTGAAGGAATGGAAGGCATTGATCCGAGGTATGTGTTAAATCGGATTTCTTCAACAATTATTAAAAAAGAACTGACTTCTATTAATGCATTAGATGTTCTGAGATCATTAAAGGAGGGATTTGATCAGCACGCGTCCATTTCAAAAGAAAGCAGAGAGTTCTATTTAACGTGTATTTCACTTGCGAGAAAAGAGTTTGATGACCTGGCCAAAAAAGAAGTACAGAAAGCTTTTGTCTATTCATACGAAGAGTCCGCCAAAACGTTAATGGATAATTATCTTGATAATGTCGAGTCCTATTGTCACAAGTCGAATTTAAAAGATCCTTTAACTGGTGAAGAAATGCAGCCGGACGAGAGGCTTATGCGCTCAATTGAAGAGCAGATTGGTGTATCTGAAAATGCGAAGAAGGCGTTTAGAGAAGAAATACTGATTAGAATATCTGCATTTGCACGAAAAGGAAAACGGTTCGATTATCAGTCTCACAGCCGTTTGAAAGAAGCGATTCAGAAAAAGCTGTTTTCAGACTTGAAAGATGTGGTGAAGATTACGACATCTTCTAAAACACCTGACGAGCTGCAGCTGAAGAAAATGAATGATGTGATTGCAAGGCTGATTGATGAATATGGTTACAACTCCACAAGTGCAAACGATCTTCTGCGCTATGTGGGATCACTGTTGAACAGATAACGTTTTTTCAGGAATGAGTCAGGGTATGTGATAGTAGAGGTGAAATCCTATGACAAAGAAAAATGAAGAAGCAAAAAATGACATCCCTGATAACAGTTCAATGGCAAGTGATTTAGAGGAAATGAATCAGCTCGGACGTCAGATGGAAAAAATGAGAACAAACGAACAGCTGAAAAAACACCGGGAACCCGGAACTGAGCAGTATGAAGAAGAGGAATAACCTCTTCTTTTTTTGTGCAGTTTAATCATAAAAAGAGGCTGTCATTTCTGTCGGGTCGTGTCCGAACTGCTTTACTTTATTTGACTGAATTTTCTAATAATGATACAATATTAAAAAATCGGAGGGGATTTTTATGCCAGGCAGAGAGTATTTTAAGAAACTTGAGCCGGTGAATGGCAGTATGGCGAGTAATATGGAGGAACTTGTGATGCTGGGCAAGCAAATGGAGAAAATACGGTCAGGAGGGGAATTGAAGTCCAGTAAGAAGTTATCGGATCCAATTCAATATGAAGAAAAATCCTGAGATAACCAGTGATAAAACAGCTGGTTATTTTTTTTGAAACTTTTTAAGCTTACATACGTATAAGAGGTATGGATTGAAAACAAACCTTTTGGCTTTTATGATAGAACTTACAGAAAGGACTTGATTGCGGATGAAAATTTCTACTACTTTAAAGTGGATCACAGGTGGGCTTGAAGCATTTTTGGCAATACCGATTTTAGGAGGTATAATCATTTTCGGTACTTCCTGGACTCCGTTAGGGATCATGCTTGCTCTTCATATTGTAACGCTGATATTTGCTGCACGTGATTTCACTTCGAAAACGGGAAGCATTTTTGGAATCGTAACTTCTGTTGTCGGGGTTGTCCCGTTTCTTGGATTCATCATGCACCTCGTTACAGCAATCATCCTTCTATTGGATGCCTCACGTTCAACAGCTCAGGAGAAAAGTATTTAACAGGCTGAGACAAGATTTATTAATTTGTTTTAAAGACAAAACTTTTTAGTATAATTTAGAGGTGAACGCAGCGTAAGGCGGTGACTCCAGTGTGAAAAGACGGTTAGGTGAGACCCCGCAGAGCTTCAGCTCGAGGAGGCTCACCGCCGTCCACACGGAAAGCATCCGCCTGGAGCGCAGTGAACCGTTTACAGAAGCTGAGACATATTTGTCCCAGCTTTTTTTGTATTAAATCAGAGCTGTCTCTTTTTTCTTCAATTCTCATGAAATAATTTGAGAGTTATTTCATACAATGAAGAAAAGGAAAGAGTGGAGGCAGTTTATGCAGGGTTCTATTGTATCCAAAGAAGACTGGTCCCTGCATCAGCAGGGCCAGGAGGATCAGAGAAGACATGACCAGAAGATACAGCAGGCTGTTAAAGACAGGCTTCCTGAACTGATTACAGAAGAAAGTGTCATTATGTCAGACGGCAAAAAAGTTGTGAAGATTCCGGTTCGTTCACTTGATGAATATAAAATACGATATGATCATTCAAAAAAGAAACATATTGGTCAGGGAAATGGTGAAAGTGAAGCGGGAGATATTATTGCCCGATCTAAAGAAAGCGGAAGGCAGGCAGGTTCAGATCCTGGTGAAGATTACGTTGAAGCAGAAGTATCAATTGAAGAAATTGAAACAGCACTTTTCAGTCAGCTGGAACTTCCTGATTTCAAACAGAAAGAAGAAGTGGAAGCGACTAAAGAAGGGATACAGTTTACTGATATCCGTACGAAAGGTCTGACCGGAAATATTGATAAAAAGAAAACAATGATGACAGCCTTCAAGCGAAATGCAATGAATGGAGAGTCAGGATTTCATCCGATTTTACCTGAAGATATCCGTTATAAAACATGGACTGAATCAAAGGAAAAGGAATCAAAAGCTGCTGTTATTGCAATGATGGATACGAGTGGTTCCATGGGAATGTTTGAAAAGTACATTGCAAGGAGCTTCTTCTTCTGGCTTGTGAAATTTTTAAAGCTTCATTATGCTCACGTGGAAATCAGGTTTATTTCTCATCATACAGAAGCAAAGGAAGTTGAAGAAGAAACGTTTTTTACAAAGGGAGAAAGTGGAGGAACAATTTGTTCGTCAGCCTACCGTAAAGCTTTGGAGATTGTTGAAAGTGATTATCCAATAGAGAGGTATAACATATATGCTTTTCACATTTCAGACGGTGATAACCTTACTTCAGATAATGAAAGGTGTCTGCCGCTCATAAAGAAACTTGCAGCGCACTGTAATATGTTCGGGTATGGAGAAGTCAGCCAGTACCATCGGCAATCTTCTCTTATGTCAGTGTTCACGAAGTCAGAACAGGAAGATATCAGAACGTTTGTTGTGCGAAGAAAGACAGAAGTGCTGGATGCACTAAAATATTTTCTCAGTAAAAAATCCCGCGCATGAGCACGGGGTTTTTTATGTTAATGTGGCAAAAACACTAGCTGATAGGCGAATAATACTGCAAATAAGTAAACAAGGAAGTGAACTTCTCTCCATTTACCTTTAACAATTTTTAAAATAGGGTAAGAAATAAATCCGAGTGCAATACCAGTTGCAATACTTGAAGTAAGAGGCATACTCAAAATGATTAGAAATGCAGGAAACGCCTCATCAATTTCTCCCCACCTGATATTTGAAATACTGCCCATCATTAAGCTGCCGACAATAATCAGTGCAGGTGCTGTGATGGCTGAAACGCCTGAAACTGCCCCGACAAGCGGACCGAAGAACGCAGCTACAATAAACAAACCTGCTACAGTGACAGTTGTAAGCCCTGTACGGCCGCCTGCAGCAACACCGGAAGAAGATTCAATGTAAGCAGATGTAGGGCTTGTGCCGACCATTGCTCCAGCAGTGGCCGCAATGGAGTCTGCCAGCAGCGCCTGTCGTGCACGCGGCATTGTTTTTCCTTTCATCAATCCTGCCTGCTGAGCAACACCAATCATTGTCCCTGTTGTATCAAATATCGTCACCAGCAGAAATGAAAATACTACTGCAAACAACCCGTATTGAATGACATCTCCAAACGCAGCGATCGGGTTGGCAATGATAAGTCCTTCAGGAAGACTTGGTAAAGCTACCACACCGTCAAACTGAAGCTGTCCCGTAAAATAAGCAATTGCTCCGGTGAAAATCATTCCGATAAATAACGCTCCGTTAATATTCATTGCCATTAGAATTAATGTAACAGCAAGACCTGTAAATGCCAGAATAACTGGTGAGGAATGAAGGTCACCAAGTGCTACAAGGTTATCAGGGTGTGCCACAATGATCCCGGTCATTCTCATCCCGATAAATGCGATGAATAAGCCAATTCCAGCAGTAATCCCGTGCTTCAGGTTGTCAGGAATGGCTTCAATCAATTTCTTTCTGAAAGAAGTAAGTGAAAGTATTGTAAATAGAACACCTGCAACGAACACGGCAGCAAATGCCACTTCGTAAGTAATATTGGTATTTGTTCCGACTACTGAAAATGCGAAGTATGCGTTTAAACCCATACCTGGTGCGATGGCGATCGGATAATTTGCCATTAAAGCCATCCAGAGTGTTCCGATTACAGTGGCAATAATGGTAGCTAAAAATACCTGATCAAAAGGTACTCCTGCACTGGAGAGAATAATCGGGTTTACAACTACGATATAAACCATCGTCATAAAAGTCGTAAAGCCTGCCAAAACCTCTGTTTTTACATTTGTGTTATTTTCTTTTAAATGAAAGCGAATCATCAAATCAGTCCTTTGTTAAAATACGAACGTTTTAAAGCACAAGTTATATAATATTCGTTTATAAGTTGTGATTCAACCCTTTTTCAGGAATTTGTACAATTATTTTTTAGTATTTAGCTCTGTTAAAGGTGGCTGTTGATTTCCGCTCCAGGGGGAACGCTTTCCGCATGAGCCGTCTTTTGGCTCCGGTTCAATCGAGCCTCCTCAGCGCACAGCGCTTGCGGGGTCTCACCTTTCACGCTGCTCCTGCTGGTCCGTCCCCATTCAGCTTCAATCAAAAGCTGTGCTAAAACAACAGTGGACTTTAACAAAGCCTAGTATTTAAATTTCACACTTCATTTTCAGCACATCTGCTTTCAATCATGACGTTCATCCATTAAGATGAACTAAAAGAGAGCAGGGGGAGTCTTATGTATCAGGAACTTAAACATTTATCTGCGCCTGAACAGGCTGAGTTTTTAACAAGAAAACTAATTTCTATGAAAAGCTATACGGGAACGCAGGGGGAAGTACATAAAGCTGAAGCAATCTATCAGTGGATCAGTTCATTTCCTTTTTTCAATGAATTTCCGGATCAGGTGTGGATCCAGGACATAGAAGAAGACCCTCATCATAGAAAGAACGTCTGGGCGATGCTGCCGGGTAAATCAGCTAAAACGGTTTTATTTCACAGTCATATCGATACTGTAGGCACCGAGGATTTCGGCTCGCTGCAAAAAATGGCGCATGATCCCGAACGTCTCGAAGAATTTTTTAAAGTGTTTCCAGGAGATTACCGGGTTAGACAGGAAGCGGGATCTGGAGAGTGGTTATTCGGAAGAGGATCACTTGATATGCAGAGCGGAGCGGCTGTGCACCTCGTTAACCTGCTTCAATTGTCAGAAGAAGAGCGGGATGGGAATATGCTGTTTCTGTTCAATCCTGATGAAGAGAGTGAGCACGCCGGCATGCTGGCAGCGCTTCATGAACTGGCACGAATGAAAAAAGAACAGAAGCTTGATTACGTAGCTGCGATCAATAATGATTTTATTGCGCCAATGTATGACGGTGACAGGACCAAATATATTTACACGGGTGCAGCAGGGAAAGTATTGCCTTGTTTTTATATTTACGGCAGAGAGGCGCATGTAGGAGATGTTCTTACGTCAATTGACCCTACGCGAATTGGTGCTGAACTGAATAGAAGAATCAATCAGAATATTGATCTGGCAGAGGATCTGGATGGTGAATATGTGCTGCCGCCAGCCTGTCTTCATTTCAAAGACGATAAAAAAGATTACAATGTTCAGACGGCGATAAGCGCCCACCTGTATTTCAACTATTTTGTTTTTGAACAGACTGCTCAGGATGTAATGGAGAAGCTTCGTAAAATTTCGATTGAAGCTGTCTATGAAATCAGCAGAGAGAGTACAAAGAAATATAGGGACTTCCGTATTAAGCACGGATTTCCACCAAGTGACTGGAATTTTCAAATGGACGTCTGTACATTCAGTGAACTTGAGTCATCCTTAAGAGAGCAGGGGATTGATGTAGAAAGTACACTCAATGAAGTTGTGAAAAAGTATAAAGGGAAGGATAAGCGTGAAGCAGCATTTGCCCTGGCTGAAGCACTGCAGCAGCTTGATCCTGAAAAAACACCACGCGTACTAATGTTTTTCGCACCGCCATTTCTGCCTCACAACTATTTAAGCGAGAAAAATGAGCATGGTGCAGATATTATGAAAAAACTTGAAAAACAGCTGAAGTTAACTTCTGAAGAAGCAGGTGAAGAGTTTGTAACGAAACGCTTTTTCCCTTATTTAGCTGATGGAAGCTTTCTATCTCTACACGAATCTGAAGAAGCAATTGAAATGCTTAAGAGAAATATACCAAGGATGCAGGACTTGTATCCGGTTCCTGTTCACCTGATTCGCGAGCTGAATATACCTTCAATAAATATTGGGGTATACGGACGTGATGGCCACAAATGGACAGAGCGGGTGTATAAGCCATATACATTTGGCGTTCTCCCTAAGTTGATTAAGAGTTTTGCAACAGACTTAGTGAAATAGAAAAAAAGCGTGCTGTGTGCACGCTTTTTTTTCTGATCTATATCCAGGTCGCATGGACTAGTCTGCGCTCTTTTTAAACGTATTCTACCAGCTCATCAATATCAATTCTGCCTGACTTGCGTGCTTCTTTCGCTGCTTTACCAACAGTAATCAGCATTACCGGCACGTAACGGTCAGAAATCTCGAATTCCTCGATTAGCCCTGCATCACTAAAACCACCAATTGGGCAAGTGTCCCATCCTTTCGCTTTAGCAGCAATCATAAACTGCATTGCAGCAAGAGAAGCATTTGAAAATGCTGCATCGCGTGCGAATTGTTCATTTTCATACGCACCCTGGATCTGGCCATTCAACGCCTGTTTGATTTCTTCAGACATTACGCCTTCTTCAACTGCAGGGTCAAATACTGTATCTACATTTTCATTTGCACGCAGGTCGCCCAGAATTGCAACAACAGCTGAAGCTTCTGTAATCTGCTGCTGATTATAAGCGATTGGCAGCAGACGTTCCTGTGATTCAGGGTTATGGAAAGCAAGGAACTTCCAGTGCTGAAGATTCCAGGCAGAAGGAGCCTGTCCCATCGCTTTTAATAATTCGTTCAGTTCTTCACGACTGATTTCAACCTCTGGATCATATTGCTTTGTTGCTCTTCTTTCATTGAGTACATCAAGTACGTTTTTCTCTAAAGTTGTTGATGACATCTGATAATCCTCCTTGGAAACGAATGCTCTATTTTAATGAGTTACTTTTAGTTATCACGAAACAGTGCCAACTATATTATATCAAAATGATAATTGTCAAGAAAAAAGTGCTGAATAACATCAAAAAAGCTTCTTTGACTGAGTCACCAGTCAAAGAAGCTTACAAACTAGCTGAAAAAGTTTTCGAGCTGATCAAGCCTTGAGCTTTTAGCAGCATCGCCTGGCTTTCTTGCTTCTCCGATAAAGTATTTTTTAAAGTCCATTCCTGTAAATTCGAAAATGTGTTTGAACTGTAGGATAAGTGGCAGCCCTTTAATATCTACCTGATCACCACCGCATGTGATAAGGAACCCCGGCTTGCCTGCGATCCGTTCTTTGAAACGCATGTCAGGGTCCCGCATGACCTGAGACCATCTGTCAATAAACGTTTTCATATATCCGCTCATTCCATACCAATATAAAGGGGTGGCAAACAGTACTGCATCGGCATTCAGCATTGCTTCAACCACTTGTGCATGATCATCATCAACAGGGTCGAACCCATTTTCATCGTGACGCTGATCATGTATCTGGTTAATCGTCAGCTCTCTCAGACGGATCCATGTAACGTCTCCTTTATATGAAGCAGCAGCTTTCTCTGCAAAGTACTCTACATTACTATTCTCACGGGAACTTCCACTTATAATACATAATGTCATAAGAATGTCATCCTCCTTTTCTTATAAATTCTACATCTTAATCATTTTATGTGAAAGCGGATTGATTAATACTTTGAAGTTGAGATACTCGAATTCATGTTTATAATCTGTGATTTAAGGAAATAATAAGAAGTGTGAATGAATCTTGAGTTAATTAAATTGAGAATAAGGGGAGAATGCGAAATGTCTAATGTTAAATTAGCAATTATTTATTACAGCTCAACAGGAACGAATTTTAAAATGGCTAAGTGGGCCGAAGAAGCTGCGAAGGAAGCCGGTGCTGAAGTTAAAGTACTGAAGGTTGAAGAAACTGCTCCACAGCAGGCGATTGCCTCAAATCCTGCCTGGAAAGAGCATTATGAAGAAACAAAAGACATGCCGGTTGTTACATTAAATGATCTGGAATGGGCGGATGCCTTTATTTTCAGTATTCCAACCCGCTTTGGCACAATGCCTGCACAAATGAAGAATTTCATTGATACAACAGGCGGCTTATGGTTCAACGGCAAATTGGTAAACAAAGTAGTAAGTGGAATGAGTTCAGCTCAAAACCCACACGGCGGTCAGGAAGCAACGATTCTTAACCTTTATACAACCATGATGCACTGGGGTGCGATTATTGCAGCGCCAGGATACTCAGATCCAGTAACGTTTGCTTCAGGTGGAAATCCGTACGGAACGAGTGTCACTGTAGATCAGGATGGCAATATGAAAGAAGATATTGCAGACGGCGTCAAGTACCAGGCAAAACGTACAATTGAAGTAGCTAAATGGGTAAAAGCAGGTAAAGAATAATATTAAAAGCGTAAAGGCATATGCCTTTACGCTTTTTACATTAATTTTTACTGAAATGAGACGGAGTACCTGCGATCACTTCAATATTTTTATGTGAGAAAGGATGTTGGAATGACAGCTTTTTTGCATGCAGGGCATGGTATTTAACGTGACGATTCGTTGATCCGTAGAGTTGATCCCCGAAAATCGGATGACCGATCGATGAAAGATGAACCCTGATCTGATGAGTACGTCCGGTTTCAAGATTCAGTTCAACCAATGAAAGGTTACTTTCAGCATTGTACTGCAAGCAGTGATAGTGAGTGACAGCTTTCTGACCACCGGGGGATACCCGTCTTCTTGAGGGATGATGGCGGTCCTTCCCGATTGGTTCAGAAATTGTTCCGCTCTGTTTCAGTTTCCCTTCAGCGATTGCAATGTAAGTCCGCTTAATCAATCTTTTTTCAAGCAGGGAGTCAAGGAGCGGCTTAATGCCGGGGTGTTTGGCAAATAGAATCGCGCCTGTCGTATCACGATCAAGCCTGTGAACCGGCTGAGCATAGCCGGTATGATCTTTTGAAAGTAAGTAGTGAACAACTGCATGTTGAAGTGTTTTTGTATCTTTTTCGGTGTTTGGGTGAGTATCGAGTCCCGCTGGCTTATTAACAATGATCAGATGCTCATCTTCATACAGCAGCTCAATCTCCTTGTTCCAGGCTGGAGCGGACGGTGAAGCTTCATATTCGAACGAGATCACATCGCCTTCGGATAGTGAATCTTTCCATGGCTTCAATTCTCCATTTATTAAAATACTCTTGTCCATTCTCCACTGGTGAATCGTTTTTTTTCCAAACGCCAGCTGATCTTTCAGCAATGCGTCTAATGTTAACCCTTGCCATTTCGAATGTATTTGTATCGAAAACGTTTCTTTCAATATGTCCAGCTCCTTTCTTACAGCTCAGAGAATAAAAAACTGCCAGGAAATCAGCTGTGATCCCCCGGCAGTCACTGTCTTATTCGCCTGTTACATTGCGCTCAAAAAATTCTCTGTAATCCTCTTCTGTTGCAGCGCCAACAATCCCATCTACAGGTTCACCATCTTCATAATGAATTAATGTAGGGGTAGATTGGATCCCGTATTTGTTCCACTCTTCAGGAAACTCGATTAAATTCAGCTGAACCATATCAACATCCATCTCTTCAGCGAGTGGAGCGAGCATTGGTGTTGTTTCCAGGCAGAACTGGCATTCAGGGCTGAAGAAGTAGACTGTAGTCGATTCCCCACTAGAAATACGTTCCTCCAGTTCATCCGGCTGAATTTGGTTCTCGTAGTTGTCATTACCAAGCAGGTCAATCGTAGACTGTGCTAAGTCATCTTTTCCATAAGGATTATCCTCAGTTTTTGACTCGTTTTGCATATTGGTGACGAGAGCGATTGCTGCGAAAATAATGACAATGACTCCGCCGAAAATCAGAATTTTTTTCATGGTTGTGTTGCTCCTTTCGTTTGCTTCAAAATCATCATACTTAAAATGAAAATAATGACAAATGCTGTTAATGCAAGAAACGGAATCGTGATAAAACCTGCTAAGTTGATATATTCACCGGTACATGGAACCCGTCCGCACGCAGGAGCTGTTGATGACAGTGCATCAAACTTCTGGATGCTGTAATGATAGATAGAGATGCAGCCACCGATTCCTGAGAGAATGGCTGAGTATAATGCAGCTTTTGCATCCTTTTTAACAATCGCAATCAGCAGGATGACGACAAGCGGATACATAAAGATTCTTTGATACCAGCACAGTTCACATGGCTCGAACCCTCTGATCTCAGAGAAATAAAGAGAACCCATCACAGCGGTGAATGCAGCAGCCCAGGCGGCAAAAAGCATATTTTCTATCTTCTTGGTCATGGTGACGCCTCTTTTCGCTAAAAAATCTATTGTCATTGAAGATTGTAAAAGTTAAATGAAAATAATACAAGCAGAGAAAACCTTTTAGATGAAAAAAGAGATAGATTATGTCTGAAATTTGGCATGAAAAGTACTTGTGCTGTTATTATTGTATTTTGGGTTTATAATTAAGCTATGTTAAAGCTGATTCATGTTTTAGCACAGCTGGAGCGGAAATCAACAGCCAACTTTAACGGAACGTATTATTAAGAAAGAATAAGTGTTTGAGGAGTGAAAGAATGTCTGAAAAACTGGATTTGTCACAATTTGAGAAAAAGATGATCATTCGTAAAATGATTCATTCTGATATAGATAAAATTATTAACATGCAAAGACTTTGTTTCCCGGGGATGGAGCCCTGGAAAACAGAACATCTGGAAAGTCATCTTGAAATGTTTCAGGAAGGTCAGCTGGTGGCTGAACTTGATGGGGATATTATCGGGTCGTGCTCAAGCCTGATCATTAATTTTGATGAATATGATGACCGGCATACGTGGGATGATGTCACTGATGAAGGTTATATTACCAATCACAATCCGGATGGTTATAATCTGTACGGAATTGAAGTGATGGTTCACCCGGAATTTCGTCGTATGAAGGTTGGTCACAGACTCTATGAAGCGAGAAGAGAACTTGCGAGAGAGTTTAACTTGAAGAGCATTATTATCGGCGGCAGAATTCCGAATTATCATAAATACGCCGGCGAGATGTTACCCCGTGAATACGTAGATTCAGTCCAGATGCACAAAATCTATGATCCGGTATTATCATTTCAGCTGATCAATGGTTTTACACTGATGCGTATTAACCCGAACTACCTTCCTGATGATAAGCAGTCAAACAAATATGCGACGCTGATGGAATGGAACAATGTTGATTACCGCCCGAAGACGAAAAGACATTTCAAAACGAGTCATCCTGTCAGAATCTGTGTTGTGCAGTATATGATGCGTCAAATTGATTCTTTCACAGACTTTGCCAACCAGGTTGAATACTTCACAGATGTTGCTTCTGATGCACATTCAGATTTTGTGGTGTTCCCTGAAATTTTCACAACACAGCTAATGTCTTTCTTAAATGAAAAGTCACCGAGTATGGCTGTCAGAAAACTGACAGACTACACAGAAGAATATATCGAGCTGTTCACTGATCTGGCAGTCCGCTATAACGTTAATATTATTGGTGGATCTCACTTTGTAAAAGAAGAAGATGATGAGATCTATAACATCGCTTATCTGTTCAGAAGAGACGGAACAATTGAAAAGCAGTACAAGCTTCATATCACACCAAACGAAAGAAAATGGTGGGGAATCAGTCCTGGAGATACAGTGCGTGTGTTTGACACTGACTGTGGGAAAATTGCGATTCAGATTTGTTATGACATCGAGTTCCCGGAACTTGCCCGTATTGCAACGGACATGGGTGCGAAAATCATCTTTACACCATTCTGTACAGAAGATCGCCAGGGGTATCTGCGTGTAAGGTACTGCTCGCAGGCACGTGCAGTGGAAAATCAGATTTATACAGTTATTTCAGGTACAGTCGGTAATCTGCCTGAAACAGAAAATATGGATATTCAATATGCTCAATCCGGTATTTTTGCACCGTCTGATTTCGAATTTGCACGTGACGGAGTTGTCGGTGAAACAGATCCGAACCTTGAAATGGTGATGATCGGAGACGTTGATCTTGAAATCCTAAGACGTCAGCGCCAGGGCGGTACTGTACGTCAGTTGAAAGACCGCAGACACGATATTTATTCAATCAACTATAAAAAATAATGTCATTGATCAAATAAGACTTTAACTAATATAAGATGGAGCGCCGGTGTAAAACGCCCGTGGAAAATCTATAGGTAAAGATCCTTCGGGGCAGCGATGATCTCCCCTGATAGATTTTATCGTTTTTCCACGGAAGCGAATGCCGGTCCGCCCCATTTTTAAATGAATACTTTTCAGATTTTTCAATATTCAATAGATTAGCCGCGTGCTACAATAGTAAAAAAACGGAGGGGATTTTATGACAGTACAACGTGTTTACGACAAATGGGTGTCTTTTAAAGGGCTAGATCAGGAACTTCATGCTGAACTGGCAGCGATGAATGGGAATGACAAAGCGATTGAAGATGCATTTTATAAGAATCTTGAATTCGGTACAGGCGGGATGCGCGGTGAAATTGGCGCAGGTACAAATAAAATGAACACATATACAGTCCGGAAAGCTGCAGAGGGACTGGCGAAATACATAGAGCAAAAAGGTGAAGAAGCGAAAAGCAAGGGCGTCGTTCTGGCATATGACTGTCGCAGAAAGTCTCCTGAATTCTCAATGGAAATTGCACGTACGCTCGCATCTCACGGAATTAAAACATATGTCTTTGAATCACTGCGTTCGACTCCTGAGCTGTCATTTGCCGTACGACATCTTGGAACATTCATGGGTGGAATGACGACAGCAAGTCATAACCCGCCGGAATACAACGGATTTAAAGTATATGGAGCAGATGGTGCTCAGCTTAACCTGCAGGATGCAGATGCTGTGATTGATGAGATTAACCTGATTGAAAATGAACTGGATATTAGCGTAAAGCCTGTTGATGAGCTGAAAGCACAGGGTTTAATTGAAATGGTGGGTGCCAGCGTGGATGATGCATACGCAGAACATCTGATCACTGTTTCTGAAAAACCGCAGATGGCAAAGGAAACAGATCTGAAGATTGTATTTTCACCACTTCATGGCGCATCTAATGTGATGGTTCAGCGCGGTTTAAAAGCGCTGGGATATGACGTACACGTCGTTGCAGAGCAGGAAATGCCAAATTCAGAGTTTCCAACTGTAAAATCACCAAATCCTGAAGAGCCCGGGGCATTTGAACTTGCCATACGTGATGGGAAGAAAACAGGTGCAGATTTGCTGATTACAGCTGATCCGGACGGGGACAGATTAGGTCTGGCGGTACAGGGACCAAATGGAGAATATACGCTGCTGACAGGAAATCAGACTGGTGCAATTCTGCTTGATTATCTGTTGGCACGAAAAAAAGAAAAAGGACAGTTGCCTGAAAATGGCCGCGTATTTAAAACGATTGTAACTTCTGAAATTGGAAGAAAAGTAGCTGAACATTATGGCGTGTCTGCTGAAGATGTACTGACAGGATTTAAATTTATCGGTGAAAAAATTAAAGTATATGAAGCCTCAGGTGAATATGAATTCTTATTTGGATATGAAGAGAGCTATGGCTACCTTGTGAAAGACTTTGCACGTGATAAAGATGCCATCCAGGCTGCATTGCTTGCTACAGAAGCGGCAGCTTATCATAAATCTGAAGGTAAAACGCTTTATGAAGTGTTACTTGCTCTTTACGAACACCATGGTTACTACAAAGAAGATCTGGAATCAATCACGATGAAAGGAAAAGATGGAGCTGAAAAGATACATTCACTGCTGTCATCCCTTCGTGAGAAACCTCTTGGGGAAATTGGAGGACTAACTGTTGAGTCACAGGAAGACTACCTGACGTCAATTCGCCGTCATTCTAAAGAAGGCACAGAATATAAAATTAACTTGCCATCGTCAAATGTCTTAAAGTACTTCCTTGAAGACGGATCATGGGTATGCGTTCGTCCGAGCGGCACAGAACCGAAAATCAAGTTCTATTTCAGCGTAGTCGGTTCATCACTTGAAAACAGTGAGGAGAAACTTGAAAGCATTAAGCAGTCCTTTATGGAGAAGATTAAGGCTGAATTGAACTGAATCCAATTAAATATAAAAAGCTGACACATTTTATTTTGTGTCAGCTTTTTTAATCGTTCCACTGCGCTTCACTTTAGTTTTAATCCAAAATGAGTTCTGCAATTTATCTATATTTCTTTCATGCTTTTCAGCCTTTTGACCGAACTGCAAACATTAGGATCCACAGAGTGTATGACTTATAATATAAGCAACAGAAACAGGCGGTGATAATATGAACGATCCCTCACACGTAACAATCCTGAAAGAAATTGCTGAGCTTCTGAACGAAGAAACAGAACTGGAATCAATGCTGCAGGGCTCACTCGAAAAGTTTCTTGAAGGCACAGACTTTCATACAGGCTGGGTCTTTTTTATTGAAGAGCACGGGAAGCATTCACTTATTGCCCATGAAAATCTTCCTGACATACTGATGCAAAAGGATTGTCATTATATGATGAACGGGGGGTGCTGGTGCGTCAACCGTTTTAAACAGGGGAGACTGCGTAAGGCGTCTAATATCATTGAATGCAAGCGGATTACAGAAGCTTTGGACCGCAGTAAAGAGAATCCTGAAGGAATTACGCATCATGCTACGGTTCCGCTTCAGTCAGGCAATGAGCGCTTTGGATTGCTGAATGTAGCAACACCGGGCAGAAGAGAGTTCGAAGTGCACGAATTGGCGCTGCTGGAGTCAGTTGCATTTCAAATCGGTTCAGCGATTAAGCGCATACAGCTCACGAAAAAGGAGCAGGAAGTTGCGCTTATGCAGGAACGCAACAGACTTGCCAGAGACCTCCATGATTCTGTTAATCAACTATTATTTTCAATGACCCTGACAGCAAGAGGCGGCGCGGAAATGTCTGAAGATCACGATGTAAAAGATACCTTCAGAAGCCTACAATCTCTCGCTCAGGAAGCACTGACAGAGATGAGGGCACTCATATGGCAGTTGAGACCAAAAGGGATGGAAGGCGGTTTATCTGAAGCACTGAACGGCTTTGCTGATATGCTGGGTTTAAAAGCGAGTATTAAAATAGAAGGCGTACTGAATCTTCCTTCAAAAGTGGAAGAAACGATATTCAGAATCGGACAGGAAGCGATTACGAATTGTAAAAGACATGCAGGCGCTGATGAGGTATTTATATGGATTAAGGCAGAGCAGGATCAAATCGGCATGACGATTCGGGATTTCGGACGTGGCTTTTATCCCGATCATTTAGAAAAATTGCCTTCAGTCGGCATTTCTAGTATGAAAGAAAGAACACGTATACTAAACGGTGATTTTTCATTAAAAAGTGCACCTGAAGAAGGAACACAAATTGAGATTATATTGCCTTATTAGGAGGAACTGGTGTGACGATAAAATTACTGATTGCTGACGATCACCATGTCGTGAGAAGAGGGCTTGTCTTCTTTTTAAAAACACAAAAAGATATTGAAATTGTAGGAGAAGCAAAAAATGGTGTTGAAGCTGTTGCGATGGTGAAACAATTTCAGCCTGATGTAGTGCTCATGGATCTGGTCATGCCTGAGATGGATGGCATTGAAGCTACGAGAGAAATTAAGCGCGCATTGCCTTCAACTGAAATCATGATGCTGACCAGTTTTTCTGATCAGGATCATGTGGTGCCCGCAATTGAAGCAGGGGCCGCGGGTTATCAACTAAAGGATATAGAGCCTGATGAACTGGCGGATTCAATCAGAAAACTGGTTAAAGGTGAAAACACGCTTCACCCTAAAGCAACAAGTCACCTGGTGACACGCGTTAATGATGGAGAGCAGTCACCTCATGAAGTACATCAGCTGACCAAAAGAGAGAAAGATGTGCTGTTGGAGCTCGCTAAAGGTAAAAGTAATAAAGAGATTGCATCATCTCTGTTTATTACAGAAAAAACGGTGAAAACGCATATATCAAATCTTTTTTCAAAGCTGGAGGTATCAGATCGTACACAGGCTGCACTTTATGCCGTCAAACATGGTCTTGCTTCGCCTGAGAGAAAATATTAAAAGTTGTGCAGATGCACGGCTTTTTTTATAGGTAAAAGTGCTTTGTCATTCAGCAGCAGCCTGATCAATTGCCAAAGTTATTTACGGATGCATATTGGGTAAGGAAGAAGAAAGACATAAGGAGGAATCCGTCATGAAAGCATTGCTTTTAAAGGATAAAGGACAGTGGCGTGAGATGAAAGTTGAGGAATTTGACAAGCCAGTCCCTGCCAATGATGAAATTTTAGTGAAAGTGAAGGCAGCCGGACTGAATCCGGTTGATTATAAAACAGGACAAAATGGTTCCCCTGCATGGAGTTATCCTCATATATTAGGACTTGACGCAGCTGGTGTAGTAGAAGAGACAGGTTCTGGTGTTTCTGACATTAAAGAAGGTGACCGTGTCGTTGTTCTCGCAGATATGGCTCGTAAAGGTGCGTTTGCTGAGTATCTAGTTACGAAAGCACATACAGTATCAAAGTTGCCTGAAAACATGTCTTACAGAGATGCAGCTGCTTTACCGGTTGCCGCCTATACCGCTTATCAGGCGCTGTTTTATAAACTGCACATTCAAAAAGAAAAATCCATCCTGATTCATGCAGGTGCAGGTGGCGTAGGTGGATTTGCCATTCAGCTGGCAAAATATGCTGGATTAAAAGTGATTACCACTGCTTCAGAAGAAAATCACGACCATGTAAAGAATCTTGGAGCAGATTATGCGATTGACTATAAAAAGGAAGACTTTGTGCAAAAGACAAAAGAATACACAGATGAACTTGGTGTGAATTATATACTTGATACAGTAGGCAGAGAAAATGCGACAAAATCGCTTGAAGCACTTGCGTTCAATGGACACATTGCATTCATTGCAGGTCAGCCTGAAATGAATGAATCCATCTCATTTGCACACCCAATCTCATTTCATCACGTAGCCCTTGGGAGTGTCTATCAATCGGGTAATCGTGAAGAAGAAATGTCTTTAAAACTAATAGGTGATCACCTGCTGGAGCTTTTAGATAAAGGAAAAATTAAAAGTTTAGTGGAGCAGGTAATAACTTTAAATGAAGTGCCTAAAGGGCTTGAAGAACTTGAAACGAGAAAAGTTAAAGGTAAAATAGTTGCAGAGATACATTAAATTGACCGGAAGCCCCAGGCTTCCGGTCAATTTATTTTTATATGATTCAATTCCTTTGTTCAGGAATTCACCAGCTGCAGCATCAATATTAAATTTTGTCTCATGCGATATCAAGCTCTCCCTGTTGACTGATTAACTTCGATATCAACAGTTGTAAGCTCCTCCTTGTTTTACTTTCTGACATCATCATACTCGTTCAACAAGGGAAGAAATAGGAAACAGAATTAGCATTTAATGAGAATGACATCTTTTAAGAAAGAATAGAGTAAAAGGAGGGGTGATCGGTTTGGAATCGAAAGAGTTAGCGAGGTCAATAGGAGAAGTAACTGAAATTGCCAGAGGATTCGGGCTGGACTATTATCCGATGCGGTACGAGATATGTCCGGCCTCAGTTATTTATACATTTGGCGCATATGGTATGCCTTCTAGGTTTTCCCATTGGAGCTTTGGAAAACAGTATCACAAAATGAAGATGCAATATGACCTGGGGCTGAGCAAAATTTATGAGTTAGTTGTTAATACGAACCCGTGCTATGCATTTTTGCTTGATACAAATACGCTGATACAGAACAAGTTAATTATTGCACATGTGCTGGCGCATAGTGACTTCTTTAAAAATAATGTACGATTCAGCAAGACGAACAGAGACATGATCCAGCAGATGAGCGCAACATCTGAGCGGATTAAAGCATATGAAAAGCAGCATGGTGTCAACAAAGTAGAAGAATTCCTGAATGCTGTGCTTGCGATAGAAGAACATATAGATCCACTGCTCTTTAAAGTTGAAGCAAAAAATAAGGATCGTGTAAAATTGAAAAAAAAATCAGAACCATATAGTGATCTATGGGATAAAGAACGTGAAGAAGAAGTGGTGAAGAAGAGTAAATTCCCTGAACAGCCTGAAAAAGATTTAATGCTGTTTATTCAGTCCCACAGTAAAGAACTTGAGGAATGGCAGCGCGACATCATGACAATGGTACGTGAAGAAATGCTTTATTTCTGGCCTCAGCTCGAAACAAAAATTCTGAATGAAGGATGGGCAACTTACTGGCATCAGAAAATTATGCGCGAATTACCTTTGACAGAAGAAGAAACGATTGAATATGCAAAATTAAATGCAAATGTTGTGCAGCCTTCAAAAACATCGATCAATCCATATTATCTCGGTTTAAGGCTGCTTCAGGATATTGAAGAAAAAGAGGCAGAGAAGAATGGCAGGAAAGCAGCAATAAAGAAGCTGTACGAAGTCAGAGAACTGGAATCAGATCAATCCTTTATCAGAAACTATTTTACAAAGGAATTCTCAAGACAGGAGGATCTATATTTATTTCAGCAGTTTGGCAAAGATTATAAAATAACAGATAAAGATTTTGAGGCAGTAAGAGATGAACTCATTCAATCAAGAGTCAACGGCGGTTTTCCATGCTTGTATGTAGAGGATGGGGACTATCTGAAAAATGGTGAACTTTATATCAGACACGCTTTTGAAGGAGCGGAACTGGACTTACATTATCTTGAAAAGGTACTTCACTACATTTATCAGCTTTGGGGCAGGACAGTTCACTTTGAAACGGTACTCAATCAGAAAGCATTTTGTTTCACTTGCAGTGGACGGGGCGTCTATAAAAAACAAGTTGAATATACAACTTGAGCAGATCATTTGAAATGATCTGCTTTTTCTTATAGAATTGTCCTATATTCGAGATAAATCAGAATATAAAATTTGAGAGCAACAATCATTTTTTATTAAAAAGGAGTTTTTCAATATGAAGGTACTATTAGTAAAAGCAAACAACCGTCCATCGGATCAGTCAGTTTCGGCAAAAATGCATGATCTGTTTTTAGAAGAAATTAAAAACAATGAAGAGATTACAATCGATCAAGTCGATCTATATAATGAAGAACTGCCGTATATCGGTCAGGACTTTCTTGCAGCTCAGTTCAAGTCAGCTGAGAACGCGGTTTTGACGGAGCAAGAAGAGAAAGTATTAACCATTGCCAATAGCCATCTTGACCGTTTCAAACAGGCGGATGTAGTTGTATTTGCATTCCCGTTATGGAACTTCACTGTACCGGCTGTGCTTCACACTTACATGGACTACCTGTTCCGTGCTGGTGAAACATTCCGCTACACAGCAGAAGGTCCTCAGGGGCTTATGGGAGACAAGCGTGCGATCCTGTTGAATGCACGCGGTGGAGACTATTCTGCACCAGCAATGCAGGGTGCTGAAATGAGTGTTAACTTCATCAAGAATGCACTTGGATTCTTTGGCATCCAGCAGCAGACTGATGTTATTATTGAAGGTCATAATCAGTATGTTGACCGTACTGAAGAAATTAAAGAAGAAGGATTCAAGCGTGTTGTAGAAGCTGCGAAAGATCTAAGCGCGGTTGCTGCACGATAAAAAAACTCAAAAGACCAGTTCTCTGATACAAGAGGACTGGTCTTTTACTTATGATGTTTATTTATATCAGTGTATGCAGCATAACTGCCGCTATACCTATTCCTAAAATAAAATAATTTTGAATACCACCCGGTTTTTCTTCACGTGACGCAACCTCTTGTAAACGCTGAAGTAACTGATCCTTTCTCATTCAGATCCACTCCGTTCATCTATAAGTGTTTATATTATATAGGATGAAGAAAGCGCTTACAATAAATAACTGAATAGTTTGTTATTTTAATAATTGAATTAAAAGAGCCCTAAACATTCAATATGTTCAGGGCTCTGATACTTTAATGTCCAGAAACTTTAGTGTCAGGCTGGTCATAGACAGAAAGCTGATCAACCAGCTCATTGCTCTCTTTATTCAATCCGGTTAATTTAACCTTCGCACCATTTTGCTGAATCTTAATGGCAACCTTATCAACCGCATTAATTGCTGAATCATCCCATAAATGGGCTTTCGTAAAATCAAAGATAACTGTATTCATTCCTTTTGTATCATAGTCGATTTCTGATACGAAATCAGTTACAGATGCAAAGAAAATTTGTCCGTCTACACGGTAAGTGATCGTAGAAGCAGCTTCATCGATCTCTTCTTCAATGTGCAATTTCGAGATTTTAGCAGCGAAGAATATTGCGCTTAACAGAACCCCTGCCAGTACGCCGATTGATAGATCATGAGTAATAACAACCGTCGCAACCGTCACAATCATAACAGCAGCATCAGTTCTTGGCACCTTGTGAAGTCTTGTAAGTGAGCCCCAGTCAAATGTACCAATTGATACCATAATCATCACGCCGACTAAAACAGCCATCGGAATCTGTACAACAACATCTGTCAGTACAATAATGAGTGCGAGTAAAACAACCCCTGCTGTGAAGGAGGACAAACGACCTCTTCCACCGGATTTAACATTAATAACTGCCTGTCCGATCATTGCACAGCCGGCCATTCCGCCAAAGCAGCCTGTAATCATATTCGCAATTCCCTGACCTCGTGCTTCCTGATTCTTATCACTCGGTGTATCAGTCATATCATCAACGATCTGAGCAGTCAGCAAGGATTCAAGAAGGCCGACTACTGCAAGTGAAAGTGAGTAAGGAAGAATAATCATAAGTGTTTCGAATGTGAAAGGAACATTAGGGAAGAAGAAAGTAGGAAGAGCCTGTGTAAGTGTTCCCATATCTCCAACTGTCTTCGTTCCAACACCTGTTGCCATAACAAAACCAGTTACCACGACAATGGCAATCAGCGGTGAAGGAATTGCTTTAAAGAAACGTGGTACTAGGTAAATAATCGCTAATGACACAGCGACTAACGCATACATAATCCAGCCCGCACCTTCAAACTGATCCAGCTGAGCCATAAAAATTAAAATTGCCAGGGCATTAACAAAACCGATCATAACTGAGTTTGGTATAAACCGCATCAGTTTGCCAAGCTTTAGAACGCCCATCAGCAATTGAATCAGCCCTGTAAGAATTGTAGCTGCAAATAAATACTGTAATCCATGATCTGCAACCAGGGTAACCATAAGAAGTGCCATCGCACCAGTGGCACCTGATATCATACCAGGACGTCCACCTATAAAAGCAATCACAACAGCGATACAAAAAGCAGCATAAAGTCCAACCATCGGGTCAACGCCCGCAATGATTGAAAAGGCAATGGCTTCCGGAA
The DNA here is from genome assembly GCF_004405125.1 of Jeotgalibacillus salarius. Classification (GTDB taxonomy): domain Bacteria; phylum Bacillota; class Bacilli; order Bacillales; family Jeotgalibacillaceae; genus Jeotgalibacillus; species Jeotgalibacillus salarius. The sequence continues at coordinate 26,993 of NZ_SORX01000016.1, forward strand.
TTAATGCTAGAGCAACTAATGTACCGGACATTAAGTCTCCGCGCACATTTCCAAACCATTCCTGTTTGTATTTAGTTAAGTCCAAATCTAAAATCTCTCCCTTAAATGGTATTTTGCGACTTTTCACTCTCAGAAAAGTCAGGTCCGTTTATAACGAAAAAATTATAGCACGTTTTACATGTATTAAAAAAGTTGATGAAAGCGTATTACATAGCTTTTAAATCTATCATTCTCTTAAATACTCTAAATAACTATCATAGTTCATAAAAGTGCCACAATAAAAATAAAAAATTATTCAGATAATATGTGAGTGATGGACCATGTTATAGGAGGGGGGATCAAAGAAAAGACTGCCCATCAGGACAGTCTATAAAAATTAGGCTATGTTAAAGTTGGCTGTTGATTTCCGCTTCAGGGGGACGCTTTCCGTGACCGGGCGCTGCGCCATCAGGCTTCGCCGTGATAGTCTCACCTGTCCCTTTCTGCCACAGGAGTCGCCCCCTTCCGCTCCAATCACCAGCTATACAGAAACACTAATGGACTTTAACAAAGCCAGAAATTAAAATAGTTTATACACTCTTGCTTCATAAGGTTTCAGCACGATCGTAGATGTTGGTTTGTGTTCAGCAACTTCAAGGTTGTTCAGCAGGAGGTTGTCATATTCAACTTTGAAATCCAGATCTTCAGTAATCGCATCTTTAGTTGAAAGGTTTGTCAGTACGACAACCTTTTGTTCATCCAGCGTCCGTGTATAAGCATAAAGCTGGTGATGCTCAGGAAGAAGGAGGTCGTACGTACCGTAAGTAAACACGTCATTGTTCTTTTTCATCGCAATCATACGTTTGTAAAATGAAAGAACTGAATCCTTATCTTTCAGCTGATCTTCAACATTGATCTCTTTGAAGTTAGGGTTAACCTTCATCCATGGAGACCCGGTTGTGAAGCCGCCATTATCTTTACTTGACCACTGCATTGGCGTTCTGCTGTTATCACGGGAAGAAGCCCAGAGGATGCGCATAATATCATCATGAGGGACCCCTTCTTCAGTACGGATACGGTAGAGGTTCTTTGCAGATACGTCGTCGTAATCATCAATTGAGTCAAAATGAACGTTAGTCATTCCAATTTCCTGTCCCTGATAGATGAAAGGTGTACCCTGCATTAAAAAGTACATCGCTGCCATTGACGTTGCACTTTCATACCAGTATTGATCATCATTACCCCATGTAGATACAACACGCGGCTTATCATGATTTTCAATAAACAATGCGTTCCAGCCATTGTTTTCAAGACCTTTTTGCCATCTCGTCAGCACTTTTTTAAGCTCGACAATATCAAGCTGAAGATTTGTTTCCGCGTCCCAAAGGCCAAGGTGTTCGAATTGGAAAATCATATCCATTTTACCTTTTTTCTCACCGACCCACAGATCAGCTTCATCAATAGATACACCGTTTGCTTCGCCGACTGTCATGACATCATACTGACCATATGTTTTATCTTTGAATTCTTTTAGAAGAGGCTGGATACCTTTTTGATTCATGTGCATATCAAATGAAGATACATATTTCTTTTCTTTAGGGTTAGGCATGTCAGGGAATTTCTTACGTTTTTTAATATGGCTGACCGCATCAATTCTGAAACCATCAATACCTTTATCGAGCCAGTAATTGACCTGATCATAAATTGCCTGTCGCGCTTCACTGTTTTCCCAGTTTACATCCGGCTGTTTTGTAGAGAAGACGTGAAGGTAGTACTGATCTGTTTTTTCATCATACTCCCAGGCAGAGCCGCCAAAAATACTTTCCCAATTATTCGGTTCAGCTATTGTTTTCCCGGTTTTATCTTTTTTACCGTCCCGCCAGATATACCAGTCACGCTTAGGGCTGTCTGTTGATTCGCGTGATTCAACAAACCACTGATGCTCATCACTCGTATGATTTGGAACAAAATCAATGATCAGTTTCATATCGCGTTTATGGACTTCATTTAACAATATGTCAAAGTCATCCATTGTGCCGAAATCATCCATGATCGCCTGGTAATCTGAAATATCATAGCCGTTATCATCATTAGGAGACTGATACATCGGACAAATCCAGATCACATCAACGCCGAGTTCTTTTACATAATCAAGTCTTTGAACAATTCCTTGCAGATCACCGATTCCATCACCATTGGAATCCTGGAAGCTTCTCGGGTAAATCTGATAACCGACTGCTTCTTTCCACCAAATTTTCTTCATCATCTTGCACCTCCATATTTTATGCAATCGCTTGCACTGTCATTCAAATAAAATGCTTTGATTGCAATATGCTTTTTAGAGCATGCAATACAAAGCGTGAAAAGGATTATCCCACTGTTTTATACCCGTTTATTTTACCGTTTTCAAAGCTTTATAGCAATCATTATTTCACGGGTTGCTTAGAAATGAGAAAAAACCGCGCATGTATTTGCGCGGCATTTCTTATAATGCTTCTGTTGTTCTGATCGGAGAGGGTGTAGTTTCGACTTCAGATACTTCCTCTTCAGAAAGTTTCCATACTTCAAGGTAGAGTATATGGTAGCCTTCTACATCGTTGACTCTGAACACGTGACCCTGTTCATAAAGTTCGTCTCCAACTTCTGCATTGAAGTTTCTGGTCATGAACCAGCCACCAATCGTATCAACGTCTTCTTCATCAATTTCAATATTCAATAATTCATTAACGCTCTGAACCAGTACTTTTGAATCGAGAATAAAATGATGTTCATTAATTTGCTGAACATCAGGAATTTCGTCTGCATCAAACTCATCCTGAATTTCTCCTACAATCTCTTCGATGATATCTTCCATCGTAACGAGACCTGATGTGCCCCCGTATTCGTCCAGCAGAATCCCCATATGCATTCTGTCTTTCTGGAATTTATGGAGAAGCTCATGAATGGGGATACTGTCAATGACCTGGATAATAGGATGAGTGAAGTCAGATACCGGACGTTTACCGTTTTCCTGATCTTCTATAAATGCTGTCATCAGTTCTTTCATATTAATCATGCCGATAATGTTATCGCGGTCTCCATCTTCAGTGACCGGATAACGTGTATACTGCTCTTCTTTCATGACTTCAAAAACTTCAAGCAGCGTAAGGCCGCTGTTAACACTTGCAATTTCTGTTCTTGGTACCATAATTTCTTTCGCAACACGTTCGTCAAACTCAAAGATCTTATTTACGAATTTGTACTCTGATTGATTAATTTCACCACTTTTCAAACTCTCTGATAAAATCATTCTCAATTCCTCTTCTGAATGTGCACCTTCATTAGATGAAGAATGCTTCAAACCAAGTACCCTTGTGATAAGACGGGCAGATCCATTCAGGAATCTGATGAAAGGATAGAGAATTCTGTAAAACCAAATTAATGGTGTGGCAACCATCAGGGTAATGCTTTCCGCCTGTTGTATGGCAATGATTTTTGGAGAAAGTTCCCCAATCACGACATGCAAAAATGTAATAAGTGAGAAAGCGAGCACAAATGATATGACAGGTACCCATGATTGTTCAAAACCTGAGAAAAGCGGCGCAATCATATTAGCAATTGTCGGACCGCCGATCCAGCCAATTGCTAATGCTGAAACAGTAATACCGAGCTGGCATGCAGATAGATACTCATCCAGATTGTCTGTTACTTTTTTGGCATTTACAGCTTTAGGATGTCCTTCCTCCAGTAATTGATCAATTCGTGTAGACCTGACTTTTACGATCGAAAATTCAGAAACCACAAAAAATGCAGTACATGCAAGTAAAACAGCGACCAAAATTAAATTGTCAATCTCCAATGATGCGAGAGAATTCCTTCAGTAACAACTGTAAGGAAACTCTCTTCCACCTCCTGTTAATAATAGTATGAAGGCATCAGAGATCATTCGAATCGAATGAAGATAATCCATTAAAGGACTGACTCTGAGCCTTAAAGTCTTTGGCGATTTGGACATTTATTAAGTTCAGCATCATAACCCCATTGGATTTCCTCCATTCTCTTATTTATTGCATATATTCTACCACAGTCGGAGTTTTTTTTACCATACCATTTCACTTAAGGGACATCGTGGCCTAATACTGCCTGATAAATCTGAAACCATTGGTGGGCATCCATTTTTAAGGATTGCGCATTTACAGCCGATTGAATGCGTTTAATTTTACCTGAGCCTGCAATAACGGAAATATTCGCAGGATGAGTATATAGCCATGTGTAAATCACTTCATCTAAATGTTCAGTTCCAATTTCATTGCCAACTTCCTGAAGAGCTTTGCGAATTCTTACTGCTTTATCATCCTGACCTGTTAATATCCTTCCGCCGGCAAGGGGAGACCACGCCATTAGAGGAGTTTTCATCTCCATTGCAAGGTCAAGCGTACCATCCTCAAAGTTTTCCAGGTGATATGGACTGAGTTCTATCTGGTTCGTACATAGCGGCTGATCGATATAAGTTTCAAGCATCTTAAGCTGGCTTCTTTTGAAATTTGATACACCAAAATTCTTTACTTTACCTGAATGATGCAATTCATCGAAAGCCTCAGCTGTTTCTTCAGGGTTCATTAAAGGATCTGGCCGGTGAATGAGCAGAAGATCGATACTTTCAATAGACAGGTTTTTTAATGAATGTTCTACAGAAGAAATAATATGCGATTTGCTCGTGTCATAATGATGGCTTCTGTGAGCAGGGCGGTTAGGAGATTCCAAAACGATCCCGCATTTTGTGACGATTTCCATTTTTTCTCGCAGGGACGGCTCTAATGCAAGTGCTTCACCGAACAAAGCTTCACATTGGTATCCGCCATAAATATCTGCGTGGTCAAAAGTTGTAATACCTGTGTCCAATACTTCTTTAATCAGAGCCAGACGTTCTTCTTTTGTAAGGTTCCAGCTTGATAAGTGCATTAAACCGTGGACGGTTCTTGAAATGGATAGATCGGATGATAGTTGTATTCTCTGCATGATAAATTCCTCCGTTTTAGATATTAATCGATATCAATGTAAAGATAATAAAAATGATTGCGATCAGCTTGATAATTAATTCCTCAGCTGATAGTCCAATGAGATAAAGAGATGTAATCAAAATTGCATAATTAAGCATTTGGATACGGTTTACGGTGAGCATTGTCACGATTGAAAGCATGATAAGTAATGGAAGTATGTAAAGAACTGCTGCTGATATAGCAGGTTCAATGATCAGCAGGGGGATGAAGAACATCATGAATCCACCTCTTAATTTCCGCATCTGATGAAGTCCCCCTGTCTTCGCAAAACAATGTTGTATACTGTATGATAATACCATACAAGTTCAATGTAGATGAACATTAGGAGGCTGACATAATGAGTTTTAAGTTCGATTTAGAAGAAGCTGTCCGATTTGATAAGATGGATGAACTCGCTTCATTCCGTGATGAATTTTACATAAAAGAAGGTCAGTATTATTTAGATGGAAATTCACTGGGGCTACTTTCCAAAAAAGCAGAACAGGCTGTGATGGATTTACTGACCAGCTGGAGGGATTACGGAATTGAAGGGTGGATGGAAGGTGATCATCCATGGTTCACACTTTCCGAGTCGCTTGGTGATAAAACGGCGCCATTGATCGGTGCAAAAGCATCAGAAGTCATCGTGACCGGTTCAATCACTGTAAACCTTCATCAGATGCTTTCAACGTTTTATAAGCCTGAAGGAAAAAGGACAAAAATTGCTGCAGATGAATTAAATTTCCCTTCAGATATTTATGCACTGCAAAGCCAAATTGAATTAAAAGGTTTTAACCCTGATGAACAATTGATAAAAGCAGAGTCAGTTAATGGTACAACTTTAACAATAGAAGAGATCGATCAGGTATTAACAGATGAAGTAGCAGTGTTACTGTTACCTTCAGTTTTATACCGCAGCGGACAGCTACTTCCTATTAAAGAGATTACGAAGCGGGCGCATGAGAAAGGAATCCTCGTTGGCTTTGACCTGGCACATTCAATAGGAGCAGTTCCCCATGAACTACATGAATGGGAAGTCGATTTTGCAGTATGGTGCAACTACAAATATATGAATAACGGACCAGGGGGATCAGGCGGTTTGTTTATTCATGAAAAGCATCACGGGAAGCTGCCGGGATTAAAAGGATGGTTTGGTTCTGATAAAAATAAACAATTTGATATGGCACACACATTTACACAAGGCGATGGTGCAGGTGCTTATCAGATTGGCACACCAAATATATTCTCTACTGCGCCGCTAATTGGCAGCCTTGAGCTTTTCGAAAAAGCAGGGATTGAAAAGCTTCGGGAAAAATCGCTTCATCAAACACAATATATTGCCGATTTTGTGGAAAAAGAGCTCATTCAGTTCGGCATGAAGAAAGTTACACCTTCTACTGACGAAGAGAGAGGCGGTCATATTGCACTGCAGCATGATTCAGCAGCAAGTATCTGCAAGGCAATGAAAGCACGGGGCATTATTCCGGACTTTAGAGCACCTGACATAATCAGACTTGCACCTGCCGCTTTTTACACCAGTTATCAGGATCTTTATGAGGCGATGCAAATTGTGAAGGAAATCATGGAAACAGAAACGTATCAATCATTTTCAAATGAAAGAAATGTAATTGCTTAAGGAGTGGTTAACAATGAAGGTAATTGATATCACAATGCCGCTGAATGCTCAAACACCGAACTGGCCAGGTGATACCCCGTTTCATTATGAAGTATCATGGCCAATGGAGGAAAGTGAGTCAGTGAACGTTGGTAAAATTGAGGCAAGTACGCATATCGGTACGCACATAGATGCACCATTTCACTATGATCAGCTCGGTAAAAAGACGCATGAACTGGAACTGAAGCGCTATATTGCGCAGGCAGCTGTCATTGATTGTACGGGGATAAACGAGATAAAAATAGAACATGTTCATGTGGCTAGTGAAGGAGTTACGGCTGTATTATTTAAAACATCCTCATGGAAAGACCGCAGTTTTTTCCCGAAAGACATACCTGTCATGAATGCAGAGGTACCAGCCTATTTGAAAGATAAAGGAATTAATCTGATTGGCGTTGATCTTCCATCGGTAGATCATCTGGAAAGTAAAACACTGCCTATTCACCATGCGCTCCACCACCAGGATATTAACATTTTAGAAGGCGCGGTATTAGACGATGTGCAAGAAGGAGTGTATCAGCTGATTGCATTACCCTTGAATATCGAAGGAGGGGATGGCAGTCCGGTTCGGGCTGTGCTTATAGCTGATTAAAATTGCCGCTCTTAAAACAAAAAAATCCTCTGCTTATAGCAGAGGATTATCAGGTTGTTGAATTTCATAAGCCGTGCCGGATCATTCCTTCGCTTTCCGCGGAC
>NZ_SORX01000017.1 GCF_004405125.1 Jeotgalibacillus salarius
CGCGGAAAGCGAAGGAATGATCCGGCACGGCTTATGAAATTCAACAACCTGATAAAAAGAAGCCTCAGGGCTTCTTTTTTTATGTGACATATAAGTCCAGGTTTGAGCGTACATTTGCTGATGGGGTACGTGCTGAAAATTGAGACAGACGGTCTATATTTTATTGGGTAATCAGCTTTGCAATCTGCTCAATACTCATCGTAGAATTCAGGTCATATTCACCAATTTGAATTCTGTCTGTTAAATTCTGATCTACTAGATATTCGTTAAAAACATCTTCATCATCAATGATACCGCCTGAGAAAAGCTGGTCACCGATTTCAGGAGAAGTCATTCCAGCTTCTACAGAAAGAATGATGCGTGTAACTTCAACAGGGCTTTCTTCTGGAGCTTCCTCCTCGAGTAATTGAACTCTTTGTTCCCATTGAGAAATTTCATCCTGAAGGCCATTGTATTCATCTTTTGATATGATCATTTCATTCTCAGAGACATTTGAAACGGTTTCTGGAGGCTTTTCGCTCATAAAGTATCCTGCACTGAAGATCAGCAGAGCACTTGCCATCATCCCAATGCCAGTTGAGCGTATGGATCTGCGATCTAACATATGATTACCTCACGATCTGTTATTTATTAAATGTCTTACATCATCAATATGTAAGGATGAAAGCTTGGATATTTGATCAGGTTTCATTCCCTGTTTATGAAGTGACAGCACCTGATTTGCTAATATTTCATTGATCTGTTTTGGTTTAACGGTCTTATGATTAGCAATGGGTTCGATCATTAATTCTTCTTCAAGCAGCTTTGTTCTTTTCTTCAACTGTGACATTTCCTGATACAGGCTCATTGAGAGCTCCTGAAGTTCATCTTCTGTCGCTTTAGTACGATCTTTCAGAAAGAACGATAAAATAAATAGAAAAAGACCCAACCCGCCTGCAGCAAGCATTATCCAATCCATTCTCTCACCTCCTGTTTAGTCGGATATAATTGTAACATGTCCGTTCTTAAATGATTGATAAACGTTTAAAAAAGATAGTAGATTTTTTTTAAAAACAATGATATTATAAATAAGTCGTATGAATCGAAGTATGTAACAAACAGCATTTGAATGTTTGGAGGGATAAAGATGCGTGTAAACATTACACTTGCTTGCACTGAAACTGGTGATCGTAATTACATCACTACTAAGAACAAGCGTAACAATCCAGATCGTATTGAACTTAAAAAATACAGTCCGCGCCTGAAGAAAGTGACGCTTCACCGCGAGACGAAATAATGAATGAGAGCCGAAAATGTAAAGTGCATTTTCGGTTTTTTTGTCATCCGGGAGGTCTGATCGATTGGATAAGAAGAAAATAAGACAACTTATGCTGAATCAGCTTCATAATCTTCCTGAAAAAGAGAAAAAATTATATACTAACCACATACATCAAAAGATTTTAACTTCTAAAGAATGGATTGAATCCGATATTATTGCCATTACAATATCTAGAGGGCAGGAAATTGACACAAAAGCACTGATTAATCAGGCGCTCGAAGAAGGTAAAAAAGTCTGTGCTCCAAGATGTGAGCCTGACACAAAAAAACTTTTCTTCCATTACATAAAGTCATTAGAAGAAGCTGTTCCTTCATTTTTTGGTCTGCTGGAGCCGGAACCTCATCTTCCTTTAGCTCATAAGAGTGAAATTGATCTTGTCATTGTACCTGGACTGGCTTTTTCCTCTTCAGGTTACCGGGTCGGCTTCGGGGGCGGTTATTATGACCGTTTTCTTTCAGATTATATAGGATACAGCATATCTATGGCATTTAGTTTTCAGCTGATAGAAGACAACTTCGCTGAGAGCTACGATATACCAGTTTCAAAAGTTATTACTGAACGCTAATTGTATGGGAATTACGTTTAGTTCTTCAGAAATCACTTAGGGAGAGTTTGCAGATGACCCTTAGAAATATGCATGACGTTCAGCTATTGCTTAAAAAATATGGTCAATATATTTATGGCCCGGGCAGGCTCGCAACTTTGGAGTTAATGGAAATCGAAGTAAAAGGTTTATACGACGAAGGTATGATTAGTCGTGAAGAGTTTTTACAAGCTATGCTAGTTTTGAAAAGTGAAATCAGAAAAGAAAGTTAAGGTGATTGTAATGATGAAAGCAGAATTCATTTTTGGTGTTGATATTGGAGGTACTACCACGAAACTGGCAGTTATTACTGATGAGGGTAAGATTGAAGAAAAATGGGAAATACCAACAAACACTACTAATAAAGGTGTAAGTATCATACCTGATATTGCTGCAGCAGTTAAATTAAAAATGACTCAAATGAACTTGAGCAATGATCAAGTGATCGGCATTGGTGTTGGGGCACCCGGTCCGGTTAATATGCAAACAGGCATCCTGTACACCGGCGTAAATATCGGATGGGAAAAGCCTGTAGCGTTAAGAGATGAGTTGTCGCAGCAGACAGGTTTGCCTGTAGTAATTGAAAACGATGCGAATGCAGCTGCTCTGGGAGAAATGTGGAAAGGTGCAGGTGGAGGCGCTCGCGATGTGGTTTGCGTAACACTTGGGACTGGTGTAGGCGGCGGAGTCATTGTGAATGGCGACATAGCTCATGGAATAAAGGGGGCTGCCGGTGAAATTGGGCACATTACAGCAGTACCTGATGGAGGCTATCAGTGTAACTGTGGGAAAACCGGCTGTCTTGAAACGGTTGCTTCTGCAACGGGCGTAGTCAGACTTGCTAAGGAAGAAATGGAAAAGTCAAATGGGATGTCCAAACTTCATTCAATAATGGAAGAGCATAAAGCAATAACAGCAAAAGATGTTTTTGACGAAGCTAAAAATGGAGATTCTGCCGCATCCGCAGCTGTTGAAAGACTAACATTTTATCTTGGGCTTGCACTGGCAAATCTGGGTAGTGCACTTAATCCTGAAAGAATTGTGATCGGCGGAGGAGTATCGAGAGCCGGAGATATATTATTAGATGGTATTGCGGAGAAATTTAAAAAATACGCATTTCCAACAGTAGCAGAGTCAACAGAAATAAAAATCGCCACACTTGGCAATGATGCAGGCGTCATTGGTGCTGCCTGGCTGATAAAATATAAACATTAAGGAATCTCCCTTGGATCTTCTGTTATTGCAGAAGATCTTTATTATTTATATCAGTAATATTTGTGTGAATAGTCCTTGTTTTACAATAATCATGATTTCACTTTACATTGAAGTTAATTGCGTTATAATCATATTTTGATTGAATCAAAATACGGTTAAATCAATACTTAATGCTTATGAGACTATTGAAGGATTTTTAATCATTTAAGTAAAAGTGGAACTTTTTGATGTTTGAAACGTCTATTAAGGTGGAATTGTAAATAAGATTTTAAGTATGTAAATTTCAGATTTGATTTTATTTACAATCAGGCGTATCATTATCAGGTATAGATACAATATCCACAAATTGTAATTGAAAGTGTAGGAGGAGTTTTTATGGACAAAAGATGGTCAATGCCAAAGCTCTCGCTTGTCATTATTGCCATTGCGTTCCTTTGGATTAAAACGTTTATAGCATATCATGCGAGCTTTAATATCAGTACAGATAATTTCATGCAGGATCTGATCCTGTTTATAAATCCGGTCAGCTTCCTGTTATTAATCTTTGGAGTATCATTACTCTTTAAAAAAGAAAAAACCAGAAACATCTATGTTATTGTCACAAGCTTCATTTTGACAGGGATTCTTTTTGCTAATATGGTTTTCTATCGTTTCTTTAATGACTTCATTACGCTGCCTGTGTTATTCCAGACGAATAACTTTGGGGATCTCGGCGGAAGTGCGATGGAAAACATCTATGTGACAGATGCGCTATATTTTGTTGACGTATTAATTCTTATTGTACTTGCAAAATATAAGCCTACTTTTATGGTATTTAATGAACCTACTAAGTTAAAGAGAAGAGCTTATTTTCTAGTTGCGATTGCAACATTCTTTTTGAACCTGGGATTAGCAGAAACAGAACGACCTCAGCTTCTGACAAGAACTTTTGATCGTGAAATGCTTGTGAAAAACATTGGTACGTATAATTATCATATTTATGATGTATACCTCCAATCAAAGCAATCTGCTCAGCGTGCACTTGCAGATAGCAATGCATTAACTGACGTTCATAATTATGTGGAAGCTAACAGGGCTGAACCTAATAGCGAATTCACGGGTATTGCAGAAGGTAAGAATGTGATCATTGTTGAATTAGAATCAGTTCAGGACTTTGTGATTAATAACGAAATGAATGGTGAAGTGATTACGCCATTTTTAAACGAATTGACACAGGATGAGGATACAATTTATTTTGATCAGTTCTACCATCAGACTGAACAGGGTAAAACGTCTGATGCTGAGTTTATTCTGGATAATTCATTATATGGTACTCCACGTGGTGCGGTATTCTTTACACATAGTGGGAATGAATATCAGACGATGTCTCACCAGTTGAATGATGAAGGCTATTTTACAGCAGCTATGCATGCGAACAACAAGAGTTTCTGGAACAGAGATATTATGTATGAGAACTTTACCTATGACAGGTTTTATGATCTTCAGGACTATGTTGTCGGTGAAGGAGATGCTGTTAACTGGGGAATGAAGGATATTCCTTTCTTTGAACAATCTGTAGATCATATGACAGAAATGGAACAGCCGTTTTTCTCTAAAATGATTACACTGACTAACCATCACCCTTTTTATCTGGATGAAGAAGATAAAATGATTGAAGAGTATGATTCGAATTCGGGAACGCTGAATCGTTATTTCCAGACTGTCAGATATACCGATGAATCAGTAAAGTTATTGTTTGAAGACCTGAAGGAATCAGGTTTGTATGAAGATTCAATTATTATTATGTATGGTGATCATTACGGTATTTCAGAAAATCATAATACCGCAATGAGTCAGTATCTTGAAAGAGAAATCACACCATATGAATCAGCTGAATTACAGCAGGTACCTTTCTTTGTTCACATGCCTGGATATGGTGAAGGTGAAACGATTTCAAAAGTAACTGGTCAGATTGACTTAAAACCTACAATTTTGAACCTGCTTGGAATTGAAGATAAGGAATCAATGCAGTTTGGGCAGGATGTTTTTTCTGAAGAAAATGATAATATGACAATTTTCAGAGATGGCAGAGTAGTATCCGATGAATTTGTTTATGCAGGAGAAATTTGCTGGGATAAAGAATCCGGGGAAGAAGTTGATAAAGAAAACTGCCGGAGTATTATTGATAAAGCAAAAGATGAACTTGCATTTAATGATGAAATTATTTATGGTGACTTACTGAGGTTTTATGATAATAAGAATGGTAAGTTATTGGAAAATGAAATAATTGAAGAATAAACATAAAAAGCTCCTGCGGGGGCTTTTTATATTATACTGATGAAAACAGAAAGGAGAAATGATGATGGCTATTGCTGATATTACAATTATTCCAATTGGCACTAAGACACCAAGCGTCAGTCAATACGTTGCAGATATTCAAGAGATACTTGAGAAGAGAGCGCAGGAAGGTGTAATTACATTTGAACTTACTCCAATGAGTACTTTGATTGAAGGGGAACTTTCTGTGGTGTTTAAAGTTATTCAGGAGCTTCATGAATCAATTTTTTCAGAAGAGATTAGCAGAGTAGCAACGAATATCCGGATTGATGAACGCAGAGACAGGGATGATCACTCAATGCAGAATAAACTTGCATCTGTGAAAAGGCATTTATCCAAATAAAAAAAGCTGACACTGCGTCAGCTTTTTTTATTAAACCGGATATCCGTCAAATACGATTGTCATTACCGTAAACCAGCCAAATACTCCAAGTGTAGCCAGTGCAAAGAAAATACCCATAATGTTCTTTTCTTTAAAAGAAGTAATTGTACCAATTACTGATAGAATCGTTACCAGCGCAAGGATAATAGTTAATCCATTCATTAAAAGCACCCCTTTCCATACGTTGGTTCCTGAATAAAACAAGATTAGTGCATAATATAAGTGTACTCATCATATATTTTATAGTTATTTCTTTATAATGTCGAGCATTAATCGTGACACTTTCGTGAGTATTCGTCTTTTTTTTGTAATCATGCTACACTTTGTCAGAGGTGATACACATGGAATGGTTTCAGTTACCTTTAGGACCGATGCAGACTAACGCATACATACTATATAATGAGCACAAGGAATGTTTGATCGTTGATCCGGGGGAAGAAGCACACAAAATTAAAGATTTCATTAAACAAAAACAACTAAAACCGCTCGCGGTACTCTTGACACATGCCCATTTTGACCATATAGGGGCAGTGGAAGAAGTAAGAAGTAAATATGAAATTGAAGTTCATATGCACATTCAGGAAAAGAGCTGGCTTCAGACTCCTGAAAAAAATGGATCCGCACTTTTTCAGGGAATAAAACCGATTGTTGCTTCACCAGCTGAACAAATCTGGGAAAAAGATAAAGAGGTTAACATTGGAACTTTTAAGTTTCAGCTCTACCATACGCCTGGGCACTCCCCGGGAAGCGTGAGTTTCTATTTCAGAGAGGAATCACTTCTGATATCCGGTGATGTACTGTTTCAGGGCAGCATTGGCAGGACAGATCTTCCAGGAGGTAATATGGACGAGCTGATGAAGAGTATTACCAGCAAATTAATGACGCTGGAAGATCATACTTACATCTTGCCGGGGCATGGACCTGTAACAACGCTTTTAGAGGAAAAAAGACACAATCCTTTTTTGCAGTGAAATAAAAAAGACGATTCCTCGAATAAGGGATCGTCTTTTTTATTTGAATCGGCTTCTTTGTCTTCAGATAAGAAGATTAAAATTAAAGCGGACCCTTAAGCGGCATCATAAATGTTGTCCAGTAAGTAAATCCTGCAAAGAAAATTGTTAAGTATACAAAGAATACATACACATACATGCGCTCAGATAATTTCATGTACCCTAAAAGGATGAAAAAGCCTGTCTGGGCCAGGAAAAGCAATGAAGTTTTTGGCATATGTCCTAAATAAAATAATACAGAAAAAATTCCAGTCCAAAACCCCATAACGCGATACATTTTATCCAACCGAATCCCTCCTTTACGCAAACAATACATCGAACCTATTATATAGGATACCATATTATAAAGTAAATAATCCATATTATTATATGTGACGATTGAGTGATTTTTAAATTTAAGCCTATACATTCATTGAACAAGTCGCAACGATTATATAGTGCTTATATAAACTTCATTAAATTTCCGATATAAAAGCTACAAATTATTCAAATGACAATCAATTTCTCAACAAATTGTGAACAATTAGAAATTATTTATTTATTTCATGTAAAATAGGTGTACATTTATTATACAAGTGGTATACAATTGATATAACATAAATATTACTTAATCAAATATTTTACAAAAATTAAACAAATGGAGGTAAGATCATGAATCAAATAACTTTCTTTACTTATCCGAGCTGTACATCTTGCAGAAAGACAAAGAAGTGGTTAAAAGAGAATGAAGTAAATGTCAACGAACGACACATCTTTAGAGAAACACCTGATTATGATGAATTGATGAATTTACTCTCTTTAACTACAGAAGGGTTAGACGAGCTTCTTGCTACTCGAAGCCAGTCCTTCAAAGCACTTGATAGAGATGTGGAAGACCTGCCATTATCAGAGGTTGTGAAGTTGATCATTGAAGATCCTAAGTTATTAAAACGTCCAATTTTAACTGACGGAAAATCTCTAATTGTAGGCTATAATCCTGAAGGTTTAAGAAGTCTCTCAAATAAGAAGCAAGCGTACAAACTATCAAGCTGATATTCTTTTGAGCTTAATGTCGGTTCACATATGATTGCATACAATGCAATCATATGTGAACCGACATTTTTTTATTTCATATTGTTTATAGATTTTAGAAATAAAGCGCTGAGTAATTAAATGTCAAACAATTAAAAAAACTTAAAGACAACGGCTGCTTTTTCGTGTATAGTGTAAATAAATTCAGAAAGGATGTGAAAAAATGCCATATGGCACTGAACTGTTAGCCCAAAATTTATTAAGGGAGGCATTCAAAAAGCAAGGGTCCGACATTCACTTTATACCTGAATCTGAGCAGATGATTGTACAGATTCGTGCACTTGGAGACCTCACAATGCACAAGAAAATCTCTGTCAATCAGGGAGAGAGACTCATCTCTCATTTTAAGTTTAAGGCATCACTGGATATCGGTGAAAAGCGCAAACCTCAAAGCGGTGCAAGTACCGTAACGATTGAAGAAGAAAAAGTTTCCCTCAGAATATCCACTCTTCCTTCAGCAGAAGGCAAAGAAAGCATGGTCATCAGACTATTACCTCAGTCATTCGCAGTTCCAATCGAAAAACTATCTCTCTTCTCGAATTCCGCTAAAACTCTAACCATTCTGGTAAGACAACCTCAAGGTTTAATATTATTTTCCGGTCCAACTGGAAGCGGTAAGTCCACCACTTTATATTCACTCATTCACTATTGTTCCACTGAGCTCAATCGCAGTATTATCACACTGGAAGACCCTGTTGAAAGAAATGAAGATCATGTATTACAGGTTCAAATTAATGAAAGAGCAGGTGTAACGTATGCTTCTGGTCTTAAAGCTGTTTTAAGACACGACCCTGATATGATTATCATTGGGGAAATACGTGATGAAGAAACTGCTGACATAGCTGTGAAGGCAGCTTTAAGCGGGCATCTTGTATTATCTACGCTGCACGCAAAAGATACGAAAGGCGCGATCAGAAGGATGATCGACCTTGGCATCCGAAAAGAAGATTTAAAACAGTCTTTAATTGGAGCGACAGGGCAGCGGCTGGTAAAAATACAGGTGGATGGTAA
The DNA here is from genome assembly GCF_004405125.1 of Jeotgalibacillus salarius. Lineage (GTDB taxonomy): Bacteria > Bacillota > Bacilli > Bacillales > Jeotgalibacillaceae > Jeotgalibacillus > Jeotgalibacillus salarius. Next base: position 8,907 of record NZ_SORX01000017.1, read on the forward strand.
AACGCAATCAAGAACTTCAATTTATGAAATTATGACTTCAAATGCGGTATGTGATTATTTAGACGAGCTTCCGCTGCAATATCCATATGCTACACTTGAGCAGCTCTTCAGGAAAGGAGCAGCTTTAGGATATGTATCTTCTCAGGAATATCATCGCTGGATCACACCGACAGTCTACTATCCCCAAAAAAGATCAGCCGGTTTTCCTTCACCGATTAAGTGAACTGCGTGAAAACGGCTATCCACTGGATCAATCCCTCAGCTTTCTTTTTTTGCAATTCTCATCCCTGAAGAATCAGGACCAGCTAATAAACAATCTCGTTAACGGCTCATCTATAAGTGAAACGCTGAAAATGCTTGGTTTTCCGTCATATGCATGTATGCACCTTTATTTCGCAGAACAGTATGGAAACATTGGCAGTTCGCTTTCTGAGACAGCTTTCCTCATGAAACACCGGGAAAATCAAAAGAAAAAATTAATCGCGATCCTGCAGTATCCTCTGTTCTTAATCCTTCTCTTTGTATTTGTATCCGCAGTATTGAATATGTATCTGCTTCCGAGAATGACTCAACTTTATCAGTCTATTGGCAGTGACCAGTCTAAAATTATTATCATTGCGGACACTTTATTTCAAACGCTCCCTCAATTCTTCATCATCGCGTTACTATTCATTTCGCTATTCACCTTTATTTTCACGATTACTTTGATGAAAAGATCTCCATTAGAAAGATGGAAAACACTGTCCTCGCTGCCGTTTGCAGGTTTCTATTTTAAACATTATCACAGTTATCTGTTTTCAAGAGAAGCGTCAACACTGCTGATGAGCGGCTTATCATTTCAACAAATGCTGCAAACCTTTATTGACCAGCCTTACAGACCTCTTTTTAAAGACATCGGGCGGTTTATGACGGAAGAGCTTGAAAGAGGCCAGAGCGTATATCATACAATGCTGTTACTGCCTTATTTCACTGATGAATTACTGCGAATAACTCAGCATGGAGAAATGAACGGTAACCTTGAAAAGGAATGGGGATTCTACAGTAAGTATTGTTTAGCGGCACTTGAAGAAAAATCAGGGAGGTATTTTAATTTTCTGCAGCCAGTAATCTTTACACTTTTAGGAATAGCGGTGATTGGCGCATATTTAGTTATTCTTTTACCAGTTTTTAATTTATTACAAACTATTTGATTGATGGAGGAAACATGATGAGAAAAAAATTGATTAATTTGATAAAAAATAATCGGGCATTTACTTTAATTGAAATGGTGATTGTGTTACTGGTCATTTCAGTACTGCTGATTGTCAGCTTGCCGAATATCTCTTCTCAAAGTAAAGAAATTAACGGCAAAGGCTGTGAAGCATTCCAGCAAATGGTACAAGCCCAGGTGGAATCATTCAGGATGTCAGAAAAATCACTGCCGGCTGACATGGATGCTCTGCAACTGGCAGGATATTTAAATCAGCATGAAACCACATGTCCTGACGGTAGAGAATTGACGATAGAAGCAGATGGGAATGTTGCGATTGTCAGTGAACCTTGATCAGGAGAAAGGCTTTACGTTGATTGAAGTAATGATCGTATTATGTGTTGTCGGTTTATTCATTATAATTACATCCTCGGTTTATTCTTCAGCAAAGGAAATGTCCACTTCATTTGAAACTCAACTAACAAACGATCTGCACTTTGCACAGCTGGTAGCCCTTAAAGAAAAACAATACGTGACGGTCAGGTTTGATGCTTCCAAACAAAACTACAAAATGATTGCAGGATACACACCAAATGAAAAAGTGCTAGCAGATGTCATGCTACCTGAAAATGTTGAATTACTGGAAAACGGTACATTAAGCGTATTCAGATATGCTCCGTCAGGTAATACGACTACTTTTGGTGTAGTTCGATTTAAAGTTAATGGAGCATCTATGAATTATCATTTCTATCTTGCTAAAGGAAGATTTTATGTGGAAAAATCATAAAGGTTTCACACTTGTTGAGTCTATTTTGTCTCTTGGCATATGTATTACTTTCTGTCTGTTGATCCTGCCACTAATCGTTACCATTGTAGTAAAAGCTGATGAAGCTGAAGAGCGATCCATCATGTATGGAATTGCTTATGAACAAATGAAAATTTATCAAGTAAAAGGAACCGTTGAAAGCAGTGTGGTTAAAGAAGGGGGAGAATACTTGATTGAATTTAGACCGGATACCATGTGTGTGTCAAATGAAGATAGCGTCAGGGTATGTGTTCAGAAATAATAACAAAGGCTTCACAATGCTTGAAATAATGATCAGTATCGGGATATTAACAGTTATTGCTCCGCTATTTGCGCTCTTAATTTTCAGTTTTGCCAGTCTTTTACATTATGAAAACCCTTCAAAAGAATGGGATGTATTCGCTATTCAATTCCAAAATGAAATTGGTCCTTTAACAATTGAGTCTCACACACAACAGTCTCTAACATTTACAAGAGGGGAAGCGATAATCAGATTCTCCAAATATGGAACGCTTCTTCGAAAGACAGTCAATGGAACCGGTCACGAAATTCATCTGACGGATATAAAAGATTTGATGATTTGGACAGATAATCAGCTGGTTATGATGGAGGTGGAGTTTGCCGATGGGATTAAAAGAAAAACCGTATTTTATACGAGTATTCAAGAATGAAGACGGTTCGATATTGTTGCCGGTATTAATATTTTTTTTATTACTGTTATCAGCCTCAACAGTCATTGCAACAATTTCTATAGACAGAGTGCGACATGCCGAAATGATGTCTGATTACTATCGTCAGGCAGCGGCAGACCTATGGAGGACCGAATAAAGTAGGCACAGAAGATAAAATCATGTATGATGAATCAAAATTAATACATGAAGGTGATTCCAGATGAAGATTTACTTAATTGGTTTTATGGGAGCGGGAAAGTCAACGATTGGACGGGTATTAAGCAGAGAATTGTCTGCATCTTTTATCGACTTGGACCAGTGGATCGAACAGACTGAAAAGAAAAAGATCAGCACGATTTTTCAAATGGATGGAGAACTGGCATTCAGAAATATTGAAGTAGAAGCACTGAAAAGAACTGATGCAGAAATCGTTGCTACTGGGGGTGGCATATTATATTTTGAAGATACCGGAAAATGGATGCGTGAAAATGGAACGGTTATTTATCTCCACGCCCCATTTGAAGAGTTGTATGCAAGAATAGAAGGCGATCAATCCAGACCAGTTGCAGCAAAACCTTATAAGGAGCTGGAAGAGCTATTTCATAAAAGAACGGTTCTCTATGAGCAAGTATCTCATCATCGAGTTTCGGTATCGCATTGCTCCCCGGAGGATAGTGTAAAGGCTATTATCTTATCAACCCTTAAGGAGAACAAAGGTAAATAAGGCCGGCAGAAATGTGATGAATTGAAATAGATGGATCGGGTTTATTCTTTTGAAGAACGGCAGCATGCTGCTCACTATTTTCTTCGAGTAACTGTTCACAATACTTTTCAAATCGTGTATTTAGGATGTTTAGTGCTGTTTCGTAAGGAATGCGATTGGAATGAAGAACACTTCCATTTGGTCTGGTTTCAAATAAATGCAGATCCGGTATTTTTTCATGTGAATTCATCAGTATGAGTCCAGTTGTTAATGAAATACGACTATCTATCCTGATGCTGGCAGGACCTGGAGGTATAATTCCTGTGGTTAATTGCAAATGTATCCAGGGAAATAGATCCCTCTGGTTTTCTGCTTTTTCATAAGCAGTATAGAATCGGTTTTCCTCCTGAGCTGAAGCGAGCATTGATTGGAAAATGGGGTGATCATAGTTAAGCTGAGTGAAACCTTTATGATTGCTTGTGTCAGGTGAATCAACGAGCATAATTTGAAGTGGATCTCCTGACTGATTAAGAGCGTCCCGATAATGCCAGTAAAAAGGACGATTCATAAACTTTCTGTCCAGCTGCTCTGACAGCTGGACGGCTGCTTTGTTAGCTGATTCCGTCACAATTGCTCCATTTGATTTCAGGTATTCAATTACCAGTCTGTAAGCCTCTTTCAGCATGATTGACGCCCTCATTTGCTAAATAGTCTTCAAGTAAATTTAATTTATATTTTATTTCTTCTTCTGACCTGGAGTTCATTAATGCGTCTTCTAAATACTTCTCTGCTTCTATCCTTTCGGTAGAAAGGATTTGTTCATGCTCCCCAATAATTGCTTCAAACAGATGGACTTTGTTTTCTAATAAAGTCCATATTCTTTCTTCAATCGTATTTTTATTCAATAGATAGATGATTTCAACATCTTTTTCCTGCCCCAGCCTGTGAATTCTTCCAATTCTCTGCTCTAGCTTCATTGGATTCCAGGGCAGATCAGCATGAATCACACAGCTGCAGAATTGGAGATTTAATCCTTCAGATCCGGCTTCAGTAGCAATCATCACGTCAGCATGATCTCTGAAAAGGTCAGTCATCCATTTTTTCTTACCTTTTTTAAAGCCCCCTCGAAACATCACAGAAGATACGTTGTGTTGTTTTAGATACCATTGCAAATAGAGCTGAGTTGCACGGTACTGAGTAAAGACCAGTACTTTATCCTTTCTTTTATTGATAATTTCAAGTATTTCTTTTCCTTTCACCGTCTCGAGCTGACCGGGTGTAATATTCAATATTGGACCAAGTACATGACATAGATCTTTGTGCTGTTCTCTTTTAAGAGCTTTTAATAAAGCAATACTCGAACTGCATCCCTGCTTTAACAGTGTCAGATGAGTGAATTGGTGAGTGTTAACCCTTTTTAGTTCCCTAAAGGCTTTTTCTACAGCAACATATAATTCTCTCTCATAACCTGATTGGTCCAGCCACTTTATTTCAATGTTTCTTTTTGTCCATTTAATATCAGTGTCTTTTTTTCTGGTGCGTATCATGAGTGAATTCATCCGCTCGTGAAAAATTTTGCTATTTTCCAAAGACATTCTTTTGAATTCTTTTTTATCTTCAAATAACCCTGGACTGACTAAGGTTGACAATGTGAAAAGTTCTTCTGATTTATTTTGGACGGGTGTGGCTGTAAGGAGCAGCAAATATGTTTTTTGTAATGATGAAACGAACTGATAGTTCATTGTTTTCGGATTAGAAAGTTTGTGCGCTTCATCTACTATGACGAGGTCGAAATACAAATCAGTAAATATAGTTCTGAAAGGTTCTCTTTTTAACAAATCTATGGATGCGATCGTTACCGGATAGGTGCGCCATTCTTTTTTACCTTTATGGATAATTGATGAAATACCCAGGTTGTAAAGTTCAGATTGCCATTGTCCTGCAAGTGAAGATGGCACCAGTATCAAGACAGAAGTTGCAAGGTGACGAAGCTGTAATTCTTTTAAAATGATAGCTGCTTCAGCTGTTTTCCCAAGCCCCACTTCATCTGCCAGAATCGCACTGCCGTTCATATCAAAAATCACTTTTTCAGCAGCATTTATCTGGTGAGGCAGAGGTTGAAACATAGGCATGAACTTTAAAGATAATAATTCACGCCCATTTACTAACATACTTTTATGTAGTTGTTGAACTTTCCTGTTCAAGTGATAGTTTGACGGTCTGTTTGAATATAAATAAGATAGAAAGTCTTCTTTCCAGCCCGCTTCATGAGTGACTATTGAAAATGTCATATCAATTCTCCTTTCATTGCAATTAATGATTGTTGTCAAAGAAAGATGATGGTACGATAAAGATGATTTTAGAATCAACTATTTTATAAATTAATAAGCGTATAGTTATTGTGTCCATTTATTAAACAAATATAAGCGAATGATAGCAGAGGGAGAGACTCTTTTAGAAAGAGCGCCGAAGGAGCAAGCATATCCGTGAATCTCTCAGGCAAAAAGACTTCTGCTGGACGCAACTCTGGAGAGTGTTTCTATAAAAGAAACCACCAAAGGGGAAAGCCGCAAGGTAAAACTTTCAGGTGAAAAGGACAGGGACCCGTTTTTAAAAGGGGCATCCCTGTCCTTTTTTGTGTATAAATGGACAACTAAGAGGAGGAAAGCTTGATGAATGACACTTTGAAAAAAACCCCGCTTTTTGATCTTTATAAAGATTACGGCGGAAAAGTAATTGATTTTGGAGGATGGGCTCTTCCGGTACAATTTTCAAGTATTAAAGAAGAGCATCATGCTGTTAGAAACAACGCAGGTTTATTCGATGTCTCCCATATGGGGGAAGTAAAAGTAACCGGTGCTTCAAGTCTTGCTTACCTTCAGAAAATGATGACAAATGATATTAGTAAAATTAAAGTAGGGCAGGCTCAGTATACGGCAATGTGTTATGAAAATGGCGGAACAGTTGATGACCTGCTCGTTTATAAAAAAGGCGAAGACGATTATTTGCTGGTTATCAATGCTTCAAATATTGAAAAAGACGTTGAATGGCTTCAACAGCACAAAACTGACAATGTTGATGTTGAAAACATCTCAGATCATGTTGCGCAAATCGCGTTGCAGGGGCCTGAAGCTGAAAGAATTCTTCAAAAACTAACGAAGGAAGACCTGAGTGCAATTACATTTTTCAAATTTAAAGATGAAGTAAATGTAAATGGTTCATCCGTATTGGTTTCAAGAACCGGTTATACAGGAGAAGACGGCTTTGAATTATACTGCCATCCTGAAGACGCCGGGAAACTCTGGTCAGCGCTGTTAGAGACCGGTAAAGAAGATGGACTCCTGCCATGTGGATTAGGTTCGCGTGACACGCTGAGATTTGAAGCCAAATTGGCTCTCTATGGTCAGGAACTGACGGCGGATATTTCACCAATTGAAGCTGGGATCGGCTTTGCGGTTAAGCCGGATAAGGAAACAGTATTTATCGGTCAAGGCGTATTAAAAGAACAAAAGGTAAATGGTGCTCCGCGTAAATTAGTTGGCATTGAAATGATTGATAAAGGAATCCCGCGTCACGGCTATAAGGTCTTTGCCGACGAAGAAGAAATCGGATTTGTCACAACAGGTACACAGTCTCCGACACTCGGAAAAAATATTGGCTATGTGCTCATTAAGAAAGAATACGCATCACTCGGTCAGGAAGTATTTGTTGAAGTCAGAAAGAAAAAGCTGAAAGCCGAAGTAGTTAAATCTCCATTTTATAAAAGGTAATAAGAAGGGAGCAGAAAAAATGAAGCATCGTTACTTACCAATGACTGAGCAAGATCAGAAGGAAATGCTGAAAACGATTGGGGTTTCATCCGTTGAAGAACTGTTTGAAGATATTCCTGAAAAAGTGCGTTTCCAAGGTGAATTGAATATTAAACCTGCTAAAACAGAATCAGCTCTAATGAAAGAACTGGCGGCGCTTGCTGATAAAAATGCCGATACTCAAAAAAATACATCATTTCTTGGCGCGGGTGTATATGATCATTATTCACCGGTCATTATGGATCACGTTATTTCAAGGTCAGAATTCTATACGGCCTATACACCTTATCAGCCTGAAATTTCACAAGGAGAGCTGCAGGCAATTTTTGAATTCCAGACAATGATTGCGGAATTGACAGGAATGGATGTTGCAAACTCTTCAATGTATGACGGTGGAACTTCTTTTGCTGAAGCTGCCATGTTATCTGCAGGTCAGACTAAGCGTAAGAAAGTACTCGTATCCGGAGCGGTTCATCCTGAGTCCAAAGCTGTTCTCGAAACGTATGCAGCGGGTCAGAACATTGAAGTAGTCACTATACCTGAAAAGGATGGAGTAACTGATTTAGAACAGCTTAAAGCTTTGATGTCAGATGAAATAGCTGCAGTGATGGTTCAGTATCCTAATTTCTTTGGTCAAATCGAAAGACTTGATCAAATTGAGCAGCTTGCACATGGAAGCAAAGCGATGTTCGTTGTCTCTTCAAATCCTCTTTCACTCGGTGCATTAACACCGCCGGGAGCGCTTGGTGCAGATATTGTTGTTGGAGATGCTCAGCCGTTCGGTCTTCCACAGGCGTTTGGCGGACCACACTGCGGATATTTTGCAGTTACAAAGAAGTTAATGCGTAAAGTACCAGGCCGTCTGGTCGGTGAAACAAATGATGAAGAAGGTCAGCGTGGATATGTTCTGACACTGCAGGCACGCGAACAGCACATCCGTCGTGATAAAGCGACATCTAATATCTGTTCAAACCAGGCGCTTAATGCGTTGGCGTCTTCCGTAACGATGACGGCACTTGGAAAGCAGGGTATACAGGAAATCGCTCATCAGAATCTTCAAAAAGCAGCCTATGCAAAAAAACAGTTAAAAGCTGCTGGGTTACATGTAATTAATGGTGGTTATACATTTAATGAATTTGTAATTGAACTCAAAAAACCGGTATCAGAGGTAAATAAAAATCTGATGAAAAAACAGATTATTGGTGGATACGATCTGGGCAGGGATTTTGAGAATAGACAAAATCAAATGCTGATTGCCGTTACTGAACAGCGTACAAAAGAAGAAATTGATCTATTGGCAGAGGAGCTGAAACAATATGCGTAGTGAAAACCAGCCGCTAATTTTTGAAATGTCACGAGAAGGAAGAATCGGATACAGTTTACCTGAACTTGATGTGCCGGAAACAAATACTGATGAATTATTACCTGAAGGTTTTGCGCGAAAAGAAGCTCCTGAGCTCCCTGAAGTATCCGAGCTAGATATCATGCGCCACTATACAGCACTTTCAAAACGTAACCATGGTGTTGATTCAGGGTTCTATCCGCTTGGCAGCTGTACGATGAAGTATAACCCGAAAGTGAACGAGGCTGTTGCACGTTTTGCAGGATTTGCTCATATTCACCCTCTTCAGGACGAGAGCACTGTCCAGGGCGCGATGGAAATGATGTATGATCTCCAGGAACATCTGATTGAAATTACCGGAATGGATGAGGTCACACTCCAGCCTGCTGCAGGTGCACACGGTGAGTGGACCGGGCTGATGATGATCAGAGCATTCCATGAGGCGAATGGAGACTTTAACCGAACAAAAGTCATCGTGCCTGATTCAGCACACGGTACAAACCCAGCCTCTGCAACAGTTGCCGGATTTGAAACTGTAACGGTTAAATCTAATGAAAATGGATTAGTCGATCTGGATGACTTGAAGAGAGTTGTGGATGAAAATACAGCTGCTCTCATGCTGACGAACCCAAATACGCTCGGATTATTTGAAGAGGATATTCTTGAAATGGCTTCTATTATTCATAATGCAGGTGGAAAGCTTTATTATGATGGAGCTAACCTGAATGCAGTCCTTGCAAAAGCACGCCCAGGAGATATGGGATTTGATGTCGTTCATTTAAATCTTCATAAAACATTCACGGGTCCTCATGGAGGAGGCGGTCCCGGATCAGGTCCTGTTGGTGTTAAAAAGGATCTAATCCCTTACTTGCCAAAACCACTTCTTGTCAAAACTGAGGAAGGTTTTACATTTGATTACAATCGACCGGACTCAATTGGTCGTGTGAAGCCTTACTACGGGAATTTCGGCATTAATGTACGGGCATACACATATATCAGAACGATGGGGCCGGATGGTTTGAAAGCCGTAAGTGAAAATGCAGTCATTAACGCGAATTATATGATGAGAAGGCTTGCTGAGTATTTTGATCTGCCGTATGACAGACACTGCAAGCACGAATTTGTTATCAGTGGAAAGCGACAAAAAAAGCTTGGTGTGCGTACACTGGATATCGCAAAGAGGCTGCTTGATTTTGGATTCCATCCGCCAACGATCTACTTCCCGATTAATGTGGAAGAATGTATGATGATCGAGCCGACAGAAACAGAATCAAAAGAAACGCTGGATTCGTTTATCGAAGCGATGATTCAAATTGCTAAAGAAGCTGAAGAGAACCCTGAAATTGTGCAGGAAGCTCCACACACCACTGTGATCAGCCGCTTGGATGAAACCCAGGCAGCACGTAAACCTGTCTTAAGATATATGAAGAAAGAGCCGGTTGAAGTATAAAAGAAGAAAACCTCCTGAGTGCTCAGGAGGTTTTTTCATATAAAGAGATATTCGTTAAGCAAAAGTTACTTGCGTTTAATTTTGCCTGTCCATTTTTTAAATCCGCCCTGCAGCTGATAAAGGTCTTTTACGCCTTTTTTGTGTAAAAGCTGTGCTGCCCGGCCGCTTCTCATACCGTTCTGACAATAAATATAAACCGGCTTGTCTGCACGGATTTCACCAAGTCTCATCTTAAGCTGGGAAAGTGGAATGTTTCTGGCTCCCAGGATGTGACCGCCATCATACTCTTTCTGTTCGCGGACATCAATGAGCTGTGCTTTCCGGTAACCGCTTTTAAATTCTTCCTCAGTTAATGGTTTAAGAATTTTTTTCTGACGGAAATAGTTGAAAGCTGAATAAATGATGATTCCCGCAAGAATGATGAGTACTACATATAATGACTCCAAGTTTTTAACCCCTTTCTATCTCACACTATTCTTTATTATAGTAGCCGGTGTCCATAAGTTCAAAGAAAATAATCAATTTGATCAATTGATTTTGACAAGATCATGGACACAATACAAAGAAAAAGAACAAGTGTGAAATCATTTCAATTTGACAAATTTCCATATTGTTTTCTCTTTTTCTCTAAGGAATGTTCTCTTTTTCTTTGTTTATTGAATTTGACAAAACTTTTCTAATTGACACAAAAAACTATATATTGTATGTAGTGCAAAAAACTAAACACAATATATTGTGTTTTTTGGTTTGAGGGTATATATTATTGGTAATACATACAGTAGTTAAATACTAAAAACATTTGTTAATTACTGAAGATATAGATTGAAAGGGGATATGACAGTGGTCCAAATATCAGCATCAGCACTCATATTAAACAAAAAAAAGCTAAATAAAGACATTCAGTTATTTGATGTCGTTCATCCAATTACAGAGGAAATGAAGCTTACACACAAAGGTGTATCAAGACTTGTTATGCTGGATCGTTATGCTTTTAAAGATACTGAAAAGAAAACATTAGGTGAAGGCGATTTTGTTGTGCTTACAGTCAGAGAAGATCCTAAATTTCCAGCACGTGGTCTCGGCTTTATTAAGGAGATTGACTGGGAAAACGGACACGCATCAGTACAGGTGGAAGACGAATTTAAAAATTCACTGGATACACCTAAAGAAATAGAAACGGGCATCGTAGTCAGGTCACTTGATGTAATTGAAAAGCCGCTTGAGGTCTACTACGAGCAAATTGCATTAAGAAATGCTACAGGGCTGGCATCAGTTGAGAAAACGGCTGATCTACAACAAGAGTGGACAAAAAAGTTTTATAATGAGCTTTCAAGCATGAGATTTGTTCCTGCAGGCCGTGTGCTATATGGAGCGGGTGCTGAAACTGATGTCACGTTTTTTAACTGTTATGTTATGCCTTTTATCCAGGATTCAAGAGAAGGAATTTCAGATCACCGTAAGCAGGTAATGGAGATTATGAGTCGTGGCGGCGGTGTTGGAACGAACGGATCAACACTAAGACCAAGAAACACACTTGCAAGAGGTGTTAATGGAAAATCATCCGGATCGGTTTCCTGGTTAGATGATATTGCAAAGCTCACTCATTTAGTGGAGCAGGGTGGCTCAAGACGTGGAGCACAAATGATTATGTTATCAGATTGGCATCCTGATATTATTGAATTTATTATTTCTAAAATGCAAAATCCGAGAATTCTCAGATTCCTTCTTGAAACAACGAACGATGAATTTATCAGGAAAATTGCACAGGAAAAATTAAAGTTTACTCCGCTTAATGAACAGGAAGCAGCAATGTATCAAAGCATTGTTAATTATGAAAGCATTGAAGGTTTCGGTGGATTCAATAAAGAAATTATCGATGATGCGAAAGAGAAACTCGCAGAAGGAGGCACTTATTCTGTTCACAACCCTGATTTTCTAACGGGTGCCAACATCTCAGTCTGTCTGACAGATGATTTCATGAAAGCTGTTGATGAGAACCAGGAATATGCTTTGCGATTCCCGCATGTGGAAGCTTATTCAAAAGAAGAGATGGCTCATTACAATTCACAATGGCATGAAGTCGGAGATGTCCGTAAATGGGAAGAACAGGGTAATAAAGTGAGAACGTACCGGACGATTCAGGCGAAAGAATTGTGGAACCTCGTTAACATTTGTGCAACATACTCTGCAGAGCCGGGGATCTTCTTTATTGATAATGCCAATGAAATGACCAACGCTAAAGCATACGGTCAGCAGGTTGTAGCAACAAATCCTTGCGGAGAACAACCACTTGCACCATTTTCTGTCTGTAATTTAGCAGCAGTAAATCTCGCAGAGTTTGCAGACAAGAAAAATAAAACAGTGAACTATGCTCAGCTTAAAGAGACTGTTGCAACAGGGGTTCGTATGCAGGACAACGTAATAGATGCAACACCTTATTTCCTTGATGAAAACAAAAAGCAGGCACTTGGAGAGCGTCGTGTAGGTCTAGGTGTAATGGGTATGGCTGACCTTCTGATTTATTGCGAAAAAGAATACGGTTCTGAAGAAGGCAATCAGTTAGTCGATAAAGTATTTGAAACAATTGCAGTAACTGCTTACAAAACTTCAATTGAACTTTCAAAAGAACGCGGATCGTTCCCATTTCTAGAAGGTGAAACGGAAGAAGAGACAAATCGTTTAAGACAGGCTTTCATTAACTCAGGTTATATGAAAAAGATGCCTGAATCTGTGAGATCAGGCATTCTTGAAAATGGTATCCGTAATTCGCATCTGTTAACTGTTGCGCCAACCGGCAGTACCGGCACAATGGTCGGGGTGGCAACCGGTCTCGAACCATACTTTTCCTATACGTATTACAGAAGCGGACGCCTCGGTAAGTTTATTGAAGTGAAAGCTGATATCGTAAAAGAGTACCTGGAGTTAAATAACAAAACTGAAGAAGACGGCCTGCCATCATTTTTTGTAACAGCGATGGAACTTGCGCCTGAAGCGCATGCTGATACGCAGTGTGTCATTCAAAAATGGATTGACAGTTCGATCTCTAAAACTGTGAATGCACCTAAAGGATACTCAGTTGAACAGGTTCAAAGCGTGTATGAAAGACTTTACCACGGTGGAGCAAAAGGTGGAACAGTCTATGTAGACGGCAGCCGGGACAGCCAGGTATTAACCTTAAAAGCTGAAGAAAACAAATTAGAGAAACCGAGAGAAAAGCAGAATGTTGTATTGGTGGATACGATTCAGGACTTACGCTCTACCAACGTAACAATAGGATCTGAACTGGGCAATACTTGTCCGGTCTGCCGTAAAGGCACAATAAAAGAAATTGGTGGATGCAATACGTGTACAAACTGTAATGCGCAGTTAAAGTGTGGATTATAATTTAATAACAGTTAAAAGGCGCTCATTTGATGAGCGCCTTTTATTTTGGGGAAATCTGCAAACAAAAACACCTGAATAAACAGGTGTTTAAAGTGTCATACGCTTTTTCTTTTTACCTTTTTTCCCTTCAATCACTGTCAGTTTTGGGCCGTTTAATCTGGCTGCAGAAGCTTTTTTAGCAGGCTTTTTCTGAGCACTGGGCTGAATCTTTCTAACTTTTGTTGCTTTTGAAGGTTTAGCAGGCTGATATTTCTTCTTTGACTGACGGACAGCTTTTTTATAAGCACTCTGTTCCTGGGCGTTTCCTCTTCGGGACATAATGAATCGGTATATTCCGTAGATAGCAGCAGCTAGCAGAACATAAATCAGAATCATTCTGAGTAAGGCCCCCGGCTCAGTCACAACCATCGAAATTAATCCGAACGCCCCCAGAATTACCACAGCAAAGAAAATAATACTTTTAACATTCAATGCAGCCACCTCCCGCAGCAAAGCTTTTTATTAGTTTAGACAAGTGCAGCTTTTTTTAAACCTTTTTCAGCCTCATCTTCAAGTTCCAGCATTTTATTGAATGATGCAATTGCTACTTCAACCTGATCATCTTTCGGCTCTTTTGTTGTCAGCAGTTGCAGCCAGAGTCCTGGATAACCAAGAAACTTAAGGACAGGAATGTCGCGCACCTTATTCGTCAATTGGAGCACTTCGAAGGAAATGCCCAACACGACCGGAATCAATGCGATACGGTTAAGTATACGTGCAGTTAACGGTTCTGTTGGAACTAACAGGTACACAAACATACCGACTATTACTGTGAACAGGATGAAGCTCGAGCCACATCTGTAGTGAAGGCGTGATTGTGACTGAACATTTTCAACAGTTAAGGGTAAATTATTTTCATACGTATTAATGACTTTATGCTCTGCGCCGTGATATTGAAACACTCTTTTGATTAATGGCGTCATGGAAATAAAGTAAATATAAGCAAGAAGCAGTATCACTTTGAACAAACTCTCAAGCATGACCTGTCCTACATCACCTGGAACCGCAAATCGGAAAAGTTCTGCAAGGAAAACAGGAATCAGTGTGAACACAAACTTACCGAACAGGAAAGAAAGTACACCAATTGCCGCGATGCCAAAGATCATTTCAAGCTTAGAAGTTTTTTGCTCCTGCTGCACTTTCTCATCTTCTTCTGGCAACACATCATATCGTTCACTCGAAAAATTGAGATGCTGTGTGCCATTAGCACTTGATTCAATCAAGGCAATGATACCTCTTAAAAATGGAATCTTTTTTAGTTTCTGAAATGTTGGATTCTGTTTTCTCGGAAGATCAAAATACTCAATTGAGTCGTCTTTTCTTCTGATTGCAGTTACAGTGTGACGTTTTCCGCCGAACATAACACCTTCCATCACTGCCTGTCCGCCATACGCGGGTTTTTCATTTTTCATTTTTACACCAGCCTATTCCTTACATTCCTAATATTCAATGAACCAGCAAAAGCTGATAATAAATAAGGTATTTACAGTTTACTAAAAAATCAGTCATTCATCTACTGTCTAAGGTTGCGAATAACGTATTTAGTTCAGTGGCATAATGGTTGGAAAAAAGGAGATGGTTGAAATGGAATTTCCAACGATTAAAAGAATTCCTCTTGCCATATACACATCCATTGCAGGAGGACTGTTATTTTACTGTTTATATCGATTTTATGTTTATTTTCATTTTATAGAAAGAGAGCTGTTAAAACCTAAGTTTTCATTCATGACTGCAGAATGGCAAAAAGGCTTCGTTAGTGAAAGTTTATTTGCTCTGCTTATTCTGATTTGTTCAATTATATGGGCGATGGTTTACTATATCATTTTTAAAAATCGCGACTCAATTTATCCCGGTGTTTTTTCAGGACTCTTTTTGTTAGGCGTGCTGTTGCTGCTGGGATGGTTCCTTGAATGGCGGATCAACCCTGCTGAACTGCAGGTGAGAACGATCATCTCTCTTAACTCTCTCTTTATTTTGTACGGTCTGTTCACAGGTTATTCAATTTCTTATCCTGATCCTTATACTAATCATCATACGGAAAAATAACCGGCTGATGTGTTACAATTTATTTGTGTGACGAAATATAAGGAAAAAGGAGCGTTATGCCATGAAGATCCTATTGCTTAATGGACCTAACCTTAACAGGCTGGGCAAAAGACAGCCGGAAATTTATGGAACTGATACCCTGGCTTCTATTGAAAAACATTTAATCGTACTTGCCGAAAAGTATAAGATTGAATTATTCGCCAAACAATCGAACCATGAAGGTGCGCTGGTTGATGCGTTACATGAAGCTGAAGATCATGATTTTGCTGGCGTTGTTTTTAATCCGGCCGCGTACACGCATACGAGTATTGCCCTGAGAGATGCGGTTGCGTCGATTTCAATTCCAGTTGTTGAAATTCATTTATCCAACATTCATGCCCGCGAATCTTTTCGTCATCAGTCAATGATTGCGGCTGAAGCAATCGGGCAAATAGCCGGTTTTGGTGTGTACGGATATGAAATGGCACTTAACGCTCTTATTAAATACGTAAAGGAGAATGATGATGAGCAAAATTGAAAAGTTAAGAAATGGAATTGCAGGACAAGCTGATGGGATCTTAATTACGAGTCCTTATAACCGCAGATACATGACGAACTTTACAGGTTCTGCAGGAGCAGTATTGATTTCACAGGAGAAAGCTGTGTTCATTACTGATTTCAGATATACGGAACAGGCTGAAAAACAAGCTGAAGGTTATGAAGTAATCACTCACAAAGGTCCGATTACAAAAGAAATTGCCGATCAGTGTGAGAAACTAGGTATTAAAAAGCTTGGAATTGAATCAGACCATCTTGTATTAAGTACATATAAACTGTATGAAGAACACATTAACGCTGCGCTCATTCCTTTATCCGGGACTGTCGAAAAGCTCCGCTTAATAAAGTCTGAAAGTGAGATCAGTATTATAAAAGAAGCTGCTGACATTGCAGATGCAGCCTTTAAGCATATCCTTGATTTTATAAAGCCGGGTAAAACAGAAATTGAAGTATCAAATGAACTTGAATTCTTTATGAGAAATGCAGGTGCGGTTTCTTCGTCATTCGATATTATTGTTGCAAGTGGTATCCGTTCTGCACTTCCGCACGGCGTTGCCAGCAATAAGGTAATTGAAAAGGGTGATTTTGTCACACTTGATTATGGCGCGCTTCATAAAGGATATGCATCAGATATGACGAGAACGCTTGCTGTTGGAGAACCTGATGAGAAACTCAAGGAAATCTATCAGGTAACACTGGATGCTCAATTAAAGGCTATGGATGAAATTAAACCCGGACTGACAGGGAAAGAAGCAGACGCAATTGCGCGTGACTATATTTCTTCTAAAGGTTATGGAGAATATTTCGGTCATTCACTTGGACATGGGCTTGGTATGGAAGTTCATGAGGGTCCTGGACTATCTTCCCGTTCGGAAACAAAACTTGAACCAAATATGGTTGTTACTGTTGAACCGGGCATCTACCTGCCTGGTATTGGGGGCGTCAGAATTGAAGATGACACAGTCATCACGGAGAGTGGGAATGAAACACTGACACACTCGACAAAAGATCTGATTATCCTATAAAATTGAATCAAACGCATGAAATGACGTTTACTTTTAGCTTAAGAGTATATACAATTACTAGCGGTAAACTGAGAGACATCAAGAAAACGGAGGAATATAAATGATTTCAGTAAATGATTTTAAAACTGGCTTAACAATAGAAGTTGATGGCGGCATTTGGAGAGTAATGGACTTCCAGCACGTAAAACCAGGTAAAGGTGCTGCATTTGTTCGTTCTAAGCTGCGTAATCTTCGTACTGGTGCTGTACAGGAAAAAACGTTCAGAGCAGGCGAAAAGGTTGCAAAAGCTCAGATTGATAACAAACGTATGCAATATTTATATGCAAATGGAGATATGCACGTATTCATGGATAACGAATCTTATGAGCAAATCGAACTCCCTGAAGCACAGATTGAATATGAGTTGAAGTTTCTGAAAGAAAACATGGAAGTACAAATTATGATGTTTGAGGCTGAAACGCTTGGGTTAGAACTTCCTAATACAGTTGAACTGGAAGTAACTGAAACGGAGCCTGGTATTAAGGGTGATACTTCAAGTGGCGGTACTAAGCCGGCAACGGTTGAAACCGGATTAACTGTCAATGTACCATTCTTTGTGAATCAGGGAGATAAGCTTGTCATTAATACAACGGATGCATCTTACGTATCACGTACACAATAAAACTTTGAACTGCCCTATTTTATAGGGCAGTTTTTTTATTCCCGCATAAAATTTAATTTGATCAATATGATAGTCGTAAAACATGAAGGAGACCATCATGCATCAAATACTCTCATTCCTTCCTGAAAAAATGACTGCAGCCATCCTCAAATCAGCAGATCCCGATTTGAAATTTATAAATGAAATCAGGATCAGAAAAGGAAGACATCTGGTACTGAAGACAAAAACCGGACAAGTATTGATCCCGTATTTTCCTACGGATGAAGATTGTACCAGGCTTTTGGAAAAGATCTCTGATCATTCTATTTACTCCATCGCAAAAGATTTGGCAGAAGGATTTATCACAATACAAGGCGGTCACCGCATTGGCGTTGCGGGTGAAATGACTGAAAGTTTGAATCAGGTGCCAACATTCAAGTATATTTCTTCTTTTTCTATTCGTATTGCTCGTGAGTTTATTGGAACTGCAAATGACATTATGTGTGAACTATGGAACAAGAACAGTCAGCAGTGGCCCCATATTCTCATATATGGACCTCCTGGAAGCGGGAAGACGACTTTTATTAGAGATGCAGTGAGGTTTGTTTCCTCCGGCAATAGTGAAATTCCAGGTAAGACAGTGTCTTTAGTAGATGAACGATCAGAAATTGCAGCCTGTTATCAGGGCGTTCCTCAGCTGACATTTGGTCCTAATCTGGACGTGCTGGACAAGTGTCCAAAAACGCGTGGCATGAAGATGATGCTCCGTGCAATGGGTCCCGATACAATCGCTGTTGATGAAATCGGCGGACTTTCAGACGCACTGGCGGTAGATGAGGTTTTATCAGCTGGCATAAAAATTATGGTAACAGCTCACGCTGGAACAGCAGAAGAATTAAAACAAAAAAATGAATTATCTTCGCTGATGTCCAGAAATGATCTTTATCTGATTAAATGCAGCAGATTAAAGTATGAAATAGATTGGGCGGGAGTGACGTGACGTTTTCATTCGGTGCAGCCTGTATCATCCTAAGTTTCACACTTGAAGGTATGAGAAGAGCATCTTTATTAATTAAAAGAAGACAGGTATTACTCGAATGCCTGAGGCTTTGTAAATGGATGGAAACAGAAGTTGTAGACAGGAGAACGTCAATATCTGAAATGATTAAACTGCAGCGGGAAGCTGATACGCTGCTGAATGATTTTTTAAAACAAGTTGAAATTGAATTGATGTCAAAGCCTTTTCATATCGCGTGGAAGAATGCTGTGCTGAACAATCAGTCGTTTAACTGCTTGAAGGAAGATGATCTTAAGTGGCTCGTTAAAATCAGTCTGGCATTCAAGAACATCCACTTAGATTCAGTGGAGAAAGAGCTTAAATTTACTACTTCAGGCATACAAGCAAGATATGAAGAGGCATGTGAGTACGAGATGAAGTTTGTAAAGATTTACAGAACAGTCGGCTTTATGGCTGGATTACTTGCAGTACTGCTGCTTATTTGAAACCAGGAGAGATCGCGGGTGTATATTGATGGGGAAACGCTTTTTAAAATTGCCGGAATCGGTTTGGCAGTGGCATTTTTATATACAGTCCTTGAACAGGCGGGAAAAAAAGATTATGCTCAGTGGCTCGCTTTTTTCGGCGCAATGTATGTTCTATATATTGTCATTCAGGCACTTGGAGATTTTTTTGAAGCCGTCAGATCAGTTCTTATGTTTTACGAATAAGGATCAATGATGGAGGAGTTACTCAGAACAGCGGGCATCTGTTTCTTGATAGGGTTTCTGGCTCTTCTCTTAAAAGAACGTTCACCACAGGCAGCAATGATGCTGGCTTTTTGCGGAAGTGTGTATTTAATCAATGAGCTGATCATAAAAATAAAAGAAGCATCAGGACTGCTGACTCAATTGACTGGGTACGTCCCGGGATTACAACAGTATTCGATTATCCTGTTAAAGGTCTTAGTCATAGCGTTTGTGTCGGAAATCTGTATTCACCTGGTAAAACAGCTTGAACAGCCGCTTTTGGCAATGATCATTGAATGGACAGGAAAATTGCTCATTCTGACAATTGCCTTTCCAGTGTTCATTGAGTTGATGGAACAAATATTTCAGTTATTGCCTGAAAACATGATTCAAGGAAGGTACTAAATGAATGAGAAAAATGTTCATAACGAAGCAGAAGCCATTGTACTGGATCAGATTGAAAAACAGGATCATTCTGCATGGACGAGTTATTGGACTGAACTGAACATTCGCTACGGTGAATATCTTCCATCAACAAACCAGGGATCAATTTGGGAAGCGTTATTTTCATTTGATCAGGGGATTTGGGGGTGGATTGAAGGGTTAATCAGATTTTCATTTTACCAGGTTACAGATCATCTGCATTTGATTTTTTGGTTGATTCTGCTCTTGCTGCTCAGTTCATTCATTCATTTAATTGAACAATCTTTTGGGGATCACAAAGTTGCTGCTGTCAGTCCATTAATTCTGATGGGTTTAATCCTGATTACCATTACTTCAAGTATTCAGCTCTTCCTGGAAGTGATTTTTGACTCATTGCAGGCAACCGCGTCTTTTATGAATGGGTTACTGCCTCTGTATATTGCTTCAATTACACTTTCGGGCGGACCGGCAACTTCAGCTGCTTCATTTCCAATATTGCTTGCTATGGTATATGTCATCACAGCATTAATGAAATCAGTCATCATTCCTTTATTTATCTTTTCCATTTTTTTTGATCAGTTGAACCTACTCTCAGACCGATACAGCATGGGGAAAATCGCAGCTTTATGCAGACAAACCGGCTTGTGGATCCTGGGGGTTACAGCTGTTGCTTCAGTATCCATTTTATCTATTCAAACAGCTGCAGCATCTGCAGCTGATGGTGTTGCAGCAAAATCAGTGAAGACGCTTGCTGGAACAATGCTTCCTTTTGTAGGGAAAGTAGTGTCAGATACAGCTGATCTTGTGATGACTTCATCTATGCTGGCAAAAAATATGATCGGTGCCGCCGGAGGTTTGATACTGATTCTGATTGTACTATTTCCAGCTATAAAAATGCTCGTCATTGCGATTATGTACAGGCTTGCAGCTGTTTTGATGGAACCTGTCGCGAGCAGCAGGCTGACAGAAGCAGTTGATGCAGCAAGTAAAGGGATGTTTCATCTTGCAGCAGCGCTTTTACTGACAAGCTGTATCTTCTTTATCTCAATTATTGTTGTGATGTTTATCAGCAATATACCGATTATGATTCGCTGAGGTGATTGTTATGCAGTTCCTGACAGACTGGGCGGCGGGGTTAGGTATTTTGATCATGCTAGTACTGGTAGCAGATATGCTGACACCTTCAGATTCATGGCGGCCTTTTATAAAATTTACTGCAGGTCTCATATTTTTATTTTGGATGATCAATCCCATGCAGCACTTATTGAATGGGGCAGAGGAGTTTACAATCTCGTTTCCTGAAGAAATTGAAAAATGGGTACTTGCAGAAAAAATGAATGGTGAGGCTGTAATTGAAAGCATGTCTGCCAATCAGACTGCATACATATTAGAACAAAGTGAACAAAACCTTCATCCGCTGATTGAACAAGCTTGCAGCTGCAAGATAGATTCGGTTGAAATAAGCCAGCAATCGGATTCATACAAAGTGACTTTATTATTGAACGCTGATAATCAGGTAGAACACGGAATGATTATTGATCAGACTGCATCATTACTCGAGATCTCACGGTCAAGTGTTATCATATTGCACTAATATTGGAGGACAGGATGAATAAAATAAAAGAAGCCATTTTTTCATCAAGAGATCCAACATTTCACAAAAAAATACCAATTATTATTTTGCTCTTAGTGATCGGCATCATGATCATCATTACACAGGAGGATGAAACGCAGGAACCTGTTTCAAATGAGCAGGAGATTAAAGATGTGCATCCGGAAATTTCTTTACTTGAACGTCAACTGGAAAATAAGGTGACCTCTCTTTTAAAAAAAGCGCTCGGCACCCAAAAAGTTGATGTGATGATCACCCTCAGCAGTGGAGAAAGGCTGATATATGAACGCAACGAATCGATTCAGCAGGATAGCGGAGAAGAACAGCGCGATAATCAACAGTCTGTGTCAGGAAGAAAATCCACAACTTCCGAGGTCGTATTCGGACAAGCTTCTTTAAATGGCGATCCGGTATTGAAATATATTGAAAAACCTCCAGTATCAGGTGTGCTGATCGCAGCTGAAGGTTCAGAGTCAGCCGGGGT
This sequence comes from Jeotgalibacillus salarius, assembly GCF_004405125.1. GTDB lineage: Bacteria > Bacillota > Bacilli > Bacillales > Jeotgalibacillaceae > Jeotgalibacillus > Jeotgalibacillus salarius. The sequence continues at coordinate 30,812 of NZ_SORX01000017.1, forward strand.
TAAAAAACAAATTATTGAAGCGGTTTCAAAAGCACTTGATGTCTCAACACATAGAGTTGCGGTAATACCCTATCACTAAGGAGATGAATGTATGCTGAAAAAACAAACTGTATGGCTGCTGACAATGATCGGTCTCGTGGTAGTTCTCTCTGTATATTATGTGATGTCCCCTACACCTCAAACGGCAGTTACGTATGAGGATTCAGAAGTTGTAAGCAGTGAAACTGAAGATGAATGGGTTTTTGAAGACGATATTGAAGTGTCAACTGAATCAGCAAATGAAGATTTGTTTAATGTGTTGAGAATGGAAGTCCAGGATGAAAGAAGCGCGTTAAAAGAACAATTAACATCTAAAGTTGCTTCAGCAGATTTTTCAGCATCTGAAAAAGACGAAGCCTACGAAGCGATGGAGGAACTAAACAGACTTGAGTCAAAAGAAAAGCTTATTGAAACAATGATCAGAGCGATGGGTTATGAAGATGCATTGGTTAGAACTGATGATCAGAGAGTGCTGATCACTGTAAAATCTATAGATAATGAACATTCAAAAGAAGCGGCGAATGAACTGGTACAGCTTGGGCGCAGAGAAATGGGAGAAAACACTTTTGTGTCAGTTATGTTTGAACCTGCTGAATAATAAGATGATATAAAATGTCCGAAAGGCCTTTATGTGTGGCCTTTCGGACATTTTTTTGTTGTATAGGATTTTTTTCAGGCTGCACAATCTGTGATACAATAACTAAATGTAAGCGTTTCATTTGCTCTTTTAAGGGCTGTCTTGAATTTTGCTCTGCTATTAGCGTATGATAATAGCAGCTGCTGCTAATGAATATGATGATCAGGGAGTGTAGAAAATATGTTAAAAGTACAAGAAATCAGAGAACTCATTAAATTAATCGACCAGTCCTCAATTGATGAATTTACATATGAACAGGATGGCGAAAAGCTAAAACTAAGAAAACAATCAAAAAAGCCAGCTGAAACGCCTGTAGAAGCAGCCAAACCAGCTGCACCTGCTGTTGAGCATACCGAAGCAGCTCAACCTGCCCCGGCAAAAGAAGAGAAGCAGCCGGAACCAGTAGCTGAAACGCAGCCGGAACCTGAAGAAAATCTTGAAAATACAACAGAAATCAAGTCGCCAATGGTGGGAACTTTTTACGAAGCATCTTCACCAGAGGCCGGACCGTTTGTTAAAGTAGGGTCAAAAGTAAGCAGCGATACGACTGTTTGTATTGTTGAAGCAATGAAGTTATTTAATGAAATTGAAGCTGAGACAGAAGGGGAAATTGTTAAAATTCTGGTAGAAAACGGTCAGCTTGTTGAATACGGACAGCCTCTATTTCTTGTTAAAAAGTAGTTAGGAGAGAAGACGTATGATAAAAAAAGTGTTAATTGCCAATAGAGGAGAAATTGCAGTACGCGTCATTCGTGCCTGTAAAGAGATGAACATTGAAACTGTAGCAGTTTATTCTGAAGCGGACAAAGAAGCACTGCACGTCCAGCTTGCAGATGAAGCTGTATGCATCGGACCAAAGCTTTCTAAAGACAGTTACTTAAACTTTACCAACGTGATATCTGCAGCAAAATTGACAGGTGCTGATGCAATCCATCCCGGATATGGATTTCTGGCTGAGAATGTTGATTTTGCAGAACTGTGCAGAGATTGTAATGTGACATTTATCGGACCAAGTCCTGAAGCGATTTCGAAAATGGGCACAAAAGATGTTGCGCGTGAAACAATGAGAGAGGCCGGTGTACCAGTTGTACCGGGTTCAAAGGGCATTATTGCTTCAACTGAAGATGGGTTGGCCCTTGCACAAGAAATGGGTTATCCGGTTATTATTAAGGCTACAGCTGGCGGAGGCGGTAAAGGCATCCGCGTAGCACATAGTGAAGAGGACCTGGAAAAAGGTATTAAAGCAACCCAGAGAGAAGCTGAAGCAGCATTTGGAAATCCCGGTGTGTACATAGAAAAGTTTATAGAAGACTTCCGTCATGTCGAGATTCAGGTAATGGCAGATACACACGGGAATACGATTCACCTGGGTGAGCGTGACTGTACGATACAAAGAAGACTTCAGAAGCTTCTTGAGGAAACACCATCTCCAGCGCTTGATCAGAATGTCCGTGCGAGAATGGGAGATGCTGCCGTAAAAGCAGCAGAAGCTGTTGGCTATACAGGAGCAGGTACGGTTGAATTTATTTATGACCATAATGAAAAGTCATTTTACTTTATGGAAATGAATACACGCATTCAGGTTGAACACCCAGTAACTGAAATGGTGACAGGAGTAGATCTGATTAAAGAGCAGATTAGAGTCGCTTCCGGTGAGAAATTAAGCCTTCTGCAGGAAGAAGTATCGTTCTCAGGCTGGTCAATGGAATGCAGAATAAACGCAGAAAACCCTGAGAAGAACTTTATGCCTTCTGCAGGAAAAATTACGATGTACCTTCCGCCGGGCGGTCCTGGTGTGAGAATTGATTCAGCTGCATACACAGGTTATGAGATTCCACCATATTATGATTCTATGATCGCTAAAGTGATTACCTATGGCGCTACTCGTGAAGAGGCAATCGCTAAAATGAAGCGGGCATTATCTGAGTTTGTCATTGAAGGTGTTCATACGACGATTCCATTCCATTTAAAGCTGTTAAGCCATGATGTGTTTACAGGTGGGGACTTCAATACGAAATTTCTTGAGAAGTATGATATCATGACAAAAAAGGCTGATTAAGAGGGGGATCATATGACTGCTGAAAACGAAAATAATCTACTGCAAATGAGCAGTATTGCACAAAACCAGCTCGGTAAAGTCGAAATTGCTCCTGAAGTGATTGAAGTGATCGCAGGTATTGCTGCATCAGAAGTGGATGGGATTGCTCAGATGAGAGGAAATTTTGCATCTGGTGTGGCTGAAAGGCTTGGGAAAAAAAATCACGGTAAGGGAATAAAGGTTGAACTTGCTGATGAAGGAATTGTACTGGATGTCTATTGTACAGTGAAGTTTGGTGTAGCAATCCCCGAGGTTGCACAGAAGCTTCAGGATAACATCCGCCAGACATTACTGAATATGACTGCGCTTGAAGCGGACGAAGTAAATATTCATGTAGTAGGTATACAATTTGAATCAGCCAGATCAGAGGAAGATGACAAGGAATAAACAAAAGACAACAGCTGAAAAAGCTGTTGTCTTTTCAGACTGTTGAAATTCTAAAATATGTATATAACCAATAAAATAAACCAT
>NZ_SORX01000018.1 GCF_004405125.1 Jeotgalibacillus salarius
TCCGCGGAAAGCGAAGGAATGATCCGGCACGGCTTATGAAATTCAACAACCTGAAGAGCCTTTCCTATATGGAAAGGCTCTTAAATATTATGAAGATGTTTGAAGTAGGAGAGTTAAATTTACCACTTTGATATTATTTGAAGTTGTTAAGATAACATAGCGTTTATTCGAGAATATTAATAATTTTTATATTTCTAAAGAAAAATTTTATTGGGTCTGCTAGATAGATCGACATAAATGAAAAATTGTTTATATAGCAGGAAAAAGACATTTTCATTATCACAGAGAGTGTAAACATGAAAGACAGTCCAGAATAGTTCAAGACTAGCGAAAAATGGATCATTATAGCGAAGTGTCCACTGATCAATTAGAAGAGTTGTCTAGTGAGGAGACTCTATTTGTTATTATATTAGTTACGTTACCTACTACTTAAATTATAATTGAACTTTTGTATTTACTATCCTATTGTTTTTTCCTGTAGATATAACAATAGTAGTGGTTAATGATTTAAAGATCGAATTTAGTTAAATAATTCTATTAATAACGAAAGATGTCGATATAAAGAGTAAGTAATTTCAACAAAAAAAGTCAAGAAAAATATTAAGTAAGGGGAAATAATTAAATTCCCAGAGAGATAAAAATAATTTACGATGAATTCGAAATTTAGCTTGAGGCTGTAGAAAAAGAAGATACGTAAAAAAGATATTAAAGCTGGACACGATAAATTTAACGGAACCTTATCGTCTAATAATAAAAGATTTGAAGAATTACAATCGGGGAATATTGGTCTTGCTGATCGTTTAAAGGAAATTGATTATATAATTGCTATTCGAAGCGGTGTACTTGCGAGAATAATTGACTCATTATTGGTTGGCGAGTTTTGCTTTTAGCGTGGTAACGATTGGAGCGATGATATTAATGTTAATAAATTTTGTTAAAATTATATTAAAAAGACCAACCTTGATTCTTCTAAGCTTAGTCTGACTTCTTATTTCTTTTCTTATAACTCTCATTACATGCTCTCTTAGATGGTTGTGAAATATAAATACATATACTTAATTGGAAAAGATGGTGGAATTCTTGAAAATTAAATGGAAACGTAAAGAGTTGCCCATGGATTGGCAGAAACGTGAAGGGTTACTTAAGGTTCGGCAGGAGGGAAATAAGTCAGCAATTATTTTTGTCCATGGGTTACGAGGAGACCCTTATGAGACGTGGACTAAAAAGGGAAGTAACTCTTTACCAGAAATGTTTACAGAAGATGAAACGTATGATCATTATGATGTTTTTACTTTCGGATATAATACAGGTTTTATATTTAAAAGACAGCATTTTAAAGAGGTTTCTAAACTTTTATACACTGAAGTTAAAGCTAAGCTTGATGACTATGATGTATTTTATTTTATTACACACAGTATGGGCGGGATTATTGTTCAAAATATGCTAACAGAGCAGGTTGAACATAGAAATAAGGACTTTCTTGAAGCTGTTAACGGAGTAGTATACTTGGCAGTGCCCTTTTTGGGGTCTTCTATTGCTACTACAGCTTCAATACCTTATATGTTTATACCTCCTATACTTGGAGAAAAAGCAGTGTCTATACAAGTTCGTTCGTTGAGAGTATTTAGTAAGGACTTAGCGGAGTTGGCTGATAAATGGGTTCGTTATAGAGGCGAGGAGTTAGCTCATCTACATGAGCTAAATTTATATGGTCAATCGGATAAAACGGTCGCAGTTGCTTCTGCCCGTGCACCTTATATTAAGAATTCCCTAGCAGTGTCAGAGGGGCATATTAGTATATGTAAAATGGATATGGATAGTACTGTCTACCAATTAATTTCGAATTTTTATCAGGAGAATGGACAAACATTAAATAAAAGGTCCTTAAATACTGCAGAAATGGAGATAAGCAGATATCTTCAATGGTTAAAACAGCGTACAGAAAAATTTATCGTTCCAGGAGTTAATATACCTCTTTCCATTGAACACGCTTGGGCGAGTTTACATGTCATAGATGAACCTAATGAAACTATTAACGACTCTTTAGAGAAAGAGATTGCCAAATATCATGAATGGGAACGACTTTCTCATCGTCGTAATCCTAAAAAAAGTGCTCAGGAAATCACAGAATTAGGTAAAAGAGTCATCCTTATTGGAGGACCTGGTTCTGGAAAAAGTACTCTTGTTCGACGAGCAGTGAATAGGCTAGCAGCTAAAGGTGAGAAGGTATTGTATGTCCGTCTTCCGCAGTTGTCAAAGGAAATGGAACAGGGAAAGTCTTTTGAGGATGCGTTATGGTCAGTTGCACTTGATGGATATGCTGGGGATAAAGAGTTACTAAAGTCGGTTATAGGACATACAAACATTCTCATTGCGGATGGTTTAGACGAATGTGAACCATTACGAAGAAGAGTAAGTCAATCATTATATGAGTGGTCAATTGGTAGAAAAGATACTCGAGTGGTAGTAACAACTCGTCCTGTTGGATATGAGTCTGTCCAATTTAATACTTTTCATCACGTTGAGATATTACCGTTAGATGAAGTAGAAATTAAAACGTACTCCTTAAAACTTTTACAGACCTTAAATAATGATAAGAAGAAAGTAGAAGAAATGCACTCTAAATTCAAACAGCAATTGGAAAATAACAAAATGACTAATGTAGCAGCTCGAAGCCCACTGTTATTAAACTTTTTAGTTCAGTTGTTAATTTCAGGTAAAAATTTTGGGAAGTATCGTGCTGAATTGTATAGTAGAGTTCTAGAAGAATGGATCAGACAATCGGATAGGGTGAAAAATAAAAAACTTAATGAACAGGTTGCAATTCGTTCCATAGAGTGGATTGGATGGATTCTTCAAAATGTACTTGATAGTAACGGTGGGAGGTCTAAGCAGGAGGTATTGCAAAAGTTATCCAGCTTTATAGAGGATGAGCTTGATGTCAGACCTTTACAAGCTAAAGAAATAGCAACTGACTGTTTACAATTTTGGATAAATATTGGGGTACTAGAACATCTTGAGGTTGGATATGAAAATGGTTATACTTTTATTCACTTAACTTTAGGGGAGTATGCGGCTGGGAAGTATATTTCTAGTTTGCCAGAAGAGAGACAGCGAGAAATCTATATAGAAAGAATGCATTCTCCAATTTGGCGTGAGACATTGCTTCTAGCTGGAGGAGCGGGATCTGCTCGTCTGTTCGTTGAAACAATCTTGGAAATTACGAATGATAAGCTTGACTTATATAATGATATTGCATTTGCAGCTGCAATTTTAGCTGAATCACCACCTCTTTCGGACTTAAGTAAAAAAGTTGCTGAGAAAGCGATTGATACTATTAGTTCATCCATTTCCATGTTAAGTTATGAAGCAGGTGAGGCATTAGAGGGTATTGCTCAACAGGAGCCTGACTGGACTTTAACCCTTGTGAATCCTCTTTTACAACATGGTCAGGAGTGGACGAATCTTGTGGCATATAAATTAGCCCTTCTAACAAGACAATTTATAATTGATGAAACTACTGCTCTAAAGTTAATTGCATTGAAGCCAAGGGAATCTATCACCTCAATGGAGAATTTTAAAATCCCAACTGGGTGGTTGGAATGGAATAAGGTTATTGAACTGGCTATGGAACAACTTATAAGTAATGAGACTTTGGATGAAGGGGAACTAGTAAAAGTAATAGAGGCACTAGGGAAAGTAGGTTTTAGTGCGCATTTCCATATTGAGTTTTCAAGAATGCTTCAAGAGATCGGCAGATACGACCTGTTAGAAATATTAAATTCCAGTCATAAAAATAGTTTGAATCAATTTGATTTTCATAAGGATTCGTTAAGAATGCTCGAGGGAGAGAAGGCATTGCTTGCTTCTGTATTAAGGCAAATTCCTAATAGACAAGAATGGTATTTTGGTGAGGGGGAACCACTATTTGAAATCGGCAAGCTTTATCATGGTATGCAATTGGGAGAAAGTCCTGTTTTCGATTTGGATCCATTGGTGGAAGGAGTAAAGCTTTCAGCTGTGGACGAAGTTATAAAAGGTATGTTACTTGTACATGAAATAGGAGAAGAAGATATCTATAATGAGGCTCGGTGGGTGTTAAATAACCTTGAAAATAATAAATCATTGCTTTCTAAACTTCCGGTTATAACAGAACATGAGCCTAACTGGCAAAAGGCGGAATTCCTTTTAGATAAAAGTTTATTAATACAGTCATTAAGCTATCCATCTAAGGGAATTGCAATAAACGCTTCTCTTTTACTAGTAAATTGCTTTGAAGCATCTGAAGTGAAGGCTCCGTTTTATGAGGCGTTTATGGAGGCAGAAGGGAATAGCTTATTCTACTTTACTATAGTAGCAGAATATATTTTAGAGGATAATGCACTTTATGCTATTTTAGAACGCTTAAAGAAAACTCAAACAAATGGTCTGCGTTATTTATACGGGATTCTTCCTAATTTTTCTCAGGCAGGAAACCATGAATTGATTCTTACTTCTTTAATGAACGGTATTAACAACGACAAATCAATTGTAGTTAAGAGTGCAGCGGAAGCTATGCTAAAAATAGGTGAAGGTTATAACGAGGAAGAGGTATTCAAAATAGCAACATTTTGGGATGAAAATGGAGTTTTGTGCGAAAGGCATGGGATAAGAGTTGTGGGTTCCTACTGTCCAGAATGTCGTGTTGTTCCTAAAAGTCCTTTACCGGAGCTAATTAAATTATCAAAAAAAGGTGAAATTTTTTCTTTAGATGATAGAAAGTATTTTTCCAAGCATCCCCGTTCAGATGTACAAAAGGCTGGCTTTGAAGCATTGGCATATTTTCTATCCACTGATTCGAAAGAAATGAAGAGGTTGGTTATAGAGATTAAAGATGGAAAAGAAACTTCAGTATTGTTGGAAGCTATATTCAGTATGGATTACTCCAAACTAAAGCCTATTTCAGATGAATTACTTTCCTTAATTGAGAGTAATAATTTTGATGTAAGGAGCAGATTAATTAAGGAACTTGCTAATAGCCAGTGGGTAGATCAAATTGAAGCTATCCCAATTTTGGAAAAAGCATTAAATGACAAGAACTTTAAGGTTCGAAATCAAGCTGTTATTACCTATCGAAGCTTAAGATTATAAGGATAAGACTTCGAGAGAACTAGAATAGTAGAAAGTGAAGTGGATGAAAGTAAAAGCTTGTTTTCTTATATTTAGATCAAGATTATAGTGGTATTTCCAGATGATCTATTATGTAAATCACTATAAAATAATATAACTTTAAAGCATTCACTTAACCAGGTGGATGCTTTTTTAAATTCATGTATTCGTACATACATGATCGTGAAGGACCATAAATTTTATGAGTAGGAAATGCAGTACATTTCAGGAGGGTGATCTGTCGAAAAAGCTTAATCCGGAAAAGTTAACTGTTGAATTCAGCACGGGTGTAACGATTACTGAACCGGTAATAGGCCGTAAGTATACATTAACTCACTCCGACATCACTGCAGACCTTTTTCTCACAATTGGTCTGCAGTTTGCTTTTGAAAAAATTACTTCCATGAGGGATGAAGTGCTTGCGGAATGGAAAATGGCTAATGGATTTCCATTTCTATACGTATATGTCTATGTTGATGGAGCGTTTGATCCGGCAGTTACTGCAGTGCGGGATGCAATTTTCAGGCGGGAGCTGCCTTTAGCTTTAGAGGCGATCAGATATGGAGATAGAAAATTCTTTGCAGCGCATCCAGCGTTAGACAGTGCACCGATTTGGATTCACTTTGATTCAACAAATCCAATGTACAACAAGTTTGAGAACTGGGGTACCCCTGGTTATTATAAGTAATTCGGTTAAACCCATTGTCTTTTAAACGAGTTGGACTATTAATATAACTGCGGAGAAATCATTTAAGGAATAGTTGGATAAATCGAGTGTTTGTCCATCCTGATCGTGCGAAATTTCACAATATATAATCTTTATGATTTTATATTGTGTAAAAGTTCTTCCTCATGATAAAGTGTCAAAACAAACTTCATATGAATTCCTTATATAACTATGGTGATATGGACCATAAGTCTCTACCTGGCAGCCTTAAATTGCCGGACTATAAGGAAAGTCATTCTATGCATGAAAAGTGTATGGGGCTTTCTTTGTATTGAGAGAAAGTCACATACGCTTTTTATTTTTTCCTAAAAGTGGTCTGACATCATACGACTATATAGAAATATAAGAAATGATTGAAGTGAACACATCACTGGGAGGTATCTTGCTTTGAGTTTTATTTATGGCGTTTTTTCTTTAATGGGAGTTCTGTTTTTGGCATGGCTATGGAGCAGCAAGCGTTCTGCGATTAATTGGCGCATAGTCATTATAGGTCTTGTGCTTGAATTTTTACTTGTTTTGTTCGTTTTGAAGGTTCCTTTTGGACAAGCCATCCTTAATAATGCGGCGCTCGGTGTTCAGAAGGTGATTGATTATAGCACGGAAGGGATCATGTTCGTCTTCGGAGGTTTTTATGAGGAAGGAACTAACATCACGTTCGTTTTTGCAATTAATGTCCTGGGTGCGATCATTTTTATTTCGGCACTGATTTCTGCCCTGTATTATTTACGTCTAATTCCTTTTTTTGTAAAATACATTGGAATTGGACTTGGCAGGATTTTAGGTACAACAAAGGTAGAATCGTTCAATGCGATCGGCAACTCATTTTTGGGCTTAGTGGAAGCCCCGCTATTGATCAAACCTTATCTGATCAAGCTGACCCGTTCAGAAGTTTTTGCTGTAATGGTTGGAGGAACCGCTTCGGCAAGTGGAGCCATATTAATCGGGTATTCTTTGATGGGAATAGATATGAAATTACTGCTTCTTTCCGTTTTCAGTGTGCCACTCGTTTCGCTCATCATTGCTAAAGTGATGGAACCTGAAACAGAGGAATCTCAGACAAATGGCGATATCTCACTGGGGAAAACCACATATACCAATGTATTTGAAGCAATTGCAGATGGTGCGATGAACGGAACAAAGCTCGCCATTAATATTGGGGGGCTGTTAATCGCTTTTATTGGCATCCTGGCACTGATTAACGGTCTGCTGGGTCTTGTGAACACAGAGCTTTCCACCATTTTTGGCTATATCTTCTATCCTTTGGCGGTGCTGATCGGTATTCCGATGGATGAGGCATTCAAGGCTGCCTCTATTATAGGCACCAAGCTTTCAATTAACGAGTTTGTCGCATTCAGCGAGCTGTCGTCAATCATGGACGATCTTTCACCAAAGACAGTGGCCATTTTAACCATTGCGCTTTGCAATTTCGCCAACCTGTCCTCTATTGGACAATTGATTGTCGGACTGGGTTCCCTTGAGCCCACCCAGCAGAAAACTGTATCCAAATTAAGCTTCAAAGCAATTGTGGCAGGAACCCTTGCAAGCTTTATTACAGCGATTATCGTTGGCATCTTTTTATAAGAATCGTAACGTTCTAACGCTGATTAGACTTCATGATGATCAATGAATATAGAGAGGGTCATTGGTTGATTATATAATTGTCACTACTGCTGGCGAATTAAGACGAAATCATTGTTAATTGAAGATTTATTCTAAAGCACCATTTACAACAGTTATTAAATTTGTGACAATGATAGATACGAACTAGTTCATATATTGATTAGAGCAGATTGTAAGAAATGAAGCTGTTAAGCATGCTGGACTAGCTCTAGTAAGATCCTTTTGAACTTTAATAAGCCGTAGGCAGAGCTGAATTTCTTCCAAAACTACCGACCGGTTAGTGCCGGTGAGTACACATCTGCATCTGTTTTTTAAAAATTCTACAGCAAGCACACAGATCACGTTCAGTGTGTCAGCAGAGAGATCGAAATAGATGAGTAAAGAACAGGAGATTGAAATGAACAATTATAAATTAACGATTCAGTATGATGGTGGCCGCTACAAGGGTTGGCAGCGACTAGGTGATAATGACAATACGATTCAGGCAAAGATTGAAAATGTATTAACAGAGCTGGCAGAAGAAAAGATTGAAATCATTGGGTCTGGCAGAACGGATGCAGGTGTACATGCACTTGCCCAGATCGCTAATTTTAAGATGCGTAAACATGCAACGGAAAATGAAGTGATGCAGTACCTGAACAGATATCTTCCTCATGATATCAGCATCACTCATGTTAAGTTGATGGATCATCGTTTTCATTCACGCTATAATGCTAAAGATAAGACTTATTTGTATAAGATTTGGAACGAGCAATATACACATCCCTTCATGAGAAAGTACAGTATGCATGTGGATCAAAAGCTTGATATCGAAAAAATGAGAAAAGCTGCTCAATATTTTATAGGTAAGCACGACTTCACGTCTTATTCCAACGCTAAGTCGAAGAAAAAGTCTATGGAACGTGAAATATACTCACTTAAGATAAGTGAAAATGCAGGATTTATCGAAATTAAAATACGCGGCAATGGATTCCTTTACAACATGGTAAGAAAAATTACAGGAACTTTAATTGAAGTTGGCGTAGGAGATATGGATGCTAGTGCAATACCTGGCATTCTTAAATCAAAAGAAAGAATTCAAACAGGTCGTATGGCAGATTCAGAGGGACTGTATTTGGAGAGAGTTGGTTTTTAAATCATTTTGAATTATACAAACTCCAATCCTGCTGCGAATGTAAGTCAGCAGTTTGACCACCATTACATCAATATGTCTGCGATGATCTCACGCAATGCACGTTGAGTGTATTGTGTGGCTGGAGAGATAAATACAATAATATTTTAAGCATTCACCCAAAGAGGGTGGGTGCTTTTTTTTTATAAATTCATTCTATTGTACATACATGATTGTGAAGGACCATAAAGTTAAAAAATAGAATGTTATGTGCAGCAAGCATATTTTAGGAAGGTGATATAGTGACAAAGCTCAATCCTGATCAGTTATTTGTTGAATTCAGATCTGGTGTAACGATGACTGAACCGGTAATAGGCCGTAAGTATACATTAACGCACTCAGATATCACTGCAGACCTTTTTCTTACAATAGGTCTGCAGTTTGCTTATGACAAGATCAATGTCATGAGGGATGAAGTACTTGCAGAATGGAACATGCATCATGGTTCTCCATTTCTATTCGTATACGTTTATGTGGACGGAGCGTTTGGCCCGGAAGTGACTGCTGTACGTGATGCGATCTTCAGGCGTGAGCTGCCTTTAGCTTTAGAGGCAATCAGGTATGGAGATAGAAAACTTTTTGTAGCTCATCCAGCGTTAGACAGTGCACCAATATGGATTCATTTTGATTCAACAAATCCACTGTACAACAAGTTTGAGCACTGGGGTACCCCTGGGGATTATAAGTAACATGCTGTTAACACGGACGACTGTTAAAAAAAGCAAATTTTTAAGAATGATTTGATTATAAAACGTATAGAAGGTATATTTTGATAAACGAAATACTTTTACTGGAGGCATAACATACCGAATATAGAAAAAATCTGCAAAAAAAGTAATACTAGTGTAAGGTGATGTAACAAAAGTACTATTTTCATATTTCTATCATTCAAGTGAGGTGATAATTTGTTAAAGGATGTCATACCAGCTGTTCGTAGCATGAAGGATTTTGAGCATGCCATAGAAAATGATCATGAATATATCATTTTACTTGAAACGCGGCTTTCGCAAGTTGAAAGTGTCGTCAAATATGCTAAGCAGCATCAGAAAAAAGTGTTTATGCATGCTGATCTCGTTCAGGGATTAAAAGTAGATGAGTATGGACTGGAATATTTGATTCATAATGTGAAAGTAGATGGAATCATCTCTACTCGAGGGAATGTGATTGCTATTGCAAAAAAGAATAATATCATTGGGATTCAACGTCTATTTGCATTAGATAGTTACGCACTTGACCATAACTTAGAAGCCTGCAAAAAAATTAAACCTGATTATATTGAAGTGTTACCTGGAATAATGCCAGGTATTTTGAAAGAAATTACCGATGAGACGGGGATTCCACTAATTGCCGGTGGGTTAATTCGTACAAGGGAAGATGTAAATAATTCGCTAAATAATGGAGCTTTGGCGGTTACAACGTCGAACAGAGAGCTATGGTGAAGTTTTAGATTTAGATTATTTACAGATTAGAAATAACTTATCATTATTATAGAGAAATAACTAAATCAAATTGACAACGCTTTCACGTATGTGTATACTTGCTTTTAAGTTAATAAATTGTGACGAGATCAGGAGACACATTGAATACCTTGGAGATTAATCCAGGGCGTTTGATGTGTCTTTTTTTAATGTTCTGAAAATTCTTATCATTCTAAGGCAGTAAACCAACATATGGAGGTGAAATGATACATACGCTTTAGAACAATCAGAACTCACTATTTATTAACAGCATCTATATGGATGTATGTCCATATTTCAAATTAAGTACTTAAAGGAGGATATCATGAAAAAGAAACCAGTCGTATTATTAATTATTTCATTATTGCTCATATTGGTCGGCAGCTTCGTTGCTTCTCAATTCAACAGTTCGAGTGGAGATGTTGATGTTTCACGTATTTATTTTGATACGCCAAGAGGCGAACTATCAGGGCTATTATATAAACCGGATGGTGCTGATCAGGATGCAAAACCGACTATTATCGCAACACATGGTTACCTGAATTCAGCTGAAATGCAGGATGCTCAGGCAATTGAAATGTCCAAAAGAGGATATGTTGTTCTCGCATTAGACCAATATGATCATGGTCATTCAACAGGTACAATGGAAAAGCCAGTTCCATTCTTTTCTTTCTGGCCACACGCGATTTATGATGCTGTGCAATACATGTATGAACAAGATTATGTATTGAAAGATGATGGTGGCAATGGAATTATCGCAGTAACAGGTCATTCAATGGGAGGTTTTTCTTCTACTCACGCCGTTATGCTGGATGAGACAGACTTTCAGGAAAGTGGCATAAGAAAAATTTATGCTTCACTCACGATGGGTTCTGATTATCAATGGGTGAAGACACTTGGATTTACAGATGAACAAATAAACGATTCATATGGTCCGAGGTTTTCAGGGAAAATCGCAGCGGAATATGATGAGTTTTTCTTTGATCCAGCAGCGAGTGCGGCTGGGCAGTCTGTAATTAAAAAGGACTATGTTGGTACAGAAGAAGGGCAAGGGTTCTTAGGAAATCCGGAAATGGCAGAAGCGGGTACCGTATATGATATAGATGATGGAAAACGAATCATCTATCAACCGAATGAAACACACCCGTGGAATCACTTTTCAAAAACATCCACAGCGCATGCAATTGATTTTTATGATATGGCATTTGCTGATTATGATCAGGCAGTATCTATTGATCAGGATGGGCAGACATGGATGTGGAAAGAGTGGTTTTCATTTGTCGCTTTAATTGGATTTATTTTGTTCTTCATTCCAGCCATTCAATTGTTAGGAAAGCTACCGTTCCTTACGAATATCTACACAAGTAAACCAGCATCACTTCCTGAACCAAAAACTAATGGTGCGAAACTTGCAGGTTTACTATTAGTTGTTTTCGGAGCGCTATTCCCTGCAATATTCTTCTCTGCATATTATGGAGGAGACTTCTATGGAATGAGGCTACTGAGACAAATTAGCATGATCTTAATCGCTCTGTCAGCAATTATATTCATTTATTCAATCGTGAAAAAAGCTGATAGAAGCATCAAGTCATGTTCGATTATTATACTTGTGTTAAGTACCATTCAATATTTCTTCTTGAAAAATCAGGCTACTTTAATTGCCACAACAGAATTTTTTGGTGCACCAACAGTTAATCCTATCGTGTACTGGGCAATTAATGTTGCGATCTTGACATTGATCATCATGGTTGGCTACCATTACGTTTCCAAAAAGCCTGAAGGGGCTACATCTAAAAATTATGGTGTGAAAGTAAGCTTTAAAACGATTATTGCTGCATTTTTCACTGCATTCATCACATTTGCGGCTGCTTATGGGCTTCTATTTATTGTTGATGCCGTATTCAAAACAGATTTCCGACTGTGGACATTTGCAGTTAAAACATTTGAAGGTCAGCATATTGTTGCATTAATCAAATATGCACCTCTGTTCCTGATCTATTACTTTGTAGTTGGACTATCCGTGAATATGAATACAGCAAGTGTGAAGTATGATGGTTTTAAAGGGTATCTCATCTCAATATTCCATTTTGTAGGCGGATTGGCTCTATACCTCATCTATCACTATGGACTATTGTTTATCACAGGTACGGCTGGCTACCCAAGTCAATCACTGGCTTCGATCATTGTGATTGGTCTAGTGCCAGCGTTAACAATTGCAGCGATCTTTAACCGCTATTTCTATAGAAAAACGGGTAATGTATTCGTAGGAGCATTTCTTAATACGCTGCTGCTGACAATGATCACAGTAGCAAATACAACGCTTTATACAATCCTTTAATTGCATAACTGAAAAAATTAAAGTCTTCACATTCACCCCGAAAGTTAGAGTCGAATTCTAACTTTCGGGGTTTTTTTATTATGTCTAAATAGGCTGTACGATTTAAATAAGTGGATCAACTGAATGATTTGTCTACATGTTAAGAAAAATTATTTCTGTAAAATTTATTGATTATCAATAAAAATATATTTATAATCATATTATATATAATAAATATCAATATACTCATTAACAGATCTAATATTGAGAGGTGTTGGAAACCATGAGTCAACTAACAGGCATTTCACATATTGCCATTATCATGGATGGTAACGGCAGATGGGCTGAAAAAAGAGAACTTTCGCGGACAGATGGTCATTCGAAAGGGGTTTCAACTGTAGTGAGGATCGTTAAAAGAGCTTCTGAAAGAAATGTGAAGTATTTAACGCTTTATACATTTTCATCAGAAAACTGGAAAAGGCCACAAAAGGAAGTTGAATTTATTCTACAGCTCCCAAAGAAGTTTCTGTTTCAATATCTTCCTGAATTAATGAGAAATAACGTTAAAATTAATATTTTGGGGGATATAGAGCGGCTTCCATATGGCACGCGTGAAGCGTTGAAACATGCTGTTAGGAAGACAGCGAAAAATGATGGGCTTCAGCTTAATTTCGCTCTGAATTATGGAGGAAGACAGGAGCTTCTTAACGCTTTTAGACAGATGAAA
Organism: Jeotgalibacillus salarius; assembly: GCF_004405125.1. Lineage (GTDB taxonomy): Bacteria > Bacillota > Bacilli > Bacillales > Jeotgalibacillaceae > Jeotgalibacillus > Jeotgalibacillus salarius. Next base: position 13,168 of record NZ_SORX01000018.1, read on the forward strand.
GAGGCAGGGGAAGAGGTAACTGAAAAGGGACTGGAAAAATATCTTTATACAAGCGGGATGCCGGATCCTGAACTGCTGATCAGAACAGGAGGAGAAAAACGGATAAGTAATTTTCTCCTGTGGCAAATGGCATATACAGAATACTATTTCTCTGATGCATTATGGCCTGACTTTTCAGAAGATGAATTTGATCGTGCAATCGATGAGTTTAATTTCAGACACAGACGTTTTGGGGGATTGTAAATCTTTGTTTCTGAACAATTGAAATTTCTCAGATAATATTTATCATTTCAATCGCAGATGAAATTCTTTTTGTTTTTGACATATCGCCTTCTGCATTTTAAAGTTAAATCATATTTGTAAAAGGGCTTTTGCTTGTGGAAAGGGGAAAATCACCATTACTTTTGGACCTCGGATTTTTAAGACTGGATTAGCAGTTATACTTGCTGTATATATTTGTGAACTTTTTGCAGTAGACAATATCGTTTTTGCTGCTGTTGCTGCTATTTTAGCGGTACAGCCATCATTGTATAGAACCTGGAAGCAACTTCCCGATCAATTAATCACAAATACACTTGGCGCATCCATCTCGTTATTTTTTATATACTTTTTAGGTGAAAATCCAGTCTCCATCGGAATCGTTGTTATGATCATGATTTCATTAAGCCTGAAATTTAAAATGGAAAGCACGATTCCGATTACGCTTGTGACCGTAGCTGCGATTATGACCTCCGGGGCGGCCGGGGATGTATATTTTGCACTTGAAAGATTCCTGGTTATTTTAATAGGGACAATTTCCGGTATATTTATTAACCTTGCTGTTTTTCGACCAGAATATAAAAAGAGTTTTTCAGATAACATCCAGTCCGCTTTCCAGCAGATGTCTTTACTTTTACGTACTGCAATATCTAATGAACTGACAGAAAAATCATATCAGGAAATTTCGAAGAACTTTAAGAAAGAACTGGAAATGTTAGAGTCGCAATTCGGTTTGTTTAATGAAGAAAGGGTTAAGTTTGGAAAATCAAAAGCAAAACAACTGAATGACAGAGAGATTATTGTCTTCAGACAAATGATGAAGACATTGAATGAAGGAGAGCAGCTTCTCGATAAAATAGAAAATCATTATTTTCAAAGTAAGACTGAACAAAATATAAATCATTTATATGATCAGTATGTGGAAGAATTAATTAAATATCATGAGTACCTGATTTTAAAATATCAAGGAAAAATAAAAGAATATCAACATTCAGAAGAAGATATGTTAAGCAAGAGAAATGAATTTTATCATACTGTACTCGATCTTTATCAGGAAGATCATGATAAAAAATTACGTTTAGTCATCGTTTCTTCCGCCCTGCTGGAGTACACGTTTCATCTGGGACGGTTGGATCAGTTATTGAATCAGTATCAAAATTAACACAAAATGTTTTTTTACATATATATTGAGGCACCTGTTCATTTTATAGCAGGTGCTTTTTAACGATTAATAAATAATTGATAATTCTTAATTGAGAAATTATTCCTTTGACAAAGGTGAAAAAAGTAGGATAATTAAATAAAAAAGAAACAAAAGGGGTCTTTTGGTTTATTTGATTAAATAGCGGACAGGAGAGGGAATATGGAATACTTAGTGCAATTCCAGATTAATATTTTTGCCTTTGCCGTGCTGGCCATCCTTTATACAATTGTTAAAATGAGATCTAAAATTGAAACCTTCAGTAAAAAACTGCTTAAGATCATCATGGTTACGAGTGCGATTGCGATGATATTGGAGCCTTTGACATGGATATTTGATGGTATGCTTTTTACTGGGGCATATTTTCTGGAATACAGCACTAATTTTCTGCTTTTTCTTGTCGGTCCTGTTCTTGGCGGCTTTATGCTCTCGTATGTTGATTACCACATTTTCAAAGATCCCAAGCGTGTATACAAAAAAGGTTTTTATCAGCATTTGAGTGTATTCACATTCCTCATTCTGGTGATTAATATGTTCTATCCATTATATTTTCAAGTAAATTCCTCTACAAATAGCTATAGTAGCGGAGATTTTAAAGATGTTCATTATATCGTCCTGGCAAGTTTATATATCTATATGAATTACTTTTTAATAAAAAATCGAAAAGAAACACGTCCATATGTCGTGAACATATTCATTGGATTCTTTCTTCTGCCGATTGTTGGTATGGTAATCCAAATGTTTGATTCTAAGTTATACTTTTCCTGGACAGCAAGTGTGCTCGGCATTTTAGTGGCTTATATATTTTTAGAATCCACGACCGCTGAAGAAGACTTTCTTACCAAACTTTATAATCGTCACAGCTTTGAAATCTATCAGAAGCACCTGATTGAAGCTGGCAAACCGTTTGGCATCATGCTGATAGACCTTAATTTTTTTAAGGAAATCAATGATCATTACGGTCACCGGCGGGGGGATCAGGTATTAATTGGTTTTGCGGAAGTATTGAAAAAAGGTTTTGATCAAAAAGGACTGATTGCCAGGCTGGGCGGAGATGAATTTATCATCATTTATGAAGGTGACCAGGTTAATCCTGATCAAATTGCCGATAAAATAGGCCATCTGCTTAAAAAGCACGAAGATCCAATCATCCGGGAAATGAGCTTCAGTTACGGCTGTGAGTTCTACTCACAAAACATGTCTGTTGATCAAATGTACACAACTGCTGATGAAAAAATGTATCAGGATAAACGTGCAAGTAAAACACATGAACAGGGAAACATGGGATAATAAACGAAAAGAGGCCTTCAGTCGTGGCCTCTTTCTCTGTAAGTTCTGTCTAACCATGGAAATCCAATCATTCAATTCCTCAAGATTCTTCTCATGATCAGCTGTCTTTCTCACATTCTGAATAATAAATTGGCCGTTTGGAAATGTAGGTATTCTTTCCTTACTGACATATAAGTCCTGTTCAGGCACATCATACATCAGGTTCTTTTGCAAAGAATTCAAAGAATGAACGTATAACCATCATCGCTAAGTCTATCCTAATTTATCCACTTAGAGGTAAGCGTTAAAAGAATAACTCTTTTCCGAACCCTGAAAAGCTTAAATTTGATAGTATAGACAATAGAGTTAATTTCGGGGGAAGGTAATCATTGATGTCATCTATACTTTCAAAAATATATGAAGGCTTCATGATCATTCTTGTAATTTTTACAATTACGACACTGTGGAGCGACCAGCCATACAGCTCAATTACAAACTGGATTGTCTGGCTGATCTTTTTTATTGATTTTGTTATCAGGCTTTTCAGGTCTGACTCTAAATGGGGTTTTATTAAAAAGAACCCTTTTTTAATGATCGCAATTATACCACTTGATCAATTTTTTCAGGCTGCCCGAATTGTGAGGATCATCTATTTATTCCGTACCAAAACAATTACAAAACACTATGTTCAGCCAGTGATTGATAAAGTTAGTAATGCTTACAAACTACTTTTTCTATTCATCATACTTGCAGTATTTTTAATAGAGTCATTTATCATTTGGCAAATGCAAAACGTCATTACAACTTATACTGAAGCTCTGACGTTTATATTCAGTCAGTTACTATTCTTTGGCAGGCGGATCTATGAAATTGAATCCACACTGATGCACACTTTTGTCATTATTAATTCGATCATTGGTGTTATCCTTCACGGGATTGCGATTCAGTGGTTATTTAACAAGTTTGATGACACTTTTAAATCCTTTAAAAAGTATATGAAAAGCAAGGTTTCCTCTTCTTAACGTTTACATTTCTTTCAACTGGGAAGAAGTGGTGTATGACTAGCATGCAGGAGGAAATTTGATATGACGAAAACAATATTTATTACCGGAGCAGGCACAGGCCTTGGCAGAGGTGCCGCTCTAGGCCTGGCGAAAAAAGGTCACCGTGTCATCGCAACAACAGAATTAACGGCCCAAAAGACTGACCTTTTAAGAGAAGCAGACAATCAGGGACTAGATATAGAAGTTTTTAAAATGGATATAACAAATCAACGCGATCTCGCTGAAATGACCAAATATGATTTCGACGTATTTGTTGCGAACGCAGCGATCAATGAAGGCGGTCCGCTTGGTGAAGTTCCGATGGATCGTTTCCGTGCCTTGTTTGAAGTAAATGTGTTTGCGACACTGGAATCTGCACAGCTCGCTGCACAGAAACTTGTTAAAAAAGGAAGCGGAAAAATTATTTTCATGAGTTCAATGGCAGGAATCTCTGCGACACCGTATGTAGGACCGTACACGGCAACCAAACATGCACTGGAAGGCATTGCTCAAACAATGAAAGCAGAGCTTGAAGAGTTTGGTGTCCAGGTAGCAACGATTAACCCGGGTCCATTCGCAACAGGCTTTAACAAACGCAGTGCGGAAGAAAAGTGGAAATGGTATAACGAGGACCAGCACTTCACGCGAAAAGAAGATATGATTGAACAGGAAGAAGGGTTACAGGAATTTGATCCGGAAGATATGATCGAAAAGATGATTGAAATCATTCCTGCCGACCACCACAAATTCCGAACCGTCTATCCACAGGAAACGGAAGACCAATTAAAACAAACGCAAAAAGAACGATGGGATATGGAGATTTAAACGATCTGGCAGCTGAGAAATCAATACTCAGCTGCTTTTTCTGTGCGAAATGAAACGATCTCAGTTAAACTGTAGATATTAAACATTCGTTTTGTTAAAGTTCATTGTTGCCTTTGCACAGCTGGTGATTGGAACGTAAGGCGGTGACTCCTGCGGCAGGCCGCGGAAATCATCCGCCTGAAGTGGAGATCAACAGCCAACTTTTACAGAACCAAAACATGAAAAAGGTTGGATGAATAATGGAAAAAAGTATTATATTCTTTGATATAGACGGTACATTATTAAACCATGATAAAAAACTGCCCGCTTCAACAAAAGAGGCAATTTTTAAGCTTCAAAAACTTGGTCATGAAGTGGCAATTGCCACAGGACGTGCACCATTTATGTACGAGGATCTGAGAAAAGAATTGGGCATCCGCTCATTCATCAGCTATAACGGTCAATATGTGGTGTTGAATGATGAAGTGATTTTTACAAATCCATTAAATGCTGAAGCGCTTGAGAAACTGACTGCTGCTGCAGTGGAAAATGAGCATCCGGTTGTTTACATGGATCACGAGGATATGAAAGCGAATGTACGTAAGCATGCATTTATCGAAGAAAGTATCGGAACTTTAAAAATCGGAATGGAGCCAACTCACGATCCCGATTATCATGTAGATCGCCCACTTTATCAATCTCTCTTATTCTGTGAAAGAGGGGAAGAAAAGCAATACAGAGAAACGTTCAAAGATTTTGATTTCATCAGATGGCACGCTTATTCTGTAGACATTCTGCCAAAAGGCGGTTCCAAAGCTCAGGGCATTTCAAAAATGATAGATAAACTCGGTTATCCACCAGCGCGTCAATTCGCATTTGGGGACGGGTTAAATGATATTGAGATGCTGACCAATGTGGAAAACAGTTTTGCGATGGGGAATGCGCTGGATAAAGTGAAGGCTTCTGCCAAATACGTTACAAAATCCGTAGAAGAAGACGGCATTTTGCACGGATTGAAAATGGCAGGGCTTTTAGAGTAAAAAAACATGCGGTGCAGGCGTGCACCGCATGTTTTTTCATTGTAAATATTAATGAGGTTAAGGTAGTTCTTTTTACACTATTCTAAGAAACAAGGCGTTATTTCTAAGAACGTTAGATATTTTTCTGCGAACCATGATATAGATTCTGAGAACACTCCATGTTTATCTGAGAACACATACCATTTTTCCACGAACCACATTAAACCTCAGTCCTCACTCGACCAGTACACCTTCACAGATTCATTAAACTTCTTCAATAAAACTCCAAACTGTTCACGTTCTTCTTCAGTCCAATCTACAAGGAGCTCATCTACTTTTTCTCGTCTGACTTTTTGATATTCAGTCATTTCACGCTGGCCTTCTTCAGTAATTTCGTATAAGTATGATCTCTTATCCTGAGCAAGGGGGGTTTTTTTCACATAGCCCTTCTGATCAAGTGAAGCAGCCTGCCTGCTGACTGTAGATATATCGAGCTGTAGTTCTTCGGCAAGCCCTTTTACTCCTGCAGGGCCGTGGGTGGAAATCTGATAAAGAAGCAGGTACGCTGCTCTGACCAGGTTTTCTTCTCTTTTACTTCTTGCAACAGAAGCAATTCTTCTTGAAAGCACAGCCATTTCTAATTCAATTTGTGCTAAAGACTTTTCCTTCATCGTCATACCGCCTTCGTATCATTTCTAAAAGCAAAGTGCTTGCCCCTTAATAGTTGTATGATACAATCATATAGTTGTATAATGCAAATACTTAATTCGTTAATCGAAGAAATTTATAAATGAAAGAAGGATTTATATGAGTTCAAAGGATCAGGCCAGGGGTGCTGGAATAAATAAAATTCCACTGCTGATTGTGTTAATTTCAGGTGCGTTCGTTGCAATCTTAAACCAGACACTTTTAGCCACAGCAATTCCTGTCATTATGGAAGATTTAGAACTGAATGCTTCTACTGCACAGTGGCTTCAGTCAATTTTTATGCTGGTAAATGGAATCATGATTCCGATTACGGCTTTTTTAATTGAACGTTTCACAACCAGAAGACTTTTCCTCACCGCCATGGGGCTGTTTGCTGTCGGTACACTTGTCTGTGCGATCGCCCCGAACTTCGGCATATTACTGTCAGGGCGCGTACTTCAGGCATCTGGTGCCGGTATTATCATGCCTTTGATGCAAACGATTCTGTTTTTGATTTTCCCATTAGAAAAGCGGGGTCAGGCCATGGGAATGTTTGGACTTGTCATCGCATTTGCGCCGGCAATAGGACCTACATTATCCGGATGGATGGTTGATCAATTTCCATGGAGAAGCTTATTTTATATCATTCTTCCGGTTGTCATTATTGATATTATTGTTGCATATTTTATTTTGAAAAACGTAACAAAACAGACTTTCCCTAAAGTTGATCCGATCTCTATCGCACTATCAACTCTGGGGTTCGGTGGTTTACTTTACGCATTCAGTACGGCAGGTAACAGCGGCTGGGCAAGCGCTCACGTATTGATTTCACTTGTAGTTGGCTTAATTGCACTGCCGATTTTTATTACCAGACAGTCTAAATTAAAGCAGCCAATGCTAGAATTTAAAGTGTTCCGCAACAAAGTATTCACGATTACAACAATCATTGGAATGGTTGTCTTTATTGCAATGATTGGCGGAGCAGTTGTACTGCCGCTTCTGATGCAGAACATGCTTGGATTTACTGCTTTTGAATCAGGTCTTATGCTGCTTCCGGGTGCGGTGCTGATGGGGTTAATGAATCCTGTGTCAGGTAAACTTTTTGATATGTTCGGTGCGAGATGGCTGGTGATTACCGGCATGGCGCTCTTAACCATTACAACGTTTATGTTTACGAATTTAACTGTCGATACTACATTTACTTATCTCGCATCAGTAAATGCGGTTCGGATGTTTGGTTTGGCACTCGTCATGATGCCTGCAACAACAGCTGGCTTGAACCAGCTGCCTGATAGTCTGATCCCTCATGGTACTGCAATGAACAATACCATGAGGCAGATCGCCGGTGCTGTCGGAACTGCGCTGCTGGTTACAGTGATGTCTACTGCAGCGATTCCATCAGAAGGAATGGAAGGTATGGTACATGGTGTGAACGTTTCATTCATTGTGGCAGGCATCACAGCATTGATCGGGTTGATACTTGCTTTCTTTGTAAAAACTAAAAAAGAAATGGATCAGGATATCGCAGACCAGAATCGTGCGTAACAATGGACAGTACTCATCAATGAGTGCTGTCTTCTTTTGTTGCAGCTCTAGTAGAGTCAATTGTTGTTTCTGCACAGTTGGCGATTGGAGCGTAAGGCACTGAACTCCCTGCGCCTGGCTGTGGAAAACATAGGAGTGAAACGCAGTAAAAGCAATTTGAGAGAGTAAGAAAATTACCCGTTATCTGTTTTAATTTGGAAACACGTTTTCACCTGGAAAAAAGGGGTAGAAACTAATAGAACATTTAATGGAGGCAATAACATGGTGTTAAAAAGTTCAGGTTTATTAACGAAAGAAGAGATGGAAAATCACGAAAAGCTCCCGGAGTGGCTGATAAAAGAATATAAGACGTTCGAAGAGACTGTGTTGGATCCGACTTTCCCCTGCTACTTTGGCATGAAAGGCCAGCGCAAAGGAGAACTTCGCTACGCATACATATCGCAGGAAGACTGGACGAATTTGCCTCAGGCAGTCGGAGAATTTCTGACACTGTTTAATGAAGCGACAAAGATTAAGCATGGACTGTTTATTTTCGTTGAACCTTTTGAAGAAGAGGGAGAGTTGGAAGATTATCGTGCACAATTCTGGGAAATTATTCAGTATCTCCACGACATGGATGATACAGAGTGGCCGGAAGAGCATCCGAGGGATCCTGAACATTTTCTGTGGGATTTTCATTTTAAAGGTGAACCGATATTTGTATTTGGGAATACACCTGCTTATAAACAGAGAAAAACACGTGATCTTGGAAACAGCATGGTACTGGGCTTCCAGCCGCGTGCGATTTTTCAGGGACTCGAAGGCACTGAAAAAGGCGGAGTGATGTCACGTGAAAAAGTCCGTGAACGCGTCGAGAAGTGGGACCAGCTTCCGAAGCATCCTGATATCAGTCATTACGGAGATCCTGATCACAATGAATGGAAACAGTCGTTTATCGGAGATGACATCGAGCCGATTACAGGAAAATGTCCATTTATTCATAAAGAGATGAAGGTTCATTCATAAGAATAAGAACAGTGAATATTAATTGTTCACTGTTTCTTTAATTTTAAGCTTTGTTAAAGTTCAATGTTGTTTATGTATAGAGCTGGTGATTAGAGCGTATGTAGTTGACTCCTGTGACCGGAATGGACATGTAAAGCCTGATGACTCAGCGAACAGCCGCGAAAAGCATCCGCAAACTTCAAAGGAGATGACAAGATGAAAAAATGGAATAAAGATCATGTAATCAATACGCTGCCTGCTAGAAAACCTGATGCCCATAAAGGAACATATGGCACTGCTCTGATAGCTGCAGGAAGCAGGTTCATGCCTGGTGCAGCAGTATTATCTGCGCTCGCATGCATGAGAAGTGGAGTTGGAAAGCTTGAGATGGGCATAGAAGAATCAGTCATTCCTTATGTCATCCAGCATCTCCCTGAAACAACATTTGTGCCTGGTTTTTACGAAAGACTTCAGAACCTTCAACTGAATCAATACCGCGTTCTCGCTGCAGGTCCGGGTCGAGAGGCAGATGATGAAACTGAAACAACTGTGAAAGCTTTTTTGAAATCAGATGTTCCGGTGATTCTTGATGCAGGAGCTCTCAGTCAAAGAACGTATATTGATCGTAAAGCACCCGTCATCCTGACACCACACCCGGGAGAATTCCTGCGTATTTCAGATATTTCAATGGAAGAACTTGAAGAAAACCAACAACAGGCGGTCACGAAGTTTGCTGTTGAAACAGGTGTGACTCTTGTTCTAAAAGGTCAGCAGACAATCACCGCTTTTCCTGATGGCGATGTCTATATCAACACTTCGGGTAACAGTGCACTCTCTAAAGGAGGAACCGGAGACACATTAACAGGTATGATTACGGGAATGTTATGCTGTCATGATGACTGGAAGCACGCGGTGTTAAACGCTGTTTATTTGCATGGAGCCTGTGCAGACGAATGGGAGAAGACCAGATCGGCGCATACGATGCTTGCACATGAGTTAAGTGATTTACTTCCGGAGGTATGGAAAAAGCATGAAGGAAATTGAGTAAATGAACAATTTGTGAAATGATGAACAAACTATTGCTTAATCTAATTTTATGCATTATTATAAAGGTATCAAATAAATGTGAAATATTTCACAAACAAAACGAGCAAAAAGCACTTATTTTTTTAACTGTTATTGTGAAAAGTTTCAAAAGAAAAAGGAGAGAATCAAGATGGGTGAAAAATGGTGGAACGGAAAAGTGGCTGCAGGAATTTGGACAGTGTTGAGAGTATGGTTAGGTGTTCAATGGCTTCAGGCAGGATGGGGAAAAGTAACAGGAGAATTTGACGCAACAGGTTATCTGAATGGTGCAATTGCAAAAGCAGGAGGAGAGGCTCCGGTCGTAGCCGGCTGGTATGGCACATTCCTTGAAACAGTGGCGCTGCCGAACGCAGACATCTTTAATATACTGATACCCTGGGGAGAATTGTTTGTAGGATTAGGACTGATCGCAGGACTTCTTACAATGCCGGCATTAATTGCAGGAGCGTTCATGAATCTTAACTTCCTGCTCGCGGGAACAATTAGCACTAACCCGGTATTATTAGCTGCAGCAGTTATTCTATTATTCGCAGGTTATGGTGCGATCCGATACGGCCTGGATAGATGGGCAGCACCGGCAGCGAAAAAGAAAGTAACAAAAAGAACATTACGTGAAGCACACGCATAATACAGATATCATCTGTTCTTCCGGAGCAGATGATTTTTTTACGTTGGGGAAGATCCTGCTCAAAGCTAAGCAAATGAATCTTTAATCAGCCCCAGCACACCCGGACATTAACACAAGAGCGCCGGGTATTTGCACCGCGCCAGATGAGATCAGCGCAATATCTGCTGAAACATTAACAATTGCAATCTTTCAAGATCGTTCAATCATCTTTATTCATCTTTTAAATTAACTTTCATTCATTTCGTTCAACAAATTCATATGTACTCTTGCTCTTTTTAATTAGCTGTGTTAAAAACCAGTATTGTTACTGCATAGCTGGTGATTGTAGCAAAAGGGGGGCGACTCCAGCAGAAGAAGTCGGACAGGTGAGACCCCGCAGCGCGAAGCGCGAGGAGGCAGGGATGGCGCCACAAAACGGCGCACCCATGCGGAAAAAGTCCCCCTGGAGCTACAATCAACAGCTAACTTATACATAGCCTTTTAATTAATAAAATTCACATGGTATCTTTACAACCGTGAACACTATCTCTACTATAAGATTAAGTTTAGATTATATATAGCAGGTGGAGGGATGGGTCCATGAACAGCGAGCAGCTGATTTATCGGGCAGTCATGCAGGGCATAAAAGAGATGGTATTCATCGTTAAAGTAGAAAACAATGAGGAATTTTCATATTCCTTCATCAATGAAGAAGCAAAAATCCGCTCGGGACTGAGCGAACATGATTATGGCAAGCCAATTCGTTTTCTTCAGCAAAGTGAAGTGACTTCTTATTTGTATGAACAGTACAAAAGAGTGGTAATGACTGGAGAAGATGTGATCTATAAGGATTCATACCTTTCTTTTTCAGGAGAAACCTACTACTCAAAAACAAGACTTTCCCCAATGTTTAATGAAGATGGGAAATGTGAATATATTACTGCACTAGTTCATGACATAACAGAGTCAACCTGGGCGGAGAAAAGTGCAGTAGAATCGAAGAAAAGAGCGCTTGAGAGCAGGGAAAGGTTCAGGTCATTATTTGAACATAACCTTGATGCCATTATGTATTTGAATCTGGAGGGGGAGGTTGAAACACTCAATCGCGCCGCCGAAGATTTAATGAATGGAGAGAATATTCGAGGATTGCACTTTAAAAAATGGATTTCAGATCGTCAGCAATCCGAAATAAAGAATTGCTTTAGTGTTGCAAAGAATGGAAAAGCAGAATCGTTCAGCATTCCGATCCATGTTTCTGATAAAAAAACAGTAGAAGGGTTATCTATTTTTGTACCTGTTCTGCTGAATGGCGAGGTTTCAGGAATCTACTGGATTTTAAAAGATATTACGTCAGAAATCGATGCAGATAAGAAATTCAAAGATAGCGAGAAAAAATTCAGGATTATCGCAGAAAATGCACAAGACTTAATTACTCTTGTAGACCACCGTGGATTAATTATTTATACGTCGCCATCGTACCGTCAGATGTTGGGATACATAGAGGCTGAATATGAGGGCAAGCCCTTTTCATTTGGTGTGGAAGAAAAATACCGTGACGAATTGGACAGGACTTTTATGAAGGCAATTAAAGAAGGAGAGCCTTTTAAACTGCAGGTAAGACAGTTAAAAACTGATGAAACACCAATATGGACTGAAGTGCAGGGAACCCCTGTTTTTAATGAAGATAATTCCTTCAGTTATATGGTCGTTATTTCAAGGGATATTACACTGACAAAGCAATATGAATCAAAGCTGCGCCACTTTGCCTACCATGATTCACTGACAGGCCTGCCAAACAGAAGGATGCTGCAGGAAGAGATGATGAAAGAACAGAATAAACAGGGTGTCGGATTTTCATTAGCGATACTCGATCTTGATCATTTTAAAGAGATTAATGACAGTCTTGGTCATGATGCAGGGGATGCAGTGATTGAAGAGTTTGCGATCAGGCTTAAGAAAAGTGTACGAAGATCTGACCTGGTTGTCAGACTTGGCGGGGATGAATTTGTTATTCTGCTGTATGATGTTCAGTCGACGGAAGTACTGATCCAGGTGGCTGATAAAATCCTTGATGCTGTAAGAAGTCCCTGGTATATAGCAGGAGATGAACTAACAATTACAGCAAGTATTGGTTTAACTGTTGTGAAAACTGACAGCCTTACACCCGAACAGATTTTGAAAGCAGCTGATGAAGCACTTTATGATGCCAAAGAAAAAGGTAAAAATACATTCTCAATCTCAAAGCTGGATTAAATAGCGATTTGCCTTCATCTTCTTTAGACAGTATAGTTAAAAGTATGATGTTTATATGAAAGAGAGTGAAATCAATGGGACGTAAGTGGAATAATATTAAAGAGAAAAAAGCAGCAAAAGATGCAAATACAAGTCAGGTCTACAACAAGTTTGCGCGTGAAATCTATGTAACTGCAAAGGAAGGGGAAGCTGATCCTGAAGCAAACACTGCACTCCGCATGGTACTTGATCGTGCAAAAACTTATAATGTGCCAAAAGCAATTATTGAGAGAGCGATTGAAAAAGCGAAGGGCGGAGGCGAAGAAAACTATGACAGTCTTCGCTATGAAGGATTTGGTCCGGCAGGCTCGATGATCATCGTAGATGCACTGACAAACAATGTGAACCGTACTGCTTCAGAAGTCCGTGCAGCCTTTGGTAAAAATGGCGGTAACATGGGCGTCAGCGGATCTGTTTCATATATGTTTGAATCGACAGCTGTATTTGGCATCGAAGGTAAGTCAGCAGATGACATACTTGAGCTTATGATGGAAAGTGAGATTGATGTTCGAGATGTACTTGAAGAAGAAAACACCGTGATCATCTATGCAGAACCGGATCAGTACAATGCCGTTCAACAGACATTAAAAGAAAACGGGATCACTGATTTTACAATTGCAGAGTTGACGATGCTGGCTCAGAATGATGTATCTGTGTCTGAAGAAGAACAGGAGCAGATTGAAAAATTACTCAGTGTTCTTGAAGAACTTGAAGATGTTCAGCAGGTGTATCACAACGTAGAGCTTCATTAATACAAATTGAAAGACGGGCACCCATTTGGGTGTCCGTCTTTTCGATTGAATCAGGTATTAATGTTCTTTTTCAACTTCGTACGTGATCTGGTACTTAAATGAACCAGTGTAATCCTGACCGAAGGAGTTCACTGTAATACGAACGACTTCGTTATGCACAAATGTGAGTGAGGATCCAGCCTGTACAGCAATGGTTTCCTGAGAGTTTCTGCGGAAGATTGTCACATTAATTCCGTCTGTACTGAAGTTTTCAATTGTAGCAGCCATTGTAACTGGTAGTGAGTTTGGTTCTGTATCGAAGATTATATTATTTGGTGTGTTTCGGTTACCTGCGATCGGAGAACAGTTTTCAAACAGCATGAGTACATGTTTGTCAGGTCGCGGACGCTTAGGACAGTCGCATTCACATTTTCCAATTGAACCAAGTGGCAGTTTGTAGTGATTTTTGCAAGTCATTATTTTCACCTCCCTGATAATAGAATATAAAATTAGTAGAGTTCGGACAGGGCATGTTCTAAAAAAGGCGAAACCCTTATGGAAGCTGTCACGAGATCTAGGGAAGCAAACTATTTATCTATACGATAGGCGGGTATCGCAATACCTATGAACTACATAAGAGAAAAGTAATGCGTAATATAGCACAGAAAGTTTATTGGAAAAATAAGAAAATACACTCTAGGAAAATTTCCGTAAATGTCTGAATATTATATATGTTCTATATTTTTAATAAATGGAAGGAGTGAATGATAAAAGATTCAGTAAAACATTTTTGAAAGGGGAAAAAGGATGAAAAAAAGGTCGGCAAAATCACTTATTTCAGCAATGGTCCTTCTTTTATTACTTTCAGCATTCGGCATGGGGGCCGGTGCAAACACAGGACCTAAAGATCTGGAGAGCCTGGCTCAGCTTAAAGGAGACTTTAATTTTCAGTCAGGAAAAGAAACGACGGTTATTGTTGAATTAGAAGAACCTTCAATTGCAGAAGCAAAATCTCGCGGGGTTTCACAATCTAAAGGAAACCTGAAAAATAAACGCGGAAAAGTGAAATCATCTGTATTAAGCAAAATTTCTAATGCAGAAGTCCACAAAGAATACGACACAGTATTTTCAGGATTTTCATTAGAACTTGCTGAAAAAGATGTGCCAGCACTATTATCTGTTGAAGGTGTTAAAGCAGTTTATCCAAACGTTACATATACCGCGTCTGTAGTGGGCGAATCTACACCGGTTTCACAGGAAAATCTAAAAGCTGAAATGTTCGACAGTGCCCCATTTATCGGCTCTGAAGAAGCTTGGGCAGAAGGATTTACTGGTGAAGGTGTAACAGTTGCGGTTATTGATACAGGTGTTGATTATACACACCCTGACCTTGCGCATGCATTCGGGGATTACAAAGGCTTTGACTTTGTTGATAACGATGAAGATCCACAGGAAACACCTGCTGGAGACCCCCGTGGTGAATCAACACTTCACGGTTCTCACGTAGCAGGAACGGTTGCTGCTAACGGCGCAATAAAAGGTGTAGCACCTGATGCGACTCTACTTGCTTACCGTGTACTCGGACCTGGCGGCAGCGGTTCAACTGAAAACGTTGTAGCAGGAATTGAAAGAGCAGTTCAAGACGGAGCAGATGTGATGAACCTTTCACTTGGTAACTCACTGAATGCGCCTGACTGGGCAACATCTATTGCACTGGACTGGGCAATGAAAGAGGGGGTTGTAGCTGTTACTTCTAACGGTAACAGCGGTCCAACTAATTGGACAGTCGGTTCACCAGGTACATCACGTGAAGCGATCTCCGTTGGTGCAACTCAGCTTCCTTACAACGTTTTTTCTGCAGAAGTTGATACAGAAGGTGAAGCAGTTTATCCATCAGCTAAAGTAATGGGCTTCCCATCAGAAGATGCAATCGTTGGTCTGAATGACCAGGAATTTGAGTTTGAATATGTAGGACTTGGTGGTCCTGCTGATTTTGAAGGAAAAGATCTTGAGGGTAAAATTGCGCTGATTCAGCGTGGTAACTACCCATTTGTTGAAAAGTCAGATAATGCAAAAGCTGCAGGTGCAGTTGGCGCGATTATCTTCAACAACGTAGCTGGAGAGCAGCCTGATATTCCTGGAATCTCTCTTCCTACAATCAAAATGAGCAATGAAGATGGTCAGAAATTACTTGCAGAGCTTGAAGCAGGTACTAACACAGTTTCATTCAACGTTGAATTTGACCGTGAAGTAGGCGAGTCAATGGCTGGATTCTCATCTCGAGGACCTGTAGTTGATACTTGGATGATCAAGCCTGACGTATCAGCACCTGGTGTGAATATCGTCAGCACTATCCCTACTCATAATCCTGATCAGCCATACGGCTATGCAGCACTTCAGGGTACAAGTATGGCAGCACCACACGTAGCAGGAGCAGCAGCACTTGTGCTGCAGGCGAATCCTGACTGGTCAGTAGATGATGTGAAGGCAGCGCTGATGAATACAGCTGCTGAAATCATTGATCCAGCAACTGGAGCACCTTACCCGCACAACTCACAGGGTGCTGGAAGTATTCGTGTACCTGAAGCGATTGCTACTGACATTCTTGTAGGAGACGGTAGTCACTCATTTGGAAAGTTTGTTAAGTCTAAAGGCAAACAGGTTGAGAAGAACCACTTTGAAGTGAAGAACCTTTCTGATAAGAAAGTGAACTATTCATTTGATGTGGACTTTGGGGACAATAACCAAGCGATCAAAGTAAACACAAGTGGAAATACAAAAGTAAATGCAAATAGCTCGAAAAAAATTAATATGAACGTTCAGGTGGATGCTTCAAAGCTTGAGCCTGGCTATTATGAAGGAAGTATTACAGTATCAAACGGTGATCAGACAGTAGACGTACCAACGATTCTGTTCGTAGGTGAGCCTGATTACCCACGTGTTACAAGCATGGGTGTTTATCAGGATGGAGACGTATTTACAATTGAAGGTTACTTCCCTGGCGGAGCAGAAACAGTTGATCTGTTTGTCTATGCTTCTGATGAAGCAGGTACTCCATTGGCGTATCTTGGTGATATTGCAATTGTAGAAGACGTTGAAGCAGGATTCCAAACGTTTGTGTGGGATGGAAAAGTCGGTGGTGAAAAGCTGCCATCCGGTTATTACTACAACGTATATGCTTATGCAACGCTGAAAGGCCAGACGGATCTTGCGGGAGCGAACTTCCTGATGGAATAATCATTTGAAAAAAGCGCATCAGAGAATTTCTCTGATGCGCTTTTATTAATAGTTAATCCATGCTTTGTCATACATCTCAAGCAGGATTGGATCAATCAGTGTGTTTGGCTGGTATTCAAAAGGATTTCCTTTATCGTCTGTGATATCCCGGTCAATATCTTTTCCGAACGTTCTTAAGCTTTGCAGAGTGTCTGCATTTAAGAAGCGGGTTTCCACATTAAATTCCATTTCATCTAACGCCCCGGATTCTTCCCGTTCAGCATAGATAAATCCCCAGTCGCCAAAGCTCGGCACATCCACGTGAAGGTTTTCCACATGCAGTCCGGTTTCTCTCACTGTATGATCAATTGTCCAGTACACTTCAGTTGCGAATGTAGGGCTGGTGGCCTGAATCATCATAGCTCCCCCAGGCACAAGTGAATTGCGCAGCAGCTGATAAAATTGAATGGTATAAAGCTTATTTAACGACTCGTTATTTGGATCAGGCAGATCAACGATAATGACATCATAAAATTCTTCAGTCTGCTCCATATATGAAAAAGCATCTTCATGATGAACAGTTACACGCGGATCTTCAAAAGAATCTTCATTCAGCTGCAGCAGGTCATAGTTTGTTTCGGCAAGATCAACGACTGCAGGATCAAGGTCCACGAGATCCACTGATTGAACTTCATCGTATTTCCAAAGTTCACGCAGCACCAGCCCATCACCGCCACCAAGCACTAACACATTTTCAGGCGTGTCGGCTGCTTCAATTGCAGGATGTACAAGTGTTTCATGATAGCGGTACTCATCAGTTGAGCTCATCTGAAGCTGACCGTCAAGAAATAATCTGACATCACCACGTTCTTTTGTCAGAATAATTTGCTGGTAGTCGGTTTGCTCGTGATAAATAATCGGATCGCGATACAATTTCTGCTCAAATGAAAAAGCCATTTCTTCTCCCCAGAAAATACCTGAAAACAAGACGAGGAAAAATCCGATCCCCGCAGCTAAATGAAGGCGAAAGCGTTTGATCTCTTTCCTGAAATAAAATAGAACCCAAAGTGCTACTGCAACGTTAATCAAACCAACAAGAAATGCTGATTTCACTAAACCGAATTCCGGACGAAGAAAAAATACAAAGAGTAATCCTCCGATCAATCCTCCGGCGTAGTCAGAAAACAGCACACGCGCAGTACTTTTTCGCAGTGTTACACCAATGTCATTGGCTTTTCTGATGAGAATAGGGAGCTCTAGTCCGGTTAATCCACCAACTATCAGTGTGATTGTATAAAGGAAGATTGCATCTGTTCCTGCCGGAAGAAAAGCTGTGACACCGAAAAAAAGAAAGGTGGAGAATCCTCCAATGACACCAATCGCGTATTCTATCCAGATGAAAGATGGGATAAGGTTGCGCGTAACGCGTTCACTAATTGATGCACCTATCCCCATTCCAGTTAAAAAAAGCGAGATGGTGAGCGTATATTGCTTCACACCATCTCCCAAAATGTAAGAGCCAGCAGCTCCGAATAATACTTCAAATATAATCCCGCATATCGAAACGATTCCTGAAGCCCAGTAGATTGTTTTGCTCTGTTTAATACCCAGTTCATTAATCGTCTTCATGGTGAAGCTCCTAACCGCTTAAATTAAGTAATTGATGCGCCGATTACGAAGGCAAGGCCTACTGACACACCAAAGCTGATGATGCCGACAGCAAGGTTTCCTTTGTGAAGCTGTTCTTCCACTGAGAACTTTCGTGTGAACGTTTCAAACAAGAGGTAACCGATCATTTGAAGTACGACACCAAGACCACCCCAAACCAGCGTTTCCCATACTGCAAAGCTGTGATAGATTGCAAAGGCAAGAATGATACTGATACCGATGATCTTCCCACTAATGGATAGAGCCACCGCTTTGTTTCCTGCAAGGATTTCATCCCAATCTTTATATTTCGTTGTAATTAATTCAAAAACCACAAGTCCAATCAGTATGACAACGATTGCAATTGCAAAATACATAATCGTTAATAAAAATGGTTCCATTTAACATGCTCCTCTCAAAATCTGATTATTTTCCAGAACCTACGCCTCCGCCACGATTACCTGAACCGCGGATTGTCGGGGTAGAGGTTTTACCGACGTAAGAACCGGCTGAATTATAGCCGCCATAGCAGCGTTCGGGATTCGTATTACATTGTCTGTTACGGTTACTGCTCCAATTATTTCCGAACACATTAGAGATCAGGCTTGCCAGTAGATAGCCTTCAAAAAAACTAGGTCTGTAATTGTTGCGGGCAAATTCTTCTTCTGCCACTTCAATCATCGTATTGCCCGGATCCTCATCGGATTCTGTAAGCGTAACAAACAGATTGTCGTAAATGAAAATTTGTTTGCCATCATTGATGTCACTCATTTCATCAGGCGTTTCGTGATTTTGTAATTCATCTGAAACCGCTTGAAGATCAGTGTTTTCTGCCTGATAAATTCTTGCATAGCGGTCACTGTTTTCTGCACTTTCGACTGTATCGTATAAGGTATATGTAGTGCTGACAAAGTCTTCGATTCCATCTTTGAAAATTGAACCGCCGCTGTTTCCACATGCGGCTACAAACAGCATGACAGCAACAATCATGACTGACATGATTGACCGTTTCATCGTCTCACCATCCTTTCATTGCAGACTAACTGAAAAGAAGGGCCATGGTGACAGGTTAACTGTCACGCCGGCCCTGATTTGATTACTCTTTATTCATTTTTTTCTTTAGTGCAGCAAGCTCATCATCTACACTGTTGTCCAGTGCATCGAATTCATCGTCAAGGCTGCGGTTTGATTGACGCAGGTCTTCACTCGTTTCAGCTTCAGCTTCAAACTGCATCACTTTTTCTTCCATTCTATCAAATCCGCCGCGTGACTGGTCATTGTTGATGCCAGAAAGGGTACGATTCATTTTAGTGCGTGTTTGAGCTGACTCAGCACGTGCTTTTAATGAATCTTTTTTCATTTTCATTTCGTTATACTCTTTCTTCATTTCATCAAGTTTAGTTCTGAGTCCGGCAACATCTTCTTTTGCTCTTGCATAAGAGTCCTGAAGAGAACCAGCCTGGTCAGCATGATTCTTTTTGTCTTCAAGCGCACGGCGGGCCAAGTCTTCGTTCCCTGACTCGATCGCTTTCATTGCCTGGTCTTCACGCTTTTTCATCATGCTTTCTGCATCTTCAACTTTCTTCTGAAGCATTTTTTCGCTTGCGATCTGTTTCGCAACTGCAGTTTCCACTTCACGAATGTCTGCTTCCATATCCCGCATGAATTGATCAAGCATTTTTACCGGATCTTCCGCTTTATCAATCATTGAATTAAGTTCTGCACCTACAACTGTTCTTACTCGCTTAAAAAATTGAAACATATTCAATTCCTCCTGATATTTTAATTTGATCCTGCAATAATCTTAAGTTCGTATTCTTCTATACTGTATCCGGTACTTGCTTCAACGTCGCCGCCCCAGATTTCAACAGACAATGCTTTTTCATCATCTTCATCATAGTATTCGGCATATTTACATTTTACACCGTCAACATTCTGACTTCTACCTTCACCCTTCACGATTGCAGCACCAGTCTCATCTAAATAATAAGTCGTGCCTTCATACTCAATTTCTTTTGGAAGGGGCTCCTGGAGTTTAAGCGTTGATTTTTTATAAATACCAAGCTCCAGCTCATCATCCATTTCAACGCCAAGCCAGATTACTTCCTGGACTCCCTGAAGTTGATAAGCTGACCATTTAAAGCCATGATCGTTATATAAAAGCTTGCCGACCACTTCGTAATCCTGAAGGTCGTACGTAACAATGTCCCCGATTTTCAGGTTCATCACTGTACGATCCTCTACTTCCGGACGCGCAGTTTCTTTCCCTCCGAACAGGCGCTTAAAAAAGCTCATCTGAACATCATCCTTTTTTCTATGTCTTTCTTGTTACAATAACCTATACGTGAGAAAAGATAAAAGGTTTCAGCTTTTTAGAAAATAAAAGCTGAAACCTCAGACTGTTGAAATTCTAAAATATGTATATAACCAATAAAATAAACCATTCATT
>NZ_SORX01000019.1 GCF_004405125.1 Jeotgalibacillus salarius
AATGAATGGTTTATTTTATTGGTTATATACATATTTTAGAATTTCAACAGTCTGGCGGGAGGCACATGTACATGTGCCTCCCGCTTTTTTTAGTCCTTCAATTCAGTTGAAAAACGTTTTTTCTTTTCCTTTTTCATTCGTTGAATATATGTTTTACCATGTGCTTCTATAAAATCTTTTTCCTGTTTCCGGTCTACATAAGCAGTTCTGACAAACATAACCAGACTAAGTACAGCACCACCAATTGCTAAATCAATCCATATTGGAAACATATACACGCCTCCTGCTTTTAAGTTCTTCATTCACTTTATGCAGGCGCGTACAAGCTTATGACTTATCCTGGTCGTACATATGCGGACGATAGAACGATCTGTTTTCAAGTGCGAATACTCTTTCAGTATATTCGCCTGAATTCGTTCTGCTGATCACTCTGTCCATCATAATCATTTTGGCATCAATATTATCAATGTAGTGCAGCATCTCCGCTTCCATCAGCATTGGAGGTTTAGGCGATCCCCATTCAGCTTTTCCGTGATGTGAAAGAATCATATGCTGCAGAAGCAGTACTTCTTCTGAATCAATTTCAAGCTCTTTTGCGGCTTCAGCAATTTCATTCACCATAATAGATATGTGGCCCAGCAGATTGCCTTCAATTGTATAGGTTGCTGATACAGCCGCGGACAATTCTTTTACTTTTCCCATATCATGCAATATAATTCCGGCATACAGCAGGTCTTTATTTAAAGAAGGGTACTGTTCGACTAAAAACTTTGCCATTCTCAGCATCGATACAACATGATAAGCAAGACCTGACACAAACTCATGGTGATTTTTTGTCGCTGCAGGAAACTCCATAAAAGGTTTCTGGTATTTTTTTAACAAATGCCGCGTAATTCTTTGAATGACCGGGTTTTTCATTTCAAAAATATATTGAGTGAGTTCTTCACTCATCTCTTCCACTGAAAGCGGTGCAGTCTCCAAAAAGTCACCCATTTTCACGTTATCCTGCGCGGAAGCCGGTCTGATCTGTTTCAGTCTGAGCTGATTTTTCCCACGGTAGTTGTGAATATCACCTGCAACTTTAACAATGGTTTGCGGTTGATATTTACGTTCCTCTTCATCACCTGCATCCCATAATTTCGCTTCAATATCACCGCTTCTATCCTGAAATATCAGTGTTAAAAAAGGTTTTCCCGCCGTCGTTACACCTTTAGTCATTTGTTTGATCAGTAAATACTGATCAACTGGATCCCCGGGATTTAAAAAAGTAATTCCTTTCATACGCAATCTCTCCTTTGTATTGATTCATCTGCAGATCACCCTTCTAAAAAAGAACACTTGTTCCTTGATTATATCAGAAATCCGCTATTCACAAATAGAAATAACCGGCAGAAACACCGGCTATCTCTGTAAACGTTTATTATTTTTCTTTTTTTGATAATTGAACTGCCTGTTTAATATCTTTTAATGAAGATGAATTGCCATACATTAATACGCCTCCGCGATAAACTTTCGCTCCAAACCATCCTAACACTAAAATTGACAGGACCGTTAGTAATATGGCAAGTGCCGGCTCCCAAAGCGGAATGTTCAGCATGCCCACCCTCGTAAACATAACGAGTGGTGTAAAAAACGGGATATACGACGTGATCGTAATAAATCCTGCTTCAGGTGTAGCCAGCCCATAAAAAGCAAGCATCGCTCCCCCAACGATCAGAATATTTACTGGCATTAATACCTGCTGAAGATCTTCTGTTCTGCTGACAAGTGAGCCGAGAAAAGCTGCCAGTGTAGCATACAGAAAATACCCAAGAATGAAAAATACAATACCATAAATAATTGTACTGATTGATCCTGAAGTAAAATCGAATAAAGAGTATATTCCACCCTCCAGAGAATCACTGCTCAAATTAACTGAAATAATTCCGACAGTTGCCCAGATAAAAATCTGAGTCAGTCCAACAAGTCCGATTCCAATAATTTTTGCAAATATTTGCTGAATCGGCGGTACGCTGGAAATCAAAATTTCCATTACACGTGATGATTTTTCCGTTGCGACTTCAGTAGCAATCATCATGGAGTAAATCAATACTGACATATAGATTACGAATATCAGCACGTAGACTAATCCTCTCGCCTGATCAAGCTCCTCTGCTGACTTAGCAGACTCCACGTATGCCGATTGTGAGAAAGATACCGGCATGTTTAATGTAGCAAGTTCATCTGCACTTAATGACAGTCGGTTTGCTGCCATATTCGACTGGATCGTCTGAAGTGCTGTCTGCAAGTCTCCTGAATAAGCATTTGCTGTCAGAGAAGCGGACAGGTACTCTGCATCTATTCTTCCCGCTTCTGTCATGTTAACTGATAAAAGTGCATCAAACTCACCGTTCTCAAGCTGTTCTTCAAGCTCGGCACGGCTGTTATCACCTGCAGTAATTTCAATTTCAGTGTTCAAAATGGCTGTCTGACCGGAGAGATTATTCACAATATCTGTATCTTCCTCATAAACGACTACTTGCCATTTTTCATCACTTTCCCCGCCTTCACCATCAAATAAAGAAGTAATTGATTGAAAATTTGTCGCACCAATAATAACTAACGTAAAAATGATTGTAGTAATTAGAAAAGATTTTGCTTTAATTTTATTCATATATGATTTGGTTAAAATTAATCCGAATCTATTCATAAGAAGCACCTGCCTTTTCAATGAAAATATCGTTCAATGAAGGTTCTTCTAGTGAAAATTGCCGAATAAAACCTTTTGGTTGAAGCAATGACAGGATTTCCTGTGATACTTCTTCATTTTCAATTTGAAGTTCTGCACCGCCAATCAGCCTTTTCACTTTCACAACGCCAGGTAATGCTTCAAGATCCTCAAGTTCAAAATCTGCTTTTATCCATAAGTTTTTTTTACCAAAATCTCTTTTAATTTCGTTCAGTTTTCCCTGCACGATTGGTGAGCCGCGGTGAATGATGCACAAACTTTCACACAGTTCTTCCACATGCTCCATTCTGTGGCTGGAAAATACAATGGTTACTCCCTGGCTTTTTAGTTCTGATACCGCTTTTTTCAGCAGTTCAACGTTTACTGGATCCAGCCCGCTGAAAGGCTCATCCAAAATGAGTAAATCAGGTTTATGTATAACAGATGCAATAAATTGTATCTTTTGCTGATTTCCTTTCGACAATTCTTCCACTCTTTTATTTTCATATTCTGGCACATTAAATTTTTCAAGCCAGCCCGTCAGCTCTTTTTCAGCATCTTTTTTGTCCATCCCTCTAAGTCTGGCTAAATAGACGACCTGCTCTTTCACTTTCATCTTAGGATATAGCCCTCTTTCTTCAGGGAGATAACCGATTCGATTACTCGTGTGATAGCCAATCGACTCTCCATTCCAGCTAATCGTTCCACCAGTCATATCAATCAGCCCCAGAATCATTCGGAAAGTGGTCGTTTTCCCCGCTCCATTCGCACCAAGAAAGCCAAACATTTCACCCTTTGGTATGGAAAGCGTGAGCTGGTCAACAGCTGTATAGTCACCAAATGTTTTCGTAACATTATCGATCCGTAACATTTTATTTCCCCCTTTTACCTGCCTCTCTATTTTATACGGATATACTGAAAAAAAGGTTCATTTTTTTAGATTTTCTATACTTCACGTAACAAACGTACTATGTAATAATAAGGATACGGACAAAAGGAGATGATTGGAATGGATATTTATAAGATCACGGCATTCAGCTCAAAAGGAGAACTGCTTTTAGAAGATTCTTTCGAGGCAGAAGATGACAAAGAAGCGAAGACTCTTGGTGAGAAGCGCCTCGAAGAAGAAGGTATGCTTAACAACACTCACCGTGTCGTTTCACCAAGAGGAAAACTCGTAGTATTTCATACATAATGACAGTAAAAGACGAGGCTCTGCGGCCCCGTCTTTTATTATTTCCCTTTGAATACAGGCTTTCTTTTTTCAGCAAATGCCTGTATACCTTCCATATGATCGTTTGTTTGCCTCATTTTCCATTGCGCTTCTTTTTCCATTTCGAGCATATCAACTAGCTGATTTTTTCTGCTTGCTCTTAAAATAGATTTAGATTCCATCATTGCCTTTACCGGACTATGATTAATTGTTCTGACGAATTCATCTGCTTCTTCATTTATTCGTCCTTCAGCTGTCACTCTGTCAATCAGACCAAGAGATAATGCTTCATGACCATTCAGAATATCACCGCGCCAAATTGTATGCAGCGCTTTCTGTGCGCCAAGTCGTTCCTGCATGAAGAAGTGGCCGCCTCCGTCCGGAACGAGACCAATTCCGATAAAGTTCATCGCCAGTTTACTTTGCTCTTCTGCAATAATCACATCAGTTGCTAATGCCAGGCTCAGACCGAGTCCCGCTGCCGCACCATGGATTGCGCTGACTGTAATTTTTGGCATCGTATATAAAGTCACTGATAAATCATTAATGACTTTCATAAAATGCTGGAAATCCTCTTCCCCATTCATTTGAAGCATTGCTTTAATATCTCCACCCGAACAGAAACCTTTCCCTTCACCTTTCAGCACAAGTACCTGCAGGTCAGGATTTCTTTTTATTTCATTTAACGCTTCTAACAGCTCATTCATCATCTGCAAATTTAATGCATTCAGACTTTCCGGCCTGTTGAATGAAAGCACTGCTGTATTCCCCTGTAATTTCACTTTCAACGTTTCAAACTGTTTTTCCATTTTAATCACTCCATCCCCTAAAAATGAATCTTCATTCACTTATTCCCTGTTCACCTCCAAATATCCTTTAAAATCTAAAAAATGGTTGGATATTCTCACAACACTTTAATCAAATTAATTTTATTTGAGTTAAATTACCTATTTTTTAATCATTTATAGTATAATTGTTCTATCATTTATTTTTTGAATGCAAATTCAAGCTGGCTATTGCTGTGGAGGATAGAGACTCCTGACACGGGTAAGGACAGACACGCGAATTGGTAAGAAGGCTTGTCAGGACACAATCCTCCTCGCAGGAAGCCACTAGTGCAATTAATATTTCAGTCCTGCCATTAACTTATTACTGATACAGGTCGATATTATTGAAAGAGAAAACTTTAAGGGGGATTTAAATTATTATGAAGTGGGCACGTACAAGAGAAAAGAAGGCGGATTTAGCCATGGTAGCCGAAGAATTCAAAAGCCAGGTTAAAATTGACCTTCCAAAGGAAATTACAA
This sequence comes from Jeotgalibacillus salarius, assembly GCF_004405125.1. Taxonomy (GTDB): domain Bacteria; phylum Bacillota; class Bacilli; order Bacillales; family Jeotgalibacillaceae; genus Jeotgalibacillus; species Jeotgalibacillus salarius. The sequence continues at coordinate 5,228 of NZ_SORX01000019.1, forward strand.
CAGCTAAACAGCTGAGCATGATCGCGCTTTCTAAATATGATCTACAGATTTTAATGGCGTTTAAGCCTTATGTAACTGATAACATAGAGCAAATCGTATCACATTTTTACAAAACGATTGGCCACGAGCCGCAGCTCTTATCAATTATTAATGATCACAGTTCAATTGAACGTCTTAAAAAAACATTAACAATACACATTCAGGAAATGTTCAGCGGAAAAATTGATCAGCAATTCATTCAGAAGAGAAACCGCATAGCTGAAGTTCACCTTCATATCGGGCTTGACCCGAAGTGGTATATTGCTGCCTTTCAGGACCTGTTGAACTCGTTCATTGATATGACTGAATCGCTGCCATTTAACGAAAAAGATAAATTCAGTCTGATCCGTGCCATTTCGAAATTATTGAATCTCGAAATGCAAATCGTGCTTGAAGCATATGAAAATCAATTCCAGGCGAAGCTTGTAGCAGAGCAAAATCGTCTCGAAGACCTTCTCGATACTTTAAAATCAAGTGCTGCAACATTATCTGACAACAGCAGCTCTACAAGTGAAAACGTCCGACAGATGAAAGAAGCACTTGAGCATCTGTCAAACCGTGCACAAAACGGTTCCCATGTTGCGACAGACCTGCAGAATAAAACTGGCGAAGAGCAGTCACGACTGGATAAAACGAAAAAAGAAAGTGAACAGATTTCTAATAAAATGCAGTCTACTGAACAGAATATTAAAGAGCTGAATAACTTGAACAGCCAGATCTCAGAAGTGGCAAACATGGTGACTTCTATTGCAGATCAGACCAATCTGCTGGCATTAAATGCTTCTATTGAAGCCGCGCGTGCAGGTGAGCATGGTAAAGGATTTGCTGTTGTAGCTGATGAAGTAAGAAAGCTTGCTGAAAATACGAAAGAATCTGTTTCACAGGTTTACGATTTACTTAAAGATACAAATATTAAAACGAAAACAATTGAGGATTCAATCTTTGAATTGAAGGAATTGTTCAAATTTGAGCGTGACAGCATTATCTCAACCAGTGAATCATTCGAAGACATTATGACTTCCATGAATGATTTGAAAAGTCAAAACACACAAATTAATGAAGATGTAAGTACACTGGTCATTACATTGAATGAAATCTCAGAAAAAGCTGCAGGCGTAGCTGAAGCTGCTGCCTCTCTTGAAGAAAGAGCATAAAAAAAGCCGTTCAGGTTTCCCTGAACGGCTTTAACATTATTGCTCAGTATTTTCCATCGCGCCATAAAGCTCTTCAAGAGGCTTCATGATCACTTTGTTTAATTCCTGAATTGTCATGCTCATACGCTGCTCTGCTTCCATCAGCTTCGCAATTAATTCATGCTGCTGTACAAGCTGAGCTGTTTTCTGAGCCTGCTCAACTTCTTCCTGTGAAATTTCTTCACCGTTCATTTGTTTCTGCTGAAGAGAAAGCTGAATATTGCGGAAGTTCTCAAAGATCCCTTTCGCTGACTCATCGCTGTTTACAGCGTCATACATTTCTCTTAAATTAGTGAATTCCTCGCTTTGACGAATTGCACTCTCTAATTCATTTGCCTGATCAAATAGATTTACTGCCATACGTAAAACCTCCTTAAATATTCGCTCTTTCATGTTTGCCCTCATAAGTCAGTGTTAAACATTTTCTGACTTAAAGGCCCGATACGAGCACAAAAACACCTTGAACAAGACCAATCAACCCGCCAAGCAGCGCACCCAGATAGGTGATCATTTTAAATTCCCTTTTTGAAATGCCAAGTACGAGTTCTTCCAGGCGTGAAACTTCGAAAGAATCTACCTGTTCTCTGACGATTTCCTGTAATTTCATCTTCGCAAGGATCTCTTCAATCCGATCAATTAACATATCTTTCGCTTTTGATGAAGCCTTAGGAATTAAATCTTCAATCAGCCTGTTTTCAAGTGGCTGAATAACGCTTCCAAACGGTTTATTCATCCATTCATTCAGGTTCATTCGCTCTTTTAATATTGCCTGGAGCCGAATGATGAGATCACGGTCAGTGACAATCGAAAACGCGCGTTCCCACTGCCAATCCTTCACTTTTTCCCACTCTTTGTGCAAAACCTGTTCGAGTATATCATGTGTACCTGGATGTTTCAAAAATTTAATAATCTCCGGCTGAACTTTGTCACTTAATGAAGTATTTCCCATGACCATTTGAACCATACTGCCAAGAGTACCACGCGTTTTCAGGAAATCATCAATCATTGTTTGAACTTTTTCTTTTCCTTCTTCAGACGCAAAGTAATCTTCACCTTTTTCAAGAATATATGTACTGACTGTTGTTACTTTCTTATCGAGACGGTTTTGCCACTGTTCAGGCAATGTTTCCCGAAGCGTCAGAAACATATATTTTTCTTTTAACTGTTCATACTGGCCTTCAATCCAGCTGTCCATCGTATTCTCAAGATACGGGACGGGGGACTCAAGGTCAAAGCGATTGAAGACTGTTTCTACAGAGTCGTCAATCTCAAATATTTTACTTCCTTCCTTTTGCAGCCATGCAGTCAGAGCCTGTTCTTTTTCCGTATTGAGAAATTTAGCCTTGAGACTTTCAGCGGTTAACAGGTGGTTCACGACCATTAAACCCAACTGACGTGCCAGTTCCTCTCTTCTTTTTGGAATTAGTCCGGGAGTAAAAGGTACGCGCCACTTGCCGATATATACAGGTTTGTACGGTCTGAAAAGCATTTTGATCGCAAGTGAATTCGTAAATCCACCGATCACTGCTCCCACCGTCATCATGATTAATAATAGTAATGCTGTCTCCATATTCTCACCTTCCACTATACACTTCCTTCTCAGTATAGCAGAAGACAAAAAGACCTGCGTCAAATAGACAATTACCTTTCGTAACAATTATAGTTATGTTCAGAATTGCTTTTTTATTCATGCTATACTGATGAAAAATATACTATGGAGGATCGTATGATACAGCATTTTCAATACAAGAAATTATACGCAGAAGATTTGCCGGGATGGAGCTTTTCATTTACATATCTGGGTAAACAGATCAAAGGGATTTATCATAAAAACGGCCGGATTGAATGGCTTTCTGATGAACCTGAGCGCAATCAGGATCAAGTCAGGCAGCAAATTCATGATTTAATGCTTTATCACGTATATGATGATTAACTTTTGTATAGTTTTCCGCTGACTCACATAAATTAAGGGTCAGGGGGTGCTTTCGATGAAACGTCATTTGTCTTTCCTTCCGGACACTTCTTATGAAGGTCGGAACGAGGCTGCACTGGATGTGGACCGTTTTATTAACGAAGGGATGGCGGGTGGAAGTGTGTTCCGCTATGGTCAAAGGACAAATATCGAAGAAGCGAGAGAGTTAGAAACTGAATCCCCGCCAGCTGATTAATCTCTCGGCCGGCAAACGGCAAACCGGCTGGATATCCAGCCGGTTTGTTGTGTGAAAAAAAGAATCGTGATATTTTTAACGTATTCATATAGAGAAACAGGGTGATCTTTTGACAGTGCTTCATTCAATTCTTAACACGTTTCCCGATGCAAAACTTCCTGACCAGATTCCTCAGGACAATCAGCTTCATTACATATGGTACCGTGATCCTGAATCTGATCAATTTATCGGTTTTTCTAAAACAACACTTTCTGACAGGGAAAAAGACTTAATTTCTTTAATTTTAACACCTTCTTCCCCTCCACCTTCCGGTCCGGCCGGGGAATGGGTCAGATTTCTTTCTGACGAAACGGCAAAATGTCCTTTCGAATCTGGCAGAGTTTTTCGTTTGGTCCAGTATATGAGTGATTCGCCTTTCCAAATGGAAGGTGAACAGGCGCTTCATTATGTATTTTCCAACCATGCTGTGATCGTTCAAAAGGATGAATACAGCGGTTTTGTGATTGAACCTCAATCTGAAGATACGCTGTCGCTCGATGAACTCTCATCAGCTGCACAGGCGATTGAAAATGATTTAGAAATGAGAGTCACGTTTTTTGCCGGTTCTTTCCATAGTGTTGGCAAGGGTACCAGAACGATGCTTGAAATGGAGAAATCATGGTTTGAGCGGTACATTCCTTTCGAATCAAAGCGATCAGTACTCTCCCTTTTTGATGTGATGCCGATTAACCTGATTAATCGATTTTCTGATTTTGAAAAAGATACACTGTTTGCAGCTATTTTCGAACTATTTGATAGCGAGCGGGACCTGCCTAAAATCATACAGAGCTTTGTTGAAAACTTATCGAATGTCAGCAGTACCGCAAAATTGCTTTATATGCACCGCAACAGCCTGCAATACAGGCTTGATAAATTCACTGAAAAAGCAGGCATCGATATTAAAACATTTAATGGCGGTTTAATCGCATATTTTGCCTGCCTTGAGTGGAATCAGCGAATTCAAATAAAAGAGGACTGGTCATTGTGACGAATGACCAGTTCTTTTTTGTGCAACCTGCCTATTGGAAAGGCTTACATTGAAGGATACAATGAATTTACAACAAACGTACATCACGTACATACTGGAGGAATTAACATGGCAGAATTAAAAATGCAAAACATTTACAAAATTTATGATAAGGAAGTTACAGCAGTATCTGACTTCAATCTTCATATTAAAGATAAAGAATTTATCGTATTCGTTGGACCATCGGGTTGTGGTAAATCAACAACACTTCGTATGGTAGCAGGCCTTGAAGAGATTTCAAAAGGTGACTTCTATATTGGCGATGAGCGTGTAAATGATAAAGCACCAAAAGACCGTGACATTGCAATGGTATTCCAGAACTACGCACTTTACCCGCACATGAGCGTATATGACAACATGGCATTTGGTCTTAAGCTTCGTAAATTTGATAAAGCTGAAATTGATAAGCGTGTGAAGAATGCTGCTAATATTCTTGGACTTGAAGCACTTCTTGATCGTAAGCCTAAAGCACTTTCAGGTGGTCAGCGTCAGCGTGTTGCTCTTGGTCGTGCAATCGTTCGGGATGCAAAAGTATTCCTGATGGATGAGCCGCTTTCAAACCTTGATGCTAAGCTTCGTGTTCAGATGCGTGCTGAAATTGCCAAGCTTCACCAGCGCCTTCAGACGACTACAATTTATGTAACGCACGATCAGACTGAAGCAATGACAATGGCTACGCGAATCGTTGTTATGAAAGAAGGTCTGATTCAGCAGGTTGGTTCACCTAAAGAAGTATATGATAACCCTGAAAATGTTTTTGTTGGCGGATTTATCGGTTCTCCTGCAATGAACTTCTTCAGCGGTAAGCTGACAGATACAGGCTTTGAAGTGGAAGGACAAACACTTGAAGTTCCTGAAGGTAAAATGAAGGTTTTACGCAATCAGAATTATGTAGGTAAAGATATTATTCTTGGTGTTCGTCCTGAAGATATTCACGATGAGCCTGTATTCCTTGAATCATCATCAGGATCTAAATTCCTGGCTGACATTGAAGTTTCTGAGCTTACTGGTGCTGAACTCATGCTTTATTCAAAGCTTGCCAATCAGGACTTTGTAGCACGCGTTGATTCACGTTCAGATATTAAAGCAGGACAAAAAGTTGAGCTTGCTTTCAACCTGAACAAGTGCCACTTCTTCGATGTGGAAACTGAGCAGCGCATTAGATAAGTTGGTTACCCCCTTTAACCATATAGCAAAAGGCCCGCTCAACGTTGAGCGGGCCTTTTCTGTCTAAGAGGATCAGCGGTCAATATTAACCATGTTAATCGGCTGGATCCATTCGTCATATTGCTCTTCATTTAAATAGCCGGTTTTCACCGCAGCTTCTTTCAGAGTAGACTCATCATTGAAAGCAAGTTTGGCAATCTCCGCTGCCTTCTCATACCCGATATGAGGATTCAGTGCAGTCACAAGCATTAAAGAATTCTCGACGTGTTTTGCAATCACATCAAGGTTTGCCTCAATGCCTACTGCACACTTGTCGTTAAATGTGTTCATCCCATCCGCCAGCAGCGTGACTGACTGCAGGAAATTATAAATAATAACCGGTTTAAAGACATTCAGCTCAAAGTTACCCTGACTTGCTGCAAAACCAATCGTTGCATCATTCCCCATGATTTGCGTTGTAATCATTGTCAGCGCTTCACTTTGAGTAGGGTTTACTTTACCAGGCATAATTGAACTGCCGGGTTCATTCGCAGGAATCGTAATTTCCCCGATACCGCTTCTTGGTCCGCTTGAAAGCCATCTGATATCATTGGCAATTTTCATCAGATCAGCTGAAAGTCCCTTCATTGCCCCATGCAAATAAACAATTTCATCGTGACTCGTAAGTGCATGGAATTTGTTGTCTGAAGAGTAAAAAGGGAAACCTGTCTGGAGAACCAGCTGCTTTGCAACAAGCTTGCCAAAGTCTTCATGCGCATTAATCCCCGTTCCTACTGCAGTACCGCCTATAGCCAAAGAAAGGATATGCTTATTTGCTTCCTGAATCATCGTATTTGTTCGTTCAAGCATTGCGCGCCAGCCGCTGATTTCCTGACCGAGTGTTAAAGGTGTTGCATCCTGCAGGTGAGTCCGGCCGATTTTAATCACTTCATAAAATTCCTGTTCTTTTTGATAAAGCGTATCGGTAAAGTTATTCAGTGCAGGAATCAGCTTACTGCACACCGCGCGATACGCTGCAATATGCATCGCTGTCGGAAATGTGTCATTCGAGCTCTGAGACATATTAACATCATCATTCGGATGAACTTTCTCATCAACACCTTCATCACTTAACAATTGATTCGCTCTGTAAGCAACAACCTCATTCACATTCATGTTAGATTGCGTACCGCTTCCCGTCTGCCATACCGACAGTGGAAAATGATCATTGAGTTTTCCATCTAATATTTCATCACACGCTTTTACAATTGCGTTCTTTTTATGTAGAGATAACTTCCCAAGATCATAATTTGCAACGGCTGCTGCTTTTTTCAGCTCAGCAAAACCGTAAGTTACTTCAAGCGGCATTTTTTCAATCCCGATTGGAAAGTTTTCCTTACTGCGCTGAGTCTGTGCTCCCCAGTACTTATCAGACGGTACCTTTACCTCACCTAATGTATCTCTTTCAGTACGAAAATCCATGTTCAAATCCCCTTTCCAAATCATTGTATGAATATTGTAACATTTCCCTGTGAATTACTCACTTACACCACCTTAATCAATTATCTTTCCGAATACCCCCAAGTAAGCTACACTTAGTAAAACGGTATCAGACAGGAGGTTTTACGATGAAAATTGCATTATTCGGAGCAACAGGCAGAGTCGGCAGTGTCATCCTTGAACGTGCTTTAGGAGATGGTCACCAGGTGCAGGCATTAGTCAGAGATGCTGAGCTTCAAAGCAATCATTCAAACCTGACTTACATACAGGGTGATGCGTCAGTTAAAACTGATGTAGAAAAAACAATTAGGGGAGCTGATGCAGTAATGAGCGCCCTTGGAACAGATAAAAATGACGCGTTGACTAAATCAATGATTCATATCCTGCCTGCTATGAGAAAGCATACCATCAGACGTATTATTACCATAGGTACTGCAGGTATTCTTGATTCAAAAAGAGAACCGGGTAAGTTCCGTTTTCATTCTTCTGAATCAAACAGACGGTTAAGTACAGCTGCTGAAGATCACTGCAGAGCTTATCTAATGCTAAAAGAAGCCGGTCTTGACTGGACGATTGTTTGTCCAACTTATTTACCGGATGGTGAACGGATCGGGAAGTACCGGATTGAAGTGAATACGCTGCCTGATGAACCATCAAGTATTTCTATGTATGATACGGGTGATTTTGCTTATTCTCTTCTATTAGACAAAAAGCATGTGCGGGAGAGAGTTGCGATTACTTATTAAGAAAGTTTATGTTTATATTTAATGATCTGAGCTTCAGGCTCAGACTTTGCCGACAGAGGGCACTGAGCCTCCTCGCCATCTCATGCGATCAATAGAAAAAGGACCATGAATTTGGTCCTTTTTTGTTTGATTTGGTTTTGTTAATATCGGCAATTGATGTCCGCTTCAGGGAGACTTGCGGCCGGGCGCTGAGGCATGATCATCTCTACCTCCTCCCACAATGCGCCGCTGCCTTATGCTCCAATCATCAGCTGTAACATAAGGTAATGCACTTTTAACTTAAATGCTCCTTTAGTCTTCAACCAATAAATCAAAAATTTTTTTTGCTGATTTTTTTGAAAGAGTATAGGTGGTATGAGAATCTTCCAGATTCATGATCGTTCCGTATTCTGTGCATATCCATAAATAATAAGATTCCTCACCGATTTCAGCTTTATATTCAGGTTCGATCATCTCAACTACACCAGGCTCTTTTTTGGCTTTTTTGAAAGCATTTACAAATTCACCAACCACTTCAGGGTCTGTATAAGAAGTTAATGAACCCTCTTTTATAACAGTAAAGCTTTCCATTTCATAGACATCTACTTTTTCTATATCTTCTGATGTACAGCCACCAACTAAAAACAAAGCGAAAACTACTACAACCACTAGATCCATTTTTTTCAAGGACCCACCCCCTATAAATGATTAGACAAATATATATAAATGATGTTACACAATTTTTTATTTTTTTTATTAAGAGTGATAAGTTCTATTATTCCAAAAAACCATGACCATCGTCTGCCTGCTGCAAACGAAGGTCATGGTTTTTGTCTTCACAGCATATGCAGCATTATCCTGCCTGCTGCTTCCCCTGCTGGAGTTCATACATTTGATAGTATTTTCCCCTTGATGCCATCAAATCATCGTGTGTTCCGCGTTCCACAATTTGCCCGCGGTCTAACACAAGGATCTGATCAGCATTACGGATTGTTGACAGACGGTGGGCGATAATAAAAGTTGTGCGCCCGGTTTTCAGCGTATCCATCGCACGCTGTATAACAGATTCTGTTTCAGTATCTACGCTTGACGTTGCTTCATCCAGTACAAGTACCGCCGGATCAAATGCAAGCGCTCTGGCAAAAGAAATCAGCTGTCTCTGACCTGAAGATAATGTACTGCCTTTTTCAATGACAGGTTCATCTATTCCATTTTCAAGATTAGTTAACACCTGGTCTGCACCTACAGCCTTTAAAGCGTCCTCAATTCTTTCTCTTGAAATGCTGGGATCATTCAGACTGACATTGGATGCGATTGTACCTGTAAAGAGGTATGGATCCTGAAGTACGATCCCCATGTGATCACGGACGGTTTGCCGGGATAATGTTGTGATGTTTTGCCCGTCAATGAGAATTTCCCCCTTTTGACAGTCATAGAACCGGAATAACAGATTCATGATCGATGATTTCCCTGAACCTGTATGACCGACAAGCCCAATGGTCTGACCGGGCTTTGCTTCAAATGACAGGTTTTTTAATACATAATCGTCATTCTTATAAGCAAATGACACGTCTTTAAAAGCTACGTGCCCTTTAATACGCTCAATGCGTTCATCTTTTACTTCTTCTCCATCCTCATCCATCAGTTCAAAAACCCGATTTGCTGCTACAAGCGCGAGTTCCAGGTTTGCCAGCTGATTGACAATGCTTGTGACAGGCTGGAACAACCTTGTCAGATAATCAACGAATGCATACAGCACCCCTACTGTCACAACTGATTCGGCAGTCAGTGATGCACCCCCAAAGTACCAGATGAACGCAACAAATGTTAAGTTACGCAAGACATTTACAAGGTTATAGGACATCAGTGCATTTAAGTTCAGCAGTTTATTCTGGAACTGAAAATGAGTCGTGTTTTTTTCTTCAAATTCATTTTGAATACGACTTTCACTTCTGAAAGCCTGGATGATACTCATTCCCTGTATCGCTTCGTTAACTGATGCATTAATTTCGCTTACTTTAGATCTGACAGTCTGGTTGTAAACGGATGCGTATTTACGGTAGAACATCATCCACACGTATAAAATAGGAAGCAATATCAGACAGATCGCCGCAAGGTTTGGATCAAGGATAAACAGAGCCACATAAATCCCCGTAATATATACGCCGCTGTGAAAAAACTGGCCAAGTACCTGAACGTATAATTCTCTGATCGCTTCAGTATCATTTGTGATTCTCGCAACTACCTTTCCCGCAGGCAAATTATCAAAATAATTGATCGGCAAACGCTGGGTATGATTAAATACTTGCGTTCGCATTTTTTGAATAATTCTGTTAGCTGAGCGCTGGAGCTGGAACTCCTGACCGAAGTGAAAAATAGCGGCTACGACAGTTAATCCGAAATAAAGCGCCACTAGCCAGAGCATTCTCGGAATCTCAGGTGTATAGAATGCAAACACCTGATCAGCAGTCAGCTCCTCGGCAGGATAGCCTGTCGCTTCATCCCCGGTGCCAAAAGTAAGAAGGCCATTTTCATACATGCGCTCTCCTTCTGCTTCAACAGGTTCGTCCACAAAATAAAAATCTAACCCGATTTGGTAAATGTGCGCCTGGCTTCCACCATCCTCATCATCATTCAAATAAGCCTCTCTTTTGTAAAAAGTGTTGTTATACGGCACTGCATCCTTTGTATCACCAGTTTCTATCCATGTTTCTTCAATACCGAGAATATGATCATCAATCATTTTCTTGGCAATAAACGGTCCTGCCAGTTCAGCAGCAACAGAAATGGTCAGCATGATGAGTGCAACGATGATCGTTTTTTTATACATGAGTCCATACTGATAGAGGCGTTTTCCTGTACTCATGACTTCACCTCCAATAACGACTCTTCTACCTGCTGGCGTTCATATTGTTCAAAGTACCAGCCATGATTCTCAAGAAGGTCGTGATGCACACCTTCTTCTATGATCTCACCGTTGTCCATGACAATAATCCAATCTGCATGTTCAACAGCAGACAGACGGTGAGTGGTTATAATCGTCGTTTTTCCTTTTCTTTCGTTTTTAATATTTTCCAGTATTGCTGCTTCAGTTTTTGCATCTACAGCTGATAGTGAATCATCAAGAATCAGTAAAGAAGGGTCTTTAATCAAAGCACGCGCAATTGAAATACGCTGTTTTTGACCACCTGATAAGGCAACTCCTTTTTCACCAACCATCGTTTCAAGTCCATCAGGCAGCATATCAAGATCTTTCTCAAAGTGAGCCATCCTGATTGCTTTTGATAATTCTTCTTCGGTCCCTTCTTCCGTGCCAAATAAAATATTGTCCCGTACCGATTTTGAAAATAATACATGCTCCTGAGGAACATAGCCAATCCATGATAGAAGCTGATCTTTCGTTAAGTCGCCGATCGCTGTCTGACTGATAGAAATGTCTCCTGCTCCAGCCGGATATTCTTTAAGCAGCTGTTTAACAATTGTTGTTTTGCCACTGCCCGTTTTTCCCACGATACCAAGCGTCATACCCTTCTTGAGCTTCAGGTTAAAGTTTAAAAGATTAGGCACATTTGAAGAAGGATATTGGAAATCAGTTTCTCTGAATTCGATTCCATCCATATGATTAACTGATGCAGCCAAAGCAGGTTCCGGTACATCCGGACTGCTGCTCAGTGTCTCATTCACACGATCCATGGAAGCATTCCCACGCTGCATAATGTTAATCAATTCCCCAATTGCAAACATTGGCCAGATCAACATTCCAAGATATACGTTAAATGACACGAGCTGTCCCAGTGTAATCGACTGATTAAACACCAGGTAGGCTCCATATCCAAGACCAATCATGTAGCTGATACCCGTCAGAATTTTTGTCAGCGGGTTAAAAAGGGAGTCAATAAATGAGACGCGGATATTTTTCTGGTACACATCTTCTGTATGCTCAAGAAATACCTCTTCATCTCTTCTTTCCTGTACGTATGCTCTGATCACACGCACACCTGCAATTGATTCCAGCACGCGATCATTCAAGTCACCAAATGCATCCTGTGCAATCATGTATCTTTCATGAATCTTTTTTCCAAGTATCTTCATGACAAAAGCAAGTATTGGCAGGGGCAGGACAGCTGCAAGCGTAAGCTCCCATGAAATTAAAAATCCCATCGTCAAAAGAATTGTCAGCATATAAGCTGTCGAGTCAATCAACGTTAAAATTCCAAACCCTGCCGTAATAGAGACTGCCTTAAGATCATTTGTGGCACGTGCCATCAGATCGCCTGTACGATTTCTTTCATAAAATCCAGGCGTCATCTTCAGCAGCTTCCCCATAAACATTGAGCGCAGCCTGCGTTCAATCTCATGTGCTCCACCAAAAAGCAAATACTGCCACACATAATTCAGTCCATATGTGATTACACCAATCCCAACGAGTATTAATAAATATTGTAATAAAAGTGCTTGTGTCAGTTCTCCAAGAAAGATGTCATCAATCGCCATCCCAATCAGGAAAGGTGGTACAACTTCAAATAAATTTGCGATCAAAAGCAGTGAAATCGCTGCTGTATAACGCTTCCAGTGTTCTTTAAAAAACCAGCCAAGTTTTACAAAAATATCAAACATTTATGATAACCTCCTTTACTCCGGTACATTGCGGGCTACCCACTATCCAGAGCCGCCTTGAAACCTGCCTGCAAATAATGTGAGTGAACCATCTTCATCATTCCTCCTGTGATTTTAATATTTATGAAAACAGATATTCTGTTATCAATTAAAAAATGGCAGCAAAAAAGCATACCGGCCCTGTTGAAAGCACGGTATGCTTTATAAAAAGGCGCTGACTGCATACGCAGACAACACCTTTATCAGACATCATTAATATTCAGATCGTCAGAAAAAAGTTCGCTGCGTGATATTCAGTTTTGCAGAATTTATTTTATGTTTGATGATGATCATGACACACAGCTCCTTTCTGTACGAATTTTGTCCATTATATGAACATCATTAGAATATACTACCAGATATAAGCTGTCAATATATTTTTCAGAAATCATTGAAAATTTAACAGTAAGAGCATTGAGCAAACATTTTATTTGCAAAATGAATTAAATTGGGTTTGCCGGTTGCTCGTATGGGTATCTTACTATTAAATACAAAGTTTTTATTTATCTTAAGGAGGCGTTACCATGTTACGTACAATTTTAATGATTATCGGTGCAATCGTAGTTATTTTCTTTTTAATTAATCTGATTGGATAATCAGGAGGGCTTACTATGGCAGACGAAAAAAGAGTCGAAGTTCAAAAAGAACAGAAAACTGACAGAGGTCTTGTAGGAGCTACATTCATTAAATATGCTGCTTACATTATTATTTTTATCGGTATTATATGGTTCTTAATCAATTATATTATTCCAATGTTTTAAGCAGCACATTACGAACCCTGAGAAATCAGGGTTCTTTTCATGTCTTCAGCATGATTAAACCGCTTCATTTCCCACTAAACCTCTTTTTTCCGATATACTGACAGTAGGACATCATTAAAGGATGAGTGCATATGGCGCGACAAAGAAAAATGAATATTCCTGAATTGATGGCAGCAACTGAAAGTCTTCTGTTAGAAAAAGGATATGAAGGCTTCCATTTCAAAGCACTTTCAGAACGGCTTGAAGTTGCCAGAAGTACAATTTATGAATACTACAAAAATAAAGACGAGCTTATAGCAGATTATATGACGATGCTGATGGATCAGGTCATGAAAAAAATTGATCAGCTCAGTCAGCAGCCTGATGCATTTTTAACGCTAAAGGATCTGCTTTATTTGTTCATGGAGTATTCCCAGGTATACGACATGATCAAAATGAGACCTTCACTGGATAAAAGTTCCTCTCCCGCAGTAAAAGAACAATTGAAACAATTGGATGCGCAATCCGGGAGACTATTTCAACTATTGATGATGCTGATTGAAAAAGCTAAAAAAGAAGGTGCGATCAGAAACAACCTTCCTTCCGGCTTAATTGCAGGCGTGTTTTTTCAATCCGTTTTGATTCAAAACACAGAGGGAATCCCTCAGGATGAATGGGCAGAAATGCTTTTTGATATGATCGAAAACGGGATTACTCCCTAATAAAGGAGCGTTAGCATGACTTCTATCGTATGGATCAGAAAAGACCTTCGTCTTCATGACAATCCGAGTCTCTATCATGCTGCAGAAGCCGGTGATGTATTACCGGTTTATATTTTTGATGAGGATGAAGAGATCGGTGCTGCGCAAAAATGGTTTTTGCATCATGCGCTTGATTCTTTTCAGAGAAGGTTGGATTCTGTCGGAGGCAAGCTTTACATTTTAAAAGGCAGTCCTGCTAAAATACTGCCTGAACTCGCAGAAAAATTTCAGGCATCGTCTATTCACTGGAACAGACAATATGAACCTTCAGTTTTTAAAAGAGATCGTGAAATTGGCGAAGCACTTTATAAAACAGGGGTTAATGTAAATACTTATGAAGGCAGACTGCTGCTGCCACCATGGGATGTAAAAAAGAATGACGGTGAGCCTTACAAAGTGTTTACCCCTTTTTATAAAGCGCTTCAAAAGCATGAAGTACCTCAAGCCCTTCCATCTGTAAAAAAGATGGATACTATCTCTTTTAACAAGAAAGATTCACTCTCACTTAATGAATTAAAGCTGCTGCCAGAGATCAATTGGACTGCAGGAATGGAAAAGAGATGGACACCATCTGAAGAAGCTGCAGTAAGGAGATTCCATGCATTTATCGATAAAAAACTCAAAGTTTATAAAACTCAAAGAGATTTCCCCGCTGATGAAGCGAGCTCTGCACTATCTCCATACTTTGCACTTGGGCTGCTCTCTGTCAGAAGCGTCTACCATACTGTTAAAAAAACAGCAGAAGCAGCTGGTGAACCGTTTCTCAGACAGCTCGTCTGGCGTGACTTCGCTTACTCTCTGATTACACATTTTCCAGAAACAGAAACAGATCCGATGAATGATCAATTTAAGCATTTTAAATGGATGGATGAGGATGATCAGTTTGATGCCTGGAAAAAAGGTAAGACAGGGTTTCCAATCGTTGATGCGGGTATGAGGGAGCTTTGGTCCACAGGCTATATGCATAATCGTGTCAGAATGGTTGTCGGTTCTTTTCTGACAAAAGATTTGTTAATTCATTGGAGAAAAGGTGCAGACTGGTTTGATGATACGCTTGTTGATGCTGACGTTGCGAATAATGTCATGGGCTGGCAATGGGTTGCAGGTTCCGGAGCAGATGCCTCACCATTTTTCAGAATTTTTAACCCTACTACACAATCAAAGAAATTTGATCCCGACGGTGAGTATATTAAGAAATGGGTTCCTGAACTGAGAGAGATGCCGTCAAAACATATACATGACCCCTCCGGTGCTCCGGAAGATGCTCTGAAAGAAGCCGGCGTGAATATTGGTAAAGATTATCCGAAACCAATAGTTGATCATAAGGCGGCGAGGCTGCGGGCGCTTGATCGTTATGATGATGTAAAGAAGTAAATATTCAGGCAGCACACTGGGATCGGAGTTCAATGGTTCACTTTTAGAAGCTTGATAAAAAATGAATCACTCAATCCCGCCCCGATGTGTCGCATAACTAAAAAAACCTTCCCGGAGATCACTTCCGGGAAGGTTTTTTTGGCTCGTCATCTTTCATAGCTGAATTCATGCCTTTTTTAAATTCATAAAGTGTTTTTCCGGCTGTCTTTCCTAACTCAGGCAGTTTAGAAGGACCGAATACAAGAAGTGCGACAAACAGGATAATCAGAATTTCACCAAATCCGAGGTTCATTGTACTCTACCCCTTTTTTTCTACTTGCTTTAAGTATACAACCTTTTAAATAAAATGCGAGTGGAGATCATGTGAACTACGCTTCTCCTCTTTGCTCTTTAATTTTTCTTTTCTTTTCAGATTCTGATATATACAGCGCAACTGCCGCATCCCCAGAAATATTTACCGCTGTTCTTGTCATATCAAGAATTCTGTCAATCCCGATAATTAACCCGATTCCTGCAACTGGTAAACCGACCTGCGCTAATACCATTGCAAGCAGAATCATTCCAACCCCCGGCACACCAGCAGTTCCGATACTGGCCAGCACAGCAGTCAGTACGACAGTCAGCAATTGTACGAATGTCAGATCCACCGCATATACCTGTGCGATAAAAATTGTCGCAACCCCCTGCATAATGGCTGTTCCATCCATGTTAATTGTTGCACCGAGCGGCTGAACGAATGAACTTGCAGGTTTCGATACTTTTAATTCCTTCTGTGCAGTTTCCATTGAAATCGGCAGCGTCGCATTACTTGACGATGTACTGAAGCCGACAGTCATTGCAGGGAAGAAATTTTTATAAAACCAGATCGGGCTTTTCTTCGCCAGAAACATGATAATTGAGCCGTACGTGATAATTGCATGAATGAGTAGTGCGAGTAGCACGACAAGTACATACATGAGAATGCTTTGAAGTGAATCAAGCCCTGCTTCACCCAATGCTGAAGCGATTAATCCGAAAGTGCCGTATGGAGCAAACTTCATTACAACCCCGACCAGGAACATCATAATATCGTTCCCCTGCTCAAATAACTGATAGACACCTTTCGTCTTATCCCCCAGCACTGTAATTGCTAATCCGATGAAGATTGCAAATGCAATAATCTGAAGCATATTCCCTTCAGCCATTGCCATGACCGGATTGTCAGGAATAATATTCAGAAGCGTTTCCCCTACTGAAGGCGACTCTTCCTCCTCGAATTGAGCTGCGTCTTTTTCTTCCTGAGTGAATAACGTATCACTGCCCGGCTGAATGACTGTTGCCAAGGTCAGACCGATTGTAATTGCAATGGCCGTAGTGGTGATAAAAGTAAGAATTGTTTTTACACCCATTCTGCCAAGTTTTTTCGTATCACCAAGCCCGGCTACCCCGAGCACAAGTGAGAAAAAGACGATTGGCACAACGAGCATATTAATTAATCCGAGAAAAATTTCACCTAAAGGACTAAATAAATATGTATTCAACGTACTAAATAATTCAGGAGCGAATATATTTAATACAAGGCCGACGATTATACCAAGTACTAAGCCTATGAGTATCTTAGCTGTTAAATTCAATTTCATGCAGCGACCTCCATCCTATATTGTAAGCAACCATTTTTTATACTATACCCTCATCAATTTACCTGCTAACCCTCTTTAAATCAAATCAAGCAACAGAAAACAGGTCAATGTGCATATATTTTTATAAAGATGGGTATAGTGTATTATGAAGCAAGAAATTGAAAGGAGCTGTTCGTATGGCCGATCGATTAATTTATTTTATATCAGCAAACCATGAACGCAGCTCAATCGCTGAAGGCTGGGCTTCCAGACTCTATATACCTGGTACTAAGTTTAAAAGTGCCGGATGGGCCGGGGCCAAAAAAAACCCTTTCACTTTACAGGCAATGCAAGAAATTAGCATAGATATAGCATCCATTACTCCTTATCGCATAAGTGAAAGCGACCTCAGTAAGGCAGAAGTGATTGTACTCATTCAGGATCCGGAAAAAGACGAGGAGATTAGTATTCACCCATCTTTTTCGGAAAAAGTTGTTAACTGGAATATTGTTAACCCTGCTAAAAGAGCGAATGACCCTTTTGCGAAATGGGCTATGTTCCAGGAGATTTGTGATGATATTGCGTTAAAAATCCGTGAACTTGAAAAAGAACTATCAGCATCCGCTGTATAATCCTCTGCTATAAGCAGAGGATTTTCAGACTGTTGAAATTCTAAAATATGTATATAACCAATAAAATAAACCATTC
>NZ_SORX01000002.1 GCF_004405125.1 Jeotgalibacillus salarius
GGTACGTACGGTGGTGTGAGAGGTCGGGGAATGAAAATTCCCCTCCTACTCGATTTGTAAAACAATTTACATGCTGAGCTGAAGTGTATCAAGCATAGAAAAAACTTCTCTATTATAAGCAAAAATTTCATTGCTTCGTAAAACAAGCTCTCTTGCATAGTATAAGGTAGGGAGGAGATAGATGATGAGAATTTCTGATCTTCAATCAAAAGATGTTGTGTCAATTACCGATGGGAAAAAATTAGGTCTAATCGCTGATATCGACTTAAATGTTCAAACCGGCATGATTGATTCATTTGTTCTGCAGTCTTCAGGCGGATGGTTTAACCGCGGTGAAGAGGTCAGGATTAAATGGAAAGATGTCGCCAAGATCGGCAATGATGTCATTTTAGTAAGAAATATTCCTCAAGTTGATGGAGTAATGAATTAAAGAGATTTTTGCGAATTTATGATACACTTTTAGGGAATCTCTGTGCGTACAGAAAGGTTTGATCACTATGGGAATGATTGCTGACAAGTCAAATACATTTGTGGAATCTGCTGTATGGAAAGAAAAATTTCCGAATCTGACTGCCGTCTTTACAACAAAACATGGAGGCATCAGTAAAAAGCATTTTTCTTCTCTTAATACAGGATTACATGTGGATGACCAACCGAATGATGTCATTCAAAATCGTCACATCATAGCACAAAACTGCGGATGGGATCTGAAGAATTGGATTTTTGCTGATCAGGTTCATGGTACACGGGTTGTGCAGGTGAATGCACATCACGCAGGCATGGGGACTGACTCATATGAAAAAGCAGTAAAAGCAGCAGACGGCCTCTGGACTTTTGATCAGGGGCTTGGACTCGCGCTTGGATTTGCTGATTGTGTACCGGTTTACTTTACCGAACCTGAAACTGGGTTTGCAGGGGTTGCACATGCGGGCTGGAAAGGCAGCGTAAGCAATATCACCGGTGAAATGATCAGACAGGCTTCTGAAGCCGGTGTCTGTGCGGACAAAATTCATGTCCTGATTGGACCTTCAATAGGAAAATGCTGCTATCAGGTTGATAGCAGAGTCATTGATCAGATTCCCCAAGAACTGTCTGAGCATAATAAATTATACGAAGTAATCGGGGACAATCAATACAAGCTTAATTTACAGGAGTTAAATAAACAGCTGTTAATGATGGCAGGTGTAAAAGAAGAAAATATTCTGCTGAGCGAAATGTGCACAGCCTGTCATGAAGACGTCTTTTTTTCACATCGGAGAGACGACGGGAAAACAGGCAGGATGTCTGCTGTGATCGGATGGAGGGAATAATAAAGTTGAAAGTATCTGAAAAACTGGCTTTAATCAGCAATGATATTAAGTCAGCTGCTGAAAAAGCCGGAAGAAAACCTGACTCAGTAAAAATAGTAGCAGTAACGAAGTATGTCAGCAATGAGCGCACACAGGAAGCAGTGAATGCAGGACTGATCCACCTGGGAGAAAATCGCCCTGAAGGCTTTACAGAAAAAAGCGAGGCGATCAATGGAGAAGTGAAATGGCACTATATCGGATCGCTGCAATCAAGAAAAGTGAAAAGTGTCATTAATGAATTAGATTACCTGCATTCTCTTGATCGTCTGTCGCTTGCGAAAGAAATTCAAAAGCGTGCAGTAGAGAAAATTGATTGTTTCATTCAGGTAAATGTGTCTGGAGAAGAACAAAAACATGGACTTTCTCCACAAAATGCGATTGAATTTGTCGAAGCACTGGCAAACTATGATAAAATAAACGTAATTGGATTAATGACAATGGCGCCGCTGACTGATGATAAAGAGGTGATCCGCAGCTGTTTTAAACAGCTGGCAATGCTCAGGGATAAAATAGCTGCTAAAAATCTGCAGCATGCACCGTGTACTGAGCTGTCAATGGGCATGTCAAACGACTTTACCATTGCCATTGAAGAAGGGGCTACCTACATAAGAATCGGATCTTCGCTCGTCGGAGAATAAAGGAGGAAATCCGTGTTATGGGGATGAAAACGAAATTTAAAGATTTTT
Organism: Jeotgalibacillus salarius; assembly: GCF_004405125.1. Taxonomy (GTDB): domain Bacteria; phylum Bacillota; class Bacilli; order Bacillales; family Jeotgalibacillaceae; genus Jeotgalibacillus; species Jeotgalibacillus salarius. Next base: position 2,036 of record NZ_SORX01000002.1, read on the forward strand.
TCTTTGGTGAAGAAGAGGAATATATGGAAGAATTGACTGAAGAAGCGCCTGAAGAACCGAGAAGTGTGAGAAAGTCTTCTCAAAAGCAGAATGTTGTCAGTCTGCAAAGCATTCAGCAATCATCAAAAATGGTTCTGATGGAACCGAGGCTGTATGCTGAGGCCCAGGAAATTGCTGATCACTTGAAGAGTCATCGTGCAGTTGTAGTGAATCTTCAGCGTATCAGTAAGGATCAGGCTAAAAGGATCGTTGATTTCCTGAGCGGTACAGTTTATGCAATCGGTGGTGACATTCAGCGTGTAGGAACAGATATCTTTTTGTGTACACCTGATAACATAGAAGTAAGTGGAAATATAACGGACTTAATTCAAGAAGATTAAGATGATAGGTGGTTAAAAACAGTATGCAAAGTGTTTTATATTCTGTATTTCAAGTACTAGAGCTGTTACTGACTTTTTACAGCTATGCGCTGATTATTTATATTCTGCTTTCATGGTTTCCAAATGCCCGGGAAAGCAGTTTCGGACAGTTACTCGCAAAACTATGTGAGCCTTATCTGGAACCATTCAGGAAAATCATACCACCACTTGGAATGATTGATATATCACCACTGGTTGCGATACTTGCACTGAACTTTGCGATTAGTGGCTTGAGGCAGCTATTTTATATGATCATTTGAAACCAAAGGCCCGGTGGCGATCACCGGGCTTCTTTAATTTAAAGGATGTGAAAAGATGTCAATTTATCAGCATTTCCGAGAGGAAGAAAAAGGATTTATTGATCAGGTCCTGGGATGGAAACAGGATGTGGAGTTCAAGTATGCCCCAAAGCTCACTTATTTTTTGGATCCCAGGCAACAGCATATTGTTCATTCAATCATAGGAAATACCGGAGAGGTCAAAGCAGTTTTCGAAGGTGGAACTAATGAGAGTGAACGAAAAAGAGCGCTCATTTATCCGGATTATTTAACACCTGCAATTGAAGATTTTGAACTGGTGCTTCTTGATGTCGGTTACCCTTCAAAATTTGTACTGCTGTCCCATGGAGATGTGTTAGGTTCCCTGATGGGGTTAGGTATCAAAAGAGAAGTAATAGGTGATATACTCGCTTCAAAAGAACGTATTCAACTCATTACCTCAAAAGAAATGAAAGATTTCTTAATCATGAATTTCATTCAGGCCGGAAAAGCAAAAGTAAACCTGACTGAAGAAAAGTGGGGGAATGTCATTCAGCCTGAGAATAAATGGGCTGAAAAAAATGTGTTAGTTTCTTCGTTGCGCCTTGATACAGTGCTTGCCAGCGCGATTAATATATCCAGACAAAAAGCCCAGCTGCTGATTCAGGGTGGTAAAGTAAAAGTCAATTTCAGACAGGAAGAAAAAACCTCATTTGAATTAGATCAGGGAGATATGATTTCTGTCAGAGGTCATGGGAGAATGCGTGTAGGTGAACTGAGTGGAATGACTAAAAAAGAGAAAATCAGATTAAACTTTTATTTCCTGCAGTCGTAGCATTCTTGTTCAAACCAGCTGGAAAAGTCTTATCAGAGCTAGGACATTCAGTTGAAATATTGAAGAATTAAAAGGATTTTCACACAAAAGGTCGAATCATCAGTATAATGGATGATAGGAAAACAAAGACACGGAGGTGCAGATTATGCCATTATCGCCACTCGATATACATAATAAAGATTTTAGCCGGGGATTCAGAGGCTATGATGAAGATGAAGTCAATGAATTTTTAGATCACGTTATGAGAGACTATGAATTGGTACTGCGTGAAAAGAAAGAGCTTGAAGAGAAACTCTCAAACCATACTGAAAGACTCGGTCATTTCACTACAATTGAGGATACTCTTAATAAATCTATTGTTGTAGCCCAGGAAGCAGCTGAAGAAGTAAAGCGAAGCGCTAATAAAGAAGCGAAGCTCATTGTTAAGGAAGCGGAGAAAAATGCAGACCGCATTGTTAACGAGTCTTTAACAAAGGCACGTAAAATTGCAGTTGAGATTGAAGATTTAAAAAAGCAGTCAAAAGTTTTCCGTACGCGCTTTAAAATGCTGATTGAAGCTCAGCTCGATTTAATCAGCAACGATGACTGGGACGAATTAATGGAATATGACCTTGATACCGAAGAACTGAAAAGTCTGGAGCGACACGATTAAGAATCATTGACGTTTTAGATTTATATTACTATAATAAAAATGATAAAATGTAATTTAATTTTCTTGCAATCATACATTCGAACAACATTGAAGGGAACAGTACTCTACTTCATGACCGATTAGCAGCGATCCGGGGATGGTGAAAGCCCGGAACGGCAGAAAAGAGGAAAATCATCCCGGAGTTTTCAGGCTGAAAGTCAGTAAGCCTGAACGTGTGACAGCGTTAACCGTTACTTAAGTGGGAAAATTTTAACCTTTTCCTATAAGGGTGGTACCGCGTGAAGCACAGGCTCTCTCGTCCCTTTCCAGGGGATGGGGGAGTTTTTTATTTTCTGAAAAATGAGGAGGAGAAAAAATGGAATACAAAAATACATTATTAATGCCGAAAACTGCGTTTCCAATGAGAGGTAATCTGCCAAATCGTGAACCTGAAATGCAGGAAAAATGGGCTGAAATGGACATTTATAAAAAAGTGCAGGAAAGAACAGCAGGTCGTCCGCTTTTTGTTTTGCATGACGGTCCTCCATATGCAAATGGAGACCTTCATATGGGACACGCACTGAATAAAGTGCTGAAAGATTTTATTGTACGTTACAAATCAATGAGCGGATTCCAGGCTCCATACGTTCCGGGTTGGGACACACACGGACTTCCGATCGAACAGGCGCTTACGAATAAAGGTGTTAAGCGTAAAGAAATGACAGTTGCTGAATTCCGTGAAAAATGTGCAGAGTATGCACTTCAGCAAATTGATAACCAGCGTTCACAATTCAAGCGTATCGGTGTTCGTGGTGACTGGGATCATCCATACATCACACTGAACCCTGAGTATGAAGCTGAACAGATTCGAGTGTTCGGTGAAATGGCGAAAAAAGGGTATATCTACAAAGGAAAGAAACCTGTCTACTGGTCTCCATCAAGTGAATCTGCATTGGCAGAAGCAGAGATTGAATATCAGGATAAGCGTTCAGCATCTATTTATGTCTCTTTTGATGTGAAGGATGGAAAAGGTTTATTAGATCATGATACAGCTTTTGTTATCTGGACAACGACGCCATGGACAATTCCTGCTAACTTGGCAATTGCACTGCATCCGGAATTAGAGTATGTGGTCGTGAATACAGGAAGTAAAAAATTCGTTGTGGCAAAAGAGCTACTTGAAAAAGCACAGGAGACAATGGAGTGGGATCAGGCTGAAATTACTGCAACTTACAAGGGAGCAGAGCTTGAGAACGTAACGGCTAAACATCCTTTATATGACCGTGAATCATTAGTTGTTTTAGGTGATCATGTTACAACCGAAGCAGGTACGGGGTGTGTTCATACTGCTCCCGGACATGGTGAAGATGATTTTATCGTCGGGAAGCAGTACGGTCTGGACGTTCTGTGTCCTGTAGACGACCGTGGTGTGTTTACTGCGGAGGCACCAGGGTTTGAAGGTTTGTTCTATGACAAAGCAAATAAACCAATCACTGAAAAGATTGAAGGAGCGGGCGCTTTATTAAAGCTTGAATTCTTTACACACAGTTATCCTCATGATTGGAGAACGAAGAAACCGATTATCTTCCGTGCAACTGCACAGTGGTTTGCTTCAATTGATAAATTCAGAGAAGAACTGATGCAGGCGGTAAAAGATACGAAGTGGATCCCTGGCTGGGGAGAAACAAGACTCTTTAACATGGTCCGTGACCGCGGTGACTGGTGTATTTCGAGACAGCGTGCATGGGGCGTTCCGATCCCTGTTTTCTATGCTGAAAATGGTGATTCGATCATTACTGAAGAAACGATCAGTCATGTATCCAATCTTTTTGCCGAGCATGGTTCAAACATCTGGTTTGAAAAAGATGCCAAAGATCTTCTTCCAGAAGGGTTCACTCACGAGGGAAGTCCGAATGGACACTTTACAAAAGAACAGGATATTATGGATGTTTGGTTTGACAGCGGCTCGTCACATCAATCAGTACTTAAAGTCCGTGATGACCTGCAGCGTCCTGCTGACCTTTACCTTGAAGGAAGCGACCAGTACAGAGGGTGGTTCAACTCTTCTCTGACAACAGGTGTAGCGGTAACTGGAAAAGCGCCTTACAAAGGTGTATTAAGCCACGGATTTGCTCTTGACGGTAATGGCCGTAAGATGAGTAAGTCTCTTGGGAATGTTGTTCTGCCATCTAAAGTAATGAATCAGCTTGGTGCAGACATTCTCCGACTGTGGGTTGCATCAGTTGACTATCAGGCAGATGTTCGTGTATCTGATCCAATTTTAAAGCAGGTTGCTGAAGTTTACCGTAAGATGCGTAATACACTGCGCTTCCTGCTGGCAAACCTGGCTGATTTTGATCCTTCGAAAGATGCAGTTTCTTTTGAAGATTTGAGAGAAGTTGATCAGTTTATGATGGTGCGACTGAATCAGGTGGTAAAATCAGTAACAAATTCATATGAGAATTATGAATTTGCGTCAATTTATCATACAATTAATAATTTCTGTACAACGGATCTTAGTTCGTTCTATCTTGATTTCGCTAAAGATATTCTGTATATCGAAGCAGAAAATCATGCTGATAGACGTGCAATGCAGACTGTGATGTATGAATCTCTGGTTTCACTGGTTAAACTTCTGTCACCAATTCTTTCTCATACAGCAGATGAAGTCTGGACATTTATCCCTGGTGTTGAAGAAGACAGCGTTCAGCTGACTGATATGCCAAAAGCTTCAGCATACGACGATGAAAAGGCATTGCTTGATAAATGGAATGCTTTCCTGGATGTAAGAGACGATGTATTAAAAGCGCTTGAAGAAGCAAGAAGCACGAAGCTGATCGGTAAATCTCTGGCAGCGAAAGTAACGCTGTTTGCAGATGAAAAAACGTATGAACTTCTTTCATCTGTAAAAGAAGATCTGAAGCAGTTATTTATTGTATCAGAGTTCGAACTTGCAACTGCATCTAATGATGTTCCTGAACAGGCAATTAAATTTGACGGACACACAGTTGCAGTTGAAAAAGCAGAAGGTGAAACGTGTGAAAGATGCTGGACTGTTACGACAGATATTGGCAACGACAGCGATCACCCGACACTTTGCACAAGATGTGCGACAGTGGTGAAAGAGAATTATGCAGATGTAGCAGCAGAATAAAAATCAAAGAGTTGTCGGTTAATATACCGGCAACTTTTTTAAGTTGTATATGCATAGATTTTGGCTCATGCCATGCCTGTTTACAGGCATGGCTTTTCAAGCTTTGCTTGAAAAGTACCAAAGATGATCCAAAATCAGACGCAGTAAGACCAAAAAACTAATATTATGTTCACTTTCAGTTAAACTATTTGCAAAACATCTTCGGTTATCATGCTGAAGGTCTGGAATTATGCTACAATATTTTAAGGGTTTGCAACGAGATAACGGAGGTAGACAAGTGATCTATTATTTGCTGGCTTTAATGATTATTGCAGTGGACCAGCTGACAAAATTGCTAGTGGTCCGAAATATGGAAGTAGGAGAATCAATCAATGTCATTGATGGTTTTTTCTATCTGACCTCGCATCGAAACACAGGCGCGGCATGGGGAATGCTTGAGGGACAGATGTGGCTTTTTTATATCGTCACGCTGGTTGTCATTGCAGGTATCCTTTATTATTATCACAAACATGCTATAGGAAATAAATTATTCAGTGCTAGTCTGATGGTCTTACTGGGCGGGGCAGTTGGTAACTTTATTGACCGCATCTTCAGGCAGGAGGTTGTAGACTTCATACAGTTTACATTCTTTAATTTTATTTTTAATATTGCTGATGCGGCACTGACAATTGGAGTAATCATGTTATTTCTTCAAATGATATTAGAAGAAGTGCAAGAAAAGAGGAAGAAAAATGGAAAACATTCAACATTTAATACAGGAAAATGAAAAAGGAAAACGCCTTGATGCAGTTTTGGCAGGGCTTGAACATAACTGGTCACGAAATCAGGTACAGCAATGGATTAAAGAAGGAAATGTGACTGTAAACGGTTCAACAACAAAACCGAATTACAAAAGCGTAACCGGTGATGAGATCCTGATTGAGATTCCCGATCCTGAACCGCTTGATGTGGAATCAGAGGAAATGGATCTTGATGTTTACTATGAAGATGCTGACGTACTAGTCGTTAATAAGCCTAAGGGGATGGTCGTTCATCCTGCGCCGGGGCATCTTACAGGTACGCTCGTAAACGGTCTTATGGCGCACTGTAAAGATCTTTCTGGAATTAATGGTGTATTGCGTCCCGGCATTGTGCACAGAATTGATAAAGATACATCAGGACTTTTAATGGTTGCAAAAAATGATTCAGCACACGAAAAACTTGTACAGCAGTTAGTGGATAAAAGTGTAACAAGAAAATATATGGCTGTGGTTCACGGTATTATCCCGCATGATGATGGTACGATTGATGCGCCAATTGGCCGTGACAAAAAGGACCGTCAGAGTATGACAGTAGTTGATGGCGGTAAACAGGCAATTACTCACTTTAAAGTTATAGAACGTTTTAAAGAATTTACACTCGTGGAATGTGAGCTTGAAACGGGCCGCACACATCAGATCCGTGTTCATATGAAATATATCGGTTATCCGCTTGCAGGGGATCCGAAATATGGACCGCGCAAAACACCTAATCTGAACGGTCAGGCGCTGCATGCAGGAGTCCTGGGGTTTGTTCATCCATCAACTGAAAAGTATGTTGAATTTACTGCTCCTGCTCCGGAAAGCTTTGATCACTTTGTCGAAAATTTAAGAGTAGCCGTTGACAATAATCAGGATACAGATTAGAATGAAAACAACTTAATAACTGAAACCTTTAATCCGGTCCAGAGAGGCAGGAAAGGCTTAGCGAATATACCTGTTATATTTCTGCCCTTCCGTCTGCCTATAGCCGGAAGGGCTTTTTTGATAGAAGGGATTGATTGAATGTCTGCAACCGTAGTGATGGATGAGCAGATGATGAAACGGGCGCTAACAAGAATTGCGCACGAAATCATTGAGCGAAATAAAGGCGTTGAAGACTGTGTGCTGGTTGGAATCAAAACGAGAGGCATCCATTTAGCGGAACGTCTGAAAGAGAGAATCGAATCAATCGAGCAGGTAACAGTCCCAGTCGGAGAGCTGGATATTACAATGTATCGTGATGATTTGGAAAAAAAACATACTTCCGGTGAACCTGTTGTTCACAGCAAACAACTCTCACTAGATGTAAACGATAAAAAAGTCATTGTCGTTGATGATGTTTTATATACCGGCAGAACCGTCAGAGCTGCGATGGATGCGATTATGGATAATGGCAGACCAACTCAGATTCAACTGGCAGTGTTAATTGACCGGGGACATAGAGAACTTCCGATCAGAGCTGATTTTGTCGGTAAAAATATACCGACTTCAAGTGATGAAAAAATCAGCGTCGAATTACTTGAAACAGATAAAAGTGAACAAGTGACCATTCATAAATAAAATCCTTTAATGCAGTCCAGAGAGGCTGGCAAAGGAGTCGATGGAGGATATACGTGTATCCTTCCGAGCCTCTTTGCCATGCACCTGGTAAAGAGGCTTTTTTTACAGGAGGAATTTCAATGACGAATATCCAAACAGCAAAACCAATTCTTGATGTAGAAGAAAAACCAAAATTAAATCAATGGCTGACACTCAGTTTACAGCACTTATTTGCAATGTTTGGAGCAACAGTGCTTGTTCCGATGCTGGTTGGCCTAAGCCCCGGAACAGCACTGTTATCAAGCGGACTCGGGACGCTGGCATATCTGTTAATTACAAAAGGTCAGATTCCGGCTTATCTCGGCTCATCATTCGCTTTTATCGCACCGATTATCACTGCAACTGAAATCGGAGGACCGCAGGCGGCTATGCTTGGTGCATTTTTCGCTGGACTTGCCTATGGCGGGGTGGCAATGCTGATTTACAAATTCGGCGTCAACTGGCTAATGAGAATATTGCCACCGGTTGTCGTAGGTCCGGTGATTATCGTTATTGGATTAAGCCTGGCAGGAACGGCGGTTAACATGGCAATGTATGAAAATCCGCTTGCAGATCCAGTTGACTTTGTATATAGCGGAACGCACATCACGGTTGCACTGATCACGCTGGCAATCACGGTCATTGCTTCCATCTACTTTAAAAAGTTTTTCGGCTTAATTCCTATACTGGTCGGTATTACGGGAGGGTATATTGCTGCTTTATTCGCCGGGCTGGTCAATTTCCAGCAGGTCATTGATGCACCATGGTTTGCAGTTCCAGATTTGTATATGCCATTTGTTCATTACAGTCCAAGCTTCTCATGGACAGCCATTGCAATTATGGTTCCGGTTGCGATCGTCACACTTTCGGAACACACCGGTCACCAGATGGTTGTCAGTAAAGTAGTAGGCAGAAACTTTTTGGAAAAGCCGGGTCTTCACCGGTCAATCCTTGGAGATGGTGTTGCAACAGTCATTGCATCAATGATTGGCGGACCTCCAAACACGACATACGGTGAAAATATCGGCGTGCTTGCCATTACGAGAATCTTCAGCGTGTTTGTCATAGGAGGCGCAGCAGTGCTTGCAATCTTCTTCGCCTTCGTCGGCAAAGTTTCAGCGCTGATCAGCTCAATTCCAACACCTGTTATGGGCGGTGTATCAATTCTTCTTTTCGGAATCATTGCTTCAAGCGGGCTCAGAATGCTCATTGAAGCAAATGTAGATTTTTCTTATAAAAGAAATCTGATTATCGCTTCAGTCATCATGATCATCGGTGTAGGTGGAGCATACGTACAATTTTCGGAATCATTTATTCTTCCGGGTATGGCACTGGCTGCAATTGTAGGAATCGCATTGAACTTAATTCTTCCGGGCAGAATAAAGGAAGAAGAGTCGCTGTTTAACGAAAATAAAGCTGCATAAAATCCTTTTAATTGAAGTCCAGAGAGGCTTTCAAAAGGGTTTCTGACAGGATCAGTCTGTCTAAAACCGCTTTTTGAGGCTTCTCTCAGAAAGCGGTTTTTATTATAGGTAAGCTGATTAAAAAAATGTTCAGTTAAATCGTACATTTACAAGGAGGTCGAAACCATGCATTTTCTAACACTAGAAGAACTGACAGTGGATGATATTTACAAGGTGCTTTATCAGGCTGAAGCGATGAGGAGTCACACACCAATACCAAGACCGGATCTATATGCAGTCAATCTCTTTTTTGAAAACAGCACTCGGACAAAGTGCAGTTTTGAGATGGCTCAAAGGAAGCTCGGTATGAATGTACTCTCATTTGATGCAGGAAATGCTTCTATCAGCAAAGGTGAATCACTCTATGACACGGTCAAAACGCTGGAGGCGATTGGCGTTGATGTAGCCGTAATCAGACATAGTGAAGAACGATATTTTGATGCACTGAAAGATAAGGTCTCGTTATCACTGATTAATGGCGGAGACGGTATGGGTCATCATCCATCTCAATGCATGCTCGATCTTCTGACGATTTATCAGGAATTTGGAAGCTTTAAGGGATTGAACGTCACGATTGCAGGTGACATCAGGCACAGCCGGGTGGCGAGGTCAAATACGTATGCCTTGAAGAGACTGGGTGCCAATGTGAGTTTTTCAGGACCGCGTGCATGGCATGATCCGGAAATGGCAGATATCCCTTTTATTGAAATGGATCAGGCAGTAAAAGAAAGTGACGTAGTTATGCTGCTCAGGGTTCAGCATGAAAGACATGCGTTTGGAGAAAACTTTACGAAGCAGGAATATCATAATCAATACGGACTGACGAATGATAGAGAAAGAAAGATGAAGAAAAACAGTATTATCATGCATCCTGCACCAGTGAACCGTGGAGTGGAGATCGCTGATGAACTTGTGGAATGTGAAAGATCACGCATTTTTAAACAAATGAAAAATGGTGTCGTAACAAGAATGGCGATGCTTCAATATGTGCTTGCAAAAAGAGAGGAGACAAAACATGAACTTATTAATTAAAGGTGCAGAGGTATTTGGTTATGGAATAACAGATGTCAGAATCTCCGAAGGCAGCATCCATTCAATTGGAGAATTATCTGAACTACATAATGAGGATGTCATTGAAGCGTCAGGGAAAGTTCTTTCCCCGGGATTTGTAGACGTCCATATCCATTTAAGAGAGCCTGGTGGGGAACATAAAGAAACAATTAAAACAGGTACTGAAGCAGCTGCCCGCGGAGGATATACGCTCGTATGCGCAATGCCAAATACCCGGCCGGTACCTGGTGACGTTGAAACACTTCATTACATTCAAAACATCATAAAAAAAGACGCAGTTGTACCGGTATTGCCATACGCTTCAATCACTAAAAATCTGGCAGGTAAAGAAATTAATGATTTGGAAAGTCTTGCGGAGCAGGGGGCCTTTGCTTTCACTGATGACGGTGTTGGCATACAAAGTGCCGATCAGATGCTTCAAGTAATGAAAAGAGCGTCTAAGCTTGGCAAAGCAATTGTTGCGCACTGTGAAGACAACAGCCTGATTCACGGCGGCTGTATGCATGACGGAAAAAGATCAGAACAACTCGGACTGCCGGGTATTCCATCCGTTTGTGAATCTGTCCAGATTGCACGTGATGTCCTGCTGGCGGAAGCGGCGGATTGTCACTACCACGTGTGTCACGTTTCAACGAAAGAATCAGTCAGAGTGATACGCGATGCTAAAAAGGCTGGGATAAAAGTGACGGCAGAAGTTACACCGCATCACCTTTTATTAAATGAAGAAGCGATACCTGGTGATGACGCGAACTACAAAATGAACCCTCCGCTCCGTTCATCAGAGGATCAGCAGGCATTAATCGAAGGGCTTGAAGATGGAACAATAGACTTTATCGCTACAGATCATGCCCCTCATGCAATTGTGGAGAAAAGTGAAGGAATGCTGAGAGCACCATTTGGTATTACAGGATTGGAATCAGCTTTTCAGCTATTAAATACGACGTTTGTTGAAACAGGAAGATGGACGATGGAACAATTGATTGAATGGCTGTCAGTAAAGCCTGCTGCTACTTTTAATTTGAATGCCGGGAAGATCGAGGAAGGTGCAGATGCTGACCTTGTTCTGCTTGATAGAAATAAGATAAGTGAGATTGATCCGGATGCTTTTATCTCAAAAGGTAAGAATACACCGTTTGGCGGCCAGAAAGTAACAGGAAAAGTAATGCTGACAGTGAGTAAAGGAAAAATCGTTTTTCAGGGGGAAATGGCATGACGAAAAAACTACTTATTTTAGAAGATGGCTCAGTTTTTGAAGGTGAAGGTTTTGGCTGGATGGGAGATGCTGAAGGAGAAGTTGTTTTCAATACAGGGATGACAGGCTATCAGGAAATACTTTCTGACCCATCATATTGTGCACAGATGGTTGTACTGACATACCCTTTGATCGGTAATTACGGGATCAACAGAGATGATTTTGAATCGATTCACCCATATATTAAGGCACTGATTGTACGTGAAGCATGTGATTTACCTTCCAATTTCAGAAGTGAAGCGAGTATTGATGAACTGCTGAAGGAAAAGAAGATTCCGGGTCTTTCGGGAATTGATACAAGAAGGCTGACGAGACTGATTCGCAGCTATGGCACGATGAAAGGAAAGATTTGCTCGGAGGGAGCGGATGTCAACAGCATGACAGCAGAGTTAAAGTCTTCCGAACTTGTGCAGGACCAGGTGAGTCGTGTGTCCACGAAGTCAGCTTATCCAAGTCCGGGCAGAGGGAAGCGGGTTGTCGTTGTTGATTACGGAATGAAACACGGAATTCTTAGAGAGCTGAATCGCAGACAGTGTGATGTAATCGTCGTCCCTTATCACACTTCAGCTAAAGAAATTCTGAGACTTCATCCTGACGGAGTGGTGCTTTCGAACGGACCTGGAGATCCGAAGTCAGTACCTGAATCAGTTGAAGCGGTTAAACAGCTGGTCGGTTCCGTACCAATTTTCGGCATATGTCTTGGGCATCAGCTGCTTGCACTTGCAGGCGGGGCTGATACGTTCAAATTAAAGTTCGGTCACCGCGGTTCAAACCATCCTGTTAAAGAACTTTCAACAGGTAAAGTTGCGATCACTGCTCAGAATCATGGCTATGCAGTAGACGAACAATCCTTATTGACTACAGATTTTCTAGTGACGCATAAAGCGCTGAATGATGGAACAGTTGAAGGGATTTCACACCGTAATGAAGCTGTTTTTTCAGTACAGTATCATCCTGAAGCGTCACCTGGTCCTGAAGATGCAAATGAGTTATTTGACCGTTTTATTCACATGATGGAGAAGGAGGAAATTCAATATGCCTAAACGTACTGATATCAAAACCATTTTAGTGATTGGATCGGGCCCGATCATCATTGGGCAGGCAGCCGAGTTTGATTATGCAGGAACACAGGCATGTCTGGCACTGAAAGAAGAAGGATATCGCGTGGTGCTTGTCAATTCAAACCCTGCGACCATCATGACGGATACAGAAATTGCAGATAAAGTATATATGGAGCCTCTGACTGTAGAATTCATCAGCAGAATCATCAGAATGGAAAGACCTGATGCGCTGCTACCAACACTTGGTGGGCAGACTGCGCTTAATCTGGCAGTTGAATTGTCTGAGAGCGGAATTCTGGATGAATGTAATGTTGAAATACTCGGCACAAAACTTGATGCTATTCAGCAGGCTGAAGACAGAGACCTTTTCAGAAAACTGATGAACGAGCTGAATGAACCGGTGCCTGATAGTGAGATTATTCATAACATTGATGAAGCGTATGATTTTGTAAAGCAGATCGGCTATCCGGTTATTGTGCGGCCTGCTTTTACACTGGGAGGTACAGGCGGTGGTATTTGCCATAATGATGAGGAGTTAAAAGAAGTCGTTTCCTCAGGTTTAAAATATAGCCCGGTTACACAATGTTTACTTGAAAAAAGCATTGCGGGATTCAAAGAAATTGAATATGAAGTGATGCGAGATAAAGACGACCATGCCATCGTTGTATGTAATATGGAAAATATCGACCCTGTCGGCATTCATACAGGTGACTCAATTGTAGTCGCTCCATCACAAACATTGAGTGACAGAGAATATCAAATGCTGAGAAATTGTTCACTTAAGATCATCCGTGCGCTTGGTATTGAAGGTGGCTGTAATGTTCAGCTGGCATTGGATCCCGACAGCTTCCAGTATTACATTATAGAAGTGAATCCACGGGTCAGCAGATCGTCAGCGCTTGCATCAAAAGCTACAGGTTATCCGATTGCAAAGCTTGCGGCTAAGATTGCAACAGGTCTTACGCTTGATGAAATGATTAATCCGGTAACAGGAACGTCCTATGCATGCTTTGAGCCGGCTCTTGATTATGTCGTGACTAAAATTCCAAGGTGGCCATTTGATAAATTCGAATCTGCAAAACGTAACCTCGGCACTCAGATGAAAGCGACAGGAGAAGTAATGGCCATTGGCCGGACGCTTGAAGAATCTCTTCTAAAAGCGGTTCGTTCCCTTGAAAACAATGTGTATCATTTAGAAATTGAACAGAATGATCCTGAGTGGGTTGAACGCCGGATTAGAAAAGCTGGAGATGAACGACTGTTTTATATTGGAGAAGCATTAAGAATGGGCGTATCAATAGACGACATTCATGACTGGAGTAAGATTGATCACTTCTTCCTTCATAAGATGAATAAAATTGTACAGTTCGAACAGGTACTTCGTGAAGATCAGTCTTATGATTCTTTATACAAAGCTAAAAGGATGGGTTTCAGCGATAAAACGATTGCAGCACTCTGGAATACGACTGAAGAAGCTGTATATAACAGAAGAAAAGCAGACGGTCTCATGCCGGTATACAAAATGGTTGATACTTGTGCAGCAGAATTTGAATCGGAAACACCTTATTTCTATGGCACATATGAAGATGAAAATGAATCAGTTGTAAGCGACCGTAAAAAAGTCATCGTTTTAGGCTCTGGACCAATCAGAATTGGTCAGGGCGTTGAGTTTGACTACGCCACTGTTCATTCAGTCTGGGCGATTAAAGAAGCTGGGTATGAAGCGATCGTCATTAACAGCAACCCTGAAACGGTATCAACAGACTTCTCTATTTCGGACAAGCTCTACTTTGAACCGCTGACCCTTGAGGACGTCATGCACGTTATAGACCTTGAAAAGCCTGAAGGTGTTGTCGTTCAGTTTGGCGGACAGACTGCGATTAATCTGGCAGACGGTCTGTCAAAAAGAGGGGTAAAAATTCTTGGTACATCATTAGAAGACGTGGATCGGGCTGAAAACAGAAATGAGTTTGAGAAAGCACTAAAAACACTGGGCATTCCAATGCCGGAAGGAAAAACAGCTGTTTCTGAAGAAGAGTCAGTGGTGATTGCGGCAGAAATCGGCTACCCGGTACTTGTACGACCGTCTTATGTGCTCGGTGGCAGAGCAATGGAGATTGTCTATCATGAACAGGAGCTTCGCCATTACATGAATACAGCTGTAAAAGCGAGCCCTGAACATCCCGTTTTAATTGACCGTTATTTGACCGGGAAAGAGATCGAGGTTGACGCAATCAGTGATGGGGAGACAGTGTGTATACCAGGAATTATGGAGCATATTGAACGAGCAGGCGTCCACTCAGGAGATTCAATCGCTGTATATCCGCCGCAGACTTTGACTGCAGATCATATATCAACACTTGAAGACTACACAATCCGTCTGGCTAAAGGGCTTAATATTAAAGGATTAATCAATATTCAATATGTCATTTCCAAAGGTGAAATTTATGTGCTTGAAGTGAATCCGAGATCGAGCCGCACAGTTCCGTTTATGAGTAAGATTACCGGTATTCCGATGGCGAATATGGCAATGAAAGCAATCCTTGGTGAAAAAATACGTTCATTTGGCTACGGGACAGGTCTTGTACCGGAAAAAGACGGTGTCTATGTTAAAGTACCTGTGTTCTCATTTGCCAAGCTGAAGCGTGTGGACATTACGCTTGGACCTGAAATGAAATCCACAGGGGAAGTCATCGGTAAGGATGAAACGCTTGAGAAAGCACTGTACAAAGGGTTAACCGCTGCAGGTATGAATATTAAACACCATGGCTCAGTGCTGCTGACAGTTGCTGATAAGGATAAAGATTCAGGCACGATGCTGGCAGAAAGATTTCATCGACTTGGCTATCATATTTTGGCCACTGAAGGAACTGCGCAGTCCTTTAACGAAGCAGGGATTCCTGCAGAAACGATTAATAAAATCGGTGAACAGGGTAAAACGCTGATTGACGGCATTCAGTCAGGAGAAATCCAGCTGGTAGTCAATACGTTGACAAAAGGAAAGCAGCCCGCGAGAGACGGGTTCAGAATTCGCAGAGAATCAGTTGAAAATGGTGTACCTTGCTTAACATCACTTGATACTGCCGAGGTCATGCTTCGTGTACTTGAATCGATGAACTTCACAATGTCACCAATGAGTCCATCAAAAAAGGCGGCACTCGTATGATAAAGGTTGAAAAAATGAAAATCCTCCAGCAAAAAGAGATTGCGGGAAATATATTTGAACTAAAGCTGCAAGGTCCATTGGTTAATGAAATATCAATGCCGGGTCAATTTGTTCATATAAAGGTAAACACAGCAAACGACCCTCTTCTAAGAAGGCCGATCAGCATCTCTTCATATGATAAAAAACAACAGTCAATGACGCTGATCTACAGAGCTTCAGGTCTTGGGACGAGAGAACTTACTAATCAGGCAGACGAACTGGATGTGATGGGCCCGCTCGGCAGCGGGTTCCCAGTCGAAACTGTACAGGGCCAAACAGCAGTATTAATCGGAGGCGGCATTGGTGTCCCACCTTTATATGAATGTTCTAAACAGCTTAAAGCAAGAGGAATGAATGTGGTTCATGTCCTTGGATTTGAATCAAAAGAAACTGTATTTTATGAATCTGAGTTCAAAGAGCTTGGGCCGGTTTATATTACGACTGCTGATGGATCTTATGGAACAAAAGGTTTCGTGACTGATGCTGTCACTGCTTTTAATATAAACGCAGATGTGTTTTATGCGTGTGGTCCTGTCCCAATGCTTGGTGCAGTTGAAAAACAGTTTGACGGTATTCCGGGGTATATTTCGATGGAACAGAGAATGGGCTGCGGTATTGGTGCCTGTCTGGCTTGTGTCTGCTCAGTAAATGGTCCTGAACTATATAAGAAAGTCTGTACAGACGGACCTGTCTTCAGGAAAGGGGAGTTGGTCTATGGATAAGCTGAATATCAGCCTGCCCGGGTTAGAGTTAAAGAACCCGATTATGCCTGCTTCCGGATGCTTTGGTTTTGGGCGTGAATACAGCCAGTTTTATGACTTAAGCATACTCGGTTCTATTATGATTAAGGCAACAACAGCAGAGCAGAGGCTCGGTAACCCGGTACCGCGTGTGGCAGAGACATCGTCAGGTATGCTTAATGCGATCGGTCTTCAAAATCCCGGCCTTGAAAAAGTGCTGAGCACGGAGCTGTCATGGTTAGAACAATTCGATCTTCCCGTTATTGCGAATGTTGCTGGGTCGATGATGGAAGATTATGTACTGGTAGCAGAAAAAATCTCTAAGGCTAAAAATGTAAATGCGCTCGAGCTGAATATTTCATGTCCTAATGTAAAAGAAGGCGGTATCGCATTCGGTACTGATCCGCTTACTGCAAAGGAACTCACTGCAAAAGTTAAAGCTGTGTCTGAAGTGCCTGTTTATGTGAAATTATCTCCGAACGTTTCCAATATCTCAGAGATGGCTTTGGCTGTTGAAGAAGGCGGGGCAGATGGGCTGACGATGATTAACACCCTAGTCGGTATGCGTCTTGATCATAAAACGGGTAAGCCGGTCATTGCCAACGGTACAGGTGGACTTTCCGGTCCGGCTATAAAACCGGTTGCGCTCCGAATGGTATATGAAGTCAGTCAGGTAACAGATCTTCCAATCATTGCGATGGGCGGAATCAGCTCTGCATGGGATGTCATTGACTTTATTTCTGCAGGAGCCAGCGCAGCAGCCGTAGGTACAGCGAATTTCGTTAATCCGTTCATCTGCAAAGAAATCATTGAAGAGTTGCCAGCCATATTAGATGAGCTTGGTGTGGATCACATCCATGACCTCAAAGGGAGGAGCTGGAACGTTGGAAAAGTTGCCAATACTCGCGCTTGATTTTACTGGTTCAGAAACAAAAAAGTTTCTGTCTCATTTTGATGAACAGTTGTTTGTGAAAGTCGGTATGGAACTGTTTTATGAAAGTGGACCTGCGATTGTTCACGATATTAAAAGTATGGGGCATAAGATCTTTTTAGATCTGAAGCTTCACGATATTCCGACGACTGTTCAAAAAGCTATGAAACAGCTGGCAGCACTTGAGGTGGATCTGGTGAACGTACACGCTGCCGGCGGCCTCAAAATGATGGAGGCAGCGGTTAATGGACTGGAACAGGGCAGCATCGGTAAAGCAAGACCTGAAATTATTGCTGTCACACAGCTGACATCTACTTCAGAATCACAGATGCAGAATGAACAAAATATTTCAGGGACACTTAGTGATTCAGTGAAGAATCTGGCTGCGCTGTCAATAGAAGCAGGTTTAGACGGAATTGTGTGCTCTGCTGCAGACTGTCCATACTTAGTCCCTGATTTTGGTTCGGACTTTAAATATGTAACACCAGGCATTCGTCCAAGAGGATCCGCTGCAAATGACCAGGTCAGAACGGCATCTCCCGAAGAAGCTAGAAAACTCGGTGCTTCAGCCATTGTAGTAGGGAGAGCAATTACACAAAGTGACAATCCTGTAGAGCGTTACTTTCAAATAAAAAAAGAATGGGGCGGCACTGATGAAAAATAAAATGGCAGCATATTTACTTGAAATCAAAGCAGTTGAACTAAGTCCGGCACATCCTTTTACATGGGCTTCAGGAATTAAGTCCCCTATTTATTGTGATAACAGATTAATCATGTCATATCCTGAAATCCGGTCCTTTGCAGCAGACCAGTTAACTGACCTGATTAAAACAAATTTTCCTGATGCAGAAATCATCGCCGGCACAGCTACAGCAGGAATCCCGCATGCCGCATGGGTTAGTGAACGGATGGAACTGCCTATGAATTATGTAAGGTCTTCAGCAAAAAAACACGGCAAAACAAATCAGATAGAAGGAAAAGTGAGTTCAGGAAAAAAAGCAGTCGTCATAGAAGACTTAATCTCAACAGGCGGAAGCAGTATTGATGCTGTAACAGCACTTAAGGAGCAGGGGATCGAAGTATTAGGCGTCGCTGCATTATTTACATACGGATTTAAAAAAGCAGAGCAGCAATTCAAAGAAGCAGGAGTTCCTTACTTTACAGTCACCGATTTTGACACACTCATTGGACAGGCTGAAAAAATGAATTATATCAGTAAAGACCAGGTTATAGAACTGGAAAAGTGGAAGAGTGAATTTTGATTTGAAGTTGTATTAAAAGGTGTTTAGATTAAAGCAATTAAGTGAGCTAATTTCATAATTCCGAGCCCTTGAGGCTCTAAGTGTCAAATGGCGCAAAAATAGAGCACCTCCCCCAAATCCTTTTTTAATGTAGTCAACACATAACACACACAAACAGAAGTGGAGGCGCTCTATGCCTATGATAAGATAACCTATTTGACATGCATGAATTATTCGAGATGGAACCTACCCATCCCTTCAATGCTATTTTTTCCTCATTAGAACTCGGTCCATTTCTTCGTGTTTTCGATAAGAAAACTCATCGTGGCGCGCCTCGCGAAATCGATTATGGGGCCAAGATTTATTCGTTAATCGCTCGTGTGGTGGAGCGAAACCCTACGATTAAGCTCCTGGTGAAGCGCTTGAAACAAGATCCCTTTTTTCGTTTCGATAGCAGATACCCATAGGGAGGATGCACAATCGAAAAAAACGCTCCCTGTTTAAGAAACAATCACGATAACCTCATACGGCAGCTACTCAATCTAAATAAATACATAATTTCAGAAAGAGCATTGTAACTGCTTGTGCAAATTATGGAATGCTCACAGATTGCTAACCTCTTAAGAAAGACGAATTAGAAATTGCACATTAGGAAACACTAATGCCGAGTAAATTGGTTTCCTAGAAAAGATTTTAGGGAAAAGTACATATACAACGGAGTTTTTAGTTATGATACGAAAGCCCTAACCAATTTTCAGTGCTGGGTTTCAGTGTACTGTATTTTAGTCTATATTCAGTTTAATATTCTAAAATTGAGGAGGAAAATCGATGACGAAAGTTTCATGGTCCAGATTCATGTTCTTTACAATGCTGATCTTTGTATTGGCTTTGGCAGCATGTAGCAATGATGATACTTCAGACGAAGCATCAACTGATGACTCGGATGCTGTAACAGAAGAAAGTGCTGATGAAAATGCAAATGAAAGCTCAGATGAAGATGCAAATGAAAGTGCAGAATCTGAGCCAAAAGTTACTGAGTTTGAACCAGCATTTCCAGAACAAACAAGAGCACCTGAAGTAGAAACTGAAACAGAACTTGATGTGGAAGTTGTTGTTGAGGGTCTTGGCGTGTCCTGGGGTATGGAAGAGTTTGATACAAACCGCTTACTTGTTACACAAAGAGATTCAGCAGAACTGCTTATTGTAAACCTTGAAGATGGCTCTGTATCAGATCCAATTGAAGGTACACCAGAAGTAAATAATGAATCTCAAGGTGGTTTACTTGATGTAACCATTGCACCTGATTTTGACGAATCAAGATACGTATTTATGACGTTTTCTCAAGATATTGAAGGTGGTACGGTAACTGCTGTCGGTAAAGGTGTTTTATCAGAAGATGAAGCCTCGCTTGAAGATTTTGAAGTGATTTTCCAGGCAACACCGGCATATGATGGTACCTTACACTATGGTGGACGTATTATTTTTGATGAGGATGGCAACCTATTCTTAACAACTGGTGAGCGTTCAGATGATCCAATTCGCGAACGTGCACAAGACTTAGATGCTTACTTAGGTAAAGTCATTCACATCACACAAGACGGAGAAGCAGTAGAGTCGAATCCATATATCGAGGATGAAGATGCACTAGATGGTATTTACAGCTACGGTCACCGTAATATTCAAGGTGTGGACTTCAACCCTGAAACAGGAGACTTGTGGATTGTTGAATTCGGCCCACAAGCTGGGGATGAACTAAATATTATCGAACCAGGTTCTAACTATGGATGGCCAATTGTTTCTTATGGTATCGAGTACTCTGGTGAATTAATCAATGATGGTATTGCAGAACATGAGGCTCAAGGCTTTGTTGAACCAGTATATTATTGGGATCCAACCAGTGCACCAAGTGGTATGTCATTCTATGACAACGACGCCATTCCTGAGTGGGAGAACAACTTGTTCATTGGTGGTCTACTCCCGAACTATATTGTACGTGTTGTCATCGAAAATGACATCATCGTTGGAGAAGAACGTCTATTAACTGAAGAAGGTGAACGTTTCCGTGACATTCTTGTAACTGAGGATGGCGCGCTTGTTGCAACCACTGATGGCGGTAAGGTTTATAAGATAACTGCTGCAGGTGAAGGTAACTAAGTTGAAGAAGACGATGATGGATAATTCATTATTCTCTAAAAGCACTAGCCTTATGTCGATGTCAGTAACTTAAGGCGCTTCACAATATTAAAGAAGCAGGCAATCCTGGATATCCAGGATGCCTGCTTCTTTTTTGCTGACTGTACAGATTGGCAATATAAAGGAAGGGTGATTGAAATGAATCGGTGGACGCACAGAGCTGCGGACAGCTAGGTGTCGCGCCCTCATGAGTGCGGGAAACTTGAATGACGGGAAAGTCGCCTACACTTTTTTAAAAGTGCGATTTATGAGATTGATTCATGTATTAAAAATACAAGTAGCTGCCCCTTGGAGTGGAGGACGCAGACTCCCGTCCCCAAAAAGGGACAGGTGAGCCCCCGCAGAGCGAAGCTCGAGGAGGCTCACCGTCCGGGGGCAGGAAAGCGAAGTCCTCCACGTAAAGGGGCAGCGGTTGTTAAAGCTAATTTTATTTCTTAAGACGTCTGATTAACTCACCGTCAGGAGTTACATAAACAGTTTCCTGCTGTTCATAAATCACATAGCCCGGCTTTGATCCGCTTGGCTTTTTCACATGGCGGATTTTTGTAAAGTCAACAGGCACTGAACTTGATGCTCTGGCTTTGCTGAAATAAGCGGCAATTTTTGCTGCTTCTAAAATTGTTTCTTCATCCGGCTCTTTATCTCTGATCACGACGTGTGAGCCCGGAATATCTTTAGTATGCAGCCAGATTTCATCTTTCCCGGCAGCCTTATTCGTCAGGTAATCATTTTGCTTATTGTTTTTACCTACAAGAATATGCGTACCATTGCTGGATACGTATTCCTCAAGCACAGGCTTTTTTGGTTTAGACTTTTTCTTTTTTTGTTTCTTCGCCTTCATGTAACCTTCTTCAGCAAGCTCTTCTCTGATTTCTTCAAGATCAGATGGAGAGGCTGAATCGAGCTGCTGCACCAGCTGCTCAAAATACTGAATTTCCTTTTCTGCCAGGGAAATTTGTTCCTTTACAACATCAACCGCATTTTTTGCTTTTTGATATTTGGTGAAATACCATTGAGCGTTTTCTGATGGTGATTTCCGCGGATCCAGCTTGATTGTGACAGCTGGAGAGTCTTCCTCATAGTAATTTAAAACCTCAACTTCAGACATTCCACGCTCTACTGCATAAATGTTGGCTGTCAGCAGTTCACCGCTCAGCTGATATTTACCGGCTTCTGCAGCCTGTTCAAGTGTCTTATTCAGCTTTTTAATTTTCAATTCGTTTTTATCTTTTTCATTTTTAATAAAACGTTCCAGGTCATGTCCCTGTTGTCTGACACGATCGCGCTCCGCTTTTCCAAAGTAATAGCGGTCAAGCAGCTGACTGATCGTATTGAATGATTCAATATTGCCATTCTTCAACTGCTTAAGCGGGTACAGATAAAAATAATCTTTACCTTCATACTGCATAAATGAAGGCTGATAGTCATGGCTTTCCGCCTGTTTTAAAAGGTTCTTAAATGCTTCGTAAACCTTTTGCTTCTCAGTAAGACCGGCGCGCTCTATGACTTCTTTAGCAAATAATGGGGAAAGTCCTGCAAAGTGCTGAACCAGTTGCTTATCAAGACGTCCGCTGTTCCAGTCCAATGTCCGTAAAAACAATGCCTCGTCCACTTCAAATGGATTTAATTTGTTTTGTTCAGGCGGCCACTCAAAATCAGCTCCCGGTAGAATCGTTCTTGCACGGTTTACAGAGGGGTTAAGATGTTTAATACTGTCCAATATCATACTGCGCTCTTTATCTACTAAAATGATATTAGAGTGCCTGCCCATGATTTCTACAATTAATTGTTTATATGAAATGTCACCAATTTCATTTCGTCCTTTTACCTCGAAAACGATGATCCGTTCCATTTCTTTTTGTGTGATGGACTCAATGATCGCTCCTTCAAGATGCTTGCGTAGCAGCATGCAGAACATAGGAGGTTCGGAAGGGTTATCAAACTGCTCTTCCGTCATCTGTATTCTGGAGTAAGATGGATGAGCTGATAAAAGCAGTTTATGATTCTTTCCCTGTGCACGGATTACCAGAATCAGTTCGTTCTGGTAGGGCTGGTGAATACGGCTGATACGGCCGCCATTCAGATTATCTGTTAATTCCTTAGTAATTGCTCTTGTGAATATTCCGTCAAATGACATACGGATCCCTCTTTCCGGCTTTCTTAGACTTCTGTCCCATCTTATCATCTTTTCAACGGGTCTGTATGCTATAATGGAGTACATTGAATGAGATAGAGCAGGTGATTTACGATATGACAAAGAGTATGACCGGATTTGGAAGAGGAACATCAAGGCAGGCGCTTCTTGCGGTAACGGTAGAGATCAAGTCAGTTAATCACCGTTTCCATGAATGTACTGTCAAGATGCCAAGAATGTATGCAGAAACTGAGGAAAAAGTAAAAAAAGTTATATCTTCTTACATAAAGCGTGGAAAAGTAGATGTTTATGTTTCTGTAGAGAGCGAAAAGCCGAACAGTCACAAATTAATCGTTGATTGGCAATTACTTGATGCGTACGCACAGTTTGTGAAAGATGCTTCAGCAAGATACGGCATTGAAGAGAGTTTACGTGTAAGAGACCTTTTGAAGCAGACAGATGCTTTTACAGCTGTTGAAATGAAAGAGGAACATTCTGCTGATGATGCAATCATGTCTGCACTTGAAGAAGCATGTAAAAAGCTTTCAGATATGCGGGTGAATGAAGGAAAAGAGCTTGAAAATGAATTGCTTTTTCAAGTACAATCATTAAAGCAAAAAGTTGAATTCGCAATGGACCTGTCTCCCGATGTCTCCAGAAAGTATAAAGACCGTCTGGAAAAGACGATCAGAGAGTATACCAACGGCATTGACGAAAGCAGGCTGCTCACTGAGGTAGCGATTTTTGCTGACAAAGCAGATGTGACAGAGGAATTTACCAGACTGCTCAGTCACATTAAACAATTTGAACGTGCATTATTAAAAAATGAACCGATCGGAAGAAGGCTTGATTTTCTTACCCAGGAGATGCACCGGGAAGTAAATACGATTGGCTCGAAAGCAAGCGATGAGAAGGTAGCTGCAGCGGTGATTGATATGAAGTCAATTCTTGAAAAGATCCGTGAGCAGGTTCAAAATATTGAGTGAAATTGATTAAGGGGTGTCAAGGATGTCAATAAAGTTAATAAATATAGGATTCGGGAATATTGTATCTGCAAATCGCATCATTACAATTATCAGCCCTGAATCCGCGCCTGTTAAAAGACTGGTGCAGGATGCGAGAGAAAGAGGAACACTGATCGACGCAACCTATGGACGCAGAACGAGAGCAGTCATGATTATGGATAGTGATCATGTCATTCTGGTTGCGGTTCAGCCGGAAACGGTGGCATCCCGTTTCACAGATAAAGATGAAAGTCAGGAAGAAGGATGAACATGATAGAAAAAGGTGTACTGATCGTTCTTTCAGGACCTTCCGGTGTCGGTAAAGGAACAGTCAGAAAAGAATTATTCTCAGCAGAAAACACAGGTTACGAATACAGTGTATCCATGACGACGAGGCTCCCGCGTGAAGGAGAAGTTGACGGCAAGGATTACTTTTTTAAGACGCGGGAAGAGTTTGAGACCTTAATTTCTCAGGACAAACTCCTCGAATACGCTGAATATGTAGGAAATTATTACGGCACACCAGTTGATTATGTGAGAGAAACACTTGATAATGGAAAAGATGTATTTCTTGAAATAGAAGTTGAAGGTGCTAAGCAGGTTCGGGACAAGTTCCCGGAAGGACTCTTCATTTTCCTGGCACCACCAAGCCTTTCAGAACTTGAAAGCCGTCTGGTTACTCGCGGCACAGAAAGCGATGATGTGATCAAAAGCCGTGTGGAAGCTGCCAGAAGAGAGCTTGCGATGATGAATCTGTACGACTATGTTGTAGAAAATGATCATGTTGTGAATGCATGCGAACGTGTCAACGCAATTGTCATGGCGGAACACTTAAAAAGAGAACGGGTAGAAGCCCGTTATAAAAAAATGCTGGAGGTAGAATAATATGTTATATCCATCGTCTGATTCTTTAAGAAAGAATATCGATTCTAAATATTCATTAGTGAGTGTGGCTGCAAAACGCGCACGTAACATGCAGGAAAAAGGGGACAAAGGTACACTGGACTCTTACTTCTCAGTAAAATACGTCGGTCAGGCGCTAGAAGAAATTGCAGCAGGTCAGCTTGGCATGAAAAAAGCTAAAGAAGGTATTCTTTACGAAGACGAAAAATAAGAATAACAAAATGAAAAACAGCCGCTCAGGTTGTTTTTTCTTTTTGACGATTTAAGTGTTCTGAGTGAAAAATGTTGTTTTTTCGTTCATAATGGGAGTATCTATTTAATGGGGAGATGGCTGCATTGGTGAATAAAAATATACTCCTGTGTGTTTCAGGGGGAATTGCTGTTTATAAGGCTGTTGCGCTGACGAGTAAGCTGAGTCAGGCAGGCTTCAATGTAAAAGTAATCATGACAGAAAGTGCGATGGAATTTGTCACGCCACTGACTTTCCAGGCTATGTCGAGAAATGATGTTTACTATGATACGTTTGATGAGAAAGATTCTTCAAAAATTGCACATATCGATTTAGCTGACTGGGCGGATCTCGTATTAATTGCACCTGCAACAGCAAATGTGCTCGGGAAGCTTGCACATGGTATAGCTGACGATATGATTACAACAACATTACTTGCTACGACTGCGCCTGTATGGGCAGCGCCGGCAATGAACGTGCATATGTACAGTCACCCGGCTGTTCTTCAAAATATCGACATACTCGATAAGCGCGGTGTCCGATTTGTTGAACCGTCAGAAGGTTTTTTAGCATGTGGATACGTAGGAAAAGGACGTCTTGAAGAGCCCGAAAAAATAACTGACATCATCATTAACTTTTTCGATAAAAAAGACATACAGCTTTTGAAAGGTAAGAAACTATTAGTTACTGCCGGACCAACACGTGAAAAAATCGACCCTGTCAGGTTTTTTACGAATCATTCCAGCGGTAAAATGGGCTATGCAATTGCGAAAAAAGCAGCTGAAGCAGGTGCTGAGGTAACACTGGTATCAGGTCCGGTTTCAATCACACCGCCTTTTGGTGTCACTACAATAAAAGTGGAAACGGCCGAAGAAATGTATGGTCAGGTAATGAAATATTTTGACGGGGCCGATGTGGTCATTAAAAGTGCTGCAGTAGCAGATTACAGACCAGCACAAACCAGTGACCTTAAAATGAAAAAGAAAGATGGCAGCCTGATGCTCGAATTTGAAAGAACAACGGATATACTTAGAACGCTTGGTGAACAAAAATCACATCAGATATTAATCGGTTTTGCAGCTGAAACAGATCACCTTGAAAAGTATGCGGAACAAAAGCTGAAATCAAAAAATGCAGACTTAATCGTGGGAAATAATATTATGACTGAAGGTGCCGGTTTTGGCTCAGATACAAATGTCGTAAGCTTTTTCAGAAAAGATGGGACAGTGGCTGAGCTGCCAATGCAATCAAAAGAGCAGGTTGCAGAAGCGCTCATCAGTGAAATAGATCAATTAATCAAAGGCCGAATAACATGATTGCATCTGTTATTGTTGATGTACCTGCAAAACAGATTGACCGGACTTTCGATTACAAGGTACCAGAAGCACTGACATCTGTTGTACAAAGAGGAATCAGAGTGATTGTTCCATTTGGTCCGAGGAAGATTCAGGGTTTTATTTTATCTTTAAAAGAAGAGTCATCAGTAAAGAAGCTGAAATCAATTGAAGAAGTAGTTGATATAGAACCTGTGTTGAATGAAGAACTGATGTCATTATCTGAGTGGTTGACTGATCAAACGCTCTGCTACAGAATTTCAGCACTCCAGGTCATGCTTCCAGCAGCGATGAAAGCGAAGTATAATAAATTTTTTCACCTGATTGAAGAAAAGCAGCACCTTCCATCACACATTAAAGAACTTTTCGAAAAAGAATCACCGCTGACATGGAAAACAGCTGATGCACATCATGTACTGAAGGACTTACAGGAATTGATCAGGCATCGTAAAGTTGAGATGAAATATGTTGTGAAACAGTCAGCAAATGTTAAAAAAGCAAGATTTGTTGAACTGGCTGATGAAAAATTGATGAATGAGATACCTGGTAACGCGAAGAAGCAGCAGCTGGTTTCGGATCATCTTTTGAAAAATGCACGTAAAATGGCTGTGACTGATCTGAAAGAAGCAACTGGAGCAACAAGTGCTGTGATCAAAACGATGATCGATAAGGGCTACCTGATAGAGTCTTTTAATGAGTTATACAGGGATCCATTTCAGGAAAGAACGTTTGAAAAAACGGAACATTTTAAGTTAACAGATGACCAGAAAACAGCGATCGCGCCGATTTTAGAAAAAGTTAACAGTTATGAACAGCAGACTTTCTTACTTCATGGTGTGACCGGCAGTGGAAAAACTGAGATTTATCTTCAAACGATTGATCAGGTTTTAAAACAAAAAAGGCAGGCCATAATGCTTGTTCCTGAAATCTCACTGACACCACAAATGGTGCAGCGTTTTAAAGGCCGTTTTGGAGATCAGGTTGCGGTTATGCACAGCGGACTTTCAGTCGGGGAAAAATATGATGAATGGAGAAAAATCCACAGAGGAGAAGTGAACGTAGTTGTTGGCGCCCGCTCAGCGATTTTTGCTCCCTTTAAAAAGCTCGGCGTTATTATTATTGATGAAGAGCATGAAACCAGTTATAAGCAAGAGGATTCTCCCCGTTATCATGCGAGAGATGTAGCGATTGAAAGAAGTAACAGGCACGGTTGTCCAGTCATTCTCGGCAGCGCAACACCATCTCTCGAGAGTTTTGCAAGAGCAAAAAAAGGTAACTATCAGCTGTTGGAGCTAGAATACAGGATGAATCAGCAGGATCTTCCTGAAGTGAAAATAATTGATATGCGTGAAGAGCTGAGAGAAGGTAATAGATCAATGTTCTCCCGTGACCTATTGGAAGAGATTGAAAAGCGGATCGAGAAGAAAGAGCAGATTGTGCTTTTTCTAAACAGAAGAGGTTACTCGTCTTTTATTATGTGCAGAGACTGTGGAACTGTTATGCAGTGTCCGCATTGTGAAGTATCCTTAACTTATCACAGATCTAAAGAAAGCATGAAATGTCATTACTGTGGACATGAAGAACATGTGCCCGAAAAGTGTCCTGAATGTGAGAGTGAACATATCAGATATTTTGGCACAGGTACACAAAAAGTTGAAGAAGAGCTATTTAAGCTGATGCCGCACGTCAAGACAATCAGAATGGACGTGGATACAACATCGAAAAAAGGCTCCCATGAAAAACTGCTAAGCGCATTTGACCGCGGAGAAGCAGACGTATTGCTCGGGACTCAAATGATCGCTAAAGGACTTGATTTCCCTAATATCACGCTTGTAGGTGTGCTGAGCGCTGATACGATGCTCCACCTGCCGGATTTCAGAGCTTCAGAAAAGACATTTCAACTTCTAACCCAGGTAAGCGGCAGGGCAGGCAGGCATGATAAACCTGGAGAAGTGATCATTCAGACCTACACACCCGAGCATTTTTCAATAGAACTTGCAAAAACACAAAATTATGAGTGGTTTTACCAAAAAGAAATGATGATGCGTAAAACAGCACAATATCCACCTTTTTATTATATTTCACTGATTACACTCAGTCACGAAAATGTAAATAAAGCAGCCGGTGTGTGCAATGAAATTGCTGATATTCTGAAAAGCCGGCTCTCTGATCAATCAATTATTCTTGGGCCTGTCGCATCACCAATCGCAAGAATTCAGGATAAGTACCGGTATCAGTGTATTATTAAGTATAAACATGAGCCGGAACTAAAGACATTACTAAAAAAAATATTAGATCAATATAGTGATACGGGTAAAGACGCTGTGACGATTCACATTGACGTTCAGCCTTATATTATGATGTAAAAATGGAGGAAGACATGAATAAATTTGAAATTGTTAAGCACCCTGATGAAAAATTAGAACAACCATGCACTAAGGTAACAGTATTTGATCAGAAATTGCACAATACACTTGATCAGTTATTTGATTTAATGATGGAACATGATGGAATTGGCATCGCTGCTCCTCAGGCAGGCATTACTGAAAGAATTGCGATCGTCTACCTTGATGATGAAACAGGCATTATCGAAATGATGAACCCTGAAATTAGACTGATTTCGGGTGAAGAAACTGATGTTGAAGGATGCTTGAGCTTTCCTGGCATTTTTGGAGAAGTACCAAGGACAGATTTGATTGAATTAACTGCACAAGACCGCAATGGAAAAACATTTGTGATGCAGGCTGACGGATATCTTTCAAGAGCCATCCAGCATGAAGCAGACCATTTGGATGGTGTGCTTTTCACGTCTAAAGTCACCAGATTTATAAAAGAAGAAGAGCTGGAAGCGTTAGAGGAGGAAACAACATGACCTCAGTAATTTTTATGGGCACCCCTGATTTTTCAGTTCCGGTATTACAAAAAATCATTGCTGACGGATACGAAGTGAAAGCAGTTGTCACACAGCCTGACAGACCAGTTGGCAGAAAAAAAGTTTTGACGCCCCCTCCAGTGAAAAAAGAAGCGCTGAATCATCATTTGAAGGTGATTCAGCCTGAAAAACTTTCAGGGTCTGATGAGCTTGAAGACATTATCGCGCTGGACGCAGATTTGATCATTACAGCAGCGTTTGGACAGCTTCTTCCCAAAAAACTGCTTGATGCACCTAAGCTTGGCTGTATTAATGTTCATGCTTCACTTCTTCCCGAACTGCGGGGTGGTGCGCCAATTCACCATTCAATCATCCGTGGATATGATAAAACTGGTATTACAATTATGTATATGGCTGAAAAGCTTGATGCAGGGGATATCATCCGTCAGCGTGAAGTTGGCATAACTGATGAAGATCACGTGGGGACGCTGCATGATAAATTAAGCGAAGCCGGTGCAGGTCTTTTGTCTGAAACACTGCCTTTATTAATTTCAGGTAAGGCTGAGCGGATACCTCAAGATCATGAAAAGGCTACATATGCCTGGAATATTAAAAGGGATGAAGAGAAGATTAATTGGAACCGGCCGGGCAGAGAGGTTTTTAATCAGATCAGAGGCCTGTATCCATGGCCTACTGCCTATACGGTTTTCAGAGATAAACCAATGAAAATCCAGCAGGTGAAACTCTCTAAAGGAAACGGGTCAGCTGGAGAAATTATAGAAGTCTCTGATGAAGGAATACTTTTTGCCACAGCTGATGACGAAGCAGTACTGGTAACAGAACTCCAACCTTCTGGAAAGAAAAAAATGACTGCATCTGATTTTTTAAGAGGATCTCAGGTTAAAGTTGGAGAGAAGGCTCAAAATGAGTAAATTTTCATTAAGAGAAGCTGCACTGCATATTCTGGATCAGATTGATAAAAACCAGTCATACAGTAACCTGCTGCTTAATCATGCGATTAAAAAGTTTGAAATCAGCAAAAAAGATACAGGACTGCTGACAGAAATTACTTACGGGACGATTCAGCGCAAAATGACGCTTGACTACTACCTTGAACCATTTTTAAAAAAGAAAATTGAAGGATGGGTACGAAATCTTTTGAGATTGAGTCTTTATCAAATGCTCTATCTCGACAGAGTACCTGAACGTGCTGCAATACATGAAGCAGTAGAAATTGCCAAAAAAAAAGGCCATAAGGGAATTGCCGGTATGGTGAACGGTGTACTTCGTTCGATTCAGCGAGAGGGTGTCCGTTCTCTGGATGAAATCGAGGATCCAATTACTAAGATATCGATCGGAACGAGTCATCCTGGGTGGCTTGTGAAAAGGTGGTCAGAACACTTCGGTCTTGAAAAGACAAAAGAAATGTGTGAAAGAAACCTGATTGCACCAATACAGACTGCCAGAGTAAATCTGAATAGAATCACTCGGGAAGAAGCAATAGAAATGCTGAAAGAAGAGGGTGTGGAAGCATCTGAAAGCCATATTGTACCGGCAGCTATACGTGTCAAAAAAGGGAATATTGCGCATACTTCAGCATATGCAGAAGGGTTTATTACTGTTCAGGATGAAAGCTCGATGCTGGTTGCATATGCATTGAATCCTGTTCCAGGTGAATCAGTTCTTGATATGTGTGCCGCACCGGGAGGAAAAAGCACGCATATTGCCGAATGTTTAAATGGTGAGGGTGAAGTATTAGCACTGGACCTCCATGATCACAAAATTAAATTGATCAATGAAAATGCAGATCGCCTGAAGCTGAAAAATGTGAAAGGTGAAGCGATGGATGGACGCAAATTGCAGGAGCATTATCCTGACAAAGAGTTTGACAGAATCCTTGTAGACGCACCATGCAGCGGTTTTGGTGTATTGCGGAGAAAGCCGGATATTAAGTACGCAAAAAGAGAACAGGATCTCCATTCCCTGGCACGTATTCAGCAGGAATTGCTGGCCTCTGCTGTGAAAAGCCTTAAAAAAGGTGGAACGCTGGTCTATAGTACATGTACTGTGGATAAAGAAGAGAATGAAGGGACAGTTGAGAAATTTTTGGCTGGCCACCCTGATATTGAGATGAAATTGCCTGACAATCTTCCTGAACATATTACTGTATTGGCCGAAAATAACATGCTGCAAATTTTCCCTCAGGACTTTGACGGGGACGGCTTTTTTATTACAGTTTTCAAGAAGAATTAAATTGAAGTTGAATTGAACGAGGTGAATGAATGGAAGCCGTTTTTAAGAGCGACCGTGGAAAAGTCAGAAAGCTGAATGAAGATTCAGGAGGCATTTTCAAAAACCAGTACGCTGTTCTCGCTCTTGTGGCAGATGGTATGGGCGGACACCGGGCTGGCGATGTGGCAAGTAAAATGACGGTCGATTTAATTGAAGAAAAGTGGAAAAGACTGAATGGCGAACTCAGAGCCGGTGCAGCTGAAGAGTGGCTTTATCAATCGATTGAAGAAATTAATCTTCAGCTTTCTCAGTATGCAGAAAATAATCCTGACTGTACCGGGATGGGCACGACACTGGTGGCTGCTATCTGTACGGAAGAATTTATTTCAATTGCGCATATTGGAGACAGCAGAGGATATGTAATCGATCAATCGAGAGTGCTTCAAATGACAGAAGATGATTCATTTGTGAACGCGCTTGTCCAATCTGGTGAAATTTCAAAAGAAGACGCTGAACATCACCCGAAAAAGAACATTTTACTTAAAGCTCTCGGCACAAAAGGGAAAGCAGAACCATCGATTAAAACTATCGTTCCTGAAAATGGCACGATCGTACTTTTATGTTCAGATGGGTTATCTAATAAAGTGAATGAAGATGAAATAAAAATGATTTTGTCAGGTGAATATTCACTTGAAGAAATGGCTGAAGATTTAATCCGCGTGGCAAATGAACATGGTGGCGAAGATAACATTACTCTTGCGGCGGTCAAAGTAAATGTCCCGGATGAGGGCGGTGGTCCCTTATGATCGGTAAAAGATTAAACGGCAGATATAAAGTCATAAAGTCAATTGGAAGCGGCGGTATGGCAAATGTATACCTTGCCAGAGATATGATCCTGGACAGAGATGTAGCGGTTAAAGTGCTGCGTGTGGATTACGTAAGTGAGGCAAATATGCTGAAGCGCTTTCAGCGTGAAGCTCAATCTGCTACAAGTCTGACCCACCCAAACATCGTGAGTATGTATGATGTGGGTGATGAAGAAGATTATTACTATTTAGTGATGGAATATGTTGAAGGAATGACGTTAAAACAATATATTCAGGAGCATTCTCCGCTTGATCTGGAGGATTCAGTGGATATTATGCTGCAATTAACATCTGCAATTGCGCATGCGCATCATAATGGTATCATTCACAGAGACATCAAACCTCAGAATATATTGATTGATTCGGAAGGTAATATAAAAATAACAGATTTCGGTATTGCGATGGCGCTGAGTGCAACCGCGATTACACAGACAAATTCTGTGATGGGAACGGTGCACTATTTATCACCAGAACAGGCAAGAGGGGGAACTGCTTCGAAGCAGTCTGATATCTATTCTCTTGGAATCGTCATGTATGAACTGCTTACAGGTACGCTTCCATATGAAGGAGAAACACCAATCTCTATTGCTTTGAAACATTTGCAAAGTGATTTGCCAAGACCTTCTGAAGTAGTAAAAGATCTTCCGCAAAGTATTGAAAATGTCATATTAAAAGCTGCAGCCAAGGACCCTCATTACCGGTATAAGAATGCTGACGAAATTACTGAAGACTTAAAAACCGTATTGAATCCTGAGCGCGCATCTGAACCGGTTTTTGCGCCGGCGCCTGATTTGGAAGCAACAAGAGCCATTCCAATTATTAAAGATCGTATGAATATTCCCGCTTCGGAAGATACAAAAATTCATCAGCCTGACAATCTTAAAAAAGAGCCAGATAAACCTAAGAAAAAACGAAAGAAATGGCCCTGGATTGTTGCCATACTGATGGTTTTTCTGCTAAGTGGCGGTATGATGGCGGCAATGGGCGTGTTTGGACCGACTAAAGTTCAAGTGCCTGATGTCGTCGGTGAGAACATTGAGGATGCAGAAGATGTCATTTCAGAAGTCGGGTTGACTGTTGGTGAAGTGGTCTATGAGCCGAATGAGGAAATAGAAGAGGATATTGTGCTCCGAAGTTCACCAAAAGCGACCAGAACACTTGAAGAAGGCGAAGCTGTAGACTTGATCGTCAGCAGTGGCAAAGAAACGATTGAAACTGATGGGTACCTTGGAAGAAATTATAATAATTCTGAAGATCTGATCCGTGAAGCAGGGTTTAGTGACATTGAAGTTACTGAAAGGTTTGACGATTCTGCTGAAGGTACCATTTTGGAGCAGGAGCCTGGAGAAGGCGCTGTAGTTGTACCGGGCGATACTGTTATGGAGCTTGTCATCAGTAAAGGGATTGAAGAATCTGAAGTTCCTAATCTGACTGGTTTTACCGCTGAAGAGATTGCTGCATTCGAGGGGAACAGCGGTCTCAGTGTTTCAATAACCAGAGAAGAATATTCAAATGATTATGCTGCAGGTACTGTCATTTCTCAGAACCCTGAAGCCGGTACAATGGTTGAAGTAGGTGGTAACATTAATGTTGTTACTTCACTGGGAGCTCCGCCTGTTCCTGTAAACAATGTTGTCATTCCGGTAACCATAGAGTTTCTGGAGGAAGAAGAACCCCCTGCAGAGGGAGAAGATCCTCCTGAGTTGCCTGAACAGATTATTACAATCTACATTGATGATAAAAATAATGACATGAATGAGCCGGTCGAGGAGTTCACAATTACTGAAGACACAGAACGTAATATCAGACTAACAATCGAAGAAGGAAGCAGTGGATCCTACCGGATTGAGAGAAATGGAGAGGTCTATCTCGAAGATACAATCTCTTATCAGGAAAATGAATAAAGGAGCGTGTGTATGCCAGAAGGAAAAATTATGAAAGCCCTGAGTGGTTTTTATTATGTGAAAGATCAGGATTCAGTTATTCAATGCAGAGGCCGGGGGATATTCAGAAAAAATAAAATAACTCCTCTTGTAGGTGATTATGTTGAATATCAGGCGGATAATGATCAGGAAGGTTATCTGCTGGATATTCAGGAAAGAAAAAATGAATTGGTACGTCCCCCTATTGCAAACGTGGATCAGGCTGTACTTGTTTTTTCTGCTGTCGAGCCGGATTTCAGCACAACGCTGCTGGACCGATTTCTAGTATTAGTGGAAAGTCACGGTATTAGACCGGTCATCTGTATTTCGAAAATGGACCTGTTGGATGAGGAACAGGAACTTTCAATCAACCTGTTTGCAGAGGACTATAGAAAGATAGGATATGAAGTTATTTTAACTTCAGCAAAATGGGAAGAAAGCCTGTCGTTATTGACACCGATTTTAGATGAATATGTCACTGTCTTTGCAGGGCAGTCAGGCGTCGGTAAGTCATCCATTTTAAATGCACTAAGACCTGATCTTGAATTAAAAACAGATGCCATTTCAAGCTCACTTGGAAGAGGGAAGCATACAACCCGTCATGTTGAGCTCATTGAGATTGGTCAGGGTTTTGTGGCAGACACGCCGGGGTTCAGTGCATTGGAATTTTCTGAGCTGGAACTCGAGGAGCTGTCTGCTTGTTTCCCGGAAATGGACGAAATTTCTAATCTCTGTAAGTTTCGCGGCTGCCTGCATATGAATGAACCAAAGTGTGCAGTGAAATCCGCTGTAGAAACTGAAGATATAAAACCATATCGTTATAAACATTATCAGCAGTTTTATGAAGAAATAAAATCCAGAAAGCCGAGGTATTAGAGCTATGGTTAAAATTGCACCATCCATTTTATCAGCAGACTTTTCCAAGCTGGGCGATGAAATCCGCGAAGTTGAAAAAGCAGGGGCAGATTATATTCATATAGATGTAATGGACGGCATGTTCGTGCCTAATATTACGATGGGTCCGCTTGTTGTGGAAGCAATCAGACCTGTCACTTCGCTTACGCTGGATGTTCACCTGATGATTGAACAGCCGGAACGTTATGTAGAAGCATTTGCCAAAGCAGGTGCTGATATCATATCGGTTCATGTAGAATCAACAAAACACCTGCACAGAACTATCCAATTAATTAAATCTGCCGGGGTAAAAGCAGGAATCGTATTAAACCCGCATACACCTGTAGAAGCGATCAGACACTGTCTGGGTGATGCAGACCTTGTTCTTGTGATGACTGTTAACCCCGGTTTTGGCGGACAATCATTTATTAAGGAAACTGTTATAAAAATCCAGGAGCTCAATGAAATTAGAAATACAGAACGCTACAACTACGAAATTGAAGTTGATGGCGGAGTGACTGATGAGACAATCGCGTTGTGCACAAATGCTGGCGCTGATGTTGCAGTAGCCGGTTCATATGTTTTTGGCAAAAGTGACCGGGAAGGCGCGATTCAGGCACTGAAACAAGCAGTTAAGTAAGTGTATATGAGAAGGGGCTGTGACATTTATGTGCCAGCTCCTTTATTCTATATAATAATAAATTAATTATAATATTATTATGTTAACTAAAGTGGGTGGATCATGATTAATTTAGTAGGCGGAGGACCAATTAATGAGCAGTGGTTTAAAAGTTTGCCAAAGAAGGGTTGCTGGATTGGAGTTGATAAAGGGACGGTATTTTTACTGAATCATCACATAGAGGTTGAGCATGCATTCGGAGATTTTGATTCAGTCACTTCCAATGAAAAAGAAACAATTATACAAAAGGTAGGTTCAATTCACGAAGAACCTGCTGACAAGGATATGACTGACATGGAACTGGCGCTGGAATGGGCGTTAAAGCAAAATCAGCCAGTCAGAATGATTGGTGTGACTGGCGGCAGACAGGATCATTTTTTCGGAAATGTTCAACTTTTACTGTCAGATAATGTTCTCAATTATGAACATACTGTGATGATTGAAGATGGCAACAATCAAATCACCTGTCATGTGCCAGGCTCTTTTAAAGTTGAAAAAAATGAAGTGCTGCCATACATATCGTTTATTCCATTTACAAAACGAGTGAAGGGTTTATCGCTTTCAGGAGTAAAATACCCGCTTGAGAATAAAGATATCACATATGGAATGACGCTGACGCTTAGCAATGAGATACTTGATAACTTTGCTTCTATTTCATTTGATGAAGGCATATTAATGATGATAAGAAGCAGAGATTAGCAAGGAGGGAGTCATATGCGCTTCTATTCAATAAAATTGCCGAGAATGCTCGGAGGTATGGTAAGAGGGGTTTTAAGCTTATTCAGAAAGAGAGCTGCATAGCATAAATCAAAAAAGCTTGGAGATCACTGGGATCTCCAAGCTTTTTTAGTTTAATCATTTATTACACGCGTTCTACTTTGCCTGATTTCAGAGCACGAGCAGAAACCCAAACACGCTTAGGCTTACCATCAACAAGAATTCTTACCTTCTGAAGGTTAGCGCCCCATGTACGCTTAGTAGCGTTCATTGCGTGGGAACGAGCGTTACCGGAACGTGTTTTACGACCTGTTACAACACATTGTTTTGCCATTCTATTCCCCTCCTAACAAATGAAGCTGAAAACAGAGTTTCAATCTTTCACTTAGTCAATCACACTTTAACTAATTTATCACAAGCACATATATTATGCAATAAAAATAATGACTTCTATCAAGTTTTTTTGCTTTACACGTCTGAATAAGCGATAAATACTGTTTATCTTTCAATCACAGCTGTAGTATAGTAAAATATCTGTAGCCAAAACAGTATTCAAAGGGGGAGCACTAAATGTCGATTGAATTAACTAATAAGTATGGTCTGATCGATATCTCGAATGACGTCATAGCAATGGTTGCCGGTGGAGCAGCGATTGAATGTTATGGGATCGTCGGAATGGCATCCAAGCATCAGGTCCGAGACGGGCTCACCGATATCTTAAGACGTGAAAATTTTACCCGGGGCGTGATTGTACGTCAGGATGGCGATAAAGTTACAATTGATATGTATATAATTGTGGGATATGGAACTAAAATTTCAGAAGTTGCTCACAACGTTCAGTCATCAGTAAAATATACACTTGATAAAACTGTTGGGCTTTCAGTAGAAGCAGTCAATATTTTTGTTCAGGGCGTCAGGGTGACGAACCAGTGATAGGAGGAAAGTTTTGTGATTAGAAAAGAATTGGACGGCAACACGTTTGCCGGCATGATACTTCAAGGGGCTGTAAGCCTTTCAAATAATGCAGATAAAGTTGACGCACTCAACGTATTTCCGGTGCCTGATGGAGATACCGGTACCAATATGAATCTGTCAATGACTTCGGGTTCCAAAGAAGTTAAAAGTAATACAGGAGATCACCTGGGAAAAGTCTCAACTGCTCTGTCAAAAGGTTTATTAATGGGTGCACGTGGTAATTCCGGTGTAATCCTTTCACAATTATTCAGAGGCTTTGGTAAATCTGTTGAATCAAAAGCAGTCCTGAATGCAAAAGATTTTGCCCAGGCGCTGGATGCAGGCGTTGTTTCTGCTTATAAAGCAGTCATGAAACCTGTCGAAGGGACAATTTTAACTGTTGCGAAAGATGCAGCAAATAAAGCAATGGAAGCAGCAGAGACTGAAGAAGATATAACAAAGCTGATGGAAATTATACTGAAAGAAGCTAGAGCATCACTTAAGCGCACGCCTGATCTGTTACCGGTTCTGAAAGAAGTCGGAGTGGTGGACAGCGGTGGACAGGGGCTGGTGCATGTTTATGAAGGTTTTCTTGCTGAACTGAAAGGTGAAAAGATTTCAGATTCTCCTTCAGCTCCTTCAATGGACGAGCTTGTAAGCGCAGAGCATCACATCGGCGTACAAGGGTACATGAATACTGAAGATATTGAATTTGGTTATTGTACTGAGTTCATGGTGAAGTTTGAAGAGCAGAAGGTTTCGGAAAATCCATACGATGAAATGCAGTTTCGTGAAAATTTAAGCGAACTGGGTGATTCTCTGCTTGTGATCTCTGATGATGAAGTGGCAAAGGTACATATCCACACTGAGGAACCAGGGAAGGCTCTTTCGCAGGGCCAGTTGTATGGAAGCCTGATTAAAATGAAAATTGAAAACATGCGTGAACAGCACACAGAAATTGTTGGGAAAGACCACCGTGCTGCAAAGACTGAGAAGCCTGCTGAAAAACAGCCTTATGCAATTATCACAGTCGCAATGGGTGAGGGGATTTCTGAGCTATTTAAGAGCATAGGTGCCACTGGTGTCATTGAAGGCGGTCAAACAATGAACCCGAGCACAGAGGATATTGTAAAAGCGATTGAAGAGTCACATGCTGAACGGGTTATTATCTTACCTAATAATAAAAATATTATTATGGCTGCTGAACAGGCTGCTGAAGTTGTTAACATGGAGGCAGTTGTCATTCCGACTAAAACAGTCCCACAGGGCATGGCATCAATCCTTGCGTTCAATCCATCAGCAGAACTTGATGAAAATGCAGAAACAATGAAAGATGCATTACTGCATGTGAAAACCGGACAAGTTACTTTTGCGGTCCGCGATACGTCTATTGATGGCATCACAATTAAAAAAGATGACCACATGGGAATTGCTGAAAGCAAAATTGTTACTTCAGGTGACAGCAGAATTGAAACTGTGAAAAAACTTCTTGAACATATGATGGATGACGAAGCTGAAATCATTACAGTGTTGTATGGTGAGGATTCACCAGAAGAAGAAGTTGCAGAAATCGAAGCGTATGTTGAGAAAACGTACCCTGATGTGGAAGTTGAAGTTCACAACGGCAGACAGCCATTGTATTCTTATATTTTATCAATTGAATAAGTTCATTGAAAATTAAGATGAAAAAAGAGAAAATAGAAGGGCTTGGCCCTTCTATTTTTTTGAAGTGCTAAAATAGTTGTATGAAAGAGGGAACAGCAATGAAATACAAAAGTGTATTTGATATTATTGGTCCTGTCATGATCGGACCTTCATCTTCTCATACTGCGGGAGCAGCAAGAATAGGCAAGATGGCCAGAGAACTTTTTGGAAGGGAACCGGAGTGGGCCAATATATTTTTTTATGGCTCATTTGCGAAAACCTATAAAGGGCATGGGACAGACGTTGCAATTATCGGTGGGATCATGGACTTTGAAACAGATGACGAACGAATCATCGAAGCAAGGAAAATTGCAAAAGAAAAAGGGATGCGTGTAAAGATTCGTGAAGAAGAAGCGCTGACTGAACACCCAAATACAGCAAGAATAAACCTCGGTGATAAAGACGGTGAAATGGAGCTTGTTGGCATTTCAATCGGAGGAGGTAAGATTGAAATTATAGAACTGAATGGGTTTGAGCTGAGTCTTACAGGTCATCACCCCGCGATACTAGTTGTTCATGAAGACAGATTTGGGGCTGTAGCTGCAGTTTCAACTGTTCTCGCGAAGCACAGGATGAACATAGGTAAGATGGATGTTTCAAGACGGGATGTCGGAAAAATGGCTTTAATGACGATTGAAGTGGATCAGAACGTGGAAGAAGAACTGTTAAGTGAATTAAAAGCGCTTCCTGAAGTCTCGCAAGTCACCAAGATCACTGACTAAAAAAGTGATAGCGCTTACACCATAGGAGGGTTAAAATGTTTAGAAATGTTGCAGAGCTGGTTGAGCTCGCTGAAACAAATAATAAAAAAATCTCAGACATTATGATTGAGCAGGAAATGAAAGTTCGCAATAAAACACGTGAAGAAGTGCTTGAAACAATGGAAAGAAATCTTGTAGTGATGGAAGAAGCAGTTGAAAGAGGTCTTCAGGGTGTGAAGTCACATTCAGGACTAACCGGTGGAGATGCAGTACTTATTCAGAAATATATTGCAACGGGCAAATCATTATCAGGAGACCTGTTGATGGATGCGGTCAGCAAAGCTGTCGCCACGAACGAAGTGAATGCTGCAATGGGAACGATTTGTGCTACGCCAACTGCAGGATCAGCAGGTGTTGTGCCCGGTACATTATTTGCAGTCCAGAATAAATTAAACCCGACGCGTGAAGAAAAACTCAGATTTTTATTTACTTCAGGCGCATTCGGATTCGTAGTAGCCAATAATGCTTCGATTTCAGGCGCAGCGGGAGGATGCCAGGCAGAAGTAGGCTCTGCAGCAGGAATGGCTGCCGCAGCCATTGTAGAGATGGCCGGGGGAACACCTTCCCAATGTGCTGAAGCAATGGCAATCACGCTGAAAAACATGCTTGGACTCGTTTGCGACCCAGTAGCAGGTCTGGTGGAAGTGCCATGTGTGAAGAGAAATGCTATGGGTGCGGCAAATGCCGTGGTAGCAGCCGATATGTCTCTAGCTGGTGTGACGAGCAGAATACCTTGCGATGAAGTCATTGATGCAATGTATAAAATCGGTCAGACAATGCCGGTAGCCTTACGTGAAACAGCTCAGGGCGGACTGGCAGCAACACCTACCGGCCGGGAGCTGGAGGCGAAAATCTTTGGATTCTCTCTTAATAAAGAATCCTGATCATCCACTATTGAAACCCGTTTCTGTACTTCAGGGAGTAGGAGAAGAAACCGCTGTTCAACTGGGTGATATGGGAATTTATACTGTTTCTGACCTGATCAACTACCTCCCATACAGATATGATGATTTCAGACTGAAAGATCTGTCAGAAGCTGCTCATGAAGAGCGTGTTACCGTTGAAGGCAGTGTTCACAGTGAACCTGCCCTTCAATTTTATGGACGAAAAAAATCCAGGCTTACTTTCAGATTGTTAACTGGTCCACACAGTGTTAAAGTTACTTTTTTTAATCAGCCATATTTAAAAAAGAAAGTAAATCTTCACGATAAACTTACTGTTACAGGTAAGTGGGACAGGCAGCGGCAATTAATAACGGCACAAACTTATAAGCTTGGAGAAGGTTCGCAGGAAGAGTTGTTTGCACCTGTATATCCGCTTAAAGGCAGTGTGACGAATAAAACGTTGAGGAAGTTTATTAAACAGGCGCTGGATCTGTACAGTGATTCACTGGCAGAAACACTTCCACAGACACTTATGATGAAATACAAGTTATTAAACCGTAAAGAAGCACTGGAGGCCATGCACTTCCCGGTGTCTCCCGAAAGTATGAAACAGGCAAGAAGAAGGTTTGTCTTTGAGGAGTTCTTTTACTTTCAACTGAAAATGCAAGGCTTAAGAAAGGTTGAGCGTGAACAATCAAAAGGTGTGCATTTTCAATATGATGCTGACAAGCTGAGAGATTTCACAGAAAAACTTCCTTTTCCGTTAACAAACGCCCAGAAAAGAGTACTGAAAGAAATTTTTGCTGACTTGTCTACACCTTTTAGAATGAACCGTCTTTTACAGGGGGATGTAGGGTCCGGTAAAACTGTCGTTGCTGCTATTGCCCTTTATGCAGTTATCACTGCAGGCTATCAGGGTGCGCTGATGGTCCCGACAGAAATCCTGGCTGAGCAGCATGCTGAATCATTGGCGGCTTTATTTGACGGAACTGGTGTAACCGTCGCTTTACTGACAAGCTCTGTTAAGGGGAAGAAGCGGAGACTGCTTCTCGAACAGTTAAAACAGGGTGAAATTGATCTGCTGGTTGGTACACACGCACTGATCCAGGACGAAGTCGATTTTAAGAAATTGGGGCTCGTTATTACTGATGAGCAGCACCGTTTTGGGGTCCAGCAAAGAAGGGTGCTGCGCGAGAAAGGCGAAAGTCCTGACGTATTATTTATGACAGCAACCCCTATACCCCGGACGCTTGCGATCACAGTTTTCGGTGAGATGGATGTTTCAATTATTGATGAAATGCCGGCAGGTCGTAAGCCGATTGAAACCTACTGGGTGAAAGAAAATATGATGAATAGAATATTAAGCTTTATTGAAAAAGAACTTGAGCAGGGAAGGCAGGCATACGTGATCTGCCCACTGATTGAAGAGTCGGATAAATTGGATGTTCAGAACGCAATTGATGTACACGCTCAGCTTAGTCAATATTATGCTGGAAGGTATCAGGCAGGACTTATGCACGGTCGTTTGCATTCAGATGAAAAAGAAGCGATCATGAAGCAGTTTGCTGAAAATGAAACTCATATACTCATCTCTACCACGGTTGTTGAAGTAGGGGTAAACGTACCAAATGCTTCCGTTATGCTGATCTATGACGCTGAACGCTTCGGACTATCCCAACTTCACCAGCTGAGAGGGAGGGTTGGACGTGGGAGCGATCAGTCTTACTGTATTTTGATGGCAGACCCTAAAAATGAAGTCGGTAAAGAACGAATGAAAATCATGACCGAAACGAATGACGGATTCGTGCTAAGTGAAAAAGATCTGGAATTAAGAGGCC
Source organism: Jeotgalibacillus salarius (assembly GCF_004405125.1). Classification (GTDB taxonomy): domain Bacteria; phylum Bacillota; class Bacilli; order Bacillales; family Jeotgalibacillaceae; genus Jeotgalibacillus; species Jeotgalibacillus salarius. The sequence continues at coordinate 44,773 of NZ_SORX01000002.1, forward strand.
CTGGTGACTTCTTTGGCCGAAAACAAAGTGGGATGCCTGAATTCAGAGTAGCTGATATGGTTCATGATTACAGAGCGCTTGAAACTGCAAGGGATGATGCTCATCAGTTAATTGAAAGTGAGATTTTTTGGCATAGCAGCGATTATGAACCGCTGAGAAGTTACCTTCAGGCAGAAGGAGTTATCAGCGGGGGTAAACTCGATTAAATATGATGAATGAACTTGAAGCATATAAAGGGCGGGGTGGGTGTGAGACTTCTGCGAATATTGATTTGGACATTACCATGCTGAATCATTCATTCGCAGTTGAGGGACACTTGCCCTGTCCTTTCGATATTCTTTACAAAAAGGCCTATTTATTTATATACTACTATTAGTACCAAGTGTTAGTATCGGACGGTGAAGAAATGAAACGGACAAAAAAAGAGCGTCAGACAGAGCTGACCTCGAGAATTCAGGAAAACCCTTTTGTTACAGATGACGAACTGGCAAAATTCTTTGAAGTCAGTGTGCAGACAATCCGTCTGGACCGGATGGAGCTTTCTATTCCGGAACTGAGGGAACGTATTAAGCACGTTGCTGAACAGACTTTTGAAGATGAAGTAAGGTCGTTGCCAATTGATGAAGTCATCGGGGAAATTATTGATGTGGAACTTGATGATTATGCGATCTCGATATTTGACGTACAGAATGAACACGTTTTTCAGAGAAACCATATTGCAAGAGGTCACCACTTATTCGCACAGGCAAATTCACTGGCAGTCGCACTGATTAATGATGACCTCGCATTAACAGCTAAGGCAGCAATTGAATTCTGTAAACCTGTTCATTCCGGTCAACGTGTGATTTCAAAAGCGAAAGCAATCAGAAATGAAGGCCGCAGAACGATTGTGGAAGTTAAATCTTCTGTAGGAAAAGAAGTCGTCTTTAAGGGTGAATTCGACATGTATCGTTCATCCGCTAAAAAGGAGGAAGATTAATTTGATTATTGCTGTTGACGCCATGGGTGGAGATCATGCGCCTGATGAGATAGTAAAAGGTGCAGTCAAAGCTGCAGGTGAAAATTCAAACTTAACCATCAAACTTTATGGTGATGAGAATAAAATAAAGCCATTTTTAAATAACGAAAAGAATATAAAAGTTATACATACTGAAGAAAAGATCCTTTCAACTGACGAGCCTGTCAGAGCGGTCAGAAGAAAGAAAAATGCTTCGATGGTGCTGATGGCTCAGACTGTTAAAGAAGAAGAGGCAGATGCCTGCGTATCAGCCGGCAATACGGGTGCATTAATGGCTGCAGGTCTTTTTATTGTAGGAAGAATTAAAGGTATTGACCGTCCTGCACTTGCCCCGACTCTTCCGACCATTGATGGAAAAGGTTTTGTCATGCTTGATTTAGGTGCAAATGCGGATGCAAAACCTGAACACCTGATGCAGTATGCATTAATGGGGAGTATCTATGCGGAGCAGGTAAGAGGCATAAAAAATCCGACAGTGGGGCTACTGAATATTGGAACTGAAGAAGGCAAGGGGAATGATTTGACGAAGCAGGCGTATGGTCTGCTTCAGCAGTCACAATTGAACTTTGTTGGGAATGTTGAATCGCGTGACCTGTTAAATGGCGTATGTGATGTCGTAGTAACAGACGGATTCACCGGTAACATGGTGCTCAAAACAATTGAGGGAACTGCTCAGGCATTGTTCGGCATGCTGAAAGATACTTTTACTTCATCTGTTAAAAACAAACTCGCGGCAGGGCTTGTTAAAAGTGATTTGAAACAACTGAAAGGCAAGCTCGATTATACTGAATACGGCGGTGCGGGATTGTTTGGTCTGAACGCCCCTGTCATCAAAGCACACGGATCTTCAAATGCGAATGCAGTTTACAATGCAATCAAACAAGCGCATATAATGGCTGAACACAATGTCAGCGGAAAGATTTCAGAATCACTAAATCGATAAAGAGAGGTTTTTAATGATGGCGAAAATTGCATTTTTATTTCCGGGACAAGGTGCCCAGATCGTTGGAATGGGCAGTGAAATAGCTCAAAGTCATGAATCGGCAAAAGAAATTTTTAATCAGTCTGAAAATATTTTAGGCAGCGATTTTGTTCGTCTCATGCAGGAAGGACCTCAGGAAGAGCTGACCAAAACAGCTAATGCACAACCTGCTTTATTGACTGCAAGTATTGCAGTATTGAGCGTTCTGAAAGAAAAAGGTATTCATGCAGATTATGCAGCCGGGCACAGTCTGGGAGAGTATTCTGCACTTGTTGCGGCAGAATCGATTTCGTTTGAAGATGCGTTGCGTACTGTCAGAAAACGCGGAGAATTAATGGAAGAAGCAGTCCCAAATGGTGAAGGTACGATGGCAGCTGTACTTGGCATGGACCGTGAGAATTTAAAAGCGATTACAGATGAAGTGTCACAAAAGGGTGAAGCCGTGCAACTGGCTAACTTGAACTGTCCGGGTCAAATAGTGATCTCAGGAACTGCAAGAGGTGTTGAAGAAGCTTCAGCACTGGCAAAAGAACGCGGTGCCAAACGGTGTCTTCCGCTGAATGTAAGCGGACCTTTTCATTCATCATTAATGAAGCCTGCAGCAGAGAAATTTGAAGCAGAGTTAAAAAAAGTGACCATTTCGGATGCCGCTGTCCCTGTCATTGCAAATGTTACTGCTGATGCGGTATTTGGAGCAGATAAAATCGAAAAACTGCTGGTCACTCAGCTTTATTCACCAGTATTATGGGAAGATACGATTGAAAAGTTGATTTCTATCGGTGTTGATACATTTATTGAGGTTGGCCCCGGGAAAGTATTATCGGGTCTTGTTAAAAAAATTAATCGCAGAGCCAACGTGTATCCTGTGTATGATCAGGAAACGCTTGACCTGGTGATTTCAAAGCTGAAAGGAGAATAACCATGAAACTCGAAGGAAAAACAGCGATTGTGACAGGTGCATCACGCGGTATCGGTCGTTCAATTGCAATAGAGCTGGCCAAAAATGGGGCGAATGTTGTCGTGAACTACAGTGGAAGTGAAGAAAAAGCTAAAGAAACAGCAAAAGAAGTAGAAGCTTCTGGTGTACGAGCGCTCGTTATAAGGGCGGATGTTTCAAATGCCGATGATGTTCAGGCGATGCTGAAAGAGACCATTGGAGAGTTCGGCAGCATTGATATTCTCGTTAATAACGCAGGGATTACTAAGGATAACTTATTAATGAGAATGAAGGAAGAAGAATGGGATCAGGTCATGGATATTAATTTAAAAGGTGTGTTTTTAACAACTAAAGCGGCGGCACGCCCAATGATGAAGCAGCGTAAAGGGAAAATTATCAATGTATCATCCATTGTTGGCGTAATGGGTAATGCCGGTCAGGCAAACTATGTTGCCTCTAAAGCGGGCGTTATCGGTCTGACTAAAACATCCGCGAAAGAACTGGCAGCAAGAGGAATTAATGTGAATGCCGTAGCACCAGGCTTTATTGAAACTGATATGACGGATGAACTTGCTGAAGATGTGCAGGCATCAATGAAAAAGATGATCCCGCTTGACCGCTTCGGAAAGCCTGAAGATATCGCCAAAGCAGTCGTCTTTTTAGCGTCAGAGGATGCTGATTATATTACTGGGCAGACAATTCATATTGATGGTGGAATGGTGATGTAAAAAGGTTGTTTTATTCAGCCGGTTTTTACACTATAATACTTGAAGGGAGGTGAACGAACATGGCAGAAGTATTAGATCGTGTAACAAAAATCATCGTTGACCGTTTAGGTGTAGATGAATCTGAAGTTAAGCTTGAAGCTTCTTTCAAGGAAGACCTTGGTGCTGATTCACTTGATGTAGTAGAATTAGTGATGGAGCTTGAAGATGAATTTGATATGGAAATTTCTGATGAAGATGCAGAAAAGATTGATACCGTTGGAAACGCGGTGAGTTACATAGAAAGTAAAATGTAATCAGCCGGTACAAACCTTTCTATATGCTTGGCATGAACCTTCATGCCAAGCTTTTGTATGTATGAGGTATTCTTCCAATAAGTGTTTTCTGATATGATTAATGTATACTTATGTTTCTTTTAAGCCGGTTGTCCTCTGCGGAAAAGGACATCAGAACAATGTAGATCCGAAAAAGAAAATGAATGGCAAGGTGAAGACGGAGTGGGTAAATATAAACGTGAGCAATATTCAAGAGGTATGGAGCAAAAGTTTAGAGAGTTTCAGCAAACGCATGAAATTCGTTTTAATGATCAAAAGTTAATTATGACTGCATTTACACATTCATCATATGTGAATGAACATCGTAAAAAGCCTTATGAAGATAATGAAAGGCTGGAGTTTTTAGGTGATGCTGTACTTGAATTATCAGTATCGCATTATTTATTTCAGAAATTCCCTTCAATGAGCGAAGGTGAAATGACAAAACTGCGGGCAGCCATCGTATGCGAACCTTCATTGGTCATTTTTGCGAACGAAATGGACTTTGGTAATTTAATTCTGCTTGGCAAAGGAGAAGAACAGACCGGAGGCAGATTGCGTCCAGCATTACTTGCCGACGTATTTGAAGCATTTATCGGTGCTTTATATCTTGATCAGGGAATGGACCCAGTTAAGCAAATCCTTGATAAAGTTGTTTTTCCTAAAGTAGATACCGGTGCTTTTTCGCATGTGATGGATTATAAGAGTCAGCTTCAGGAATTTATTCAGCGTAACCATTCAGGAACGCTCCACTATGAAATTTTGAAAGAAAAAGGACCGGCACATAACCGGGAGTTTGTCTCAAGGGTACTCCTTGGTGATGAAGACCTGGGTACCGGTACAGGACGTTCCAAGAAAGAGGCAGAGCAACATGCAGCCCAGCAGGCATTGGAATATTTAAAAAAGTCAGGAAGCCGGGAGAATAAATAATGTATGTGAAGCAACTTGAAGTGCTGGGTTTCAAATCGTTCGCGGAGAAAGTACAAATTGATTTTGTGCCGGGTGTCACAGCGGTTGTAGGACCTAACGGGAGCGGAAAGAGTAACATCACTGAGGCGATCAGGTGGGTGCTTGGTGAACAATCTGCTAAATCACTGCGCGGTGGAAAAATGGAAGACGTCATCTTTTCCGGCAGTGATTCACGCAAGCAGCTTAACTTTGCTGAAGTCACACTCGTACTCGACAATACGGATGGTACGTTGCCATTGGACTTTATGGAAGTCAGTGTCACCAGGCGTGTTTTTCGCTCCGGAGACAGTGAATATCTTCTGAATGGATCAGCGTGCAGATTAAAAGACATTACAGAGCTTTTTATTGATTCAGGATTGGGTAAAGAGGCATTCTCAATCATCGGTCAGGGCAGAGTAGACCAGATTCTGAACAGTAAGCCTGAAGAAAGAAGAGTAATTTTAGAAGAAGCGGCAGGTGTATTGAAATACAAAAGCCGCAGAAAAAAAGCAGATCTGAGACTGGATGAAACACAGGACAATCTATATCGCGTTCAGGATATTCTTCATGAGCTGAGCAGTCAGGTGGAGCCGCTGAAACAGCAGGCTTCTTTGGCGAGAGAATATTTGGCCTATAAAGAAGATCTGCTAAAAACTGAATCCGGTCTCCTTGCGCATGAAGCAGAAGAAATGACTGCTGAGTGGGAATCCAGAGAAGATGAGTATCAGAAAGTAAAAGCACATGAACAAAAACTTCGCTTAAAACTTGATGAAGACGATGAAGCATTAAATGCAAAGCAGAAAGAACGTTCTTTTTGTGAAAAGAATATTGAAGAACTTCAGTCTGATCTTTTGACTGTTACCAAGGAAGCAGAACAGCTTGAGGGGCGTCGTCAAGTATTGATTGAACGTCAAAAAAATGCCGATCAAAACGAAGATCAGTTAAAACAGAAAGTAAAAGATTTAAATGAACAGCTGAGTGAAATTAAAAAGAAAATCAATCATAAAGAGCATGTGGCTGAAGAATATAAACAGGATATCGTCCACATTAAGCAACAGCTTGCAGAAACAGATCATGTTCTTGGAACTTCTGTGGATGAGATTGAGCAGCAGCTCGAAAAAACAAAAAACGACTACTTTGAAGCGTTAAATAATAAAACTGCCTTTCAAAATGAGTTGAATTACTTAACACAGCAACGCGATCAGGAGCATAAAAGAGCTGAAAAGCTGACTGGCACAAATGCCAGGTATATAGAAGAGCGTGAAAAGTGGAACGCAAAACATCAGGAATTGGCAATTCTAGCAGAGCAGACTGCCGGTGAACTGAACATCATAGCTGAGCATTATAAAACAGCGGTTCAAAAAAGAGATGCAGTTAGAAATGAATTGTCTGACCTGGAGAAGAATTTATATAAAGCTTATCAATTTGTGAGTGAAGCAAAGTCAAGAAGGTCAATGCTTGAGTCCATGGAAGAAGAATTTTCCGGATTTTATCAGGGTGTGAAAGAAGTGCTCAAAAATCGAGGCTCACGTTTAAAAGGAATTGAAGGTGCCGTGGCTGAGCTGATTGATGTAAGTAAGGAGCACGAAACGGCAGTGGAAACTGCACTCGGAGCATCTATGCAAAGTATTGTCACCCAAAGTGAAGCTGATGCCAGACAGGCAATTCAATTTCTGAAACAAAGCCGCGCAGGACGCGCTACATTCCTGCCGATGTCTGTGATTAAATCAAGAGCACTGCCCGATTCACTTATTGCACGGGCGAGTGAGCATGAAGATTTTATCAGCCCGGCCTCAACTCTTGTGGAATTCGATCCCCAATACCAGCATGTCATTGAGAATCTGTTAGGGCATGTTGTCGTTGTAAAAACATTAAAAGGTGCTAATGAACTGGCAAAAATTCTTCAATACAGGTACCGCATTGTTACGCTCGATGGGGACGTAGTTAACCCGGGTGGTTCTATGAGCGGGGGTTCTCAGGCTAAAAAAACTTCTTCTATTTTTTCAAGAAAAAATGAACTTGATCAGCTTGTTAGTCAGATACCGGCATATGAAGAGACAGCTGTAAAGCTCGAACAAAAAGTTCAGGAGTTAAAAAACCAGGCAGCTGAATTTGAAAAGGAAATGGACGATCAGCGTATAAAAGGAGAGCAGTCTCGTGTAAGAGAATCTGAACTGAAAGCAGATCTCCGTGAAGTAGAAACTGCAATCAAGCAGGCAGATGAGCAATTGAAGCTTTACGACCTGGAAATGGCAGAATTTAAACACTCTAAAGGTTCTTTTGAAGATAAAGCAGCTAACTTAGCCCGACAGGCAGCTGAGGAAGAGCAGCACTTAGTTGAATTAGATTCCAGGATCAAGAGTCTGACTGAACAAAAAGAAACACAGCAATCATCCAGAGATGAAATGGTTCAGACTAAGTCAAATCTCCAGGCCAAACGTGCTGTTGCTGAAGAGAAAGCCTCGCAGGTTAAACGGGAACTGAAAGACTTAATTCAATTAAATGCGGACACGAAAGAAAAGTATGAAAGATCCCTTGAAGACTTGAAGTGGTTAACCGAGGAAATGTCATCAGGTGAAAGTCAATCGGATCAGCTGCACAGGCAAATAACAGAAAAGCAGGAAGAAAGCTTGTCACTGTCAAGAAAATTGCAGGATATCAAGCTTCAGCGTGAAGAGCTTGAGGTGGTGCTGCAGCAACTAACAGCCTCATACAAGGAATCCAGCAGAATACATCAGGGGCTCCTGGAACAGATGAATGATTTGAAGCTAAAGACAAGTAAATTGTCATCTGATATAGATTACAGATTGAATAAGCTGCAGGAGGAGTATGAACTATCATTCAATGCTGCGAAAGAGGAATATCCACTTGAAATTGACCCTGATGAAGCAAGATCGAAAGTCAAACTGATCAAATTATCGATTTCAGAGCTTGGTCATGTCAATATCGGCTCGATCGAAGAATATGATCGAGTGAGTGAAAGGTATGAATTTCTGCTTGATCAACAGAATGATCTTCATGAAGCGAAGGAAAATTTACTCGCAGTTATTAAGGATATGGATGCTGAAATGTCGAGAAGATTCAGCGAAACTTTCTATCAGGTCAAAGATCATTTCACAAGCGTATTTCAAAAACTCTTCGGTGGCGGTCACGCAGAACTGAAGCTTACAAACCCGGATGATATGCTGTCTACCGGAATCGATATTGTGGCACAGCCGCCGGGTAAGAAGCTGCAGAACCTCAGCCTTTTATCAGGAGGAGAGCGTGCACTTACTGCAATCGCTTTATTGTTCTCAATCCTGCACGTTCGTCCTGTGCCGTTTTGCATACTGGATGAAGTGGAAGCTGCACTCGATGAAGCCAATGTCCAGCGGTTTAGTGACTACCTTCACCAATTCAGTGAGCACTCACAGTTTATTGTGATTACACACCGTAAAGGAACGATGGAAGGTGCGGACGTTCTATATGGTGTTACGATGCAGGAGTCGGGCGTTTCAAAGCTCGTTTCTGTTAAACTTGAAGAACAAATAAATTTGAGTTAAGAGGAGACATGGCATGAGTTTTTTTAAGAAACTGAAAGAGAAATTTACCACCCAGGATACAGCAACTGATAAATATAAAGACGGGCTGAGCAAGACCAGAAACAGTTTTACTTCCCGTTTGAATGATCTGGTGGCCAATTATAGAACTGTAGATGAAGATTTCTTTGAAGAGCTTGAAGAAATTATGATCCAGGCAGATGTCGGTTTCGATACAGTGATGACGCTGGTGGAAGAATTGAAAATGGAAGTTAAACGCCAGAATATCAAAGATACTGAAGGAATTCGAAGCGTCATTTCCCAAAAACTAGTGGAAATTTATTACAACGGAGAAGAGCCTGATGAACTTCTCAATTTTAAAGAAAATGATTTAACAGTCATTCTGTTTGTGGGGGTTAACGGCGTTGGTAAAACGACGACAATAGGGAAACTTGCACACCAGTTTAAAAATGAAGGTAAAAAAGTGGTTCTTGCAGCAGGAGATACTTTCCGTGCCGGAGCTATTGAACAGCTTGAAGTCTGGGGAAATCGAGTCGGTGTTGATGTCATTAAGCACTCTGAAGGTTCTGATCCTGCCGCTGTCATGTACGATGCAGTTCATTCTGCCAAAGCAAAAAAAGCGGATGTGCTTATTTGTGACACAGCAGGACGCCTGCAAAATAAAGTGAATCTGATGAAAGAGCTTGAAAAAGTGAAGCGTGTCATTGAAAGAGAAATTCCTGATGCCCCGCATGAGGTACTGCTTGCACTTGACGCGACGACAGGTCAAAATGCCATGACACAGGCAAAGATTTTCAAAGAAGCCACAAATGTAACAGGGATCGTGCTGACGAAGCTTGATGGTACTGCTAAAGGCGGAATTGTACTTGCGATCAAAAAAGAGCTGGGTATACCTGTGAAGTTTGTCGGACTTGGTGAAAAAATGGATGATCTCCAGCCTTTCAATGCAGAAAAGTATGTCTACGGACTATTTTCCGATCTGGTTGATAAAGAGGAATTAATAGATGACGAGGAAGAACGTGAATAAATCCTCCCGGGTTGACATAGAAGCCCTTAATCTGTATGATTTCAGTGTAAAGGCTTTTCACTTAACAAAGGGGGATATGTGATGCTCGAAAAAACAACAAGAGTAAACTTTCTCTATGATTTTTATCAAATGTTGTTAACGCCTAAACAGCGGAGCTACATGTCTCTATATTTTCTTGATGATTACTCTCTCGGTGAAATCGCTGAGGAATATAGTGTCAGCCGCCAGGCGGTTTATGACAATATTAAAAGAACTGAAGCGATGCTTGAGGAGTATGAGTCTAAATTATTGTTATTTCAAAAGTTCCAGGAGCGTACACAGGTGATTGAAAAGCTGAAAGCTGCTGCAATCCAGCCTGAGCTTCTAGAGATCATTAAATCGCTTGACGAATTGGAATAGGAGGCTTTGCATTTATGGCATTTGAAGGATTAGCCGAACGTCTGCAGGGTTCCATCCAAAAGATCCGCGGAAAAGGCAAAGTAAACGAAGCTGATGTTAAAGAGATGATGCGTGAGGTCCGTCTGGCGCTTTTAGAAGCCGATGTCAACTTCAAGGTTGTAAAAAGCTTTGTGAAACAAGTGAGTGAACGTGCTGTAGGCCAGGAAGTAATGACAAGTCTTACTCCTGGACAACAGGTCATCAAAGTAGTTAAAGAAGAGTTGACAGAGCTGATGGGCGGGGAACAAAGCCAAATCGCCGTCGGCAAAAAGCCGCCGACTGTGATTATGATGGTTGGTCTCCAGGGTGCCGGTAAAACGACTACAGCAGGAAAACTTGCGGGATTGCTTCGTAAAAAGCACAATCGTAAGCCGCTGCTAGTAGCTGCTGATATTTATCGTCCTGCTGCAATCAATCAGCTTGAAACGATTGGTAAGCAGCTCAGTCTGCCTGTTTTTTCGATGGGAGATCAGGTAAGTCCAGTAGAAATTGCAAAAGCCGGGATTGAAAAGGCGAAAGAAGAGCACCATGATTATGTGCTGATTGATACGGCCGGACGTCTTCATGTAGATGAAGAATTGATGGACGAATTAAAACAGATCAAGGAACTTTCTTCACCTGATGAAATCTTCCTGGTTGTGGACTCGATGACTGGTCAGGATGCGGTAACAGTCGCTCAGAATTTTGATGACGCACTTGGAGTAACAGGTGTTGTCTTAACCAAACTTGACGGTGATACGCGAGGAGGGGCAGCCCTTTCTATCCGTTCTGTAACCGGTAAACCGATTAAGTTCGTCGGTATGGGTGAAAAAATGGATGCGCTGGAGCCGTTTCATCCCGAAAGAATGGCATCCCGGATTTTAGGGATGGGTGACATGCTTTCACTCATTGAAAAAGCACAGACAAACGTGGATGAGGACAAAGCGAAAGAAATGGAGAAAAAACTCCGTACAGCTTCTTTCACCCTGGATGATTTTCTTGAACAACTCGGTCAGGTGAAACAGATGGGACCTCTCGATGAATTACTGAAAATGATTCCTGGTGCCAACAAAATGAAAGGTCTGGATAATATTGATATGGATGGCAAACAGCTCAGCCATGTTGAAGCCATTATCCAGTCTATGACGGTTAAAGAGAAAGAACAGCCTGAAATCATTAACGCCAGCAGAAGAAAGAGAATTGCCCGGGGAAGTGGCAGACCGATCCAGGAAATTAACCGTTTATTAAAGCAGTTCGAAGAAATGAAAAAAATGATGAAACAAATGACAAATGCACAAGGCAAAGGCAAAAAACGTGGTGGAATGAACTTTCCATTTATGCAATAACAGCGTTTTTTAAGAAAAAAATTAGTGTGTTAAGAAAAAAGACTTTACAAAGGAAGAAACCCTTGATAATATACTATCTTGTGTGAAACTATTCGGAGGTGCAATAACATGGCAGTAAAAATTCGTTTAAAGCGTATGGGAGCAAACAAGTCTCCTTTCTATCGTATTGTAGTAGCAGATTCTCGTTCACCACGTGATGGACGTTTCATCGAAACAGTAGGAACTTACAACCCGGTTGCAAACCCTGCTGTTGTAGATATCAATGAAGAAGCAGTTCTTAAGTGGATGGGAAATGGCGCTAAGCCTTCTGACACAGTACGTAACCTTCTTTCAAATGAAGGTATTATGGAAAAATTCCATAATTCAAAGAGCGGTAAATAACAGACGTGAAAGAGCTTATCGAAACGATTGTCAAGCCTCTCGTTGATCACCCGGAAGCAGTAAGTGTTGATGTGCAGGAGACTGACACAGCGATTGCTTACAAGCTTTCCGTTCATCCGGACGATATGGGTAAAGTCATTGGCAAACAAGGCAGAGTTGCGAAAGCTATACGTACTGTTTCTTTTGCAGGCGAAAGCGGGCAGAAGAAAAAGACCGTGATTGAAATAGTAGATAAGTAAAAGGGAGGCATATGTCCTCCCTTTTGCTGTATGAAAAATTAAAAGCTTTGTTAAAGTTATTTGTTGTTTATTCACAGCTGGTGGTTGGAACGCAAAGTGGAGACACCTGCTACCGGCCGCGGAAAGCATCCGCCTGAAGCGGAAACCAACAGCCAACTTTTACAGAGCAACTTTAAAAGGGGTGCGATCATGCAGGTAACTCAAAAGGTAATTGTGAAAGAAATTATGACTAACTCTTCTAAAAAGCGTCTGAAAGATTCTCTTACACAAAAATCAGAGCGTGCACAAAAAGAAGTTGAACAACTCATTTTTCAGCAGAAAAAGCTGGAAAAACAATTTGAGCAATCTTCAGATGCTGTGACAAACCGCATTAATCAGGAAATTAATAAAAGAAAACAATTAATGGCTCAGACGGAAGCTCAGCAAAAAACAATTGATGAGATGCCAATGGGTACTGAATATACATTAAGAGAAACAGATATGCTGGTAGAGCTTGATCAGGGCAGCATCTGGCACCCTGACCAAAAACCTGTCATTGTTCTTGAAGACGGTATGGTTAAAGAAATCCGTCAGGGGTGGTAGAGATGGAATGGTTTGACGTGGGGAAAATCGTGAACACCCATGGTATTAAGGGTGAAGTCAGAGTAATCTCGAGTACTGATTTTCCTGAGGAAAGATATGCAAAGGGCAGCACGCTTTATTTGTTTCAGCCAGGAAAAGACCCGGTTCAGCTAAAAGTATCCGGTTACCGCAGGCATAAAAATTTTGACTTGCTGACTTTTGAAGGATATGACAATGTGAATCTGGTCGAGCCTTTTAGAGAAGCGCAGCTGAAAATAACTGCTGAACAGATGAATGAGCTGGAAGAGGACGAGTTCTACTACCATGAAATCATTGGCTGCGAAGTTCTGACAGACGAAGGAAAGCGTATTGGTAACATTACCGAAATCCTTTCTCCTGGTGCAAATGATGTTTGGGTCATCAAGCCTGACAGCGGGAAAGATGTGCTGATCCCTTATATTGATTCAGTCGTAAAAGATGTGAATATTGCTGATAAAAAAGTAATCATTCATGTGATTGAAGGGCTGCTGGAATGAAGATAGATATTCTGTCATTATTCCCTGCGATGTTTGAAGGGGTTTTTGGAGAATCGATCTTAAAAAAAGCAGCAGAAAAAGGTGCGGTAGAATACGCAGTTACTGATTTTCGTCAATTTGCTAACAACAGGCACAATTCAGTTGATGATTATCCATATGGTGGCGGAGCAGGTATGGTATTGAAGCCTGAACCCATTTTTAATGCGGTAAATCATTTAAAGAAAGAGGCTGAATCTGCTCCGCGTGTGATTCTGATGTGTCCGCAGGGAGAAAGGTTCAATCAGAAAAAAGCTGAAGAGCTTTCGAAGGAAGAACACCTCATCTTTATTTGCGGTCATTATGAAGGCTATGACGAAAGGATCAGAGACCACCTTATCACAGACGAAATCTCAATAGGAGACTTTGTTTTGACGGGCGGGGAACTCGGTGCAATGGTCGTGACTGACAGCGTAGTCAGGCTGCTTCCAGAAGTTCTTGGAAATGATCAGTCTGCTGTAAAGGATTCTTATTCAAGCGGATTGCTGGAGCATCCTCATTATACGCGCCCTGCTAATTATGAAGGAATGACAGTACCGGATATCCTGTTGTCAGGCAACCATGCCAAAATTGATGAATGGCGCATGAAGGAATCGCTTAGAAGAACGTATACAAGACGTCCTGATCTGCTCAAAGAAATTAATTTAACAGATGAGCAAAAAAGATGGATTGACGAATTTAAAAATACCATTGAATAGAGTGTTTTTATGTGGTATTATAGATTTTGTGCTTAGTTCACGTTAGTGGATAAGCCTTGAACACAATGTTCCGCTGCAAAAAAGCAAGAGCATTTGTTGGAAGGAGTTGAAAATGATGCATAACCTAATTCAGGAAATTTCTAATGAACAGCTTCGTTCTGATCTGCCTACATTCAAGCCTGGTGATACTGTTAAGGTACACGTTAAGGTTGTTGAGGGAACTCGCGAACGTATTCAGGTGTTTGAAGGTGTTGTAATTAAACGCCGCGGTGGTGGTGTTAGTGAAACTTTCACAGTCCGTAAGATTTCTTACGGCGTTGGAGTTGAGCGTACATTCCCTGTGCATACACCTAAAATTGCGAAACTTGATGTTGTGCGTCGCGGTAAAGTTCGTCGTGCGAAACTTTACTACCTGCGTAACCTACGCGGTAAAGCGGCTAGAATTAAAGAAATTCGCTAATTGTAAAAAAAGAGCCTGCGGGCTCTTTTTTTATGTCTCCAATACTGAATAGATACGGAGTTTCTATGATACAATATGTTCATCTGAGGTAGATGGGGGAAGTAATGTGGAGATCAGGAACGAGTGGTGGGAATGGTCAAAAACTTTACTTGCAGCTGTTCTCATTGCAGCTGTTATTCGCTTATTTCTCTTTTCTCCGGTTTTGGTAGACGGAAGCTCGATGGTCCCGACACTGCAGGATGGAGACAGGATGATTGTAAATAAATTTCAATACACATACACAATGCCTGAACGCTTCGATATTGTCGTTTTTCATGTGTCAGAAAAAGAAGATTATATAAAAAGAGTTATTGGTCTGCCGGGCGAAACTGTCGCATTTAAAGATGATCAATTATACATAAACGGAGAGCCGGTTGAAGAATCATTTCGGGGAACAGAGGCATTTACAGAGAATTTTACTCTATTCGAATTGACAGGCTTTGATGAAGTTCCAGAAAATCATCTGTTTGTGATGGGTGACAATAGACAATACAGTAAAGACAGCCGTCATATAGGTCCGATCCCGATTGATGAAGTAGTAGGAGAAACACCGCTGATTTATTGGCCATTTAAAGATATAAAATTGTTTCATAAGGAGTGATGCTGTGATGAGTATCCAATGGTTTCCAGGTCATATGGCCAAAGCACGAAGGCAGGTAACAGAAAAACTGAAGCTCGTTGATATCGTATTTGAACTGGTAGATGCAAGGATCCCCCTTTCATCCAGAAATCCAATGATTGAAGAAATTATCGGACAAAAGCCCAGACTGATATTAATTAATAAAGCAGATATGGCAGACCCTAATAAGACGAAAGAATGGATTTCCTATTTTGAGAAAAAGGGTGTACGTGCTGTAGCAATCAACTCTGAAAAGGGTTCAGGCTTACAGCAGATACAAAAAGAAACGATGAATATTTTAAGTGAAAAGTGGGACCGGATGAGGTCAAGAGGAATCAGACCACGCGCAGTAAGAGCAATGATTGTCGGTATTCCAAACGTGGGGAAATCCACTCTCATAAACCGGCTTGCAAAGAAAAATATTGCACAGACTGGCAATCGTCCCGGTGTGACCAAAGCACAGCAGTGGATTAAAGCCGGAAAAGAAATGGAATTGCTCGATACACCAGGTATTTTGTGGCCCAAATTCGAAGATCCAGAGGTAGGGTACAGGCTTGCTCTCACTGGTGCGATAAAAGATAATCTCCTCAATCTGCAGGATATTGCGATTTACGCACTGCGTTTTCTTGAAACCTATTATCCGGACCGTCTGAAAGAAAGATACGGAATGGATGAAATTCCACAGGATCCGGTAGCGCTGTTTAATCATGTTGGAAAAAAGCGCGGATGCCTGATGACTGGTGGAGAAATCGATTACGATAAAACTGCTGATATTATCGTGAGAGATGTCAGAAATGTGCAATTTGGCCCAATAACATTTGACCTTGAACATTTAGACGATGAATAACCAGCAGGCTTCCGCATTTGTGGGAGCCTTTAATTTTTAACTATTTTACCGATATAGAAGATAGGTGACATAATGCTGACAATTAAAGAAATTAAAGAATTGCTTACTCACTCTCCTCAAAGTGAACTGATTAAAACGCTGGAGTCAGATGAGCGAAAAGGCGTAAAAAAGCTCTTGAAAACTTATTATACAAAGATTGAAAAAGATAAAGCAAAGGCAGAGTCGTATCGGCGCATGCAGCATTATGAAAGAATAGCCTTAAAAAAAGGTTATCAACTGATTGCCGGCACTGATGAAGCAGGGAGAGGCCCTCTTGCAGGTCCAGTCGTAGCGGCAGCAGTTATATTACCTGACGAATATTATCTACCTGGACTGAATGATTCAAAAAAACTGAGTGAATCGCAGAGAGAGTCGTTTTACACAGATATTATGCGATCTGCTGATGTAGGTGTAGGCATTATTCATGCGAAGGAAATTGATCAGTTAAATATTTTAAATGCGTCAAAAAAAGCAATGATAAAAGCAATCAGTGAGCTAAAACAGGAGCCTGAATTTATATTGGCGGATGCAGTAACACTTAACATACAAATTCCTCAGGAATCAATTATAAAAGGGGATGCAAAAAGTGTAAGTATTGCAGCTGCTTCAGTGATTGCAAAGGTAACAAGAGACAGGCTGATGAAAGAAGCGGGCGCAAAATATCCGGGTTACGGATTTGAAAGAAATGCAGGTTACGGAACGAAAGATCATGTGGCAGCTCTAAATAGACTGGGACCTACAGGTGAACACAGACGATCTTTTGAACCTGTTAAATCAATGGTTAAGCAATAAGCAGGAGGTGAAGGTATGGCTTCATATATTTCTGGACAGCAGCGAGCTGCTGTCAGTACACAACAGCAGGATAGGCAACAGCCG
This sequence comes from Jeotgalibacillus salarius, assembly GCF_004405125.1. Lineage (GTDB taxonomy): Bacteria > Bacillota > Bacilli > Bacillales > Jeotgalibacillaceae > Jeotgalibacillus > Jeotgalibacillus salarius. Next base: position 61,357 of record NZ_SORX01000002.1, read on the forward strand.
CTCAAAACCGGACAAATTGTACATGGGAAAATGTTGAAAAGTCTGGGCAATCAGCAAATGGACATTCAAGTTGGGGGACGAACGTTGACTGCGGTTGTGTCAGGCGCATTTTCAGAAGGGGAAGCGAAATGGTTTCAAGTGGAAAGCGCAGGAAATCCGCTAGTCCTGAAACCTGTAAAAACAGATGGATCCGGAAAAGCAGATGTCCAGCAGCTGTTACAATCAATTGGGCTTGGAGGGAATAAAGAAGTAAAAGCATTGCTCTCTTCTATGATCGAAAAACAGGTGTCAGTGACCACGGAAAAATTATCATCAGCTGCAACTTTACTGTCCGGAATAACTGATAAAGAAGAGGGACTTTCAGTTTTAAAGTGGATGGTATCTAAAGATCTTCCTCTAAAAGAAAGTATTTTCCGCCCATTGCTCTCTGCGAACGCCGGAATTTCTGAACCAATCTCCGGCTTGTTAAATCAAATGAAAAATCTGTTGCAATCTCAGGGACAAACGCCATTAAATCAAGTGATGCAGTCCGTTCAGGAGCCGTACGCAAAAATGTTGCAGGACCATACGATCCAGCGACTGTTTGAAAAAATGTCAGATGGATCACCTGCTGTAAGAAACCAGGCACTGGAAGGATTAAAATCACTGCAGGTTCTTCCGCAAAATGCCACGTTAAATAATTGGGCAATCACAGCTGATCCTGTTCAAATGTTAAAAGGCAGCGAAAATATCTTAAAAGCGCTTCACGCACTGCCTCAAAGCCAGAACGTACAGGCACAGATTAATCAGCTGGAGCAGGCAGTTAAGGTTTATCAGCAGTCAGGAGCTGCTCAGCAGCTTGCTGAAGCTGTTATAAAGGCGCAGGGGGTTCTTCTGCAGGTGAAGCCTCAATCGCCTCTCAGCATCCAGTCTATGCAATTACCTTCTGCTGATTTTACTCAGCCCCATCAATCAGTCCGGACAGCAGCAGCAGAAGTGCAAAGCCTGATTGGTCAGCAGAACAGCTCGTCTTCTATTCAGATGATGCTGAAGGAAGTGATACAGAGAATGGGCACGGATTATGAGGCCAGACTGCTGAATGCCGGAAATTCACCTGAAACAGCCACTCAAACACTGAAGGCCCAGCTTGTATCTTTACTGTCGATGCAAGGCATAAACACGCAGGTAAGGGAGTCTGCTGAACAAGTACTGAACCGCTTAAACGGCATGCAGCTGCTGTCTGCAGAAAATGGTCCGCAACAGCAGCTTATCATGCAATTTCCGATTCAACTTGGAGCACAGCATACTGATGTCATGATGAAATTAAATGGCCGGAAGAAAAGTGATGGCACACTGGATCCAGAGCATGTCAGAGTGCTGTTTTATATTACGCTTTCAGAATTAAAAGAAAGCATCATTGATATGAATGTTCAAAACAGTGTCGTATCACTCGATATTTATAATGAAAACGAGCATCTCAATCAGCTTGCAAAACCTTTTGTACCTGCTTTGAAAACTGCTCTTCAGGAAGCGGGCTATTCGTTTTCTTCAGTAAAATTTCACAGTACCAGAGAAGTTGACCCTCCAATCATGAATCCGGCAGAGGATGCTCTGTCTTCTGCTTATCACAAGGTGGATTTGAAAATATGAAAGAGCATAAAAGACTTGAGGCTGTTGCTTTAACTTATAAATCTGAAACCGGACAGGCACCTGTAGTGTCAGCTAAAGGAAAAGGAAAAATTGCTGAGTCAATTATTGAAAAGGCAAAAGATCACAATGTTCCAATACAGCAGGATGAATCTCTGGTGGAGCTTCTGAGTCAGCTGGAATTAAATGAAACAATACCGGATGAATTGTATCAGGCTGTAGCTGAAGTGTTTGCATTTATTTACCGTATCGATCAGATAAAAAAATAAGATAATTCAGACAATGATCAAATTTTCACAATATCGCCTCAAATAGTGGACATCACATCATTCATTCTATACAATGAAAGCGCAGTCTATTTTCAAAAGAGTTTGATAGGAGGATAAAACATGAATATCCATGAGTATCAGGGAAAGGAACTCCTTAGAAAATATGGAGTATCCGTGCCCCGGGGTTATGTAGCTTTCACGCCGAAAGAAGCTGTTGAAGCAGCTAAAGAACTTGGATCGGCAGTTACAGTAGTTAAAGCACAGATCCATGCGGGCGGCCGCGGTAATGCGGGCGGAGTTAAAATTGCTAAAAGTATTGATGAAGTCCGTACATACGCAAAAGAATTATTAGGCAAAACACTGGTTACACACCAGACAGGGCCGGAAGGTAAGGAAATTAAGCGCTTACTTATCGAAGAAGGCTGTGATATTAAGAAGGAGTATTACGTAGGTCTTGTACTTGATCGTGCGACTTCACGTATCACATTGATGGCATCTGAGGAAGGCGGAACTGAAATTGAGGAAGTTGCAGAAGCAACACCTGAAAAGATTTTCCGTGAATCAATTGACCCTGTTGTTGGTCTGACAGCATTCCAGGCACGCCGTATTGCTTTTAACATCAACATTCCTAAAGAGATGGTTAATAAAGCAGTTCGATTTATGCTTGGACTTTACAAAATGTTTGTTGAAAAAGATTGTTCAATTGCAGAAATCAATCCGCTTGTTACAACTGGAGACGGCAATGTAATGGCGCTTGATGCGAAGCTGAACTTTGATGCAAATGCACTTTATCGTCAAAAAGACATCATGGAATTCCGTGATCTTGATGAAGAAGATGCGAAAGAAATTGAAGCGTCTAAATATGACCTGAGCTATATTTCTTTAGACGGAAATATCGGCTGTATGGTTAACGGTGCAGGTCTTGCAATGGCTACAATGGACATTATCAAGCACTACGGCGGAGACCCGGCCAACTTCCTTGATGTTGGGGGCGGTGCTACAGCTGAGAAAGTAACTGAAGCATTCAAGATCATTCTTTCAGATGAAAATGTAAAAGGTATTTTCGTTAACATTTTCGGTGGAATTATGAAGTGTGACATTATTGCTGAAGGTGTAGTAGAAGCTGCTAAACAGGTTGGTTTGAAAGTACCGCTTGTTGTACGACTTGAAGGAACGAATGTAGAACTTGGCAAGAAAATTCTAAATGAGTCAGATCTTGATATCGTTGCAGCAGGCACAATGGCTGACGGCGCACAAAAGATCGTGGAACTTGTAGGCTGAGAAAGGCAGGGAGCATAAATGAGTGTTTTTATTGATAAGAATACAAAAGTATTAGTTCAGGGAATCACAGGCTCTACAGCCTTATTCCATACAAAGCAAATGCTTGAATACGGTACTCAGATCGTAGCAGGCGTGACACCTGGTAAAGGTGGAAATGAAGTAGAAGGTGTACCTGTATTCAACACAGTGGAAGAAGCTGTAAAAGCAACAGGCGCTAACGTGTCAGTTATTTATGTGCCGGCACCTTTTGCTGCAGATGCAATTCTTGAGTGTGTAGATGCAGAACTTGATATGGCGATTTGTATTACTGAGCATATCCCGGTTGTGGATATGGTTAAAGTTAAGCGTTATATGGAAGGCAGAAAGACACGTCTTGTCGGTCCTAACTGTCCGGGTGTGATCACACCTGACGAATGTAAAATCGGTATTATGCCTGGATACATTCATACAAAAGGACACGTAGGTGTGGTATCACGTTCTGGTACACTGACTTATGAAGCTGTTCACCAGCTTTCAGAAGAAGGTATTGGACAATCAACTGCTGTTGGTATCGGTGGAGACCCGGTCAACGGAACAAACTTCATTGATGCACTTGAAGCATTCAACAATGACCCTGAAACAGAAGCTGTCATCATGATTGGCGAAATCGGCGGTACTGCTGAAGAAGAAGCTGCTGAGTGGGTTAAAGCGAACATGACAAAGCCTGTAGTAGGATTCATTGGCGGTGCAACTGCACCTCCTGGGAAACGTATGGGTCACGCTGGCGCGATCATTTCAGGCGGTAAAGGTACTGCTGAAGAAAAGATCCGTGTCATGAATGAATGCGGAATCGCCGTAGCAGAAACTCCATCTGTTATGGGTGAAACGCTGATTAAAGTATTGAAAGAAAAAGGTTTATTTGATAAGTGTAAAACTCATTAATACTAAAAGAGCTGTCTGTTTCCCAGGCAGCTCTTTTCATACAAATTTAATTTATAAAAGGAGTGACTATATGTCCGATAGTCAATTTAAAGAAAAGTTGCTATATCTGCATTATATGAACGTTTTAAGTAACAAACAACTTCTTCTATGGTTACAGGCAGACCCGGCCTTAGAGCGGCCGCTAAGCAATCCTCCAGTCAGTGTTAAACTTACCCCTCATCAATCTCAAAAAATCTCTTCATGTCTTTTTTCTGCCACGTACAAAGAGATTGAATCACACCTGACCCAATCCCGTACATCCTTTATTACAATTTTTGATGAACTTTACCCTGAACGCTTAAGGGAAATCTATGATCCTCCAGTCATATTGTATAGCAGAGGAAACATTAATCTGCTTAACAACACAAATCAACTGGCGGTAATAGGGTCGAGAAATGCTGATAGTTATACTGAACGGACGCTTGAATGTATTCTACCTGGACTTATGAGAAGAGGGGTAGGGATCGTCAGCGGTATGGCTAAAGGTGCAGATGGAATTGCACACAGTCTTGCGCTCGGTGCTGAAACGATCGGTATAATCGGGAGTGGGTTTCACTATCAGTATCCGCGCTGTAACCATGATTTATATGAGGCAATGATTAAAAAACAACTTCTTCTTTCAGAATATCCTCCTTACATCAAACCTCAAAAATTTCATTTTCCAATGAGAAACAGAATTATCGCCGGGATATCCAGAGGTCTGCTTGTTACTCAGGCAGCTATTAAAAGTGGCACGATGATTACAGTGGACAGGGCTTTAGAAGAAGGCAGAGATGTTTTTGCAGTGCCAGGCCCAATCTTCAATATTTTGAGTGAAGGGACGAATTCACTGATTAATCAGGGAGCAAAATTAACTGTCAGTGCACTGGATATAATTGATGAATGGCGTATAAAGTAAACACTTTAAAAATGCTTTAACAGGTGAAAATCGTGCTGTAAATAGTCAAAATAGAGTCAATTAGCATCAAAGTCAAAAATAAAAAAAGTTGCAATTTGAAAAAATATAGTTTACATTGTGTCTCAGACCATAATTGCACATAAGAAGAGATTTTTCATAATTTCAGGGTGTAAACGCTAACAAGATTGACGTGTTGGCTTTTCTGCAGATTTAATTATAATAGCTGTGGATTAATTCAGCCAATCATCTATATAATCAATAAATAATTGACAAATGTAAAAAGTTGCACATATATTTACGCATATGAAGGTTGAGTAACCTCCAGGGAGGATTAAGAATGGCAGATTTTTTAGTAATTGTAGAATCACCCGCCAAAGCAAAGACGATTGAGCGGTATCTTGGAAAAAAGTATAAAGTGAAGGCATCTATGGGACATATCAGAGATCTCCCAAAAAGCCAGATGGGTGTAGATGTCGAAAATGAATTCGAACCTAAATATATTACCATCAGAGGTAAAGGTCCTGTTTTAAAAGAACTGAAGACGGCTGCCAAAAAAGCAAAACGTGTATTTCTCGCGGCTGACCCCGACAGAGAAGGTGAAGCGATCGCCTGGCATCTTGCTCACAGTCTGGACCTGGATCTTGATTCGGAATGCCGCGTAGTTTTCAATGAGATAACAAAAGATGCGATTAAGGAATCATTTAAGCATCCGAGAAAAATAGATATGGACAGAGTAGACGCTCAGCAGGCAAGAAGAATTCTCGACCGTCTTGTTGGTTACAATATCAGTCCTATACTATGGAAGAAAGTAAAAAAAGGACTGAGTGCCGGCCGTGTCCAATCAGTTGCAGTTCGCCTGATTATCGACCGTGAAAATGAAATAAAAAATTTCCAGCCTGAAGAATACTGGACAATCGATGGTCAGTTTAAAAAAGGCAGTAAAGATTTTCAGGCATCCTTTTACGGGTTAAAGGGTAAAAAGAAAAAGCTTGAAAACGAAGAAGACGTAAAAGAAGTTTTGAGCCAGATGAAGGGTAAGAAGTTTGAAGTTCAAAATGTAACAAAAAAAGAACGGAAACGAAATCCCGCTCCATCATTCATTACTTCATCTCTTCAGCAGGAAGCTGCCCGTAAATTAAATTTCAGAGCAAGAAAGACAATGATGCTTGCACAGCAGCTGTATGAAGGGATTGATCTAGGTAAAAAAGAAGGTACTGTCGGGTTGATTACGTATATGAGAACGGATTCCACACGTGTGTCTGATGTGGCGAAAGCTGAAGCAGCCGGTATCATCGAAGAGCAGTATGGAAAAGAGTTCCTTGCTGATGACAAACCGAAAGCTTCTAAAAAAAGCAAAAATGCTCAGGATGCCCATGAAGCAATCCGTCCTACCAGTGCTTTAAGAACTCCGCTCTCAGTTAAACAATATCTGAGCAGAGATCAGTACCGTCTCTATAAATTGATTTGGGAACGCTTCGTTGCCAGCCGTATGTCACCAGCTGTAATGGATACCATGAGCGTTGACTTAATGAATGGTGACGTACAATTCAGAGCAAGCGGCTCAAAAGTTAAGTTCCCGGGTTTTATGAAGGTCTACATTGAAGGCAGTGATGATCAGTCAGATGACAAGGAGAACTACTTACCTGATCTTAAGGAAGGTGAGACTGTTTCGTCTGATGATATCGAACCTAAACAGCATTTTACTCAGCCGCCTCCAAGATATACGGAAGCCAGACTGGTTAAGACGCTTGAAGAACTGGGTATTGGAAGACCTTCAACTTATGCACCGACTCTGGATACAATTCAGAAAAGGGGCTATGTCTCTTTAGATAACAAACGATTTATACCTACTGAGCTTGGAGAAATAGTTCTTGCATTGATTGTAGAATTTTTCCCGGAGATTATCGATGTGGAATTTACTGCAAAAATGGAGAAAGAACTTGATGATGTAGAAGAAGGTCAGATACAATGGGTAAAGATCATTGATGAATTTTATAAGGACTTTGAAGGTCACCTTGAAAAAGCCGAACAGGAAATGGAAAAGGTTGAAATCAAAGATGAGTATGCAGGGGAAGATTGTGAAGAATGCGGGAATGCAATGGTGATCAAAATGGGCCGTTATGGACGTTTTATGGCCTGCAGCAACTTTCCGGACTGCAGAAACACTAAGCCGATCGTAAAAGAAATTGGTGTGAAGTGCCCAACCTGTAAAGAAGGCAATGTGATCGAACGAAAAAGTAAGAAAAATAGAATTTTCTACGGATGTGACCGTTATCCATCGTGTGAGTATTTGTCATGGGATAAGCCGGTCGACAGACAATGTCCGAAGTGTGAGACTACGTTGATCGAAAAGAAACTTAAAAAAGGTAATCAGATTCAATGCCCGAATTGCGATTATAAAGAAGAACAGCAGGTATAAAAAAGTCCTGGCGGTTTCTCCGCCAGGCTCTTTCTTGTGAGTTTAGGAATGGAGGAATTGTTATGAAGAGTGTAAATGTAATTGGAGCAGGATTAGCAGGAAGTGAAGCAGCTTGGCAAATTGCTGAGAGAGGAATCGCAGTTGATTTATATGAAATGAGACCTGTAAGGCAAACACCGGCTCACCATACAGATAAATTTGCAGAGTTAGTGTGCAGTAATTCATTGCGTGCAAACAGTCTCACTAATGCAGTAGGTGTGTTAAAAGAAGAGATGCGTACACTGGATTCTGTCATTATTTCAGCTGCTGATGCAAGTTCAGTTCCAGCGGGTGGTGCACTGGCGGTTGATCGTCATGAATTCGCAGGATATGTGACTGAAAAGGTTAAAAACCATCCGAACGTAACAGTACATTCAGAGGAAATTACTGAAATTCCGGAAGGCCCTACGATTATTGCCACTGGCCCTCTTACGACAGAAGGACTTGCGGAGAGTATTAAAAAACTGACTGGTGAAGAGTACTTATATTTCTATGATGCAGCAGCACCTATCCTGGAAAAAGACAGCATTGATATGGATAAAGTTTATTTAAAGTCACGTTATGATAAAGGGGAAGCAGCATACCTGAATTGTCCAATGACTGAAGAAGAATTTAATCGTTTTCATGATGCACTGATTGAAGCTGAAGTAGTACCGCTGAAGGAATTTGAAAAAGAAATTTATTTTGAAGGTTGTATGCCTGTAGAAGTAATGGCTTCAAGAGGCAGAAAAACACTTCTGTTTGGTCCTATGAAACCGGTTGGACTTGAAGATCCCAAGACAGGAAAAAGACCATATGCAGTTGTTCAACTAAGACAGGACGATGCGGCTGGAACACTCTATAATATTGTAGGGTTTCAGACACATTTAAAATGGGGGCCTCAAAAAGAAGTGGTCAGAATGATTCCTGGTCTGGAAAATGCAGAAATTGTCCGGTATGGTGTGATGCACAGAAATACGTTCATTAATTCACCGAGTGTTTTGAAATCAACGTATCAGCTGAAAGCCCGGGAAGATCTTTTCTTTGCCGGTCAAATGACTGGTGTAGAAGGATATGTTGAATCAGCAGCCAGCGGATTAATTGCAGGAATTAATGCAGCCCGTTTAATTAAAGGGGAAGATCCTTTGTTATTCCCTGCGGAAACTGCTATGGGAAGCATGGCGCGCTATATCACACAGGCTGACATGAAGAACTTTCAGCCGATGAATGCAAACTTTGGTTTATTCCCTGATCTGGGTGAAAGAATCAAGAATAAAAAAGAACGTGCAGAAAAACATGCTGAAAGGGCAATCGAAACAATTCAGAACTTTGCGAAAAAAGTGTGATATTTATTGCAAAAGCCTCTAAACCATGATAAGATTTAGAGGCTTTTGTGAGGTGAGAAAATGATTCAATATTCTGATGAAGCGAAACATTCTTTTATTCAATATTTACAAACTGAAAAGAATTACTCATCATTAACAGTTGAACACTATATTCACGATCTTGATCATTTTTTTGAATTTTTGAGCCGTGAAGGAGTTAAACATATTAATGAAACGGATGATCTGCTCGCCAGAGGATATCTGGTCAGTTTGCATGAGCATTCCTATTCACGCGCCTCGGTTTCGAGAAAGATCTCTAGCTTAAAAACTTTTTTCACCTATTTAAATAGAGAGAACCCGGAATTTGTTAATCCGATGTCTTATATTATTCATCCGAAAAAAGAAGGCAGGCTGCCTCATTTTTTTTATGAGAATGAAATGGAGCAGCTTTTTTTAGCGTGCAGCGGAGAGGATCCTTTATCCAAAAGGAACAAAGCACTTCTCGAACTTTTGTATGCTTCAGGAATACGGGTGGCTGAATGTACAGGTATTCAGATGAAAGACCTTGACCTGACGATTGGGACAGTCCTGATTAAAGGTAAAGGAAGTAAAGAAAGATATGTGCCGTTTGGACATTTTGCCGGAGATGCATTAAACGACTATATAAAGCATGCACGCGGCAATATGATGAAGAAGGAAGAGCATTCTTATTTATTTGTAAATCATAGAGGAGCACCTCTTACTTCAAGAGGGGTTCGCCATATCCTGAGTAAACTCATTGAAAAGACTTCCTTAAACCATTCTATACATCCACATATGCTGAGACATACATTTGCAACGCATATGCTGAATAGCGGAGCGGATTTGAGAACGGTCCAGGAACTGCTTGGACATGCTCACCTTTCATCAACTCAGCTATATACGCACGTGACGAAAGAGCATTTAAAAAATACGTACCAATCATTTCATCCAAGAGCTTAAACGAGAGGCTTTGTTAAAGTCCATTGTTGTTTCTACACAGCTGGTGATTGGAGCGTAAGGGGGTGACTCCTGTGGCAGGAAGGGACAGGTGAGACAATCACGGCGAAGCCTGATGGCTCAGCGCCCGGCCACGGAAAGCGTCCCCCTGAAGCGGAAATCAACAGCCAACTTTAACTGAGCTAAAAGAAAAGAGGGTGTACATGGAACAATTTCATGCAACTACAATTTTTGCAATCAGGCATAAAGATGGTGCTGCTATGGCCGGCGACGGTCAGGTGACAATCGGAAATGCTGTTGTGATGAAAAACACAGCAAGAAAAGTAAGGAAAATTTTCAACGGTCAGGTACTGGCAGGATTCGCAGGTTCTGTAGCGGACGCATTCACACTGTTTGAAATGTTTGAAAGCAAGCTTCAGGAATATAACGGCAACCTTCAAAGAGCAGCAGTGGAAGTTGCTAAGCAATGGAGAAGCGACAAAGTACTAAGACGTCTTGAAGCATTACTGATCGTGATGAATAAAGATGGACTGCTTTTAATATCAGGTACCGGAGAAGTAATTGAACCTGATGATGGTATTCTCGCAATTGGCTCAGGAGGCAATTATGCTTTATCAGCCGGCAGAGCGTTAATGAAGCACGCTGGTGACCATATGAGTGCAAAAGAGATTGCGGATGCAGCTTTACACACAGCGGCGGATATTTGTGTTTATACAAATCATAATATCATTGTTGAAGAGCTATAAGGAGGCGGTCGAATGAGACAGTCAACAGAGTTAACACCTAAGCAGATTGTTGAAAAACTTGACCAGTACATTGTAGGTCAGCGCGATGCTAAAAGAGCTGTGGCAGTTGCACTCAGAAACCGATACAGAAGAAATTTACTGGATGAAGCAATGAAAAATGAGATTATCCCAAAAAACATTCTGATGATGGGTCCAACAGGTGTTGGTAAAACTGAAATCGCAAGAAGAATTGCTAAACTTGTTGGTGCTCCTTTTATTAAAGTAGAAGCGACGAAGTTTACTGAAGTCGGTTACGTCGGCAGGGATGTTGAATCCATGGTGCGTGACCTGATGGAAACTGCAGTAAGAATCGTTAAAGATGAAAAAATGGAATCAGTCCAGGCGAAGGCAGAAGAAAATGCGAACAAAAGGCTGGTTAAATTAATTGTTCCTTCTGCAAAAAAATCGCAAAATTTTAAAAATCCATTTGAAATGATGTTTGGTGGGAATGAGCAGAATCAGGATAAAGAATCTGATGTTCAGGAAGATGAATCATCATTAAGTGAAAAAAGAAAAGAAATAGCCCGAAAATTGAAAGACGGCGAACTTGAAGGCCGGATTGTCACTGTAGAAGTTGATGAAAGTCAGTCAGCATCAATGTATGACATGCTTCAGGGATCAGGTATGGAGCAGATGGGGATGAACTTCCAGGATGCGCTCAGCAATATGATGCCGAAAAAGAAAAAGAAAAGAAAGTTATCAGTTAAGGATGCCAGAAAAGTGCTGACCCATGATGAAGCACACAAGCTGATCGACATGGATGAAGTCTCTCAAGAAGCGCTGTACCGCGCTGAACAGACAGGTATGATTTTTATTGATGAAATTGATAAGATTGCATCTAAGTCATCAGGTTCAAGCTCACAGGATGTTTCGAGAGAAGGTGTTCAAAGAGATATTCTGCCGATTGTAGAAGGTTCAACTGTTAATACTAAATACGGCCCGGTGAAAACTGATCACGTGTTATTTGTAGCAGCAGGCGCTTTCCATACAGCGAAACCATCGGACTTAATACCGGAGCTGCAAGGAAGATTTCCGATTCGCGTTGAACTTCAAAAACTTACAGTGGAAGACTTTGTACGTATCCTGGTTGAGCCGGATCACGCATTGTTAAAACAGTATACAGCATTGATGGCGACTGAAGGTATTGAAGTGGAGTTTACAGAGGATGCAGTACGCAGACTTGCCGAAATTGCATTCCAGGTGAACCAGGAAACGGATAACATTGGCGCAAGAAGACTTCATACAATTATGGAAAAACTGCTGGAAGACTTATCGTTTGAGGCATCTGACATTACGCTGGGTACCATAACAATTACGCCCGCTTATGTCGATGAAAAGCTGGGCAAAATTGCAGGGAACAGAGATTTAAGTGAGTTTATCTTATAGATGTTTTGAGTTTTTCGATTAAGGGAAAGATGGTAAGAAAAATTAAAAATAGATCAATCGCAGGAGGAATTCAGGATATGAATTTACTAGGAAAAACAAGAGAAATTAACTCAATGTTACAACAATCAGCCGGTAAGCCGGTCAATTTTAAAGAAATGGCGGAAACGTTAAGCAATGTCATCGAAGCTAACGTATTCATTTTAAGCAGAAAAGGGAAGTTGTTAGGCTTTGCTGTCAATCAGTTAATTGAAAATGAAAGAATGAAGCAGATGCTTGAAGATCGTCAGTTCCCTGAGCAGTATACAAAGAACCTGTTCAATGTGACGGAAACTTCACCAAACCTTGATATCGAGAGTGGTTATACTGCATTCCCGGTAGAAAACAAAGAACTTTTCGCCAAAGGACTAACAACGATTGTTCCTATTATTGGCGGTGGTGATCGTCTTGGAACGCTGATTCTTGCACGTGTTGAACAGGCATTTGAAGACGATGATCTCATTCTTGGAGAATATGGTGCAACAGTAGTAGGGATGGAAATCCTCCGTGAAAAAGCTGACGAAATCGAAGTGGAAGCAAGAACGAAAGCCGTTGTTCAAATGGCGATCAGTTCACTTTCATACAGCGAGCTTGAAGCAATTGAACACATTTTCGAGGAACTTGATGGCAAGGAAGGTTTACTTGTAGCTTCTAAAATTGCTGACCGCGTTGGAATTACACGTTCGGTGATCGTTAATGCCCTAAGAAAACTTGAGAGTGCAGGCGTCATTGAATCACGTTCACTTGGTATGAAAGGAACATATATTAAAGTGTTAAATGATAAGTTCCTGTTTGAACTTGAAAATATGAAAAGAAACTAATTAAAAGCCGGCATCCGCCGGCTTTTTTTATATCGTTAAAATGATTTTATTGCATGACTTGGTTTAAAGGTCTGGCGGAGTGATCAAATCAAATTATATATCTGTAAACACCCTTCTAAGACAACAGAATGTTCTGTTGTCTTTTTTGACGATATGTAGAATATAAAATATGTCTATTTTGTGAATGTTGATGAAATCCGTTGCAAATTTCGACAGTATGAAAATGGAACTTTCATTTCAAATAGATAACGCCTCTAAGGTGCTTTGTAATAGTCATTCCATATATTGTACTTAACTTTTTGAAAACATTCATACCAGCAAATAAACTGATATAAAAGTATTGTTTTTTAAAAATAGATCTTTATAACTATAAAACTTTACGGATAAAGTGTAGACTATCAATGGTCCTACCATTAAAATGATGTATAAGTGATTTTTTATATTGTCTGAAAATTAGACAATAGGTCGAAAAATAAGGAAATGAGGTGCTAATATGAACTTATTTTCAGGCACAATTAACAATCTCGAAAGAGGCCTTGATTATTCTGCAGTTAAGCAGAAAGTCATTGCAAATAATGTAGCAAACGTGGATACACCAGGTTATAAGTCTAAAGACGTAAACTTTAAGACAATGTTACAAGATGAAATAGAAATGACATCTAATCGTAGGAATGCTCATCCATTACACTTTGATCTTTCAGTTGGACAAGATGGTGGTACGGGTATCTCGCAACGTTCTTACAGTGTTCGTGAAAACGGAAACGGTGTTGATGTAGATAAAGAAATGGCTGACTTAGCAACTAATCAAATTTACTATAATTCACTGATTGAAAGAATAGGCGGGAAATTCGGATCTCTTAAAAGCGTAATCAGAGGGAGTGGTCAGTAATGAGTATGTTTCATTCAATGAATACAACGGCATCAGCATTGACTAGTCAGCGCCTGAGAATGGATGTTATTTCATCTAATATGGCAAATGTTGATACAACAAGAGCGACTTTTGAAAATGGAGAATGGCAGCCTTATAAGAGAAAGTCAGTCGTGCTGAAGCCGCAGGAAGGAAACTTTTCTTCAATGCTGAATACGGCTATGAACAAGCCTTCTCATGCAGGCGAAGGTGTAACAGTTTCAAGAATTATAGAAGACAATGAAACACCGGGTGAGCTTTTGTACGATCCTGAGCATCCTGATGCAAATGAAGATGGTTATGTTGAATTGCCGAATGTCGATCCGTTGCGTGAGATGGTTGATCTGATGTCAGCTACTCGATCATATGAAGGAAACGTCACAGTTTTTAATGCAAACAAGTCTATGATGATGCAGGCATTACAAATTGGACGATCTTAAAGTTGGAAAGGAAGTACACTAAATGATGATACAAAACATGAATACTGCGGGATTGAACCTGATTAACCCATCAACACAACAAAATTCCGCTAAAATTTCACCGTATAATGCACAACAGAATTTTGCAGCCATGCTGAAAGATTCTATTAATGAAGTAAACGCTGCACAAATTGAAAGTGACAAAATGACAACCCGAATGATTAATGGTGAGGATGTTGAACTTCATGACGTCATGATTGCTTCCCAAAAAGCATCAGTTTCCCTGAACCTGACGATGGAAATGAGAAATAAAGCTGTTGAAGCGTATCAGGAAATTATGAGGATGCCTGTATAACGATCGGTAATTTTAAAAGGGAGACCGGAGGATTGTCATGAACGAAAGATTCAAACAAATTTTTACCAGAGTAAAGACATTCGCCGGCACTAAAACTAAAAAACAGTGGTATTTATTTAGTGGTATCGCAGCACTTATCATATTAATTATTGTATTATCTGCTATTTTTGCTACCAGACAAACACTGGTGCCACTATACAGTAATCTTACCCCTTCAGAAACCGGTATGATTAAAGAAACGCTGGACGGCAGAGCAATTCCTTCAGAAATTACTGAAGGCGGAACTGCAATACTCGTGCCCGAAGCTCAGGCTGAGACATTGATGGTAGAGCTTGCTGCTGAAGGGATACCTAATTCGGGTAACATAGACTACTCATTTTTTAGTGAAAATGCCGGATTCGGAATGACTGATAATGAATTTAAAGTCATGCATGTAGATGCCATGCAGACTGAAATTGCTACATTACTTAAAAGCATAGACGGCGTTCAGGATGCAACTGTTATGATTACAATTCCTGAACAGGGTGTTTTTTTAAACGATAATCCGGAGCAGTCTTCAGCTTCAGTTGTAGTAAATACACAGCCGGGTTATCAATTTGATGAAGGTCAGATCAATTCACTGTATCACCTTGTATCAAAAAGTGTGCCAGACCTTCCTACAGAGAATATCGTCATTATGAATCAGTTTTTTGAATACTTTGACATGAAAGATCAGGATTCTTCATTTGCAGGTGTTAACTTGTCAGATCAAATGGCATTGAAACAAACAATTGAAAGAGATCTGCAGCGTCAGGTTCAAATGATGCTTGGTACATTAGTTGGTCAGGATAAAGTGGTTGTCAGCGTGTCGACAGACATTGATTTTGATCAGGAAAATAGAGAAGAAAATCTAGTGACTCCTGTTGATGAAGAGAATATGGAAGGCATCGAAATCAGTGCCAGACGTATTACTGAAACCTTTGAAGGGACGAATGCTGCTGGCGGCGTTCCGGAAGGCGAAGACCCGGCTGATAATCTTGTAGGGTTTGTCGAAGGTGACCAGGGCAATGGGGACTATGAACGCGAAGAAGAAACAATTAATAACGAAGTAAATAGAATTCGAAGAGAAATTGTTGAGAGTCCATATCGAATCCGTGATATCGGGTTTCAGGTAATGGTTGAGCCGCCAGACCCCGAAGATCCGGCAACACTTCCGCAACAAAGTATAGATGATATTGAAACGATGCTTGAAACAATTATCAGTACATCAATTGATGCTGATATAGCCAATGAGCTGACGCCTGAAGAAATTACAGATAAAGTCGTTGTATCTGCCCAGACATTTAATGGCAGAGCAGATTTTGCTGAAGCTGAAGTCGCTCCTGTTATCCCTTTATGGGCCTATATAGTAGGCGGCGTATTGCTGTTGGTAATCATTGGTTTAATCTTCTTTATTATACGTTCACGCCGACAGGTTGAAGAAGAAGAAGTGTTTATGACAGTTGAAGAACCAATTGATGTACCTGATGTGAACAATGAAAAAGAAACAGAAGGTACACTTAAAAGAAAGCAGCTTGAAAAAATGGCAAAAGAAAAACCTGAAGAATTCGCAAAACTTCTCAGATCATGGATTGCAGATGAATAGGAGTGTTATAGGTGGCTAGAAGAGAAAAAGAATTAAGTGGGAAGCAAAAAGCAGCAATATTGCTCATCTCCCTTGGCCCTGATGTAGCATCTTCTGTTTATAAGCATCTGGATGAAGAAGAGATAGAGCGACTGACGCTGGAAATATCAGGTGTGAAAAAAGTCGAATCAGAAATTAAAGAAGAGATCTTAGAAGAATTTCATCATATTGCTCTCGCCCAGGACTATATTTCTCAAGGCGGTATAGGTTATGCGAAATCCGTACTTGAGAAAGCATTGGGAGCTGACCAGGCAAGTGCGGTCATTAACAGACTGACATCTTCTTTGCAGGTGAGACCGTTTGATTTTGCAAAACGAGCTGACCCGATGCAAATTTTTAACTTTATTCAAAATGAGCACCCACAGACAATTGCGCTTATTTTATCCTACTTGAACCCACAACAGGCAGGTCAGATTTTGTCGAGCCTTCCTCAGGATGTTCAGGCTGACATTGCAAAAAGAATTGCAGTAATGGATAGCACGAGCCCTGAAGTAATCAGTGAAATTGAATCTGTACTTGAAAGAAAGCTTTCAAGTACTGTACAGCAGGATCACACTGAAACAGGCGGAATAGAAGCAGTCGTAGAAGTGCTTAATGGAGTAGACAGAGCAACAGAAAAAACAATTCTGGATTCTCTCGAAATACAGGATCCTGAACTTGCTGAAGAAATTAAAAAGAGAATGTTTGTATTCGAAGATATTGTCACACTCGATAATCGTTCCATACAGCGTGTGATCAGAGATTGTGAAAACGAAGATCTTCTGCTGTCTATGAAAGTATCAGCGGACGATGTCAAAGACGTGTTATTCAGAAACATGTCACAGCGTATGGCTGAAAATTTCAAAGAAGAGATGGAATATATGGGTCCTGTGAGACTCCGTGACGTTGAAGAGGCACAGAGCAGAATTGTTGCCGTAATAAGAAGGCTTGAAGAAGCTGGGGAAATCATAGTTGCCCGCGGCGGGGGAGATGATGTCATTGTCTAGAATCATCAAATCAGGATTTGTCGGTGAGTCTCAAACGATAGGGAAATCTATTCCATTCAGACAAATTATGCCCGATGCTGCACATACAGATGATACGTTGTCATGGACAGTTGAACAGGCGCGCAGAGAGTCAAACCGGTTAATGATGGATGCCGGTGAACAGGCACAGAAATTACTTGAAGATGCGCAGCAGCAAACTGAAAAGCTATTATCGCAAATAGATGAAAAAAGAAATCACTGGGAAAAAGAGAAGGAAGAATTGCAGAAGCAGGCTTACGAAGAAGCATTTGCACAGGGATATGAAGAAGGTCGAAACAAAGGATACAGTGATGTATCACAGCTGATCGAAGAAGCGCAAGAGGTTGTAATTTCCGCAAAAAGCACGCTGCAAGCTCATTTGGAAGAAAATGAACTTGTCATTCTTGAGCTATCCATAAAAGCTGCAGAAAAAATCATGTCACAGAAATTAGAAGAATCACCTGAAAGTTTTCTTCCTATTGTTAAAAAAGGCATCAAAGAAGCGCGTGAAATGAAAGAGATTAAAATTTATACAGCAGTTCAGCAATTTTCATTCCTTCAGGAAGAGAGAGAAGAACTGCTGGCAATATTCCCGACCGATGTAAAGCTGTATATTTATCCGGAAGAAGAACTGGAACCTTACAAATGCTTTATTGAAACCGGAAATGGAAGAATCGATATTAGTATTGATACTCAGCTGTCAGAGCTGAAAGCTGGTCTGGCTGAGATATTGGGGAGCAAAAAATGAAGGCAGCAGAATTAATACAGCATATTTCATCTCTTAAAACGGTTCGGCATTATGGAAAAGTCAAGAGAGTCATCGGTTTGATGATTGAGTCTCAGGGTCCTGAAAGTTCAATTGGAGAAGTTTGTTACATACATGTGCATTCCAGCGCCAGAAAACAGACCATCCAAATTAAAGCTGAGGTAGTTGGTTTCAAAGATGAAATGGTTGTGTTAATGCCATTCACACATGTTCAGGATATTGCACCGGGTAGTATTGTTGAGGCGAGTGGAAAACCACTAGAGATTAGTGTTGGAGAAGCACTGATTGGGAAAATCGTTGATCCTTTGGGGAATCCGATTGACAATAGCAAACTGCCAGCCGGAATGAGGCAGGTGACAACAGAACAGGAACCCCCGAACCCGTTGACGCGCCCACCGATTAATGAAGTAATGGAAGTAGGGGTTAAAGCAATCGATGGCATGCTTACTGTAGGTAAAGGGCAAAGAGTCGGTATATTTGCAGGAAGCGGAGTGGGTAAGAGTACGTTGCTCGGTATGATTGCAAGAAACACTGAAGCAGACCTGAACATCATTGCGCTGATTGGTGAACGAGGACGTGAAGTAAGGGAATTTATTGAACGTGACCTTGGGCCTGAAGGTGTGAAAAAAAGCATCATCATCGCTGCCACTTCAGATCAGCCGGCTTTAATGAGGATTAAAGGCGCTTTAACAGCAACAGCTATTGCAGAATATTTTCGGGATCGCGGCTTGAACGTCATGTTAATGATGGATTCGGTTACCAGAGTAGCGATGGCTCAGCGGGAGATTGGACTTGCAGTTGGAGAACCGCCTGCTACTAAAGGATACACACCATCAGTGTTCGGTCTGTTGCCAAAATTATTAGAACGCACAGGCACAAATGAGAATGGCAGTATCACAGCATTTTATACGGTGCTTGTAGATGGTGATGACATGAATGAGCCAATCGCTGACACCGTAAGAGGCATACTTGATGGCCACATCGTTCTTGATCGGTCGATTGCGAATAAAGGGCAATACCCTGCGATTAACATTTTAAAAAGTGTAAGCCGATTAATGAACCACATCGCTGGAAAAGGGCACCTCAGAGCCTCTGAAAGAATGAGAGAGTTAATGAGTACTTATGAGCAGGCTGAAGACTTAATCAATATTGGTGCCTATAAAAAAGGCTCGTCAAAAGAAATTGATGAAGCAATAAAATATCAGCCTGTTATTAAGCAGTTTTTAAAACAGTCAACTGATGAAAAAGTTAAGCTGTCTGACACTGCAGGGCAGTTAATCCAATTATCAGAAAAAGGTGAGGGGTAATTTATGACTTATCAATATAGATTTGAACGCGTGCTGACTGTTAGAGAAAGGGAGCAGAAAGAAGCAGAAGATCGCTATAAAACCTCTGTGGATTCTTTTGAAAAAATGGCACAAAAGCTTTATGAGCTGTTAAAGAAGAAAGAACTGATGGAAGGGTCACAAGCAGATCAGATCAAAACGGGCATCCCGGTACAATCACTCAGACATGGTCAGCAGTTTTTAACAAATATTGAAAAAAGCATCTCTTATCAGCAAAAACTGGTGATGGACGCCAGAACTAATATGCAGCGTCACGAACACCGGCTTATGGAAAGAAATATTGAAGTCAGAAAATATGAAAAGATCAGGGAACACGATAAAAAGCGGTTTCTTGCAGAGCAGGAACAGGCTGACAGAGATCAGATGAATGAATTGTCTATCGCACAGTTTATCAACCGCAGAAAAAGGTGAAAAAAATGAAACAAAAACAGCAAAAACAGTCTATCCGGAGTGAAGCTGAAGAAGCTAAATCTCCAGGGAAATTACAAGTTTTTTTTCTGCTGATTTTTGTGCCTTTTCTCTTTCTGATCTTTATAACGCTTATTGTGTTATCGATAATGGATTATAATATCGTCGATAAAGCAGAAGAAGCAGGAATCAACATTCCTTTCGTTGGTGAAGAAGAACAGCCGGAAAACACTCCTGTTAACCCAGAAGAACGTATTGTCAGTCTTCAGGCACAAATAGAAGAAAAAGATTCACTCATTAGCCGGCTGGAGCAGGAAATGGTTAGTCTGGAAGATGAAAACGATCTGTTAATCGAAGATCAGGAAAGACTGCAGGCGGAGATTGAGCAGCTTCAGAACGAACGTGAATCTGCTGGCAGAGAGTTCGCAGAGGTAGTAACAGTGTACGAGGATATGAAAGGGAAAGAAGCAGCACCAATCATTATGAACCTGAACGATGAAGATGCGATACGGATTCTTGCCAACCTTTCAGCTGAAAATGTATCGGAAATCTTTTCAGCGATGCCTGCAGAAGATGCTGCACGATATACAGAACTCATATCGAACCGTACACAATAATACTTGAAGGGAGGTGAAAATGAATTGGTAGGAAACGTAACATTACAGCCGGTGCAGGTTACTCAACAGCTTGGCAGTGTGAAAGAAAGCATGGAAAACACACAGAACAGCTTCAGCAGTCTACTGCTCGGAATGAGTGGAGAGACAGTGGACATTGACGTTGAAAGCTTACCAGAATTGGAAGAACTTTTTGGAAGTCTGGTAAAGGCCTTGAATACAGAGGACTTACAAGCATTTTTAAAAGAGGTTAATGATCTGGATCCAACTTTGAAACAAATGTTTATGATGTTTGATGCAGAAGAAATGAAGGATATGACTGTCAATGAGTTGTTAATGTCAGCAGGTGTTAGTGAGGAAACGGTCGGTGAATTAGAAAATATGATTGTTGAACTTCCAGCATTCAATGCAGAAGAGTTAGTTCCTGGTGAACAGGATGAAAATACTGAGGTTTTATCAACAGTAATACACGCATTATTTCAGCAATTAGCTGTGAACGAAGGAACGGTAAAAACTGATGTTTCAGGTGACAAATCGCAGTTGGTTCATGACGACTTAGCAAAATTGGCTTTACTGACCAAAGGGCTTGCTTTAATAGACCCTAAAAAATCTGCCGGAACAGAAAAATCTCAATTGCAGCAAAACATGTCAGATGTGCTTGAAACGATAGAGAAATTATTCAAGTCAGCTGTGAGAGATTTAGAGGCACCTTTAAAACAAGAAGTTCTAAAACAAACATCAGTTATTCCAGAACCATTGAAAAGTGAAACAGGAATGCTGAATTTACAGACATTGCAGTTACAGTCCGGACCGGTTAAATGGTCATTAAACCCGCCTTTAAGACAATCGGATTCTGCACAACAACTAATGCAGCAATTCCAAAACGTGATGCAAAAAGCGAATTTTGGAAAAGTAAATGGCACTGAAAAACTAATGATCCGACTTCAGCCGGAGCACCTGGGAACGTTGAAAATTGAACTGATGCAAAAAGACGGAATGATGACAGCGAGAATTATTGCTTCAACTGTCGTAGCGAAAGAAATGATTGATTCTCAACTGAATCAGTTAAGACAGTCTTTTAGCGCTCAGAATCTGCAGGTTGAAAAAATTGAAATCATGCAGGCTCAGACAAGTGAAAACAGACTTGATAAAGACGGCGAAAAACATCAGGAAAACAATGAAAAGCGTGAAAAACAGCATGAACAGCAGGATCAGCCTGATGATGAACAAGTGTCATTCCATGACATATTCTTAAATATTGAGGTGTAATGATTGAATCCAACGAGTATTAACGAAAATTTGTATCTCTCTTCTTTGGAAAAAAAGAAACTGGAACCAAAAGATCAAACAATGGGAAAAGATCAGTTTCTAAAGCTGCTCATTGCCCAGCTGCAAAATCAGGACCCAACTAAGCCGATGGAAGATAAAGAGTTTATCTCTCAAATGGCAAATTTCTCAAGTCTTGAGCAAATGACGAATATGGCCTCTTCATTTGAAAAGTTCGCTTCAATGCAGGAACAAACAGCGTTAATTCAATATAACGAGTTTGTGGGCAAGAATGTGAAATGGGATAAGATGGAAAGCGTTGATGGAGAAGAAGTACCTGTAAACGGCAGGGGTCAAGTTGAGACTGTTAAATTCAAGGGTGGTTCAGTTGAGTTCACACTTTCAGATGGTACGACACTTACGCCTGGCAATATCTCAGAATTGAACAATGGGGAAGCACAAAACACACTGCAGCAGGCGAGTATGCTGATAGGCAAGAAAGTCAGCTGGATGGAAGATGACAAAGAGCTTGAGAGCACAGTTGTTTCTGTAACGAGAAAAGATGGCGCGATCTGGCTGCATACGGAAAATGAACAGCGTGTGAGTGCGGAAGAGCTGATAAAAATCGCACAGTAAAGGAATTGAAAAAATGGAGCAGATCCGATTTAACCCGATCCACACACCACCGGCAGCTCCTGTAAAAAAACAGGTCAAACAGTCCGGATTTGCTGACAAGCTTCAGCAGGTAATAGGGGAAGAGCTGAAATTCAGCAGACATGCGAATGAAAGACTGTCATCCCGTAATATTCAGATCTCACAGGATCAATGGCAAAGAGTAACAGATAAAATTAATGAAGCTGACAGTAAAGGTGTAAAAGACTCACTAGTACTGCTTGAACAGGCCGCACTGATTGTCAGTGTGAAAAATCGAACTGTCATAACCGCAATGGATAAAAAAGACCTACAAGACCAAATTTTCACGGACATTGATGGCACAATTATTTTAGAATAGGTGGACCTTAGATAAAGGAGCCTATGAGCTGGCCGACTGACAGAAGCCGCTCACGAAAGGGGAAAACAACATGATTCGTTCAATGTATTCAGGTATCGCAGGACTTAAAAACTTCCAGACTAAATTAGATGTAATTGGTAACAACATCGCAAACGTTAACACATTCGGTTTTAAAAAGGGCCGTGTAACATTCCAGGAAGCGATGAACCAGACGATTTCTGGCGCATCCGCTGCACAGGACGGCCGCGGAGGTAAAAACCCGCTGCAAGTTGGACTGGGATCTGTAACAGCAACAATTGACAGCGTTCAAACTCAGGCATCACTTCAGACAACGGGACGTTCATTAGACTTAGCAATTAATGGCGATGGATTCTTCGTTGTACAAGGTCCTGGTGGAGAAAACCTCTATACACGAGGCGGGAACTTCTACCTTGACCAGGCAGGTACGCTCGTAAATGGTGATGGGTACAGAGTTCAGCAGTTTGATAACGGTGTGATGGAAGACATTACGATTAATTCAAGTGGCGTGTTGCCTGCACAAACTTCTACTGAGATGGCATTGAGTGGGAACCTTTCAAATTCAGTTTCTGATCCGAACTATTCTGTTTCCCAGCAAATGAAAATTGTTGATGACAATGGTCAAGAACATACATTTGAAATGAGAATGTCGCCTAACGGTGCGACTGACGATTGGAATCTTGAAGTAATCAATAACTCAATTGATCCAGTTGATTCTGTCACAATGAATATTACATTCAATGCTGATGGAGAAGCTGAGCTTACAGGTGGAGGACCGATTGATATTGGTGATGGTGGAACATTTGACCTCAATGATCTTGATATAGACGTTGAAGATCTAACTAACCTGCCTGGTGAAGTAAGTGTCCAAGCTAGAGCCAACGGAAATCTTGACGGTACAATCGAAAGCTTCTCAGTCTCTCAAGGTGGAATAGTGAATGCAGTATACTCTAACGGTCTCGTTGAACCAATGGCATCTCTAAGTCTTGCAAGCTTTAATAATCCTGCTGGTCTTGTAAAAGCCGGAAACAATCTCTTCCAGGAATCAGTTAACTCTGGAGTTGCAAATGTAGGTGATGTTGAAACAATCGGCGGTTCAATCTCTGCAGGTTCACTGGAAATGTCCAACGTTGACCTTTCAGAGGAATTCACTGAGATGATCACAGCTCAGCGTGGATTCCAGGCAAATACACGTATTATTACAACATCTGACCAAATTTTAGAAGAGTTAGTTAATCTGAAGCGATAATCCGGTGAGGGGGTGACGGCGTCTTCAGCTATGATGAAGACGCCGGCTTTTATGATCCATGTTAAAAGACTGAATAATAAAGATTTTATGATTAATGCCATTTATATCGAAGCAGTAGAAGCTTTTCCGGACACCACGATTACGCTGACAAACGGTAAAAAATATGTCGTGAAAGATTCAATGAGCGATATTAAGGTGAAAATTACAGATTTTTACCGGACAATCCATGTGTTGAATATGACACATTTGAAAGAAGATGTTGCAGATGAAGAATAAGCTTGTATTAACGATGCTCATTATTCTCGTTTCAATTACGCTTGTTGGTGTGATCGTCCTTGTAGTGACGAATCAGCTGGCAAAAGACGGAGAAGAAGAGGAAGAAGTCAGACTGTCTGCTGCAGAGATCGTAGAGGCAACTGTAGAGGTTCCTGAAGTTACGACAAATATTGGCAGTAATAATTTTGCCAGAGTGTCTATGTCGATTCAGACAGACAGCAAGGAAGCAGCTGAAGAATTAACACAGCTGGAGTTCCAGGTGAAAGATATTTTAATCGATGAACTGCTCGAGATGACTCGATCAGATCTTGAAGGCAGCGCAGGAAAAAATGCTTTTGAAGAAATAGTGAAAAACCGGGTGAATGAGCTTCTTCAGGAAGGTGAAGTCATTCAGGTTTATACGACATCTATTGTCGTTCAATAATGAAAGATGCAGATGGACGGAGGTGAATTAGCGTGGCTGGAGATATTCTCTCGCAAAATGAAATTGATGCATTACTGTCAGCCATCTCTACAGGTGAGATGTCAGCGGAAGAGATCAAAAAAGAAGAGCAGGAAAAAAAGGTTAAAGTTTATGACTTTAAACGGGCACTAAGGTTTTCAAAAGATCAAATCAGAAGTATATCAAGAATTCACGAAAACTTTGCCAGGCTGCTCACGACATTTTTCTCTGCCCAGCTCCGGACATATGTTCAAATAAATGTAGCATCTGTTGATCAGATTCCATATGAGGAATTTATACGGTCGGTGCCCAAAATGACAATTCTTAACGTCTATGAAGTGCCGCCGCTTGATGGGAAAATACTGATGGAAATTAATCCGAACATCGCCTATGCCATGATGGACAGGGTGCTAGGCGGTCATGGTTCAAGTGTCAGCAAAATTGATAACCTGACAGAAATTGAAACGAAGATTATGTCTACATTATTTGAAAGAGCTTTTGATAATTTACGGGAAGCGTGGGGAAATGTAGCGGACATTGATCCGATATTAACTGACTTTGAAGTTAATCCTCAATTCCTGCAGGTCATTTCTCCAAACGAAACCGTCGTCGTGATCTCACTGAATACTGCAGTGGGAGAATCGACAGGAATGATGAATATTTGTATTCCACACGTTGTACTGGAGCCAATTATGCCTAATTTATCAATTAAGCATTGGATGCAGTCGCAGAAAAAAGAATTAAAACCTGAAGAACAGCTTCAGCTTGAAAAACGTGTTAAAAAAGCTGATCTATCAATTTCAGCTGAACTTGGTTCGTCTATGCTGGCAATTGAGGAATTTTTAATGCTTGAAGTAGGTGACGTGCTCGAATTAAGTCATCGATATGATGAACCTGTGGTCTTGAAAATAGGTGATATTCCAAAATTCATTGCACAGCCTGGGCAAATAGGTAAAAAAATTGGTGTCCAAATTATTGAAGAAGTGAAAGGAGGAGAGGACGATGATGAGTGATGACATGCTCTCCCAAGATGAAATTGATGCGTTGTTAAAAGGCACAGCAGATGATGAGCCGGAAGAAAATAACGATGAACCGTCCGAACAGCTTGATGAGGTGGCGATCGATGCGTTAGGAGAGATTGGAAATATTTCTTTCGGCAGTTCTGCAACTGCGCTTTCAACGCTTCTTAACCAGAAGGTTGAGATAACAACACCAACAGTAACTGTAGTAAAAACAATAGATATTCCGAATTCATTTCCTCATCCTTCAGTTGCAATCAATGTGCATTACACAGAAGGATTAAAAGGTAACAACCTGTTAGTCATTAAACAGGAAGATGCTGCGATTATTGCTGATTTAATGCTTGGTGGAGATGGAACTGATCCTTCTGACGACCTGGGAGAAATTCAGTTAAGCGCAGTACAGGAAGCCATGAACCAGATGATGGGCTCTGCTTCAACTTCTATGTCCACCATCTTTGGCGTAAAGGTTGACATATCACCGCCAACAATTGATTTGATGGATCTGGAGAATCAGGCTGGTATGGGTAATTTACCTGAGGAAGATCATGTCATACAAAGTTCGTTTAATTTAAAAATTGGTTCACTTATTGATTCGAACATTATGCAGCTGATCCCATTGGAATTCGGGAAATCACTTGTAGAACAATTAATGGGTGGCGGACAGGCTGAAGCTGTGAATGAAGCAGCTGCTTCCGCGCCAGTGGCTGAAAGGCCGGCACCAGTAGAAGAAAGCAGGGTTGCAGATACGTACACTGAACAGGATGAAAGAGTAAACCATTCATCAAGAATGCCTGAAGAGACTGACATCCAGTTGAACAGAGATCGCGCACCTTCTAAAAGCGTTGATGTTCAGCCTGCACAGTTTTCTCAATTCGATACGCCAGGGCTTAGTGCAGGGGAATCGAGAAACCTCAACCTGCTTCTTGATATTCCGCTGCAGGTTACAGTGGAACTTGGACGTACAAAAAGGTCGGTTCAGGAAATTCTGGAGCTGACATCAGGTTCAATTATTGAGCTGGATAAGCTTGCTGGTGAACCGGTGGATATTCTGGTTAATAATAGATTAATTGCTAAAGGTGAAGTTGTAGTGATTGAAGAAAACTTTGGTGTAAGGCTTACCGATATTGTCAGTAAGTCAGACCGCTTAAATAAATTACGCTAATATAGCTGGGGGTTAATAACATGGCGAAGAAAATATTGATTGTAGACGATGCTGCTTTTATGCGCATGATGATTAAAGATATCTTAACTAAGAACGGATTTGAAGTGGTGGGTGAAGCTGCTGACGGTGCTCAGGCAGTTGAAAAGTACAAAGAGACATCTCCTGACCTTGTAACAATGGATATTACAATGCCTGAGATGGACGGCATAACGGCATTAAAAGAAATTAAAAAAATTGATGGCTCTGCGAAAATTATTATGTGTTCTGCAATGGGACAGCAGGCAATGGTTATTGATGCTATACAGGCAGGGGCTAAAGATTTTATTGTAAAACCATTCCAGGCTGACCGTGTGATTGAGGCAATTTCTAAAGCGATAGGTTGATGAAAATGATTCAAAAACTATTGATTGTTCTCCTTCTGTGTACTGCTTTTACAGGAGGAGGGCAAATTTTGTTTGCAAGTCCGGGTAACGTATCTGATTGTATGGGGGATAATCCTTCAGAAGATTGTGCCGAGCAGGAACTGCCAGCAGTTGGTGAAAGTAACGAGCCGTCCGGTATCAATTTTATGACATTTCTCCGTTTAATCGGTGCACTAGCCTTTGTTATTATTTTATTGTTTGGCTTGTTGAAATTTATTAACAGTAAAACGAAAAATTATCAGCAGACGAGGCTGATTAAAAATATGGGCGGTACAACACTGGGTGGGAACCGTTCTGTACAAATTGTTAAAATTGCTGACAGCTATTACATTCTTGGTGTAGGTGACGATGTAAACCTGATCAAAGAAGTGACAACACCTGAAGAAGTGGTTGAGATTGAAGAATATTTTGATCAGAGCGAGACTGTAACTGACAGTCCGGTTGCAGGATTTATTGATAAGCTGAAAAGAAATAAAGCTGATCAGCAGCCAGAGAAAAATCAATCATTCGGTAATTTGTTCAAAGATCAATTAAACCAGCATAATGAAGAGCGTAAGAAAATGTTCGAAAGAGCTAAAGACAAGGAGCGTAATGAAGATGGATGAGTTCATACAGTTTTTTAATGACAGTCCTCCCGATGATGTAGCAACATCCGTCAGACTGCTTTTACTTCTGACCGTGCTGTCTTTGGCACCGGGAATATTAATTTTAATGACTTCATTTACGCGAATTGTCATTGTATTGTCTTTCACCAGAACAGCTCTGGCGACTCAGCAGATGCCACCGAACCAGGTCATTATCGGGCTGGCATTGTTTTTAACTTTTTTTATTATGGCACCGGTACTCAGTGAGGTAAACGAACGGGCTTTAACCCCCTTGTTTGATGAAGAGATAGATTTAGAGACTGCCTATGAGGAAGCTTCTGTACCTTTTAAAGACTTTATGAGTGAACACACACGACAAAAAGACCTTGAATTGTTTTTAAGTTATACAGAAGCTGAGAGGCCTGAAACGATTCAGGACATTCCTCTGACAGTCATGGTGCCGGCATTTGCACTGAGTGAAATTAAAACTGCTTTTCAAATGGGATTTATGATTTTTATTCCTTTTCTGGTCATTGATATGGTAGTTGCGTCTGTTCTGATGTCTATGGGGATGATGATGCTCCCTCCAGTCATGATTTCGCTGCCGTTTAAAATCCTTCTGTTTATTCTGGTAGACGGCTGGTATCTTGTTATGCAGTCCTTACTGCAGAGCTTTTAGGTGGGTGAATATAGATGAATGGGGAAATGGTTATTGCGATTGCTGAACGCGGTGTTTTTATCACCTTGATCATCAGCCTTCCATTAATGTTGGTTGCACTAATCGTGGGATTATTAGTCAGTATTTTTCAGGCAACAACACAGATCCAGGAACAGACACTTGCTTTCATACCAAAAATTATTGCGGTAATGGTTGCATTAATCTTCTTCGGTCCCTGGATGCTGACACAACTGGTCAGTTATGCATCAGATATATTTACAAATCTTACAAGGTATATCGGATAGCTTATGGAAGAATTATATCCCAGGCTGACTATATTACTTTTAATTATCGTGAGAGTTACTGCTTTTTTCGTTACGATGCCGTTATTTTCTCACAGAGCAATTCCAACTACGCACAGAATCGGGCTCGCGATCCTGCTATCATGGATGATGTATTATACGCTTGATGCTGAGCCGTTTGAAATTAACGGTGAGTATATTTTGTTAATTGTAAAAGAAGCGATAGTCGGGCTGTTTCTAGGTTTGATTGCTTATATCATTCTATCAGCCATACAAATAGGCGGTAATTTTATAGATTTCCAAATGGGGTTTGCGATGGCAAACGTGATTGATCCTCAGACAGGTGCTCAAAGTCCGCTGATTGGTCAATATTTGTATACACTTGCACTCTTATTATTATTAGCATTAAACGGCCATCATCTGATATTGGACGGTATATTTTTCAGTTACCAGTATATACCACTGGATCAGGTCACCCTGGGTTTTGGGGATCCACTGACACCCGAGCTCATTATAAAAGCCTTTGCGGCAACATTTGTGATTTCATTTCAACTGGCTGCACCAGTGGTTGCAACATTATTTTTGGTCGATATTGCATTGGGAATTGTAGCGAGGACATCACCTCAATTTAATATTTTCGTTATTGGGTTTCCGATAAAAATTACGGTTGCATTTATTGTGCTTATTATACTGATGGGTGTGACATTTCAGGTGATTGAAAGATTGTTTGATTTAATATTTGTGGTAATGCGGGATTTGATGATCACGCTTGGAGGCGGTTAATACATGAAGCTCAGGTTGGACCTTCAATTTTTCGCAGGTGAAAAAACTGAAAAAGCAACGCCGAAAAAACGCCAGGATTCCCGCAAAAAAGGTGAAGTAGCCAAAAGTCAGGATGTAAACACTGCATTTATCCTTTTCAGCGTATTTTTCTTTTTATTTTTTGCCGGAGGCTGGTTTCAGGAAAGAGTACTGAATTTGATGTTCGTCCCGCTTACAGACTACATTAAGCGCCCGGTTACTGCAGATACTGCAGTCATTGTGTATGGGGAAATGCTGACAGAAGTAGCCTGGATTGTATTACCAATTATGGCTGTAGCAGCTCTGGGAGGAATCGTAGGGAACTACATGCAAATTGGATTTTTAATCACAGCGGATCCATTGAAACCTAAATTTTCAAAGCTTGACCCGATTAAAGGGTTTAAAAGAATCTTTTCCGCAAGGGCGCTTGTAGAACTTGCAAAATCAGTTTTAAAAATTTCCTTAGTGGGAATGACGACATTCCTTATTCTTTGGCTCAGTATAGAAGATGTACTTGAGTTATCTTTACTCCCGGTTCACGAAACACTGCGGGTAACTGGTACGTTAACCGTTCAAATGGGACTTATTGCATCTGCACTGTTAGTAATATTGTCTGTCCTTGATTATCTTTATCAGAAATATGATTTTGAAAAAAACATACGAATGTCAAAGCAGGATCTTAAAGATGAATATAAGAACACGGAAGGTGACCCGCTGATCAAGTCAAAAATTAAACAGCGTCAGCGGGAAATGGCGATGAAGAGGATGATGTCTGAAGTACCTGATGCAGATGTCGTCATCACGAATCCGACTCACTATGCTATTGTTCTGAAATATAAAGATGGAGAATTTGATGCACCGGTGGTTGTTGCTAAAGGTGTGGATTTTCTTGCACAAAAAATAAAGACAATTGCAAAAGAAAATAATGTAATAGCTGTTGAAAACCGACCGCTTGCCCGGGCTCTATATGATCAGGCAGAAATCGGTGATCCAATACCGGAAGAATTTTTTAAAGCAGTAGCTGAAATTCTTGCATATGTATATCGACTAAAAAACAAAGTGTGAAGCTTGAAAGGGGACCGGCATGAAAGGAAAAGATTTAGCTATACTCGCCAGTGTGATTTTAATTATCGCCATGTTGGTCATTCCGCTTCCATCCTGGATGCTGAGCGTTCTGATCATTGTGAATATCACACTTGGCCTGATCGTTCTGCTTACATCAATGAATATGAAAGAACCGCTTGAATTTGCAATCTTTCCTTCTTTAATCTTACTTTTAACTTTATTCAGACTTGGTCTTAATATTTCAACTACCAGAGCGATTTTAAGCAGAGGTGAGGCCGGAGGGGTTGTAGAAACCTTCGGAACATTTGTTACCGGCGGAAATATACTTGTTGGTATGGTTGTATTTATTATCCTGATTATTATCCAGTTTGTCGTTATTACAAAAGGTGCAGAGCGAGTGTCTGAAGTAGCTGCACGTTTCACGCTTGATGCGATGCCCGGAAAGCAGATGAGTATTGATGCTGACCTTAATGCCGGGATGATTTCAGAAGTTGATGCGAGAGAAAGACGTGAAAAAGTCGGCAGAGAAGCCGACTTTTACGGGGCAATGGATGGTGCGACGAAGTTCGTTAAAGGTGATGCGATCGCTGGTATTATCATTGTTCTGATTAACCTAACTTTCGGTATGATTATCGGTATTGTTCAAATGGGTATGTCACTTGCAGATTCAGCCAACCAGTTTTCACTATTAACAGTAGGTGATGGGATTGTTTCTCAGATTCCGGCTTTGTTAATCTCAACTGCAACCGGGATTGTCGTAACAAGAGCAGCATCAGATGGTAACCTCGGACAGGATATCACGAATCAGCTATTTTCGTTTGGCCCGATTATGTATGTAGCGGGTACAACGATTGCGCTTCTTGGTATTTTTACGCCAATTAGCAATTTACTGACGCTTCCAATTGCGCTTATTCTCGTCCTTGGCGGTTATACATTATCTAAGGCGAGGAAATTAGAAACAGAAGAATCCACTGAGACTGAGGAAGAAACTGCTACGGATGAAATGAAGAGTCCCGAAAGCGTTGTCAGCCTCTTAAATGTGGATCAGATCGAATTTGAGTTTGGCTATGGATTAATTCCGCTTGCGGATGCCAATCAGGGCGGAGATCTCTTAGATAGAATTGTGATGATCAGAAGGCAATTGGCGCTTGAACTCGGATTAGTTATTCCAGTTGTGAGAATTCGTGATAATATCCAATTACAGCCGAATGAGTATCGTTTAAAAATCAAGGGGAATGAAGTCGCTAAAGGTGAACTGTTACTAGACCATTATCTTGCGATGAGTCCCGGAGACGATGATTCGATTGAAGGTATAGATACGATTGAACCATCATTTGGCCTTCCAGCCAAGTGGATTGATGAATCAGTTAAGGACCAGGCTGAAATGCTCGGCTATACTGTCGTAGATCCACCTTCTGTTGTTTCTACACATATAACAGAAATGATTAAAGGGCATGCGCATGAGCTGCTTGGCAGACAGGAGACAAAGCAGCTTGTTGATCATTTACAGGAATCCTATCCGATTCTTGTTGAAGAAGTGACTCCTTCACCACTTAGTGTTGGTGACGTGCAAAAGGTACTGTCTAAATTACTGCGTGAAAATGTATCAATACGTAACCTGCCGATCATTTTTGAAACGCTTGCTGATTATGCGCGTATGACAACGGATACAGATGTGCTCGCAGAATACGTAAGGCAGTCTTTGGCAAAACAAATTACAAGCCAATTTGCTGAGCCTGGAGATACGTTGAGAGTTATTACACTTTCAGGACGCATCGAAAAACTGACTGCAGATAATGTGCAGCAGACTGAGCACGGTAATTATCTTTCACTTGATCCAAATGATTCACAGCGGATTTTAGAAGCGATGGCACAACAGATCGAACAGCTCTCAATGACTGAACAGACACCAATTATTTTGTGTTCACCTGCAGTAAGAATGTATATACGACAGCTGACTGAAAGGTATTTCCCGCAAATTCCAATTTTATCTTATAATGAATTAGAGGCAAATGTAGAAGTTCAAAGCGTTGGGGTGGTGAATGTAGATTGAAAATGAAAAAAATAACGGCACCTACAATGCCCGAAGCAATGAAAAAGGTACGTAAAGAATTAGGCAGTGATGCCGTCATTCTAAATTCAAAGGTAACCTACACAGGCGGATTTTTAGGAATGTTTAAGTCAAAGCAAATTGAAGTTGTAGCCGGTATTGATCAGCAGGAGCATACGGTTGATCAGTCAGCTGCAACGATGGAACAGTCACAGCCCATCAAAGAAGACAATCAGTTGGAGAATGAAATAAAAGAACTTAAAAAAATGGTCAGTGCGCTATCTCTTAATCAATCCGGCTATCAGGATTTTCCTCAGCCCATACGCAACATTCTTTTAAAGCTGCAGGAACAGGATTTTAAAGAAAGCTGGTTGATCGAAACCGGTCGAATGCTTCATGAGAAGTGGCAGAATCAACCTCATGACGATGAAGTTTCACATTGGACGGAGGAACACATTCAAGCCTCCTTACAGCAACTGTCCCACGGGGGTATTGATGATTCGAAGAAATATATCAGTCTGATCGGACCTACCGGTGTAGGTAAGACTACGACCATTGCGAAAATGGCAGCAAAACTGGTCATGGAGAATAAGAAAAAAATTGGTTTTATTACTTCTGATACGTATAGAATCGGAGCAATTGAACAATTAAAAACATATGCTGAGCTGCTGAATGTCCCTTTAGAAGTCATTTACAACCGTGGGGATTTTGCAGCAGCTGTTGAAAAATTCAAGGATTTTGACCATGTATTAATTGATACAGCAGGAAGAAATTATCGAGAGGTTCAGTATGTAGAGGACCTGGTCAATACGATAGATTTTAATATTGATATTCAGACATTTCTTGTATTATCAATGACTTCCAAATATAAAGATATGAAAGCGGTTTACGAACGATTTAGCGACATGAAAATTGATGGACTGATTTTTACAAAGTGTGATGAGAGCGTAACGGCAGGACCGGCGTTTCATGTGATGATGGAAAGTGAAATCGGAGCAGCCTACATCACGAATGGACAGGCAGTTCCGGAGGATATCGTAGAAGCATCACATAAATATGTAAGTGACATTATAATCAAAGGTGTGAATAACTGATGGATCAGGCTGAATCTTTAAGACAAAAAATGCAGCACATAAATGAGCCGTCAGGTAAGGCAATCGCTGTAGTCAGTGGAAAAGGGGGAGTTGGGAAATCGAATTTTTCAATTAACTTTGCTTCAGAAGTTGCAGCTAAAGGAAATAAAGTACTTTTAATGGATATGGATATCGGTATGGGTAACGTCCACATTCTTCTTGGGAAATCCTCAGCGCGTACCATTCTCCACTACCTTGAAGGTGATGGAGAAATCGAAGATGTGATCGTTCAGGTTGAAGAAAATTTTTCATATATATCAGGAGGCTCAGGTCTGAATAAGATGGTTGAGTGGAAGGACCTCGAGATCCATAGATTGATGGAAGGTTTCAGCTCTCTTCTAAAATCATATGATTACCTCATCTTTGATATGGGGGCAGGTGCTTCAGAAAATGGACTTGAACTGATCATGTCAGCAGATGAAGTGATTGTCATTACTACAGGTGAACCAACATCGATTATGGACGCATATTCAATGATGAAATTCATCCATATGAAAGACCCCGAAAAAGAATTCGCTGTGTTATGTAACCGGGTGATGAATCCTGCTGAAGGAAAAGTGGCTCTTAATAGACTTGAAGCTGCTATGGATAAGTTTTTAGGCAAGGAAGTCCGTCTGCTTGGCAGTCTTCCGGAGGACCCTTTTGTCCGGAAATCAGTGAATAGTCAAACACCATTTACAAAGCTGTATCCAAATTCTCCGGCTTCGAAAACGTTAAAAAATCTGGTTCATGCTTATTTACAAGAAAATAATGGAGAAGTCCATAATGTGAAAAACCGATTCACAGACCGTCTTTCTGCATTCTTTAGAAAAAAGTGAGGTGATAACATGACCAAAGGTGTTGTAAAAGTATTAGTAGTGGACGATTCTGCATTTATGAGAAAGCTGGTACAGGAGTTTTTATCAAGTCACGATAAAATCGCAGTAATCGGTACAGCACGTAACGGTGAGGATGCAATTGCTAAAATCCGACTGTTAAAGCCTGATGTAGTAACAATGGATGTTGAAATGCCAATAATGAGCGGTTTAGAAGCCTTAAAAAGTATTATGAGTGAAAATCCACTGCCAATCGTGATGTTGTCGAGTACGACAAAAGAAGGGGCTGAAAATGCACTTTTAGCCATGGATTATGGAGCAGTGGATTTTATCGCTAAACCTTCCGGGACTATATCACTAGATTTACACTTGATAAAAGAAGAATTGATACATAAAGTGCTGAATGCTTCAATTGCTTCATTGAAAAAACCTCATACAATTAGTCCCTCTTTAAAAGTCTCAAAGTTAATTAGTAAAAAAAGACCAGAATTGACCGATAGTAAACCTGAAAGACGCGATCACACATTAATATTGATCGGCACATCGACAGGAGGACCGAGAGCGTTGCAGACAGTTCTGTCAAGATTACCACATCATTTGAATGCGCCAGTGGTGATTGTACAGCACATGCCTCCCGGATTTACAAAATCGCTCGCTCATAGACTTGACCAGCTTTCCCAATTGAATGTTAAAGAAGCTGAAGAAGGTGACGTTCTGGAAAAAGGACACGCATATGTAGCACCAGGAGATTATCATGTGAATATTAACCAGCACGGAAACCATCTTTCTTTGTCATTGAGTAAAGAACCTCCGCTCAGTGGACACAGACCTTCCTTGGATTTTATGTTTGAATCTGCGTCAAAATTAAAAAATATAAAAAAAATTGCGGTCATTATGACTGGAATGGGTTCTGATGGGTCAAAAGGTCTGGTACAATTAAACCAGAAAGAGTTGGTGGAAACAATTGCAGAATCAAAAGACACCTGTGTTGTTTATGGAATGCCAAAAGCAGCTCATGCCACCGGATTGGTCACTTATACAGAGCCGCTTGATGAAATTGCAAACAGAATTGTTATATTAGCAGAAGGGTGAGTTCAACATGGAGATGAACCAATACTTAGAAGTTTTTATTGAAGAAAGTAAAGATCACTTACAAAACTGTAATGCTCAAATGCTGGAGCTTGAAAAAAATCCAGCTGATATAAAAATTGTAAATGAGATTTTTAGATCAGCTCATACATTAAAAGGCATGTCAGCTACGATGGGTTATGAAGATCTTGCAAGTCTGACACACAACATGGAAAACGTACTGGATGACATCAGAAATGAAAAGCTGAGTGTTACAACTGCCGTAATGGATGCACTTTTTTCGGCAGTTGATGATCTTGAAGATATGATCGCTTCGATCGCCTCAGGAGGGGACGGAAAAAAAGACGTCAGCCGCTCACTTAGTATGCTTGAAGCCATTCAAAATGGTGAATCAGCTTCAGACGCTGTTCCACAAACTACTTCGTCCATTCATTACGACGAATTTGAAAGAACAGTGATTGAACAATCATTAGAGCAGGGCTATAAAGCTTATGAGCTGACAGTCAGCCTGAGGGAAGATTGTCTGTTAAAAGCAGCACGTGTATATATGGTATTTGAAGTGCTTGAAAAAATTGGTGAAGTTGTGAAGTCTTCTCCAGCTGTTGATCAACTTGAAGAAGAGAATTTTGATCAGCAATTTTGTGTAACGTTTGCTTCCAAAGAAGATAAGGAATTTATTGAAAAAAGCGTGATGAAGGTGTCAGAAGTTGATCTTGCAAAGGCTGAAGAAGTTAATTTTGAGCTCGTTGAAAACCAGCCATCACAAGACGCTGAAGAAGAAGCTGCAGTAGCACAAGTTGTTGCGGAAGTTCCTGAAGAAAATAAAGAAAAAGATATCCAGAAAGCTGTTTCTAATAAAACAATACGTGTAAATATTGACCGTCTGGACGTATTAATGAATTTGTTTGAAGAACTTGTCATTGACAGAGGACGCCTTGAGCAGATTTCCAAGGAGCTCAACCATGGGGAATTAAATGAGACAGTTGAGCGCATGTCACGCATTTCAGGAGACTTGCAATCTATTATCTTAACTATGCGAATGGTACCGGTAGAAACCGTATTTAACCGTTTCCCTAGAATGATCCGTCAATTGGCACGTGACCTGGACAAACAAATTAATCTGGACATTAGCGGGCAGGATACAGAGCTTGACCGTACTGTGATCGACGAAATTGGAGATCCGCTTGTACACTTACTGAGAAACGCAATTGATCACGGAGTTGAGTCACCTGCAGAGCGTAAAAACAAAGGTAAAACAGAAGAAGGTACAATTCAACTGAGAGCTTATCATAGCGGGAATCATGTTTTTATTGAAATCGAAGATGATGGTGCAGGGATCAGTAAAGACAAAGTTTTAAACAAAGCACTTTCAAAAGGCATAGTGTCACAGGAGCAGGCAAAATCCATGACTGACTCACAAATTTTCGAACTGATCATGGCCTCCGGTTTTTCAACTGCTGACACAATCTCGGATATTTCCGGTCGCGGTGTAGGACTGGATGTTGTTAAAACAACGATTGAATCTTTGGGTGGGTCCATTACGATTCATTCAACCGAAGGAAAAGGGTCAGTATTTTCAGTTCAATTACCACTGACACTTTCAATCATTTCAGTCATGCTGGTAGAAGTGGAAGAAGAAAAATTTGCGATTCCTCTTTCGTCTATTATTGAAACAGCAATTGTTAAAAATGATGAGATTTTACATGCTCATAATCAGCGGGTAATTGATTTCAGAGGGAAAGTGGTGCCTCTTGTATTTTTAAATGAAGTCTTTGATGTGAATAAAAATGTTGATGAAGACATTCATTCAGTCATTATTGTGCGCAAAGGAGAAAAGCTTGCAGGTCTTGTCGTAGATTCATTTATAGGACAGCAGGAAGTTGTGCTTAAATCGCTCGGAGATTATTTGGGAGATGTTTTTGCTATATCAGGCGCAACGATTTTAGGAGATGGGCAAGTTGCATTAATCGTTGATTGTAATGCGCTGATCCAGTAAAAAAGCTTCAGATAAAAATTTTCTTATAGTAGCGGGGAGTGCAATGATATGACAAATCAGGAAAATAATCTTAAAGTAATCGTATTTCAACTGGTAAATAAAGAATATGCAGTACCTGTTCAAAACGTTCAGTCAATTGAAAAAATCATGCATATCACAAGAGTGCCTGGCGTACCTGCCTATGTCAGAGGAGTCGTTAATCTGCGTGGAGTAGTAACGCCGATCATTGATCTCAGAAAACGCTTTTCACTGGAAGACGGCACAGAAAATGAGCATACCAGAATTATCATCATTACAGTTGATGGACTGGACGTTGGACTGATCGTAGATTCTGCTAATGATGTACTTGATCTGCCGGAAGACTCGATTGAACCTCAGCCGAACGTAGTCGGAAGTATTGAGACAGATTTTATTAATGGAGTCGCAAAAATTGACCGCAGACTATTAATTCTTCTGCAGCTTGATAAAGTACTGGAGAATGCTGCATGAGTTATGAGGAAGATATTACCGCGTACCATTTGGATATTTTAAAAGAGATTGGCAATATTGGTGCCGGCAATGCAGCTACTGCACTATCATCACTGCTTGGAAATAAAGTAGATATGGCGGTTCCTCATGTTAAAGTCGTATCGTTCGATGAAATGATGGATATTGCAGGCGGTCCTGACAATGTAGTTGTAAGTGTTTTTCTGCGTATTGAAGGTGAAATGACAGGCAGTATGTTTTTTATCCTTTCTACTCACCAGGCAGAAAGCTTTATTAGAACGTTAACGAATAATAAAGCGTTTAATTTTAATGAGATCGGTGAATCGGAAATTGGACTTTCCGCATTGCAGGAAATGGGCAATATACTGTCAGGATCATACCTGTCTGCATTATCTGATTTTACTAATCTGAATTTGTATCCGACTGTCCCTGCGATTGCCATAGATATGGCTGGGGCGATCATCAGCTATGGACTTGTTGAACTGTCCCAGGCCGGAGATAAAGTAATCGTAATTGATACAGAACTTACTGATGAGGGTGAAAAACAAGAGGGAGCGAACGGACAATTCTTTCTACTCCCGGATCCTGAATCATTTAAGATCCTGTTTCGATCTTTAGGAGTAGATTGATTTGATAAAAACGGGAAATATTATAAAAGTGGGGATTGCTGATGCTGAAATCGTATCCCCTCCTGATACGATCAGAACGTCCGGTTTGGGATCCTGTGTTGGTGTTGTATTATATGATGAACGCAGCAAGAAAGCCGGTTTGCTTCACGTGATGCTTCCGGATTCATCATTGGCAAGGTCCGGTGAAATTAACCACGCTAAGTTCGCCGATACAGGCATTCCTTTTTTAATCGACCGAATTGGGCTGCCTGCTGCAAGATTGAAAGCTAAACTCGCCGGTGGTGCTCAAATGTTCCAATTCTCAGGACAAAAAGATACCATGAGGATCGGTCCCCGGAATGTGGAAGCAGTAAAAGAAACGCTAAAAAAGTATAAGATTAGTATTGTAAGTGAAGATACAGGTGGAAATAGTGGCAGAACAATAGAGTTTGATCCTGTAAATGCACTGCTTCACATCAGAACAGTTAATGTTGGAGAAAAAACGATTTAAATTTTGAGCCTTAAGGGCTCTTTTTTAATTGAAAAAACACAAAAGTCCCTCCTTTTGATATAATAGGAAACATATATAATATGTCTAAAGATTTAGATGATTTTCTGTAACATCTTAATCATTGCAGAGCCATAAATAAAGGAGGCGTGCCATGAATCAGTCAGCAAAAGATCAGGAAAAATACTATTGGCAGATGTGGACTGCCTCCAGGGATTCTCATGCAGGGGATATGCTCGTTCAGCGTTATATGCCTCTGGTACAGTATCATGTCCAGAGAATCAGTGCAGGGCTGCCCAAAAATGTATCACGGGATGATATAAAAAGTCTTGGGCTAATGGGGCTTTTGGATGCACTTCAAAAATTTGATCCGGACAGAGATTTAAAGTTTGACACTTATGCTTCATTCCGGATTCGCGGTGCGATAATTGACGGGCTTCGAAAAGAAGATTGGATGCCCCGTTCGGCAAGGGAAAAAGCAAAAAAAGTGGATGCGAAAATTGAAGAGCTTGAACAAAAGTCACTTAGACATGTAGAAGCACAGGAAGTCGCTGCAGCGCTGGATATGCCAGTTGAAGATGTCTACCAGATTACGCAGGAACATTTATTTGCCAATGTTCTATCCATGGATGATCAATCCAATGATGATGAAGGTGACGGATCCGCTTATACACTAAGAGACCAAAATACAGTACTCCCTGAGGAACAGCTGGTAAAAGATGAACTTCTTCAGGATTTAACAGGTGTCATTGCTCAATTAAATGAAAAAGAACAGCTTGTACTCAGTCTGTTTTATACAGAAGAGCTGACACTTACTGAAATAGGGGAAGTAATGAATTTATCCACATCCCGTATCTCCCAGATACATTCAAAATGTCTGTTCAAATTAAGAAAGCTGTTGGCTTCAGAATACAGCCGGACATAAAAGGAGCGTGTAAAATGAGCCTCAAACTGATTGAATTGCAGGTTGCGATCCCCAAAACTGTTGATGCCGGAAAGCTGGCAGACCAGCAACAACAGCAAAGTGCCATTAATCAAAGTCAGATGGCGGCGCTTGCTGAAAAAGAGCGGCTAAGAAAGATGGAATCCGTTAACCGCTTCGGAGAGAGTGAAAAAACAAAAGATAAACGAGATCGCGAGAGAAATGAACAAAGTGAAACACCTGAAAATCAGCATGTTGAAGAAAATATGACGATGATTGAAACACAGTCTCACCCTTTCAAAGGAAGAAGAGTAGATTTTTCGGGTTAAAAAGGAGCCATCATGATTTTATTTCTATTAATACTCTCTATTATCTTTAACATTGCCGCATTTCTTTCAATTTATTTGTTGTTCATGAGGCAAAACCGGCTGATCAGTAAAGAAGTTCAGCATGAAAGAACGCTGAATGAAATTGAGCAGACATTTACAGGCTATCTGCTTGAAATGAAAGAAGAAAATGAGCATTTTCTGAAACAATTTGAGAAAATCAGCAAAACAACAGCAAAACCGGCCGATGGGGACCCTGATAAAACTGAGGAACCCGGATTAACTGCAA
Organism: Jeotgalibacillus salarius; assembly: GCF_004405125.1. Taxonomy (GTDB): domain Bacteria; phylum Bacillota; class Bacilli; order Bacillales; family Jeotgalibacillaceae; genus Jeotgalibacillus; species Jeotgalibacillus salarius. The sequence goes on from NZ_SORX01000002.1 coordinate 102,142, forward strand.
AAACGACACGTAATATGGCCACGGCTGCATATAAAAAGCCGGCAGGCAAACCCCGGTCAGTCAGCGACCAGGCAAAAGACCTGAAGAGTAAGGGGTATACGGTTGAAGAGATCGCGAAACAATTGAAAAAAGGAAAAACGGAAATTGAGCTCATGTTGAAATTCAAGCAATCATAATGTGCTAAAAAGAGTCATCAATAACTACTTGATGACTTTTTTTTTATATGTTATAGTTGTTAACGGTGTTAATACACACGCTTCGTGATTGGGCGGATGGTGCTGCTTATTTTAAGCAGTTTCCGACCTGTAAATGACCGTAGCGGAGGAGAAAAACCACAAGGAGGAATAACACTATGTCAGTAATTTCAATGAAACAATTGCTAGAAGCAGGTGTTCACTTCGGCCACCAGACACGCCGCTGGAACCCAAAAATGAAGAAGTACATTTTCACGGAGCGTAACGGAATCTACATTATTGACCTTCAAAAGACGGTTAAAAAAGTAGAAGAAGCTTACAAGTTTGTGAAAGAAGTTTCAGCTAACGGAGGAGAAATCCTTTTCGTTGGTACTAAGAAGCAGGCTCAGGAATCTGTTAAAGATGAAGCGGAACGTGCAGGAATGCACTTCATTAACCAGAGATGGTTAGGTGGAACGCTAACAAACTTTGACACAATCCAGCTTCGCATTAACCGTCTTAAGAAAATCGAAAAGATGGAAGAAGACGGCACATTTGAAGTACTTCCAAAGAAAGAAGTAGTTCAGCTTAATAAAGAATACGATCGTCTTGTTAAATTCCTAGGCGGAATCAGAGACATGAAGAAGCTTCCGGATGCTTTATTCATCATCGATCCTCGTAAAGAGCGCATCGCTGTTGCAGAAGCAATCAAGCTGAATATTCCAATCGTAGGTATCGTTGACACGAACTGTGATCCTGATGAGATCGACTACGTAATCCCTGCAAATGATGACGCGATCCGCGCGGTTAAACTTCTAACTTCAAAAATGGCTGATGCTATTCTTGAGTCTAAGCAGGTTGAAGAAGAGGAAGAAGAAGCAGTAGCTGCTGAGTAATAATTTTAAAAGGTGATAAGCGGGAAAATCCCTTATCACCTTTTTTAAAGGATAAAAATGTTTTTTTAACAGAATGAAGGAGGAAATTTCATGGCTATTTCAGCTCAAATGGTTAAAGAACTTCGTGAAAAAACTGGTGCAGGTATGATGGACTGCAAAAAAGCACTTCAGGAAACAAATGGAGATATGGATCAGGCAGTAGACTTTCTTCGTGAGAAGGGAATTGCTAAGGCGGCGAAAAAAGCTGACCGTATCGCTGCTGAAGGTCTTACTTTTATTAAGAGCAATGGCAATGATGCAGTTATTCTTGAGCTTAACTCTGAAACTGACTTCGTTGCGAAAAACGACGGTTTTATTAATCTGGGTAATGAGCTTGCAGACCACCTGCTTGCTACAAAGCCAGAATCAGTAGACGCTGCACTTGAAACTGAAATGAATAATGGTTCTAAAGTAGGCGACTATATTACGACAAATGTAGGTAAAATTGGTGAGAAAATCAGCCTTCGCCGTTTCGCAGTCCGTACAAAAGAAGACAATGCAGTATTCGGTGAATACCTGCACATGGGCGGAAGAATCGGAGTTCTTTCAGTAGTTGAAGGAACAACAGAAGAGCAGGTAGCGAAAGATGTAGCGATGCACGCTGCAGCGCTGAATCCGAAATTTATTTCACGTGACCAGGTTTCTCAGGAAGAAGCTGACAAAGAGCGTGAGATCCTTACTAAGCAAGCGCTAGAAGAAGGCAAGCCTGAAAATATCGTTGCAAAAATGGTAGAAGGCCGCCTGAATAAATATTTCGAGGAAATCTGTATCGTAGATCAGCCATTCGTTAAAAACCCTGATCAAAAAGTAAAAGAATTCCTTGCTTCAAACAGCGCTCAGCTGACTGACTTTGTCCGTTACGAAGTTGGAGAAGGAATTGAAAAACGCCAGGACAACTTCGCTGATGAAGTAATGAGCCAGGTGAAAAAATAATCGTTGTTTAAAACGACAATGGGGGACACTTTGTGTTCCCTTTTTTTGAAAAAATGAACCATACGGGAGGACTCTATGAGTAAATCAAGATACAATCGAGTGGTATTAAAATTAAGTGGTGAAGCGCTTGCCGGAGAGGCAGGTTTCGGTATTCATCCCCCAATCATTAAATCAGTAGCAGAACAAATCAAAGAACTATCTGATCTTGGTGTAGAGGTAGCTGTAGTTGTAGGCGGCGGTAATATCTGGCGTGGAAAGATCGGCAGTGAAATGGGAATGGATAGAGCTTCCGCGGATTATATGGGTATGCTGGCAACGGTGATGAATTCACTCGCACTTCAGGATAGTCTTGAAAATGCCGGGGTACAAACCCGCGTTCAAACTTCTATTGAAATGCGCCAGGTCGCAGAACCATATATAAGAAGGAAAGCCATTCGACATCTTGAAAAGAAACGCGTTGTAATCTTTGCGGCAGGTACTGGTAATCCTTATTTTTCAACGGATACTACTGCTGCGTTAAGAGCTGCAGAAATTGAAGCTGAAGTGATTTTAATGGCTAAAAATAATGTGGACGGCGTGTATTCGGCAGATCCAAAAGTGGATTCAAGTGCAGTGAAGTATGATGAACTTTCATTTTTGGACGTTTTAAAAGACGGTTTGGCCGTAATGGATTCGACAGCTTCATCACTATGTATGGACAATGATATCCCACTCATAGTATTCTCAATTATGGATAATGGAAATATCAAACGTGCTGCTCTTGGTGAACCAATCGGCACAGTTGTCAGGGGGAAAAAATAATGGCAAAACAAACGATGAATGAAACGAAAGACAAAATGGCTAAAGCAATTCAATCATTTTCCAGAGACCTTGCGAATATTAGAGCAGGTCGTGCAAGTGCTTCCCTGCTTGATAAGATCCAGGTTGATTATTACGGCGCACCAACGCCAATCAATCAGGTAGCATCAATCTCAGTTCCGGAAGCAAGACTTCTTCAAATCACACCTTACGATAAAACAGCGCTTGGGGATATAGAAAAAGCAATTCAGAAATCAGATCTTGGTTTAAATCCTTCAAATGATGGTTCTTTAATCCGTATTACGATTCCACAATTGACTGAAGAGCGTCGTCGTGAGCTGGCTAAACAAGTGAAAAAAGAAGCCGAAGAAGCAAAAGTTGGTATTCGTAACATCCGTCGTGATGCGAATGATGACCTTAAAAAGCAGGAGAAATCAGGAGATATTACTGAAGATGACCTGCGCGGTTACAGCGATGATGTTCAAAAAATGACAAACGATCATATTGCGAAAATCGATGAACTTGCTAAAGTAAAAGAACAGGAAATTCTTGAAGTTTAATCAAATCTTCATCAGAAAGCCCTCTACGGTGTAGGGGGTTTTCTTTATTCATGCCCCTTTTCAAAACAAGGCAACATTTTCAAGTATTTATTTGATATGATAGGACTAGCTAAAAATATGCAATTACCTGATGGGGGAAATACAATGCTCGAAAAAATGAAAAGATGGACGTCCACAAAAGAGCCGGACTCCCTTTCTCAACGAATAAATGATTGTAAAAATTATAAAATGCCTGACCATATCGCGATTATTATGGATGGAAATGGCAGGTGGGCGAATAAAAGAGCGCTGCCGAGAGTCGCCGGTCACCATGAAGGAATGAAGACAGTAAAACCAATCACCAGGTTAGCAAGTGATCTGGGCGTGAAAGCCTTGACGCTTTATGCTTTTTCAACAGAAAACTGGGTCAGGCCTAAAATGGAAGTTGAATTTTTAATGAAGCTTCCGGAAGAATTTCTTGGAACCTTCCTCCCTGAGCTGATTGAAGAGAATGTACAGGTGCAAATGATGGGCGATAGAGACCAGGTACCATCACACACTTTAATAGCTGTGGACCAGGCCATCGAGAAAACTGCTCATAACGATGGACTCGTGTTAAATTTTGCTTTAAATTACGGAAGCAGAAATGAAATGATCCAGGCAATAAAGGCATTTTCATGTGATGTAAAAGATGGTAAGGTAATGCCGGAAGAACTGGATGATGATTTGTTTGGTTCATATTTAATGACTCCACATCTTGGAGATCCTGATTTACTGATCCGGACCAGCGGCGAAATCAGATTAAGTAACTTTATGCTTTGGCAAATGGCTTATACAGAGTTCTGGTTTACTGATGTACTATGGCCGGACTTCAAGGAAGAACACTTAGTCGAGGCAATTGAAGGTTTCCAAAAGCGTTCAAGAAGGTATGGCGGGTTAAAAAGCGAGGATATGACATGAAACAAAGAATTATAACCGGTGTCCTTGCAGCGGCTTTATTTATCCCAGTCGTTTGGGCAGGTGGACTGCTATTCGTAATAGGAACATACTTTATTGCGACAGTCGCGTTATACGAAGTATTAAGAATGCGTTCGATTCAGTTCCGCTCGATCCCAGGGGCCATTTCAATGATTACGCTGTGGATTTTCCTGTTGCCTATAGAATATTATGAATTACTCAATCAGTTGAATTATTCAAAAATAGAAACAGCACTATTATCAGTTTTACTTCTACTTGTATACACAGTACTGAAGAAAAATCGTTTTACTTTTGATGATGCTGCATTTGCAGTGTTTGCAATGCTGTATGTTGGGATTGGATTTTTCTACTTTATTGAAACAAGAAATGAAGACATACTATGGGTAGTATATGCCCTGATCATTATCTGGACGACGGATTCGGGTGCGTATTTCATTGGTAAATCAATGGGTAAAAGAAAACTGTGGCCGGATATCAGCCCAAATAAGACAGTGGAAGGCTTTATAGGTGGAATTTTAAGTGCTTTAGTTGCAGTACTGGTATTTTATTTTATCGCTCCACTAGATGCGATTTTGTGGTATTTATTACCTGCCACTGTGGTTCTGTCGGCGTTTGGTCAAATTGGAGACCTGGTAGAATCTGCGTTAAAAAGACATTATGGTGTGAAGGATTCAGGAAATATACTTCCTGGCCATGGTGGTCTGCTGGATCGATTTGACAGCTTATTATTTGTATTGCCACTGATGCATATTCTGCAATTAATTTGATAAAGGAGCTTGAAACTGATGAAAAAGATTTCATTAATGGGTGCCTCGGGCTCAATAGGACTTCAAACGCTTGATGTACTTCGTGCTCATCAGGACAGTTTTTCTTTGGAAGCTTTTTCTGTAGGACGAAATATTAATCAGGCACGAAAAATAATTGAAGAATTCAGTCCTTCTCTTGTATCAGTACAATTTAAAGAGGATGCAGACATACTTGCAAGAGAATACATAGGAAAAGTAAAAGTTCTGTCGGGCAGAGAGGGATTAATTGAAACAGCGATTCATCCCGAAACAGAATTGCTCGTTAATGCTGTGCTTGGAAGTGTAGGTCTTGAACCTACTTTACAAGCAATTAAAGCAAAAAAAACGATTGCCATCGCAAATAAAGAAACGCTGGTAACTGCAGGGCACCTTGTCATGGCAGAAGCTGAAAAGCACGAAGTCACGATTTTACCTGTTGATAGTGAGCACTCCGCGATTTTTCAGGCACTTCAAGGAGAAAAGCGTAAAAATATTGAAAGACTCGTCATTACTGCTTCTGGAGGAAGCTTTAGAGATAAATCACGAGCAGAACTTGAAAATGTAACGGTTAAAGATGCTCTTAATCACCCAAACTGGTCGATGGGTGCAAAAATTACAATCGACTCAGCAAGTATGATGAATAAGGGACTTGAAGTCATTGAAGCGAAATGGCTGTTTGATTTGCCTTATGACAAAATAGATGTGCTACAACATAGAGAAAGTATCATACACTCAATGGTAGAGTTTCATGACAGCTCGGTTATTGCTCAGCTGGGCACACCCGATATGAAAGTGCCGATCCAATATGCACTCAGCTATCCCGACCGTTTTGTTCATAAGACAGATCGCAGGTTGAAGCTCGAAGAAATAGGAAAGCTTCATTTCGAAAAAATGGATTTTGAGCGGTTTAGATGTCTGGATTTTGCCTATCAGGCAGGGCGTACCGGTGGCACAATGCCAACTGTACTAAATGCAGCAAATGAAGCAGCTGTTGCTTTATTTTTAAACGAAAAGATCAGCTTTTTAGATATAGAATATGTAATCGAAAAAGCAATGGCAGCGCATGATCCGATACAAAACCCTGATTTGGGTACAATTATTGAAGCTGACCAGGAAACGCGTTCAAAAATTCTTGCGGATTTCAAAGGCTGAATTGACCCCCACTTTTTTGGAACGTGCTACAATGGGTTAAAGTCCGTTTGAACCGGACATAACAATTTAAAAGGTGGTTGTGACGATGAATTCTGTCATCGCATTTATAATAATTTTCGGTGCACTCGTGTTCTTTCATGAGCTTGGACATTTTGTTTTTGCTAAAAGAGCAGGTATTTTATGCCGTGAATTTGCAATCGGTATGGGACCGAAAGTTTTAGCTTTTAAACGCAATGAAACGCAGTATACGCTTCGTCTGCTTCCAATTGGCGGCTATGTAAGAATGGCTGGTGAGGATGCGGAACTGCTGGAACTCAAACCGGGTTTCAGAGCGGGATTAATTTTGGATCAGGATGAAAAGGTTCAAAAAGTTATTTTAAATAATAAGGACCGTTACCCTGACCTTCGTGTAGTAGAGGTTGCCGAAGCAGACGTTGAGAAGGACCTTTATATTAAAGGGTATGAAGAAGGAGAAGAGATACTGCAGACATTCAAACTGTCAGAAACAACTGTATTTGTTGAAGATGGTGTTGAAACGCAGGTTGCTCCTTATAATAGACAATTTAATTCAAAAAAACTGCACCAGCGATTCTTAACAATATTCGCAGGGCCGGCTATGAATTTTGTGCTGGCGTTCATTGTTTTAACGATTCTTGGAATGGCTGCAGGAATACCAGCTGACAGAGCAGTATTGGGAGATGTTGTTCCGGGAGACCCTGCCGCAGAAGCCGGACTTGAAAAAGGCGACGAGGTCGTATCAATTTCAGGAGAAGAAATTTCAACCTGGAATGAACTAACAAGTATTGTGAGCCGGTCTCCAGGTGAAGAAATTACACTTGATGTCCGAAGAGGAGAAGAGTCTTTATCTTTCAATGTTGTTCCTGAAGAAAGAACCATTGAGCAAGGTGAAGAAACGACATCACAAGGTATTATTGGTGTTTATAATCCGCTAATTGAATCGCCGAATATTTTTCAAAGCATTAAGTATGGGGCTGAACAAACGTATGCATATACAGTTCTTATTTTTGATCTTTTAGGTCAATTGATCACAGGTCAATTTTCTATTGACGCATTAGCAGGACCTGTAGGAATTTACAAAAGCACAGAAGAAGTTGCAGCTTTGGGTATTTACCAACTCATGCAATGGGGAGCGATATTGAGTATTAATCTCGGTATTATGAATTTACTTCCACTTCCTGCACTTGACGGAGGGAGATTGTTATTCTTCGGTTTTGAAGCACTTCGGGGAAAACCGATAGACAGGCAAAAAGAAGGTATGGTTCATTTTGTCGGATTTGCATTATTAATGTTACTCATGATCGTTGTCACATGGAATGACATTCAGCGATATTTTTTATAAGCAATTAAAAAACAGAGGTGCTATAAATGAAACAAAGTCAAACATTGATTCCAACACTAAAAGAAACACCGTCTGAAGCAGATGTGAAAAGTCATCAGCTGCTTTTGAGAGCGGGATATATCAGACAAAACGCAAGTGGTATTTATTCGTTTCTGCCACTTGGAAAAAAAGTGCTTCAAAAAGTCGAGAGTATTATTCGTGAAGAGATGGATCAAGCCGGTGGTGTAGAAATGCTAATGCCGGCACTTCAGCCTTCAGAGCTGTGGGAAGAATCAGGAAGATGGTTCACTTATGGACCGGAACTGATGAGAATGCAGGATCGTCACAACCGTGAATTTGCGCTTGGGGCTACGCATGAGGAAATGATTACGAGTCTGTTAAGAGATGAAGTAAAATCATATAAACGTTTGCCTTTAACACTTTATCAGATCCAGACAAAATATCGGGATGAACAACGTCCAAGATTTGGTCTGCTCAGAGGCCGTGAGTTCTTAATGAAAGATGCTTATACTTTCCATGCATCTCAGGAAAGTCTGGATGAAGCTTATGAGAAGTTATTTGAAGCATATAAAAATATTTTCCGACGCTGCGGTTTAAATTTCCGTGCTGTACTGGCCGATTCCGGTGCGATTGGAGGAAAAGACAATCATGAATTTATGGTGCTTTCTGAAATAGGGGAAGACACAATCGCATACTCTGATTCATCTGAATATGCGGCTAACCTTGAGATGGCAGCAGTTAATAAACAGTACGAACATCAAACACACAGTGGTAAAGATAAAGAAGAGGTGTCAACGCCTGAACAGAAGTCAATTGACTCTGTGGCAGATTTTCTTGGCGTTGATAAAGAAAATACAGTAAAATCCATGCTCTTTATTGTGGATGAAAAACCGGTTCTGGTTCTTGTGCGCGGTGATCATGAAGTGAATGATATTAAGGTCAAAAACGCAGTGAATGGTCTGGTAGTCGAACTGGCGACTGAAGAACAGACAATTCAGTTCACCGGTGTCAAACCAGGCTCAATCGGTCCGGTAGGTCTCTCTGAAGATGTAACCGTCATTGCTGATCATGCTGTGGAAGCGATGGGTGATATGATTGCTGGAGCGAATAAAGAAAGTGTACATTACACACATTTAAAAGCTGGAAGAGATTTTAACGTTGCGCAATACGCTGACCTTCGTTTTGTGGTGGAAGGTGATCCTTCTCCTGATGGTAATGGCACGATTCAATTCGCACGCGGAATTGAAGTGGGACATGTATTTAAGCTCGGAACAGTATACAGTGAACCGATGAATGCTAATATTCTTGATGAAAATGGGCGTTCTAAACCGATGATTATGGGATGTTATGGTATTGGCGTATCGCGTACATTAGCAGCTGTGGCAGAACAATTTAATGATGAAAATGGATTGACGTGGCCTACTAATATTGCGCCTTATGACATTCATATCATTCCTGTTAATATGAAGGATGAAGTTCAGTCTCAGACTGCAGAAGAACTTTATAAGCTTCTGTCCGACTACCGCTATCAGGTACTGCTTGATGATCGTAAAGAACGTGCAGGAGTGAAATTTGCTGATTCTGATTTAATGGGTCTGCCAGTCAGAATAACAGTAGGTAAGCGTGCACCGGAAGGTATTGTTGAAGTGAAAATTAGGAAAAATGGCGAGTCGTACGAAGTACAAAAAGAAGAGTTGACGGATAAGCTCCAGGAAATCTTCCGCCAGCTTTCTAATTAATAATTCCGAAAAATACATTTTAAAACTTGAGGCTGGTGCATGCACCAGCCTTTGCTGTCTGAATAAGGAGGAACTATGAGTACAGATTTATCGAAAAAAGAAAAGTTCCGGCTGTTGCTGACTCAGTTGAATATGACGGGAGATATGTACGCAGATCATTTTGAAGAAGCAGAAATAGAAAAGCTTGCTGTCCATAAAAAAGATAAAAAATGGCATTTTGTTTTTCAATTAAAGTCAGTCGTACCCAGTCAGATCATGAAGGACTTTACAGCAAGATTGCACCAGTCATTTCAACATATTGCTGAAGTATCCTTTACCATTAAGCTCGCAAATACAGAAGTTTCATCAGATATTGTTTGTGATTATTGGGAAACCTGTCTTGAAGAGCTCCAGGGGATCGCACCACCGCTTCTCAAGCTTTTATCAGTACAGAAGCCAGAAATTAACGGAAATAAAATAACGATAAAAGTGTCAAATGAAACAGAAGGCACACAAATTAAGAATAAGTACGCGGAGATCCTGAATAGTGCATTTGAAAAATGGGGATTAGGGCCATATGTTCTTCACACGGAAGTTTCCAAGGATGATTCGAATGAAGAGTATGAAGCTTTTGTAGAATCAAAAAAGAAAGAAGAAGAAGAATGGGCAAAACAGGCACTTGTAGAAATGCAGAAGCTTGAAGATCAGAAAAATGCCGGTGACACCCATACCGGACCTGTTGCCATTGGTTATTCAATTAAACCGGATGAGCCCGTCGCAATTAAAACGATTCAGGAAGAAGAACGAAAAATTGCCATTCAGGGTCTCGTGTTTGATGCAGAAGTGAGGGAGTTAAGAAGCGGCAGATCACTTCTTACTTTCAAAGTGACTGACTATACAGACTCGATTCTTGTAAAAATGTTCTCAAGAGATAAAGAAGACGCAGCGATTATGCAGCAGCTCAAAAAGGGAATGTGGGTCAGAGCGAAAGGCTCAATACAAAATGATACATTCGTAAGAGATCTTGTGATGATCGCTCAGGATGTGATGGAAATTCAGCCATTGCTGAGACAGGATACATCTGAAGAAAAGCGCGTTGAACTTCATCTGCATACACCGATGAGTCAGATGGATGCTGTATCCTCGGTATCTTCATTGGTTTCCCAGGCGAAAAAATGGGGACATAAAGCCATCGCAATTACAGATCACGCAGTTGCCCAATCATTCCCGGAGGCGCACGCAGCCGGAGCTAAAAATGATATTAAAATTTTATATGGACTTGAAGCGAATCTGGTTGATGACGGAGTTCCGATCGCCTACAATACAGCAGACAGGAATCTGGAAACTGAAACCTACGTCGTGTTTGATGTGGAAACGACCGGTCTTTCAGCAGTTTACGATAAAATTATTGAACTGGCTGCCGTAAAGGTGAAAGAAGGAGAAATAATTGACCGGTTTGAACGATTCGCTAATCCTCACCATCCGCTATCTGCAACAACGATCAATCTGACAGGCATCACAGATGATATGGTGCGTAACGCCCCTGAGATTAAAGATGTGCTGGCTGATTTTAAAGAATGGTGTGAGGACGATACACTTGTTGCGCATAATGCATCTTTTGATATGGGGTTTCTGAATGTTGGTTATAAACGTGCCGGGATGGACAAAGCTTCGAATCCGGTAATTGACACACTGGAACTTGCAAGGTTCTTACACCCTGAGTTTAAGAATCACCGGTTAAACACATTGGCGAAAAAATTTGATGTTGAGCTGACTCAGCACCACCGTGCGATATTTGATGCGGAAGCCACCGGATATATTTTAGCGAAACTGTTAAAAGAAGCGAAAGAAAAAGAGATTACTAATCACAATCAGTTAAATGACTATATGGGTGAAGGAGACGCGTTTAAGCGTGCGAGACCGAACCATATTACAATTTTGGCTAAGACTCAGCAGGGGTTAAAAAATCTATTTAAGTTAGTTTCAATTTCGCATTTAGAGTACTTTTACAGAGTTCCCCGCATTCCGAGGTCTCTTCTTAACAAACACAGAGAGGGATTATTAATTGGATCTGCGTGTGATAAAGGTGAGATTTTTGAAGGAATGATGCAGAAATCTCCTGAAGAGGTAGAGGATCTGGCTGATTTTTATGATTACATTGAAGTACAGCCGCCGGCAGCCTATCAGCATTTAATAGACTTAGAGCTTGTCCGGGACGATGAAAACCTGAAAGAAATTATTACTAAAGTGATTGAGTTTGCAGATAAGATGAACATCCCGGCAGTTGCGACCGGGAATGTTCATTACGTAAATGAAAATGATAAAATTTACAGGGAAATTCTGATTGCATCCCAGGGTGGCGCAAATCCTCTTAACAGACATAAGCTGCCGGACGTACATTTCAGGACAACAAACGAGATGCTTGATGCACTGTCTTTTATAGGGAAAGAAAAAGCAAAAGAGATCGTGATCGACAACACGAACAAAATTGCTGACATGATTGAAGAAGTGACGCCGATAAAAGACGAGCTATACACCCCTAAAATTGAAGGCGCCGATGAAGAAATGCGTGAGATGAGTTATGGGATGGCAAGAAGTATTTATGGTAATGACCTGCCGGAAATCGTAGAAGCGAGACTTGAAAAAGAACTGAAAAGTATTATCGGTCACGGTTTTGCTGTAATCTATCTGATCTCTCATAAACTTGTAAAAAAATCATTGGTTGACGGTTACCTGGTAGGTTCACGTGGTTCTGTAGGATCTTCTTTTGTCGCAACTATGACGGAGATTACTGAAGTCAACCCACTGCCGCCGCACTACGTATGTCCTAAGTGCAAGCATTCCGAATTCTTTAATGACGGTTCAGTTGGATCCGGGTTTGACCTGGATGATAAAGACTGCCCGGACTGTCAGATTCCTTATGTCAAAGATGGGCAGGATATTCCGTTTGAAACGTTCCTGGGATTCAAGGGGGATAAAGTGCCGGATATTGATTTGAACTTTAGTGGAGAGTACCAGCCGGTCGCCCATAACTATACAAAAGATTTGTTTGGAGAAGATTATGTATACCGTGCAGGAACAATTGGAACAGTAGCCGACAAAACAGCATTTGGTTATGTGAAAGGCTATGCCGGTGATCATAACCTGCATTTCAGAGGTGCAGAAGTTGAAAGACTTGCCGGCGGTTGTACAGGTGTAAAGCGGACAACAGGTCAGCACCCCGGCGGAATTATTGTTGTACCGGATTATATGGATATATATGATTTTACGCCAATACAGTTTCCTGCGAATGCCAGTGATTCAGAATGGAAAACGACACACTTTGATTTCCATTCAATTCACGACAATCTGTTGAAGCTGGATATTTTAGGGCACGATGATCCTACTGTAATCAGAATGCTGCAGGATTTATCAGGGATCGACCCGAAAACGATTCCTACGGATGATCCTGAAGTAATGAAAATTTTCAGCGGTACTGAATCACTTGGAGTGACCCAGGAACAAATTATGTGTAAGACCGGCACACTCGGTATACCGGAGTTTGGAACACGCTTCGTTCGACAGATGCTTGAAGATACCAAGCCGACCACTTTCTCAGAACTGGTACAGATTTCCGGTCTGTCACACGGGACCGACGTTTGGCTTGGAAATGCACAGGAGCTTATCCATAACGGGATATGTGAACTTTCCGATGTAATCGGCTGTCGTGATGATATCATGGTTTACCTGATTTATCAGGGTCTTGAACCATCACTTGCATTTAAAATTATGGAGTTTGTTCGTAAAGGTAAAGGCCTTTCACCTGAGTGGGAAGAGGAAATGAAGAAAAATGGCGTACCGGACTGGTATATTGATTCTTGTAAAAAGATCAAGTATATGTTCCCGAAAGCGCACGCCGCAGCTTATGTACTTATGGCTGTCAGAATTGCCTACTTCAAAGTTCATCACCCGAAACTGTATTATGCTGCATATTTTACTGTAAGAGCTGAAGACTTTGATCTTGAAGCAATGGCAGCAGGGTCACAGGCGATCAAAGCGAAAATTGAAGGAATTAATGCAAAGGGTCTGGAAGCAACGCCGAAAGAAAAAAGCTCGCTGACAGTTCTTGAACTGTGTCTTGAAATGGTTGAAAGAGGGTATCATTTCAAACAAGTGGACCTTTATAAATCAGATGCCAAAGAATTTAAAATCGAAGGCGACGCTCTTATCCCGCCATTCAATGCAATACCGGGACTTGGGACAAATGCAGCGATCAATATTGTTGAAGCCAGAAAAAACGGAGAGTTTTTATCTAAAGAAGATCTTCAAAAACGCGGAAAAGTCTCAAAGACGATCATTGAATATCTGGATTCACAAGGATGTCTTGAGGGACTGCCTGACCAGAACCAGTTATCACTGTTCTAAGCTATTTGCACGGTTTCGCAATATATGGTATTATATTCACGGAAATGTTTTAGATAACTCTGACGTCAAAAGAGTGGGTGCCGCCCGCTCTTTTGTCTTGTTTCAGGCATTTTTCAGAGAATGATGGAGGAAACTGATGAGTAAAATTAATGAACTAACTGAAGAACTTGTAAACCCAATTCTGGAGGAAATGAACCTCGAACTAGTAGATGTGGAGTTTGTGAAGGAAGGATCCAACTGGTTTCTTCGCGTGTTTGTTGATAAAGAGCCCGGCGTTGATATTGAGGAATGCGGGATTGTCAGTGAACGCCTAAGTGAAAAACTGGATGAACTCGATCCAATTCAGCAGAACTATTTTCTTGAAGTCTCGTCTCCAGGTGCTGAGCGCCCTCTGAAAAAGGAAAAAGACTTTCACAATGCAATTGGCAAACAGGTGTATGTAAAAACGTATGAGCCAATCGACGGCATGAAAGAAATAGAAGGCGTACTGGACAAATATGATGGAGAAACACTGAATATAACGGTTACCATCAAGACGAGAAAGAAAGAACTTGCTGTTCCTAAAGAAAAAGTAGCTAAAGCGAGATTAGCCGTTACATTTTAACCTGTGAAAGGAGAGAAAAGAATGAGTACTGAATTACTTGATGCGCTGATATACCTGGAGAAAGAAAAGGGTATTGAACGCGATGTGCTGATCGATGCGATTGAAGCAGCACTTGTGTCTGCTTATAAACGCAATTTTAACCAGGCCCAAAATGTTCGTGTTGACCTGAACCTTGATAACGGTTCAATGCGTGTATTCGCGAGAAAAGAAGTTGTAGACGAAGTATTTGATTCACGTCTGGAAATTTCGATTGATGATGCACATGAAATCGATCCTGCTTATGAAGTGGGAGATATTGTAGAACTTGAAGTTACACCTAGAGATTTTGGGCGAATTGCTGCTCAAACTGCTAAGCAGGTCGTTACTCAGCGTGTCAGAGAAGCTGAACGCGGTATTATTTATACAGAATTTGTTGATCGTGAAGATGATATTATGACTGGTATTGTTCAGCGTCAGGATCACCGTTTCATCTATGTCGCTTTAGGCAAGATCGAAGCTTTGCTGCCGCTTAATGAACAAATGCCTAACGAATCATATAAACCACACGACCGGATAAAGGTTTATATTACTAAAGTTGAAAGAACGACTAAAGGACCTCAAATCTTTGTGTCAAGAACACACCCCGGTCTATTAAAACGACTATTTGAAATTGAAGTACCTGAAATATTTGACGGTACGGTTGAAATCAAATCTGTTTCACGCGAAGCAGGAGACCGCTCAAAGATTTCTGTGCACTCCGATAACGAAGAAGTAGATGCTGTCGGTGCCTGCGTAGGTGCTAAAGGCGGACGTGTTCAGGCAATTGTCAACGAGCTTAAGGGTGAAAAAATTGATATCGTTGAGTGGTCTGAAGATCCAACTATATTTGTTGCAAATGCACTTAGTCCATCAAAGGTTGTAGATGTTCAAGTGAATGAGGAAGACAAAGCCACTACAGTTGTTGTGCCTGATTATCAGTTGTCCCTTGCAATTGGTAAACGCGGTCAAAACGCAAGGCTTGCTGCAAAGCTTACAGGTTGGAAGATAGATATTAAGAGTGAAACCGATGCGCGCGAAATGGGAATTTTTCCACGTGACGATCAACCGCTTTTCTCAGATGAAGATATGGACCAATCATTCAGTTATCCGGATGATGACATCGAGTAAAGGAGTTCATTCAAGTGACTAAACAGCGTAAAATACCTTTACGGAAATGTGTTGCGACGCATGAGATGAAAGAAAAAAAAGAAATGATCCGTATCGTCCGTTCTAAAGAAGGGGTCGTTTCTATTGATCCGACAGGAAAGAAATCAGGACGTGGCGCATACTTATCTAAAGATAAAGAAGCAATTTTGAAAGCAAAAAAGAAAAATGTACTAGCCAGCCACTTAGAAGCCGAGGTACCGGACGAGCTGTATGACGAGCTTCTTGAATATGTGGAAGCGGGATCTAAATAAATGAGACAGCCAAAATGGATGTCTTTATTGGGTCTTGCGACTCGAGCAGGAAAAGTAATATCAGGCGAAGAATTAGTAGTGAAAGAGATCAGAAATAATAAAGCAAAACTCGTCTTACTTTCGGAAGATGCTTCTGGCAACACTCGAAAAAAAGTGACGGATAAAGCATCTTATTATGCAGTTCCGGTTAGAATGGTTAAAGACCGTTATATACTTGGACAACTGATCGGCAAGGAAGCAAGAGTTACTGTTGCTGTCCTTGACAAAGGCTTCGCGGATAAACTGATCTCACTGCTCGACGAATCTTAACGGGGGTGAACGAATGAGTAAGGTACGTGTATATGAATACGCAAAAAAGCAAAATGTCACCAGTAAAGAAGTAATTGATAAATTAACAACAATGAATATTGAAGTGAAAAATCACATGGCAACACTAGAGAGTGATGCGATAGCAAAACTGGATAAGGCATATACTGGCGGTAAGTCTTCTACAGACACGACGCAAAAACCTCAAAACCAGAACCGCAGCACTCAAAATACAAGTGGCCAGCAAAATAAGGGTAAAGGCGGCGGTCCTCAAGCCCAAAACCGCGGGCCGGCAAGAGGCGGTCAACAGGGCGGAAAAGGTCGCGGCGGACAGCGTCCCGGTCAACAGAACCGAGGCGGTAAAAATAACCGTAACCAGAAGAATAAACAGCCATTCCAGCCAACTCCTATGAAACATAGAGAGCTTCCTGAAAAAATTACTTTTACAGAATCTCTGACAGTTGCTGCACTGGCGAAAAAGCTGCATCGTGAACCTACTGAAGTTGTGAAGAAGCTGTTCATGGTAGGTGTAATGGCTACAGTGAACCAGGAACTTGATAAAGATACAATTGAATTAATCTGTGAAGATTACGGAGTAGAAGTCGAAGAAGAAATCCTGGTGGATTCTACAGACCTTGAAACGTATTTCGATGAAGAAGTTGAAGCTGGCAAAATGATTGAACGTCCTGCAGTGGTAACAATCATGGGACACGTTGACCACGGTAAAACAACTCTTCTTGACTCAATTCGTAAAACAAAGGTAACTGCAGGCGAAGCGGGTGGTATTACCCAGCACATCGGAGCCTATCAGATTGACAATGATGGTAAAAAAATCACGTTCCTTGATACACCTGGTCACGCCGCTTTTACAACAATGCGAGCACGAGGTGCCAAAGTAACGGATATTACAATTCTTGTAGTAGCAGCAGATGATGGTGTAATGCCTCAGACAGTAGAAGCGATTAATCACGCAAAAGCTGCTGAAGTACCGATTATCATTGCGGTGAACAAGATGGACAAACAGGCTGCTAACCCTGATCGAGTGATGCAGGAACTGACAGAGCACGGACTTGTATCTGAAGCATGGGGCGGAGACACGATCTTCGTACCGGTATCGGCTCTGAATGGCGATGGTATTGACAACCTTCTTGAAATGATCGGACTTGTTTCCGAAGTTGAAGAATTAAAAGCTGATCCTACACGCCGTGCAATGGGAACTGTTATTGAGGCTGAGCTTGATAAAGGCCGCGGTTCAGTGGCAACACTTCTTGTACAGGATGGTACACTGCGCGTTGGTGATCCGATTGTTGTAGGTAATACATTTGGTCGTGTGCGTGCGATGGTAAATGACATTGGCCGCCGGGTGAAAGAAGCAGGTCCTTCAACACCGGTTGAAATTACCGGATTGAACGATGTGCCTTTAGCAGGTGACCGATTCGTTGTATTTGAAGATGAGAAAACTGCTCGTTCTATCGGAGAATCCCGTGCACAGCAGGCACTTCAGGCACAGCGTGGAGAAAAAACAAGAGTTTCTCTTGATAACCTGTTTGAACAAATGAAACAGGGTGAGATGAAAGACTTGAACGTAATCGTAAAAGGTGACGTGCAGGGTTCTGTGGAAGCTGTAGCCGCTTCACTACTGAAAATAGAAGTGGAAGGCGTAAATGTGAAAATTATTCACACAGCTGTTGGTGCGATTACTGAATCAGATATTACATTAGCAGCTGCATCAAATGCGATTGTCATCGGGTTTAATGTTAGACCGGATGCTAACGCAAAACGTGCCGCAGACGCAGAACAAGTTGACGTAAGACTTCATAGAATTATCTATAAGGTAATTGAAGAAATTGAATCTGCTATGACTGGATTACTTGATCCTGAATTCGAAGAAAAAGTGATCGGTCAGGCTGAAGTCCGTCAGACATTTAAAGTCTCTAAAGTTGGAACAATCGCCGGAAGTTATGTAACTGAAGGAAAAATCACAAGAGATAGCGGTATCAGATTAATTCGTGATGGTATTGTTGTATTTGAAGGCGATCTGGACACACTTAAGCGTTTCAAAGACGATACTAAAGAAGTGGCAAAAGGCTACGAGTGCGGTATCACGCTTAAGAATTATAATGATGTAAGAGAAGGGGACATTTTTGAAGCGTTTGTGATGGAAGAAATCAAACGTAAATGATTGTCAGAGCGGAATGTGAATTCCATCTACCCCTTTCACACTCGTTAAAAGAAAAACGATCTGTGTTAAAGCGGGTCCTTACAAGGGTAAAGCAAAAGTATAATGTTTCCGCTGCTGAGATAGACTATCAGGATAAGTGGCAGCGTACAGTGATTGAACTTGTCTCAGCAGCAGCAGATTATGCTGCTGCTGAAAAAGAAGTAAAGCGGGCACTTTCATTTATGGAATCTTTTCCTGAATGGGAGCCAGGCGCTGCTGTGGTAGAAAAGCTGTAGCGGATACAAATTTTCCTGATAAAGAGGTGGCATATTATGTCATTGCGCTCAAACAGAGTCGGAGAACAAATGAAAAAAGAGCTTGGCGATATTATCGGTCGTAAAATGAAAGATCCAAGAATCGGTTTTGTAACAGTGACTGACGTTGAAGTGACAGGTGATCTTCAGCAGGCAACTGTTTACATCACAGTACTTGGAGACGAAGAACAGCGTGAAAATACATTGCGCGGCCTTGCTAAAGCGAAAGGATTTATCCGTTCTGAAATTGGACAGAGAATCAGGCTTCGTAAGACTCCTGAACTGTTATTCGAATTCGATGAATCAATTGAAACGGGTAACCGTATTGAATCATTGATCCGGGATTTAAAAGAACGCGAATAAGAGGAAGGCAGGCAGATCTTATTCTGTCTGCCTTTTTTTGAATGCGTAGGAAAAACCTATAAAACCTAGGATAGGAGCTTGAAAATGAATGGCATACTCCCATTGTGGAAAGAACCGGGCATGACATCTCATGATTGTGTGTTTAAAGTAAGAAAAATATTAAGAACTAAAAAGGTCGGGCATACCGGTACACTGGATCCTGATGTTGATGGAGTCCTGCCAATATGCATCGGAAGGGCGACGAAAATCGCTGAATACATAACAGAGGCCGGCAAGTCCTATAAAGCACAAATTGTGATAGGAGAGTCGACTGAAACTGAGGATGCTTCAGGAGAGATAATCGATAAAAAAAACGTTGAAACAAAAATAACACTGGAACAATTGCTTGCTGCAGCTGAACAGCTTACCGGTGATATTCAGCAGACACCTCCAATGTATTCAGCTGTAAAAGTGAACGGTAAAAGGCTCTATGAATATGCAAGAGAAGGCAAAATGATTGAACGTCCATCGCGCACAGTGAAAATTCACCAAATAGAAATTGATGACACTTCACTTGAATATGACGAAACAAATTATACCTTTAAGTTTCACGCACATATCATCTGCGGAAAAGGCACTTATATTAGGACGCTGGCGGTCATGTTTGGGGAGTTGCTGGGATTTCCAGCACATATGCTTAGGTTAACCAGAACTTCTTCAGCACAATTTACTGAGTCAGACTGTGTTACGTTGGAACAGCTTTCAGCGCTGGAAGATCCTCAAACTATTTTAAAGCCGATGGAACTCGGTTTATCCGGATTGAAGAAGATGACAGTAAGTGATAAAGTTGCTAGTAAAGTAAAACATGGTGCTGTGCTGCCAACACCTGATGAATGGGCAGGTGAAATGGGAGAACCGATTGTTGTATTTTATCAGGATACCGTTTTGGCTATTTATCACCTACATCCTGAAAAGGCTGGTTATATTAAGCCCGTAAAAGTTATATGGACAGGATGAGAAAGGAATTGTCATGAAAGTAATTACACTTCACCACCCGCATCAAATGAAACAGAAGGAT
The DNA here is from genome assembly GCF_004405125.1 of Jeotgalibacillus salarius. Taxonomy (GTDB): domain Bacteria; phylum Bacillota; class Bacilli; order Bacillales; family Jeotgalibacillaceae; genus Jeotgalibacillus; species Jeotgalibacillus salarius. Next base: position 122,158 of record NZ_SORX01000002.1, read on the forward strand.
TTTCCACCGTTATCAATCGCTCTCGGATTCTTTGATGGCGTTCACCTGGGGCACCAGAAAGTGATAATGACCGCACAGGACTATGCTGTATCACATGGGGTTAAAAGTGCAGTCATGACATTTGATCCTCACCCGTCAGTTGTGCTCAGCTCAAAAAAAAGCAGCGTGCAGTATCTGTCTTCATTGGATCAAAAAATCAGGAAGATAGAAAAAATGGGCGTCGATTATTTACTGATTGTACGATTCACATCTGCGTTCGCTTCACTTGAGCCTCAGGAATTCGTCGATCAGTATTTAATTGGTATACACGCAGTTCATATCACTGCAGGTTTTGATTATTCCTATGGAAAGTTTGGCAGAGGGAAAATGGAGACGCTTCCGTTTCATGCCAGAGGAAAATTTACTTCGAGCACAGTTGAAAAACAGGAAGATGAAAATGAAAAAATCAGTTCAACAAGAATTCGTGAGCTTTTATCAAATGGAAATCCTTCTAAAGCCGCACAGCTGCTTGGAAACTATCATGAAACTGAAGGACTTGTCGTTCACGGAGAAAAAAGAGGCCGGAAAATAGGATTTCCGACAGCAAACATTGACACATCGAATGGGTTGATGATCCCATCTGCAGGTGTGTATGCTGTAAAAATGAAAGTCAGTGATGTGTGGCACGATGGTATTTGTAATGTTGGATATAAGCCGACATTTAACGACCCTGATCATGCAAAGCTCAGCGTTGAGGTTCATCTTTTTGATTACAATGAAAGTATTTACGGAGAGCATGTAGAGGTGCAATGGATTGAGCGCATACGCAGTGAACAGAAATTCAACGGAGTGGATGAGCTGATTGCCCAGATAGAGAAAGATAAAAATAAAGCGATTGCTATTTTAGCGCGGCACTTATCTTGATAATCAGCTGCAGGTTGCAACCGAATTTCGCTTATGGTAGTATAATCATGTACGAATGAACCTTTGCTTGGCCTTGCGGTTACTCCGCCGTCTGCTCGGTAACAGGGGATTTTAATAAAAATTACAGGAGGCTATTTATTATGGCTATTACTCAAGAACGCAAGACAGAAATTATTCAGGAATTCCGCACTCACGAAGGGGATACAGGATCTGTAGAAGTACAGGTTGCGATTCTTACTGAAGATATCAACAACCTGAACCAGCACCTTCGTACTCATAAGAAAGACCACCACTCACGTCGTGGACTATTCAAAATGGTTGGACGCCGTCGTAACCTGCTGTCTTACATTCGTAAAAACGATGTAGCACGTTACCGCGCACTAATCAACAAGCTTGGTCTTCGTCGATAAGAATGCAATGATGAAAAGCGGGCCTCGTCCCGCTTTTTTATTAGGATAAAATAGTATGATTTTGTACATAGTGAAAAGAACAACAAAAATGATTTACTATGTTTATTGCAGAAAGGGGTTTTTAGATGGATCAGAAAAAGCAGGTTTTTACAACCAACTGGGCAGGCAGAGAGCTTACAGTTGAAGTAGGTCAGCTCGCGAAACAGGCAAGCGGAGCTGCACTTATCCGTTATGGCGATACAGTTGTATTGAGTACGGCAACGGGTTCTAAAGAGCCTAAGCCACTCGACTTCTTTCCGTTAACTGTTAACTATGAAGAGAGAATGTACTCAGTGGGGAAAATCCCGGGAGGATTTATCAAGCGTGAAGGTCGTCCAAGTGAACGTGCAGTTTTAACAAGCCGTTTAATTGACCGTCCGATTCGTCCTTTATTTCCTGATGGATTCCGTAACGATGTACAGATCATGAGCATGGTAATGAGTGTGGACCAGGATTGTTCATCTGAGATGGCAGCAATGTTCGGTTCATCCCTATCACTGAGTGTTTCAGATATTCCATTCGGCGGTCCGATTGCAGGCGTAATGGTTGGTATGATTAATAATGAGTTTATTATCAATCCAACGATCGACCAGCAAAACCAAAGTGAGATGGAATTAATTGTTGCAGGGACTAAAGATGCGATTAACATGGTAGAAGCCGGTGCCAATGAAATTACCGAAGAAAAAATGCTTGAAGCTATCATGTTTGGCCATGAAGAAATTAAAAAGCTGATTGCATTCCAGGAAGAGATTGTAGCAGCATGCGGTAAAGAAAAGAGAGAAATTGTCCTTGCTGAGCTTAACGAAGATGTAGCTAGCCGCATCAAGGAGATGGCTGGAGAAAAATTAGTTTCTGCAGTTCAGACTCATGAAAAGCATGCGCGCGAAGAAGCTATTTCAGCTGTTAAAAAAGAAGTCCTGGCTGTATTTGAAGAAGAAGAAGCAGAAGATGCAATCCTGAAAGATGCGAAAAAAGCGCTTGACCAAATGGTTAAAGCGGAAGTTCGCCGTCAGATTACGCAGGATAAAGTGCGTCCGGATGGTCGGAAACCTGATGAAATCAGACCGCTGTCTTCAGAAGTTGGAACGCTGCCAAGAACACATGGTTCAGGACTGTTTACACGTGGACAAACTCAGGCGTTAAGTATTGCGACACTTGGACCGCTTGGAGACGTGCAAATCATCGATGGACTTGGACTTGAAGAATCTAAGCGTTTTATGCACCATTATAACTTCCCGCTATTCAGCGTAGGAGAAACTGGTCCAATCCGTGGACCTGGCCGACGTGAAATCGGTCACGGTGCATTGGGTGAACGTGCTTTGGAAAAAGTACTGCCAAGCGAAAAAGATTTCCCATACACAATTCGTCTTGTGTCAGAAGTGTTAGAATCTAATGGTTCAACTTCTCAGGCAAGTATTTGTGCAAGTACACTGGCGATGATGGATGCAGGTGTTCCACTTAAAGCTCCGGTTGCCGGTATTGCAATGGGACTTGTTAAATCTGGAGAAGACTACACAATTCTGACTGATATTCAGGGTATGGAAGACTTCCTTGGAGATATGGACTTTAAAGTTGCTGGTACAGCTAAAGGTGTAACAGCACTACAAATGGATATTAAGATTGATGGACTGACTAAAGAAATTCTTGAAGAGGCATTGATGCAGGCTAAAGAAGGAAGAATTCACATTCTTAATTCAATGCTTGAAACAATCAGTGAACCTAGAAAAGAACTTTCTGCTTACGCTCCGAAGATCATTCAATTATCAATTAAACCTGACAAGATTCGTGACGTCATCGGACCGAGCGGAAAAACGATCAATAAAATCATTGAAGAAACAGGCGTTAAAATTGATATTGAACAGGATGGTACAGTCTTCATCGCTTCAGCTGATTCTGAAATGAATGCGAAAGCAAAGCAAATCATTGAAGATATGGTCAGAGAAGCGAAAGTGGGTCAGAATTATCTTGGGAAAGTAAAACGTATTGAAAAATTCGGTGCTTTCGTTGAAATATTTAATGGAAAAGATGGTCTTGTACACATTTCTGAACTTCAGGAAGAACGTACGAACAAAGTTGAAGATATATTGTCACTTGGAGATCAAATTGAAGTTAAAGTAACTGAAATTGATAACCAGGGAAGAGTAAATCTTTCCCGTAAAGCTGTTATCAAAGAACAGAAAGAAAAAGAAGAGCAAAAATAATTTTCAAAAACCGGCTAATCAGCCGGTTTTTCTATGGTTACGCACGGCGGATGTCTAACCCTTCAGTATCTGACTAAAAACTGAAGGATATTTCAGTTTGCAGCTTCACAAGCTTTTTGAGATGAAAAAATCCTTTAACCATAGTAAAATATTTCATTAAGTGCAATAAGATTTAGGAGATGTTTTTTATGATTACACGTCATACGTGCAAAAATGGTCTGAGGATTGTTTATGAGCATATACCGACTGTCAGATCAGCTGCAGTTGGAGTTTGGATTGGTACTGGTTCAAGAGATGAAGACCAGGGTAACAATGGAATCTCACACTTTATAGAGCATATGCTCTTTAAAGGGACAAAAGAACGTTCAGCAAGAAGGATTGCTGAAGAGTTTGACCGGATTGGCGGACATGTCAATGCATTTACATCTAAGGAATATACATGTTACTATGCAAAAGTTTTAGACAATCACGCAAAACACGCACTTGAAGTTCTTGCAGATATGTTTTTTAATTCCGTATATGATCCTGGAGAGCTTGAAAAAGAAAAAAATGTCGTACTTGAAGAAATTAAGATGTATGAAGACACGCCTGATGATATCGTTCATGATTTACTGGGAGAAGCTGTTTATGGGAGTCATCCACTCGGTTATCCGATCCTGGGAACAGAAGAGACTCTGAATTCTTTTACGAGCAGCGACCTGAAAAAGTATGTATATGAAATGTACCGCCCTGAAGATGTTGTCATTTCAGCTGCGGGAAATATTGGACCTGAATTTATAAAAGAAATTGAAGCGCTGTTTGGCGATTATACTTCTTCAACCTCCGCAAAAAAAATCAATGATGTCCCTGTCTTTCATTATTCTCATTTATCGAGAAAGAAAGAGACTGAGCAGGCGCACCTTTGTCTTGGATATGAAGGGTTGCCAATCGGCCATGAAGATACTTACAGCTTGATTGTACTGAACAATGTACTTGGCGGAAGTATGTCTTCAAGACTATTCCAGGATGTCAGGGAGGATAAAGGATTAGCTTATTCTGTCTTTTCCTATCACTCCGCTCATCGTGACAGCGGATTATTGACTGTTTATGCAGGAACCGGGGCTGAGCAGTTTGATGAATTGTATGATACCATTCATACTACAATTGCAAAGTTAAAAGTGGATGGGTTAACCGACGAAGAATTAACCTCTTCTAAAGAGCAGCTTAAAGGTAACCTTGTACTCGGGCTTGAAAGTACAAATGCCCGCATGAGCAGAAATGGAAAGAATGAATTAATGCTTGGAAGACATCGTTCAATGGACGAACTGATTGAAAAGATCGATATTGTTTCACAGGATTCTGTTAAAAGAGTGGCTGACCAGCTATTAGGAGGGGACTTTGCTTCCTCAGTTATTTCACCTCAGGGGGAAAAAGTGTCAGTTGAATAAGAAAAAAACTGTATGGCATCTGCTATGCAGTTTTTTTATTGTTTCAGATATTTTTGCTGTTTTACACATACGTATAAATAGCAGGAACAATTCTGTTCAACGGACATTATAAATACAGGAGGAAACAAAATGAAAATGAGTGAACTCTACAGAAAAGAAATTATTGATATTAATCAGGCAGAGAGAATGGGCATACTTGGCAATGCGGATATCGAGTTTGATGAGGAAACAGGTGAAATTATTAACATCTTAGTCCCAGCCGGGAAAATAAACCCGTTTACACGTTCAAAAGAAGAATATTCGATACCGTGGAAAAGTGTTCACTCCGTAGGAAAAGAATTGATCTTAGTAAAAGGGAAGCTATCACAAGAACAAAAGAATTTACATAGTATACCGGAGAATGATGAAGAATGAAGTGAGTGGATGCTCTTTGAAAAAACATGATTTAACAGGTAAAAAAACAGCTGTAATCGGTGGAGATGCCAGACAGCTTGTCATTGCTGAAGAAATCTGTAAAAAAGGCGCAGAAGTTTTTTTATGTGGTTTTGATCAGTTAAGTTTGACAGAGCCGGGGTACAGAAAAGTGCATATTGATGACATTCCATATGAACATCTTGATGCAATTATATTTCCTGTGAGCGGTATATCATCAACCGGTGAAATCAAATCTTCTTTCAGTGCTGAAAATCTGAAAATGGATAGCCGGTTATTAAACAGGGTTTCTGAGCGCTGTCTCATATTTTCAGGCATACAGACTGAGTGGAATAATCAAAGCAGAAAAGAATTTATTTACTTATTTGAAGAAGATGAAATTGCCATTAATAATTCAATTCCTACTGTAGAAGGAATCGTATGGTTAATTATTCAGCATACTGATTCTACAATTCACGGATCGCACATTTTATTAACAGGATGCGGGAGAGTCGGGTTAACTGCTGCAAGAGTTCTTCATGCGATGGGAGCCAAAGTAACAGCTTTATCTACTGTGAAAGCAGAAGTTGCCAGGATGAAGGAAATTGGCGTAATGGCAGGTTTGATTAAAGATCTAAACCATTGCTTACCTGAAGCAGATGTGTGGATTAACACAATTCCAGGACAAAATATCATTTCCAATACTGCAATGTCATTCTGTCCCCCAGGCATCTTTATTATTGAACTCGCATCCCATCCACCGAAAGAACAAACTGAGAATGCTCAGAGGAAGAATATTAATTATTTGGAAGCACCGAGTCTTCCTGGACTGGTTGCACCGAGGACTGCGGGAGAGATACTCGCAGTGGCAATCCTTGAGAAGATTAATGAAAAAGGGGAATAAACAAATGCTAAAAGGAAAGAGAATTGGATTTGGATTCACAGGTTCTCACTGCACATACCATTTGGCATTACCACAATTAATCAAACTGAAGGAACTAGGAGCAGAAATTGTACCAGTGGTCAGCCACACGATGCAGACAACGAATACAAGGTTTGGTGAAGGTGAAGAATGGCTAGAAAAAATAGAAAAAGCTGCCGGACGAACATGTATTAAATCGATTGCAGAAGCAGAGCCCCTTGGCCCGGTTGAGCCACTGGATTGTATGGTGATTGCTCCATTGACGGGCAACTCCCTTGCAAAGCTTGCCAATGCTTTAACAGATTCCCCGGTTTTAATGGCCGCTAAAGCTACAATGCGCAATCACAAGCCTGTTGTGATAGCCATTTCTACAAATGACGGACTCGGTTTAAATGGAATGAACCTGATGAAGTTAATGGCTGCAAAAAACATGTATTTTGTACCATTCAGTCAGGATGATCCTGATCAGAAGCCTAACTCATTAGTAGCACATATGGATGAAATACCTGATTCCGTCATTCATGCGATAAATGGAAAACAGTATCAACCAGTCATAACATTACGACATTCAAGTAAAAGAGATTGAGAAATTGAAAGAATAAATGATACAATGTTTTGTATGAATACACATTAGCGCTTTACCTGTCTAACGTAATGCAGGGAAAGGTCAGAAGGGAGTTTTCAATTATGAAAGGTACAGGATATAACGTAGCAGTAGTAGGTGCAACTGGGGCAGTCGGAACTCAAATGCTTTCTATGCTTGAGCAGAGGGATTTTCCAATCGAATCAATTAAACTCCTTTCATCAGCAAGATCTGCAGGACAACAAATTCAATTTAATGGAGCGCCTGTGACGGTTGAAGAAGCAACACCGGAAAGTTTTGAAGGCATTGATATCGCGCTGTTTTCAGCAGGAGGCGATATATCTAAAAAGCTTGCACCTGAAGCTGCGAAGCGCGGTGCAATCGTGATTGATAATACAAGTGCATTCAGAATGGATAAAGATGTACCTTTAGTAGTGCCGGAAGTAAATGAACTTGATCTTCAGCATCATAAAGGTATTATTGCAAATCCTAATTGTTCAACCATCCAGATGGTTGCTGCACTTGAACCGATCCGGAAAGAATTGGGGTTAGAAAAAGTAATCGTGTCCACTTATCAGGCTGTTTCAGGAGCCGGAGTACAGGCGATTGATGAAATGAAAGCACAATCACAGGCTGTTTTGAATGGGGAAGTGCCTGAAGCAAGTGTATTACCTGTAAAAGGTGACAAACGTCATTATCAGATCGCATTTAACGCCGTTCCGCAAATTGATAAGTTTGATACAAACGGCTATACATTTGAAGAAATGAAAATGATTAACGAAACAAAGAAAATTATGCATATGCCTGAACTGAGAGTTTCCGCGACTTGTGTGAGGTTACCAGTAGAAACAGGCCACGCAGAGTCAGTTTATATAGAGGTTTCTGAGAAAGGGAAAAATACTGCTGATATTCATAGAATTCTTTCGGAAGCACCTGGTGTTACGCTTCAGGACAATCCAGATCAGCAGGAATATCCTATGCCAAGTACAGCTGCAGGAAAAACAGATGTTTTTGTTGGAAGAGTAAGAAAAGATCCTGACGAAGATCATGGTTTCCACATGTGGATTGTATCAGATAATCTATTAAAAGGAGCCGCGTGGAATTCAGTACAAATCGCAGAAAGTCTCATTAAATTAAAACTCGTATAACGTGCACGCGCTTCAGAAAGGAGCGTCACATTGCCGATTTCTGTTCTGAAATTTGGTGGTACTTCGTTATCAGAAGCTTTTAAAAGAGATATGGCAGTTAAAAATGTCGAATGTGAACTGGAACAGCAAAATCAGGTAATCATCGTTGTATCTGCAATGGGCAGAATGGGAGCACCTTATGCGACAGATACGCTATTATCACTGACCGACCCGCTATTGCTTCCGCCGCATCAAAAATCGTTATTACTTTCATGCGGAGAAATCATTTCAGCAGCAATGTTTTCAGCAGCGCTTCACAGGAATGGAATAAAAAGTGAAATTTTAACCGGCAAACAGGCGGGAATAAAAACGAATGGAACTTATAATGCGGATATTTATTCTGTGAACACTCATGCGATTTATTCTGAATTAAAAAATACAAACGTCATTATTATCCCCGGTTTTCAGGGTGAAGATCAGGAAGGCAGGATTTCAACTCTGGGAAGAGGCGGGAGTGATACTTCTGCTTGTGCGATCGCTGCAAGTATAGGTGCGATTCACTGCAAATTATTTACAGATGTTGCAGGAATAATGAGCGGAGATCCGCACATTGTCGATCATGCTGAAGTGGTCAAGATACTTTCATATGATGAAGCTTTTCATTTGGCTCATCAGGGTGCAAAAGTGATTCATCCTAAAGCAGTTGAATGGGCACGGAAAGGCAACATCCCTGTATGGACAGGTGACTTATCAGCTGAAGACGGAACGTGGATTGGTCTTGAAGCAGATCATGAAGAATCCATCCACTCGGTTACAGCTGTTGAAAACCTTGTACAAATCGCCGTTCAGGCCCAGGATTGTGATTTTATATTCAGAATACTCGCTGAAAAAGGGATCAGTATTGATTTGATATCCATTCAGCCAAAAGAAGTGAAGTTTACAATTCAAGATGTGTTTTTTTTCGATTTAAAACGTATTTTAGATGAAAAATATATCTATTTCAAAAGCAGACATAATGTTGCGAAGGTTGCGCTGATCGGCAGCAGTATAGCTGGACGGCCGGGTATTGCATCCTCCATTGTCTCTTTGCTGACTGAAAATAAAATTAATATTTGGCAGACAGCTGACAGTCATATGACTTTCTGGGTGCTTTTGGACGGTGAAAAGTCAATTCAGGCACAGCAGCTGCTGCATCAATTTTTTATCAACAATGAACTAGTAACCACACAGGAGTGAAGATAATGAATTTTGGCAGAGTTTCAACTGCAATGGCTACTCCATTTGACCAAAACAATAAAATTGATTACAGCCGATTGGATAAGCTTGTTAATTACTTATTAGATAACGGAACAGACTCACTTGTTGTCGCAGGAACCACAGGGGAATCACCAACGTTATCATTCGAAGAAAAAATTGATCTGTTTAAAGCAACTGTAAGTATTGTAAAAGGGCGGGTACCTGTTGTAGCAGGTACAGGGACCAATAGTACTGAAACCACGCTCAATCTCTCTCTGGCTGCAAAAGAAGCGGGTGTAGATGCGATTATGCTTGTTGCGCCATATTACAGTAAACCAAGTCAGGCAGGGTTGCTGAAACACTTCACTGAAGTGGCAGAAAAGACCGGGCTGCCTGTAATGATTTATAACATTCCAGGGCGATCAGCTGTTAACATTGAAGCAGCAACAATGATCGAATTGTCTAAAGTACCAAATATTGTAGCTGTAAAAGAAGCGAGCGGAAGCCTGGATCAAATGACAGAAATTATTGCAGGAACTGACGATCAATTTTTAGTTTACAGCGGTGACGATGGGTTAACTTTACCACTTCTCTCGATTGGTGGAGAAGGTGTAGTGTCAGTGACTTCCCATGTAGCAGGAATAGAAATGCAGAAAATGATTAACCATTTCTTAAATGGAGATTTATCAGGAGCAGCACGCATTCATCAGAATCTTCTGCCTCTTACAAGAGCATTATTCGCTCAGCCAAGCCCTTCTCCGGTAAAAGCTGCATTGAATAAAGAGGGAATTCTTTGCGGGGGTGTAAGGCTTCCGCTGGTTGAATTAAATTCAGACGAATCGCAAGAACTGTTTGAGGCAGTGAAGAAGTTTCATTCAGAGATGGCGGGCATATCATAGAGTTAATTGCGAGGTCTTTTTCCGAAAAGGAAAAAGACCCTTCTCTATTTATCAGCAGTCTGATAAATACGTGTACAGTTTTCTAAACTTACAGTATAATGGACACAGCTGTTTCAAAAGATCGGATAACATTTTTGTAGGAGGAAATTAGATTGTCAAAAGAAAAAAATGAAAAAATAAAAATAATTCCCATCGGCGGCGTAGGCGAGATCGGGAAGAATATGTATGTAATTGAAGTAGATGAAGATTTATTCATTATCGACTCCGGGCTAAAGTTCCCGGAAGATGAAATGTTTGGCATTGATATTGTCATTCCGGATTTTCAGTATATAGAGGCAAACAAAGAGCGGGTCAAAGCAATCTTTTTGACACACGGTCACGATGATTCGATTGGCTCACTGCCATATCTGCTCGAGAAAGTGAAAGCTCCTGTCTACGGCTCAAAGCTGACAGTTGCACTTGCGAAAGCACTATTGAAAGAATACGGATTTAAAGAACGGGTTAAATTTTATACTGTTCATGAGAAGAGTAATATGAAGTTTGATTCTGTCAATGTTACATTTTTTAACACGACTCACAGCATTCCGGATTCACTCGGGATTGCCCTTCATACTTCTGAAGGAGCCATTGTTCACACTGGTGAATTTAAGTTTGACCAGTCTTCTAAAGGTGGATATGCATCTAATATTGGAAAAATGGCCAAGCTTGGTGATAAAGGTGTATTCGCCTTGCTGTCAGACAGTACAGAAGCTGAAAAACCAGGCCACACTACTTCAGAAGCTGTGATTGAAAAACAAGTATCAAGCAGTATTAATCAGGCAAATGGAAGAGTGATTGTAACATGTTATGCTTCGAACCTGATTCGTATTCAGCAGATTTTTGACGCAGCTTCTGCGACTGGACGAAAAGTAGCTGTGATTGGAGAAGCAGCTGAACGTGTGGTAAATGTAGCTTCAAGATTTGACCATCTGACGTACGATGAAGAAACACGTATTAAACCGAATGAAATTGATCAGTACAACGATGATGAAATCGTCATCATATTGTCGGGTACTCATGACGAGCCATTCAAAGTCATGGAAAGTATGGCAAACCAGACCCATTCTTTAGTTAACATTCAGGAAGGCGATACGGTCCTGATAACATTTACCCCATCGCCTGGAATGGAAGTATTTTTATTCCGTTCAATTAACGAAATGACTAAAGCAGGAGCAACTGTTCTTACATCCAGCAAAAACGTACACGTATCAGGACATGGCAGTCAGGAAGATTTGAAAATGATGATGAATCTCATGAAACCGCGATATTTTATACCGATCCAGGGAGAATACCGTCATCTGATCACTCATGGCCGTCTTGCTGAAGAAATGGGTATTCCGCGCTCAAATATTTTCATTGCTGACAAGGGCGATATTGTAGAATATCAGTCCGGTAAAATGAAGATGAGCGGCAGAATCCAAACCGGCAACGTTTTAATTGATGGTAAAGGCGTTGGAGACGTAGGAAATATTGTCTTACGTGACAGAAGACTGCTTTCACAGGATGGGGTTCTGCTGGTTGTTGTTACACTGAACCGTAAGAATAAAACGATCGCAGCCGGTCCGGAAGTAATTTCCAGAGGGTTTGTCTATGTGAGAGAATCAGAAAAACTGATGGAAGAATCAGTTTCCGCTGTGAGAAACATTGTAGAGAAAAATGTTGAAAATCGTACATTTGACTGGTCAGGAATTAAACAGGAAATCAGAGACTCACTAAATCATCTGCTTTATACACGTACCAAGCGCAGACCAATGATTTTACCAATCATTATGGAAGTTTAATTCAATTATGACTGAGTGATTCAATCAAAAACAGACAGAAAATTTCTGTCTGTTTTTTTCAGCCGGAAAAGGAGGAAGATAGAATGGCTGAAGCCAAAAGAAAACCTGTTAAAAGAAAATCGCCCGTGAGGAAGAATACGAAAAAGACACGTAAAAAAGATTCAGCTCTTACATATGAACTGACTGGTATTGTGATGATTGCATTAGCGTTAATTGCTGCTTTTCAGCTTGGTGCTGCCGGACAACTGCTCACTATGATGTTTACTTATATGATTGGAAACTTTCAATTATTATTTCCAATTTCTATCATATTGGTTTCGGTTTACGCCATTTTATACAGACAACTGCCATCTTTTAAAGGATCAAGAATAATTGGCAGTTTCTTAATTTTGATGAGTATATTTCTAATGAGTCACGTATTGTTGTTTGATCAGCTCCAACAGGACAACTTGATTACGAGTAGCAGTGTGCTCGTTCAGACCCACAGCATTATTATGGACGAGTTCACTGCTAATGCGGGTTCCGGTATGATTGGTGCTTTTATCTACGCAGTATTTAATCTACTGTTCGCTTCCACCGGTTCAAAAATAGCTTCCGGTGCTTTGATGATCATTGGTCTTTTGATGGTGTCGGGGAGATCTATTGGACAAACAGGAAGGATTATACTCAGCTGGTTCGGTGGAAAACTGAGCGAATTCATATACTGGATTATGACTTCATTACGGGAAAAGCGTGATACGAAAAATATGAAGAGGAAACACGAACAAATATCCAGAAGATCAGCATCGAAGAAAAATAGTGAAGAAAATGAAAATAAAGATGTTGAAAAAGAAGAATCTGAAGGATTCGAGCCATTAATATCGAGCTTTGCTGAAAAAACAGCACCAGTTCAACATACTCCAGCTCTCAATCAACCTGATAAAAATATTGAAGTTGAAGAAGCACCTGCAGATCCAGCGCTTGAAGAATTTACTTCTTCACCGGGTGTTGAAGAAGTGGAGAATAAAGAATATCAAGTGCCTTCACTGGATTTACTTGCCATGCCGCCACACGTAGATCAAAGCAGTGAATACAAAGCAATTCAAAAGAATGCATCAAAATTAGAAAAAACTTTTCAAAGTTTTGGTGTAAGGGCTAAAGTGACACAAGTTCACCTTGGACCCGCTGTCACGAAATATGAAGTTCATCCTGATGTTGGCGTAAAGGTAAGTAAAATTGTTAACTTGAATGATGACCTCGCGCTTGCGCTTGCCGCTAAAGATATAAGGATAGAAGCACCAATACCGGGTAAATCTGCGATTGGTATTGAGGTGCCGAATTCTGAAGTGGCCATGGTGTCATTAAGAGAAGTTCTTGAAGCTAATAAAGGTAAGCGTGACGATGCAAAACTGCTGATTGGTCTTGGACGTGATATTACTGGCGAAGCAGTAGCTGCTGAATTAAATAAGATGCCCCATATGCTTGTAGCAGGTGCAACAGGGAGCGGGAAGTCTGTATGCATTAACGGGATAATCGTTTCAATATTAATGCGTGCAAAACCTCATGAAGTTAAGTTAATGATGATAGATCCAAAGATGGTTGAACTGAACGTCTATAACGGAATACCACACTTGCTTGCGCCAGTAGTAACAGACGCAAGAAAAGCCTCTCAAGCGTTAAAAAAAGTAGTTAGTGAAATGGAAAGACGTTACGATTTATTTTCACATACCGGAACGAGAAATATTGAAGGTTATAACGAGCACGTGCGAAAACACAATGAAAAAAATGAAGAAAAGCAGCCGCAGCTGCCATACATTGTTGTGATAGTCGATGAACTTGCAGACTTGATGATGGTTGCATCCAATGATGTTGAAGACTCAATCACAAGGCTGGCACAGATGGCTAGAGCGGCAGGAATTCACCTGATCATCGCGACTCAAAGACCCTCAGTCGACGTCATTACAGGTGTGATTAAAGCAAATATTCCATCCAGAATCGCTTTTGCTGTGTCATCGCAAATTGATTCCAGAACAATACTGGATACTGGTGGAGCAGAAAAACTGTTAGGTAGAGGTGATATGCTTTTCATGCCTGTCGGTGCAAATAAACCGGTCCGTGTCCAGGGTGCTTTCTTAAGTGATGAAGAAGTTGAGAATGTTGTCAGTGCCGTAATTGAACAGCAAAAAGCACAGTATCAGGAAGAAATGATCCCTGATGAGGTTGATGAATCAAAACCTGAAGAGTCAGATGATGACTTATATGGTGAAGCAGTTGACCTGGTGACAGATATGCAGACAGCTTCAGTTTCAATGTTGCAAAGAAGATTCAGAATCGGATATACGCGTGCTGCAAGATTAATTGATTCGATGGAACAGCAAGGTGTAGTGGGTCCTTATGAAGGCAGTAAACCAAGAACAGTGCTTAAATCTAAATCTCAGGAAGAATAATTGATTAACAGCAGGGGACGTTACCCCTGCTGTTTTATTTAAGTATTCGGCGTGGAATGAAAATTTTTAGAATAAAAATCAGACATTTGATGTCTGACCTATATACAAGGAACAGACAAATAGGCTATACTATTGTTACCGCTTTCAGAAATGCTATAAAGTCACAAAGAATTGCTTAAATTCCTATTATTTACATATAAAAGGGTTACAATTCACTTTTTAATAGATAGTTGTAACAAATGTAATAATTATGTAATGGAATAGAAAGAATTTTTGTGAAAACTACTTATTTGTATTCCTTTTCAAAAAGAAAAGTGTTATAGTATTTTCGATTAGTAGGAATGAAATACATCAGATGTCTGATGTCAAAAGAGTTGGTGGTGTCTTTATATGACTATTAAATCAGATAATCGGCATCTGTATCTTCAGGTAATTGATCGACTGAAGAAAGATATCGACAAAGGCGTTTATAAGGAAAAAGAACGCTTGCCATCGGAATTTGAACTTTCGAGGCAGCTGGGTATCAGCAGGGCTACACTGAGAGAAGCGCTTAGAATTCTGGAGGAAGAAAACAGAATTGTCAGGCGGCATGGTGTAGGAACTTTTGTGAATGCAAAACCGTTATTTTCATCAGGCATTGAGCAATTATACAGTGTTACTGATATGATTCGCATGGCAGGTATGGAACCCGGAACCGTATTTTTAAGTTCCACTACACATCAGCCTACTGATGAAGATATGGATCGTTTTAACTGTTCTACCGATGATGATATGACAATCATTGAAAGGGTCAGAACTGCAAATGGCGATCCGGTTGTATACTGTATTGATAAAATCCCGGCAGATCTCATGCCTACTTCATTTACCCATCAGGACAGGTCAATTTTTTCGCTGCTTGAAGAAAATGGGGGTATGTACATATCGTATGCTGTTACTCACATTGAACCTGCAGGCTACCATGAAAAAGTTTCTCCCATCCTGGGTTGTGAACCTGAAACTGCTTTATTAGTTTTAAAGCAGCTTCACTTTGATGATAAGGATCAGCCTATTCTATATTCTCTGAATTATTTTAAAGCTGATCGATTTAGTTTTCATGTTGTTCGTAAGCGTGTTTAATGCATTTATGCATTCCTACTAATACACGAAAAATTTTTTAGGGGGTAACAAAATGAAAAAGCGTAAGTATGGGGTAGCACTTTCTATGGTTCTTGCAGCAGGTACTGTTCTTGCCGCATGTGGAAGTGATGAAGCTGATACAGGTACAGACGAAGGCAGCACTGGTGGAGAAGGTGCTGAAGAAACAAGCGAATTTAAAGTAGCAATGGTAACAGATACTGGCGGTGTTGACGATAAGTCATTCAACCAGTCAGCATGGGAAGGTCTTCAGCAGTTCGGTGCTGATAATGGTCTTGAAGAGGGTACAGACGGTTACACTTACTTCCAGTCAAATAACGATGCAGACTATGTAACAAATATGAACACTGCAGTGCGTAATGATTTCAATCTTGTATTTGGTATCGGTTTCCTGCTTAATCAGGCAATCACAGACGTTGCAAGTCAGAACCCTGATACAAATTTTGCACTTGTAGATGATGTTTCTGAAGGTGACAATGTTGCATCGATTACATTTAAAGAGCATGAAGGTTCATTCCTTGTGGGTGTTGCAGCCGCTATGGCAACTGAATCAGATCAGATTGGATTTGTAGGCGGAGTTGAATCTGACCTGATCAACAAATTCGCAGCAGGTTTCCAGGCCGGTGTTGAAGCAGTGAACCCGGATGCAGAAGTACAAATTGAATTCGCAGGTGACTTTAATGATGCTGCAGGTGGTCAGCAGATCGCAGCTTCAATGTACGGTTCAGGCATTGATGTCATTTATCACGCAGCAGGCGGAACTGGTAACGGTGTATTCACAGAAGCGAAAAACCTTAAGCAGCAGGACCCTGATCGTCAGGTTTGGGTAATCGGAGTTGACCGTGACCAGTGGGAAGAAGGTCAGGTTGGTGATGATAACGTAACACTTACTTCAATGGTAAAGCGTGTTGACGTTGCTGTTCAGGATATTTCTACTCGTGCTATGGAAGGCGACTTCCCGGGTGGAGAAGTAATTGAGTACGGTATCCAGGAAGAGGGTATCGCAATTGCTGAAAGTCAGGACAACCTTTCACAGGAAATGCTTGATGAAATTGCTAACTACCAGCAGCAAATCGTTGATGGTGAAATCGAAGTACCATCTACACTTGAGTAAAACAAATGCATAGGGAATGGAGGGGCTGTATCAGTCCTGAAATTCCCTTTTTTTTTGCAAGAATGTTAACTGAAAAAGGGAATGTACCCCTTCTTCATTTAGCATTTTTCCAAGAGGTTTGGAAAAAGAAGTCAGACCTCATTCAACCTACCACCGCACGATAAATAAAGGAGTGATAACGGATGGATTATGTGATAGAGATGCTCGACATCCGAAAAGAGTTTCCGGGAATTGTTGCGAATGATAATATTACGCTTCAATTAAAAAAAGGTGAGATCCACGCACTACTAGGGGAAAATGGTGCAGGAAAGTCAACACTAATGAATGTTCTCTTTGGACTCTACCAGCCGGAAAAGGGTGAAATCAAAGTTCGTGGTGAAAAAGTAAACATAACCAGCCCGAACGTTGCAAATGAACTTGGGATTGGAATGGTTCACCAGCACTTTATGCTTGTAGACACGTTTACAGTCACAGAAAATATTGTCCTTGGCCTTGAGCCAAAAAAAGGCTTGAACATCGATATGAAGAAAGCAGAGAGCGAAGTTCAGGAAATCTCTGACCGTTATGGACTTAAAGTTGATCCGAATGCAAAGATTGCAGATATTTCTGTTGGCATGCAGCAGCGTGTGGAAATTCTGAAAACGCTTTATCGCGGTGCGGAAATTCTTATCTTTGATGAGCCTACCGCAGTACTTACACCTCAGGAAATCAAAGAATTAATTCAGATTTTCAGAACGCTAATAGCTGAGGGTAAATCAATTATTCTTATCACCCATAAACTGAAAGAGATTATTGAGGTGTGTGATCGCGTTACGGTCATCCGTAAAGGTGTAGGGATTGATACGCTTGATGTTGAAGGTACAACTCCGACGCAGCTTGCAAGTCTGATGGTTGGAAGAGATGTAACATTTAAAACAGACAAAACAGAAGCCAGTCCAACACATAATGTACTTGAAATTTCTCAATTAAATGTGAAAGATTCACGTGGTGTTAATGCTGTTAAGAATCTCGATCTCTCTGTAAGAGCTGGAGAAATCGTGGGGATTGCAGGAGTGGATGGAAATGGTCAATCTGAACTGATTGAAGCAATTACCGGACTCAGAAAAGTTTCGTCCGGAGTAATCAAGTTAAATGATCAAAATTTATCCTCTTATAAAACCAGAAAAATTACAGAAGCAGGCGTAGGTCATATTCCTCAGGATAGGCATAAGCACGGTCTGGTACTGGACTTTCCAATCGGAGATAATATGGTTCTTCAGACTTACTATCATAAGCCGTATTCAAAATACAGTATGCTGAACAATAAAGAAATTAATAAACAGGCGAAAAAACTGATTAAGGAATTTGATGTCCGTACACCGTCTGAAACAACACCTGCACGTGCACTTTCAGGAGGTAATCAGCAAAAAGCAATTATCGGACGTGAGGTTGACCGCGACCCTGATCTGCTGATCGCTGCACAGCCAACGCGTGGACTGGATGTAGGAGCCATTGAATTCATTCACAAACGCCTCATTGAACAGCGTGATAATGGAAAAGCAGTACTACTTGTATCATTTGAACTTGAAGAAATTATTAATGTGAGTGATCGTATCGCTGTTATTTATGACGGTAATATTATCGAAATTGTTGATCCTAAAACAACAACAGAGCAGGAACTGGGATTACTGATGGCGGGCTCAAAGAATAAGGCAGGTGAAACAGAGAATGTTTAATCAATTCAGCAGATGGCAGAAGATCATGATTCCTGTTATCTCAGTCGTTCTCGGTTTACTGGTTGGAGCCATTGTCATGCTGGTTTCAGGCTATAATCCGATTGAAGGCTATGCAGCATTACTTAGTGGTTCACTCGGAGAAGGATTTTATATCGGTGAAACGATCAGACAGATCACACCATATATCTTTGCTGGTCTCGCAGTAGCCTTTGCTTTTCGTACAGGACTTTTTAACATTGGTGTAGAAGGTCAGCTATTAGTCGGCTGGGTTGCATCAGTCTGGGTAGGTCTTGCATTTGATCTGCCAAAAATCATTCATTTGCCAATGGCCATTCTTGCGGGTGCGCTAGCCGGAGCATTATGGGCTTTTGTACCAGGGCTGTTAAAAGCAAAACTTCGCGTACACGAAGTAATCGTCACGATTATGATGAACTACATTGCACTTCATTTGTGTAATTACCTTGTACGATATGTGATTTCTGATGGACAAAATACAACGGACCGTGTGCCGGAATCAGCGTCATTAAAATCACCTTTCTTTGAAACGCTGACTGAGTTCTCTACTATGCACTATGGTATTTTTCTTGCTCTCGCGGCAGCCATTATTTATTTTGTTGTACTTGAAAAAACAACAACAGGTTTTGAATTACGTTCTGTAGGTTTTAACCAGCATGCATCAGAATATGCAGGTATGAATGTAAATCGTAATATTATTCTTTCAATGGTTATTTCCGGAGCCTTCGCAGGTCTTGGTGGAGCGATGGAAGGACTCGGTACGTTTGGCTATGGATTTATTCACGGTGCTTTCTCAGGCGTAGGGTTTGACGGAATTGCCGTTGCGCTTCTTGGAGGAAACGTTGCGTTAGGCGTCATCCTTGCAGCTGCTTTATTTGGTATTCTGAAGCAGGGAGCGCTTATTATGCCTCTTGAATCAGGTGTTCCGACTGAGCTTGTTGAAATAGTTATCGCCATTATTATTTTCTTTGTTGCATCCAGCTACATCATTGCGTATCTGTTGCAGCGTCTTAAAAAGGGGGCAAAATAAATGGATGTTTTATCAGCATTTGAAATTTTAGTCAAATCCATGCTGTTTGCATCAGCCCCGCTAATTTTTACAGCAATAGGCGGTGTCTTCTCTGAGCGGTCTGGTGTTGTAAATATCGGTCTGGAAGGTTTAATGGTTATCGGCGCATTTGCCGCTGTTGTATTTAATATTACTTTTGCATCTGCACTGGGCGGATGGACACCTTGGATCGCGCTTTTGGCAGCAATGGTCATTGGGGGACTATTCTCATTACTACATGCTGTTGCATCAATCTCGTTCCGTGCTGACCAGGTTGTCAGTGGTGTTGCGATTAACTTCCTGGCATTAGGTCTTGGTGTATATTTAATTAAAGACTGGTATGGTGCAGGTCAAACGCCACAAATTCCAGTACCTTTATATTATGAAAGAATTCCACTTCTATATGATATACCGGTAATAGGACCAATTTTCTTTAACAACTATATTACTTCTTACCTGGCAATTTTCATAGCCATTGGCGCTTGGTTTGTCCTTTTCAAAACGCCATTCGGACTTCGACTTCGCTCAGTAGGTGAACACCCGATGGCTGCTGATACAATGGGAATCAATGTATACAGAATGCGTTATCTTGCAGTATTTATATCTGGAATCTTCGGAGGTCTTGGTGGTGGAGTTTATGCCCAGACAATCACTCAGGATTTCAGTGCAGGTACAATCACAGGTCAGGGATTTATCGCACTTGCGGCAGTTATTTTTGGTAAATGGCATCCGCTTGGTGCAATGGGCGCAGCAATGTTCTTCGGTCTTGCGCAATCCCTTGCCATTATCGGGTCAAGCTTCCCGCTGCTTGCAGATGTTCCGAACTGGATTTTACTTTCAGCACCTTACATTCTGACGATCCTTGCCCTTGCAGGTTTCATCGGACGTGCTGATGCACCTAAATCAATCGGAAAACCTTACATCAAAGGAAGCCGATAAACTCATTAAGCCGTCTGATCATCAATCAGGCGGTTTTTTTATTTAAGCTTAGTTAAGAGTTCATTGTTGTTTCTGCAAAGCTGGTGATTGGAGCGCAATGTGGTGACTACTTTGTCAGGAAGGGACAGATCGGACAAGTGAAGCCTGATCGCTCATTGCCAGGTCTCGAAAAGTTTCCGTCTGAAGTGGTAAACAACAGCCAACTCTAACAGGGCTAAATCAATAATGCTTGTTGTACAGGCATCATCAAATGTATAGTGAAACTAGAGAATATAAATACTATTAACAAACATGAATCCGGGAGGAACCTTTATGCACTTAGACGAACATAAAATTCAGCAAAGCGGACTGAACATAAGAATTGTTAAAACAAAGAAATTTAAAACGAATCAATTTGTACTTAAATTTAAATCTAAGCTTTCTGAAGAAAACGTAACTGCAAGAGCTTTATTGCCATATGTTCTACAGAGTAGTACAGCGAAATGGCCAACCACGGCCGCTTTCAGAAGTCATCTCGATGACTTATATGGTGCAAGTGCTTCTGTTGATGTAAATAAAAAAGGTGAATATCATATCCTTACCTTTGCGGTAGACATTCCAAATGAAAAGTATCTGCAGGACAAAACACCATTAACAGAAGAAGCATTGGATGTCCTGAATGAAATGGTTTTTCATCCGTTAATTGAACATAACGCCTTTAGTTCAACAGTTGTAGAGGCAGAAAAAAGAACGTTGAAACAAAAACTCAAAGCCGTAAAAGATGATAAAATGCGATATGCCTCTCAGCGTCTGGTAGAAGAGATGTGCAGTGATGAAGCATACTCACTTCATCCGAATGGAATTGAGTCGGAATTGGAAAGCATTACGACAGAGAAGTTGTATGAAGCGTATCAGAAAATGGTTTCAGAAGATGAAGTTGACCTTTATATTGTTGGTGATATGGAAGTAGAACAGATGGAACTGCTGTGCGAAAATAAATTTTCCTTGAGTGAACGGAAGCCTGTTCAAACTGACAGTCATTCAGTAACGGTTGAAAAAGCCAAAAAAGTCGTGGAAAAGCAACAAATTAAACAGGGTAAACTGAACATCGGGTACAGATCAAATACGGTGTATGGAGATCAGGATTACCTATCAATGGCTGTTATGAATGGTATTTTGGGTGGATTTCCTCATTCGAAGCTATTTATTAACGTGCGTGAAAAAGAGAGCCTGGCATATTACGCTGCAAGCCGTCTAGAAAGTCATAAAGGATTGATCGTTATCATGTCTGGTGTAGACCCAGCAAAGATTGAGAAAGCGGAATCGATTATTGAACAACAGCTTGAAGCGATCAGAGATGGTGATATTTCTGAACAGGAACTTTCGCAAACAAAGGCTGTAATGACAAACCAAATGCTTGAAACATTGGATTCTCCAAGAGGAATTGTTGAAGTTTTATATCAGGGAGAGACTGCAGGAATCCCGGTTCATATTAATGAATGGTTTGATGGTATAGAACGTGTTTCTAAAGAAGATGTCATTAAAGCAGCACACAAGCTGATAAAAGATACAACGTATGTGTTAACTGCAACGGAGGTGGCTGAAAGTGCATAAAAAAGTATTTTCTCAGTTAGATGAAAAAATATATATTGAAAAAATGAGCAATGGGTTACAGGTCTGTATTTTGCCGAAAAAGGATTTCAACAAAACTTTTGCTACATTTACAACAAAATACGGTTCAATTGATAACCAGTTTATCCCGCTTGGCGAAGATGATTATATTCGTGTTCCTGATGGGGTTGCTCATTTCTTAGAGCATAAAATGTTCGAAAAAGAAGAAGGGGATGTTTTTCAGAAATTCAGTATGAATGGAGCTTCTGCTAATGCATTCACATCATTTACGAGAACTGCGTACTTATTTTCAAGCACATCAAACTTTGAAAAGAACCTGGATGTATTAATTGATTTCGTTCAATCACCTTACTTTACAGAAGAAACAGTTGAAAAGGAAAAGGGCATTATCGGACAGGAAATTACCATGTATGACGATAATGCAGATTGGCGTTTATATTTTGGTGCAATTGAAAACATGTTTAAAAATCATCCTGTCAAGGTTGATATCGCAGGCACTGTAGAATCAATTTCATCGATTACAAAAGATCATCTGTATCAGTGTTATCAAACCTTTTACCATCCATCAAATATGATGTTATTCATTGTAGGCGCAGTTGAGCCTGAGGGAATTATGAACTTTATCAGAGATAATCAGCTTGCCAGAGACTTCGATCCGGAAGAAAAAATTGAAAGAAAATTTGAAGAAGAACCTGAGCATGTGAACAGGACGCATCATGAGTTGCACATGGACGTTCAGGTCGCCAAGTGTATGATGGGGATTAAATCGATTGAAAAAGGGATCAGTGGAAAAGAATTGATGAAAAAAGAGCTTGCTGTCAATACAGCTTTGGATGTGTTATTCGGCAAAACTTCTTCTCATTACACTTCTTTATATAAAGATGGCTTAATCGATGATCATTTTTCATATGACTTTACGCAGGAAAATAATTTTGGTTTCGCATTAATTGGAAGTAATTCTGCTAATCCTCAAAAGCTGTCTGAACGTATTAAGGAAATCATCCTGAATGAAGTGAAAGAACCGTCAATTACTGAACAGCAGCTGCAGTCTGTTAAAAAGAAAAATATCGGCGGGTTTTTAAGGTCTTTAAATTCACCTGAGTTCATTGCAAATCAATTTACCCGCTATGCATTCAATGATATGGATCTGTTCGAAGCTGTTCCTGTTCTTGAGACATTAACACTTGAGGATGTACATGAAGCATTTTCTTCGCTGGTAAAAGAAGATAGAATCACCAGCTTCTATATTCTGCCTAAAGAAAATGGATAAAACAGTTTTAGTCTTAGGGAGCAGTGGCGGGATTGGTTACGAGGTATGCAGTAAATTGTTACAGTCGGGCCATACTGTCATTGCGCAGTTCCACACAAACGAGGAAATAGTGAACAGCCTGAAGCGTTATGCCAGGCAGTCAGATCAGATCATTCCGCTCAGAGTGAACCTTAATGACGAAAAGGATGTTGATCGTGCAATCAGTAACCTGATACAGCCTGACGCAGTCGTTCAAGCAGGTGGTCATCATGATGAAGGCTTATTTGAAGAGATATCTGATGAAAAGATGGAAAAACTCTGGAACGTCCATTTTTATCAGCCAGCCAGGATTCTCCGCAGCGTAATTCCCGGAATGCGTCAAAGGGAAGGTGCTTCAATTGTCTTTGTTAGCTCAGTCTGGGGTGAAACAGGCGCTTCATATGAAGTGATGTATTCAGCTGTAAAAGGTGCACAAATTTCATTCGTTAAAGCACTTGGAAAAGAGTTGGCTCCTAACCGAATTCGGGTCAATGCAGTTTCTCCTGGTGCGGTTGAAACACAGATGACTGCTCATTATTCCCCCGAAGTTAAACGGGCGATTGAAGATGAAATTCCCGCCGGCAGGTTCGGTCATCCATACGAAATTGCGGATGCAGTTATTTTTTTACTCAGTGAACAGTCCTCCTATATAAATGGTCATGTTCTTTCAGTTAACGGCGGCTGGTATAACTGATACGCATATTTTCTTCCGCAACGTTCATACTATTCATGAGTCCCGGAGGCTCATGAATAAAGGAGGAGAAGGTATGTCGATTCTGGATAACTGGCAGCAGTGGAAAGATTTCCTCGGTGAAAAAGTCATTACAGCACAAAAACAGGGAATGAACAAAGACAAAATGTCTGATGTAGCATTTCAAATTGGTGATTACTTAGCAAAGAATGTAGATCCCAAAAACGAACAGGAACGGGTGCTGGCAGATTTATGGAGGGCAGCAGATGAAAACGAGCAGCATGTTCTCGCCAATCTTATGATCCGTCTTGCGGGCGGTTCAGTTAAACACTAACCATGAAAATTGCCCCCTCATCGACATGAGGAGGCAATTTTCTACTTATTTCGATGCAATTTCTGTTTTTCCTTTTCTATTCCAAACAAATGCTTTATTATTAATCTTATAGATACGAAAGTTTTATATTAAGGAGCTGGCACCATGGAGAAAAAGGAATGGTATCTCGAATACGAAATTCAAAAAAACCGTCCCGGTCTGCTTGGTGATATTTCGTCACTGCTTGGTATGCTGTCGATCAATATTGTCACGATCAACGGTGTTGATGAAGGTCGCAGAGGCATGCTCCTGCTGGCAAGGCACGATGAACAGATTGTCAGGCTAGAACTGATTCTCAGAACAATGGATACCATTCAAATGACCAAATTGAGAGAACCTAAGCTGCGTGACAGAATGGCTGTGCGTCATGGAAGGTATATCCAGAGAGATGCAGATGATAAAAAAACTTTCAGATTTATCCGTGATGAGCTTGGTCTGCTTGTTGATTTCATGGCTGAACTTTACAAACAGGATGGTCACAAGTTAATCGGCATACGCGGTTTGCCGAGAGTCGGAAAAACAGAGTCTATTGTTGCAGCAAGTGTATGTGCAAATAAAAAATGGCTGTTTGTATCATCTACACTATTAAAACAAACCGTCCGTGATAAATTAATTCAGGATGAGTATAATGATAATAATTTATTTATTATTGATGGAGTGGTTTCGACGAAGCGTGCGTCGGATAAACATTGGCAGCTCGTGCGTGAAATCATGAGGATGCCTTCAATTAAAGTGATAGAACATCCAGACATTTTTGTTGAGAACACTGAATATTCTATAGATGATTTTGACTATATTATTGAGCTTCGTCATGATCCGGATGAAGAAATTACATATGAGTTAATGCATAAGAATACGATGTTCAACGGATCGGATTTTGGAGAATTTGAATTTTAAGTATTGGCAGGTGTAAACATTGACAGAACTAGGAAGCCGCCTCAAAGAAGCAAGAGAATCTAAAGGTTACTCTCTTGAAGAGCTTCAGGGCTTAACTAAAATACAAAAACGATATCTCCTTGGTATTGAAGAGGGAGATTATTCAATGATGCCCGGCGCATTTTATATCCGGGCATTTATTAAGCAATATGCAGAAGCTGTTGACCTGAACGCAGAAGAACTGTTTGAGACTTATTCTTCTGATATTCCTTCAAATCATGATGAACAAATCCCTTCGCAACTGTCAAGAGTTAAAACAAGAGGTGGAAATAAGAGTTCAACAACGGCATTCAGGTTTATTCCTACCGCGGTGATGCTGGTATTTGTAATTGGAATTGTCGCTTTGGCATGGGTTTTAGTTCAGTCATGGATGTCGGCTGATAGTGAAGAGCCCGCTGATAATGAAGAGGTTCAGCAGGAAGAAAACATTTCATTTGATCAATCAGATGAAAACACTGAAGAGCAGGAAAATAACGCGTCTGAAGATACTACAGAGAATACTCCGGCTGAAGAGCAGGAAGAAACTGAAGAACCTGCTGAAGAGCCGGCAGAAGAATCACTGACAGTTGAAAATACTGGATCTGAAGGGGAAACAACAAATTATCAAGTTACTTCTTCCGAGGAGCTGACTGTAACGATTGATTCTGACGCTACTTGGGTTGGCATTACAGATCAGTCTGGAAACCAGCTTGTGGATCAAATGATTTCGTCTGGTAATGGAATTACATTTGATGCGTCTGATCTAGATTGGTTTAGGATCAGAGTTGGCAGTGCGCCAGGAACTACAGTGAAGATAAATGACCAGCAAGTTGAATTTGGATTATCAGATATCATTACTCAAAATATGATTTTCCAGGTTCAAAATCCTTCATAGATAAAAAATAGTCATCCGGCGTGATGACTATTTTTTTGCTCAGTGTTTACATATATGGGTATAAAGGTTATTAGTAAGTAAAGAAGCAATGACATTTAAAAAGGAGCAATCATATGAACATACCTAATAAAATTACCATTTCAAGAATTTTTTTAATTCCTTTGTTTATGATTATTATGCTTGTAGATTTCAATTGGGGAAACGTGACGCTCTTAGGAGCAGAGATGCCGGTCAGTCATTTGATCGGTGCACTTATTTTTATTTTTGCGGCTACAACTGACTGGGTTGACGGGTATTATGCAAGAAAGTTTAATCAGGTAACAAATCTCGGGAAATTTCTTGATCCTTTGGCAGATAAACTGCTTGTTTCCGCAGCGTTAATCATTTTGGTAGAGCTGCAGATGGCGCCATCATGGCTTGTGATTATCATTATCTCAAGAGAGTTTGCGATTACCGGCCTGAGACTGGTGCTTGCAGGATCCGGAGAAGTTCATGCTGCAGCGATGCTGGGTAAGATAAAAATGTGGATGCAGATTGTCGCGATTTCAGCTTTACTTCTTCACAACATTTTCTTTACCATGTTTAATATTCCGTTCGATATGATCGCACTTTATATCGCAGCATTCTTTACAGTGTGGTCAGGTGTGGATTATTTCATTAAAAACTGGGGTGCTTTCCGTGACTCCAAATAAGGAGATGCTTTTATGAATGCAGAAATTATTGCAGTAGGTTCAGAATTGCTGTTAGGCCAGATTGCTAATACAAATGCACAGTACATCTCTGCAAGGCTTGCGGAATCGGGTATTAATGTATACCGCCACAGTGTGATTGGGGACAATGATAAACGGCTTCAGAAAGAATTAGAAGCAGCTGAAAACAGATCCGATTTAATTATTCTGACAGGTGGGCTTGGCCCGACAAAAGATGACTTAACAAAAGAAACTGCAGCCAGACATTTAGGCTGCAGTCTTTGTTATGATGAGAAATCATTAAATGCAATCGAACAATATTATGTACAGACTGGCATTTCAATGACAGAGAATAATAAAAAACAGGCACTTGTTCTTGAAGGAAGTCACGTATTATTTAATTTTCACGGCATGGCTCCGGGTATGATCAAGCAAACTGCCACTTCGACATATATCTTGCTACCCGGGCCACCAAGGGAAATGAAACCGATGCTCACTGAACAGGTACTTCCTTACTTGAATGATCAAAATGAAGAGAACAGCTTGATCTATTCGAAAGTGATGCGTTTCTTTGGAATCGGTGAGGCAGATCTGGAAACGCGTATTGAAGACCTTCTGGATGGTCAAACGAACCCAACAATTGCTCCATTGGCTGAAGATGGTGAGGTAACACTGAGAATAACCGCTAACAGTCACGACATAAAAATTGCTGAGACTTTGGTACACGATATGGTGAAAATACTCGAAGACAGAGTAGGGGAGTATTGCTATGGTTTTGACCAGGATAACCTGCAACAGAAGGCTTCTCGGTTGTTTACAGAAAAGGGATTAACCATATCCTCAGCTGAAAGCCTGACTGGCGGGTTGTTCTCTGCGGAAGCAGCTGCAATTCCAGGTGCAAGCAGCTATTTATCAGGCAGTATGACAGTTTACAATAGTGAGGCTAAAGTTAATGTTCTTGGTGTTCCGAGGGAGATGATCAGAGAATTTGGTCCAGTCAGTCAGGAGTGCGCTGAAAGCATGGCAGAACAGGTTCGTCATAAGTTTGGCAGCGATATTGGAATCAGCTTTACCGGTGTGGCGGGACCAGGTGATTTCGAAGGTATACCTGAAGGGACAGTGTGGTTTGGGGTGTCTTTAAAAAATGGTTTAGTTTCTTCATTTAAATTAACGCTAAAAGGCGATAGGAACTTTAAAAGAATCAGAGCTGTTAAACATGGCTTTTATGCAATCATACAATTAATTGAAAAGAATACCGGGCCGTTTGTAAAATAGGACACCAACTATTAAAATAAAGTTTCATTGGGACAACTGTCTGATAAAGCAGTGAAAAGCCACTCAAACGAATCTAATAAATGTTTTTTGAAAGGATATTTGATCTGAAAATAAATGCGAATAAATGTTCGGTTTTTGCTTGTTATCTGATGAAGAAAAGAGTATAGTAGAGTTAGGTTATGAGACGTCATATACGACGTCGATATTAAAGGAGGAATTTATGTGAGTGATCGTCAGGCAGCGCTGGATATGGCGCTTAAACAAATAGAAAAACAG
Source organism: Jeotgalibacillus salarius (assembly GCF_004405125.1). Lineage (GTDB taxonomy): Bacteria > Bacillota > Bacilli > Bacillales > Jeotgalibacillaceae > Jeotgalibacillus > Jeotgalibacillus salarius. Next base: position 150,540 of record NZ_SORX01000002.1, read on the forward strand.
TTCGGAAAAGGTTCAATCATGAAACTTGGAGAACAGACTGACAGAAGAATTTCCACTATTTCAAGTGGTTCAGTTTCATTAGATGCAGCATTAGGAGTTGGCGGCTATCCCCGTGGCCGTGTAATTGAGATCTACGGTCCGGAAAGCTCAGGTAAAACAACAGTGGCACTGCACGCAATCGCTGAAGTACAGGCAAACGGCGGGCAGGCAGCTTTTATTGATGCAGAGCACGCGCTCGACCCGGTATATGCTTCAAAGCTTGGCGTAAATATTGACGAACTTCTATTATCACAGCCGGATACAGGGGAGCAGGCACTGGAAATTGCTGAAGCACTTGTACGAAGCGGTGCAGTTGAAATCGTAGTTGTCGATTCAGTGGCAGCACTTGTTCCAAAAGCGGAAATCGAAGGAGAGATGGGCGATTCCCACGTTGGTCTTCAGGCACGCTTGATGTCTCAGGCGCTAAGAAAGCTTTCGGGTGCAATCAGTAAGTCTAACACCATCGCAATCTTTATTAACCAGATTCGTGAAAAAGTCGGCGTAATGTTCGGCAGTCCTGAAACGACGCCTGGTGGACGTGCACTGAAATTCTATTCTTCTGTCCGACTCGACGTCCGTCGTGCTGAAACATTGAAACAGGGCAATGATATGGTTGGTAACAAAACACGTATTAAAGTAGTTAAAAACAAGGTTGCGCCACCATTCCGTATTGCAGAAGTGGATATTATGTATGGTGAAGGAATTTCAAAAGAAGGCGAAATCATTGACCTTGGAGCAGAAGCGGATATCGTTCAGAAAAGTGGATCCTGGTATTCATATGAAGGAGAGCGACTTGGTCAGGGTAGAGAAAACGCTAAGCAATTCCTGAAAGAAAATACGGATTTGCGTCAGCAGATTCTTTTGAAAATTCGTGATCACCATGGAATGGATCAGACGAACGCAGCATCTAAAGAAGAACAGCCCGAAGCGGATGAAATGAACCTTCTGGAAGAGAAATAAAGTGATCAAAAAGAGGCAGGAATTTACATCCTGTCTCTTTTGTTGTGAAATGTTATGAGGCAGATTATTCTAGGTTACTTGACAATGAAAATTTGCAGACTTAAAATTAAGATTGTATATTTTTCAATTTTTCTAATTGATTAGTAAATGTCATGAAGTCTTCCGAAAAATTTGGAGGATCCTGAAAAGACAAAGTGAGAAAAGAAATAGCAAGAGGAGGTGAATACGATGGGACAATTCGAAATTACCTCCATTTTGCTTGGCATTATCGTCGGTGTGGTTGTTGGTTATTTGGTACACAAATTCATGATGGATGCTAAAGTTGGCGGTGCTAAAGGGACTGTTGACCAAATCCTGGAAAACGGGAAACGCGAAGCAGAAGCACTTAAAAAAGAAGCACTGCTTGAAGCGAAGGATGAAAATCATAAGCTTCGTTCAGAAATTGAAGCAGAACTCCGTGAACGCAGAAATGAATTGCAAAAGCAGGAAAACCGCCTTATGCAGCGGGAAGAAAACTTAGATCGCAAAGATGACTCGCTTAATAAGCGGGAGTCAATGCAGGAACGTAAAGATCAATCCTTGCATGAAAAACAACAACATATTGAAGAGATGGAAAGCAAAGTGGAGGAGATGGTTCAAAAGCAAGAACTCGAACTTGAACGTGTATCTGCACTGACGCGTGAAGAAGCGAAGGCAATTATACTGGATCAGGTTGAGAAAGAACTGTCTCAGGACATTGCAATTATGGTGAAAGAACAGGAAAACCGTGCTAAGGAAGAGTCAGAAAAGAAAGCAAGAGAGATCTTGTCACTGGCAATTCAAAGATGTGCGGCTGACCATGTAGCTGAAACCACTGTTTCCGTCGTAAACCTGCCGAATGATGAAATGAAAGGCCGCATCATCGGAAGGGAAGGACGTAACATTAGAACATTGGAAACGCTGACAGGAATCGATTTAATCATTGATGATACTCCTGAGGCTGTTATCCTATCCGGGTTTGATCCAATCAGAAGAGAAACGGCCCGTATTGCACTTGAAAAACTTGTACAGGACGGTCGAATTCACCCTGCAAGAATTGAAGAAATGGTGGATAAAGCACGTCGGGAAGTGGACGAGCATATCCGGGAAATTGGTGAGCAGACCACATTCGATGTGGGAGCACATGGACTTCATCCGGATCTGATTAAGGTTCTCGGCCGATTGAAATACCGTACGAGTTATGGTCAGAATGTATTAAAGCATTCTACTGAAGTTGCCTACCTGTCAGGACTTCTGGCAGCCGAGCTTGGAGAAGATGTAACGTTAGCAAGAAGAGCGGGACTACTTCATGATATCGGGAAAGCAATTGATCACGAAGTGGAAGGCAGCCACGTTGAAATAGGCGTAGAACTTGCCACTAAGTACAAAGAACATCCGGTTGTGATTAACAGTATTGCTTCTCACCACGGTGATTATGAAGCTACTTCAGTTATTGCAGTACTCGTTGCTGCTGCAGATGCGCTCTCAGCAGCCCGCCCCGGAGCAAGAAGCGAAACGCTTGAGAACTATATTAAAAGACTTGAGCGTCTTGAGGAGATTTCAGAAGGTTACGAGGGAGTAGAAAAATCATTTGCAATTCAGGCTGGCAGAGAAATACGCATTATGGTCCGCCCTGAGCAGATTGATGATTTGACTGCACACCGACTCGCCCGTGATATCCGCAAACAGATCGAAGAAGAACTGAATTATCCGGGTCACATAAAAGTGACGGTAATCAGAGAAACAAGAGCTGTTGAATACGCAAAATAATAAAGGCGATGTACCGTATATGGTGCATCGCTTTATTAATTTGAACTGACTTCCGGCCAAGTCGCCGGAATATAAAGGTCTTGTCGTTGATAAAGTTGTAACGGCTCTATTTTCATGCTAAAGTTTAGCTGAATAAAGTACATCAATAGGAAGTGGACTAAAATGAAAATACTTTTTATTGGAGATGTAGTAGGATCTCCTGGAAGAGAAATGATAGATGAATACCTTCCGAAACTGAAAGAAAAATACGAACCTCATGCAACAATCGTGAATGGCGAAAACGCTGCATCCGGAAGAGGAATTACACAACCAATTTACGATCAGCTGCTTAGTGCAGGCGCAGATATGATTACACTTGGAAATCACACATGGGACAATAAAGATTTGTTCAACTTTATTGATAAAGCCGATCAGCTTGTTCGACCATTAAATTACCCACAGGGTGCACCAGGTAAGGGGATCCGCTATTTACAGGCAGGGAGTGCTGAAGTTGCAGTAATCAATGCCCTGGGAAGGACCTTTATGAATCCGGTTGATGACCCTTTCCCTGCTGTAAGACGTGCAGTCGTCGAAGCTAAAAGACAGACACCATTTGTCTTTGTTGACTTTCATGCTGAAGCTACAAGTGAAAAGCAGGCGATGGGTTGGTATTTAGATGGTAAAGCATCTGCAGTCGTTGGTACGCATACGCATATACAGACTTCTGACAATCGTATACTTCCAGAGGGTACGGCTTATTTATCAGATGTGGGCATGACCGGTCCGTATGATGCAATCTTAGGTATGGAAAAAGAAGCTGTCTTAAAGCGGTTTGTCACAGGCTTGCCATCACGGTTTGAAGTGCCTAAAACCGGCAGAACATTATTAAGTGGCTGTCTTATTACCTTGGATAGAAAAACCGGCAAAGCAGATTCTATTGAGCGCATTTTAATAAACGAAGATCATCCGCTTTAAAAATACACAACATTACCGCAGAGCCTATGCATAACTTCTTCCGAAAACGAATATAGTGAATGGACACTAGCGCATGTTAGCGGTTGAGGAAGGGAGATCTGCAGTTGAATGTATTAAAAGTATCATCAAAATCTAATCCAAATTCAGTGGCAGGTGCATTAGCAGGAGTTTTAAGGGAAAAAGGGTTCGTAGAAGTACAGGCAATCGGAGCTGGAGCACTGAATCAAGCTGTTAAAGCTGTCGCAATATCCCGGGGTTTTGTTGCTCCCTCAGGTATTGATCTGATCTGCATCCCTGCTTTCACAGATATTCTGATTGATGGCGAAGAAAGAACGGCAATCAAATTAATCATCGAACCGAGATAATAGGGAAGCTGTTGTACAATTGTACAGCAGCTTTTTATGTTGACTTTAATTTTATTATGTAAACTAATATTCGTTCGAAGGACTGAATTTATACGCGGTACTGACAAAAAGATGTGCCTCCCTTGCAAACATGATAAAATGTACAATGATGAAATGAGACATAATGTGTAATTGAAGGAGAGAGATAGAATGAAACAGCAGCTTTCCTGGAAAGTTGGCGGACAGCAGGGAGAAGGGATTGAAAGTACAGGCGAAATCTTCTCTATGGCAATGAACCGTCTAGGTTATTTTTTATATGGCTACCGCCATTTTTCTTCAAGAATTAAAGGTGGACATACAAACAATAAAATCAGAGTAAGTACAACTAGAGTAAGAGCGGTGGAAGACCGCCTGGATATATTAGTAGCATTTGACCAGGAGACGATTGATGTCAACTACCACGAGATGAATAGTGACGGCATTATTATAGCAGATGCAAAATTTAAACCTGTAAACCCTGAAGATTGTGAGGCTCAATTAATTGTTGTGCCTTTTACAGAAATTGCTTCTGGACTCGGTACTTCACTCATGAAGAATATGGTGGCAATTGGTTCAACTTGCGCAATCATGGATCTGCCTTTTGAAGTATTCACAGGTGTGCTCCAGGAAACATTCAAACGTAAAGGCGAAGTCGTTGTGCAGAAAAACATGGAGGCAATTGAAGCCGGTTTTAACACAGCCTCAGAGCTCCTTGGCAGTAAAAGAGGTTCCCATAAGCTTGATGAAGCAGACGGTGTTCAGAGGATGTATATGATAGGTAATGACGCAATCGCGCTTGGCGCAATTGCAGCCGGTGTCAGATTTATGGCTGCCTATCCGATTACACCGGCATCTGAAATTATGGAATACTTAATCAAAAAATTGCCTGCTCTTGGAGGAGCAGTCATTCAGACTGAAGATGAAATCGCTGCAGCTACAATGGCGATTGGATCAAATTATGCAGGTGTCAGGGCATTTACAGCTTCTGCCGGCCCTGGCTTATCGTTAATGATGGAGTCTATTGGTTTATCAGGTATGACAGAGCAACCGCTTGTCATCGTAGATACACAGCGTGGAGGACCTTCTACAGGGCTTCCTACTAAGCAGGAACAGTCTGACCTGATGCAGATGATTTATGGCACTCACGGAGACATTCCTAAGATTGTTCTGGCACCAAGTACTGCGGAAGAAGCTTTTTATGACACCATTGATGCTTTCAATCTTGCAGAAGAATTTCAGTGTCCGGTTATCGTTCTTTCCGACCTGCAACTTTCTCTTGGTAAACAGTCTGTAGATCCGCTGAATTACGCTAAAGTTCAAATTGGCCGCGGGAAGCTGGTAAATGATGCAGTAGAATTAGATGAACTGGAACCCATGCAGTACTTTAAACGCTATGAGGTGACTGAAGATGGCGTTTCAAAACGTGTGCTGCCAGGGATGAAAAATGGTATTCATCACGTAACTGGTGTTGAACATGATGAAACCGGGAAACCATCAGAATCTTCGCTGAACCGTCAGATGCAAATGGATAAGCGGATGAGAAAGCTGAATGATGTCACGCTTCATAAAGCAGTGGACATTGATAATTCTATTCATGGAGAAGCGGATATTCTGCTAGTAGGATTCAATTCGACAAGAGGTGCTTTAGAAGAAGCTCAGGAAAGACTTGAGGCTGGTGGATTAAAAGTAAACCATGCCCATATCAGATTATTGCACCCATTCCCGACAGAAAAGCTGGCACCACTGATGGAGAGAGCAGAGAAAGTAATCGTGGCTGAACATAATGCTACGGGTCAACTTGCATCACTAATCAAGATGAATGTTGGAATGGCATCGAAAATTCATAGTCTGAAGAAATATGATGGCACGCCATTTCTGCCTTCAGAGGTTGAATTGTTAACGAAGGAGCTGGTTTAATTGGTTACATTCAAAGACTTCAGAAATAATGTGAAACCTAACTGGTGTCCCGGATGTGGAGACTTTTCAGTACAGGCAGCGATTCAGCGGGCTTCAGCGAATGTAGGTTTAACACCTGAAAACCTGGCAGTTGTTTCAGGAATTGGCTGCTCAGGAAGAATTTCAGGCTATATTAATTCTTACGGATTCCACAGTATTCATGGTCGTGCGCTTCCGCTCGCACAAGGTGTTAAAATGGCTAACAGGGACTTGACAGTCATTGCATCAGGCGGAGATGGAGACGGATTTGCAATTGGCCTTGGACATACAATTCACGCAATCAGAAGAAACATAGATATGACGTATATCGTGATGGATAATCAAATATACGGTTTAACAAAAGGACAGACGTCGCCCAGATCTTCAGCAGGATTCAAAACGAAGTCAACTCCAAAAGGAGCCATTGAACCATCTATTAATCCAATGGAAATGGCACTGACCTCCGGAGGGACATTTGTGGCTCAGGGTTTTTCGTCAGATTTAAAAGAGCTGACAAGTCTAATCGAGCAGGGGCTTAATCATAAAGGGTTTTCATTAATTAACGTGTTTAGTCCATGTGTGACCTATAACAAAGTTAATACGTATGACTGGTTTAAAGAAAACCTGGTCAAGCTTTCTGAAGTTGAAGATTACGATGCTCATAATAAAGAGGCTGCTATGCAGACATTGATGAAGCATGATGGACTAGTGACCGGTTTGATTTATCAGGATATTGAGCAGCCTTCCTATCAGGAACTGATTGACGGTTATGACGAAAAACCATTAAGTGCCCAAAACCTTCAGCTGGATGAAAATTATTTTAATGATCTTGTGAAAGAATTCATGTAGGCATGCATGCGCACGTGACTAACGTGCGCATTTCTGTGATTACATAATAGTTGATAGCTTAATTTAGTCAATTTAACGACAACCGGAGCGATCATGTTGTCAGTAAGCTTTTTAACATTTATACTTAAATAACATGGGTTTTTTAAACCATACGTTCAGGCTGTGATCGTCTCCATGATTGACTTGCCAAAATAATCGCAAGTCATCTGCTGAATGATAACAGGGCTGATCAGAAAGAAAGGGGACATTAAGATGAATGAAGAGCAGCGCCTTGCAAATCAAGATGCCACTCAGACATCTCAGGGACAGAAGAAAGAAAAAGATTACAGTCAATACTTTCAAACTGTCTACAGCCCGCCATCATTAAAAGATGCCAAAAGACGCGGTAAAGAAGATGTGAATTATCATGAAGATTTTAAAATAGATCAAACATTGCAGGGTATGGGTGAAGGACGCAAATTTTATATTCGCACATACGGCTGCCAGATGAATGAGCACGATACTGAAGTAATGGCAGGGATCTTTCTTCAGCTTGGATATGAACCGACTGATACAACTGAAGACGCAGACGTCATTCTGTTGAACACTTGCGCAATCCGCGAAAATGCAGAAAACAAAGTGTTTGGAGAAATCGGTCACCTGAAGCCTTTGAAACTTGAGAAACCGGATCTGCTGATTGGTGTATGCGGATGCATGTCTCAGGAAGAGTCAGTCGTTAATAAAATACTAAAGACACATCCTCACATTGATATGATCTTTGGAACTCATAACATACACAGACTGCCAAATATCCTGAGCGAAGCATATATGAGTAAAGAAATGGTTGTTGAAGTATGGTCTAAGGAAGGCGATGTAATTGAGAATCTTCCTAAGGTCAGAAAAGGAGCGATAAAAGGCTGGGTAAACATTATGTACGGCTGTGATAAATTTTGTACATATTGTATTGTTCCTTATACGAGAGGAAAAGAGCGAAGCCGCAGACCCGAGGATATCATTCAGGAGGTCAGGCACCTGGCTGCTCAGGGTTATCAGGAAGTTACGCTTCTCGGACAGAACGTTAATGCTTATGGAAAAGACTTGAAAGATAATGAGTATGGTCTTGGTGAATTGATGGATGAATTGCGTAAAATTGATATCCCAAGAATTCGGTTCACTACCAGTCATCCGCGTGACTTTGATGATTACCTGATCGAAGTGCTTGCAAAGGGAGGCAACCTTGTTGAGCATATTCATCTGCCTGTTCAGCACGGATCTTCGGAAGTGTTGAAATTAATGGCAAGAAAATATACGCGCGAGCAGTTCCTGACACTCGTTAAAAAAATCAGAACTGCAATCCCTCATGCTGTATTGACAACCGATATTATTGTCGGTTTTCCAAATGAAACAGAAGAACAGTTTGAAGAAACTTTATCTTTGTATAAAGAAGTAGGTTTTGAAACTGCATTTACGTACATTTACTCTCCACGTGATGGGACACCAGCAGCGAGGATGACGGATAATGTACCAATGGACGTGAAGAAAGCCCGTTTACAGCGTCTGAATAATCTAGTGAATGATATGTCTCTCACAGCGATGAAAAAGCTGGAAGGACAGACGATGGAAGTATTGGTAGAAGGTGAAAGCCGTAAAAACCCTGAAGTTCTTTCAGGTTATACTAGAACGAGCAAACTCGTAAATTTCAAAGCACCAAAACATGTAATCGGAAAAAGAGTAACGGTAAAAATTACTGATGCTAAAACCTGGAGCCTTAACGGTGAACTGGTAGTAGCAGAGGAACCTGCAGGGGTGAATGGATAAATGGAAAACAAATATACAAAAAAAGACATTATAGCAAGAGCTAAAGAACTTGCACAGATGATTACAGAAACAGAAGAAGTGGATTTCTTTAAGCGTGCGGAGTCTCAGATTCAGGAAAACCAAAAAATCAGAGAAAAAATTGCAAGCCTGAGAAGCCTTCAAAAACAGGCTGTTAACTTTCAGCATTACGGCAAACACGAAGCGCTAAAAATGATTGAAACTAAAATCGAGAAGGTTGAAAAAGAAATTGATGAAATTCCGATTGTTCAGGAATTTAAACAATCTCAAACAGAAGTCAATGATCTGCTTCAGATGGTCGCAAACACTGTATCAAATACAGTGACTGATGAAATAATTCGTCAGACTGGCGGAGATATTTTAAAAGGTGAAACAGGCGCTCAGGTTAAAAATGGTCCTGGCAGCAGCTGCTCATGACGCAGATAAAAAAGCAGGTACTTCGGTATCTGCTTTTTTCTATGTATTAAGTTCTGAAAATTGACAATGATCTTAATATTTGATAAAAATGGAGTATAGCTCTTTTAGAGCTTTTATTTTCCTGTCGAAATGAAAGCGATTACATAAAAGGAGGGCAGGGCTGATTTTTCACAAAAAATAAGGGGGACAAACGAATGACATATGCAAATCCGAATACAGATGGATCACTAGTAAACTTTAAGGAAAAATACGATAACTACATAGGGGGAGAGTGGGTTGCGCCTGTAAAAGGGCAATACTTCGACAATCCGTCTCCGGTAGATGGTAAAACGTTCTGTCAGGTTGCACGTTCGACTGAAGAAGATATTGAAAAAGCACTGGATGCTGCTCATGCAGCTAAAGATGCATGGGGCAAAACATCAGTTACAGAAAGATCGATTATCCTTAATAAGATTGCAGATCGTATGGAAGAAAACCTGGAAATGCTTGCAGTAGCTGAAACGTGGGAGAATGGCAAAGCAGTTCGTGAAACACTTAACGCGGATCTTCCTCTTGCAATCGATCACTTCAGATATTTTGCCGGCGTCATTCGTGCTCAGGAAGGCACTTTAGGCGAGATTGATCATGATACTGTTGCCTATCACTTCCATGAGCCACTGGGAGTAGTGGGTCAGATTATCCCTTGGAACTTCCCGCTATTGATGGCAGTGTGGAAACTTGCACCTGCCCTGGCTGCAGGTAACTGTATTGTTCTGAAGCCTGCGGAGCAGACTCCATCTTCAATTCTTGTTTTAATGGAGCTTGTTGGAGATCTTCTGCCTAAGGGTGTACTCAATATTGTCAACGGATTTGGTCTGGAAGCAGGTAAACCGCTTGCATCAAGTAAACGTATTGCGAAAATTGCATTCACAGGTGAAACAACAACTGGACGTATGATCATGGAATATGCTTCTCAAAACCTGATTCCGGTAACTCTTGAGCTCGGAGGGAAATCCCCGAATATCTTCTTTAAAGATATCATGGATCAGGATGATGAATTTGTAGATAAAGCGGTGGAAGGATTATTGATGTTTGCGCTGAACCAGGGTGAAGTGTGTACGTGTCCTTCAAGAGCGCTCGTTCATGAAGACATATACGATGAGTTCATGGCAAGAGTAGTGAAGCGCGTAAAAGAAATAAACACAGGGAATCCACTCGATCCTAATACAATGATGGGTGCCCAGGCTTCAACTGAACAAATGGAGAAGATCCAGTCTTATCTTCAAATCGGTAAAGAAGAAGGAGCCGAGCTTGTTACAGGTGGAGAAATTAACAAAAAAGAAGGGGAGTTTGCTGAAGGATATTACATTCAGCCGACAATCTTCAAAGGTACAAATGATATGAGAATCTTCCAGGAAGAAATTTTTGGGCCGGTTCTATCTGTAACAACATTTAAGACGGATGAAGAAGCGATGGAAATTGCGAATGATACATTGTATGGACTGGGTGCAGGGATCTGGACCAGAAATGTTAATACAGCGTACAGATTCGGAAGAGGTATACAGGCCGGCCGTGTCTGGACAAACTGTTATCACCAATATCCGGCACATGCAGCGTTTGGCGGCTATAAGATGTCCGGTATTGGCCGTGAAAATCACAAGATGATGCTGGATCACTATCAGCAGACAAAAAATATGCTGGTCAGCTACAGCCCTACGAAATTAGGGTTCTTCTAAAATTAAATGTGAACGGCTTCAGTTTTAGCACTGAAGCCGTTTTATTATGTGAATTGTTTAAATAGCCAGATTAAGGGTAAAAAATGTTAAACCGATTCATATAGGAGGAATACCATGGAACATCATTTGCAAGCATACTTTAAAAATGAAAGTGATGCAGAAACCACATTGGCTAAACTACAGCGCTGTCCGATCAGAGATGCAAGAATTGATTCAATTCCGGACACTGACAGTAATCCGTTTCTATTGCCGGCATTAAGTTTCAGTTCCAGCTCCACACCAAGCGCAGGCATTATCACTGATCGTGATGTCGTCAGTCAGGCAGAGTCATCTGAAGCGTTTCATTACATTTTAGAGTTCTATGTAAAGGAAGAAGACAAAAAAGAAGCACTGTCTATTTTAAGTAAAACTGAAGCGCATCTGGATAAGGATGCATATGATAAAAACAACAAATAATGAAGTAAAGCTCTAATAACAACGTTGTTATTAGAGCTTTACTGTGTAATTAAGAAGTATTTCCGGTGCCGGATTAGCAAAAATATTTTCCGATTGATTAATGGAAGAATGAACTTGAGTTGAGATTCTCTCAGCTCTTTTTTTTATTGAAAGTCCGAATAAAGAAACAGGGGAAGAGGGGTCCATCATTTCATCATACGCCATGATTGACATGTTCCCGGGAATATTAAGACCAAGTGTCTTACTTGCAAGTAATGTGAACTCTGCAATTTTTCGTGATGAACACACCACAGCATCAGGCATTGTGTCATCCAGGAGCGTGCGAACAGTCATGTAAAAATGTTCAAGATCATGGCTGTTTACAGTAAGGTGTCTGATTGAATGAATGGACCCTGCACTTTTATTAAAGCTGTCATATAACCAACCGGAGGACATAAATTCACTAATCACTAAAATAGATTGATGACCGGTAGATAACAGCAGATTTGCCGCTTTATTGGCGGATTCTCTCTTTAACGAATTGTTATTCATTAAGAGCTGGTCACCTTCCTGGTTGAACGCATGTAAAGTTATACTGACATTTGCAAAAGTGGTCTCTTTTTGATCTACAACGATGACGGCGCCTGCTCTTAATCGTGCAAATAATTCTTTTGCATCTTCAAATCCGGAAGTTGAAACTGCAGGCAAATACCCCCGTGCTTTTAATTGATTACTCACCTCATGAACGAAGGCTGCATATTCTGGTTTATATAGATCAGGACAATAAATACCTACAGCGTTTGATTTCCCTGTGGCAAGTATTTTAGCGGATGTGTTAGTTTCATAACCCATTTCTTTTGCTAATTCCAATATTAACTGTTTCGTAGGTTCTTTTACTAACGGACTGTCGTTCAATGCCTTTGACACAGTAGAAAAGCTGACGTTTGCTGCTTTTGCGATATCTTTAATTGTAACCGTCATATAAACACCTCCATAAATAATAACGTTATTATTATAATCATTATACAAATAAAAATAAATAATAACAAACAGGTATTTACCCAAAATAAATAATAACGTTATTATTTTAAAGAAGTCGGGTTATTTGCACATGTTTTTAAAATGGTGCATAAGATAAGGGAGAAATGAAAGGAGGCCGCTTAAATGACGGAATACCGTGAAATAATTACGAAGTCTGTGGTGGCAAAGGGAAGGAAGTATGTGAAATCAAAACATACGGTTCAGCCACCTCACAAACCGTCAAGTATTCTCGGCTGCTGGATCATCAATCATAAATACACCGCGAAGAAATCCGGAGAAAAAATCGAAGTGCACGGTTCTTATGAAGTGAATGTTTGGTATTCCCATCATCAAAACACCAAAACTTCTGTCATTATTGAAAGTATTTCATATCAGGATGAGATCAGTCTTCGATATCGTGACAAAGACGCTAGAAATGATCATGAAGTCATTGCGAGAGTTCTCCAGCAGCCGAACTGCATTGAGGCTGAAATTTCGGACAAAGGCCAGCATATTATTGTTCATGCAGAAAGAGAAATTGCGGCTGAATGTGTAGGAGAAACTAAAGTATGTGTAGCATTTACCAGGGAGCACCCATCAGATGACGATTGGGATGACTATGAATTAGATGAAGAACTGGAACATATTAATACAAATGTATTTGGTCATGAGTAAAGCACTGTCTCCGGACAGTGTTTTTTTATTGAACTTCAGCGGTGTAAGAAGTTTCATTGCAGTTGTATTTATAAGTGAGCAGACTGCATTTGTGCTATACTTTCCCCATATAAAAAGTTAATGAACGGGGAGAGAAATCTTGACGAAATACACACCTATGATGCAACAGTATTTAAGAATTAAAGCAGAAGTTCCTGATGCTTTTCTGTTTTTCAGGCTTGGAGACTTTTATGAAATGTTTTTTGAAGATGCCCTGAAGGCTTCGAAGGAACTCGAAATTACATTAACTGCCCGGGGAGGCGGTACAGAAGATAAAATTCCGATGTGTGGTGTTCCTTATCACTCTGCAGCTTCTTACATAGAAAAATTAGTTGAAAGAGGATTTAAGGTTGCCTTGTGTGAACAGACTGAAGACCCTAAGCATGCAAAAGGGGTTGTAAGAAGAGAAATTGTTCAAATGATTACACCAGGTACTGCTGTGAATGCATTAAATGAAAGAGAAAATCATTTTTTGGGAGCTGCTGTTCAACTTTCTGGGGACAGATACAGTGTAGCCTATCTTGATTTATCGACAGGTGAGTCTAAGGCTGCGGTCGTAGGCAGCGAAGATTTGATGCTTCAGGAAATTACAATGATTAAAGCGAAAGAAATTATTTTGCCATCCTCAGTCAATGAAGCGTTAATCAAAAAGTTTCAAGATAGAGGGATGAGTGCTTTTTCAAAAGTAGACACTGAAACGCTTTCCTTTGATAAGGGATTGTTAAGTGAACTTGAAGACGATGAAGTGAAAAAGGGTATTAGTCTGCTTTTGCATTACACTGCAGATACTCAAAAAAGAGCTTTAGAACATCTTCAGAAAACAGAACAGTACGAAGTGAACGCCTACCTGCAAATTGATCCGAATTCTAAAAGGAATCTAGAATTAACTGAAAATACCAGAAGTGGTTCAAAAAAAGGTTCACTCGTCTGGCTGCTTGATGAAACTGTAACAGCGATGGGAAGCAGACAGCTCAAACATTGGGTGGAGCGGCCGCTGATTAACAAGCATTCAATTAATGAGCGTCTGAATCTGGTTGAGAGTTTAAAAAATCACTTTTTTGAAAGAGAGTCTTTAAGAGAACTTCTTCAAAATGTATATGACCTGGAACGTCTCGCAGGGAGAGTGGCTTTTGGTTCGGTTAATCCGCGAGATCTTGTGCAATTAAAAAAATCTTTGCAACAGGTTCCATTTATCAAAGAAAAATTAAACGAAATACCTGATGAAGAGCTGAGAAGCAGAGCTGATTCTATGGATGCATGCAGTGATATCGCTGAATTGCTCGACAATTCAATTGATGACCAGGCCCCTATGATAATTAAAGACGGCAACTTTATTAAAGATGGTTATTCAGAAGAACTTGATCAGTATAAAGATGCAAGTAGAAACGGGAAAAAATGGATTGCCGAACTTGAACAAAAAGAAAAATCCATCACAGGCATTAAATCGCTAAAAATCGGCTATAACAGAATATTTGGCTATTATATCGAGGTGACAAAATCCAATCTATCCGGATTAAATGATGAACGCTACGAAAGGCGTCAAACGCTCTCGAATGCTGAACGCTTTATTACGCCTGAACTGAAAGAAAAAGAAACGCTGATTTTAGAAGCTGAAGAAAAGTCTGTAGAACTTGAAAATCAAATTTTTCAAGTTATCAGAGAACGTGTTAAGAAAGAAATTCCGCGGATTCAGCGTCTCGCTAAGGAAATCAGTGAGGTGGATGTCCTTCAGGCCTTCGCCTATGTAAGTGAAAAAAGACATTATGTTAAACCGGTATTTTCTGAAAATCAGACGTTAAATATCGAAGAAGGGCGACACCCGGTCATTGAAAAAGTAATGAACTTAAATGAGTATGTACCAAATTCATGCACGATGGATGAAAGCCGTTCGATGTTATTGATTACAGGGCCTAATATGTCAGGGAAAAGCACCTATATGCGTCAGGTAGCACTCATTTCAGTGATGGCTCAGATGGGATGTTTTGTACCTGCTGATCGTGCTGAACTGCCAGTATTTGATCGGATCTTCACGAGAATCGGAGCTGCGGATGATCTTGTAAGCGGGCAAAGTACGTTTATGGTAGAGATGCTTGAAGCAAAGCATGCACTGGAGCATGCGACTGAAAACAGTTTAATTTTATTTGATGAGATTGGCCGAGGCACGTCGACGTACGATGGGATGTCACTTGCTCAGGCGATCATTGAATACGTACATGATTCAATTAATGCTAAAACACTCTTCTCGACTCATTATCACGAGCTTGTAGATCTGTCTTCCAAACTTGAACGGATGAAGAATATTCATGTAGCAGCCGCAGAGCAGGATGGCAGAGTGATTTTTCTGCATAAAGTGAAAGAAGGACCGGCTGATAAAAGTTATGGGATCCATGTTGCTGAACTCGCTGACCTCCCTGCATCACTGATTAGTCGTGCAAATGAATTACTTTTGGAATTTGAAGCTGAGAAAAGCAGTCAAACGAAAGAGTTATCAGAAGAAGGTCAAATGACTCTTTTTGATCTGCCTGTGAAAAATAATCAAGCTGAAAATAAAGTAATAAAAGAAATTCAGAAAATGAATGTACTTGAGATGACACCAATGGAAGCGATGAATGAACTTTACAAGCTGCAGAAAAAAGCTGGAAAGCTGGTAGCAAAATCATAAACCGGGGAGGGGCTGCCGATGGGGAATATACAACAGCTTGATGAATTTTTAGCTAATAAAATTGCAGCCGGAGAAGTTGTAGAACGGCCGGCATCAGTTGTAAAAGAGCTGATGGAAAATGCCATTGATGCCCATTCAACTATTATTGAAATCGAGTTGATTGAAGCAGGCTTATCAAGTATCAGGATAAAAGACAATGGTGAGGGAATTTTAGAAGAAGATTTGCTAAGGGCTTTTTCAAGACATGCAACGAGTAAAATTAAAAATGAACATGACCTTTTCAGAATTAAAACTTTGGGGTTCAGAGGAGAGGCGCTTCCAAGTATTGCCTCAGTTGCCAAAGTGGAAATTGTATCTTCAACCGGCGATCAGGGGGCAAAAGCTGTCATACACGGCGGTAAGCTGCTCAAACAGGAAGCAGCGTCAGCGAGAAAAGGCACGGACATCAAAGTGGAAGAATTGTTTTTTAATACGCCTGCAAGATTGAAATATATGAAAACAATCAATACAGAGCTCGGTAACATCACTGATATTGTGAACAGACTGGCCTTATCACATTCTGAAATATCAATCAGACTGATTCATAATGGCAGAACGCTGCTTCACACAAATGGTCAGGGTGATGTAAGGCAGGTGTTATCCGCTATTTATGGTATTCAGACGGTGAAAAAAATGATTCAGTTTCAAGGGGATTCACTGGACTTTACCGTTTCGGGCTGGGCTGCGCTTCCTGAGGTTACCCGAGCTTCCAAGAGTTATATTTCAGTTCTTGTCAATGGCAGGTATATTAAAAATTACGGGATTACGAAAGCGGTGCTTGAAGGTTATCAGACCTTGTTGCCTATAGGCAGGTTTCCGGTTATTCTTTTATCCGTTGAAATGGATCCGCTTCTTGTAGACGTGAATGTTCATCCCTCGAAACAGGAAGTAAGATTCAGTAAAGAAAAAGAATTACAGCACGTAATAGCGGAAACGCTGAAAAAAGCTTTTCGTGAAGAAATACTCATTCCAAGTGGTGTGACGGAAAAGAAAGAACCAAAAAAATATTCTGAGCAGACAACATTTAATTGGGGTACAGCAAAAGAACAAGAGTTGACGCCTAAGGAAACTGAATTTGAAAGTCCGGTTCCTGAAGAGCAGATCTCGCAGATGTTTGAAGAGCCAGACCGGCAAGCTGATCGTACGTATGAACAAAAGGAAAAAAATTACGAAGCAGATTTGATTAAACCCCAGCCGCCCAAAAAACGTATTCCGGATATTTCGGTGATCGGACAGGCACATGGCACTTATATTATTGGTCAGGGTGAAGAGGGGCTTTATATGATTGACCAGCATGCGGCACAGGAGAGAATCAAATACGAATATTTCCGTGAAAAGCTTGCTCAGGAAAATAAAGAAACGCAGGAATTGCTTGTCCCGCTAACTTTTGATTTTTCTGGTGATCAGTATATTAAAGTGAAAGATAACTTGTCACTTCTCGAGGATGCTGGTGTGTTTGCTGAAGAATTTGGCTCTAACAGTTTAATCGTCAGAGCACACCCTGTGTGGTTTCCCGAAGGTGAGGAAAGTGAAATCATCGAAGAAATGATTGAGCAAATCCTCTCAGATAAGAGAGTGGATATTTATAAGCTGAGAGAAGAAGCAGCGATCCTTATGAGTTGCAAAAGGTCTATAAAGGCGAATCACTATCTGCAAAAAGCAGACATGGAACACTTAGTCAGTCAGCTGTCTGGATGTGTGGATCCATTTACTTGTCCTCATGGAAGGCCTGTAATTATTCACTTTTCATCTTATGATATGGAAAAAATGTTTAAAAGAGTGATGTAAAAATAATTATGAGAAGGTGTCTTATGGAATTCGGAGACCAAAAAATACTTCCGGCTGTTCATTCGATGAAAGACTTTGATAAAATGCTTAAATATTCTTTTGAATATGGCATTTTTCTCGATCTTCATATTGGCATGCTGAAAAGTGTTTTTGAATATGCAAACAGTAAAAACAAAAAGATGTTTTTGCACATGGATTTAATACAGGGTTTATCCAATGATGAACATGCAGCTGAATATATATGCCAGACCATTAAACCGTATGGCATTATATCGACAAGAAAAAATGTTGTGAAACGAGCCAGGGAACTGAATGTTAAGGCCATACAACGTACTTTTGTAATTGATTCAAATGCATTTAAGAGAAGTGTGGAATTAATTAAACAGTCTGACCCAGATTATATAGAACTGCTTCCGGGTGTTGTGCCGAAAATGATAGAACGAATGAAATTGGAAACCGGAAAGCCGATTATTGCCGGGGGTCTGATCGATCATCATGAGGAAGTGTCTGCTGCTATAGAAGCTGGAGCGAGTGCGATTACAACTTCTTCTCATTCTCTGTGGATGTATTTCGGGAAATGATTTGACAGCGTTTTCAAGAGCTGATATTATATGAACCAAGTTAATAACCCGTGAAGAGACTAAGAGACTCACAGATCCTACGCTAAATACAGGGAGGATTCTGTGGGTCTTTTTATTTTCCGGGAATAAGGAGGAAGATCAGGAATGAATGAGTACATCGCGGAAGTAATCGGAACAGCAATTCTGATCTTATTTGGTGGCGGCGTTGTGGCAAATGTGAGTCTCAAGAAGTCGTTGGCTGAAGGTGCCGGCTGGGTTGCAATCGCATTTGGCTGGGGACTTGGTGTGGCAATGGGTGTTTATGCAGTAGGGCAATTCAGTGGGGCGCATTTGAATCCTGCAGTAACACTTGGTCTTGCATTTAATGGAGATTTTGAGTGGCTGAAAGTACCTGGCTACATAGTGGCCCAGATTATTGGTGCGTTCATTGGTGCAGTACTTGTCTGGTTGCATTTTCTTCCACATTGGAAAGTGACTGAAGATCAGGGAGCTAAGCTCGGCGTGTTTTCAACCGGTCCGGCTATTCCACACAACTTCTCAAATCTATTAAGTGAAATTATCGGTACATTTATTTTGGTGCTGGGTATTTTATTCATTGGCGCAAATGATTTCACTGAAGGGTTGAACCCGTTCATTGTAGGTATGCTCATTGTGGCAATCGGGTTTTCGTTAGGTGGAACAACAGGTTATGCCATTAACCCGGCGCGTGACCTTGGACCGAGAATTGCTCATTTTGTTTTACCGATCAGCGGGAAGGGTAATTCTAACTGGGGATACAGTTGGATACCGATACTCGGACCAGTGCTTGGCGGTTCATTTGGAGGATTGTTTTACAGATATATATTCTCCGGAGAACTTCATATAATGTTTTGGATTATGGCGGCAGTCGTTCTTCTTTGTCTGTTTGCTGCACACTTAGTTGATAAAAAGAAAACATCTTTAATTCAATAAGGAGGAGATCATAATGGAGAAATTTATTTTATCGTTAGACCAGGGTACAACAAGTTCAAGGGCAATTCTGTTTAACAAAAAAGGTGAAATTGTAAAAATAGCACAAAAAGAATTTGAACAGATTTTCCCTAAGCCGGGCTGGGTCGAACATAATGCAAATGAAATCTGGGGCTCTATCTTATCAGTTATTGCATCATTGTTATCAGAGGCAGAAGTGAAACCGGATCAGATTGAAGGCATTGGAATCACGAATCAGCGTGAAACAGCTGTAGTTTGGGATAAACATACCGGCATACCTGTATATAATGCAATTGTCTGGCAATCACGACAAACAGCTGATATTTGTAATGAGTTGAAAGAAAAAGGTCTGAATGATACTTTCAGAGATAAAACCGGCCTCCTGATCGATGCTTATTTCTCAGGAACAAAGGTGAAATGGATACTGGACAATGTGGATGGTGCTAGAGAAAAAGCTGAAAAAGGTGATCTGTTATTCGGTACGATTGACACCTGGCTGATCTGGAAGTTAACTGGCGGCGAAGCTCATGTTACTGATTATTCAAATGCATCAAGAACATTAATGTATAACATATATGATCTTGAATGGGACAAAGAATTACTTGAACATTTAACTGTACCCGAATCGATGCTTCCGGAAGTTAAAGCGTCGTCAGAAATTTACGGAAAAACCGCACCGCATCATTTCTTTGGAAAACAAATTCCGATTGCTGGTGCTGCCGGTGACCAGCAGGCTGCTATGTTCGGTCAAGCCTGCTACAAAGAAGGAATGGCGAAAAATACGTATGGTACAGGTTGCTTTATGCTGATGAACACAGGTGAAAAATCTGTAAAATCAGACAGCGGTCTGCTGACAACGCTTGCGTGGGGAATTGACGGTAAAGTTGAGTATGCACTCGAGGGAAGTATATTTGTTGCTGGAAGTGCGATTCAGTGGCTGCGCGACGGCTTGAGAATGTTAAAAACTGCAGCTGCAAGTGAAGACTATGCCAAGAGGGTTGATTCTACGGATGGCGTTTATGTTGTGCCTGCGTTCGTTGGTCTTGGAACACCATACTGGGACAGCGATGTCAGAGGTTCTGTATTCGGCTTAACCCGTGGTACTTCAAAAGAACATTTTGTCCGTGCAGTATTGGAAAGTCTTGCTTATCAGACAAAAGATGTTCTGGATGCAATGGAAAAAGATTCAGGAATTAAGCTGAAGAAGCTGCGTGTTGACGGTGGGGCAGTTCAGAATGACTTCCTGATGCAATTTCAAAGTGATCTTTTGAATGTACCGGTTGAACGTCCTGTTGTAAGTGAGACAACTGCACTTGGAGCTGCGTATCTTGCGGGTCTCGCGGTTGGATTCTGGGAAAGTAAAGAAGAAATCGCAGAAATGTGGAAAACTGATAAAGAGTTTGATCCTGCGATGGATACTGAAAACAGTGATCAGCTTTATAAAGGTTGGCAAAAAGCAGTAAAGGCAGCTCAAGCTTTTAAATAAACCTCTAAATATGATATAGTAGAGTCAAGTTAATACATGGGGTAGAGAGCAGAGAGGCCTGGATTCATTATGAGACATTTCATATATGGATTCAGTCTCTCTTTTTTTACTTCTTACAAATATTACTAATGCAAAGGTATTGGAATTAAAACCCTGAGTTAATAAGGAATAATAGGAGGATACAAAATGAACTTTTCAAGTGTAAGCAGATCAGAAAAACTTAAAAAGATGTCAGAAGAAGTCTATGACCTCGTCATAATCGGGGGAGGAATCACCGGAGCGGGCATCGCACTTGATGCTGTCACACGGGGCATGAAAGTTGCTGTTATTGAGATGCAGGACTTTGCAGGAGGCACATCAAGCCGTTCGACCAAACTGGTTCACGGCGGACTCCGCTATTTAAAGCAATTTGAAGTAAAGCTTGTAGCGGAGGTTGGTAAAGAGAGAGCAATCGTATTTGAAAATGCCCCTCACGTAACGTCACCTGAATGGATGATGCTGCCGATTCATAAAGGCGGTACTTTCGGTAAGTTTTCTACTTCTGTGGGTCTGAGGGTATACGATTATTTGGCAGGTGTTAAAAAACATGAACGCAGAAAAATGCTAAGTCCTGCCGAGGCATCTGAAAAAGAACCTCTGGTTAAAAAAGAGGGTCTAAAAGGTGCAGGGTATTATGTAGAATACCGTACAGATGATGCTAGACTTACATTGGAGATTATTAAAAAAGCAGTTGAAAACGGTGCGGATTTCATTAACTATGTGAAAGCTGAACGTTTCACATACGACCAAAAGAAAGTTTCAGGTGTTGAGGTTAAAGATCAGCTGGATGGATCAACACAGACAATAATGGGTAGAAAAGTGATTAATGCTTCAGGACCCTGGGTTGATATTGTCAGAAACAAAGACTACTCAACAAATGACAAAGAGCTTCAGCTGACAAAGGGTGTTCACATTGTCCTTGATCAGTCAGTATTCCCTTTAAATCAGGCGCTTTATTTCGACACACCTGACGGAAGAATGATGTTTGCGATCCCGAGAGATGGAAAAGCCTATATAGGGACCACTGATACATTTTATGGGAATGAAAAAGATACGGCTAATCCAAAAATGACGCTTGAAGATCAACAGTATCTTTTAGATGCCATCAATTATATGTTCCCGGAAGTACATGTAACTGAAGAACAAGTGGAATCAAGCTGGGCCGGTGTTCGTCCGTTAATTTTCGAAAAAGGGAAAGACCCATCTGAAATCTCCCGTAAAGATGAAGTGTGGGAACACGACAGTGGCTTGATTACAATTGCCGGCGGTAAACTGACGGGATATCGTAAAATGGCTGAACATGTAGTAGATCTGGCTTCTGAACGCTTGAAAAAAGAAGTAAAAAAATCGTTTTCAAAATGTAAAACTGTTCATATGCCTCTATCTGGAGCTGAGTTTGGCGGGTCAGCGAACTACGATCAGTTTGTCGACCAAAAAGCGAAAGAAGCAGTTCAATATGGTCTGACTGAATCTGAAGGTAGAAAGATTGCTGCATTTTACGGCTCTAATACTGACAAATTGTATACTCTTGCACATGCTGCAAAAGGAATGCAGCTTGAGTATCCGATGACACCATCGCTTTACGCAGAAGTCGTTTATGCGATTCAGGAGGAAATGACTGTAAAGCCGGTCGACTTCTTCATCAGAAGAACAGGACGTTTATTCTTTGATATAAATGCTGTGCACCTGCAGAAGGAAGTTGTGTTAAAATTAATGCAAAACCTGTTAGGCTGGGATGAATCAACTTATCAGACATATCAGGTAGAGCTTGAAAAAGAACTTCGTGATGCAGTTGCACCGGTTAAATAAAGAATATCTGAGGTGGTTAAATGAAAGAGTCATTTTACACCAGAACAACAGACGGCAAGGAATTGTATACAGTTTTTTGGACATCTGAACAAAATTTTATTAAAGGCGCAATACAGCTCTGTCATGGGATGGCAGAGCATATTGGCCGTTACGAAGACATTGCATCTGTATTAAACCAGAATGGCTATCATGTGATTGGTCACGATTGCAGAGGTCATGGAGAAACAGCAGCATTAACCGGTGAATTTGGTGACTATGGAACTCACACTGACTTTACCAGGTTGGCCGATGATGTAATCGAAGTTCGTGACCAATGTTTAAGTAATGAGTTGCCTGTTTATTTATTTGGTCACAGCATGGGGTCATTTATCGCAAGAAGGGTCATTCAACTATATTCAGATGCTTATGAAGGCGTTGTGCTATCAGGCACAAACGGTCCTCTTGGATTATTGGGTGTTCCGGCAACGATACTGGCTTCAGTCCTAAGTGCTTATCAGCCAAAAGGCAAAGCAGAATTGTTGAACAAACTATCTTTTGGGAGTTATAACAATTCATTTCCCGATTCAAATACACCATTTGACTGGTTATCGTCCAATGAAGCAGCTGTAAAACAATATATAGATGACCCTAAGTGTGGATTTGTTTCAACAAACAGATTTTATAAAGTGTTATTTAAAGGTATAGACATGATCTACAACAAAAAAGAAATCAACCAAATAAGAAAAGAACTGCCAATCTTATTTTTGAGTGGTAAAAATGATCCGGTTGGAGACTTTGGAAAAGGTGTATTTAAATCTGCTCAACTGTATACAAACGCAGGCATTCAATCAGTCGATGTTTATTTATACGAAAATGGGCGTCACGAAATGTTAAATGAAATAAATGCAAACAGCGTAATTGATGATTTGTTGTATTGGTTAAATGTAAAAAAACAGGCAGGGGTAAAATGAAAAAAAAAGTCGTTGTAATAGCAGGACCTACAGCTGTTGGTAAAACTGAACTGAGTATCCTGTTATCAAAAAGAATAAACGGGGAAGTCATTAATGGGGATGCAATGCAGGTGTATAAAGGTCTTGATATAGGTACTGCAAAGATTACACCTGAAGAAATGCATGGCATACCTCATCATTTGTTTGATATAAAAGAACCTGATCAAACATTTTCTGCAGCAGAATATCAACATGCAGTCAGAGTAAAGATTGATGAAGTTCATACGCGTGGAGCAATTCCTGTGCTGACAGGAGGAACTGGACTTTACATTCAATCAGTATTATACGATTATCATTTTTCTGAAAAAGGAAAAGATGAATCGGTCAGGGCTAAGCTGGAAGCAGAAAATGAAAATCAGGAAATTGATTTGCATAAAAGGCTGGCTGAGTTAGACAGTGATTCAGCATCTGCTATTCATCCAAATAACATTAGACGGGTGATCAGAGCACTTGAAATCATTGAAACGACCGGTATGACCCCGGCAGAGCTGAAAGCTTCACAAAAGGCTGAATCAATTTATGATCATACGTTAATTGGCCTGGATATGGATCGCGATCTGCTTTATCAAAGAATTAATAAAAGAGTTGATCTCATGATTGAAGCAGGTCTGGAAGGAGAAGTCAGAAAACTTTATGATGCCGGCATTCGCAGTGTAACTTCTGTTCAGGCGATTGGTTATAAAGAATTTTACGACTATTTTGATGGTAAGCTCACATTTGAACAGACTCAAGATCAGATTAAGCAGAATTCAAGACGCTATGCTAAGAGGCAATTAACGTGGTTTCGCAACAAAATGACCTTTAATTGGTTTAACATGACTGAAAACAGAGAAAAAAAGATTAAGGAAATAATCGATTATCATGCAGGAATTTAGTAACAGAAGGCGAAAGTATAGAGACAGTCAATTTTAGGAGGCGCTCAGATGAAGCAAGCTGTTAATATTCAGGATCAGGTTTTAAATCAATTAAGAAAAGAAAGTACTTTTGTGACTGTATTTCTGCTTAATGGATTTCAAATCCGCGGACAAATTAAGGCATTTGACAGTTTTACGGTCATGCTTGAATCCGAAGGAAAACAACAATTGGTCTATAAGCATGCCATTTCAACATTTGTTCCATCAAAAAATGTATCAATCCAAACTGAAGCTGAATAAAAGTGCGCCAAATGGCGCGCTTTTTTCATTTATTACGGGTGAGTAAGCAATGATTCATTTACTCTGCATGTATTCATATAATCCCATATGGACATTCCTAAGGGGTGAATTATGAACGGTCAGGTTAAATATATCATTAGCCAGAAGCATTCATCTCATCGGATTGAAAGTGAAGAGTGGATGAAGGTTGAGGATGCATTTGAAAATTTCGTAGGTTTAGATCATATAAAAGACACGTTGAAGTCGATCGCTGCCTGGTCAGTGATAAATCGCAAACGTGAAGAATTTGGACTGAAGACTGAGCGGCAATCGCATCACATGTTGTTTTACGGAAATCCAGGGACCGGCAAAACAACCGCCGCACGAGTAATGGCAAATTTATTAAAAGAATTAAAGATCCTCGAAAAAGGACAGCTGATTGAAGCTGAAAGAGCTGATCTTGTTGGAGAATATATTGGACATACCGCACTTAAAACGAGAGAGCTCATTAAAAAAGCCGAAGGTGGTATTCTTTTTATAGATGAAGCTTACTCATTATCCAGGGGTGGAGATAAAGACTTTGGCAGAGAAGCAATTGATACACTGGTGAAGCATATGGAAGATATGAATGGCAGATTCATTTGTGTATTGGCGGGATACAAACGTGAGATGAATGGATTTCTTAGAATGAACACCGGTTTGAGAAGCCGCTTTTCACATATTTTATACTTTCCGGATTATCAATTAAAAGAATTGAATAAAATTGCGATTAATATGTTCAGGGATAAAGAATACCAGCTCTCTAAGAATGCTAACAATCGCCTGTTAACGATTATGAGGGAAATGGACGGAATTAATGGAAACGGGAGGTTTGTGCGAAATATTATTGAATTTATAATCAGAGCTCAAGCCGTTCGTCTATTAAAAGTTGAATCCCTAACAAAAAAAGATTGCATACTGATTTCAGAGGAAGATGTAATAAAGGGGGTTGAGGAATTCAAAAAAGAAAAGCAGGACATCTGAAGATATCCTGCTTCCGGTTATGCCGGATGGATAGACTTAAACGGCAGTCTCCACTTATAGATATAAGATAATATGCGAAGTGTAGTGGTTAATATAAATAAGATATATAAATGCCATGGTTCTGACGCGATTCCTAGCCCTACAGCAGCGCCTGCCAGAATGGCCCATACAGCATAAATTTCTGATCTTAGTACGAGTGGTTTTCTTCCGGCGAGCAGATCACGTATAATACCGCCGCCACTGCCTGTGAGAACTGCTGCAACAATTACAGCACTTAATGGATGATTCATTTCAACTGCGTAGATTGCTCCCTGGATCGCAAATGCTGCGAGCCCCATTGCATCAAATATATTGCCCCAACGCTTCCAGTGTTTTAATAAATTATGAGGAAATAAAAAAACGGCTGTAATCGACAACAGTGCGATTTGAAAAAACATCCCCTGTTCCCATAGAGCAGAGACAGGAACACCGATTAACAAGTTTCTGATCGCGCCACCGCCAAAAGCGGTCACGATACCTAATATATAGACTCCTAATATGTCATACTCTTCCTCCATTGCGATAATCGCGCCGGATATTGCGAAAGCAATTGTGCCAATCATACTTAGTACTTCCCAGGTCAACGATCATCATCCTGCCTTCCCCTTGAATTGAACCAAAGATGATTGTATCATGAATCGAACGCAATTCAATCTTCAACATTCAAATCTTTTTGATAAAAATTACAGTAGAAAGCAGTGATGCGATTGGATATCAAAATGGAAAAAGCGATTTTAGTCGGAGTGAACACTGATAAGGCAGTTCAGGATTTTAATGAATCGATGAGTGAACTGAACGCACTATCTGAAACTGCCGGCGCACAGCCGGTTTTAGAAGTCATTCAAAATATGGATAAAGTACATCCTGCAACGTATATCGGGAAAGGAAAACTGGAAGAACTTTCGACAGCTGTTGAAGAATTTGAACCGGACCTGATTATTTTCAACAGTGAATTATCGCCAAGTCAAAATAGAAACTTATCTGAAGTGCTTGAAGCGCGGGTGATCGATCGGACTCAACTGATTCTTGATATTTTTGCGCAGCGAGCACGATCAAAAGAAGGAAAGCTGCAAGTGCAGCTCGCTCAACTTGAGTACATGCTCCCAAGACTCGGGGGACAGGGGGTTGAACTCTCAAGACTTGGAGGAGGCATCGGTACAAGAGGACCGGGTGAAACGAAACTGGAAACAGACCGCCGTCATATCAGAAGAGAAATAAGAGAGATTAAAAAAAGGCTCGAACAAGTTGTCAGGCATCGTGCAATTTACAGAGAAAGACGTAAACAGAATCAGGCTTTTCAAATCGCGTTAATTGGGTACACAAACGCTGGTAAATCAACGCTTTTTAATTTGCTTGCCAACGCAGATACACATGAAGAGAATAAGCTTTTCGCTACTTTGGATCCACTTTCAAGAAAGTGTGTGCTTCCAAGTGGTTTTGAGACGATTATTACTGACACTGTAGGATTTATAAAAGATTTGCCAACTTCATTAATAGCATCTTTCAGATCCACACTTGAAGAAGTAAAAGAAGCCGATTTTTTGCTGCACATTGTGGACTCTTCACATCCTAATCACGCAGAACACGAAAAGACAGTTAAAAAATTGTTGAGTGATCTCGACATGGATCAAATTCCAAGAATGACGGTTTATAATAAAGAAGATTTATTGACTGAAGATTTTGTTGCTGATCGCACCGATCCATTCGTTTTAATGAGTGCAGTGAAAAAAGAAGATAAAAAAGTACTGTCAGAGATTGAGAAAGAAGTTAAACATTTGTTAAAACCCTACAGCATGATGATCTCTTCAGATGATGGAAAAGTACTGGCTCAATTAAAAAACGAGAGCATGTTAACAAAGCTGGAATTTGTTGAAGAGAATGAAAGTTATATTGCTGAAGGATATATCAGCGCAGATCATCCGCTTGCCGGGAAAATATAATTCAGGAGAAATATAAATGAGTATAAATTCGTACGATACTGAAGAAATGAATACTTTAAATAAAAAAATAGAAAATAAAATAGCATGGCGTCATAGGGAAATCGAAGGCACTGCTGAATTTAATCAGTTAAAAGTACTGAATGCTTTTAAAAAAAATAAAATTAGCGACAGTCATTTCAACCCTACCACAGGATATGGTTATGATGATCACGGCAGAGATGCACTCGAAGCGGTTTATGCTGACACGTTCAAAGCTGATGCTGCTTTAGTCCGGCCTCAGATCATTTCTGGTACACACGCGATTAATATTGCTTTGTTCGGCACTTTGAGACCTGGAGATGAATTACATTATATAACCGGAAAACCGTATGATACGCTTGAAGAAATTATCGGGATAAGAGGCACTAATAATGGTTCATTGAAAGACTTTGGCATTCACTACAAACAGACAGATCTCCTGAATGATGATATTGACATTGATTCTGTTCTGGCAAACATGTCTGATAAAACAAAAGTTGTAGGTATTCAACGTTCGAAAGGTTATGCTGTGAGACCGTCTTTTACAATAAATAAAATAAAGAAAATCATTGCTGAAATCAAATCGATTTATCCGAATGTCATCATTTTTGTTGATAATTGTTATGGGGAATTTGTTGAATCAGAAGAACCAATTGAAGCAGGTGCCGATTTAATTGCGGGTTCTCTCATAAAAAACCCGGGTGGAGGGCTTGCTAAAACAGGTGGATACCTGGCAGGTAGACAGGACTTAATTGACCTTTGTGCTTTTCGTATGACTTCTCCAGGAATTGGTGCGGAAGCAGGTGCCAGTTTATATTCACTGCAGGAGATGTATCAGGGATTCTTTCTTGCTCCGCACGTCGTCAGCCAAGCATTAAAAGGTGCGGTTTTTACCTCTGCATTATTAGAAGAAGCAGGAATGAAAACCACTCCGTCGTGGGATGAATACAGAACGGATTTAATTCAGGCAGTTGAATTTCATGATCGGGCTAAGATGATTGCTTTTTGTCAGGGTGTGCAGGAGTTTTCTCCTATTAATGCAAATTTCACTCCGCATCCTGATTACATGCCCGGTTATGAGGATGATGTGATTATGGCTGCAGGAACTTTTGTGCAGGGTTCAAGTATAGAACTGTCTGCT
The DNA here is from genome assembly GCF_004405125.1 of Jeotgalibacillus salarius. Classification (GTDB taxonomy): domain Bacteria; phylum Bacillota; class Bacilli; order Bacillales; family Jeotgalibacillaceae; genus Jeotgalibacillus; species Jeotgalibacillus salarius. Next base: position 179,220 of record NZ_SORX01000002.1, read on the forward strand.
GATGGCCCTTTAAGACCGCCGTTCGCCGCCTATATACAAGGCGGACTGACTTATGAGCATGTCAAAATAGCAATTACTGGAGCATTGAAAAAAATGAATAATAATTTATGAAAAAATCTAAACGGGACTTGATGTGTTCCGTTTTTTTATATTACCGATGTTAGAGCATCATCACTGGAATCGGAAATGGGTGATTTCGGCAGAAGGAATCTGAGGGGTCTCACCACAGGCATACCGATGCGGAAAACTTTAGCTGACTTTAACATAGCCAATGTATTAAATTGAATAAAAATAATTTAATTTTAGAAAATATGCATAAATCGTTGTAAAAAGGGAAGAAAATAATAGTCAAGACAAATTCATGTTATAAAACCTAACATGTAGTTGACAGAAAATTTAACATGATATATAGTTAAATTGTCGACAGGCAAGAAAGGGGTTATATGATGGGCAGTGATATTAGACGCAGCATGCCTCTTTTTCCTATAGGAACAGTCATGCAGCTGGCCGATTTAACCGCCCGTCAGATTCGCTACTATGAAGAGCACGGTTTAATTGCTCCGGCCAGAACGGAAGGTAATCGCCGCCTCTTTTCATTAAATGATATTGACAAATTACTTGAGATTAAAGACCTTCTCGAGCAAGGTGTGAATATGGCTGGAATTAAGCGGATCCTGGGGGATGGCACAGAAGCCAATTCAGATCGACCTGCTAAAAAGCCTGACTTATCAGAAAACGACCTTAGAAAACTGTTAAAACAGGAAATGATGGGTAATGGTAAGTACAGCAAAACCAATTTAAGAGCGGGAGACCTATCCAGGTTTTTCCGTTAAATAATTACATACAACAGGAGGAGTTATTAATGAGCACGTATTCAAGAGAAGATATTATGAAAATGGCTAAGAAACAGAATGTGAATTTCATCAGACTTCAGTTTACAGACATTCTTGGTACAATTAAGAACGTTGAAATTCCTGTAAGCCAGTTAGAAAAAGCACTAGATAACAAAATGATGTTCGATGGTTCTTCTATTGAAGGTTTCGTTCGTATTGAAGAATCAGATATGTATTTGTTCCCGGATCTTGACACTTGGGTTGTTTTCCCTTGGACAGCTGGAGGAGATGGTAAGGTCGCCCGTTTGATCTGTGACATTTACAATCCGGATGGTACTCCATTCGATGGAGATCCACGAAACAACTTAAAGCGTGTACTGACTGAAATGGAAGAGTTAGGATTTACTGATTTCAACTTAGGGCCTGAGCCGGAATTCTTCCTGTTCAAACTCGATGTTAATGGAGAGCCTACGCTTGAACTGAATGATAAGGGTGGTTATTTTGACCTTGCACCTACAGATCTTGGAGAAAACTGCCGACGTGATATCGTAATTGAGCTTGAAAAAATGGGCTTTGAAATTGAAGCGTCTCACCATGAAGTTGCTCCGGGACAGCATGAAATTGATTTTAAATATGCTGATGCAGTATCTGCATGTGACGATATTCAAACGTTTAAGCTTGTAGTTAAAACAATTGCGAGAAAGCACGGTCTTCATGCAACATTCATGCCTAAACCATTATTCGGTGTTAACGGATCAGGTATGCACTTTAACATGTCACTGTTTACAGAAGGTAAAAACTCATTCTTTGATGAAAATGCTGATAAACAGCTAAGTGAAACAATGAAGCAGTTTATGGCCGGCATTCTAAATCATGCTTCAGGCTTTACAGCAGTTACAAATCCGACTGTAAACTCTTATAAGCGTCTTGTACCAGGCTATGAAGCGCCTTGTTATATTGCATGGTCTGCAAGAAACCGCAGTCCTCTGGTACGTATTCCGGCATCACGTGGAATGAGTACGCGAGTTGAAGTTCGTTCTGTTGATCCATCTGCTAACCCATACCTTGCTATGGCAGTAATGCTTAAAGCAGGTCTGGATGGTATTAAGAACAACATGACTCCACCAGAATCGATTGACCGAAACATTTATGTAATGGATAAGCAGGAACGTGAAGCAGCAGGAATCAAAGATCTTCCTGGCACACTTTTTGCAGCACTTGAAGAGTTGAAGAATGACCAGGTTATTATTGACGGCCTCGGTGAACACATCTTCGAACACTTTGTAGAGGCAAAAGAAATAGAGTGGGATATGTTCCGCACACAGGTTCACCCATGGGAGAGAGAACAGTATTTAGAAATGTATTAAGAGTTTTGACCCTCGAGCCACAAGGCTTTGGGGTTTTTCTTTTTGTGGGCATTAATGCATTTGAAAAGATACATAATGACGTTGCCCACAATTTGCCCACATGATACAGTAAAAAATTAATCGAGGATGTCTTTAGCGTATGCTTCAAAACGGTCCATCGATTCTGTTTCAATTCGTTTACTGATGTGGGCGTACACCTGACTTGTTATTTGCTCGCTGTCATGTCCTAAACGTTCCTGGATATATTTCATGCTCGCACCGGCTTCCATTTGTAAAACAACGTGTGTGTGACGCAGGGAATGTATGCGCAGTTTAGGAAGTTCTGAACGCTTCAGTATTCTTTCAAATGCATTGAACAAGCTGCTCTTTGGCATAATGTCTCCGTCATTTCTGCAGAACACCAGGTTAATATCATGACGGTACAATTCTTTTAAGGCGAGTTTATTTTGGTTCTGCCATTTCATATGGAAGTGAAGGTCATTAATTAAACTTTTCCGAATCGTAACCACTCTACTGGACTTGTAGGTTTTTGGATCGCCGAATAACTCTTCATCAGGCTTAGCATCGAAATCAAGGGTTTTATTGATATTGATCGTGCCAGCTTTTAGATCTATGTCAGTCCATTGGAGGGCAGCTGCTTCACCTTTACGCATGCCAGTTTCAATTAGCGTTTTAAAGAAGATCCAATAGATGTAACCGTATTTATGAGCCTGTGTAAGAAACTCCGATATATCTCCGCTATCAATGAAATCTATTTCCTGCTTTTTGGTTTTACCTTTAATCACAGCATTCGTGCATGGGTTCTTTTTAATCTTTCCAATCATTTCAGCCTTGGCCAGTGCATTGTTCATGGTGGAATGGGTAATCTCAATCGTACGTTTTGAGTATTCATTCTCGTGTAAGCTATTTAAAAACTTTTGATACATCATCGGTGTGATTTTACTCAGCATTACATTTTTAAAGTAGGGGAGGATTCTCTTTTTAATACCTGTCTGGTGCGTAATCAGCGTATTCTTTCTCACGCTGTCTTTTTTATATTCAGTCAGCCAGTACTGGAGGTAGGCTTCAAGTGTCATATCCTCTGACTGATCATATCCTTCTTCAAGTTCAATTTTTCTTTTGTCAGCTGCAAGTATGGCCTCAGCTTTCGATGTGAAACCTCCACCGGTTGCTTCCCTGAATTTATTTTCAATGGGATCTTTATAACGTAACCGGTATTCCCATTTAGCACCACATGTGCAACGTTTTTTTCCAGTACATGTACAACCTCTCCGTCTGAAGCTAGCCATCTAATTACCTCCTTTATCTCTAAAATGGCAATTCATCTTCTGAAATATAAATTGGCGTATTATTAGAAGCAAATGGATCTTCTTTATTTCTTTCTGGAAATTTTATTTGCTCCCAGTTCACAAGTAAGCCGTTGTAGTAATAGGTTGATTGAGCACCGCAATAAGGACAAAACCTAATATTTGTTGGCATAGGATCATCAGTACATGACTGATCATGTAAGTTGTTTGTGCAGGTATTTAATAGATAAAATCCGCATGTAGAGCAATAATTCCCATTAATATTAATTTCTTCATTTTCACAACGAGGGCATGTGATAGGTTTGTGGTTCCCGTTTGTAGCATAGCCTGGGTATATCATGTCTGCATCTTCTCCTTTAATTAAATAGTTGTGAGAAATGTTTCCACTTCCACACACAACGCAATAGTTTGAATTCTTTATCGAAAAATTCATTTCACAATTATCGCAACGTTTGTTGTTATTAACTTTGTTTAAGAATCCAGAAAATTGTCTTCCAATTTTTGATGTTGTATTGTATGTTTTCCCCATTCTAAATCCATTGTCATAAAAATTGTATGTATTATTAGCAGCTTCTAAGCTGATCTTACATATATGAATAAGAGAATCTGTTGAAAAAACATTTAAATTTGTAACAGCAACTGGCGGTGCAAGAAGATTCCTTGCAAAACAATTTGCTTCTTTCTCATACATGTCATATTCTTCATCTGACAATCCTCCGCGACCTAGTATCGCTCGTTTAGATTTAGTATTATGTTTTAACATATAGTGGCCCAACTCATGAGCTATTGTCCATCTGATTCTTTCATTTGTATCAATATTTTCATTATAAAGTATCAAATAGCTATCGAATTGCTTTAAATAAAAGCAGCAACCTTCATCACTCCCCAGGTATTCAATGACTTCTTCAAGAGTCATTTCCCATTCTTTCGCATACCAAGAATATTTCTTAATTGTTAAATCATCGAAAAACTTATCCATTTTGCGCACTTTTACGGGTAATTCTTTAGTTTTTGCTATCGAGTGCAGTTCGATAGCAGCATTCTCAGCTTTCTTAAAGTTTGGTTTAAAAATCCTCTTCATCGTCATCGTCCTCTTCAAAAGCTTTAACGAATGTCAATTTCATCACCTGCATAAATCTTTTCTTTTCTTCATCTGACATTTTTTTGCGAGCTCTTTGAATTAAAAATAAATCATCATCATCGAAATCAACGTCATCGAATCTTTTCACTTCTGATCTACCTAACAAATAGTCAGTAGACACATTAAAGTAATCTGCTATTTTCTGAAGTCCTGCTGCATTAGGAACTTTCTTTTTCCATGAATAGAGTGAGTTTTTGCCAAAACCGAGACGCTCTTCGAGTTCAGTGATTGAAATTTTCTGTTCGTCTGCTAATTTTTTTACTCTATCAAATACTGTCATATCAACCATCCTTGTCGCTTATGACAACGATTTTAAACTTTTTTGTAGAAAATTGTTTGACATCTACATTAAAGTCTAATAAACTATGTTCATAAGCTAATCTATTAGCTAAATGAGTACAAAAATAACGACCTATACAAAATACATTACACGTTGGGGAACGGTTTAAATGTATGTTTCATCAGGCTTTTTATAGTCTTATTTAGCTATGTCTTGATTCTATATTAAAGTCTAAAATAGGTCAATACTTTTTGGGAAATTAGCTAATAAATTAGCTTTTATTTTAAAAGCGCTGTGATACCGAGCCAATGACGGTATGTCATAACTAATAGCTTATACACGACGGTAGCAACGTCAAACCGATGAATTGAGGTGCAATGATGTCAGAAGAATTAGGAATGAAAGTTCGATCAGAGTTATTTAAAAGAAAAATGAGCCAGAAGCAATTAGCAGATATGTTGGGTATTTCAAATGCTTATCTATCGGATATAATTCACGGCCGTAAAACCGGACCAAAAGCTCAGGAACATATTAAACACATTCAAAAGATCCTATCTATTCAACCAATTAAATCGTAGGTGAGGTGAATAAATTGGTAGAAGTGAAATTGAATCAAGAGTACATCGAATCTGAGTTTAAAAAGGAATTAAGTAAACGGCTTGACCAGTTAGAAGGACAAACACTTTTTTGGGATATGAATGAGCTGCTTCGACAAACTTGTATGAGCGTCAATTTTTTAAAAGAACACTTCTTATATGAAAAAGACTTTCCAAAATACCGTGTCGGTAAGAAGTGGGTATTCCCTGCAAAAGAAGTCAGTGAGTATCTGTTGGAACGGATCAAACAATATCCATATGAATAAGAGGCGATCCCATGACAGATGATTTCATCCACAAAGTGACAATGGCAGCAGAACATATCGCTATGACATCTAAACGTTATCCAATGCTCAATAAATTAATTGGAGGTGGATTAATGAAACATGGTAAAAAGCCAACCGTTGCACAGCGTAAGTTGATCAAAGCTTGCAATCTCAATAGTGACAATTGGCTCGTCAGTAAAGTAGTGGATGACATGCTGGTACTCGTCCACAGATACACTGGCACAGTTAGAAAGATTCCAGGAGTGTGATCGTGTGGAAAATTATCGTGAAAGAACACTAAATTTACGCAGGAAAGCATTGTGGCTTCATAACAAAGTAGAAGATTGCCGGACATGGCGCAAGTCACCAAAATATTTCAGAAGAATGATGAGGCTGACCAATTATAAAAAGGCTCTGATTGATCGAATGAAATCTCACATTGGACCGGAAGGGAGAGTTTGAAAATGTCAAAAAAGATACCAATAGCAGAACATCTTGATGATCGTCAATATTCTGTATTGCAGATGACTTATGCCAATCACAACAGTTCAATGGGATTAAAAGAACGTGTTAATTACGATCTGTCTCACATTGTGAAGGTCGAAGTAAACGAAGAAGAAAATTGTCTCAATGTACATTATGACACTGGCGAGTGGTGGCACTATTGCCCGAATGGCACATGGTATTGATTCATGAACCACGAACGTATTACTGCTGAAGAAGCGATTAAGCTGTATTACGAAGATGGTCAGCCAGTGGAATTTTATAACGGATTCAATCGTCAGTGGGTCAGGTTAAATGCTGAAGCAAGAATAGACGCCGTATTCGTACCTCATAGAAAGTTTAGGATGGTGATAGAAGATGAAGATCAGGTCAAGTGTTTGGAACAAGATGAACTTTGAAGAAAAGTTATGGGCCATCAAAGCAGCTGCACACATGAATAAATTAAAGGGGATGAAGTGAAATGAAAGCATTAGGTGTTGTTAGAAAAATTGACGAGTTAGGACGTATTGTCATTCCAAAAGAAATCAGAAGAATCAATGGATGGGACACTGGTCAGCCAATGGAGTTTTACACAGACGAAAAAGGATTAGTGATCAAAGCATACCGTGATCATGAAGAACAAACTGAAATTAAACAAAAGCTTCAAAGTTTAATTGATTCCTGCAGTAGTAAAGAGGAACTTCAAAAGCTGAATGAAATTGTGAAGTACCTGGATAAGTCATCTGTATGATTGGGATCACTTGAAGGGAGGTGAGAAGAGTGAAGCCGGAAGAAAATCATCCAATAGAAGACTTTTACGGAATTGAGATCTACTCAGGGGATTCATATTTTGTCTTCGGTAAAGATGTGGTACTTGCAACAAATGTTAAAAAGTATCTCATTGAAGAGCAGCAACTTACATGTTATCAGGCCATATAAAAAGACCACTCGGCAAAGTGGTCCAAGAAAAACTATTTTTCACAGCAAGTATAGCATGAAATTTGGTGATGTAAATGAAATTATTCCCACATCAGGACCGTGCATTGGATCAAACATATGAAAATAACAGGGTCGCCTATTACTTAGATATGGGGCTTGGAAAGACATATGTTGGATCAGAAAAAATGTGGGAGCTTAACACTCCATATAATTTAGTTATCTGTCAAAAGTCCAAAATACCGGACTGGAAAGAACACTTTGAACAGCACTATGACTATGAAGTAATCATCTTTGATAAGCAACCGATTGAAAAGATTCCTCCGGAGAGTGTCCTGATCATCAATTACGACAAAGTATGGAGGCGGCCTGAGCTTCAAAAATTGAGAGACTTCACGATGATGATGGATGAGTCATCGATGATCAAAAATGAGTCGTCCAATCGAAGCAAGTTTATTTTAAAGCTTCATGCATCGAATGTGATTTTACTTTCAGGAACGCCCACTGGTGGCAAATATGAAGAGTTGTGGTCTCAGCTTCATCTATTAGGTTGGAAGATTACTAAGAAGCTGTTCTTGAAACAGTTTGTCATTCAGGAATGGGATGATCGGAATCAGAAGATGGTCATTACCGGATATAAAAATGTGGAGCGTTTAAAAGCGAAGCTCAGAGAATATGGAGCAGTGTTTATGAAGACTGAAGAGGTGTTTGATTTACCTGCAGTCAATGATCAGCTCATTAAGATTCAAAGCACAAAAGCATATAAAGAATTTAAAAAGCATCACATTATTGAGATTGAGCAGGAAGAATTAATTGGTGATACGCCGGCAGCTAAGAAGCTTATTTTAAGGCAACTGGCAGGGTTCTATAACCAACATAAGCTTCAATATGTTAAAGACCTAATAGACAGCACAAACGATCGTGTCGTGATCTTTTATAACTTCAAAAGGGAATACGCTACATTGGTTGAAATGATTGATCGACCAATTAGCACAATCAATGGTGATCTCAAAGATCTTTCTGCATATGAGACTCAGCCAAACAGCATTACATTGATTCAATACCAAGCAGGGGCTATGGGATTGAATTTGCAGAAAGCAAATAAAGTCGTTTACTTCACACTGACAGACAAAAGTGAGCTTTTTGAACAGAGTAAAAAACGGATTCACCGGATTGGTCAGGATCGTCCTTGTTTCTATTATTACTTACTCACGGACGGATCCATAGAATGGCGAATGCTCGAAGTGTTGAAGGAACGAAAAGATTACACAGATGCTCTATTTGAGAAGGAGGAAGAATAACGTGGCTAAATTTACAGTCCGACAAGTTCAACGTGCAGCTGATAACGGCGTTACTAAAGCGATGTTATATCAGCGCACGAAAAAAGGAATGGATATTGAAACTGCAATAAACACGCCTAAAGTTGACCCGAGTGAAGCTGGACGCAGAGGAAAAGCAAAGCAACCACGGTGGGATATTAAAAGAGGAGGAAATTGAATGAGATTAGACATTATGACGGACATTGAAACTTTGGGCACCAACAGTGATTCAACGATTATTCAGCTTTCAGCAATCGCATTTAATATCAGTACTGGTAGTCAAACCGATCAATTTAATTTGATTGCAGATATAGAAAAAAATGAGCAGCCGTTGAAAGTTACGGGTGGAACAATCAAATGGTGGCTTGAAACAGATAAAGAGCTGCTTCACAAGCTATTAAGCTTCGGTGCTCATTCCAGTGAGGATATTTTAAGGGAGTTTCACGACTGGCTTTGTGAATTGGAGTTTCAAGGTTACGACTTGTATTTATGGGGCAACGGGATCCTATTTGATAACAAAATGATCCAACATCAATTTGAGCAGCTGGATTTAAAATACCCGATTTTTTATCGGAATGATCGTGATGTTCGAACGATTGTTGACCTGGCATCACATAAACTTGGAATCTCTGAAAAAGATTTAAAAGAAAGATTCAATAATGATGCTTTAGTGAAACATGATGCCTTTGATGATGTCATTTATCAAATCAATTTAGTAACTGGCTGCTATAACATTCTGACCGGAAATGAGGGTTCAATATGAGTAATGAAGTGACACAGTTTGAAAATAAATACCTGCAGGCTATGGTGCACCTGGCAATTATGGAGAAGCAGCAAAAGGAATTAACTATAAAAGTGAAAGATGCCAAAGCTGAACTTGAAGATGCAATGGCACAGCACGACATTAAATCAATTGATAATGACTTTTTAAAGGTCACATGGGTAAAGGGCAGTTCTTCTAAAAGTATAGACATCAAAAAACTGCAGGAGAAGGAACCGAAGTTATATGGTGAGCTACTTGAGGATTATCCAAAAGTAACGGATAAAAAAGCCTATGTGAAATTCACGGTGAAGTAAATGAAAGAGTCAGTCTTTCAAAAAAAGGTCATCAAATATTTAAAAGATCATGACATCTGGCATGTGAAATATTGGGCCGGCAGTCAATACACCAAAGAGGGTATTCCGGATATCTTGGCATGCATCGATGGAGTATTTCATGGGATTGAATTAAAAACGGATGTGGGTACTGCCAGTAAGCTGCAGCTCTATAACATTCGTAAAATAAGAGATTCTGGTGGTGAGGCTTATGTACTCAGACCAAAAGGTTTTGAGTCCTGGAAGGTGAGGTGGTTTACATGACTCAATACAGCTATAGTCGGGTATTACTCTTCAACGATTGTCCATATCACTTTGGACTCCGGTACGTCGATCGATTAACCGAGCTGCCCAAATTCGATGCAGACAATCCTTTGATCATCGGAAATGCTCTTCACTCAGGGATTGAACAGGATGTTGAAACAGCTATTCAGGATTACTTCAACTCTTTTCCGGTCCTGACGAATGCGATCGTGGAAGAGGCGATGAAATTAGAAATTCTAATTCCTAAAGTGAAAGATTACTTGTACGAGCAGTTTCCAGACTTCGAATTTATTCATGAGTATAAGATCGATCATGAAGAATATGTGGGGTTTGTTGATCTAATTGCAAAAGCTCCAGATGGCACTTGCATGGTTATCGACTTTAAATACTCTAACAACATTAAAAACTATATGAAGTCAGCTCAGCTGCACATCTATAAGGATTTTCTCGAAAGAGACGGGTTTCATGTAAGAAAGCTTGCTTACATCTTTGCTCCAAAGACGAGCTTAAAGCAAAAGGATACGGAAGATTTGTTTCACTTCCGGAAGAGGTTAATGAAGACAGTCGAAGATTCAAAAATACAACTTGTATCCATTGAGTTTGATGATATGGAAAGCATCTATTTCATGAACTCAATCACGGATATTGAAAATACATCAACATTTACGAAACGGAATAAGAGTGGAAATTGCTTCAGCTGCATTCCACGCTTCAGACCGAATTACCTGGAAGCAATCGAAAATGAAAAGGGAGAGATTATTATGGCATTGCCGAAAAATGAACGTCGTGAGAGAACGATTGATACGAAACCGGACTTTTGGATTTATGCAGATTCATATGTAGGTAAATCAACATTCGTCGACAACGTGGAAAATGTATTGTTTCTAAACACGGATGGAAACACAGACAATACGACTGCGCCTGTGGTTTCAATCAAAGATGTGGTCAGCAAATCGGGCCGCGTAACCAATCGTAAGTTAGCATGGGATATCTTCCTGGATACGATCAGTGATCTTGAAACAGACGATAGTGACTTTGAAGCAGTTGCCCTGGATTTAGTTGAAGATATTTATGAACACTGCAGAGTGTATGTTTTTGATAAAAATGGCTGGGAGCACGAATCAGACGGATCATACGGAAAAGGATGGTCCAAAGTAACGACTGAATTTAACAATGCCATGAAGCGTCTGAAAGCTTTAGGATATCAGGTGATCTATATAAGCAAGGAGAAGGCTGAAGAGATCACATTAAAGGGTGGTGCCAAGCGTACAACGTTTAAGCCGAACATCAACGATAAGGTTGCAAACTTTCTTACCGGAACTGTTGATTTAACTTTAAGAGCATTTGTTGATTCACAAGACGAAAGACACCTTCAGTTGGCCAAGAAACAAAACGTGTTCGGTGGTGGTCGATTTGACTTCCAAGTTGAAACTATTCCTCTGGAACTCGATGCATTTATCGAAGAACTTACAGCTGCCCAAGAAGGGAAGTCACCGAAGAAAGAAGAAAAGAAAAAGCGTTCTGGCCGGAGTAAAAAAGAAAAAGAGCCAGCTGAGGATGAAAATGAAAAAGTCACTGAAGCAGCTGAAGAAGTTCAGCAAGAAGCAGAAGCTACAGAAGAAAAACCTAAGCGTGAACGTAGATCTCGAAAGACTGAAGATGCTCCTGCACAGGAAGAGGAAAAGCCCAAACGTCAGCGCAGATCCCGAAAGCCGGTTGAAGATGATACACCTCCAGGTGAATCTGATAGTGAAGAAACATCTGCAGCTGAAGAAGAGAAACCAAAACGTACTCGACGGAGCCGTCGGTAGCAAGTCTAACAGAAAGGATTATGATCCATTCGCTAATGATGGTCAACCCATCGAAATATCTGACGACATGTTACCGTTCTAAAAACTAAATTAATTGGAGGAATTGAAAATGGCCGTTAAAGAATTGAATGCAAAAGAGCAGCATTATGCAGATACACGTGAAGAAGCAGAGAAAGTGGTTGAAGATGCAAAGTCGGATATTTATCTGACTTCATGGAAGATTAGTGAGAAGCATAATAAATATGGAACGTACTTCTTAATCGATCTGGCATTTAGTTATGATACGCCACGCGAGATCATGGAAAATGCTCCATCAAAGAGTGAAGAACCGGTTAAGGACTTACATGAAGGTGTGGAGTATAACGTCGAAAGTGATGGCACAGTGAAATTAAACGATGATCAGGAGGATGATGAATAATGGGATTCAATTGGGATAAGTTCGATAAGCAGGTTGACCTGGACGCATTACAAGAAGATGTAAAAGATGTTGAGGAAAATGGTGGTGGAGATTTTGAGCCGGTGCCAGATGGGCAGTATGAAGTTGAAGTTGAAAAGATGGAAATGACTGAATCGAAAAAAGGCGATCCAATGTTATCCATTTGGTTCAAGATCATTGACGGTGATCTGGAAGGACAGAGAATCTTCTATAACAAAGTCATGCAGCCTCAGAATGACCGTGCCTTCGGCCTGCAGGTACATCAGAATAATCAAATGCTACGATCGCTATGGGATTGTGAAAAGGATGATGTGAAGTTTTCAAGCTTCGGAGATTATGCTGACTTGGTCCTTGATATCCATGAAGACATTGATGGGAAGTTTGAGTATCTTCTGGAAAAAGGCACGAACAAAGACGGCTTTGATACATTTGAAATCGTTGAAGTCTTTGAAGTTGAATAATTAAATAGGAGGGAGCTCTCGGGCTCCCTTTAATATAGGTTCTATTAGCCGCCTATTCCAAAGTAGTTTGTAATTAAGGGGCTTAGAAATAAACCCAACACGAATAATATTAATCCTGCCACAATGTTTAGACCAAAACTAAACCATCTATCTTTTGATTTGCCCAATACTAATGTGCTTTTAACTTGCTCAATTACTGCAGCAGCTTTGTCTTCTTCTACTGCAGCTAATTTTGAATATTTTTCATAATCAATTTGTAACTTTTTTAGTTTCTCGGTTCTGAGGCTAAGTTCTTCTTCAAGTTCTTTAATGACAGTGGATGTTTCTTTTAAAGATGCATTGACTTGTTCAATTTTAATATCTATCGATGTTCTAGATCTTTTTAAGTCTTCAATCAAATCATAAGTATCAAATAATGGGTAAAAAAATGGGTTATATGAAAGTGAACGGCGAATTTGTTTATAAAACAAGCTCCAAAATAATCTATTATTTTTCATTGTACAACTCCTAGTTTAAATATATCACAATTAGAATTCTAGCAAATGGAAGCAGAGCTGAAAACAGGAAATAATGGTTTGGAGTGAAGTAAATGCTCTTTTACGACTTTGAAGTCTTCAAATATGACTGGTTAGTGGTGATCATCGATACTGAAACTAAAGAAGAAAAAGTTTTTGTGAACAATGAAAAAGCTTTAATTCAGCATTATAACCAGCATAAATCAGATATATGGATCGGATATAATAGCCGGCATTATGACCAGTACATTTTAAAGGCAATCATTTGTGGATTTGCTCCACAGGAAATTAATCATTGGATCATTGTGAAGAATGAACCTGGGTGGAAGTTTTACAAAGACTTCTGGAAAATCAAACTCTTAAACTATGATGTGATGGTTAGTAAGCTACGATCATTGAAGCAGCTGGAAGGGTTTCAGGGTCATGACATTCAGGAAACCTCTGTAAGCTTTACGATAGATCGGGAGCTTGATGAAAAAGAGATCGATGAAGTCATTAAATATTGTCGACATGATGTGCATGAAACCATGCACATTTTCACTGAAACAATAAATGAGTTTGAATCACAACTTGAGCTTTTGAAGATGTTCGATCTTCCTATCAAAAATATATCCAAGACTAAGGCGCAACTGTCTTCAGTCATTTTGGAAGCAAAGCAGCCATTAATTCCACGCAATGATGAGTTTAACTTTAGCTTTCCAAACACATTGCAGATCGATAAATATACTGAAGTATTAGAGTTCTACCAGGAGAACAAAGACTACAATAAGGTTCTCGATTTAAAGGTAGCAGGTGTTCCTCATATATTTGCTTGGGGTGGACTACATGGTGCACGTCATCATTATTATGGGACTGGCGATTATCTAAATATCGATGTAGCTAGTTATTATCCTGCACTTATGATTGAGTATGACTACCTCAGTCGTAATATAAAAAACCCTGAGAAATTCAGAGAAATTCGAGATACCAGGCTTAAATATAAGGCAGCCAAAGATAAACGACAGGCACCTTTGAAGATCGTAATTAATGGAACATACGGTGCAATGAAAGATAAATATAATGGGCTTTATGATCCTCTTATGGCCAACAATGTATGTATTGCAGGGATGACTCTGCTGCTTGACTTAATTGAAAAACTGGAACCGCATTGTGACGTTATTCAATCTAATACAGATGGAGTCCTGGTCAAAATGAGAAATTATGATGACTATGAATTGATCGATGATATCTGTTATGAGTGGGAGCAGCGCACGAGAATGGAGCTTGAGTTTGAAGAATTTACGAAGGTGATCCAAAAGGATGTAAATAATTATATCCTTGTAGATGTTGAAGGTAACTACAAATCAAAGGGCTCTTACGTAAAGAAATTAAATCCACTTGATAATGATTTACCGATAGTGAATGAAGCCATCGTGAATTATTTTGTTCATGGTATGGATCCGGAAGAAACAGTTTTCAATTGCACAGAGTTAATCAAGTTTCAAAAAATCGTGAAGGTCAGCAATAAATATGAATACGCCAGGTATGGGACCCGGCGCATGAATGAAAAAGTATTTCGGTTATTTGCAAGTGTAGATAAAAATGATAAAGAGCTAACAAAAGTTAAGGATGGAGCTTCATCAAAAATATCTTACACACCTGAACGATGTTTCATTATTAATGATGATATTAAGAATGCATCGATACCAGGCAAGTTAGATTACTGGTGGTACCTAGATCTGGCCATTGACCGGATCAATGCGTTTATTGGACAGAGTTAGTTCTATAATTCAGTTGCAGTAGAGGACATGATTTCACTTAGATTCTTAATCTTGCTTTCTCTCTCTATATTAGCAAGTTTTTCATCAAGTATTAGCTCAATTGCTAGTTTTACATGAGGGAAAAGCTCAATACATTTCTCCTCTGACAATTCATGAATACCTTTACTCAGTATTCCGTAAAGGATTCTATTTTTTACGAGAAATTCGGGTAGATCTGATTTAAGTATATCAATTTTTTCATCCATTCTTGATTTTTGATATTTGTCATCATTCCAATCGGATTGTGTTGAAGAAAATTTCTCTTTGGTTTCTTCAATTAAATTTTCAAATATTCTTCTAAGATAGACGAACGACCCTGCTCCTACACCATGAGAATATAAACCAATAGCTCTTGAAAAATCATTATAGTCTTTTTTGAGAACTTTTCTATATTTTTGAATGGTTTGGGTTGCAATATCTGCAATTGAAGGAAACTGCCCAATTTTAGTCAATTCAAGATCTTGAAATCTGTAGGAAAAAGAATAGCTATGAGTTTCATTACGTGAACATTTATATTCTATTAGATGAAAACCATAAAAAATTGACAAATCTTGAGCAGTAATTTTTTTTAATTGAAGATTGTAAGTATAAGATTCATCCGTGACTTTCTTAAAAGTACTTTCATTTTTACAATGTATGCAATAGCTATCAAATTGGTTAGAGAAATTCTCATTGAGAAAAGAAAATATGAACTGATAATTATCGCTATCTATATTAATTGTCTTGTAAAGGGGTGTAAATTTGATTAATTTATCTACTTTATTTTGTTTATTAGTGTTTTCCAAATTGTAGACTCCAATCATTTTTAAGAATATTTTACCATGAAAGTAGGTGATTATCATTTATAAAGGATATTTAAAAGGAAATGGAAAGCATGCAGCTACTTCATTTAAAAATGGGGCAAAGCTATTTGCCTATCATACTGCTAGGAAAGAATCATCATTTGTAGGGATCCTCGAGGACGATTACATTATGGTCGATGTTGATGAAATGAATGAAGCAGAAATTCTCTTGGACATCGTTGAGGATAAAGACATTCAATGCTCGGTCTTGGAGACAACGAATGGTATGCATTTTTATTTTAAGGGGTATGACCTGACAGCCAATAAAATAAAATGGTTTTCCAATATAGGCATCCATTGTGATTATAAGCTTGGAATTAAAAACACTGCAGATCCATTAAAGATTGATGGAGAATCTAGAAAATGGATTCGAAAAGTGAAAGATCATGAACCTTTGCCAGCGTGGCTATATCCTTACAACAAAAAGAATCCAAATTTAACAAAGCTATCAGATGGAGATGGACGGAACGATAAACTATTCACCTACATTTTAAAAATGCAGTCCCAGGGAATGGCCAAGAATGATATCAAAGATACCATCTCAATAATCAATCATTACATTTTAGAAGATCCAGTTGAGCAGTCAGAACTGAATATCATCTTGCGTGATGATGCATTTATGAAAGAATCATTCTTCATTAAAGGATCCTTTCAGCATGAAAAGTTCGGCAATTTTTTAATTAATGAACATCACATCTGCAAAATTGCTAACCTGCTGCACATCTATAAAGATGGAGTGTACTCGGATGACCAGTCTGATATTGAGGGTGCAATGATTAAACACATTCCTTCACTGAAGCGAATGCAACGACAGGAGACACTGGCATACCTTCAGCTGAAAGCTGATGATAAACAATTTGCACCCGTGAAATATGTTCCTGTTAAAAATGGCATTCTGAATTTAGATACCTGGGAGCTTCAGGGATTTTCACCGGAGATCATTACACGAAATAAAATACCAATCGCGTACATAGCAGACGCGTATTATGAAGTGACTGACAAAACATTTAATAAGTTGGCGGTCAACGATAAAAAGGTACGGGCCATACTGGAAGAGATTCTGGGTTACATCTTATTCAGAAGAAATGAGTTTGCGGCTACTTTCATTTTGACTGGCGACGGATCAAACGGTAAATCATCTTATTTAAAAATTATCCGAAGACTCGCAGGTACAGACAATGCGGCATCATTGGACCTGAAAGAATTAGATCAGCGGTTTAAAACAGCTGAATTGTTTGGCAAGCTCGTCAATATTGGTGATGATATTTCGAAAGGTTACATTAAGGAATCATCAGTTTTCAAAAAGCTTTCAACTGGTGAGACATTGAACGTAGAACGTAAGGGTAAGGATCCTTTTGATTTTACGAATTATGCAAAACTCATTTTCAGTGCAAATGAAATGCCAAGAATAAATGACTATTCAGATGGTTTAGGTCGCCGGCTGCAGATCGTTCCGTTTCGAGCCAAGTTCAGTGTAAACGATGACGACTTTGATCCATTCATTACGGATAAGCTGCTTTCGAATGAATCAATGCAGTATGTTTTGAATATGGCACTGAAAGCGTTGAAAAGATTACTGCAGAAAAAACAATTTACGAAATCGAAAATCATCGATGATGAAATGTCACGTTATCAGGAAGAAAACAATCCGATCATTAGTTTTGTAAATAATGAGGATATTGATCTAGAGCGCAATGTGGTTGGTGATGTCTATATGCAGTATAAATTGTATTGCTCAGAGAATGGTTACCAGGCGGTAAGTAATATTAGCTTTAGTAAGCAGGTCAAGCAGCTCTTTGGTTTTAGTACTAAACAACAGAAAATCGATGGTAAGAATAAAAGATTATTCGTCTCAGAGTCTTAATTTTTTGTCTGCGTGACCAAATTCCGGTCAAGGGTGGATAGGGAAGTGAGTCATATCAAGGCTTGAAAAATGACCGTGACCGTATTTGGTCACGAAATTAAATAAAATCGTGACTTTTATAAGTTTTTTTAATGAAAAAAACGTCAAATGCGTTACCTGTTACCTTACCTGTTACCTTCAGAAATCCATTAATATCAATATTTTGAGAGGTTAAGTAACAGGTAACAGATAAAATCACTTTCTTTTATAATATTTATATTTATTTTTATAAAAAACTAGTCTTATGAAAGAAAAATAGGGGGTAAATGCGTTACCCGATACTCATAAATAGGTCATAAACCTATACGTATCAAAGGTTCAAGGCGGTAACAGAAGGTAGCGCATTTTACGAAAAGGGCAGGTGAAGTAGATTGTTTGAATGGTTGCAAGACTATCATAAGTTAGAAGATGAAATTATTTATCTTGAAAACAATTTATATAGAGCTAATCGTGAATTAGGAAGATGGATTGAAGGTGATTTAGCTAAACTAAAGATTCATCCCGAAAGCAGTGCTGCAAAACTTGAAGAACATATTGAACGCATTGAACATGAACTTGCTTGTAAGATGAATGATCTTCATGATGTGAAATCTTTAATTAAAAGATTCAGAGGAATTGAACATCAAATCCTTTACGGAAAGTACGTTGAAGGTAAAACACTCGAGCGTGTAGCTGAAGATTTAGGATACAGTTCACAGTATATTTACGCTAAGCATGCTCAAATTAAGAGAATGATAACATTTGCTGATAAAGTATAGAGTGACTTTAGTATAAACTCACTCTATATTCTGCCCATTAAATTCATTGAAAAAATCAATTATAGTGAGAACATAGAAATCTGAGAAAAGGGCGCTCATTCGTGAGTGCTCTTTTATTATGTCTTAATTTAACAGGAGTGAGTAATATGAATCTAAATCAAAAGATTAAGTTACTAAACATTCATAAGCTTGATAAACCTGTGCAGCTCGAACCAAATGGAAAGTTATTTGATTACTACAAAGACTATCCAGATCAGCGAATGTATTACTCAGTGAAATACTTAAACGATACTTCATTAGATGAATTGCTAGAACGTGATGACTTCAATAAAGAACTGTTCTCGGTGTAAATCTAAGTAAGGAAGTGATCCTATATCTCGACTGGTCAGCGTTAATGACTGTGAGGTGAAAGTTATGAATCAATACCAAACTAAAGATCAGAAGCGCAGGTTCTATAAAGGATCAGCATGGTCAGGCGCCAATGGATTACGTATTCAAGCATTGAAGCGTGATAACTATGAATGCCAGTTGTGCAAAGCTGAAGGATTAGTACACGTTGATTCAGTTAAATCAGATGGTGAGCGAAAGAGTATTGAACTCAATGTCCATCACATTAAAGAAATCGAAACTCATCCTGAATTAGCGCTGGAGCTCGATAACCTTCAGACGGTGTGCTTACATCATCACAATAAAATCCATAATCGTTATCAGGCATCACAAAACAAATGGAAGCATGATGAGAGGTGGTAGTGTTATGTACTATGTAAAAGAGGCAGTTGAAAAAAGATTAAAACAAGTTGAACGAGCTGAAGAGATGACAATCTCGGAACTCCAGAGATTGTACGAAGAGAAAGCTGGAGCTAAGAAAGAGTTAAATAAAATCCGTTCTGAAAAACTGCAACTACAAAGTTTCTTGGATGAAAATTAATTACACCCCCGCCCAAAAACTTGGGTCATTTTAAATTTTCTATAGGACCGGTGGAGGGGTGTACTGTCGACATTCATTGAGGAAATATTGCTCCACGCGAGAGGGGGGAGGGGTAAGTTGACAATTAGAAAATTAGAACTTCAATTAATGAGTCGTATTGATCAAGATGACTTAATTGAAGTGAAGAAAATTAAACGATACATTCAATTAATAAAGTTAGATATTGCATGTGATAGGGCTATAAAAAAAGATGGATCGACTATTGTTATTGAAAATGGTACGCAGCGGTTTATTAAGTCACATCCTGCTATGACCGAAAAAATGAAAATCAACGCACAGTTAATAGCTTTAGAAAAAACATTCAATTTTATCAGTGAAGGAGATGCCCCTTCTTCTACGCCCTCACCTGTGGAGGAAGAACCAACGGAAGATGATTTAATATGATTACAAATAAGTATGTAGAAGAATATATTCAACTCTATGAAGCCGGTAAAATAAAATTGAATAAAGAACGAATTGATCTGATTGAGTATTTACAGCGTTATGTGCTCAGTCGTGATGATTTGTATTTCGATGATGAAATGATTGAAAACTGCGTGAGGTTCATTGAAAAGTGGTATTTTCCCACTGAGCCTTTTCAGCGATTTTTAATTGCTTTCATCTTTTTGTTTTTCAAAAAAAATGATCGAGTCTTCTATCGTAAGTTTTTATGGATGATGGGCCGGGGCGCTGGTAAGAACGGAATCATTTCAGGCATTACACATTTCTTAACCAGTCCATTACATGGGATCCAGGAGTACAATATTTCAATTGTCGCCAACTCCGAAGAACAGGCAAAAACTTCATTCGAAGAGACTTACAGCGTTATTGGTCGAAGCAGCACTTTAAAAGGTATGTGGTCCAGAACAAAAGAAAAGATCACGAATAAGAAAACGGAATCTATTTTAAAGTTCCGTACTTCAAACGGCGAAACGAAAGATGGTCTGCGTGATGGTGCTGTTGTCTTTGACGAGGTTCACCGTTATGAAGGCAATAAAGACGTGCGGGTTCATATATCCGGTTTAGGTAAAAAGCAGAATCCGAGAGAGTTTTATATTGGAACAGACGGATATGTGCGTGACGGCTTCCTGGACAAAATGAAAGAAAAGGCTATGAAAGTTTTATCTGGTGGCGCCCGGCCAAACGCTCTGTTCCCCTTCATCTGTAAATTGGATGACGAAAATGAAATCGATGATGATGCTAATTGGGAAAAGTCGAATCCGATGTTATGTGAACCCAGGGGAACTTATGCTCAAGGATTGTTCGATACGATCTATGAAGAGTATGAAGATTTAGAGGATGATCCAACGAATCGGGAAGAGTTCATGACAAAGCGAATGAACTTGCCTATGACCGATTTAGAGAGATCAGTCGCAACTTGGGAAGAGATATCATCCACAAATCGAGAGGTACCTGATCTATTAAATGAAGAGTGCATTGGCTGTTTAGACTATGCGAGCATTAGAGACTTTGCTGCGTGTGGTCTTTTATTTCGTCAAAGTGATGATTACATTTTTAAAACTCATTCATATGCTCGAAAAGATTTCGTTGATAAGTATTACAGTTATTCTAAAAAACATGATGCTGAATTAGCCGGCAAGCGTAAGTTTGCACCGATTAAAGAATGGGAGCAGGAGGGTCTCATCACGATTGTGGACGGCCCGTCACTGGATCCAAACTTAATAGTTCAGTGGTTCGTAGAAATGAGACAGTTTTACATCATCAAAAAAATTATTGCGGATAATTTCAGAATGGAAATATTAAAACCTTTGTTTGAAGCTGAAGGGTTTGAAGTTGAGATCATTCGAAATCCGAGAGCGATTCACAGTTTGCTGGCGCCGCGGATTGAGATGGCATTTGCAAATAAACAAATTATCTTTGGTGATAACCCACTGATGCGCTGGTACACACAAAATGTCCTTGTAGTTACTAAGAAAGACGGCAATAAAGAGTATCAGAAGAAAGAACCTATCAGACGTAAGACTGACGGTTTCCAAGCTTTCGTTCATGGCATGTACCGGGCGGATGAAATAGTCACAGGCGAGTCATTCATGCTGGCTGATATTAATTTCTAAAGGGGGTGAGATATTGGGGCTTATAGATTCTATATTGAGAAAGAATAGCGCAGTGGCTTTTTCATTTGATTTGGAACTACTTCAAAATGACGCGAAACGAATTTACATGAAAAAATTAGCCATCGACACATGTGCTTCGTTTCTGGCCAGGACCATCAGTCAATCTGATTTCCGCGTAAAAGAAAAAGGCAGCTATAAAAAAAACGATTTGTATTACAGGTTAAATGTGCGACCGAATAAAAACATGACCGCCAGCACGTTTTGGCAGCAAGTTGTTTACAAGCTCGTTTATGACAATGAGTGCTTAATTATCCAAGCGGACGATGAAGATCTATTGATAGCAGATGACTTTGAACATAAAGAATATGCGGTCAAAGAAGATGTTTTTTCAAAAGTCGTCGTTAAAGACTGGGAATTCACTCGAACGTTCTTACAAAATGAAGTACTACATTTGCGTTACAGCAATGAAAAATTGTCGCCTTTGATCGACAGTTTATTCAATGATTATGGCGAATTGTTCGGGCGTCTTTTGACATCTCAAAAACGTAAAAATCAAATTCGTTCTACAGTCGATATGGACGCGAATACAGCCAAAAACGAACAGTCTTTGAATAAACTGCAAGAGTTTATTAACAAGATGTACAAGGCAGTCAGCGACAAAGATATTGCAATCATTCCTCAGATGCCGGGGTTCGGATATAAAGAACACTTCAGTGGTGGCGGTAATGGAATTCAATCTGTGGACGAAATTAACAAAGTCACCAAAGGTTTTTTGGATCAGGTGGCACTCTCAATGCATATCCCGACCAGTCTGCTGTACGGCGACATTGCAGATGTAGAGAAGCAAACCAAGAATTACATGATGTTCGCCGTCAATCCTTTTCTCAAAAAAATAAAAGATGAAGCTAATTACAAATTTTTTGAGAAGGCTGAATATATGAATGGTGATATGTTGGATATCAGGCCGATTTCCTATAATACGCTATTCGATATTGCGGATAAGGTTGACAAGCTTGTATCATCCGGAGCCTTCACTGGTAATGAAATTCGTGAAGAAGCCGGAAAAGAAAGATCAGACAATCCAAATCTTGATAAGCACTTCATCACCAAAAACTATACTGAAATCGGTTCACTTGAAGGGGGTGAGAATGAAAAATGAAATTTCTAAAACTCAAAAACGAGAAGTATACTACTAAACTTAAAAGCATCCCTCATAACTTTGCTGTCGCTCATGATGATGAAAAAAGTGAATCTACCCTAACGATCTATGGCGTTATCGGAGATTCCTGGTGGGGAGACTCTACTTCAGCATCAGATGTTGATTATGCTTTAAGAGAAGCGGGAAATAATGATTTAGTTATTCACCTAAACTCTCCTGGTGGTGACGCTTTTGATGGGGTTGCTATTTATAATCGACTTAAAAAGCATCCGGGTAAAATCACAGTGCATGTGGATGGATGGGCCTGCTCAGCAGCATCCATTATTGCAATGGCAGCTGACGAATTGATTATGGGTTACGGTGCCATGATTATGATCCATGAAGCCAGTATTATTGTATGGGGCACCAAGAGAGATTTACGTAAGCAAGCTGATGTCATGGAAAAATTGGAATCAGGAATTATCGATATCTATATGACTAAAGCTAATGTTGATCGTGAAGAAATGACCACAATGGTAGATGAGGAGAAATGGTTCAGCGCGAAAGAAGCACTGGATATTGGTTTTGCTACGGCAGTAGCTAGTGAGCCGGAAAAAGATATTGAAAATGTTGATGATGCATTAATCAATTCGTTACAGAATCAAATTGCAGCAATGCAAAATGAAATCACTCAATTAAAAAATACTCAAACGGAAGATCCTGCACCTGTTAAACGTAACAGAGTTGTAAGGGTCTTTTAGTTTACACAAAATTGGAGGAAACAAGAATGACAATTAAATTTAACAAATCAGAAGCTTATAAGAATGCTAAAGAAAAGTTGACTGCTGTTCTTTCAAATGCTGAGGCAACTGATACAGAACAAACTGAAGCGTATGAGAACTACTTTGAAGCACTTCAAACAGAAGTAACTGCAGCCATCACAAAGCAGGTTAACAATGAAATGCTTGATCGTTCAATCCTTCAGCAGCGCGGCAAAAACGTTTTGACTTCAGAAGAAAATAAATTCTTCAATGAAGTGGTTATTTCAGGAGGTTTTGATGATGATTCTATCCTTCCTGTTACTACCCAGGAGCGTGTATTTGAGGACCTTGTTAAGGAACATCCTTTAATTGAAGCAATTGGCTTGGAGAACCTCGGAGCGGTCAAAAGATACATTGATGCGGATCCTACAAAAACTTATGCATGGGGAGATCTATTCGGACCTATCGCAGGTCAAGTAGCAGCTGCGTTTACTGATGAAGAGGTAGGCTCACTGAAACTGACAGCATTTGCAGTTATTCCGAATGACATGCTTGAACTTGGACCAGTGTGGATTGAGCGTTATGTTCGCGCCCTTCTTACTGAATCTTACAGCGTAGGTCTGGAATTTGGTCTTGTGAAAGGTGGCGGCTCTGTTGCGAAACAACCTGTCGGACTCCTAAAAAATGTGGATCCGGGAACTGGTGCAGTAACTGATAAAACTTCGAGCGGTACGTTAACTTTCACTCCTTCAGAAAACGGTGAAATTGTTGCAGGGGAACTGTTTGGAGTGGTGTCTGCTCTTTCTGTGGACGCTAAAGGCGACTCTGTAAAGGTAGATAATAAAGTTGTGATGGTAGTTAACTCTACTGATGCAATTGCCGTTAAATTCCGTAACACAATTCAAACTAATAACGGTCAGTGGGTAATGTCACTACCATACAATCTAACAATGGTTGAATCTGATGAAATCCCTGCAGGTAAAGCGCTATTCTTTGTTAAAGGTCGATACAAAGCGAAACTGACTGGCGGAGTTAAAGTTAAGAAATTTGATCAGACTCTTGCTATTGAAGATGCAACACTTTATACGATGAAGCAGTTTGCGAATGGTAAGCCGAAAGATAACAAGGCTGCACTTGTTTATGACCTTGATATCAACTTTACTCCGGCAGAAGTACCAGCAGGCTAAGAAAGGAGTAATCATTGATGGTTAAATTCAAAGTGTTGAAAACCTTTAGGGACATCCACACTGATGAGAAGTATAAAAAGAATGATGAAATTGAAATGACTATAAAAAGAGCCGACGAGGTAGCAAAAAACCTTGACGGCTCTTATCTGTTAAGGGTTGATGAGAAAAAGGATAAGGAGTGATGTAAATGAGCATCACACCGGAGATCGTAACTCAATTTAAAGAAAGGATGCACCTGGGAGATTATGAAGATGATAACCTGGAGCGCATTCTTTCTGCGTCTGAAAAAGCGCTGCTTAAAGATTGCGGACCTTATGATATTGCAACTGATGAAGATTTTAAGGAGCTGGTCTATGAAAGGTCAAGATACGTTTATAACGATGCATTGGAGTTTTTTAATAAAAACTTCCAAAGCGAGATAAACGGATTAGGTTTAGATAAGGCGCTTGATGAAATTGTGCTGGAGGATGAAACGGATGAAACCATTTAAGTATAATCCGAATAATCACTCCGGCCATTTCAGGCACAGGGTTATGTTCCAAAAGTATTCATCAGGCGGTAAGGATCCGGATGGTTTCCCTGTGGAAGGTTGGCAGGATGTAAAGGCAGCCTGGGCGATGATTAAAACTTTGAAGGGTACTGAATACTTTTCTGCCTCATCCACACAAAATGAAAATCAGATGCGGTTTATCATTCATTACACTGAGGGTTTGGATGAAGATATGAGAATCCTTTATGACAATCGAGAATTTGATATTGAATCAATTCTAAATGATGAGGAAGAGAACAGAACCCTGACGATCATTGGCAACGAAAAACGATAACGGAGAGGTGACAGGAAATGGCTCAATCATACAAAGTAAAACGATTATTTAAAGACACTGATAAACAGTATTATGGTAAGGATCAACTTTATACAAATACCTCACAAGCCCGAATTGATGAATTAATCGATAAGGGTTTTTTAGTTGCTGCAGAAGAAGAAACTGAAGCTGAACTAAAACACTTGGGAGGCGGTCATTATGAATTACCTAATGGCGAAAAGGTTAGAGGTAAGGATAAAGCGATTGCCGCCCTGAATGATCAGTCATGAGGGTAGAGTTTGAGGGGGTTGACAGACTCTCTCAAAAACTAAAGGATATGCAGATATTTGGTGAGGTGGAAGGCTCTGCATTAAACAAAAGTGCGGAACATTTAAAAAAGAAACTCACTGATAATGTATATAAATTGGGTCTTGATAGAAAGACAGGTAAAGCTGAAGAAAGTGTTCTCATTAGTGAGGTTCATGCCGGTAAGATTTTCATTGGTTTCAGTAACCAACAAAACGATGCTTTCTATATGTTCTTCCACGAATGGGGCACAAGCAAGATGCCAGCTCGTCCAATATTAAGACCAACTTTTTATCAGGAACTACAAGCTTTGAACCGAATCTTAAAAGAAGAACTGCAGAAAGGGATGGGGCTATGAGTGTCACCGGTGTAATCCAGAATGCACTTGCGCCGGTTACCGTTCCGACGGCGCTCCATTTTTACAGTGGATCGGCTACGACCTATGTGATCTACTTTGAGGTTGTGGACAGGCCTAACATTCACACGGATAACAAATTACAGAATACGCTCTCTAATGTACAGGTGAGCGTTTATTCTAAAAGTAATTACAATGCACTGGTCTCTCAGGTAAAAGAGTTAATGGCAGAGGCGGAATTCTTATTTACTGGTGGCATTCCGGGATATGAGACAGACACCGGCTATTACTATTATCACCTGACTTATAACTACTCAATGAAGCTCTCAGACTGAGGGCTTTTTATTATTTGAAAAACAAGGAGGAAACATTAATGTATACAGGATTAGATAATTTTCACTATGCGATTTTGACGGATGACCCAAAGGGTGGACCAACTGTTTATGACACACCAGTAGCACTGAAAGGGGCAATGTCTTTTAATGAGACACCTACCACGAATATGGCTACACTTTACTCTGATAACGGCCCATCAGCAACTGCAAGCTCTAACGGACCAACAACTGTAGAAATTGGTATTGCTGCACTGTCACTTGAAGATCGAGCTGCACTACTTGGCCAGAAAATTAACTCAGATGGTGCCTTAGTGCAGAGTCGTAATGACCGTGCACCGTATGTAGCATTTGGCTGTCGTCTAACAGGTGAAGATGAAGACGATGCGTACATCTGGCTCTATAAAGGTAAATTCAGCCGTCCGACTCAGACGAATAATACAAAAGGTGAATCACCTGAATTCCAGACACCGACTATCTCGGCTACGTTTATCGGACGTGACTCTGATGGACATGAAAAAATCCATATCGTTCAGGATGACTCGAATCAGGCTGTGATCGATGCATGGTTTGACGCTGTGTCTGAAGAAACACCAACGCCTTAATCAACAAAGTGTAAGAGGGTCCTTCACGGGCTCTCTTTTTTCTATTTATCTATAAGGAGGAATTTTAGTGGAAATTATATTGAAAAATCTTGTAACGACTGATAATGACAACGGTGAAAAAGAAGTAAAGGTTGAAGAAAAAACATATCACTTACCTTACCCTCCAATGGGAGCATATTTAGATTATTTAGTGATATCGAAAAGAATTGAGAAGATCACGACTGACAATGTAAAAGAATATGTGGGTTTGATTGTTCGTACATTTCAGCATCAATTTACAGAAGAGGAATTTATAAATGGGGTTGCACCGTATGAAATCTTTAAAGTAATTGGTCAATTTGTAAACGATCTTACTAAAGATCCGTACGCTGAACTAAAACCAAAGGATGAAGAGGGAAACGGAAAAAAGGAGAAAAAATAACGCCTGATCGAATAAAAGAAATGTATCATTATCTGATTGATAAAGGTCATTCCTTGGAAGAAATTGATCAGATGGACTTCTGGCGTTATTTATTTGTAATGACTTTATCAAAACCTAAAGCAGATGGTGGTCAGTCGGCACCAGTAAAAGATTATGGATTCCTATTAATGTAAAGGAGTGAGGTGAAACCATGTCAGAAGAAATCGGCAAGTTGAAAGTATCCCTTTCTCTGGACGGCGGAGCAGAGTTTAATAAAACAATTGCATCAGCTGAACGTAACCTTAAAACAATGGGTGGAGAGCTTACCATCTTACGTCAAAAGGGTAAAGATTGGGGTCAGTCTATTGAAGGTTTAAAGACACGTCAGGAGACTCTGGGGCGTACCTTGAAACAGCAGGAAGGTTACGTGAAACAATTACGTGACGCTTATGACAAGTCTGTGAAGGAAAAGGGTAAAGATGCCAAAGCGACTGAGAACCTATCAACGAAGCTTAATAAAGCGATTGCTGAATATACCCGTACTGAAACTGAGATTGGTCAGGTCAATGAAGCATTAAAACGTCAACAGTCAATTGCAGGACAGACTGAATCAGCGTGGGAGAAGCTATCGAAGCAAGCCGGAGCAGCGGCTGATAAATTAGATAACGTTGCAGAAAAATCAAAGAATGTCGGTGAGAAACTGACAGTTGGTGTCACGGCTCCAATCGTTGGTCTTGGTGTAGCGTCCCTTAAATCTGCAGCAGACTTTGACGCAGCACAAGGACAAATTCAAGCTCAGTTAGGCGTTACAGAAGATCGTGCTGCCCAATTAATGAATATTTCAAAAGAGCTGTGGGAAGATGCATACGGCGATTCTGTAATGCAGGCGGCTGAAAACGTTGCGACAGTTGAACAAAACATGCGTAATATGTCTGACAAAGATATTAAAGCAGTTACTGCAGCTGCATTCGATATGGAAAAGGTATTCAAAGTAGGTATCAATGAAACCACTGCTGCAGCAGGTACAATCATGGATAACTTTGGGGATTCCGGAACTCAAGCAATGGACCTTCTGACAAGAGGTTTACAACTTGCCGGTCCTCGTGGTGATGACTTACTTGATACATTCCGTGAATACAGTCCTCAATTTGAGGCACTTGGTTTATCCAGTGAAAAATCGATGAATTTGCTCATACAAGGATTGCAATCTGGGTCCAGAAATACTGACGTATTAGCAGATGCTATGAAAGAGTTCACGATTGAAGCGGAGCAGTCAGGTGAACGTGTCGCTAAAGGATATGAGCGAATCGGTATTGACGGCGAGAAAATGATGTCAGATATAGCAGAAGGTGGTGAAAAAGCCAACGGTGCGTTTTTTGCTACAATCACAGCGCTTTCTGGCATGGAAGATGCAACAGAACGAAATGCTGCAGGTGTGGAAATCTTCGGTACTAAATGGGAAGACGTAAAAGACAGTGCCCTTCTTGCGCTAGATCCAACCATAGACTTGTTGGGTGAAGTAGAAGGTGCAGCAAAGAAAGCCGGGGATGCAGCGAATGATAACATCGGAACAAGAGCTACTGCAGCATTCCGCGATTTTCAAGCTGATTTAGAGCCGGCTGGTGAAATACTGGTTGATCTAGCAGAGGAATGGCTTCCAAAAGCAGCAGACAAAGTAAATGAAATGACTGAAGCATTTAAAGATATGTCTCCTGAAGCGCAGGAGAATGTCGTTCAATTAGCGGGCTTAGCTGCAGCATTAGGACCTGCAACGGTTGGTTTTGGTCATATTGCAGGCGGTGTCGGTGGTTTAATTAAAGTCGGTACAAGTTTAGGTGATTTATTAGGAAAGTCTGGCGGTAAAGGCTTGGTAGGAAAGATTGGTCTATTAGGTCTTGGTGGCCCTGCTGGATTAGCTGTGGCAGGTACCGGAGCTCTTGCATTGGGGATTTATGAGTTAAACAAAGCTAGTGATCAGAACCTTGAAAAAACTGTGGAAGCATTACAAGCTAGAGAAGATGAAATTGATCAGCTTGATAATAATATTGCGAAATTTGAAGAGCTCCGGGAAAAGAATGAGCTGACTACAGGTGAAATTCTTAACTACATGGATGTTATGGCAGAACTGAAGGAAGCTAAAACTGAAGATGCGATCAAAGCATTAACGGATGAACAAGCATTGCTTCTTGAAAAAAGCGGTCTGACTAATGCTGAAATGGAAGAATTCTTGAGTTTGAATGAAGTAATTGTGGAAAACGCACCTGCAACTGCTCTTGCAATCAGTGAACAAGGTGATGCCTACGCTGCGGTACTAAGTCAAGTAAAGGAATTAAGTGCTGCTGAACGTGAAAGGTTATCTGCTGATACTTACAATGCTCTTTATGAAGAGAGTAAAAATGTTGAAAACTCTTTAAAAGAACAATCGGCTATTCAAAGCGAAATCAATAGTTTATCTGCAAATAGAAAAGTGTTTGTGGATGAAGAAGCTGCTGGAAACGAACGTATTCAGCAAATCGATAAAGAAATATTAGGTGTTAAAAAAGAAATTGATCAAGCTGGTAAGAATATGAGTCAGACAGATCAAGAAGCGCTGGCAAATAAGTTAAATGGACTTCAGGCTGAAAGAGATCAATTGCAGGATAACAATGTAGCAAATCAAGAGCAAATCCAATACTACGATTCGCAAATTGGAAAACAGGAAGAAAAACTTGGAAAAGTTGAACAAGAACTTTCTTTGTATGATGAATTGACTGCAGATTACGAAGCCTTAATCCTTTCACAAGCAGGACTCACATCCGAAAAAGGTAAAGGGTTAGATAAACTTCGAGAAGAACAAGCTAATATAGATGTTGCTCGAAATAAACTTGATCAACAATTGGCGACACAACAGATCTCTACAAGGGAATATGATAACCAAAACGCTAAACTGGATAGTCAGCAAGCCAAAATTGATGAAGCTCGTTCAAAGCTTGAAACAATGAATGAAGTAGCAGGAAGAACGATATATAAGGATGTTGAACTAAATACAAGCCCATCTGTTGAACAATTGAATAGCGAACTTGGAAGTATCGTTTATAAACCTGTGAGACTTCAACCACAGGATTCAAATAACTTCAGACGTATTGGATATGCTCATGGTACTGACAGTCACCCTGGAGGTCTTGCTCTTGTAGGTGATGGTACTGGCTTCAATGCCGGACCAGAGCTCATTAATCTACCTGGTGGAGAATCCTTACTCAGTCCTTCCACACCAACATTCATGGACCTACCGAAAGGTACTTCTGTTTTATCAGCAATGAAGACTAAACAATTTTTTAATAATGTACCGCGCTATGCGAATGGTACGCCGGATACAAGTGATTATCAGCTTGTGGACTACCAGCCGATGCTTAACCTCACATCAGCCGGCAGCACTGTTGGCAGAATACGTGAGATCAGAGCGGCTGAGATTGCGAGCCTTGAACGTCAAATTGCTTTACTGTCTCAAGAAGGCGCAACAATCGAACAATTAAATGATGCGAAAGAAAAGCAGGCCCGGCTGACTGTGCTGCAGGCAGAAAAAGAACGTGAATATGCGAACCGAATTAAAGAGCAGCAGATCATCATCGACAAATTAAATTGGGCTTATAATAACGGCAAAATTTCGCTCTCAGATTATAATGAACGCGTCGCCACAGCTACAAGTGAGCTGCATGACTTGAAAGCAGAACAAATGGCGTTCACCGATTCATTAATGGATAGTCAGCGCGAAGCATTTGAGGAGGCGGCCAGACTTGCTGAAGAGTCGGCTAAAATAGGTGCTGAAGCGTTTTATGAAATGGCGACTGCTCAAAACCGTGCATACGAAACAGCACTGAGAAATCAATTGAATGACCTGGATGATAAAAATAGAGTAGCAAGTGAAGCATTTAAAGGTGAGACGGATTCCTTTTTAACGGAACTGGATCGTCAGAAGGATGCAGCGCTTGCTTCTTTTGATGCTCAGACAAAGGCGCAAGAAGCAGCCATTGAGCGTCAGATTGAAAATATTAATAAACGTCGAGATGCTGAACTGTCTGCCATCGATGAGCAACTTGCAGCACTTGAAAAGAAAGAACAGCGTGAAGGTCGGGAAGAAATAGAAGCTGAGTTTGCAAGTGAACAGGAGAATCTAAACCGCCGGTTGACTGTTGCGAACTTTATGGGTGATGAAGATACGGTTAAAGCCGTTAAGCAGGAGATTGCGGACCTTGACTCTACTATCGCAAAGCAACGCCTTGAATGGGAGCGGGAGGACTTACGCGAATCCCTGCAGCTTGAAAAAGATAAGATCAATGATTCATATGATCAGCAGGAGCAGGCACTTGAAGATTCTCTCTCATTATTGCAAAAACAGCGTGATCAGGAGCGGGAAGCACTGGAAGAACGATATGAATTGAGAGCAGATCAATATGAAGCAATGAGAGCTCAACAACTTGAAGCAATTGAACTGGAACAAGAGCAAGCCATGCAGGCTGCTGAGAAAGAGTATGAGCTCCAGCGTGAGCGGTTTGAAGCACTCCAGGAACAATTAGCCCTGCATGTGGAACAGGGCAACTTGACGCAAGCACAGGCAAATGAGGCATGGATGCAAGCTATAAAAGATTTAGGAAATGAACAGGTGCTTCAGGAGATCGAGAATCAGGAGAAATCAAAGGCAGCGCTTCAAGAGTATGTGGACGACTATCTGAACATTGGTAAGGATTACGGAAACAGTTTAGTTAATGGGGTGGTCGGCACTCTGAGTAGCAGGTTAGGAGAGATTGAAGCATTAGGCCGGAAAATTAAATCAGCTATGAGTGGTATTTCTACTGCTGGCATCGGTACTTTAAATGCTTCATCGATTAATGCAGTATTGCCTTCCACAGCTTCAATGCCATCAGCTGATCGAATGATTAATTCAATAAGTGCAGCTGTTTCCAGGACCGTCCCATTATCACAAGGTTCACCGCAGCCGATCAGCATTTATATGGATAGCGAAGAAATCGCGGCTTATTCATTCAATACCGCATCAGGTGCATTACGTCAGATTTCAAGAAAGGGGTGATCAGCTTGCCAACGAACAATTTTAAAGTCGGAGAAATGATGCCAAAGCGTACTCGTAATAGTAAGACCTGGATGAACTTTGATGGATCCTATACAACTGAGATTTTTCAAAGCTCAGTCCATTATGAAGATGAACAAGGAAACCTTCATAATATCAATACTGATCTTTATGACGAAGCTGATTTTGATATTATCGAAGAACCAGTTACACGTGAAAGCAAAGAAGATTTTAAAAGAGCAAAAGAAGTTGCAAAAGCGGCTAAACAAAAGAAAGTGATGAACCGTGATCAATATGGATTCAGAGGTTTAAATGTTCCCTTTGATGTAAAAATTCCGCGTAATTTTAAGAAAGGGTACTCTATCGGAAAGGGTCAGGATAAGCTGACCTTTATTCCGGTTGGGGCTTCTCCATCAAAAGGTGAACTACATTCAACTGATAGAAGTACGATCACATATCAGGATGTTTGGAATGATGCAGATGTTGAATTGAAAGTAATACCAGATGGACTGAAGGAAACGATCATTCTGAAAACAGATCGTGCGCCTTCGTCTTTTTCTTTTGAGGTCAAAGGAAAAGAGTTTACCGAAGACCTGAGAGCGGGACAATTAAAGCTTGCTCCTGCTTGGTTATTAGATGCTGCGGGAACGGAGCGAGATGTCGAACAGGCTATCGTTCAAGAGAACAATAAAACGTATGTACAGCTCACAGCAGATGTGACTGGTCTAGTTTATCCTATTGAGATTGACCCTACTGTAACTATTAACGATCAAAATTTGATGAAGGATGCATATATCTTCGAAGGTTCTGCTTCTAATTACGGAAGTAATGTCTCAGTAATCATTGGTTCAAACAGTACAGCTACAAGATATTATACTTACATTCAATGTGATTTAAGTTTTATTCCTAACGACGCTAAAATATTAAATGCTGAATTACAGTTAACAGCTTATAACTGGGGAAACAAAGCAGTAAATTCCTGGGCTGAAATCGTGTTAGATGAATGGCAAGAAGCTACAATATCTCAGCCAAACAAACCGAGTGTCAATGATACTAGGTATGGACAGTATTCATTGAGTGGTTTAGGTGTGAAAAGCTGGAACATTACCGAAATTGTCGATCAATGGGCAAACGAAGAAACTCCTAATTATGGTGTAAGATTAAATAGTGATAACGTAGATGCTTATTTTCAATTTAGATCTAAAGAATCTTCTTATACATCAGCCAGACCCAAATTAGTTGTTAACTATAATACCTTACCAACCTCCCCAATTTTATTGAATCCTAATGGTGGAGAGACTTGGAACAGTTTGCATACTATAGCGTGGAAAGAGAGCGAGGATAATACTGAAACCACAATAACTGAGTACGTAAAAACTGGTGGGCTTCCTTTCGCAACATGGATGAGTGCAACTACAGGGAATTCCGGACAAGTTATGGAAGTTACCGAAAACCAATACATTTCTGAAATTGGAATGTATTTAAGGTGTATAAATCCAGACTCCTACCCATATAACTTCACCATGAGACTTGTAGGAGTGAACGAAACGACTAAGTTACCTGATGGTGTGATATATCATACAGAAACAGTCCAGGCACTAAATAATGCTGAAATATACTATCGCATTGGTATTCCTAGTCGGCTAGTTAAATTACCTATAGGAACTAAAGTAGCAATAGAAATAAATGACCCCGAAGGAAAAATGCAACATAATTATGGGAACGCAGAATACCAAAAGGGCTGGTACTATTACGGTACAACCGTATCACCCAATAATCCGGGGAATGATTACCTGGCTTATATAAAATATGAAATTTGGGATAGTGCATCAATACAATACAATCTTCAACTTTCAATTGATAATGGAGGAAACTACACAAATTTAATTGGTTTGACTTCACCTGGTGCAACATCATATGATTATGATTTTATAAACGAACCAGAAACATCTACAGCAAAATTAAGAATTCGAGCTTATGACGGTTATGATTACAGTGAATGGGATGAGTCAGATGGAGTATTTACAATTCAGCATAACCAGGCTCCAGCTGCACCAATCAATTTATCTCCTGCCGGTGGACAATCGAGAGATCGGGCTCAAACAATTCGTTTATCATGGCAGCATAATGACCCTGACTCCGGGGATCCACAATCAAAATATGATCTGCAATGGAGATTAAGAGGCTCATTCACATGGAATGAAGTCTCACAGGTAACAGTGAATCAATATCATGATATTAGTGGCTTACCTTATGGTGAAATTGAATGGCGTATAAGAACATACGATCAAGCAGAGCTGTCGAGCCCTTATTCAGACATTCAAGTTTTCTTCGCAGGCAATAAACCTGCTATGCCGACGATTACAAATTATAGCCAAGGTTCGACTATTGCTGTAGCAAACCCGACTATTCAATGGTCATCCAGTGGACAAACAGGCTATCGTTTACAGGTGAAAGATGAAGCTGATTCAATTGTGTGGACGGATGAGCGGACATCAATGAATAAAGCAGTAACTGCAAACGCCGGTCTTGAAAATGAAGAGAATTATTCGATTGAGCTATCTATCAAGAACAGTGATGGATTGTGGAGTGATCCTCATGTAATTAACGTATTGGTTTCATATACACCGCCGGCTGTTCCAACTTTGAGTATTAGCGGAAATGGATATGCAGCAACTATTCAACTACAGATTACAAATCCGGATCCGGTAGGAACTGAGCCATACGTTACTCATCATAATGTATTCCGAAGAAAATCAGGCGAAGCCTCATGGACAAGAATCGCGAATGCTGTCCCGTTAAATGGTTCATTCACTGATTACACACCTGGTCACGATCAAACCTATCAATATTATGTAAAGGCATATGGAAACAATGAAACGTATTGCAATAGTGGTACCGTATCAGAATCAATCAACCTGCAGAGTATTTGGTTAATGGATCCAGATGACACGGGCAGCCTTTATCATTTTGAATACTTCGAGCCTGGGCGATCAGCAGAGCGAATGTTGAGTGGACAGGTCACAGCCTTTGAAGGTCGAGCTCATCCAATGGCTGAGTTTTCTCCACGGCAGCAGTCAAAAGTAATTGTGGTCCTTCAGATTGAGCGAGAGTCCGATGATCTTGAAGCGTTGCACAATCTATTAAGCAGGCAGACCACATTATTATATCGGGATGCAAGAGGGCGGCGTATGTTCGGCGTCATTTTTATGCTGCCTGAAACAGAAACGGATTGGGGCTATAACGTGCCGATTGAGTTTATCCAGGTTGATTATGAGGAGGACATTTGATGCTGCCATTAACTCACCCGAATCTAACAAAAGAGCAGGTCATTTCAGCGCTATTGGGGAGATACGGGAGTCGTTATATTGACTTCCGTTTTGACCTGTTAAATAAAGAAGATCAGCGGATCGGTGATGTCTCACATTTAGTCGTCGCTGATTCTTCCACAATTGATATGGACAACGAAGCAGAAATTCATCGGACAGCAAAGTTTCAAATCAAAGATACTGGTGAGATCAATTACTTATCTGATCGCATACAGCCCTTTGCCCGGCTGCGTATACGGAATGAGACCATCGAGTTTCCACTCGGCGTCTTTTTATTATCCACGCCTGAAAAGTCATATCAGCAGCGCGTGATTTATCGGAATGTAGAAGCATATGACAAACTGCAGATTCTAATCGATGACGGATTCACAGCGAGGTACGTTGCTGACGAAGGTGAATATGTAACGGATGTCATCACAGATATCATTCAGTCCACAGGAGTTACTCAGATCAACATTGAAAAATCAGACGTGCAGCTACCTACATGGTTTTCTTGGGATCCAGATACAAGCAGATTAGAGGTTATTAATTCCCTCCTACAGGCGATTAACTATGAAAAGATTTATGTGGACGAATATGGGTACTTTACAAGCCGGCCATACCGCAATCCTTCCACACGATCATCTGAGTTTGAGTATAAGACAGATCAGTGGTCAGTCATTACGCCGGGAGCAACTGCCTTACAGGATTTCTTTGCGGTACCTAACCAATGGGTAGGGGTGATCAGTGAGCCTGACCGGGTACCACTCACGTACACATACGAAAATATGAGTCCAGACAGTCCGACAAGTATTCCGGCCCGTGGTCGTACCGTCACGAAGTATATCGATGTGGACGCGGCTGATATCACAAGCCTGCAGGGGATTGTGCAAAAGCAGGCGTTTCAGGATTCTCAGGTTTACACGGAAATGACGTTTCAAACTGCCATTATGCCAATGCACAGTCATAAGGATATTTACCGTCTGCAGCATGACATTTTAGGAGTGAATGCAAAGTTTCAGGAGCTCGGTTGGAGCATGACGCTGGCAGCAGGCGCAACGATGAGTCACAGAGCCCGGGAAATCATAACCGTTTAGGAGGTGAGAGAGTGAAACCTAATTTGAATCAGGGAGCAGGGGCGCTGCTGCAGGTCATCAGAGAGGAGGTCCAAAGGCAACTGACTGGTGGTCGGCGAAAAAGGGAACCACGGCAGCATGTCCTGGGCACCATCGATGCTGCTTATGCGAATGATGGTTCAAGACCAAGCGTCGTGATCGATGGTGATCCGTCACCTATTGGTCCGTTTCCTTATTTAAGTCACTATGAACCATCTGCCGGAGATCGGGTTTTATTAGCGAAATCAGGAAATAAGTATGTTGTCACTGGAAAAATTGTTTAAAAATTAGTTTCATTTGTAAGAAG
Organism: Jeotgalibacillus salarius; assembly: GCF_004405125.1. Classification (GTDB taxonomy): domain Bacteria; phylum Bacillota; class Bacilli; order Bacillales; family Jeotgalibacillaceae; genus Jeotgalibacillus; species Jeotgalibacillus salarius. Next base: position 216,353 of record NZ_SORX01000002.1, read on the forward strand.
ATAGTTTATATTATTGATAGAGGTTCTAGGGTCGTTTCAAATTCTTTTGTGGGTGTTGATCAATTGTGGACTATCAGCCATTAGTAAAAGAAATTGATTCAGAACTGCTTGAGAAAATTGTCGAAGAGTTTGAAGGGAAATTGGGACGTGAATTAAAATTAGAAGAGCTCATGTTCTTAGCAGACTTACTGGCAAAATAGAGGATTGACCTCTTCTTCTGTCGAAATACTGATACAGAAGAGGAGGGAGAACCTTGAGTGAAGCAGAGAATATTATTACAATTAGTACTGAATTTCAACATATTAAACAAAAAGCATTTAACAAAGCAGTATTAGAAATACTCATTGAAAACGGGTTAGTAAAAAACAGATTAGAGTTTGATGACCGAGTGGACAATATCTTTAATGAGATTAAGGACGAGGAGATGAAATATATAGATGACTTAATCTCCATAAGAAATAGAAGTAAATAATGATCAGAAAGCATCTCACATGAGGTGCTTTTTTATATGCAACAAGGGGGGTCCATTTCATTAAGAGAGGAAGATCATAATGGACAATTTATTTTTACTATCTGTCGGAGGTGTCGATTTGGAGCATTTAGAAGTAGCACGGTTATATCTATTCGGTCCGGTAAAGTTCTTGGATTTTTTAATGTTATTGATGGCAATTGATATTGTCACTGGCATTTTTAAGGCAGTTAAAAACGGCAATCTGTGGTCAAGAAAAAGTCTGTTTGGTTACGCCAGAAAGATTCTCATTTTTGGTGTGATCATCATAGCAAATATTATTGATCAAATACTGGGGTTAAACGGTGCGATTACTTATGCAACCGTTATTTTTTATATCGCAAACGAAGTACTATCAATCATTGAAAATCTTGCACAGGTCGGTGTCCTAGTGCCTAAAGAGTTAGCAAACAAATTAAAGGTTATGAATCCTGACGATGTAGCTTCACTAAGTAAACAATTTAAAGAGGAATTGGGCGGAACGAAAGTAGATGAAGAACTTGAGAAAGCTAAAAGGAAGGATGAATTAAAATGAGCAGAGTACCGTTACAGACTTTAATTGACCGCAGTGTTCGCAATATGGGCGCTGTGGTGCCTCAAATTAGATCACTGGCTATTACACTTATAACAAAGTCTTACGATGAAGGTATTAACGTTCAAATTAGTTCAGGTTACCGATCCAACACTCAGCAAGCTTCAATCTACGGCATGGGCCGCCCTAACTATTGGTGGAATGGAAAGCTTTACGGTAATGAAGGAAGCATCGTTTCAAATGCAAAGCCTGGACAATCCGTACACAACTACGGACTGGCCATTGATTACTTTTTAGTATCAGACGATGGTTTAAAAGCCATTTGGGTAGTTGACGCTCAGTGGCGTCGGGTAGCTCAGATTGGGAAATCGTTGGGTTTTACGTGGGGTGGAGACTGGAAAGGATTTGTGGATGCACCGCATTTAGAATATACGAAGGGTTTAACATGGAGAGACCTCCAGGCAGGTAAGCGCCCATCATTCGGGAGTGTACAGGCAGCTTCTGAACGCGATTATCTCGAAAATGGTGCTGAAGGTGCTGCAGTTGAAGAAATGCAGAAGCTATTGATTGCGCTTGGCCATAAGATCACAGCAGATGGCATATTCGGCCCGGCAAGTGAATCAGCATTAAAAGCTTTTCAGTCGAGTAGAAAGCTAACTGCCGATGGCGTATATGGTCCACAGTCGAAGAAAGCACTTCAGGCAGCCGTTAAACCACCTGCAGTACCAGGGGCAACAGCACCAAATAAAAATGATTCTAAGGAGGAAACCATTTTGTTCAAACCAAATAGCCCTACATTTAGAAAAGAGACAGTTAAATTATTTGAAGATGCTCACACAGTCGGTATCTTCAGTTCAAGAGAGCATGCTGAGCAGACAGAGAAAGGTGATATCTCTGAGTCGGATGCAATTGGTGCGATTGCAACTATAATTAATCGTGTCGGCATTCTTCAGGATCCAAATGCTGAACCGTATCCAGCTCACAAAGAAGCTACTGAATGGGTAAAAGAAAAGGGTATATCAGATGGTACAAGACCGACCTTCCCTGCTACCCGACAGCAAGTTAACCAAATGCTCTATAATTATGATAAGCAAAAATAAGTTTAAGCCCTCAGCCATTTCAGGTTGGGGGCTTTTTTATTTTGACAATTTTTTCAGTAAATAAAAAGGGATTTTAAAAAATATGGAGAATTTGGTTGTAAGGAGGGATAAAATGACTAATGATAATCAGGATTTAGAAATATTGGAACAAATTGATGCGGAAATATTATCAGATGAAGGGGATGATACGATTCCATCTCCTGAAGATATCGCTAAAGAAATTGATAGAAAGAAGAAAAAAGAAGCATTGTGGAGAGCTGTCAGAGCAGGTGATACGAAACACCTTACAACAAGAGTGGCGCACATACTAAACCGATATCCTGAATCGCGTAATTCTGATATTACGTTACAAATTAAATATTGGCAGGTATATAATGGGCTAAAATCAAACTTTGTAGATTTAACAAGACTATATAAAATGGAAAGACTGACTTCTATAGCAAGATCAAGAGCAAAAATACAAAACGAGTATAAAATGTTTCTAGCTGATAAAAAAGTCAGAGCTAGAAGAAGAGGCCTTGAGGAAAGTGAAAAAGAATCTCAACTTATGGAGCAACCAAGCCATGGTATTACTGTGATTTATGCGGATGAAACGGGAAAAACCAGTAATTATTTAATGGTAGCTGGGGTTTGGATACTTAATAATAAATCATCATCTAAGGTGCTGAGAAATAATATAGAATGGAAGAAGAAAAAAGAGTCCGAAGGTGTCGTTCTTCCAAATGAATTTCATTTTAAGGAACTTAAAAATAATGATAAAGATTTAAATCTTTATATAGAATTTTTTGATACCCTGATCAATAATGCTGACATGGCTAGCTTTAAAGCCGTAGCGGTAAATAAAACCAAAATTAATAAAATACCAATTTCAGAACTTGTTAATAAACTTTACTACCAATTTGTAAGGCTTGGATTGAACCATGAGATTGAATCAAATAGAATAACATTTCCTCAAAAAATCGATTTGATTAAAGATGAAGATGGTGATAGTGAACTTACATTAGAAACTTTAAAACAATCTTTAACGGATAATTTCAAATTGCATTTTAATGATGATGTGAAAATAGATCAAATAATTCCTATGTCTTCTGATGGTGACATATTTCTTCAGTTTGCTGATCTTTTTGCCGGAGCGTTGAATAGATTTTACAATACTCCGGGTACGAACCATAAAGATAAATTAGCTGAGTATATAATCAATTCGGTTGGTTTAAAAGAAATTAAATTTGCTGCAAGTGATGTTGATACAGAAGAAGATTTAGAAGCAGAAATTGATCATTCTGTACTTTTTCTCTTTGATTAAAATCAATTAAAAATTTTTGTCTCAAATAATGGAATCTTTTGGTATGATGGTAAAAAAGGAGGATGAGCATGGAGAAAATTCTAAGATGGATTGGTTACATATTTATTGTCAGTGGATTCATATCATTAATTTATATTTGGGTAAACCTAAAGGTGCTGGATCCAACTGCTATATTTGCAGATGATCTTGATATGCTTGATCCACACCCCTATAGAGCACCAATAGCAATTGCGACATTTTTTGGAGCGTTTGCTACTGGTATTTTGTTTGTAGCAGCAGGTAATGTGTATGAAAAGTTTATGGATTCATTCGAAGAAAGAGAAAGAGTAGATTACTCAGACGGAAACTATTTCAGAAGAAAATCAGAATAAATAAAACCCTCTGTCATCAAAGTGATAGAGGGTTTTATTACGCCCACAGTACTGCCCACAAAACGCCCACAAATGTTTTACAATCATTAATAGTCGCATACTATGTTAAAATGAAAAATGCTATAAGGACAGTATTTAATACATTCTATGACGTGTTTCTTCTATATAACTTATGTTCCGCACGCAGGTTCACCCATGGGAGAGAGAACAGTATTTAGAAATGTACTAATATTAATGCCCTTGAAGCAGCAATGCTTTAAGGGCTTTTTTAAGCTCTTGATAATCTATTTACTTTTACCATACATGCTTATTAGTAACTGAAGGTGGTTAATATACAAATGAATAATTAAAAAATAACTAACAAGGGTGCAAGCCTTTTAATAACGGGTAAAAGAGGTAAAAGGGGTGATTGTTTTGGCGGAATCCTATAAGGGGTTTAAATCCAAAGAAGGTTTTGAGCAATATTATACAACTTATAAAGAAGTCATGAATCTTTGGAAAATTTCTTACGAAGAAAAAATTGTACAGACTTCCTTCGGAGATGTTTCCGTTAAAGTGTGTGGTAATAAAAGTAAAGAGCCGCTTGTTTTCTTTCATGCATTTGGTTTCAGTTCAGCTGAATGGTATGAGTGTGCTACGAAATTATCTGCTGATTTCGAACTATATTTTATTGATGTATTAGGTGAATTCAATCTTAGTAATACAAAAGAACACCTGAATGAGCGTGAAGATTATGCAACATGGATAACAGAAGTGTTTGATGAATTTCATTTTACGAAGGTAACGATTACTGGTCATTCTAATGGTGGCTGGCATGCGATGAATTATGCAATTTTAAAACCCGAAAGAGTTAAATCACTTATTATACTTTCTCCAGCAGCTTCAATTAAAAGAATGAATCTTTCGTTTTATTTCAGGCTTTTACTTACAAATTTAATTCCAAATAAATCAATTATTATTAATCATTTTTGCAGGTGGTTGACGGTTAACAAAAAACCTGAACACGAAAAACTGCATCAGTTATATTTTTACGGCCAGAAACATGTCACCTGGGAGTACGTGATGACCCCTCCTAAGATGTTTAAAGATGAAGAGTTATCGACTCTAACCATGCCTGTATACGTAGCTGCAGGAAGACAGGAAGTTATTTATAATCCCCTCAAAATGCTCGACAAGGCTGACAAGAAAATTAAATCTTCATCGACACATCTGTTTGATAAGGGAGGGCATATGCTGCCTGTAGAGATTCCGGATGAACTTGCTGATTATATCAAATCCGTTCTTCTTGACCATACTTAAACAAAAAAACTGAACGGCCTGACGTAAATGTCAGGCCGTTCAGTTTTTTAATGTACTTGTCTGTAAACCCCGACAACTTTACCCAAAATAGAAACGTTATTTAATATAATTGGTGCCATTGAAGAATTTTCCGGCTGCAATCTCACATAATCTTTTTCTTTAAAGAAGCGTTTAACTGTAGCCTCATCTTCATCTGTCATCGCAACAACTATGTCACCATTATTAGCAGTATTTTGTTGCTTAACAATAACAAGATCCCCGTCTAAAATTCCAGCTTCAATCATAGAATCTCCCATGATCTCCAGCATGAAAACCGCATCATCAGATGAAGCAAGCCTTTCAGGTAGAGGGAAGTATTCTTCTACATTCTCAATTGCTGTAATCGGTGAACCTGCAGTTACCTTACCAACCAGTGGCACATTCACAACGCGCTGTGTTGGGATCTTATCCTCTTCTAAAGAGATCACTTCTATCGCTCTCGGTTTAGTAGGGTCTCTTCTGATAAGTCCTTTGCTCTCAAGCCTTGCAAGATGACCGTGCACTGTGGAACTTGAGGCCAGTCCAACTGCAAGACCGATTTCACGAACGGAAGGCGGATACCCTTTATCCTGAACTTCCCGTTTAATGAAATTTAATATATCAAGCTGACGTTTTGATAATTTCTTCAAGTTAAAGCACCTCTCTTTACTTCAAATCTTTTCTAAATTATAGCATAGCAGTTTTAAAAATACAAACATAAGTTCGAGTTTTTGTGTTGACCAAAACAAATGTTCGTATTATACTCAGAGTAACAAAAGCGAACACATATTCGATGGAGGCGATATTTAATGACTGCATTGTGGAGAAAATATTCATTTGTTATTCTATTCGTGGTTACGGCACTGATTTTAAGTTTATTTTTGGTATTTACACAAACGGCAACAAGTGATACATCTTATGCAGAGGTTACAGTCGAAAATGGTGATACACTATGGGCGTATGCTGAAGAATATGCAGGTCATTCATCCATGACGCCGGAGCGTTTCATTGAATGGGTAACAGAACATAATAATTTATCATCACATGTCATTCTGGCTGGTGATTCGCTGGAGCTTCCTGTAAGCAAGGAAGTTTTGGATTATGACAAAGACACAATTCATTTAGTATCTGAAAATAAATAAGGAGTGAACCTGTTGAAAGTTATTATATACTGCAGGGTCAGTACTGAAAAGGAAGCGCAGGAAACTTCACTTACAAGGCAGGAAGAAGAACTGAAGAATCTGGCCGATCAAATGAATTACCAAGTCGTTTCAATTATTCGGAAAAAAGAGAGCGGGTTTGAGCTTGATCGCGACGGTGTGTTTGAGCTGTTAGACAGTATTCGTTTTTATAAGGCTGAAGGGCTGCTGATTCAGGATGAAACACGAATTGGGAGAGGAAATGCGAAGATTGCTCTGTTGCATACATTACAGAAAGAAGAGATTAAAATTTTCACGATTGCTCATGATGGGGAACTTGAATTATCAGAATCAGATTCAATGATACTTCAAATCGTCAGTATGGTTGAGGAGCATCAGAGAAAGCTGCATAATCTCAAAATTAAAAGAGGGATGAAACGCGCAGTGGAACAGGGCTTTAAACCGCAAAAAAATCTGAAAAACCGTGGAAACAAAGACGGCAGGGAAAAAATCGAAATTCCTGTAGATGAAATCGTCAGGCTGCGTACAAATGGTCTTACCTTTCAGGAGATTTCATCTGTACTCAGAGGATTGGGACATCCGGTTTCCAAAGCGACTGTGCACAGAAGGTATGTGGAATACATGGCATCAAAGACTGAGTGATCAAATAACTTGTCAAACCATTCTCTTTCTTTTAACATACATAGAAGCTTACCTGAAAGAAGGGGTGAATGAAATGTTATCTGATGACAAGATTAAACGAATAAATGAATTATCAGCGAAATCCAAGGAAGACACACTTTCAGCAGCTGAAGCTGAAGAACAACAGGCTTTAAGGCAGGAGTATTTGAAGGCTTTCAGAGGATCCATGAAGCAGACGATTGAAAATGTGACTGTTATTGATCCTGAAGGTAAAGATGTTACGCCTGAGAAACTTAAGGACGCTAAAAATAGAAATAAACTGAATTAATAATGCTTAAAATGAATTAATTCTTTAAGAGTTTATGTTTTGAGGGGTGAGATGTTTGTACATCTCTCTTTTTTTTCGTACAATAAGACGTATCACGTGAATATAGAGAGGATGTATTTGATGTTTAATAAGACAGATGACTTAGCAATTAACACGATCAGAACACTATCAATTGACGCAATTGATAAAGCGAATTCCGGTCACCCGGGACTCCCAATGGGTGCAGCACCATTTGCGTATACACTATGGACTCAATTTATGAATCACAATCCGAAAAATCCGGACTGGTTTGACCGTGACCGCTTCGTACTCTCAGCTGGCCACGGATCAATGCTTCTTTATAGTCTTCTTCATCTTTCAGGTTATGATCTTTCATTAGATGAAATTAAAAACTTCAGGCAGTGGGGATCTAAAACACCAGGTCACCCTGAATATAAACATACTAAAGGTGTAGAAGCGACAACCGGTCCGCTTGGACAAGGAATCGGCATGGCTGTCGGCATGGCGATGGCTGAAAAACATCTAGCCGCAAAATATAACCGGGATGAACACCAGGTTGTTGATCATTATACTTACACCCTTTGTGGTGACGGTGATTTAATGGAAGGAGTATCCTCAGAAGCAGCGTCATTGGCTGGACATTTACAGTTAGACAAGCTAATCGTTTTATATGATTCGAATGATATTTCTCTGGATGGAGACCTTGACCGTTCATTCTCTGAAAGTGTAAAAAAGAGATTTGAATCTTACAATTGGCAATATATCCGCGTTGATGACGGTAACGACGTTGCGAAAGTGGCAGATGCAATTAAAGCTGCTAAAGCAGACACGAGCCGCCCTGCGATGATTGAAATCAAGACTGTCATTGGTTTCGGTTCCCCAAACAGAGCAGGCACTTCAAAAGCGCACGGAGCACCACTGGGTGATGAAGAATCAGTATTAGCAAAAGAGGCGTACCAGTGGGAAGCTAAAGAAGCATTTTATGTACCTGATGAAGTATATAATCGCTTTGAAGAGTTAGTTGCACAGAATGGCTCGAAAAAAGAACAAGAGTGGAATGAGACATTCGCAAGCTACAAAAAGGCTTATCCTGAACTGGCACAGGAATTTGAGAATGCTATGAATGGTAAACTTGCAGAAGGATGGGACAATGAACTGCCTGTATATGAAGAAGGCAAGTCTCTTGCTAGCCGTGCTTCTTCAGGAGAAGTTCTGAATGCAATTTCAAAAACGGTTCCTTCATTATTTGGGGGTTCAGCAGACCTTGCAGGTTCGAATAACACAATGATGAAAGATGAAGCAGACTTTACTCCTGAAACACCGGAAGGAAGAAATATCTGGTTTGGAGTACGTGAGTTTGCGATGGGTACAGCACTAAATGGTATGGCGCTTCATGGCGGTCTGCGTGTGTACGGTGGAACATTCTTTGTATTCAGTGATTATGTGAGACCGGCAATCAGATTATCAGCATTGATGGGCGTGCCAGTAACGTATGTATTTACACATGATAGTATTGCAGTTGGGGAAGATGGACCAACTCATGAACCGGTTGAACAGTTGCCTTCACTTAGAGCAATGCCAGGACTATCAGTTGTACGTCCTGCTGATGGAAACGAGGTTGCAGCTGCATGGAAACTTTCAATGGAAGCGGTTGACCATCCAACGGTACTTGTACTAACTCGTCAGGGTCTTCCTACAATTCCTGGTTCTGCAGAATCTGCGTATGAAGGTGTGAAGAAAGGTGCATATGTTTTATCACCTTCTGAAAAAGAAGATGCTGATGTCCTGCTTCTTGCAACTGGATCCGAAATCAGCCTTGCTTATGAAGCCCAACAATCACTTCGTGAAAAAAATATTGATGCGTCAGTTATTTCAATGCCATCATGGGATCGTTTCGAGAAACAATCTGCAGAATATAAAGAATCTGTGCTGCCGAAGAATGTGAAGAAGCGTTTTGCGATTGAAATGGCGTCTCCGCTTGGCTGGGAAAGATACACTGGAGATGAAGGCGATGTATTGGGAATTGATACATTTGGTGCATCAGCTCCAGGTGGAAAAGTCCTTGAAGAGTATGGCTTTACAGCTGAAAATGTAGTAAAACGCGTTGAAGCGTTAATTCAGAAATAGATAATTGTGAAAGCTGGGGGGCTATGAGTTGCCCCTCAGCTTTATTTAAGTAAAGAGAATTCGGGTTAAAACCCTTATGGGTAGATTTGTGAAAAAATATTATATAAAGTACTCGATTTATGTAATAAATGATTGTATAATGCTCATTGATCTTGTACACTTTTATATGAAAGTAACAAATAGGAGGCAATAAGAAATGGAATTATGGCTTGCAATTGTATTAATTGTTGTAGCTTTGCTGGCCGGAGTCGCACTTGGATTTTTCATCGCACGTAAATACATGATGACCTATCTTAAAAAGAACCCGCCAATCAATGAGCAAATGCTTCGCATGATGATGATGCAGATGGGGCAGAAACCGTCGCAGAAAAAAATCAATCAGATGATGAGCGCTATGAATAAACAACAAGGTAAATAATAAATTGACAAGCACTTCTTTAACTAGGAGTGCTTTTATTATTTGTTCAGAAGCATTTGTTAAAGAAGACTGTTGACATTCGCTTCACACGGAAGGCTTTTCGCCAGGAGCGTGATGAACTTAAACCACAAACGTCAGTGATATAAAAGCAATAATGGATACTAACATACCAATATTAATTAGGAATTATTTAAAAGCTTATACCGTATTGAGTAACCAGCACTTAAAATTTCCCATATCAATTTACATATATAGAATCCAGGGCATAAAACAAAATAAAAAAGGCTTCAATGTTAGAAGCCTTTTTTATTTTGTTTGTACCTCTAATGCAGCTGGTCTGTAAGTGTGTATTCGTTCAAATTCATTTAGAAGGTCGTCAAGCTCCTGAGAATACCGAACGGCAGAAGGAGATGATAGTCCTTCTTTAGCAGCAGTGTGAATCAACAACTGACGCTTGTCCTCAATGGCTTCAATTAGCTTTTTGTGTTGATCCCCCATTCAAAGTCTATCCTTTCGTCAGGATCCTTAATGGAACCTATACATTATTTGTCATTCTGTTAACTTAGGGTCTAGTATACAGAAAAAAGAATGAATTGAAAAGAAATTAATCCCTAATCCCAGTATTTTTACAAGTAGATTTGTGACAGAAGTATAACATACATAAAAATGTAATATATATATTAGGCTGAAGGCAATGAGAACTTTGCTTTGATTTGCTAAAATGAATCTATTGAATACCGATCGGAGTGTTTTTATGACTGATTTGAATATCTTTTTTGCATTTGGAGCGGGATTTTTAAGTTTTATATCTCCATGTGTACTACCGCTATACCCAGCATTTCTATCATACATTACAGGGATGTCTGTTGAAGACCTGTCAAAAGGTAAAGGAATGAGACAAAAAACGAGCTTGCTTCATACTTTGTTTTTTCTATTAGGGTTTTTACTTGTTTTTCTCGGTCTTGCATTTACCTCTACGTGGATCGCAGATATTTTTAACCAGTATCAAAACGTGATTCGCCAGGTTGGAGCCATATTAATTGTTGTTTTTGGACTGGTCATTGTAGGCGTTTTTTCTCCGGATTTCTTAATGAAGGAAAGAAGGCTGAACTTTAAAAACCGTCCATCCGGATATGCAGGTTCATTACTGATTGGCCTCGCTTTTGCAGCTGGCTGGACACCGTGTATGGGACCAATACTAGGTGCTGTATTTACGATGTCAGCATCCAACCCGGGTTCAGGTTTTCCTTACATGATTGCTTACTTCTTAGGGTTTGCATTACCATTCTTTATTCTTTCATTTTTCCTCGGGAAAATGAATTGGATTAAGAAGAGAAGTGTTTTAATTATGAAGGTCGGTGGCTGGGTGATGATCGCAATGGGTATTATATTGTTCTTTGATGGCCTAACCTGGATTATAAATTTAATGCTGCCTATATTCGGTGACTTCACCGGTTTCTAAGTTATTTAATTACTTGCAGTGTCGATTTGTTATGAGCTACTAGTGTAAAGATTCATAAATATTGATAGAGTGAAAAAACCTGGAACAAATTCTGTTCCGGGTTTTTTATAATGACTATGATAAAGTCCAGTGTTATTTCTGCACAGCTGGTGATTGGAGCGTAAGGCGGTGACTCCCTATGGCAGGAAGGGACAGATGGGACAGGCGAAGCATGATGGCTCAGCGCCCGGCTGCGGGGTCCGCCTGAAGCGGAAATCAACAGCCAACTTTAACAGAGCTTTAATAATTAGAGTTAAATTACTTAAGACTGCTGATCACAACCATACATACGATGTAATCAGCTATATAAATTAAAAAGGTAAGGATTAACAGTAAACTATTGAAGGACTTTTAGTTTAGTTGTATAGTTAATATTAACTATATAGATAAGGGTGATATGGATGACAAAAGTTCTTGTTGTTGATGATGCTAAATTTATGAGACTGACATTAAGGAATATGCTTGAAAATTCAACATTTCAGGTAATTGGAGAAGCTGAGAATGGTGAAGAGGCTGTAGAAAAATATAGATCTTTACACCCTGACCTGGTAACAATGGATATTACGATGCCTGTTTTGGACGGTATTTCTGCTGCTAAGGAAATCTTAAAAGAGGATCCAAAAGCCAATATTATCATGTGTTCAGCTATGGGACAGCAAAAAATGGTGATTGAAGCCATCGAAGCAGGAGCTAAAGACTTTATCGTAAAGCCCTTTGATGGAACGCGTGTTGTGGAATCGCTAAGCAGAGTGGTGAAGAAGTAGCCTCATGAGTGCCTTTTACAAAATGATAAAACTCTATTATACTTAACGGAGGTTTACATATGTGAGGAATTAAGGATGTGTGCTTATGCTTTTATATCTTTCTACAATAGCTGCTGTTTTTATGGGTGTAGCTGTCTTTATAATCAGGCTGAAAGCTGCTAAAAAACCTGTCACAGCAAAAAAAATATTTTTACCCCCGATTTTTATGAGTACAGGTGCTTTCATGTTTCTCTTTCCATATTTCCGAGTAACACCGCTTGAAGCGCTGGAAGCTCTGGTTGTCGGTGCATTGTTTTCAATTGTACTGATTAAAACGTCAAGTTTCGAACAAAAGGAAGACGGAATTTATTTAAAAGCTTCCAGGGCCTTTCCCTTCATCCTGATTGGACTCCTTGTGTTGAGAATTATTATGAAGCTTGCATTAAGTACTACACTTGAATTAGGAACGTTAAGCGGTATGTTCTGGATTTTAGCATTTGGGATGATTGTGCCCTGGAGAAGCGCGATGCTGATTCAATTCAGAAAAATTGAAAAAGGGAATGCGTCTGCTCAATCCACACAAATGGCTTAAATATTGGAAAATAAAAAAACATCACATTGTGATGTTTTTTTCATAGGACAAATAAGTTTTCGTACTGTGTAATATCAATATTCAGTTCATCCAGTTTCTTTCGCAAAAATTTATGATCTCTTTTAGGTGTGGCAACAATATAGCCTCTAATGATCAAGTCGAGCGTAATCTTATCGGCATTTTCTGAGATAGCCAGTTTTCCGATATTTCCTGCGATTTTTTGTTTTGCTACATCGCGGAATAATTCGGGAACAGGGCTGACAAGTTCATTCAGCAATTCTTTCTCAGGAGCTCCCCATAAATGAATTGTTTTATTCACATAGTGCTCTTCCCAATCTAAATCTGATTTTCCGTCTTCTTTAGGCATTCTTTTCAGGAATTTCCTGAACATAAAAAAACCGCCGATTGCAAACAAAGAGACAAGTACTACGACCCAAAAAAGTATAAACCATAAAAACCAGCCTTCAAGCACATCCGTCACTCCGTTCAATTAATCTAAGATTATTATAAAGGAGTTTACTGATGGCTTCAAGAACTGGCTGATAAAGTCATGTATTATATTAGCATTAAAATTGTTTAAAGAAGTGGGGGCAGTAATCATTTTACCTGACGATAGCCAAGAGAGAGTAGCTGGTGAAGGTTTTCACGGCGGACTTCGTATATATTTTCGTTGTCAGCGGTTACGCGGATGTAATCTTCAGACTCTAAATCATGATGTTCAACGTATTCTGTTTCGATTTTCCTCATGGTTTTTCCTCCTCTCATTGGTTGTATATACAATAATATCTGAAAATTCAAATTAATAAATCAGTCAAAAGTATGAATTTTTATACGTTTTTTGAATGTGAATACTGAATCACGATAATAACAAACGCCTGTTCTGATATAATGAAATAATCATTTATAAAAGGGGAATAATAAAATGAAATTTTTACATACAGCTGATTGGCATCTCGGAAAGCTTGTTCATGGGGTGTATATGACAGAGGACCAAGCCTGCATTCTAGATCAATTTATTGAACTGGCAGATACGGAAAAACCTGACGCAATTGTGATTGCAGGAGACTTGTATGATCGTTCAGTTCCGCCTGCTGAAGCAGTCAATCTCCTGAACCGCACACTACATACACTTAATGTGGATATGAAAATCCCGATCATTGCAATATCCGGCAATCATGATAGTGCAGACCGCATTTCTTTTGGATCCGCATGGTATAAACATTCGAACCTCCACGTCACAGGTAAATGGCAGCCGGATGATGGAGGTGTAGAAATAAATGGCGTTAGATTTCATTCAGTCCCTTATGCGGAACCGGCAGTGATTAGAGCATTGTTAAATAGTGAAACAATTGCTACTCATCATGATGCGATGACTGAAATTGTAAAAGTGATTAAATCAGCAAAAGACTTTGGTGAAAAACCTGAAGTATTGGTAGGTCATTCATTTGTAGCAGGGGGTTCCACTAGTGATTCCGAACGGATTTTATCTGTAGGTGGAGCCGGCACTGTGGGCAAAGAATGTTTTGATTCATTTTGTTATACAGCACTGGGACATCTTCACAGTCCATATGCGATTAGAGATGAAAAAATACATTATGCAGGTTCACTATTAAAATATTCCTTTTCTGAAGCGGATCATCACAAAATGGTAAAAAGCGTTACGATAGAAAATGGTAAGGCTGCAGTAAAAGAGATTCTTTTAAAACCCAAAAGAGACTTAGTTATACTTCGTGGTTCTCTGGAAGAAATGTTATCCCAGGACTTTTATAAATATAAAGAAGACTATATTAAAGCAGTCTTAACAGATGAAGGTGCTTTAATTGATCCGATAAACAAATTAAGGTCAATTTATCCGAATGTTCTTCACCTTGAGCGTGAAAGAGCAATACGGGACAGCAATATGGAACGACAGGTGCGTGAGAAGCATGAAAATATTTCAGATCCTGAACTTTTTAAACGCTTCTTTGAATATGTAACTGAAGCAGAGTGGACAGAAGAGATTGAGAATGAATTAGAGACCAGTATGAACGATGCTTTAAAAGGAAGTGACAATCAATGAGACCCATCAAATTGGTTATGAGTGCCTTTGGTCCATATGCGAAAACTGAAGAAATCCATTTTGACGAGCTTGGATCGAGAACAATGTTTGTGATTTCAGGAAAGACAGGAGCAGGTAAAACGACGATTTTTGATGCGATTGCGTTTGCACTGTATGGAAAAACAAGTGGAGAAGAGCGCTCTGCTCAGGATTTGAGAAGTGACTTTGCAGATGAAGACCTGTTAACAAGTGTAGACTTTACATTTGCTTTAAAACGTAAAATCTATCGTATTAACCGTTCTCCAATCCAGGTGAAAAAGAAGTCAAGAGGGGAAGGGTATACGACTGTAAGCGCTAAAGCTGAGTTTTATGAACTGATTGATGGAGAACATCATCTGATAGGTGCAACACTTAGTGAATCTGACGAGCACATCAATCGTCTGATGCAACTGGACTTTCACCAGTTCAAACAGATACTGATGATTCCGCAGGGTGAATTTAGAACTTTACTTACATCTGACAGCACGGACAAAGAAAGAATTCTTCAGAAACTATTCCACACTGAATCATATAGATTTTTTCAGGATTATTTAAAATCAAAATCAAAGGAATTAAGAGATCAGGCAGACGGATACTCAAAAGACCGTGAACGATTGTTTTCAGGATTCGACCCACTTGATCATGAAGAACTGAAGGAAGCTTTAACTCAGGGACGTAAAAATGAAAAAGAAATTATAATAATAGCTAAAAACTTAGTAGCAACTCAGAAAGAAAAGTCAAATATAAATAAAAAAGACATCACTAATAAAAGAGAAAATTATAAAAAAGTTCTAAAAGCAATTGAAAGCGCCAGTTATGTGGAACGTGCATTTAATGAATTGGAAAAAACCAATGCAGAGTTGAATCAATTGGAAGAGCAAAGCGATATAATCAGTCAAGCAAAGCAAACACTTCACATGACAATAGAAGCCGAGACTATATGGCCTTATTATCAGGATGCTAATATCAAAAAAGAAGATAAGCGTGTCAGAAGTCAATACGGGATAGAAACACATGGGAAACTGATTGCAATGAAACTGGAGTGCGCTGAATTACAAAAGACACTGGAAAGCTTAAAAGATGTAAAAGAAGAGTTTAAGTTAAAAGAAAAAAAGCAGACTGAACTTCTGGCATTTAAAGATAAGACCGAAAGATATCATGAAAAATCCAAAGACCTCTCACATCATGCTGAAATTGGAAAAGCAGAACGAGGGAAACTGGATCAGTTTAAAAAGCAATTGACTGAAAATGAAACATTAAGAGAAAAACTGCTCACCAAGCAACAATCATGGTATGAAAACCAAAACAGGTCCTCAGAAATTAAAATTCAGTTAAACAGCATTCATTCAGTTATTAAAATGTTTCAGGAACTTGATGAGTTAGAATCAACATTTCAATTTACCATCAAGGAATTAAATAATAAAAAAGGTTCACTAAGTGATTTTAAAATCAAACTGGATAAGGAACAGGTTCGTTTAGATCAGGCATTACATGAGCAATCAGCACAGCATGCTCTGGAGCTGTCACGTGAATTGAAAGACGGTGAAGCATGTCCTGTATGTGGTTCACCTGATCATCCTAACCCGGCAAAAAAGGGTGGGGATATCGTTGATTCATCCGTATTCCAACGAAACATTCAGTTGTATCAATCTGAAGTTATTAAACTTGAATCGGCCATAGAACATTTGAATGCTAAATTGAAAGAAGTTGAGCAAAATAAACAGAAACTTAACAGTGAAATTACTGCATCCGAGCTATATGACGGACATGATGATATCCACTACTATCTTGAATTAAAAACGAAAAAAAATCATGAACATGAAGAGCTGATCAAATTTTTAAATGATAAAGAGCCTTCGATTGAAAGAAAGGAAGTTGAGCAGCAGTCAGCAGAATTAAAACAGAAGACACAGGAGCTTGAAGAAATCGTACAACAAAAACGAGATGCGTTTATCAGTATCAGAACACAGGTGAATCAGCTTAAAGAGGAGATACCTTCAAAATATCTTGATACACAATACTTGTCAGCAGAGATCAGGGAACTGGATATAAAAATTACTGCCTATAAAGAAAAATTTGAGCATGCAGAGACTGCTTTTCAACAAGCTGAAAAAGAGTATAGCCGATTGTCAGAGAGATATAAACAGGCGCTTGAAGAAGAGTCCAAGGCTGAAGTTTCCTATGAGAATGCAGCAAAAAAATTGGAAGAAGTAATTGAGGGCTCTATATTTTCAGAAGTTAGTGATCTGGTTCAATCCAAGCTTGAAAAAAATAAAAAAGAAGAGTTGGACAATCAAATATCATCATATGAAAAAAAAGTTTATGCACTGAATGAGTATGCCGAAAAACTGAAAATGGATTTAGAAAATGTTTCAAGACCTGATATAAAGGTGCTTAACCATGAGAAAGAAACAGTGGAAAAAGAAATAGAGCAGTTAGAAGAAAGAACTTCCTCGTTAATCAGATATATTACCCACCATGAAAACTTATTGGTGGAACTTGAAAAAAATATGGATGCTTCAAGTGAGGTTGAAAAAAGTTATAAAATTACAGGGCATTTATCAGAAATTGCAAACGGTCAAAATGAACTAAAGCTGACATTTGAAAGATTTGTTCTAGCCTATTATTTAGAAGATATTCTGTTAGTAGCGAATGAAAGACTATTAAAGATGACTTCCGGAAGGTATGAACTTCACAGAAAAGAAGACAGGTCTAAAGGAAACAAACAGGGTGGACTTGAACTGCTGGTGATGGATCACTACACAGGGCAGCAGAGACACGTCAAGACATTATCGGGAGGTGAGGCATTTAAAGCGTCTTTAGCGCTCGCATTGGGGCTTGCTGATGTTGTCCAGTCTTATGCAGGAGGAGTCTCACTGGAAACGATGTTTATTGACGAAGGTTTTGGTACACTTGACCCTGAATCTCTTGATCAGGCAATAGAATCACTGATGGATATTCAGGCAGGCGGAAGGTTAGTGGGAGTGATATCGCATGTGCCGGAACTAAAAGAGCGTATTGATGCCAGGTTAGAAGTATTTTCATCTAAAGGCGGAAGCTCCACAAAATTTATATTTGAATCAATCTGAGTGTCACAATATATACAACTTAATGAATCAGGTGATATTGTAACAGCTTAATGATTTTTGTACGATTGAGTACATACGGGGAATTCGGTTAAAGGAGCTTTAAAATGAAAAAAAGAATATTAGCTGCAGGAATGACTGCCACAATGGTCATGTCTGCATGTTCCGGTGAGTTTGAAGGGAATATGGAAAGAGAATTAGAAGGTTTTGATTTCACCAATCATAATGGAGATCAAGTGACTAACCAGGATTTAGAAGGTACGCCAGTAGTCGCAAACTTTATTTTCACTAATTGTGATACTGTATGTCCTCCAATGACTTATAATATGACAGAGCTGCAACAGGCGATTGAGGATGAAGGGATAGAGAGTTATCGGATGATTTCATTCAGTGTAGACCCTGAAAGAGATACAGAAGAAGCATTACAGGAATTTATGGGGCGATATGATCTCAATGAAGAAAAGTGGGATTTCTTAACAGGATATAACTTTGATGAGGTCAGCACCCTGGCACTCGAATCATTCCAGGGTCTTGTTGTGGACGATCCCGGTTCTGATCAAATGAGTCATCCTACAAGTATTTATCTTATCAGTCCGGACGGCACAGTAGTGAAGAGTTATGATGGATATGAATCAGTGCCGGAAGACGAAATCATAGCTGATCTTAAAGCATTGGGAGAAAGTTGAGTCGGAGGAAAAACGTGAAAAAGAAAAAGTGGTTTAAGAAAAAAAGATGGTATTTACTGGCTTTTTTAGTCGTTTATTTAGTTATCCTGTTTTACAATCAATTTAAGCCACTACCGGAAGGGATTTCTATACAAAGTGAGGAATATCCGTCAAGTGATGTCTCATTTTATCGTGACTTAACTTATGAAAAAGATGGAGAGCGTGTGCTTGACCATCAAATATATGACCGTGTGCATGAAATGATCGATGAAGCAGAAGAATTTGTAGTCATTGATATTTTCATGATGGATGGAAGAGTGAGTGAGGATAAAGGATACCCTGATTTAGCTGGTAATCTAATGGATAAAATAATCGAAAAAAAATCAGACCATCCTGACATGCCGATTATCTTTATAACCGATCCTTTTAACACCGGTTATGGTTCATATCCCGGTGAATGGCTTGAACCTCTTAAAGATGCTGGTGTGGAAGTAATCATTTCAAATTTAGAACCGCTTCGAGATTCTACCCCAATTTATTCTGCTTTTTGGAGAATGGGGCCAAAGTATTTCGGGAAAAGTGAAAACGGCTGGCTTCCTAATGGCTTTGTAGATGGAGGGCCGGAAATGACCGTCAGATCTTATCTAGATCTTGGCAATATAAAAGCTAATCACAGAAAAGTTGTCATTACTGATCAAAGCGGTATGGTGTTGTCAGCGAACGCTCATAATGAATCAGGCTTTCACAGTAATGTGGCGTATGAAGTGAATGGACAGGTAATCAAAGATATGCTAAATGCAGAAGAAGCGGTTGCAAGAATGTCAGGAAGTCATGTTGATTTTCCTGATTTTCAACCACCAGCTAATCAAGATGATGCAGAATTAACAGTATCCTACAGTACAGAAGGAAAAACAAAAGCTCAAGTGCTTCAGGCAATTACAGATACAAAAGAAAATGATGAGATCTGGATTGCGATGTACTACTTATCAGAACCTGATATTGTAGATGAGTTAGTTGCATCATCTGATAGAGATGTAAAGGTTTCAATTGTAATGGACCCAAATGAAACAGCTTTCGGAAATAAAAAAACCGGACTTCCGAACAGACCGGTCGCTAACGAAATGATAGAAAATTCTGGTAATAAAATCGATATTAAGTGGTATAATGTTGATATTGAACAATATCATCCGAAAATGATGTATGTACGTACAGGTGAATCAAGTAAAATAATCTCAGGTTCAACCAATTTTACAATGCGGAATATGAGAGATTACAATCTCGAGAGTGACATTGTGATATCAGGTCCTTCTCGTACTCAAGTAATGGAAGATACTGAAGCTTATTTTAATCAGTTGTGGAATAATAATGGTGCAGAGTATACAGTACCTCTTGAAGAATTCCAGACGACTTTATCATTTTGGCAGCGGGGGATTTATTGGATACAGAGGAAACTGAAACTGACAACTTATTAACAGAAGGAGGGTCATCATGAACCGAAGGCAATGGATATTGCTCAGTGTGATGTCGACAGTTTTGATGACCAGTGTGATGATGATCACATTTCTGTTGATTTCTGTTGATGAAGAAGAGTCGAATGATGAACAAATAGTAGATCAGCAAGACGAAGTAGATGAAAAACAGCCTGAGGAAAGTCAGGACACAAATGTTTCGGAAAAAGAAAATACAGTAGCGGAAGAGTATGTGGAAGATCAGGAAATTACTGAAGAAACTACTAAAATAAACTCTCCTTCATCTGAAATGGATGAAGAACAAAGTACAGGATCTGGAGTGACCGAAAAAACGTCGGATGATACTGTGCAAGAGAGTGGACAGGAGATCGGAAATCAATCTGATCTACCTGATTCATCTGTAGATCTAAACCCGGAACAGCCATCTTTGCCAGAAGAACCAACCATAATATTTGAAAGCAATAACTAGATATTTTTTCCTAAAAACGCCATTTATCTTGGCGTTTTTATAATTTGTGGAATATTTATCCCTTGTAAGGCTCTATGCCGGTATGATACGATGATGAACGTGTTTTTAAATTCTGGTTAAGGGTATATATGTGTAGTCCCTAGTAACCAGCTATCTATTTCCCTCATTTTATCTAGATCACGCAGGGATGTAAAACTATATTAAGGAAGGAGAGTATTATGAAAAAGAGAGTATCAAATGTCTTTTGGATTACTTTAGCGATAGTACTGGCAGCTGTTATTTATGCCATTGCTGCACCTACTAGTTTTCAAGAAGCAACTGCCAATATGCAGTCATTTATTTCATCAACGTTTGGTTGGTATTACTTAATTCTCGTGACCATCATGGTCATATTTTGTATCGCTCTTGCATTAACACCAATCGGTCAAATCAGACTTGGTAAGCCTGATGAGCGTCCGGAGTATTCAACTGGTACGTGGTTTGCCATGTTGTTCAGTGCCGGAATGGGTATTGGATTAGTTTTTTGGGGGGCAGCAGAACCAATGCTGCATTTCGCCAGCAATCCACCGCTTGCTGAAGCAGGCAGTGATCAAGCTTTAAAAGACTCAATGCAATATACATTCTTTCACTGGGGACTCCATGCATGGGCAATCTATGCAGTAGTAGCCTTAGCGTTAGCTTACTTTAAATTCCGAAAAGGAGAACCAGGGTTGGTATCTGCCACGCTGATTCCTTTATTCGGAGATAGAATGCGCGGGGGCTGGGGCACAGTAGTAGATGTGCTCGCTGTTTTTGCCACTGTTGTCGGAGTAGCAACAACACTTGGATTTGGGGCAATTCAGATTAATGGCGGATTAGCCTATCTGACTGGCATTGAAATTAGTTTTACATGGCAGTTAATCATCATAGCGATCGTCACAGTGCTATTTATGATTTCAGCATGGACAGGCATTAGTAAGGGGATCAGATATTTGTCGAATACAAATATGGTACTGGCAGTTCTGCTGATGGTAGTTATGCTGGTAATTGGTCCTACTATGTTAATACTAAATCTATTTACAAACTCCCTTGGAGCTTATGCGCAAAATATCTTGGAAATGAGCTTCAGAATCGCGCCTCTTGACGCAGGCAATCGTGACTGGATTAATGCCTGGACAATTTTCTACTGGGCATGGTGGATTTCATGGTCACCATTCGTAGGTATTTTCATTGCTCGTGTATCACGAGGAAGAACAATCAGAGAATTTATGGCTGGTGTACTTGTCTTACCTTCACTTGTCAGCTTTTTCTGGTTCGCTGTATTCGGTTCTAGTGCGATTAACGTTCAGCAGCAGGGAAATGTTGACTTAACAGGATTACTGACCGAAGAAGTATTGTTTGCCGTGTTTAATGAATATCAATTAGGCATTATCCTATCAGTGATCGCAATTCTGCTGATCAGTACTTTCTTTATTACTTCTGCTGATTCAGCTACGTTTGTATTAGGTATGCAAACAACCTATGGTTCACTGACACCACCTAATACGGTTAAGTTAACATGGGGACTTGCCCAGTCAGCTGTAGCAGTTATCCTGTTATCAGCAGATGGTCTGCAAGCACTTCAGAATGCGTTAATTGTAGCAGCATTTCCGTTCTCCTTTATCATGATATTAATGATGATTTCAACTTATAAAGCATTGAATGAAGAGCGGAAAGAGCTTGGGTTAATGCTCAAACCTAATAAAATGAAATCGAAAGAAAAGCAATCTAAATCTACAAACGAAGAAAAGTAAAATTGAAAAATCCTCTGTGTTCTTCCGGGCACAGAGGATTTTTTTGCTATGTGATCTTTGCACGGATGATGATTGGATCGAAAGGGTGCAAGTCACCTGGTATTAAGGGACAATTAAGACAGGTATAGATAGGCTGGTGGGTCTTAGAGCTTCGCAGAGAATCCGCCTTAAGCTGAAATTACAGTGCGTTATTTTTTAATGTACGACATGTAGTGAATATATCATTAGTGAGTGCAATAAAAAGAGGACTATGATTGAATTAGATGAAAAATGTCTATATAGTATAGTTAACTGAACTTAACTATTTGCGAAATAAGGAGATATATGATGAAAACTCTTGATACATACGTGAAGGAACTGCATGACACGTTTGATGAAATGAGCAGATTGTTAACAGATGATCTGGCTACACTCAGCCAGTTTAATTTAACTCCTCAGCAGGAGAGTTATCTAATGTTTTGTGTGGCACACGCACCTTTGACTGCAAAAGAGCTGGTTGATGAATTCCAAGTGTCAAAAAGTGCAGTCAGTCAGGCAATTGCAAGACTCGAACAGGATCGCTTTCTGGAGAGGGAGAAAAATCCTGATAATAAAAGGGAGACACTCATTTATCTGGGGCCAAAAGGCCGTATGTTTGCGAGGAGAATTAAAGATTTTAATGAAAAGATGAGAAATGATTATTATGTTCACTTATCCTTAGAGGAAATCGAAATGATAACGGAATCTATAAAAAAATTGAATCGTGTCATTAGAGATAAACAAACAAAAGGCTAAAGGTGGATCCTGGCTTTCCAGACGGTAAATTCTGTTCATCATTAACCCAAACCGTTACAATATAAGAGTGTAAGAAGATAAAGGAAGAGGTTGGCAGTTTGGCTAAAAATAAGCGTAAAAACAAAATCAAACGTAATAGGTTGCTATTAACTCTGTTTTCATTTTTTTTAGTAGTGATATTCTCAACTGCATATGTTTTATTAAGTGATGACGAGTACCGGGGCAAAACACTTGACGTACTGGAGCAAAACGGTGCACCAGTTGAACTGCAGATTCCTGAAGAAAATATAGCAGTTTATAAGAAAGCTTCTGATGAGTATGATGTTGACTGGCGTCTTCTTGCAGCTCATCACAGAGTCGAAACTAGATTTTCAACTATGGACACGTTGGTTTCTCCTGTTGGGGCAGAAGGTCATATGCAGTTTATGCCATGTACATTTATCGGGTGGTCTCATCCAAGCTGCAGCGGGCTGGGCGAAGGTGATATTCCTACTGAAGAATTAACAGACCCTTCAGCGATTGAGAAGTATGGGGGATATGGTGTTGATGCAAATGAAGATGGCGTAGCCGATCCTTATGATCTGGAGGATGCCGTATTCAGTGCAGCGAACTATCTGTCACAAAACGGAGCTTCTGAAGGTGAATTGGAAAAAGCAATTTTTTTATATAATCGAAGTGATCAATATGTAGAGGAAGTGCTCGGATTTTATGAAAACTATCAAGAAAAACACCCGTAAAACGGAGGTCGAATGAAGAGATTTACGATTATATTCTTTCTATTGTTGCTCGGTGGCTGCAGTGAGAATGAATTGTCCGGAGAAGTTACTTATGTAGTAGATGGCGATACGCTGGATGTGAAGCTTGGCGATGGTTCAGATGAGCGTATTAGGTTGTTATTAATAGATACGCCTGAAACGAAACATCCAACAGTTGGTGTAGAGCCATATGGACCAGAAGCCTCCGAATTTACATCTCAGCTTGAAGGAGAATTTGTAGAATTGGAGCTTGATGTTTCTGAAAGAGACCGTTACGGCAGGCTGTTAGCGTATGTATGGCATAATGAAGAAATGTTTAACGAAAAGATACTCGCAGCAGGCCTTGCGAGGGTTTCTGTCTATCCGCCAAACACGAGATATGTAGATGAGTTCAAAGCAACGGAAGGTGAGGCTCAGAGAGAAGAACTGGGAATTTGGTCACTTGAAAATTATAAAACAGATCAAACAGATGAGTCATGTACAATTAAAGGCAATGTTAATTCGCGCGGTGATAAGATCTATCACACGGAAACATCATCATATTATGAACAAACGATTCCAGAGGAGTGGTTCTGTTCAGTTGAAGAAGCAGAAAACGCTGGATTCAGAGCGCCTAAATAGGAGGATGATCGTTTGAAGCCTGAAGAATATTTAACAAAGGATGCAACAGCACTTGCAGAAATGATCAAATCGAAACAAATTACTTCGCGGGAAGCTGTTGAAGCTGCCATTAGTATGATAGAAGTGAATAACTCTCATTTAAATGCAGTTACTCATTTGCGATCTGAAAAAGCACTGGCTGAAGCTGAAGAGGCTGACCTGTCCGCTCCATTCGGAGGTGTGCCTGTCTTATTAAAAGATATGTCACAAAATGTTGAAGGTTCCCCAGCAACTGCAGGTTCCAGAATTTTAGCAAATACATATGCATCCAGAAACAGCTATTTCGTAGACAGATTAAAAAAAGCAGGTTTTATTATTTTAGGGCATACTAATGCACCGGAATTCGGTTTGAAAAATATTACTGAGCCCGTGTTGCACGGTCCATCGAGGAACCCGATAAACCCAAACCATTCACCTGGAGGGTCAAGTGGAGGTGCAGCAGCTGCCGTTGCAAGCGGCATGGTACCTGTAGCGGGTGCAAGTGACGGTGGAGGGTCCATACGGATACCTGCTTCATTCTCAGGATTAATTGGTTTAAAGCCTACGCGTGGAAGGATTTCGGTTGGTCCCGGTTCAGGAAGGCAGTGGCAGGGTGCTGCAATCGATTTTTTTCTTACAAAATCTTTAAGAGATACTGCTCAGCTGCTGGAAAGTATGCAAATTTATCAGAAGGAAGCCGCATTCCATACGCCTCTGTATCGTGATGGATATCTGGATGCAATGAACAAACATCAACGATTTAAAATAGCATATTCAACTGTTTCTCCGGTAGGTACGCCCGTCAGCAGAGAAGCAGTACAAGCTGTAATGAATACAGTTATCAAGTTAGAAGGTATGGGCTATACATGTGTAGAAGCGACGCCTGAAATTAACGGAACAGAGCTGATCAAACAATACTATTTGATGAACTCGGGTGAGATGGCGTCCCTTATTTATAATTTAGAAGTATCTCTGGGCAGAAAGTTAACTTTTGAAGATATGGAAATTGAAACATGGGCACTCTATCAGGCGGGTTTAAAATGTTCAGCAGGAGAATTTAGCCGAAGTCTGGCTGCGTGGGATGGTGCATCAGCAGCAATGCATGAATTTCATGAGAAATATGATTTGTATTTAACCCCTTCAGCTGCCCACACTGCGCCTGAAATTGGTCAACTGAGATACAATGGGAAGATGAAGAGTGCACTTGAAAATATCGGTTCAATCTCACAAAAGGACCAGCAGGATTTAATCTACCAAATGTTTGAGCCAAGTTTAACACTGACGCCTTACACTCAGCTTGCCAATTTAACGGGGCAGCCTGCAATTAGCCTGCCATTGCACATTGCGGAAAATGGTTTGCCGATCGGTATACAATTGATTGCTCCAAAAGGAAATGAACATTGGCTGCTTGATATCAGCCATGTACTGATGAATCGGCAACATTAATATTATGCTGATAAAGCACTTATCATATTGAAGGATTATTAAAGCTATGAAAAAAGGTGCTAGAATTCACGTGTTTTAACCAGAATGAATCGTATTTATGTTATTTGATAAGTTAAACTTATCAAATAACATAACTTTATTGATATTTACTTATGAAGTCAGTTGTATTAAGATTAAATTGTGCGAAAAAAGTTACATAACGTCGCTTTACTAAAATTTAGAGGGGGAAATAAGTTGGCTAATCAAGATATTTTTCAATCGAAAAAATCTTTCGAGCTTGAAGGTAAACGCTATCATTATTATGAGTTAAAGGCGCTTGAAGAAAAGGGTCTTACGAACATTTCCAAACTTCCATACTCAATCCGCGTTTTGCTTGAGTCTGTTTTACGTCAATATGATGGTCGTATTATTAAAGAAGACCATATTAAAAACCTTGCTAACTGGGGTTCTGAAGAAGTGAAGGATTCTGAAGTTCCTTTCAAACCATCACGCGTTATTCTTCAGGACTTTACAGGAGTACCTGCAGTAGTTGACCTTGCGTCACTGCGCGATGCAATGTCAAAAATGGGTGGTTCTCCAGATAAAATTAACCCTGAAATTCCGGTTGATCTTGTAATTGACCACTCAGTACAAGTTGATAAATACGGTACTCCGGATTCGCTCCAGGTTAACATGGATCTTGAATTTGAACGCAATGCTGAGCGTTACCAGTTCCTTTCATGGGCACAGAAGGCTTTTGACAACTATCGTGCTGTTCCGCCTGCAACAGGTATTGTACACCAGGTAAACCTTGAGTACCTTGCAAATGTTGTCCATGCAAATGAAAACGCGGAAGGCGAAACAATTGCATTCCCGGATACACTTGTCGGAACTGACTCACATACAACGATGATTAACGGAATCGGTGTATTAGGATGGGGTGTCGGCGGTATTGAAGCAGAAGCAGGCATGCTGGGGCAGCCATCATATTTCCCGATCCCGGAAGTAATCGGTGTGCGCCTTACTAAGCAGCTTCCACAGGGAGCAACTGCGACTGACCTTGCACTGAAAGTAACGCAGGTACTTCGTCAAAAAGGTGTAGTTGGAAAATTTGTTGAATTC
This sequence comes from Jeotgalibacillus salarius, assembly GCF_004405125.1. Taxonomy (GTDB): domain Bacteria; phylum Bacillota; class Bacilli; order Bacillales; family Jeotgalibacillaceae; genus Jeotgalibacillus; species Jeotgalibacillus salarius. The sequence continues at coordinate 243,227 of NZ_SORX01000002.1, forward strand.
TTCGGAGAAGGTGTTGCAAATCTGCCACTTGCTGACCGTGCAACGATTGCCAACATGGCACCTGAATACGGCGCTACATGTGGTTTCTTCCCGGTTGATGAAGAATCTCTTAACTACATGCGTCTGACTGGACGTGAAGACAGTGATATTGCTGTTGTAAAAGAATACTTACAGCATAATGATATGTTCTTTACTACTGACAAAGAAGATCCGACTTATACTGATATCGTTGAGATTGACCTTTCAAAAGTGGAACCTAACCTGTCAGGTCCTAAGCGTCCACAGGATTTGATCCCTCTTTCTGATATGAAAAAGGAATTCCATAAAGCACTGACTGCTAAAGAAGGTGTTCAGGGCTTTGGTCTTGAAAAAGAAGAAATTAATAAAGAAGCCGTTGTTGAATTTAACAATGGAGACGTAGTACCAATGAAAACAGGTGCGATTGGAATTGCAGCAATCACTAGCTGTACAAATACATCTAATCCATACGTAATGCTCGGTGCCGGACTTGTAGCTAAAAAAGCAGTTGATCTTGGCATGGAAGTACCGAAGTATGTGAAAACTTCACTCGCACCAGGTTCTAAAGTAGTGTCCGGTTACCTTCGAGATGCTGACTTGCTTGATCCGCTTGCAAATCTAGGATTCGATCTTGTTGGTTATGGTTGCACAACTTGTATCGGTAACTCCGGACCGCTTCTTCCTGAAATAGAAAAAACAATTTCAGAAAGTGATTTACTAGTGTCATCTGTTCTTTCCGGGAATCGTAACTTTGAAGGCCGTATCCACCCGTTAGTACGTGCTAACTATCTTGCTTCTCCACCACTGGTTGTAGCTTATGCCCTGGCTGGTACAGTTGATATCGATCTTCAAAAGGATCCAATCGGTAAAGGGAAAGACGGTCAGGATATCTTCCTGAAAGATATTTGGCCAACTACTGAAGAAGTGAATGCGATTGTTAAATCAACTGTAACACCTGAGCTCTTCCGTGAAGAGTATGAGCGTGTATTTGATAATAATGAGAGATGGAACGAAATTGAGACGAATGATGATGCACTCTATGCATTTTCTGATGATTCGACTTATATTCAGAATCCTCCATTCTTTGAAGGACTTACTGAACATCCTTCTGCAATTGAAACACTTAGTGGAATGCGCATTGTTGGTAAATTTGGAGACTCTGTAACGACAGATCACATTTCACCAGCCGGAGCAATTGGTAAGGATACACCTGCAGGTAAATACCTGCGTGAAAATGGCGTTGAAATCCGTGACTTTAACTCATATGGATCACGTCGAGGTAACCATGAAGTAATGATGCGCGGTACGTTTGCTAACATCCGTATCCGTAATCAGATTGCACCTGGTACAGAGGGCGGTTATACAACTTACTGGCCTACAGGTGAAGTGATGGCGATCTATGATGCGTGTATGAAGTATCAGAAAGACAATACAGGACTTGTTGTGATTGCCGGTAAAGATTACGGTATGGGCTCATCACGTGACTGGGCTGCCAAAGGTACTAACCTTCTTGGTATTAAAACTGTTATTGCAGAAAGCTATGAGCGAATTCACCGTTCAAATCTTGTGTTTATGGGCGTTCTGCCGCTTCAATTTAAGAAGGGCGAAAGTGCTGAAACATTAGGCTTAACAGGCACGGAATCAATTGCAGTAAATATCACGGATGATGTTAAACCTCGTGATATTCTGACTGTGACTGCAACTGGTGAAGACGGAAAAGTAACTGAATTTGAAGTGCTTGCACGTTTTGATTCAGATGTAGAAGTAGATTACTACCGTCACGGTGGTATCCTGAGAATGGTACTTCGTGACAAACTGACAGTTTAATTTTTTATGATCCGACAGTTATCCGACTGTCGGATTTTTTATATCAAAAATTTTTAAGTAATTAAATATTCAAATAATTATAGTTTAAGCTGTTATATTTTGTGACATACTGATATTAGGAGGTGACTGCGACGTGAGGGTTAAAGGTAAGACCTTTCAGGAGTTGATGGCAGAAAATCGATCTGACATACAAAGAGATCCAGTAAAAATGGATCGGATTGAGGAACGTTTAGAAAAAAGATGGACTTCTTGGAACGAGAAAAACTAATCAGATCGCATTCTGTCCATCCGGGATAGGGTGCTTTTATTTTTTCTTCTCATTTTTTTGAGTTATAATAATGCTACATCCTAATGAAATGAGGTTAATGAATGTTAACTGCAAAAAAAGAAATAGAAGTTCGCTATGCTGAAACCGATCAAATGGGTGTAGTCTATCACGCCAATTATTTAGTATGGATGGAAATCGGAAGAACCTCTTTAATTGAAAAAATGGGGTTTAAGTATTCTGATATGGAGAATGAAGGTATTCTTGCTCCTGTGATGGATGTGAATATTTCCTATAAAAGTCCTGTAAAGTATGGAGATACCGTTACAATACATACATGGATGGAACATTATGACGGTTTAAGAACACACTATGGTTATGAAATCCTCCTTGAAAATGGAAAAATAGCAGCAACCGCTTTAACAAAGCATGTGTGTGTGAAACGTGACAATTTCAGACCGGTTTTAATAAGAAAGTTTTTTCCGGAGTGGCATGAAGCGTGTGAAGCACATAAAAAAGTACCCGAAATGCAGAAGAGCAGATCTTAATGGCTTTTGGAATAAAGAGACATGAATTGGTAAAGTGGAAAAAAGAAATTGAAGCAGGAAAAGTCGCTTTCTTAACGCACTACTGGATAGATGACCGGTTTGATAATATGAAGACAGTAACGAAAGCAGGGGCTTCCAATTTAAATCAATTATATAAATGGGGGAAGAAGTACGGTTTAAAGAAAGAGTGGATTCATGTCCGAGAAGATGGTTACTCACACTATGACCTGATTGGAGATATTCAGCTGGAAATCCTGAAGGCAGAAGGAATGGAAGACCAGATAGACAGATTTAATTTAAAGTAAAAACCGCATTTCTGCGGTTTAGGATTTTTTATACTCGTATTCCGGACCTTCCAGCTTTTTATCATACGCTACATGCAGGTCATGACCATCAAAATACCAGACATCGCTTTCTTCTACAAAAAAGTATATGCCTGATTTTTCTGTTTCGGCTGCAGGTTCAACGGGTTCGTCCTTTGCGACACCGAGAGAAAAACCCTCCTGCACCGCACTGGAACCACCGTATTTAGCGAAAAACCGAACATGGGAGCCTTTTTCAATTAGCATTTCATTTTTAAACCATTCAAGCGCTTCATTTGATAATGTGATGTTCAATTGAAGAAACTCCTTTCGAATCTGTTACTAACTAACAGATATTAGATTAACTTTTATTATAGAATAAGAAGCATATCATGACAAAGAAAGGGTGTTAATCTTGGAGAAAAAACTATTTTGGTGGATTGGTGCGTTTATTTTTGGCGGTCTTGCAGTGCAGGTATTTATACAATTAGAGCCTTCTGACCGTGTCGAAGCACTCATTTCAATATTTGTTGGGGCAGTTCTTTACAGCGGACTCGTCCTGATGCATCGTAGAAACAAAAAAATATGGCTGATGAGTACAGGTGTCCTATCAGCTGCAGCTATTGTAATGATATTTGTTTCCCCACATCTTTTTGGACATTAAAAAACCTGTGCTGTCCAATGGTGACAGCACAGGTTTTTTACATCCATGTGATTTTTGGTTCTGTTTTATCTCTGATGCGGGAGATATTACTTTTGTGACGAATGACAATAAATGCTGCCATTACGCCAACTATAATTGTCAAAAATAGATCATCTGTGAAAATGATGCAATATAGTATGCCGAATAGTGCAGCGGCCATTGAAGAGAGTGAAACATACTTAGATAGCTTCAGTGTGATCAAGAAAACAAGCACAACTAACACAAATAGAAGAGGTGCATAACCCAGCACAACTCCAGAAGAAGTAGCAACAGCTTTGCCTCCTCTGAAGCCGGCAAATACCGGGAATATATGACCAATCACAGCGATTACTCCAGCAATGAGCATGATATCAGGCAGACCGGTTAACAGTGGGATAATAGTAGCAGCAGTACCTTTTAAGATATCCAGCAGCGTGACGACAATTCCTGCTTTTTTTCCTAATGTTCTGAATGTATTCGTGGCGCCAAGATTACCGCTGCCATAATCCCGAATATCTTTTTTATAAAATAATTTTCCAACCCATAAGCCTGAAGGGATTGATCCGAGAATATAAGCAACAATCAGTATAATCGCAATTTCCATAATAGAGTCTCCTTAGGATATGTAAAATGATTATCTTTATATTATCATGAATAGACCAATGAAAAATAAACTTTTATTCATTATCCGTTTAATTTAATTGTAAACTGTCGTAACTGCTAAAAAAAAGTTTATGAAGTTTGTACTAGGGGAATTAATTTATAGATATAGAGAAAGGAAAGGGGTGCATCTATGATCGTTTTTAAAAATGTTTCCAAAACGTTCGATGACGGTACGGAAGCGATCAAAGACATGAATTTACATATTAAAGAAGGTCAGCTTGTAGCACTGATCGGACCAAGCGGATGTGGAAAGACTACGACGATGAAAATGATCAACAGGCTGATCAGTATTACTTCCGGCACAATAGAGATTGATGGCAGAGATACAAGTGCTGTTAAGGAAGTCGAATTGAGAAGAAATATTGGCTATGTCATACAGAGAATAGGACTTTTCCCGCATATGACGATTGAAGAAAACGTGGGTCTGATTCCAAAATTAAAAGGGAAAAAGAAAGCTGAATATGAAAACCGGGTTGATGAGCTGTTGAATCTTGTAGGTCTTGAACCGGAAATCTATAAGAAAAGATACCCTCTGGAATTGAGTGGTGGTCAACAGCAGCGTGTGGGTGTTGTGAGGGCCCTTGCTGATGAACCGCCAATTATCCTGATGGACGAGCCATTCAGCGCCCTGGACCCTATCAGCCGCGAGCAGCTGCAGGATGAGTTGAAGCAGTTACAGACGACGATCAAAAAAACGATCGTGTTTGTGACTCATGATATGGATGAAGCACTGAAAATCGCAGATGAAATTGTTGTCATGAAAGATGGCGTTATACAGCAAATTGCAGCTCCGCAGGAATTATTAAGAAATCCGGCTAACGAATTTGTCCGATCTTTCATAGGCGAAGAGAGAATTCAGACCTACCTCAATGATCATTCCAGTCAAAGCATTCATGCATTTGTCGACTCAACAGTAACTAGACCAGAAGATGCTTATGTGATAGATGCTTCGTTGACGATAAAGGACGCAGTGAGATACTTTATTCAGCAGAAAGTTGAATCGGCGTCAGTTAAAGAAAATGAAAAGGTGATTGGTGTATTGAAGAAAGATCGTCTGCTGACAGCACTTGCAGGAATTGATGAAGAGGAGGCAGCACGATGAACTTCTTTCAAACATTTATAGATACTGTGATGTCACGCCAGGGTTTGATCATCGAGGCTACGCTTGAACACCTTTATTTATCTTTTACTGCTATCTTTATTGCCATAGCGATTAGTCTGCCTCTGGGAATATTCATCTCAAGAAATCAGAAGGTTGCAGAGTTTTATATTGGCGTTACTGCAGTTTTTCAGACCATACCAAGTTTAGCTTTATTCGGATTTTTAGTCCCTATCATGGGCATTGGGTTTGAAACAGCTTTGATCGCACTCATTATTTATGCTTTACTGCCTATCTTAAGAAATACATATACAGGTATCACCGGTGTAGATCAGGCGGTAATCGAAGCCGGTCGAGGAATGGGCATGACGGACAGTCAGATTTTATTTAAAATTGAATTGCCATTGTCTCTACCTTTTCTTATGGCAGGTATCAGAACAGCTACAGTATTGACGGTAGGTGTGGCGACACTCGCTACATTTGTAGGCGCCGGGGGACTTGGTGATGTGATTTGGAGAGGGCTGCAATCATATAACAACAGTCTAGTACTTGCAGGAGCGATACCCGTAGCGCTATTAGCATTGATATTCGATTTTATACTAAAAACGCTTGAGAAAAAAACGACACCAAAAGGGTTAAAATCATAATAAGGAGTGATTTGATGAAACATACAAAAAAAATTGCAGGAGCTTCAATAATTGCTATGTCCGGAATATTGGCAGCATGCGGCGGGGAAAGCGGATCAGGAGAAGGTAATGATCCAATTATCGTTGCAGGTAAACCCTGGACTGAACAATACATTCTGCCTCATATTTTAGAGCTTTATATCGAAGCAAATTCTGATTACGAAGTTGAATTGGAAGAAGGACTTGGAGAAGTGGCCATTCTGACACCATCACTGGAAAATGGTGACATCGATATGTACGTAGAATATACAGGAACGGGCCTTGAAGCAGTTTTGAATGAAAAAGCGGAACAGGGTGAATCAAGTGATTCAGTCTTAGAACGTGTCAGATCAGGGTATGAAGAACAATTTGAAGTAACCTGGCTGGAGCCACTTGGATTTGAAAATGGTTATACGATGGCTTACAGAAGTGGTGAAGGCATTGAAGCCTCAACGTATAGTGAACTGGCTGAAATGAGCAGTGAACTTGTATTTGGGGCTCCTCATTCATTCTATGAACGGGAAGCAGATGGTTATGATGCATTAGTTGAAGCTTATGATTTTGAATTTACTACAGCTGAAAGTTTTGATCCGAGTATCATGTATGATGCTGTCAGAACAGGTGAAGTGGATGTGATTCCTGCTTTTACAACTGATGGACGTATTGAAAGGTTTGAACTTGAAACAACTGAAGATGATAAAGGTTTCTTTCCGAAATATGATGCAGTACCGCTTGTGAGACAGGAAGTTCTTGACAATTACCCTGAACTTGAAGAGGTAATGGGCGGATTGGCTGGTCAAATTTCAGAAGAAGAGATGCAGGAAATGAATGCAAAAGCAGATATAGACGGTGAAGATTACAGAACGATTGCAGAAGAATTTCTGACAAGCAAAGGTTTAATTGAAGAATAAGGGGATGAATAAATTGGAAAATCCAGACCGTAATGAAATCAGGTCAATTTTACAGGATGCTAAAAAAATTGCCGTAGTCGGCTTAAGTGATAATCCGGCAAGAACTTCTTACAGTGTATCGAAAGCAATGCAGGATGCAGGGTACGAAATCATCCCGGTTAATCCGATGATTGAAGAGGCTCTTGGCGTTAAAGCAGTGCCAACTTTAAAGGATTTACCGGAAAGTGTTGACATCGTAAATGTATTCAGACGTTCAGAGTTTTTAAAAGAATTAGCTGAAGATTATCTTGAAACGGATGCGCCGGTATTCTGGACACAACTTGATGTAATAGACGAGGAAGTGTACAAGAATTTAACAGACCAGGGCCGAAAAGTGATCATGGATCGCTGTATTAAAGTGGAACATAGTATTACCCAGCCTTAAATTGATGAGCACTGCTTAAATGCAGTGCTTTTTTTCGTATTATTTCTGTAAAATAAAAAATAATACGGGTTGACACAGGTATTTTGTTCAATTGGATTTGAAATGCCTGATAAAATAAGTATAGAATATGATGGGTACGGCATTTTATGCTATAATATATAAAAGCGAACACCTGTTTGTGTAGTTGGAAGGGGAATTTTAGTGTCTAAAAAATCAACAATGGAATATAACGATGATGCAATCCAGGTACTTGAGGGTCTAGAAGCTGTTCGGAAGAGACCGGGAATGTATATAGGTTCAACTGACGCACGCGGTCTCCATCATCTGGTATATGAAATAGTGGACAATTCAGTCGATGAGGCCCTCGGTGGGTACGGCGAACGAATAGATGTAAAAATACATGAAGATGACAGTATTTCAGTTCGGGATTACGGGCGGGGCATGCCGACGGGAATCCACCGATCAGGTAAACCTACTCCAGAAGTAATTTTTACAGTACTTCATGCAGGCGGTAAGTTTGGACAGGGCGGCTACAAAACCAGTGGAGGTCTTCATGGCGTTGGTGCTTCAGTAGTAAATGCACTTTCGGAATGGCTTGACGTTACAATTTACCGGGATGGCTCTGTTTTTAAGCAGCGTTTTGAAAATGGAGGCAAACCGGTAACAACGCTTGAAAAAAAGGGGTCAACGAAAGAAGCGGGTACTTTAATACATTTTAAGCCTGATCCATCGATTTTCAGTGTGACCCATTTTAATTATGAGACTTTAAGCGAAAGGCTGAGAGAGAGCGCGTTTTTATTAAAAGGGTTTGCAATCGAAATTACAGATCTGAGAGAAGATAAAAATGAACTTTTTCAATTTGAAACTGGTATTCAGGCATTTGTCTCTTATTTGAACGAGGAAAAAGATACGCTGCATCCTGTAGTTTCATTCGAAGGTGAGCACGGGGGAATTGAGGTGGAACTTGCATTTCAGTTCAATGATGGGTTTTCAGAGACCATTTTATCTTTTGTCAATAATGTCAGGACCAAAGATGGCGGAACGCATGAAGCTGGTGCCAAATCAGCTGTCACAAGAATTTTCAATGAATACGCAAGGAAGGTCAGCCTTCTGAAGGAAAAAGATAAAAATCTCGAAGGCAGTGATATCAGAGAGGGATTTGCCAGTATTATTTCAATTAGAGTGCCTGAGCAAATTCTCCAATTTGAAGGTCAGACCAAAGGGAAGCTTGGTACTTCAGAGGCCCGCTCTGCAGTAGATGCAGTTGTTGCAGGTAAACTTCTTTACTTCCTTGAAGAAAATCCTGATATTAGCTCAATGCTGATTAAAAAAGCAGTCAGAGCGCAGCAGGCACGAGAAGCTGCCAGAAGAGCCCGCGAAGATGCAAGAAACGGAAAGAAGAGAAAAAGATCGGATACGATTCTGTCGGGAAAGCTTACTCCTGCACAATCAAAAAATGCAGCGAAAAATGAACTATATTTAGTCGAGGGTGATTCTGCCGGGGGTTCTGCTAAGCAGGGTCGTGACCGGAAATTCCAGGCGGTGCTGCCTTTGCGTGGTAAAGTAATCAATACAGAAAAAGCGAAGCTGGCTGATATTTTTAAAAATGAAGAAATTAATACAATTATTCATGCCATTGGTGCCGGTGTTGGACCTGATTTCAATTTGGATGACGTGCAGTACGATAAAATTGTTATCATGACAGATGCTGATACGGACGGTGCTCATATACAAGTGCTGCTACTTACATTTTTCTATCGCTATATGAAGCCGCTTGTTGAAGGAGGAAAAGTTTATATCGCACTTCCTCCACTTTATAAAGTGAGTAAAGGTACTGGTAAAAAAGAAGTAATAGAATACGCCTGGACAGATGATGAATTAAGCAATGTAACAAAAAAAGTCGGTAAGGGTTATATACTTCAGCGATATAAAGGTCTGGGGGAAATGAACGCATCACAGCTCTGGGAAACGACTATGGATCCTGAAACGCGCACGCTGATCAGAGTAAGAATTGATGATGGCGCCCGTGCAGAAAGACGGGTAACAACATTGATGGGTGATAAGGTAGAGCCAAGAAGAAAATGGATCGAAGCGAACGTTGCATTCGGTCTGGAAGATAATGAGAACATTCTTGAAAATGAACAAATCATGACATCAGAGGAGGAATAAGTAAATGACAGCGACAGAACGCTTTCAGGATCTTCCTCTTGAAGAAGTGTTAGGGGATAGATTTGGACGTTACAGCAAATATATAATCCAGGAAAGAGCACTGCCTGATGCAAGGGACGGTTTAAAGCCCGTACAGCGCAGAATACTGTATGCAATGCATATGGAAGGAAATACACACTTAAAAGGGTTTAGAAAATCTGCCAAGACTGTGGGTAACGTAATTGGTAATTATCACCCGCACGGAGATTCTTCTGTTTATGAGGCGATGGTCAGAATGAGTCAAAGCTGGAAAGTGAGAAATCTACTTGTGGAAATGCACGGAAATAACGGTAGTATAGATGGTGACCCTGCTGCCGCAATGCGTTATACAGAAGCCAGATTATCAGCTATTTCAGGTGAGTTGCTTCGTGACATAGAATCAGATACAGTCGATCACATTTCAAATTTTGATGATACATCTGAAGAACCTGTTGTGCTGCCAGCCCGGTATCCCAACCTTCTGGTCAATGGATCAACCGGAATTTCTGCTGGGTATGCAACAGAAATTCCACCTCATCATTTAGGTGAAGTGATTGATGCAGCGGTAATGAGGATTGAAAAGCCTGATGCGACAGTTGAAGATCTGATGACTGTTATTAAAGGTCCTGATTTTCCAACAGGCGGTATCATCCAGGGCGTGGATGGAATTAAAAATGCTTATAAGACAGGCAAAGGTAAAATTGTTATTCGCGGAAAAGTTGATATAGAAGATATCCGAGGCGCTAAACAGCAGCTTGTGATAACGGAAATCCCTTTTGAAGTAAATAAAGCTGTGCTTGTAAAGAAGATGGACGAGGCCAGAGCTGACAAAAAAGTTGAAGGAATTGCTGAAGTCAGAGATGAAACAGATCGCACAGGTCTGAGAATCGTCGTTGAGCTAAAGAAAGAAGCTGACGCGAATGGCGTATTAAATTTTTTATATAAAAATACTGATTTGCAGGTTCACTATAATTTTAATATGGTTGCCATTTATAAAAAGCGCCCAATGTTAATGGGCCTTAATGATATGCTCGATGCTTACATTGGACATCAAAAAGAGGTTGTAACCAGAAGAACAAAATATGATTACGACAAAGCCATCAATAGAAAGCATATTGTTGAAGGGCTTATTAAAGCTTTATCGGTACTCGATGAAGTCATTGAGACGATTCGTGGTTCAAAAGACAAAAAAGATGCAAAAAACAATCTTGAAAAGCGTTTTGAATTTACCGAAGTCCAGGCAGAAGCCATCGTTTCATTACAACTTTATCGTTTAACGAATACAGATGTGACTGCTCTGCAAAAAGAATCTAACGAGCTCGATGCTAAAATTAATCAATTGGATTCAATATTGACAAGTGATTCAAAGCTGCTTTCTGTCATTAAAAAAGAGTTGAAAACAGTCAAAAAACAATACGAAGACAGCAGACGTTCAGTTATTGAGCACGATATAGAAGAAATTAAAATTAACATGGAAGTGTTAGTAGCGAGTGAGGACGTTGTCGTATCAGTGACTAAAGACGGTTACATCAAACGTACATCTCAAAGATCTTATGCCGCATCTAATGGCAAAGATTTAGCTATGAAAGATACTGACAGGCTGCATGCGCTTTTGAATATAAACACGACAGATTCACTGCTTCTTTTCACAAACAAAGGTAATTACATTCATTTTCCTGTCCACATGCTGCCGGAGATTCGCTGGAAAGATCTTGGACAGCATTTTTCATCCATTGTCTCAGCAGATCGGGATGAAGAAATTATACACGCTGAAGGTGTAAATAATTTTGACCATGATACGCTTGTTTTCATTACGAAGAAGGGTATGGTTAAAAAATCTGAGTTAAGTCTGTATAAAGCTCAGAGGACTGCCCGTCTGCTTGTCGGGTTGAATGTAAAAAAAGAGGATGAATTGATTGCAGTTCACAGAACAAATGGTAAAAGTACGCTCATGCTCGCTACACATTATGGCTATGGATTAAGGTTTTCGGAAGAAGAAGTGGGTATGGTGGGCCAACGTGCCGCTGGAGTGAAAGGAATTAATTTGAAAGACGGTGATTTCGTAGTATCTGCCATTATTGCAGAAGATGAAGACAGTCTTTTGGCGATCACCAATCGTGGTGCAGTAAAGAAAATGGCAGTATCCGAATTTGAAAAGAGCTCCAGAGCTAAAAGAGGTCTCATAATGCTAAGAGAACTTAAGCGGAATCCTCACAGGCTGGTTGAAATTTTTAATGCAGCGCGAACGGACGAATTTATTCTGGAAACTGATAAAGGCAATCGTGCTTCGATCAAAACGTCAGTGCTGCGTAACAATGACAGGTATTCAAACGGCTCATTCATTATTGATGAGATTGATAAAGGGAATGTTATTCAATCGTGGAGAAATATTGTGAATGAATAGGTTTAATTAAAAGAATATAGGGGGAATGGAAGAAGGTGCCGCTTTCTTCCATTTCTATGTCATTAAATAAAGGGGGATTTCTTTTGAGTTCATTACAGTTTGTTACATTGATTGACGAGATTGCAACAACACTGAATGGGTTTTTGTGGAACTACATACTGATCATTGTATTGATAGGCTGCGGATTGTATTTTACGATCAGAGGACGCTTTTTGCAATTCACATCTTTTGGGGATATGTTAAAGCTTCTGACTGAAAAAACTACGGTGTCTGCTAAGGGAAGAAGAGGGATTTCTTCTTTTAAAGCATTTACAATTTCTACTGCTTCAAGAGTAGGAACAGGGAACCTCGCCGGAGTTGCAACTGCCATCGCACTTGGAGGTCCTGGTGCTGTGTTCTGGATGTGGGTGATCGCGCTTGTAGGATCTGCTACAGCGTTTGTGGAATCCACTCTTGCTCAGGTATACAAAGTGGATGACGATAAAGACGGCTTTCGCGGCGGGCCGGCATATTATATGGAAAAGGGTCTTAATGCAAGATGGCTCGGTATAATCTTTGCAATTATTATTTCTATTACATTTGGACTTGTATTTAATTCAGTTCAATCAAATACGATTTCACTTGCTTTAGAAGGGTCATTTGGCTGGAATCGTCAAATTGTCGGACTTGTTCTCGTCGTGTTAACGGCTATTGTGATTTTTGGTGGTGTAAAGCGGGTTGCAGCTGTGACAAGCATTGTTGTACCAGTTATGGCTATCCTTTATCTTATTCTTGCTTTATATGTTCTTGTCACGAATCTTAATCTAGTCTTTCCAATGTTTCAGGTTATTTTCAGCAATGCTTTTGGATTTACTGAAGTTGTTTCCGGAGGTATTGGTGCAGCGATTCTAAATGGTGTTAAAAGAGGTCTTTTCTCGAATGAAGCCGGTATGGGTAGCGCGCCTAATGCTGCTGCAACCGCAGGGGTTACACACCCTGCTAAGCAGGGATTAATACAGGCGCTGGGTGTATTTGTTGATACAATCATCATATGTACCGCAACAGCATTGATTATCATTATGTCCAATGAGTATTTAAACGGAAGTGATGGCATTCAGCTGACTCAGGACGCGCTTGCATATCACGTAGGAGATTGGGCAGCGGGCTTTATTAGTGTCGCAATTTTCCTTTTTGCATTCAGTTCCATCGTTGGGAACTATTACTACGGAGAAACAAATATTGAATTTATCCGAAATAATATGCTTTACGTAAATATTTATCGCTTTATTGTGATTGGTATGGTGTATTTTGGAGCGGTACAGGAGTTCGGAGTTGTATGGAATCTTGCAGATGTTTCGATGGGAACAATGGCATTGATTAACTTAATTGCAATTTCACTTATGGCACCTCTGGCTTTTAAAGTGCTTCAGGATTACAAGCAGCAAAAAAGACAGGGAATTGACCCGGTATTTTATAAGAACAGTATTCCTAATCTGAAAAATACTGAGTGCTGGGACGATGGCCCTGAAAAAGATTAAAAAAAAGCGTGCCTTGTGCACGCTTTTTTTATGTCTGTAAATATAGGGTTCTATCAGCCCGGATTAATCCGGCAAACACTTTTCCCATCTTCATACCGTTCAGCTTGCAATTCTACTCCTGATTCTTTATCTTAAAATCATTGGATAGGGCTTCATTAACTGTTTTTTCAATTGCATAAAGATCATCCCTGCTGACGACAGGATCAAGTTTGTTCCAATCGACAAATCTAACAAAATATTTTTTTCGGATTTTTGATAAGTGAACAATTGAATGAGGAAATTCATCAAAATAAGCTCTGACTCTTCCACGCCCGGCATAACTCCATCTAATCAGTTTCATTATTATCACCTAGTTAAGTGTAACACGAACGTGTGTACGAGTTAAGTTATTTATTAAAGGAGTTAATAATATGAGTGAACTATTTTTTGTTTATGGCACATTAAGAAAACATGGCAGTAGAGATATTATTCTTGAAGGGGAAAAATTACTCGCTTCCCAGGCATGGACGAAAGGAAAGCTGTTTTTAGCGGACCATCTGGATCCGATTTTGCAGCCGGACTCGAATGAAAGAGCATATGGTGAGCTCTATGAAGTAAGTATTGAAAAGAGCAAGAACTTAAAAAATTTAATGAAAATGAATGGTGAACTTGCAAAAATAACTGTTTATACTGATCACCTTGGTGAGCATGAAGCATTTACTCAGGTTCCACAATCGGACGTTGAATTAGTAGAGAATGTCAGATTCAATGACTGGTTAATACACATGGAAATGGATAGACCGATTCAGTATTACTTTGCTTATGGTTCATGTATGGATGATGAAAGATTTAAGCTGGCAAAAGTGGATCATCTGTTTTTGAATAAAATTGGCGGCGGAAAAGTAGAAAGACTTGAAATGAACTATTCATTAAGTGTGCATGATGGAGGCAGGGCAAATGTAATTGAAACCGGCGGTTCTGGTGAGGGTGTGTTGTATAAAGTAAATCAGAGCGCAGTTGAATATCTGTTTCACCGTGAAGGAGTCGACAGTGGCATGTACAGACCTGCAATGGTAGATGTGACAGTGGACGGCATTCATTACCATAAGAGTTTAACGTTTATTGTCATAGATCCTGTGGAAGAATCAGCACCTCCACTGCACTATGCAACTGAAATTGTTCGTGGCTCTCATGGAGTCGTAAGTGATGAATACCACCAGAAGTTAGTAAAAGATCTAATGAATAAATTTGATCTAGATCTTAAACTGAAAAAATAATCAGTATGAAATTTACTCTGAAAAGGACACTCCTTTTCAGAGTTTTTTTATAAAGTGCTTTAAACACACGTATAGCGCAATTTATAAGAGTGCTAAGTAAAAACGAAAATTAAATATGCCGAAATTTCATGTTCTGGTACGCTGAGAAGCCATAATTCGGATTCAGGAGAAATCTCACCCGCATGTTAGCGCTTTCACTCTGTGTAACTGCTTCTAACTCACTACTTTCCGGTTTACCCTTGTGTGAGGTCTCCTACGTGTTACGATAATACTCGTGATTAAAAAAGCGAACAAAAAACCGAACAATATATCTGAAAATAGCAATGAAAACAAAGGAGATGGGCTAAATGTCTAAGGATTTAAGAGTAGCATTTATTGGAGCAGGAAATATGGCGGAGGCAATGATTTCAGGGATCGTTAAGACTGGAACACTAGAACCCCGTCAAGTCACTGCAACAAACAGAAGTAACGCTGATCGCTTACTTGAACTTCATAATGAATATGGAATTCAGGGAATTATGAGGGATAAATTACAGCTTTCTTCTTATGATGTGATCTTCCTGGCTATGAAGCCTAAAGACGCAGAAAGCTCTTTACTCTCAATTAAAGATTATATTAGACCAGATCAGGTCGTAATGAGTGTTTTAGCCGGAATTTCAACTGAATTTATGGAAGAACACTTAAATGAAGGTCAACAGGTGATTCGAGTCATGCCAAATACCTCAAGTATGCTGAGAGAATCAGCTACTGCAATTTCACCGGGACAGAATGTCACGATGAAAAACGTGAAGTTAGCTAAAAGTCTGCTTTCTTCTATTGGAGAGGTGTACGTGATTGAAGAAGATCAAATGGATCTTTTCACAGGTATCGCCGGAAGCGGACCGGCTTACTTCTATTATTTGATGGAGCATATTGAAAAGACTGCCCAGGAGAATGGCATGAATGTTCAACAAGCACGTGATATTGGTGCACAGACAATCCTTGGCGCAGCAAAAATGATGATTGAACGCGATGAAACACCAACTGAATTAAGACAAAACGTTACATCACCAAATGGAACAACTGCTGCTGGACTGAACGCATTAAACGAAAATGGCGGGGGTACAGCAATTAAGGCAGCCATAGAGGGTGCAATGAACCGATCGAAAGAGATTACAGAACAAATGGCTAAAGTAACTGTTCAGTAAACAGTTTAAAAACAATAGACAGAAATTCTTAAAATCAGGAGTGATAGCATGACATCGGATAATCAAAAAAGAGTTGTAATTAAAATTGGAAGCAGTTCATTGACAAGTTCATCAGGTGACATCAGCCGAAGAAAAATTCAGCGTATTACAGATCAGGTTGCTGAATTAAAAGATGATGGCCATGAAGTCGTATTAGTATCTTCTGGTGCTGTGGCAGCCGGGTACAGAACTCTGGGCTTTGTTAACCGTCCATCATCTTTACCTGAAAAACAGGCAGCGGCAGCAATTGGCCAGGGACGTCTGATTGAGACTTATTCTGAGTTGTTTACATCTCACGGATATGCTGCTTCACAAATCTTAATTACCCGCAGCGATTTTTCCGATGAAACACGCTACAACAACGTGAGAAATACCATTAATGTTTTATTGGAGCGCGGAATTGTACCGATCGTTAATGAAAACGATACTGTGACAACTGATCGCCTGAGATTTGGAGATAACGATACATTATCTGCCAAAGTTGCAGGCCTTGTAGATTCTGATCAGCTGGTTATTTTATCTGATATTGACGGACTGTATAATGATGATCCGCGTAAAAACCCTGACGCTGAACTGTTAAAAGAAGTAACTGAAATTACACGTGAAATTGAAGATATGGCTGGTGAACCGGGTTCAGCTGTCGGTACTGGCGGTATGAGATCTAAAATAGATGCATTTAAAATTTCTATGGCTTCAGGCATACCATCTTTCCTCGGGAGAGCCGGTGTGAAAGACATCATTGTAGAAGCAGTAAATGAAACTGCGCGCGGGACTTACTTTGAACTTGCAAAAATTGATGTGAATCTTGACCGTAAACGACAGTGGATTGCGTTTAACTCAGGCCCTGAAGGTGAAATTTTAATTGATAAAAAAGCAAAAGATATCATTGTAAATGAAAAAGGTAATTTACAGCCAAGTCATATTTATCAAATCAACGGATACTTTAAAAAAGGTAGTGTTGTACGTATCTTAGACGTGGATAATAACAAGCTTGGACTTGGGGTTGTCAATTATTCTTCTAAAGATCTTGAACAATTCCAACTTAATCAGTCTGACCAGAAGCCGGAAGCCGCAATCAATAATGAATCGTTCGTATGTGAATTGGATGTAGCGCTTCCACTGGGAGTTTAATCGACAGGCTAATCAAGGATATAAAGGCAAAAAACCAAAATCTCACAAGGAGTGGTTTGATGACTACAATGACAAAAATAAATGTAAAACAACAGGCGCAGGCAGCACAGAAAGCTTCAAAAGAGCTCGGACTGCTTTCAACTGAAACTAAAAATAAAGCATTAAATACTATTGCTGACCATTTGGAAAAGAATACTGCATTGATTCTTGAAGCCAATTCGAAAGATCTTGCAAACGGAAAAGATGCAGGGTATGACGCTGCTTATATGGACCGTCTTGCACTTGATGAGGATCGTGTCAAAGACTTTGCAGACGGCTTGCGCCAGGTAGCAAAGCTTGATGATCCATCTGGAAAGGTTACAGATGAGTGGACGCTTGAAAATGGTCTAAATGTACAAACGATACGTGTGCCACTGGGTGTCATCGGAATGATCTATGAAGCACGTCCGAACGTTACAGCTGATGCTACCGGACTGGCATTAAAATCCGGTAATGCAATTGTGCTTAAAGGCGGTTCTTCTGCAATCAACTCGAATCGTCAAATTGTCAGCGTTATGAAAGAAGCACTTCAGGAAACTGAAATTTCTTCAGATGCAGTTCAGTTTATTGACAGCACGGATCGTTCAGCAACTGAAGAGCTATTTACAATGAAAGAACACATCGATGTGCTGATTCCACGCGGTGGTGGCAAGCTGATTTCAGCGGTTGTTAACAATGCAACGGTTCCAGTGCTCGAAACGGGTGTAGGGAACTGCCACATTTATATAGATAAAGATGCCGATGCTGAAAAAGCACTAGCGATTTTAGTGAATGCCAAAACTGATCGTCCTGCAGTATGTAATGCTGCTGAGACAGTGATCATTCATGAAGCTTTCTTAAATACACACAAAGATAAGCTTATTGCAACGTTAGAAGAAAATAATATCAATGTTTATGGTGATGATTCAGCATGTGAAGTTATTCCTGGTGCGATGAAAGCTGATCAGGATCACTGGGCAAATGAATTCCTGAGTCTTGATATCGCGATGAAAATTGTTTCTGATGTAGATGAAGCGATTGCGCACATTGATGAATTCGGAACAAAACATTCAGAAGCAATCGTGACAGAAAATGAAAATACTGCAAAGCGTTTCAAAGGAATGGTAGATGCTGCAGCAATATATCAAAATGCGTCTACACGCTTTACTGACGGCAGTGCACTTGGCTTTGGTGCTGAAATTGGTATTTCAACTCAAAAGCTTCACGCTCGCGGACCAATGGGATTACCGGCATTAACCACAATTAAGTATGTAATGACAGGAAACGGTCAGATCCGATAAAAAAAGCAGCCACTAAGGCTGCTTTTTTTAATGTTGATTTTGTTCTTCCTGTTGACGTGGTCCGTTAGACAGTTTGTACTTTAATTCGAAAAAATTTTTAGTTAACTTCGGAATTGGTCCGTCAAACAGTTTTTCTCTCCAGAATAAATCAGCTGATTTCTGCACTGCACCGGCCTTAACCGGGTAGGTGTATACCATTCTGGAGAGTGTGCCAACTTTCATTTTGTTTTTCTTTGCAAAAACAGCAAGCTGCATCCATTCACCGGCATCAGTACCGGCAGCATGTGCACCTAGTATATAACCTTTTTTATCTGTAATAAATTTTACGAATCCTCTGGTTTCATGAGCTGTGATAAACCTGTCAACCTCATTTAAATGTGCTCTGTAAACTTTATAGTCAATGTTATGATCTTCAGCTTCCTGCTCAGTCATGCCCAGATGGAATACCTCGGGAACAGTAAAAGTGACCCATGGAGTGTTGCTGTGATCGAGTGTATTCTTCAGTCCAAATAGAACATTTGATACCACTGTTTTAGCTTCTTCTCCTGCAGCATGAGTAAATGGCAGTGTATTGATCGTGTCACCAACAGCAAATATATGGGGTCTTGATGTTCTGAATGAGGTATCTGTATGAATAAAGCCTTTTACTTTTTCAACACCTGCATTTTCCAGTTGTAACGAATCGATCGCCGGTTTACGTCCTGCTGCCACCAATATTACATCGAACTCATAGGTTGACTGCTGATCTTTCTGCTCCACTGTCAATACAGACTTCTCATTCTTATAGTCAGCATTTATTACTTTTGCATTCAGTTCAATATTTAATTCTTTAGACATTTCGTTTTCCATAAAGCGTGCAATATCACGATCTTCCTTGGAAAAGAGTCTGCCTGATCCTTCGAATACAGTCACTTCAGAACCCAGTCTTGAAAATGCCTGAGCCATTTCCAAACCTACTGTACCACCGCCAATGACACCCAATTTCGAAGGAAGAGCAGGGAGATCAAAGATTGTTTCATTCGTTACATATGGGATCGTTTCTATACCGTCGATAGGAGGGATAACAGGTTTTGAACCTGTAGCTATCACTACTTTATCTGCGTAAATAGAGGTTTCACCAGAAATATTGATGACATGGTCAGATTCAAATGAAGCTTCTCCAAAATACACATCAGCACCCATATCAGTAAACCTGTCACTGCTGTCATGAGACTGAATCGTGTCTCTCGCTTCGTTAATTCTATTCTTCACTTTTTCAAAGCTTAACGTGCCACTTATATTTAATCCGAGTAAATCTGCGGCTTCATACATATTATGTGACATATTAGCCGTTTTAATTAATGCTTTAGAAGGGACACATCCAAAATGCAGACAATCTCCTCCCAATGAATCTCTTTTTTCGATGAGCGCTACTTTTGCTCCCAATGAAGCCATACCGGAAGCTGCGGTCATACCTGCAGAGCCACCGCCTATAATCACTGCCTGATAACGTTCCATCAAATCTCCTCCATATAAAGATCTCGTATTGTTTTCATCCGTTTCTTGTTCACGCCGAAGTCGGAGTGTCCAACGCGAGATGCAGAGCGGTAATGAATCACTTGTTCATCATCTGAAAATAAAAAATCTACATCATCTTTAAATTTAAAGAATGACGAGGTTTCAATGGCATAAATCATATTTTCGTTTTCATTTTTAATCACGATTTTATCCATGGATTCCAGAATTGATTTAAGTCTTTGTTTAGATTCATCCCTTGAACCTCTGTAAGGAAGTGGTTCAAGCCTTTTTTCAGAATCATCCGTTTGAGTTGAAACATTGTTAGGTTTATCAGAGAGAGGCAACAGTTGTCCATTTTTTAATCTTTCGTTCAAATTCATTCCATTCACTCCTTCAAATAATCACTTTTGTTTAAAAAGAAATAGCCCCGCTGGTGAACGACAGGAAGATCATACATAGAATATGCCGCACCAATGAGTTGTTTCGGGATAAAGAAATGCAGCGTTTCTTTTTTCTCTCCGATTATGATATCAAAGGTGTAAGTCAAATCACCAATAAAACCATTTTTGGGTACATGTTCGATTTCAACAACATAATGAGGTTTTAAATCACCAAGTACCCTGGTCTCTTCAGCAGAGATTGGCCGGGGGTAAGCTTTAATTTGTCCTGAAACCGTATAAGTAAGCTGATCAATTTTAGATTCAGACTGGTTTATAAAACAAACGCTGTAATGGTAGCCTTCAAATTCATTTGGTCTGGTATCAAGTACAGCCAAAAACCATTGATGATCGATCATGGATGTTTGCCTCCTATACGTCTATCTAACCTGCTATACCCTATACAAAGAAAACAAAAACAGCACATGAAAGGATGTGCTGTTTTTGTCATATTAAATAATCATAATAGGCAATAAAAACTGCGGCTAATGAAAGAGCTGTATAAACTAAACTGGTTCCTTCTATCACTTTCGGATACAAGTATTTTGTCTGCTCTTCAAATTGAACCGTCGAAAGAGATGATTCTGCAGGCTGCCTGTTCGCTTTAGCGTAGTTGCCCGGAGCTGTAAAAAATCGGATTACAACAATACTGAAAATACCTGCAAAAAATGAAACATCGATAAATCCGGATTCTAGTATCATCATAAGTATCACGTTTACTGCAATAATTACTAAAGCTGTAATTGATAGGTTTAAAAATTTAATCAACACGTTCACTCCCAAGTGGTTCTATATACAGTTTCTCATAATATAGAAGTGTCTTCCATAATAAGTTTACAAGTCGGTTTAAATGTAAGCGTTTGCTTGTGAAATGTGAAAAAAGTTCTGGTTAATGGGTTGTCACAAAGTACTCACAGAGCTATAATTGTCCGTATATCAAAAACAAATGTCTTTTTATAAAGTACAATGTAATGGAAGCAGGTGCATGTTGATGGAAAAGCAAATCAATGTTGGAATGTTAGGTTTTGGAACAGTAGGAAGCGGAGTTGCAACGATTATAAGAGAAAATGAGCTGCAACTTTCCCAAAAACTTGGAGCAGCCGTGAAAATTAAAAAAATTGCTGTTCGGGATATAGACAAACACCGGAGTGCAGATATAAATGGAAGTGAATTAACAACAGATATAGACGATGTCATACAGGATGAATCCATTAAAGTAATTGTCGAAGTAATGGGCGGTATAGAAGAAGCACACCAGGCGATCGAAAAAGCCCTGAAAGCAAATAAGGCTGTTATAACTGCGAATAAAGACTTAATGGCTCTTCACGGACATTCTTTATTAAAGTTAGCTGAAGAGCACCAGGCGGACCTTTATTATGAGGCGAGTGTGGCCGGTGGGATTCCGATTATCAGGACGCTTGAAGATGGTTTAGCTTCTGACCGTATTTCTACAATTATGGGAATCGTGAATGGAACGACTAACTATATCCTGACTAAAATGAAAGAAGAAGGCTGGAGCTATGAATATGCATTGAAAGAAGCGCAGGCACTTGGATTTGCTGAAAGCGATCCGACAGCTGATGTAGAAGGACTGGATGCCGCGAGAAAGATGGCAATTCTTGCGACGCTCGCATTTTCAATGGAAGTTTATCTGGATGATGTTGAAGTGACCGGAATGACAAATATTACTGCAGAAGATATGTCACTTGCTGAGCAATTTGGATATAGCGTAAAGATGCTTGGCTTTGCTGAAAAAGATAAAGACGGTGTAGACGTAGCTGTAGAGCCGGTATTTCTGAGATCTTCCCACCCGCTTGCAGCAGTCAGAAATGAGTACAACGCTGTATATGTATATGGTGATGCTGTTGGAGAAACAATGTTTTACGGTCCTGGAGCAGGGTCTATGCCAACCGCTACATCTGTAGTATCTGATGTCATCTCAGCATGCCGAAACCTTCTATTAGGCGTTTCTGGTGCAAGACACATTGATTACGTGAATGCCCGTCAAATTAAGCAGGAAGATCAGCAACGCGCACAATTTTTTCACAGGCTGCTGGTAAAAGATGAAATTGGTGTATTTTCATCACTGACAGATATTTACGGAAAGTATGAAGCAAGTTTGAGTTCAATTATACAACGTCCTGGAGAAAAGGAAGGAGAGGCTGAAGTGATTTTAATTACTCATCCGGTCTCCAGAAAAAATCATCATAAAATTATTGATGAACTAAACGGCTCTGACGTAGTAAAAACGATTATCAGTCAATATAGAGTAGAAGGGGGCGACCGCTAATGAGGTGGAAAGGATTACTAGAACAATACAAAGAATGGCTCCCGGTAAATGAAGAAACACCTATGTTAAGCCTGAATGAAGGAAACACCCCTTTAATCTATTTAGAAACCCTGTCAAAAGAGTGGGGAATTACACTTTACGCTAAGGTAGAAGGTGCAAATCCTACCGGTTCTTTTAAAGATCGTGGAATGGTAATGGCTGTAGCGAAAGCAAAAGAAGCAGGCAGCAAAGCAATCATCTGTGCATCAACAGGAAACACTTCGGCTTCTGCAGCTGCCTACGGTGCCAGAGCAGGATTACGGACTATTGTCGTTATTCCGGAAGGGAAGATTGCACTTGGCAAGCTTGCTCAGGCGCGTATGTATGGAGCTGAGATCATTTCAATTGAAGGAAATTTTGATGAGGCGTTAAACCTTGTGAGAAAAATCAGTGAAGAAGAGGATATTACACTTGTGAATTCAGTAAATCCTTATCGGCTGGAAGGTCAAAAAACAGCAGCATTAGAATTAATTGATCAGCTTGGACAGGCACCGGATATTCTGGCTCTTCCTGTAGGAAATGCAGGGAATATTTCAGCGTATTGGAAAGGGTTCACTGAATATCAACAAAAGCAGGGAGGGAGTCTTCCTGAGCTGCTTGGCGCCCAGGCTTCCGGAGCGGCACCAATTGTGCACGGCAGAGTGTTCGATCAGCCTGAAACAGTCGCTACTGCAATTCGTATCGGACATCCTGCGAGCTGGAAATTAGCTTTAAATGCTTTGGAAGAGTCTGATGGTCATATTTTAGAAGTGACAGATGAAGAGATCCTGGAAGCATATCAGTTGATAGCCCAACGCGAAGGAGTCTTTGCAGAACCTGCATCATGCGCACCTATTGCAGCTATAAAGAAACGTATTGCTGAAGGGAAAATTAAAAAAGGATCTACTGTTACTGCTGTTTTAACAGGTAATGGACTCAAAGATCCGGAAACTGCAATTGGCATTTCAGACCTGGAACCTCTTGTCATTAAACCTGAAATTGAAGCATTAAGAAGCGAATTGAAAGGAGAGGTTATTCTGTGACCTTCTCTCCATTTTCAGTAAGAACACCAGCTTCGACAGCAAATCTGGGACCGGGCTTTGATTCGATCGGACTTGCTCTGCCAATATTCCAGACAATTGATGTGGAACCTGGCAGTTCATGGAGCGTTTCATATGATCAACAGGAATTTCAGCACCTGCCGCCTGATGGATCAAACCTGATTCTGAAAACAATTCATAAGGTAGCAAGAGATGCTGGTATGGAATGTCCGACAGCTGAACTATACGTTCGTTCTGATATCCCCTTATCCAGAGGATTGGGGAGCAGTGCTGCAGCTATAGCAGCAGGTGTTTCAATAGCAGATCGCCTAATGAACTTAAATTTAAGTATTGATGAGCAAATAAAAGCTGCCTCAGAAATTGAAGGCCACCCGGATAATGTATCAGCTTCTATTGCCGGAGGATTGACTGTCTCAAGATATGCTGATCATGAATTAACTAGTATATCGTTGCCCGTTGAAGGATTTTCAGTCGTCATCATGGCACCTGAAAATGAGCTTGAAACAGAAAAATCAAGAGGTGTCATACCTGATACTTTGAAGCACCATGAAGCAGTATTATCAAGTGCTGCAGCGAATGTTATGGTGGCATCATTATTAGTCAAAGACTTTCGGAAAGCCGGTCAAGTCATGATGAAGGATGGTTTTCATGAGCCGTACAGGTTGAATTTTTTCCCGCAATTTGAAGAGATTAAAGAAAAATCAGGTGATCTGGGTGCTTTTGCAGTGACAATCAGCGGAGCAGGTCCTTGTATTGCTGTTTTTGCTGAAGATTCAGCTTCGTCCTGTGTGAGTGAACAGTTGACGGCAATGTATCCTGAATTTAAGGTCATGCAATTGAAACCTGTCAATCAAGGAACAATACTAAATGAATACCCTTCAAACCGCCTGTCAGTATAACAGGCGGTTTTTAATTGTGATAATAAAACCGGTAGAGAATACGTTTTCCCACTTTTTGAAAAATATGATGGTTTGCGGTTGGTGTATTTTGGTTAATACATGTACTAGAGGAATAAAGAAAAGATCGTCAATTGACTATAAAGGAGTGGAGATAAAGTGAATTTTTCAGATGTCCAAAAAAATGGCCAGCCCGGACAACATCAAAACAAACAGCCTGGTGAAACATCAGCAATGAACCCTGAACCCATTCACGATGATAAGAATTATAAAGGGAGCGGGAAGCTGAAGGGAAAAACAATCCTGATTACCGGTGGAGACAGTGGAATCGGTAAAGCAGCTGCTATTGCTTATGCAAAAGAGGGTGCCAACCTTTCTATTGTCTATTTAGATGAACATGAAGACGCTAAAAAAACTAAAGAAGAAGTGCAGGCCTATGGAGCAAAATGTCTGATTCTCAGCGGCGATGTAGGTAATGAAGAATTTTGTAAATTGGCAGTTTCAAGTACTGTTAAAGAATTTGGCGGCCTTGACGTACTAGTCAATAATGCAGCGGAACAGCACCCGAAAGACTCAATTGAAGAAATCTCTGCTGCTCAGCTTGAAAAAACTTTTAAAACAAATATTTTTTCAATGTTTCATTTAGTCAAAGCTTCACTTGAACACCTGAAAGAAGGTAGTGCGATTATTAATACCAGCTCTGTGACAGCGTATGCAGGAAACGAACAGCTGATTGATTATTCTTCAACAAAGGGTGCAATCACGAGCTTTACAAGATCTCTTGCAAAATCATTGACAGCAAGAAAAATCAGAGTAAATGCTGTAGCACCAGGGCCAATTTGGACACCGTTAATTCCTTCAACATTTGACAGTGAACAGGTGTCTGAATTTGGAGCTTCTAATCCTCAGGAAAGACCAGGTCAGCCTGCGGAGCTTGCTCCTGCATACGTGATGCTGGCGTCAGATGACAGTTCCTATATGACTGGTCAGACGATTCATATTAACGGCGGAACTTTTATGTCAAACTGATATTTAGTGTTATGCAGTTTTAATTCACGGCAAACAGATGAATTGTAGGCATTATAAAACTCCCTGCACAAGTGCAGGGAGTTTTGTTTTAAATTAATAATCTTCATCTACAAATTGCCAGCCATCATCCTGAAACTCAGAAATTTCCTGAACTTCATCCTCACGTAATCCATTCGTCAATAACTGGTCAGCTCTTACATGTGCTGTTTCCTCCGGCTGATGGTCTCTTAACAGTTCATCTCGGTTTCGCTTCATAATTAAGCCACCTCCATGAATAATAGTAATGAGCAATTGACTAGAGGAATACTACACTCATATTTTAACACGAATTAGAGGATTTATACATATCTTATTTCTCGGTGTCCAATAACCCTTCCGAAGAAGAATCAGACTGTGAGTTTCTTTTCTTTTTTTCATTTTTCTGATCAATTTTCTGATCTTCAACAGGAACAGGATCAGTGAACTTTTCATCTTCGTGCCGATCCAGGATATTTTTCTTATCACTTTTGATGCGATCAGGCTGGTCGTTAAATTTATTATCTTTGCTCATTTTATCCCTCCTAATAGGCTTACTAGTATTACATTCCCTTTTTTTAATCTGAATAAAACTTACTTAGTAGCAACTCCGAATTAAAAAGATGTTTCAAAAGAAACAATAAAGGAAATAAAGATAATATGAATGAAAGAGGAGGGCTTTATAATGGGATTTAAACGACTAGCAATACTTGGACTTGGCGCAGCAGGCGCAGCTTATTTTAAGAAAAAAGAAAACAGAGACAAAGCAAAAGTTGCTTTTGAAGATTCGAAAGTGAAAGTAAGTCAAATGGTGGATGATGCAAAGAAATCATACGATAATTATAAGACTGGTGAAAAAACCACTGACTACTCTCATGAAGATGATAAGATGATGTCGGAAGGTGCACAGACATCTGTTCAATATTACAATGAACTGCAGGAAGACCAGACAGGGAAGTCACCTCGTCCCGGGACACCGGAATAACAAACAAACAGCCGTTCCGTACGGCTGTTTTTATATTACACAAAAAAATGATAGAAGAAATCAATGCAACAAGCAAAGAAATGATAAATAGTGTATAATAGTAAATGTATAATGATATACTGTAAGATAAGACATTACAAGATCCCTTTTATCTGATCAAAGATAAAACCTGATTTTGTAACTGAAGGGGGACAATCAGTGATGTTTCAAAGAAAACCAACTGAAGAAATTCAAAAAGAGCAAACTGACGTATGGGAATGTTCAGCTGATGGCTGTAATGTATGGATGCGTGATAATTTCTCTGTAAAAGGCCAGGTAGAACAACAGTGTCCGATATGTGGCAGTGATATGGTCAGAGGCAGCAGAAATATTGAAGTAGTACCAAACCCTCAAAATTTCTAATTTTATAAGCCGCAGGGCCACTTGCGGCTTCTCAGAGGTACGGACATGTGATAAACTACATGTAGTATATGAATAGGTAAAGAGGTTCGCGACCATCCCTCTATAAAAAACTAGGACACATTGCAGGAAAACCCTGCTTTTTTTTAGTTGACTCGTGAACACTCTTACTTCTTTCATGAATCGCATCATGAAAAGGAGAGGAGCTTTTTTTATGGATAAAAATAAAGCAATTGTTGTTTTTAGCGGTGGTCAGGATAGTACCACTTGTCTATTTTGGGCTTTGGAAAAATTTGATTCAGTAGAAGCTGTGACATTCGCTTACGGTCAGCGTCATGCCTCTGAAATTGAAGCAGCAAAAGAGATCGCAAGCGATTTGGGTGTCAAACACCATTTATTAGATATGAGCTTACTAAACCAGCTGGCACCATCTGCCTTAACAAGAGATGAGGAAATTACAGAAAAAGAAGGAGAACTTCCATCAACATTCGTACCTGGACGAAACCTGATGTTTCTGTCTTTTGCATCTGTATTAGCTCATCAAGTTAATGCAAAGCACGTTGTTACCGGAGTCTGCGAAACTGATTTCAGTGGATACCCAGACTGCAGAGATGCCTTTGTGAAATCACTGAACGTATCAGTTAATTTATCGATGGATAAAGATTTTGTGTTCCACACACCGTTAATGTGGCTAGATAAGAAAGAAACATGGGCGCTTGCTGATGAACTGAATCGATTTGATTATATTCGAAATCATACAATCACTTGTTATAACGGGATAAAAGGGGACGGATGCGGAGATTGTCCGTCATGCAAACTTCGTTTGAATGGCATGAACGAGTATTTAAACAGCAAGGAGGGGATGAGATGATGCAGCAAATCTATCCCGCTCCAATGCACAATTATTCATATGAATTGAATAAGGACTTCCACTTCTCTGCAGCACATGCAATTCCGACAGAAGATGCAGGAAAGTGTCAGTTTGTTCACGGACATACTTACTACGTGAATATTACTGTTGCAGGTGACGATCTGGACCACGCAGGTTTCTTAATCAATTTTAAAAAAATCAAACAGCTCGTTCACGATCGTTTCGACCACACATTGTTAAATGATGATGATTTGTTTTCAAAAAATGATCCTGATAGATTTCCTACAACAGAAGTTGTCGCAAGGTCTATTTGGGAAATTATTGAGAAGCATTTACAACAGACTGAAAACAATCCAACATGCCTTCAGGTATTTCTGCGTGAAACACCAACGAGTTATGTCCTATACCGGCCTAAGAAAGCAGGGAATCAATAATGGAAAAACGCGAAAAGAAATTTCCTGTATTAGAGATTTTCGGCCCGACAGTTCAGGGTGAAGGCATGGTGATTGGTCAGAAAACAATGTTTGTCAGAACAGCAGGGTGTGATTACAGCTGTTCCTGGTGTGACTCAGCATTTACCTGGGATGGAAGTGCTAAAGATGAAATTAATCGAATGACAGCTGAAGAAATTCTTGAAGAATTAAGAGAAACGGGTGGAGATTTATTTGAGCACGTAACCATTTCCGGTGGGAATCCTGCTTTGCTTAAACATTTATCTGAGCTCGTTGATCTTCTTCATCAGGAAGGGATCAAAGTTGCATTGGAAACCCAGGGCAGTATCTGGCAGGACTGGTTCATGGATATTGATGATTTGACACTTTCACCTAAACCTCCAAGTTCAGGCATGAAACCAAACATGGGAATTCTTGATGATATCATGAAAAAACTAAGTGAAAGTCACCACGCTTATTCTCTTAAAATAGTGATTTTTGATGATAATGATCTGAATTTTGCTGAAGATCTTCATCATCGCTATCCTGATGTGCCATTTTATCTTCAGACTGGAAATGATCAGGTACATGAAGAAAAAGATGAACAGCTGATTCCTAACTTAATTTCAAGATATGAATGGCTGATTGATAAAGTGATGGAAAATAACCGGTTGAATCACGTGCGAGTTCTACCCCAGCTGCACACCTATGTGTGGGGGAATAAAAGGGGAGTGTAGGTATAGTGCTGTTCGGATTTATTCTTTTGATGATTAGCATGATCATTTTTTATGTACAATTAAAAAAGAAGAATGCAGATCGAAATGTTATCGTATTATTTTTTGCACTTGCAGGAATCATCACGGGGGTCTGGTTTATATTTGACTGGCTAATGTTACATTTTGTTTTCTGATTCTATATAAAAAGTGAAGGCACCTGATGTGCCTTCACTTTTTTATGCTTATTTGTCCCAATACTGGCCGATAAACTCATCTCTGCCTGACTGTTCTCGATCTTTTTTGTAGGCTTCCGGGTCTTTTTTATAAAATTCCTGATGATATTCCTCTGCAGGATAAAATTCAGCTGCGGGTTCTATTGGCGTTATTACCGGCTTTTTAAAGCGACCTGAATTTGCAAGATCCTGTTTTGACTTTTCAGCTTTTAACTTTTGTTCTTCATTATGGTAAAAAACTGTAGCACGATAAGATGGACCACGGTCCTGAAACTGTCCTTCATCGTCTGTAGGATCCACTTGCTGCCAATATATTTCAAGCAGCTGATCATAAGGAAATAGCGCTGGATCAAACGTAATTTGTACGGCTTCTCTGTGACCTGATTCTCCCGACTTCACATCTTCATATGAAGGGTTTTTTATGTGTCCTCCGGTGTAACCTGAAACAACCTTCTCAATCCCTTCAAATTGATCAAAAGGCTTCACCATACACCAAAAGCATCCTCCGGCAAATGTTGCTTTTTCAAATTTCATATCAAGACCTCCAATTTAGAATAGTTTATTTTAACATTCCGATATCAATTTTTCCCGAAATATGGTTTGATTTTTATAAAAAGAGAGGTTAAAGTGTAACGAATAGCGCAGATATGCGTCTATATTAATAATCAAGACAGAGATTAACGGTGTGTAATCACACACTCAGGAGGAGCTATGGAAACAAGAGTTCAAAAAAGAAAGAAGAAAATAAGAAAAGGTAGAATGATATTTGCTTTATTTATATTGTTCATCATGATCGTTGCAGGTTATGCAGGCAGTCAATACTGGCTGGGTTACCAGTCCTCACAAGGAGCTGCACCAACTCTTCAGCAGGGTGAGGAGTTTCAGCGTTCTTCACCGGAAAACGGCAAAAGAAACATTTTGTTAATTGGTGTCGATAGCAGAGGAGAAGAAAAATCAAGGTCTGATACAATGATGATCGCTCAGTGGGATAGTGAAAGTGACACGATTAAACTCGTATCACTAATGAGAGATATCTATACAGAAATACCGGAATACGGTCCTTATAAGCTGAATACTGCTTTTTATCTTGGTGGACCGGAATTATTAAGGAAAACGATTGATCATAACTTTGACGTTCCAATACACGATTATATGATTGTTGACTTTAAAGCTTTTGAAACAGCTGTTGATACAATTGCACCTGACGGGATCGAAATGAATGTAGAAAAAGCGATGTCCGAAAAAATTGGTGTATCACTTGAAGCTGGAGAACAAAAACTTAATGGTCAGGAATTGCTTGGCTATGCCCGGTTCAGAGCTGACAGTGAAGGTGATTTTGGTAGAGTCGATCGTCAGCAGCAGGTAATTGAAGCATTGATCGATCATACAGTCAGCGTATCTTCAATTGCAAGAGCACCGAAGACGATTGGATCTGTTCAGCCTTATCTGCAGACAAGCATATCTGAATCATCCAAATTACGCTTATTTTCAAGTGTGTTATTCAGTGGTGGAGGAGAAGTTGAGAGGCTTACTGTACCTGTTGAAGGTACCTATTCCACGCCAACATATGAAGGAGCCGGATCCGTTCTTGAATTAGACTGGGCGGCAAATCAGGAAGCGATAAAAGAATTCCTTAAATAATAAAAAACGCAGCGCCTTTTCTTTAGCGCTGCGTTTTTATCTATAATTTTTTCCTGCCTGTTATCAGGTTGTAGATGATTAAGATGACTGCAATAATTATTAATACATGAATAATACCACCAGCAATATCTAATAGCAGTCCTACTAGCCAAACTACGATTAAAATAACAATAATCCACCATAAAATTCTCATCATATGCTGTCACCCCTTTCCTAATTTATTTGATTACAATCAATATTTACCCTAAGAAAACCCGATTAATCCAAAAAAATAGAAAAAAACAACTTATTATGCTGTTTTATAGATGTTCGATCATATGTTCGGTATAATAGTTTTATACATATTCAGTGAAAAGGATGAAGAATTATGAAAGGCGCATCTCATGCACTTGTCGGTACAACAATCGGTCTGGGTACAGCTGTATTTTATGACCTTGAGCCTGCAGCAACAGGATTGGTTATGCTTCTTGGAAGTACAGCCGCGCTTGCGCCGGACCTGGACACAAATGGCAGGCTTTCAAACAGAATATCACTTCATCGTAAATGGCTTTGGTATACGTTATCGGCGATCGGTGTATTAATAGGCATATTCAGTCTGATTTCCTTGTCAGGTGTCATAAAAGCAGGAGGTCTTATTGCTGCCGTCACTCTCATTATTGCACCAAGATTTTTAATTAAACAACGGTTTATGGTTATGTTGACCGGATTTACTTTAGCAGGGATCGGCTGGTTTTATACGGAGTATTGGCTGATTTACTTTGGTTTATTCACAATCGTAAGTTCTTTTTTATCTCACAGAGGTTTGACGCATTCACTACCGGGTCTGATCATATTTACTTACATTGCTCATACACTTGAACTCAGACTCGGTATAGAGGGAATTACGACTGTTTGTTTTTGTGCATATTTAAGTCATTTAATTTTAGATATGAAATTGCTTCCATTCAATAAAAAAGGAGTAAAGTGGTTTCTTCCTTTTTTCAGCAGGGAGTTTTAACGTTTTAAAATTGTAGAAAGCAGTGGTAAACTACAAGCATGAGCTTCATTCGTTTCAGACCTATCTGTCAGGGGTATGGAAATAAATACTCGTATGCTTAAAGGAGTTTGATTATGAAATTGTCACAAGAAAAAAGAATTCAGTTGCATGAATTTAACAACTTAACGAAATCTCTCAGTTTTAATATGTATGACGTATGTTATACGAAATCAAAAAAGGAAAGAGAAGCGTATATTGCATATATTGATGAACAGTATAATGCGGACAGGTTAACTAAAATCCTCACAAATGTTGCAGATATTATAGGGGCTCACGTATTGAATGTAGCAAAACAGGACTACGTGCCACAGGGGGCGAGTGTTACGATTCTCGTATCTGAAGGACCAATCGTGGAAGTGCCAACCGAAAATTTTGAAGAGTCACCAGGGCCGCTGCCATCAACAGCAGCACTTCACCTGGATAAAAGTCATATTACTGTTCATACGTATCCGGAATATCATCCTCATGAAGGGATCAGTACGTTCAGAGCAGATATTGATGTGTCAACATGTGGAGAAATTTCACCGCTAAAAGCTTTGAATTACCTGATTCATTCATTTGATACAGATATTATGACGATGGATTACAGGGTACGTGGGTTTACACGTGATGTAGATGGTCATAAGCTATTTATTGACCATGATATCAATTCAATACAAAATTTCATTCCTAGTGGTATCAAGGATGATTATGACATGATTGATGTGAATGTATATCCGGAAAATATATTTCACACTAAATGTAAGCTGAAAGATTTTGATCTAAACAACTATCTGTTTGGTTATAATAAAGATTCACTAACAGATGATGAAGCATCAGACATTACTGACAGACTCAAAATTGAGATGGATGAAATTTTTTATGGTAAGAACATGAGAGCTCATCCAAGAGATTCATCCAGAAATGAATGACCTGCATATTTGCAGGTCATTTTTTTAGAGGGAGAGATCATATTTGCAGTTATAACTTATTCACTAATTCTAGTTTACATAATATATATTATAGGAAGTTAATGAACCCTCACGAATACTGTCTCATTTCAAAAGTTTACTACTAATAGTGAGACAGAATAGAAAAAATAAAAAGTGAATGCCCACTTTTTATTTTGCTTCTTCATGAAATTTAGCGATCTTATATCGTCTGAATGCGATAAAACCATTTACTGCACTGATTAATATTAAAAAAATACCAAGAGCAAAATCATCACTGAGAAATTGCCTTACACTCCATATTCCGAAAAATACAGCAAATATCAAATTTAATGCTATCATTGCCGGTTGTACACGCATCAATTCAATTATCCTCCTTTATTTTACAGTAAGTGACGATAAGCCTTTTGCAGCCAATTGCTGATGATATTTTTCTTCAAGCTGAATCAATGCTTCGATCGCACTTTCTTCAGTAATAGATCCTTTTTTTAGCTCTTCTTCCCATTCATTTCTTGCTAAAACAGCAGCAATCTGATCCTCCAGTATGTCATTTTCGTACTTTCTTAAATGAACAGATTCTTCAGATTCCATTGTTAACGTTGGCACTAACACGGCATTATGTTCTTCAATCAAATCTTCACTTTCAAAATCCTTATAATAAGCGTAGAGCTTTTGCTCAGCTTCAACGAAGGATTGGGAATGCTCTCCCGCTTCCTTCATTGAGTGTCTGACCATATCTGAAAGGTAAAGCGCTCTTAAAATCTCTCGGTACTCATTTTTTGTCACATCTATTTTCATTAACGGTCATCTCCGTTAGACTGAATTAAATGTGTCTCTCCGTTGCTCTGAGTTATTTTCTTTTCTTTATAAAGTCTTCCAAGTGCACGTTTAAACGACGCTTTACTCATATTAAAGATCATTTTAATTTCATCCGGGCTGCTCTTGTCTCCAAATGGCATGCTGCCACCACGACTAATTAAGTAATCAAAAATGACTTCTGAATCTTCGTCCATCTTATCCTGTTTTCTAGGAAGCAGTGAACCATTTAATGAGCCGTCTTCTTTCACGCCAATAATGCGTACTGTAATGTCCTGGCCAAGACGTGGCTCACTCTTACGTTCACTTTCATGTATAAAGCAACGGTATCCTTCTTCTGTTAACACAAAAGTACCTACGTGCAGAAGTCGGTATGGTCTTCCTTTTAGTTCTTTGTTGTGCACATCTTCATCTGCACGTTCTGACAAGACCTGTACCACTTCTTCTGTAGCAAGTCTTCCGAACATTTGACCAGAGAGGTCTGTACGTAAAGTGATGTACAAATAATCGCCAGCTTCAGGCCACACGTGCTCTACAGCTGGAAGATCCTCCGGAAGTACAGTCACTTCTCTGGAAATGCCAATATCAAGTGCCGCTCCATCACGGTCATTCACTTTAATTACTTTAGCCCACCCGTATACACCTTTTCTGATTTCCGGAATAATGGTTGACGCTGTTAATCTTCCTTTTCTGTCAGGGTATACAAAAAACTCTCTGATATCACCTTCACTGATCTCTTCATGAATTTCTGAGTCATTTATAGGGATTTCTTCAGTTCCTCTCATTAAATAAAAACCAAAAGACGTTTTACCGCCGACTGTCATTGTCTGTACCGTTCCACCAATTGATGCTTGTTCGCTCATTTTTATGCCTCCTGAAATCTAAAATAACTGACTAACTGTATCACAAAATTTGATGCTGTTACAGGTAAGTATAGCGTTCCTGAGGTATTTTTAACAGAAAGAAACATAAAAACACCGCTGGAATGCCGGTGTTATTTAAAAACAGTATTCAGGATATTTTCTATAATGCGTTTTTGTTCTTCAAATAATGGAAGGAACTGTTTTTTCATAACTTCAAAAGCATCTTTTCCCTGGTCCGTTAACGTATACCAATAGACTTTCTGACGTTTGCGTTCATGTGACTTATAATCCTCTGTTCTGTGAAGCAAGCCTTCTTCTGCCATATCATGAAGTGCATCAAGCAATGTGCTTGGAGCAGGCTCCCAATTTCCGCCTATCTTTCTGAATTCTGCTTTAAAATGTTCACTGATCATGCCTGAATGCCTGATCGATAACATGTGAAGTATGTAGAACTTCGTAAATTGGGAAGCGCTCATATTTAATGCGAATTTTTTCGGATTATGCTTACTCATCTAACTCCTCCTTTTAGTAGCTATGTAATTTGGTTTTTATATATCTCCGGACTATTCATGATGCCTGTAAACG
The DNA here is from genome assembly GCF_004405125.1 of Jeotgalibacillus salarius. GTDB lineage: Bacteria > Bacillota > Bacilli > Bacillales > Jeotgalibacillaceae > Jeotgalibacillus > Jeotgalibacillus salarius. The sequence goes on from NZ_SORX01000002.1 coordinate 278,419, forward strand.
CATGTACGATCATATGTTTGCTTTCATTATACAGGAAAAGCCTGCAATTTTGCAGGCTTTTCCATTTGCTATAAGGTTTTATACCACTTTTTTGCTTCAGTTACTTCATCTTCAGTTAACTGGTGTCCGCGATTGTACCATTTTGTTTCTACTGCTGCCCCTGCATTTTTCAGTAGTTCAGTTAAATCTTTAGTTTCTTCAGGCGCACAAATCGGATCGTTTTCCCCTGCTCCGATGAAGACTCTGGTACCTGTAAGATCAGGTAATTTATGGTCGCGTAATGGCACCATTGGATGATGTAACATAGCGGCTCTTAAAGAATCACTGTAATTAAATAATAGACTTCCGGCGATATTCGCTCCGTTAGAATAGCCTATTGCAATGACATTTTTTCTGTCAAATTGATACTTCTGCGCTGCTTCATCCAGGAATTCATGTAACTCCTTCGTACGATACTTTAGATCCTCAATGTCAAACACGCCTTCACTTAATCGTTTGAAGAAACGTGGCATGCCCTGTTCACTAACATTCCCTCTGACGCTTAGTATACTTGCTTCAGGGTCTATCATATCAGCGATGGGCAGTAAATCCTGCTCAGTTCCGCCTGTACCGTGTAATAGCAGTAAAACAGGTTTGTCTTGTTTACCCTCATGAAAAATATGGTGCATTATTGATCTCCACCTTTCAAGTGATTACTATGCTTTATTCTATCTCATATAGAAATATTATTTCAAACTTAAGACTCTCGAATTTGTACTAATCTCTAATTCATTTCCATCAAGCAATAGAAAGTGATATAATGTATTGATATGTTTTAATGGAGGGATTATTAAATGATACAAGTATCAGATGTCAGTCTTCGTTTTGGAGACCGCAAACTGTTTGAAGATGTGAATATTAAATTTAACCCGGGTAACTGTTACGGTTTAATCGGCGCGAACGGTGCAGGGAAATCAACGTTTCTAAAGATTTTATCAGGTGAACTGGAAGCACAGACAGGTAATGTTTCAATGGGACCAAATGAACGTCTCGCAATTTTGAAACAGAACCACTTTGAATATGAAGAAGAAGAAGTAATTAATGTAGTACTCATGGGGCACACGCGCCTTTTTGAAGTAATGCAGGAGAAAAACGCTATTTATATGAAAGAAGATTTTTCGGATGAAGACGGTATTAAAGCAGCCGAACTTGAAGGTGAATTTGGTGAGATGAATGGTTGGGAAGCAGAATCAGAAGCTGCCATTCTTCTTCAGGGTCTTGGTATAGGAGAAGAACACTTTAATAAGAAAATGTCTGAATTGACTGGATCTGAAAAGGTGAAAGTACTTCTTGCTCAGGCACTTTTCGGCAAGCCGGATGTATTACTGCTGGATGAGCCTACTAACGGGCTTGATATTCAGGCGATCCAGTGGTTGGAAGATTTTCTGATTAATTTTGAGAATACAGTAATCGTGGTATCCCATGACCGTCACTTCCTTAATACTGTATGTACGCATATTGCTGATCTGGACTTTAGTAAAATTCAGGTTTATATGGGGAACTATGACTTTTGGTATGAGTCAAGTCAGCTTGCTCAAAAACTGCTTTCTGACCAGAACCAGAAGAAAGAAGAGAAAATTAAAGAGCTGCAGGCATTTGTTGCACGTTTCAGTGCGAATGCTTCTAAATCCAAACAGGCAACATCCCGTAAAAAATCTCTCGAAAAAATAACGCTTGATGATATTAAACCGTCTTCCCGTAAATATCCTTTCGTACAATTTGAAATGGAGCGCGAAATCGGAAACGATGTTCTTCAGGTGAAAGATATAAGTAAGACGATCGACGGTGTAAAAGTACTCGATAACGTTAGCTTCACAATGAATAAAGATGATAAAATTGCGCTGGCAGGCACAGATGAGATTGCTAAAACAACGTTAATGCGTATTTTAATGGGTGAAATTGAGCCTGACAGCGGAAGCTTTAAATGGGGAATTACAACTTCACAGGCTTACTTCCCTCATGACAACTCCACTTACTTTGAAGGCCAGGAATCAGACCTGGTTGACTGGTTAAGACAGTACAGTCCTGAAGACGAAAGTGAAACTTTCCTAAGAGGCTTCCTTGGAAGAATGTTATTTTCAGGTGAAGAAGTCAGGAAAAAGCCTTCTGTACTATCCGGAGGAGAAAAAGTACGCTGTATGCTGTCACGCATGATGCTGAAAAAAGCGAATGTATTGCTTTTGGATGAACCGACAAACCATCTTGATCTTGAGTCGATTACAGCGCTTAACAATGGCCTGATTAATTATAAAGGCGCAATGATTTTTACATCACATGACCATCAGTTCGTTCAGACAATCGCAAACCGTATTATTGATATTACGGATGGCAAGATCACAGATAAACAGCTGACGTACGATGAGTTTTTGGAATGGAATAAACAGCAAGTATCATCATAATAGAAAACCCCTGCTGAATATATCTCAGCAGGGGTTTTTATTATTTTTGAAATTTTTTCAGTAATCCCGGGAGTGTTCCTTTTTTCAATACCTTATCTGATAGACCAGCAATTTTTTTGATGACTTCAAGTCCATCATCATCTCCAGCCCAGTGATCATGAATAATCTCAGGTGACAGGTTGTTGACGATCGTTTGTAATACAAATGATGCAACAACTAAATCATCGATATACCCTCCAGGTCCGATCAATCCCTCAGGAATCAGATCAAAAGGCAGAATGAAATATCCGATTGCACCTGCTACCATAGCTTTGTCTTTTCCGGAGACTCTTTTGTCCTTCACGACTTGAATTAATAAATAAAAGATATCAGGTGCAAATAACAGATATTTAGCATATTTGTGATTTCTACCTGTTTTACTCTTTAGAAATTCGTCTGTTTTAGTTCTTAGTCGAAAATAAAAGTTTTCCTGTTCTTCGCGAGTATGTTCCATTTGTGCCTCCCCTTCTGAGCGGCGTTCACTTATGTATACCGGCTCCTATCTTTATAATAAGACAGCCGGCATGTCATTTACCACCAATAAGGTTTTGTGGAATTATTTTCTTTTAATTTTTCGTTACGCTCTGCTTTTTTCTTTTGAAATTCCCAAAAAGCATCAAATGGATGTGGCTTAGAAGATTTAACAGGCTCTTTTTCTTTCATTACATCCGCCTCCTTATAGTCAGCTTATGCAACTGATAAATGCGCTGTATGGGCAATGGCAATGAAAATCGACAAAAAGAAAAACCGTTCTCAATTAAGAGAACGGTTTTTATATCAACAATTACAGTTTTACAACGTTAGCTGCTTGTGGTCCACGGTTACCTTCAACCACTTCGAATTCTACCTGCTGGCCTTCGTCAAGAGACTTGAAGCCATCGCCAGTGATCGCTGAGAAGTGTACGAATACATCGTTTTCTCCTTCAACTTCGATGAAGCCAAAACCTTTTTCTGCGTTAAACCATTTTACTGTACCAGTTTTCATAATAAAAAACCTCCAAAAATAAATTGACAATATGCAAACTTACCATAAATAGAAAATTCACATATTACAAAAAGTACCGTGCTTTCCGATCACTCTTTGTAATATGTGAATCATGCGCTGCAGGTATCCTTGCTTATTGACTTGTAATCCTTATTATACATCGTTTATAGAGAATGTCAAATCAATTAAGAAGTATTGCTGAAAAAATTAGGTGATATGCAATTGATGCTTTTTGGCGAGCTCATGCGGAGCCATTTTAATAGCCAGCTGCAGCATAAATGTTGTAAAGGCTATATCATCTGTGATCCCTACCAGAAAAAGATAATCAGGAATAATGTCTGCCGGCATCAAAGCATATGCAGCGATCAGTCCTCCAATGATGAGTTTCTTTCCGGCACTTACTGAAGATGATATAAAGAAATCTTTAATAAAAGGCAGTGATTTCCGGAAGTGTAAGATAAACTGGACTCTTTTTAGAAATTTCAATGGGTGACCCCTCCTTCTTGAATATATTGTTAGCATATTGAATCGCAGTAGGTTATGATATTCTCAATTATACATATTGATGGAGGGAAAAGAATTGAGTGAATTAGCAAAGTCAAAATGGTTTCGCTTTGGTTTTGGCTTAATAACCATTTTAATTATTATTTACTTGTTATCATTAGTAGAATATATTTTTACCCCGATTGTGATTATCGTTACTACCCTGTTTGCGCCAATTGCGATTGCAGGTGTACTTTACTATCTGTTAAGACCAGTTGTCAATTTTGCAGCAAAATATCTGCCCAGAGGAATCTCCATACTAATTATCTATCTTGCCGGTATCGGTCTGATCGTAGGACTGGTCTTTTTAATAGGACCCCCTTTATCCAGGCAGTTTAATTCATTAGTGGATAATATCCCGTCCATATTTAATGAGCTTAACGCTATGACGATGAATTTAATACAGTCTGACTGGTTTAAGAGTATTCAGGAACAGCAGGACTTTTCCCTGCAGGATATTACTGACCGCATTGCGAGTACCCTTCAGGGGTCACTGGATTCAATTGGATCGAACCTGATGTCTATTATTGGTGTAATCACAAACATAGCGATTGTGCTGGTTACCATTCCTTTTGTTTTATTTTACATGTTAAAAGACGGTCAAAAGCTGCCAGAACAATTTCTGCGTTTTACTCCTGAAGAATTTCGCCCGGAAGGCAGAAAAGTATTGCAGGATATGGACGTTGCGTTGAGCTCTTATATTCAGGGGCAGCTGATTGTCAGTTTTTGTGTAGGGGTTCTGCTTTATATCGGTTACCTGATTATAGGGCTTGAGTACACAATCGTACTAGCCTTAGTTGCGATGTTAACGAACGTAATCCCTTTTGTTGGACCTTTTATCGGTACTATTCCGGCAGTTGTGGTCGGATTCATAGAATCTCCTTTAACTGCTTTATTCGTTATTATTGTTGTCATTGTTGCACAGCAGATTGAAAGTAACTTGATTTCTCCACAGGTGATGGGGAAAAAGCTGCAGGTCCATCCATTAACCATCATTTTTCTTCTTCTGGTTGCCGGAAGCTTTGGAGGACTGCTCGGACTGATTATGGCTGTGCCTACTTATGCAGTTGGTAAAGCGATTGTAGTGAATGCATACAGATTCATTACCATCAGAAAACGTTATGATGATCAGCGAATGAAAAAAAGTAAAATGGTATAATAAAAACGAGGCCTGAACTCAGGCCTCGTTTTTATGTGTGAAAATTTTCTCGAAAAAAGACTGTTCTTCAGCATTCATCGTTTCTTTCGTAAATGGTGCATCCAGGTGAAATAAAATAAAGCCGTGATAGACCTGCAAATCCTCATCACAGTCATCACAGAAAAAAAACTCTTCTTTATTCCAAAATGCTACCTGTGTTCCTCTTTTTACACGTACATATTCATACTTCGTTTGTTTATCTGTCATTTTATCGCTGTAAAAATTAAAAGCTTCATCTTTAGAGCTGAAATGCCACTCATCTACAATATCTTTTTCCCATCCATCTAAAAACCACCATGGTTCTGCATCGCTTTTCAGCTGAACGATCCGCCACACAAGCAGCACCGCCTTTCTTTAGTGGGCTGCTTTTAGTGTACTTAACATTGAATAGAAAAGAAACGGATTTGCTCAGCGATCAAACGTTCACAGGTTCAAGATTCACCGCATGTTCAGGTTCTTCCACAATTAATGGTTCAATAATTCTTAAAACTAAATGATAGTTCTCTGCTTCTTCATTGAGCTTATAAAGAATTCTTTTACCTTGTCTTTGTTCGGTTATTAATTTTGCTGTTTTAAGTTTTTTAATGTGCTGACTGACAAGTGGCTGGCTGATACCAAACAACTGAACGAATTCAGATACCGTCCATTCTTCTTCAGCCATTTTCTTAGCCATTATTAACCTCGTGCGATCCCCAAACAGGCGATAAATATCCGCTAACTCGTGTGAGTACTCAAATTGTTGAATCATCTTTTGCCCCTCGCTTCCAAAAAAATAAACCAAATGGCTCATATATAGTACGTTCGAATTATATTATACCTTTACTAAATAAAAAAAACTACTGTTCTTGGAATTTATTTCGTTTTAAATAGTCTTTAAGTCTATTGTAATTTTTCGAAATTGCTTCGCTTGCTTCCTATTCTTTAATAGTAGACAATAGAAAAAAGGATAATTGAAACTTATAACATCCTTATTCCGTATAAGATACTATAAGTCCGTAAAAGGAGAAGATGGATATGAAACAAATATTAAATTTTCTGACCCGTCTTGGTGTATCAATACCTATTGCAAGTATTACCTGGATTTCGGCTCTCTTTCTCATAAATGTGCCTTTCTGGCCTTCAGTATTAGCAGGTGTTTTTGGAGGGCTGGTCCCATTCTATACAATAAAGTGGTTTCAAAAACGTTCACTTTTAAAAACATATGGTTTAACTAAAAGCGAGTATGAGTATATCCAATCTAATTTAAAAGAGGCTCAGAAAAAGATTTCACGCCTTCAGGGCAAACAGTTTCAAATCAGATCAATTTCAGCTATGAGACAGCTGAATGATATGATTAAATTTTCAAGAAGAATCTTTACAATTGTTAAAAAGGATCCTAAACGTTTTTATATCTCAGAAAGATTTTTCTTTTATCACCTGGACACTGCTGTTGAACTGACAGAAAAATATACGTTACTTGTCACTCAACCAGTGAAAAATAAAGAAGTGTTGGTTTCGTTGGAAGATACAAGAAAAACACTTCATGAATTGAATAGTTCATTGGAAGAAGACTTAATGAAGGTCCTTTCAAATGACATTGATACATTAAGAATCGAATTGGATATGGCCAAAAAGACAATAGAGCATAAATAGCGGGAGGTTGTTTTAATGGAAGATAAGCAACAGGTAAAAGTAGAAGAAAGATCGTCCAATCTGGATGATTTGCTGGCAAACCCCTTTGGTGAAAATGAAGTGACAACTGTTGAAAAAGATTCAAATCAAAACCCTGCACCAAAAAGATTAGCTGATGTGTTAACGGAAGAAGACCGTAAACAGGCTGAAATCCTTTCTAAACAAATAGATCCTGCTGATCACCAGTCAATATTGCAGTATGGGACCGCTGCCCAGTCAAAACTATCTAACTTCTCTCATGCCATGCTTGATCATGTGCAGAGAAAAGATGTTGGTCCGATTGGTGATATATTAAAGGAATTGATGGACAGGCTTGAGCAAATTGATCCTGATGAATTAACGGAACAAAAGAAAAATGTGATTTCTAAGTTATTCAGCCGTGTTAATAGATCCGTCAATGAAATTTTATCCAAATATCAAAAAGTTGGAGCTCAGGTTGACAGGATTAGTGTGAGGCTTGATCATTCCAAAAAATCATTAATTGATGATATTCAAATGCTTGATCAGCTTTATAATGAAAACAAGGAATATTTTCAGGCGTTGAATATTTATATTGCTGCTGCAGAAATAAAACGTGAAGACCTTGAGAACAATGTCATTCCCACGCTGCGCAATAAAGCTGAAAAAAGCACTGATCAGATGGCTTATCAGGAAGTAAATGATATGATGCAGTTTTTAGACAGACTGGATAAACGAATCCATGATCTTCAGTTAAGCAGACAAATCACGATTCAAAGTGCACCTCAGATCAGAATGATTCAGAATATTAACCAGGCACTGGCTGAGAAGATCCAGGCTTCTATTCTGACAGCGATCCCACTTTGGAAGAACCAAATTGCTATTGCGCTTACTTTGTTCAGACAGCAACGTGCTGTGGAAGCTCAAAAGCAGGTAACGAAAACGACAAATGAATTGCTATTAAAGAATTCAGAGATGTTAAAAACGAACAGTATTGAAACCGCAAAGGAAAATGAAAGAGGAATTGTGGATATTGAGACGTTAAAAACAACTCAGTCAAACCTTGTATCTACATTAGAGGAAACGTTACGCATTCAGGAAGAAGGCCGCCAGAAACGCCGACAGGCTGAAGGTGAAATTCAGGCGATGGAAGCTGAATTAAAACAGCAGTTACTTCAACTTAAAAACAAAGGATCTTAGAACAAAAACCGCTGTGTCAGATACACAGCGGTTTTTACATTTTTCTCTGCCAGTCAGAAGACTTTCGCTTGGAACTTTTCCAATAATTCTTATTAACATGGTCGTTATGTCTGCTGAATTCCTCCAGGCGGGCCAAATGCTGTGCATTCACCGTTGTTCATCTCCTCTGTTCTTTTTGCTACTCTTAGTGTAGTCAATAAAAGAGAATTAGAAACGGGAATGCATCATGATTTTTTTCTCAGTGAATGAAATCTGATTTTATATGCTCTTATACAGCAGTCTTTTCAACAGCGGAAATAAAATATCCGGAAGTTCATCTATGTTTTGAACAAATAGACTGAATCGCCCATAAATATTTTGAATAACTTCTTTCTGACTTTCAGGGATTTCTGACGTTGAGAGGAAAACATTCATCACTTCTATTCCCCTCTTTCTGGCTGAAAGCACAGCGTCATGTGTGTCAACAATTCCATTCTGTTCATAATCGGCTGCTGCAGGCTCACCATCAGAGAAAACGAGTAAAAACTTTTGTTTTTCAGTCCGTTTTTCAAGTCTTTCAGTCATATGTCTGATGGCATAACCATCGCGATTATCCTCTTCTGGTTCAAGCTGCATGATCTCTTCTCCACCCTGGTAAAGGCTTCGATCGAATGAAATCACTGTTCTGAAATGGTTTGGTTGTCCATCCTGTCCTGCCTTAGGTGTACTTTCCCAAAACCCGGTAATTTCATGAGGGACCTGAACCGATTTCAATGCTTCATGAAATAAAACGAGTCCTTTTTTCGTTTCATCCATTTTGTCAAACATTGAAGCTGAACAATCAAGTAATAACTCAAATGCAGCATCAATTTTAGGAGATTCTTCATCTTTTTTATAAAATATTCTCGGTTTTTCATCAGTAAAGTAAGGGATCAGATTTTTGCTCAGTCTGCCTTTTACAAGATGATCTCGAGGATTTGTTTTTTTATGATCCAGTGTTTTTTCTATAATTTTTTGAAGTTTTTTCTGATAAAGTGATATATCTTTCTTATACTGCTGGTATAGTAACTTTTCCTGATCCTTTACAATGTCAGGATTTTCAAAGACAGGAAACGCATGCTCATTTTCTTTACCGTATTTAGAAGATCCCCCTTCATTTGTTTCCTCTGATTTTCGTTCAGCATCCTGTTCATCAAATTCCTGTCGCTGAGATTTCTTGGAACTACCCTGCACACTCCCGAGAGCCTGTTCCTGGTCATCGCCTTCTCTCGCAGCTTCAGTATCTATAGAAGTCTTTGTGCCTGATTCTAATTCGAATTGCAGAAAAGACTCACCTTCTTCTTCAGACTCCCTGTGCCAAGCTTTAAACTCCTCATCTTCAACTTCTTCATTGCCGGTAGGCTTTTCTTTTTCAACATCGTCATTGATTAGTTCATCTTTTCTTTTCAGATCTTCAAATGTAAGTCCTTCAGCCCAATTATTAATTGTCTTTTCAGGAAGATGGAAATATTCATTCAGCATATCTTTTGCAAGCAACTCATCCGTTACTTCACATAAGGCTTTACAAATTTTAATCGTATCCGCCGTAGATGAAGTTTCGTGTGCTTTTTCAATTTGCTGTGTGATAAACGGTTTTGCCCGGTTAATATCTGTCTGGACGTGTGGCCACTCATCTATTGGAGAATCAGCAAATATAAGCAAATAAATCAGATTAAAAAATGCATCGGTTGTAACTCCTTTTACCTTGTGTACGTTCAATTGTGAATTGAAGTACTTGAAATAGACCGAGCGCCTTGTAGCAAAAGCTTTTTTAGTACCTGGTCTTTTCTTTTTGGTGATTTCTTCAAGTCTTGCATCTTCGATCAGCATAAACAGCTGTTTTGCAAATGATGGATGATCAAGTGTATGAGTATATTGAATAAATTTCTGAATTTCTATAGGATCTGAATGTTTATAAGCACCTTCAGCTCTTAAAAAAACATCTGTAATTAGACCGTGCCACTCTTCTAATTCAGACCGGTGATCCCAAAAGTGACTGACGAAAAGAGTGTTTCCAGGTACGTCCAGGTAGTTCATCGGACTGTACTCGACTGTCATTTCTTTCTCTTTAGTCAGTGTTTTTGCAAGATCGATCAGCTGCATTAACCGGAATGAATTCACCTGTTCATCGTTAAACTGTATAAAGCGCTGCATCTAATCACCTCACTCAAAGATTGTTTCAGCGATATTTTTTACAGCAGATTTTTCTCTATCATCTTCAAGCTTATCAATAATACCTCTCTGGATTGCTCTTTTAGGGGGCATGTATATAGACAGATCGCACGTATCCAGCAGCGCACGGATAGAAGCAGCCTCTTCTGAAACCTGTCCATTTTGTACTTGTGTAAAAAGATCTGCTGATAACTGTACGAACTGGTCAATGATAACTTCATCTTTTAATGAGCTTTGTTCAATTAATACGCTCTTTAATGTTTCTCCCTTAATATAGGGAACATCTACGACTATAAATCTGTTTTTTAGCGCTTCATTCAAAGGAACTGTCCCTATATAACCTTCATTAATTGCAGCAACCACTTTAAATCCGTCAGCGGCTTTTATTACTTCGTTTGTGAACGGGTTCGTAATTGTGCGGCGGTAATCAAGTACTCCGTTTAATATTGGCAGTGTTTCCGGTTTGGCCATGTTAATTTCATCAATATAGAGGATGTGACCTTTTTTCATTGCCTGAATAACTGGTCCTTCTACAAATGTGATAGCAGTTTGACCGTCCATCTGCTCAATAGTTTTAAACCCAAGCATGGCTTCAGCATCAAGATCAACCGAACAATTAATGCTGTACATTGGCTGTTTAAAAGTATAGCTGACACTTTCAGCAAGCTTTGTTTTACCAGAGCCGGTTGGCCCTTTCAGTAAAATGTTTTTTTGAAGGGATAGACCGATCATTACATCTTGAAATACAGTATCATCTTCTGCAGTATAGCCTCCGGACCCGATTCTTCCTTGTTGATCGGGATCTCCTTTGGGGCTGCTTTCTATTAAATGTCTAATATTTTCTGAAAGTTGCATTTGAATCATCCTTTTCTTTGACTTCAATATCTAATTGTATCGTTCTTTTTGTTTGTTAATCAACTCTTGAGGTTAGACACATTTAAAAAGAATATGTAAAATGGAGACTGGAGTGAAAGGAGTTATACATAGATGAATCAAATGAAGTCTCGGCTTGCCTCAGTAGCTGAGCATCGTTTATTTAATGCGGTGATTATCAGTTTAATCCTATTTAATGCAGTATTAATTGGTCTTGAAACCTACCCTTCTATATTCAACACCTACACTGATCTTTTTATTGCGGCTGACAGAGTTCTTTTGTGGCTCTTTACGATAGAAATAATAATCAGATTAATCGCTGCCCCTTCTTTGAAACAGTTTTTCAAAGAACCATGGAACGTTTTCGATTTTCTCATAGTAGCCAGCGGACACTTAATCACGGGTGGACATTATGTGACAGTGCTGCGTATTCTGCGTGTCTTAAGAGTCCTCAGAACGATCTCAGTTATTCCTTCTCTCAGAAAAATGGTTAATGCCCTTTTGATGACAATACCTTCTATGGGGACAATTCTGTTGCTGCTCGGTATTTTCTTTTATATTTACGGGGTTATTGGAACTATGTTATATAGTGAAATAGCACCTGAATATTTTGGAAGCCTTCACAGCTCTTTCTTAACCCTGTTTCAAGTCGTTACACTTGAGTCATGGGCCAGTGGAGTTATGAGACCGATACTTGCGGAAGATCCTACATCCTGGTGGTATTTTGTCACATTCGTTTTGATAGGAACATTTGTGATCTTTAATCTTTTTGTAGGGGTCGTCGTAAATAACGTTGAAGAAGCAGATAAAGAAAACAGACCTTCACCGGAAGAAGTAAAGTTAGCACAGGTCCAAAAAGAACTCGAAGAAATTAAAGCTTTAATTAAAAGTCAAAAAGAGTAAGGCTCAGCCTTACTCTTTTTCGTATATATACAGCCCTCTATCCAATTTTCTAACGTCAGGGTACTTTCGTTGAATCGTTCGCATGAAAGTTGTCATATTCGCAACTTTGTAACCGGTTTTATCTTCTACAAATTTCTGTATATCCGTACCCTTTACCGGTTCCAGCTGATTTTGAAGAATTTCCAGAGCGGCTGCATGCATTTTTTTAGATTTACCGACGTTAATAGGTTTAGGAATTTTAGCTTGATTAATAGGTTGATCAGCATCAGTCATATTAACAGTTGCTGATTGATCTAACTCTCTCAGCCTTTGCAAAATGTTTTCTCGTTCATTTTTGAATTCCTGAAGAATTCTTAATTCTGAATCTGCCATTTGTTCAAGGCGAATTTTTAAAGCTGCTCTTTCATCAAACATTTGCTGTGATCTCCTTAAGCCTCTTCAAAGTAGTCTTTATAAAAGCCGCCTACTTTTCCAGTGTTGTCAATAATAAAAATAAACTCTTCAGTCTCATTTTTAACTTCATACGTTTTACCGACTGTCAGTACATTGTTAACAACATATTTCGCTGCATTGTCATGTACACACTTAACTTGTTTAATTGTCTCCCGGTTTTCCCAATCTAGATGAATCATGGATCAAACCCCTTTCATTTATCTTTATTGCTAGTATATCGCTAAAATTGGTGAATGTTAAGAACTTCTATTCACATGACTGAACTGCTCCCCGGTATCAACTTCTCCAAAGATCTTCGTAACAGGATATCTTTCTCCTGCAAGCCAGTCTTTAAAATTAATTGTAAGCGGAACTGCATTTTCTCCCGCCCCAAAGATCACATTCAAATGGATCGGATCATACACAACTGTATGAATGGTTCCAGACCAGCTGCCGTAATTCTTTTTAAAAATTCCGTACGTTGGATCATTAAAACGATAAAAAGCTTCTATCGCCGTATCTGTGAATGCTGATTGATCATAGATGTTTTGGAGCCTTGCTTTAGATTCTTTCAGCTGATACCGGTTTTCATTCACTTTCTCAGCTGTTTGAAAATGGTTTGTACAGGCGATATCTGTGATCTGAGGTCTTATTGCAACTCCAAGCGGTGAAGCTTCAACGATTGCGTGATTACCTTGTGCATCAAAAACAGTATAGTTAAAAGCGTGACGATGAGGAATTTCTTTCAACATACTTACAGCTTCCTGAGTAGTAGCACAACTGTCCAGAAGAAATCTTGCAATGACTGAACAGGTGAAACCCTCACCTGGATTTTTTCGATTAACAAAGTGGAATCCCACACACAGACCTTTTTCATTCATCCCGTCTATTCTGCCGATCATTCTTCCTGCTACTCCAATTGAAGCATAACCATTATCCGGCTGCCAGATCATTAACCGTCCTTCATAAGTCTTAGGGTGATAATCATAATTTCTGACAAAGAAACCATTTTTCATCAGGACTGAGCAGCCTGACTTTTTCCAATCCTGTTGCCACCCCGAGTACTCGTGAACTACATCTTCAAAAGGCCATTTTAATTCACTGCTTAGTCCGTATAGTTCATCCCACAAACCCGGAGCAAATGCTTTAATATATGATTCAGCTTTTATCCTGTCAAGCTGATATGCTTTTTTTGAACTTTCTCTTCTTTTTAAATGAGTTTGATAGAGTGGAGTCTGTTGAAAAAGTGCCCCTGCTCTCTGGCCCAGCTGATAATAAGATCCTTTTCCCTTAATCACGTCAATATGAAATTTCTGCATAACAGCACCATGTCCTTTTAGCTTCATTATGATTCAGCTCGAAGTTTCTTTCCAGTTTCAATACGGAAATATAACAATTGGATAACATCTCTGATTTTATGTTGAAGATCATATATGTAGCAAGTATAATATCGTTAATGGAAAGTTTAGAATATTCCATTAAAGTAATCACTAAGGAGGTTCTATCCATTGAAAATTTTGAGTAACGAACAGCTTATTTCTGCTTATCGGGACGCTGAGAAACATGGAGAACACGATACACAGGTGATTTTAAAAAAAGAAATTCAAAAAAGAGGCATATTCGCCGGCAGACATCGAAAATAGGTATGAAGAACACGCAGCTTCAAATACTGCGTGTTCTTCTTTGTTTCACTGAGCCTGTTGATAAAAAAAGGTTTGTCCAAGAACTGATTGGACAAACCTTTTTCTAATATAATCAACCTTCTAGTAATAGGTCTTCAGGGTTTTCTAATAGTTCTTTCACCATTTTAAGGAAACCTACAGCGTCACTACCATCAATAATACGGTGATCATAAGACATCGCAATATACATCATTGGACGGTTTTCGCTTCTTTCTGCATCAATTGCTACTGGCCGAAGCTGAATTGTATGCATACCCAGAATACCTACCTGTGGACCATTCAGGATCGGGGTCGACAGCAATGAACCGAATACGCCACCATTTGTGATCGTAAATGAGCCACCCTGTAAATCACTCAGCTGAAGCTTTTTATTTTTTGCTTTTTTTGCAAGATTAACAATTTCCTGTTCAATCTCTGCAAAGTTTTTACGGTCACAGTCTCTAACAATAGGAACGACCAGACCATCTTCAGTAGATACTGCAACTCCAACATCATAATAGTGCTTCAATACAATTTCTTCACCATCAATCTCTGCATTCACATAAGGATACTTCTTAAGTGCTGCCACAACTGCCTTCGTGAAGAATGACATAAATCCAAGTCGCACATCATGTGTTTCATTAAACTTATCTTTTTTACGTTTTCTAAGATCCATCACATTCGTCATGTCGATTTCATTAAATGTCGTCAGCATAGCAGCTGTCTGTTGTACTTCTACCAGACGGTTTGCAATTGTTTTACGTCTGCGTGACATTTTTTCTCTGGTCACTGGCTTACCGTCATCTTTCTTCGCAGCGGGTGCATCCTGTTTTTTAGGTGCAGCTTCCTGTTTTTTCTCCTGCTTTTCAGATCCATGCGCTTCAACATCCTGTTTTCTGACACGTCCCATTGGATCAACAGTTGAAACGTCAGACAAGTCAATTCCTTTTTCACGGGCAAGCTTACGGGCTGAAGGTGAAGCAATTGTACGTTCTTTTTTGCCAGTACTTTCCTGTTTTTCATCTTGTTGTTTTTCTTTCTCATCTGAAGATTTCTCTTCCTTCTCTTGCTTTTCTTCAGGTTCAGATTTTTCTTTAGATTTTTCTTCAGACTTAGATTCCTCAGCTTTTTTATCTTCTGAAGATGTATCTCCGCCACCTTCTCCAGCTTCAACAATCGCGATTACCTGTCCAACTTCAACAGTGTCGCCTTCTTCAGCCTTTAGTTCTTTTATGACGCCCGCTTCTTCAGAAATTACTTCTACGTTAACTTTGTCGGTTTCAAGTTCAACGATGTATTCACCTTTTTCAACTTCATCACCTGGCTGTTTTAGCCATTGTGCAATGGTACCTTCTGTAATTGATTCTGCTAATTCTGGAACTTTAATTTCTGCCACTGTGTCTTCCTCCTCTATTCTTTCCCTTTTACGACTGATTTTTCAAGTATACGCTGCTGTTCTTTTTTGTGTACTGTCGGGTCGCCTTCAGCTGGGCTGCTTCGGCGGCGTCTGCCTATATAAGATACTTCAGATCCTTCTGGTGCAAGATCTTTCAGGCGCGGCTCTACGAATGTCCATGCCCCCATGTTCTTTGGTTCTTCTTGTACCCAGATAATTTCTTTTAAGTTCTTATAACGGCTGAAGACTTCTTCAAGCTGTTCCATTGGGAATGGATAGAGTTCTTCAACACGAACCAGATGTAGCCAGTCGTTATTGTCTTCTTTTTCTGCGCGTTCAATTAAATCGATACCTACTTTACCGGATGAAAGGACAACTCTTTCTACGGCATCCTCCTTTTTACCAAGTGAAGGATGTTCTAAAATAGGTGAAAAACCGCCTTCAGAAAGTTCTTCAACACTCCGTGATACAATTGGATGTCTCAACAGGCTTTTTGGCGTCATGATGACTAGCGGCCGGACTTCTTCTTTTTTAAGAATCGCAGCCTGTCTTCTAAGAATATGGAAATATTGCGCTGAACTTGTCAGGTTTGCAACTGTCCAGTTGTTTTCTGCAGCTAGTGTCAAAAATCTTTCCATTCTTCCTGAAGAGTGTTCAGGACCCTGACCCTCATAGCCGTGTGGGAGCAGCATGACTAGACCGGATTTTTGACCCCATTTAGCACGGCTTGATGATACAAACTGATCAAACATCACCTGTGCCATATTCGCAAAGTCGCCGTACTGGGCTTCCCACAGAACGAGTGTTTCTTTTGAGAATACGTTGTATCCATATTCAAACCCTACGACTGCAGCCTCAGTTAACGGGCTGTTGTATACACAGAATGAAGCATTTGCATCAGAAATATGATGAAGCGGTGTTAGTTCTTCTCCATTTTTTTCATCATGTAAAACAAGGTGTCTGTGCGCAAAAGTACCGCGCTGGGAATCCTGTCCGCTTAAACGGATTGGTGTACCATCCTGAATAATACTTCCGAAAGCTAAAGTTTCTGCATGTGCCCAGTCAACTTTACCATCTTTTTCAAAAGGATCATTTCTTCTCTGAAGAATTTTTTCCAGCTTTTTAAAGATATTAAATCCTTCTGGGAAATTTAATAAGTCTTCATTCAGTTTCTTCAGCCTGTCGTATTCGACAGCTGTTGAAATATCGTAAAGCATAGATTGTACATCTTCAGGAGGGTTCATATCAGTATCCGGATCTTTTTCTGATTTAGGTACTGTATCATAAGCTTTTTGCAGTTTAGCTGTATTTTCTTCGATTATTTTTTCAGCTTCATCTTCAGACAGAGTCTGATTAGAAATTAATTTTTCCTGATACAGTTTACGAACATTATCATGTGTTTTAATATACTGATATAAATCAGGATTTGTGACCATTGGTTCATCCATTTCGTTATGACCGAAACGTCTGTAGCCGATCAGGTCAATTACAAAGTCTTTACCAAATTCCGCTCGATATTTACTTGCCATAATGGCTGCTGCCAGGCATGCTTCAGGATCATCAGCATTAACATGGATAATCGGTACTTCAAAACCTTTTGCAGTATCAGAGGCATATCTTGTAGATCTCGAATCAAATGATTCAGTTGTAAAACCAATCATATTATTAGCAATGATGTGGATCGATCCGCCTGTATGGTAGCCTCTCAGCTGACTCATGTTCAGTGTTTCTGCAACTATACCCTGTCCAGGAAATGCTGCATCCCCGTGAATCATAATAGCCAAAGAAGCCTGTTCTTCCAAATCAGGTATCCCTGCACTCGTGCGAGTTTCCTGAGCAGCTCTTGTATACCCCGCTACAATTGGACTTACTACTTCAAGGTGGCTCGGGTTGTTTGCAAGAGTTACACGCGTTTTTGCTTCGTCTTTGCTGACATTCCGGTCAGCTCCAAGGTGGTATTTCACATCTCCTGTCCAACCGTATGTAATGCCGGTAGAGCCTTCAGACGGAATCAAATCCTTACTTGGAGCGTGTTGAAACTCAGCAAAAATCATCTCATAAGGTTTTTCCAGTACGTGAGCAAGTACATTCAAACGGCCTCGGTGTGCCATACCAATATTAATAGATGATGCACCTTTTTCGACCGTAAATTGAATGATCTCATCCAGCAGTGGAACCATTGTATCCAAACCTTCGATAGAAAAACGTTTTTGTCCGACAAACGTCTTGTGAACGAAACTTTCAAATCCTTCTACTTCTACAAGTCTTTTTAAGATACTTTTTTTCTTTTCATCCTGAATCTTTGCGTCCAGTGAACCGGATTCAATGTAATTTTTCAGCCATTTTTTCTCTTTTCGATCATGGACATGTGAATATTCAAAAGCAATTGTTTTCGTGTACATTTTTCTTAAATATTCAATGGCTTCATATCCATTCGTT
Source organism: Jeotgalibacillus salarius (assembly GCF_004405125.1). Classification (GTDB taxonomy): domain Bacteria; phylum Bacillota; class Bacilli; order Bacillales; family Jeotgalibacillaceae; genus Jeotgalibacillus; species Jeotgalibacillus salarius. The sequence continues at coordinate 296,345 of NZ_SORX01000002.1, forward strand.
ACTTCATCAGTAGAATTTTCAATCAGAACATCAACCGGAATTTTCTCTAAGTCTTCCTTAGTCAGGTTGTGACTCTCCAGGTCAATTCTTTCTGTGTCTTTCTTCTTGTCATGAAGCGGATTTATATCAGCAGCAAGATGTCCGTAAGAACGGATATTTTCTGCAAGCTGAACTGCAGCAATTACTTTGCTGTAATCAGTTCCTTCAATCGCTACTTCGGATTGTTTCGACTTCTCTTTGTACGGAGAGCCATTTTCTTTAAAATATTGCTGTAATTCTTCATCAACAAGAGATGGGTCTTCTTGATAAAGGTCGTACATTTCCATCATATAGCCCAGGTTTGGGCCTGAAAAAGTTAACTCTGATGGATTCTGCTGCTCCGACTGTTTTCTCATTTTGAAAACCTCCAACGTATTGGACAAATCACCTTAATCGTCATAAGGGGATTTGCTATGTAAATATAGTAATTATAGAGAGCTAAAACGCTTACAGAGCCATTTTATCACTGTAAAGGAACGAGTTAAAGCGTTTCGATCGATTTTTTCAAAATTTTATGCATTAAAAAATGAATACAAACTCGATATTGAGGAGCTTTTCACCCCTCTTCAGCTGACAAAATACTTAATTTTACGACAGTGTGTCCAGGCTTACTATCAACTTTAACATCTGCTCCATACATTTCGAGCAATCTTTTAGCGATAGATAATCCTAACCCATTACCACCCATATCACGGCTTCGTGACTTCTCAACTCTGTAGAATCTGTCAAAAATAAATGGAAGGTTTTCTTCGGGTATGCCATCTCCATAATCTTCAATCGTAATCTCATATTTCTCACTTTTTTTAATACCTGTTACCAATACTTTTTTATCTTGAGAAGAATATTTAACCGCGTTCTCAATAAAAATAATTAATATTTGTTCGAGATGTCCGGCTTCTATAGACGCTTGTCCTTTGGTTGTTTCTACTACAAATTCACGATTTTCATATATTGCCTTCATTTTATTCGTAGTTTCCATGATCACTTTGTCACAATCGGCAGGTACTACTTCTTCAAGCTGCAGCTCTCTGTCTGCCCTGGACAACATCAGCAGATCACTTACTAATTTTTTTATACGATTTATTTCCTGCAAAGATATTTCCAGCGATTCTTCGAGTATATCCGGATCCTTTTTTCCCCATCGCTGAATGAGGTTCAAATGACCTTCAATAATTTGCAGAGGTGTTCTCATTTCGTGTGAAGCGTCTTCAGTGAACTGTTTTTGTTTGATAAAGTTTTTTTCAAGTTCTGCCATCATATCGTTAAATATTTCGATTAACCCTCCTACTTCATCCTGGTAAGCAGGTTCTGGGAGCTGGCGCTGAAAACCCTCTTCCTGTGTTTTTTTCATCGTTCTCCCGAGCTGTGTAATCGGCTTGATGAAAGAACCTGATAGAAGATATGCAGCATATGAGCTGAATAGGAGAGCCGCAATCAGAAGAATCATTGATAAAAAAATCATGTAGTTTAATTGAGCTGTATACGCATTCAGTGGATGTATAATTTCAATATATCCACTAAACCCATTAGAGTTTACAGGCGTTCTGCCTACCAAAGCTGAAGTGCCATTTAGTCTTTCTCTGGAAATATCTGTATCTGATACCCGGATGAAAGGGACTGAGAGGTTTGTTTCAGAACGCTGAATCTGATAGATTTCAAAACCATCCTCATTATAAAAATGAATGACTTGACCTCTTTCATAAATTTGTTCTGCCAGTTCTCTCCCTTCGTTAATTTCGTTAGTTGTAACGAGAGGGTTTCTATTCTCATAAAAATCTTTCAAATCTGTCAGAACCTCTGTCAGCGTATTTCTTTCCTCCTGAATCATCCACTGACTCATCGCGACAATTAATATGACACTGAAGCATGTGAATGCAAGAAAAATTGTTGCTGAAGCTGATAGCATCCATTTCCACCTGATAGATAGTTTATTCCAACTAACACTTAGTCTATTCATGTTCTTATCACGTAACCGGTTCCACGAACAGTTTCAATATATTCAGAAGGCCGATCCGGGTCAATCTTATTTCTTAGGTGTCTAATATAAACATCGACAACATTTGTTTCGGCATCGGCATCATAGCCCCATACTTTTTCAATGATCCTGTCCCTCGTCAGGACAATATCTTTATTTTCAAGCAGCATTTTTAAAAGATCAAATTCTTTTTTTGTTAAAGGAATCTCTTCACCGTCTTTTTCCACTTTGTATGATTTTGATTTTAAGATCAGGTCCTTATGATTCAGAGTATCCTGAGTATCTTTTCCTGTTCTTCTGGTTAACGCACGCATCCTCGCAAGCAGTTCTTCTATCGCAAACGGCTTCACAATATAATCGTCTGCTCCACTGTCCAGACCCGATACCCGATCCATGACACCGTCTTTAGCTGTAATCATTATAATTGGCATATCTTCAGACTGCCTGATTCTTCTGCAGATTTCCATCCCGCTGAGTGACGGAAGCATCAAATCCAGCAGAATCAAATCAAATGATTCAGTGAGCGCTCTGTTTAATCCGTCTCTTCCATCATACTCTGTTACAACTTTATATCCTTCATACTTTAATTCTAGCTCAATAAACCTTGCCAGGTTCTTTTCATCTTCTATAACTAAAATACGATTTTCCATCTGACCGCCACCTTTTAAAGTGATTGTACATTCTATTCTATATCAAAAACCGGTTTCCTCACAGGAAACCGGTTAATGTTCTTTATTTAACTGCTGCATGTATCAGTTTTTCTATATCTTTCTGTTGTTTTTTAAATTGCAAATCAACAATCTTACTGCCAACAATGACACCATCACTAAATGAAGAGATTTCCTTTACTTGTTCAGGAGTTGAAATCCCGAATCCTGCCAGGACAGGTACTGAGCTGTAGTTTTTAAGCCGTTTAATAAAGTTCTCAAGTTTGTCACTAATATTTGCGCGCTCTCCAGTGGTCCCCGTAACGGATACTGCATAAAGAAAGCCTTCCGAAGCTTCTGCTAATGTTTTAATCCTGGATTCCGGGCTGGTTAAAGTAACAAGCTGAATCAATGCAAGGTCAGTTTGACTGATATATTGACTGATCAGGGAATTCTGCTCATAAGGCAGATCAGGTATGATTAAGCCTGATACTCCTGCCTGTTCAATATCAGTGAAGACTTTATTTAAGCCGTATTTATACATAGGGTTAATATACGTCATTAAAACGATTGGAACGGTAAGTACATCTTTTAATGAAGTCAGTGCCTCGAGAACTTTATGAAGTGAGGCTCCGTTCTTCAATGCCCGTTTCCCGGCTTCCTGTATAACAGGGCCGTCGGCTGCAGGATCTGAAAAAGGGATACCAAGTTCTATGACAGTAGCACCGCTTTCCTGCAAAAAGATTAATTGGTCTTTCAATTCCTCAATTGAGGGATCACCGGCCATAATATAAGGAACAAATGCTTTAGATCCCTGTTCATTGATTTGTTCAATTGCATGTTTGATATCCGTTTTTCCCATTATTTTTCATCCTCCAGCGCTGCTTTAACTGTATTAACATCTTTATCCCCGCGTCCTGATAAGCAAATCACAATGATGTCTTCAGCACTGCCATTTTTTGCTTTCTTAACAGCCTCTGATACGGCATGAGCACTCTCTAGTGCAGGAATAATTCCCTCCGTTTTTGAGAGCAGCTGAAGTGCTTCAAGAGCCTCATCATCCGTGATTGACTCATATTTCACTCTTTTAATTTCATGTAAATAACTATGTTCAGGACCAACGCCCGGATAATCAAGGCCGGCAGATATTGAATGTGCTTCCTGTATCTGTCCATCTTCATTTTGCAGCAGGTACATCATTGATCCGTGCAAAATGCCAACTTCGCCGGCAGTAAGCGTTGCAGCATGTTTATTCGTATGAACACCCGAACCTGCAGCTTCAACACCTGTTAATTTAACATCTGACTCATTAATAAATGGGTAAAACATCCCGATCGCATTGCTTCCACCACCAATACAGGCAATGATTTCATCAGGGAGTCGTCCTTCTTTTTCAATGATCTGTTTTTTTGTTTCAGTTCCAATTACACTCTGGAAATCACGTACCATTTCAGGAAATGGATGAGGTCCCAGCACAGAACCGATGATATAGTGTGTATCTTCAACGTTTGCGACCCAGTATCTCATTGCTTCGTTGACAGCGTCTTTTAATGTCCCGCTTCCCTGAGAAACTGATTCGACTTTAGCGCCGAGCAGCTCCATTCGGAAGACATTCAATTCCTGTCTTCTAATGTCTTCTTTTCCCATAAAAATGACACATTCTAAATTAAGCAGGGCACATACGGTAGCAGTTGCAACGCCATGCTGCCCTGCACCTGTCTCAGCGACAATTTTCCGTTTCCCCATTTTAACAGCCAGAAGCGCCTGACCGATTGTGTTATTAATTTTGTGCGCACCGGTATGATTTAAATCTTCTCTTTTAAGATAAATCTTAGAACCGCCTATTTTTTTTGTCAGATTTTCAGCATAATAAAGCGGCGTTTCTCTGCCAACATAGTCTTTCAAATAGTGATTCAGTTCTTTTTGAAAATCAGGATCTTCTTTTGCATCTCTGTATGCCTGTTCAAGGTCAATGACTGACTGCATCAGTGTTTCAGGTACAAAACGACCGCCAAATTGTCCAAACTGTCCATTGAGATCCGGCTGAGTATAAGTTGTCATGCTAACAGCTCCTCTTTGCTTCTTTTATGAATGCATGTATTTTTGAATGATCTTTTTGAAGATTCGTTTCTACACCGCTCGAGACATCAACACCAATGGGTGATGTTTCACTGATAGCTTTTGAAACATTTTCCGGTGTTAATCCCCCGGCAAGAATAAATTGCTGATCAGTCTGTTTTAGAATTGACCAGTCAAATGTGTGGCCGCTTCCTCCCCGGTAATCCGCCCCCGGTGCATCTGCCAGAATATGCTTCACCTGATACAATTGCATGCTGACAATATCCGATTGGTCTCTTATGCTGAAAGCTTTTATAACAGGTCTTGGCATTGAGTCGCAAAAATCCGGTGTTTCTTCTCCGTGAAGTTGAATCAGATCCAGCTTTACTGTTTCAACAGCTTGCTGAATTTCATCAAGTGTTGGATTAACAAAGACTCCAACTTTTAACACGGAAGGTGGAACATCCTTGCTTATATGAGCAGCCTGTTCAAATGATATTTTTCGTTTACTTTCAGCAAATATAAAGCCTACATAATCTGCACCACTCTTGACTGCTGCATCAACATCTTCACGATTCATCAGTCCACATATTTTAACGAGCATGCAGATCACGCTTCAGTGGAACCTGTAAAGATTTCAGCAAATCTCCAGGTTTATCTGTTTTCATTAATGACTCGCCTACCAGTACAGCTGATGCACCTGTATCTGCAGCTTTTTTTGCATCTTCAGATGAAAAAATTCCACTCTCACTGACAAAAGATAATCCAGCTTCAGTAATGATTTCTCCGAGCTTTTCACTTATTTTCAGATCTACTTCAAACGTTTTAAGGTTACGGTTATTTACACCAATAATTTCTGCATTCGCACGAAGAGCACGCTGAAGTTCATCTTGATTATGAACTTCTACGAGCACGGATAATTTTAATGACTTAGCGTGCTGGTATAGTTCATTTAACTCCTCGTCTGTTAATGCAGCGACAATGAGCAGGATGATCGATGCACCGGCATTTGCTGCTCTGTCAATCTGCTTTTTATCAATCATAAAGTCTTTACAAAGAACCGGAATATTAACCGCTTCAGCAACAGCTTTCAAGTCATCAAAAGAACCCTGGAAAAAGGATTCATCTGTCAGTACCGAGATGGCAGACGCGCCATTTTCCTCGTAAATTTTTGCCTGGACAACCGGATCCATATCTGGATTAATGAGTCCTTTTGATGGGGAAGCCCTTTTGATTTCTGCAACGACACCCATGTAATCCTTGTTATGAATATGAAATGGGAGCGGGTTTATATGGTCAGTCGAATAAACTGACGGGTAATCTTTTAGTTCTTCTTTCTTTTTTTCGATAATTGTATCCAGAATTGTCAATTAGACCACCGCTTTCTTCTTACTGAAATCGATCAGCTTGTTTAACTTATCCAATGCTGATTTTGAATCAATACTTTTCTCTGCTTCTGTGATCCCGTCTCTAATCGACTTTACTTTTCCAGATGCAAATAAAGCGATCCCTGCATTAAGCACGACTGTCTGTCGGTAAACTGAGTCTTCTCCCGACAGCACAGATAACAAAATTTCAGCATTCTCTTTTGAATCTCCGCCTTTAATTTCTTCATTCGGAATGACTGACAGGCCCAGCTCCTCAGGGTGTAGTGTAAATTCGTTTATTTCATCACCTTCCAGTAGTGCAAGGTAGTTCGTCCCCGCAAGAGATGCTTCATCCATATGGCCGGCACCGTTTAAAACTACGCCTCGTTTTCTTCCGGTTTTCTTCATCGCAAGCGCCATTGTATGAATCATATCTCTACGATATATTCCAATCATTTGAGAAGACAGATTTACCGGGTTCGTCAATGGACCGATCAAATTAAATATCGTCGGAACACCTAGAGCTTTTCTGGCTTTCATTACATTTTTAATTCCACTGTGTACATGTGGTGCAAATAGAAAAGTGATCTGATATTTTTCAAGCAATTCTTTTGCTTCTTCTTTATTAAAATCAAGTCTTACACCGAGATGCTCAAGCACATCCGCACTTCCCGTTTTACTCGAAATGCTTCTATTACCGTGTTTTGCTACAGGAATCCCAGCACCGGCGATCACAAATGCAGCACATGTACTAATATTAAAACTTTGCGATCCATCACCACCGGTACCACAATTATCAATAATATTTTCTGCTGTTGTTTCATAAGAGCCTGCGATTTCTTTCACTGCCATCACAAGTCCGCTGATCTCATCAGAAGTCTCACCTTTTTCTTTCAATGCCAGCAGAAAACGCTGAATGTCTTCCTGGTTCGTTTCATGATCAAACATCAGTCTTCCTGCTTCTATCATTTCACTTTCGGTTAAGTGAATGCTCTGCTCTGCTAGCTCAATATACTGTCTCATCTAAACTCTCTCCCTCGCTGTAATAAAATCTGTGCATTGTTTCAGCAACTTCTTACCGTGATCAGTACCAATTGATTCCGGATGAAATTGAAGACCTAATACAGGGTCAGTATGATGAATCACCGCCATAATTTCCTGATCGTCTGCTGAAAAAGCAATCGGTTTTAGCGAATCAGGCAAGCTTTCCTGTTCAATCACTAAAGAATGGTATCTCATCACACGAATGACTTCATCCTGACCAAAGATATCTGTTCTGTCATGTTGAATGACTGACTCTTTCGCATGCATAATATTTTTAGCTCTGATCACTTTCGCGCCATATGCTGCACCAATTGCCTGGTGTCCGAGACAAATACCGATAATTGGGATCTTTGGTCCCAGTACTTTAACTGTTTCAATACAGTTTCCGGCTTCATCCGGGTGTCCGGGTCCTGGTGAAAGGACAATTAAATCCGGGTTTAAAGCTCTGAGCTCATCTATTGTAAACTGATCATTTCTAATGACTTTTACCTCATCATATTCGCTTAAATACTGGTAGAGGTTATAAGTGAACGAATCATAATTATCAACTAACACAATCATCGTCCCACCTCCAGCAGCGATTTTGCTTTATTTAATGTTTCCTCATATTCACTTTCAGGCACTGAATCATACACAATACCCGCCCCTGCCTGTACATGTGCTGTCTGATCTTTAATGACCATGGTTCTGATTGCAAGCGCAAAGTCAAGTGCGCCATTGAAGCCTGCATATCCGACAGCTCCAGCGTATACGCCTCGTTTTACCGGTTCAAAATGATTGATCAGCTGCATCGCACGGATCTTAGGTGCTCCCGAAACAGTACCTGCCGGTAAAGCGGCGATTAGTGCGTCTAAACCATTTATCTCAGGTTTTAAAATTCCTTTTACTTCTGACACAATATGCATGACATGCTGATATCTCTCAATGACCATAAATTTCGACAGTGTAATTGACCCTGTTTCACAAACTCTGCCAAGATCATTTCTTCCTAAATCTACGAGCATTTTATGCTCAGCACATTCTTTTTCGTCATTTAATAGTTCTTCTGCAAGCTGCTGGTCTTCCAGTTCGGTTTTGCCTCTTTTTCTGGTTCCGGCAATCGGGTTTGTTGTTACATGTTTGTCATTCACTTTTATTAAACTTTCAGGTGACGCACCTAACACAATATAATCTTCAAAATCTATATAAAACATATAAGGCGAAGGATTATCTTTTCTTAAATTCCGATAAAATGAAAATGGCGATCCGTTAAAGGGTGCACTCAGCCTTTGAGAAAGTACAATTTGAAAAATATCACCCGCACGAATATATTCTTTTGCTTCTTCTACATGTTTTTCATACGTTTCTTTTGCCATATTGGATTGATAATGCAAAATTTCAGTTTGCTCAGGCTGCAGACTGACTCTGCTGAAATCAAAAATCTGGCTGACCAGCTCATCTATTTTTGTTTCCAATTCATCAGCTGAATTTCTTTGATCAGGATCAAACGTAAAGATCGTCACTTCATGTCTTTTATGATCGTAACTGATAATGGTGCTGTATAACATTAAGTGTGTGTCCGGCATGTTCAGTTTATCAGCAGGCGTTTTTCCTACATCTTCATACGATGCAGCCTCATCATAACCGATATAACCAATCGCACCACCGGCTACCGGGCTTTCGTTCGTATCAATTCTATATTGTTCAATTAGCTCTTTTAACAGAGAAACTGGCTTTCCATCAAAAGGCTTCTGTTTATTAGACGGGTACTCAAATATCGCCTGGCCATTGATCCCTATTAACTCAGCAAATGGATCTGCGGCAATAAATGAGTATCTACCTGATTCCTCATGTTTTAATGAACTTTCCAGTAAACATTTTTTTCTGCCATGTATGCTTTGGAAAATTGAAATTGGCGTCAATGCGTCTCCTGCAATTGTTTTTACTGCATATCTCTTCTCTTCTGTTCTCAACTCTCTCACCTCTTCTAAGAATAAAAAAACTCCGCACAGAAATAATCTGTACGGAGGACGGTTCATAACCGCGGTGCCACCTCTTTTGGAGTGTATACTCCCTCTCATTATGCTGTATCGGGCATCAGCCGTATTCACTCACAGGTCCATTCTGACAGTGCTACAGTCCTGCTTCCACCAGCCGCAGGCTCTCTGTTCTGTGCTCACTGCATACTCTTCCTGATCATCGATTTCCCCATATAAAAAAGCTTCCTGTCCTGTAAAAAAGGACGGGAAGCCCGTGGTACCACCTTCATTGATTTCAATAAGAAACCCACTCGTTGCGGGACGTTATGTCTCCGCCGTCAGCTATCGGTGACGAACCGCCTGTTCCTACTTATTGTTCAGACAGGTGCTCGGGAATCCATTCGCACTTTTTCTTTACTGGTTTTCACCAACCACCAGCTCTCTTGAAAAGAAATCAGTGTTACTACTTTCCTTCATCGCGTTAAACAAATGATATTGTTTTTGATAATAAAGGTGATTAGAAAAAAAGTCAACCCAAAAGTGTCGACTTTTTTCACAAATCTGAATTGTTCGTTTTAGCGAATGTTTAGTGCCGGAGCTTTCTTTTTTAAATAGTCTCTGGACGCTTCTGCCATTTTTTCATACAAATGATCTTCGCCCGTTTCTGTGATTGATTGAAGATAAGCTTCCCCTGTATCTGTAAGCTTTAACTTCATATGATGAGTAAATGTTGCATTTCCGATTAAATCAATATGGTCATAATGGTCATTTTGTTTATGAATCACACATTTCACGCGGCCTCCATCATTGAAAATATTGATCGGGACACCCGGTTCCCATTTACCGGCAAGTACCTGGACCAGACTTGAAGAAGACATCGCAGTACCGCAAGCATTCGTAAACCCGACACCGCGTTCAAAAGTTCTGACAAAAAATTCTCCTTCATCCAGTTCTACTACGTAACTGACATTTACACCATCAGAGAACCACTGATTGTTGTGATTGAAAGACGAAGCAAGCTTCTCCTGATGATCGGAATTAATTAAATCTACTGGAACATTTGTAATAATATGCGGGTTTGGTACAGCAAGAGCTGTAAAAAGACAATCCTTTTCCCACTCTGGAACCGGCTCAAGCACTAACTCGCTTTTCTCTTCGAGGCGAAGCGGCAGTGAATCAAGGTTAAATAGAATAGGTGATATCTCTACTGAGTAAGTTGGTATGTCACCATATAACTCATCGACCTGTTCGACACGAAGGTGTGCTTTCATCGTTTCTACTTGAAAAGAGTCTAACTGATCCCGTTCGGCAATATATCTCGCTGCACATCTTAGTCCATTCCCACACATCGACGCTTCTGATCCATCTGAATTGAATACCCTCATTTTTGCTTGTGCGCTCAAACTATCTGAAATAAACAGAATACCATCTGTTTGCGTATCTTCACATAATATTTTTGTCCAGCTCTCTCTTAAAAGATCTGAGGTCTGGAATGGAATATCTTTTTCATCTATTATGATAAAATTGTTTTTAGAACCATGAGACTGAATTGCTGGTATCATCACGACAACTCCTTAAATACATTGTTTTAAATACAATGCCATAAATTGCGTTTTCATGCAATCAGTCTTGTTCGGTGCGAGGAGGATCATGATTGAATCAGGATGATGTGAAGTTTCGATTTGAATTGATAGAAGTAACGAAAATAGAAAGAGGTTATCTGATCAGTGTAGAAGTTCAAATCAGATGGCTAAAAGAAATAGTTTATCTTGGCGTGGTTGATGTTGAAATGAACGACATTGGCATTTTTCCATCTCCGGCTCATCTTGCAGCTGCGTCGCCGTATAAAGGGATCAGAGGAAAACTTGGAGCTGAAATGAAAAGATATATTAAAATCCAGAAGAAGTTTATACCGGAGCTTGCTGAATGATAAATTTTATTCATTAGCTAAATTAACGGGGCTGTCAAATGACAGCCCCGTTAATGATCTATATTTTATCAAATTCCCGGTAAGAAATGAAGAATAAAATACACAAGGAATAAAATTGAGATAATGAGTAGTGGCGTGGTGATTTCTTTCCATCTGCCAGTCACAAATTTTAATAGTGGATAAAGAATGAAACCAATCGCGATACCATCCGCAATACTGTAAGTAAAGGGAATCATGACGATCAGCATAATCGATGGAATGGATTCAGTGAAATCTTCCATATTCATATGTCTCATCTGTTGTATCATCAGAATCCCGATAATCATCAGGATAGGTGCGATTGCATGATCCGGAATATATCCCATATAAGGAATAAACGCTGCAGATGCGATGAATAATACACCTACAGTAAGCGATGTTAACCCCGTACGACCGCCTGCTGCCATTGCTGCAGTTGATTCAACCGTTGAAACTGTTGGACTTGACCCAAGAAGCCCTGAGCTGAATGCAGATAATGCATTGGCTTTCAGTGCACCTGAATATTTTTCAGGTCTCTTAATAAATGCAGTATGTCCATGGACCAGACCAATGTTTTCAAATACAAGAACCATTGTCATGGAAAAAACTGCAATCCAAAATGGAATTTGAAGCCAGCTTTCAAATGATAGCTGGAACCAGACTACAGAGTCCGCTGTTATACTCGAACTGCCCGCACTATCAGGTGTAATGTTCATGATAAAAGCAAGACCGGTCCCGAAAAGAATCGTCCACAGAAAATGACCGGGTACATTCTTGATGAATAGTACGAGAGCGAATAAAAGCGTAATAATCGTCGCCAGCGCCTGGGGTTCATTAAAATGACCAATAGCCAGAATCGAATTTTCTCCCTGAATGACCAAAGCTCCTTTTTCAAGCCCAATGAGCAATAGGAAGAAACCAAGTCCTACTGTAATTGCATCTTTTAACGACTGGGGAATTGCTTCGCTCAACACTCCTGAAAGTTTCGTGAAGGCAACTGCAATAAAAAGTATTCCTGAAAATGTAACGATGGTCAATGCTTCTTGCCACGTAAAGCCCATTGACTGGACCAGGGTGTAAGTAAACATTGCATTGATTCCCATTCCCGGAACAAGGATGATTGGTGCCTTTCCAATCACCGCCATGAGAATACATCCCAATGCACTTACCGCAATCGTCGCGATCACAGCGCCTTCAAAAGGCATCCCGGATTCAGACAAAATCAGTGCATTTACTGCTACGATATACACGATTGTAAAAAATCCGATCACACCTGCTGTCACTTCTTTTCTTACTGAAGTGCCATGTTGTTCTAACTCGAAAAATCCTCCTGATTTCATTATATAGCCTGCCTTTGCAAGCGCCCTCTCCCTACCCGCTCAAACCGCAAAACGGCGAGCCACAAGTGTACATTATACGACGGATTCAGCTATCTGTCATCACTTATTCACTTATGCAATAAAATTTTTAGCCCTGTTTTGACGACATTATAAAAATGCAGGACCATTTCGCGGAAAGCGGAGAAATGGTCCTGCACGGTTGATAAATATGATTTATACGTCCATTCTTTTGAACAAGCTTGCCATTTCAATTGCCGCAGTGGCAGCTTCCCATCCTTTATTACCGGCTTTTGTACCTGCACGTTCAATCGCCTGTTCAATTGTATCAGTTGTCAGTACACCAAAAATCACTGGCATACCTTCATCAAGTGCGACTTTAGCAACACCCTTTGATACTTCACTGCTCACGTATTCAAAATGTGGTGTAGCTCCTCTGATAACTGTACCTAGTGTAATGACTGCATCGTATTTTCCTGACTTAGCAAGTCGCTGTGTTACAACCGGAATTTCAAATACACCTGGTACCCAGGCAACTGATACATCTGATTCTTCTACACCATGTCTTTTAAGCGCATCTTCAGCACCGCTTAGTAGTTTGCCTGTAATAAATTCATTGAATCTGCTCACTACAATTGCTACTTTCAGTCCTGATCCAGATAAATGTCCTTCGTAAACTTTTTTCATCATAAATTCCTCCTATAAATTAAGCATATGTCCAAGTTTAGATTTTTTTGTTTCTAAGTATTTCGCATTTTGCTCTTTAGTTGGCATTTGTATTGCTACACGTTCTGCTACTTCAAGTCCGTATCCTCTTACTCCTGCAATTTTTCTTGGATTGTTTGTTAATAAGCGCATTTTTGTAACGCCGAGATCCTTCAAAATCTGTGCGCCTATACCATAGTCTCTAAGGTCTGCAGCAAACCCGAGCTTATGATTTGCTTCAACCGTATCAAGACCTTCTTCCTGAAGCTTATAGGCTTTCAGTTTGTTGACAAGTCCGATCCCGCGTCCTTCCTGCCTCATGTACAACAGGATACCATTGCCTTCACGCTCAATTTGAGATAGTGCAGCATAAAGCTGAGGTCCGCAATCACAGCGGTTTGATCCGAACACGTCACCAGTCAGACATTCTGAGTGCACTCTTACCAGAACCGGTTCACCGGCTTTAATATCACCTTTTACAAGGGCAACATGCTCCTGACCGGTCAGGATTTCAGTATAGGCTACAGCTTGAAATTCACCAAATTCAGTCGGCATAAATGTCTCAACTTCTCTTTTTACAAGCTGTTCTTTCATTCTTCGAAATGCGATCAAGTCTTCAATCGTAATCATTTTAAGATCAAATTTCTTCGCGATCTTTTGCAATTCAGGTACTCTTGCCATTGTGCCATCTTCATTAATGATTTCACAAATGACACCAGACGGCTTTGAACCACTGAGTAATGCCAGGTCAACAGCAGCTTCTGTATGTCCTGCACGTTTCAGCACCCCGCCTTTTTTTGCCACGAGCGGAAAGATATGCCCAGGTCTTTTAAAGTCTGCCGGGTTGGCCTTCTCGTTAATTAATTCTCTAACAGTCAGCGCACGTTCAGGGGCGCTGATCCCCGTAGTCGTGTCTCTATGATCCACACTGACAGTAAAAGCAGTGCCGTGGGAATCAGTATTTGTATCAGTCATAGGTTTTAACTGCAGTTCTTCAGCCCGTTCTTCCGTAATAGGTGTACATACAAGGCCACGTCCCTCGGTGATCATGAAGTTAATCATTTCAGGAGTCGCTTTTTCCGATAAACCGATAAAATCTCCTTCATTTTCACGGTCTTCATCGTCTACTACAATGACCGGCTTTCCAATTCTTAAATCTTCTAATGCTTCTTCTATTGTGTTAAACATGTCTCTTCCTCCTACTATGTCACTCACATAAACCCATTTTCTTTTAAATATGCTGCATCAATACCGCTTTGCTGAGGCTGCATTAGATTTTGTACATATTTAGCGATCATATCGCATTCAATATTAACTTTACTGCCGGGGGATTTAGAAGCGATAATCGTGTCCTCTGCTGTTTGAGGTATAAGGGAAATCATAAACGCATTGTTTTTAACATCAAATATCGTTAATGATGTACCATCTACTGCAACAGATCCCTTCATCATAAAATATTTCATCAATTCGTCCGGTGCCTGAATGTATATATAAATGGCATTCTCTTCTTTTTTCATTGACTGTATGATACCTGTTCCATCCACATGGCCTGATACAAAGTGGCCTCCAAATCGTCCACCTGCAGCCATGGCACGTTCAAGGTTTACTTTTGAGCCTTTTGTTAATTCATGCAGCGTAGTGGATTTCATCGTTTCAGGCATTACATCAACTGAGAATCGATGATCTGCCAGTTCGGTTACAGTAAGGCACACGCCATTAATCGATATACTGTCACCAATCCCCGCATCTTTTATCACTTTACTGCAGGTAATCGTTAATATCATCGAATTTTTACCTTTTTGAAGGTTATGGATTGTTCCTACTTCCTCAATTAAACCTGTAAACATTTATTCATCTCCCTTAGGTGTAGCAATTACCTTCATATCAGTCCCAACCATTTCAACACTGTCAATTTTCAGTTCGAAAGCGTCTTCCATCGTTTCAATGCCGCTGCCTCCTACGACACCTTTAGCAAGACGGCCGGTTATCATTTTTGGCGCAATATAAGTAACCATTCTGTTTACTGCTCTCGCCTGAATGAAAGAAGCGTGCACCTCGCTTCCGCCTTCAACATATACTGAATGAATATCGGAATTAAACAATGATGTCAAAACATCTTTAATATCAACTGCTTCAGTATTCAGTTTATTTACAGTTACGCCGTTCAGATTATTTAAATATTCTTCTTTTTTCACATCAGCATTTTTACCGCAAATGATGAAAACGGGTGCTGCTGAATCGTGCAGTAATCCGGCATTCGCTGGAATTGATAAGTTTGTATCCAGCACGACTCTTATTGGGGAGATTCCACCCTCAATCAGCCTGACAGTAAGTGAAGGATCATCTTTAATTACGGTATTTACGCCAACAAGGATCGCATCATGCAGATGGCGATCTCGATGAACATCAACTCTAGCTTCAGGGCCCGTAATCCATTTACTGTGCCCGCTATTAGATGCAGTTTTTCCGTCGAGAGACATCGCTGTCTTCAATGTGATGAAAGGTTTCTTTTCATTAATCGCATAGAAAAAATACTCGTTCAACTGATCCGTTTCATCTTTACAGACACCTGTCATAACTTCGATTCCTGCGTTTTTTAACTTTTTTATCCCGTCACCCGCTACCTTAGGGTTGGGGTCAACACTGCCAATCACGACTTTTCTCAGTTTCTTTTCAATAATCAGGTCTGCACAAGGCGGGGTTTTCCCGTGATGAGAACATGGTTCAAGTGTTACATAAATTGTTGCTCCTTCAGCAAGATCACCAGCCATAGTCAGGGCGTGAACTTCAGCATGAGCTTCTCCGGGTTTAAGGTGAGCACCCATTCCAACCACTCTGCCATTTTTAACGACAACGCTGCCAACAGCCGGATTGGGTGATGTTTGTCCCTGTGCAGCTTTAGCAAGATTGATCGCAGTATTCATCCATTTTTCATGCAAAAAAATCAACTCCCGTAAATAAAACCTGTATATGAACGTTCAATCAGAAGTCATAAGTTTTAATGATCGATAAATGAATATAAAAAAACTCCCGGATTTTCAGGGAGTTTGAGTCATAACGAAATAAGCGTTCAAATTGTTCGTTTAAACGCATTTCCTTTCTCCCATCCAGACTTTAACTGTCGGCTTTGGAGTTTCACCAAATCCACCGGTAACACCGGGTCACGGACTAAGAGCATTCTCTCATCACCGCCGGTAGGGAATTCCACCCTGCCCCGAAAGGTACGATATTCGATTGTCTTACTATTATGTCGGATATCTCTTACATTTGTAAAGTAAACAGTGTTCTTTTCAATGATTCTTTCTGAAAATTCTTTTCTCCTATAAATTCTTAAAGTAATATTAGATTACGAATAATTTTAAAAGGAGGCTGTCCGATGAAAACCTTATTAAAGGATGCAGTCGTATATCCAATCACCTCTGCAATGATTCAATATGGAGATGTGTTAATTGAGGATGGAATCATAAAAGAAGTTAGCGAAACGATTCAAGGTCACGCGGACGCAACAGTAATCGATTGTTCAGGACAGCATTTAACACCCGGATTAATAGACGTCCACACGCATCTCGGACTGTATGATGAAGGGACTGGATGGGCTGGTAATGATGCAAATGAATCGATAGAACCTATGACACCTCACATCAGGGCAATTGACGGTGTATACCCGTTGGATGAAGGTTTTGTGAATGCCAGATCTCATGGAGTTACAACGGTAAATGTGCTGCCGGGAAGTGCGAATGTAATTGGAGGAATCACCGCTATTATTAAAACGAATGGGAAAACTGTTCAATCCATGATTGTTAACCCTGAGTCAGGCTTAAAAATGGCGCTGGGTGAAAATCCTAAGCGTATGCATTCTAATGGATCCAATGACTCAATTACCAGGATGGGAATCATGGGTATGCTGAGAGAACAGCTCTATTTAGCCAAAAACTTTGACGGTACAAATGACTTGCGTCTGAGTGCACTTCAAAAAGCGCTAAACAAAGAAATACCAGTAAGAATACATGCTCACCGTGCAGATGATATTGTGACAGCGATCCGCCTGGCAGAAGAGTTTGATCTGGACTTACGCATAGAGCACTGTACCGAAGGACATTTAATTGTTGAAGAGGTTAAAAGGTCAGGTGCAAAGGTTTGTGTTGGTCCAACATTCACCAGGAAATCTAAAGTTGAATTGAGAAATAAATCCTGGAAGACTTATCAGGTTCTCTCTGATGCAGATATTGAAGTATCAATCACGACGGATCATCCTTACACACCGATTCAATATTTGAATGTATGTGCTGCCATCGCAGTCAGAGAAGGGTTATCGATTCAGGCAGCTCTGGAGGCGATCACCATAAACCCGGCACGAAACCTGGGAATTGATCAGAAAACCGGCAGTATCGAACCTGGAAAAGAAGCAGATTTAGTTCTCTGGAGTCAGCATCCTCTTCACTTTATGGCCGCGCCCGTTTTCACAATGATTAAAGGTGAAATAGTCTACCAAAATTGAAAAAATTTTTTTTGAAATAAGGCAAAAAAACTATTCTCAAACTGTAAATTATTTTGTATGATTTAAATGCAAAGATGTAGAAGAAGCATACGATACAAAGATGCCATAAGACTGTCACAGGAGTCTATTATGGAGGGAAGGCAAATGGTGCGCCACCAGTTGTTAAACTGGTTCTAGTGGGTTCGATTCCCACCCCGGAATTTTTTATGAACGCAATGAAAAATTTCGAGGGTGGTATACCACAGATCCGTTCAGGATACTGCCCTTTTTTAGGAGGGCACAACCATGATAAAAAAGCGAGACGTACACGAAAGCCAGGCGCTTTTCGAACTGATGACGCATCCCGACGTATATCCTTATGTCAGACAAAAAGCATCTTCTTCAGAAGAACTCATGTTCATGATCAAACAGATGATTGAAGCTGAAGAACGTGGTGAGATCATTTCCCGAACCATTTTAGACGAATGGAGCTGTCCTGCAGGTACGATCAGTCTATTTGATATGCAAAATAATAGTGGTTTTCTTGGCACCTGGCTCGGCAAACCTTATCACGGACTTGGTTACAACCAAGCAGCAAAAGAAGCTTTTTTTAGTGAGCTTTTTTATGACTTAGGAATTGAAAATATTTATCTTCGTATTAGAAAAGCCAATGTCAGATCTCAGAAAGCTGCAGAAAAACTACCTTATGTTGTTTCTGCTAATGAGACAAATAAAACACTGTATGATGAAATCAATAAAGAAGAGAATCTTTTTAATTTATATGTCATTACGAAAGATTTATATACGCTCGTTCATATGCGCAATCAGGATGAAGCTGAAAATGCGCTCGAAGCATAAAAAATCACCGGAATTAATCCCGGTGATTTTTTTTATGACCTATTGAGAGCAGTAATCATATCTTCTTCGTCGTTCAATATTTCAACTGCTTTGTTTATCAAGTTTTCATGTTCCAACGCGGATACTAGTACTGCAGCCACATCACCACGTGTGATTTCACCATTACGATTTTCGAGCATTTCAGCTGCTCTAATTTTCCCGGTCTCCTGTTCATTCGTTAAAAGACCTGGTCTGATGATTGAATAATTCAATCCACTCTTTTCAAGATGCTTGTCTGCAGCATGTTTTGCTTCATAATAAGCTTTCATGTCATCGCCGATATCCATTGAAGATAGATCTCCTGCACCGATTGCGCTTAACATAACAAACTTCTTTATTCCTTTTTCGACTGCTAGATCAATCGCCTTTATTGCGCCTATTTCATCAATTGCTTTTGTTTGATCAGGTCCTGTGTGCCCACCCGATCCGGCTGCAAAAATGACAGCATCTACTTCATCATAAGCATTTGTAAAGTCATCTTCCAGATCTCCATGTACCGGGAGCCCACCCAATTTTTCAATTTCTTCAAATTGTGATTCTTTTCTAACCATTCCCCTTGCGTAGTACTTATTTTTTCTCGCCAATTTATCAATTGTCAGTCTTCCAGTTGTTCCATTTGCTCCAATTACTAAAACATCCATTTAAAATCTCCTCCGATTTTCTTAATGCTATCCTTTTCCCTTTCTGAAACCGGATAAACGAGTCGAAAATAATAGGATAATTGAAAAACAACGGACTAATTAACGTCCGTTGTTTTTAGCAAGCTGAGAAATTTCCTCTGCCATCTGAGTAATTGTATATGACGGAGGTGCTGCCTCCATTTTTTCAATCATCTCCCACTGCTGATCTCTTAGTTGTCTTACAGTAGTCAACAGGCTTTCTGTTGTTAAATTTTCTTCTTCAAGCTTCAAAGCAAAACCTTGCTGTACGAATGAATTGGCGTTAAGAATCTGATCACCCCGGCTGGCTTCTCTGGAAAGCGGGATGAGAATCATAGGTTTTTTTAATGCAAGAAATTCAAAAATAGAATTTGAACCTGCACGGGAGATAACTAAGTCTGATGCCGCGATCAAATCCGGAAGCTCATTTGAAACAAATTCATATTGTATGTAATCAGGATTATGGTTTTCAACCACATTTCCTTTTCCGCATAAATGAATGACAGAGTAATGCCCGGTTAATTCATCAAGTGCATTACGTACAGTCGTATTTATTCCTTTAGCCCCCAGACTTCCTCCCATCACTAAAATAATTGGCTTTGTCTGATCCAGACCTGAAAAAGCAATTCCTTTGTCTCTTGTTCCCTGAAAAAGTTCCTCGCGGATAATCGCACCTGCACATGCTGATTTTTCTTCCGGCACATACTGAAGCGTCTCTTTGAAGGTCGTGTAGATTCTCGTTGCAAATGGCATGGCCAGCTTATTAGCAAGTCCCGGTGTTACATCTGATTCATGAATCGCTACTGGCACCCGCGCCATTTTCGCTGCCAGTAAAACCGGTACTGATACAAAACCACCTTTAGAAAAAATCACATCAGGCTTGATTTTTTTAATCTTCAAGTACGCCTGTAAAGTCCCTATCAACACTCTGAAAGGATCTGTAAAATTTTTAACCGAAAAGTATCTTCTGAGTTTTCCGCTGGCTATACTGTAGTAAGGAACTTCAGAGAATTTTTTAGTAATAATATCTTTTTCTATCCCATCATGTGAACCAATGTAGGATACCTGCCAATTGTTTTTTAAAAATTCCGGAATGAGTGCAGTATTCACTGAAACGTGTCCAGCTGAACCTCCACCGGTAAATAATATTTTCTTCATTTTATTATGTTACTCCAATCTGAAAATTTGTTACTTTTTCTATTATACCTGAATCACTCAGAACGAAAAGAGGTTCCGGCTTTAATAATAGAATCTGCTACATTCAGCCCACTCATTACAACCATTGGTGACCCCCCGCCAGGATGAGTAGAACCGCCAGTATAATATAGGTTGTTTATGATTGTACTTTTATTTCCCGGTCTCAAAAAAGCATCTTTCATCGAATTTGATGAAATGCCGTAAATTGATCCCTTGTATGCGTGAAAGAGGTGTTTTAATGAGTCTGGTGTAAAAACTTTTTCAGCTTCCAACTGCTCAGTAATTGGAATTCCTTTTGCTTCAAGTGTACGGTAAATCTTCTCTTTATATGAGTCAACGTTTTCAATGTGATTAGCTGGCGCATTTACCAGAATAAATAAATTACTTCCTTTTGAAATGTTCTTATCTGTATATGCGCTATGGCTAATATAAATTGTAGGATCCTCAGGCATTTTTTTATGAACAAATATATCTTCAAATTCTTTGCGATAATCCACAGGGAAATAAACCTGGTGATGGTGAATATTATCCTGAAATGTTTTGAGACCCACCAGTATGACAAATGCAGAAATCGATGGCTCAAAGTGATCAAGTTTTTGATTTGAAAGTCCGGGTCTGTCACTTTCTTTAATGAGATTCTTAGTTGAAGTGACATAATCCCCATTTACGACAACCTGATCAAAGTGATGCATTTTACCATTTTGAGTTTGAAGCGCATATGCTTTGTTATTTTTTATTAATATCTCCATTACCTCTTCATTATAAGAAATGTTACCGCCGAGACGTTTAAATACATCTTCAAATGCTTCAGCGATTTTCGTATTTCCTCCTTTTACGGTAAAAACACCTGATACCATTTCCAGGTAGCCGATCATAGAGAAAGTAGCAGGACTCTGATATGGTGATGAACCGATATATGTAGCATAGCGATTAAAGACATTCTGTATGTTTGAGTTTGAAAAGTATTTTTGATTAAATCGCCACATTTTTTCAAAGGGTCTGACTCTCATAAATGCATTTGCCATCGCTGGATCGAGAAAGTCAGATAGAGAGGTAATCGCTTTAGGAAAAAAAGCTTTCTCTGAGAGCTTGTAGAGCCTTTCAATCTCTTTCAGGTAATCCCAGTAATGCAAAGCCGCATAGGGATCAAGCGTCTTAAGTTGCTTTATCACTTCATCAGGATGAACCGACTGGATAAACTCAGTTCCATCCGGAAATATATTTTTTGTATGTCTTTCCAGTCTGATAAAAGTCAAGTAATCTTTTAAATCAAAGCCGGTATTCTTCAACGCATCCTCAAAAACCCATGGCATCGTGATTGTATTGGGGCCAAAATCAAAACGGTATTCACCAAGCTTGACGGGCATCATTTTACCACCAGGATGCTGATTCTTTTCGATCAACGTTACATTAAATCCACTGGATTGAAGTCTGATCGCACATGCCAGTCCACCCAGACCGGCCCCTATTATACAAATGTTTTTCAACGGTAGATTCTCCCCTTCCACGTATATCCGCTTCCATTTATGCTCTTAATGATTGATGATATGAGCAGGATGACTAAAGCAATTGCAGATACAGGCATATATATAAAATGGACCTTAGATTGCCCGGTTGCTGAATCGATCAGAAAAGTTTGTAAGAATATAATTAGAAGAGGCAATATCCATATCCAATCCCCATTAATGAGACCGATGATTGCAAGTGGCAGTGGCAAGAAATAAAAGCACAGATAAAACAAAGAGACAGCGATTGAAGCCATTAATGATCGGCCAAGTCCAGTGAAAATGTTTTTTGAAAAACCCTCCCATACTTCTTTATTCGTATCATACATATCACACGTAACACCATTTGAAATGTTACTCAAAATGCATCTATAGCCATTTTTTTTTAGTGTCCTCGTTATATGAATATCTTCTACAAGTGAATTCTTGACAGCTTTATGACCACCTGAATTTAAATATGCTTCTTTTTCAAATAACATGAATGCACCATGCGCGGCTGTAAAAGCAGGTATTTTTGTATGATTGGCGACTATGTTGGGCAGATGAAAGAACACAAAAAAATGTTGCAGAGGAACAAGCAGCTTAGCTAATAAAGAGTTAGTCGGAAATTGAGGAAAACCAGTAATAAGCGATGCACCCCTCTTGTTCAATATATTTAGTGCCTGTGAAATCGCATTGGGATGCAATCTTACATCTGCATCAATAAAGCAGAAATAATCACCTGAAGCTTCTTCACTCAGCTGATGACATGCAAAAACTTTTCCGACCCAGTCTTCCGGAAGAGGCTTTCCTTCTATCACTTTGATTTGATCATCGAATTTTGCAAGTATCTTCGCAGTCTCGTCCTCTGATTGATCATTCAATACAATGATCTCTTTATTCGTGTGTGAAGAGGCCAGTATAGACTTTATGACCTCTTCAGCATTTGTCTCTTCATTTCTCATCGGTAACAAAAAAGATATTTTAGTTGAATGATCATTTAAATGTCGGTTTAAACGAGGCATGGTAAAAATATTAATGATGGTCATAAATAGAAAAAACGTTAATATAAGTATGAGTACAATCATGTTTTCAACCTTCCTGCAGATGACCGCCTTTATTTTCTTTTCAATACTTCAAACCACTCACTGGAGGTTTTAAAACCTTTCATGAAAATATTATAATGGTCAATTTCTTCATTAATCACATCTTTTTTAACTTCATTAATAGATTCTTCTAAGCAAGAACGCATATAGTGACTTTTCTCGTTTCTGTCCATCCCTTTTAACTCATTCGGATCTATAGAGCTTCCAATTGAAATAAATAACTCCGGGCGCTGATCATGACGAAAAGTATAATATGCAGCGACCGGAATAATTTCCACATGCTGATTTTTATCTAAAAGATAGGCAGGACCATTCATAAAAGAAATAGGGCGTTTTTCCAAATGCTCTTCTTTTCCCTGAGGAAATATCCAGATGGATTTCTCCTGTTTTAATTTCTGATCAGCAAACTGCAGACTTTTAATTAAAGATTTCGGTGAATCAGGATCAACCGCAAATGCCCCGATCCTTGAAAAAAATGAGAACTTCTCAATCCCATCTTTACTCATCATCGCATACGCATCTTCTTTTAAATAATATCTGTTTAAATAAAATACAATTAGTCCATCCCACCAGCTGGAGTGGTTCATAATATAAAGCTTAGCAGCTGTCGACCTTTTTTGATGATCTTTCATATACACTCTATAAAAATGTTTTTTTAATTGCCAGGTCAAATAGTTTCCGAGTAGCAGTTCTGTTTTATTAGATTTGTTGTTCATCGGATCCTCCTGATGAAAAATAAATAAACAAGATAGGTTACCAGTAATCCGAGCGCCGTTGAAATCACTGCTAAGAACAGCTGGTAAGCGAGTGCTGTAATCACAAACATGATGATCATCATAAAATAAAGCCACTTTGTCCTTTTTGTCCAAAGCTCGTCCGATTTATCAACAGCCAGAAAATAAACAATAAATTGTATTATGAAAGAAACATAAAACCACGCGATAAAATTCTGAGTTGGAATATCATAATATGGCCCTGTATCATCCCACACCCAATACTGTTTCGCCTGATAAGCAACAGGGTCTATGATCAAATCCATACATACAGCCAGAAGCGACGTCATAAAAGCAAAAAATAATGCTTTCATCAGACTTTTAGGTTTGCCAAGAAGCCTGATCATTAAGCTGAGTGAAGTAAATATGACCATTACCCATGCGAACCCGATCGTAAGAGGAACACCAAAAACCTGAATTCCGAAGTCCTGCTCATAATGATAAGCTCCAAACACAATCCCATACTTAACTCCAAGTGACTCAGCCCACATTGTAAATGCCATGATTAAAGCACTTATTGTCAGTCCTCTGACTGTCCCCATTACTTTTGTTGAATAATAAATAGCCAGAATTCCAGCAAGATATAAAAACACTGCATTCGCCCATTCTAAAAATGGAGGCAACAAGTCGAAAGCAACTAAAATGACTCCGATTGCGTACCAGAGTAAAAATATTTTCCATACACGATTCATGACATCACCTTCCGAAACTGTTATATAAATAGTTATGTTATAATTCTCTGAGCTAGTCACTAATAGTTAATTTAAAGTGAAGTAGAAAGAGAGCTGGGTCTTTATGGAGCAAACTTATAGTCTCAAACAAAAACTTAAACAATTTTCAATCATACTGATTCCAATTCTGGTCACTCAACTAGGCTTGTTCGCAATGAATTTCTTCGACACGATTATGTCGGGGCAATATTCAACTGCAGACCTGGCAGGCGTTGCAATAGGTTCGTCTCTATGGATGCCTGTATTCACAGGTTTATCAGGCATTCTGCTCGCAGTGACCCCAATTGTTGCGCAACTCATTGGTGCTAAAAAAGAAAAATATGTTAAAAACACAGTGATTCAAGGCGTGTATTTGGCAGTCATTATGGCGGTCATTATTTTAATCATCGGCATCTTCCTGGTAGGTCCCATTCTCTCATTTATGAATATTGATAGCGAAGTTAGGAGAGTTGCGGGACTATATCTTGCAGCATTATCCGTTGGGATCGTTCCGCTTTTTGTTTACAATGTTTTAAGATCGTTTATAGATGCACTCGGATTTACGCGTGTCACCATGTATGTAACGCTAATGTCACTGCCAATCAATGTCGTTTTTAATTATATATTAATATTTGGAAAGCTTGGCCTGCCAGCTTTAGGAGGGGTTGGTGCAGGGATCGCATCAGCCATTACATACTGGTTGATTTGTGCAATTTCAATTGTGATCGTTCATCGAAACCGGCCATTTAATAAATATCAGGTATTTAGCGAAAAATCCAGATTTGACTACTCAAAATGGAAGGAAATCCTGTTAATCGGGATTCCGATCGGCTTTGCCATTTTCTTTGAAACGAGTATTTTTTCTGCAGTAACGCTACTCATGAGTGTTTATTCAACTGAAGTTATAGCTGCACATCAGGCTGCTTTGAATTTCTCATCATTTCTTTACATGATCCCTCTCAGTATTTCAATGGCGTTAACAATTGTAGTAGGCTTTGAAGCTGGTGCAGGAAGAATGAAAGATGCCAGAACATACAGCTATTTGGGTGTAACTGTAGCAGTATTAATTGCTGCTTCAGGTGGTATCTTAACTTATGTATTTAAAGACTCTGTTGCAAGTATATATGTCACGGATCAGGAAGTCATTAACCTGACAGCGCAGTTTTTAATATTTGCCGTACTATTTCAATTATCTGACGCCATCCAGGCACCGGTTCAAGGCGTATTAAGAGGGTATAAAGATGTTAATATCACACTGATTATGACCATGATCTCTTATTGGGTCATCGGACTTCCTGTTGGTTACCTGCTAGCAAATTATACAGAGTGGACTTACTTTGGCTATTGGATTGGGTTAATTGCAGGCCTTACAGCAGGTGCAATCACATTAACGATTCGAATGACGATTATTCAGCGCAAAAAAATGAACACAGCTCCCGGTTTATAACCGGGAGCTTATTGCTGTCGAAAAATTTTTCCTAATACATCTTTTCCTCCTGTAACCGGAATGATCGCTCCAGTCATAAATCCTGAATTTTCTTCAATTAAAAATGAAATGACTCTTGCAATATCCTCACCGGTTCCCGGTCTGCCAACAGGATTTTCATGGTCATCCGATCCAGTTGCATCACTAATGCTCAGTTCTTTCCATGATCCTTCAATATCACCAGGACAAACCATGTTAGCTGTAATGCCATTTTCTGCCTCTTCTAATGAGATCGTTTTTGTAAATGAAGCCAGACCGCTTTTTGCAGATGCAAATGCTGATCGATACATCCATCCGGACGCACTGTCTACTCTGTCATAGCCATAAGTAATAATTCTTCCCCACTGATTTTCGCGCATCATAGGAACAATGTATTTTGAAAGATAAAATACAGCGTTTAAATTTCCATTGATCATATGATCCCATTCTTCAAAAGAATAATCTGTCATTTTCTTTCTCTCAGGTATATATGGACCTGCATTGTGAATCAAAATATCGATTTTTTCAATTTGTCTTTCTTTGATTTTTTGGATTAATAAAAGACTTCCTTCTTTAGAGGCAATATCTGATTGAATTGCTACACAGTCCTGTTTACTGATTGTGCTTAAAATTTCTGCGAATTTTTCTGCCTGATCTGTATCGGATCTGTAATTAATAATAATTCTGTACCCTTTTGAAGCCAAATGCTTGGCTGTATATTTTCCGATCCCTTTAGACCCACCTGTAATTAATACTGTTTTCTCCATTGGCTTCAACTCCACACAAGATTCTTATCATCATTGTAAGAGCAAAAGAAAAGGGAAAGCAACTATTAACACGTTCAATCGATAATACCAGTACTGGATAAAGAAACGTCAACTTCGACCTGGACGGGCAGTTCTGAGAATTTTTGATGCCATTCTTTTTCCTCCCACTCTTCAGGCATTAGTGCAGCCGTCATTCTACCGAGTCCCAAAACATCTGATTTATTTTCCTGCAGCAATACAAATAGAGCTTCTGTATCTTCTTTTATTGTTTTTTCCCACCATGCTTCAATAGATTCTAATTTTTTTGTTCCGACGAGATGATCAGGCCCGTACTCTGCAACTGCTCCATTCATCTTTATTTCTACAGAAAGACTGAATGGGTTTTGCTTCAGCTTTAGGTTACTCTTCGTATTTTTGAATTCAAGGGTCATCCAATTGGAGACTTCAGGCTTTTGATCATCTGTATATCTTTTAGTCAGACGCACGATTCTGTCAGTTTTATTTCTCAATACATTGAACAAAGTGGTTTGTTCCTGGTCCATATAAACCCCGGTATATTTATCTTTACTGAAAAGTGATGTACCCACTGCCTCTACCCTTTTTAATTCTTCTCTGTAAATCAGCATCGGCATAAATAAATCTATACCTGGATCAAACAATATTGTACATGCATTCTGTAAAGTCATCTTGGGAATAACATCAATAATTTCTGAGCTCACCAGCAGTCCAGCATAATATTCAGACTTGTTTTTTTGAGACTCAACAGGATAATTCAGTAATTCTTTTGCAGATGTATCTGTCATTGCTACTCTTGCATTGAGATGATGCTTTGGATCTCTGAAAATAACATCTATATATGGATAAATGTCATCTGCCGCTAAATCTTTTCCTAATATTACAACCTGGAGCTTCGAAAAATCTACATGCTCTGCCACGACTGTATCCACATGATATCTGCTATCCCGGACAGTATGATTATTTGTTGTTATAATATTTACTTCTTCAGACGTCTCGTCAACAGGTGGCGCTACTGTAGTAGTCTGTTCTGATCCGTCTTCCAATACATCATAGCCAACTGTATAAATTAGTTGTACATCTTTAAGTAAATTCTGATCCCAGCAACCAGTCAGCAGAAAAATACATCCTAATAGAAACACGCATCTTTTCAACTATCTCCTACCTTCTTTCTCAAAAAACTGACCATAAGTGTAAGTGTTGGTATTAAAACCGCAAAAACCAAGAGCATAGAAAATAATTGATTTTGGATCATATTGATTTCCACTTTAGATTCTATAAAAATTGAAATGACAAAAACAATAAAAGTGATCGCCACTACAGCGTATTTATGGGTTTTTAAATTCAACAGCGATTGAACACCTGTTCCCGTTACAAATAGGTAATTTATACACACTGCAGTTGATATAATAATCCAGAAGGTCAGAAATAAAATATCGACTCTGTCTATAATCATGAGGCTCAATGCTTTCATGATATAAAGAACCGGGTAAGGAACAATTTTTAATTCATCAATATAAAAAAACACTTGAACTGATATGATCAGGTAAATGTAAATGAATGTAACGATACCGGAACCAATCAATCCTTTTTTTAACTCTGATCTTTTATTTTCTTTAATATAATGCGAGAAAAACAATATCATTTCAAATCCTGATAATGCAGCTACTGCTGGAACAACACCTTTAATTATCGCTTTATATCCTTCTGACCCCACTGGTAGTAAATATAGAAACTGAGGCGCTGCATATACGAAAAGGATAACAATCAATAACACTGGAATAAAAAAAGAGATCAGCATTGAAAACCTGGCAATCAGTGTGATATTGTCTATCGCCAAATACAGTGATGGAATGAGTAATAACAATAAGATCATCCATGTCGGCGTGAAAATATTAATCCAGTCTGTAATCAATTGCTGAAACGATGAAATAACCATTAAGAGCATAAATATCAAATAAAGAATTGTGAATAACAGGAGCATTTTTCCGAGAAATTTCCCATATACCATCGATAAAAAATCAAAGTAAGAAACGGTTTTGCATCTCATTATAAGCCATATATAAATGATAATGATTCCTTGTACAGTCAATCCGCCAAGTATCATTGAAATCCAGGCATCCTGTCCGGCTTCAGCAGCGATGTCGGTTGGCATGGATAAAGCAGAAATCCCTAATTGGGTTTGTAATGTTAAGAAACACAATTGCCATCCCGTTATTTTATTTTTTTGCATGCTTCCACCACCGGTTTCTTCCAAATCTCTTGCGATTTAATGGATGCGCATCTGCAGATCTTGTATCCAGTTTTGATCCGGGAAGCCGGATAAATGTATCCTTAATACCCGACACGTGAAAAGGGGCGATTGGCGATAAATAAGGAGTTGTAAGAGATTCCAGCTTAATCAGATGTACGATGAGTATGATTATCCCTGCTGCAACTCCTGTAAACCCAAACAATGATGCTAATATCATAAATGGAAATCTTAATATTCTGACTGCAGTATTCATTTCTACAGAAGGTACTACAAAAGAAGAAATAGCTGTTAATGCAACGACAATGACCATCAGGTTTGAAATAAACCCAGCATTGACTACCGCATCTCCGATTACAAGACCTCCAACGATGCCTATGGTCTGTCCGATTGGATTTGGCAGCCTGATTCCTGCTTCCCGTATTAATTCAATTGTCAGTTCCAGTATTAAGGCCTCAAACAGTGGTGGATACGGGATGTCTTGTACAGCTCTTTTTGCAGGTAAGGTGAGATCCTCAGGTATTATTTCAAAGTGAAAACTGATTGTAGCAATATAAATTGCCGGTAGTAATAATGCAATTAAAAAGCTGGCTATCCTTAACAATCGATAAAAGGTTCCTACAAGAAATCGCCCGTTATAATCATCTGGAGACTGATAGAAAGTAAAAAAATTAACAGGAGCAATTAGACAGGTAGGTGAACCATCCATCATGAAGGCAATTCTTCCTTCCATTAAGTTAGCAGCTGTACGTTCCGGTTTTTCTGTATTCAAAAACTGTGGAAACGGAGAGTAGTTGCTGTCTTCAATGAACTCTTCTATATAACCAACACTAAATGCAAGATCTACATCTACTGCATTAAGTCTCATCGTAAATTCCTCAACAAGCATAGGATCTGCAAGATCGTTTAAATATATCAATGCGGTCTTTCTATGAGAATGAGAACCAATTGAAAAATACTTTATGATCAGATGAGGACTTTTTAGTCTGCTTCTGACCAGATTTAAATTAACAATTAAATTTTCATTAAACCCTGTGTGGGACCCTCTTACTATTTGTTCATTTTTAGGTTCCTGGATTGAACGCTGAAAAACTTTTAACGATTTTATACTGGTTATATTCCATATCCCGGAATCATCGGATATCAACAGAGTTTCCCCATCTAGAAGGAATTCTATCGCTTCAGTAAATGAAAGATCCGATGGTTGAATTTTCACATCAATCGTATCCGGAAATTCATCAGTTTTCCAGAACATCTCACTGATCCATTCAAGTAGATTACTCTGTTTATTCGTATCTACAAGTGATTCATAATAGAGCAGAACGGTCTGTTTATCCAGATAATCTAAAACGATTGTCGTTAAATCATCAGAATTACCTGAACTGAAATCGATTTGTTCTATTAGTTCATTAAAAGATTTACATTGGTTAATATTCTGTAGTTTTTTGAACCTTTTTTGATCTTTTTTCATATAGACACATCCTTGAAGCTAGTATGTCTATAGCTGAAAAAATTAAACAAAAAACTCTCCAAAAATGGAGAGTTTTTTGTTTGGAGTAATATATTGTCATTACCTATGGTGAAATTCGACTTATTTACCGATAAACATCTGAGTCCAGTAGTTACCGTTTTCAACATGTCCAACACCAATATGTGTATATGATGTGCTTAAAATGTTTTGTCTGTGACCTTCGCTATCCATCCATGCTTGTACGACCTGTTCAGGCGTTCGCTGACCCATTGCAATATTTTCTCCTGCAGAACGGTAGTCAATACCGTATGATTTCATCATATCAAATGGAGAACCATACGTCGGGCTTGTGTGTGAGAAATATTGATTTCTTGCCATATCGGCAGACTTTTCTTCCGCTACCGCAGACAGGTCAACATCCGCTTTTAGCGCAGGCAAACCATATTTACTTCTTTCCTGGTTCGTTAATTCAACTACTTGTGCTTCAAAATTGCCAAGCTCCTGTTGAACAGCAGGTGTGCCAGTTTCTTCGACTGCTGTGTCAGCTTGTGTATTCTCTTCTTCTGTTTGTTCTGGAACATTTACTTCCTCACTGTCTGGAGTTGTTGCTTCAGGTGAAGGTTCAACTGGAGTCACTTCTTCCGCTTCTGGTGCTTCAGCTGGTGTGCTCTCTTTTTCAGGTACCTTTACACTGTCATCTGACTCTTTAGGTGTTACTTCGGGTGAAGTTTCAACCGGTGCGGCTTCTTCCTGCTTCAATACTTCCCCATTATGGTATATATAAATCTTTTGATCTTGCACTTTTATATTATGCTGCTTCATAAAATCCTCAAAGAAGTCATAATAAGAGAATTTTTCCCAATGTGCACTGGCAGTTCCTGCTGGAACCTGAAACAGTGAGAAAATAATTGCTGCTGATACTAATACTTTACCAAACATAATATCCCTCCAAAAATGTTTTGTCTCTCGACACAATCATCTTACCATCAGATCAGCTGTAACAATTACGGAAGCAAATGGAAGTCTAGTGTTAAAAGAAGAATCTTCCAAATTATCAAATCCATATTCTATTGTTTTCAGATAAAACCTTGTGAAGTAAAGGTTTTTAAAAAAACAGCCTGATTAGCATCTTATGGTAAGATTGCTATCCAGGCCGTATTAGCGGAAATCATTACATATATAATATGATTGACAAGATCATTGATCTACGTTTATTTAACGTTTATGACGTATTCTTTTCAATTGTTAAAATTCTGTTGAAAAAGCATGTCCAAATAATCAATCAGTACATATTGTTCTTCTTCATTAAGATCAGATTGCCTGATCAGCTGAATAGTAATTTGATATTTTTCTTCAGGCCTCCTTCTCACACGCGGATGAGTGTTCTCATCGTTCCACTCACTGATAATGGTCTTTTCCATATGTTCAAATGTTTTAAACGTCCTATTTGACCAAAGAGAAGAATACAGAGTGAACAATGAAAGCTTATTCATCAATTTTCTAGTGCCCTTAAACCATTTTCTATTTGAACTTTATCTAAATTTTCTCCAATAACAACAAAATTTGGTGTCATTTTGATATCCTGTTCAAAAAACAGTGGCATTCCATATGAATACTGGACCAATGTCGGATAATACTCATCTTTGAAAGGAATAAAACCCTTCATCCGGTAAACATAAGAAGATTGATCTCTCATCCACTCTTCAAAAGCTGCCCGATCAATTTTATTTGAGAATGTATAAACGACTACTGATAAATCAAGTTCCTGGTTAACCCTGACTTTAGAGGCACCGCTTTGATCCTTAATAGTCAGCTGTTTAAGAGTCTCCTGATCTATTTTTGCCTGCTGGGTCAATAAAATTTTTGAGGAACTGATCGATTGAATTTCATTTAATATATATGGAATTCTATTCTCTGAAATTAAATCTGTCTTATTTAATAGAATCAGACCTGCGAATTTAATCTGTTCTCTTAAGAGCTGTAAAGCCTGAATAGAGAGCTGGTCTCTTTTTTCCCATTGAAGCGCATCAACAGTCGTTATAATGCCTTTAAAATCAAATTTATCGGCAAACAATGGAGATAAAACTGAATCAACTACTTCTACGGGATGAGCAACGCCTGTCGTTTCGATTATCAGTGTGTCAAAGCCACCATTGAATAAAAGCTGCTGCAGCTGACTTTCTAATTTGTCCTGAATGGTACAGCAAATACAGCCATCTAAAAGCTCTGCTAAAGGGATATCTTTATCCATTTCTTCAGAGTCGATCGAGACTTTTCCGGCTTCATTCATCAATACTGCAGGTGTCCTGCCTTCCTCTTTTTCAAATTGAATCAATCTTTTTAATAAAGTTGTTTTTCCGCTGCCTAGAAAACCTGATAATAAGTATACTGGAATTTTTTTGTTCATCTAATCATCCCTTCAAAAAAACCTGGCCATTGATGGCCAGGTTTTTAAAGTTTTTCACTTACTTTTTAGGAAGCTTCATCTGTTTGGATATTCGCTTCTTCAATCAAATACTCGATTGCACTGTTAACCTGAGGATCTTCCTCTTCCAATTGCTCGCGTAAGCTAAGCATGATAGAAGAAGATGTTTCAGCATTAATTATACCGGTTACTTCCAGCTCATTCTCTTCCTGATACGTCTCAACTGCGTTGACTGTATCTTCGTCGAATAATCCATCAATGTTACCGGGATTTAATCCAAGCGCTTTTAACATCTGTTCTGCAGTTTTCACTTCTTCTGAAAGCATTGATTCTTCCAGCGCTGTATCGATATTTAAATAAGGTAAGCTTGCATAATCCGGCATGTCCACTTCAGTGGTCGGAGCAACACCATCTTCATGAACCCAATTATCATTTGGAGTTAACCAACGTGCTGTTGTAATTTTCATATTAGAAGAATCCGTAAAATCTTCTGCAGTCTGAACGGTACCTTTACCGAAAGTATTTTTACCGAATAAAGGAATGTCTGCTGTTTCATTTACCGCGGCTGCTACAATTTCTGAAGCACTTGCACTTCCTTCATCAATGATTACTGCAGTTGGCACTTCTACTTTATCGCCTTCCTGTGCAGCAATCACCTGCTTTTCGCCATTCTTTTCTTCTATTTGAACAATTGTCTCACCTGCGGGCACAAATAGATTAGCTACAGAAATCGCCTGAGGTAACAGTCCACCCGGGTTTTGTCTGAGATCTAAAACAAGTGCTTCCATACCCTGTGATTCTAAGTCCTGCAGTGCTTCAGTCAGCTCATCAAAAGACGTTTCTGAAAAACTTGTCAATTGAACTGTTGCGACATTTTGATCGTCAATTTCATAATAAACAGTTTCTAATGGAATATCGTCTCTGGTAATTGTCAGGTCAATTGTTTCCTGAACGCCAGGACGCTGAATCGTCAGAGTAACCTCAGTACCTTTTTCTCCCCTGATCAGCATGACTGCTTCAGAGGCGCTCATACCCTGAATACTTTCTCCGTCAACAGCAAGAATCTTATCATTAGGTAATACACCAGCTCTTTCTGCCGGGGATCCTTTAATTGGCGAAACAATCGTTATGAGTTCATTCATTGATTGAATCTCTGCCCCGATTCCTTGAAAACTTGAAGTAATATTCTCATTAAATTGAGCTGTTTCTTCCTGATTCATATAATCTGAATATGGGTCGCCAAGTGAATCTACCATCCCATTAATGGCACCATTAATCAGGTCGTCTTCATTAAACTCAAGGAAGTAATCTTCCTGAATCGAATCATATGCTTCATAAAGTTTATTAAATTCAGTTCGTTCCTGCACTCCTACCGTAACTGCTTTTTCATCCCCAAATGATAATGCAAAAATAGAGATTCCTGCAGTTGCTAAGACAGTGAAGAATAGCAGCATCACGAAATGAAATTTTTTTATGTTTACATAGTTAGACAATGTTTCTTTTGCTTCTTCTTTCGTTACATCTTGATGCTCGTTATCCATTTTTTCACCACTTTCTGATCAAACCGCCTATTTTATCTTAACAGCTTTATGTATTCAGTAAAAGCAAAATATAAACTTTCAAAAATATGTCGAAATTAGATTCCTTGTATTTTGAATAGGGAAATAAAACCGGCTGCGCCATTGCACAGCCGGTAAAAGTTTATTCTGCGATTGCAGCGTCTAATGCAACAACAATCATATCGTTAAACGTTACCTGACGTTCTTCAGAAGATGTAGCTTCACCAGTCAGGATGTGATCACTTACAGTAAGTACCGAAAGTGCTTTTCTATTGTGCTTAGCAGCAAGCGTATAAAGAGCTGATGTTTCCATTTCAATTGCTAAAATACCGTATTGTGCCCATTTTTCATGTTCTGCGTTATCATCATAAAAAATATCAGCAGTAAATACGTTACCCACTTTAAGATTAAGGCCTTTTTCAGAACCTGCATCAAAAGCATTTTTTAGTAAACCAAAATCAGCTGCTGGTGCATAATCAACACCTTTAAACGTTCTTTGATTCATATTGTTGTCAGTTGAAGCAGTCATTGCAAGAATGACGTCACGTACTTTAACATCCTTTTGAATAGCGCCACAAGTACCTACACGAATCAGGTTTTTAACTCCATACTCTTCAATCAGCTCATTTGCATAGATCGAAATTGAAGGTACACCCATTCCAGTACCTTGTACTGAAATTTTATGTCCCTTATATGTACCTGTGTAACCGAACATATTTCTCACTTCGTTATAGCATGTTACGTCCTCAAGAAAAGTTTCTGCTATATATTTGGCTCTTAATGGGTCACCAGGTAATAATACAGTTTCAGCGATATCGCCTTTTTTTGCACCAATATGAATACTCATGTTATTTCCTCCCTATCCTTTATGAAGCCTTATTGTAGCCTTTTTTATTCTACATTTCAACTTTTTATTATGATTCGGAGTTGCTACTAAGTTTTTTTCTACTTAATAACTGTTCGATATTCTTCCCACAAATCATCAAAGACCACAGCCAGGGAAAAATAATCATCTGTCGTTTCGATGTACTGACTAATTTCGTTGTAATCGCTTGATCTTCTCGGAAAACTGTTATCTTCGTATATTTTATTTGCCAATGTTTCTTTGTTATTTCTTGGTGCAGGTTCTCTGTATTTTAATACAAAATGATAAAACGTTCTCACCTATCTCCCTCCTATTCGTCATGGAATCTGCTAGTCTATTCTATTAATCGGTATTTAACATGTATGGTTAAGTCGAAACAAGTATGATCCCGCCAATTCACTTAAAAAAGCTGTTCCCCATAAATTGAGGAACAGCCTGTACCTTATTTAGATGAAACGGTCAAAACTGTGTCCTGACCAGCCTGGACAGTATCTACTGAATGCTTTTCGATACCTGCCAGGTCATCACCATTCGTAATAATCACCGGTGTAATAATACTTTTAGCTTCTGAACGTACTAGTTCAAGATCAAATGTAACGAGCGGATCGCCAGC
Organism: Jeotgalibacillus salarius; assembly: GCF_004405125.1. Taxonomy (GTDB): domain Bacteria; phylum Bacillota; class Bacilli; order Bacillales; family Jeotgalibacillaceae; genus Jeotgalibacillus; species Jeotgalibacillus salarius. Next base: position 332,157 of record NZ_SORX01000002.1, read on the forward strand.
ATTTACTTTCGAACCTTCAGTCACATGCGCTTCAAACCCTTTTCCATCCATCGAAACAGTTTCCAGTCCGATATGAATCAGAATTTCTGCTCCATTTTTGGCTTTCAAACCGATTGCATGCTTTGTTGGAAATACCTGAACCACTTCCCCGTCAATTGGAGATACGACTTTTCCATCGGTTGGTTCAACTGCTACGCCGTCTCCCATCATTTTCTGAGAAAATACAGGATCCGGCACCTCTTCTAGGGATAAAAGATTACCTGTAATCGGAGACTTAATTTCAACGTCTATTGGTGCTTCTTCTTTTTTACCAAATAATTTTTTTAACATCTAATCACTCTCCTCATGTATATATAGACAAAATACCTTCCCACTAAACTTTCGCATAAAGCAGTCTATCAAATTGTTCATATATTCACAAGTATTATTCCTCAAAAAGGTTTTTATATTCTCCGTATCCTTCTTTCTCCAGATCATGAACCGGAACAAATTTCATTGCTGCAGAATTGATGCAATATCTTAAACCGTCAGGACCGGGTCCATCGTTAAAAACGTGACCTAAATGTGAATCAGCTTCATTTGATCTGACCTCAGTCCGAACCATAAAATGACTCGTATCTTTTTTTTCTCTAATGTCATTCAGGTCAATTGGTTTTGTAAAGCTCGGCCAGCCACAACCTGCATCGTATTTATCTTTTGAACTGAATAATGGTTTACCGGATATGATATCTACATAGATGCCATCATTGAATTCATCCCAGTATTCATTCTTAAAAGGAGGTTCTGTTCCATTGTTTTGAGTGACTTCAAGCTGCATTTTATTTAATTCGTTTAGTTTTTTCTTCATTGATTAAATCTCTCCTTATTGTGCTCTACCATTCTTTTTCTACCCGATCCAGTATAGTAAGCCTGGTAGTGACCTGGATTTTTACTGTAATAATTTTGGTGAGATTCTTCGGCAGGGTAAAATTCAGATGCAGAAAAAATATCAGTTACAATCGGCTTGTTATATTTTCCACTTTGTTCAAGTTCATTTTTTGAAGCTTCTGCAAGTAATCTTTGTTTCTCAGTGTGAACATATATTGCTGTTTTATAAGATTCTCCCCGGTCAAAAAATTGTCCACCTTCATCTGTTGGATCAATTTGTACCCAAAAAATCTCCAATAGCTTTTCGTATGAATAAACCTGTGGATCGAAAATAATTTGCACAGCTTCACGATGTCCAGTAGTTTCACTGCAAACTTCTTTATACGTCGGATTTTCTGTATGACCGCCAGTATATCCTGAGGTTACAGAATGTATGCCGGGTTCCTGATCAAATGGTTTTACCATGCACCAGAAGCACCCTCCTGCAAAAGTTGCTTTTTCATAGTTAGTCACTTATGATCACTCCTATTATTGTGGTACATAAATTGAAAATGAAATTTCATCTTCTTCCAGATTAAATTGATTAGTCTTCACATTTAATCCTTGTGCAACATCGATTTCAGTAACTTGAACCACAATCTGTTGGTTTTGAGGCTCCATCACAACCCATTCTGGGAATTCATATGAATCGTCAATAAATTTTAAAACACTGGATACTGGAAGATCAATTGCGCCAAGCGAAAGGCTTTCTTGAGTTAATAGTAAATTCCCATTTTCAAGGGCATTAGCTTCAAAAGACATTTGAAAGTCTATACTCGTACTGAAGATTGGAATTTCTCCATTAAGCTTAACACGTTCATCAAATAATACTGAATAATCGATGGACCCACCCAGTTCTTCTTGGATAAACCTGTTAGCTACAATAGTTAAATCTTCTCTATTTGTTATGACTTCAAATTCAGCTCTTGATTCAGGGGGAGCAGCAGGCGTTGCATTCGCCTGTTCCCCATCTACCGGCCTAAACAATAAGAATACAAAAACGGCTGCACCTGCTAATACAAGTAATAGCAGGCTAAAAAACAAAACTTTCCAAAGATTTTTCATGTTATTCATCTCCTTGACTGCTGTCCGCATCTAATACCTCCAAGACGCCCATCTCTATTCTTTCAGCGATTAATGAATATCCTTCATCATTCGGATGAAAATAATCAGTATGCAATAAGTTCTGGTCAGACTGTCTGAATATATCGGCTACATCAACATAATTAGTTTGATCATAATCGTTTATTATGTTTTTACCTGAATCGTTCCAAGTATCAACAATCATTTTCATTTCTTTTACGTCTGCTGAAAAAATAAAAAATGGATTATATATGCCCATAAGAACAATTGATATTTCGGGATTGATTTCTCTTATGTTTGATAGTATTTCAGTAAGATTTTCTTCATAGCTCAGTCTTGCGCCTTCAAAATTTTCAAAAGTTAATGAAGGAAAAGTTGATTTCACAACTTTCATCACGTCATTACCACCAATTGTAATGATCGCAACATCAGATGCAGCAATCGCATTTTGAATATCATTTTCTTTGTCAATTCTTGATAAAAGCTGATCTGAGCGGTTCCCTCTTTTACCAAAATTAAGGATGTCAACTTCTCCTATATTTTTTTTACTTTCAAGGCGTGTCTCTAATAAAGGGACATACCCCCCGGATTTTTGGCTGTCCCCTACACCCTGGGTCAACGAATCTCCTAAAGACACAATTTTAAGTGGTTGCGGAAAAAATTCATCGTCGGGCATAATTTTGTCATCCAGTTTTATTTCTCTTACATTCTGTTCAGACGACACATTATTGCATCCGGATATTAATAAAAAAACAACGCTGAAGATTACAAAAATCTTTTTATTCATCATATACACCTGCCTCATACTCTACTCACATTATATCACTACAAAAACAGGTTCAAACAATTCGCACTCACTTGAACTGTTAAAAAACTGTGCCCGCCTTCCGGACACAGTTCATATTGAACAATATTAAGTTTTGATGATAAAAGATTACATTTATTCAAAATAAAACATAAAACCAATAGCACCTTTACCGGTATGAGTTGAAATGACCGGTGTAGTTTCACTGACAAATGGATCTTGACTAATTTTACTTTTCACCTTTTCAACCAGTGGCATGCCGTCTGCATGGACAATGCTGACTTCCTTCACTATCTTACCTTGTGTTTCCTGTTCGTATTGAGAACTCAAATACTTTGCAACCTGTGTATGATTCCTGGCTTTTGATACAGGAGTATACTCTCCGCCAGCGAGTGAAGCAATAGGCTTGATATTTAGAAGTGATCCTAAAAACGCTCTGCCTTTCCCTATTCTTCCTCCCTTCACCAGGTTATCCAATGTATCGACTACAACATAGAGTGAAGAATTCTCTTTTACTTTTTTCACTATTTCCAGGATTTCCTCCACTGACTTCCCCTGAGCGGCTGCTTCTGCTGCTTCTAAAACCTGATAGGAAAGCGCTCTTGAAATAAAACCTGAGTCAATCACAGTTACTTTCGTATCTGTTAATTCTGCTGCACTTTCCGCAGACCTGACAGTCCCACTCATCTTTCCGGTCATATGAATGGAAATCACCTCGGAACCATCTTCACTAAGCTGATCGTAAACCTCTTTGAATGCTCCTGCTGAAGGCTGAGAACTTTTAGGTAATTCTTTAGAATTCGCCATCTTCTTCATAAATTCTGAAGGTGAGATTTCAAACCTGTCCAAATAGGATTCACCATCAATTAATAAAGTTAACGGAACGACTGTAATACCATACTTTTCTATTTCATCATTAGTTAAATCTGAAGTTGTATCAGTTACAATTTTAATCATCAAATTACCCCTCATCCATTGATATCTTAAGTATTATTATACAAACTATTAGTTGAATATCCTAATACTTAAAGTATTTTTTATAAATTAGTGACAATTGTCATATCGAGTTGATGCGAAGCGATTTTAAACACTATTTTACAGAAACAATATTTATAATTAACTTTAGTAAAACCATTTGTCATTGATTGAATATTATTATAGAAGTACAATAACATAAACAGTTACATTCGAGGTGAGAAAGATATTGGATACTTTTGACTTTAAAGACCAGAGAGAAGAATTTTGGAATGCAATTACACATGGAGCAGCTTTTTTGCTGTCAATCCCTGCTCTCGTAATGATTATTTTAGCAGCTGTTGAAAGAGGTACGGCCTGGCACATCGTCAGTTTTGCGATTTTCGGTTCAACGATGCTCATACTTTATTTATGCTCAACATTATTACACAGTGTACGCTCAGAGAAATTAAAGCGTTTGTTCGCCATTATGGACCATTCAGCCATTTACCTCCTGATTGCAGGAACCTACACACCTTTCGTACTCGTTACGATTCGTGACCCGCTCGGCTGGACGATTTTCGGTCTGGTATGGGGCTTAGCTGCAGCCGGTATTGTTTTTAAATGCTACTTTGTTGACCGCTACCAGATTATTTCAACACTGTTTTATGTATTAATGGGCTGGTTAATTATTATTGCGGCAGTGCCCTTATACAATGAACTTTCTCCTGCAGGGTTTGGATTACTCCTTACCGGCGGATTATTTTATTCAATCGGTGCCATATTCTATGTGTGGAGAAAACTGCCTTACAATCATGCGATTTGGCATTTATTCGTTATAGCAGGCAGTGCTTTTATGTATTTCTGCGTATACTTTTATGCTTAAAAAAATCTCCGGAATTGCGAAAAAAGTCTTGAAATTTGACTTTTGAAGCATTTTCCGGAGGTTTTTTTATGTTCTTTCATAAATTCTATACTCATACGTGTAAGGATTCTTTTCGTTTTTTTCACCTTTCACATTTGAAATCAATTCCCACTCATCATCTGAGTAATCCGGAAAATAAGTGTCACCATCAAATTTTTCGTGAATGAGTGTAATGTATAACCTATCTGCTTTTGCAAGCGCCATCTTATAAATTTCACCGCCGCCGATCACAAAGCCTTCATCGGCCTCATTCAGCAGTTTTAATCCATCTTCTAATTCAGAAACAACTATTGCTCCCTCATGACTCCAATCACTGTTCCTGGTCAGAACAATATTTTTCCTGTTTTTTAATGGACCGTTCATTGATTCAAACGTTTTTCGGCCCATCAGAATACTGTGACCAGACGTAGTCTTTTGAAAATATTTCAAATCATCCGGCAAATGCCAGGGCATTTCACCATCTTTGCCTATGACTCTGTTTAAATCGTGTGCGCTGATCATTGAAATCATATTTTTCCTCCTTATACGGCTACTGGCGCTTTAATGGCTGGATGCGGATTGTAGTTTTTAATTTTTATATCCTCAGGTTCCAGATCGAAAATTGACTTGTCATCAGTGATACTAAGAGATGGCAATTTTTTGAAATCCCTTTTGAGCTGTGTTTGTACCTGATCGATATGATTGGAATAGATATGTGCATCACCAATTGTATGAATAAATTCTCCAGGCTCTAATCCGCATTCATTCGCGACAAGATGAGTCAGCAGCGCATAGCTGGCGATATTAAATGGGATACCAAGAAATAAATCCCCGCTTCTTTGATACAATTGACAAGATAATTTACCATTTGCAACATAAAATTGAAATAAAGTATGACATGGAGGCAGTGCCATTGTTGGAACATCTTCAGGGTTCCATGCACTTACTATATGTCTTCTCGAATCAGGAGAATGTTTAATAGATGATATCACTTCCCGAAGTTGATCAATCGTTTCCCCATTCGATTTATTCCATTCGCGCCACTGTTTTCCATAAACAGACCCTAAATCTCCAAACCTGTTTGCAAATTGTTCATCATTTAATACATTTTTCTGAAAAATATTCATTTGTTCTTTATACATTTCTTTGAACTCTTCATCTTTCAAGCTCCGCAAACCAAAATCAGTCATATCCGGACCGTTGTAAACATCGGATTCCACCCATTTTTTAAAAGCCCACTCATCCCAAATATGGTTATTATGTTTTAAAAGATACTTAATATTCGTATCTCCTTTAATAAACCACAGCAATTCACTGACAATGAGTTTAAATGGCACTTTTTTTGTCGTGACAAGCGGAAAGCCTTCCTGAAGATTAAACCTCATTTGATGTCCGAATGAACTAAATGTGCCTGTACCGGTTCTGTCACTTTTTTCAGTGCCACTTTTTAGTACATGTTCCAGTAATTCATGATACTGTTTCATCTGAAAGCTCTCCTTTAATTTAAGCTCTGTTAAAGGTGGCTGTTGATTTCCGCTGCTGGGGGAACGCTTTCCGCAGGTGCGCCGTTTTATGGCGCCACCCTCGCCTCCTCGCGTACCGCGCTGCGGGGTCTCACCTGTCACGCTTATCCTGCTGGAGTCGTCCCCCTTCCGCTGCAATCACCATCTGTGCTAAAACAACATTGGACTTTAACATAGCTTTTATTTAAATAGCTCAGTAAAATTTGCTATTGATTTTGCTTCGGCCTGGCGCAAGGGGTCAACGCCTTACGCTACAATCACCAACAGTGCATAGACAACACCGGAATATAGTATCGTCATGAATATAAACAAAAAGCTGGCATTGGCCAGCTTTTTATTATTCAGCAAATTGTAAGTATACGAAGTATGCAAGCATTAATAGAAATCCGAGTCCGATCATAATTTCTTCCACAGCATTTACCCCCTAAGGAAAATATTTAGAAATCTAGAGCTTTTCTTTTCGTATTCTAGTATAATTGATTTAACTTTAGTAGTCCATCGCAGAACTTGATTTAGCGAATTCTTTATTGAAAGGAAAAGTGAAATGCCTAACTGGATTAAAAAATCATTCGTCGTTTTTATATCAATCCTTACTTTCGGACTGATATCTCCACAGGATTTACTTGCCTGGAATACACAAAAATCAGAAAACCACGAACTCTCAACAGATATGCTGGAAATCACCACGATTCCTGCACTAAACAGAGAACAATCAGCAGAACAATTAATTGCGCAAGCCAGGGAAATTACAGCTACGAAACTGGGTGACAGAATTCTTCCAAGAATTGAAACTGATTTTGAATCAGAAGTGCTGCCGAAAATAGAAGAAATCATTTTGGATCTTGTACATACATATCCTGAAGAAGAAATTGCTGATTTAGCCATATCTCCTGTAATTGGCAAGGGTGAAGGGGAAAGAATTTTTCATATTATGGATTTGAAATCCAATGATGAAATTTTATATTTTCATGTAAGAAAAGACCGCCCTCCCCTCGAAGGCTATACATTTAACTTCCACTATCACACTGCAGAAGATGGTTTTGAAACTCACCATGAACTGGCAGATGTTTACTGGGGTAAAGATACCCCGGCAAAGTTTGGATCAGAACAAATACATTAACTTTTAAAAGAGGATGGGACATAAGCTGTCTCATCCTCTTACTCGTTTCGCTGCGCTTCAGGCGGACGCTTTCCGCGCGGCCGGCGGTGAGCCTCCTCACCGCTTCGCGCCTGCGGGGTCTCACCTGTCCGTCTCCTCGCGCTGGAGTCACGCATTACGCTCCGCTACACTTAGATTTTAATATAAATATTGTTTAACTCAACAAAAAAGTTTGTTTTTGTCTCAGCCTCTTTTTTATTTTACTGATATCACACCGTAATGCTGTTTTGTTGAAGGTCTGATGATTCGTTCAAAGCCGAGCTGATGAAATCGATTTGACCGGAAATGATCTTTTAACACAACAGTTTTTCTTGCAACCCTAACTGCCTCCTGAACGCTATCATATAGGTGTCCATCGTCGTAATCAGCTAATTCCCTCATGTGCGAAAGCCCTTCAGATTGTATTGCTTCATGAAACATCGGGTCAAAATAAACGACATCAAAGCTGTCACTAAGACAGTTTTTCAAATAGGAGTCTGCATGCTCATTATGTATATTTATTTTACGCATGGCAGCATTAATATCATCAATTTTATGCTGAAAGCACTTTAAACCCTGAGCAGTTATAAATGCAATTTCTCTTTTCGATTCAATTGCCGTTACTGGCTGATTGCAAAACCAGGATGCAACGAGTGCATCTGACGCCAAACCTGCCGTACAGTCCAGAAAACGATCTTCAGGCAAAAGATCCGCTGCTTCTATGAGCGGATCTTTTTCACCTTTGATCATTCTTTTAATTCTGAATGATGCTGAATTAGGATGATAAAAAAATGGATCACTGGATTCCATCGTATATAGTTCAAATCTATTTTCACCGGCAACAAGAATTAAGTCTTTAAACTGCTCCTGCAATTGTTTTATAGATCTCTTATCTCTTTCTATAAATATCGCATCAGAAAAAAATTGTTGCGCTTTGACTACATTCAGATACGTGATTTCTCCGGGTCTTCCGGACGTAGTAATGATCACAGCTGATCCCTTAGCAATATTTATCCATTGCAGTTTTTAAGTTATCTACAATTTCTTCTACATCATGGTCTTCAATTTCTTCCCGTGGAATAAAATGTGCTACTTCATTATCTTTTAATAATACAATTGAAGGTGAAGATGGTTCAAAGTCAGGAAATTGTGCGCGCATTTTAGCAGTCGCTTCTTTGTCCTGTCCTGCAAAAACTGTCACCAGATGATCAGGTTCTTTGTCATGTGTAATCAGTGCCTGTGTGACTGCAGGTCGTGCAAGACCTGCTGCACATCCACAGACAGAGTTAATGACCACAAGAGAAGTACCTTTTGATTCTTCCATAAATGACTCAACTTCTTCAGCAGTTCTGAGTTCCTGAAACCCTGCTTGTGTGAGTTCCTGTCTCATCGGTTTTACTAATTGTCGCATATATTCTTCATAAGCCATCGACATTAATTTATTCCTCCATTCTCTGATTTCTTGCCTCGGTCATTTGTTTCCACACAGATCCTTTAGCTTCCTGCCCGCCTGCAATCCGCTCGATAGCCATTTTAATTTGAAGTTTTACTTCAAATTCAGGATCTTCTTCTGCTTCTTTTAATGTCTGAAGTGATTGTTCAGTACCAGCTTCATATAAAAACATTGCAGCTCTCCAGCGAACGAGTTTATTCTTATCGCCCAGAGCTTTCATCATTTCTCTTTCAGCTGCAGGGAAACCTAAGTCGGATAAACAGTCCCCAGCAGTTCTTCTGACAGACGCATTTCTATCGGTTAACCCTTTGTAAAGTGAAGGAAGCACTTCTTCATTTTCGATCATTCCCAGATAAATAACAGCAAGTCTTCTGACTGAAACTTTTTCATCTTCAAGTGCAACATTCAGCATTGGAATATCATCAACAGATGGTTCAGGTATCTGTTCCAGCAGCTGATATCTTTCCTGCCAGCTGTCACACGCTTTTAACATTTCTACAGTTACTTTCTTCAGTTCTCTCGTTTGAACAGGTGCGCTGCCGGCTTCCCTTGAAGCTTCTACAATTGCCTGCACCCTGCTAGATGGATAGGAAGCAAGAATCTCTTCTGACACTTCATTTGCGATTTTATCCAGATCTCCATATCTTACACCAAAGTCTTTCCATTTCCTTTGAAGTACTACATTGTCACCTTCTAATTGCGCGTTACTCATAGCCTGAGCAAAATAATCAGGCAATCCATATCTTTTTTCTTCATCTCCACTCAGCAGTTTGATCTGCAAAGGAATACCTTTAAATTGAAGCACTTGAACATTTACCTCGCCGTAATGCTCATCGACAGTTTGTTCCTTTGTTTCATTCTCCGCATCCTCACCGAATACAGAGCGCACCTCTGGCAAGACAGCTTCCCAGTCTGCCTTTGGATGTCTTTCAACAGCAAGGAAATCAGCCACGTGGTAGATCCCTTTTACACCATCTATCTCCAGAAGTTGCTTAATTTTATCAGGTGCCTGTTCAGCATCATCTTTTTTGTAATTATTACTCTTACCGCCTGCTAATGCCTCGTCCACAATGACCTTCATTGTATTCGGACTTGGTGTTGGTTCTATAGAAAGTATTTTCAACTTTACCCCTCCGATTATGTCCAAATCTAGTTGCATTGTATCACAATAGAATTTTCACTTGAAGAAAAGGGCTTACTCAGCAAATTCTGATAAGTAGCTCCATCTTTCAATCAATTCTTCTAATTTGTCATTAAGTGATACCAGCTCTGCATTAATTTCTTCTGCTCTTACAAAATCACTACCTGTTTCATTTAACTCTTGCTCAAGCGCTTCTATTTTTCCTTCGATATTCTCTATTGAAGAAGTGATCTCTTCCCATTCTAATTTTTCTTTATATGATAATCTTGTTTTCTCTTTTTTAGTTTCTGCCGTATTTTGTTCTTTCAACGGATTTTTGACCGGCTCATCTGCAGGTAGATTCAATTGCTTTTCTAAATAGGTAGAATAATCATCCAGCGTTACTTCCGGTGGCCCGGACTCTTTAAATATAATCAGTTTATCTGTAACTTTATCTAAAAAGTATCTGTCATGGGATACGGTGATTACGACTCCGCCAAAAATGTCCAGGAAATTTTCAAGCACAGTCAGCGTTTGTGTATCCAGATCATTGGTCGGTTCATCCAGCATCAAAACATTAGGCTGTTTCATCAGCAACTTTAATAAATACAGTCTTCTCTTTTCTCCACCGGACAATTTATAGATTGGGGTACCATGGGATTCAGGAGGAAACAAAAATTGTTCAAGCATTTGAGAAGCAGAAATTGTACCTTCTGCTGTTTCAACAACTTCAGCTGATTCTCTAATATACTCTATCATTCTCAACTGCTGATCAATTTCCTCAATCTCCTGCGAAAAATAAGCAATTTTTACAGTCTGCCCAATTTCCACTGACCCACTGTCAGGTTTCACACGTCCTGCGATCATGTTCATTAAAGTAGATTTTCCGCTGCCATTTGACCCTGCTATCCCAATCCTGTCACCAGGAATAACCAGTAAACTAAAATTCTCAAATAAAACCCGATCATACTTCTTTGAAACATTTTTTAATTCTATTACCTGTTTGCCAAGCCTGCTGCTTAAGGCACCAATATTTAATTCATTGTCATCTTCTTTCGACATCGACGTTTCAAGATTTTCAAACCGCTGGATTCTCGCTTTCTGTTTTGTTGTACGCGCCTTTGCTCCTTTGCGCATCCAGGCTAATTCGTTCTTATATAAATTTGTTTTCTTTCTTTCTTCAGAAGCTTCCTGGTCTTCTCGTTCAGCTTTCGCTTCAATAAATCGCTGGTAATTCCCTTTATATTTATAAGCCTTACCTTTATCAATTTCCAACATTGAATTAGAAACCTGATCAATAAAATATCGATCATGTGAGACGAACAATAAAGAACCGGGGTATTTTTGCAAATACTGACCAAGCCAAAGGATCGCTTCATAATCCAGATGGTTCGTAGGCTCGTCAAGCAGAAGCAAGTCAGGTTCTTCTAACAGGACTTGCGCAAGCGCAACTCTTTTCTTTTGTCCCCCTGAGAGCTGTTTCAGTTTCATTTCCGTATTTTGAATTCCTAATTTTGATAAAACTGACTTTGCTTTAGAAGCTGCATCCCAAGCATTTTCTTCATCCATTCTCTGCTGAATACTGAGCATTTCAGATTGGATTTCAGCCGATTCCGGTTTAAGTTCATATTTTTTCATAATCGCAGTATACTGATTCATTAATTTTGTAATTTCAGCATCACTTTCAAAAATCGTTTCCATTATTGTCAGTTCACCATTAAGTTCAGGTTCCTGGTCAAGCAGTTTAATCGTATAATTCTTAGGTCGTTCGATGATGCCTTCATCCGGATATTCTACTCCAGTAATTAACTTCATCAACGTGGATTTTCCTGTACCATTTACTCCGATCAGACCTATTTTATCTGAGTCTGTAATGGTGAATGACAAGTCCTGGAACAGGTTTTTTTCGCCGTAAGACTTTGTGATATTTAATATTTTACACTGCTTCATTTTTTACCATTCCATTCATTCAGAAATTGATCTGTAAAGATTTCTAAAAACCGGTGCCGTTCAAGTGCTATTTTATATGCAGTTTTAGTATGCATCTCATCTTTCAGGTTCAGAAGTTTATCATAAAAATGTGAGATCACAGTATCATCGTTATTTTTGCGGCTGTGAAGCTTTTGGCTTTTGGCTCCCCCATATGTAAAAGCGCGTGCGATTCCTATAGCTCCAATGGCATCAAGTCTGTCAGCATCAGCAACAATTTTACTTTCATCATTTCCATTGTAAATGCCTCTGTTCCGATAGCTTACCGACTTTACCTGAAGTAATATATATTCCATTTCACGTTCAGAAAATCCTATCTTTTCTATTGTTTGCTGTAAAAAATGATTAGCTTTTTGTTCACTGGAATGTAGTTTATTATCACCGACATCGTGGAGATAGCTAAGCATTTCTATCAGGTGAAGATTATTTACTCCTTCAATTTCAGCAATTTTCAAAGCAAGATTCTTCACACGCATGATGTGATCCCAGTCATGTCCTGTCCGGTCTTCCTGATAGAATCCGATCACCAGATTTTTAGTCAGCCTTAACTGCTCATTGGAAATTGAAATCATTTTACTTTTCCTCCAGAAAATCAAGCGTTTCTATGACAAAATAGACCATGTCCTCAATATCTCTTATCATTTCCTCAGTAATCGTTCTTTCAAACCTGACTACGGCTTCACAAAAATCCGGGTTTCTGCTTGAAGAGATTTTTCTAATATCATAGCACCTGCTCTCCCCCCATTGTTGAGAGAGAATGTTCAAATCCCTATCAGTCCATTCTTCACTGTGCTTTCTAAAAATAATTGAGATGACTGCACCCGCTTCGCTATCATTTGTCGTCAGCAGTTCAGCTGAAAGTTTCCTGAGATCTGCATAAAGGTTCATATCAGCTTCATAGGAATGTTCATTTACATGGAATGTAAGATTGAAATTTCTGCACAGGGTTGCGATATCAATCTGATCTGTACGAGAAGTGATTTTAATCGTTCCATCTATATCACGATCGTAAACAGTACCTTCCAGTACAGTTTTTAAGTTATCAAACGCAGTTGGATCAAACATCATATCCCCACAATCTTTTTTCGTCATCATAGCATATTGATTATCACTAAACGATTTAATTAAACTTTTATGAAATCTAAATCCTTAAATTTATACTACAAACTGGCACTGAACTTAAACAGAACCCCGGAAAAACAAAAGCATCCTTTTTGGGGATGCTTTTGACATAACTTTAAAATAACCCGACACCTTTTCCATCATCTGTAACATCCATTTTTTGAGCTGCCGGGTTTTTCGGAAGCCCCGGCATCGTCATGACATCTCCGGTTAATGCAACTAAAAACCCTGCTCCAAGCTTTGGTACAACCTCCCGGATTGAAACTTTAAACCCTTCAGGTCTGCCATATAGCGATGGATCATCAGATAGTGAATACTGAGTTTTAGCCATACAGACAGGTAAGCTGTCCCAGCCATATTCCTCATATTGTTTAATTTGAGCCTCTGCTTTCTTCGAAAAGACTGCTTCAGACCCGCCATAAACTTTTTGTACGATTGAATTAATCTTTTCTTTAACAGGAAGATCAAGAGGATAGAGATAAGAAAAATCAGCAGGTCCTTCAATTGCTTCAATCACTCTTGCAGCTAAATCTCTGCCACCTTCCCCGCCTTTTTCCCACACTTCAGTTAACGAAAAAGGAACATCCTGATTTTGGCAGAATTCTTCCAATATTTTTATTTCTGCATCAGTGTCAGTATGAAATTTATTAATTGCAACTACAGCAGGTAAACCGAATTGATGAATTGTTTCCAAATGTTTTTGGAGATTTGCCAATCCCAGCTTTAACGCTTTTGCATCCTCATCAGTTAATTCATTTTTAGGCTTTCCACCGTGCATTTTTAAAGCTCTGATCGTTGCTACTATCACAACCGCATCAGGATGTTTACCGGTTGTTCGCGTCTTAATATTTAAGAATTTTTCTGCACCCAGGTCTGCACCAAAACCGGATTCCGTTACAACGTAGTCTGCAAGTTTAAGTGCTGTTTTAGTAGCCAGTACAGAATTACAGCCGTGCGCAATATTAGCAAATGGCCCTCCATGAATCAGTGCTGGTGTATGCTCAAGTGTTTGTACGATATTTGGTTTCAATGCATCTTTGAGAAGTAAAGCCAGTGCTCCCTGAACATCGAGGTCAGCCACAGTGACAGGCTCTTTCTCGTATGTATAGGCAATGACAATATTGGATAAGCGGGCTTTCATATCTTTAAGGGATGACGATAAACACAGCACTGCCATTATTTCTGACGCTACAGTAATGTCAAATCCATCTTCTCTTGGTATTCCCCTTGCAGGACCACCTAACCCCACAACAATTTGTCTTAACGCACGGTCATTCATATCCATAACTCTCTTCCAGAGAATTCTTCTCGGATCAATTTCAAGCTTATTTCCCTGGTGAATATGATTATCTATAAATGCTGATAATGCGTTATTGGCAGTTGTGATTGCATGTATATCTCCTGTGAAATGCAGGTTAATATCTTCCATAGGCAGCACCTGAGCATAACCTCCACCGGTAGCACCACCTTTAACACCCATTACAGGCCCAAGAGATGGCTCTCTTAAAGCAACCATAGAATTTTTACCGGAAGCTTTAAGCGCATCAGCGAGACCGACAGTCACTGTAGACTTCCCTTCTCCGGCAGGGGTTGGATTAATTGATGTAACAAGAATCAGCTTGCCATCCTTAGCTGTTTTTAATCTGTCAATTGTATCAAATTTGATTTTAGCTTTGTATTGACCATACATTTCTATATCTTCATCAGTCAGGCCAACACCTGCAGCGATATCAGTAATCGTCATCATCGATGCAGCCTGAGCAATATCAATGTCTGAAGGAACAGTTTTTTTTGTCGTCATAACAAGCCTCCACTATATATGTAATGCATTAATTATAACACGTCGTCATGATTTTAAAACAAACAAAAACCGCTAAATCAGCGGTTTATTGGTCTTCTTTCTCCTGTAACTTTCTAAGTTTTTGAATCAGCTCAGGATCATTTTCAAACAGCTGAACCAAATCTCCTATCCGGTCTATCGAATTCCAGCTTAAATGATGCTCGATTCCTTCTACATCATTATAAATGTTTTCATCTTTCACACCTATGACAGTTAAAAACTGCTCGAGCAGTTCATGTCTGAAAACGAGTCTTTTACCTATTTTATTACCTTTTTTGGTTAAAACAAGCCCTCGGTATTTTTCATAAATCAGGTACTCATCCTTGTCCAGTTTTTGTACCATTTTAGTAACAGAGGATGGATGGACCGACAATGCTTCGGCAATGTCAGAAACTCTTGCATACCCTTTTTGATCAATTAATAAGTAAATTTGTTCGATATAATCCTCCATGCTGGGCGTTGGCATGCGGGGACCCCTCCTCAATAAAACCATTTTTTCTACTTGTAAAGTGTACTATAAGGACTTCATTGAAACAACTGTATTCAAGTTTGCAAATATGATTCAATGTAACGTTATAATACATCCTGAACAAATACACGTTTCGCGTTCAGGCAAGTAATTTTGTCATGTCAATGAATGATTTTTGAAAATTCAATCTTGTTGTTGACTGAATTTTTAATGATGTGTATAGTAAAAATAGCATTCGATGGTGAGATGGAGTTGAATGCAAATCTCTTTAGGGAAATAGCAGGGAGGAAATCAAATGCATAATGGCAAAGTAAAATGGTTCAATAACGAAAAAGGCTACGGATTCTTGGAAGTTGAAGGTGGCGATGATGTGTTTGTACATTTTACAGCCGTGCAGGGTGATGGCTACAAATCCCTAGAGGAAGGCCAGGAAGTTTCTTTTGAAATTATAGAAGGAAATCGTGGACCACAGGCCGCTAATGTGACTAAAAAGGAATAATATAAAGCCGGCAGCTGCCGGCTTTTTTATTTTTTCTTTCTGTGAAGCAGACATTTCAAGGCTTAATAAAATAGCCGTCTCTGCCTTTAAGATAACCGCCGGCCTATTTCTTTAAGTTTCAGCCCTATCGAACATTCAGAAATGCAAAATTTATGCGCATATAACTTCCCTTTTTCGGATCTGAGCTCTTTTTTAACCGGGCATTCTGTGCAATAAGTATTCATCAACTCATCTAATTCAGAAATTGCAGTCATTTTTTCCATTTTAATCATCCTTACCAGTCTTATTCAGACTTTTTATATCTGTATGATTGATTGCCTGTTCAGCTAATTTATGAGCATTTTTATTCTGATTTCTAGTTATGTGAAAATAGATAGAAGTCATACCTTCTGACGATAGCAGCCGATCAATCTTCTCTGCCCACGTGTTTAAATCAAGGTCATAGCAGGGCCATTCACCCTTCATTTGATTGATTACTGTCAGAGCGTCACCACTGCATCGAATAACCTGCATATTGCCATCAGCTATTTTTAACGCATGTTCAATTGAATAGTACAATGCAGCGTATTCTGCTTCGTTATTAGAAGTAATTCCGTTTAACTGTTTGTTAT
Organism: Jeotgalibacillus salarius; assembly: GCF_004405125.1. Classification (GTDB taxonomy): domain Bacteria; phylum Bacillota; class Bacilli; order Bacillales; family Jeotgalibacillaceae; genus Jeotgalibacillus; species Jeotgalibacillus salarius. The sequence goes on from NZ_SORX01000002.1 coordinate 348,573, forward strand.
TCTTTTCAACAAACGATTCATCATCCCGGTTATAATCTATCACCCACCCGAGACCCGCTGCTTGATCAGACTTATTAAAAGCAGCATCAAAATGGATAGTAATATCTTTTGCTGAACCGGCTGTTTTAGTCATTATTTTTTTGAACTCTTTTATATTCCACTGCTGGCCAAGATCATCATGAACAGTTATATTGAAAAATCTTCCCGTTTTTTCAAAATCTGAAATGAATAAAAGTGCCTGATTATCAGCTATCCAATTACTTTGAAATGAAAGCTTTGCGCCTGAAGGATGATGGTATAGTGCAGTAAAATATATCTTCATACATCTCTCCCCTTTCCTTCAGTCTCTTAATTGTACAATTGAATTGTCCCTCTGCGCAACTGCTGATACACTTCAATTAAGGAGGCTAAAACATGATTGAATTGTATATAGATGGTGCAAGTGCCGGCAATCCCGGTATAAGCGGCGCAGGTATTTTTGTAAAAAACGGCAACGATAGTCTTCAATTTTCCATTCCCCTGAAAGAGATGACTAATCATGAAGCAGAGTATGAGGCTTTAATTATTGGCCTTGAAAAATGTCTTCCCTATAAAAATCAAATTGTTTCCTGTAAAACTGATTCTCAGGCTGTTTATGCAGCAGTTGAAAAAAGATACATTAAGAATAAAAAATATGCCCATTATTTACCTGAGATGAATAAACTGCTCGATGAATTTGATCTGTTTTTTATTAAATGGATTCCAGGCAAAGAGAATACTGTTGCTGACAAACTTGCCAGACAGGCGGTTTTAAACCAAAAAAAGAAGAGCTGAAGCGCTCTTCTTTTTACAGAGGCACCCCTTTAGATTTAAGGTGCTCAGTCATTTCTTTTTTACTCTTTAATTTTTCACTTGAGAGTTCTTCTAAGACTGACATGTAAAAACTTGAATCGAAACGTTTTTGGCATTTCAGCGTTGCTTCGATTGCCATTTTAATCAGGGGGTCTTGTGCACCGGTAAATTTTTTTCCGAAGTATATAAAGCCAATCGCTTCATCATCAAGCTTGAAACCTCTGGCATGAAGATCAGCAACAAAATCATCCAATGTCTGATTCATTTAGCCATTTGCTCCATAAATCTTTTAACTGACCTCAACCCATGTTCTTCGATCACATCGTTTGCGTGTTCAGGCAGCCCGTTCCACTCTTTCGTAAAGGCACCTTCGATCGGAACATCGCAATGTATCTCAGCAAGGTTTCTTGATACGTGAAGCATTTGTTGATCTTCCTTTATTTTATTTCGTTGACCCGGTGTCAGACGATCAATATTCTCTAATATTTGTTCAATTGATCCAAATTCCCGAATTAACTTAAATGCAGTTTTTTCACCAATTCCTTTTACTCCTGGATATCCATCACTCGTATCACCCATTAACCCTTTGACATCAATAAACTGTTTTGGCGTAATTTCATATTCTGTAATGAACCTGTCCAGGTTGTATGTATCATAGGTTCCAAATCCTTTTTTTATTAACCAGACATCGACTGTTGGTGATAACAGTTGAAGAAGATCTTTATCACCGCTGACAATGCTAACTTTACCCTCAGATTCTCCCCTTGCAATTGTGCCAATACAATCATCCGCTTCATAACCCTTAACTCCAACATTATGAAAATCAAGTTGTTTTGCAATTTCTTTCACCAGATCAAATTGAGGTATCAGCTCTTCAGGCGGGGCATTTCGGTTTGATTTATATAACGAAAAAGCTTCATTTCGAAACGTTTCTTTCCCCATGTCCCAGCATATTGCAACATGCGATGGCTGAATCATATTTGCAGCGGTTACAGAATGCTTAATGAAACCCTGAACTCCGTTGGTTGGCAACCCTTTTTGGTTATACATAAATTGATTGGTCACTGCGGTTGCAAAAAATGACCTGAACAACAGTGCCATTCCGTCGATTAATAGTACATGTTTCATTGTTATCACCTTTTTCTTCAGTTTGTAACAGTTAATTATTTACGCGTTTTTTTCATATGGGTTGAATCCCCCAACTCAATTTCATGGTGATCATAAGATACCCAATCGCTGTAACTGCCCGGGTACAATTTAACATTCGTAAACCCTGCTTGCTTTAACGCAATAAAATTTGGACATGCAGTTACACCACTCCCGCAATAAACAATAAGCGGCTGATTTTTATCCCATTCAGAAAATCGTTTAGCCTGCATTTCCTCATCGAGCAGCCAGCCATTTTCGAAACTGTTTATCCACTCACTGTTAATTGCTCCTGGTATATGTCCTGGAACTCGATCAATCGGTTCATGATCCCCCAGATACCTCGAATAATTCCGGGAATCAATGAGTAAAGCTGATTGTTTCCCGGATACGATATTCTCTATTTCAGCAGTATCTGCTACAAGGTGATCCTGAAGATCGAGTTGAAATCTTCCTTTTTGCTGATCACGGACGACATTGGTAACCGGAAGATGTCTGCTTATCCATTCACTGTATCCACCATTTAACATATAGACCTGCTTGTGCCCCGCATAGGTTAGTAACCACCATGCACGCGCTGCAAATGCTCCCTCTCCATCGTCATAAACGACAACCGGCTGATCATTTGAAATACCCGCCTCTTCAACTTTCTTTTTAAATTCTATCATATCAGGAAGTGGATGACGGCCACCGTGCACAAGTTTTCCTCCTGACAAATCTTGATCCAACCCAAAATATACGGACCTAGGCAAATGATTTTCATTATACAGTTTTCTGCCTGAATCAGGGTTCATCAGATCAAACCTGCAATCAATCAAAGAAATGGGACGATTCAACTCTATTTGTTCGAATAACCATTCTGGTGAGACAGCTGCCTGCATTTATAATCCCCGCCTTTTCTGCATTAGTTTTTTTACGTGGTCTTTAGGTTCCCAGCAATTAAATGTATAATGTGGCTGCGTTTCATATTTAAGCCGTTTGCAAAAGTAAATCATTTCCCCAGGCTGCATCTTTATCGATTTAAAATGAATACAGGTGGCACAAACATGATATGGATTATGATGCATAAGCATTCACACTTTTTAAAGCTTTTTCGAGCTCTGTCGCATATTCTTCTGAATTTAGGTTCGTGATAGCTGAATCGATTTGCGAAGACAATTCTTTTTGCCATCTGTCATACAGAATGGATTGAACTCTCTTCATTTCATTTGTCATCCAGAACGTCAGCTGATTTGAAACTTCTTCAAGCTCAGTTATTGCTACTTTTTTAAGCTTTTCTTCTAAAGCATGTTGCATCAGTTTTTTCTCATTTTTTTCAAAAAAAGATTTTGTGTTTTTAAAAATGGACTTTTCGTTACTAAAATCCAATTCATTTAACTGCTCGAATGTATAATTAAACGTTAGCAGATCTGCGGGCGCTATCTCAGTATCAGGTTTAATACCCTCCGGAAAAACTTTTCTGATCTCATCCCATTTCTGATTCAACTCAGTTTTAAACGACTGGAAAATAAGCTGTTCAAGTCTATAATTTACTACCTTAAACTCCTGTGAGAAATCAAATGAAAGCATTGTGATCAGTTCATCAACTGCCTGTTTTAATGCGACTTTATTGGATTGTCCGTGAAAACCAGCCGGATTAAACGCCTCTTTAAAGAAATCAGAAAACCTGTAAAACACTCTCTGGTTTACATAATACAATAACTCTTTTAATTCCTGGCTGGCTTGCGCTTCCACTGCTTGGAGATTAGACGCTTCAAAATGGCTGTCCAGCTCCTCGGCTAACTGTTCGAGAGCTGCCTTTCTTCTTTCTTTATCCTGTTCATTAGCCCTCGACTGTTCTAGTAAAGCAGTCATTCGATTAATCGTCTGCTCGTAATAATCAGCCGTATTTTTCTTTACAATCGAATCCAGTTCCTGATCAATAAACGCAGTGAACTCGTCTTCGAATTCCTGCAGTCCGGAATTCCTTTTTTGCTTTAGAGCATTAAGACTTGATACCCCGAAAATTTTTGGGTGGCTGATGCCAAAGGACTTTAACTGTGTTTTCACGTAATGAATAACATCGTTTTTTTCATCTTCATTTTCTGCAAGATCAACCGCATTTACAACAAAAAACATTTTGTCATGTTCAAAGCTTTCTTTAACTCTGCCCATCTGGATCAAAAACTCTCTGTCTGCTCTGGCAAAAGCATGGTTGAAATAAGTGACAAATAATATAGCATCCGAATTTCTTATATAATCGAATGAGACATCAGTATGACGCGCATTTACTGAATCGGCTCCCGGGGTATCAACCAGCGTGATCCCCTGTTCGGATACCGACGAACTCGCATATAGATCAATCGCCTCAACAAAACATGATTGATGTTCATTTGAGACAAACCCTTGAAATTCTTCATAAGCCACCGATTTTTTGTTTCCTAAATCATTCCTGTAATCAGGCCATCCTTCAAGAAAAGCACGTATAAAACTCTTTCTTGATTCAGTTAAATCATGATTTTTCTTTAAAACATCAGGTAATTTTTCATTCATTTCACTTAATGTTTGAATGTTTTTCAATTGAGATGCTTCCTGAAGATCCATAAGCAGTTCTGATTCTTGTTTGAAGTGTACGATTACTGTCTGATCCGGATTCTCTGTATCAGGTGGAAAAATTCTGTTGATTGAAGCAGTAGTCGGATTTGGAGATACAGGCAAAACCTTATGACCAAGCAACGCATTTGCGAAACTGGATTTACCTGCGCTGAAAGCTCCGAACAATGCAACGGTATATTTTTTGTTTTTTAAGCGTTCTGACTGTTCAAAAAGTATGTTAGATTGTTGTTCAAACCCTTTAATATTACTTATTTCGTGTGCTAACTGTTGGCTGTTCTGGAATAGCTGAATCTCATCAATATCTGATGAATTTAAATGATAGGATGTTTCAGGTGCTGCATTTTCTTGATCTGTCTCTGTTAATACGCCGTCAAGGCGGGAAATTGTTTCAAAAGATTTCTCTTCCTCACTCCAATTTCCCACCCACTTATCCTCTAAATCCTGATCAGGCTTTATCTCTTCCAGTTCATGTAATTGTTTTTCCAAACGTTCCAACTGTTTGAGCACATTCACTTTTTTCATAATAGCATCATGTTCTGCAGATCTTCTCACTGTATTTTCTTCAATCACATCATCGAGCGTTTGAATCATTTCATTTTTAATATGAAGCATTTGCGATTTTATTTCTCTTCTAACATCCTCGGCTAACGATTCACAGTAATTTAATAGCGCTTCTCCTGTAAAGCCAGCTCCACTTTTTACATTTCTGCGTATGAATGAAACTGGGTCATCTACAGAAATTTTTTCAATTATTCCGCTCCAGTCTGAACGGTCAGTTCCAGCATTTTCTAAAAATCTGTAAATAAGTGATTTACTATGCCAGATTAGTTGCTCATCAATGACAACTATAAGACTCTTTTTAAAATCATTTTCTCTGTTTTCTCTTTCCTGCTGCGTCTTTTTGCCTGAAAATAATAGCCCTTTTTTAAAGTCTTTCTGCATCGCTTCAAGATAATATTCAGCTTTTGTACGCACTTCTGAAGGCATTAAATAGCTGGCCTTAAGCATTTTATTCATTTCATTATCAAAGGATTCAGACCATTCATTCAGAGAATAAACATCCTGTTCACTTATACTCTCAGCCTGATGATACAAAGATTCCTTATTTTCAACATCTTTTTCATCAATGATTGTAGAGTACGCATCAGTTATATCTTCCAGTTCATCCTCCAGATAGGAACGCATTTCTGATGTAAGTACATCCAAAGAGCTTGATACAGAGTCAACTAAAAGTTTCTTTTTGTTACGTGTCATCTGTGAAATTTCATCTTTTAGTTGTTGACTTTGATTTTCGCCATGATCAGGATATTTGAGTGACGTATAAAAGAATTTTTCAGGTGAAGCTCCCCATTGATAGAAGGCTTTTTCTACAGAATTCTTGAATGTACTGAGAGTAAGTTCTTCATCCCGGTGTTTATCAATCTGGTTAATGACTGCATATATTTTTCGATTATGCTGAGACATATTTTTTATGTATTCAAAATTCATTTCTGATTGTACATGATTATAATCCATGACATAAAACAGCAGATCGGCAAGGTGGACTGCTGATTCAGTAGACCTTTTGTGAGCATCATCAACAGAATCTATACCTGGTGTGTCCAGCAATGTTACACCTTCAGGCATAGACTCTGAATTTTTCCAAATATCAATCCTTTTAATTTTTAATCCTTCTTTACCCAGTTTGATTATTGCTTTTTCATCCAGAGGAGGTTCAAGTTCATAGATTTGATCGTCAGCCAATGTAACTCTGACCGGCTTTTCATCACCAGCATGCAGTGCAACAAGGTTAGCACTGGTTGGAATCGGGCTTGACGGCAATATAACTTCTCCTGTTAAGTGATTGATCATGGCAGACTTACCTGCAGAAAAATGACCGCAAAATGCAATCACGATTTCTTCACGGTACAGTTTTTCAGCAAGCTTAAGTATCTTATCAGCTCTTTCCTGATCTCCTATATCTATCGCTTTTCTATAAAACCCTGTTAATTCCGACATCAATTCAGTTTTATGTAAAATGAAATCCGGTGTGTTCAACTAAACCGTCCCCTTTTATTCTTTACTGCGTTACGTATGTTACAGGTTTATGCTTCGGGGTTTCACAGCACGGGCTCCAAACCTTCAGCTACAAATCATTAAATAAACCTTTCAACTATATTCTCTACTCTATATTGTATCGAATAATTGGCTGCCTCCATAATAAATTTTAATATTTGTATAAAGAATTTTTGAAATTCTCCTATCATAAGCATAAAGTAATGGTATAATAGATCTATTATGAATGTTGGAGGTCACAATGAGTACTTCAAAGGTAGTAACTGAACTGTTAAATGGGATGGTACATTCTATACGCAAGGTGATGCCGGTGCATATAGAACACAGCAACCCATCAGTATTAACGAAACCATATGAACAGGAACAAATCGCTGTATTAATAGGGATGACAGGACAACTTAAAGGAAATATCCTAATAGATGGGGAAAAGCAGCATTTCAGCAGTCTGGGTAATACGATGTATGGAATGTATCTTGAAGATGATATGCTGATCTCTTTTATCGGGGAAATTGGCAATATGATTGCCGGTAACCTGACAACTTATATATCTTCAGAAGGAGTTGAGATGGATATTACACCACCCTCTGTTATGTCAGGATCTACGACGCTTCATAACTATGCCCAGGCCATCCACCTTCCTTTTAAAGCAGAAGGCGTTGGGAATTTTTCAATCCTGGTATCTATTCAACAGTAAAAAACAGAATTCTTTTGATAGAATTCTGTTTTTTACTATGGTTAAAACCAATCTTTCTTACCGAACCATTTCTTATCACTCTCATAAGTCTTCGAAATGATCCGGCAAATTTTTAATAATATGCTATATTCTTAAGCAAATCTTAAAGAATAAAAACTGCCTTCGCACATGAACCGATTTCGAACGTTTCCCCTACTCTTTAAAACCCATTAATCGTCATGCCTCCATCAACGAAGAGTGTCTGACCTGTCACATAACTGCCGGCTTCAGAAGATAAGAATAACGCCGGTCCAATTAACTCCTCTACCTGTCCTACTCTTTTTAATGGGGTTACCGCAAGAATGTCATTTAAATAGTTTTCATCTTCAAGTAAATGCTTCGTTAAAGGTGTTTCAAAGTACCAGGGGCCAATTGAATTCACTCTTACACCACTGCTTCCCCATTCATAAGCGAGTACTTTTGTCATTTGTATCATCGCAGCTTTAGATGCAGCGTAAACGACTCCTGTTTTCAAGGCGACATGACCTGCAACAGATGACACTGATAAGATACTGCCCCCATTATTTTCCTGCATACGGGTCCCGACAGCCTGTGACATCATAAAAGCTGACTTCACATTTGTATCCATTATTCTTACCCATTCATCTTCAGTTACATCACTTGCTTTAGAACGTATATTCATACCAGCATTATTGATTAATATATCGATTTGATGATACGTCTGATAAATTTCGGCCACAACCTGCTTAATTTCTTCAGTACTTGTGACATCCATCGGAAAGACAGCTGCACTGCCTCCACGGCTTTCAATTTCTGCTTTAACCTGTTCAAGTTCAGATTTTGTCCGGGAGCACAGAATGACTTCTGCGCCCGCTTCAGAGAAACCAAGTGCCAATGCACGGCCGATTCCTCTTCCGGCTCCGGTTATAATTGCTTTTTTACCATCCAGTCTGAATGATGGGAGTAACATGGGTACCCTCCTTATTTAGCACGCTCCAGTTGATAAAGTGCTGAGTATTTGTCTTCTAAATACTTAATCAGATGTTCAGCATTTAAACCCTCGCCTGTAGCTTCTTTTAAAATTTCAAGCGGTTTTTTTGTCTTACCGAAACGGTGTACTTTTTCAGTCATCCAATTTTTGATTGGTGCAATATCCCCATTTGCAATGTATTCATCAAACTGTGGAAGATCTTTCAACATAGCTTGTTTAAATTGCGCAGCATACATATACCCCAGTGCATACGATGGGAAGTAGCCAAATGAGCCTCCCGACCAATGTACATCCTGAAGAATACCTTCAGCATCATTTGAAGGGACAACACCCAAATACTCTTTATATTTTTTGTTCCATACTTCCGGTAATTCACTTACCTCGAATTCATTATTGAAAAGTCCTTTTTCAATTTCATATCTGATCATTATATGCAGAGCATAGGTCAGTTCATCAGCATCTACTCTGATGAGTGAAGGTTTTGATTCGTTAATCCCGGCGATGAAATCTTCAACTGAAACATCGCTGAATTGTTCAGGAGAATACTCTTTTAAAGCAGGCAGATGTCGACGCCAAAATTCCGGGTGCCGTCCCACGAAATTTTCCATAAATAATGATTGTGATTCATGTATACCCATTGATGTACCGCCACTCAATGGAGTGCCTGTTAACGCCGGATCAATATTTTGTTCGTACAATGCATGTCCGCATTCGTGAATCGTACCAAACACAGCACCTCTGAAATCATTTTCATCGTAGCGTGTCGTAATTCTTACATCCCCTGTATTTAATCCGGTTGCAAACGGATGTACAGTTTCATCCAGTCTTCCGGCATCAAAATCGTATCCGAGTTCTTTTAAAACATGCACACTGAATTCCCGCTGTGAAGCTTTAGGAAAATGCTTATATACGAAACCTGTGTCCGGTTTAACCGTTGACTTTTCAATTCCTTTAACAAGCGGCACAATGGCTTCCCGTACACTTCCGAAAACCTGGTCCAGGTCTTTTACTGTTACGCCTGGCTCAAACATATCCAGCAGTGTATTATAAGGATTTCCTTCATACCCCCAATAGCCTACGAATCGCTTAGTCGTCTCAACCAATTCTTTTAAATATGGTTCAAACAGTGAAAAATCAGATTTCTCTCGTGCTTCTTCCCATACACTCTCTGATTTTGATTTCAGAATGACATATTTTTTGAATTCATCCTCAGGTATTTTGCGATTTCGGTCAAACTCTTTTTGACACTCCTCAAGCATTTTTACAGTCAGTTCATCAAGTTCACTCTTATTTGCGTTGAGTTCGTTTATGTATTCCGCCATTTTATCTGATGTTGACAAATTAAATACTTCAGATGAAAGTATTCCAATTACTTCCGAACGATTTTCAATGGCCTTTTTTGGTGCGCCGGTTCTTAAATCCCAAAAAATCAATCCTAATGCTTCCTGGTATGCGGAAATTTTATTAAGGTGTGATTTAAAGTCTTGTTTTACTGTTTCTAATGTCAAGCTAATCCCTCCAGTCAATGATCAATACTCATTTTATCATATTTTTCTGAAAAAATAATGTATTTGTTTCGGAAATTGAAATAAATGACCAAAAAAAAATTCGTATTCTCTATGTTAAGAATACGAATTTAATCATACTTGCTTTATTTAATTACCGTTGGTTCTACCGGGAGTATTTTTTTAATTTCAGGAATCCATTTTTCTTCTTCCTGTGAAATAAATATGGTGATATTTCCACGATCATCTGAAGAGCGGATTAACCTGCCTGCTCCCTGCTGCAGCCTGAGCAGCATATAAGGCAAATCCACTTCATTCATAGGATCCGCTGAATGATTTCTCTTTGCTTCAAACACCGGGTCATCCGGCGGAAATGGAAGCGATTCGATGATGACATTGTTCAAGCTTAAACCCGGTACATCTAAACCTTCCCAAAGATTAATTGATGAAAGAACGGATGCAGTATCTTCCTGAAATTTTTCAACAAGAGAACTGATTTCTTCGTCACCTTCATAGAGCACCTGTTTATTTTCAATCAGATTTGTATATCTGAAAATATCTTTGTTCTCATGGTTGTTAAATAAAATGAGAGAACCACCATCATTATGATTGACAATATCAGATATCGCCGCTGCTTTCTCATGATCATCCATTACTTTAATCTGTATTGTCATTACGTCGTCATATTCGTACGGTGATGCTACCGTAAAGGAAGAATAATCATCCACTCCGAGACTATCAGCCAAGTATGAGAAATCTTCGTTGACTGAAAGCGTTGCTGAAGAAAAAATAAAAGGAAGTTTCTTAGAAAATACTTCTTCTCTTAATATTTCCTCAACCATACGTGGCATGATGACCAGTCTTTCGTCGTCAAAGTTCTCTTCAAGCCAAATAATCGCATTATCATCTTCTACAAGAAGCTTTAACGAAAACAGAACAGTTTCGAGATATTCTTCCGAAATTTTTAAATCGTATTCATCGATTACATACATTTCAGATTCAAAGACCAGCTCTTCAAGCAGTTGATCAATTGCCTGTTTCAATTTAGCAGAAGCATCAATCAGCTCTTTGGATTTATTTATTTTCATTCGTTCAGAACTCCGGTCTGCACTCCGGCTGATTAATGAAAACCAGTCATCGTGCATTTCCAGGATTGTATCAATAAGCAGTAAAGTTTTTTCTCTTACATCATTCCCGGAGAGTTTAGAAATGATCTTTTCCATCGACTGAAGTGATGTTTTATACGTCAATGCTTTCTGTGCTGCATATTCAAGCAGGTGACCTTCATCAAATATAACTGAACTTGCTTCAGGCAACAGTGGAAGCTGACCTTCCCGGACTCTGGAGTCTTTGGTCCATATATGCTCCATATAAAAATCATGTGAGCAAACAATTAAATCTCCTGCCTGCCTGTAGTATTCTCTGTGTAGTGTCTGACCACAGCGATGTCTTACATCACAGCTTAGACAATCCTGCAGGGAGTCATAATTAACAGCCTGCCATTGCTCATCGTCCAAATAAGGGTACTCTTTCCGATCTCCGTAAGGGTAGAAAGAAGACATAGACCCTGCTCCGAAAACAAATTCAGGGAGCTGGAGATAAATATCTTCAATTGCTTCATCTTCAGTCCGTTTGTCTGCTTCATCAAGTTTTTTCAAGCATAAGTACTGCTCTCTTGATTTAGCAAGTCTTACATCAATCTCCATGTCAAGCAGTTGTTCAATTTTCTTTATATCTCCTGTGGGCTTTACTAATTGTTCAATCAGCGTTTCATCTGCACATGCAATGATGGCAGGTTTTCCTGTGTATCTTGCATAAGCTACTGCGTAGAGCAGGTATGCAATTGTTTTACCAGTACCCACGCCAGCTTCGGCAAATATAACAGATTTGTTTTTATATGCCTGTTCAAGCTGAAACGCCATAAAAATCTGTTCATCACGCAATTCGAGCCCATTTTCAGGCAGGATGTCGTAAAAAACGTCTCCAATCCAGTCGCCTAGTGCTTCATAAAATGACTGATCACTCGTTATAGGGAACGGAAGACTTTTCGTATTCATTCAATCATTCCTTTAATCATTTTTACGCTTTGGCCGCTGACCAAAATACTGATAATAGTCAGTGCGGATAAATCCGTTAAAGAGTTTGCGTTTCTTAGTTGCTTTCTTTCCGTACAGATCTTCAAATTCCGGATGAGAGGTAATAATATACTTAGACCATGTTGGGTACTGCTCAAAAACCTGCCCCATATCACGATACATTTCTTCTACTTCTTCCTCTTCACCAATCCGTTCCCCATATGGAGGATTTCCAATAATGACGCCTGAATCTGAAGAAGCTGAAAAATCTTTTACCTGCATTTGCTTGAATTGAATCAAATCACCAAGGCCTGCTTCGATTGCATTTTCTTTCGCAATTTCAATCAGTTTATGATCTACATCAGTACCGTAAATTTCCAGATGCTGATCATAGTTCGCCGATTCTTCAGCATCTACTCTTACTTTTTCCCACAACGATGCAGGAATGATCGGCCATTCTTCCGAAATAAATTCACGGTTGAAACCGGGAGCAATATTTTGTCCAATTAAAGCTGCTTCAATTGGAATCGTTCCAGAACCACAGAATGGATCATGAAAAGGTCTGTCAGGACGCCAGTTGGTTAATTTAATTAACGCTGCAGCCATTGTTTCTTTAAGTGGCGCTTCACCCTGACCAGTACGGTACCCTCTTTTATGGAGTCCAGCACCGCTTGTATCCACAGTTAACGTTACTTTATCATTTCTGATCGCAACCTCGATTTTATACGTCGGTCCGGTTTCGTCAAGAAAGCTCATTCTTTTATATGCAGCTTTCATTCTTTCAACAATCGCTTTTTTAACAATTGATTGACAGTCAGGTACACTGTAAAGCTTTGATTTCACCGATTTACCAGATACCGGAAAAGCAGCATCCACAGGCATCAAAGTCTCCCAGGGAATAGATTTAGTCCCTTCGAACAGCTGATCGAATGTGTAGGCATTAAATTCACCCATCACGATTTTCACACGGTCAGCGGTCCGCAGCCACATGTTTGCCCGTACGATGGCAAGTTCATCACCTTCAAAGAAAATCTTTCCGTTTTCGACTGTTGTTTCATAGCCGAGATCTTTCACTTCTCTCGCAACGATGGACTCAAGTCCCATTGCTGCTGTAGCAATAAGTTTATAAGTAGCCATGGTTTCACCTCATACAGTTTATTTATTATCATTTCGCTCTATTGTTCATTTAATCCTGCTCGAAAGAAAAAAGGCAGACCTCCTGTTTATGGTCATGCCTTTTGTATCTCTTTATAAAATTGGTCAACCAGCTAATGGTCTGTAAGCCATGTTTTGTTCAAGCGTACTGCAAGCGCCTGTTAAGCTCGTACGACAAGCGGCAATCATCTATCTGCCGGCAAAATGCCGACCTTCCCCTTCGTTCATTTCCTCCGGGAAAGTGCCTCTACCATTGTTTGAGTTTCTCACTCGCGGGGTTTACCTCGTTCCACTTCTGTCATTTCTGACAGAACTTCGTCACTGTGGCACTTTCAAGAGATGCATACCATATCAAGAGACTTAGGTATCCTCTCTGCCGTCAGTCTGATCACTCAGACTGCCTTCGCTTATTTTTTCGCGAAGCACGAACACTACGGGCATCTCAGCTCCGTGCGAGCATGGACTTTCCTCTGCGTAAAGCAGCAATTGCCCGACCAATTAACCGGTTTCGCCAAGTTCAAATTATACAGTGAAACAGGCCGATTAGCAAGCAGCTTTATCTGTCTTCATATAATTTTCTTCCAAACACTTCTTTTTCAAGGTTGGAAAGTCTTTTTAATATATCAAAGTTCGTTGTACCACTTACTGTTGGTTGCGGCTGAGTCTGCTGAACTGTGGATCTGCGCTGAGGCTCTGTGCTTCTTTGCGCTTTTTTCAATTCGCTTTCAAGCGTTTCAATTCTTTCAGCAAATGCTTCATAATCTTTAATGATCTGATCAAGAAAAGCGTCTACTTCTTCAGGCTTATAACCTCTCATTGCTGTTTTGAATTCCCGCTCAAGTATTTCTTTTGCGCTTAATTGTGCAACATCATTCTTCATCATTTTTCACCTCGGCTATCGTATCCAGTAGTCTTATTTTTTCAAAAAGCATGACAGTTGTCAATCAGGATCTGCATCACTTAATGCTTCTTCATCAGCAATCCATTGCAGGTCCTGAAAATTTATCCTGATTAGTTCCAGTCGTTTCTTTTCCTGAACCTGTTCAGCTTTTTTTATAAAGAATGATGGGGAGGCTTTCTTTTCCTCATCATATATGGCAAGTAAACCATCTGCTTTGTTAAGCAAAAAATCATCTCTGTTCTTAAATTGAGACGGATCTGTATATGGTTTATTTGAGACAGAGGCGACAAAATCAGCCTCCCCCAAAATGTTCCTATATGCTTCCTGGTTCACTTCGTTCCATTTCTCTTCCTGCTTTAAGAATGGGGTAATAATAGCCAATTGAATAGCAGGATAATCAGCTTTTAATTTTATTACCTCTTCTGCTGCCCATTGTTCAATGCCCAATGATCCGGACACGATCACCCATTCCAGCCCTTCTTCAATGAGAGGGATGATATGCTGCCTGATCGATTTCTTTATAATTCTGATAGCCGGATCATCCGCTTTAAAGATTCCGATTTCATGGGCTTTATAACCTGATATGACAAGTGTTTTCATATAATCACCACAAATTTATTATACATTAATCTTAAAAAAAAGCGGCTGGATCTTTTATCCTGCCGCTTTCAGATGCTTATTGCTCAGCTGATTTACCTGATCAAAATCACTTATTATAATGTAGTAAGCTGATCTCCGATTGCTGAGAAAACGTAAGCAGTAGCTCCAATCACAAAGAAAAACAACAGTAACAGTAATTTTCTCATACTTTCAACCCCAAATAGTTTCAATAATTTAATAGTACAATTGTTTTGAAAATGATACAACCACCTATCAAACATCGTTTTTTGTCTATTTTGTGACAGAACAGAGAATTGTTTGTTGAATTTAGTCATATTACAGCTCAAATTATTAACGTAATCAGTCGTTTTATGCGCTTGCCCGGGAAATATTACTTGGGATTATTTCCGCTCATTTTCCGGGAAATCCGATTAAGCCTGTGTTTAATTTGACCAAGAATTTTCTGTTTTCTCTCATTCTTTAAGTCTTCTGTATCAAGGGCTTTTATCGCCTGCATCGCAAATAAGTATGCATTTTTAAAGTCTTTTAAATGATGCTCATACAATTTTGCGATTTCAATCGCAGATTCTCTCTGTTCTTTTGGCAATCCTTTTTCAAGTGAAATTTCCCAAAGTGTAATCGCTTGTGGATACTGATGCTGCTTCTTATGTTCAAACGCCAGGTGGAATGCAGCTGAAGGGTTCTGATCCATCTCGTAAGAATCTGTTAAATATTTTTCGGACAGATTGCTTACTCCTTCTTTTTTAAACCACTTTCCGGTTTCGAGTTTTTCTTTACTGTTCTGACTTTCATCGGTACCGAGCAGTTGAAAGCTGATGTGCGTATATAAAGTGATTAATGAAAGAATATCTTTCTCATTATGCTCAAGGACTTTTAACATTCCCTCAGGGTGCTTTCTTTCTACAAAGTCAAAATAAATCGCAGGCGCCAGATATCCGGGAATATCATCTTTTCTTTCAAATCCAAGCTTTTTTTCCTCGATGCTTTTGAGTTTTAAAGAATTTAAACTGCTCTTCCATAATCTTTTTGAAGCATGGTATAAATCAAAATGGCCTGTTTCAGGTAGTTTGGGCACGTGCTTGCGAATGAGCGTATGTCTGGATTTAACTTGTGGCCAGTCAAAAGATTTGCCGTTAAATGTTACGAGCATTTCGTAATCGACGTTTTCCAAAAAGCTTAAATACAGCGCTACTTCATTCGCCGGGTCTGTCAGTATATGCTGTTTTACTATGATTTTATCTTTATCAACTCTGGCATAACCGAGCAAAAAAATTGAAGTGCCCGTTCCGCTTAATCCTGTCGTTTCAGTATCAAAAAAGAACAGGTCCTCAGCAGCAAATCCCTTAGCTGAAAGTGAATGATTAAAGTTGACGTTATTCCATGCTTCCACAGCATGTTTAAAAGCTTCAAGCTTATAATGTCCATGCTTATAATCCAGCGGAAAGTGTACTTCTCTGATTAAACAGTATTGATCCCCTGAAACAAATAGATCGGTATCATTACTTTTCCATAAATCCATATGCGGTAATGCATCTGTCCCTTGAACCGGTTTATCAGCGTGTTGTTGTTTCAGATGAGGTTTCATCCTGTCTAACTTTTTTTTAAGACTCATCATGTTTACGCTCCATCGCCTCAGAGAATAGTTTTAGTAACGCATACGCGTCTTTTTTTCCTCCGGTAAAGGAAATTTCTGTGCCAACACATGAAGGACACCCGTTTTCACACCGGCATCCGCTGACAAGCATGGCAGCTTCATCTATTAAATTGCTGCCGGATTCATACACTTTCTCACTGAGACCAATGCCACCCGGGTAACGATCATATACAAAAATCGTTGGCAACTGATTGTGAACTGCTTTTACCTGTGGTGTGATTTGGATGTCCTGAGGGTCACACATTACATAAACCGGAACAATTGCTTTTAATGCATGTGCTGCACCAATTAACCCTTGTTCAATTCTTTCATCAGTCATATCATGAAGTTCTTCTTTCAATGAAAACCAGGCAGCACTTGTATGCAGCTCTGCTTCAGGGAGATCAATCGGACCAGAACCAATGTTTTCATGCGTATCAAACTTGATCTTTTTAAATATTGTTGCCATTGCTCTTACTGAAACATCGCCGTAAGAGGCAATTGCGCTTTCTGTTTCTGCACTCTTATCTTCTTCTAAAACTGATAATTGTACCGCAAGATTTGCATCAGTGTAGTAATCGACTTCAACTTCTCTTACAAATGCTTTCTTTTCTTCCCAATCAAGAAATTCAACCTGATACTGCACGCCCTGATGAAGATAGATCGCTTCATCATGCAGCAGTGTCATTGCACTGAACCTGTCCATTTCTCCAAGTACTTTATGTGCAGCCGTTTGAGACTGGTCAATGATCACCACATTTTCCTGTGAAGCTGAACGCAGACTGATGTTATGTGCTGGAAATGCATCATTCATCCAGTGCCATCTGTCAGATGAAAAATGCAGCACACGTTCTTCCGTTAAGTATTCCAGCAGATCGACAGGATCAATATCCCCGAAAAGCTCGTCTCTTTCAAAAGGAAGTTCAAATACTGCACATTTTAAATGGTCCAGCATAATAATAATGTTTTCAGGATTAATTCTTGCAGTTTCAGGACTAGCTTCCAAAAAATAGTCAGGATGCTGAATCACGAACTGATCCAGCGGGCTGGAGCTCGCTACCATGATAATCAATGCTTCACCCTGCCTTCTGCCCGCTCTGCCGGCCTGCTGCCAGGCACTCGCAATCGTTCCTGGATAGCCTGTCATGACACACGCCTGCAATTGACCAATATCTACCCCAAGCTCAAGCGCATTCGTACTGACTACACCATACACATCACCCGTTCTTAATCCCTTTTCAATTTCACGCCGCTGCGTAGGCAGGTAACCGCCACGGTATCCTCTAATAGATTTAGGTCCAAGTTCATTTTTAACCAGCTCCTGCAAATATGTAAGAATGATCTCTACCCTTACACGGCTTCTGGCAAAAACAATCGTCTGTATCTTCTCTTTCAGCAGTATGCCGGCAATTCTTCTGACCTCAAGCGTTGCACTCCGCCTAATATTCATTTGATGATTAACGATGGGAGGATTATAAAAAACAAAATGTTTTTTTGCAGATGGAGCGCCATTCCGGTCAATTAATTGCATACGGTTACCTGTAAGTTTTTCAGCCAATTCTTTAGGATTTGCGATCGTGGCTGAAGTACAGATGAAAATAGGATCACTGCCATAAAACTTGCATATTCTTTTGAGTCTTTTCATCACATTTGCTACATGACTGCCAAACACCCCCCTGTATATATGAAGTTCATCAATGACCACATATTTTAAATTCTCAAATAAAGATACCCATTTCGTATGATGAGGCAATATAGCAGAGTGAAGCATATCGGGGTTTGTTATAACAATATGTCCCGCTTTTCTTACTTTTTGTCTGATGCCAGCAGGTGTATCACCATCATAGGTATAAGAATTAATAGATGCTTCTGCCAACTCCAGCAGCTCATTTAACTCTGTTTTCTGATCCTGTGCTAACGCTTTCGTCGGAAAAATATATAAAGCTCTGCTATGATGATCATTCATAATTTGCTGGATCACCGGGAGATTATAACAAAGTGTTTTCCCTGAAGCTGTTGGCGTTACAGCAGTAATTGATTCACCTTTCATGACAGCTTCATAGGCTTCAGCCTGATGAGCATAAAGCTGACCGATCCCTCTTCGTTCCAGTGCCTTAATCAGGTCTGGGTGAACACTTGAAGGAAGCGGTGCATAAACCGCTTCCTTAGGTTCAATTGTATGCCATTTTATAATCTGGTCTGAAATTTCTTTATTATTTTTAAAGTTTTCTGCGATTTCACTAAGCGTTTTTTTACGCATGCAATCACCTCACGACCTTATTATACGAACATATATTCTTTAGCGCAAATAAGGCTGTTAGAATTTTACTGCTTTTGAAATAGATAATATCAATTGATTTGCCTGACTGACTGTATTCACTACCTGGTTACAAGTTGACATAATATTATTAACGTCAACCCTTGGTTTATTTCCTTTTTCAGGCTTAGCGTATTCCTGATTAACTTTTGAATAATGCGGGCGCTGATCATCCTGAAAGTAGAAAGGTTTCCCACAATATGGACAGAAGTACATATGCATTCCCCTTTTTTAAATAGCATATGCCTACTCGATCAATGAGTGATTCTCTAAAATTAGTTTCAATTGTTCAAGTACATATAAGCTTGACTGAATATAACTTTTAAACCGCTTATAGCTCGTTTCAGGGAAAAAACACTGCACTACAATCAGTTCCATATTTTCAGCCGTAGCGAAGATCTGGTTTTGATGGATGTTTTTCTTTGGATATTCAATCAAAAAATCTGCAGCCGCTGATTTCCATTCTTGTACGATCAGGTTTGCGTGATCGGCAAATGGTTTTACTTCATTAAAAAAGTCACCTTTTAATCCACTTTCTCTTCTTTTGTTATATTCTTCATCAGCCTGGTTAGTGATGTTAATAAGTTCTATCGTCATTTTCAATATGTTTTCCGTTGTCATTTATTACACCTCAATCCTCTTATCCTGATATTTTAACAAACGTCAGTAGAAATGTAACTTTAATTGAAGTCTCTTCGTCTAATTGTCAGACCTTAACGGTTTGAGCAAACTGCGCTTGTGGTATGATGTTCAGGTGAGGTGTTACACATGGAATTTCATTATCCTAACGGTAAAAAATTCAGTCCGAAATCAAATAAAAACAGTCAAACGAAAAAAGAAAAATCTTTTTCACACGGTAAACGCGGAATGACCCTCGAAGAAGATTTAAATGAAACGAATGACTATTATATTCAGACTGGCAAAGCTGTCATTCATAAAAAACCAGTACCCGTTCAGATCGTCACAGTGGACTATCCAAAAAGAAGCGCAGCTGTTATAAAAGAAGCTTATTTCAAACAGGCTTCAACCACGGATTATAACGGGGTTTATAACGGTTATTACATTGATTTTGAAGCAAAAGAAACGAGAAACCGGACCTCTTTCCCACTTCAAAATTTCCATCAGCACCAGCTTGATCATATGGACCAGGTCACTGCTCAAAAAGGCATTGCATTTGTGATCATCAGATTTTCTGCCACAGAAGAGATTTTCCTGATGCCATATGAACATCTAAAACGATATTGGGAAAGGATGTTACAAGGCGGGAGAAAATCCATGACTAAAGATGAAATAGAGACATCTTCCCATTCTATTCCTTTAGGCTTGCAACCAAGAATAGATTATCTTAAAATTATAGATCATTTGCTTATAGAGCTTTTGAAAGAGAGGAATCATAATGGCTGATTATAAATCACGTGAAGAAAAAAGGAATGCTCAAAAGGCTTCTAAAAAGACTTCTAAAAAAACAACAAAAAAGAAAAAAGGGTCAATTTTTAAAAAGATTATCATTACAGTATTGATCGTTGGGCTAGCCGGACTTTTATTCGGAGGAGGCCTATTTGCTTATTATGCATCACAGGCACCAGAACTTAATGAAGAGGATTTCGTTGATCCGATTACAACTGAAATACTGGATGTGAATGGCGATGTATTTGCCAGAATAGGCGCTGAAAATAGAGAATTTGTTGATTACAATGAAATTCCACCACTCGTTGAAAACGCAGTTTTGGCAATTGAAGATAACCGTTTCTATGAGCATCAGGGAGTGGATTTTCTCAGATTAATGGGTGCAGTCCTCGCGAATATTACCGAGGGATTTGGCGCTGAAGGAGCAAGTACGCTGACCCAACAGGTGATAAAACAGTCAGTTTTAACACCGGAGAAATCTTTAGAGCGTAAAGCCCAGGAAGCGTGGCTTGCTTACCAGCTGGAACAGGACTACTCAAAAGAAGATATTTTTGAGATGTATGTTAATAAGATTTTTTATTCAGATGGAATATACGGCATCCGTACAGCATCTGAGTATTATTTCGATGCTGACCTTTCTGAGCTGCAGGTTCATCAGGCTGCATATTTAGCCGGACTTCCTCAGCGTCCTAATGCTTATAATGTATATGAAAATCCTGATTTGGCTAAAGAACGCCGTGATATTGTACTTCGACAAATGCACAATCACGGTAAGATATCTGAAGAAGAGATGAGTCAGGCAATTGAAACCGATATTATGGATGGCGTTGTTGATCGCAGTGAAGAATCAGGTAATCCAAGGCAGCAGCTTTCTGCAGAGGAATCAAAATACGATGCTTTTGTAGATGTTGTACTTGATGAAATTGAAGATCTTGACGATGTTAATCCTTATGAAGATGGATTAAAAATTAATACAACACTTGATCCTAATGCACAAACAGTTGTTGAGAATACTTTAAACGATGGCAGTATTCAGTTCCCGGCTGATATGGATGGTGTCATGGCTCAGGCAGGAGTCACTCTGCTTGATACTGAGTCTGGTGCAATCAGAGCGATCGGTGGTGGCCGAGGTTACGGAGACGAAGTGAAACGGGGTTTTAACTATGCAACAGACCAGACCCGTCAACCCGGATCGGCGATTAAACCACTGCTGGATTATGCACCGGCTATCGAATTCCTGGAATGGTCTACTGCTCAAACGATTGTCGATGAACCGTATGAATATTCAAATGGGTTTGCACCGAACAACTATGACGGCCAATTCAAAGGACCAATGACAATGAGAGAAGCATTGGCTGATTCAAGAAATATCACAGCCATCAAAGCTTACATGGAAGTTGGTCAGGAACAGGGTACTGAGTTCCTGAGAGAACTTGGCTGGGACTTTGAAGCTGACAATTGTGGTGGTGTGTTGTGTGAGAGTGCAGCAATTGGTGGTGAACCTGAAACAAATACACTTGAAATGGCAGGCGCTTACGCTGCATTTGGCAATAAAGGTGTCTATAACGAACCTCATTCAATTACAAGCATAGAATTCAGAGATGGCTCCTCTATGAACCTGGAGGCTGAATCAGACGTTGCAATGAAGGATTCAACAGCATATATGATGTCTGATATGCTGAAAGATGTGTTGGAGCCGGGTTCAACTGGTGAACTCGCTCAAGTGAACGGACTGCCTATGGCTGGTAAATCCGGAACGACGAATTATACTGCAGAACAATTAAGTGCAGGCAATATACCTTCTAATGGTGCACCTGACTCCTGGTTTGCGGGTTATACAACTCAATATACTGCAGCAGTCTGGTTAGGCTATGAAGAAAACCAGGCGGAGAACTACCTATCACCTCAAGATCGCTGGGTATCACAGTATATTTTCAGAGATATTATGAGAGGTGTACATGAAGGAATTGAAACTCCAGACTTTGAAAAGCCTGAAAGTGTTGTGGAAGTAGAAATTGAAAAAGGTACTTCCCCTGTTCAACTGGCCAGTGAATATACACCGGCTGATCAAAAATCTGTGGAATTATTTATCAGAGGAACTGAACCTACTTCTGTATCAGAAGAATTTGTAGTACCTGACCTTCAGTCTCCTTCTAACCTATCAGCAGAATACAATGAAGAAAATGGCACAATTCAGCTGACATGGGATCACAATCAGGATGAAAATGATAACAGGGATGTTGAGTTTGAAGTACTTGTGAGTATCGACGGTGGAGAAGAAAGTGAACTGGCTGTAACTTCTCAAAATGGCTTAAACATTGAACAGGTACAGGAAGGCTCTTCATATACGTTCACTGTCACAGCGATTGCTGATGAAGAACGCAGCAGTTCAGCAAACACAAATATTGAAATAGTAAGATCTGAAGATGAAGCGCAGGAAGATGAAGAAACTGAAGAAGATGAAGAACAACAAAATGAAGATGTAACTGAAGAAAACACTGATGAAAATCAGGGTGATCAGAATTCTGAAGAAGAGAATACTGAAAGCAGTGAAGAAGAAGCCGAACCCAATAACGGCGAAGGAAATAACAACGGTAATGGCGGAGGCAACAGTAACGAAGACTCCGGTCAGACTGAAGAAAATACAGGTGACGAAAATCAGGATGAACCGGCAGAAGGTGCGTCAGATAACACCACTGATGAAGGTTCAGGAGAATAAAAAAAGAAAGCGCGGAAGTTTAACCGCGCTTTCTTTTTTTTATTGCATCATGTTTAGCTGCTGTTTTATGAAGTTCTTTAAACATTTCATCCAGTTGAATATAAGAAAAATAAACGGCTGGACGTTTCATAATGAACGGAATTCTTTCGAATGCATTCATAATAGATACGTCAAAATCTTTCACATCAGTTTCCCACGACACTGCTGATACATGTTTTTCATTTGTCCAGTAAAGCAGCGTGAAGAATAAGGAAATGCCTTTAATCATGGGCTCGTATGTTTGGTCCGCATTTCCCTCAAACAAAGGCTTCATTTCCTCTGATAATGTTTGCCACTCTTCCAGAATTAACGGAATCCACTTTTCCATTTCTTCCCATGGTTTGTGCTGATTATTCAACGATAAGATATCAGCCGCATATAGAGGTGAAAATAAATCATCATCATTTAATTCTATATCATTGATATCTCCAGAATAAAATAAAGGATGCTTATATTGATCAGGCAGTTTAATTTTCATCATGAAACCCCCTGGTTTACTTTCTTTTGTCTTTTCTTACCTTCCCTGCACAAGTACAAAAGCGGGCAGTTCGGACAATCCGGTCTCTGAGCTTTACAGTGATAACGCCCAAAAAAGATCATCCTGTGGTGTGTAGCAGACCATTCATCCTTCGGGACTTTCTTCATTAAAGTCTGTTCGACCTCCAGCACTGAATCTTTCCACCGGCATATTCCAAGTCTTTTCGATATACGTTCGACGTGTGTATCAACAGCAATAGCAGGCCAATTAAAAGCCACTGACATGACAACATTTGCAGTTTTGCGTCCTACTCCCGGCAATGTCGTTAATTCTTTATGGTCTGCAGGAATTTCTCCGTTATAATGTTCAATTAACCTTTCACACAAATTACGTATGTGCTTCGCTTTATTTCTGTATAACCCGATAGAACGAATATCACTTTGTAGTTCTTCGAGCGTAACATTCAGATAGTCTTCCGGATCCTTGTATTTTTGAAACAAATCTTTCGTCACTTTATTTACCAGAGCATCCGTACACTGAGCAGATAGCAAAACAGCGATCGTCAGTTCAAATGCATTTTCGTGATTTAATTCACAGTGAGCATCCGGAAACATGCTTTCCATTTCATCAAGACATTCTCTGATTTGAGCTTTCGTCAGCATTTAGTCACTTCCTATCAGTTTTCAAGCCAATTAAAAAAAGGTGCAGGTTCATGAGGTTTTTCAGCCTGCTGTTTTGGTTTCCTGAATTGTTCACCCTGCTTTTTTGCATCAGCAGCTGTGTTAATTCCTTTCTTTTTCCATTCGAACAGGATACGGTCTATATATCTGAAGTTCAGCTTTTCGGATATAACAGCCTCTTTTAATGCTGCTTTAACAATGTCAGGTGTATGACCATCCTGATCTATCCACATGGCCAGTGTTTCACATTCCAGCGGCGATAAAGGTCTGCCAAATTCCTGTTCAAACATTGTATATAGATCTGTCTGCTGAGACATTGTTTGTTCGACGGTTTCCTGAAACTTCTCCTGACCGGCTAACGTCAAGATGGCATGCCATAAGGAGTCCATTGAATAATGTTCTGTTTTAATTTCTTCTTCCCCGTCGTTAATTTCAAGCAGATTTTTTTTCATGAGCTTTTGAATAATTTTAAGACACTCAGATGATGTTAGTGTCATTCTTTCAGCTATTTGATCTGGGGTTGGGAATAAATTTCCTTTATCAATGAACGTATGAAGCTGAATGAGCAGCATACACTCCGTTTCTGTTAAATTCAGTTTTTTATAATATTTCAGCAGCATCACAGGAATTGCCGTATAGCCTTCTCTGATCCATGTTTGTACTGGAAGTTGATGTGTCATTGTTTGCCCGCCTTTCTGATGAAAAATGACCGAAAAGCAAGTATCGCTTATTCGGTCATTATGAGTTAAGGGTATAGTCTGTTTAATAGTCTTGGGAATGGAATAGATTCTCTTACGTGTTCCACTCCACTGATCCAAGCGACTGTTCTCTCCAGTCCCAGTCCAAATCCGGAGTGCGGTACAGAACCGTACTTTCTCAGTTCAGTGTACCATTTGTAGGCTTCAGGATCGAGTTTGTGTTCAGTAATTCTTTGTTCAAGTAAGGCAAGGTCGTGAATACGTTCTGACCCTCCAATGATTTCACCGTATCCTTCAGGTGCAATTAAGTCCGCACACAATACAACGTCTTCATTGTCAGCATCAGGCTGCATATAAAAAGGTTTCAGACTTGTTGGATAATGTGTAATGAAGACCGGCTTATCATAGCTTTCAGCAATTGCTGTTTCATGGGGTGCTCCAAGATCATCTCCCCATGTAATATCTTCAAATCCTTTTTCATGAAGGAATTTAAGCGCATCATCGTAAGTAATACGAGGAAACGGTGCCTGAATTTTTTCTAATACTGAAGTATCTCTTCCCAGACGTGTCAGTTCCAGCTGGCAATTTTTCAGGACAGACTGAACGACGAATGATACATATTGCTCCTGAACTTCAAGGTTATCGTCAAATTCATAAAACGCCATTTCTGGCTCAATCATCCAGAATTCGATTAAATGACGACGTGTTTTTGATTTTTCTGCACGGAAAGTTGGTCCGAATGAAAATACCTTACCAAGAGCCATTGCTGCAGCTTCCATATACAGCTGACCACTCTGCGAGAGATATGCATCCTCTTCAAAGTATTTCGTATGGAACAGCTCTGATGTGCCTTCAGGCGCACTGCCGGTTAATATAGGCGGATCAACTTTCACAAAGCCTTCCTGATTAAAAAATTCATACGTAGCACGAATGATTTCATTTCTGATTTTCATGACTGCATGCTGACGATTTGAACGAAGCCATAAATGGCGATGGTCCATCAAAAATTCTGTACCATGCTCCTTAGGCGTGATTGGGTAGTCAACTGATTCATGAATAATCGTTAAATCATTTACTTCCATTTCATATCCGAAAGGTGAACGTGTATCTTCTTTAATTACACCTGTTACGTAAATTGAAGATTCCTGTGTCAATGACTTAGCTTTTTGGAAAATTTCTTCTCCGACTTCGCTTTTCACAACGACGCCCTGAATAAATCCAGTACCGTCACGCAGCTGTAAGAATGCAATTTTTCCGCTTGAACGTTTATTTGCCAGCCATGCACCGATTGTTACTTCTTCTCCAACATGACTGCCGGCTTGAGTTATAGATGTTTTCACTCGATTTCCCTCCAGGAACATTTAATATCAATTGTTTCATACTTTACGTATTATACAGTTGTTAGGTTTGTCGTTCAATCTGCGTTTTTATTTTCCACATAACTGCTGATTCTTGAAATTGCTTTTTCAAGAGATTCCAAATCTGTCGCATATGACAACCGGAGATTATCCGGTGAGCCAAATCCTGAACCCGGGATCACTGCAACGTTTGCTTTACTCAATAAGTCTTTAGCAAAATCGTCAACTGAATCGAAGCCGCAATTTTTGGCAGCCTCTTTTACATGAGGAAACAGATAGAATGCACCTTGAGGCTTAATGCAACGGAATCCTGGGATACTGTTGACCTGATCGAAGACTTTATTTAATCGGCTTTCAAAAGCTGATCTCATTTTTTCAACTGCGTCCTGAGGACCTTTATAAGCAGCCAATGCACCGAATTGGGCTGTCGTTGTCGGATTTGACGTAGAATGGCTGGCCAGATTTGTCATCGCTTTGATTACATCCTGTCTCCCAGCTGCGTACCCGATTCTCCAGCCTGTCATGGAATGAGACTTGGAAACACCGTTTACAATGATCGTCTGCTCTTTTAACGCTGGAGATATTTCAGCGATTGACGTATGGACCGCTCCTCCATACAGAAGCTTTTCATAAATTTCATCCGAGACGATTAACAGATCTTTTTCCAGGCAAGCACGTCCGATTTCTTCCAGTTCTTCACTGGAATAGACCATACCAGTAGGGTTACTTGGTGAGTTAATAATCACTGCCTTTGTTTTGGGACCTGCCGCTTCTTTGATTTGATCGGCTGTAATTTTGTAATGATTCGTTTCTTTTCCTTCTACAATAACCGGTTTGCCTCCAGCAAGTTTAACCTGTTCAGGATAGCTCACCCAGTATGGAGTTGGAATGATGACTTCGTCGTCTTCATTTAAAATAGCTTGAAATAAACAGTAAAGAACATGTTTCGCACCACTGCCGACGAATATTTCAGAAAGGTTGTATGTAATTTTCTGATCTTCTTCTAATTTGTCTGCTACTGCCTGTTTTAAAGCAACTGTACCAGCAGCCGGCGTATATTTTGTCTCGCCGCTTTTCATTGACTCGTATGCAGCTTCTATAATATGATCAGGCGTATTGAAATCAGGTTCACCTGCTCCGAGTCCTATTACGTCTTTCCCTTCCGCCTTGAGTTCCTTGGCTTTAGCAGTAATCGCCAGGGTCGTCGACGGGGTTAATGATTTCACTCTGTTAGCAAGTAATTCTTTCATATTATACACTCCTTATAGATTGCGGATTGTTCTCCACCAATCACCGCTATCGAATTTTACGTAATAGTAGTTTAACAGCTCATCCTCATCTTTATAAACAATTTCCCAAACTGGTCCGACGGGTTCCATGCCAATTTTTGAAGAAAGTATTTTATGAGGCTGATCATCATCGTTAAGCATTTCCAATACTTGTGATTCGCTTATTCCACTATCAGCATCTATCATAACTGGCTCTATTTCCTGGTTTTCAGGGAAAAAGAATAGTTGATCTTTACCTTCCAATGTCCCTTCGACTACGTAATAGACCTCACTGCCATGGTAGTGATAACTGTTTTGTACATTTAATCCCTCTGTTTCAGCCGCCGCTTCAGCTTTTTGTAAATCTGAATTAATCTGCTGCTTTGCGGTCATGAAAATCAAAATAAAGCAAGTGATAAAAACAGCGATTACAGTTCCTATTAAAATCATCCATTTTTTCATAATTTCCCTCGCTTATGTCCGGTAAATCGTAAACACAGCTTTTGACTGGTCTTCTTTATCAAGTGCAAGACCAAACATTAAATCATCCCGCTTCAGAGAGCGATTTAAAGTATCTACGATTTTGTATAAATCTTTTGAGTGATCTACTGTGACAGTAGAAATGATTTCTATTTTATCCCCCATCTACTTCACTTCTTTCTTCAGTTTTATCTTAAACAGTATAACAGGTTTATTCACTCTACAACCATTCTT
This sequence comes from Jeotgalibacillus salarius, assembly GCF_004405125.1. GTDB lineage: Bacteria > Bacillota > Bacilli > Bacillales > Jeotgalibacillaceae > Jeotgalibacillus > Jeotgalibacillus salarius. Next base: position 376,453 of record NZ_SORX01000002.1, read on the forward strand.
CAATGTCAAAGATACATTCATCCAGGTTTTTTTCTTCTACCCGGAGCTTAGGAATTGATTCTGTGAATGCTTTGCCATAATAAGTACTGATCAGTCTCCTGTCAAACACCATAAAAATCCCACGATCATTTTCATGTCTAATTAATCTGCCAAAGCCCTGTCTGAAGCGAAGCACAGCTTTAGGTAATGAGACTTCCTGAAAAGGATTTCTGTTTTCACTTCTTGCCTTTTCCCATTGTGCTTTTATCAGCGGTTCATCGGGAGGGGAAAATGGCAGTCTTACCATGACAAGACATGACAAGTCCTCGCCTGGAATATCAAGACCTTCCCAAAAACTGCTCGTTCCAAATAAAACAGCTTTATCGAATTTCCGGAAGTTTTTAGAAAGCTTGGTTCTGCTGCCGGCTGAAATACCCTGTGCAATTAATACGAAATCCTCCATTTGCTGGCTTTCTTTAATGAGCTCATACGTATTTCGCAGCATCTCATGGGAAGTAAATAGCACAAGCATTCTGCCAGATGTAGCTTCTGCAATAACTGCTAAATGACCCGTGATCCATTCAACATATTCCTCAGCAGTAACAGATTTAATATCAGGCAAATCGTTAGGGACCATCAGTCTGACATTTTTTTTATAATCAAATGGCGATTCATATTGTTTTACAATAAGCGCAGATTCACGTAACCCTGCTGCTTCAATAAAATGTCTGAAAGATCCGTTTACTGCCAGTGTTGCACTAACTGCTGCAGAAGGAAATTGATTTGAAAAGAATGACTGCTGGATTTTATTGCTTATATCCATTTCATTCGCAACGATGATCAAGCTGCCGGGCACTGACCTTAAATCTCCTTCAATCCATTTAACATGTTGTTCGTGCTTTCTGATAAAAAGCATTCTGATCATTTCAATTATCCGTTCCCATTCCATACAAAGTGAACCTGCATCCTCAATGACTGCTTTTTCCTGAACAGTTAGTTTGTTTTTCTTTTTCCCAAGTTGTTCAAGCTGATTTGATATGATTTTTAAACATGCTTTCAGTTCAGCCAGCAGGCGTTCAAAGCTGTATTTAACATGTTGCCAACCGCCCTGATCCACATCATTCAGGAGAAGTGAATGTTTTTGAATTCCTTTTTGTCTCTTCACATTATTCTTAAAATAATGACCAAGCTGATAAAAGGATGAATCGGATTCCTGATGGAGCCGCTCCCAATTATCAGGATTTAACAATTGTGCATCGATCGAATATTTTCTGAGAATCATTTCAAGTTTTTCTGCCAGACCATCCTCATTACTTCCTGCTAAACGATTAATGGCAAACTTGACTTTCATGTAGTCGACTCTTACTCCCCATTGCTTTCTGCACGTCTCTTCAAGATGATGAGCTTCATCCAGCAATAGATAATCATAGGCTGGAAAAGATTGCTTTTCTTTTGTTTTATCAGCTGCCAGCATCGCATGGTTTGTAATTACAATATCAGAGTATTCAGCCTTAAGAAGTGATTGGCTGTAAAAATCTCTTTCTGCCCAGGGGTCCTGATTTTTCTCTAAATACCAGCCACTATGGCGTATACGATTCCAATACAGTAAACTTCCGCCTGACAGGTTCAGTTCATCAATATCACCGGTTTCTGTTTCTGTCAGCCATGTTAAAAGCTGCATTTTCGCCAAAACTGTATCATACTGCCGGTCTGCATCTTTTAAAGACTGTTCAAATTTCAGCATATGAATGTAATTACTTCTGCCTTTCAGCACAGTAGTTAATATGGCATCATCCAGTAATGCATTGATTTTTTCAGCATTAACCAGCAGCTGCTCCTGCTGTTGTAAGGTTTGAGTAGATATCAGTACCTTTTTTCCTTCAGAAACCTTCAGCACAGCAGGTATTAATAATCCAAGCGTTTTACCAACACCTGTCCCCGCTTCAATAATCGCATGCTGCTTGTTGTTGAAAGCGTTCAATATATCGTCGACCATTTCAAGCTGGGCGTCTCTTTTTTGATAACCGGGAACGAGTTGCTGAATGAAAGATTCGATCTCTATATTGAACTCAGGATACGTTTTTGAATCTATAGGTTTTTTCTTTTTAAGTGCGATCCCCCGAAAAACTTCAAGGTCCTGTTTTAAATCAGAAAGGTTATTCTTCTTTTCATTCATACATTCTGCAAAAAACAGCTCTAGGTCACTTTTTAAATATTTTGCCTGCTCATAAAGCTGCTCAACAGTCAAAAGTGGAAGGTCCATTACTTTTTTATGTAACCTCATTAATAGTTCTGCAGTTGCCTCCGCATCGCTGTCTGCCTGATGGGGCCGATCATGATCAAGTGAAAGATCTTCAGTTAAGTCCCCGAGTTTGAAGCTTGCTGCTTCTGGCATTAAAGCACGTGAAAGCTCTACTGTATCCCAGGCAGCTCCTGAAAATTCACGATATCCTGCATTGGTTAATTCACCATTTAAAAATGGAAGGTCAAACTGAATATTGTGTGCAACAAAAACAGCCCCCTTCAGCATCTCTGAGATGTCGGGAGCGATGTCTGAAAATACAGGTGCACCATCTAAGTCCTGTTCAGTTATTTTTGTAAGCTCCGTAATAAACGGAGGAATAGGCTGCATCGGATTTACAAATGATGAATACGTTTTTTTAATACGCTTGCCTTCAATCAGAACGACCGCAATTTGTATAATGCGGTCGCCTCTTTTATAGGAGTTCCCTGTCGTTTCAATATCCACCACTGCTATTTTTGTTGAATTCATACCTTTCACAGCCTTTATATGTTTTCTAGCTCATAATTGTTGCTTCAGGTTCATGGTTGATCATTTCAACAATTTCATTATGCTCATTCATGATTGCCACTTTTGGCTGGTGATGTTTTGCCACTTCATCCTGTACCATCATATAAGAGATGACAATAATCACATCACCCTCCTGAACAAGCCTTGCTGCTGCACCATTCACACACATGACGCCGCTGCCACGCTTACCTTTAATGATATATGTCTCAAAACGCGCACCGTTGTTATTGTTGACGATTTGTACCTTTTCATTTGGATACATACCCACTGCATCCAGAATATCCTCGTCTATTGTAATGCTGCCAACATAATTCAGATTCGCTTCTGTTACTCTTGCTCTGTGAATTTTCCCACTCATCATTGTTCTGAACATACTCATACCTCCTCAGTCGTAAAAATAATATTATCAATCAATCTTGCCCGCTCAAACCTCACTGCTGCTGCTGCAATCAGCCGATGATCTGAATCTTTCGGCTCCTGCAATTCAGGGTATGTGAGGATTTCTATATAATCCAACTCCCCGTTAAGGGATGAAATATGCTTTTTAAACATTTCAACAGCGCGCTCTTTTCCGCTTTTAATATAAATATTTGAACTGTTTTTTAACGCCTGATAAATGGCTGGTGCTTCTTTTCGTTCTTTATCATTTAAATAGACGTTTCTGGAACTTTTAGCTAATCCATCTTCTTCACGGACTGTTTCAACAGTAATGATTTCTGTTGAAAAATGAAGGCTCTTCACTAAACCGTCAACAATGGCTGCCTGCTGTGCATCTTTCTGACCGAAGAAGCTTTTATCAGGCGATACAATATTGAACAATATAGATAATACTGTTACAACACCATCAAAATGGCCTGGACGGGATGCCCCGCAAAGGACATCTGAACGGGTAACGGCTTTAACTGTTACAGAGGGTTCGGCAGGATATAATTCTTTTACCACAGGATTAAACAGGATGTCTACGCCCGATTCCTCCGCAAGCTTTTTATCTCTGTCAATATCTCTTGGATAGCGGTCAAAATCCTCTCCCGGTCCAAACTGGAGCGGATTGACAAAAATACTCATGACTGTGACATCACTTTGTTCAACGGATTTATTAACTAGCGACATATGTCCTTCATGGAGAAATCCCATCGTAGGAACAAATCCAATTTTTTTGCCCTGTTGTTTTAAATTCTCAGTAATTTGCTGCATTTCTTTTACTGTTGTGACTGTAATCAAGAGCCTGATCCTCCATACAAAGAAATTCTTTCTTCTTCTTTTAAATTAAATGAATGTGAAGGAGTAGGAAACTCATGATTTTTTACTTCAGCATTATATTTTTTTATTGCATGAATGATCTCAGGATAAACATCTGTATATTTTTTCACGAATTTAGGGACACGATGATCACCATAGCCAATCAGATCGTGATAAACGAGCACTTGTCCGTCTGCCTGCACGCCGGCACCAATTCCGACCGTTGGAATCTGACACTCTGCTGATACTTTTTCAGTAATCTGCTGAGGGATGCATTCAAGCACAATTGAAAATGCACCTGCTTTTTCACATGCGATTGAATCCAGAATTAACTGCTTGCCCTGTTCTGCAGTTTTAGCCTGCACTTTAAAGCCTCCAAGTACTCCTGCACTTTGAGGAGTCAATCCCAGGTGAGCCATTACAGGTATACCACTTTCAACCAATGCTTCAATCATTGGTATAACGCCTCCTGCACCTTCAACCTTAACAGCGTCAGCACCTGACTCCTGCATGATTCTGGCTGCAGATCGCAAAGTCTCTTCACGCGAGAGATGATAAGTCATAAATGGCATATCAACTACAACAAACGTATTTGGTGCTCCCCGTCTGACTGCTTTGGCATGATGAACCATATCATCAATTGTGACTGGAACCGTTGAATCATAACCGAGCACGACCATCCCCAGAGAGTCCCCTACAAGAATCATATCCGTGTCGGCTTCTTCAGCAGCTTTGGCGGATGGAAAATCGTAAGCAGTGACCATCGTAATCTTTTCGCCGTTTTTTTTCATTTTTACAAAATCCGTTGTCGTTTTCATTATTTCTCCTCCTTCATTTCAGAGGGAAGCGAAATCTCTGCAGACATAAATAAAACCTTCTGAAAGACAGAAGGATACCGCAGTTTATTCCGGTCCTCTGTCCCTGTCACATAATGGATCAAGGCAGAATGGTGCAATTTCAAAGAATTCAGGGTGCAGTTCAATTTAGATACTGCCCACAAACATTATAACAGATGACAAAGTGTCTCAGCTATAAAAACTACTCAATATCAGCGGAGTAAATCAGATGTGTTTCCCCATTTTCATCGATCAGTTTTAATACACCTTCATTCGTAATTCCAGAAGCCAAACCTTTAATTTCTTTATTGAATGTCCGGGCAGTAATATGTTGTCCGATTGTAATCGCATATTTTTCCCAAATCACCTTAATCGGCTCGAACCCCTCGTTTATATAAATATGATAGTACTTCTCTAGATTCAGCAGAATTTGCTGTACGATACCTGCTCTTGAAAATGTTTTTCCACTTTCGATGTGGAGAGAAGTTGCAATTTTACGTATTTCGTCTGAAAAATCTTCAGCACACTGATTCACATTAATACCCATTCCGATAATCAGTGAATGAATTTGTTCACTGTCGGCCTGAAGTTCAGTCAAAATGCCTGTGATTTTTTTCCCATCAATGAGTAAATCATTCGGCCATTTGATATCAACTTTCAATTCGCATGTTTTCTCTATGGCTTCAACAATTGCGACAGCAGCGATCAGCGTAAATTGAGGCGCTTTCTGAGGCTGTAGAGAAGGTCTCAGTAAAAGACTCATCCAGATCCCTGTCCCTTTTGGAGAGTGCCATGAACGCGCCATACGTCCTCTGCCTGACAGCTGTTCCTCAGCAATGACAAGCGATCCTTCAGGCGCATTTTCCTGAGCAAGACTGTGAGCAATTTTTTGTGTGCTGTCTACTGACTCGAAATAGTGAACGGATCTTCCAAGCCTGTCTGTTTGTAATCCTACCAGCAAATTATTTTCATTTAACTCATCAGCTTTACCGAGCAGCCTGTATCCTTTTTTCCGTTTGGATTCAATCATAAAACCAGATGCCCTTAAATCTTCTATATGTTTCCATATTGCTGTCCTTGAACAACCCGCCTGATCTGCGAGCTCCTGACCTGAAAAATAACTGTCTTCAGCTGAAGACAGTGCTGCTAATAAAGATTCTCTTATTTTTGAAGCCATTTTGTTTGCACCCACTTTTTAATTTCACTTACTTCATTCTCCAGTTCTTCAGATAATATCAATGTCTCAATTTGATTTGTGCATGCTTTCACCCATGGCCCGCCTTTTAATCCAGTCCATTTGATTAGATGGGTCCCTTTAAAAGCCAGATCTGATTTGTTCTTTATTTTCATTGAAGAATAACATGCACTAATATGATCAGTGTTAACCGGTTGATTTGATAGCACTGCATACACTTTCTCAGCCGCCTCAACGTTTTCTTTACCAATGTAATAAATATCAGTTTTCAGAAACTCTCTCTGTTGCCTGATCATGACCAATTCGTGAATTAACATTAAAAGTTTAATCCGTTTATTTGAAAATCTCCATTTCGAAAGACATTCTCTAAGGGAACTAAAGTGACCAATGATTAAAATTAGTACCATGCGTTCATGAAAGTTTAGCGCAATCCATTTTTTCCCTTTCAGTTGCCTGGTAATTTCTGCATTTATCAGTGGAGGCATAAAATTTGATAATCCTGTATCTACTGCATAGGCTAAGGATCGATCCATTGCCTGTCCGATTAAGAGCTTTTCTACCTCTGCAGCTTTTCTTTCTACTGCAACATTTGACAATGCTGAAGAAGATGCACTGATAGCATGGTAGGTATCTTTTTCTATATTGAAGTCAAGCTGGGAAACAAAGCGGATCGCCCTCAACATTCTTAATGCATCTTCATTAAATCTTTCAAGCGGAGACCCTACAGTTCTGATCTCCCTATTCTTAATATCTCTGCGTCCATTGAATAAATCCGTCAGCTCAAAAGACGAAGACAGCGCCATCGCATTCATAGTGAAATCTCTTCTTTTCAAGTCCTCTTTGAGTGATCGTACAAAGCTTACCTGATCAGGTCTTCTGCTGTCGGAGTATTCACCATCTGTTCTGAAAGTCGTTACTTCAAAATGACCTGTTTCATGAATTACAAGTACCGTTCCATGATCAATACCGACATCAATCGTTTGCTTGAAAATTTTTTTAATTTCTTCCGGTGTTGCTGAAACCGCAATGTCTATATCGTTAATGTCTCTATTCAAATAATAGTCTCTGACACATCCGCCAACAAAATAGGCTTCAAAACCGTGACTTTCAATTTCCTTTAAAACCGGCAGAGCCTGTTGAAATATTTCATTCATTCTGCTCACCTTCATTTAATAGCTCGTAATACATTGCTTCATATTGTCTGATAATTTTACTGGAATGGAAATCATTTTGAACTGTTACAACTGCCTGCCTCGAAAAAGCTGAATGCATTTCTTCATCTCTTAAAAGCTTTTCAGCTGCTTCTCCCATTGAAACTGTATCCCCAACAGGAAAAGTAAATCCATTCTTGTTATGCATAATAACCTCGGGAATGCCTCCAGCATCAGTACCGATACAAGGCACGCCACACGCCATTGCTTCAAGTGCTACCAGACCAAAACTTTCTTTTTCTGATAATAAAAGCATCAGATCACTGATTGAATACAATTCTTCGAGATTATCCTGTTTACCCAGAAATAAAACAGATTGCTTAATGCCCAGCTCATCTACCTTTTTTATGACGGCTGACATCTCCGGTCCATCACCGGCTAAGATCAGTTTAGCAGGCATTCGTTCCCTGATATGTGCAAACACTGAAATGACATCAAGCACTCTCTTCACTTTTCTGAAGTTGGAAACGTGAATGATTACTTTTTCGTCATCTTTAATATCATAGTCTTTTTTTAAATAGTCTGATTGAACTTTCCTATAGATTCTTTCATCAAGAAAATTATATAATACATCGATTTCTTTTTCAGGTGCGATCAACTCTTTTGTTTGATTTACCAGTGCTTTTGAAACAGCTGTTACACGGTCAGATTTTTCAATACCAAACTTTATTGCTTTCGTGAGGCTGTCGTCTACACCCAGGACGGTAATATCAGTGCCGTGTAATGTCGTCACAATCTTAACATCCTTATTTGTCATCTGCTTCCCCATAATTGCACACACAGCATGAGGAATCGCATAGTGGACGTGGAGGATATCGAGGTTTTCCCGTTCAATCACATCAGCCATTTTATTTGCCAGTGCGATATCATATGGCGGGTATTGGAAAACTGAATAATGATTTACTTCTACCTGGTGAAAGTAAATGTTTGAATACATTTTATTTAAACGAAAAGGAATACTCGATGTTATAAAATGGATCTGATGCCCTTTTTCTGCAAGCAGCTTTCCAAGTTCAGTCGCAATTACACCTGAACCGCCTACAGTGGGATAGCATGTAATACCAATTTTCATTTTCTTCATCGCACACCTGTAATATCTTTATTTAATAATAACGGCTTATCACTCTTGAAACCTTCTGCTGCTGAAACTTCTACTTCTTTGCCAAAGATTTTATCCCTTGCGAGGACTGCATCAATATAGCCATCAGTCAGAGGCGTACTGATTCCGTTTTCAGGAGTGAATTGACTTTTGTAAGCAGATAATGCCCGAGTTTTCTGTTCTTGCCAGTTTGAAATATCTACTACGAAGTCAGGTTTATGTATACCATTGATCATATAATGATAATGAATCGCTTTATGAGGATCCTGGCCGGTATCGTATTTTCTGATTCCGGCTGAAAATACTGCTTCGATGATTAATTTCGCAGTATTCTCATGGTCCGGGTGTCTGTCTTTGTAATAAGGCGAAAAGATAACCTGAGGTTTTACTTCTCTGATCACTCGAACGACTTTTTCAATTGAGTCCTGATTAGTGATGATACACCGGTCCCCAAGATTCAGATTCAACCTTTTCTGAATTCCGAGTATTTCTGCTGCATGATCTGCTTCAATTAGTCGATTTTCCGGTGTGCCATTTGAAGATAATTCCGCTTTTGTTAAATCACAAATAATTGCAGACCTTCCTTCATTCAGCCATTTTGCCAACGAACCACCCATTCCGATTTCAACATCATCAGAATGAGCACCAAATGCCAGAAAATCAGCTTTTATATTTGTTTCATTCATGGTCAAGGTCTCCTCTGATAATTCCTTTGATTAGAATAACGGCTGAGCCGATATTTGTAGCCATTGGAATATTGTAGACATCACCAAGACGCACGAGAGCTGATACATCAGGCTCATGAGGCTGGGCAGTTAATGGATCCCGAAAAAAGAACACAGCATCCAATTCCTGATTTGCAACTTTTGCTCCGATTTCCTGATCGCCGCCGAGCGGACCAGACTTAAAACGGAATATAGAAAGACCAGTTAGTTCAGAAACCCTTAAACCGGTTGTGCCGGTCGCAAACAACTCATGTTTTGCAAATTCTTCTTTGTATTCATCAACAAATTTTAATAGTTCTTCTTTTTTTTCATCATGTGCAATTAATGCAATATTCATGAGTTCAGCTCCTTAATCAATAATATTTTCCACACCATATACTAGCTCTTCCAGGTTCATTACTGAATGAATACACAGCTTAACACCTGACATAAAAGAACCCCTGTCGTGAGAATCATGTTTAATTGTCAACAGCTGTCCATCTCCTCCGAACATTACTTGCTGGTGTGCAACAAGACCGGGAAGTCTGACACTGTGAATGCGGATTCCATCAATATCCCCACCTCTTGATCCCGCAACTGTCTCTTTCTCATCCGGGTGGCCCTGTGGTTTACTTTTCCGCTGCTCCTGAATCATTTCAGCAGTTTTCAGACCGGTTCCCGATGGGGCATCAAGTTTTTGATCATGATGCATTTCTATAATTTCAACATCTTCAAAATATTTAGCAGCCATTTGAGAAAACTTCATCATTAAAATGGCGCCAATCGCAAAGTTTGGTGCGATGATTGTCCCAAGTTGTTTGCTTTTTGACAGATCCTTCAGTTCGTTCAATTCATGCTGTGTGAACCCTGTTGTACCGATCACCGGACGCACGCCGTTTAATAAAGCGGTTTTAGCATGCAGGTATCCTGTTTCCGGCGTTGTTAAATCGATTAACACATCAGGCTGCTCTGCTTTAAAACACTCTTCAGGGTCTGTATAAATACGTGAATCACTTGAAAAACCTTCGATATCGGAAAGTTTTTGATGATTATACTTTCTGTCAATAACTGCCGAAAGCTTCATGCCCTGTGTATTTTCAACAAGCTTTACTGCCTCTTTACCCATTTTCCCGCGTGGTCCTGCGATGACAACTGAAATTACCTGCTCCATTCTATCGTTCCTCCTTCTTAGTCCAACGATCTTTATCCCGTGTCCTGAACTTATTCATGACTTTTTTGTGTGCTTGTTCCAGGCTGATTCCCTGCTCGTTCGCAAAGCAGACAAGTACAAACATCAGATCACCAAGCTCTTCTTCAATCGTACTGTCATCTTCTGAATTCTTTTTAGGTTTTTCACCGTAATTGTGATTAATCTCTCTTGAGAGCTCACCCAGTTCTTCGGTCATTCTTGCCAGCATCGTTAATGGCTGAAAATATCCTTCTTTAAATTGACTGATGTACTGGTCAACATCTTTCTGCATATCTTTTATCGTAAATTCATTATGGTCCATTTGTTACCCTCCAGGTTATTGCTAATATATTGTTTACTGGCATATAATGTTGAACGTATGTAAAAAAAGGTGGTGTTGATTTGTTTGGATTAAAGATTAAAAACATGTTTTTTATTGTCTTTGGTGCTGCAGTATTCAGTTTTGGTATTGTCCATTTTAACATTCAGAATAATTTAGCCGAAGGCGGCTTTACAGGTATTACGCTATTATTATACTTTATTTTCGATTTCAAGCCTTCTGTAACGAATTTATTGTTGAATATACCTGTCTTTATTGTTGGCTGGAAACTGCTTGGATTAAGATCATTTTTGTATACACTGCTCGGAACACTAAGTGTATCACTTTTTCTAGAATTATTTTATATATATCAATTCTCGATCCCACTTTCCAACGATTTGTTTCTTGCAGCGCTATTCGCCGGTGCTTTTATCGGTGTCGGTCTTGGGATCATTTTTCGCTATGGGGGCACGACTGGCGGAGTGGACATTATCGCAAGGCTGGTAAAAAAATATGCAGGTTGGAGCATGGGTCGAACGATGTTTATTTTTGACGCCGCAGTTATATTTCTTTCCCTTGTCACTTACCTGAATTACCGTGAAGGAATGTATACATTAGTAGCTGTATTTGTGGGGGCCAGAGTAATCGACTTTATGCAGGAAGGTGCCTATACAGCTCGGGGTGCTATGATTATTTCACCACATCAAAAACAAATCGCTGACCAGATTACTGTAGAAATGGATCGTGGTGTAACAGTACTGACTGGATATGGACATTTTTCAAAAGAAAAACGTGATGTGCTTTATTGTGTGGTCGGGCGAAATGAATTAGTCAGATTAAAAAACATCATCACAGCTGTTGACCCTCATGCATTTGTATCTGTCACAGATGTTCATGATGTCATGGGAGAAGGATTCACACTTGACGAAAATAAAAAACCGATAGAATCATAAAAACCGGAAGCTGTAAATCAGCTTCCGGTTTTTATGTTTAATCGTCTCCATTCATCCCAATAAACATCAGAATAAATCGCATTAGTTCAAGAAGAGCTACTAATGCAGCTGCTACATAAGTCAATGCCGCAGCATTTAAAACTTTTTTGGCATGAGGTTCTTCATCATTTCTGATAAGTCCAGTGCTCACCATCTGATTCATTGCACGGGATGAAGCGTCAAATTCTACCGGCAGCGTAACAAATTGAAATAAAACTGCAGCTGCAAAGAAGATGATTCCCCCAAGCATGAATTCCATTGAACCTAACAGCATGCCGGCTATAATCAGGATAAATGAAAAGTTTGAGCCTAAATTTGCAACCGGTACAAGTTTATGGCGAAGTCTTAAAAATGCATAACTTTCTGCATCCTGTATTGCATGTCCAACTTCATGGGCTGCTACAGCAGCTCCTGCTACTGACATACCATGAAAATTGTCCGGAGATAAAACAATTTCTTTTGTTTTCGGATTGTAATGATCGCTGAGGAAGCCTTTTCCAGGTCTGACCGACACATCATATATGCCGTTCTCATGCAAAATTCTTTCTGCTACTTCGGCCCCTGTCATATTCGCCGTTGTCTGGACTTTAGAATATTTCTTATAAGTCTTTTTAACACGGCTGTTTGCCCATAAAGGCAGGATTAAAATTAGCGCAAAATAAATCAGGATTTCCATTCAGACCCTCCAATACGATTGTTTGATTAAATTTTACCTTTGATTTAAATTCACTGTCAATTGTTACGTTCACGGTCAGATGCTTTCTTTTTTTCTTTGTCATATTTTCGCCATGAAACATAGCTGAGGACTGATATGATTGAGCATGCCGTAAAAAATGTAAGCAGGATAAATGAGACATCTACCTTTACAAATAACATTACCAGCTGCATAAGTCATTCCTCCTTGACCTATGCTATGCCGAAAAACCCTTCATATGTAGTGTTCTCTGCCAATCTTTTCGGTGAATACAAAAATACCATGCGACTAAGATCGATGCCACACTTAACCAGAACGTAAAATAACCGATGTGTTCTATCTTTTCAGACAGTCTGGAGTATACAGGATATTGCATGTATACATAGTCAATTACATCATTGTGGAAAGTCCATAATGCCGCAACAAGTATGTGCCAGTATTTTATTCTGAAAAAGGATGAATAAAGAATTCCCTGTAAAGCCATGGCAGCATGTGAAATAACCAGCATCCATGCAACAGCTGACATCTGTCCAGTCACTCCCCATGTCAGAAAATTCATGACAACAGCCCATATTCCATACTTGAATAAAGTGATGATTGCGAGTGCTTCGATCAGGGGCCATTGCTTATTTATTAAATAACCAAAAATAACAATTGTAAAAAACAAACTGGCAGTTGGGCTGTCTGGTACAAATATTAAAAAAATAGGCTCTGTGTCAGCCAGCTGAAATCTATACCAATAGTATCCGTAAATCGTGCCAAATAAGTTCACAATAAATAAAATCCATAAAAAATAACGATTTGTCAGCCACGAAAAAATATACTCTACCATTTGTTCACCTCTGCTAAGATTGAATAAGGGTTTTGTAGAACCGTAACACACGGTTTAACACTTTATGATTTCATACCTAGTAAAAAAGAGCCGGAATATCCGGCTCTTTTACTATTATTCAGCTGCAGGATCTGTCAGATATTCAGCAAGCTGCTGTAATTCTTCATCAGAACCTTCAAATAAGCCTGCAGGCATGTCGCCTTGTCCATTTACGGCAATCTCAGCAATTTCTTCAGCCGAAAGTCCTGTATCAGCAAGAGCAGGTCCTGCTCCACCTTCCAGGTTTTCACCGTGACAGTTAATACAGCCTTGTTGTTCATAAATCGCGTAACCCTCTGCTTCAGTATTAACCTCAACTTCAGCAACAATTTCACCCTGACTGCGCTGTGTTTCCCAGTCATGATATGCAACAGACTCCCAAGTAAGGAAGATCGTTGCAGCTACACCAAGCAGCATAAATCCTGTAGCAAGCGGACGCTTACCAGGACGGCGTGCCGGTCCGCGGTCAATAAATGGCGCCAGCAGTAAAGCACCGAATGCGATACCAGGAATAACGAAAGCACCAATTACATTATAAGGACCAGATGCAAAGTCATATTTCAACAGTTGATATAAGAATAAGAAATACCAGTCAGGAAGAGGAATATATCCTGCATCCGTCGGGTCGGCAATTTTCTCAAGCGGTGGTTCGTGAGCTACAGTCAATGATAAAAAACCAATTAAGAATACAGCACCCACAAGCCATTCTTTAAGTAGAAAGTTTGGCCAGAAAGCTTCCGTCTTTCCAGGAAACTCTGAGTAATCTTTTGGAATATTCGGTTTACGGTTTGCCGGTACACGAGAGTCTCCGACAAACTTCATCCCTTTTCCACGATGCATAGTTTTCCCTCCTTTTGTTCCAGGTGATTTGCTATTTTACAGTGGTCCTGAGATACCCTGCTTACGAATCATGATAAAGTGGGCTGCCATCAGACCAAGCAGTGCACCCGGCAGGAAGAATACGTGAATCGCAAAGAATCTTGTTAATGTCTGTGCACCCAGTATGTTTGGATCTCCTGCTAATAGAGTACGGATCTGCTCACCAATAAGTGGTGTCGCAGCAGCAATTTCAATACCTACCTTAGTTGCGAATAATGCTTTCATATCCCAAGGCAGAAGGTAACCAGTGAAACCTAGACCAAGCATAACGAAGAAAATAAGTACGCCTACAACCCAGTTAAGTTCACGCGGTTTTTTGTAGGAACCTGTGAAGAATACCCGTAAAGTATGAAGAAACATCATGACAATTACAAGACTGGCTCCCCAGTGGTGCATCCCCCGAACAATTACGCCGAAGGCTACTTCATTTTGTAGGTAATAAACAGAACGCCATGCATTTTCAATATCCGGTACATAATACATGGTCAAAAACATTCCGGATAAGATTTGTATAACGGTTACGAAAAATGTCAATCCGCCGAAGCAGTAAACGAAAGCTGAGAAGTGGTGAGCAGGGTTAACGTGCTCAGGAACTTCATGATCAGCAATGTCACGCCACATTGGGGTGATATCTAACCGCTCATCTACCCAATCATAAATCTTATTTAGCACCCATTACGCCTCCTTTACTATGCAATTGTGTTTGGAACAACTTGTCCAAGCTGCAAAATGCCATCGTCAGATACTCTAGTCTCGAACATGTCAAGAGGAGCAGTCGGTGGCGTTCCCGGTACATTTTTACCGGATTTTTCATACAAACCGTTATGGCAAGGACAGAAGAATCTGTTAGGATCACTTTCTCTTCCTTCCCAGTTTACCGTGCAGCCTAAGTGCTTACACGTTGGATTAAGTGCAACAACTTCCTGGTTTTCATCCAGATAAACCCATGCAGTCTGAGTTACTTCAGACGTATACCATGCGTCTTTCTGTTCGTAAGAAAAATCTACGCGAGTTGGAACATCACTCAATTCATCAATTGAAGTACCAGTTGAGATATAATCCCCTCCAGCTTCAGCAGTTAGAACAGGATCAATTGCAAAACGCACCATAGGCATGAGCATTCCTGCCGCCATGAAACCGCCTACACCAGTTAATGTATAGTTTAAAAA
The DNA here is from genome assembly GCF_004405125.1 of Jeotgalibacillus salarius. Classification (GTDB taxonomy): domain Bacteria; phylum Bacillota; class Bacilli; order Bacillales; family Jeotgalibacillaceae; genus Jeotgalibacillus; species Jeotgalibacillus salarius. The sequence goes on from NZ_SORX01000002.1 coordinate 391,641, forward strand.
TTGACGACGTGAAACACGCTGATTACTCATTTATTTCCCCCCTCTTCCATCAGGTCAGTCCTTCGGACATTTTTCGCACAAATATATAACTAGGACATATTCATGATATATCAATATATTATCAAGGTCAATAATCCGTTAAACCTTTTCATTTCAAGTATGTGAAGTTTTTTTGAACGTTAGTTCGTTTGCCATTTTCCGACTACAATTTTCAAGAGCTGGCTTACTTGATCCTCTATGATTTTTTGTTTGTATTTCCCGTCCATATGTTCCATCGGGATAGACGGCAGCCAAATTAAATCCGCACTTATTTCTTTTTCGACTTCTCTCCAAAAAGGGTCTGATGTAATGAGAAAAACATGCTCGAAACCTTTTTCCTTCAACGTTTCCGACCATTGTTTCATCCGCTGCAGTTTCAGGTCAGTGCTTTCATTCGAGAAGTAAGTAAATGGCGGTAAAAGCATCATGCGGCCTTTGAATTGCTTTTCAAGTAGTGCTGTTACCAAAGGAATAAATTCCGCCTGATCAGCTTCCTGTTTAGCCTGATCCCCAAAACTTACAGGAAGGAGAGGCACCACTGCTGTATCTATATATTTTTGTTCCTGAAAGAACAAAGTAATATCTTTAGTATTCCAAATCACACAATTCACTCCTTTTTATATAATTGCTAATAAATTGTAGCATAAAAAATATAGACAGCAGAAGCTGTCTATATTTTCAGGAAAGGCTTTTTAGCATTTCTGTCAGCTGTCGGAATTGATCTTTATCCTGATGATCTAGCGCTTCATCAATTTTTTTCATCAGCTGGGATCGCTGGTTTTCAGCAATACTGTCCGAGAGAAATTGCTCTGCCATTTCTTTTTCTCTTTCAGTCAGGTGAATCTCTTTAGGCGTAAAAGGATTCTCTTCCAATACTGCTGCATATTGATAAGAAGAATATGATGAATCAAAATTCAGCTGAACATATAAATCCTCATCCCGATGCAAACGGATATCATGAAAAGATTTCTCAGCATCTGTTGTCATCACATGGCCTTTGTAAAACCTGAATGGCACTTCATCAGTACATGATGCAGACATCACGATTCCTCTCGGACAGTACCGTGCATCTTCTACAAAGTGCAGATTCTCTATTAATTGGTCATGGCTCAGCAAATAATTCATAATCCAGACTGATTCACGTTTTTTTAATTGATAATTCTGTAAAAACCATTTGATAAAGTCTTTTTTTTCATCTGCTGAAATGGATGGGGCCAAGCCAATCCCTCCTTCAATCATGTCTTAAGTGTTCAACATTCATTTGCCACACTTCATTCGTAGGATCTTTTTGAGTCAGCTTAAGGTAGATTTCAAGCGCTTCTTTTTGTCTGCCTTCTTCAACAAGAAATTTTCCGTAATCTTCGAGAAAATCACTATGATCATTATATACCACATAAGCTTTTTTATATTCTTCGAATGCTTGAGAAAAGTCTTCTCTCATTTCAAAGGCTCTGGCTGCATCCCACAAAAATTGAGGATCATCTTCTCCAGACTCTCTGACAGTACTGATGACATCAAGACAGTCGTCAGGTTTTTCCTGTCTTAACAGGATTTTATTTAATACCAGAGCCGCTTCAAGATAGTCCGGGTCGATCGCAACTGCTTGTCTTAAATATTCTTCAGCTTTTTGTTCATTACCTGATTTTAATGCTAATTTACCTGCAGTCAGAAACAGTTCTTTATTAAACGGATCACTTTTCAAACCTTTTTCTGCTGCTTCAAGTGCTTTATCAATTTGTTCTTCATGTTCATAAGATTTTGCAAGAAGCTGATATGCTGAATGATATTCAGCGTCAACTTCAATCAGCTCTTCGAACACTTCTGAGGCTGTGCTATGATGACCTGCCTGAGAAGCTGTAAATCCATACTGGAAAAGTGTTTCAGCATCTCTTTCATGCTCCAGTGATTCTTCATAATAAGGAAGTGCATCTTCGAACGAACCACCGGCACTGTAGCATTCTCCCAGCCGCTTACAGATCAGTACACCAGCTATTTCCTCCGAAGAGAGCATTTTATAAAATCTGATTGCTTCAAGAAATCTGCCCTGTTGAATATAAAACTCCGCAAGCGCAAATTGGATAATCTCTTCGTTTTTCTCAGCTTCATAAGCCTGAAGAAGTTTTCGCTCACTGACCTCATGTAAACCCTGCATCTGATAAAGATCTGCAGATAACAGCATGGCACGCGAGTAAAATTCGCTTGATTCATTTATTTCTTCAAGCAACACCATCGATTCTTCAATTTGATCCAGTTCTGCATGAGCTTCTGCTTTCAGCATAACCAACTCGGTTTCTTCAGGATAAAGCTCAATTAAATCTTCATACAGTTCAATACTTTTTTCCTGGAATCCCAAACTGTACAAAGCCTCAGCAGCCTCATATTTTTCATCATCTGTACCTGTTCTTTTTAATTCGGCATATATTTTCATTGCATCTTCGAGATTTCCTGCATGAAGATGTTCAATCATCTCTTGTATCCGATTCATGTAAAACCCTCTTTTCGTTTACGTTTATTCCTCATAAAAGAATAAGAGAACTGGAGGTCAGATTCAAATATAACCTCTTATAAATGAACTATTCGATAAATCTTTTCAAATCCCTTTTTCCCAATTTAAAAAGAGGATGGAACAAAAAGCTGTCTCATCCTCTTACTCGTTTCGCTGCGCTTCAGGCTGGACGCTTTCCGCGCGTGGGCCGTTTTGTGGCCCCATTTGACCTCCTCAACGCTTCGCGTCTGCGGGGTCTCACCTGTCCGTCTCTTCGCGCTGGAGTCACCGCCTTACGCTCCGCTGCACTTAAATTTTAATAAAAATATTGTTTAACTTAAAAAAAGAGATTTTTTGTCTCAGCTTCTTTTTAAACATTATTTTGATGTATGACTGCATCAAGATCATTAAAAAATGAAGGATATGAAACACTTATACATTCAGGATTGTTAATTTTCACTTGCCCTTTTGATATGAGGGCTGCTACTGCAAGCATCATGCCGATCCGGTGATCGCCCCTGGAGTCAGCTTCTGCACCATGCAGTAAAGTCGGTCCATTAATGATCATTCCGTCTTCTGTTGCATGTATGTCTGCACCAAACTTCTTTAATTCTTCTACTACAGCATCTATACGATTTGTTTCTTTCACTTTCAGTTCTTCTGCATCTTTGATGACTGTTTGTCCGTTTGCCTGTGTAGCAAGCAGTGCAATAATTGGTATTTCATCAATCAGCCGCGGAATTAATTCTCCGCCGATTTCACAGCTTTTAAGGATGCTGCTATTGATTTTAATCTGCCCTTCAGGTTCTTCATCCGCATTGGTCTGTGTCACTTCAAAATCAGCTTCCATCTTTTTCAAAACATCAAGAATACCGGTTCTTGTTTCATTTAATCCGACACCTTTTAGAAGCAGGCTGCTATTTTTTGTGATCGCAGCAGCTGTCAGAAAAAATGCAGCTGACGAAATATCCCCGGGTACATGAACATCTTTTGCGGTAAATGGCTGATTGCCATTGACGATTATCTTTTGTCCATCTCTTTGAATACTCCCCCCGAAGTGCCTGATCATTTTTTCAGTGTGATCACGGGTCTTTTCAGGCTCAACAATGACTGTTTCCTCGTCTGATTGCAAACCTGCAAGGATTAATGCTGATTTTAACTGCGCACTGGCCACAGGCAGCTTATAATGAAAGGATTTGAGCTTACCGCCTCTTATCGATATTGGAGTCAGGTTACCATCCTCTCTTCCATCGATTACAGCACCCATTTGTTTTAACGGGGCAGTGACTCTGTTCATCGGACGTTTAGCAATCGACTCATCACCAGTAATCACAGAATGAAAGGGCTGTCCTGCCAGGATGCCAAGAAGCAGTCTTGTTGTCGTTCCGGAGTTACCTGTATAGAGAACTTCTGAAGGTTCCTGCAGCCCCTCAAAACCTTTTCCTTCAATTAGAATCTCATCTTCTTTTTCAATAATCTGAACACCCATTTTTCGAAAGCAGTCAATTGTACTAAGGCAGTCGTCTCCCTTTAAAAATCCCGTCACTCTTGTTTCACCATGTGAGATCGCACCAAACATGATTGACCTGTGAGATATAGACTTATCACCCGGAACGTTTATTTCACCCTTTAAAGAGGGGCTTTCAAATTGAAGATTCTTCATAGTAAAAACTCCTCGCAAATTGAATTAAACAGTAAACACTTCAAAATCTGTTACTGAAGAAATACAGTCAGCTCCACGTTTCCGATCCTCTTCAGTTTGAAAACTAATTGTCAGAACGCCGTATATATCTTCTCTTGTTTCCATGATTCGCAAATTCACAATGCTGATTTCTTCTTTAGCTAAAAGCCCCGTTATTTCAGAAATAACCCCAGGATAGTCAGGTACATCTACAAATAAATCATAAAAGGATGGGATTGCACCTTTTTGAAGTATCGGCATGGAATCTCTGAATGTCTTTGCTTCCTCAAAATAGCGATAAATATCCTGTGCGTTATTCTTATCAAGCATTTCGACTACATGATTCATTTCCTGCTGCCATTCAGTAAGAAGGTCTTTCAGCATATCGATATTATGAATCGTGATATCTCTCCACATAGACGGATTAGAAGATGCAATTCTGGATATGTCTCTAAAACCCCCTGCTGCGAGACTTGAAATTAACGGTTGTTTTTGATAGTTATTTTTCACCTGATGAACCAGAGACGAAGCAATAATATGTGGAAAATGACTGACCGTTCCAGTAATATGATCATGCTCTTCCGGTTTCACTTCAAGAAACTTCGCCTTACTTCCATTAAGCCATGTTTTAAGCAGATCAACCGCTTCTTTTTCAGTATGATCACCGGGGGTAAGCAGATAAAATGCATTTTCAAACAGAAAAGCCTTCGCCGCTGATACGCCGCTCTTATGTGAACCAGCCATCGGGTGTCCGCCTATAAAAGTATATCCTTTATTTGTTAAAACTGAGCTGGCTTCCATTATATTTTTCTTTGTACTCCCAACGTCAGTGATAATGACACTTGACTTCAGATTAAATCCTGCCAGTGTTTTCATCAGATTCTCTGTTTCATTGACAGGCGTGCAAATGATGATTAAATCAGCCTCTTCTGCATCATTCTTTAAAGACACAGATGTCTTGTTTATTGCGCTTAGTGCTTTTGCGAGCCTGACCTCTTCTTCTTTCAGATCAAACCCTGTCACTGTTGCGTCTGGATGTTCTTTTATAATAGACAACCCAATTGATCCGCCAATTAGCCCAAGACCTATAATGAATACATTTCCTTTCATACCTTCACAACCTTTAATGCGAAATGATCTCACTAATTGCTTTTAACGTTTTATCCACCTGTTCATCAGTACCTATTGTAATTCTCAAGCTCTTTGGATACCCCAAAGCCTGTCCACTTCTGGTAATGATCCCTTTTTTCATCAATGCTTCAAATAATTCATCTGCATCCTGGTTAAAATGCACAAGAATAAAGTTGCCTTGTGAAGGAAAAAAATTCAGGCCATACTCTTTACAAAACCTTTCAAATTTTTCTATTCCTATTCTATTTTGTTCTTTGCAGTAAAGAATAAAGCTTTGATCTTTTAACGCCGCTGCAGCTGCACGCTGCGCAAGAGAATTTGTATTAAACGGTTCACGTACCGGTTCCAGAGATTGAATTAATTCAGGCTGTGCGATACCATAACCCACTCTGAAGCCCGCAAGACCATATGCTTTAGAAAAAGTTCTTGTTACGATCAGGTTTGAATATGATTCAATCAGCTTTAATGAATCGTAATAATCCTCAGCAGTTACATACTCATAGTAAGCTTCATCGAGCACGACGAGCACACTGTCCGGTATTTGATCAAGAAAACCTTTTAAATCTTTCTCGCTGATACTGACACCTGTTGGGTTATTTGGACTGCAAACCCATACAACAGCAGTATCTTTGTTCACTGCGCGTGCCATGGCGTCAAGATCGTGGTGCCCTTCTACTAAAGGCACTTCAATTACTTCAGCGCCTTCAATGACTGCATTATGCTTGTACTGTGGAAAAGTTGGAGTAGCCATAACAGTGTTCTTCGAGGAGTCTAACATTGCTCTTGAGATCATCTGAATCACTTCATCTGATCCATTACCCAAAATAAATTGTTCAGGTGCAAGCTGGTACAAGTCAGTCAGAGAATTTCTTAATACAGAGCCGCCCCCATCCGGATAAATTGCATAATCAGACAAATTTTTAAGTTCGTCACCAACCCGTTTTGAGCAGCCGTATGGATTTTCATTTGAAGCCAGCTTAATGATTTCGCTAAGACCCAGTTCTTTTTTTACTTCATCAACTGTTTTTCCGGGCTTGTAAGGAGTGAGTTTTTTCACTTGATCTTTAATATACATTAATTATCCACCTTTCTGAGCGCTTCCATAAGGTCAGGACGCAGTTTTACAGCCTCCTGGTGGTATATGTGCTGAATCTCTTTCTGCTTCTTCTCCGTATTCACATGAACCATTACCCTTATGCATTGCGGCAGCGCATCTACCACAGGGATTTCCTGCATACACATAACAGGCACGTATTCCCACCCTGCGATTTTTCTTAAAGCTTTTGCAGGAAATACGGATTTTAAATCATCAGTAGTAGAAATAAAAACTGAAGCAGTTTCTTCAGGTTCGATGTTATTTTTATTAATCATGTCTTCAATCAGTGTTAATGTAGCATGGATAACATTTTCTTCCTGGTCATTTTCGGTTGTTGTAGCTCCTCTAATACCGCGGATCACAATATTTCCCCCTCTCGCTTTAATGTATCGTGAATATTGTTTAATTCATCTGGTGCAGCATTCATAATAACCGGATTTCCAATTGACTCTAATAAGACAAACCGGATTTCTCTATTTAAGTTCTTTTTATCTTTTTTCATGAGTGCAAGCAGATCTGCAAAAGGAGCATCAGTGTGGATGTCATAACCAAGTGAATGAACCCAGCTTATAAAATCTGACATAGACATATTTAAGCCGGTTTTTTTGTTGCTCAGGTGCAATGCATAGATCATCCCGATCATGACACATTCCCCGTGCAGTTTTTTTCCAAAACCGGACCACGCTTCAACTGCGTGACCATATGTATGTCCAAAATTTAAATAAGCACGGATATTTTGTTCACGTTCATCTTTCTGCACGATCTCTCCTTTTATTTGTATACCTCTTTTTAATGCATATTGGAGAAAATCATCATTCAATGAACCCAGATCTTTTACTTCTTCCATGATCTCTTTTAAAAATTCTTTGTCTGCAATTAATGCATGTTTAATGACCTCTGCAAAGCCTGATCTGATTTCTCTTAATGGCAGTGTTTTGAGAAACATACTGTCATAAAGAACAGCTGAAGGCTGATGGAAGCAGCCAGTCATATTTTTACCCAGGGGATGGTTAATGGCCGTTTTACCCCCTACAGCACTATCGTGAGCAAGAATTGTTGTAGGCACCTGAATGTACCTTATACCGCGCATATATGTTGCCGCCGTAAAGCCTGCAAGGTCTCCGGTCGCTCCCCCGCCACATGCGATAATCAGTGAGTGCCGGTCCAGACCCGCCTCCAGGGCAGCACCAATGGCTTCTTCATACACGCTAAAAGACTTTGCTTTTTCTCCAGCGGGTAAAATAAACAAAGCATCAAAACTGATATGGTCATGAATGTTCGTTTTGTGTAATTCATAAACATTCGAATCCACCAACAGTAAAATTGATGTGACTGCCGGTTGCATCGCTTCAATCACTCGACCAGTTTCTTTAAGAACATCTTCTCCAATGAACACAGGATATTCTGTACCTGTTCGGATTGTCAGCTGCTCCATATTAATATTCCTTCGTGTAAGCTCTATGTTCTTCAACAGCATTTTTTAACTGGTCAAAACGGTCGCTGTCAAACTTCTCACAGATTGCGGCTGCGATTTCCCATGCTACTACAGCTTCCGCAACTACAGCAGCTGCAGGCACTGCACAGCTGTCTGAACGCTCGATGCTTGCACTAAAAGGCTCTTTGGAATCAATATCAACACTTTCAAGCGGTTTATAAAGTGTTGGAATTGGTTTCATTACACCTTTTACAACAATTGGCATACCTGTAGTCATGCCCCCTTCAAATCCACCTAGACGATTCGACTTTCTATAGTACCCTCTCTCCTCAGACCATGCAATTTCATCATGAACTTTGCTGCCGGGGAGTCTTGCCATTTCAAATCCTAATCCAAATTCCACGCCTTTAAATGCATTGATACTCATGATCGCAGCTGCAATCTTTGCATCCAGCTTCTTATCGTAGTGTACATAGCTCCCTAATCCGGCAGGTACATTTTCAATCACGACTTCGACGACTCCACCGATCGAATCACCGTTTTTCTTAGCGGCATCAATTGCATCTTTCATCTTTTCCGATGCATCAGGATCCACGCATCTGACTTCACTCTGTTCAGATTTGTCACGTATCTCAGCAGCTGTCAATTCCTTGAATTCTTCAGCAATTACGCCGCCGATTTCTCTGACATGACAGGCAATATTAATGCCCAGGTCTTTAAGGATTTTTTGTGCAAGTGCCCCTGCAGCAACCCGAACAGTCGTTTCTCTTGCAGAAGATCTTTCAAGAACATTTCTCATGTCTCTGTGACCGTATTTCATACCGCCATTCAGATCTGCATGACCCGGTCTTGGACGTGTAATTTTCCTTCTTACTTCTTTTTCCTCTTCATCGGTCAGCGGCTCTGCACCCATAATTTTTGTCCAATGTGTCCAATCTTTATTTTCAACTACCAGTGCAATAGGTGAACCCAGCGTTTTGCCGTGTCTTACCCCACTCAAAATCTGTGCTCTGTCAGTTTCTATCTGCATTCTTCTTCCTCGTCCATAACCTTTTTGTCTTCTGGCTAAGTGTTCGTCAATATCATCAGCTTTAATTTCTAATCCGGCAGGAAGACCTTCAATAATTGTTGTCAGCTGTGGCCCGTGGGATTCACCTGCTGTTAAATATCTCATCATAACGCTTTCCCCCTTCAACTCGCTAAAGTAATATTTGTACAGTCTAACATATTTTTTAAAACGTATGTAGTGAAATTATCCGGCAAATTTAAATTTTCCGGTAAAAAAAAGTTTCGATTGATTCAAAACCATATTTCCCCGGATTAAAAATCTGTTCCGTACTGCCTACAAACAACACCCCACCGCGCTTTAATGCTTTACTGAATTTATGGTAAAGCTCATCCTTAGCTTCCTCAGTAAAGTAAATCATGACGTTACGGCAAACGATTAAATCATAATCTGAATCAAAACGATCATTCAGCAAATTCTGCTGTTTAAATGTAACGTTTTTTTTAATTTGATCTGAAACCTTATAAAATGATCCCTGCTGAGTAAAATGCTCTTTTTTTATTTCATTGGGTACTTCAGCCAAAGCTCTTTCAGCATACAAACCAATTTTCGCTTTTTCAATCGCAAGCCGGTCTAGATCTGTTGCTTGTACTTTCACAGGGCTGCCTTTTTGCATCTTGTTCAAGACCATTGCCAGGGTATACGGTTCTTCTCCTGTAGAGCATGCTGCACTCCACACTTTCAATTGCGAATGATTCTTCAGCAGGTCCGGGAGAACTTTCTTCTCTAAGACTTCCCATCTTTTTTGATTTCTGTAAAACTCCGAAACATTAATAGTCATTCTATCCAGAAACTCATCCATCAGATCATGTTTGGAAGATAGTGCTGTTGAATAATCTTTAAATGAGATAAATCCTTTTTTCTCATAAAGAGAAGTCAGGCGTCTCTTCATTTGTGCCTCTTTATAAAGTGACAGATCAATTCCTGTTTTATCTTTGATATAAGTTACAAAACCTGCATAATCATTTGACATATGTACACCTCATTCAATTAAAGCTATTATAAGCTACTATATAAAAACATCATAAATAATGCTATAAAAAAAAGCACCTGCTCAGGTGCTTTTCAAAAATTAATATACCCATTCATCTACAGATTTTTTATACTCAAGGGCTGCATTGTCCCCAAAGAAAAGATTCATTTCACGCTCAGCACTCTCAAGAGAGTCAGAACCGTGAATCATGTTTTTTCCAACCGTTAAGCCGTAGTCGCCTCGGATTGTCCCAAGATCAGCTTCACTAGGCTTTGTAGCACCCATCATATGGCGGGCAGTTTTTACAACGTCCTCGCCTTCCCAGATCATTGCAAAAACTGGACCTGAAGTGATGAAATCTACAAGTTCTCCGAAGAAAGGCTTATCGGCATGTTCTCCGTAATGTTTTTTTGCAAGATCATCAGAAATTACCATTAGCTTAGCTGCTGATAATTTAAAACCTTTTCTTTCAAATCGGCTGATCACTTCACCGATTAACCCTCTTTGTACACCGTCTGGTTTGACCATTAAAAAAGTTTTTTCCATCTCATATTCCCCCAACTATGTATGTCGGTCTTTAGAAGACCCTTTAAAAGATTATCACTCATTTCATCTTTTGGCAACGTTTTCATTCTATATTAATATTTTCTTTTACCAATAAAAAGAGCAATGTCTCTAAGGGACTTTTTAGCTTTTGACATAGGAAGAGCATCGAGTTGTTCCAGTGCTTTAACCAGATAACGCTGACTGATTGCTGATGAGCGTTTAATCGCATCGGTTTTTAGTATTTCACCGATAATATGCTGCATGTCTTCATCAGACATATCTTCATGAACTTTTTTAATCTTCGAACTTAACTCAGGGTTTTCCATCGCGTAAAATACCGGGAGTGTTATATTCCCCTGCAAAAGATCTCCTCCGGCAGGTTTTCCAAGCTCTTTTTCAGTGCTGGTGAAATCGAGTATATCATCAGTTATTTGATAGGCCATTCCTACATAATAACCGAAACGGTAAAGTTTCTTTTGAATATCAGGTGTTGCTTCCCCCGCTACTGCACCGAGCTGACAACTGACAGCAATGAGTAATGCGGTCTTTCTTTTAATACGGCGGAAATAATCTTTTACACTCTGATTAAATCTGTATTTATCCTGTATCTGTGCAATTTCTCCAATACATAGCTCCACGATAGCGTCTGATAAAATTCTATGGGCAGTAGAATCCTGAATCACTGTCATGTAATTTAATGCTCTCGCAAACATATAGTCCCCAGTATACATCGCGACCTGATTACTCCACTCAGCCTGAATAGTCGTTCTTCCTCTTCGCATATCTGCATTGTCAATCACATCATCATGCACTAAGGAAGCCATATGAATAAGTTCAAGTGCCACAGCGGCATTTTTAACGCGGTGAATATCGTATTGACCAGTCTTTGCAGAGAGCAGTACAAAAACAGGTCGGATTCTCTTTCCTCCGGCCTGAAGCAAGTGAAGCGATGCATCTTTTAACAGTATCGTATCAGAATGAATCGCCTGGCTTAATTCCTTTTCTATTTCTTCTATATCCGTTTTCAAAAACGAATAGAGCATGGTTAATTTCATTATGGTTCCACCTAATTTACATTTTGAGCTTTTTTATAACCTATATGCATTGCAGCTGCGCCACCGCTGAATGGTTTGAATTCTACACTTGTGAACCCTGCATGTTCAAATAGTTCTGCTAATTTTTTTGCGCCAGGAAAATCTTTAGCTGATTCCTGCAGCCATGAATATTCGTTATAACTTTTGGCCAGAAGCTTTCCGAATACCGGCATGACATATTTAAAATACGCATAGTAAAGTTGTCTGAATCCGGGAAGTGTAGGTTGGGAGGTTTCAAGACAAACAGCCATCCCTCCAGGTTTTAGAACTCTGTTCATTTCTTTTAATACTTGTAAATAATCAGGGACATTCCTCAGTCCGAAGCCGATCGTGACATAATCAAACGAGTTATCTTCGTAGGGTAATGCCATTGCATTTCCATGTATTAAAGAGATCTGAGGGTAGCTCTTTACCTTTTCATGACCTGTTTTCAACATATTTTTACTGAAGTCCAGCCCAATTACTTCTCCTTCAGCACCTGTAGCTTCCGCTAGTGCAATTGTCCAGTCTGCAGTCCCACAGCAAACATCGAGTGCTCTTGATCCAGGTTCAACCTGCATTTTTGTCATCGTATATTTTCTCCAGCGGACATGCTGCTGGAAACTGATAATTGAATTCATTTTGTCATAGCGCCCATGTATTTTTTCAAATACACCGTGCACTTTCTGCTCTTTTTCCGTTTGCATAATTACCCTTCCTCTGCATAAATGATCGATTTCTCATAAAAAGAACTGAAAATGGGCAGGTTTTTAACTGATGATGGCAGTTTAAGGTCCTGTACCAGGTATTCAATATCACCCGAAATCTGTTTCAGTAAAACTTTATATGTTATAAGATAATCTGAAGATTTAATGTGGTTTTTTCCGTGTTTGAAAAAATCAAACAGACTTGAATATTTCCCATCTGAAAACATAACTTCTTCCTGCTTTAATCGCTGGATTAACAACAGCTTTTCTGCAAGCGGCACCATTTCTTCGAATCCCAAATGCTTAAATAGACTTGCAATAATTGAGGATTCTATCTTAGTGAGACTTCGTAAAAATTCATTTTCGGATAATGAATGCGCAGAAGATATTTCAATTTTGTGTTCATTAATTTCCTCAATTGAATGAGCGATTTTTCTGATCAGCTCAATATCAGGAATCTCAGATAAGATTTTATAGTACAGACCGCTATAATAATCTCCTGCAAGAACAGTCAGTTGTTTTATACGGTGAGATTCACTGTTTGACGATACCTTTTCATGTGTATCAAGTGCTTGTTGAATTAAAATAGCAGTTGATACGTATGATTGATCCAGTTCTGTATATTTATTTTTCAGATAAAAGGGGAGTAAAAGCAATGACAGTCTATCCATATCAATTTCCGGCTGCCCGATCGCTGCATGAAGATACGGGTGATGAATTTGGTCTAATATATGCTGGACTGTTTCATTCATCCAGCGTTCAGATTGTTTAAAGTTCATCGTTTTCTCCCCGTTTCTTTAGTTCATATGTAATACATTTGATGTAGAAAAAGCGAATAATAGTATCATAACATTATGTAGTGAAAAAAAAGATCATCATTTCCTGAACGATCATTTACACCCAAATTTAAGTTCCCGGATCAATACCAGTGAAATCGTTAAACCCTTATTATTATAGCATAAGAATCGAACGCGTTGCTAAGACAAAAGAAGCCAGCACTCGCCGGCTTCAACGATTTAAATTATTTTTTTATTTTTTCATCGCTCAATACTTCGCCATGAGCTGTTAGGATAGACGCTTTGCCTCTCACTTTAACAGCAGAAGTGTGCTCAGTGAACTGCGCGATCATCACTTCACCTTTATCGAGTTTTTCCGAATGGTGAAACTTTGTATCTGTTCCTCTGGTCAACCCGATGACATTCACACCATCTTCAAGCGCTTTTATTGTAATGAAATTTCCTTGGTCACTCAATGTGTTACACTCCTTTATTAATCCATTTTCAACAATGTCATGACTTCATTTCTTAAAACATGATCAGTTTCATAAACTCCCCGTGCTGCAGTTGTTACTGTTTTGGCACCTGGCTTTTTAATGCCTCTCATCGTCATACACATGTGTTCTGCCTCTACAATCACATAAGCTCCGTGTGGAGAGAGCATGTCCATTATTGCATCGGCAACTGTAGAAGTAATTCTTTCCTGAAGCTGAGGTCTTCTTGCTGTAGTTTCAACAGCTCTGGCAAGCTTGCTAAGCCCTGTAACCTTACCATCTTTAGGCAGGTAAGCAACATGTGCTTTGCCGTAAAAAGGAACAAGGTGATGCTCACACATTGAATGAAAAGGTATATCTTTTACAAACACCAGTTCTTCATGATCTTCATTAAAAACGGTTTTGAAATACTCTTTAGGATCACTATGGAGTCCGGAGAACATTTCTTCATACATTTTCGCCACACGTTTAGGTGTATCGAGTAAACCTTCTCTTGAAGGATCCTCACCTACTGCTTCTAACAGCATTGTAATTGCTGTTTCTATTTTTTCCCGGTCAACCCGGCCAGTATTATTTTCAGTCAAAGTTGTTAACTGTTCAGTTGTATGATCCATTATTGAATCCTCCCACGCTGCATTTATTTCACTTCATATTAGCACAACGGCTTTGAGAGGCGCAAAGGCAACTGCTCAGTAAATGTGCGCCAGGCATTGATCATATAAAAAACCGCACAAAATTGTGCGGTTTTTTACGCTAAAGATATGTATTATTTAACAGCATCTTTTAGCGCTTTACCTGGTTTAAAAGCAGGCACTTTGCTTGCTGAGATTTCGATTTCTTCACCAGTTTGCGGGTTACGGCCTTTACGGGCTGCACGTTCGCGTACTTCAAAGTTACCAAAACCAATCAGTTGTACCTTATCACCTTTAGCAAGTGCGTCTTGTACTGTATCGAATACTGCATCAACTGCTTTAGTTGCATCTTTCTTAGAAAGTTCAGCAGATTCAGCAACTGCATTAATTAGTTCAGTCTTGTTCACGTCATTCACCTCCTCCCAAAAAAGTTATGGGCAAGTCTCTGTTACTTAGTGAACATTGAAAAGCATTTTCACGATTTTAAAATAATCGCTAAAAAGCCCATAGAATCAATGTTTTAGATCAATTCTGTTAAAAGATTATCATATTAAAAATACATTAGCAAGAATAATACGATAATTTTTGGCAATCTCTTCTTATTATCTCCTCTTTTAAGGTAAATAAACCTTTTTAACACTTGAAATCACTCTGATTTCAAGGTTTTTGTATTTATTTCAACTTTTAAAGAATAAAGATGATCATAAGGAAAGCTGCACTATATCAGAAGTGCATCATAACACTTAAGTTCATGAAGCGCTACTTATTAGAAAAATTTGTTTAATATAACCGCTGCAGCAAACATGAATAATATTTAAATAAACAAAAGAACAGCCCTAAAACCGGGCTGCAGATGATCGATGTATTAGTTTTTCAGCTTAAAGGATGATAGCAATCATCCCGCCAGAACCCTCATTAATTACTCTTTCCAAGGTTTCCTTAAGCTTATAACGAGCATTTTCTGGCATAATCGCGAGCTTAGCCTGAATCCCCTCTCTTACAATAGAACTTAAGCTTCTGCCGAATATATCTGAACTCCAAATCGATAACGGATCATCTTCAAAATCCTGCATCAAATAATGCACAAGTTCTTCACTCTGTTTTTCAGTTCCTATTATAGGCGAAAATTCGGATTCAACATCCACTTTAATCATGTGTATTGACGGTGCTACAGCTTTTAGCCTGACGCCATACCTGGCTCCCTGACGAATGATTTCAGGTTCATCAAGACTCATATCTGACAGCACCGGTGCCGCGATACCATATCCTGTTTGTCGCACCATTTTTAACGCTTCGGAAAATTGATCATACTCCTTTTTTGCTGCAGTATAATCTTTAATTAAAGATAAAAAGTGATCTTTACCGGTTACACGCTCTCCAATTAGCTCTTCTATCACCTGGTCGTATAAATCCTCCGAAGCATGTAAATCTATATTGGCAATTCCACCACCCATATCCATGCCTGATAATTGGGCAGTGTCTACATGATCAAATTCTTCAAATTGTCTAACCACTCTGTCTACATCTCTGATTCTTCTGATATCATGTATAACATCGCCGATTGCTGTTTCAAAGTGAGATCTCAGCCAGTGTTCCTGATCCAGGACCATCACCCACCCCGGAAGCTGAACATTCACTTCCAATACCGGAAATTCATACAACGCTTCTCTGAGAACCATCATTACATCCGCTTCTCTCATACTTTCCACACTCATTGCGATGACCGGTATATCGTATTTCAGCTGAAGCTCTTTTCTCAAATTCTCTGTTTGTTCCTGATGTGGTCTGGCACTGTTAAGTACCATGATGAATGGTTTCCCCACTTCTTTTAACTCTGCAATAATTTTTTCTTCTGTTTCTTCATAGCTTTCTCTCGGAATCTCACCAATTGTCCCATCCGTGGAAATCATTACACCAATTGTCGAGTGATCCTGAATGACCTTTCTTGTACCTGCTTCCGCCGCTTCATCAAAAGGAATTGGCTCTTCATACCAGGGTGTATGGACCATTCTGGGACCATATTCGTCTTCATGCCCTTTAGCACCTGGTATTGTGTAACCAACACAATCAACCATTCTCACGTTAACTTCCAGCCCATCAGAAACAGTAATTTTTACAGCCTGGTTAGGAATAAACTTTGGTTCGGTTGTCATGATCGTTCGTCCTGCTGCACTTTGAGGCAATTCATCCTGTGCCCGTTCTCTTTCTGCAGCGTTTTTCATATGAGGGATAACAGCAAGTTCCATCATTTTTTTGATAAAAGTGGACTTCCCCGTTCTGACAGGACCAACTACACCAATATAAATATCTCCTCCAGTTCTTTCAGCAATATGTTCAAATACGTTTTGT
The DNA here is from genome assembly GCF_004405125.1 of Jeotgalibacillus salarius. Classification (GTDB taxonomy): domain Bacteria; phylum Bacillota; class Bacilli; order Bacillales; family Jeotgalibacillaceae; genus Jeotgalibacillus; species Jeotgalibacillus salarius. The sequence goes on from NZ_SORX01000002.1 coordinate 408,124, forward strand.
TTTTCCATCTGCAAGCCCCCCTATTTCAGCATCACGCACTAATAGTCTATGAGGACATGCTGCAAAAAGAACAAAAAAACTGTTTCATTTTAAGAACCAGCATCTTCTTTACCGTATTTAATTTCCCCGTCGTCCCCAACATAATATGGAACACTGTAAGCAGGGACTACACTTGAATCTTCAAATAATATCGGCCGCAAGTCTTCTTCATTCTGTAAAGATGACATGTCTCTATCCTGAGTCAACTGATATAAATCTGTGATGTAATCAACATAAATTGTTCCATCTCCCCTTGCTACAAGCGGGAGCTCGTTTCCGGTATAAGGACTTTTTATTGCAGGATCTTCTTCATAGCCGAGCTTAGAAAAGTCAACGGTGTACATATTATCCCCAATCTGCTCCTTAAACGGAATACCTCTGTTAGCCTGTATTCTGATTTGCAGCGACCTGATCGTTTCTGCTACTCTGAGATCAAAAACGTATACTGTAGGATCTTCTTCGACATTTAAAAGTGTATATTGAAAGACTCCCCCATTTTCATACGCATTACCGGGCAGATCAGGCATGAATCTGGGTTTCAACATCGAAAAATCAATTTGATATTTTCGATATACAGGCGTGTCATTTTCTACCGTTTTAATCGGCAGAAGCCCGCCCGTGTTCTCCTGATACTGATCTACAGCTGATTGAACATTTTCAATCTGGTCTTCATACGCAATCTCATTCCCCGCTCTATCTTCAGAAGGAAACATACACCCTGTTAAAAATATTGAAATGGCTGCTATGATCACAACCAGACGTTTATTCATAAATTTCCCCTCCGAATCAAACTTCCATTGTAGGACCGCTGAAAACGACCCAAAGCATGATTAATCCTGCAAGTATCATAAAGATATACGCTGCGAATGCAGTAATAAATTTGATTACTTTATTTGAAATTTTATAGCGGCTGATATAAATAATAATAATAGCTAAAAACATAAATCCCATCGAACCAAAAGAAACCCACATCTTAGTTAATGCATCCATTTAAGCTCACCCTTTCACAAAACGTGCCGTTATATTATAGCATAGTTCTTCCACATTCAATCGATGGCCGTGATAAGTTTCAGAAAAAGTTCAAGTTTTGAAAACAAAGGTTTTGCTTGCCTGTCACACTGTTTACAAATAACTGATCAAATAGAAAAAACCGGGATTACTCCCCGGTTTTTTCTCCCTGATCTTCTAAAATGTTCACCAAGTCTTCCATTTCATGCGTTTTAACCCTTGTCATTAATTGATCAACAGCTTCTTTTGGGTGTACCCCTTCAAACAGAACCTGATAGAGCGCACTGGTGATCGGCATAGTAACGTGGTACTTATTAGCGAGCTGATAGGCCGCCTTAGTTGTTCTCACACCTTCCACTACCATACCCATGCTTTCGAGCACTTCATCAAGCTTGTGCCCTTTACCAAGCATATTGCCTGCTCTCCAGTTCCTTGAATGAATGCTGGTACAAGTTACGATTAAATCACCAACACCAGTTAAACCTGAAAAAGTTAACGGTTTTGCCCCTAACTTTACACCCAATCGTGCAATTTCTGCCAGACCACGTGTAATCAGGGCGGCTTTAGCATTATCACCGTACCCTAAACCGTCTGTAATGCCTGCTGCGAGCGCAATAATATTTTTCAGTGCTCCTCCAACCTCAACGCCAATCACATCTGAGTTCGTGTAGACCCTGAAGTGCTGATTCATAAACGCATCCTGCACTTTTTTTGCAGCCTCAATGTTTTCTGATGCTGCAGTCACAGTTGTCGGGTGTCGCTTAACAACTTCTTCAGCATGACTGGGACCTGATAATACAACCAGATCTGACATCGCTTCGGGAGTGAGGGTTTCTTCAAGAATTTGAGATATTCTTAAATGGGTGTCGGGCTCAATCCCCTTGCTTACGTGCACAATAACAGCAGGATTTTCAGATACCTGATTCACCTGTTCTGCAACTTCACGAGTCGCTTTTGCAGGAACGGCAAAAACAATCATATCAGTGGAATCAATAGCGTCTCTGATATTTGAAAATGCTGTTATTTCATCCGCCAGGGTAACACCGGGCAGATATTTCTCATTTGAATGAGATTCATTAATCTGGTCGGCCTGAGATTCTCTGTGAGTCCAGAGCTTTACGTCATGATGATTATCTGCTAATACCAGTGCCAATGCTGTGCCCCAGCTGCCGGCTCCCAATACTGCAATATTCAGCTTTGTCAATACAGTCCGCTCCTTTACAATTAATTATTTTCGTGCTCTGGCAATTAATCTGATCGGTGTACCTTCAAAACCAAACGCTTCTCTGATTCTGTTTTCTAAAAATCTTTCGTAAGAGAAATGCATCAGTTCAGGCTCATTCACAAAGACAACAAATGTCGGAGGCTTGACTGCTACCTGAGTGGCATAGAATATTTTCAGCCTTCTGCCGTTCTCGGTTGGCGTTGGATTCATTGCCACTGCATCCATTACAACTTCATTTAATATGCTGGACTGAACACGCATTGAATGGTTTTCACTTGCCATATTGATAACAGGCAGTAAAGTATGAATTCGTTTCTTAGTCAGCGCCGATACGAAAACAACCGGTGCATAGTCAAGGAATTGGAAATGTGCTCTGATCGACTTTTCAAACTTGTCCATTGTTTTTTCGTCTTTTTCAACTGCATCCCATTTATTCACAACAATAATAACTGCTCTGCCTGCTTCATGAGCATATCCTGCAATTTTCTTGTCCTGATCTATGATGCCTTCTTCGCCATCAATTAATACGAGAACTACATCAGAACGTTCTATTGCACGCAGCGCACGCAGTACACTATACTTTTCTGTTGATTCATACACTTTACCTTTTTTACGCATACCCGCAGTATCAATAATGACATATTCCTGTCCATCATACTTATAAGGCGTATCAACAGCGTCTCTTGTCGTTCCGGCAACATCACTTACGATGACTCTTTCTTCTCCAAGTAAAGAATTAACAAGGGAAGATTTCCCTACGTTAGGTCTTCCAATCAAAGAAAACTTAATCACTTCTTCACCATAATCCTCGATCTCACGTTTATCAAAGTGCTCTGCTGCGGCATCGAGCAAATCACCCAGCCCAAGACCATGCGAACCGGAAATAGGGAAAGGCTCACCAAATCCAAGAGAATAGAAATCATAAATTTGATTTCTCATTTCGGGATTATCTACTTTGTTAACGGCCAGAACGACCGGTTTATTTGATTTAAATAATATTTTAGCCACGTGTTCATCCGCAGAAGTTACACCTTCACGGCCATTAGTCATAAAAATAATGACATCAGCTTCATCTATTGCTACTTCTGCCTGCTGTCTGATCTGTTCAAGAAACGGCTCGTCTCCAATATCAATTCCGCCAGTATCAATAATATTAAAATCATGATTCAGCCATTCAGCTGAACTGTAAATGCGATCTCTTGTTACACCAGGCGTATCTTCCACAATAGATACCCTTTCTCCTACAACTCTGTTAAAAATAGTGGATTTCCCTACATTTGGGCGACCAACTATCGCAACGACCGGCTTTGCTTTTGCCATGACGTTCACCCCTTCTACGCACTTGACTTAAGTGCACTTTCAATTTATTCGTTCTATACAGACTGAACCATTGTATCAGTATTTAATTTAATGCACAATAACTGTCCGTACAAACAAAAGCCGATTTCTTTTTAAGGAAATCAGCTTTTGCTGTTGAACACTTGTAAAAATCAACATCAGATTCTTCTGCTCAAACTTTCAGGTTCAAGCCCGCGTACACTGAGCCAGTGGTATAAATCTCCGGTGATCACTGCAGGTGCATGATGTAGAGATCGTACATTTCTACAACCCAAAGCTGTCATCATCATGACCAGGTCTTCCTGATAAAATTTTATTTCTTCTATCAAAGCAGCTTCACCCTGTTCAGACAAAATCTTCAGAAAAGATCCTGCAATACCCGCTGCAGAAGCGCCAAGCACTAAACTTTTTAATACATCCATACTTGAACGGATGCCTCCCGATGCGATTATATCTTTATTTGTGGAACTGGCTGTTTCAACGATTGAAGCTGCTGTCGGTACACCCCATTCGTTGAAAAATAGCTTCTTCCTGGTCTGTCTGTTATTTTCAATACTGGAAAAATTAGTTCCTCCATAGCCGCCTGCATCTATGACCGCAACAGAAGTTTGATTGAGTTTCTGAGTTGCTTCTTTACTTATTCCAAAACCAGTTTCTTTGACAATCACAGGGATATGAAGTTCTTCTGAAATTCGGGAAATTCTTTCTAATGCGCCATTAAAATCCCTGTCCCCCTCAGGCATTGCTAGCTCCTGAATGACATTCAGATGAATTTGAAGCGCATCAGCCTCTATCATTTCAGCAGCTTCAATTGCCTGTGTAACTGTCGCTTCACTGCCAATATTTCCAAAAATAAGGCCATTTGGATTTTCTTTGCGCACGACACTATACGTATGACGCTCATCTCTATCTTTAATTGCAGACATTTGAGAACCGACAGAAAGAGCAATGCCTGTTTCTCTTGCCGTTCTGGCTAGTGCTGCATTTATCTGGGAAGTCTTCTCTCCGCCTCCACCTGTCATTGCGTTGATAAAAAAAGGCGAACTCAGTTTAAGTCCGCCTACTTCAGAGTGAAGAGAAACATCATCCATAGAGCAATCAGGCAGGCTTTGGTGGACTAAAATGATATCGTCAAAACCTGTTGCACCTGATTGTTTATCAGATAAAGCATATTGAATATGATCCAGTTTTCTTTTCGCTCTACTCACAATTATTCACCTAATTATTTATCATTATTTAAATCTTTTAACTTATCGCCGATCATTTCACCTAGCTGAAATCCTGAAGATTCCTCAGGCATATCATAATGATGACCTGATGAACCCTTGTCTTCTTTCAATTCTTTAATCGAAAGAGACAATCTCTGGTCATTAACATTTACATCCAGCACTTTCACTTGCACCTGCTCACCTTCCGCAAGCACTTCATGCGGAGTACCGATATGCTGATGTGAGATTTGGGAGATGTGAACAAGTCCTTCAACCCCCGGGAACACTTCTACAAATGCACCGTAAGAAACAAGTCGTCTGACTTTTCCGTCCAATACAGCACCTCTTGGAGCTTTCTCTTCAATATCAGACCAGGGTCCCGGTAAAGTTTCTTTAATTGATAATGAAATTCTTTCATTATCACGGTCAACAGATAACACTTTAACCTGCACTTTCTGTCCTTCTTCAACCACATCAGAAGGTTTTTCTACGTGCTGGTGTGACAGTTGAGAAATATGGACCAGACCATCCACGCCTCCAATATCAACAAATGCGCCGAAATCTGTTATTCGCTGAACTGTACCGTCCAACACATCATCAGCCTGTATTTTCTCAAGCAGCTCTTTTTTCTTTTCAGCTTTTTCTCCTTCGATCACTGCACGATGAGAAAGAATTAAGCGATTTTTTTCCTCGTCAAGCTCAACAATTTTAAATGTTAAAGATTTTCCTCTGTAATCTTCAAAATCTTCAACATAATAGTCTTCAACGAGTGAAGCTGGTACGAATCCTCTTACACCGAGATCAACAACGAGTCCACCTTTGACAACGTCTTTGACCTCTGATTCAAAAACTTCTTCTGTTTCATATCTGCGCTTCATTTCTTCCCAGGCTTTTTCTGCTTCAACCTTTCGCTTAGATAAAACGAGTAATTCTTCTTCTACTTTGGTTACGATTAAATCAAGCTCATCGCCCTCTTTAACCACGTCAGAGGCTTTTTCTACATGGAGGCTCGAAAGTTCTGAAATCGGAATAATACCATCAATCTTGCTGTCTTTCACATCTACAAGAACCTGTTTTTCCTCCACCTTGGTTACAGTGCCGGTAACCCGATTTCCTACCTCTAGTGAGTTTACTTCGATGTTGTTCATATCCTCTGTCATATGTACTCCTCCTTAATCCAAGACTGCTGAAATTATATCAATTGTGAAAAGATTCACAGTTTAATGATAAATTCAGAATATACTACTAACTTCTAATAAATAGCCCTGTTTGTCAAGCGAGAACTTTTAGCGATGATTGTCGGAAAGTGTTTTTATCTCATTCATAATGATTTCGGTCACTTCAACTGCAGATGCTTTTCTTTCTTTTAATTCGGTCATATTAATCGGCTTCCCGTAAACTACTTTCAGTCTTTTAGCAAATTTGTAAGGTCCAATGATTGCACATGGTACAACTGCTGCATCTGATCTTAAAGCGAAAAATCCTGCTCCTGCAAGCCCTTTGCCAATTGTTCCGTCTTTACTTCTGGTGCCTTCCGGAAAAAGACCTACTACTTTGCCATCCTTCAGTTGTGCAAGCCCCCTTCTGAGTGCTTCACGATCGCTCATCCCTCTTTTGACAGGAAATGCGTTAAGATTTGGAAGAAGGTTTTTCAAAACCGGTGCATTAAACAGCTCTTCCTTCGCCATGAATGAAACAGGTCGAGGGGACGTGATTCCCACTACTGGCGGATCAAGTACGTTTATATGATTCGTACAAATTAACACGCCGCCTTCATCCGGTATATGTTCTTTACCCACGATACGAATTCTGTATACAGGTGTAAGTACTGTTTTTACCAACCCTCTTGCAAATGAATATAAATTCACGACTGTGACCTCCGATCAGCTGCTAGCGTCATTACTTTTTTTACTACATCTGAAATGCTCATATGAGTAGTGTCCAGTTCTATGGCATCTTTTGCTTTAATCAAAGGGGAAACAGCTCTGGTTGAATCGATATGATCCCGCTTTTCGATCTCAGCTTTAAGCTGCTCGAAGTCTGATGTGATCCCCTGTATTTTATGTTCCTCAAATCGCCTTCTTGCGCGCTCATCTGCAGTAGCAGACATGAATATTTTTAACTCTGCATCAGGTATAACTGCTGTCCCGATATCACGGCCGTCCATCACGATGCCGCCGTTTTTAACAAGTTCCTGCTGTCTTCTAACCATTTCACTTCTAACCAACTTGTGAAGTGCTACATCAGAAACATTTTTTGTGATTTCCTGCTGTCTGATTTCTGCTGTCACTTCTTGTCCATCAAGGAATACGAGTTGTCCTTCTTTTCCTGGTTTCAGCTCTATTACTGTATTCATTAAAAGGTTATATAATTCCTGCTCATTCTTTGGGTCAACCTTATTTTTTATTGCTTTATAAGTAAGTGTGCGATACATCGCTCCCGTATCAATATAAATAAAACCTAAATTTTCAGCAATTTTTTTAGCTGCAGTACTTTTCCCGGCAGCCGCAGGCCCATCTAGTGCAATCCGTATATTTTTTTTGATAGTCACAGGCGATTCTCCTCAATCTAGTTTAATCACAATTATTGTATCATAATCGACCCATTCTCTGATGGGTACAGAACGATAAAAGCACTCTTTTCAGCATATTTAGCCAAAAAGAGCGCTTCACACAAATTATTTTTCCTTCATTTTTAACTGGCATTCAAATGTGTATCTTAATAAAAGCTGTCTTTCAATGGCTGTGAGGTCATTAAACTTCACCATTCCAATATGAATACGATCTACTTGTTTAGTACGCGTGATTTCTCCAGCTACTTTTAAATATTGCGTATCACCATTTCTCATCGGAAGCACCAGAAAAAGCTCAAGATCGTCACCACTATGAAAGTTCATGCCTTCTTTCATTATAAAAGAAAGTCCACCTGCGCTAATATCTTCAGTTACAGTAACAAACTTCAAAGAATCCGTTTTAATTGATAAATCAATTGAAGCGTTCACCCTGACAAATTGTCTGCGTTGAATTTTCACTACATCTTCATCAACCGGTTCCTCTAAAGCAATCATTGGTATATTCGCGTTTTTTCTCCCTTTCACTTCGGTTTCAAAAGTGAAAGCATCATTTTTATCATCTGTATAACTAATTCTCAGCTGCATTCCATCAATTAGAAATACAGTTTTATTAGTGGAGATACTGATTGGGTAGTCTATATAAAGTTTTCCTCCACTAATTTCAACCAGCCTGCTTTTGTATTTATCATTTTGAGAAGCATGCATCGGTTCAATCGTTAATACTGTTCCAATTTTCATCAAAAACACCCGCCTAAACTACACTATATAGGTATTATCTCATGGAACAGTACATTTTCAATTCCTTTTTACGTAAAAAGGAAGGTTTTTCTAAAGTTTTTCCACTTTCTCTTCCTGCCCATTAATCGCATTAATATAAATTCTGAACGTTTCACTATTTGTCATTCCTGTGAATTCATAACAGAATACATGTTCATCCAATTCGTTTCTGATTAACACCATTCTGGTTTCCTCATTTTTGAATTTAGAATGCAGCAGATCCAACGCTTCATCTTCTGTTATTTCCGCTTCCGGAATCTCAATCTCTCCGTGCCCCGCCCAATAATCATAACCCGTGAAACCTAATACTTCACCATTATCAAGCGCAACTTTTAAATACACTGAGTCATCTAATATCCAAACATCTTCTTCACTCACATATCTGGAAAAAGTAAGTGAGGCACTATGGTCGTTCTGCTGGCTTTTATCAAGTTTTAAATCCTTTAACTGATTCTTGATGAGAAATTTCTCAGCTTCAGTTACAGCTTCATTTAAGCTGAGTGTTGCATTTGAAATGTTCCGGTCCTTAATCATATACAATGGATATCCGCCTTTTGAAGATATATCCATTGAAAATGTTGATTCAGGCATGGTTACTGTAACAAACGGATAAGGTGACCCCTCCAGACTGTGCGAGACATTTGCATTTTCCATTTTGTTTCCTGAAAACTGCGCAGCAATTTTTAATGCATCTTTATCCGTGATTTTTTCACCCTCTAAATGCTCAAGCTGTCTTCTGCGTTCTGAAGCCGTCTCCTGTTCTGTCGGTGCAAATGTTTCAGAAGCATATCCTTTAACTGCTCCATCCACTTTAGCAAATCCATCAACGACTGGCTGTGCTTTAGCATCTTCAGTTGCCATAAGCTCTTCAAGATCGAGCCAGCTTAATTTTTCTTCAAGTATTTTACTTTGAATATTTCTCAATTCGTTCTGAATATCTGCCGATTGGCTATATAACTGTTCCAGCTTTTCATATTCATCATCTGTTAACGGTTCAGAAGAAAGATCTCTAACAGAGGTTCGAAAGCTGAATTCACCAATGCTCATCAAAAACTTCTCCATTTCGCTAAATGGAAGGATCCCCAGCGGAAGCTGTCCAATATCAGAATGAATCATAGACGTTAATCTCCAGACTTCTGTCAGAGCCGGGGAAAGCGTTCTGCCGCCATTCATTGCTAAAGTTGAGCCGATTTCATCATGTAAAAGATCCATTTGAAAAGTCATTTCATGAAAAGCACGCTGATACTGATTTTCCATATGCGTTTGCAAAGCATTCGTTTGTCCTTTTTGATAGGCTGCAAATGCAGCGGCTGAAAAAGCACATAAAAACAATAGGATAAGAATCGATTTTTTCCAGTTCATTCGTCATTCTCCTTACTTATAAGCAGAATATATGCTCACCAATTTTTTTGATTTGTGGTCTTGACCAGATCCATTTGCTTGTAGCTGTTACAGGGTTAAAATAGTACAGTGCGTTCTCAGAGGGATCCCATCCGTTAATTGCATCTAACACTGCACGTCTGGCCTGGTCATTTGGTGTAAGCCAGATTTGTCCATCCGCTACCGCTGTAAAAGCCAGCGGTTCGAAAATAACTGCTGAAGCAGTATTAGGGAAAGCTTCATCTTCGATTCGATTTAAAATAACAGCTGCTACTGCAACTTGTCCTTCATAAGGTTCTCCACGTGCTTCCCCATACACAGCATTAGCCATTAGTTTTATATCATTTTCTGAGTACCCACTCGGCAGTCGTAACTTTTTAGGTGAAGCTTCCTCTTTTACTTGATTTTCCAGAGGGGTCCCGCCATAATGAGAAAACTTTACTCCTTTTTTCAGGTTATCCTGAACAAAAGATTCGTTATAATCACTCGCGTTAATCAGTTTTTGTCGGGTTTCCGGACCTGCAAGTCCATCGATTTCCATTCCGTAATCATTCTGAAAGTTTCTCAATGCCCAGTAAGTACCCCATCCGAAATCACCGTCAATTTCACCTTTGTAATATCCTATATACTGAAGCCGTGCCTGAAGCTCAATCACATCGTCACCAAATGCTCCTTTTTGAATAACCTGTCCACTGAAAGCACCTGTACTTGCTGCATTCCCAAAAACAATTGAACATACAAGAACCATTAAGCAAGCTTTTCTCCTCATACCATTACCTCCTGTCATGCTGATTAATATTAATCTGATCTAATTTAATTAAACTATTCAAATATTGTTGAATTAGAGGATGAAGGTCCTGATCAAATACACAACAACAGTCATATTCAACACATTTTATGGCAAACAAAAAAGCATGCATCCGCATGCTTTAATTGTCCTTAAGATATCCTCGTATTATGGTGTGCATCTGTCAAAATATGCGCTTTTTTTACTTTCCATAGACCGAACCACCAGAGAAACAACATAAAAGGCACCATATAATAGATCCAATTCCGGCTGCTGATTAAAATAAAGTCATATGTAGAATGAAGAATAATCGGTAATATTAATGAGACGATGACAAATAGCTGTTTTTTTGTGTTGAACTTTGCTTTTCCTATGTAATATCCCATTACCACACCGAATAATGCGTGACTTGAAACAGGCAGTAAAGCCCGGCCAACAGCAGTTTCCAAACCATATGCAGCCAGATACAACACATTCTCAAGCGTCGCAAACCCTAAAGAGACTGCTGCCCCATAAACAATTCCATCATAAGGTTCATCAAATTCCACCAGATGAAAAATAAAAAAATAGAGAATAAACCATTTAAAAAATTCTTCTAACAGTCCATACGTTAAAAAGGACTGTAAGAACATATGTTGAAAGTCAGTCTCCACTTCAATGACATACTGTAAAAACATTACAGGAAACGTTACAGCAACCCCTAAAATAAATGCTCTGAACACAACTCTGATTGGCTCTGAGTCATATTGATCCTTGAGATAAAAGTAACTTAGCAGAGCCAATCCGGGTGCTATCGCAGCTGAAATAAGAGCGATCATCATGTTGCCTCTTTTCAATCCGTTTTTCTCATCGTATCATGTAAAAGAATCTAATTACATACTTAACTGTTCCGGAGGGATCATATGTCAAAAAAAACATTATTACTTATTCATACAGGTGGAACAATATCTATGTCAGAAGATGAGTCGGGATCAGTAAAACCGGAGGGTGAAAATCCGCTGATGAGGCATACACCTAACTTAAATGATTATGCAGACTTTTTTGTTGAGGCACCTTTTACCTTGCCTTCACCCCATATCACCCCTGACCATATGCTGGAGTTAAAAAAGATCATTGAAAAATATTACCTGGAAAAAGGTATCCATGGTGCAGTGATAACGCATGGTACAGATACGTTGGAAGAAACAGCATATTTTCTTGATTTAACTTTAAGACTCTCAATTCCGATTGTTGTCACAGGCGCAATGAGATCATCTAACGAGATTGGTGCTGACGGTTTATATAACCTAATCAGCGCAGTAAGAGTAGCTACTTCAGACGAAGCTTTTGGAAAAGGTGTTTTGGTTGCGCTGAATGATGAAATTCATACAGCCGTCAACGTTACGAAGACGCATGCAAGTAATGTATCCACTTTCCAGAGTCCTCAATATGGACCGATTGGGATTGTAACAAAAAACGCTGTTCTATTTCATCACACCCCTAAGTTGGATTTGAAATACTCGATTTCAGAGCTTAGTAAAAATGTAGCAATTATTAAAGCTTATGCAGGTATGGATTCAAGACTTTTTAGTGCTTTAGCAGACCTGAATTTTGATGGTGTCATTATCGAAGCACTCGGTCAGGGAAATCTACCTCCAGGCACCGTTAGCGGAATACAGGATTTGATAGAAAAAAACATTCCTGTTGTTTTGGTTTCAAGATGTTTTAATGGCATTGCACAGGATGTTTACGGTTATGAAGGCGGCGGTCGTCAGCTGAAAAAAATGGGTGTCATTTTTTCAAATGGATTAAATGGCCAAAAAGCGCGTTTAAAACTGATGATTGGCCTTGCGCAGTCGGATGACCCGGAGTATATTGCTGCGATGTTTAAATAGCATCTGTAAATCACTGCCGTACTTCGAATATCTTCTTAGGATTTTGCAAAAATTAACACCATACCGGATTTTACAGCCTTAAAAAATGCTGTAATTTTTGCTCTTTTAAAGTTGTCGGATGCTTCCGCGGCTGGATACTGAGCCATCAGGCTTCGCCTGTTCCGACTGTCCCTTCCTGCAGCAGGGAGTCACCGGCTTACGCTCCAATCATCAGCTGTGCAATATCCACTCTGGACTTTAACAAAGCCTTAATTATAATCGAATCAAATAAAAAGATCCTGTGTCGTTTGACACAGGATCTTTTTATTTGACTTCAATTGATTCTGCAATTTGTCTGCCATGAAACCTTCCATTTTCAATGAAAATTTCATTCGCGTTATTACCGGCGGCAATTACACCTGCGATATATATTCCCGGCACATTAGTCTCCATTGTTTCCGGATTAAATAATGGACGGCCTGTTTCATAATCAATATCAACACCCATCTTTTCAATTAAAGAATGATCAGGGTGGTAGCCGATCATCGCAAATACAATATCATTTTTTATGGATATATCCTTGAAGCCGTCATTGTAAATTAATGACTTACTTTTTATTTCTTTTACTTCAGCATTAAAGATCATTGTAATCGCTTCGTTTTTAACTAACGCTTCAAACTCCGGAAGAATCCAGGGTTTTATACTTTGTGAATATTCACTTCCCCTGTATAACACTGTCACTCTTGCACCGGCTTTTTGGAGTTCTATAGCTGAATCCACAGCAGAGTTTTTCCCGCCAATCACTACAACATCCATATCAAAAAATGGATGTGCTTCTTTGAAGTAATGATAAACTTTTTCTGAATCTGCGCCCGGACAAGTCAGTTTATTTGGATGATCATAATATCCTGTTGCAACAACAACTTTTTCAGCAGTATACTTTTCTTTATCAGTCTGAATTGAAAACAAGTCACCTTCTTTTGTCACGCTCTCAACTTTTTCAAATCGATTAATCCTTAGGTCATGCCTTGATGCAACTTCTCTGTAATAAACTAAAGCCTGATTTCGTTTAGGCTTGTGCTGCTCAATAATAAAAGGTACATTTCCTATTTCAAGTTTTTCACTGGATGAGAAAAACGTCTGATGAGTAGGATAATGATAAATTGCGTTCACAATGTTTCCTTTTTCAATAATAAGCGGATTATAACCTTTATTTTTAAGCTCAATCGCCGCAGACAATCCACATGGACCACCACCAATGACGATTATTTGTTCATTTTTCAATTATTTCACTCCTCAATGTAAACCTGTCATAATCATGACAACCGATTATTAAAAAAACTCCTATTTTATAATAATAGGAGTTTTTGACGAACTACACAATTAATTTGCAGGCATGTTTAAAGATTTGCTTATCCAGTCTTCCCAATCTTCTTTATTCAGACCGACCAGGTTTTTTTCAAAACCATCTCTTTCATCTTCATCCATTGAATTCACTGCATGTCCGCCTAAACCAATTACAAGCTCTTTATATTCACTTTCCAGATCTCTTATCAGATCCTTTGCTCTCGGAAGGTTTACTTTTAGCGTACAAGACATAAATAAAAATTTTGGTTCTACAGTATCAAGAACTGTTTGAATATCTCCCTCTTTAATACTGGAACCCAGATAAATTACATTGAAACCTTTGCGACGGATAAAGAGCGTGAAAATTAATAGTCCCAGTTCATGCCATTCATCCGGAGAGCATACCGCAACTACCTTAGGGAGAAAATTATTCTGCGGGAAAGAATGCATTAATATCCCAATTCTCGATCTTAAAATGGAAGTAGCAAAATGTTCGTGTGCCGTCGTGATTCTTCCCTCTTCCCATAATAGTCCGATTTTAATTAAAATACTGCCTAAAATATCAACCAGTACTTTATCCACGGTGTAAAGCGAAAAAGCTTCGTTAATCAGGTCATGAGCTTTACTTTCATCAAACTTCATTAATGCCCTTAATAAATCCTCTCTTAACAAAGTTAACTGATTTTCGTTTTTATCTATAGTTGTTATTTCTTCATGTTCCTGATCAGAAAGTGCTACAGCCTGGCTAATTGTGAATCCTGCATTTACTTTCGAAACCAGCCATTTAAGTTTTCTGATATGTTCATCTGTATAAAGCCTGTGCCCTGAGTCATTACGAACTGGTGCAATCATTTGATAACGCCTTTCCCAGGCCCTCAGCGTACCAGGTTGTATACCAATCATATTTGACACAGCTTTTATGTTATATTTTCCTTCTTCAGCTTTCATGGCCAACCTCCTGATCCAGACTGTTTGATAATTAATTATATATTTATTATACAAAGATGTAAAATCTGTATAGGTTTTATATAACTATATCAAATAAAGTGAATCAGGTGTATCTCTGATTTTGCTCCAAGCCTCATCGGGATCAATGTAGTACCGTACCCGTTACTGATTAATTGACTGAATTGATGATGGTGTACAAGACCGCCTTTGTCATAAGGACCAAATCCAAAAAACCTGATCTGCCCTCCGTGAGTATGACCGGATAATACGACTCTCACCTTAGATGCTTCAGAAACGTTGGTCAGTTTTCGCGTGATCCTGGGATCATGACTTAACAGAATAATGTTTTCACCTTTAATATCGTTTAAAGCCAGGTTCAGGTTATCTTGCTGATAATTAACATCTCCAACACCGGCAATGCTGATATGTTGATGACTCTCAATTTCAATTGAATCATTCTCTAGTACCACAATGCCCTCTTTTTCAAGAATTGAAGTCAGCTTGTTCTTATTCACTTCTTCATCGTTGTTTCCAAAAACAAAATATGCTTTTCCTGCATGAGACAGGAGTGCCGCATTATGTCTGACCCTTTCGTAAGGAACACCTCTTTCAGTAATATCTCCCCCGATCAGCACAATGTCTACTTCAGGTAAGGATGAAAACCATTGAGCAGAGATTTTACGACGGTGAATATCTGATATGAACAATACTTTTAAAGGTTGTTTAAGTGGTTCTTCACAAATTTTTATTTTGTGGGTAACCAGGTTATTTTCAAAAGCTCTTTTTATCATGAGTAGCCCGATGGCAATAAAAAAACCTGCCGCAGTATATACGTACTTCATCTTTACCTCCTGAATTCACTTCCAAATCAATTTACACATTTTCTAATTATATATGATGCAGATAGAAAACGACATTTATTTTGTCCAGTCTTCATATAACCCCCGCAGTTCTGTAGACGTAAGAAAGGATTCCATCAGAAACCCTTTGACTTTAGAAATGAAGTTTAGATGAATTCCTTTGTACTTTACAGCCGCCAATTGTGTTTAAGGTAGCAGGGGACTAATTGTCGGGCGTTTGAGATTCGCAAGCGCGTAAGTCAGAAATGTTAATCAGCATCCAGTTTTTGCAGAGCGAAAAAGAAAATCATTTTCCCGTCTGACGGGAAAATGATTAAGTACTAATCTTCCTTTATATCAAGAATTCTGAAACCGGATTTTTCGAGTTTCTTTAAAAACTTCTCCAAGTTATCTTTCTTCTCTATTTTTAAAACGATTCTTCTTACAAGCTTATCAGTTTCATCAAACGTGACAAGGGAAATAACTGATTCGTGAAATTGTTGGATAATTTCCGCAAGACGTGAGATTCTGCCTTCAGTTTCTACAGAAGTGAATGCAATACGCACACCGTTTTTGTGCATCCCGAATGCACTTCTAAACTGATTAAAAACATCGTATCTCGTTACAATTCCTTTAAATCTTCTATCAGGATCCACTACTGACATGAGAGGGAAATCGTTTAACTGATACAATGTTGTTTCAAAAATTTCGTCTCCCTGCAAATAGTTATCCTGGTGTGTTAAAATATCTCCTGCCTGATTTGTTTCATAGAATTCTTCTTTTGTTTTACCTGATTTAAAGAACGCCTGATAAATGTGGTATCTGGTTGTAACTCCCTCATATGTATCACCGTTTAGAACAGGAAGCGCATCCACTTCTTTTTCCTCAAGTAAATTTATTACTCGTTCAATCGACTCATCAGCTTGAACAGTGTAGCATTTTGATGCAGGTACCATCGCACTTTTTACAAACATTTCATTCACCCCAATTGATTAATTACAGCTTAGCTGTCTATATAGTTATTCTATAACTTATATATAAAACCCTTTATCCAATTAAGGTAACTGCAAAACCTGTCCAACATATATTTCATTGTCACCCAGTCCATTCAGCTGCTTTAATTGTTCAACCCCGTCAGGTCCGAGACCATAATTAACCGATATTCGATATAATGTCTCGTTTGCCTGAACAGTATGTGTACTACCTGATGGCGACCCTGCTTCATTTGAAGAATCCTGAGGTTCTTCCACTGGCTCTTCAACCGGCTCCTCCTCTGCAGGTGCTTCAGGTGATTCAGCAGGCTCCTCAATCGGTTCTTCAACCGTTTCTTCTACTGTTTCCTCAAGCGGCTCTTCTTCAGCTTCTTCAGCCGGAACACCTTCTTGATTGTCATCATTGCTGATGGTACCCGCTAATACTGGTTCAGCTTTATCACTTAAAGCGGTTTCTCTATTTTTTTCGATCTGAAACTCATTTGAATTTTCTAATGTGGCATTTGTAATACTCGACTCATTGTTTGAGAAAAGAAAAATTGATACTAATACAACAGTTAAAGGCAGCAGGACAAATGATGCCAGCAAAAGTCCGATTAAAGGGAACGGTTTTTTGTTTGATTTTTTTTCTTCTCTCTTCTTACTGTGCAATTCCAATCTGGATTTAACATTGCTGTCTTCACGGGCATCATCTTTTTTTGAAGCCAATATTTCTTTACGGTCTTTTTCAGCCCTGTCTCTGTAAGGATCTCTTTTCATATTAAACCCCTTCTTTATAAGAATAATGAATATAAATACCTAATATATAGTCTATTATAAAGTGAATGATGATAACTGACCATAGACTTTCGGTATATTCATACACAAAACCCAAAAGAAAACTTAATATAGCAACATTTATAAACAAAAATATATTTTTCAAATATCGTACATGAACAGCGATAAATACAATGCTTGCAGTCAGGATTCCAAAGTGTGTCTGAATCACACCTCTAAAAAGCAATTCCTCACTAAACGCGATCAGCATAGTGACAAATAATATTTGTGTCGGGGACAGACAGCTAAAAAGACGGATATTAATACCACCATCATAAAACGCTTTTTCGGGAAGATATTTCATCAGTATCAGATCAACAGCAACGCAAAACACACCGATCATAAAACCGGTCAATACTACTTTGCTGTTCAATTTAAATATTAAAGTAAAGTCAGATAACTGACCAAATAATATAAGTCCCAGTAATACCGAGAGTGCAAGCAACATGATTTGCGTATAAAGAACAGCAAGTTTTAATAAGTGACACGGATAATTTTCAATATCATGTGTCATTTGTTCTTACTGCAAAAAGCTTATCCAGCTTTTCCTTCCAGCTGAAATTAATTTGTTGTTGACTTTGTTCAGACACAGAAATTTTAGTCAGCCCACAAAGATCGCAGCAGTTATTATGATTAACGAAGAGTGTCTCCTGAAAAAAAGAAAGAAGTTTTTCTCTTCTGCAATATTCTGTGTCTATATAGCTTTTCATTTCCATTACTTTTTGGCGCTTACTAACAATTCTTTTTTCAAGTGCACGATCTATTTCTTTTTCCCACTCTGTACCTGATTGATTTTCTGCGTAATATGTTAATACTCTGAGTTGTGTATCTGACAGCATTAGCTCCTGTTGAATCAATTCAAAAGGCTTACCCCTTTTGAATTGAACATAAAATTCTCTAATCTGGTCCAACGTCGGTTTCTCTATTTCAGCAAGCTGGAGAGGAATAAACTCATCATTGCCACTGTATAACAATATAGATTGAGCCGGCTCCCCGTCTCTGCCTGACCTGCCAATCTCCTGAAGAAAATTCTCAATGGAAGAAGGCATATGAAAATGCACGACAGAGCGAATATTTTCTTTATTGATACCCATTCCAAAAGCATTTGTCGCAAATATCCAATCCAGTTGACCAGCTATGAACTGCTGCTGTATAAGAATTCTCTGGTCATTTTCAATATCTCCATGATAGACTGCTGAACGGATATTTTGTTCCGAAGCTGCAGCCTGAAGGGCCTCCGCTTTCTTTTTGCTTGAGAAAAAAACGATCCCCGGCGATGGTTCTTTTGATACAATGGATAGCAGTTTTTGTTCTTTTTCTTCCACACTCGACAGTTTGACAACGTCTAAAGAAATATTTGGCCGGTTAACTGAAAAAACCCATTCTTTCCATCCCGATAAATTTAATCTTTCAGCTATATCTTTTCTGATTTCATTTGTAGCAGTTGCAGTTAGTGCAAGTGTACAGGGATTGTTTAACGTACGCTTTAATTCACCAAGCTTTAGATAATCAGGTCTGAAATCAGGACCCCACTGTGAGATACAGTGCGCTTCGTCAATTACCAGAAGGCCTATTCCGATTTCTTTAATTTTATGTAAAACTTCCTTCGAATTCAGCATTTCAGGTGATAAGAATATAAAACGAAAAGCTTCCAGACGATCTATCAGAAATTTCTTTTCTTTAAAAGACAAAAAAGAATTTAATGCTGCAGCTCTTTTTTCGCCGCGCAGTTTAATCTGATCCACTTGGTCCTGCATTAATGACAACAATGGTGAAATAATTAAAACCCGCTCATTGTTTACATAAGAAGGATATTGATAACAAAGACTTTTACCTGTTCCAGTAGGTAACATTGCAATTGTATCCTGACGATTCAAAACTGATTGTATAATTTCTTTTTGTCCTGTTCGGAATGAACGATACCCAAATTTTTCTGCAAGTAGTTTTTCCATGCGAGTCCATCCCTTTCTGTTTTGGCCAGCACCAATCTGATTTGAAAATACTCCGCCTCGGGTACGGCGTCTTTAATATACTTCAAGCGGTTACTTCCGGATTGTACAGCATTAATCCGCTCTGCGGTTTCTTTAGGAACATAAGGATCGATCTCGAAATTTTTATCTAATAACGCAACTTCAAGAACATGATCTTCAATTGTACTTCTTTTTAAATTTCGAATTGCAGAGATTCTATCTATTGAAAAGTTTTTTGACAAATATTTTTTCGTTTCTAAAGTCGATTTAGTGTATGGAATGGCTTTTTCAACCTGAAGTTCCATCATGTTGAACAATAGCGGGTAATGATCACGATTTTTTTCAATGATAGCAAAGATAAAATGAAGTCCATTCACAAATCTCATATGAATTTCATCGATTTCACAATTCATTTTTTCAGCAAGCTGTCTATTCGTTAACCCAATCATTCCGTAACCAGATAGTTTTTGAACGATCAGTTCCGGTGTATCCGGATAGTTGTCGCTTAACAGATTGGTCAGCTCTTTATGTAATTCGGATGCATAATTGGATAAATCTTTACCATATTCCCTTATCTTATGTCTGACCCAATTTTGGGACTGAACATCCCGGTTTATCGGTAAAAACTGAAATTCCTGGTGAATAAGATTTGAAGTTGTTTGCACCATAAGGGTTAATCTATTCCAAAATAATAAAGTGATTTCGTGGTATTTCCACCCATTTAAAAAAAACATGAATTGTTTCTCAGAAAAAAACCTGATTAATTGTTCTTTGCCTTTCTGGGTAACAATATATTTGGATTGTTCAATCTCCTTGATTAATCCGCTTTTTTCAAGATGGTTTATTTTATGATCATAGATTTCCCTTGAAAGTGATGGATAAGTTTGAAATAAAGGGGAAATTCCAAACAATTGTGCATCCTGAATTGTCTGGGAAGTTTTTTTTCCTTTGAGAAGATGATAGATAGAGGATTGAGTTCTTTCGCCATTTATCAAATCGAGGCCAACGAGTGCATTAGAATCAAAATAATTCATAGAGAATCTCCTTCGTTTTGTTGGTAGACTTATATTAACATTCTACAACAATATATAACAGTTTTCTTCGTCCTGGATGCGGGTATTATGAAAATAAGTGCCCTTCAGTATTGAAAATCAAAACGTGTACGAGTAAAATAAAGATTGGACATTTTTTCAGTATTTAAATGCTTTAACAAGGAGGTAATCCAATTGGCTAAATATACGATCGTAGATAAAGATACATGTATTGCTTGTGGTGCTTGTGGTGCTGCAGCTCCTGACATTTATGATTATGATGATGAAGGCATTGCATTCGTTGTTCTTGATGACAATGATGGTACTGTAGAGGTACCTGATGTACTTTATGATGATATGCTGGATGCATTTGAAGGCTGCCCTACTGATTCGATTAAAGTTGCTGACGAGCCTTTCGATGGCGATGCATTAAAATTTGAATAAAGAAAAGCTCCGTTTACTCAAAACGGAGCTTTTTTTTACTGTAAATAAGCAGTGTTTGCACCAATCGGTACTGTGATCGGATTGGCGAAATCATAGCCTTCTAAAAAATCCTGATCCAGGTTTTCAAATAGTACTGTGGCAATAGAAAATGATTCTGCTGTCAGTAAAATTGATTCAACCAGCTGCCTTCTATCTTCTTCTGACAGTTCATTCGTTTCACCGTCGAACGAAATCATCATTTCATTGCCAGCAACTTCAGATTGGATGTCTATATTCTCTGGTACTGGTGAAGAATACCGGTCGTTTGGATTCTGCTCTTCAATTGCAAACAGTGCTTCTTCTGGAGTATTGAAATCCTCGTAGCTCTTTACGTAATAATAACTACCATCTTCGTTTTCATATATATAAAAACCTCTCTGATCATTCTTTAATGAATATGACTCCACCGCGCCAAACTCACCTACCTGCGCTGTTTCATTATTTTCATCTATGATTCTGAATTCATCATAAAAAGATCCAAACGTTTCTCTGAGGACATCGATTAAAATTGCTGCTGAAGCACCCTGGGTTTTATTTTCAAGGCCGTTAATCATTCCTGTAAGATTGTTTTCTTCTTCTGAAATATCGCTGCTGACAGGATGATATTCGATAAACCCTTGTGCCTGCTCATCAATTTTATCAGCCCACTGCTGATACAAAGCAGCTGCAGATTGTTCCTGGTCATCATCAGAAACAACAATTGTAAACGGTATCACATATGCATCTTCTGTTATTAGGCCGGCTTCGAAGTACTGGTTGTTACTAAGGTCACTTTCAAAAAGAATGCCCGATTCATTCTCATTTTCAAGCGGAACAGTCATTATTTCACTATCTGCTTCATTACTTTCCGAAGAATCCTGTTCTTCTTCAGCTACAGGGTTTTCTTCAGAAGTTTCTGCATCGGATGAGTCAAAAACCTCGGCACTTTGATCTTCTGATGACTCTTCCCGATCTGGTTCCTGTTGTGAAGACTCTTCATTTGACTCTTCTGAAGTTGTGAGAGCAATATCAGAGGATGATTGTTCACTGGAGGGAGTATCCTGATTAAAGAGCCCCGGCGCCAGGATCAGCATGAGAGCTGCAGCAGCCGTTCCTGCAGCAGCAGGCATCCACGGAAAGGGCTTACCAGTTTTTTTTCTTAATTTCACATGCTGGTAAATTTCCTCTGCGTTTATTTGATTTTCAATAACGGGCATTTTCCTTAATTCACTTTCGATCTCTTTTTCTGTCCATTTGTGATTGGTCATTTAACTCCCTCCTCCTCATCCGACATTAATTCTTTTAATTTTTTAATGGCCCTGTGTTGTGTCGTTTTCACTTTACCTTCAGACCATCCCAGAACTTCAGCGGTTTCTACGATGCTTAAATCCTGAATGTATCTTGTAACAATCACCATTTTTTGATCTGTCGTACAAAAATCAAGACAGCTGTATAACTTTTTAACCTGTTCGTTTTGCTGTGCAATTTCTTCGGGTAAAGCTTCTCCTGTAGAGATCTCTCTTTCTCCCCAGTCAAAATGCTCCATAACCCTGTTTCTTATTGTTTTTTGTTTTCTGAAGTAATCGATCGTAACATTTTTAGCGATAGAAAATAACCAGGTTTTTTCTGAACTTTTACCTTCAAACCTGTGATAAGAATTCATCACTTTTATAAACACTTCCTGAAGCAGATCTTCAGCAGTATCTCTATTTTTAACCATATATATTAAAAATTGAAAAACATCCTGCTGGTAATCCTTATAAAGTCTCTGAAAAACGGAGTCCATTAACCGTCTCCTCCCCCGTTCATAACATTAGTCGTAATTGAACTGAAAAAGTTTCTATAATAAAATGATCTTTTTTATGAGCGGCTGCTTGAAGATTCCAGGTTCAAATTCAGCCATATTTTTCACATATTCATTTTACATGACCTTACATACTGATTAAAGCCTGTCGTGAAAATAAATAATAAACAGGTATCATACAAAAAAGGCAGGCGTATGCTTCTCTGAAATGATTTGTATGACATAAAGTTCAAAATCTTTATCATACAGGTTCATTTACTGATGAAGCATTACGTCTGCCAATCTTATGGTTTAAATTTTATATCATTTTTTCAAAGCTGATATGGAAGGTAAAAAGAAAATACGGTCCCATGATCTAACTTACTTTCGGCTTTGATTTTACCATTGTGCGCCTCTATCAGGTTTTTAACAATCGCGAGACCCAGTCCCGTACCTGCTCTTCCTCTCGTTCTGGCTTTATCCGCTTTATAGAAGCGTTCAAAAATGAACGGCAGGTCTTTATCAGGTATACCTACTCCATTATCAATGACATCAAAACGGATAAAATGATGATCTTTTTTTGTTTTGATTGTAATTTCACCTTCAATTTTTGTATGTCGTATTGCATTATCCAGCAAATTGGTAAGCACCTGCTCAATTCTGTCGGGATCAATATTAATATTCACATGATCATCCAGCTCAGTTTGATAATGTAAATGGATATCGCTGTCATTCATTCCGAGTTTAAACTTAGATAACACTCTTTTGGAAAATTCATTCACCAGAACTTCTTCCTTATTTAAAACGATGTGTCCAGCTTCCATTCTTGCTAAATCCAGCAGTTCATTCACAAGCCTGCCCATTCTTAAAGACTCATCATAGATCACTTTAGCAATTTCTTTTCTATCTTCATCACTTTGTGGAATATCATCAATAATCGCTTCACTATAACCCTGAAGCATTGAAATGGGTGTTCGCAGCTCGTGGGAAACGTTGGCAATAAAATCCTTTCTCAGCGTTTCAAGTTTTCTTTCTTCTGTCATATCACGAAGAACAGCAACCACACCCCTTACAGACTGACCGCTATATAGAGGGCTAATGATCGCTGCATAAGAACGGCCATTCACTTCCAGTTCTCCAATTTTTTCTTCATTTGTTTGCATGACCATTATGATTAATTCTTCCAGTGTAGGTGGCAATGCCAGCTTGGTATAACCTTCCTGTTCATCGTACCAATTTTTCAAAAACCTTTCAGCGGGAGGATTCGAAACCAGCACAGTACAATCTTTATTAAACGTAATGACACCATCAGCCATTGAGCTGAGAACACTTGAAAGCTGCTCTTTTTCCTGGCTTAGTGCGTCCAGATGGTGTTTCAATTGACGTCCCATTTGGTTAAATGCTGTACCAAGTTCCCCGATCTCATCATTTGAAAGAATAGGAACTTTCGTATCAAACTTCCCACGAGCTACTTCGAATGCCCCTTCTTTCATCTTACGGAGTGGTGCAGTGATTCTTGTAGAAAGGAAAAAAGCAAAAATTGTTGTGAGAATGATTGCAATTGCTGCAGCTAATACGATGAGCCGTGTCGTTTGTTCAGTAGTCTCCTGAATTGCTTCCAGGGACTGATAAACGTATACGGCCCCCAATGCCTGTCCATCCTGTCCATTTACAGGTGCACCCACAATCATGATGTTATTGTAACGGTTGTCGAAATCTTCACCTGACGAAAATTCATCCTGAACAATTCTTTCCTCCGTCTGTACATTACTCAGGGTACTACTGCTTTGAATAGCAGACTGAATGCTCTGATAATTCAATTCATCTGAGTAGAAAACTACTTCATCATCCATCTCTACCAATGAATGAACCGGGTCATCTAATATCTCTGACACGATTTCAATACTCATGTTTATATCTGCATGATCTTCTATGATACTCGCAGCTTTCTGAGCGTTATACCTTAACGATTCCTCTACCTCTTCCACATGATAATTCTGAAAGAACTCAAGTAGCAGTATTGTCAGGATAAATAAAACAAAGGAGACAAGCAGCAGAATTGTCATCCACAGCTTGCCTACTACGCTTCTCCAGATTCTCATTCGTCAACCTCGAATTTATATCCTACTCCCCATACAGTCACAATCATTTTTCCGGCTTTTTCTGAAACCCTGTTCAGTTTTTCCCGCAGTCTTTTAACGTGTGTGTCAACCGTTCTGAGATCGCCGAAAAATTCATAATGCCATACTTCTTTTAATAACTGTTCTCTGTCGTATACTTTATCCGGACTTTTAGCAAGAAATAGCAGCAATTCATATTCCTTAGGCGTTAACGTAACCTCATGGCCATCAGCAGTTACTCTGTGAGCATCGTTGTCAATGACTAAATGGTTATAGGCAATCATGTCTTTAGCCTTCGTATCAGTGTTTACGAAGCTGCTTGTTGCAGTTCTTCTCAACAGTGCCTTTACTCTGAGCACGACTTCTCTGGGACTGAATGGCTTCACAATATAATCATCTGTTCCGACTTCGAACCCCTGAACTCTATTTGCTTCTTCACCTTTAGCAGTCAGCATAATAACCGGTGTGGTTTTTGTTTCACGGAGTTCTTTACATACTTCTATACCATCTTTACCAGGCATCATCAGATCAAGTAAAATGCAATCAAAGTCTTCTTCAAGGGCCTTTTTTAGCGCTATTTCACCATCTTCAGCTTCATCAATTGTGTATCCTTCACGCTCCAGATACATTTTTAACAGCCTGCGGATTCTTTCTTCATCATCTACTACGAGAATATGACCAAGTTCACTCATTGAAGATCCTCCTTGAAATATGTATTTAAAAGAAGCCCTCACTTACACGTGAGGGCATTGGTTAGGCGTAAGAATGCAGTCCAGCAATGATTAAATTGACTGCTACAAGGTTAAACATAATAATAACAAAACCTATTACTGCAAGCCAGGCTGAACGGTTTCCTTCCCAACCTCTCGATAGTCTGAGGTGCAGAAAAGCAGCATAGAAAAGCCAGGTGATAAGCGCCCAGACTTCTTTAGGGTCCCATCCCCAAAAACGCGTCCATGCGATTTGAGCCCAAATCATCGCAAAAACCAATCCACCAAGTGTAAACACAGGAAATCCGATTAACACTGAACGATAGCCGATTTCATCCAGCATATCGAGATTGGCTTTTTTCACAAGCGGCTGAAACAATGCAGCGACTGTTCTTCGAGTGATCAATCTGATTAACAGATAAAGGATAGCACCTACACCAATCGACCAGATTACTGTATTCAGTCTCGGTGCATTTACTAATTCATGCATTTCAAGACCGGTAGAAAATGCCCCTTCAGTCAATAATTCACCTTCATTAGGCGTTACCAGAGCAGGCATTGCATATTGCACAGTTGTCTCTTCTTCATCAGCATTTACAAACGTAAATTCTGATTCGTAGCCTGCAACCGAAAATGCTGTTGCACTAAGAACAAAGCCTAAAACCAGGATGATACCGAAGAGAACAGACTCAAGCCAGAATGCCTGTTTTCCACCTTTAGACAAGTCAATATCTTTTAACAGAAAGATCAGCCCTGCTACAAAGCTGATTGCCAGAATTGCTTCCCCTGCTGCAACTGTTGATACATGAATTGCCAGCCAGTCACTTTGCAATGCAGGGATTAATGGAGAAATATCTCTTGGAAACATACTTGAATATGCAATAATTAACAATGCGATTGGCAGTGCAAATACGCCAAGTATGTGTAACCTGTAGATGAAATAAATAATGATAAAAGATGCAACCAGCATCATGGCAAAGAATGTAATGAACTCAAAAAGATTACTCACTGGTGCGTGACCGGAGGCAATCCAGCGGGTAATGAAGTAACCCAGCTGTGAAGCGAATCCGATTAAAGTAATCGTAATACCGATTGTAGCCCATCTGTTCTTCCCTGTTTGATTTGTATGTTTTTTTGATTTAATGGAGCCTGCGAAAAATACAGTTGCTACTAAATAAAGTAGAAAAGCTATATAAAGCAGTGTGCTACTTATGCTGGCGAGTTGTGCCACTTTCTTCTTCCTCCTTCGCACTGCTATCGGATTCTTTCAGCTCCTGATGGTCCATTGGCTGATCGAGTCCTGCATATTCAAATGCCGGAGCAATGTCCTTTTTCAATCCATACCAGTTTTTGTTTGTATGTCCTGCTGCATACAAAATCGAATCCGGGCCTTTTTTGATCCAGACCCTTCTGTGATTCCAATATGCACCTATGACGACACCAAACATGAAAATAGCTCCGCCTAAGGCAAGAATCCACAGCGTTAAATCTTTTCTCACAGTTAAACCTGAAAGATCTCTTGTTTCAATCCCATTAAAACTGATCTCATATTCATTCGGGCCAAGTGGCTCAAGGTTTTGTTGAATCGCCACAAACGCAACTTCCCCATCCGGATGTTCAGGTGAGACCATGTTAAATAGAAATGCAGGATTATTAGGAAGTGGAGAATCGGATTGCGGTTCACCATCTTCAAAGCCGCTGAAATCAGGGTAATAGCCGGTTAGTTCTACTGAGTAACCCTCTTCAAGCTCATATACACCTGATGTTTCAGGATTAAAGAGGTCTACAGTAAAAGCACCCACTGGCTCACCCGTTTCTTTGTTATCCATTGTAAAATTCATTTTATAAAGTTCATTTTCAATGTAATCAGTTTGATAAAGGGCAAATTGATCAAACTTCATTGGTACATTCACTTGAATTGCATGATGATCAACTTCCGTTAATTCATCCTGTGAACCCGCTACTGCATTTTCATCTCTTTTATAGAGAATTGCATCAGTCTGGAAGTTCTTCGCAATTGCACCAGTACGCTGGATTGTCTGATCAAACACTTCAGAATCGCCTTCCTGGTATGTTTCAAGAGTAAAACCATCATTCTTTAAAAAGTATTCCTGTTCCGTACCGGGAATTGAGCGCGTTTCTCCTTCACGAATCCACAGAATTTCATCAACATACATTCCCGGCACAAATCTGAGCATTGCACCAATTAAGAAGATGATTAGTCCAACATGATTAATGTACGGACCCCATCTTGAAAATCGATTTTTCTCCGCTAGAAGATGTCCATTCTCAGCTTTTACTTTATAGCGCCTTTTACGAAGCCCTTCACCGATACGTTCAATTACGTCATCAGAAGCATTTCCTTCATAAGCAGTATAAATACGCTGCCTCTTCAGAAAAGAGTCGTGTCGTTCTACACGCTGTTTCTTCAACGCTTTGTAGAGTGGAATACCACGGTCCAGGCTTGCAATGATAATAGAAGTCCCGATCGCTGCTACTAACAGCATAAACCACCAGGAACCATATAAATCATGGAAGCCGAGTACGTAATAGATTTTTCCAGCTATCCCATATCGGCTTTCGTAATATTCAACTGCAGGAATATTCTGAGGGATGAAGAATTCCTGAGGAAATATTGTACCGATTGCTGAAGCAACTAATGTAATGAAAATTAATGTTACTCCAACCTTGACTGATGAAAAAAAGTTCCATATTTTATCAATGATTGAGGAATGGTACGTTTGTGATCTTCTGGCCATTCCTTCGTATCGCATTACATCGTGCGTTTTTCTTTTCGCGGCTGCTTCTGTCAGCGTTCTCCCACAGGCCTGACATAGTTCTGATCCTTCAGGATTTTCATGGCCGCATTGGCAGATAATTTTACTCATTCAGAAGACTCCTGACTTTCAGGTTTAATCATTTCCATGTATGAAGCGACCATCTCTTCGGTCATTTCACCTTTAATCACTTTAATAATTTCTCCGTCAGGACTGATTAACATTGTTGTAGGAAGCGGTCCAATTGAATAGGCATCCATAACATCTTTGTTAACATCTCTAACAACAGGGAATGTGAGACCATATTCATTCGCAAAGTTAGACACTTTGAATTCTGACTCCCCTACGTTAACAGCAATGACTTCAATTCCCTGGTCCTGATAAACCTCATATTGATTTTGCATAAACGGAAACTCTTTTTCACAAGGCTTACACCATGTGCCCCAAAAGTTTAAAAATACTCCCTGCCCCTGATAATCTGAGAGCTGATGAGATTCACCAGTTAAATCTTCCAGCTTAAAATCAGGTGCCTGGTCACCAGCTTTAACTAACAGTCTTTCATCTCCAGCCACACTGGAGTATATTGTATATGATATTGCTGCCAGCAGAACTGCAAGAATTGAGACTCGCATGATCAGCCTCTTCTTTTTTCTATCACTCACATTTGCTACCCCCTTTAAAGCGGTCATTCACTGTCATTATAGCATTCACAACAATGCCGCTAGAGTGCAGTATTTGAATGAACTGTGAAACTTATCAGGTATTAAGCACCACTTTCAGCAAGAGCTCTCAGCTGCTTCACTTCATGAGGTGTTAATTCTCTGGATTCACCGGCATTCAAACCTGTCAGGTGCAAAAAGCCATATCTCTCTCTCTTCAGTTTTTGAACTGGATGCCCTATTGCTTCCAGCATTCTTCGTACTTGTCTGTTACGTCCTTCATGTATCGTCATCTCAATGATCGTTTTATCTTTATGTTTATCCGCCGAAATGACCTTTACACGCGCTGGAGCTGTCATTCCGTCTTCAAGTTTCATTCCTTTTTCAAGCTTTCTGATATCTTCTCTCTTTACAAGTCCTTTAACTCTTGCAACGTAAGTTTTTTGAACTTCATATTTAGGATGAGTCAGCAGGTTTGCAAATTCACCATCATTGGTCAACAGTAATAAGCCTGAAGTGTCGTAATCGAGTCTGCCTACCGGATAAATTCTCTCCTGAACATGACCGAAATAATCTGTCACTACTTTACGGTTTTTATCATCACTCACTGCCGAAATTACACCAGGGGGTTTATAGAACAGATAATACACTTTGTTTTCACGTTCTATTTTAATGCCTTCTACTTCTATTTTGTCTGAAGGAGTTACCTTCGTTCCCAACTCTGTCACCGTTTTTCCATTTACCTTTACTTTACCCTTTAATATTAATTCTTCAGCTTTTCTTCTTGATGCCACACCAGCGTGCGCAATCACTTTTTGCAATCTCTCCATCTGTTACACCTCTTTATATGTTCTGCTTCTTACAGCATTATGTCATATAAATCGCCAAAAGCAAATGAGGACGGTGTAAAACAATGATTTACTGTTGGAAGTCGTGTTTTGTTCAGATATAATTAGCAGTATTGAGTGTTCTCAGCAGAATTGTTTTAAGAAAATGGTGATATAATGGAATACACAGTTAAACTCGATGCTTTTGAAGGACCACTTGACCTTCTTCTCCATCTAATTCAGGGTCTGGAGATCGACATTTATGATATACCCATGGCCGATATTTCTGAGCAGTACACTTTATATATTAAAGCGATGAGTGTTCTTGAGCTGAATACTGCCAGTGAATACCTTGTGATGGCTGCAACGCTGATGTCAATTAAAAGCAGAATGCTTCTGCCAAAACAGGATGAACAATGGGAAGAAGATCAGCCATTCGAGGATGATCCCAGGGAAGAGCTGGTTGAAAAACTGATTGAGTATAGAAAATATAAAAAAGCAGCCACTGATTTAAAAGAAAAAGAAAGTGAAAGAAGTTTACATTACACGAAGCCGCCTGAAGATCTGAGTACATTCTCTCAGCCTGTAGAGACCGGTGAAAAAACACAGATAGATTTGCATGACCTAATCGGCGCTTTTAATAAACTGATGAGGCGCAAAAAAATAAAAAAACCGATGTCGACCAGAATCACGCGACAGGAAATATCTATCGAGAAAAGAATGAATGAAATCCTGACGACAATCAAGTCACACAAAACTCCCAGATCTTTTTCTGAGTTATTTCCTATTGCAGAAAAACCTCATATGGTCGTTTCATTTCTGGCAGTGCTGGAGTTAGTCAAAAGGCAGGAGATTCATATTATGCAAGACCATAATTTTTCAGAAATTATGGTGAAAAGTACTGAAGGAGTGTCATTAGTTGGACAGCCATAAACAAAAAGCAATCGTAGAAGGACTTTTATTCACAGCAGGAGATGCCGGTTTATCCAGAGATCAGATTTCAGAGGCATTAAACCTTTCGGATTCTGAATCGACTGACTTAATGTCAACCTTACAGGAACAATATATGAATGATGATTCACGCGGCATAGAAATCGCTGTTTTTGCTGAAAAATATCAACTCGTTACAAAAAAAGATTTATCTGATTATATTAAACTTCTTGCTGACTCGCCATCCCCTTCCTCGTTAACTCAAGCAGGGCTCGAGACACTGGCAATCATTGCCTACAAACAACCTGTAACGAGAGTTCAAATCGAAGAAGTCAGGGGCGTTAAAACTGACGGCCCTGTTCATACACTCCTTGCGAGAGGACTGATAAAGGAAGTTGGCAGGAATGAGGGGGCAGGAAGAGCCATACTTTACGGAACGACTGACGAATTTTTAGACTACCTCGGTTTAAAAGATTTATCACAGCTCCCACCGTTACCTGAAGATCTAGAAGAAGATGAAAAAGAAGATAGCGATTTGTTTTTTGAATCATTGAAAAATGGACTAGAACAAAAAAACTGACATGTGCTAAAGCACGTGTCAGTTTTTTTGTTCAGGTCTTTTTTTAATTTTATTTCATAATGATACATTAAAAGGTGGTGGTTCTGATAAAGAAATTACTTATAGTTGTCCTACTCTTTTTTATCGTGTATAAACCTGCATACGCGATTGATGTATCTGCAGAATCAGCAATTCTTATTGAAGCAGAAAGCGGCAGAGTTATTTTTGGTAAAAATGAAAATGAAAAAATGAAAATTGCCAGTATCACCAAAATAATGACTGCCCATTTAGCGCTTACTCATGGAAAATTAAGTGATAAAGTAAAAATTTCAAATGAAGCTTCCTCAACTGAAGGTTCCAGTATTTATTTAAAAGCTGGCGATACCATTACATTGGAAGATCTGCTCTACGGTTTACTACTCAGATCAGGAAATGATGCCGCCGTAGCGATTGCAGAACATATCAGCGGATCTGTTGAAAAATTTGCTAAGTTAATGAATAAAGAGGCTGCTCATATTAATATGACGCAAACACATTTTTCAAACCCGCATGGTCTTGACACGGATGATGAACATTACTCCACCGCTCTTGATATGGCACTGTTGACTCAATATGCAATTCAGAACAAGAAATTCCGGGAGATTTTCTCTTCAAAAACTTATACTTCTTCAATGGAAAATGCTTATCCATGGTCGAATAAGCATCGTCTCGTGACAGGGCTTTATCCGCACGCTAACGGCGGGAAAACAGGTTATACAAAAAAAGCTGGAAGAACACTTGTAACAACTGCAAAAAAAGAAAACCTGACCTTTATAGCAGTTACAATTAACGGACCGGACGACTGGAACGATCATATCTCTCTTTTCGAAAATGGTTTTAATCATTATCACTTGTACGAAATTGTATCCAGGGGTCCTCTTCCCCACATTCCTGGATTACCATCAAATATACAATACATATCAGAAGAAGAAATTAAGTACCCATTGACTGATGAAGAACGTCAAAAAATCGTCCATGAAATTGTACCGGGAACTGACCCGCGTTTAAAAGTGTATATTCAGGATGAGATGATTAGCAATCATGCTCTAAAAAAAGTTACTTATGAGCCTCCCTCTTTTTATGAGAACCTGATCCGGAAAATGAAGGAGCTTTTCGAATGGTAAATTTAATTTGGATTTTCATGCTGCTATCCGGAATTATTTTCAGTATGTTTAATGGCACAATAGATGAAGTTAATAAAGGATTGTTTGACTCTGCAGGACAGGCTGTCGAATTAGTAATCGGATTCGCGGCAATTTTTACACTGTGGCTCGGAATGATGGAAATCGCGAACCGTGCAGGTTTATTGTCTCTGGTCACAAAATTGTTTTATCCTATTATAAGAAAACTGTTTCCTGATCTGCCAAAGAATCATCCTGCTTCCGGTTATATCATGACGAACATATCTGCAAATTTTTTTGGTCTTGGTAACGCTGCTACTCCTTTTGGTGTAAAAGCAATGAAAGAACTTCAGCAAATCAACACTAAACCTGAACAGGCCAGCAGGTCGATGGTTACTTTTTTATGTTTGAACACCGCTGCAATTACTTTCTTCCCTGCAACAATTGTTTCAATGCGTCTGTCTGAGGGTGCCGTTGATCCACTCGACATCGTTGTTCCTGCATTCATAGCAACGATTTTCTCCTGTTCAGCTGCAATTCTGTATGACAGAATCAGTTGGAAATTGGTTGAGGGCAAGTCAAAATGATTGATGTAGTGTTAATATCAAAGTTAATATTGCCGTTGTTAATTCTGACAATATTAATATCTGCATTAGTAACCAGAACGGATGCGTATGATGCTTTTGTGAGCGGCGGTAAAGAAGGATTGC
This sequence comes from Jeotgalibacillus salarius, assembly GCF_004405125.1. Classification (GTDB taxonomy): domain Bacteria; phylum Bacillota; class Bacilli; order Bacillales; family Jeotgalibacillaceae; genus Jeotgalibacillus; species Jeotgalibacillus salarius. The sequence goes on from NZ_SORX01000002.1 coordinate 440,951, forward strand.
AGATGGCTGCAAGTCTTCTTCCTTTTTTGGTTGGCATGATGGCTGCAATTAGTGTACTGAGATCATCAGGCTTATTAATGTGGATCACAAATATTGTTTCACCTCTTTTCTTGTATTTTAATGTCCCCGCAGAACTGTTCCCGCTTTTTTTGACTCGTCCTATATCGGGAACAGCTGCGCTCAGTATTACCGCAGACTTGACCCATACATTTGGCCCTGAACATTTGATTGCGCGGCTTGCTGCTGTCATTCAGGGGAGTACTGATACAACACTGTATATACTAACCGTATATTTCGGCGCGGTTGGAATTAAAAAAATGGGCCGCGCATTAGTGGTTGGATTATTAGCAGATTTAACCGGAATGATTATTGCAGTGGTGATTACGGTTTGGTACTTTCAAAATATTTGGAGCTGAAAACACGATATGGTAGGCTAAACTAAAATTGGAGGTGATGGTCATCAGCACTTATCCTGAATCTTATATTAATTTCCTCGTACACTTTCACGGTGACCGTGACTATTTTGAATGTCATGAAATTCTGGAGGATTATTGGAAGGAACATACCTCCGGAGAAAAAAATTCGGTGTGGGTGGGCTTAATCCAGCTTGCTGTAGCACTCTATCATCATCGGAGAGCTAATTTTAAAGGCGCATCTACGATGATTAAGCAATCAAAACAAAAAATCCTCAGTTTTACTAATGAAGCTCAAGCATTATCTCTGGATACAGATGAACTGTTAAAAATGATTAGCGAAATTGAAGGCGCAATTCTATCAGAGTCCCCTTACCAGAGTGTCATGCTCCCATTGAGTGACAAGAAACTGATTAAAATTTGCAGTGAAGAATGTTCAAAGAGGGGATTTAACTGGGGAGATGCCAGCAACACTCAAAATAAGGCACTTGTTGACAGACACAGACTGCGAGACCGTACAGATGTGATTTCTTTAAGAAAAAATGCGCTATTAATGAAGTCAAAGCTTAATAAATAGCGGTGTTTTAAGACAATTATGAAGCTTGATGGACATGAAACATAAAAAAACCGCAGCTCTATTCGGCTGCGGTTTCACTGTCTTTGCATTTTTGAAGAAATCCTTCTGTATAAGAAGTGCTGACTAATTCTTTATCACTGTACATTTCTTTTAGCGCCGCAACTATGCGGTGTCCTACCCCCTCATTACGGTGAGAAGGATTTACTGAGATATGACGCAGTATAATCTTATGTTCCTCAATCTCCACACCTGTCAGCCCAATCAGGTCTTCTTCCTTCCATAGAAACAGTTGAAAGTTTCGCTCTTCCTCATACTGCTTCATCGATTGCTGTAATTGTTTGATGTCTTTTTCTGTTGGCATAAAAGACATCAGGCCCATCGCAATTTTCTCAAAGGACTTTTTATAACGAATTAACATAAAGTACTCCTCGCCAAGTTGTAATAATAACCTGCTGCAAAACTTCTTACAACAGTTGATCCGGTTCAATTAATTTTGTACTTACACCGTTTCATATCATACTAAATGTAGCAGAACTTTTCAATTTTGTCCTCAGACTATAAACACCCAATAGATAATTCCCCATATAACAGCCGCGATCAATAGAAAGATAAAGGTCATTGCATTTTGCTTTTTCATCGTTCCGAACCTTCTTTAAATCTTGATAATGAACGGTCATGCTTAATAAGATCTTCATAGCTTTCACGTTCTATCACCAGTTCAGCGCGACCATCCTCCACGAATACAACTGCCGGCCGGGGAATTCGATTATAATTGTTCGCCATCGCATATCCATAAGCCCCTGTACAGAATACAGCCAGAACGTCACCTGGCTGGTGTTCACTAATCGGCAGATCCCAAATGAGCATATCTCCTGATTCACAGCATTTTCCGGCAATTGAAACAACTGTTTCAGCTTTTGCATCCGGACGATTTGCTATAACCGCTTCATATCTGGCATTGTATAAGGCCGGGCGAATATTATCACTCATTCCTCCGTCAACTGCCAGATAGTTTCTGACTTCAGGAACATGTTTTGATGATCCGACTGAGTATAGTGTTGTGCCTGCATCACCTGTAAGTGATCGTCCTGGCTCTATCCAGATTTCAGGCATTGCTAATTGGTGCTTATCCATTAGCATTTTTACTTCTGTAATGATATCTTCCACGTACTTAGCGGGAGCCAATGGTTCATCTTCTTTCGTATATCGTATGCCAAAACCGCCCCCGAGGTTTAATACTTCAGCACTAAAGTGATACTTCACTTTCCAGTCAGCCATTTTTTCAATCATTTTTTCTGCCGCCATGATAAACCCTGTTGTTTCAAAAATTTGTGAACCAATGTGACAATGTAAGCCGAGTACTTTAAAACTTTGATCATCAAGTGTTTTTTGCAGTGCTTCTTCAGCCTGTCCATTCTGAAGGTCGAACCCGAATTTTGAATCTTCCTGACCTGTCAAAATATAATCGTGCGTATGAGCTTCGATACCCGGTGTCACACGCAGCAAAATTGATGCCTGTTTTGCTTTCTCTTTGCATATGCGTGAAAGGAGTTCAATTTCATAAAAGTTATCCACAACAAAACAGCCAATGTCAGCATCTAACGCCATAGCTATTTCTTCCGGACTTTTGTTGTTGCCATGGAAATGTATTTTTTCAGGATTGAAACCGGCTTTTAGTGCCGTATATAATTCCCCTCCTGACACAACATCCAGGCTAAGCCCTTCCTGTTCAATAAGCTGAATCATTGCAATAGATGAAAATGCTTTACTTGCATAAGCCACTTGAGAAGATACCCCAAGACGTTCAAACGTATCTTTAAATCCGCGCGCCCGTTGACGAATCAGATGAATATCGTATACATACAGAGGAGTACCAAAATCTTTTGCCAGATCAATTGTATCTACGCCGCCAATGGTTAAGTGCCCTTTTTCATTTACTGATGATGTGCCATAAAAATGCATGCTACTAATCCCTTCTTTACTGCAGAATATCATTGATAGATAGTAAGTACATTACCACAGTAAAGCGTTTTTATGCAATGCATTAGTTGGTTCGCTTTTGTCTGATGCGATCCTCTGCTTTTACTACCATCGGTCTCAGTACAGAACTTGTGACCGGGACTCTGGTAATAATCTGCAGCAGAGCCAGAGGTCTGAACGGAAGAAGCGGCCAGAGATACGGCACAGTAAATACTTTCATTTGTGCTAAGAACAGGATCATAACCGTTATGCCTATTACTAATCCACTTGCATGAAAAAAAGCTACTAGAATGAGTAACAATATTCGTACGGTTTTATTCGCAATGCTCAATTCATAACTCGGTGTCGCAAATGTTCCGATCGCTGCAATCGCTACATATAAAATAACCTCAGGAACGAACAAACCTACATCAATTGCAATCTGTCCGATTAATACAGCCGCGATTAATCCCATTGCGGTAGATAAAGGGGTAGGCGTATGAATTGCAGCCATCCTTAAAAATTCAAGACCAATATCGGCCAGCAGAATTTGCAATATCAGAGGGATTGCAGTTTCTTCCCTTACACCGATAAATGACAATTCTAATGGCTTTAACGAAGGGTCAATCGCTAATAAATACCAGAGTGGGAGCAAAATAAGTGATGCCACAATCCCGCTAAACCTTAGCAGCCTTAACATTGTACCTGCTGCAGGGGACTGCCTGTATTCCTCAGCATGCTGAACATGATGAAAGAATGTAGAAGGGGCAATGATGACACTCGGGGACGTATCAATATAAATACAAATATGACCTTCTAACAGATGTTCTGCCGCGATATCCGCTCTTTCAGTAAAACGTACTAATGGGTATGGGTTGAACCCCTGTTTCACAATGTATTCTTCCAGAGATTTATCCGTCATTACCAACCCGTCTGTATGAATTTGTTCAATTTCTTTTTTGATTATATCGACAAGCTCTTTATTTGCAATCCCCTCAATATAACCGATTGCTACATCCATTTTTGACCTTTCACCGATCTCCAGCATTTCAAACCTCATGCCTTTATCCCTGATTCTCCTGCGAGTCAGAGCAGTGTTAACAATAATATTTTCCACAAATCCATCTCTGGATCCACGCACCACTCTTTCTGTATCCGGCTCTTCAGGCTGCCTTCCCGGATAACTTCTGACATCGATGAGAAAGCATTCTTCTTCCCCATCAATTTTAAGTGCAATTAACCCTGAAAAAACCTGTCTGATTAACTCATCTTCTTTGTCCGTAACTTCCACTGAATGATGAATGATTCGTTGGTCAACAAGTGCTTTGAAGTTCTTCCGGCGATCAACTTCATGTAAAGCACTTAATTCATCAAGCACCTTCATAATAAAACGGGTTTCACACAATCCATTAACCGCATAAATATTAATACTATGATCGCCAAAATCTATTTTTCTGACGATAAAATCAAAACTGATACCAAGTCCGGCTTCTTTTAACCTGCTGTCTAATTCCCGATTTTTTTTAGGGAGTTTATTCATTATATTCAACCCTTCCATACCGGTAAAAAGATCAGCCAGTAAAATAGCGAACCGGCTACTTTCCCCGCGATAATTGCCGTGATAATCAACTCAAGACTTCCTGAAATTTTCAAACGTCTTGTTATCAGTGGTATGACATTTAACACTTCAGTCAACGCTGCTGCCATCATTCCAATAAATATTCCTGAAAACAGTCCAGCTACAGGCGTTAATATAGCAGCATTTAAAGTGATGGGCACGAACATGACTGAAGTTCCGAACAGCGCTCCAGTTATAAGGGCCCATTCTATCACTCTTAACCTGGATTTTTGTGATGATAATAAGATGACTCTTGGCAATACACCGAGAACTGAAATAAAAGCAACAAATCCGCCGCCTACTGCAAAACCTGCCGCTATCCCAATAAAAGCAGCAAGAACATTGGAGATCATTGTTTAAAATTTTTCATCGGAGGATCTGACGAAATCCTCAACTGATTTTTCGTATTTAAAAATTTCTATATCAAGAGGGCTCGGTTCATCATTAAATCGCTTCTTTAAAAGTCTGTTAAAGAACAATAGCATACCTGCTCCAATTCCGATTGAATAAGGGATATGGAACCAGTTTGGGTTACTGGTACCAAGCATATTAACAATGACCAGCTGTGTTTCGGCCATGCTGACATCTTCATGGAAATACATGATTGTCAATGCTGCGCCTGTAAATAACAGCATCCATACCAGCCCTAATAGCAGGATTGAAGAGCGTGTTGACTCTATTCTTTCTATGACCGTATACGTGCTGCCTGTTACGACAATTTCAGGATACATCAGTTCATATTTCCGCTGAATATCAGTACTGGTCACGATTGAATATCGCCCGTCTATCCCATGTCGCACCACTTCTTTTTCCAGGGCTTCCTTGAGGTCAGGAGAAGCCCAGACATCTGCAATATCACTGAGTTTAATTGAACCATCAGCCAATGATGCTTTCGATTTCATTTCAATATAAGCCTTCACGCTCTTCAACTCCTTTCTCACACCTTCTGTTCTTCTTCCAGCCATTCTTTAATAGTAGATAGCACCTTTTTTTCAATACGTGAGACCTGGACCTGAGATATCCCCAGCTCTTTCGCCACTTCAGATTGCGTCCAGTCTTTAAAATATCTGTAAAATATGATCATTCTGTCCCGGTGATCCAATGTCATCAATGCTTCTTTAAGCGCAATGTGATTAAACCACTCGTCATCCTGCTGAGCAAGCTGATCTAAAAGTGTAATTGGATCACCTTCACTTTCATACACAGTTTCATGTATTGATGAAGGCGCTTTGGAAGCCTCCTGAGCTAAAATGATGTCATCAACAGGCACCTCAAGATAGGTTGAAATTTCTGATAGAGATGGCACTTTATTTAAGGTGGCTGATAAATGTTCTCTGGCTTTTCTTACTTTGTATCCAAGCTCTTTGATTGACCTGCTTACTTTAACTGTTCCGTCATCTCTTAAGAATCTCTGGATTTCTCCAATGATCATTGGAACAGCATAAGTGGAAAACTTCACATTATAAGAAAGATCAAATTTATCAACTGCTTTCAAAAGACCTATTGCTCCGATTTGAAACAAGTCATCCAATTCATATCCACGATGCTGAAATCGCTGAACAACCGACCAGACCAGCCTTACATTTTGCTCGACCATTTTGTCTCTTGCTTTTTGATCTCCACTTTGACTCTGTCTAATCCACTCACGAACCTCATCATGATTAATAGAATTTACACTCATCCGGGGGTCCCCTACATACAATTGGCTTTAACAGCGGAAAGCTGTTTCACCATTTTTACGACAGTCCCGCGACTTTGAGATGAATGCACTTCCACTTTGTCCATAAAATGTTCCATGATCGTAAAACCCATACCTGATCTTTCCATATCTGGTCTTGACGTATATAGGGGCTGCATCGCCTGGTCGACTTCATTAATCCCTTTCCCCTGATCTTCTATTTCGATTGTGAGAATTCTATTGTCAATTGAAAGCCTCATACAAACTTCATGGAATCCTTCCTCGTTATAGCCGTGGATGATTGCATTCGTGACAGCTTCAGACACTACAGTTTTAATATCGCTCAACTCCCCAAGTGTTGGATCATATTGAGCGATAAAAGACGCAGCAATCATTCTTGCAAGCCCTTCATTTTCACTAATAGACGAAAAATTACACGTCAGTTTGTTTTTCATTGAACTGCCTCCAATCTTGACAGTGCTCTCTCTTCAGAAATTTCAACCATCAGGATTTTATACATTCCGGACATTTCAAATAGACGCTTTACTGTCGGTGTAGCCGCACACAGCACCATATTTCCGCCTATTTTTTGTAAATACTTATACCTTCCCAGTATTAAGCCGAGACCTGAACTATCCATAAATTCAAGTTTTGCCAGGTTCAAAATGATATGCCTGATAGAATCACTCTCCATAAGATCGGCAAGCTCCTTACGTATAGGCCCAACTTCATGATGGTCCAGTTCCCCGCTCATCCTTAGCAGTAATACACTTCCCTTGACCTCAGCTTCAACTCTGCATGCCATTACTACTCCTCCTTCTTCAGCTGTTCAACTTTTTCCAACAGCTGTAATCCGGAGTATTCACGATTGAACCCTGTTAATCCTGCAAGGTGACAATACTAGTAAAAAGAAGTAGTATTTCGACTTAATTTGCAAAAAATGATTTTTTCCATGTGCGCATAAATAATGCTGACCAGGATGATCTTTCAACAGGCTGCTTCGAAACTAATAACCCCCTCGAAACTTCAGCATCATCTTTTAGGACCTTTACATAGCCTATAATTTCACTTTGCTTTAAAGGTGCTTTCAAATTTTTTTGCATGACGACTTTTCTGTTATACGTCGCATTTTCATTCTTTTTCTCAACGACTTGCAATGAATTTTCGAGTACAGCTTCAATTTTTTCAGGTGTACCTTTGTTTACAATGACTTCTGCCAGTTTTTCGCCTTGCTTGTTAAACGTTTTCGTTACATAATTTGTAAACCCGTAATTCAGCATTTCTGCTGTCAGCTGATTCCTTTCCTGTGAAGACTGTGCACCAAAAATAACGGTGATCAGACGCATGTCCCCTCTCTTCGCTGTAGCAGTCAGGCAATATTTTGCTTCGCTTGTATAGCCAGTTTTCAATCCATCTGCACCTGGATAAGATTTAATCAGCTTATTCGTATTTACGAGCCAGAAAGGGTCTGTCTCCTGTCTTAAATAATCATCATAAGTGCCTGTAAAATCAGTGATTTCTTCATATTCAAGCAATTCCCTTGCAAGCATTGCCATATCATAAGCAGAACTTACATGGCCTTCCTCAGGTAATCCTGTTACGTTTTTAAACTGTGTGTCCTTTAATCCCAGCTCGCTTACTCTATTATTCAGCTGCTTCAAAAAAGCTTCTTCTGTTCCTGAAATATGTTCTGCCATTGCAACTGACGCATCATTTGCGGAAGCAATTGAGATCGCTTTAACTAATTCCTTTACTGTCATTTTTTCGCCTTGTTTTAAATAAATCTGTGAGCCGCCCATTCCAGCTGCAAAGCTGCTTGTTGTAACCTCTTCCTCCCAGGTCAGTCTGCCGTTCTCTATTTCTTCCATTATGAGAAGCAGTGTTCCGATTTTAGTCATAGATGCCGGCGGTAGCTGTTCTTTACTGCTTCGTTCAAATAAAACCATCCCGGTATCAGCGTCTACTAAAATGCCTGACTTCACATCCTCCAGGTTAAGTTCAGCAGCACTGGATTGTGAATGAAGACAAAAAAACATAATAAAGCAAGACAGACATAATAATTTCTTCAACACACACACGCCCTTTAAAGGTTTTTATTATGATTGCTATTTCCTGCTATTTTTATACATAAAAAAAAGCCGCAGCCTGGGCTGCGACATTCATTCTTATTTACCTGTAACCTGATCAACGATTAATGCCGGAGCTTTACCTTCAGCAGAAATTTCAATACTCTCGTATAATTTTGTTTTTACTTTTTCAATTTCTGTTAAGTCATTTGCATAGATCGTTACGAGAGAATCACCTTCTTTTACGTCATCTCCCACTTTCTTTTTAAGCATCAGGCCGACTGCCAGGTCGATTTCGCTTTCTTTTGTCGCTCTCCCTGCCCCAAGCCACATCGCTGCAGTACCAACGTTGTCAGCAATGATTCGGCTGACCTGGCCGCTTTCTCTAGCAGGAAGTTCGATTTTGTGCGCTGCCTGTGGAAGTTTTGCAGGATCATCAACGACAGAAGCATCGCCGCCCTGTCCGGAGAGAAATGCCTTAAAACGATTCAGAGCTTCTCCACTTTCAATCGCATCTTCAAGCATTTTTCTGGCTTCTTCCTGCGTTTCGGCTTTCTTTGAAAGCACAACCATATGGCTTCCAAGCACTAAACAAAGCTCTGTTAAATCCTCAGGTCCTTCACCTTTCAACGTATCAATTGCTTCTTTTACTTCAAGTGCATTTCCAATTGCAAACCCAAGCGGCTGACTCATATCAGAAATAACGGCCATCGTCTGACGACCAACATTGTTGCCGATCTTAACCATTGCTTCTGCAAGCTCTCTTGCCTGAGCTTCATCTTTCATGAACGCTCCTGCGCCAGTCTTTACATCAAGTACGATCGCATCTGCACCGGCTGCAATTTTTTTACTCATAATTGATGAAGCAATAAGCGGAATGCTATTGACAGTCGCCGTCACGTCACGAAGTGCATAAAGCTTTTTATCAGCCGGTGTCAGGTTTCCACTCTGGCCAATGACAGCCAGTTTTTCTTCATTGACAAGACGGGTAAATTCCTCGCTTGTTAATTCAACATGAAAACCAGGTACTGCTTCAAGCTTGTCTATCGTGCCGCCTGTATGTCCCAGACCCCGTCCACTCATTTTCGCAACAGGTACACCTACTGCAGCAACAAGAGGTCCGAGAATTAATGTAGTCGTGTCACCCACACCGCCAGTTGAATGCTTGTCTACCTTAATTCCCTCAATAGCAGATAAGTCAATCTGATCACCGGACTCTACCATTGCCATGGTGAGATCAGCACGTTCAGATTGTGACATACCTTCAAAATAGATCGACATCAATAGAGCGCTTACCTGATAGTCAGGAATTGATTCGTTCGTATAGCCGTCAATGACATATTTGATTTCTTCTGTAGAGAGTTCTTCACCATTTCTTTTCTTTTCAATAATATCTACCATTCTCATATTATGCTGCCTCATTTCAATTTTATTTGTCAGCGTTCAGGACAGCCGTTATGGGACTCAGCTGCCCTGAATGCAGAATGACGAGGAATTTATTTTAATAAATCATTTAAAAAGCTCTTGCCAAACTCTGGCGCTTTCACCTGAAAGTTCTCAGCAATTGTTGCGCCGATATCTGCGAATGTTTCACGTAAAGGAATTTCCCCACCTTTTTCAATTGAAGGTGAGTATACAAGTAATGGAACATATTCACGCGTATGGTCGGTGCCGTGGTGGATCGGGTCGTTACCATGGTCAGCCGTGATAATCAGCAGGTCATCATCTGTCATTTTTTCAAATACTTCAGTAAGTCTCTGATCGTACTCTTCCAGTGCTTCACCATACCCCTGTGGATCACGTCGGTGGCCAAACAGTGCATCAAAATCCACAAGGTTTAAAAAGCTCAAGCCTGTAAAGTCTTTATCGAAAGTTTGAATCAGCTTATCCATACCGTCCATATTATCTGAAGTACGGATCGATTCTGTCACACCTTCTTCATTATAAATATCAGAAATTTTACCAATCGCGATCACATCATAGTTCTCGTCTTTCAGTTCATTCATAACAGTACGACTAAAAGGTGTTAAAGCATAATCATGTCTGTTCGATGTACGCTTGAATGCCCCAGGCTTTCCAACGAATGGTCGAGCAATAATCCGGCCGACCAGATATTTTTCATCAAGCGTCAGTTCCCGTGCAATTTCACAAATCTTATATTGCTCCTCAATTGGAAGAATTTCCTCATGTGCAGCAATTTGCAGAACCGGATCGGCTGACGTATAGACAATTAAAGCACCGGTTTTCATATGTTCTTCGCCCAACTCATCCAGGATTGCTGTCCCGCTTGCCGGCTTGTTACCGATTACCTTACGTCCGGTTTTTTCTTCAAGCGCCTGAATCAGCTCTTGAGGAAATCCTTCAGGGTAAACCTTAAATGGTGTATCAATATTTAAACCCATAATCTCCCAGTGCCCTGTCATGGTATCTTTTCCGACAGACGCTTCCTGCATTTTAGTATATTTTGCAAGTGGCTCTGAAGCAGGTTCAATACCTTTAACTTCTTCAATATTTGATAGTCCAAGCTTTGCCATATTAGGCATTTTCAACCCATTCATATGCTCTGCTATGTGTCCAAGCGTATGAGCACCTTTATCATTAAATGCCTCCGCATCTGGTGCTTCACCAATACCTACTGAGTCCATTACTACCAGATGAACACGCTTAAATCGAATATCCTTCATCAAATCTTCCTCCTTCGATAACTTTAACTATATTTATTGTACCTATACTATGTCTAACGTGACAAGAGATACGTCTGAAGTCTGACAACTTATTTTACCGGGCATTAAGCGCGCGGGTGAAACTGAGAATAAACTTCTCTTATCCTTTTAGTAGAAACATGTGTATATATTTGTGTGGTTGAAATATCTGCATGCCCAAGCATTTCCTGTACAGCCCTCAGATCTGCTCCATTTTCAAGCAAATGTGTTGCAAATGAATGTCTGAGTGTATGAGGTGTAAGGTCTTTTTCAATTCTTGCCTTATCCGTAAGACCTTTTAAAATTTTCCAGAAACCCTGTCTGCTTAGTCTTTTCCCATGATGATTAAGAAACAATGCCTGTTCACCAGGCTTGCGTGTTTTATTTCTGGCTTGCTGAATGTACTGTTCAATGACTTCTGATGCAGTTTTACCAATCGGAATAATTCTCTCTTTATTCCCTTTCCCTCTGCACTTTACAAACCCCATTTGAAGGTTCACGTCATCCGCATTCAGGTTGATCAGTTCACTTACACGCATACCTGTTCCATAGAGCACTTCAAGCATTGCTCTATCCCTCAAGCCGCTTTTTTTCGTCATATCAGGGCTTTCCAGCAGAGCCTCCACTTCTTCAATATTCAGCACTTTCGGCAATGTCTTTTCGGATTTCGGGGTATTCAGGTGCTCTGTCGGGTCTTGTGTACATATTCTGTTACGCATAAGGTAGTGATGAAACGACCTGATTGAAGAAGTATGTCTTGCGATCGTTTTTGCTGATTTCCCATGCTGTTTCAAATGCTGAAAAAATTGAAGGACATGCAGCCTCTGAACATCACAGATCCCATGAAGCTGTTCAACTTTCATTAAGTATTCAATGTAGCTCTTCAAATCTCTATCGTAGGATTGAATCGTGTTTTTAGACAAACCTTTTTCAACGATCATATATTGTATAAAATCCTGCAGATGCTCTTTCATTCCCTCACCCCGCTTCACTTTTATTTTAATGGTTAGATGATGCAAAGTCATCTTATGAACTGGAAAAAAACAAATACTTATATTAAAAATAAATAAAAACCATGCAATAAGGCATGGTTTCGTCTCTATTCCTGACATCTATGACAAACACCGTGGAATGTCAGGCGGTGATCTTTAATTTTAAATTTCCAGTCACGCTCTACAATTTCTTCGACATCTTCAAGTAAATCTTCCTGAATTTCATCAACAGCACCACATTCCAAACAGATTAAGTGATGATGAAAGTGTGCTGCACCTTCCTTTCGTAAATCGTATCTGGAAACACCATCACCGAAATTGATTTTATCGACCACTTTCAATTCCGACAACAGTTCAAGTGTTCGATATACAGTAGCGAGCCCTATTTCAGGCGCTTTATCTTTCACTAATAGATAGACATCTTCTGCACTGAGGTGATCAGCTTCGTTTTCAAGTAGCACCCTGAGTGTCGCTTCACGCTGAGGGGTTAATTTGTAGCTTGCTGAATGAAGTTGTTTTTTAATTCTGTCAATCCTGTTTTCCACGCTTACCCCTCCCTCACAATATCATCAATATTATATCAAACGGTTCTTTATTTGCAAACAATAATCATTATTAATTAATACACTATACCTTTATTATAAAATACTTATTATTATGTAATAAATATTTTAATTAAGAAGCCTGGAACATAATATTCTATCATCCCAGCAAAACCGGCAGCTGCAATTGATACGCCCAATAAAAACAAGTATGCGGTCCCCATATTACGAATGGTATAAACGAATGGCTGCCTTGCACCAATGCCTTTCCATATTTGGCCAGCTAATATTAATGACTCCGCTCCCAGTACAACATAGACAGACATCATCAGCATATTGTGAGGAAGCAATATAATGGCAGCATGTCCCAGCCCGGAGAGACCTTTTTCATATAACAACATGCCAGATGCAAACCCAAAGAGACAGCCTTTCATATAAATTAAAAACCATGCAATCGGTAAACCGGCCAACGTAAAACCGGAAGTCCATATAAATAACAGGAGCACTAAATCTATCATTAGCGCACTAAAGATCTGACCATTCAGCTGGGTATCAAGATGAACAGCTGGCATAATATTCAAAGGAGCATAGATGTTAACCAGAAGTGCACCTGCTGCTGTCCCGCCTGAAAGTAATATCAAAATAAACGTATAGTAAGCCATGTGTTTTGAAATATAGTGTAAAATTGCGCTGCTGATATTGGTCTTCATGCGGCTTCCCTCCCTGCACATCCATTGTATGCAGGAAGTTAATCTCTATGTAAGTTTTCTCAATTGCTCCAGTCTCAAATATTGTACAGCGTAAGCCGTTTTAGCATCATAGATTCGCTGATCCAGCACCATTTCCTCTGCTTCTTCCAGCGTTACTTCCAATAACTCAACGAATTCGTCTTCATCTGTATCATGAGCATCCTCAATCTTATAAAGCCCCTCTGCTTTATACACATGCACTAACTCGTCAGCAAATCCAGGTGAAGTATAAAAAGAAATTAAGTGAGTCAGTTCACTGCATCCATAACCCGTTTCTTCCTCGAGCTCTCTTTCTGCAGTTACTTCCGGCATTTCTCCGGGCTCAAGTTTACCGGCTGGAATTTCAACGATAGAACGTTCTAATGCTTTCCGGTATTGCTCAACCATAATCAGCTTATTATCTTCCGTTTTTGCAATGACACAAACTGCCCCCGGATGTTTGATGATTTCTCTTTTTGATGTTTTACCGTTTGGCAGCTCTACGTCTTCGACTTGTAAGCTGATAATTTTCCCTTCAAATAACACATTGTTTGAGATTGTTTTTTCTTCGAATTTTTTCACCTTATTCACTCCTCTTTTATTGTATTGTAACAATGATTAGAGGCATTTGCTTTATGCATTGTTTGAATGGGGATAAATTAGAGAATATGATTAGAGAGAGGAGAATGATAATGGAAAAAAGAAGAATTGGACACTCACCGCTTGAAAGCTCATTGCTCGGTCTCGGCTGTATGTCTTTAGGGAATGATGCTGCAAATGCGGAAAAGATTATTAAAACAGCTTATGACAACGGGATCAATTATTTTGACACAGCTGATTTATATGATTACGGCACCAACGAAGAAATCGTTGGTCAGGCTTTAAAATCAATCAGGAGTGAAGTCCTTATTGCGACCAAGGTTGGAAACCGGGCGAATGACGATAAAAGCGGCTGGTTCTGGGATCCATCCAAGTTCTACATAAAGGAACAGGTTAAGAACAGCCTGAAGCGACTGCAGACGGACTATATTGACCTTTACCAGCTGCACGGCGGGACACTCGACGATCCGATAGATGAAACAATTGAAGCATTTGATGAATTGAAGCAGGAAGGTCTGATCAGAGCGTACGGTTTCTCTTCCATACGACCTAACGTGATCAGAGAGTACGCACCAAGATCTTCTGCTGTCTCCAACATGATGCAATACAGCCTGCTTGACCGCAGACCGGAAGAGCAGGCTTTTGAAGTATTAAATGAAAATGACGTATCGGTCATCACAAGAGGTCCTCTTGCAAAAGGATTGCTATCACCTAACTATAAAGACAAGCTTGCCGGTCCCGGTAAGGATGGTTTTGTTCATTATTCCAATGCTGAATTGGAAGAACTGTTAACTGCGTTAACTGAAAAGTTTCACGGCCGTTCTTTGACAGAACTTGCACTTCAATTTAATGCAGCCCATCCGGAAGTTTCTACAATTATTGCCGGAGCAAGTTCTCCTGAGCAGGTGATTGATAACATTAAAGCAATGAATCAGTCCCCGCTTTCAAGAGAAGAATTGGAAATGTTAAAGTCTTTCACTAAAGCAGATGGGTACACAGAACACAGGTGATCATGTGCGTCACAGACGATAAAAAATGAGGTGCAGCTGCACCTCATTTTTTATAGTTCTTCCAGTCAAGGCTGCTTTCGTTCAGCAAGTCCTCAAATGATTTGTTTTTCTCACGCAATTTTCTATCTTCTTCTTTTTTTGCTATTGCTTCTTTTTTATTTTGTTCTTCTGTTTCAACAGCACTTTGTTTAAGCATTTTCAGTTTTTCAAGCGTCTGTTCATTCAGAGCGTCTTTCAAGACAGCTTCCCTGTCATTCTTATTTTTTTTCATTCGTTTCCCTCCCGCTTAGAAGGCATTCATTTTGAGATTTTCAGCAATGCGAAGCTCCGGTTCAGTGGAATGTATAATATCATCAACTGTGAAACCTTCAGCAACCTCTGTCAGTTCTAATCCTGATGAGGTAACTTCTATTACCGCACGTTCTGTTATAATCCGGTCCACCACACCTTTACCAGTCAGTGGTAAAGAACACTCGTTCAGAATTTTAGGACTTCCATTTTTACTGACATGTTCCATGATGATAATAATTTTTCGCGCACCGTGAACCAGATCCATTGCGCCACCCATACCTTTGATCATTTTACCCGGTATCATCCAGTTTGCCAAATCTCCATTTTCAGATACCTCCATGCCGCCCAATATTGCCACATCAACATGGCCGCCTCTGATCATACTGAAAGACTCTGCACTGTCAAAAAAAGCAGCACCCTTAATCGCAGTAACAGTTTCTTTTCCAGCGTTAATTAAATCAGGGTCCAACTCTTCTTCTGTTGGATACTTACCAATACCCAGCAGGCCATTTTCAGACTGGAGAACGACCTCTTTCCCTTGGGATAAATGATTTGCTACTAATGTGGGCATACCGATGCCCAGATTCACGTAATCACCATTGTTAATTTCTTTTTCGGCACGTTTTGCAATTGTTTCTCTCACTTTTTGCTTATCCATTTGTTTGACCTCCGGCAGAAACTGTTTTTCTTTCAATTCTTTTTTCCTGATCGGCCTGTAATAGACCCTGCACATAAATGCTTGGTGTGTGAATATGATCAGGGTCAAGATGTCCGGTTTCAAACAGCTCTTCAACTTCTGCAATTGTAAATTTACCGGCTGCTGCGATCATTGGATTAAAATTTCGTGCTGTCTTTCTATATACAAGATTCCCCATGTGATCGCCTTTCCACGCCCTTACGATGCTTACATCGGCTTTTAAAGCCCGCTCCATCACATATTCCTTTCCTTCAAAAGTACGGATTTCTTTTCCTTCAGCGATTGGTGTGCCCACGCCTGCCGGTGTAAAAAATGCCGGGATTCCAGCGCCCCCGGCTCTGATTCTTTCAGCTAATGTTCCCTGTGGTACTAGCTCTACTTCAAGTTCACCTGACAGAACCTGCCTCTCAAACTCTTTATTTTCACCCACATAAGATCCAATCATTTTATTAATCTGGTGATTGTGCAGCAGGAGACCCAATCCCCAGTCATCGATTCCGCAATTATTCGAAATGACAGTCAGATTTTTCACTCCACTGTCTCTGATCGCCAGGATCAGTTTTTCCGGAATTCCGCACAGGCCAAATCCGCCTGCCATTAATGTATCTCCATCTTTTAAAATAGCAGCAGCATCAGATGCTGACTGATAAATTCTTTTCATTGTGTATACCCCTTTCATGGCTAAAAAAATTGTCATACTGTACCACTTCTATGTAAGCGCTTCAATTCCTTCTTTTTCACTTTCTTTTTTTCTGATAAAGTGGAACTATGACTTTTAAAGGGGATGTAAAATATGGATTTGCCGCAATCTGCAGTTGTAATTGAAGTTGGTCCCAGAGATGGCTTGCAAAATGAATCAAATTTTGTACCTACGCAAACAAAGGTTGAATTTATAGAAGCGTTATGGAAAGCAGGTTTTAAGGAAATGGAAGTGACCTCTTTTGTGTCACCTAAATGGGTACCACAAATGGGGGATGCAGCAGATGTGATGCGACTTGCCGGAGAACGCCCTGGCACGCTCGTCCTGACGCCTAATAAACGCGGCATTGATGCCGCACTGGACTCAGGCGCAAAAGCGGTAGCAATCTTTATTGGTGTAAGCTCTACTTTTAACCAGAAGAATATTAATAAAACGACAGAAGATGCAGTAGAAAATCTGCTGCCGCATATTCAGGCGTTAAAGCAGGATGGCATTTATGTCAGAGCCTGCATCTCTACAGCATTTCACTGTCCTTATGAAGGGAAAATCAATCCTGCCGATACACTCAGTTTGTGTAAAACACTGACAGACGGCGGAGTTGATGAACTGAGTGTTGCAGACACGATTGGAAAGGCTACACCAAAGGAATCTTTTGCTCTTTTCAGTATGTTGAAAAAAGAGCTGCCCGAAGTATTAATTGCTGCGCATTTTCATGATACCCGAAAAATGGCACTCGCCAATATTTATGCAGCTTTATGTGCCGGTATCACCAGGTTTGACACGTCTGCCGGCGGACTCGGAGGTTGTCCTTTTGCGCCAGGTGCCAGCGGGAATGCAGCCACAGAAGATGTTGTTTACATGCTGAATCGGATGGGGATCGACACAGGGATTGACCTGACTCAGCTTGCAAAAGCAATTGATGTTGTAGAGCCTCACGTATCGCGTGAACTCACAAGCTGGTATTATCAGTCATATAAGAAACAGCAACTCTCCTAGAAAGCAGGGATCTTTTTGAAGAAAAGCAGCATTGCAGCGATTTCAGCTGCCACGGGAATTGGAGCACTGGGCATTTATTTATCTAATAAGATTATGTTTATGAAACTGAAAGATCCTGCTGAAATCGAAGTGCGGGAGCGTGAAGCAGGATACTTTGATCCCGATGGATATGACCGCCTTCCTAAAAAGGAGTTTTATATTCCTTCTCCTGCAGGATATGACATACACGCTGTTTTTATTAAGAAGTACGATA
Organism: Jeotgalibacillus salarius; assembly: GCF_004405125.1. Classification (GTDB taxonomy): domain Bacteria; phylum Bacillota; class Bacilli; order Bacillales; family Jeotgalibacillaceae; genus Jeotgalibacillus; species Jeotgalibacillus salarius. Next base: position 458,773 of record NZ_SORX01000002.1, read on the forward strand.
ATGCACCATTTGTGATTTTCTGCCATGGCGTTACAGAAACAAAGATTAATTCTCTTAAATATGTACATCTTTTTATGGAAAAAGGTTTTAATGCTGTCATTTACGATCATAGACGTCACGGCAGCTCCGGTGGAAAAAGCACCAGCTATGGTCACTTTGAAAAAATTGACCTGAAAGCGGTGATTGACCGTCTTCTTCAGGAAGAAGGTTCTCAAACGGTTTTTGGCATTCACGGTGAATCGATGGGCGCCGTTACAATGCTTTTATATGCAGGCAGTATCGAGGACCGGGCAGCTTTTTATATAGCGGATTGTCCATTTTCAGACCTGACAGAGCAGCTGGCTTTTCTAATGACTAAGTCATCACGCCCTGCTGTTCTCTCTAACATGGCACTGAACCTGGCTGGAACCTTTATTTTTTTCAGAGACCGTTATTTTATTAAAGGTGTATCTCCCAAAGCTGCGGTTCGCAACATTTACAAGCCCATTCTTTTTATCCACAGCAGAAATGACAGTTTTATCCCATCCCACATGACAGAAACTTTATATGAATTAAAACCTGGTCCTAAAAAGCTTTTCATTCCTGAAGAAGGAGGTCATGCCCAGTCTTACCCGGCTAACCCCGAAGTATACAGTAAAGAGATTGATCGCTTTCTTCAGGAACATTTTTATTCGAAATAACAAAAGCGCCTGAGCTCAGGCGCTTTTGTTATTTGACCATATTTTTAAAACTCATTCGCCCGTTAATTGTTTGTCCAGGACTCTTCAGCTGAAACATGCCTGCCGATTCAGCGTAATCAATTTTCAGACTCTTATCATAAAAGACTGTTTTTGATGGTTCTATTAATATTGGCCGGTCATTTGTCTCAACCAGCTGATCTTCCTCTTCAGGTTCATCCACATACCAGAGAATCGGAACACCATTTAATACGCAGCCTGTACCTTCAGTGTCATATTTCAGCTTTAAATAACCCGATTCATCCGGAATCTTGTCCGCAATTTTTTCTGCCGCTATTTTTGTGATTTCAATTTTCATGTGAACCGCCTCCTGTTCCTTCAGTATAGCATCTCTGTTTCGATTCTACCGCCATCTTGCTTTTAGCAGACTTTTCAAGTAGCATCAATTACGATAAACGTTTGTGGAGGGGTTTTAATGGAGAAAAAAGTGCAAATTAAAGTAATGGATAATGGTTCTTTAAAAGTGACGGGTGATGTCGAATTAGTGGACATGGACGGTAATCAATTTCCTGTTAAGCAGGTATTTTCTTTGTGCAGATGCGGTCACTCTAAAAGAATGCCGTTTTGTGACGCTTCACATAAAGGCGTATTTGAATCCTGCGTGCGCGCTGAAAAAGTGCTGGAGGAATAAACCTTTCCTGTTCTGTAAATGCTTTTAAAATCTTGAAAAGTGCTTTCCGGAATTCAGCCGGCTGTTATTCTCCGGCTTTTTTTCTCTGTTTGGATTTATGCCCGCCGATGAGCGCAGCTCTGCGTCTGGAAGTACCGGCATCTGTATATGAAACGGCTCTTAAAAGAGAAGCTGAGCCGTGGCGCTCTCTGATGCTGTCCATTACATAGCCCAGCATGTGAAGTTCTTTTTTTCGCGGGTTAAATAAGTCCAGCTGAAGCGTACTGTCATCAGAGAGATTCGTCAGAGAAATAGATATTTTACGTACGGGATACGGCGCGAGATGCTGATCCAGAAGATTCAGGCAGACTTTATATAATTCCATCGTAATTGCAGTAGGTTTTTCTATGGATTGAGAACGGTGAAACGCAGGCACAGGTGCCCGTTTACTGTAACCGACGCCTAAGTGTACTGTGCGTGCAGCCAGGAAATGGCGTCTTGCTCTTCTTGCCACTTCCTCACACATTTCCAGCAGTACTGCTTCTATTTCTTTTCTGTCTGTGTAATCACGCATTAAAATCTGGCTTTTACCGTAACTCACCTGCCCCTTTAGAATTGGCGCACCGATTTCGGATCGGTCAATTCCGTGGGCATGATAATAAAGCTGGTTGCCCATGACGCCAAATACAGCTTCCAGCCGTTCAAGGTCATAAGCAGCGAGATCCCCCACTGAAAAAATACCCATCCGATTCAGTTTCTTTTCTAATCTGCTGCCAATTCCCCACATTGCAGAAAGCGGCGAAACAGGCCACAGTTTCGTCTCAACATCTTCATAGGTCCACTCGGCTACACCTTTTCTTTTAGCTTCCATGTCCAGACACAGTTTTGCAAGGAGCATATTGGGTCCGATCCCGACTGCGCAAGGAAGACCAAATTCCCTCATCATATCATCCGCAATAAGTGTTGCGATTTCCCTGGCATCCCCCCAGAGACGCGATGTTCCATCAATCTGCAAAAAACTTTCATCTACGCTGTACACGTGAATTGCTTCCTTTGGCACATATCTTGAGAACAGCTTGGTAATTTCAGTCGAAAGCTGGAGATACCTTCCCATGTCCGGCTCTATCAGCTGAATATCTTTTCTGTTCGGGATTTCATGGAGTCTTGAACCTGTTCTTACACCAAATTCTTTTTTTACAAGCGGAGAAGCAGCCAGGATAACACTGCCCTTTTGTTCCTGATTACCTACGATAGCAATTTTACACTTTAAAGGATCCTGCCCCGTTTCAACAGCTGTACAGCTTGCATAAAAACTTCTCATATCTACACACAAAATCCGCTGATGTTTTTCAGATGCATAATCCATTTTACACACCACCAAATCGAACATTTGTTCTTATAATAGCAGTGATTCCCTTTTGTGACAATAACTAAACTATTCCATTTCATAAAAAATCATGAAAAAAATCACAAAAAAATAAGCGCCACGGCGCTTATTTTTGGTTAAAGCCTTTTTTGCCCAGACGCTCGATCATTCCGGGTGCTAAAGAATATGCTTTAGAAGCCATATTCATCCAGCCTGGAAGGTTAATTTCTCTCTTATCTGAATAAAAAGCATCCACGGTTTTCTTCGCAACCATCTGTGGTGAGAGCATCCACCTTTTTACACTGGATGCATAACGCCCTGACGTATCAGCCGTTTCAAAGAAATCCGTTTCAATCGGACCCGGATTTACCGTTGTGACAAGAATGTGATCATCAGCCGCTTCCATTCTGATACTGTTCGAAAATCCGAGTACAGCATGCTTTGCAGCAGAATAGATAGAAGATTTTGGTGTAGCAAGTTTGCCGGCCTGGGAGGCAATGTTCACGATATGTCCGCCGCTGTCTTTCATGTGTGGTATCACAGCTTTACTTATGAGCATTAAAGCCACTACATTTACATTGATCATTGAAATGATTGTTTCATCCGGGGTATTTTCCAGTTTTTCAAATAATCCAAACCCGGCATTATTAACGAGCACGTCAGCGCCTCCACTTTCTGAAAGCACCTGCTCCATAAAAATGGGAATACCCTCTACTTCATTCAAATCAAACGGACGAATCACAATGGTTCCCGCACCGAACTGCCGGCATCTCTCTCCCGTCTGAATCAGCTTCCGTTCATTTCTTGCAATTAAAATGAGGTCCGCTCCCATCCTGGCTGCTTCTTCTGCAATTGCCCGTCCAAGTCCCCCGGACGCACCGGTAATTAACACTTTTTTTCCGGTTAATTTTTTCATAGCTTCACTCCACTTTCAGCCCTATAAATGATCGCCGGGCCTTTCATATCAGCTGCTTTAATTTCCCCAATTGCCATCAGGTAATCCAGCTGTCCCATTGTTTCTGACAGCGTCAGACCAAGCTGCTTTTTATAAATTTTCGGAAACAGCTGCTTGCAGATTTCAAAAGCCGTTGTCTCCTCATTTTGAATAAGTGATTTCACATAAAGTGCTCTTTCATGCTGTTTTTTCAATCTTTCCGTAATCAGTTCAGACGCCTGATATACCGGTGTTCCATGCCCTGGATAAACGACATCAGGATGAAGAGCTGCAAGCTTACTGAGCGATTCGTTATATTGAAGCTGGGGAATCGGCCGTGGCTGGTTGATGCCAAAAGGCGGCTCTATCAGCGGATTAGAGGATATATGCTGAATCAGCAGGTCTCCACCAATGACGGCACTGCTCTCATGCACAAGTGAAATGTGTCCCTGGGAGTGACCGTGTGATTCCATCACCTTCCAGTCCCCGTGCCCAGGAATCAAATCACCCTCTGACAAATATGAATCAGCAGGTCTTCTCCCCATGGCCTTTAACGTTTCTTTCATTTTTTCTATTAATATAAAATAATGTTCGGGAAGACCCGCCTGTTTGAAAAACTCTGTATAAAAAAAGTCATGTAACTGCATGAAGGATGCGCTCCTGGTCAAAAAGCGCTCTCCATCCTTGTGAGCATATAGTCTGGCACCGCTGAAAAACTCTGACAGGCCGGCATGATCGGGATGATGATGAGTTAATACAACCTGATCAATATCTTCCGGCTGAAGTCCAATCTCCTTCAGCTTTGTAATTAAAACCTCTTTTCCTTCTGCAGTGTCGGGACCGGTATCAACGAGTGTTACCGCGTCACCGATCAACACATAAGTATGCACGTCTCCTACTGCGAATGGCGTAGGTATTGTAAGCTGATGGATGAACGGATCTTTCATTTTTATTAACCTCCTGAAATGAATAACTATTCACTTTTTACTAGTGTAGCCTTTTTTCGCTTCTTTGTTAAGTGAAAGAAAAAATGACTTGACAATCTTTCATAAACTAAGCATAATCTCAATAATAAATAAAATCGATGACAAGGAATAGTAAGCGGAACAGGCGCTATAGAGAGCAGAGTTCACCGGCTGAAAAATTCTGCAGCTTCCCTTCCCGCTGAACCTGCCCTAGGAGTGACATGAAATCTGTCCGCCTTGCCTGCGTTAGCGGCTTTAAGAGTGTGCGGATCAGTCTGCAAATTAAGGTGGTACCACGGAAGAACCCTTTCGTCCTTTTACAGGAGGAAGGGTTTTTTAATGTTTACAGGGAGGAATGCTCAATGAAAATTGTGTTTATTGGCGCCGGTTCGATGGCGGAAGCGATGATAAAAGGAATGAAGAATGCAAGCAGCTTTGAACATGATGAGTTGTGGGTGACAAATAAGAATGACAGCGCAAGACTTGAACTGCTTTCTGAAAAATATGGCGTACACAGAAGTTACGATTTAAGCAGCCTGCTGGATGAAGCAGACGTAGTTATTTTAGCGATGAAGCCCAAAGATGCAAAAGAGGCACTGGCCTCCATTCAACCCCACTTGCGTCAACAGCTGATTATATCTGTTTTGGCTGGACTGTCAATCAGCTTTATAGAGAATATCATCGGGGAAGCTGCAATTGCACGTGCGATGCCAAATACATCTGCTATGATCGGTCAGTCTGCAACAGGACTTTCATTTAACGATCATATTCTAGACTCACAGCGTGTGACAGTGCTTTCTATTTTCTCTGCAATTGGTTCTGTTACGTGCGTGGAAGAAGCCCGCCTTGATCTTGTCACAGGCCTTTCAGGAAGTGGTCCCGCTTACATTTACTATATAGTGGAAGCGATGGAAAAAGCGGCTTCGGAGCTTGGGGAGGATGCAATGCCTTTTATTATTCAAACGTTAAAAGGTGCTGCACATATGCTCGAAACATCCAATCTTTCTCCGGAAGATTTGAGAAAAGCGATTACAAGTGAAGGCGGTACGACAGAAGCGGGTATTGCACAACTCGAAAGCCGACATGTAAAAGATGCCTTCGCAGAATGTATTAAAGAAGCAACTGACCATTCAGGCAGACTGCGCAGACAATTTGAGCAGATCCACTGATTTTAAAACTTGCAGTACTTTGGAAATTTTATGTACGATTGAGGAAAAGGAGCTGTGAATATGCTCTTCCTACTGCTTTCACTAACGGCTCTTTTCTGGATGGTTATAGCAGTCGATACGTATCGCGGGCTGATGATTCTGCCCGCTTTAGAAAAGGAAGCAACATTAAGTTCAAGCGGTATGATCAGTGTGATCGTACCGGCAAGAAATGAAGAAACACATATAGAAAAAAGTATTCGTTCTCAACTGAGTCAAACCTATCAGCAAATTGAATGGATACTTGTCAATGACCGCTCTACGGATCAGACAGGTAAGATGATGGAAAAACTGGCTGCACAGGATCAGAGAGTCAGAGTGATCCATATCAGCAAACTGCCTGATGGCTGGCTTGGCAAAAATTACGCGCTGTATAAAGGGGCACAGGCAGCTGCCGGGCACACATATCTGTTTACTGATGCTGATGTGATATATGAACCTGATCTGATTGCCAAAGCAGTATCATATATGGATCGGGTAAAGATTGATCACCTGACTGTTTCACCGGACCTTCAATCCAGAAGTTTTTTATTAAAAGGATTTGTCGCTTTTTTCTTATTCGGCTTTTCTTATTACAAAAGGCCGTGGTCAGCGAATCGGGATAAATCAAAAAGCGGGATGGGTATTGGCGCTTTTAACATGATTACAAAAGAGGCTTATAAAAAAACCGGTGGACACCAGGCAATCAGGCTGCGTCCGGATGATGACCTTCAATTGGGCATGCTGGTTAAACGACATGGCCTCTCTCAAAGAATGGCAACGGCTAAAACGATGCTCAGGGTTGAGTGGTATCCTACTTTGAAAGAGGCCTTGAAAGGGCTGGAAAAGAACGCTTTTGCAGGATTGCACTACAGTTACACGTTTACATTTGCTGCAATGACAGGTGTATTCATCTCTCAGGTACTCCCTTTTATCGCTGTATTTCATTCAGACTTCTATACATCTGCAATGGCATGGGTTGTGATTACTGCCATTATGGCGGTTTATATTCCACTCACGAGAAAGCTGACAACTTATTCGAGCTGGCATGCTGTGTTATTCCCTGTTTCAGCGATTCTATTTATCTTCGCAGTCATCAGAGCTGCTATGCTGACTTTGATCAGAGGCGGTGTAAAGTGGCGCGGAACGATTTATCCAATTAAAGAGCTGAAGAAAAAGAGCTGAAAATTCAGCTCTTTTTTTAATGGTGTTATACTGGGATGGAATGTAAATACAGGAGGTTGTTGAATGAGTACAGCTTTATTTTCACCCTATACAGTAAAAGAGGTCACACTGAAAAACAGAATTGTGATGGCACCGATGTGTATGTATTCCTGCCACGAGCAGGATGGTATAGTGACAAATTTTCATAAAGTGCATTATGCATCGCGAGCTGCAGGTCAAACCGGATTAATTATGCTCGAAGCCACTTCAGTTACCCCACAGGGCAGGATATCGAATGAAGATCTCGGTATTTGGAGTGATGAGCATATACATGGCCTGAAGGAACTGACAGATTTAATTAAAGAAAACGGGGCTAAAACAGCCATACAGCTTGGACACGCAGGAAGAAAGTCAATGACTGACGGTCCGATTATCGCGCCTTCTGCCATCCCGTTTAACGAAAAAATGAAACAGCCTGAAGAAATGACGACTGAACAAATCAGGCAAACCATTGCTGCCTTCAAAGATGGTGCAAGAAGATCCAAAGAAGCTGGATTTGATATGATTGAGTTACACGGGGCACATGGTTATCTGATTAATGAATTTTTATCTCCACTATCAAATTACCGTACTGACGAATACGGCGGTTCGAATGAAAACCGTTACAGATTTTTAAAAGAAGTGATAGATGCTGTTAATGAGGTATGGACGGGTCCTTTGTTTGTAAGGGTTTCCGCGAGTGACTGGCATGAAGAAGGTTTAGTGCCTGAAGACTATGCTGTATACGCAAAATGGATGAAACAGCAGGGCGTTGACTTAATTGATGTCAGCTCAGGCGCTGTGGTTCCTGCTGCCATTCATGTTTTTCCCGGTTACCAGGTACCAATGGCTGAAACAATCAAGCATATGGGCAATATTGATACCGGAGCTGTCGGAATGATCACGAGTGGACTGCAGGCAGAAGAAATTCTTCAAAATAAGCGTGCAGATTTGATCTTTATTGCACGGGAACTTTTAAGAGACCCCTACTGGGCAAGAAATGCTGCACTTGAACTTGGCACTTCAATTGAGCCGCCGGAACAATATAAGCGCGGCTGGGTTTTTTAAATCTGTTACCAGTTACACCCGGATGAGCTCAATGTTCATCCGGGTGTATGTGTTAGATCACTATTTTTCTAAATCAGTTTCGAGCAGGTCCTGTGCAATAAAGCTGTTTGGAAAAATTGTTCTTGCCTGCAAAAGAAGGTCATTTTCGGATCCGCCTGAATAACGTGAACTAATATGTGTGAGCCACAGTAATTTTGCCCCTGCTTCCTTAGCAATCTCAGCAGCCTGCACTGATGTGGAGTGATAATAATCATATGCCATCTCTTCGTTCTCGCTTCCAAACGTTGCCTCATGGATGAACAGATCTGCTTCATATGCCAATTCAATCGCAGCACCGCATTTTCTCGTGTCTCCTGCAACAGCAATTATTTTTCCTTTTACCGGCTCTTCAATGAAGTCTTTGCCATTGATCCATTCACCAGCCCACTCAATCGTTTCTCCGTTTTTAAGCTTCTTATATAACGGACCAGGCTGAATGCCTGATTCCTTAAGCTTTTCAGCATTTAGTCTGCCAGGCCTCTCTCTCTCTTCCAGCCTGTAGCCGAATGAAGGGATGACATGATCAAGCTGTTTAACACTGATTGTAAAGTCTTCCTCTTCAAATATATTTCCATCACTCACTTCAACAATTTTCAGATCATACTTTAAATATGTTCTGCTCAACCGCAGAGAAGTAGTGATATACTCTTCAATGCCTGCTGGTCCATACACTGTCAGCGGCTCAGTCCCTCCCTGAAAAGAGCGGCTGCCGAGAAAACCAGGCAGACCAAAAATATGATCCCCGTGTAAATGGGTAATGAAAACTTTTTTGATTCTTCTCGGTTTAATTGATGTATGCAGAATTTGATGCTGTGTGGCCTCTCCGCAGTCAAATAACCATATATCACCATTTTTATTCATCTGTTTTAAAACGAGCGAAGAAACATTACGCTCTTTGCCGGGCACACCGGCACCGGTACCTAAAAAATGCAAACGCATAGTAAAATAACCTCCGAATTTTAAGACACTGTTATAAGCCGCTGTCCTTCGCAGCAGTGACTTTGCTTCTTACAGGTGAACAGGATGATCAGAAGACCATAAAAAACTGCCTGCATGTATGTTCAAGTATTGCGTAAAGGTTGCATCTGTCTTTAAGCCGCTATACAATTTAGATATTGTACAGCCGGCTTAAAGCCGAATTGAAAAGAAAAAGTGAGGTCCTGAAAGTGAAACAGACATCTACACCACCAACTTTAATTATGATATTTGGCGCAACAGGAGACCTTGCTAAACGCAAATTGTATCCTTCATTATACCAGCTTTATCTGAAAGGTAGTCTGGAAAAACAATTTGCAGTGCTTGGGATCGGACGCCGTGAATGGTCAAATGAACAGTTTATTCAGCATATTCGCGATTCACTTATGACTGCTTCAAGTAACCATGACCATATTGAATCATTTATTGAACATTGTGTATATGAATCTCATGATGTGGAAGACTCCTCATCATACATAAACCTCAGAAATAAAGCAGATGAATTGGATGAGAAGTTTAATTTGCAGGGTAACAGAATATTTTATCTTGCAATGGCGCCGGAATTTTTCGGCACCATTACAGACCATCTGAAATCGGAAGGCTTAACTGACAATAAGGGCTTCTGCCGATTGGTCATTGAAAAGCCATTTGGGCACAACCTGCCTTCAGCTAATATCCTGAATGATCAGATCAGACAATCATTCCCGGAAAAATCAATTTACCGTATTGATCATTACCTCGGTAAAGAAATGGTTCAAAATATTGAAGTCATCCGATTCGCCAATGCATTATTTGAACCATTATGGAACAGCCGCTTTATTTCAAACATCCAAATTACTTCTTCAGAAGTTCTCGGTGTTGAAGAACGGGGTCGTTATTATGAAAAAAGCGGTGCTTTGAGAGATATGGTTCAAAACCATATGCTGCAAATGGTTGCATTGCTGGCAATGGAGCCTCCAATCAGCCTTAGCACTGATGAGATCAGAAGCGAGAAAGTAAGGGTTCTAAGAGCTCTCAGACCTGTCGAAGGTAAAGATGTAGATGATTACTTTGTAAGAGGCCAGTATGGACCGGATCAAAATGGTGAACAAAAAGGCTATCGCGAAAATTCTAATGTAGATCCCGCCTCTAATACTGAAACATACGTCGCAGGAAAAGTAATGATCGATAATTTCCGCTGGGCAGGCGTGCCATTTTATATCCGTACAGGGAAAAGCATGACTGTTAAATCGACTAAAATTGTTGTTCAGTTCAAAGATATCCCAATGAACCTATACTATAATAAAGAACATTCACTTGATCCGAACCTGCTTGTCATTCACATACAGCCAGATGAAGGAATCACGCTGCACCTGAACGCTAAGAAGACTGCACAGGGAATTGACACTGACAGCGTAAAGCTCAGTTATTCGGCAAGCAGCGTTGATGGAATTAACACACCTGAAGCATATGAAAAACTGCTTTTAGACTGTATTCTGGGTGATGCAACTAACTTTACCCATTGGGACGAGGTCAGACATTCATGGAGTTTTGTTGACAAAATCTCAGATCATTGGGAAAAAACAAAAGATGCATCTTTCCCTAACTACTCTGCCGGGACCATGGGACCGGAGAGAAGCGACTGGCTTCTTGAAAAAGAAGGCTTTGAATGGTGGCCAATCGGTGAGCTTGATGTAGAAGAATAATGAGATTAAAAAAGTAAGGCGGAAAAATCCGCCTTACTTTTTTGCTATATTCAGCGACCATTTGATCAGTGGAATTTGAAACAGCACTCTTCCCCAGAGTGCGGCAGGCATTCTTTTACCGGCAATCGGGAAGTTTTTCTGAGCCATATAAATATTTGCCGGCCATACAGCAACCAAAAACAAGGCAAGCCCTTTCCCCGCTATTTTAGTACCTTTATTGAGGACAAGCATCGCACCCAAAACGATTTCAACTACTCCTGAAATATAAACAATGGCTTTTTTAAACGGAAGAAATGCCGGTACAATTTTTCTGAAGTTTCTTTCTTTCAAAAAATGCATAATACCAGCGTAAAACACAATTGCACCGTATATCCTCTTCATCTTATCTCCCCATCCTACAATGCCCGCCTCGCATCAAGCGAGACGGGCAGAATTTTAGTCTTCAATCCATTCAGTATGGAATGTTCCTTCTTTATCAACACGCTCATAAGTATGAGCGCCGAAATAGTCACGCTGAGCCTGTATCAGGTTAGCCGGCAGAACTGCAGTACGATAGCTGTCATAATAAGACAGTGCAGTTGAGAATCCAGGTACCGGAATACCGTTTTTCACAGCTAGTGAAATGACTTCACGTAATGCGCTCTGGTAATTTTCAACGATTTCTTTAAAATAATCGTCAAGCATCAGGTTCATCAGCTGCGGATCTCTGTCATATGCTTCTTTGATCTTTTGAAGGAATTGTGCACGGATAATACAGCCCCCGCGGAAAATCATCGCAATTTCTCCAAATTTAAGATCCCAGTTGTATTCTTCAGAAGCAGCTCGCATTTGTGCAAATCCTTGTGCATAAGAGGCGATTTTAGACATATAAAGCGCACGTCGGATCGCTTCAACCCATTCTGCTTTATCTTCCTCAGGTAATTGAGGCGTTGGTCCATTGAGCAATTCGCTCGCTTTCACACGCTCATCTTTGAGTGCAGAAATAAATCTGGCAAATACAGACTCCGTTATAATCGGAAGCGGTGTTCCAAGATCAAGAGCACTTTGGCTTGTCCATTTCCCAGTCCCTTTTTGTCCCGCTTTATCAAGAATTACGTCAACCATCGGCTTTCCTGTCTCTTCATCATACTTATTAAAAATATCAGCAGTAATTTCAATCAGGTAGCTGTCAAGTTCGCCTTTATTCCATTCAGTAAACACTTCCTGTAATTCTTTTGCATCCAGACCGAGCACCTGCTTCATTAAGAAGTAAGATTCTCCGATCAGCTGCATATCTGCATATTCGATGCCATTATGCACCATTTTCACGTAATGACCTGCGCCATCCGGTCCAATGTAAGTGCTGCATGCTTCACCATCTACTTTTGCAGAAATCTCATTAAAAATTGGCGCAACAAGATCATACGCCTCTTTCTGTCCACCCGGCATAATGGATGGTCCGGTAAGCGCGCCTTCTTCTCCGCCTGAAACACCTGTACCGATAAAATGAACGCCATACTCACTTAACTCTTTGTTACGGCGAATCGTGTCACGGTAAAAAGTATTTCCGCCATCAATCAGAATATCTCCTTTATCAAGCAGTGGCAGCAATCCAGAAATTGTTGCGTCAGTTGCAGGACCTGCTTTAACCATCAACATAATTTTTCTTGGTGTTTCCAGAGAATCCACAAACTCTTCCAGGCTATATGTACCGTGGATCTGCTTGCCTTCAGATTCTTTTAACATATCATCAACTTTTTCAGAAGATCGGTTGTGTACGGCTACTGAAAAACCTCTGCTTTCAATGTTCCATGCAAGGTTTTTACCCATTACCGCCAAACCAACAACGCCAAACTGGTGTTTTGACATAATCAACTTCCTTTCCATAATCGTTCTCCCTTTGATCCTAAACTATTGTATCATTAAACGCTGAAAAATCTAATTAAGATCTCTTAGTCATGATCATCTAAAAAATCTTTACTGAAACTCGTTTCTGCGTTCTGATGACTTTTTGCACTCTTCAGACCTCTTGTCAGAATTCCTTTTCCATGCTTTTCTTCAATTTCTCTCATCACTTTTTCCAAGGGCTCATATTTAACATCCTCTTCATATGAAAAAAGGTTAATTTGTTTATAGGCATGACTTTTATCTGCAAGATCCTGTACCGTTACCCCAAGCAGCCTGACCGGGGTGCCGTTCCAGTGTTTAAGAAACAATGATCTGGCGTGCTCTGCAATATGCTGCTGATCATATAATGGATGACTGAGTGTAAGGCTTCTCGTAATCGTTTTTCTGTTTTTGAAACGGATCATGATTTGCAATCCATACCCGAGCATTTGTTTCGACTTTAATCTTTCACTTACTTTGACCGACAGTTTATCTATGACTTTTAAGAGTTCTTTCTGATTAGTCAAGTCACGTGGCAGTGTAGTTGAGTTTCCTACACTTTTAAAATCATAGACACTTTCGGGATCCACTTTTCTTGTATCAATGCCATTTGCCCTGCTCTTCAGTTTAAGTCCATTAATTCCGAGCAGAGATTTCAGTTTCATTTCTTCGGTTCCTGCCAGGTCGCCGATTGTCAAAATTGATAGCGCTGAGAGCTTTTCAGCGGTTTTTTCACCTACCCCGTGCATCTCTCTGATTGGAAGTGGCCAGAGCTTATCGGCAATCTCCCTTTTTCGGATCACTGTGATGCCCATCGGTTTTTTCATGTCTGATGCCATCTTTGAAAGAAACTTGTTTGGTGATACGCCGATACTGCATGGTAAATCCAGTTCCCTCAAAATTCTGTCCTGGATTTCTTTGATCAGTTCAATCGGATTTCCTTCTATTTCAGTGATGTCCATGTATCCTTCATCAATTGAAACCGGTTCAACCATTTCGGTATATGACCTTAATATATCAAACATTGCTTTAGAAGCCTGTCTGTATCGTGTAAAATCAGGTCTCAGAATCAACAGTTCCGGACACAACTTAAGCGCTTCATGAACCTGCATCGTTGTTTTTACACCTTTTTCACGCGCCTCATAGCTGCAGGTAACGACGATTCCTTTGCGTTCTTCGGGATTACCGGCTATTGCAATAGGCTTTCCCTTTAATTCAGGCTGATGAGCAGCTTCAACAGAAGCATAAAAGCTGTTCATATCAATATGAAGAATTACTTTCCCGCTTTTACTCATCAACTCAGTCCTTCCAATTAATCTGTTCATCTCAAATTTTACATGAAAAAAGCGTAAAAAAAAATGTTCCTGTAAAAGGAACACGTAATCATATAACGTAACATCAAATTTAAACTGTTTCGTGAGACGCTGTCTGAAGCATATAATCTCTGATTTCTTTCATTCCTTCAAGACTTTCAGTCAGTATTTCAGGGTCAATCATTGTGATTAAACGATTTTCCAGCTGAGCTACTGCTGTGAAATATTCCGTTTTTTTATATGATGCAAGGCCTATTTCTTTAAATCGTTCAGAAGGAATGTCGAGAATTTCTTTTGCATCTCTTACACGGACTGCTAATGAAAGCTGTTCCGTTTTCAAGACCAGCATTTTTGATTCTTCGGCAACGAGTGATCGATTATATAGAATCTGCTCAAAATCCAGCACCGGCACCAGCTCACCTCTCACTTCTGTAATACCAGGCATATATGCAGGCAGGTGAGGAACTGCTGTAATTTTCTCTTCTTTTTCTATCGATATAACTGAATGAATTGAAATTGCATATTCTTCATTTCCGCATTCAAATACGACTACTTTTTGTCCGTCATCCATATCATATATCCCCCTTTAACTAGTAATACTAATGTACCATAAAGCGAGTCATTCCAACAACTGATTTTAGTTTACATAATAATATTATGATTGATAAAAGTAAAAAGCAGGAATCCCTGCTTTTTATCGATTGCTTTCTTTCACGATTTGAGTGAGTAATTCACTTAGTTTAACTAGTTCGTCTACCGGCATACGCTCATTTGTTGTATGAATTTCTTCGTATCCAACTGCAAGATTGACAGTCGGGACACCCATTCCGGCAATCACATTCGCATCACTGCCTCCGCCGCTTGTTAATAATTCAGAAGTTCTGCCAATTGCTGATGCAGCTTTCTGTGCGAGCTGAACGACGTGATCATTTTCACTGAATTTGAACCCAGGGTACATTACCTGGATTTCAACATCTGCACTGCCACCCATTTCTTTTGCAGCATCTTCAAACGCTTTTTTCATTGCTGCAGCCTGCTTTTCCATTTTTTCAGGAACGAGTGATCTCGCCTCAGCTAAAACGTCAACACGGTCACATACGATATTCGTTGCACTTCCGCCTTCAAATCGTCCAATATTGGCAGTTGTTTCTTCATCCAGACGTCCCAGCTCCATATTAGCAATTGCTTTTGAAGCGATTGTAATTGCAGAAACTCCTTTTTCAGGTGCAACACCTGCGTGAGCGGTTTTACCATGAATCACAGCTTTAACTTTTGCCTGCGTTGGCGCAGCGACGATAATATTTCCTACCTTGCCATCACTGTCAACTGCATAACCGTACTTTGCTTTTACGTATTTCGGGTCAAGCGCTTTTGCACCGACTAATCCTGATTCTTCACCTGCAGTAATAATGAATTGAATGTCACCATGTTGAATGTTCTGTTCTTTTAACTGATGAATCATTTCAATCATGGCAGCGATTCCCGCTTTATCATCCGCACCCAGAATGGTTGAGCCGTCAGAGTAAATATAACCATCGTCTTTCATTTCCGGCTTAATTCCTTTACCCGGTGTCACAGTATCCATATGGGATGTGAAATAAATCGTATCTGCTGACGCATCATCACCTTTTAGCGTGATGATCAGGTTATTTGCACCATGGCCTGTTTCATTCATGCTGTCATCTTCTTCAATTTCACAGCCAAGCTCTTCAAAAATCTTTTTTAATACTGTGGAAATCTCTGATTCGAATTTTGTTTCTGAATCTACTTTTACTAATTCGATAAACTGATTCACTACTCTTTCTTTATTCATCATAAAACCTCCAGAATCTAATACTAAGTTATAAGTATAACGAAGAGTGACCTCTAATTACAGCGGTATGTTCCCATGCTTTTTCTTAGGACGTTCCTCGTGCTTATTTCTCATCATCTCAAGCCCCTGGATGAGTTTGATGCGCGTTTCCCTCGGATCAATCACATCATCGACCATTCCTCTTGAAGCAGCAACAAACGGATTCGCAAATTTTTCACGGTATTCTTCAATCTTTTTAGCTCTGGTTGCTTCAGGGTCGTCACTTCCGGCAATTTCTTTTGAAAAAATAATATTGGCAGCTCCCTGAGGACCCATTACTGCAATTTCAGCATTTGGCCATGCAAAAACCAGATCGGCTCCAATTGATTTACTGTTTAACGCTACATATGCGCCGCCGTATGCTTTTCTCAGAATAACAGTCATTTTTGGCACAGTAGCTTCGGAATAAGCGTATAAAATCTTCGCCCCGTGCCTGATAATACCGCCATGCTCCTGTTTAATTCCCGGGAAGAAGCCTGTTACATCCTCAAATGTAATGATTGGAATGTTGAATGAATCACAAAAGCGGATAAATCTTGATGCCTTGTCACTTGAATCAATATCCAAACCGCCTGCCATCACTTTAGGCTGATTGCAGACAAGACCAACCGTTTCGCCTTTTATTCTTGCAAAACCGACGACAATATTGCGTGCAAATTCCTTTTGCACTTCCATAAATGTGCCTTTATCAACAACATGGTCAAGAACCAGTCGCACATCATATGGACGCAGCGGATCAAAAGGTATGGCATCCGCCAGATCAGGTCTGTCATCAGAATCTTCCGGAATATCAGCAATTGGAGGCTGTTCTTCATTAGATTGTGGCAGATAGCTTAAAAGCTGTCTGACCTGTTCAAGTGTTTCCTGTTCAGTTTCAGCACGGAAATGAGCGTTACCGCTAATAGAATTATGTATTTTTGATCCGCCTAAATCTTCTGAGGAAATTTTTTCACCTGTCACGGTTTCAATTACTTTAGGTCCTGTAATAAACATCTGACTCGTTTTATCAACCATAAATACGAAATCAGTAATCGCAGGAGAGTAAACCGCTCCACCGGCACAAGGACCCATGATGACAGATATCTGTGGCATCACGCCTGAATAAATCGAGTTCCGGTAAAAGATCTGGCCATACCCATCCAGAGAGACGACCCCTTCCTGAATACGGGCTCCACCTGAATCATTCAGACCAATAAAAGGTGCCCTGTTTTTAGCCGCAAGATCCATCACGTTCGCAATCTTCGCTGCATGCATTTCACCCAGCGCTCCACCGAACACTGTAAAGTCCTGAGAAAATAAATATATTGGGCGACCATTTACTTTTCCATATCCTGTTACAACACCATCACCAGGTCCTTTTTGGGCATCCATACCAAAGTCCCCGCACCTATGCTCTATAAATGGGTTTAATTCCACGAAGGAACCCTCATCTAAAAGCAGGTCAATCCTTTCACGCGCAGTGAGCTTTCCTTTTTCGTGTTGCTTTTCAATACGCTCATCACCCCCGCCAAGCTCTATTTCTCTTCTTCTGTCATATAATTCATTAATTTTCTTGAACATATCACTCATGTTGATCGCCTCCATTATAAGAATGATCACAAAGTTCATAAAGCACTCCGTGAGCCTGTTTAGGATGAAGGAAAGCTACCTGCGCTCCGCCGGCTCCGGGCTTAGAAGCATCTGACGTAAACTTCAGTCCTTTTGATTTCAGTTCTTCAATGCGCTCATCGATATGATTCACACCGAAAGCCACATGGTGTATCCCTTCACCTTTCTTTTCTATAAAAGAAGCAATTGGAGAGTCACTGCGAGTTGGCTCAAGCAGCTCAATTTTTATATTTCCCGCATCCAGAAAAGCAACTTTCACTCCCTGGGATTCTACGGTTTCCTCTTTTATTAAAGTAAGCGCTAACATTTCAGTGTAAAATGGCAGTGCCTGCTCTATTGATTTCACAGCTACTCCTATATGATCGGTCTTTTTCATTTTCATTCTCCTTTCAACGGCTACTTTTCTATTGTAACGATATCAGCTTTAATTGACCACTACTTGCGAAGGATCAAGGATCCGTGTACAATAAAATCAATATGCTGTAAAAGGAGCGAATCATTTTGCGCAACCGCAAGTTCAGAACTTTTATCGTTTACCTGATGATTTTTGCGATGCTGGCTTCAACGCTTGCAATCGGACTATCAATGGTTGTATTTTAAAACGCAGGAGCAGTGGAAAACCGTTTGAACGGTTTTCCACTGCTCCTTTATGTTACAGCCCTTCTTTTAGATGAAGGAATCCCTCTGAAAGACTGCTTCAACTGCAGATACTCTTCCATTTCTCTAATAAACTGAAATAGAGCTGCCCTCGTTTCAAACTCTTCTCTTTCCTTAGGCATCGGCATTTCCTCAATAATCAGCTTCATATCATACAGCTTTTTCAAATACAGTAGAGCGGTATTACCAGGGTGAATATGGGTACTCAGATCTTCAACAAATTCAGCGATCATTTCCCTCTGTTCCGCTTCGAAATTCAGGCTCTGAAGCAATGGCAGCATCCTGTTAATTAGCACAAACTGTTTTTCTCTCATTGTGAAATATAAGTAATAAGTGTTTTCATTTCGCAAAAAATGGTTCTCAACATCCTGAAAGGCGATTGTTTTCCCTTCTTTAATCAATTTTTCTGTTTCTATTAAAAGTCCATCATTCCATTCAGAGTGAGTATCTCTTAAATAAGATGACATTTGCTCAAATATTTCTTTAAACTGTATTTCAATTTGCGTCTGCATATTGACCATCTTACTTTCAACACTTGGCATGTATAAGTTCATGATCAGCGCTGTAGAGATACCAATTAACAGAAGCATCAATTCATTCCCAATTAATGAAAATGTGATGTGATTGCTTGTAAAAAGATGAAGAATAATCACACTGCTTGTTACGATCCCTTCTTTTATTTTTAACGCTACAGCTGTTGGTATAAAAAATAAAATTAAAAGGCCAATTGTAATTGGATGATAAGCAATACCTTCAAAAAATATATAGGAAAATGCCATTGCGATGATACAAGCTGCGATTCGGCTCCAGGACACTTTCACTGACTTTCTTTTCGTATTCTGAATACATAAAATCGCAATAATTCCTGCAGACGCATAATTCTCCAGCCCGAGCATACTGGCAACACCGATAGCAGCTGCAGTACCAACGGCCGTTTTTATAGTACGGTAACCTATACGAAACATTATTTCTTCCTTTCCTTTAACAAATAGAATGAATGTAAGTTGAACCTGAATAGAAAATGAATAACAGCGTGTTAATAAATAATAAACCCAAAGTATATCGATACTTTGGGTAAAATAACATGATTTATTATAACACCTTTTGCAGAAAATCCTGCGCTCTTTCTGTGGATGGTGCTTTGAAAAATTCGATTGGATCAGCCTGCTCGACAAGCATCCCTTCATCCATGAAGATCACACGGTCAGCCACTTCACGTGCGAAGCCCATTTCATGCGTCACGATCATCATTGTCATGCCGGTTTTAGCGAGTGACTTCATTACATCCAGCACTTCTTTAACCATTTCCGGATCAAGTGCTGAAGTCGGCTCATCAAAAAGCATGACATTAGGTTCCATTGCCAGTGCTCTCGCAATCGCAACACGCTGTTTCTGTCCTCCCGATAATCTGTTTGGGAACTCGTTTGCTTTATCAGACAGGCCAACTTTAGCCAGCAATTCTTTACCAAGCTTGTCAGCTTCCGCTTTGGTTGTACCCTTCACTTTTAAAGGTGCATAAGTAACGTTTCCGAGCACCGTCATGTGTGGAAATAAATGAAAGTGCTGAAAAACCATCCCTACTTCTGATCGAAGCTTTTGTGGATTAAACTTTTTACTTGTTACTTCATCTTTTCCGATTACAATCTTACCGGATGTAGGCTCTTCAAGAAGGTTGAGGCAACGGAGAAAAGTTGACTTTCCTGAGCCCGATGGTCCAATTACGACAACAACTTCACCTTCATTAATCTCTGCATTGATATCCTTTAATACTTCCAGTTTACCAAATGATTTATATAATCCTTCTACTTTAATCACTTCTTCTCATTCTCCCTTCAACCCATTTACCGGCAAACGTCAGAACAAGTACCATTAAATAATAGATGAGTCCGGCAAATAACAGCGGCTCAAGAAATGAAAACTTGTCACTTCCGACGATATAAGCTCTTCTCATGATATCAGTAACGCCTATTACTGTCACAATTGCCGACTCTTTGGTAAGAGTAATGAATTCATTCATCAAAGCCGGTAAGATATTTTTCATGCCCTGAGGCAAAATGACATCCTTCATCATCTTATTGTAAGGCACACCAAGCGCCATCGCTGCTTCTCTCTGACCTTTATCAACTGCCTGAATACCTGCACGGATAATTTCTGAAATATAAGCTGCTGAGTTCAAGGCAAAAGATAATATAGCAGCAGTATATGCATCAATCTGTACGCCAAAAAGCTGCGGAGAAGCATAATAAATGATCATCAGCTGCAGAACAAGAGGGGTTCCTCTGAATATAGATGTATAACCGTCTGCAAACCATCTTAAGAATGGAACTCTTCCGATCTTAAAAAAAGATAATAGTATACCGATAGCAAAACCCAGTAACCCTGCAATCAGGACAATCTGTAATGTGACCCAGATCCCCTGCAGAATATAGGGCATTGAAGGAATAATTTGTTCGAAGTTCATAATTGCCTGTTCCTCCTGACGACTTCTTTCATTCTTTGACTCTGTTAAAGGTGGCTGTTGATTTCTGCTTCAGGCGGACGCTTTCCGCGGCCGGGCGCAGGAGTCACCGCCTTATGCTCCAACCACCAGTTGTGCTTAAACAACGTTGGATTTTAACATAGCTAATTCTTTAAAAAAACAAAAGAGTGCTTTTTTCTGCAGCACTCTTTTTAGAATTTTATTCAGACGCTTCTGCGTCGAACCATTTTTCAGCAAGCTTTTCAAGTTCACCTGACTCTTCCAGTTCATCAAGCACTTCATCAAACTGCTCTGTCCATTCACTGCCCAGTGGAAGTGCAACTGCAGAACCTGCTTCCTGTTCTTCAACCTCGATTGTATTACCTGTTAATTCTTCGCTGTTGTTCAGATAACCTTCGGCAACCGTGTTTTCAACGATAATCGCGTCAAATCTTTCGTTTACAACATCCTGCATCAGCTCTGGAATACGATTTCTCGTTTCAACTGTAATATCCATGTCCTCTGCCAGCCCGTCTACGTATTCCTGTTGAATGGAGCCAAGCTGAACGCCAACTGTTTTACCATCCAGGTCTTCAGGTGATGTAATGTTGCTACCATCAAGTGAGATAATCATATCCTGTGCCACATAATATACATCTGTGAATTCAACATTTTCTTTTCTTTCTTCTGTTGGTGTCATCGCAGCAAGTACAAAATCTACCTGTTCATTTTGCAGTGCTGTAATAAGTCCGCTAAACTCCATATCCTGAATCGTGAATTCAAAGCCGAGTTCATCTGCGATCAGGTTGGCAAGGTCTACATCATAGCCAATAATTTCTTCTCCATTTGCTGTGTCTACATATTCAAAAGGTTTGTAATCTGCTGATGTTCCCATTACCAATTGTGGTTTGTCTTCTGAAGAACTTCCTGTCTGTTCCTCTTCAGAGCCGCAGGCAGATAATACAAGTGCGCCTGTCAGTGTTGATACAAATAATAATTTTTTCATAATGGTTCCCCCTAAAACGAATTTTAATACAACTTTTTGTATATTTATTATGTTTTTATTCTATCATCAACTTATAAACATGCAACAGTTTTTTATAAAATGAATAAATATAAAATAATTCAGACTTTTCTATTAATACATTCTGTGCGTTTAATGAAAAAAATGCCTGATCATTTCGCAGAAGTCTGCTTAATGGTCAGGCATTTTATTATGGATAATAAAATTTAAAAGACCGTGCATTTGCACGGCCTTTGAATCATGATTATACTTCTTTGCAATGAACTTCAAATAAGCTCTGAATATTTGCGATGACTGACATCGGGTCATGCCCTTCAATTTCGTGTCTCTCTACCATCGAAATAATTTTACCGTCTTTCAGCAATGCAAATGAAGGTGATGAAGGCGGATATCCTTCAAAGTAACTTCTCGCTTTTGCAGTCGCTTCTTTATCCTGTCCGGCAAAAACTGTTACCAGACGGTCAGGGCGCTTATCATAATGGATCGCATGAGCTGCAGCAGGGCGTGCAATACCGCCTGCACAACCGCAAACCGAATTAACCATTACAAGAGTCGTACCTTCTTTTTCAAGCGTTTCTTCTACTTCCTCAGGTGTAGTCAACTGCTGATACCCTGCAGTTTCAATTTCTTCTCTCGCCTGACGGACAACATCATTCATAAAAATATTAAAATCCATGCTCATAATCCGACTCTCCTTTAAAGGTTATTACAGGTTTATCATAGATGACCAGGACATCTTTATCAACTATCTGCATTTCAAATATTCATCAAAAAAATTTTTAACCAGGTTTATAATTTTAATTTGGTGGAATAATAATGACTAGGATCTAGATTTAACCCCTAAACTCCCTAGATTTCTTTGGCGGCAGATATATCTGCCGTCCTTTTTTATGTTTATTGATATTTTTCAAAAAGCAGATCTACAGCTTCTGATGGAGACAGCTCATGTTGTCTGACTTTTTCTTCAAGATTTTTCATTTGTCTTTTTTTCTCTTCTATGAAAAAAGTTTCATTCAGCCGGATCTGTACCAGCTGGTTCATCCAGTCAACAGCCTGTCTGCTGCGCCTTTTTTGAAATTCTCCACTTTCTTTCGTTTCGCTGATAAAACTAAAAATCAGATCCCATATTTCTTCAATGCCGCTATTATATAATGCAGAACACGTATATGCTCTTGGCTTCCATCCCTTAGTGGCAGGGGTAAGAAAACGTAAAATCTGATTATAATCATGCATCGTTTTCATCGCCTGTTCTTTATTGGCACCATCTGCTTTATTGATGACAACTGCATCCACAAGCTCCATAATGCCTTTCTTCATTCCCTGTAATTCATCACCGGCTCCTGTAAGAGAAAGCAGGAGGAAGAAATCAGTCATTCCTCTGACAATCCCTTCACTCTGCCCTACTCCTACTGTTTCAACGAGAATAAGGTCATATCCCGCAGCTTCGCAAAGCAGGATCGTTTCCCTCGTCATTCTGGCTACACCGCCAAGTGTTCCTGAAGAGGGTGATGGTCTGATAAATACATCAGGATGATGCGCTAAAAATTCCATGCGTGTTTTGTCTCCAAGAATACTTCCTCCGGACAGCGAAGAACTCGGATCAACAGCGAGGACTGCTGTTTTATAATTTTTACTGACAGCAGTTTTACCAAAAGCTTCAATCCACGTGCTTTTCCCGGCACCTGGAACACCTGTAATACCAACTCTTACACTCTTTCCGATATGAGGCAGTATGTGCTGAATCAGTTCATTTGCAGATTGTCTGTGGTGACTGGCGTTACTTTCAATTAACGTAATGCCTTTAGATAAATATCCCCTGTCTCCCGAAATAATTTTATCTGCTATTTGTTTCACATCAATTTGTTCCTGGACTTTTTTCTTAAACACTCTCCTGTTAATCGGATTATTCATCCTGGGAAACTTCCTCATAACCTAAGCGGTGATAAATTTCTTCAATTACCTTTTCAGCAGCTGCTGGGATCACCGTACCAGGCCCAAAAATAGCAGAAGCACCATTATTAAGAAGATATGAATAATCCTGTGCCGGAATGACGCCTCCGATCACGACCATAATATCTTCCCGGTCCCATTTTTTCAGTTCTTTCATGAGTGCCGGTACAAGCGTCTTATGTCCTGCTGCAAGTGAGCTGACTCCGATGACATGCACATCATTTTCAACTGCCTGTGCAGCCGTTTCTTCCGGTGTCTGGAACAGCGGACCAATATCGACATCAAATCCAAGGTCAGCAAATGCTGTAGAAATTACTTTAGCTCCCCGGTCATGACCATCCTGGCCCATCTTAGCAATGAGAATTCGCGGCCTTCTGCCTTCATTGTCCATAAATACCTGAGTCATTTCACGCACATTTTCAATCGCATTCACATCTGTATATGCATCACTGTACACACCGCTGACTGAGCGAATAACAGCCTGATGTCTGCCGCTCACCTCTTCAATCGCATCAGAAATCTCTCCAAGCGTTGCTCTCAGGCGTGCAGCTTCAATTGCTTTTTCAAGCAGATTTCCCGAGTCAGACGCTGCTTCAGTGATCGCTTTCAACGCTTGTCTGACTGCCTCTTCATCACGAGTGTCCCTCATGCGCTTAATTCTTTCAATTTGCCCCAGGCGTACCTTTTCGTTGTCAATTGAAAGAATATCCATTTCATCTTCCCGATCTAATCTGTGACGGTTCACACCAATAATCACTTCTTTGCCGGAATCAATTTTAGCCTGTCTTTTAGCTGCTGCTTCTTCAATTCTCATTTTTGGAAGACCTGTTTCTATTGCTTTCGTCATTCCGCCAAGAGATTCAATTTCTTCAATATGAGCCCACGCTTTCTCCATGATCTGCTGTGTAAGAGATTCTACATAATATGAACCTCCCCATGGGTCTATCACATCTGTAATGCCTGTTTCTTCCTGCAGATACAGCTGTGTGTTGCGTGCGATTCGTGCAGAAAAATCAGTAGGCAGTGCGATTGCCTCATCTAATGCATTTGTATGAAGCGACTGGGTATGTCCCATTGCGGCAGCATGTGCTTCCATCAGTGTTCTCATTACATTGTTATATGGATCCTGTTCAGTCAGCGACCAACCGGATGTTTGAGAATGCGTACGCAGTGCCAGAGATTTTGGGTTTTCAGGGTTAAATGGCTGAATCAGCGATGCCCACATTCTTCTGGCCGCTCTCATTTTTGCCACTTCCATAAAGTAATTCATGCCGATACCCCAGAAGAATGATAATCTTGGCGCAAATTTATCAATATGGATACCGGCTTTTAATCCGGTTCTGACATATTCAAGTCCATCTGCCAATGTGTAAGCGAGCTCAACATCAGCGGGTGCACCCGCCTCCTGAATATGATAGCCGGAAATTGAAATTGAATTAAATTTCGGCATTGACTGTGCTGTATAAGAAAAAATATCAGCAATGATTCTCATTGACATGTCAGGCGGATAAATATACGTATTTCTTACCATGTATTCTTTTAAAATGTCATTTTGGATTGTACCTGAGAGCTTTTCGGGAGAAACACCCTGCTCTTCAGCTGCTACAATATAAAAAGCCATAATCGGAAGAACAGCACCATTCATCGTCATTGAAACTGACATTTTATCAAGCGGAATGCCATCAAACAGAATTTTCATATCTTCCACCGAGTCAATCGCAACACCGGCTTTTCCTACGTCTCCCGTAACTCTTGGATGATCGGAATCGTATCCCCGGTGCGTAGCGAGATCAAATGCTACTGAAAGCCCTTTTTGCCCCATCTCAAGGTTTCTGCGGTAAAATGAATTACTTTCTTCAGCTGTTGAAAAACCGGCGTACTGCCTGATTGTCCATGGCCTTGTCGTATACATGGTCGGATAAGGACCGCGTGTATAAGGAGCAGCACCAGGAAGATCATTCAGGTGTTCTGCATGTTGAATATCTTCAGCAGTATAGAATGACTTTATTTCAATCTCTTCGTTTGTCATCACATTTTCATTTTCAATCTCACTATCTTTTTTATAATCAGACCACTTAAATGACTGCTTTTTAAAATCAGGCTTCATGATTGCTGACTCCCTTCTGACTGAATAACACATCTTCTAAAAATGACACCATATCCATTCCGTCGTATAAACAGCCATCTATATCATCAGACTGAAATTTACCAGCGGTGATCACCTTTTGTTCAGGTTTCTTCATTTGAATGATTGAAGGCAAATTCTGAACGTAACTTTCATCAGAACCACAAACAATCACTACCTCTGCATCTTTCACATTTGAATTCAGCACAACACCAGCTGCTGCAAACACACCTTTTACAAAGTCTGCACGCGGTTTATAGTCTTTCAATTCACCAACAGTGAGCAGCTCGACTTTAGCGATCTCATTGTTTTTCACTTTTTGAATCAGACGGTCCCAGGAGAAACCTGCTGTTTCAGGAATATCCTCAGTGGTCGTTTTTTGTGCAGGTGCGTATTTATTCATACCTACAAGAGAATTCTTTCTCGTCCTTACATCCTGATCACGCCTGTTCCAAATCTCATGTACCTCAGCCATGAAGACATTGCGTGCTTTTGTAATACCGCCATCTTCTTCAATCTCACAAAATTTTTCCCAGGCTTTTTCTGCAATATCCTTCGTTAGGTGTTCAATGTAATAAGAGCCGCCCGCAGGATCGATCAGTTTTTGTAAAAACATTTCTTCTTTTAAAATCAGCAAAATATTTCTTGCAGCCCGCACTGCCTGTCTGGACGGCTGATCTTTAAAGCAGTCATATGGCCTGACATAAATGTAGTCCGCTCCTCCAAGCACAGCTGCAAAAGCTTCATTTCCACTTCT
Source organism: Jeotgalibacillus salarius (assembly GCF_004405125.1). Lineage (GTDB taxonomy): Bacteria > Bacillota > Bacilli > Bacillales > Jeotgalibacillaceae > Jeotgalibacillus > Jeotgalibacillus salarius. The sequence continues at coordinate 485,149 of NZ_SORX01000002.1, forward strand.
CAGCATGTTTGTGTGTTCGTCCTGAGTGAGTTTAGTAAATTGAGCCGTCTCAGTTCCGATTGAAACATGAGTATCCACTTGATAGTAAGAAGCAAAATGGCGCCAAACTGCACGGAAAGCTCTCAGCTTAGAAATTTCCAGGAAAAAGTCTGATCCGACTGCAAATTCAACATGCATTTTAGATATAACTTTTTCCGCACTCCATCCATTTTTCTCAGCGACTTGAATGACATTACTTGCCTGGGCAATCACATAAGCCAATTCCTGAATCGCATTGGCTCCTTTCTGGTGAATAGAGACACTGGAAAGAATAATACTTTTTAATTCAGGGTGGCTACTGTCAATGTCCATCACTTCTGCAAACCATTTATCCGTTTGATTATCCGGACTTCCCCAGTCTCTTCCCAATACACCACGCACATCCTTATTTTGAAGGGCATTGATCCACGGTTCTCCATTTGAATGTTTTATGTAAATATGTAAGTTGTTTTCAAGCGTTAAAAATTCAGCTGCTTTTTTTTCATTAAAAAGACCGGCTGCTTTTTCGCTTAATGCGGCTACTTCTGATCCTCTGTCTAATTCTTCTTTAGTAAAAAGTATCAACTCATCAGGATCTTTACCTTGAGCATGTTGTGAAATTTTCCAATCAGGTTTTGATTTCCAACCTCTTGACACATGTTTGTCTCCGGTTTCCGGACGATTAGTATAAAGCGGTTTTAATGTAATTCCTTCAAGTGACTCTATATTCAATGTTTCAATCGATTTACCTTTTAAAACTTTCTCAACCTGCGCTACCCATCCATCGTAGGTTGAGGCAGGAAATTCAGAATTTCTTAATGTCATAGTGATGCTGCTAAGCAGCTCCCTCCCCTTTGTAATCGTTTTCAATTCTTTTAATACCAGTATAAAGAAAAGACGCCTGAATGAAAAGAGAGCCGCCAGCATTATACTGGCGGCCGTGTTTTATTAATATACAGATGTGTTTTCAGAAGTATTTTCAAGAATTTCTTTCACACGCTGCAGGAAACGTCCGCATACCAGACCATCAAGAACGCGGTGATCAAGAGATAGACAAAGATTAACCATATCACGAACGGCAATCATGCCGTTATTCATCACAACCGGTCTCTTCACAATTGATTCAACCTGCAGAATCGCAGCCTGCGGATGATTAATGATCCCCATTGACTGCACAGAGCCGAATGAACCTGTGTTATTAACAGTGAACGTTCCACCCTGCATTTCTTCAGATTTTAATTTACCCGCACGGACTTTTCCGGCAAGTTCATTCACTTCACGGCCAATCCCTTTGATCGTTTTTTCGTCCGCATGTTTAATGACCGGAACAAATAGTGCGTCATCAGTAGCGACTGCAATTGAGATGTTAATGTCTTTCTTTTGAATAATTTTATCTCCAGCCCACATTGAATTCATCTGAGGGAACTCTTTAAGAGCCTGAGCTACAGCTTTAACGAAGAATGCAAAGTAAGTAATATTGAAGCCTTCTTTTTGTTTGAACTCACCTTTAATTGAATCTCTGTATTGAACGAGATTTGTGACGTCCACTTCCATCATCGTCCATGCGTGAGGCGCTTCATGCTTACTCTTCAGCATATTCGCAGCAATTGCTTTCCTCACACCTGTAACCGGAATTTCCACATCACCAGGTGCAGATTGAATGTCCTGTTTTGGAGCTGCAGGTTTAGACGGTGACGGCTGCTCCTGAACTTTTTGCGGCTCAGGCTGTTTTGAATCGGCTGTCGGAATTTCACCTGAATCAATGATCTTTTGCAGATCTTTTCTGGTAATTCTTCCTTCTTTACCTGATCCTTCAACAAGTGACAGGTCAATGTCGTGTTCCTGAGACATTCTCATCACTGCCGGAGAGTATCTGGCATTTGTATTTTTAGGCGCTGATTTCTTCTCATCTGATGTTTTCTTTTCTTCTGCATTGCGGTTTTCTGCCGGCTCTACTTTTTGGTCAGAAGTCTCTTCAGAGGATTCTTCAGAAGCTCCCCCGCCTTCAACTTCAATCGAGCAGATCACTTCACCAACCTCAAGCGTATCTCCTTCTCCGGCAATCAGCTCTTTAATCACACCTGTAAATGAAGATGGTACTTCTGCATTTACTTTATCAGTATTCACTTCAGCAATTGGATCATACTTATTGACCGTGTCACCAGGCTGCACGAGCCATTTCTCAATCGTACCCTCAGTAACGGATTCACCAAGCTGAGGCATCGTCATTTTTTCAATACCCAAGTAAATTGCCTCCCTTATTGTTTTGCTCTGTTAAAATTGCTTAATGATTAGTATTCAGCGAGTTCTTTCATAGCTTTTTCAACTTTGTCAGGATTAACCATAAAGTACTTCTCCATAGTCGGTGCATATGGCATTGCCGGAATATCAGGTCCTGCAAGACGCATAATCGGCGCATCTAGGTCAAACAGGCAATTCTCAGCGATAATCGCAGAAACTTCACCCATAATGCTTCCTTCTTTTGTATCTTCAGTCAGAAGGAGTACTTTCCCTGTTTTTGACGCCGCTTCAATAATCGCTTCTTTATCTAGCGGATAAATGGTACGCAGATCCAGCACGTGTACACTGAAGCCATCTTCAGCAAGACGTTCCGCAGCCTGCAGTGCAAAGTGAACACATAAGCCGTAAGTGATGACTGTGATATCTTCACCTTCCCGCTTAACGTCTGCTTTACCAATTTCGATTGTATAATCTTCTTCAGGCACTTCACCTTTAATTAGACGATATGCACGCTTGTGCTCAAAGAACATAACAGGATCATCATCGCGAATTGCTGCCTTTAACAGCCCTTTAACATCATACGGTGTTGAAGGCATCACAATTTTCAATCCTGGCTGGTTTGCAAATATTGCTTCAACAGACTGGGAGTGATAAAGCGCTCCGTGAACGCCTCCGCCATAAGGAGCGCGGATGACCATCGGACAGCTCCAGTCGTTATTAGAGCGGTAACGGATCTTTGCTGCCTCAGAAATAATCTGGTTGACAGCAGGCATGATAAAGTCTGCAAACTGCATCTCTGCAATTGGACGCATTCCATACATTGCAGCTCCAATTCCAACACCTGCAATTGCTGATTCAGCCAGTGGTGTATCAATGACACGGTCTTCTCCAAACTGATCATACAGACCGTGTGTGGCTTTAAATACCCCGCCTTTTTTTCCTACATCTTCACCAAGGACAAACACGCGCTCATCCCGTTCCATTTCTTCTTTCATTGCTAATGTAACAGCGTCAATATATGACATTACCGGCATCGGTTTATCCTCCCTTAGTTTTGTTCTGCGTAGACGTATTTTAATGCAGATTCCGCCTCTGCGTATGGTGCCTGCTCTGCGTAATCTGTCGCTTCGTTTACTTCTTTCATAATACGGTCGTTAATCTCTTTTTCAAGTTCATCATTCAGAACACCGTTTTCTTTCAGGTAGGCACCGAATGTAATGATTGGATCAAGAGATTTTGCTTTCGCTACCTCATCAGGTGAACGGTAAGCTCGGTCATCATCATCAGAAGAGTGGGCAGTCAATCGGTAAGATACAGTCTCTACAAGTGTAGGTCCTTCTCCTCTTCGACCTCTGTCAGCTGCTTCTTTGACAGCTTTATATACTTCTAATGGATCGTTTCCGTCCACCGTAATGCCAGGCATGCCATAACCTATAGCGCGGTCTGATACATTTTCACATGCAAGCTGTTTTTCAATCGGTACAGAAATTGCGTATTTATTATTTTCACACATAAAAATGACCGGCAGTTTATGAACGCCTGCAAAGTTTGCACCTTCATGAAAATCACCCTGGTTAGAAGATCCTTCTCCAAAAGTAACAAAAGTGACAAGATCTTTTTTCTCCATTTTTCCTGCAAGTGCAAGACCTACAGCATGAGGAACCTGAGTTGTAACAGGTGAAGAACCAGTTACGATTCTTTTTTCTCTATGGCCAAAATGCCCTGGCATCTGACGCCCGCCCGAGTTTGGATCTTCAGCTTTAGCAAAACCGGAAAGCATCAGTTCGCGTGCTGTCATTCCGAAATGAAGGACTACGCCCATATCTCTGTAGTAAGGAAGTGCAAAATCTTTTTCTATATCAAGGGCATAAGCAGCTCCAACCTGTGCCGCTTCCTGTCCCTGACAGGAGATCACAAATGGAATTTTACCTGAGCGGTTTAACAGCCACATACGCTCATCAATCCGTCTTGCCATCAGCATTGTTTCATAAATATTCAGTACGTCTTCATTCGTCAGACCTAGTTCTTCATGACGTGTTTTAGTCATTGTTCTGTTCGCCTCCTGTATGCTTTAAGAATGAATTGCTTTTCCATCTACAGCTAAAGCCGCTTCACCGATCGCTTCACTGAGTGTCGGATGAGGGTGAATTGTCTGACCAACTTCCCAAGGTGTTGCATCCAGTACACGGGCAAGTCCCGCTTCAGAAATCATATCTGTTACATGAGGTCCAATCATATGCACACCTAAAATATCATTTGAAGCTTTATCAGCAATGATTTTCACAAAGCCATCTGACTTACCAAACACTAATGCTTTACCAATTGCTTTGAACGGGAATTTCCCAATTTTTACGTCATGGCCTGCATCTTTTGCCTGCTGCTCTGTAAGCCCGACACTGGCAGCTTCGGGACTGGAATAAATACATTTGGAAACGAGGCTGTAATCGATCGGCTCAACTTCCAGATTTGCAATATGCTCAACTGCATGAATGCCCTCATGAGATGCTACATGGGCAAGCTGCAGTCCGCCGATCACATCACCGATTGCATAAATGTGAGATTCTTTCGTCTGCAGTTTGCTGTTTACTTTAATGAAACCATTCTCAACTTGAATATCAGTGTTTTCAAGGCCAATTCCTTCAGTATTGGCACTCCGTCCGACTGACACAAGAATTTTTTCAGCTTTATATTCTACAGTTTCACCTTTTACTTCCGCTGAAATCGCAACTGATGCACCAGTTTCAGCGCTTGCAGGATCTACTTTCGCATTTGTTACTATCGTAATCCCTTTTTTCTTAAGAAGCTTTTCCATTTCTTTTGATACATCAGCATCTTCTGTAGGGATTATACGGTCCGCGTACTCGAGCACCGTAACTTCTACACCAAAATCGGACAGCATCGAAGCCCATTCGATCCCGATTACACCACCACCAACAATGATGATTGATTTTGGCAGCTCTTCAAGCTCTAACGTCTCATCTGAACTGAGAATGTGTGTTCCATCAATTTCAAGGCCTGGCAAAGAACGTGGTCTCGAGCCTGTTGCAACGATGACATTTTTAGGAATCAGCATTTCATTTTCAGTGCCATCAGTCATTTCAACAGAAACCGTACCCGGCATTGGTGAGAAAATAGAAGGTCCAAGAATTCTTCCAAAACCGTCAAAGACATCAATTTTTCCCTGCTTCATCAAGTGCTGCACACCTTTATGAAGCTGATCCACAATTGACTGTTTACGTTTTTGTACTTTTGTAAAATTCAACACTGCTTCATTGATTTCGACGCCGAATTCATCTGCATTTTTAGCAGTGGCGTATACTTCCGCACTTCTTAAAAGTGCTTTACTCGGTATACAGCCTCTGTGTAAACACGTTCCGCCTATTTTTCCTTTTTCAACAATCGCTGTCTTCAAACCCAGCTGTGAAGCTCTTATTGCTGCGACATAACCGCCCGTGCCTCCACCGAGTATGACGAGATCATATTCTTCTGCCATGGTCGTTCCTCCTAATTCACTGAATATATTTTTGCGGATTCTTCTTTTCTAAGTACTCTCAAAGCACCTTCTGCAAGTGCCTGAAGTTCATTTTCTCCTGGCTGGACAATGACATCTGCGATCCAGTCCACCCGTTTACTAATAAGTCCAACAAATTCTTTACCATAAGCGAGACCACCGGTTAGTATAATCGCGTCTGCTTTTCCACTGACTACAGCAGCGGCAGCACCGATTTCCTTTGCAACCTGATAAGCCATCGCCTCATATATTTGTTTTGCTTTAGCATCTCCATTTTGAATCATCTGTTCAACTTTCACTGCATCGTTCGTACCGAGATAACCGACAAGTCCTCCCTGTCCAACGAGCATCTTCATGATTTCATCTCTGTAATAATCCCCTGAAAAACAAAGTTCGACCAAGTCTCCAGCCGGCACGGTTCCTGCCCGCTCCGGACTGAATGGCCCATCCCCGTGCAGTCCGTTGTTCACATCAATCACCCGGCCATTATGGTGAACTCCTACAGTGATACCTCCGCCCATGTGTGTAACAACAAAAGTTGATTCGTTGTAAGGCTTGCCAACCTCTTTCGCCACACGCCGAGCGACTGCTTTTTGATTCAATGCATGAAAAATACTTTTGCGTTCGATTAAAGAAAACCCTGAAACTCTTGCTGTATCAGACAACTCGTCTACTACAACAGGGTCAACAATATATGACGGTATGTTTAATCCCTGGGCAATTTCATAAGCGATAATGCCGCCAAGATTAGATGCATGCTGACCAGAGTACCCCTGTCTCAAATCTTTTAACATTGCATCATTCACACTGTATGTTCCACCTTCAATCGGTCGGAGAAGGCCTCCCCTTCCACAAACCGCATCGAGCTTTGATACATTCATACCTTCTTCATCAAGCGCTTCAAGTATCGTTTTTTTCCTGAATTGATATTGATCGATAATTTTATCGAACTGATCAATCACAGCTGAATCATGACGAATCGTTTTTTCTAAAATTGCAGTTTCACTGTCAAAGATGCCAATCTTTGTTGAAGTTGAACCTGGGTTGATGACTAATATACGGTAATTTTGATCCTGCACGATATTCCCTCCAGACATACAGACCAATGCACCTGTCAGACAGGTGCATTGGTTTATTCAATTATGATCTTCTGCTTAAAATGTTGTGCTCACTGCGAAGGAACTGACTTCTTGACTTCGCCATGCTTTCAATACGTTCTTCAGCCATACGGTCAGCTGCAAGGTAACTCGGAACGCCATCACGTTTAGCAATTTCAAATACACGTGAAACATTATCATATACTTTTTCTACATTTTTCATTGCTCGTTCACGATTATATCCATTCAGTTCATCAGCTACGTTGATTACACCACCTGCATTGATTACATAGTCAGGTGCGTATACGATCCCGCGCTCATGAAGAATATCACCATGTTTTGTTTCTTTCAGCTGGTTATTTGCTGCACCCGCAATAACGTCTGCTTTCAAAACTTCAAGCGTGTTGTCATTGATAATTGCGCCAAGTGCACATGGTGCAAAAATATCACATTCCACACTGTAAATTTCGTTGATTTCAACTGCTTTTGCTCCAAATTCATCAACTGCACGCTGAACAGCTTCTTTGTTGATATCTGTAACGATGAGTTTCGCCCCTTCTTCGTGTAAGTGGCGGCAAAGTGTAAATGCTACATTCCCTACACCCTGAACAGCAATAGTCTTACCTTCCAGAGAATCGCTTCCATAAGCTTCTTTTGCTGCAGCTTTAATTCCACGGTATACACCGTAAGCTGTTACAGGTGACGGGTTGCCTGATGAACCGAATGCTGGAGAAATACCGGTTACATAGTCTGTTTCTTCATGAATCAGGTCCATATCCTTTACAGTTGTACCAACGTCTTCAGCTGTAATATATCGGCCTGCCAATCCTTGAATATAACGGCCGAATGCACGGAACATCTCATCATTTTTATCCTTAAGCGGATCTCCGATAATCACTGTTTTACCCCCGCCAAGATTCAGACCGGCAGCAGCGTTTTTGTAAGTCATTCCTTTTGCAAGACGCAGCGCATCTTCAATCGCATCTGCCTCTGTATCATACGTCCACATTCTTGTTCCACCTAATGCTGGTCCAAGTGTTGTATCATGAATCGCAATAATTGCTTTTAGCCCTGAATTTTTATCCTGACAGAATACAAGCTGCTCATAATCATATTTTTCCATGTAAGTAAATAGTTCCATTGTTAGTGCCCCCTAAATTTAATATGAAGTACATATTGCAAGCGCAAGTGAGTACAGCTTGCTTTCTGCTGTATCAGCTCTTGAAGTCAATACAATTGGTGCTTTCGCGCCGGAAATGACTGCTCCGACCTTGCTGTTGCCAAAATACATTAAAGATTTATATAAAATGTTACCTGCTTCAATTGAAGGTACGAGCAGGATATCTGCATTCCCTGCGGCCGGACCGGTAATCCCTTTATGTGCTGCAGCTTTTTCAGAAACCGCATTATCAAGCGCTAGCGGTCCATCCACCACACACCCTTTAATCTGACCCCTGCGGTTCATCTGAGTTAATGCTGCTGCATCAAGTGTGGCCTGCATGGCGGGATTAATTGTTTCTACAGCGGCTAAAGGTGCTACAGACGGATTTTCCAATCCTGCACCATGAGCGATTTTTACCGCATTATTAATAATTTGAACCTTCTGATTTAGATCTGGTGCAATATTCATCGCAGCATCAGTGATAAAAATACTTCTTTTAATAGAAGGTACTTCAAATAGCGCAACATGTGAAAGGACGTTTCCAGTTCTTAACCCGACTTCCTTATTTAACACTGCTTTCAGCAACACACTCGTTTCAACATGACCCTTCATTAACACACCAGCTTGTCCCGAGCTTACAAGCTTAACAGCTTCCAGTGAAGCAGTATGTACGTTTTCAGCATGATGAATTCTCACTGATTCATGGCGATGCAATGCCGGAAAAGATTGTTCAATCATCGCGTTGATTTTTGACTCATGACCAACAAGAATAAAATTAGCTAATCGTCTTTCAACTGCCATATCCACTGCTTTTAAGACTTCCTGATCTTCTGATGAGGCAACAGCTACAGTTGCACCAGCTGCAGATTCCGCTTTTTTAATAATGTCATCAAAGCTAACCAACCTATCCACTCCTTTCAATTTCAACCTGATATTTCTCAATCTTGTAATAGAGATTCCTGATTGAAATATCAAGTTCCTTTGCGGTTGCGGTTTTGTTCCCACCGTGCTTTCTCAATGTTTGTTCAATGATTTCTTTTTCAACATTTTCCAGCTGTTCAGCCAGCGGTCCGTTCATTTCACGCTTAAATGAACGCTCTGTTTGAAGCGGGATTAAATGCTTCTGCTCAATGATTTCTTCTTTTTGATCCATAAAAATCATCGCTCTGCTTAACACGTTTTCAAGTTCCCGGACATTCCCTGGCCAATTATGATCCATTAATTGTTCAAGTGCTTCTTTTGAGATCCCTTTTACAACTCTTCCAAACGACTGATTTAATTTCAGTATCAGTCTTTCGCAAATTGCCGGAATATCCTGTTTGTGCGATCTGAGTGCCGGCAACTGAAGGGTCAGCCGGGATAAGTAATAATATAGTTCTTCCATAAACTGATCTTTTGCGATTGCACGTTCCAGATTGATGTGTGAAGCTGTGATCACTCTCGCATTAAACGGTATCGTTTCTTCACTGTTTATTTTCAATATTTGTCTGGACTTGAGTGCTTCAAGAATTTTCTCCTGCGCCTCAAGACTCAGTTCACCAATTTCATCAAGAAACACTGTCCCATCCCCGGCCCGTTCAAAAAGTCCTGGAGAAGATTCGGTTCCGAATAGCGTTTCAAGTAAAAAGGCGGCTGGCATACTGCCGCAGTTCACTCTATGGAAGGCATTATATTTCCTGTCACTTCCATTGTGTATGGCATTGGCAAACAATTCCTTTCCGCTACCCTGTTCACCTCTCAGAAGAACTGTTGTGTTTGTCTTTGAAGCGACCTTCGCCTGCTCAGTTACTAATTGAATGTCATCAGAGTTACCAAGAATGTCTTCAAAAGTATACTTTGCCTCAAGTGACCGGATAATTCTTCTTGCACGATCAAGTTCTGATGTCAGCTGATGAATTTCAGAAAGGTCATGGATGACGCCAACGCTTCCTTTCAACTGTCCGTTTACAATGATTGGTGCAACATTAACTGCTACTTCTTTCTTATTTGGACCAACGATCATTTTGACACCACGTACCGGACGGCGTGTATTCAACACTTGCATGTGCATACTCTCGCCTTCAAATATATCCGCCTCTGCTGGCTGATTGATAACCTCTGCCTCCGACAGACCCGTCAGCCTGGTGTATGCACGGTTAATCATCAGTCCACGACCCTGCTCGTCTACAACTGATATTGCGTCATCACTCGATTGTATAATCGCTTCCAGCATCGTTTGGATTTCTTTCAAGTTCGTCATTTCTTCAGCAAGATTGACTACTTCAGTAATATCCTTAAAAACGGCAAATGCACCTATTACCTCCCCAGATTCATTTACCATCGGAATTCTTGTCGTTACGACCTTGGTGCCATTTTCAAGCATTAGTTCCTGATTATTTTCAGTACGGCCTGTTTCAATGATCCTGGGAAGTCCGCTGAGCGGAACAACTTGGTAAATGGATTGATGAAGCGCTTTTTCTTTATCTATACCAATCATCTCGGCGGCTCTGTCGTTGAATAAAATAATTCTTTGATCGCAGTCAATCCCAATCATGCCATCATGAGTAGAATTCATTGCGAGTTCTCTTATGTAAGAGTCATGTTCAAGATGAGAGATCAGTGATTCTTTTTCTGTCAGAAGTTGATATACTAAAGATGCTACACTGCCAGGAATTAAGACAGTTTTTCTGGATCTGGCTTCACGCAGCTGATTAAATGTTTCTTCATCACCTGTCACATCTATAATAATATCTGTATGATCACTTAAGTATTTTTTCCAATCCTGTCCGACTTCGATGTTCAGTGACTGTGCCAATGTGAGACCCGGCGCCTGCGGATCGTGATCGACAACTGCATACACTTGAAAAGCATCACTTTCAGCCATCACTTGCAGCAAGGCGACACCTCCACGCCCAGCTCCGACAATCAGCACTTTTTGCAATTTATTTCATCCTTCCTTATCTATCGCGCAATATCTTGCAACCTCTTACATTGTACATGAAAGCCTTTTCCTTGACAATGATTTTTATTAATCGCATAGTTTGTACATACTTATCGTTTTAAGGAGTTAGATTATGGCACGTATAATTGCGTTAATTATCTTATTAATCCCTGGCGTCATTGCCGCATATGGTATTAAGCTTATGAGAGATATGTTTTTTGGACTTCAGGCAGCATGGTTGCCATCACTGGCAATACAATTTTTTCTTGGACTGATTATGTTCCTTGCCGGACTCAGCTTTATTGGAGGATTTCTTCTTCACAGGGATCGCAAAAAAAACAAAGTACAGCAGCGTTTTAAAAGAAAAGAGCAGTAAAAGCAATTATGCTTTTACTGCTCTTTTCTTTTTCAATTGCTCTGCCAGTTCCGGATAGTCGGTAATAACCCCGTTTAATCCTGCTTGTATCCACTTTTCGATTGCAACCGGTTTGTTCAGCGTATAAAGCCTTACCGGAACTCCATTCTGCTGACAATCTTTCATCAGTTTTTCCGTCATTACACGCTGATTTGCATGTATTGCATCTGCGCCAGTCGATTGTGCCAATAAAAGAGGGTTAGTCCCTTTCTTTGAGTACAAAGCAGCAACCTCACTATTTGTCAGTTCTTTCAGCTTTCTGACACTTTGAAGATTAAACGTAGAAAAAATGACTCTTTCCTCCAGGTTAAATTTTGCAACTTTTTGCACAACTAGTTCTTCCATTCCTTCATAACGGATTTTATCGTTTTTTAATTCAATATTGATGATCAGGCTGTTATGTTGCGCCCATTCAAGCACTTCATCCAGAAGTGGGATTCTTTCTTTTTTCAGCCAACCGCTTTTAATTGAAAATTTTTTTATTTCTTTTAAGGTTTTATCCTTAATATATCCTCTGCCATTTGTTGTTCTATTTACTGTTTCATCGTGAATGACAAAACATTCACGATCCTTTGACATTTGTACATCAAGTTCAATGCCATAACAGCCTGTTTTTTCAGCTTTTTTAAATGCCAGCATCGTATTTTCAGGATATTTTCCTGAACTGCCTCTGTGTGCAAATATATTTGACATGAAGATCACCTCTCACTTTAAAATAATCTATGAAAAAAGCGCCAGTTCAGTTACCGGCGCTCGTCGTTCCTATTGTCAGCTTGCTTTATGTTCCAGGCGGAGCTTGTCTGCAACCATCGCAATAAACTCTGAATTTGTAGGCTTGGATTTTACAGCCGAAACTGTGTATCCGAACATGTTTGTGATCGCATCAACGTTACCTCTGTTCCACGCAACTTCAATTGCATGACGGATTGCTCTTTCAACCCGGGAAGAGGTTGTGTTAAATTTCTTCGCAATATCCGGGTATAGGATTTTGGTAATAGAGCCCAGCAGTTCAATATCATGATATACCATTGAAATCGCTTCTCTTAAATACATGTACCCTTTAATGTGAGCTGGTACACCTATTTCATGAATCACACTCGTAATACTGGCATCAAGGTTCGGTTTTTTTGTCTTCTCTCTTTTTGTAGCATAATTCAGTGGACGTTCTTTTTTACCCAGGACCTGTCTGATAACCTGCAGCAGGTTTTCCATATCAAAAGGTTTTAAAATAAAATATGAAGCACCAAGTTCAAGTGCTTTTGTAGTCACATCCTCCTGGCCAAATGCAGTAAGCATGATCACGTGGGGATTTTTTTCAAGTTCAAGCTCTTTCATCTTTTCCAGTGCGTTTAAACCATCAATGTGAGGCATAATAATATCCAACAAGCATACATCCACTTCAGTATCCTCAACCATGTTTAGGAACTCCTGTCCATTAAACGCGGTACCTGCTACCTCCATGTCAGGCTGACTGTTAATAAAAGCCTCTAACGTCGATACTAATTCCCTATTATCATCAATAATGCAAACTTTAATTTTATCCACTGTAATTCCTCCCCATCATGATTTCTCACTTAATGTATTCGACACCCGGAATTAATTCCCTTCTTATTGTAAGACTTTTTTTAAATTTTAACAAGTTTTCTTTTGAATACTCTAAAATGCTAAGTTTTTCGATATATTTCAACAATAACTGACATATTGTCGAATATGTACTTATGTTAACATGGACTTCACTAAAACCAAAATCACTGGAGAACACACTGAATTGAATAAAACCGCATTCAAGGAATGCTTTAAGAAAAGCAAAATACAAAAAGATGACGCTCACTGATGATTCCTGAGCGTCATCTTCATTTCATTACATGCTGCTTGGAGGAAAACCCAGGTTCGTTTTTAGTGCAAGCGTGGATTCCGTGATACCCCGTTGTCGAAAACAAAGCGGCCTGATGGGACCAAAAACGGTCCACATCCGGAAAGCTTTTGCCTGAAACGGAAATGAACCGTACTTTTTTCACAATATTTTCAGTAACCTCGAAAAAAATCACAATGATTTTCTACAAGCTGACAGACTAAGAAGCCTGTTCTTTTAACATATCCTCTATATAAAGCGCATAACCTTCGTTCGGTTGATGAATCATGACGTGTGATACAGCACCAACGAGCTGATTCCCTTGTATAATCGGGCTTCCACTCATTCCTTGAATAATGCCGCCGGTCTTTTCAACTAACTGAGGATCTGACAGCCGGATTTTCATTCCTGTGCCACCGCTTGGAATTTCTGCGTTTGTTTCCAGTATTTCGATATCAAATTCTTCAATTACTTCACCACTTAATACTGTCAGAATTTTTGCCTGTCCTTTTTTTACTTCTGATTTTTCTGCAGTGTGAAGTGCTTTTCTGTACTTGCTTTTTTCAGGCATACTGTAAAGCTCACCAAATATTCCTGTTGATGCATTCTTTTTTATATCACCGAGCATGCTATTTGTATCGTTAAAATAAGCAATTTTTCCACCAGGACTGCCAGCTCTGCTTTTTTGAATATCACGGATAAGCGCGGATTTCACATTTCCTTTTTTCATCTCTACCGGTTGTTTTGTATATTGCTCAGAAACAATGTGACCTAATGCACCGAACTTTAAATTATCAGGATTAATGTAAGTCAATGTCCCAACGCCGTGTATTTCATGTTTTGCATAAAAGCCTAACCGCGAGTGACCATTCCCTTTTTTGATCGGTTGCACACTTTTGATCAATGTTGATTTATCCCTTATTACTTCAAGGTTGACAGATGCTTCAGCCTTACTAATGATCTTATTCAAATCATCTACCGTATGAACTTTTGTACCGTTGACACTGCTGATCCTGTCTCCAATTTTAATTCCAGCACTTTTTGACGGGGATGTTTCGTTTTCCGGAGAATAAAAACCTGTTACAAGAACACCGTTTGTTTCAAGAACAATACCAATTGAATGTCCGCCAGGTATCAGCTCTATACCCGCACAAAGCTGCGCCGGAACAAAGCCTAATATAAACAAGACAAGAATCAGCCTTTTGATCATTTCCTTCCCTCCTTTCCACTGTATATATAATTTGAGCGTAATGAAGAAAAATATCAGCAACTCAAAAGAAAAAAGCCATCCGTTATTGGATAGCTTTTACACAGCTGATTTTTTTATTGCGTGTGCAAGGTCAATCAACTCTTCTGCATGACTGATGGTAAGATCAGTAATCTCAACTCCCGAGATCATCCTGCTTATCTCCTTCACTCTTTCTTCTTTAACAAGTGGTAAAACGCTCGTATGAGTTCGGTTGTTCTTAACTTCTTTGGATATAAATAAATGACGGTCGCTGATTGCCGCAACCTGCGGGAGGTGAGAAATGCACAACACTTGTGAGTGAGATGAAATAGAATAAATTTTCTCCGCGATTGCCTGAGCAACACGACCACTGACACCAGTGTCCACTTCATCAAATATAATCGACGTTATTCCCTGATGCTGAGAAAAAATTGTTTTCAGAGCAAGCATCATCCTGGAAATTTCACCGCCAGATGCTACTTTAATGAGCGGTTTTAATGGCTCTCCCGGATTAGTTGAAATGTAAAATTCAATTTCATTGATCCCGTTGGATTTATATTGACCGGGTTTTCCTTCAGTAAAATGAACCTGAAAAACTGCCTTGTCCATATACAGGGCTTTTAGTTCTCCATGAATCGCTTCTGTCAGAATATCTGCCCATTTTTTTCTGACTGCAGATAAATGATCTGCTTCAATGTTCAAGTCTTTTTCAACAGACTCAAGTCTGTATTTCAAATCCTCTAATGACGAGTCTTTATTTGTGATCGCTTCAATTTCTTCTTCTATACTGGAGAAATACTCCATAATTTCTTCAATTGATGCGCCATATTTTCTTTTCAGCTGGTTGATTTCATTAAGCCTGTCCTCAATCAGTTGAAGACGTTCCGGATCGAATTCAAGTCCATCAAGGTGCTGTCTGATTTCTCTCGCAGAATCCTCAAGTAAATAAAACTGACTGCTGATCGTATCACTCACCTGTTTTAATTCTGCATCAATATCAGCTGCCTGCTCCATATTAGACATAGCAAGTCCTGTCCAATCAAGTCCACGCTGTTCTCCTTGAAGCGCTTCATAAGCCGTTTGAAGGGATTCAAACAGCTTTTCGAAATTTGACAGCCTTGTTTTTTCTTCCATCAGCTCTTCGTCTTCATTAATGGAGAGGTCAGCTTCCTCAATTTCTTTATATTGGAATTGTATCAGGTCAAGCCTGTGAGCCATTTGCTGATCGTTTTCAGATAAGGACCGGATTTGCTTTCTCAGGTCATCATAAACTCTATATACATCCTGGTAGTTTCTTTTTGCTTCAGCAATTTCTTCAGAACCAAATTGATCAAGTAAATTGATATGTGCAGATTCATCCATTAATTCCTGACTTTCATGTTGCCCATGAATATCAATTAACGCCGCTCCAACTTCTCTCAAGATAGATATGGTAACAAGTTTCCCGTTAATTCTGCATGAACTTTTACCTGAAGCTGAAATATCTCTCTTCAACAAAACCATTTCATCTTCAATTTCGATACCAAATTCTTCACATTTATTAAATACAGCATGACCATCAGGAGCTGAAAAAACGCCTTCTATTTCAGCCTTCTTTTCCCCGTGACGAACGAATTCAGCTGAACCCCTTGCACCTACTAACAACTGTACAGCGTCAATTATGATCGACTTACCCGCACCGGTTTCACCGGTTAAAACCGTTAAGCCTTCTTCTAAAGATAAAGACAGTTCATCTATAATGGCGAAATTACGAATTGATAGATCCTGTAACAAATGACATCACCCCTGTTTAAAGCATATCGATAAAGCGTTTTGAAATAATTGATGCTTCATCTTCTGTCCTGCAAATAATTAAACACGTATCGTCCCCGCAAATCGTACCGAGAATTTCATCCCAATCAAGATTATCTATTAATGCACCAATCGCATTTGCATTGCCGGGCAATGTTTTCATTACCAATAGGTGACCAGCGCCGTCAATTCTGACAAAAGCGTCTGTCAGCGTTCTTTTTAATTTTTGAAGCGGGTTGAATCTTTGATCAGCAGGCAGAGAATATTTATATCTTCCATCATGTAAAGGTACTTTTACTAAGTGTAGCTCTTTAATATCTCTTGAAATCGTCGCCTGTGTCACGGGAAACCCCGCATTTTTCAGCTCATCTACCAGTTCATCCTGCGTTTCAATATCATTATTAACAATAATTTCTCTGATTTTAATATGTCGTTGACCTTTATTTATCATATCTTCACTCCGTCTGTATGAATATTTATGCTTTAATATACAGTTATCTTATCGTACATAACTCATTTTGTACACTAACTCATGAAGTCAAATTGCTTTCAAAAGAGTGATGAAACAAGATTCTATACTAAACATCAAACAGGATTCTTCAATTACACTAAACCAAAACAGAGGACAGCCTACTGGCTATCCTCTGTTTTTACTTTTTTGAAATTTTCATGTGCTTTTGATACAAGATTTTCAATACTGATATGATCTGCAATCATACCCTGTTCAGCTTCAGTCGTACGAAGATGCAGAAGAAATTCAATATTCCCGTCACCACCTGTGATCGGTGAAAAAGAAGCAGCTAATACATTGTAACCCTGTCCAACTGCAAAGTCTGAAATTTTACGTACTACTTCCAGATGGACCTTCTGATCTCTGACAATTCCTTTTTTACCCACCTGGTCTCGTCCAGCTTCGAATTGAGGTTTGACCAGAGCAAGAACATCACTATCCGTTTTGAGTAATGTCTTCAATACAGGAAGTATAATTTTTAAAGAAATAAATGATACATCTATTGATGCAAAGTCGGGTAACCCCTCAGTTAAATCGGCAGGCGTCAAGTATCTGAAATTCGTTCTCTCCATTACAATTACACGTGGATCCTGTCTTAATTTCCAGGCAAGCTGGTTGTAACCTACATCGACTGCATAGGACTGTCTCGCACCGTTTTGCAATGCACAATCAGTAAACCCACCGGTTGAAGACCCGACATCAATCATACACTTATCTTTCACATCAATATTAAATTCCTGCAGCGCTTTTTCCAACTTTAATCCGCCTCTGCTGACGTAAGGCATGACTTTGCCCTTAATCGTCAGAACAGCATCTTCTGGAATTTTTTCACCAGGCTTATCAAGTCTTGTCTCATTATGAAAGACTAATCCTGCCATAATGGCTCTTTTAGCTTTTTCACGTGTTTCTGCAAGCCCCTGATCGACAAGCAGAATATCAACTCTTTGTTTTTTTATTTTCATGTTCAGACTCTTTTCTCTTTCATGGGAACGATTGATCTGATGACCTTCACTGCCTGTTCCATAGTGAGATCAATTTCTTCTAGCAGTTGATCTACATTTCCGTGTTCAATGAATTTGTCAGGTATGCCCATTCGTTCAATCTTAGCTTGTGAAAACTGATGATCATGAGCAAATTCCAACATTGCACTGCCAAAACCACCCTGCAGAACTGCTTCTTCTATTGTTAGGATTGGCATATTTAATGATAGAAGATCCTTCATCATTGCTTCATCTAAAGGTTTTATAAATCTTGCATTGATTACTTTTACTGATACGCCTTCATTCTCAAGCTGTCTTGCAGCTTCAAGTGCCATTGGTATAGTCGTTCCGAAAGTAAGTATTGCAGCATCAGATCCTTCAGTCAACACTTCCCAGCTTCCGATTGGAATTTGTTTTAACTCATCGTCCATCTGCACACCCAGTCCATTTCCTCTTGGGTATCTCATTGCAATTGGTCCATCATCATATTTGATCGCTGTATGGACCATATGCTGGCCTTCGTTTTCATCTTTTGGCATCATGACCACCATGTTCGGAAGGCTTCTCAGGAAAGCAATATCAAATACGCCCTGATGTGTTTCACCATCTGCTCCAACTAACCCTGCACGGTCAATTCCGATAAAGACGTTAAGGTTTTGACGGCATATATCATGCACTACCTGATCATACGCCCTCTGCAGGAATGTTGAGTAAATAGCCAGAAATGGTTTCATTTTTTGAGTAGCCAGTCCTGCTGACAAAGTGGTTGCATGCTGTTCAGCAATCCCTACATCAAACATTCTGTCAGGGAACTCACTTGCGAATCCTTCAAGCTTTGATCCAACAGGCATAGCAGGAGTTACTGCAACAATCCGTTCATCAGTTCTCGCTTCTCTTCTCACGGTATCAGCTACTAAAGCACTCCAGCCTGGTGCTTTTGCCGAAGATTTGATTAAGTCTCCTGTATCGATTTTGTAAGGACCGGTTCCATGCCATGTACCTACTGTGTCATTTTCTGCTGGATGGAATCCTTTCCCTTTCTTCGTGATCACATGCAGAATGACAGGACCTTTCGTTTTCTTCGCATATTTAATATTTTCGTCTAATTCATCAAAGCTGTGACCGTCAACGGGTCCGAGGTACGTGAATCCAAGCTCTTCGAAAAACATACCATTTACTAACAGATACTTCAGGCTGTCTTTTACTCGCTCTGCAGCTGAGGCTAATCTTCCTCCTACTGCAGGAACCTTTTTTAACAGATATTCTAAATCATCTTTCACTTTATTGTACTTTCCTGCCGTTCTCATACGGCCGAGCGCGCTGTGAAGAGCGCCAACATTCGGTGCGATAGACATTTCATTGTCATTCAGTACGACAATCATATCTTTCTTTTCATGACCGATATGGTTCAATGCTTCAAGTGCCATTCCACCGGTTAATGCACCATCACCGATGATCGGAACCACATAATTACTGTCACCTTTAATATCCCGGGCAATCGCCATGCCCATTGCTGCCGACAGTGACGTTGAGCTATGACCGGTTTCCCACACATCATGTTCACTCTCTATCGTTTTCGGAAAACCGCAAAGCCCCTTATACTGACGGAGCGTATCAAATTGATCTGCTCTGCCTGTTAAGATTTTGTGTACATAGGACTGGTGCCCGACATCCCAGAGAAACTTATCTGCCGGACTGTCAAAATGCTTATGAAGTGCCAGCGTTAATTCAACTACCCCTAGGTTTGGTCCGATATGACCACCCGTAGCTGATAGTTTTTCGATTAAAAATGTACGGATTTCCTCACTGAATTCGATTAACTGTTCATTCGTTAAGTTTTTTAAAAAACGAGGGTCTTCAATATTATTAATGTCCAACCGGATCACTCACTTTCGTCTGAGGTTATATCGGTCATTTACTGTGCAAATGATCCGGTATTCCCCGAATTAATTCTTTTTCATCTTCCTTGTATCTTTAATTATAACAAGGTGTAGTTTTTCCTCAAGAAATTGTAGGGTTTTTCCTACACGGAATATGATATCTTTGGAAAATGTAATCGCCAGAGACTTCCCCATAGCCTTCCCGCCTACAGTTATAGCAGCGATCAGGCTAGTCAGTCCTACATTAATTGAACTTTCAATCAGAGAACCCTGTCCCAGCTGCATTTCATTTGCCAGCTGAATAATGACGATTGCTGCAGCCGCACCACTAATAATTCCGGCTATGTCTCCAATTACGTCGTTACAAAAACTCGCAAACCGATCTGCATTTCTGACAATTCTGATGGCGTGTTTAGCCCCATACACTTTTTTCGCAGCCATCGCGTGAAAAGGTTTTTCTTCACCTGCTGCAGCTGCAATCCCAAGCATGTCGAAAAACACACCGATAATGACGATGATCAAGACGACAATTAAGCCAATTGTCCAGTTCACCTGATTAAGTATACTTGTAGATAAAAGTGAAAAAATAGCCGCTAACACTCCTGTGATAACGGCTATCGTAACACTCCATTTTATTGTTTTATGTAAGAAATTCTTCAAGTTTTATCACACCTAACAAAAATAAAGGGTGGTCATGTTCAGAGTTAAAATTACGGCTTAGGTCCAGTAGGTTTTCCCAATTCAATACCAGCTGTTGCCATACTGGCGGTTTCCCATTAAATCGAATTCGGCAGAGTCACCCGCTGCCGGACTGGATTACCACTTAGTCCGCACTATAATCCCCTGAGCACGTTTACTTACAGTCTAGGAGATTTCCTCGGCAGCCCTGATCCAGATTCCTTATCCTCTTTTGCAGAAGTGCTTTCATATGGGCTGAAAAGAACATATTAATGGCCAACTAATGTGTTCTTTGTAACCATAATCCCCTCATCTTCCACGCAAGGCAGGCTACGCTGTGGCTGATTGTCATCACTTCCACAGGTTCATACAATCACCTTCGTGCATATGCTTTATGCCAGCCGAAAGCGAAAGCCTCCGCGGTAAGCGGGTCAACGCCCACATGCCATTGTGGATCGCCCGCAAACCTTACTCCCAGAAAAAGCCCAAAGCTGGGCGCCTCAAGCCTAAACCAGGAACTTCATCGATATGCCCTTTAGTGGATTTTTAGGCCCACCTTCGGAATCGGCGGACTGACTAGAATACTGCACCACCCATTTAGGGAAGTATAACATATTCATTTTTCTGCTGTCTTGCAATATACTCAGTTTTTGCGTTTAGCAATTAAATCGGCCAAGTCCACAAGCAGTGCAGGTTCCTGATGCAGATCTCTAAGTATTTTTCTTGCTTGAGTTAAGTGGAAAGCCAACTTTTCTTTTGCTTTCTCCATACCAAGAATTGAGGGATACGTACTTTTCTGCCGGCTTTCATCACTACCGACGGGCTTACCAATTTCTTCTTCATTTCCTTCTACATCCAAAATATCGTCTCTGATTTGAAATGCAAGCCCAATATGTTCAGCATACATTCGAAGTTTTTTTAATTCATCTTCATTTAAACCGCTGATGACCCCTCCTGCTGCTGCTGCAAATTCCAGCAGTCTGCCCGTTTTTCGCCTGTGGACAGATTCAAGCTGCTCCAAGGAAAGTGATGCGTTTTCTCCTTCGATATCTGCCATCTGACCGCCAACCATACCTTCTGCACCAGCAGCATTTGCCAACATCGCAATAATCTTGACTTTAGATTGATCAGCTATAGGCGAGTCGACTACTAGTTCAAAACTTTTTGTTAATAAAGCATCACCCGACAGGATCGCAACTGCTTCACCAAAAACCTTGTGATTTGTTGGAAGGCCTCTTCTTAAATCATCATCATCCATGCTCGGCAAATCATCATGGATAAGTGAATATGTGTGAATCATTTCAAGTGCTGCTGCTGTTTTCAATCCTTTTTTTGTATCCTGTCCAAACGTTTTTATGACCGCAAGAAGTAATAATGGACGGATTCTTTTCCCGCCTGCTTTGACTGAATACAGCATCGATTCCTTAAGCTTGGCTGGCGTTTCAAGAGATTTAATTGCAGATATAAGCTCTTCTTCTATCAAACTTTTTTGAGTGCTGCTAAATTGTTCTAGCGTATTCATTCAGATGACCCCTCTGGATCGATAGGTGTTTCCCCATCTTCAGTCATCATCACAGCTAATTGTTTTTCTGCACTTTGCAATTTATCGTGACACAACTTCGAGAGCTCTACACCTTTTTTATAGTAATCAATTGCTTCCTCAAGAGGCACGTCCCCTTCTTCTAATTTTGCAACGATTTCTTCAAGGTTTTCCATCGCTTCTTCAAATGAAACTTTTTTATTTTTCTCCATGATTATCACGCTCCACCTTTTGGTTCACTGTACAGACTAAATCTGTCGTTTGAAGTGATACTGTTATTTTATCTCCAGCTTCAACCTGACTGCTACTTTTAATAAGTTCATTGGAATGATCGAACACAAGCGAGTAGCCTCTGCCCATGATTTTAAGCGGGCTTAATGCTTCAAGCGAAGCCGTCGCCTGAACAAACCTCTGCCTTCCGGCGGTCACTTTTTTTGCAGTCGTGTTTTCAAGTTTTTCTGATAAACGGTCAAGCTTACTTCTTTTTCGATCAATTTGATCTACTGGATTTAGTCTGACTAATCTTTCATGAAGCCGCTCTCTTTTTAACTCGGCTTTCTGAACAGTTAATGCACTCACCCTGTATAATCGTTCATTAAGTCTGTCTAAATTTTGAGCATGAGGTTCAACCATTTTTTCAGGCTTTCTGAAAACCACAGAGTCTGTTTGCTTTTTCAACTGCTGTTTTTGGAACTGAATCAGCTGTGTTACTGCTCTGTGTGTTCTCACTTGCATACTCATAATTCTTTCTCTTACTTCTTCAATGTGGGGAACTGCCATCTCAGCAGCGGCTGTTGGTGTAGGTGCACGCAAGTCAGCAGCAAAGTCAGCAATTGTCACATCAGTTTCGTGTCCAACAGCTGAAATGACCGGAACTGGGAATGCAGCAATCTCCCTTGCTACCTGCTCATCATTAAACGCCCATAATTCTTCAATGGAACCACCGCCACGTCCAATAATCAGGACATCAAGCGAACTGTCTTTTTTCGCTGAATCAAGTGCTTCCAATATTGAAGGCACAGCTTTTTCACCCTGAACAGAGCAGGGATACAAACGAATTGCAGCAATTGGATATCTTCTTTGTGCAGTTGTCATAATATCTTTGATCACTGCGCCGGATGGAGAAGTAATTACACCAATATTTTCAGGGTACGGAGGAAGTGGTCTTTTCTTTTCTTCGTTAAACAACCCTTCTTTTTGAAGCTTTTCTTTTAATTGTTCATAAGCCAGGTATAATGCCCCTATACCATCAGGTTCCATCTTCTTAACATAGAGCTGGTATTGTCCACTGGATTCAAAAACAGAAACATCTGCCTGCAGCAGCACTTCCATTCCATTTTCCGGTTTGAATTTTAAAGTCCCTGATGCAGAAGAAAACATGACTGCACTGATCCTGGTTTTCTGGTCTTTTAAAGTGAAATAAATATGACCGCTGGATGGTTGTTTTAAATTTGAAATTTCACCTTTAATTAAAACGCCGGACAAATGAGGGTCAGCATCAAACTTTCTTTTTATGTATTTTGTCAGTGCACTGACAGTTAAATATCGTAATGTTGACATATTAACACTCCCAAATAAGCAAAAGCGGTTCCAGGGTCTGAGCCGGAACCGCTAAGCTGAAGCTTCATTTTATCTTGAAAAACGCTCAGCTGATTCAACTGTATTAAACAACAGCATGGTAATCGTCATCGGACCAACACCGCCTGGAACAGGGGTAATGGCTGAAGCTTTCATGCTGCACTCTTCATAATCAACATCTCCGCAAAGCTTGCCTTCATCATTGCGGTTCATCCCGACATCAATGACAACTGCCCCTTTTTTAATATGGTCAGCTGTAATCAAATCTTTCACACCAACTGCTGAGACTAATATATCAGCCTGTTTAGTATGGATTGCAAGGTCAGCTGTTTTAGAGTGACAATATGTCACTGTCGCACCTCTTTTTAATAACAGCTGCCCCATCGGTTTACCAACAATATTGCTTCTTCCCACGATTACTGCATGTTTTCCGGCAGGGTCCACATTCTGATATTCCAGCATTTTCATAATCCCATTAGGTGTACAAGGATAAAAGGCTTCTCCTCCGGTCTGAAGTCTTCCAACATTGATCGGGTGAAAACCATCAACATCTTTTGAAGGGTGTATCGCTTCGATGACTGATGTTTCACTAATATGATCAGGCAGTGGTAATTGAACCAGAATGCCATGAATTTTAGCATCGTCATTTAATTCATGGATCACCTTGAGCAGCTCCGACTGTGTAACAGTATCGGGCAGTTCAATTAATTTAGAATAGATTCCCAGTGCTTCACAAGCCTTCTGTTTCATTGAGACATAAGTTTTTGAAGCTTGATTATCTCCAGTAAGTATAACTGCGAGCCCCGGTGTTAGATCCTGTAATTGTGCAATTCTGTCTTTAAGCTGCTCTCTCATTTCCTGAGCAATTTTTTTACCATCAATCATTTCAGCTGACATTCAAATTTCCTCCCGTGATTCAATCACGTGAATGTAAATTGGAAACTACCTTCGATAGAAGTCCATTCACGAATTTGCTTGATTTTTCATCACCGAAACGCTTTGAAATTTCAACCGCTTCATTCAGAACCACATTATGAGGCACATCATCTTTTTTATATAAAAGCTCATATAGCGCAACTCTCAGAATGTTGCGGTCTACTCTTGCAAGGCGCTCGATCTTCCATTTCTCTAGATGGTTCTGTATGACCTGATCAATCTCAGAAAGATGGCCGCTCACACCTTCTACCAGGTCTGTTAAATAATCATCGTGCTTTTCGTCTTCCAGAATATTATCAATCGCTGTCTCCGGCGTCATTTCATTCATTTCCATTTGGAACAACGCCTGCAGCGCTTTCTCTCTGGCCGTTCTTCTTTTCATTTCAGGTTAAACTCCTTCTCTATTTGCATTATATCCATGTCATAAAAAGATCATAGCATAAAATGAGGCTTCCTACTAACTCAACATAAGAGGAATTTAAAAAATCAGTAATGGTATACGCTTACACGACAACATTAAAAAAGACAACAGCTTTTTCAGCTGTTGTCTTTTCAGGTTGTTGAATTTCATAAGCCGTGCCGGATCATTCCTTCGCTTTCCGCGGACG
>NZ_SORX01000020.1 GCF_004405125.1 Jeotgalibacillus salarius
TTCGCTTTGTCATTCAATTGTTTGCTGCGCTGTTGAAGCAACGAGGAATAATATACCACGGAACTTAAAAAGAATGCAACCCTTTTACAAAAAAAGATTTCATTTCAGTCAATTCCCTACAAAAACGCCCTACCATTTCTCATTCAACAGCTCAGCTTTCTTCTTTTGAAACTCTTCTTCTGTGACCAGACCTTCCTCTTTCAAACGATGCAGCTGTCTGATCTTCTCCTCATAGCTGCTTTCTTTACCAGCAGATACATCAGCCGGAACGCTTGCCTCATATGCAGGTGCACCGTTTTTTGAAAATACATTGATTGCGTGGAAAATTGTAATACCTGCTGCGAACAATGTCCATAGGATCCCAAACGCACCGAATTGGGGGATTACAAATAAGACTCCGATTATAATAAAGACAATACCGCCTGCCATAGCCAGAGCTGATACACCCTTTCCGGGCTTTACTCGATACTGCGCCATTTTCTCTCCACCTTTCTTCTATACTAACTCTCTCATCCAATGTACGGGTGAAAATAAAAAAAGTTCCACAGCAAGGGCATCTTCTTTCCCTCATTGTGAAACCATTTGCTTACCTCGTAAAAATATAAACAAGCGCCGCCGTACCCGGCAGTCCAAGAACACCTGCTATTCCAGTTGTGAGTGGATTCATCGGAACATATAATCCATACTCCTGTCCGAAACGATTAATAAGAAACAGCAAGCCAAGTCCTACAACCCATTTAGTCGCGAACCGCCATACCCATTTTAAAAAAGGAACGGTCCCAACCGCCAGAATCAGGATGACAGTGGTGAGCGTTCCCAGCAGCCACAGCCAGATCATCTACACTCCTCCTTAATAAATAAGAAAGTTGTCCAGCTCAAGCAGACAGGGGATAAAGCGTTCCTTGGCAACCAAAGATAAGTCAGCAACAGCCTTTACTGTACTTTTAATTATCTCAAATTGCTTCAGTCCACCGCATTTACCTTCTGCTTCCGCTTTTCCTAGTGTAAATATTCTATGTGCGAGTGACTTACTTTATGACAATTTTCCGGTGACGTGCTTCTTTAAACAAATAGAAGTAGCGCGCTTCAGCCATTTTTTCTTCAGCATTCAACTGCAGGCTTTTTTCAAAGCTCATATCTGAAAAATTTTTTTGCTGCTGCCACTCTTCTCTTGTCTGTTGCATTAAATGAACGAGCCGCTCGTCATACTCTTTTTTTAGCTTTCCTTTTTTACGAAACAGCATGGCGTTTAGCTCCTTTGAATCTGTTGGTCATCAGACATCTCTTCTGCCTTCTAGTGCTTTTGATAATGTCACTTCGTCTGCGTACTCAAGATCGCCGCCTACTGGCAGACCATGTGCAATTCTTGTCACTTTAATACCTGAAGGACGCAGCAGTCTTGAAATGTACATCGCTGTTGCTTCTCCTTCAATGTTTGGGTTAGTGGCAAGGATCACTTCCTGAACTTCATCATCCTGAAGGCGCTTCAGCAGGTCGGGAACGTTAATGTCTTCAGGGCCGATTCCATCCATTGGTGAGATGGCACCGTGAAGCACGTGATAAAGGCCTGTGTATTCCCTCATTTTTTCCATAGCAATCACGTCTTTAGGATCCTGAACGACACAAATAATTGAGCGGTCGCGCTTTTGATCTTCACAGATATAGCATGGATCCTGGTCTGTAATATGGCCGCAAACAGAGCAAAATCCGAGATTCCGCTTAGCGTTGACCAGCGCTTTGGCAAAATCGAGCACTGTATCTTCTTTCATTCCTAATACAAAAAACGCCAGCCGGGCCGCTGTTTTCGGCCCAATGCCTGGCAGTTTCATGAAGCTGTCAATCAGCTTTGATATCGGTTCCGGGTAGTGCACGTATTAAAACATCCCCGGGAGGTTCATGCCTTTAGTGAACTGTCCCATTGTAGAATTAGTCAATTCCTCAGCTGCTTTCATTGCCTCGTTTGTTGCGGCTAACACAAGGTCCTGCAGCATTTCGATATCTTCCGGATCTACAACTTCTTCTTTGATTTCTACATCTACAACTTCTTTATGACCTGAAACAGTTACAGTAACCATTCCACCGCCGGCTGTACCAGTCAGTCGCTTTTCACCAAGCTCTTCCTGTGCCTTTGCCATTTGCTTCTGCATTTTCTGCATCTGCTTCATCATACCTTGCATATTTCCTCCACCACGCATGTGTAATACCTCCGAATAATTTAGTCTTGAATATCGAGTAAGTCTGAACCGACAAGTTTCCTTGCTTCTTCAATCAATGGATCTTCTTTCGTTTCTCCATCATCCTCAGATTCTTCCTGATTCTGAATAAAGTCTTCACGAATCTCAAGCCACTGATCTTCCGGAACACCAATCACAGAATAAAAAGCGCCCGTTAGTTCCTGAAGAATCGAAGGCATCGTGTCAGTCAGCTTATTGTTTTCCATTGCCATTTTGCAATGAATCTCATATTTGAATTTTAACACAAAAGTGTCCTGAGATGCTGCAACTGGCTCCGCTTCATTTAAAAGAGCAGTAAGCGACCTCAGCTGCTGGCGATTCATACTCTCAAGCATGTCTCCCCAGCGGTTTTTAATCTGTGAAATGTCATCTTTCGTTGCATTCCTGAGTACTTCTTTAATTCTGCCGGCCGGTGCCTTGAATGTACTTTGGCGTGATTGTTTCTTTGCTGCCGGGGCAGGTGCTGGAGCTGCTTCTTCTGACACGCCGTTTGCCTTCAGGTTTTTCAGTTCACCTTCAAGCTGGTTCACCCGGTTGATCAGCTGCTGCAGGTCCGGAATATCCGCTGCCTGTGAAACCTTTGGGCGCTCAGACTGCGACAGTTTCACAGCTGCTACTTCTAAATGGGTGCGGGCATGATTAGACAGTCTCATTTCCTGCTGCGTTTTATTTAGCACTTCGATGTATTGATACAGCAAATCAGGTTCGACTGTATCTGCAATTTGCTTAAACGCTTCATCAGATAACACGCGTTCAAGCGAATCCTCAAGCTCAGGAGCTGTTTTGAACAGTAAAAGGTCACGACTGTATAAAATCAGGTCCTCGATCAGTCTGAGGGGATCCTTTCCCTCTTCAAGCAGCTGATGAATCGCATCAAGTGCTGAAGCTGTATGCTGATCAATAATCGATTTCACAAGGTTTGTCAGCTGTTCCTGGCCGATTGATCCGGTTACCGTCAGCGCATCTTCAACTGTCACCTGTTCTCCACTGAACGAAATCGCCTGGTCAAGCAGACTGAGCGCATCACGCATGCCGCCTTCTGCAGTCCGTGCAATGATGTGCAATGCTCTTTCTTCAACCGTTACACCGGATTCTTCGGCAATGTGTTTCATTCTCCCGGTAATGTCATGCGCGGTGATTCTTTTAAAATCAAAGCGCTGACAGCGGGAAATAATCGTAAGCGGAATTTTGTGCGGTTCAGTCGTTGCCAGAATAAAGATCACATGCTTTGGCGGCTCTTCAAGTGTTTTTAATAACGCATTAAAAGCCCCGGGCGTAAGCATATGCACTTCATCGACGATATATACTTTATAGCGCCCTTCATTTGGCGCATATTTTACTTTGTCACGAATATCACGGATTTCATCGACTCCGTTATTAGATGCGGCATCGAGTTCAATGACATCGGAAATCGAACCGTCTGTAACACCTTTACAAATCGCACATTCATTACATGGTTCTTTGACTGGTGCATGCTCACAGTTGACCGCTTTGGCTAAAATTTTCGCCGCACTCGTTTTTCCAGTACCACGGGGACCCGAAAATAAATAAGCATGAGAAATTTTCTCCTGTAAGAGGGCGTTCTGCAGCGTTTTTGTCACGTGCCGCTGCCCTACAACGTCAGCAAATTCCTGTGGGCGCCACACGCGGTATAACGCTTGGTAAGCCATGGTGTACCCTCCTCATCTGTTGTGTTTTCCTCTCATAAGTATAACGCATATCTGCTGCCCTGACACTCGAAAAAAGAGAGGAAATCACACAGACATCAAACTATGATTTTTTGCCTTTAACTTCTTTGTTCAGCGTTTTAACTAGGCCGATACACATAAATATGACAATCACTGACAGTGGCAATGCACTGATCACGATTGCAGTCTGAAAAGCCTGCAGACCCCCGACTAAAAGCAGGATCGCTGTAATGGAAACAAATAACACACCCCAAGTAATTTTAATTCTGGTCGATGGGTTCAGGTTTCCGTTTGTTGACTGCATCCCCAGTACGAATGTTGCAGAGTCAGCTGTTGTGACAAAGAATATCGTAATAATAATAATGGTGAAAAACGACATAATCGCCGAAAGTGGCAGCTCCTGCAACACATAAAACAACGCTGTTTCAAGTGATTGAGCTGATACTTCTAGTCCTTCGTATAATTCATAATAGATGCCTGTTCCACCGACAAAAGCGAACCAGATAAACATGACAAAACTCGGTACTAAGATCACACCGACAATAAATTCACGGATCGTTCTCCCTTTAGAAATACGGGCAATAAACATTCCGACAAATGGTGTCCATGAAATCCACCATGCCCAGTAGAAAATCGTCCATCCTTCAGTCCAGCTTGAAGCCTGGTCATTTACAGGGTTAACCTGCAGTGACATCGGAATAAAAATCGATAAGTATTCAGCCAGACCTGATACGAACATGTTTAACATAAATAATGTTGGTCCTGTAATGAAAATAAAAACAAGGAACAAAAATGAGATCGATATATTAATCGTACTTAAGTATTTGATTCCTTTATGAATACCAGTGGATGCTGAAATGACGAAGATCACAGTGATGATCAGCATGATGATCAGTTGAATTGTAAAATTGTAAGGAGCATCGAACAGGAATACAAGTCCGGAGTTAATTTGCTGGGCACCAAGCCCAAGTGAAGCTGCAACACCAAATAATGTGGCAAAAACTGCAATGATATCAACTGTGTGTCCAAGTGGCCCTTTTACTCTCGAACCAAACACAGAGTATAATGTAGAACTCATTAAACCTGGTGAATTATAACGGAATTGCTGAAGCGCAAGGGCAAGAGCAACGATCGCATAAATAGCCCAGGCATGAAAGCCCCAGTGGAGCCATGTGTAGGCAACACCACTCACAGCATCAGCTGCGGTTCCACCTTCCCCATAAGGCGGCGCTGAAAAATGTCCGATTGGTTCTGACACGCCATAAAAGAACAGCCCAATTCCGATTCCTGCTGAAAACAGCATCGAAAACCAGACAGGCCTGCTAAATTCAGGTTTTCCTTCCTGCGGTCCAAGCTTTATTTTTCCAAAGCGGCCAAATGCGAGATAAACCGCAAAAAGAAACAATCCTGTTACGAGCAGCTGGTAATACCACCCGAACGTTTCAAACATAAATGACTGTGCCGTTGCAAGACCCGCATTCAGCTGATCGGTAAATAAAACACCGACGAGCACAAATGCAAGTGCGAGTCCCACAGAAACCATCAGTACTGGTGATTTTTTCGAATTCATTTGACTTCCCCTTTTCAATTGTTATGTACTTAAGGTTATCATACCTTTAAAAATGATTCAGAAAACGCCCATATAATGGGATTTTTCGTGGATTTTTTAGGGAGTCATACAGGTGTAGTGGCGGGGTTCGCAGAATGAAGCGTGATGTTCGGAGAAAGATGCCTGATGTTCTCGGAATAGAAGGTGTGGTTCTTAAAAAAACACGGCTAGTTCAAAGAAAAAACGGGGTTGTTCGTAGAAGAGTGTAATTTAACCTACTCCAGACTACGCTAAACTTCGCCGGTTAGGGTGGTTCACGTTTCATCCATGCAGATTCGGCGTTTAAGAGCTCTCATTCGCGACCCCGGGAGACATGTTCGACACTTCAGGTACTCAGCCTCATCCCCTCACGCAAACAAAACAAAAAAGCCACCCCGGAATCCAGGATGACTTTGAATATATAAAATTAAAATGCCGTGCACCTTCTGTCGACTGACAGCCCCATGCGTTACTCCTGCAGTTAGCTCGGTTCAGGCAGCCCCGCGGCACATGAGAGGTTCCACTTAATGCTGCTTCCTTCCGGACCTGACATGGTTCATGAATTCCCATTGCGCAGGACCCAAACGTCAACACCACTTACAGAAGGCAGACCATAAGGCTAGGCAGCCTCGAGAAGGGATTCAGTTTCGCTAGAGCGGATTGCGAATACAGGGCACCGCTAATTCCCCACCTAGCACGGCAAAAATGAGACCAATAATCATTTGCGCCTTTTGACGACGCAAGATTTAGTATACTACCTGCAGATTGAAAAATCAATCAGGATCTTTTAACATCTGTTTCTTCAATTTCTTTTCTTCACGCAGCCCCCTGAAAAAGTCCGTCAGCATCTGTCCGCACGCTTCCCCGAGTACATCCGGCACAACTTCACACCGGTGATTGAATCGGTCATCTTCAAGCAGATTCATCAGGCTCCCGGCACATCCAGCTTTTGGATCACGCGCACCATAGACGACCCGGTCCACACGTGATAACAAAATTGCTCCACTGCACATAGGACACGGTTCCAGCGTGACATAAAGCGTTGTGTTTTCAAGGCGCCAGCTGCCAACAGCATCACAGGCTTTTTCAATCGCCAGCAGTTCAGCGTGCGTAACAGCATTCTGAGTGGTTTCGCGCATATTGTAGGCCGAGGCGATGATCTCATCATCTTTTACAATGACAGCCCCAATCGGCACTTCGCGGATCGCTCCCGCCTTCTTTGCTTCCTCTATCGCTCGCCGCATCCAGTATTCATCGCGTTCAGTCATCACATTCGTCCTTTGCTCATTTTTTTCTGATCTTATCATATAGTTGAAAATAGCGTCTATTTTCTCTAAATGCGAAAGGAGTTCCTTATGCAAATTCACGTCGTTCAACCGGGTGAGAATCTTTTTACGATCAGCGCTCGCTATTCAATCACACCTCAGCAGATCGCAGATGCCAATCAGCTGCCGAACCCGGATCAACTTGTACCGGGCCAGGC
This sequence comes from Jeotgalibacillus salarius, assembly GCF_004405125.1. GTDB lineage: Bacteria > Bacillota > Bacilli > Bacillales > Jeotgalibacillaceae > Jeotgalibacillus > Jeotgalibacillus salarius. The sequence continues at coordinate 6,994 of NZ_SORX01000020.1, forward strand.
ACTCGTGATCCCGATTACAGGAAGCTTTTATTTTGTTCAGGCCGGAGATTCACTTTATAAAATTGCCCAGCAGGCTGGAATCACTTATCAGGAACTCGCCTCTATTAATGGGTTGTCACCTGACCAGCCGCTTGCGATTGGCTGGAGACTCTACTTACCGCCAAAGCCAAAAACACCGGCTGAATTCAATGCCTATGCGGAACCGTTCGGAGAGACTGTCTCTGAAAATATTTTGTTCCGCACAAGGGAAGCCGCTCCTTACTTAACCTATCTGGCTCCATTCAGCTTCCGGGCACTACGCGACGGCTCACTCAGCACGCTGCCAGTTGATCCGTTTGTACCAATTGCAGACGCCAACCGCAATACCCTGATGATGGTCATCACGAATTTAGAAGAAGGCGGATTTAACGATGAGCTCGGCCGTATTCTATTAAATGATATGACGGTTCAGAACAATCTGCTGGATAATATTGAAGCAACCGCTAAGCAATATGGATTCCGGGACATTCATTTTGATTTTGAATATTTGCGCCCTGAAGATGAGGAAGCGTACACCGCATTTTTAGCAAAAGCAAAAGAACGCTACGCTCAGGAAGGCTGGCTTGTATCAGCAGCACTCGCACCAAAAACACGTGCAGATCAACCAGGCAGATGGTATGAAGCCCACAATTATAAGGCGATTGGTGAGGTTGTGGATTTTGTGGTCATCATGACGTATGAATGGGGCTACAGCGGCGGACCGGCTCAGGCAGTTTCCCCAATTGGTCCGGTCAGAGATGTACTTGAGTATGCACTGACTGAAATGCCGGCAAATAAAATCATGATGGGACAGAACCTGTATGGCTATGACTGGACGCTGCCATTTGTCCAGGGTTCTCAGGCGCGCGCCATCAGTCCCCAGCAGGCCATCGAAATTGCTGCAACGCAAGGCGTAACGATCCAATACGATACAACTGCCCAGGCACCATTTATCGAGTACACTGCCGAAGGAAAAGACCATATCATCTGGTTCGAGGATGCCCGGTCCATTCAGGCGAAATTTGATTTGTTAAAAGAGTTGAACTTACGAGGGATGAGTTACTGGAAACTCGGCCTGTCTTTTCCACAAAACTGGCTGCTCATCAGCGATCAGTTCACCCCTGTTAAGCTCAGATAATTTTTTCTATCAGACAAGGCGCGTATCATCGCGGTCCTTGTCTTTTTTCGTCTGATGATGTCTACTTTTCATTTTTCTTATATGGTACAATAACGGGTGCAAACTGAACCGGCTTGACTGGAGAACAAGGAGGAAAACGAGAATGACAACCATTCCGTTTATTACGGTGGAGGGTCCGATTGGCGTTGGTAAGACATCCCTCGCAAAAGCGATTTCCTCACACTTTGATTTCCATTTACTTAAGGAAATTGTCGATGAGAATCCTTTTTTAGATAAATTCTACTCAAACATTGATGAGTGGAGCTTTCAGACAGAGATGTACTTTCTCTGCAACCGCTATAAGCAGCTGAGCGATATTCAGCGCCTTTATCTGTCTGCACAGAAGCCTGTTGCGGCAGATTACCACATCTTCAAAAATATCATTTTCGCAAAACGCACACTGCGCCCTGAGGAATACGACAAGTATCTTGAGATTTACCGCATTTTAACGGCTGATATGCCAAAGCCGAATGTGGTTGTCTACCTTCACGCAAGCCTGGAGACTTTGTTAAAACGGGTGAAACTGCGTGGACGTGATTTCGAACGTGATATGAGCCCGCTCTACCTTGAGCAGCTCTCAGCAGACTATGAAGAATTCATCTACCATTTCGAAAAAACGCATCCGGAAATCCCGGTGCTGCGTATAAACGGTGACGACATTGATTTCGTCAACTACGAACAAGACCTCGGGAAAGTCCTTCAGCAGGTCGAAGAATCATTACTTAAAAGGAGTACAACCCTATGAATGCACGTGAACGCTACGGCATCCCGAACGATGCTGTGATTACGATCGCCGGAACAGTCGGCGTCGGAAAATCAACAATGACACAAAAACTCGCTGAACACCTTCAGTTCAGAACTTCATTTGAAAAAGTTGAGGCTAACCCTTATCTCGATAAATTCTATAAAGACTTCGAAAAATGGAGCTTCCACCTGCAAGTTTATTTCCTGGCAGAACGTTTCAAGGAACAAAAGCGTATGTTTGAATACGGCGGCGGCTTCATTCAGGACCGCTCGATTTATGAAGATACAGGCATTTTTGCAAAAATGCATTTTGAAAAAGGCACGATGTCACCGGTTGACTATGAAACGTACACGAGTCTTTTTGAGGCAATGGTGATGACGCCATACTTCCCTCATCCAAGTCTGCTTGTCTACCTTGAGGGATCGCTTGATGATATCGTGACGCGCATTCAGGCACGGGGCCGTCCGATGGAGCAGGAAACACCGCTTGCTTACTGGGAAGAGATGCACCAGCGCTATGAAAACTGGATTGATTCGTTCAATGCATGTCCGGTGCTGCGTCTGAATATTAATGATTATGATCTTGTGAAGAATCCGGATTCGATTGATCCGATTCTTGAGAAGATCGGGTCGTTTATTCAGCAGACATCGCTTTTGAAGAAGTAAATGTCTAAGACCGCTGTCTCTTTCCGTGAAGGACTTCGCTTTCCGCGGACGAACGCTCAAGCCTCCTCGGGCAGAAGACCACTGCCCTGCGGGGTCTTTCCCGATCGTTTTTCCGCAGGAGTCTTCGTCCTTCACTCCAAGAGCCAGCTGAATGAGTACTAATTAATTCATTTTTATCATACTCGATAATATATCCCATCATTCAATCTGCACAGCTGATGATTGAAGCGGAAATCATCAGCCAATTTATATAAAATTCAAACCCAGCGTTTACAAGAAGACTTCATCTTCCTTTTATATAGAGTAAAAGGGGGATTTTTTTGATGGAGAAGATTTTGATTGATGTGTTGTCGACGCAGGGTGTGTTTGCGGGGCTTTTGTTTTACGTGCTGCGGATGAATAAGGAGCGGGAGGATAAGTTTTTTGAGACGAATCGGAAGCTTGAGGAAACGCTGCAGCTGATTGAGTTGCTGCTGAAGAAGGATGGGCGATAAAGAAAACCCGGCTGGTGTATTCGGATACGCCGCCGGGTTTTTCTGTGCATGAATTATTATCTCGAATGCGATATAATTGAGACAGGGAAAAGGAGCGTCAATTCTTGTGGTCTGGTCACTGCACTGAATCTGATGGCTTCCTTTTCTCTTTTTCATGTCCAAAATACAGACATTTAATCTTTTTGAGCGCTCTGTTTTTCGTCTGGTTCACAGCCTGTCTTGAAATTCTCATGTATTGGGCAAGTTCCGTTGCAGATAAATCACTGACATACATGCATTCAATGACGAATGACTCCTGACTGGTGAGCACCTCCATCATCTCAAGCAATTCGATCTCCGAATTCATGACTGCTTCATCTGCGATATTTTTCACCTCAAAGGCTTGTTCGAATTCGATTTTCTTACTGTTCTTTTTTGATAAGCGAATAAATTCGTATTTTAATGATTTTGCGAGATAGCTGAAGATCACTTTGTTATTTTTATCTTTCAATTGTTCTAGCGGCATTTTACGTGCAGCCTTCAGTAAATGCAGCTTTAGATCCTGCTTTGTGTCCTCACCATCAAGCAGTCGGCCGTATTTGTGAATGACGGGTTCGAACATTGACAGCAGCTCAAGCGTCTCTCGTTCCCCACCGTCCCGCATTTCCACTGTGGTTTCATATAAATTTTTCTGCATATCATCCCTCCTTTTTCACATTATACCAAACATGTGTTCTTATTTTTAGTATTAGGAGTCGGGAAAATTCGCGTTTTTTTGCGAAAAAGAAAAAAGCACCCTGTTTCCAGAGTGCTGTACGAAGATATTAAGCATTTTAATAGACAAAAAAGCCACTGCCTAAGCAGTGACTTTCTCCAATTTATGCGCGTTGATGTTAAATTTTAAAATTATGGAGGAGGAAGAGGGATTCGAACCCCCGCGGGCTGTTACACCCCTGTCGGTTTTCAAGACCGATCCCTTCAGCCAGACTTGGGTATTCCTCCGTGTCGACAAGAATTATAATATCATGGATAAATAGTTCCCGTCAATTCTTTTTAAAAAGTTTTTTTAAAAACTTTTAGATGCTTTTGCTTTTCGGTATTGCCACTGCTTCCACTGAAAACGAATGAAACACCCGACACAAAAACCCATGATCGCAACTGACGCCGCAGTCACAACCATTATTGTAAATGCATAACCAGCAATTGTCCAGCCTGAAATGAAAGAAACATAGCCTCCTGTCAGGAAAAACACTGCAAGAATCTGATTGAAACGCTGATCCGAACGATCCTCTGGAATATAACTGCTCATTGGCTTCTTCAGGAACACCTTTGCCAGACGCATAACTGGATTAAAATTAAAGAGTACGCCACCCAGACCGGCGAGAAGCGGAATCAGCAATAAGTGATGAAGTCCTGTTATCCAGACTGCTGCTACGGTGAGAACGATGGTCCATTGATTGGCGCGCACAAGTGGACGCGGTATTGAAATAGAGTTTGCCATCTATATATCATACCTTTCTGATCGGAATATAAGTTTATAACATATAATACGCCGGAAGGTATAGAAACGTCAAGCCGGGAAGTTTTTTTGAAGTGTTGAACAGCGCGAGAGACTCATACAACATCGGATACGGCTGGTTGTGCGCTCGCGACGGGATCTTGTGCACTCAACCCTGGTGTATCGCGCACTCACCAGCCGAAATCGTGCACTCAATCGACAAAACCGTGCAGCCAACGCCCGGAAACAGCAAAGCGGCAGTGGATGCACTTCGGAAACAGGATCCTGGTTTCTCAAGTGCATGAAGTGGACGGATTGACTGCCGGAATGAGGTTATTGGACATCGGATTCGGCGTGGTGTGCACTCGCGACGGGATCTTGTGCACTCAACCCGGGTGTATCGCGCACTCACCAGCCGAAACAGTGCACTCAATCGATAAAACCGTGCAGCCAAAGCCCGGGAACAGCGAAGCGCTGTACATACATAAAAAAGAGCCGCCCCCTCAAGGACAGCTCTCTTCACATTTATTTAGCGATAACTTTCTTACCACCCATATAAGGCTGCAATACCTCAGGCACAACCACGCTGCCGTCTTCCTGCTGGTAATTCTCTAAAAGCGCAGCCACTGTACGGCCGATTGCAAGGCCGCTTCCATTTAGCGTATGCACGTGCTCAGGCTTCGCATTTGGCTCACGGCGGAAGCGGATATTTGCACGGCGCGCCTGGAAGTCTTCAAAGTTACTGCAAGAAGAGATTTCGCGGTATGTGCCGTAGCTTGGAATCCATACTTCAATGTCGTATTTCTTCGCAGCTGTGAAGCCAAGATCAGCTGTACACATGCTCATCACGCGATATGGGAGCTCCAGCAACTGAAGCACCTTCTCCGCGTGCCCCGTCAGCATCTCAAGTGTTTCATAAGATTCTTCAGGCTTCGCAAAACGCACAAGCTCTACTTTGTTAAACTGGTGCTGACGGATCAATCCGCGTGTATCACGACCGGCAGATCCCGCTTCAGAGCGGAAGTTTGCGCTGTATGCAACATACGCTTTTGGCAGCTCATCCGCTTTTAAAATTTCATCACGGTGGAAGTTTGTCACCGGTACTTCAGAAGTCGGTACAAGGAAGAAGTCTTCTTTCTCAATACGGAAAGCATCCTCTTCAAATTTTGGCAGCTGACCCGTGCCAGTCATGCTTGCACGGTTTACAAGGTATGGCGGCAGCATTTCAGTATATCCGTGCTGGTCCTGATGAAGATCCATCATAAAGTTGATCAGCGCGCGCTCAAGACGTGCACCTGCTCCTTTATAAAACACGAAGCGGCTGCCAGTTACTTTTGCTGCGCGTTCAAAGTCCAGCATCTCAAGGTCAGTCGCTACATCCCAATGAGGTTTTGGTTCAAATCCAAAGTCGCGGATATTTCCCCAATTGCGGATCTCAACGTTATCATCTTCCGTATCGCCAATAGGAACGCTGTCGTGCGGTATGTTTGGAATAGATAGGAGCAGCGTTTCAAGCTTGTCTTCCACTTCACGAAGGCGCTCATCAATTTGCTTAATTTCATCCCCTAGTCCGCGCATCTCAGCAATCACATCGTCTGCGTTTTTCTTTTCACGCTTCATCTGTGCGATTTCCTGAGACACTTCATTACGGCGGCTCTTCTTCTCTTCGCTCTTCACAATCAGTTCACGGCGCTCCTGATCTAAAGCCTGAAACTGATCAAAGTCCTTCAAATCCTCTCCGCGCTTGCCCATCTTCTCTTTTATTTCTTCAAAATGATTACGTAATCGTTTTAAATCTAACATGGTGATTCCTCCTTTTATATTGGTTGAAAAACTGTGCGTCTACTCCCGCTGGCGTTGTCACGACCGTCACTCGCCGGCCGCGAAGTCAGGGTATGTCCCTGCCTACACAAACAAAAAACTCCCGCCACTTATTATAAAATAATAAGGGACGAGAGTTGAAGCCCGCGATACCACCCTGGTTGAAAGCACATGTGTACTTTCCGCTTAAGGCATAACGGTGCCTGCCCGTGGAATCCTACTGAAAGTTTCAGATTCCCGCTCCAGAATGGATTCACGAATGCCTCATATCTGCTTGCACCGACCGCAGACTCTCTTTAATAAGCACATTTCGTTACTGCTTTCTGTCACAGCTTTTCGTTTGTATGATAAAAATTAGGTTACTACACGATCTGAAAAAGATCAACTATTATTTAAATCACAACAGCCGGTGATTCTACCATTTGAATGAAATACTCAGTCAAACGGTGATCATCCGTAAGCTCCGGATGAAATGAGCAGCCAAGGAATTGTCCGTGACGCGCAAGTACGATCCGCTCGTTGTGCGTTGCCAGCACTTCTGTATCAGGACCGGCTGACACAATGTGCGGCGCTCGGATGAAGACTGCTGTGTAAGGATCCCTTTCAATGCCTGTAATGGACAGGTCCGCTTCAAAGCTTTCCTTCTGACGGCCAAATGAATTCCGCTCAACCACAACGTCCATCACACCAAGATGCGGCTCATCGTACCCGACAATGTCTCCTGCAAGCAGGATCAGCCCGGCACATGTGCCAAACATCGGCTTGCCTGAAGCAGCGAATGCTCTTAACGGCTCCATCAAACCATATACATCAATCAGGCGGCGCATCGTTGTGCTTTCTCCGCCTGGTAAAATTAATCCGTTGATACTTGAGAGCTGTTCTGCTTTCTTCACGACAACCGCTTTGGCACCGCCTGCTTCGATTGAACGGACATGTTCGCGAACCGCTCCCTGTAAACCTAACACACCAATTGTTGTCATGATGATCAGCCCTTTCTTACCAACCGCGCTCCTGCATGCGGTCTTCTAATGATAGTGAAGAGATTTCCATCCCTTTCATTGCTGTACCAAGTTCTTTTGATACTTTTGCAATTAACTCATAATCCTGATAGTGTGTTGTTGCTTCTACGATTGCACGTGCAAACTTTTCAGGGTTATCTGATTTGAAGATACCTGATCCGACAAATACACCGTCAGCGCCAAGCTCCATCATCAGTGCAGCATCAGCTGGTGTTGCTACGCCGCCTGCAGCGAAGTTTACAACCGGCAGACGTCCAAGTTCCTTGATCTCTAAAAGAAGTTCAAATGGTGCACCAAGCAATTTTGCTTCTGTCATCAGTTCATCTTTAGACATATTCACAACTTTACGGATCTGTCCGTTTACTTTACGGATGTGGCGCACTGCTTCAACGATGTTCCCTGTTCCAGGTTCACCTTTTGTACGAAGCATTGACGTACCTTCACCGATACGGCGAGCTGCTTCACCAAGATCACGGCACCCGCATACGAATGGTACTGTGAAATCACTCTTCATTAAGTGATACTCTTCATCCGCTGGAGTTAGTACTTCACTTTCATCTATATAATCTACGCCCATTGATTCAAGTACACGAGCTTCTGTAATATGCCCGATTCTTGCTTTTGCCATGACCGGAATACTAACCGCTTTCATTACATCTTCTACGATACGAAGGTCCGCCATACGGGCTACTCCGCCGTCTTTACGAATATCAGATGGCACACGTTCAAGCGCCATAACTGCTACCGCTCCTGCTGCCTCTGCTAATTTAGCCTGCTCTGCATTGACTACGTCCATGATGACGCCGCCTTTTTGCATCTCTGCCATTCCTCTTTTTACACGATCCGTACCTGTATTCATGGTAAAAGCCTCCTTCATCCTTTAGAACAGTTCAGTGAAGTTCCGGGTCTGACCCTGGACTTCGCTGAAACTGGTAAATTTTAAGCTTAATAGTCGGAATGATACGTCCAGCTTTAGGCATTTCACAAATCCCCTCCACTTTTCATTATTCCATCTTTTATCTTCACTAAAAAAGCACCTCCTGTCAAGACAGGAAGTGCTTTTACACTTAAAATGGTGCTAAAAACCTTGATGGATAAAGGTTTTCATTCCATTAAAGTATTAAAATAAAATATTTCTTAGAACCAGCCTTTTACTGTGCTGACGATTGTATCCCACAGTCCGCCGAAGAAGCCCCCGACTGCACGCATACTTAGTACAAACCAATTGGCCTTTTCTACTGCTTGAGTCGTGACTACTTCTGATTCAAGTGATGAAGCCATACTTTCATCAAGGAAGCCATATTCCCCACCTGCTGAAGCCAGGCTGAGTGTACCGACCTGGGCACCTGATTCAATCGGCGCTGTCAGCTCGCCATCTTCATTTAACAGCGACTCATCAAGCACTAGTTCCGGTGTGAATTCCGCCGGATCCTGACCGTTTTCAAGAAGTACCTGTACCGGTTCAGTTGACTCGATCGCTACTGTATCTTCTGTACCTTTATCAACAGGCAATGTTTCCTGACCTTCTACTGTATAGTTGGCAGGCAGGATTTCCTGCATAGCGAAATTACCGAATCCATAATCAAACAGTTCTGCTGTCGCACCAAAGCGGGCAGCATAAGAACCGACACCATTTTCATCTGTCGCATTCATGACAACTGAGATCAGGCGCATGCCGTCACGTTCAGCTGTTCCTGTAAATGTGTAGCCTGCAAAGTCTGTTGTACCTGTTTTAATTCCATCTGCGCCTTCATATTCAAATACGAGAGAAGGAAGCATGAAATTCCAGTTTTCCATATCAATTGCATCGTCTGTGCCTTCACGGAATACTTTTTTAGGAATACTTGATGTTTCAAGTACTTCCGGAAAGTCATTTAACAAATGGTAAGCAAGCTTCGCTGTTCCACGTGCTGACATGACGTTTTCTTCATCAACGCCAGTACCTTCTGGATGATAGCCAAGCATATCCGCATTATTTAATCCGGTCGTATTTACAAAATTATAGTCGCCCAGCTCAAGTTCAGCTGCTTTTTCATTCATCAGCTGTACAAATTCACCTTCTGAACCGGAAACCATTTCAGCGAGCGCGATTGTTGCAGCATTTGCTGAATAGATGACCATTGCTTCATAAAGTTCCTGAACAGAGTACTGCTCCCCGTTTCGCAAAGGAACATTACTAAGTGAACGGTCCTGAGAAAGTTCGTACGTTTTATCCGTCACTGTATATTGATCATCCCAGGCAACTTCTCCGTTTGCAATTGCTTCAAGAAGAAGGTACTCAGTCATCATCTTTGTCATACTTGCAATTCCAAGCTGCGTATCTGCATTTTCTGCATACAGCACTTTACCTGTTTCTGCTTCAAGCAGAATGGCTGCATCTACATTCCAATTCTGAATGACATTCGCTTTCGCCTCGTGCATAAAAGCACCACTGCCAAAAAATAATACGAACGCAAGGACACTGACTGTCATTTTGCGCAACACTTTTGTTTTCAACATGTTAAACCTCCGATATGATATCCGTGTCTAGCTCCGGATCGCATGGTCTAGCAGACTTCCATTCCACTCGTCCGATCAGTAAACACCAGCTCACGAACGTTCGCGGTGTTTCCTTTATCTCCGTCATGGCTGCTCCTAAACGCTCGCCTCCGCTTTTCTATGTACACTTCTGTCATTTTATCATAATTTATCATCAAAAAGTATAGACATTATAGCACTGTTCAGTGACAAAAAAGCAGGACTCCTGTAAGAATGGAGTCCTGCCTGAGTGTGTCGAATGATTCATCTATTTACATTGAGTAGTTTGGAGATTCTTTAGTGATTTGAACATCATGCGGGTGGCTTTCGCGCAAGCCTGCACCTGTCATGCGAATGAACTGCGCTTCTTCACGAAGTTCATGAAGGTTTTTCGAACCGCAGTAACCCATTCCGCTGCGGATACCGCCAACCAGCTGATAGATTGTGTCAGCCAGTGGTCCTTTATAAGCTGTACGGCCTTCAATTCCCTCAGGAACAAGCTTCTTCGCATCTTCCTGGAAATAACGGTCCTTCGAGCCTTTTTCCATTGAGGCCATTGAGCCCATTCCACGATACACTTTAAAACGGCGGCCCTGGAAGATTTCAGTTTCACCCGGGCTTTCAGTTGTACCGGCAAGAAGGCTTCCAAGCATCACAGCATGTCCACCGGCAGCAAGTGCCTTCACGATGTCTCCTGAATACTTAATTCCACCATCGGCAATAATAGATTTACCATGTTTACGTGCTTCAGTTGCACAGTCATACACAGCTGTGATCTGAGGAACACCAACACCTGCAACAACACGTGTTGTACAGATTGAGCCTGGGCCGATTCCTACTTTTACAACGTCTGCGCCAGCTTCAATCAGTGCTTTCGTTCCTTCAGCAGTTGCGACATTTCCTGCGATAATCACGACATCAGGGAATGAGTTGCGGATCAGCGCAATTGTATCGAGCACGCCCTGAGAGTGGCCGTGAGCTGTATCAATCACAAGTGCATCAACGCCTGCTTCTACAAGCAGCTGCACGCGCTTTTCAGCATCTGCTGTTACACCTACTGATGCAGCAACTAATAGACGTCCCTGTGAATCTTTTGCAGAATTCGGGAATTCAATGACTTTTTCAATATCCTTAATTGTAATTAATCCTTTTAACATACCGTTATCGTCAACTAAAGGAAGCTTTTCAATCTTATACTTTTGAAGAATATTCTCAGCCTCTTCTAAAGTTGTACCGACTGGAGCTGTCACAACATTTTCTTTTGTCATGACTTCATCAATTTTAATCGAGTAATTCTGGATAAAACGAAGATCACGGTTTGTAATAATACCAACGAGCTTCTGCTCCTCCATATCATTCACAATTGGAACACCTGAAATACGATATTTGCCCATTAAATGCTCTGCATCAAAAACCTGGTGATCAGGAGTCAGGAAAAATGGATTCGTAATGACGCCACTTTCAGAACGCTTAACTTTTTCAACCTGCTCAGCCTGTGCTTCTATACTCATGTTCTTATGAATAACACCCAGGCCGCCTGAACGTGCCATTGCAATAGCCATTGCAGCTTCCGTCACCGTATCCATGCCTGCACTGAGAACTGGCACATTCAGCTTAATTGTGTCCGTAAGCTCAACTGACAAGTCAACATCACGCGGCAGTACCTCAGATTTAGCCGGGACCAGCAGCACATCATCAAACGTTAAACCTTCTTTAGCAAATTTCGTTTCCCACATTGTCATGTTCCTCCCCGTCTCAAAAATATTATTGTAAGGTTATCAGCCGGTCCCGTGTGTGTCAATATCGAAGGAATAAGTTCGATTATTAAGAATAGTTGGGAGATTTTTTGTATGACGTCTGACTTTGACTGGAACCACTACCTTCCTTTATATGCGAAACACTATGCCATTCAGCATTTATACAAGCACTATTCAATAGAAGCATTCGACCATCCAGAGCAGCTTGCCACCCAAAAAGCTCCATCTATATGTGCACATATTGAACACGCTGAACGGTTCTATCAGCAGTCAGCCCAGTCACCAGTCTGCATCCAGCCCGTTATGCAATTTTACGGCATGACCCACCTTTTAAAAGCTGCTATCACGATGAAAGACCCCTTTCATCCTGAAAAATCAAATCAGCTCGCACACGGTGTTTCCTCCCGCAAAATTAAAAAGAAACACTACAGTTTTTTAGAAGACACAGTCAAAATTCAAAAGCATGGACTCTACACAACATTCTCAGAAAAATTGCTGTACTGCACACCACTAACCACTACCTGCACTATGCAGCAATTATTCAATTCATTGCATGATCAATATCCGTCAACCCATACACTGCAGGCGCACTACCTGATCCTTTACAACCTCAGCATGCTCGCCCGCTACGAAACAGAATGGTGGCATACATGTATGACCTATAAGGAAACATTAGATTATCCAGTCATCAAAAGTTTCCTTACTGATTCATCACGTCAGGTACCGGAGGAGATGAAGAGATTTCTACTGGAGTGATTTTTACGCTTTGGAAATGAAGGAATCATACTCATGACTGAGGGAATTACTTTCAGATTGAAGGAATTCGAGTCCCCCTCATGATGTCGGGGTTTCTGACTTTTTGCTCTGAATGCACTGGAGATCTCGTCACTTCGTCACTTTGCCATCAATGCCCTTAGGATCCTGTCCTCTAAAAGCTTTGAACCGCACAAAAAAAGCCTTCCCACACAGGGAAGACTTTCCGTTTGCCTAGCGACGTCCTA
>NZ_SORX01000021.1 GCF_004405125.1 Jeotgalibacillus salarius
CGGTGAAAGTCCGCTACAGGCTTGGCAGTAGGAACTGTTAGCTAACGGCAAGGGTGTCCATTGTGAAGTGGAATCTGAAGGAAGCCCGCGGCAAAATCCCGAACTGACGAACAGAAATTGTATACCAAGGCTGAATTGGAATGGACGAGTTTGCCAAACAAAACAAAGTCCAATACTGCCCAAATTCCATACAGTAAATACAACAGTTACATGGGAGGAAGGTTATTACTCTTACCCGGGGAGATCTCACGAGGGTTACTGACGTAACAATCTTCTTAGTGATAAGTGGATGAATCATGAGAAGTCAGCATAAGCCATAGTAGTTTCTACGAAACGAAGGGTGGAACAATCTTAAATCTTGGAAAACAAGGAGGTGTAGGCATCACCGCCTAAGCACAGAAAACATCGTGGTCATAACCGGAGAGATGACTACTTATGGAGAAATAGGCTGGAAGCTGAAAGGTACATAAGAGTGTGTAGGGATGCCGACATGGAGATGAAAGCACAAGATGGTAACGAACTAATTCAACAAGTGATTAGCGATGAAAACCTATGGAATGCATATGAGAAGGTCAAGAAAAATAAAGGTGCTCCTGGCATTGATGGGATCACTGTCTATGAACTTGAAGCGCATATGCAGAAATACTACCGGTCCCTGAAATTAAAACTTTCAGAAGGGACGTATCAACCACAACCAGTAAAAAGAGTTGCCATTCCAAAACAGGATGGTTCCAAACGATATCTGGGCATTCCATGTGTATTAGACAGAGTGGTTCAACAAGCAATTCTACAGGTGATTGAACCGAGAATAGATCCTTACTTTTCAGAAAACAGCTTTGGTTTCAGGAAAGGTAGAAACGCACATCAGGCAATCAAACTTGCCGAACAATACTACGAAAATGGGTACCGTACGGTAGTAGACTGCGACCTGAAAAGCTATTTTGATACTATCCATCATCAGAGAATACATGCCTACCTAGAGGAGTTTATCTCCGATAAAGTCATTCTAAAACTGATATGGAGATTTCTTCGTTCCGGTATTCTTGATAAAGACATCTACATTAAGACTACGGAAGGGACACCACAAGGTGGTCCACTATCACCTATTTTGGCAAACATATACCTAAACAAGCTGGATAGGAAACTAGAAGAACGTGGGCATCGTTTCATCCGATACGCTGATGACTTTGTCATCTATGTGAAGAGTCCTCGCGCAGGTGAACGAGTAATGGAAAGTATCTCAACATACATCGAAAAGGACCTCGGGCTAACGATCAACCAGAAGAAGAGTCAAGTGTGCAGCGCTACTTCAGCCACTTTCTTAGGATTCAATATTCAAAAACTGATGGGAAAGTCGGATGCCGGCCTGACAAGTCGGCTAAACAAAGATTTAAAAACAAACTCAAGAAATTAACTAGCCGTAAGAGGGCAGGCACATGGAAACAGATTATGACAGATATCAACCGTGTAACGGTGGGGTGGATTAACTATTATGGCATCGCAAGAATGAAGACGTTTATTCAAGAGATCCAAGGATGGTTAAACCATAGACTCAGACAAATCATCTGGAAAAGGTGGAAGAAGGTAAAGACCAAATATAAAAAGCTTCGCAAATATGGCATCGGTCATGAGGATGCCATGAGACTAGCGAACTCCCGAAAGGGATACTGGAGAATCTCAAGTGCAGAGGTTCTTCACCGCGCAATCACAAAAGAAAAACTCACAAAATGGGGATTGAAAAACATCTCCGCACTTTATGAGTTGCGTTACTTAAAAGGTTGAACCGCCGTATACCGATCGGTACGTACGGTGGTGTGAGAGGTCGGGGAATGAAAATTCCCCTCCTACTCGATT
>NZ_SORX01000022.1 GCF_004405125.1 Jeotgalibacillus salarius
CAGGTTGTTGAATTTCATAAGCCGTGCCGGATCATTCCTTCGCTTTCCGCGGACGAACGTTCGAGCCTCCTCAGGCAAAAAACCACTGCCTTCCGGGGTCTCTCTCGATCGTTTTTCCGCAGGAGTCTACGGAATGATCCGGCACTTTTTATCTCTTTTGATACATAGTTCTTCTTTTCAAACTTTCAAAACGGGCGTAAAATAAAAAGAAATGGAAAGGAACGATGAACCATGATGGGACGCCCCGTTAATGCCCGTCACAACCGCCAAATGGTTTCTATTGATCAACTTGTTCCTCAAGATCACTTTCTTCGTTACGCAGATGCTTACATTGATTTTTCATTTATAGAAGAGATTACTTCTTCTTTCTATCAGCCAGCCTCCGGCCGACAATCAATTCCACCCATTACATTATTCAAAATGTTATTTATCAGCTACTGGTACGGCATTCGTTCTGAACGACAGCTAGAAAAAGAGATCCAGACGAACCTTGCGTACCGTTGGTTTCTTGGTTTTGACCTAACGACACCGGTTCCTGACCATTCCACCATCAGTTATAGTCGTAAGAAACGCTTCCATGAGACAACGGTCATGGCGGATATTTTTGAAGCCATAGTCAAACAGGCAATGGAATATCGCATGGTAAGTGGTCGTGTACTTTTTACAGATTCAACTCACATTAAAGCCAATGCGAATAAAAATAAGTTTATCAGGGAAGCAAAACCTGAAAAGGTCATTGCGCACTTTGAACTGTTAGAACAGGCTGCGAATGAAGATCGGATCGCCCATGGAAAAAAGAATTAAAACCTAAAAAGGAGCGTGAAGGCACTAAAAAGAGTGATGGTGTAAGACGTGTCAGTACAACAGATCCCGATAGTGGATTCATGATGAGAGATCACAAACCGCAAGGCTTCTTCTACTTAGACCACCGGACGGTCGATGGGAAGTATGGGATCATTACGGATACCTTTATCACACCAGGAAATGTATCAGACCAAACACCTTATATCGATCGGCTGGATCATCAGGTACAAACCTTTGGGTTTGAAATAGAAGCTGTAGGTGTTGATGCCGGTTATGCCACACATATGATAGCGAAACAACTCTTAGATCGGGAGATCTATGCGGTAGTAGGTTATCGTCGTTTTAAAAACGGGAGTAAACGGATTCCGAAGTCAAAGTTTACTTATGTCGCTGAGTTAGATGTGTATGCGTGTCCTATGGGCTGTATCTTAGCTTACTCGACAACAGATCGTCAGGCTGTTCGGCATTATAAAAGCAATCCATCGGATTGTGCAGTCTGTCCATTGCGCAATGAATGCTTTTCCGCGAAAAGTCGTTCAAGAGAAGTCACGAGACACGTCTGGACGAATCTGTTAGAAAGCATTAAAAAGAACAGTAAAACAAAAACAGGAAAGAGACTTTATCGTCTTCGCAGAGAGACTGTTGAAAGAAGCTTTGCGGATGCGAAGCATCTCCATGCGTTTCGATACGCACGATATCGAGGGCAGGAGTCTGTCCAGGAACAAGCATATCTCACCGCAGCCAGTCAAAACCTCAAAAAAATGGTTCTTCTACTCAAAAAAAGAGCCGAAGAACCAAGTTAAACCCTGATAGACCATCATGGAAACCAAGGAAATGATTAAAATGAATGGTTTATTTTATTGGTTATATACATATTTTAGAATTTCAACAGTCTG
>NZ_SORX01000024.1 GCF_004405125.1 Jeotgalibacillus salarius
ATTTCCCTCGTCATCACAGCTCAGCTTACACGGAAACGGGATTTGCCTCATTTCCTGCCTACCTGCTTAAACACGCGCAACCAACGGCGTGCTCTCCTATCCTCCTGCGTCCCCCCATTACTCAAACGATGTGTTGGTGGTACAGGAATATCAACCTGTTGTCCATCGCCTACGCCTATCGGCCTCGGCTTAGGTCCCGACTAACCCTGAGCGGACGAGCCTTCCTCAGGAAACCTTGGGCTTTCGGTGGAAGAGATTCTCACTCTTCTTTCGCTACTCATACCGGCATTCTCACTTCTAAGTACTCCACCAGTCCTTCCGGTCTGACTTCACAGCGCTTAGAACGCTCTCCTACCACGAATCTCATAGAGATTCATCCACAGCTTCGGTGAATCGTTTAGCCCCGGTACATTTTCGGCGCAGGGTCACTCGACCAGTGAGCTATTACGCACTCTTTAAATGATGGCTGCTTCTAAGCCAACATCCTGGTTGTCTAAGCAACCCCACATCCTTTTCCACTTAACGATTACTTGGGGACCTTAGCTGGTGGTCTGGGCTGTTTCCCTTTCGACTACGGATCTTATCACTCGCAGTCTGACTCCCATGGATAAGTCTTTGGCATTCGGAGTTTGTCTGAATTCGGTAACCCGTTGGGGGCCCCTAGTCCAAACAGTGCTCTACCTCCAAGACTCTTACTACATGAGGCTAGCCCTAAAGCTATTTCGGAGAGAACCAGCTATCTCCAGGTTCGATTGGAATTTCTCCGCTACCCACACCTCATCCCCGCACTTTTCAACGTGCGTGGGTTCGGGCCTCCAATGAGTGTTACCTCATCTTCACCCTGGACATGGGTAGATCACCTGGTTTCGGGTCTACAACCTGATACTATGTCGCCCTATTCAGACTCGCTTTCGCTGCGGCTCCGCTTTCGCTTAACCTTGCATCAAATCGTAACTCGCCGGTTCATTCTACAAAAGGCACGCCATCACCCGTTAACGGGCTCTGACTACTTGTAGGCACACGGTTTCAGGATCTATTTCACTCCCCTTCCGGGGTGCTTTTCACCTTTCCCTCACGGTACTGGTTCACTATCGGTCACTAGGGAGTATTTAGCCTTGGGAGATGGTCCTCCCGGATTCCGACGGAATTTCACGTGTTCCGCCGTACTCAGGATCCACTCTGGAGAGAAACAGCTTTCGACTACAGGATTGTTACCTTCTGTGATGGGCCTTTCCAGACCGCTTCGTCTAACTGCTTCTTTTGTAACTCCGTATAGAGTGTCCTACAACCCCGAAAGGCAAGCCTTTCGGTTTGGGCTGATCCCGTTTCGCTCGCCGCTACTCAGGGAATCGCATTTGCTTTCTCTTCCTCCAGGTACTTAGATGTTTCAGTTCCCTGGGTCTGCCTTCAACCGCCTATGTATTCAGCGGAAGATCATATCCCATTACGGATAAGGGGTTCCCCCATTCGGAAATCTCCGGATCACAGCTTACTTACAGCTCCCCGAAGCATATCGGTGTTCGTACCGTCCTTCATCGGCTCCTAGTGCCAAGGCATCCACCGTGCGCCCTTATTAACTTAACCTAGTTAAAAAGGTGTTTCTTAAA
>NZ_SORX01000025.1 GCF_004405125.1 Jeotgalibacillus salarius
ATCCGGGTGGGAGACAGTGTCAGGCAGGCAGTTTGACTGGGGCGGTCGCCTCCTAAAGAGTAACGGAGGCGCCCAAAGGTTCCCTCAGAATGGTTGGAAATCATTCGAAGAGTGTAAAGGCATAAGGGAGCTTGACTGCGAGACCTACAAGTCGAGCAGGGTCGAAAGACGGGCTTAGTGATCCGGTGGTTCCGCATGGAAGGGCCATCGCTCAACGGATAAAAGCTACCCCGGGGATAACAGGCTTATCTCCCCCAAGAGTCCACATCGACGGGGAGGTTTGGCACCTCGATGTCGGCTCATCGCATCCTGGGGCTGTAGTCGGTCCCAAGGGTTGGGCTGTTCGCCCATTAAAGCGGTACGCGAGCTGGGTTCAGAACGTCGTGAGACAGTTCGGTCCCTATCCGTCGTGGGCGCAGGAAATTTGAGAGGAGCTGTCCTTAGTACGAGAGGACCGGGATGGACGCACCGCTGGTGTACCAGTTGTCTTGCCAAAGGCATCGCTGGGTAGCTATGTGCGGACGGGATAAGTGCTGAAAGCATCTAAGCATGAAGCCCCCCTCGAGATGAGATTTCCCACACGCAAGTGGTAAGATCCCTGAAAGATGATCAGGTAGATAGGTTCGAGGTGTAAGCATGGTGACATGCGCAGCTGACGAATACTAATCGATCGAGGACTTAACCAA
>NZ_SORX01000026.1 GCF_004405125.1 Jeotgalibacillus salarius
AGTACCGAAGTCTTTGATTCCACACTGCCAAGAAAAGCCTCTAGCGAGATGCAAGGTGCCCGTACCGCAAACCGACACAGGTAGGCGAGGAGAGAATCCTAAGGTGAGCGAGTGAACTCTCGTTAAGGAACTCGGCAAAATGACCCCGTAACTTCGGGAGAAGGGGTGCTCTATTAGGGTGCAAGCCCGAGAGAGCCGCAGTGAATAGGCCCAGGCGACTGTTTAGCAAAAACACAGGTCTCTGCGAAACCGTAAGGTGAAGTATAGGGGCTGACACCTGCCCGGTGCTGGAAGGTTAAGAGGAGTGCTTAGCGCAAGCGAAGGTGCGAATTGAAGCCCCAGTAAACGGCGGCCGTAACTATAACGGTCCTAAGGTAGCGAAATTCCTTGTCGGGTAAGTTCCGACCCGCACGAAAGGTGCAACGATCTGGGCACTGTCTCAACGAGAGACTCGGTGAAATTATAGTACCTGTGAAGATGCAGGTTACCCGCGACAGGACGGAAAGACCCCGTGGAGCTTTACTGCAGCCTGATATTGAATTTTGGCACAGCTTGTACAGGATAGGTAGGAGCCTTGGAAACCGGAGCGCCAGCTTCGGTGGAGGCATTGGTGGGATACTACCCCCGCTGTGTTGAACTTCTAACCCTCACCCGT
>NZ_SORX01000027.1 GCF_004405125.1 Jeotgalibacillus salarius
GTAGAACACCACCTTGCCAAGGTGGGGGTCGCGAGTTCGAATCTCGTCTTCCGCTTATTCTATTCGGCGCCCGTAGCTCAATTGGATAGAGCGTTTGACTACGGATCAAAAGGTTAGGGGTTCGACTCCTCTCGGGCGCGCCATACCTTACATAGAATACCACATAATTGACGGGGAGTAGCTCAGCTTGGTAGAGCACTTGGTTTGGGACCAAGGGGTCGCAGGTTCAAATCCTGTCTTCCCGACCATCTTTTATACAATGGGGCCTTAGCTCAGCTGGGAGAGCGCCTGCCTTGCACGCAGGAGGTCAGCGGTTCGATCCCGCTAGGCTCCACCATATGTATTTTTGAAGTTACTTTATTTATTGGGCGGCGTAGCTCAGCTGGCTAGAGCGTACGGTTCATACCCGTGAGGTCGGGGGT
>NZ_SORX01000028.1 GCF_004405125.1 Jeotgalibacillus salarius
GAACACCACCTTGCCAAGGTGGGGGTCGCGAGTTCGAATCTCGTCTTCCGCTCCATTTTTATTTTGGCGGTATAGCCAAGCGGTAAGGCACGGGTCTGCAAAACCCTTATCACCGGTTCGAGTCCGGTTACCGCCTCCAAAAATATAAATGAAGCGATTTGTAATACATACATGAGTATGGTAATATTCATATCACCATGCCGATGTGGCGGAATTGGCAGACGCGCACGACTCAAAATCGTGTTCCTTCGGGAGTGCCGGTTCGACCCCGGCCATCGGTACCAAAACTTGCGGGTGTAGTTTAGTGGTAAAACCTCAGCCTTCCAAGCTGATGTCGTGAGTTC
>NZ_SORX01000029.1 GCF_004405125.1 Jeotgalibacillus salarius
GGCATCCACCGTGCGCCCTTATTAACTTAACCTAGTTAAAAAGGTGTTTCTTAAATGTTTTCTGTGAAGAAAACCCTAAGATGGCGATTCTCGGTCTATCTTTCTTACTTTGATGTCGTTATCCAGTTTTCAAGGAACGAACTGCTTTCACCCACATTGATTACTCAATATAGAAGAAAGTCAGATGTTTTGAAGGTTTGACCCTTCAAAACTAAACAACCAAACAGTCAACCTGTGTTGTGATCTTACCCAAAGAGTAAGTCACAATGTCCTTAGAAAGGA
>NZ_SORX01000003.1:0-184027 GCF_004405125.1 Jeotgalibacillus salarius
CGAACTCACGACATCAGCTTGGAAGGCTGAGGTTTTACCACTAAACTACACCCGCGGTATGTTATGAAAAAATATGGCGCGCCCGAGAGGAGTCGAACCCCTAACCTCTTGATCCGTAGTCAAACGCTCTATCCAATTGAGCTACGGGCGCTAACTTGTTTGGTGCGGTCGAGAGGAGTCGAACCTCCACGGGATTTCTCCCACTAGGCCCTCAACCTAGCGCGTCTGCCATTCCGCCACGACCGCTCGTATCCGAGCGATAAATAATATTATATCAATATATCATTTCGTTGTCAATCATTTTTAAAATAAATAATAATGCGGGTGGAGGGACTTGAACCCCCACGCCTTGCGGCACTAGATCCTAAGTCTAGCGTGTCTGCCAATTCCACCACACCCGCATATAAAAATCATGGTGAGCCATGAAGGACTCGAACCTTCGACCCTCTGATTAAAAGTCAGATGCTCTACCAACTGAGCTAATGGCTCTAAATGGCTGGGCTAGCTGGATTCGAACCAACGCATGACGGAGTCAAAGTCCGTTGCCTTACCGCTTGGCTATAGCCCAATAAAAAATGGCGGTCCCGACCGGGATCGAACCGGCGATCTCCTGCGTGACAGGCAGGCATGTTAACCGCTACACCACGGGACCAAATCATAGTATGTACTTTTCAAAAATAAGTGGTGACCCGTACGGGATTCGAACCCGTGTTACCGCCGTGAAAGGGCGGTGTCTTAACCACTTGACCAACGGGCCTAATTCTGGCGGAGAAGGAGGGATTTGAACCCTCGCGCCGCTTACACGACCTACACCCTTAGCAGGGGCGCCTCTTCAGCCACTTGAGTACTTCCCCATAAAAATGGCTCCACAGGTAGGACTCGAACCTACGACCGATCGGTTAACAGCCGATTGCTCTACCACTGAGCTACTGTGGAACGATAACATTCAATTTTGCAGCAAGCCTTATGTATTTCATATAGCGTCTCTCTTGCCGACGTTTAATATCATAACAGACACTCAAAACGAAAGTCAATCATTTTAATAAAATAATTCAAATGAATTTTCTTATGTAATTCGTCTGCTTCTAAGCCTAGTGAATGTAATTTACCACATTTAAATGGTGATGTCAAAAGCAATACCCCCAGAAGAAACAACTATATAAAAACTGATTACGTTCCTTCTATTATGATATCAACCATTTAAAAAAGTTCCCGGAACTTTCAAGATCTCCGGGAACCTTTCGTGTTAAACAAGCGACTGATCCACACCTAAGTAGTTCAGCTTTCCTCTGCATTTGCCGCAGCGGTATTTGCTAGTATTGAATTTTCTTTTTCGGTGATATACAATTCCGCAGGCTTCACATTCATAAACCTTGTTTCTCGGAATCTGCCTTTTCTTTTGTGATGGAAGCGGTGTACAGAATCTTGGCGCACCTACTCTTTTAATCAGTTCCCTGAAATCACGGTCACGATGCTGATACCCTTTTCCTTCTATATGAAGGTGGTAGTGTGCGAGTTCGTGTTTAATGATTCCCACAAGTTCTTCATAACCGTGCTCATCCAGATACTTTTTGTTTATTTCAATGTGATGACTCACTAAAAGATATCTTCCACCCGTTGTTCTGAGCCGTCCATTGAAGTAAGCAAGGTGACAAAACTTCTTTCCGAACGACTCAAGAGAAATGTGCTCTGTTAATTTTTGCAGTTCCTCATTTGTCACAGTCTGAACACTCCATTTAAATGAATAGGAAGATGACAGCCACTAATGGCATGGAAATGATTAATTGCAGACTGATTAAAGAGAATGAACGGACCTGCCCTTTCACTTCTGCGGGAACTTTCTGGTTCATTCTTGTCAGCACTTGCATAATACCAAAGGCAGCTGCAGCAAATATGATCACGAGCGGTATGATCGGGAGTCCGTTGTCCGGCTTATCCATTAAAACATACGCAAGTATCATGACGACGATTGGCACGAGTTCGATGATCATTGTTGAAAAGAAGAAGCGTGTTAAGACTGTTGATACTGTCATACCCTGATCACCGCGTCCCTCTGCAGTTTTTACAACTGTACCGAGGTGGGCAATATAATTAAACGTGATGCCAAGCGCTGCAATGGCTGCAGCGATGGCAATGATATAGTAGACCATTTATTTTCCTCCAATTAATTAGCTTGATCTGCAGGCGGCAGCATTGTGATTGCGATTCTGCCTTTTTTCACATCAACCTGCTCAATCCATACTGTTACAACGTCACCTAGTGATACGACATCGAGCGGATGCTTAACAAATCCCTTTTTTAATTTCGAGATATGCACTAAACCATCCTGTTTTACACCAATGTCTACGAAGGCTCCGAAATCCACTACATTGCGGACAGTGCCCTGAAGTTCCATGCCAGGCTTCAAGTCTTCCATTTTTAATACATCTTTTTTCAGAATCGGTTTATCGAGCTCATCACGCGGGTCTCGTCCCGGGCGGATCAGCGCTTCAATGATATCTTTCATTGTATGAATGCCGATGCCGGTCTCTTCAGACCAATTTTCCGGTGTTTTTTGGATGATGGCTGCTTTCAGGTCTTCTGAACCGATCGCATTCAAATCAAACCCAGTCTGTTTGATCATTTTTTCAACGTCCTGATAATTCTCAGGGTGAATGCCTGTACGATCTAAAGGATTTTCCCCTTCTGCAATACGGAGGAATCCGATACACTGCTCATATGTTTTTGCGCCGAGACGTGGAATCTTCTTTAACTGCTTTCGGTTGCTGAACTTACCAGCTTCATCACGTGCTTTGACAATATTCTGTGCAACGGTTTTTGATAAGCCTGCCACATATTGCAGAAGTGATGGTGAGGCTGTGTTCACATTCACTCCGACTTTATTTACTGCCGTTTCAACAACAAATGTCAGAGATTCATTCAGTTTCTTTTGTGAAACGTCATGCTGGTACTGACCGACACCGACTGATTTCGGATCAATCTTCACAAGTTCAGCCAGCGGATCCTGCAGTCTTCTTGCAATGGACACTGCACTTCGTTCTTCTACCTGCAGATCAGGAAATTCTTCGCGTGCAACTTCAGAAGCAGAATATACACTTGCTCCCGCTTCATTGACGATTAGATAATATACTTCCTGATCGATTTCCTGAAGCTGATCCGCTACAAATTGTTCAGTTTCTCTGGAAGCAGTCCCGTTCCCGATTGCAACAAGTTCAATGTCATAGTCTTTTACAACTTTTTTAAATATTTGAGCTGCCTTTGAAGGATCCTTTGTTGTATGCGGATAAATAACGCCAATATAAAGCATTTTCCCTGTATCATCTACAACCGCCAGTTTACAGCCTGTCCGGTAAGCAGGGTCAACTCCCAGCACTTTCTTCCCTTTTAAAGGAGCCTGAAGCAGAAGGTTTTTAAGGTTTTCAGAAAAAATATGAATTGCCTGGTTTTCCGCTTTTTCTGTCAGCTCGTTCCTGATCTCTCTTTCGATCGAGGGTAGGATCAGTCGCTTATAGCTATCTTCAATGGCTTCTGAAATTTGGCCTGCTGATACCGACTGAGGATATTTCACATGCTTACGTTTCAATTCAGACAAGATTCTTTCCTGATCAGGATGAATTGATACGCGCAGCACTTCTTCTTTTTCTCCTCGGTTAAGCGCAAGGGTACGGTGCGGAACAATTTTCGAAACGGGCTCTTCGTATTCATAGTACATTTCGAAGATTCCTTTTTCATCAAGCTCTGCTTTTTTAACGGCAGAAGTGATTTTACCGTTTCTGAATGTCTGGTTTCTTATGTATTCACGTATCTTCGCATCATCTGCGAGCATTTCAGCGATGATATCTCTTGCACCTGCAAGTGCTTCTTCTGTGGTTGGTACTTCTTTTTCCACAGAAATAAATTCGGAGGCTTTCTCTTCCACGTCTCCTGATTTAGGGAAAGATAACAGCCATTTCGCCAGCGGTTCAAGTCCTTTTTCTTTCGCTTTTGTCGCACGTGTTCTTCTTTTTTGTTTATATGGACGGTAAAGATCCTCTACTGCCTGAAGTTTATCTGCTTTTACAATGGACTGTTTCAGCTCATCGGTCAGCTTGTCCTGATCTTCTATAAGGCGAAGCACTTCTTCTTTTCTTGTTTCAAGATTCTGCAGGTATACCCAGCTGTCAGAAATATTTTTGATCTGAACTTCATCAAGCGCACCTGTCATTTCTTTCCGGTAACGTGCAATAAATGGCACTGTATTTCCTTCATCTAAAAGCTGAATGACTTTCTCAACTTTAGTGGCGTCAATTGAAATATTTGCTGCCAGACGGGCGATCTGTTGGTTATGTGTTTCCATCCCATTCACTGCCTTTCTATAATGATATCCGTGATCAATTGTACCACAATCACGCTAACTGCTTTGCGACTTGTCATTGCAAAAAAAAGAAACCACCTTTTAAGGCAGTCTCCCAATGATAAAAGTTGTATCATCATCTTCCGAAACAATCGAATCGAGATACGTTGAAATATAGTCAATTGAACGTCCTGACTGTAGCAGCGGCCGTACACGCGTGATCTGAAGTCCGTCTGAGTGAATAAGGAAAGATGCGCCATCTTCATAGGTAAAACTCTGGGTTTTGTATTCCTGGGGTCTGCCTGACAAATAACCTGTTACAGGTAAAGGGTAAGTCAGTTTCCCTTCTTCAGAGTAAAAGTAAAAACGGATATTTCCCACACAGCTGTATGTAACCTGTCTGGTTGCATATTCAATTTTCACAATTGCGACTGCCGCTCCTCTTTTTTTCACCACAGAATCATTCGCTCTTACCATCAGCTGCGCTACATCTTCCTCCACATGTTCTTCCACAACACTACACACAGCCTGGGAAGCTTCATGGGCATATTTCCCACTTCCAAGACCATCTGCTAAAACACAGATGAAATAATCATCAGTCGCAGTGAAATAATAACTGTCACCGCAGTCCTGACGTCCTTTTTTTGTGTACTGTCCAGCGTGTACTGTTACTAAACTGTTGTCAAGTACTTCCATCAGGCAAAATCACTATCTTGTGAATTTTCCTGCTGGATCGCATCACGCAGTTTTTTGATGGCTCTTCTCTGCAGTCTGGACACATGCATCTGAGAGATACCAAGCATATCACCGGCGTCTTTTTGACTCATGTTTTCAAGGTACGTATATTGAATAATCTGTTTTTCTCTTTCACTCAACACGTGAAGTACTTTTTCAAGTACCATACGCTGATCCGTTTTTTCATAATTGTCATCCATGCTTCCAACAATGTCGAGCAGCGTAACGGTGCTGCCGTCAGAGTCAGCTTCGATTGAATGATCCACCGAAAGAGCCTGATAACTTTTACCCATCTCCATCGCTTCCAGAATTTCTTCTTCAGAAACTTCAAGATGCATCGCAATTTCGCTTACCTTTGGCGAGCGCTGCAGATCTGTTGTCAGCTCTTCTACAGTGGCTTTGATTTTCGGACCGAGCTCTTTAATTCTTCTTGGAACATGAACGCTCCAGGTTTTGTCACGTAAAAATCGTTTGATCTCACCAATAATCGTTGGGATAGCAAATGCTTCGAAGCTTTTTCCAAAAGTATCATCATAACGACGGATCGCACCAAGCAGACCAATCATGCCAACCTGAGCGATGTCTTCATGATAAGATTTACCTTTTGAATATTTTCTTGCAATGGATTCTACAAGGTTCTTGTAATGCACAACCAGGTTATGCTGTGCTTCCTGATCTTCTGTTTCCTGGTAGGCTTTAATCCATTTCAGCACTTCGTCTTTGCTTGGTTGATTAGGTTGAGACAGTTTCCGCATCCCTCTCCACCTGCTCTTCCTCAATGTACTTTGTCATGAAGACTGTTACACCCTCTTTTTGACTGATCTTCACGTTGTCCATCAGACTTTCAATCAGGTAAAGACCAAGCCCGCCTTCACGAAGCATGTCGACATCAGAACCTTCATTGTAAGGCCCCACTTCTTCTTTCACCTTCACAAAATCAAAGCTTGAACCATGATCTGCCACAATGACTTCCAAACGGTCACTATACAGCGCAAAGCCAACAACGATTTCACCTTCATCATTTTCTTTATAAGCATGCTGTACAGCATTTGTAATGGCTTCGCTCGTTGCAATCTTCAGATCTTCGATATCATCATAAGTGAAGCCCATACGACTTGCTATGCCTGAAATAGTCAGACGTATAACACCTACGTACTGGGCTTTAGCGGGAATTTTCATTTCGATATAATCAAATGGTTTCATTTTTACATTCCACCTTTTACTTCGGGGTTAATATCCATGATCTCTGCAAGCCCAGTAATATCAAAAAGTCGTTTGAGACGGTCAGAAAGTCCAGTTAGCTGGAGGTGTCCGCCATTCGCTTTAATCCCTTTGAATAACCCGACAAACACACCGATGCCTGTACTGTCCATATAGCTTACTTCAGATAAATCTGCCACAACCTTCATACCTTCCTGCTTTGAAAGCGGCTCAGTTTTTTCTCTCAGCACTGGCGCTGTATAAGCATCTATTTCACCGGCGATAACAAGTTTCGCAAAATCCTCTGTCTGCTCTTTTATATCAACTTTAATATTCATGTTATTTCCACCTTTTTTCTAATGTCCTGCTTCAGTGTCTGACTGCCACTCAGCTTTAATGTATAACTAAAGTGAGCAGTGCACTGTCACTGTTCTCAAAATCTCCGTAAGACGTACTTGTAAACTACCCTAACTTTTGATAGCTAAACCTCTTAGTCTTAAAACTATTTCGTTCTTTTAAGGATAATAATTGTAAAGTCATCTCTCAATTGAAAATGCTGAAGACGTTCAAGGTCCCGGAATATTTTATTCACAATTTCCTGAGGCGGGAGCTCTATGTACTCATTAATGTAGGAGATTAAAGTTTCACGTTCAATAAACCCTTCATCTGTACGGCATTCCGTTACACCATCTGACATGAGAATCACCATATCCCCTATTTCAACAGCCTGCTCATACCGCTTATATTTAGCGTTTTTATCAACGCCGAGAAGAAGTCCTCTAGCTTCAAGGTCCAGAAACTCCTTATCTTTATAGCGATAGAAGAAGCCGGGCTCATGACCTGCAGAAGCAAAATGCAAAATATTGCTTCTAAGTTCATACATTCCGTAAAACATGGTGATAAACATTGAATCGTCAACGTTCTGTTCAACCACTCTGTTCAAGCTTTCAAGTACAGCACTTGGGTCTTTTCTGTACTCAGGAAGACTGTCCATTGCATATTTAATCATAGACATGCAAAGAGCAGCAGGTATCCCTTTTCCGATTACATCAGCAATCGCAATATTGACCGAGTGATCGCCGTCGTGAACAAAGTGATAGTAATCACCATTCATCTGTTTGGCAGGCACACTGAGCGCTCCTATTTCAAGACCGTCTACTTCAGGCACTGAGGTCCCGAGCAGAGTCTCCTGAACATTCGATGCAATTTCCATCTCATTTTTTAACTCTTTTTGTGTAGCCAGCAAACTCTGGTGTTCTCTAAAAGCAAATCCATAGGCAGTCATGACTTCCAGCAGAATATCAAAAGAATGCCAGACTTCCGGTGAGAGGTCGGGCATTAACTCCTGCATCGCGCTTTTTTGCAGACTGATCACTTCTTCCGGCGGCACCTTTTTTTCAAGGGCTGTCCGGCTGAATTGCTGAGCAGCGTATAAGGCCTGCTCAGACTGGTTATTTATATATTCCTGTAAAATCTTACTGAATTGCTCTTCTAATGTTTCCTGTTTATTCATTCGTCAAACGCCTCCCTTATCGGAGCCATTTAGTTGAGCGGATTTCTGTACCTTCACCCGGGTCAGAGTCAATGTTAAAGTCATCCATTAACCTTCTTACACCCGGTAGGCCAGCCCCCAGACCCCCTGAAGTTGAAAAACCATCTTCCATTACTTTTCTGATATCTGGAATACCCGGACCTTTATCCAGTGCAATAATCCGAAGCCCTGCTTTACCATTTTCATTTAATCGGTCAATACATAACTGACCTTCTCCTGCATAGAGGTAAATATTTCGGGCAAGCTCACTGATGGCTGTCGTAATTCTAGCCTGATCCACAGTTCCAAATCCCAGTTCTTTCGCTACGTTTCTACCGAGCTGACGGGCAGCTACGATATCCCATTCATTGAGAATGGATACACAGGATTGGATTTCCATATGGTCAGTCCCCCAATTCCTGTTGAAGTTTCTCTAAACCTTTTTCCAGGTCGAGGGCTGTCATCACGTCATCAAGTCTGATTCCAAGCTCGATCAGTGTAATGGCTACTGCTGGCTGAATACCTGTAATGACGACTTTAGCTCCCATCAACCTTGACATATTGATCACATCTCCAAGTACCTTGGCAATAAATGAATCAATAAAATCAATTGATGTAATATCAATTACAACGCCACGTGCGTTGGTTTCGTGAATTCTTTTTAGCAAATCTTCCTGAAATTCAAGGGCAGTCTGGTCATCCAGCTCCCATTGAATCGAAATCAAAAGGCAATCGTTCAGTTTTAAGATAGGAATTCTCACTGTTTACCCCTCCAACTCCACTATTTTTCTGCCAGTCATCTCTAGTGCCAACTCAACACCTTTTTTCATTGTGCTGGTGGTA
Organism: Jeotgalibacillus salarius; assembly: GCF_004405125.1. Classification (GTDB taxonomy): domain Bacteria; phylum Bacillota; class Bacilli; order Bacillales; family Jeotgalibacillaceae; genus Jeotgalibacillus; species Jeotgalibacillus salarius. Next base: position 8,643 of record NZ_SORX01000003.1, read on the forward strand.
ATGAATCTATCCAAATCAATGCCCAGATTCACAATCGTTTGAGCAATTTCCGGGCGTATGCCTACGAGCATGCATTTTGCGCCTACCAGGTGAACAGCTTCTGCTGCCTGGATAATATGATGAGCGACCATTGTATCTACGACAGGTACGCCTGTAATGTCAATCAGCACGACCTCTGAGCGATGGTTTACCACTCCGTCAAGCAGATTTTCCATCACAAGTCTTGCACGCTCTGTGTCAATTGTTCCGACCAGCGGCATGACTGAAATCTGGTCAACTACCGGGATTAATGGAGCAGAGAGCTCCTGAAGCGCCATCTTTTGCAACGATACGGTTTTTTCCCATGTTTCAGCATAAGTTTGTACAATTTCATTTGAAATAGGGGTCATCCATTTATCAAGCAGCTCAAGATAATCGCCTTCACGTTCTTTATCAATACTTCCATATTGGACTAAGTTTTCCTGCACAGTATGTACAAATTCTCTCAATCCTTTCATAACCAGCGCAACTGGCCAGCCGAGCCTCACAACCTTATCAGAGAAGTTTACAAGTTTCACCTTGTACTCTCTGCCTTTGTCTTTAAGATTCAGAAGAATAATGTCAAAAAAGTCCGTGCTTGTTGATTCAAATATATGCTGAGGCATCACGTCAATGATGCGTTCTTCTCCATCGTTGATCAGCCTGTCCTTCCAAATCTTTTCGAGCTCTTCGCGATGTTCTTCGATATGCCCGGCTATTTTGTTATACAAAGAATTCACCTCTTACCTATCATTCTATATTCGTACTTATGTTCCATTATAGATGAGTGTAGCCTGTGGGTCTATTCATAAGAAAAAAAACGCTCCACAAAGAGCGTTTTCCACATTAGAGGTCAACCAAGCCAAGGCTGATTTGAAGTGCCTCGTCTACCTTATCCATCGTCTCGTCATCCAGATGGGTTATTTTGTCTGTTAATCGTTGTTTGTCTAACGTTCTGATCTGTTCCAGCAAAATAACTGAATCACGTTCAAAGCCGTTACGCTTTGAACTGATTTCAACGTGGGTAGGGAGCTTGGCTTTTTGAATCTGTGCTGTAATTGCGGCGACCACTACTGTGGGGCTAAACCGATTTCCGATGTCGTTTTGGATGATGAGAACGGGGCGGACTCCACCTTGCTCTGAACCGACAACGGGAGATAGGTCAGCAAAAAATACGTCTCCACGCTTCACTATCAAAGCGTTATCCCCCACTTACCAGTCGTTCAATGGTATGGTCTGCTTCGTATTCTGCCTGAAGTGCTTCCGAAGCCATTGATAAATTGATTTTCGCCATTTCCATATAGCCCCGGCGCATAGCATCCTGAGTTTGTTTTCTGCGTCTGTCACGGACATAAGATTTTGTTGCGCGATAAATACAATCGCTGCAGCTTAATTCTTCTTTCTCCGCAAACGCTTCCAGTTCTGTGAGCAGTTGCTTTGGTAAACGTACCAAGATTTCTGTTGTTGCGCTGGATTCCGACACAAACTACACCTCCACCATCATGCGTACCTATTTTTTGTTATCAATTATTCTCTTGTTCATTCATCATTCAAGTCCATGTTTATATTAACACTAAATGTGGAACCTGAAAAGGTACTCTGAGAAAATATCTGACAATTCTTTGCAAAAATGATTAATTAAGATGATTAAAGACCTTATTTTTTATACCGTTTTTCCTATAAATCCGTGGAACCCGTGCTGCTAAAAGACAGGCAGATTCATAGTGAATGGTGCCATTGTGGGCCGCGATATCATCCAATAGAATACGATCTTCACCCTCGCTTCCAACTAGAATGACTGTTGTCCCTTCTTTCATTTCAAAAGGAAGCCTGATCATGCACTGATCCATGCAGACCCGTCCGACGATCTCTGCACGCTGTCCTCCTGCAATCACTTCAAACCCCTGCATTTGCCTGATCCACCCATCAGCATAACCAATTGGCAGCGTTGCAATCCATTCGTCCTGTCCTGCTGTGTAAGTGGCGCCGTAACTGACTTTCCCGCCCTGCTTCAGCTTTTTAACCTGAACGATCTTCGTGAACAGGGACAGCGCCGGGTTTAACCGCACAGGCATTTCACTGCGAATGTCACCTGAAGGCACTAGTCCGTACATTGAGACCCCGAACCGGACAGCATTAAAAGCCGTATTATCCCGCAAAAAAGCACCTGCACTATTAGAAGCGTGAATCATCTTCGGCTCGTGATTTAACACATTCAGATATTCCATGAAACGCTCATGCTGCTGATCAGCATAAGCCCGGTCAGGCTCGTCCGCTGTTGCAAAATGAGTAAACGCGCCTTCAATTTGCAGCTGCGTATAATCCGATGCAAGCCTTTCCGCTTCCATCAGGTCATTTTTTTCAGTAAAGCCCAGCCGGCCCATACCTGTATCAATTTTAAGATGAATATTAAGTGTTTCATGGTCTAAAAATCCCCGTGCCGCTTTCATCCACGCTGCTGAAAATACAGTGAGACGTATTCCGTGCTGTGCGGCAATACCCGCATCTTCAGGACGTGTTGCGCCAAGCACCAGAATCGGAGCGGTAAAACCGTGCTTTCTCAGAAAAAGTGCTTCATCTAAAAACGCAACTGCAAGCCATTCCGCTCCGCTCTCAAGTGCTGTTTCCGCAACTTCCAAATAGCCATGTCCATAAGCATTCGCTTTTACAACTGCCATAATGACTGTGTCTTTATGAAGCTGTTCAGACAGTTGACTGATATTGTAACTGATCGCATCCAGATCAACTTCAATCCAGGTATCTCTGTAAAATTCGCTGTTTGTCATCATATGGCACCTTCTCTTATAACAGGATTCTCTCCTGTCAGGATGCCGTTATTTTATCATAGACCCTTGAACTGAGCGAGCTACTTCGAGCATTTCTTCCTGTGTCAGATCATGGGAAGCAAGAAGATAACTTACACCATTGTAGGTCCACTCAAGTGAATGCTCTGTCATTGCGCCTACTGCAAAACCGAGATCTGCCATTTCTCCTGACGCCTCAGAGGTTGTCAGCATCACTGGCGCAGCATCCAGCTTCTCCTGAATAATGGTATAACTTTTTGCTCCTTCATATGTCAGGATCATGCGGCTTCCGTTATCTGTTTTCACTTCTTTTTCTTCCGTCAGGGCAGCCCCTTCAATTTCTGCTGTCGGGTAAAGCACAGCCCAATCCTCTGTTTCTTCACCATCACCGGATACCGGCATTTCAAGCTGGGCACCCATCATATTCTTCTCAAGGTTAAAATCACTCTTGTCGAATGACGCTTCATAATCCACTTCACTGAAGCTCAGCTCAATCTTCACGTTCCCTTCCTCATCCTTCACCTTCACGTCTGTAGGTGCCAGTGTTTTTTTATCAAAAATAACCTGCTGGAGAGGGAACATATGCTGATGCTTGTACCTGGTTTTCGTATCAAATACATATTGTCCTTCTTTTTCAGTAAAGACTGCTTCCTTGTCTTCCTGAATATCCTTTACAAGAGATTCTGCCAGATAAGCCTGACTGCCGTTTGAAGGCCAGTCACTCTGGAAGCGGAAGCTTTTATTGAGTGCCGGCGTCAGTACAAATACACCTTCGTCGTTTCTGATAATCATCTGGCTTTGCTTATCTTCAGCATGCTTCAGGTGAACACGGTAAAAGTGAGGTTTCATATGCCACACTTCCACATCGTATTCCTGAGGAGTTTCCCCAGTTTTAAATACCATTTTCGCCTTTGCTTTGTAGCTGTCTGTCTGCTCCACCTTGTCCATTAAATCCTTAGCCGCTTCTTCCCTTGTCTTCTCACCGCACGCAGCCAGCAGCATCACTAAAAAGACCGTTATCAAACAGAGAGCGATTTTCTTCATGGTTTCCTCCCCTTCACTCATTAAGCGTCTTTGCCAATGCACTCTAAGTGTATGAAAGGAGATGGGCTTGTATGACATGAAAAGCGGAGGGTGCTCGTTCAGCTCCGACAGGCATAAGACGCGGAGCGGGAAAAGGGTGCACTTCCCCTTTTTCGCTGCGTGACTTATGACCCGAGGAGCTAGCGCCCGGAGCTGGACAACATGAAAAGCGGAAGCGGGCGTTTAGGGCGTATGCGCTGGACTGAAGCGATTAAGATAAAGGAAACACGGTGAACAGAGTGAGCCGATGTTGACTGATCGAAATGAGCTGCGGGAAGCGCACTAGTCCCTGCGAGCCGGAGCTGGACAAGTAGAAAAGCGGAGGCGGGCGTTTTTGGGGACGGACACAACATTCAAATTAGCAAATTGCTACCGCTCACCCGGTGCATTACTACAACTTCCCGGGTGGATTGCTACCTACTGCGTGCGGAACGCTACAACCTGCACAGTAATTGCTGCATCTCCGGACCTCGCGCGAGCTGCGAATCCCGCCATGCACGCGATTCACATAAAAAGACAGGCGTACCTACTCGCCTGTCTTCTCTATCACTACCTGCGCGGCAGCATATTCTTTTGTATGGGTAATACTCACGTGTACTTTATAATCCGAATTGTAAATGTAAGGACGTCCTGAATCCTCTTTTAAAATTTCTATATTCTGAAAAGATAATTCACGTCCAATGCCGCAGCCAAGTGCTTTAGCATAAGCTTCTTTGACCGCAAATCTCCCTGCGAGAAATTCAATTTTTCTATTTTTTCCAAGCAGCTCAAACTGTTTCTGCTCCCGCTCAGTCAGCACGCGGCTGCTTATTTTCGGCTGTCTTTCCAGCAGTTTTGCAATCCGGTCTATTTCTACGATATCCAAGCCGATTCCATGAATCATCTGAGTCACCTTTTTCGTATAAAATCCTGTATGATTAAATTAATCAGTTACAGGGAGGATTTCATTTGTTTTTACGTACTGAAAGCTTATCACAGTTTATCAGGTTTTACCCTGTCGTATCGCTGTTGATTTTGATACATGCGCTTGTATTTATTGCCACTTCCATTCCGGGTGGTACTGGATGGAATGTTCTTTTGTCTCTGGCTGGAATCAATGGTTTGATTTCCGAGGGAGAATACTGGCGGCTTGTCACACCGATCTTTGCACACGCTGATCTGTGGCATGTTCTGTTTAACACTTTTTCTTTAGTGTTGTTTGCACCGGCGCTTGAGCGGCTTCTTGGGTCATTCCAGTTTATCGTCGTGTACATGCTTGCAGGTATTATTGCCAACGTAGCAACCTGGATGCTGCAGCCTCCCGATTATCTCTCAGTCGGCGCTAGCGGGGCGATCTTTGGATTATTCGGTCTGTATGGGGCGATCTGGCTCATTTACAAACAGGCTGCCCCGATGGAAATCAGGCAGGTCATGGTACCCGTTATCGTCATCAGTGTTGTCATGACGTTTTTCGGATCAAACATCAACATAACCGCGCACCTTGCAGGACTTGCAGCCGGTATATTCATTGGTTTGTTCATCTTTCAGCAGCGGCGACGTGAATAGAAAATGCCTGGAGCTCAGTGGCTCCAGGCATTTTTCACGTTAATGACCTTCAACTTCAGGATCTAACCTGACCGGATCATGCACCTTTTTCACTTCTGCTTCAGGACTATACCATTCCATCAGCAGTTCTGCATCGTCCTGCGCTACATGTGCAATACTGCTGTGACTTCCGCTGGCAAAAGATTTAATCGTTGAATGAATCGTTGCGACATCACCTCTGCGCTGGAAGATCGTCTGCGTCCACGCAAGGGATTGTATCCGCTTCTTCTTCATATACACAATCTGTTTACTGAATCCGCGGTACTTCAACGTCAGCTGATCATGAGAAGCACTCCAGCCGGCAGTTTTGTACTGAAGCCAGCCAAGTCCGGCAGCAAGCGGAATCAATACGAGTGAAATAAGACCAAGCGGGAAAAAGAAGTAAGACACCGGCCCGATGATGACAAGCGAAAATAGCATCTTCCAGAATATATATCGCTTTAGAGATCGCTTCGGCACGCCTGTAAATGCTGTTTTCCATTGATAATCCGGCATAATTTCGTTGAGAATTGGAAATGCCTCTTTTTCACGAATCATCGGGAGCAGCCTGATCGCATTGGAATCTTTTTCAAGCACCGAACCACCCGCACTTTCAATCGTGACAGAGGTATAACCAAAAGGTTCTCTTGCAATATTCTGATCAAATCGGATACCCTGAATTCTTTTCAAAGGAACAGTGGTCTGTTTCTTTTCAAGCAGACCTCTTGTAATCACAATGTCCTTATCAACCAATTTCACTGTGAAATCTGCATAACGGAGAAAAGTCATACCTACAGCAATCAGCCAGGCAATTAAAAATACAAATACTGCCGCAACACCCGCGAGCAGAAATCCTGTCTCTACAATATCAACAAGTTCTTCAAAAACGGCTTCGTAAGGAATAAATTCTCCGAACTGTGATAGAAATATCAGCACACCACCGAGTACAACACCCGCGCCTCCTGAAGTCGTTGCCATCACGATGAGATCTTTTGCGCTCATTTTATACAAAACACGCTCTTCCGGCTGTTCCTCAACAATTGAAGTGTCACCATCAAACTCTTCTGTATTACCTTCTTTAAGCTTTTTCTTTGCAGCAGATATAATACGATTCAGTTCATCTGCTTCCTCTTTCGTAATCGCCGTTAATTCGGCTTCTGATTCCTGACTCGCAGAGCTGCCCGCCGTTTCGACCTTAATTTTAACGAGCTTTAAAGGTCTGTGAAGGATGCCTTCTGTATAATTCAGGCTTTGAATACGCTCAAAAGGAATATATCGCTTTTTCTTAACAAAGAGCCCCTGTTCAATTCTGAGCTCTCCTTCCTCAAGCCAGTACTTGAACCTCCACCATTTGATAACACCGAGAAATAAAAAAAGAATAATCATTGCACCCATGATAAAGAATGGTAAATAGTCCAAAATTGACTCAGCTTCACCACGGTTCAAAAATACGAGTATCACAATCGGAATAAACGCTTCTTTTAACGTTTTCAGTGCATTCATGACGGTTGTAATCGGATGCAGGCGTTTCTCTTCAGACATCGTCTTCCGCCACCCTTGCTAAAGCAGAAATCGAGTCTCTCAGCTCATCCGCTTCGTTAATATCAAGTGCAGGGATCTGATGAATCGTTGCTGCTGTTGAAATGCTGATCGTAGCTAGATTGTATTTACGCAAAATAGGCCCCTGCTCTGTATCAACGTGCTGCACGCGAACCATCGGCACAAGTGTACGTGTAATAATAAAAATCCCGTGCTGTAATTCTATTTCTTCTTCTCTTACTTCGTAGCGCCAGCGTTTCCACTTCAGTGTCGGCAAAACGAATACAAATAATATGATTTCAAGTATTAACGCTGCCACAGCGCCAATAATAAACCACACAGACCAGTCAAATAAAATAGCCAATACCGTAACTGCTGCCCCCGCAAGCAAAGTAAATGCTGCAGAAATCCAGCCATACAGCTTCCAGACGGTTAAAGCCCGCTCTGAAATCCGCATTTTAGGCTCCTGTCTCCCCATCGTTTTCTCTCCTATCTATATGTCTCTTATGTACTTACTTTATCATACGAGTCCGGTTCCTTATATGTTTCAGAAATTTTTAGCGCAAATAGTTAAAAAAATGAAACTTTTCTCAAAAAAATCTGTATAGTAGAATATGAAATTATTGTAAGGAGGATTTACATGAACCCGGATTTTTCTGAAGGGAATATGATGTGGATCGTGCTAAGCGTTATCACATTTATTACCGGTCTTATTCTTGCTTTTATCGGCCCGAACATGCTTCATTACTTATTCTTTTCTTATGGTGATGTGATCACTATTCAGACACCGATGATCTCCAATATTTTGTTTGGTGCTTTCGGTCTTCTGCTCTCAGCCTTTTTCTTTTTCATGTATAAGGAAGGAAAGGTTTTCAAAGGAGCCGGATTTGGGGCATTAGCTGTTGCACTCATAGTTCTTGTGCTGAGTGTTACAAACTACTCCATCTTAAGAGAGGAAAAGATTATACATAATGACTTATTTTCTTTCTCAGCAGATGAGTACGCCTGGAGTGAAATTGAGGGTGCAGTATTGCTGAAACAAAACGAAGAAGTGGAGCATGATACATTAATTCTTAAAATGAGTAATGGTGAAGATCTCGCGTTCCATAGAAATGGGCAGATGCAGAGTGCATTCCCTAAAATCGATGGTATGCTGCAGTCCAATGGAATTATTTTTACGTTTGAAGAAAGATAAAAGCTGCTCCGGATTTCCGGAGCAGCTTTTTCATACCTAATTATGAGTCTCTAGATTGACGCTTCGGCTGACGCTGACGGCTGTTGTAAGGTTTGCCTCCGCCGCCGGATTTGCCTCCACGGTTTCCACCGCGGTTGCCGAACTTTTTATCGTCTTTGCGATATGATTTCTTTTTAGAAGTGAGTGGGCGTTCAGGTGTGATGTCAATTGGTGTTTCGTCAGGCTCTTTTGTCAGAATCTTAAGAGCAGCTGCGATTAGATCCAATGAGTCGTCACCATTGTTTACCAGCTCACGTGCAAGTACTTTGTACTCTTCAAGGTTGTTCTTCTTAACTGTTTCTGTCAATTCATCAACAGCTGCGCGCTGAAGTCCTTCAAGTGCTTCAGATGAACTTGGTGGACGCATTTGCTCCATTTTCTTTCTTGTTGTCTGCTCAACAACACGAAGATAGTTCATTTCACGAGGTGTAACGAATGTCATCGCCATTCCCTTTTTACCAGCACGGCCTGTACGTCCGATACGGTGTACATAGCTTTCTGGGTCCTGAGGAATATCATAGTTATAAACGTGTGTTACGCCTGAAATATCAAGTCCACGTGCAGCAACGTCTGTTGCAACAAGCACATCAATGCGGCCTGCTTTGAACTTCTTAAGAACGCTCATACGTTTCGCCTGTGTAAGGTCACCGTGAATTCCTTCAGCCATGTAGCCTCGGATTTCAAGTGCACGTGCAAGCTCATCAACGCGGCGCTTCGTACGTCCGAAAACAATTGCAAGTTCAGGTGACTGAACGTTAAGCAGACGTGAAAGAACGTCGAACTTCTCGCGTTCATGAGATTTTACGAAAAACTGTTCGATGTTCTCTACAGTCATCTCTTTTGCCTGTACTTTTACAACTACAGGGTCTTTCATGAAACGATCAGCAATTTTGCGGATTGGTCCAGGCATTGTTGCTGAGAACAATAGCGTCTGGCGTGTGTCAGGAACATTTTTAAGAATCGATTCGATATCATCGATGAATCCCATGTTAAGCATTTCATCTGCTTCATCAAGTACAAGTGTGTTTACTTCATCAAGTTTAAGCGTGCGGCGCTTAATATGATCAAGAAGACGACCAGGTGTACCTACAATGATATGAGGTCCTTTCTTCATTGCGCGAATCTGGCGCTGAATGTCCTGTCCGCCGTATACCGAAAGAACGCGTACACGCTTTTCGCTACCGATACGGTCAAGTTCTTCTGATACCTGAATCGCAAGTTCACGAGTTGGAGCAATAATCAGACCCTGAATATTTTGTGATTTTGTATCAATTTTCTCCAGCATAGGAATTCCGAAAGCAGCAGTTTTACCTGTACCTGTCTGCGCCTGTCCGATAATGTCTTTTCCTTCTGATGATAAAGGAATTGTTTCAGCCTGAATCGGCGTTGCCTCTTCAAACCCCATACGTGTTATTGCTTTTTGGATAACTGGACTAATTGGTAATTCTGAAAAAAGTGTCAAATCCTTCAAACTCCTTTGTTTTGTGAATCATCTATTTCATACACATAGCTAAGATCGCTCAGAAGACTGCGACAGCCTTTATTCGTTGTCCTTAACGGTTAAAATAAGCGGGGGCATTTCTTCCCCAAAAAATAAAACCCGGTCATAGGCCGAGTGCGTCAGAGATGCCAATACTTCAATTGGTCTTTCATACTGGTTAAAGACAACCATCAAAAATACGCAGGACGCATTCAGTCCATTACGGAGAAATCCGTTTAACGTATTTAAAAGTTTTATCACACTCTTCTCATAAATAAGAGAGCTTTTTGCTAATTGTAGCAGATGTCTTACGTATCTTATCATGTCTATTTTCAAAACACAATCATCCATTGTCGGGAACTTTCTCCTGTTTCAAAAAGAAAGCGATCTCATAAAAAAGCTTGTCACAGTCGGACCCATAGCAGATCAGGTGTTTCGACGATTTTGATAAATATAATCTTTTTTGGTAAGTTCCAACGCGATCATAAACGAACCTTGCAGCTTTTGGAGGGACGATTCCATCCATTTGTCCCTGGGCAATGAAAACGGGTACTCTGATTTTTGGCAGGAGCGGTACAACGTATGAAGCCAGCCGTCTGAATTCTCTCGCAGATCGGATGGGTGTGTGAAAAAGCTTATATTTATAATGACCAAACCACTCATTTTCATGCAGTTTTTTTCGCAGTGTATCCGTCATCACGACTTTCATGTCGCTGAAAATCTGTTTCGGGTTTATATAAAGCGCTGCTGCACTTAACAGGACAAGTTTTTTTACCGGATAATGTATAGTCAGATAGGTTGCAATTAAGCCTCCCATTGAAAAACCGATGACATATACTTCGTCACAGTATAGATAGAGTCTTTTCAGTTCTTCTTCAGCATAGGTGATCCATTCTACTGCATTTGTTTCGTGAAGTCTGAGGTGCCTTCCGTGTCCTGGAAGCACTGGTACTGATATGATCCAGTCGGTGTGTTCGCGCAAGTATCTCGCGAGCGGGTTCACTTCATAAGCACCGCCTGTAAACCCGTGAAGCAGTAAGCATCCTGTCTGTCCCATGACTTCCCTCCGTTCAACCTTCTGTTGTTTTTATACCCATTTTTGTGTTTTTTGAATCAGCATGTTATTTCTACAAGTGTCTTCTTAAAAAACCGCTGCCCCTCTCCGTGGAGGACTGCGCTTTCCTGCCCCCGGGCGGTGAGCCTCCTCATGCTTCACATTCCGGGGTCTCACCTGTCCCTTCCTGGGGCGGGAGTCTCCGCCCTCCACTCCGAGGGGCAGCTAGTTTCTGCATAAAACAATAGCTGCACCGTTATAGTCATAGTGAATATGACCCGATCAAGAAATTGATCTTCCATTTTACAGACAGCGCAGCAGAGCGGAGTCTGCCGGTTTAATTTTAGAATGATTAAAAAAGTGTCTCTTTGAACTCCGACCCCGCTGTGTTGGCTTGCGACGGTTGTGATATGTCCGTTGACGGTAGGATACATCAGGGTTCACGGTCGTATCGGCAGCGTTGACGGCAGTATCCGGCCATTCCATGGTAATGATACCGAAATTGACGGTTTATTGTCACCAGCATCGATCACACCACCAGCCTATATAGTCAACTCAAAAAGCCGCCCTCAATGGACGGCTTTAGAAATACGTTCTTTATCTGAATGCGTCGATTACTTTTTCGAGTTCCATGCCGCGCGATCCTTTTACGAGGATGAGGTCACCTTTTGAGAGATGTTTTTTCAGTTCTCTTACCAATTCTGCATGATCTCTGAACCAGTAGACGAGCGGTGTTCTTAGTATGGCTTCTTCTGCCAGCCATCTTGATCGCGGTCCGAAAGTCAGGAGTACTGGGATTTCGTTCACATTCATTTGCTGTCCAATTTCACGATGGAATTGTTCTTCGTTTTCACCGAGTTCGAGCATATCACCGAGAACAGCAATTTTCTTACCTTCAACCTTTGCTTCTTCAAGAAATTGAAGTGCAGCCATCACTGAAGTAGGACTGGCATTGTAGGTGTCGTTGATAAATACTTCGCCACCGGATCCTTCAACACGTTCCATACGCATTGCAGTCATTTCCATCTTCCCAAATCCTTCTTCAATTTCCTCAAGCGTCAGCCCGAGGTGAAGTGCTGTGCGGATTGCTGCCAGACCATTCAGCACATTATGTCTGCCCAGTACCGGAATTGATACCCACGCTTCTTCCGTGCCAAGCTGAATACGACTTCCTGCTTCATCAATTTCTGTTTTTCGTGGATAAAGTCCATTTGTTTCATCATAACCATAGGATGCACTCTTCAATCCATCTGCTTTTTCAACGAGTGATCTTAGCAATGGTTCGTCACCATAGTAAAACAGTATGCCATTTTGATTTAACCCGGAGATGATTTCAAATTTCGCTTTAGCAATGTTTTCTCTTGAACCAAGATCCTGGAGGTGGGATTCACCGATGTTCGTGATAACCGCAATGTCCGGCGTAGCGATATTACTCAGCAGTTCGATTTCACCAAATCCGCTCATACCCATTTCCAGCACCGCAACATCAGTCGTTTCTTTGATATTCAATAATGTCAGCGGGAGTCCAAGGTTATTGTTGAAATTGCCATCAGTTTTCTGCACGCTGTATTTTGTTGAAAGGACGCCGGCAATCATATCTTTTGTTGTCGTCTTCCCGTTGCTTCCGGTAATTGCAACAACTTTAAAATGGTTTTCCCGTCTATAAGCCGCTGCCAGATGCTGAAGTGCTTTTTCAGAATCATCCACTAAAATAACCGGCAAATCTTCCGGTGCATCCGGCACATCTTTTTGCCATAATGCAGCACCGGCTCCTTTTTCTAAGGCCTGGCGAACATATTTGTGGCCGTCTGTACGCTCACCTTTAAATGGGATAAAAAGATTCCCGGGCTGGATGGTCAGCGTGTTAATACTGGCCCCTTCAACGACTGTGTCTGCAAATTCCGGTGAAGGAGCATCTGCATGAAGCATCGCAGCAATCTCTTTTAACGTTTTTTTCATAGCTGACTTCTCCTTAAATTGAAGTTTTTAATTTCTGTTTCTCTTGATAACGTCCGATTCCAAACTGGACGAGCTTTTCAATCAGTTCAGCATATGCAACGCCTGTGTTTTCCCATAATAACGGGAACATGCTGTAAGGAGTAAATCCTGGCATGGTGTTGATTTCATTGATAAAGATTTGATTGTCCTCTGTGACAAAGAAGTCTGCACGGACTAAACCTGAACAGTCGACTGTCTGAAATGCTTTTTTAGCCATCCGCTGTAGTTCTTCAGTCAATCCTTCAGAAAGCTCTGCAGGGATGACCATCACGGAATCACCATCGACATACTTCGATTTGTAATCATAAAAATCCTTTTTAGCCACAATTTCACCTGGAACGGATACTTCAGGAAAGTCGTTTCCAATCACACCAAGTTCTATTTCACGGGCTTTAACGCCTTGTTCAATCACAATTTTACGATCAAATTGAAACGCTTCTTCAAAGCCTGCTTCAAGTTCAGCACGGTTCGTACACTTACTGATTCCCACACTTGATCCCAGGTTGGCCGGTTTAATAAAGCATGGATAGCCAATTTCTTCTTCTGTTTTCAAGTAACTTACTTCCCGATCCTGTTCCCATGCAGAACGGATAAATGAAGTATAGTTCACCTGGGGCAGCCCAGCATCACGGAAAAGATTTTTCATAATCACTTTATCCATTCCTGCTGATGAAGCCAGCACACCATTGCCCACATAAGGAACATTCAACACTTCCAAAAGTCCCTGGACAGTACCATCTTCTCCGTTTGGTCCATGCAGCAGCGGAAAGACAATATCATACGTCGCACCGGGTGCTGCCGGCACATTTGTCATTGCTTCAGCAGGTGAAACTTCTGACTGTTGACCAAACTGAAGCTCTTTTACATCTTCTACAGGCGCCGATAAGGACGCCCCCTTTCTCCATTCACCATCTTTAGTAATGAATACTGGATCAATATCAAATTTTGTTAAATCCAGCGCTTTAATGACTGCTTTAGCAGTTTGCAGTGAAACTTCATGCTCTGCAGACTTTCCTCCGAACAATAAACATAACTTTATTTTCATTTATATAATCCTCCAATTGATCTCTATGTAAAAAAATTGTTTTTAAAAATCTCTTTCCATCTTATCACGTTTTTCAAAAACAGAAATGAGTTTGACGAATCGAATTTTTGTTTTTTTACTATAACAAAAAACCTACTTCACCCACCATAAACCTTTAATTTTACTGATAATTCTAAATAATTTTATTATTATTTTTTAAGTTTTTTCCCTTAACAAGCTATAACCATCACGTTATAATCCTTCTATTAAATACAACTGTACACAACAGGAGGACTTTACCATGAGAAAAATTGGATTACTTCCCCGCATTATCATTGCGATTGCGCTTGGTATAGCAATAGGCAGCATCAGTCCCGAGTGGCTGGTTCGCGTAGCGGCAACTTTCAATGATCTATTCAGCGGCTTTCTGTCATTTGCGATTCCTTTAATCATCATTGCTTTTATCGCTCCAGGTATTGGTGCAATGGGTCGAGGTGCAGGTAAAGCGCTTGGCCTGACTGCCGGTATTGCCTATGCGTCTACGATTATTGCCGGGGTACTTGCTTTTTTAAGTGCTACAACCCTATACCCCATTTTGCTGGGTTCTCAAGCATCAAGAGCATTCGATAATCCTGAGGAAGCATTGCTTAGCGGATACTTTGGTGTAGAAATGACACCAGTGATGGGCATCATGTCTGCTCTATTACTGTCATTCATATTAGGAGTAGGGATTTCTGCTTTCAAAAACAGCGTTCTGCAAAAAGGACTTGAAGAATTCAGGTCGATTATTCAAATGCTGATTGAAAAGATCATTATTCCACTCCTTCCTATTCACATATTCGGTATTTTCGCTAATATGACTCAGGGTGGGCAAGTAAGTGCAATTATCAACGTTTTCCTGCTTGTGTTTGTCATGATTATCATTTTGCACATCTTGTACCTGGCGATGATGTATACAACTGCCGGTTCACTGCACGGAAAAAATCCATTTGTCATGTTCAAAACCATGATGCCGGCATACTTTACTGCACTTGGTACGCAGTCTTCTGCGTCAACGATTCCTGTGACACTTGAACAGTCAAAGAAAATGGGCGTCCGTGAAAAAACAGCAGACTTTTGTGTACCGCTCCTCGCAAATATTCATTTAGCAGGAAGTACGATTACGCTTGTCAGCTGCGCAATGGCTGTCATGCTGATTCAGGGAGAAACTGCAACGTTCAGTCAAATCTTCCCGTTCATCCTGATGCTTGGTGTCACGATGATTGCTGCACCAGGTGTTCCTGGAGGTGCTGTTGTGGCTTCACTCGGACTCCTCGAATCAATGCTTGGTTTCTCAGGTGCCATGACGTCACTGATGCTTGCACTATATCTGGCACAGGATAGCCTGGGCACTGCAACAAATGTAACTGGCGATGGTGCCATCAGTTCAATTGTAGACCGTTTTACTAAGCGGAAAGTGAAGGGTGAAGCGGCGGTGAAGGCTGGTTAATTAGTGGGGTAACAGGTTCGGAGAAAAACACGTGGTGTTCGGAGAATAAACGCGGTTGTTCGAAGGTTACCGCCCAATGTTCGGAGAAAAACATCCCACGTTCGGCGTTCAGACAGGCATGTTCGAAGCTTCATGACAATATACCCACTACCCCGAAACTGACTATTAACAGAAAAACCGGAGCGTGCACCCAGCACGTTCCGGTTTTTTCTGTTCACTCACTGATACTTCTTCATATAACTCCGGTCGATATAATCCTTCCACCACCAGGCCCAGCTACCGAATTGACGCCACTTTCCGTAAAGCATAAGTGCCTGTTTCCCACCTGCGGAAAGCAGGATCAATGCACGGCGTTGAGGTGTATAGTCTTTCATTCCCTCACGCTTGAGGCTCGCCATCAGGTTATGATGGAGTACTTCCCCCTGCCTCACCGCATAGACGCCGCTTTTTGGCAGTTCCGGGTGTGTGGTCAGCGCAGCGCAATCTCCTGCTGCAAAAACCTTGCTGTCATCAGGCGTCTGAAGGCAGGCGTTGACTTTGATAAAGCCTTTTTCATCAACCGGCAGGCCGGATTCTCCCAGCAGTTCAGGTGCCTGGGCACCCCCGAGGAAGATGACTTCATTATACGAAACCTCTTCCCCGCCTTCGGTTACCACATAACGGTCTGTTACCTTCACTGCGACATCGTTCTTAAAATAGCGGATGCCTTTATGGTTAAAAAGTGTTTCAATTACAGCATCTGATTTTTGATCAATCAGGTCGCTCGATGCGATGACAGTGACGCGGTCATATTTACGGCCGTTCTGCTGCTTCCACTGATGAAATGAGAAAGCCATCTCAACGGCTGCTGCACCTCCGCCGATGATCACAAGCTCTTTTGCTTTACGGCAAGCTTCAATCCGATCCGGAAACAGATGAGCAGGTTTAATCTGCACCTGCTTTTCTGTGAGACCTTCTATTTTGTCCGGCGCTGTGTGTGAGCCGATATCGAGTGAAAGACGGTCGTAGGGCAGCCGCTCTCCTGATGATAAGACGACTTCTCTTTTTTCAGGGTCAAAAGATTGAAGCGTATCTTCTATAAAATCAATATTTTTATCTGTGCATATTTTCTTCAGATCAATCCGGATTTCTTCAAGCGTATAGAGTCCTTCGGCAAAGCCTGAGAACATGCCGGAATAATAATGGTAGCGGGATGCTGACACGAGAATCCACTTCACCTCTGTATCACGTTCAGCAGTAAGCCGGCGTAATACTTCAAGATGCGTGTGCCCACCCCCGGCAAGTACAATTGTTTGCATCATTTCCTCCTGAGCGTTTTCTCTATTCTATCAGGCAGCTGCCGGGAAAATAAAGCGTACATGCTTCTGACACAGCTTGCGGGGTTGAAATAGGATATAATTTTCATAAGAAAATCTGAAAAGATGGGAGTCTTTTATGGCACAGAATGACGCAGGGTTGAAACCTTTTATTCAATTAATATTATCAACTAAAATTCCGAGGCTTGCTTTAACGCTTGGATTGGTCGGGAGTATTCTTACGACGCTTGTCGGACTGACGATTCCGTTGCTGACGCGCGAGCTGGTCGATGGCTTTTCAGTTTCTATAAGCGGATGGCTCGTCGCAGCGATTGCGATCGTCTTTATTGTGCAGGCACTGATTGATGGCGGCTCGACTTATCTGCTCGGTTATACGGGTCAGGTTGTTGTGGCGAGGCTGCGTGAACAGATGTGGGAGAAGATGATTCGCCTGCCTGTCAGCTACTATGATCAGAAGGCAAGCGGTGAGTCGGTGAGCCGCGTGGTAAATGATACAGGGATTGTGAAGGATCTGATTTCCCAGCACTTCCCGCAGTTTATCACTGGCATTATTACGATTTTCGGTGCTGTCATTATTCTTTTAGTGATGGACTGGCGGATGACGCTTCTGATGCTGATATCTGTTCCTGTGACGGTTGGGATTATGATTCCACTCGGCAGACAGATGTCTAAGATTTCACGCGGACTGCAGGATGAGACGGCTGATTTTACAGGAAAGATCCAGCAGACTTTAAGTGAGATCAGATTGATGAAGGCCTCCAATGCAGAGACATTTGAATCAGCAAAAGGTAAAGGCGGCATCAGAAATTTATTGATGTTCGGCTTAAAAGAGATGCGGATTTTTGCGATTATCGGACCGCTGATTTACCTGGTGATGATGGCTGTCATTGTGGTCATTATCGGATATGGCGGCATCCGGGTGGCAGAAGGGTCCATGACGACAGGGTCGCTTGTTGCTTTCCTGCTGTATCTGTTTCAAATTGTCTTTCCAATCACGTCATTTGCGATGTTCTTTACACAGCTTCAAAAAGCGAAGGGTGCAACTGAGCGGATTATCGGAATCATTGAGCTTACACCGGAGGACGGCAGAACTGGAGAAGACATCGATATCAGCGGGATGCCGGTTCATGTGAGAAACGTATCATTTGCTTATGAAGCGGGTGAGCCGATTATTTCGAATGTGTCATTTGACGCTGCACCAGGTGAGATGGTCGCTTTTGCGGGACCGAGCGGCGGCGGTAAGTCCACAATGTTCGGTCTGCTTGAACGCTTTTATGAACCTGCAGAAGGCGGCATTTTTATCGGAGGCACACCGATTACCGACCTTTCAATGAATGCATGGCGGAGTCAGATCGGGTACGTGTCACAGGACAGTCCGATGATGGCAGGGACGATCCGTGATAATTTAACTTATGGATTAGAGGATGCGGATTCCATCAGTGATGAGAGGCTCTGGGAAGTGGCGGCGATGGCTTATGCTGAGCCGTTTATCAGAGAATTTTCTGAAGGACTGGATACTCAGGTTGGTGAGCGCGGCGTGAAGCTTTCAGGCGGGCAGCGTCAGCGGATTGCGATTGCCAGGGCTTTTCTGAGAGATCCTAAAATCCTGATGATGGATGAGGCGACAGCAAGCCTTGACAGTCAGTCTGAGGCCATTGTTCAGCAGGCGCTGAGCAGGCTGATGGAGGGGCGGACGACATTTATCATTGCACACCGGCTGTCGACGATTGTGGATGCGGATAAAATTATTTTTATTGAAAAAGGACGGATTACAGGGATCGGGACGCATCACCAGCTGATCCAGACGCATCCGCTTTATAGAGAGTTTGCTGAGCAGCAGCTTGCATAGTATTGAAAAGAGGATGGGCTAATGCTCATCCTCTTTTCATCGTTCCACTGCGCTTCGGGCGGATGCTTTCCGGACGTCGGACCGTTTTGTGGTCCGATCTTTATCGCTCGCCCTTGGCTGCGGGGTCTCAGCTTCCCTCTATTCGTCCCGGAGTCACCGCCCTCCGCTCCGTTACACTATAATGGCTTCACTCAAAATGAAGGTGCTTTATCATTCAGAAAATCTCAGCAACTATGTTATCTGCTATCAACCTAATCTATACTCACCCAAGCAATCTCTTCGCTTCCATAAACCGCTGACCTGCTGTAAATAGTTCTACTGCGAAAAAGGCGAGTATGGTCCATAAGACTATGGATGGCGCGAGCATCATGACGCTCAGGAAAATGAAGCCTTCGGTCCGCTCGGCAAGTCCTGCCTGATAGCGGAATGACTTTACTCCGTTATTTTCAGATACGTTCCCTACCGTGAGGAAGATCGTCATTGAAACTACGATTGACGCCATTAATAGCAGTGCAGCCCACATGATGTCCGGATAGAGAAATGCAACGCCAAGGATGACGCTGATTTCTACGATGCGGTCAAAGGTGACGTCCATGACTGTTCCGAACGGGGACGTTTTTGTGGCGCGGGCCATTGAGCCGTCGACTGCATCAAGAAAGCCGGATAGCCATAGCACAATGACTGCGATGACCGGAAATCCGAGATAATAAATGAGACCTGAAGTGGAGCCGATGATGAATGCACCGATCGTTACCTGATTGGCCGTCCAGCCAAATGTCAGGAAGCGGTCAGCTGTTTTACGGATGACAGGCTCTGCGTATTTTCTTCCATATGTATCAAGCAGCTTCTACACCCCCTACTCCTCTTTATCTTCTTTTTGCAGTCCTAACCAGACTGCCATTTTCTTTCTGAATATGATCGGAATCGTAATCACGACAGCAAAAAACGCCAGTCCAAGCAGAATAATTCTAATATCCCCTTCTGCCAGGCTCGATCCTAAAAAGATGTAGCCAAACGTACCGGGAAGAATGCCAATGATCGTTGCCAGCGTAAAAGCTTTAAGCTTTACATTTGCAAGGCCGGCAGAATAACTGACCAGATCAAAGTTTAACAATGGAGCGAGCCTTAAAAGCAGTACATATAAAAAACCTTTCTCCTCCATCTTGGTCGTGACCAGCTGTACGCGGGGATCCTGAATCTTTTTTATAAAAGTATGGTTGAATCTCCGGGCAATTAAGTAAGCAACAATTGCACTGAGGACCGCACCAATCATGACATATATAAATCCGAAAATCGCTCCAAAAGCAAGACCGCCTGCAATAGAGAGGATTGAGGCAGGAAACAATATAAGCGGTCTGAAAGCATAAATGGTCATAAACAGCATTGGGCCCCACCAGCCGATGGACTGGATCCAACGCTGAATATCTGTAGGCGACACATCCAGATAGGTCCTGTTGAACCAGTACAGGAAGATCGCGATGATTAACACGCTCACTGCCGCTGTAACTGTTTTCCTTTTCATCATCTATCCCCCTCTCTATGAAACGTTATTGTGCATGAAAATATCTGATCTCGTCTTCCGGTATGATGACATATCCCTTTAAAGCTGAATGTTGTTCTCCAGCTGGAATCGTTATACTCCCGCCACCATCCAGCAAAACATGGGCATACCTGCGGCCGAAGTGGTATGTTTCATTTACCCATTCTGCCGCGAACCACTCCCCATCCACTGTTTTTTCTGAAGACCACCTTGCCTTCTCAGCGGGACAGTAGCGCGTTTTATCAAGAACAATCACATCAGAATAAAGAGAGGCCACGAGGGCATTTTGCGGTGAATGGTAAAGCTCCTCAGGATAACCGATCTGCTGGATACGCCCCTCTGCCATGACTGCTGTACGGTCGCCGAGCAGCATGGCTTCTTCCTTATCATGGGTCACAAAGATCGAGGTCATATCTTCTTTTTTCAAAAATGCCCTTACCCACTCTCTTAAATCTTTCCTTAGCCCCGGGTCCAGACTCGAAAATGGTTCATCAAGAAGAAGCAGCTTCGGCTTTAACAGCAGGGCACGGACAAGCGCTGCCCGCTGCTGCTGACCGCCTGAGAGTTCGTGTGGATACTGATTCAACTGCTGATCAAGCCCTACTTCTTTTAAATAGCTGCGCGCCATCTCGTAAGCTTGCTTTTTTCCATCTGTCAACTTTTTACCGTAAGCTACATTTTCAAGCAGCGTCATATGTGGAAAAAGCAGGGCCTGCTGAAAGACCATGCCGACCGGTCTGTGTTTGATCTGTTTATTTAACAGGTCAGACCCTTCGATCATCACTTCGCCTTGTGAAAAATAATCAAGCCCTGCAATGCAGCGGAGAAGTGTTGATTTCCCGGTTCCGGATGGGCCTGCCAATGAGAGGATTTCTCCTTTTTGCAGAGAGAAAGAAAGGTCTGTAAATATATTGTTTGTATCAAAAGTTTTTGACACGCTTTTTACGTCTAAATAGGGGAGACTCATACTTCGCCCCTCCTTTTCATAAATGATCTTCCTGCTACGAGCATTGCCGCTGCTTCTGCGATGATGATTGCGGCTGCAGGAATGAGTACAAAAGCAATTGAAAATGCCGCCATGACCGTATCATCAGCTGACTGCAGGAATGGATAGTAGATCATTGGCATTGTCAGTACGGTGCCTCCACCGATAATCGCAGTGAGAACGTATTGTCCTGCACTGATTGTCACCGCAAGAAAAATCGAGCTCCTGATACTTGGGATCAATAGTGGCAGTTCGATCGTACGAAATGCCTGCCACACCCCGGCTTTCAGCATCCTGCCCTGACTCAGCATATCCTGAGGAATCCGGTCGTAGCCCGCTTTTAAAACCTTGATTGTATAAGGAATCGTTGGGACGAGGTGGACGATTGTAACACCAAGCCATGTATTGGCGAGTCCCATGCGGATCATTGTAATATGAAGGCCCATTGCTGCCGCCATAATCGGCAGGAATAACGGAAGAAGCAGAATCACTTCGAGCGTATTTTTTAATGGGAATGAGCGGTGGGATAATGCTTTTGCAATCGGTACACCTGCAAGCAGATTAATCAGTGCGACAGCAAGCGCAATGAGAAGCGTTGTCCACATTGATTCAATGACCCTGCTGTCCTGAAAAACAACCTCCCATCCCCTCGATGTCCAGTCAAGATCAACTCCTGACCGCCAGGGTGTTGTCACACTTTTGATCAGCATTAAAAGGACCGGGACGATAAAAAAGATCAGACAGCTGATATAGAAAAGTTTCTTTTTCATAGTCCCTCCTAATAACGATGGCTGCTTTTTGACAGCAGCATTCTTCTTTTATTCATCAGTGCAAAGCCTATGAGTGCAATTGTTCCAAAGATCAGCGCAACAAACATTAATAGGGCAAACGCCATTGTACGCTCATCCTGCGAAGCACTGTAAAACCACTCATAAGCGAGTACCGGCGTCATCTGCGGATAGGATACACCGAGCAGACCCGGCACTTCATAAGCAGTGAAGACAAATGCACTGATGATCAATGCCGTCTCAAACATCACGGGCTTCACCCACGGCCATTCAACCGTTTTGAACCAGTCAGCCCCGCTCCCGCCAAGCACTGCATTCACTTCTTTAAACTGCTTTGGCAGCTGAAGGTATACGGGGAGCAGCATTAAAATAACAAAAGGGATTTCCTTCCATACGTAAGTAATGAAAATTCCGATACCTGACTGATCCTGCACAAGAACCGGAAAAAGTGTTCTGTCTTCAAGCAGACCAGTCTGCAAGAGGAAGGTTGAAATCAATCCACTTTGTCCAAGTAAGAGCAGGACAAAATATCCCCACACAAAATGCGGGAATAGCATTGGAATCCACACCATCCACTTGCCATTGCCATCAATAAACGGATAAAAGCTTCTGACAATCAGCCAGCCTGCAGCGAGTGAAACAAGCGTTGAGCTGAATGTGATGATAAGACTGTAGAGCAGACTGTCAACAAGCTCCCGCCTGTCAAAAAGCGCGCTGTAATAGGTCCAGGAGAAGCCACTTTCTCCTCTTACACTTTCCATAAATGCGAGTAGCAGACTCCCTCCTGCCAGCAGTAAAAATGCGCATGCAGGAAGGAGTAGAAGAATGAGCCCGTTAGTCTGCCGCCACTTCATTGCGCCACTCCGATTCAATCCATTCCACATAACCCGCATCTATTTCAGGAAGATATGACTCAGCCAGCACTTCCGCATCAAGCACAGTATTTCCCCGGTCCAGTTCCTCAAAGCCTGCCCGCTCTTCCTCACTTAGACTGCCAATATCAATCGGTGAACTCTCTCCCCAATAGTCAGGCTTTAACTTTTCAAGCTGAGCTTCCGGACTTAGCAGAAAATCGATCGCAGCCATTGCGGCTTCTTTATTTGGACTGTTATAAGGAATTGACAGGAAATGCGTATTCCCGATTGATCCTGGATCTTCAAGTACAAATGATTCAGTTGTCTCAGGGAAGATACCATCTCTCACAAGCGATTCGGCACGTGCTTCGTTATAGCCCATTGTCATCCAGACCTCTCCCTGACTGTAAAGCCGATCCAGCTCTTCAAGAGAAGAAGGATATGTCTCTCCACTTCTCCATAAGTCAGGTTCAATTCCATTTAAGTAATCCCACATAGCAGCTGCCTGCTCTTCTTCAAGCGGTGCATAAGGTTCTCCAAGCAACTCTTCTGCTTCAACTGCTTCACCGAGCATCACATGTCTGACAAATGCGTTGCCAGTAAAATCACTCGCTTCAGGGTAAGTAAATTTCCCGGGGTTTTCTTTCACCCAGCTTTCAAGCTCATCCAAGGTCGACGGTGGATTGTCAATTCTTGCTGCATCATAATTGAACACAAATTGTACTTTGCCCCACGGCGCCTCATAGCCTTCTGTTGCTGTGCCAAAGTCATATGCATAGTCATCAGCCTGATAGAACTCCTGATAAGAAGGAATCTCTTCTGTAAAAGGACCGAAAAGGAGCTCCCCTTCTTTTGCGCGTTTGAAGTTTTCACCGTTCATCCAGATGAGATCAATCGTTCCTTCATCCTGATTCGCTCTTTTTTCAGTTTCAAGCTTCTGAATAATCTCATTTGTATCAAGCGGCACCCGCTCAAGTGTGACACCATAGGCTTCTTTTAAAGCCGGTGCTGCATAGTCATCAATGTAACTGTTGATTCCAGGGTCACCGCCCCACATGTACAGTCGCACTGTTTCACCTGATGCAGTTTCAGTAATATCGTCCCAGGACAGTGAGGACAGATCCACTTCTTCCTGCTCTGATTGCGCATTACAGCCTGCCAGCATTATTGCCACTAATAAAACAAATATCTTTTTCATCTGAACACCTCTTTACACCAATCTATACTTTTAACAAGCATTCTTACTGTTAGCTACACGTCAATCTAAGAAAATAAGCACTTGCATGAAGCAAGTGCCTGAACGTTCATGTTGCGGACCATTCTTTTGTTTTCCGGTCATATGAAAATACTGCTGAAGGCTCACGTTTATATTTTTTCTGCATATCCTCCTGCAAATCATCCATATTGACATAATCACCGGCAACCCAGACTGGTATTTCAATCTTCCCTTTATTAATCACACCATGTTGAAAAGAAATGACCACACCTTCTCTTAAAAGATGAGAAATCGTCATCACGACTTCTTTCGGAATTGAAGGAAAAGCCTTTTCTTTTTTCCATTGCAGAAGCCTCGCATTTTTACGATCGGTCATTTTCTCCGGAATGACCCTTCCAACCATCATGAAGAAATCTGTCCAGTCTTTGTAATATGTACGATTCAAATATCCATCTTCAGTGGATAAATAAGCGAAGCGATTGTTTAATTTTTTATAGAAGGGAATATTCAAATGATATTTCATATGTCCCATATATAACAGTTCAGCAAGCTCCTGAGCACTCATCTCACTAACGCCTGCTTCATCTTCAAAATCGATCCAGCAAAACTCTCCATATGAAGCAATGTCTTCTTTGATCAAATCCTGAACTTCCTGTTCATGTACGTATTCAAGATACGTATGCATATTGAAAGAAGACTGCTCAAATTTGTGTTTTAAAAGGAGCAGATGATGAAGTCTGTCCGATAATGCATGATAAAAGTCTGTCATATTAATACCGCTGGACATTACAAAATCCTGCGTCGTATTCAGGTGAAGGTATATCCATCCCTGACTGCCTCCCTGGTTTTTCATGCCATCATCTCCTCACTGTTAACCTCATATGTTCAATTGTATCAAATTGCTTGTAAAAGGAGAAAAAGAAACTTTATTGAATACTCAAACGTCTAAAGATGTACCAGTTGTGACAAAAGTAATGATTAAATTTCAGGTGTTGTGACTTTAGTAAATTGTGAAACAGTACATAATCTGATACGCTGAATGCATTGTGTAAAAGAGGAAAAATTAGAATTCAGGTGAATAGATATTGAATACGAACAAACACTTTTCAGACAGAATAGACTGGACGCTCGCTGCACTGCTGATTTTATTTATGCTCGCTAGTGTACTTGCAATTTCATCAGCCCAGACGACCGGACAATACGCTGCAATTGGAACAAACTTTGCAATCAGACAGGGCATGATTTATGTCGCAGGATTTGTTCTGATTGGGATGATGATGTATTTCGACATGGACCAGTACAGGAAAATGGCATGGGTTCTATATGGTATTGGGATTGTATTATTAGTCGGGTTACTTGTACTGCCAGAAAGCCTCGTGCCTTACAGAAATGGTGCATACAGTTGGTATAATTTCCCGGTTATCGGTACACTCCAGCCTTCAGAATTCATGAAGACTTTTACGATCATTGTACTTGCAAGAGTGGTAGCGACTCACAATGAGTCATTTGTGAACAGAGATTTAAAAAGTGACTTATGGCTGCTGGTGAAAATCGGCATGATCGTCGGTATTCCACTAGTGCTCATTAATGAGCAGCCTGACCTTGGTACGATGCTCGTATTCTCAGCAATTACAATCGGCATCATTCTTGTCTCAGGCATTACATGGAAACTTCTGCTCCCTACATTTACATCTGTTGCCCTTGTGTCTTCAGCTGCTATTTATCTTGTGCTGTTTCGCCGGGACCTGATGGAACGATTTTTCGAAGATTATCAGCTTCGCCGGATTTATTCATGGCTTGACCCTTACAGTTATGCCTCCGGGGACGCTTATCAGCTGACAACCGCAATGAGCGCAATCGGCTCAGGCGAAATTTTTGGTAAAGGGTATCAGGACAGGCAGGTATATGTTCCTGATAATCATACCGATTTTATCTTTGCGGTCATCGGAGAAGAATATGGATTTATCGGCGCGAGTATCGTCGTCAGCTTATTCTTTTTGCTGATCTATCATTTAACAAAGGTTGCCCTTGAAACAAAGAGTCAGTTCAATGTGTATGTTTGTGCCGGTGTGATCAGTATGATTACGTTCCACGTATTTCAGAATATCGGTATGACGATTCAGCTGCTGCCGATCACGGGTATCCCCTTACCGCTGATCAGCTACGGAGGAAGTTCTCTGATTGGTACGTTATTTGCTCTCGGGCTACTGTTTTCAATGAAATTCCACCATCGAACGTACATGTTCTCCAACGAAGATGACGAATAACAAAAACGTGTTAAGGCAAAATGCTTTAACACGTTTTTACGTTTCATTTTCTACTGTTCAGGCACAGGAGCGATGACAGAAATGTGCTGTTTCAATACAGAAATCGTGTCGTGGCTGCCTTTGTAATGTTCTCCGTCAAGATCAATCGTTTGAGTTTCATTCAGCGTCACTTTACATGATGACGTCTGGTGCTGAATAATTGTCGAATCATCCTCTTCCCAGTCAACTGTTGTTTTTGCAGTAAAAATTTCTTTCAACAACGTAAAACCTGCTTCTTTCACAATGAGGACGTTCAATAAACCATCATCCAACTGGATTGAATCCATCGGAAATTCAGTAGCGCCTATTGACTTCCCGTTCATAAAAAGGAGCATCACTGCTTCGTCTTCAATCGTCTGATCACCAATTTCGAGTTTAAATGAAAATGTGTCCTGTTCAGAAAGTGTTTTAAGTGCACTGATATAGTAGCTGAAGCGCCCAAGCATGCCTTTCGAAGTTTCATCGATACTTTCTGAAGCTGCCGCAATTAACCCGGTACCCCAAAAATTACTGAAATAGCGGTGGTCTGTTTCAACCAAATCAACCAATCGCTCATTCCCATTAAATGCAATCAGCTCAGCAGCCTGCTTCAAATTAAGTGGTATGTTGAGGGAACGGGCGAAATCATTACATGTACCGGCCGGAAGAATCGCAAGACTGGGTCTCTTATCAAGCGGTGCGAGACCATTGATTGATTCATGAACTGTTCCATCTCCGCCCATCACAATCACAAGTTCAACTTCCTCACCGTGCTGACGGCAAAAATGTTCTGCATCACCCGGCTTCTGCGTTTGATACAAAAACAGCTGGGGGATTTTTGAAGCCAGAATGGGTGCAGTCTGGCTTAAAATTTTTTCAGCATCCCGCTGCCCTGCATTACCGTTATAAATTAACATTGCTTTTTGAAACATCTCTGCACCTCCCGCGCTTTCTTAATTACTATGTATATTCCCATTATTCGAGCAAAAAATCCTCCAAACAAAAAAGGCCCTCTATAACTGAGCACCTTTCGACTTATTGCTGATTATGTGCCGGATACCTGATGGGGCTCTTTGACAGCTTCGAGTATTTCAAGACGTGATTTTGTTGTGGTGATCTTAACGCCTACTTCAGTCATTTTCGTCATCAGTTCTTTGATGCTATCCCTGCTTCTTGACATTTTTGAGCACCTCTTCCGCTATATAGTCTGCTTAGATGAATATACGAATCGACAATTGAAAAAGTTTCATTGAGTTTAGTTCTTATTGATAGCTCTGTTAAAGCTGTCTGTTGATTTCCGCTCCAGGCAGACGTGCACGGTCGGCGGTAAGCCTCCTCGACGCAAGCGCGTGCGGGGTCTCTGTCAGATGTCTATACTGAACCCGTTAAGTGTAGAATTAAATAAGTATCATTACGATTATCATACCACCTGAACAGATAGTTTAACCTTAAATGTCAAAAAAATTAATAAAATGAACAAAATTTTTTGAACACTGTCACATGTGCATAATAATCCATTTCAGAGAAATAATAATTGCGTATTAAATATGGAGGTGAAAGTTATGAAGATTAGAGAATTTATGACGGATGATATTGTTACTTGCAACATGAAAGATACTGTTGAATCAGCTGCTGAATTAATGAAGGAGCATAATATCGGGGTGCTGCCTGTGCTGGATGAAAACGGCAGTCCTGCTGGTATGGTAACGGACCGGGACATTGTAATCCGGGGTGTTGCTGAACATAAAGACCAAACCGTGGATCAGGTCATGACGCATGAGTTAATCCATGTAACACCTGAAACACCGGTTGAACATGCTGCAGATCTGATGGCTTCCTCACAGGTGCGCCGCCTTCCGGTTATTGAAAATGGACAGGTAATCGGGCTTGTCTCTCTTGGAGATTTATCTGTAAATCCCCAATCAAACGAAAAAGCCGGGGATACATTGACTGATATTTCCCAGCAGTAAGGTGTTGTGCACTTAATTTTGGGCGGGGGTGCACTCAACTCTGGATCTTGTGCACTCATTCCGCGCGTGTCGCGCGCTCAACTCTGGATCTTGTGCACTCATTCCGGGCGTGTCGCGCACTCAACTCCGGATCTTGTGCACTCATTCCGGGCGTGTTGTGCGCTCAACTCTGGATCTTGTGCACTCATTCCGGGCGTGTCGTGCACTCAACTCTGGATCTTGTGCACCATTCCGGGCGTGTTGTGCGCTCAACTACGGATCTTGTGCACTCATTCCGGGCGTGTCGCGCACCCAACTCCGGATCTTGTGCACTCAACCCGGGTGTGTCGCGCACCCAACTCCGGATCTTGTGCACTCAACCCAGAACCTTGCACACCCAACACGTGCCCGACGCACGGAAGCCTCAAATTATTCAACAGAAAAAACCTTTCAGCAATCCGCTGAAAGGTTTTTTTACTACAGTTTTACTCTTTGAAGTCGCAATGCATTTAACACAACAGATACTGAACTGAATGCCATCGCGGCTCCTGCTAACCATGGGGCAAGGAGTCCGATCGCCGCAATTGGAATACCGAGCGTGTTATAGCCAAACGCCCAAAACAAATTCTGACGTATGTTTTTCATCGTTTTACGGCTCATCATAATCGCGTCCGCAATGCTGTTCAGATCTCCACGTATGAGTGTAATATCTGCAGCTTCCATTGCAACATCTGTTCCAGTTCCGATCGCGAGGCCCGTATCTGCTGTTGCTAGCGCTGGTGCGTCATTGATGCCATCTCCGACCATCGCAACAGTGAGCCCCTGGTTCTGAAGCTTTTTAATTTCATTCGCTTTTTCTTCAGGAAGGACTTCTGAAATGACTTTATCTATACCAGCTTCGTGGGCAATGGCACGCGCTGTCCGTTCATTATCCCCCGTCATCATAATCACATCCAGACCCATGTCTTTCAGACGGCTGACTGCTTCTTTTGAAGTGTCTTTTATTGTATCAGCAACTGCGACAATACCTGCCGCTGCGCCATCTACCGCGATCAGCATCGCTGTCCGTCCTTTTTCTTCAAGCTCAAGCATAATGTTTTCTACATGTGATACATCTATTTTCTCCTGATTCATCAGCTTCCTTGTACCTGCAAGGACGTTTTTTCCGTTCACAACCGCACGGATACCGAACCCTGATACCGCTTCAAAACCATTCGCTTCCTGCATGGAAACATTCCGCTCACGCACACCATGTACGATTGCTTTGGCTAAAGGGTGTTCTGATCCTGCCTCGGCCGCTCCTGCATAAGACAGCAAGTCTTCTTCCGCCCAGTCATTTAACGGAATCACATCTGTTAATACAGGCTCGCCCTTCGTTACCGTTCCTGTCTTATCAAGCACAACAGTATTGATTCCCTGAGCTGCTTCAAGGTGTTCTCCACCTTTGAATAAAATTCCTGCTTCCGCTGCACGACCTGACCCTGCCATAATTGAAACCGGCGTTGCGAGACCCAATGCACACGGACATGCAATGACCAGCACTGAAATAGTTGCTTCAAGCGCAGGTGCAACTTCTCCTGGAGACACAAGTGTGATCCATACGATAAATGTGATTAGCGCAATGCCGACTACGATTGGAACAAAAATTCCTGAAATGCGGTCTGCCTGACGCTGGATTGGTGCTTTCGAGCCCTGAGCCTGCTCTACAACGCGGATAATCTGTGCGAGTGCTGTATCTTTTCCTACCTTAACAGCCTCTACTTTTAAGAAGCCCTGCTGATTAATCGTTGAACCGATGACTGCATCTCCAGCAGTTTTATCAACCGGCACACTTTCACCGGTAATCATTGATTCGTTTACCGCTGATTGTCCTTCTTTAATGATGCCATCGACCGGAATTTTTTCTCCCGGGCGTACTGCAAGCAAATCTCCGGCCTTCACTTGTTCAAGTGGAATTTCAACTTCTTCCCCATTACGGATCACAAATGCTGTTTTCGCCTGGAGACCCATCAGCTTTTTGATCGCTTCAGATGATCTGCCTTTTGCTTTTGCTTCAAATAGTTTTCCAAGTACGATGAGCGTGATCAGAACTGCACTCGTTTCAAAATAAAGTCCCATCATATGACCGGGCATAGATAAACTTTGAATCGCCAGATATACGCTGTAAAAGTATGCGGCTGAAGTTCCGAGCGCCACTAATACGTCCATATTGGCACTGCCGTTTCGGAGCGCTTTGTATGCTCCTGTGTAAAATGGTGCACCTACTATAAACTGTACAGGTGTCGCAAGCGCCATTTGTACCCATGGATTCATCAGAAGGTCAGGCACATACATCCATTCAGTAAATGAAAAATGACCAACCATTGTCCAAAGGAGATGTATGGCAAAAATCAATGAAAATAAAAAGCGCTTCTGCTGACGTATAATCTCCGTCTGACGGTGATCTTCTTCAGGTGCACGATCTTCTCTCCGTGTAGCACCGTATCCGATTTTTTCAACTCTTGCTACGATATCCTCAACTGATAAAACACCATCTGTATACTCAACTGTTGCCTGTTCAAGTGCAAGATTGACTGTCGCACTTTTCACGCCTTCAAGTCTGTTCAGACCTTTTTCAACACGTGTGGAGCAGGCTGCACACGTCATGCCGGTTATATCAAACTCTTCTTTTTTCACTGACACCCCATAACCGAGGCTTGAGACTTTATCCTGAATATCATTCAGACTTAGTTTGTCGGGATTATAAGAAACTGTCGCACGTTCCAAAGCAAGATTAACGTTCGCTTTTTCCATCCCTTCCATTTTATTCAAACCTTTTTCAACCCTTGTTGAACAGGCAGCACAGGTCATGCCGGTAATATTCAACTCTTTATCCGCCATAAAAGTCTCCTCCTCTATATACCTATATAGGGTATATTATTTCACGAAATAAAATGCGCAGAAGAACTGCGCATTTACTTATTTAACATCGTAACCCTGGTCTTCAATTACATCTTTAATCTGATCAACCGTTACTGATGCGTCCTGATAATCAACGTCTACAGTTCCCTGGTCCAAATGAACTTTAACAGATTCTACGCCGCTCATTTCACCAACATTCGATTCAACAGCCTTCACACAGTGCTGGCATGACATTCCTTCAACATTTAACGTTACTTGAGACATGATTAATTCCTCCTGAAACTTGTATTATTTTTTCATTAATCTTTTCATTGTGACAAGAAGTTCATCAACAACTTCCATGTCCCCTTCTTGAATACGGTCAACAATACAGCTCTTCATGTGCCCTTCAAGAAGCAGTTTCGACACACTGTTCAGTGCAGACTGAGTTGCGGCGATTTGGGTAATGACGTCATCGCAATAAGTATCTTTGTCGATCATTCCTTTAATTCCACGGACCTGACCTTCTATACGATTCAATCGGGTCGTAAGATTTTTTTTCATATCCTCTGAGTGATGACTTTTACGCTCACTGCTGCAATGTGTATGTTCGTTCAGTTCAGTTGCTTCCAAACGTATTCCCCTCCCTGCACCTCATTCGGTTATTCACAATATAACATACCCCTATAAGGTATTCAACTTATATACTCACAAATGATTATCTACTATTCAAAAATATATGATAAACATGAACATTTCAACTCTTTAAAGCGTTTTTATGCTAAAAAGTTCTGGATTAATTTTTCAGCATGCAGGACAGTGAAACTTTTAATCAATTTAATCGGTATTAGAGATTGTCACACATTATGCGTATAATGTAAGAAAGAAGAAATTTGCAGATGGGCAGGGGCGTAATATGGACTTAAACTCCTTTGATTGGATTTCAATATTTGTAGGATTTGTATTTATTTTAAACTTTTTCTTTGCAGGGATCCTGATCTTTCTGGAAAGAAAAGATGCAAGCGCAACCTGGGCATGGCTGATGGTTCTGTTTTTCATACCAATTGCAGGGTTCGCCTTGTATCTTTTGCTCGGCCGAAGTCTCAGAAAGAAACACCTCTTTAATTGGGAAGGCCGCAAGCGTGTTGGTATCGAGCAGCTGATCCGCTATCAAATCGACGCCATTCACGACCGGAAGTTTCATTTTAAATCTGAAGAAACTGAAAAGATGCATGATCTCATTTATATGCAGCTGGTCAATAATGCTGCTGTTCTGACACAGGATAATCAGGTTGAGATCTTAGTAGACGGCAGAAAGAAATTCAAGGCACTTTTCGATGATATCGAAGCGGCAAAAGACCATATCCACATTCAGACATATATACTCAGAAGGGATAACCTTGGGCGTGAGCTTTACCGTTTACTTGTGAAAAAAGCAGAGCAGGGTGTAAAGGTCAGAGTACTCTATGACGATATGGGTTCACGCGGTCTGACAAAACGATACTTCCGGGAGCTGCGTGCGGCAGGCGGAGAAGTTGAAGCCTTCTTCCCTTCTAAAGTACCTGTGATTAATCCGCGACTGAATTACCGTAATCACCGTAAAATCTCAATTATTGATGGGCGTGTGGGGTATATCGGCGGATTTAATATTGGTGATGAATATCTTGGGCTCGATGCCCGTTTTGGTTACTGGAGGGACACTCATCTTCGCATTGAGGGAAGTGCTCTACATCCACTTCAAACGAGGTTCATCCTTGACTGGAATCAGGCTTCCTACCGGTATGATATTGAATATGCTGACGTATACTTTCCGCCAATTCCCCAAAAGGGTGATGTGGCAATGCAGATCGTATCAAGTGGCCCTGACTCGGATTGGGAACAGATAAAAACCGGCTATCTGAAACTGATCAATAATGCTGAAAAGTATATTTATATCCAGACACCATACTTTATTCCGGATGTCAGTTTACTTGATGCACTAAAGATTGCAGCGCTTTCGGGAATTGATGTGAGAATTATGATTCCGAATAAGCCGGATCATATGTTTGTGTATTGGGCTACCTACTCTCATGTAGGTGAGCTGATGAAAGCAGGCGCACGCATTTATATTTATGAAAAAGGCTTTATTCATGCAAAAACACTTGTGACTGACGATGAATCAGCGTCAGTAGGTACAGCAAACATTGACCTGCGGAGTTTCAGTCTGAATTTTGAAGTGAACGCTTTCCTTTATCATCAGGAAACTGCTACTTCTCTGGCGATGATTTTTGAAGAGGATATGAAGGATTCAACAGAATTGACACCTGAGCTTTATCAGCAGCGATCAAATCTGATTAAGTTTAAAGAATCGATCTCAAGACTGCTGTCACCAATTTTATAGTGAAAAAAGCCAAGGCTGGGACAAGAAACTGTCTCAGCCTTGGCTTTTACCTAATAAAACATGATGAAATCAAAGGTCAGGTTAAGGAAAAACAACGTATGCAATGCCGCGAAAATATACCCCGTCCGCGAAATACGATTCATTTCTTCCACCCCCGCAGGTATTTAACATCATTATACCATATTTTCAGAAAAATCAATTAATTCTTATTTAATAATTCCTGTTCTCTTTCTTTTGAAAGACCTGCTTTCCATTCATCTCCGGAGCGTTCATTCAACCATAGCAATGTGTCGCTGATCGTTTCTTCAAGCGGTCTGAATGTCAATCCTTTATTAATTGCTTTTGAAGCATCTGCGAGTATAAATCCATCAGGATAATCTTCAGAAACTGGCAGCCAAAATGGAACTTCTACAAATGGACCAGCTTCATTCTCTGTAAGCACCTGGTCGTTAACCCACTCATAGGTGACATCAGAATTCGAAACTTTTTTTGCTGTATCCAGATACTTTTCCATTGTTGGAAGTGGATCTCCACCGGCAGCATTGAACGTTCCGCTTTCTCCTTTTTCGATCATGCTGATGGTCCATTCACTCAAGTCACGGACATCAATCCACTGCACTTTCCGCTCCGGTTCTCCCGGTGCCAGCGCTTTGCCACCCTGCTGGGCACGCCAGACCCAATAAGTGAAACGGTCAGTCGGATCATGAGGCCCCACGATTAATCCCGGTCTGACAATCAATGAATGATCTCCGTACTGATCCTTTATGATTTCCTCACACTTTTGTTTCAGCGGTCCATATGATGCGCCATTTACTTCTTCCGTCTCTTCTTTTAATTCAGCGAGCTTCGTAACACCTTCAACTGCAGGGCCGTTTTTATAATCCTCATAGACTGAAATCGTTGAGATAAAAGCATAATGTTGTACTTTATCTTTTAGCAGTTCAGCAGTTTTTTCTACCTGAGAAGGCGTATAGCCTGAAACATCGAGAACTGCGTCCCACTTTCCTGACTCCAGGGTGGACAGTTCCCCGTTACGGTCTCCTGTCAATT
The DNA here is from genome assembly GCF_004405125.1 of Jeotgalibacillus salarius. Lineage (GTDB taxonomy): Bacteria > Bacillota > Bacilli > Bacillales > Jeotgalibacillaceae > Jeotgalibacillus > Jeotgalibacillus salarius. The sequence goes on from NZ_SORX01000003.1 coordinate 43,021, forward strand.
TTTCAACATCAGGGAACAGTGAAGTATTCGTCTGTCCCCGGTTAAAAAGCGTTACCTCATGACCCCGATTGACCGCGCTTTCTGCAAGATGTCTGCCAAGAAACTTTGTTCCACCTAAAATTAACAGTTTCATATTTTTTAACATCCCTTCTTAGTTCGATTGATGGTACTTATCCTGGTAGTAATTTCTAATCCCGCTGCTTAAAAGGTAAAACGTAATCATCGTAAAAGTGATGACCCCTACTGTCGATATGACAACCCATTCAGCAGTAATGATATCCTGGTGAATATTCATCAGTAAGGTTGGCCAGATATAAGAGTTATTGACTGCTTCAACACCACCGCCCCGTATGGACCAGAATGCGCTCTGAAGAAATACGCCAATTACTGCAAATTGAGCGATCAAAAACAATGTTCTCCCCATATCACTGATGAAATTTGTCACAAGAGTCAGCCGCAGCTCCGGCCAAAAGTAATTTTTGAAAAGTGTCCACCGGGAACAGCCTGAAACAATACCCGCTTCAAAAAATGGCTTCTCTGCACTGTAATCCATTGAAGCTTTGAACACATCTCCAATTCTCCCTACTTCTACTGCAGCGATGACTACGATCAGCCAAAGCTGCCGGTGTTCTGAAAAAACCATGAAAGGCAGCCCTGCAAAGAAAATGACAAAAAAGATGGGCGGCAAAAAAGAAAACAGCTGGCTCCAGACTGAAAGTAATCCCTTTATTGTTTTGGAATAATAACTGCCGACACCAAGGATAGCTGAAATCATAAATCTGATGATGACAATTGCCAGAATCACAAGAAATGTTTCCTTCGCTCCTGCTACAAGAAGACTCAGCACATCCCTTCCTTCCCTGTCAGAACCAAGTGGGTCCTCGGCTGATGGAGGGAATGGCGGTACCTCAATCCCATTATCCGTAAATCGTGCGCCTTCCTCAGAAATCCCGTTATCAATGACTGGCAAAAGCGGTCCTATAAATGTAAAAACAAGTAATATAACCAGCATAACGCTTCCGATCGTCAGATTTTTATTCACGACCTTCCACCCCTTTCATGAGGCAGAAGAAATCCTCTGGCCACCTGACTGATCAACCCTGCAAGTAAAATCAGAACCGTGAAGAAAAAAGTAAAGGAAGCAATGGCACCAGTTTGCAGCATCAGTGATTGACCATCATAGATCTTACTTGATGCTGTTATATACTCTTTAAAATAATATGCCGCCCCTCTGTATTGAGTCAGATACTCAATGACAAAGAGGTTTGAAAGCAAATAAAGAACAACTGTATTCGTATGAACGAAAATCTTTGCCAGACCATTTTTCAGCATATGTACATAAAGCAATTTGAATGACGGTATCCCTTTTGCCCTTGCTGTTCTGATATATTCAGCCCCATTTTCATCACTAAGAGCCGAAAATGTGACATTCGCTAAATAAAACATTGGGAAAATTGACAGGTAGATCACATTCATCACGACGGCTTCAGGACTGCCTGCTCCGTAAAGACTTAACCCTGTGACAATTCCTTTAATGTTTAAATACATCAATATCATTTGAATCACAATGATAAAAACTAAATCAGGCACTGAAAGCCCTAACCATGTAGTGTGTAAACCAGCTATCCTTCTTTTCCGGTTTCTTGTCTGGAAATCAAATACACCTTTCGCGATTCCAAAGAAAATACTAATGAAAAATGCCGGAACGACAAGCCAGAGACTTCTCTGCATCATCTCCCACGCATGATCAAAAAATGGACGATCATATCTGTCTGTACCTAGACCTTCTCCACTTAATAGTGGTGTCAGAAATTGTTGAATACTTTCTGCATGTGCGCTGATTGAATACTCATAGTGAGCAGCTACGAACTCTCCAGAGGGTCCGGATTCAATCTCCATCTCTCTCGGAAGCAGCAGTAAAAGCATCAGTATCGAAAATGCTGCCAACCATTGTATGACCATCTTGACAATCCTGTTCCCCATCATGCGCCTCCATTATTTGACTCTTCTGAATAGTAGTATAACGGAAATTTTTGTTTAGGGAAACTAAGAAAGTAAAGAATGAAGTAAAAAAGACTGACAGGTATATTCACCTCTCAGTCTTTTGTCACATTTCCCAGGAAATATTCAATTTTAGATACCTAGATATTCCTCCAGCGTTAAGCCGCTGTTGTGTACTTTCCCGGCCAGGTCCTTTCCGATATATCGAAAGTGCCAGGACTCATACTGGTAGCCTGTAATTTGTTCTTTACCGGCTGGATAACGCAGAATAAAGCCGTATAAATGTGCGTTTTCTGCCAGCCACTTTGCTTCAGGAGTGTCCTTGAAACTGTCGCTTGCCCAATGTTCTTCCTGACCTTCAGCTCCAATATCAAATCCAAGTCCAGTCTGATGCTCTGAGTACCCCGGTCTTGCACTGAATCTGTCAGCTTCTTCCTGACCATGCTGCGCTACATAGTTGTTGTAAAGGTCTATTTGATAATCATATGACCTGTATGTACTGAATGCGACCAGGCTGTGTCCTGCTGCCGCTGCTGCTTCCTGCATTTCATTATACGATGCACGGGCTTCAGGGTCTTCACCAGGTGCATAACCTGCTGGCAGTGGATATTCTTTATTCGCAATTAATACACCTTTAACATAAGTCGGTTCTTCAATTGTTTCAGGTGTTCTTGGCTCCTGTTCTTCAGCAGGAGGCGTCTCCTCTATATCTTCATCTTCTGCAGGCAATTCTGATTCGTCGTCTGCCGGTTCAGATTCTGATTGTTTGATTTCTTTCACGTCTTCGTCTATATTCCGCTGTTCGTGCTCACTTTGCAGTATTTGTTGTTGTGACGTACCGAATAAGCCTTCAATCGCTTGTTCAGGAGACCAATTATAAGCGCTTAGTGCACCTAATGAAGCGCCGGCAAAAATTGTGACACCTGCACCCAACGCTATCCACCATTTTGTTTTTTTCTTTTTTTGATTATTTTCGAGTCTCATGATGTTCAGGTCCCTTTCTCATTGCGTTTCTTACATTCTCTCAGTTTATCAAAATTCTGCCCATCAATGTAGCAATTCACTTAAAGTCCTTAAATGTTTAACACATTTTAAAAAAGTGAATGATATAAGAGAGTCAAATTTTTTAATAATGAAATGGAGATGAGATTGATGGCAATTTTAACGAGCACTGCAACTGCACAGAATGGTAGAAATGGACATGTTAAATCCTCAGATGATTTAATCCAGCTTGACCTTGCAATGCCAGGTGACGGTCAGGATCCGGAAGGTAAATCCAATCCTGAACAGCTATTTGCAGCCGGCTATTCAGCCTGCTTTGACGGAGCGTTTAATCTCATGGCTAAAAATGCCGGTAAAAAAGTAGAATCCACTACGACTGCACATGTCAGTCTGAATAAAGATGAAAAAGATGATGGTGTGAAAATTTCTGTCAAACTGGACGTTGAAGTAAGCGGCGTATCACAGGACGAAGCAGAAGATCTGTTAAAGAAAGCACATGATTTCTGTCCTTACTCTAAAGCTACGCGCGGCAATATTGACGTTGACCTAGAAGTAAAAGCAGTATAATACAAACGGACTGTCAGTTTCGTCAGCACAAGCTGACTGCTGACAGTCCTTTTTTTGTGGATGAATACTCAAACTGTATACCCTTCGTTCACTCATCAACGCCCCTTAAAATTGTGCTATACTAGCTTTTGGCAAAACTCTTATTTGTCAGATGGGGCGTGAGAAAATGAAGGCACAATCCTGGCTTTCTGTTAACTTCTTTACTTTCTTCTTTACATGGGGAATTTTTCTTCCATATTGGACAGGGTGGCTCGTGTATGAAAAAGAGCTGTCGGTAGCCGCGGCAAGTTCAATTATTGCAGCAGGGTTATTCGCCCGTTCATTTTCAACTTTATTCTTATTTCCGGAACTCAGCAAACGCTTTTCACTGGCGATCTTAATGAAGGCATTGCCCGTGATTTCTACATGTATTCTATTGTTGTTTTTGCCTGTTGATTCTTTCGCAGGGCTAATGCTGGTTATGATTTTATTCAGTTTATTCTATCCCAATATACTTCCGATGATGGAGAGTAATGCTTCCCTGTTAATGCGTACGGACCGTATTCATTACGGAAGAAGCCGTTCGTGGGGTTCTGTTGGTTACACTGTGGGGCTCATCGTTGTTGGACTGGTTACAGCAATCTGGACCGAGTCTTCTATCTTTGCTGTGATGACGGTTGGTTCTGTCATGATGATTGCAGGGGCTTTTCAATATGCACCTGAAGCGCTTCAGGAGAAAGTCAGTCCTAAGCGTGGCAGTTATAAAGCTGTTTTTCAGACTCCGGGTTTTATCCTTGTTATTTCAATTTGTGTATTGATTCAGGGTGCGCACGCCTCTTACTATAATTATGGCTTTATATACCTGCAGGAGCTCAATGTTTCAAATGCGTACATAGGTTTTATTTTAAATATAGCCGTGTTATCTGAAATTGCATTCTTTGCCATTGCAGACCGCTTTTTCAAAGACAGACCTGCAGCATTTATGTTTTTCATCGCTTCAATCGCGGCTGTTGTCCGCTGGGCACTTGTCGGATTGTTTCCGTCGCTTTGGATCTTTTTGTTTACACAGCTATTCCATTCGCTGACATTCGGCCTGGCTCATTATGCCTTCATCCGTTATTTGTACAGATCAGTAGACAAGCAGCTGATTCCGACAGCTCAGGGTGTCTATGCGTCACTCGGAATGGGCCTCAGTGCAGCAGTACTCACACAGGTTGGAGGTCTGCTCTATGATATTGATTCAGGGCTCGCCTTTACAGGAATGAGTATTGCGGTCCTTCCTGCGATCTTGCTGTCAATCATCATGCATCAGAAAAGAATTGCCTGAGACCCCCATAAATCGAAAAAGCCTCCGTATGTTTTAGTAAATAAAATAAACGGAGGCTTTTTTATGAAAAAAGATTCTTCTTTTAATAAAAATCATGTACTTTCTCTTATAGATTCAATCGACCGGCTGGTAGCTGCAAGAAAAAAAGACCGCGCTGCACTTCTGGCATCGCTTGATGAAATTGAAGAAAGACTTGCAACCTGTGATTCCCGTATTAACCAGATTCGCAACGCATAATTAAAAAAGGGGATGGGAGATAAAATGTCTTATCCCTTTTTTAGTAACCGGCTCACTGCGCGCCAGGCGGAAGCTTTCCGCATGGACGGCGGTGAGCCTCCTCGTGCTTCGCACTGTGGGGTCTCACCTGTCCGTCTTCTCATGCCGGAGTCACCGCCTTCTGCTCCGTTCGCCTTAAAGAGTCGAAAATAAGATATCACAAGAAACTAAAAAATTTTAAACTTTTAATCCACTCTATATTTTTACAACTGCTCAATACAAAGCCTGATTCCGGCAGTGAGGTCGTTCTGGGACCAGCTTGGGAGCCTTCTGGATTCGATGGCTATGTCGTGTGAGGCGGGAATGTGAATAAATCCGGATGGGATCTCCCGTCCTTCGTTTTGTATATGATTCAGCATTCGATACATTACGTGGTTACACAAATAGGTGCCCGCAGAGTTTGAAATGCTTGCCGGAAAGCCTTTTTCATTTAAATGAGCGACCATATTGCTTATTGGCAAGGTTGAAAACATTCCATCCTGACCATCCGCAATAATCTTTTCTCCAGAAGGCACATATCCGCTGTTATCCTGCTCGCCATCATTACAATTAATGGCGATACGCTCAGGAGTAATGTGCGTTCGTCCCCCGGCAAGTCCAAGGGAGATGACTGCATCCGGCTTCACCTCTTCATAGAAGTGAATCACCTGATCCCCGGATTGATTGAAATCCACTTTCAGCGTACGTCCAGCGATCTTCCAGCCATTGATCGTTTGTCCATCCAATTCTTTGATGATTTCCATCGTCGGATTCTTTTTAAATTGCAAAAATGGTTCAAAGCCAGTTAATAGTAGTGTTTTCATTTTGTGTACTCCTTTTTGTTCAGCTTACCATTTTATTTCGCCCGACGAAAGAGACGCTCATTTATAATAAAAAAAGCTGCCCTGACAAAATATCAGGTGCAGCTTCATTTAGACTTGCATACCTATTAAGATTCTGTGTCTTCCTCTTCCATGTCACCTTCTGTATCTTCTTCCATATCATCTGTTTCTTCTTCCATGTCGTCACCGGTATCTTCCATATCTTCTTCCATGTCTTCACCAGTGTCTTCCATGTTATCATCTGTGTTTTCATCCATTGGCGCTTCTTCCTCTTCCATACCCGGCTCTGCCGGATCCATTTCTTCTCCGTCATCACCGCATGCTGCCAATACACTTAAACTGAGGATTCCTGCAGCGCCTACTTGCATGAATTTTTTTAATTTCATATTGATTGACTCCTCTCGGGTTGCTTGTATTTGTTCATACTCATTTTTACCCTAAGTGGAGCAATTAAAACGCTTTCAGCACATTACATTTCCATTAAAAAACATTTCAGTTAAATGTCACTTCGTAGAAGGCAGGTAATCATTCACGTGATAGAGCTTCCCATTTTTAAGCTGCTCTTCTAAGAGAATGTTGACAAGTACGCCTCCGACTTCTTCCGGTTTGCGTAACTTCCCTTGCTCCTTGTATTGTTGAAAAGTCTCTACTGCTGCGAATGAATCGGCATTAGTTGATCTGATTTCTTCCTGCATGCCGGTATCCATGATACTTGGGCTATAAGAAATGATTGTATGTCCATGATCTCCCTGTTCAAGTGCTGCTGTTTCTGTGAATAAGTTCAGTGCTGCTTTCGTGCTGCCGTATACACTCCAGCCATGATTCGGCTTCTCTGCTGCGCCGGAAGTTATGTTTACAATGATCAGTTCAAACCCCTGTTGATCTGCCAATTCAAAAGCAAGATTTGCCCACGCAACCGGAGCTGTATAGTTCAGCTTAATGGCTGTTTCTATCGCTGAAGGATCCATACTTCCAACTGTTTCCACCGGCTGGACAGTTCCTGCATTTTGTATGAGGTAAAGTTTTGTTAAATCTGTCTGCTCTTCCGTCCACGACCTGAAAAAGTGAAGCGAATCAGAGAGTGATATCATATCTGTCTGTTTGTGATGGTATAGCTTATTTTCTTTCAGACTGCTGTTTCCTGACCTGGATACGTCAGTTACTTCGATATCACGATTTATTAAATGGCTGACAACCGCTGCGCCAAGCCCTTTGGATCCACCCGTTACAATTGCTTTAATCATGTTCAGTCTCCTTTAATATGAATTATCAGTCTGATTGATCTTCTGATGGACACAGAATTGGAATGTGACTGCCTAACACTTCTACTGTTAAAGGAACATGCGCACCTTCATCTCCATCAACATTTGAAATCAAATCTTCATCAGCATTTACATGGACTTCTTTGGCCTGAAAGTAGGTGACGTTCTCATCTTCTTCAAGTTCACCTTTGACTAAAGCTGTCATAATGGTAATCAGCTTGTACAGCGGTACATCTTTAATAATAAAGCAGTGCAGCTGACCGTCATTCACTTCTGCATCAGGCGCAAGTTTTTCAAATCCTCCGACCGAATTTGTCAGTGCCATTAAAAATAATAGAGCTTTGCCTTCCCATTTTTGACCGTCATATGTAATATCTGCTTCAAACGGTTCTTTTTCACGGATCGTTTTAAAACCTTCGATCATGTATGCAAGCGGTCCTAATTTTGTTTTCTGCTCTACCGATACGCCAAAAGTTGCTTCTGCAATACCACCAAGCGCAATAATATTCATAAAGTACCTGTCGTTAATGCGACCAATATCCACTCGTTTTGTTTCTGCAGTTTTTAATTGCTGAATCGCTTCTTCAGGATCCATCGAAATGTTCAGCGCACGCGCAAAGTCATTGACTGTGCCCAGTGGTACGATCCCCAATGAAGGCTGGTATTCCTTTTTTGCAAGGCCGGTGATGGTTTCATTCAGTGTACCGTCCCCACCCATTGACACAACAGTATCAAACCGCTCTTCGCATGCCTGTTCAGCAAACTTTGTTGCATCATCTTCTTTTTCTGTTTCTTTTAAAGTAATTTCATATTCCATTTCCTTTAGCACATTCAGCACTGACTCCTTGTGATCCAGTGCCTCTTCTTTGCCGGAAGAAGGATTTAAAATTAACATTGCCTTTTTCATCTTTTCAGCCTCCCTGATTGTGAACGTTATCTCTATATCTTTCCTTTTTTCAGCCATGACGAAACCGTTTTGTTCACGTATAATGAATATTGTTGATTTAACCAACTTAAAAGGAGCATGCTATTTATGTTTGACTGGAGAAATATATTCCGCGGAATGGCGATGGGCGCTAGTGATGTTGTCCCGGGCGTCAGCGGAGGTACGATTGCCGTTCTTCTTGGCATTTATGATCAGTTTATCAACGCCTTGAGCGGTATTACGACAAGAGAATGGAAAAAACACTTACCTTTTCTTGTGATGCTCGGAACTGGCATCCTGATTTCAATTATCGCACTCAGTAACCTGATAGAATGGCTGCTTGAAGTTCATCCTCAGCCTACATATTTCTTTTTTATCGGGCTGATTGGAGGAATTCTCCCTTTCTTACTGAGAGAATCAAATGCAAAAGAAAATTTTAAATTGAAACATATTTTAATGCTTTTAACCGGTGCGGTTATTGTTCTGGTTATCGGCTTTATGAATCCTTCCGAGGAAGGCGCGATTATTACGAATTTAAATGTGCCAAATATGATTCTTCTGTTCGCTGCAGGTATACTGGCAAGTTCTGCGATGATGCTTCCCGGCATCAGCGGATCTTTTCTGCTTCTTGTTATTGGCGTATATAATACGGCGATTTCAGCAGTCAGCAACTTTAACATCCCGGTCATTGCCCTGATTGGCGCGGGGGTTGCGTTTGGTTTTGTGTTCAGCAGTAAAGCCATCCGTTTCCTGCTGAACCGTTATCCGATCATGATGTATGCCTTCATCATCGGACTGGTGTTCGGCTCTTTATTCGTCGTCTATCCAGGTTTATCACTGGCAGTCGGAAACGTCATCATTTGTGCAATCACGACTGCAGCTGGCTTTTATGCAGCAGTATTGCTTGGCAGAAGCAGTTGATTAAAGGACCTCTTCCTATTTTGGATGGGGTCCTTTTTGAAACTTATGTACGTCTGATACGTATAATGTAGTACGCAGTTTCAGAAAGGAGCATGATCATGCATTCATCAGAAGACCGCTTAGTCGCCGCACTGATTTACTTTACAAGTCTAGTTACATTCATCGTCGGACCGCTCATTCTGTGGTTCATTAAAAAAGATGCCCCCTTCGTCAGGGAGCACGGTTATGCTTATTTGAATTTTGCTGTCAGCTACTTTCTGTATCAGGCCGCGGCAGGATTTTTCTACTTTATTGGCATTGGTTTTGTTATTAACTCAGTTCTGACAGTATTATGGGTTATTTTCGCAATCATTGCCGGGTTGTACGCATTAAAAGGCAGTGTTTTCCGAATCCCGCTCGTCATAAGGTTTTTTACACCTGATTAACTGACTACTCAAGTCTTGCAAGCTTTTGAGCCAGTTCTCTCGCTTCAGCCTTTGATTCTTCAAGAATTTTATCTGCCATATCAGGGTACTGGCTCATCCCTTCGCAGACAACTGAATCGTACTCTTTGATTCCGAGAAAACGCATGACTTCACGCAGGTAGTCCTCTGAGAAGTTCAGGCCGGTACCTTTATAAACACCGCCCACTGATTCGATATGAACAGCACGCTTCCCTTCAATCAAACCTTCCTGTCCATTTGCCGTATAGCGGAATGTTTTGCCAGGAATACAGAGTGAATCAATATAAGTTTTTACTCTTGGCGGGAATAACAAATTCCAGAATGGCGTAATAAACACATATAAATCAGCAGCTAAAAACTGATCCAGTACATCGTCCATTTTTTTCACTTTCTCTTTTTCAATCTCAGTGAAAGCTTCACCCGTGCGATGCTTTCCCCACGATCCCAGTACATCCTCATCGATTTCCTGCAAGTCCATTTCATATAAATGAGCGTACTCAACTTCTACACCATTTTCGGCTTTTTTTAATTCTTCTATAAATGTATCCGCTATTTCTTCACTAACCGATTTTTTAGTTCTTGGATTTGCATTAATGTACAATACTTTCATCATAATTCCTCCCTCAACCGAAATTTTCTTCTTCCTCTATTTTAAGCGATAATCAGAATGTTGCCACTTTTCCGCACTCATATTGTATAAAATCAGACCTTTAGCGGAGAAAGTGAATACATAACATACTTATATATCAACTAATAGTGCCCCAATGATCAATCTGCCGTATAATATAAATTAATACGCACCATATAAGATATTTATTATATTTGAACAGCACACCACAGAGAAGGGTTTGATAGCCATGGTTAGAATTGAGTCTTACGAAAAACAGCCACCTTTACTAAAAGAAGTGACCGTTACACTACATTACCATCGCTACGACAATGACTATGAAGGATGGAATCTGTGGGTGTGGCTTGAAGGCGAAGCCGGACAAATGGCTGAGTTTTCGGGCGAAGACAGTTATGGTAAAACGGCTGTTTTTTCTATACAGAGTACTGAGGAAATAAAGCGTGTGGGTTTTATCATCCGAAAAAGCACAGCTGAAAATGACTGGGCCGGTAAGCGTTTTGATGACAGGTTCATTACCTCTTTCGACAGCTCAGGCCAGGCTGAAGTCTGGTTAATGCAGGGAATGGAGCGTATTTATGAAAACCTGAATGATGTCATGGTGTTTCCAGGTATTATCAGTGCAAAAATTGATAAGTGGGATGAGATCTCTGTTCTGACCAACCTTTCATTTGACTGGGAACACGACAATTTGAATGTGTCGCTTGATGGGGCTGAAGTCAAAAACATCCGGGTGGAAAAAGACCATGCAGGCTCTGACCTTGCTAATAGATTGATTATCAAAACGAAGAATAGATTATCTTTAACAAAAAATTATCAGGTGAATATATCACATTTCGGTTATTGTGATGTTACTTTCGGTGATATCATGCGCACAAAGAAATTTGATCAGACTTTTGAATACAATGGTTTTTTAGGCGCTCAATATTCGCCTGACCATACACTTTTCAGCTTCTGGTCACCTTCTGCACAGCAGGCAGAAATTAAACTTTTTATGAATGATGAGGTTTTTTTGTACAAAATGCAACAGGCTGAACGCGGAGCATGGCAGATCGACCTCCCCGGTAATTGGGAAGGTGCGCACTATGTATATCGCGTCCGCATTGGGAAGGAATGGCGTGAAACGCAGGATCCTTATGCAAAGGCAGTCAGTGTGAATGGACTGCGCAGTGCAGTCGTGGACCTTCAGCATACAAACCCTGTTTCATGGAAGCCTTTTAAAAGGACACTTGAATCACCGGTTGATGCTGTCATTTACGAAATGCATATTCGCGATGCAACCATACACCAGGACAGCGGCAGTTTCAGCAAAGGCAAATATCTCGGGCTCGCTGAAGAAGGCACTGTCACTGAACACGGATTTTCAACAGGGCTCGACTATTTATCAGAGCTCGGCGTAACCCATATCCAGCTGCTGCCTATCTATGATTACTGGACAGTTGATGAAACAAAGCTTGATCAGCCTCAATATAATTGGGGCTATGATCCAAAACATTTCAATGCGCCCGAAGGTTCCTATTCGACTGATCCATACAATCCGGCTTTGCGAATTAAAGAGCTGAAAACACTGATTCAGGCCATTCACGATCGGGGTATGAGCGTGATTATGGATGTCGTCTACAATCATGTTTATGATGTAAGCAGATCTCCATTTCATCAGCTCGTGCCAGGCTATTATTTCCGTTACACCCGCAGCGGTAAACTCTCAAATGGTACAGGAGTAGGAAATGACACAGCTTCAGAACGGGCAATGATGAGACGTTTCATTGTTGATTCTCTTGTTCACTGGGCAACTGAATATCAAATTGATGGGTTCAGATTTGATTTGATGGGTATTCATGACGTCGAAACAATGAATGCTGCAAGAAAAGCGCTTAATGACATTGACCCTGCAATTATTATGCTTGGTGAAGGCTGGGATTTACAAACCTCTCTGCCGGACCATTTAAAAGCAAACCAATTTCAGGCTGATCAAATGACAGGAGTTGCTCACTTCAATGATGCACTGCGTGACCATTTGAAAGGCAATACTTTTTCGAAGCAGGACAGTGGTTTTATAAATGGCAGCCTCGGAATGAGATACCACTTACTTCAGGGTGTATCTGCAGGCATGAAGGTTCCTTATGACCGGAAGACTTTTATTTCACCCGAACAGGTGGTTAATTATGCAGAAGCGCATGATAATCACACATTATGGGATAAATTGTGCTTCACAACTCCAAATGCTTCAATGAGTGATCATAAAAGAATGCATCGTCTGGCAACATCCATCATTCTTTTATCTCAGGGTGTTCCGTTCCTGCATGCCGGTCAGGAATTTATGAGAACAAAGTTCGGTGTTGAAAACAGCTACCGCTCCCCTGATGAGATCAATCAACTCGATTGGCATCGACGTGAAGAGTTCAATCAAACGATCAATTTTGTCAAAGGCTTAATTGAACTCAGACGGACACACGCTGCTTTCAGAATGAGAACAAAGCAAGACATTATTGACTGCATGCACTTTCATCCAACTGACGAAAGACTGATTGCATATGACCTGATGGCCAAAGAAGGTTCTTATGAGCGTTTCACTGTCATACACAATGCACATGGAACTCCCGTCAAGTTTCATCTCGAATCCGAAGGACCCTGGCATATACTTTCGGATGGCATACATGCATCCAGTAAACCGCTTAGTATATCAAGATCAGACATGATTGAAGTCAGCCGCTACAGCACATACGTACTCGCTCTTCCGTTTAGATCAGAGAAAGTAAGGGAATAAACATACTATCTGAATGCGAAGGGTAGATGATGTTATGCTTTATATTCTTGCAATATTTCTGCCGCCTCTAGCGGTATTATTTACCGGCAGATTTGGTTCATTCCTGCTGAATATTCTATTGACGATTCTCGGATATATTCCAGGCCTTATCCATGCGGTGATCGTCGTAAGGGATGAAAAACATAAAAAAGACATGGACCGTTACATGAAAAAATCATAGAAAAAAGATGTCGGAATGCCCGGCATCTTTTTTCTTTCAGGAGTGATATGATGAAAGATCCATTTTCTTTAACCAGTGATGTCAAGCAGGAAATGACAACCCACATTCAAACCTACTTTTCCAATGAACACGATGAAGAAATAGGTCAACTCAAAGCTACTCTTCTCCTTGATTTTTTTCTGAAAGAAATTGCACCGGCAGTCTACAATCAAGGTGTGACCGATGCGCACAAGTTTATTGAAGAAAAACTTGAAGATGTCTTTACGATACAAAAGTAATACAGCTAACTTCTTTACAAATCCCGAGTAGCCTTATACGATATAACTAGTTAGACATTTTATTTAAAGGAGTTAATCCTATGGAATACGATAAACAGCAGATTAATCGCTTAAAACGTGCTGAAGGTCAGATCAAAGGTATTTTGCGTATGATGGAAGAAGGCAAGGACTGCAGAGATGTGGTCACTCAGCTTTCAGCTACACGAACTGCGCTGGACCGCACAATCGGTTTAATTGTCGCACGAAACCTTGAAGAGTGTTTACGAAACGCTGAAAAAGATGGAGATTCTGCAGATTATATTAATGAAGCAGTTCAGCTGCTTGTAAAATCCAGATAAAAAAAGCTGTCCAACTTGTGGACAGCTTTTTTCATATACAAACTGCCACATCAGCAGTTTTATGCGCCGGTTTTAATCCGGTCCTTGTACCGGGCAATGCTTTTTTCAACGCTAAGTACCAGCTGTTTTTCCTTGCGTTTCTCGACCCATTTGGATGCAAGAGAATGAAGAAACATCAGCCCGATAAATGGAACAATGCTTATGTAAATAAAGTGAGACGCTCCCTGGAAGATCTCCTGGAGAATTAACCACCAGTAACCGATATAAATGATGGTGAAAGTAAGATTAATGGGTCCTTCTCCTGACGACCTGCTTCTTTTTTTGCGCATTCATTCACCTGCTCTGTCATAAAAGATAGTCTAATCCTATCATAATTTTTCAGAAAATTCATTTCCTTCTCTATAAAAAATTCCCTCTTAAAAGTAAAGCCACTGAAGAAGTCTCAAAAAAGGGACCGGTTCATTTACGCTCCAGGCGTATGCTTTCCGGATCGGTGGACCGTTTTGTGGTCCGATATGGCCTCCTCACCTTCGGTTGCGGGGTCTCAGCCTTCCCGCTAATCGTCCCGGAGTCCACGCCTTCCGCTACAATGAACCTAAGTTTCTACAAAATTTAATGTAATGTATAAAAAGAAGATGATGCTCAGAAAACTGAGAGCACCATCTTCTTTTCTTTTGCTTACAATAGAAAAATTCTACATTTTTCAGCGGCTAACTTACAGGAGATATAAAGTTTTTATTGAACAGCAGATTGAAATACCTGATCCAGATATTGAATGCTTCCACTCAGCGAAATCAACAGCATGATCATCATCACAACAGAAATGAGCAGAAGGACTGCATACATAATATCTTTCACCCTGTATCCCTCTTCTTTTCTATTTTGATAGACGGGGATCACACGCTGTAGCAAATACACCGCAAAAATCCCAAGCGTCAGCGCAAGCACCCATGACTGAATCGCCTTGTTCACTTCTTCCTGGTACAACACGTAGCTCAGTGTATTATTGTCCGTCACTTGAACAGTCACATCTTCTTTCACAAACATGCCCCGCTCCAGCGTCATTTCCTGTGAGTTTTCTTCATAAATATAGCCATAGCCGCCCGGATATACATTCAAAGTCACTGCCAGTGTGATCAGCAGGATTATAATAATGTTGGCGCCGGCTGTGAACCAAAACGATCGATTACTTTTCATTTATTAATGCCCTCCGCTTTAAATCAGCTATTGTTTATTCTATCAGACTGTACTCACGATCGTAAGTGAAAGCGATTTTTTTGCAAAATTACAGAAATTTCACCCTATTTCAAGCGTTTTATAGTAGAATACATAAGTACTAATGGGGTATACATCAATTAAATACATGTAGTATTTAAAGAATTGGCTCATCTGATGTATAATTGGTTGCAGTCCGTTACAAATTAATTTTTTAAGAATATGGGGTGCTGATATGACACAGGCTATTGTAGGACAGAAAGTTAAATTTAACCGTCACGGTTTTGATATCACTGGTGAAGTGACAAAGATTCTCGAACGATCTGTGATTGTAAGTATTTCAGAAGAGGACGCTTTACTATTAGATTACGGTACAAACTTCACTGTCGTCTCACATGAAAATTATAAAGTTGTTGAGAAGGCTTAGCACTTAACCAGCAAAAAGCTCCTGTCATGCCGACAGGAGCTTTTGTTCTGTTAAGCTATAAGCTGTGTGTAAAATTTCTGCTGAAGCGTATTGTTCCGGATCAAAGTTAAGCATTAATATAAATATTAGAATAATCATTACAATGACCAGCGCAACAATTGCGATTACACTTTTTTTGCCACTCATTTACTTTCACTCTTTTCTGTCTGATCTAATGTTAAAAGCATGTCCACATGCGGAATGTCATCCTCTAAATACTCTTCAGACGTTTCTTTAAATCCAAACGAAGCGTAGAAATTCCGTAAATATGTCTGACCTTGAAGCATAATTTCCTTAGTACCCCATTGACCTTTCATTATGTCGATCGATTTCTGCACAAGTTTCCGTCCAAGCTGACGGTTCCTGAACTCTTCTAATACAATGACTCTTCCGATAGAAGCTTTCTCATATTTCGTCCCTGCTTCCATCAACCTTGCATAAGCGGCAAGCTTTCCGTCAATTTTAAGCTGAAGATGCCACGAAGCCGGATCATTTCCGTCAACTTCGTGATAAGCACATGACTGCTCTACAACAAAGATATCAACCCTCGCTTTCAAAATATCGTGAAGTTCAATTGCTGTCAGTTGTTCAAATTCTTTCAGTTCCCAATGCATTGTTAGCCCCCATTCTTCTTTCTCATCTAAGTTCATTATAATAGAATGGAAAGAGAAATTCACATTATGGGAGGGTTTTCAGATGGGTACTGCAGCAGATTGGATTTTTCAAGTACTGTTTGGTATTGGCATTTTATTTACCATCAGCTTTGGTGTGATCATCATGCTTCTTTTACAAAAAAAGAACCCTAACCGCCGTAAATACGACGATTAGAGTTTTTTTACTTATCCAAATCAAGTGATTGTGGTGCCTCTCCTGAATTCATCAGGCGAATAGATGTCGGTTCTATTTCCAGCACTACATATTTCGGATCATCCTTACCATCAAACCAGTTGGAAAAGCGTTCATTCCAAAGCTTATCTTTTATTTCCTTAGAATCGCGGATCACAGCAGTCCCCTCAACTTCCACATAAGAGTCTGCATAACCGTCACCTTCATATCCTAAAAGAACGTGTACAAAAGGATTTTCTTCTACTTCTTCCGCTTTATGCGTATCAATACTCGTTGGCGTATGAAGTATATATCCCTCGTTATAAAAAGTCATATACCGTGAGTGCGGACGATTATTTTTAACCGTTGCCAGTGTTCCGGTTTTATTATTTTCCAATACATTTAAAATATGATCTTTCAGCTCTTTCTGGTTCATGAATACTCCACTCCTTCATTTGGTCATGTTATTAGTATTTCCACAAATGGTGGAGTTGAAAACATATTGATGTTTTCGACACTGTGGGGACGGAGGTTAAAGTGTCATTTCATGACACTTTAACCTCCGTCCCCACAGTGCACATAGAAAAAACGCTCTGCCGGCAGCAGAGCGTTTGTGAATTATTCAGATAAGAAGTATTCTTCGATGTCATCAAGCATGGCATTTGCCGCAAGGACGCCGCCTGCTGTGTTCCAGATTGTATCGCTTACTTCGTGAATGTTACCTTGCTGAACGACCTCTAGGTTTTGGAACAATGGATCATTCAGCCAGTCTTCAGCGTTCTGATTAGCCTCTCCATCACCTGTTTCGTATGTGAAGTAGAATAGTACGTCACCTTCCATTGCCTCTACCCGCTCTTTCGTAACACCGTTTTCTGAGAAGTCATCAACATCCTGCTCAGGTGGACGGGCAAAGCCGAGCTGATCTAAAATGATGCCTGAGAATGAATCTTTATGATAAATACGCGTATCTCCTGCCAGGAAGCGCACCATTGAAATTTCTTTTTCAAGATGCCCGCCTTCTTCAAGCTGTCCGCTCAACTCATCCACACGGCTTTCAAAATCAGCCATGACCTGTTCGCCTTCATCAGACTTGTTCAGCGCTTCAGCGTAAAGTTCAAAGTTTTCCTGCCAGTCACCTTTTAATGTTTCTGACATGACAGTTGGTGCAATTGCTTCAAGCTGCTCGTACACTGCTTCCTGACGAAGCTTCGTTCCGATAATTAAATCCGGATCCAGTGCAGCAATCGCTTCAACGTTCACTTCACTTTCAGTTCCAACTACTTCTACACCATCCATCTGGTCAGAAATATGATCATACCAGGGGTCGCCAGTCCACGATTGAACTGCTCCAACAGGTGTTACATCCATTGATAATAGCGCTTCTGTTCCTTCATTTGTCAGGATTACGACTTTTTCAGGTGTTCCTTCAATTTCAGCCGTTCCCATTGCATGTTCTACTGTATATGTTTCTTCAGCAGTTTCTTCTCCCGAGTCAGCCGTCTCTTCATCTGAAGAACCGCCGCACGCAGCCAGAATAAGTGCCGCTACGCTCATCATTAAAAATAATAAACTGAATTTCTTCATTGTATACGCCCCTTAACCTTATATTGATAATGGTTCTCACTAACTGTTTAAGCATAATCAACAAAGGCTTTTGTGTCAACATCTAAATGAAAACCATTTTCATTAAACAGTTTCTTCGTTATAATAGACCTACTTGTGGTCAGGAAGGATCTTTCATCATGAAATCATCAAAACTCTTTACGCTATTCTCAATTTCAGGCGCATTTATCGTGATGCTGCTGCTGTTGTTTGCCAGCGTGCGGTTTGGTTATCAGCAAACCTCACTTCAGCAGATTATTCAGTCCTTTACAGCGTTTGACGGTTCAAATGCCCATCTTATTATACAGAGTGTCAGAGTGCCCAGAGCACTCATTGCAGCGGCAGTCGGAGCAGCACTCGCAGTATCAGGTGTGCTGATGCAGACACTGACGAAAAACCCGCTGGCGTCTCCCAGTATATTCGGTGTGAACGCAGGAGCGGGGCTTGCGGTCGTGATTGGCGTCACGATTTTAAATGTCAGTTCGCTCCATACATTTGCAATCCTTGCTTTTATAGGTGCAGCAGTCGCAATTACTGCTGTTTTCGCATTAGGTTCACTGGATCAAAGAGGATTGTCTCCACTGCAGCTGACATTGGCTGGCGCAGCACTGTCGGCTCTTTTCGCTTCAGTGACACAAGGTCTTCTCGTATTGAATGAGTCAGCTTTGGAATCAGTGATGTTCTGGCTTGCAGGATCTATTCAGGGCAGGGACCTGGCGCTATTACAGACAGCCCTTCCATATCTGGCTGCCGGCTTTATCATTGCACTGGTATTCTCCAGATCCTTTAACATTTTAGCAATGGGCGATGATGTGGCAAATGGACTTGGTGTCAAAACGGGACCTTTGAAAATATGGATCGGTGTGATCGTTGTCCTTCTTGCCGGCGGAGCAGTTTCAGTTGCCGGACCGATCGGATTTATCGGTATTATGATTCCCCACCTGGCGAGAAAATGGATCGGCGTCGATCACAGAACTCTTTTACCGATGTCTGCATTACTCGGCGCAATTCTATTACTCGCTGCTGATATCGCTGCAAGGTATGTCATTATGCCGCAGGAAATCCCTGTAGGTGTCATGACTGCAATCATCGGGACACCAATCTTTATATATATTGCTAGAAAGGTGGGGTCTTCACAATGAGTCGTTTTAAACCCGTCCGTCTTGGTAAAAGAGGACCTTCCTTTCTTATTGATAAACGTACGACGATCAGTATGCTGATTGCATTGGTTGTCGTAATTGGTGCATTTCTCATCAGTCTTGGCTTAGGGGAAGTATGGGTTCCGCCACAGGATATTATCAAAGTATTCTTTGGAGCAGGTGAGCCGCTGAATGAGCTGGTGATCAAAGAGTTCAGACTTCCGCGTGTGCTGATTTCACTGCTGGTCGGGATCGCACTCGCAGTAGCAGGTGCATTGCTGCAGGGAATGGTCAGAAATCCGCTCGCATCACCCGATGTCATCGGAATTTCAGGTGGCGCCAGCGTATTTGTTGTCGGGTTTCTTGTATTATTCAGTGATTCGAACGGGGCACTGTCTGTATCGATACAATGGTTACCGGTAGCAGCTTTTCTCGGTGCTTTCATTGCAGCCGTACTTGTTTATGTTTTCTCATGGAAAAATGGTCTCTCTCCAATCCGGCTTGTGCTGATCGGGATTGGTCTTTCATTGTTTGCCAATGCGGTTACGACAATGCTGATGCTGATTGGACCAATCTATCGTGCAAGTCAGGCAAATATATGGATTACCGGTTCAGTAAATGGCTCGACGTGGAGTCAGGTCTGGATTCTGCTTCCATGGGTCAGCGTACTATTATTGGCCGCACTATTCATGGCACGTCACCTGAATCTTCTCGAACTGGGGGATGACATCAGCACCTCTATGGGCTCAATCGTGTCAAAACAGCGTATATTGATCCTTTTGATCAGCACTGGACTCGTAGGCGGCTCTGTCGCATTTGCAGGCGGTATCGGCTTTGTAGGGCTCATGGCACCTCACCTTGCTAGGAAACTGATTGGTTCATCCTTCGGCTCTCTTATCCCGATGTCAGCTCTAATCGGTGCAGGACTTGTCATGCTGGCTGACTTAATGGGCCGTTTGATTGCTGCACCGCTCGAAATACCAGCAGGTGTTTTCACAGCAGCTATAGGTGCACCTTACTTTATCTATCTATTATTTAAGGAAAGGGGCAAAAAATAGTGAAACAAAATGAACTTTTTTCATATATAGAAGACGCTTTCCCTGTCAGATTCAGTGAAACTGAACTGGGTACGGAATGGAACCTTTCAGAATGGTCCGATCCTGATACCGCTGCAGATGACATTGCGTACATCCAGCAGCTTCAGGAAGCACCAAAGCTGATGGTGGCCGGTTCACTTTCAATGAAGCGAACAGCCTTTACACTCGTCAGTGTACTGCTTGCACATTATAAAAGCGGTGAAAATTGGGACCTGGCTTCTTCTGATGTCAAGCTCGTGCACGATCAGGATGCTCCTTTTCAAATCGGTGTACACTTGAGCGGGATACGTTCTTACGAAGAGGATCTTGAATGGGATGAATTACTGCGCAAACTGTACTTCGATTGGGTCAAACCATTGATCCTGTCAGTTGAAAAAGCCGGGAAAGTAAAGCAGATTGTGCTTTGGGAAAACTTCTTTATTTATTTGAGATGGTTTTATAAAAGCCTGGCACCTGAGTTACAAGGACTCGAGCAGCGTGACTGGGACGCTCATTGGCAGCAGATTGTCACTGAGGATTTCTTTGGAGAGGATGAACTTAATCCATTCTCACATCTGGATGCATTCAAAGCGAAGCGGGAACTTGAGGATGCACGTGTTCGCAGTACGTGCTGTTATAAATACATGCTGCCCGGTAAGAAAAATTGCCGGACTTGCTGTCTGATTAAAGAATAAGGAAAAACGCGCTGTTCCTCACTCGGGAACAGCGCGTTTTGTGATTATAAAGGTCTCATCTCATCATCTGAATGCGTATAAGGATCTTCTACTACTTTCGGCTTGCGCGCGAAGCACATGATACCTGCAATCAGGAATAAGAGTGCCGGCAGCCATCCTAAGAGAAGCGTACCCAATCCTACAACCAGTGCACTTGCAATGAGTAATCCGCCTGCAAGCTTTGGTTTTTTGTTGCGTTTCATTGCGAATAATGAGATTAAGCTTAAAATTGTACTGATAATAACGACTACATTAAAGAATACGCCCAGGTTTTCAAACCAGCCTGCTATCACCGAAGGGTCTATCCCTGCATCAGCCAAAGCCGGGTCATTTTGAAATTCCCTCTCAATTTCCTCCTGCATGGCCGGATCGTTAAATAATGCACTCATAATAAATACACCGATCATCATTAAAATATTGACGACGATACCAATAATCGTCAATACACCTTCTGCTGTTCTTTTCATCTGATTACCTCCCAGTAATGTAATATGTATGATTTCCTTATCCCCTTCTTTACGAAATCTTACACATAAAGGTTTCAACTTTTATAGCAGATTTAATATTTCTTTCAAACGGCTAACAGTCTGATCAGGTGAACCTTCACCTT
The DNA here is from genome assembly GCF_004405125.1 of Jeotgalibacillus salarius. GTDB lineage: Bacteria > Bacillota > Bacilli > Bacillales > Jeotgalibacillaceae > Jeotgalibacillus > Jeotgalibacillus salarius. The sequence continues at coordinate 64,440 of NZ_SORX01000003.1, forward strand.
TCCCCGGCACAACTGACGCGTCATGCTGAATCCAGACACTATGTATACCCATTCTATTTGCTCCGAGAATATCTGTTTTCAAATTGTCTCCAACCATCCATACGTCTTGTGCAGATTGATTCGTTACTCTCAGGGCATGCTCAAAGATTGCCTGACCCGGCTTTCCTTCTCCTATGTTCCCTGATATCACAATGTGATCAAAGTAAGAAACCAACTCAGGTGTAATACGCAGTTTTTCCAGCTGAAGTGAAGGAGCGCCGTTTGTAATAATGGAAAGTTTAATTCCTCTACCTTTCAATTCCTTTAATACATCAAGCGTTTCTTCATATAAAAATGGAGAATTTTTTCTGTGTGCAATGAAACACTTCCTCAGCACGTTGCCTGATTGATCAATACCACATGAGCGTAAAGCTGTCTCCCACACGCTGTTTTGAAATTGTTCAATCTCTGCTCCCATTTCCCTGAATTGATGATGGATCGGGTCTCCGAAACTTCCCCACAGTCCTTCAAATGGATTAATGCCAATCATTTTTGTGAAATCGTAAAACGAATACTTCTGATAAAGCTGCGGTGCTGCTTTTTTTACTTCAGCAAGCAGTTCATCCGGGTTTGCCCCATATAAATCTTCAGCATCCTTCACTGTTTTTTCAAGCGCGGTTTCAATGCTCTTTTTATCCCATAAAAGTGTATCATCAAGATCGAAAAAGATTGCAGATGGCATATCGTCAGCTCCAGTTCAGTTAGATTGTAATATTGTCACAAAATTCGGTGGATAAAGCAATTGGTTTTTAGGATTTTGGTGGTCCGGGCGGTGCAGTGCATTTGCTGGTTCGTGAAATTTCGAGCGGAGTTCGTGGAATTACACGTGATGTTCGGAGAATAACATGCCCTGTTCGGAGAATAACTCGGGTGGTTCGGAGAAAAATCACGTTGGTTCATAGAATAGTGTAATTTGACCTATCCCCATCCGTAGAAAATTCCCCGCAGCCATCACAAGCTGCGGGGAACAATAAAAATTATGATGGATTCAGCACCCGGTCAAGAAACTGCTTCGTTCTCGCTTCTTTTGGTGCTTTCAGTATTTCTTTTGGCGGCCCTTGTTCTACTACGACACCGCCGTCGATAAACATGACATGATCGGCAACTTCTTCAGCAAACTTCAGCTCATGTGTCACAACGACCATGGTCTGTCCTTCTTTGGCGAGTTCTCTCATAACGCTTAGCACTTCGCCCACCAGTTCAGGGTCAAGTGCTGAAGTCGGCTCATCAAATAACATCAGCTCCGGCTGAATCGCCAGGGCGCGTGCTATGCCTACACGCTGCTGTTGTCCGCCGGAGAGTTGATGCGGATGAAGGTGCATCTTCTCCCCGAGACCCACTTTTTCCAGCAGAAAGACTGCTTTTTCACGCACTTCTTCTTTTTTCAGACCCTGTACAATCACAGGACCTTCCATGACGTTTTCAAGTGCTGTTTTATGTGGAAAAAGGTTGTATGACTGAAAGACCATACCGGATTTTCGGCGAAGCTTCAGGATTTCATTCTTTTTTGGCTGTTTGGAAAAATCCAGCTTGAAACCATCAGAGAATTGATACAGCCCCTGATTTGGCATTTCAAGTGCATTTAAACACCGTAAAAAAGTTGTTTTGCCGGAACCGGATGGACCGATAATTGCGACGACACTTCCTTTTGGCACGTCTAGATCAATGCCCCGAAGCACGTCAAGATCGCCAAAAGATTTATGAAGATTTTTCACCTGAATCTGCATCTGATCAACTCCTTATTTTGCGACATAGCGATCCAGCTTTTTCTCAATCCTGCCCTGAACAAGTGACAGGACAAAGCAGACAATCCAGTACAGAATTGCAGCTGTAATATATAACTGAAGAAAATCGTAAGTCCTTGCGGCAATTTCCTGCGACTTTCTGAACAGTTCTATCACTAATATTTGAGAAGCAAGTGATGTATCCTTTACCAGGCTGATAAAGGAATTTGATAACGGCGGAATAGACACCCTTGTTGCCTGCGGTATGATAATGCGGCGCAGCGTTTGAGGATAAGTCATCCCAATCGTATACCCCGCCTCCCATTGTCCTTTTGGAACTGAAAGAATAGATGCACGCAGGATTTCAGAAGCGTACGCACCTACATTCAACGAAAATGCAATGACTGCACTCGGAAACGGTTCGAGCGTAATTCCCAGATCCGGAAGACCATAAAATACGATAAACAACTGAACAAGCAGCGGCGTTCCCCGGATTGCTGATACATATACTCTTGCAATGCCTGAAAGGATTTTATTACCCGAGAGGCGTGCAAGTGCTGTCAAAAGCGCAAGGATCAAGCCAAATGTAAAAGCAAAAAGAGTAAGCGGAATCGTATTTTTGATTCCGCCTCCCACCATCGGTCCAATTGAAGACCAAAACAGCTCCCAGTCAACTAATGGATCCGCTGCTCCTAGTATAAAATTACTGAGAAACATCTTCGCCAAACCATTTCTCTGAGATTTCAGTCAGTGTACCGTCTTCCTGCATCTCTTCTAAATGCTTATTAAATTCTTCAACCAGTTCTTCATTTCCCTGACGGAACATGAATGCACTTTCTGAAACGTCACTTTCTTCGGCAGCAATTTTAATTCCTGCATTTGGCTGCTGCTGTTCGAAGTCCAGAATGGCAAGCTTATCATTGACCGTTACTTCTGCACGGCCTGTTTTAATCAGTTCAATTGCCTGTGCAAGTCCTTCAACCTGTACAAGCTCAGCACCATATTCAGTTGCGATATCAGCGTAGTTACTTGTTAACGACTGTGCTGACTGCTTTCCTTCGATATCTTCAAATGAAGATACATCACTGTTTTCTTCAGGCACTACGACTACTGCAGATGAAAGTGTATATGGATGTGAGAAATCATACGTTTCAAGACGCTCATCATTAATCCCAACCTGATTCGCAATCACATCAAAACGCTCTGAGTTTAGTCCTTCAAACATGGAGTCCCATTGTGTTTCGTTATACTCCACTTCCACACCCATACGTTCTGCTACTTCGTTCATTACTTCTACGTCATAACCTGTGAGGGCATCAGAGTCATCATGGAATGTAAATGGTGCATACGTTCCTTCCGTTCCAACTGCGATGACGCCTTCTTCCTGAATTGATTCAAGAAGATTCTGGTCCTCACTTGACGTATTATTGCTTTCTTCTTCAGATGAACCGCAACCTGCAAGTACCCCTGTTAATAGTATTGATGCTGCTAAAGTTTTCTTCATATTAAAACCACCTATTCTTATCGGATTTATGTCATAAGCATGATTGTACGTTGATTCGGGTAAATTGTAAATACCGAAATTTTTTGAGCTCCGGGGTTGCATTTATTTTCAGGAGATGTTTTAATACAAATATACCCCACAGGGTATTAACAAAATCTCTGTGAAACGAACTAGGAGGAGTTAAACAATGTTATTCCGTTCTTATTTTGACGATAAACTTGCACAATATTCATATTTAGTTGGATGTCAGCGTACTGGAGAGGCCATTCTTGTAGATCCCCCACGCGACGTTGAGCCAATTCTGGCAGATGCAAAAAAAGAAGGGTTGAATGTATCGGCTGCGACTGAAACTCATATCCACGCTGACTTTGTATCAGGTGCCCGCCAGCTTGCTGAGAAGCATGGTGTAAAACTATACCTTTCAGATGAAGGCGATAATGACTGGAAATATCAATACACTGACAACTTAAATGTTCAGCCGCTTACAGATGGTGACGAATTTAAGATTGGAAATATCAAATTTGAAGTCATGCACACACCAGGTCATACCCCTGAGAGTATCTCATTCGTCTTAACTGACCTTGGCGGCGGTGCTGATAAGCCAATGGGTATCTTTACAGGAGACTTTGTCTTTGTTGGTGATATCGGACGCCCTGACTTACTTGAAAAAGCTGCAGGTGCTGCAGGTACTGCTGAAACCGGTGCAAAATCAATGTTCAAATCACTTCAGCGTTTCAAAGATCTGCCTGATCACATGATGGTATGGCCGGGTCACGGTGCAGGAAGTGCATGTGGCAAATCACTTGGTGCTGTCCCTCAATCTACTGTAGGGTATGAAAAGCAATTTAACTGGGCTTTAAATGAAAACGATGAACAGAAATTTATTGATGAGCTATTGAAAGATCAGCCGGAAGCACCTAAATATTTTGCTCAAATGAAAAAAGTAAATAAGCTTGGACCTGCAATCGTTGAAGATCCAACTGTTGAGTGGTTCGTAAACGCTGAAGACGTAGTTGAATTCAGCAAACAGGATGGCAACATTCTGATTGATACACGCCAGTCTAAAGAAGCTGAAAAAGGACTTGTTCCCGGTTCAATCAACATTCCATTCGGAAAAATGCTGCCAAACTGGTCTGGCTGGTTAGTCGATTACGATGAAAAAATTGCGCTTGTTGTTGAAAAAGACCAGGCTGAAGAAGCAATGAAGATTCTGCGTTCTATCCATTTAGATAACGTTGTAAAGCTGGCTGAACCTTCACTGATCGAGTCTGTTGCAACTGAAACGTATCAGTCTGTTGATACTGAAGAGTTTGCAAAGCAGAAGGATCAGACTGATTATCAGGTCATTGACGTGCGTAATGATTCTGAATGGAACAGCGGACGCATAGAAGGAACAGAGCACAAAATGCTTGGACACCTTCGCGACGCAGGTAAAGAGCTTGATAAAAACAAGCCGGTATTAATTCACTGTCAGTCAGGCGCACGCTCTGCAATCGCTGCAAGTGTGATGCTGTCACTTGGATTTGATGACGTGACACACCTGAACGGCGGATTCAACGCATGGTCTAATAACCGTCCTAAAGAAGTTGTAACCAACTAAGAAAGGGGCCAGCTTAATGGAATGGATTTTAATTGGTGCAGTCGTACTCTTCTTCGTCTGGCGCATGATGCCGGCGAAGGGTGTACGCACCATTTCCCCGGATGAACTAAAGAATATGAAAAAAACAAAGGATTCTCAGTGGATTGACGTCAGAACACCTGGAGAATTCAAATCACGTAATATGAGAGGGTTTGACAATATACCGCTTGGCAGTCTGCCGAATCAGACATCCATGCTGGACCCTGAGAAAGAAACAGTTGTGCTGTGCCAAAGTGGAATGCGCAGTGCACAGGCAGCAAAAATTTTAAAGAAAAAAGGATTTAAAAACGTTGCGAACGTTCGCGGCGGGATGAATCAACTATAATGAGGAGTGTTTACATTTTATGCATGCAGATCACAAATTAGATGCAAAGGGCTTAGCTTGTCCGATGCCAATCGTACGTACAAAGAAATCAATGGCGAACCTACAGGAAGGTGAAGTGCTTGAAATCACAACAACTGACCAGGGTTCCCTTGCAGATATGAAGGCATGGTGCAAATCTACAGGTAATGAATACTTGTCAGGAACTGAAGAAGGCAAGGTTCAGGTACACTATATTAAACGCGTGGAAAAAAAGCAGTACGTGCCAAAAACAGAACTGAAGTCTATTAGTAATGAAGAGCTTGAAGCAATTATTGCTGAACAGCCGGCAGTGATTCTTGATGTGCGTGAGCCTGAAGAGTATGCAGGCGGACACATTCCTGGCGCTCACTCTGTTCCCCTTGCACAGGTTGAAAACTACATTGCAGCACTGCCTGAAGAAGAAACAGTGTATGTACTATGTAAATCAGGTAAACGCAGTCAGGCTGCATGTGACAACATCAGATCAAACGGACGCGAGAACCTGATCCGTGTAACACCAGGTATGAGTGAATGGAATGGTCCAATCGCAACTTCACTTGCAGCAACTGCAGGTGCGAGATAAATCATGGTTGATGAAACCCGAAAAGCAGATCATGCTTTTCGGGTTTTTGTGCTTTTTGGTGCGGGTGGTTGACGAGAGTAACAGAGGTTCGTAGGATTGTTGCTGATGTTCGGAGAATACAGTGAATGGTTCAAAGAATAACAGGTCCTGTTCTGAGAATAAACCGGGGGGTTCAGAGAATCATCGCGGTGGTTCGTGGAATCATGTAATTTGAACTATTCCATATTCAATAAAAAACCGGAAAGCGTCATCTACTCTCCGGTACCTACAGATAAAGATGGGAACAACATCTCAACAGACCCTTTATAGGATAAAATTGTTCCAAACAAAGGCTGGTAAATATGAATATGAACGTCAATCAGCTCAGTTTTATCATTATATTCTTCAAGTACAGTCGCCCTGACACCGAGCAGCCTTGGAATCTTTATATATTTCTTTCCAATATGAAACGTCATGTCACGTGAAGTGAGTAGCATGCCACCTGTCTGAGTGGCTTTTAACATAAGCGGCAGCCGTGCAATGCCCCATTGATCAGTGAAGTTATCCACTGAATTCGGGCGCTCCCCTTCTTTCATCTTATCGTAGAAACAGCGGACCGTTTCAGGAAAAGTAAAACTCCTTCTCCATGACATCGTTTCCCGTCCATGTCTGTCTCTGTATGCAGCGTTCTCCATATAAAAAGGAATCTCTTCTCCTCTTTCAGGAAAAGCAAAGTTCATTTTCACACCTAAATGAGATACTTTCCGCACCAGCCTGGAACCGCCCTTAATTTCATGCATGGTTCCTTTCGTAATGACTTTATAGTCAGATGTACTGTTCAACGCATACTTTTTTTGCAGAGATGGGTGTAATCTTGAAAACTCCTCGTCCATTGCTTTTTGAAACATTGACTTCATCCGGACACGCCTCCTTTGGACTTACTTAACACATTTATTATATCACGGAACTCAGCGCGTTCATTGAATGGGTCTGCAAAAGCGCCACTCATCAGAAAAGATGAATGGCGCCAATTGAAAAGATTATTTATGAATCTGTTTTTGATATTGGGAGATCTTTTTCCACTTTTTCTTCTCCAAAATCTGTTCGCGCTTATTTGACTTTCTATCAAGATAAGCAAGTTCCTTCTGCAGCTTCACATAACTGTCGTAGCGATCCTGTTCCAGCTCCCCGTCTTCAATTGCCTGCTGAATTGCACAGCCCGGCTCTGTTTCGTGGCTGCAGTCTCTGAACTGACATGATCCAGCCAGTGCCTCAATATCCTGAAAGCCCTGTGACAAGCCGCTGTCTGATTCCCACAGCTGCAGCTCTCTCATTCCCGGCGTATCGATGATGACACCTTTTTCAGGCAGCATGATCAGCTCCCTGTGTGTAGTTGTATGCTTTCCTTTACTGTCATCTTCACGAATATCATTGACCAGCATCTTTTCTTCGCCAATCAGTGCATTGATGATAGACGACTTCCCGACACCTGATGAGCCCATGACAGCGACTGTCATGCCCTCATCAATGTAAGTTTTTAATGTTTCTAGACCAGTACCTTCATAAGCGCTTGTCACTAGTACCGGAACGCCCATCGCTGCAGCACTTGCTTCCCCTGCTTTTTTATCACTATTTTCGCAAAGATCCGCTTTTGAAAGAACAATTACAGGATTTGCCCCGCTCTCCCACGCTGCAATTAAATATCTTTCCATCCTCCTCAGATTAAAATCATGATTTAAAGACATCACGAGAAAAGCTGTATCGATATTTGCAGCAACGATTTGTTCATTTGTCAGTTCCCCGGCTGCTTTTCTTGAAAATTTCGATTTCCTTTCAAGCACTTCATGAATCATTGCATGCCCTTCACCATCAGGAAGCGAGACCATCACCCAGTCCCCGACTGCAGGATAATCTTCCCTTACCTGCGACTGGTGACGGAATTTCCCGGTTACTTCAGCTAAATATATTGTGGAATCTGTTTGTATTTTATAAAGGTTTTTGTACTCAGTGATGATTCTTGCAGGTGTGTATGCTGATGATCCTGCTTTCTTTTGCCAGTCTTCGTTCCATCCTAATTTCGTTAATGTAGTCAATATTGTTTCCTCCTGTTTTTCAAATAAAAAAGTCCGCTGATTTGTGAGTGTACACAAACCCGCGGACTTCTGATATTTAACCAGAAAGATCCTATTCCTTAATTGGAAGCCTCTAAGTGGGCAAACGGGTTGTGTACAATTGAGACAATGATTTTTTGGCTTCTCATCATACATCACTCCCTTTCCAAATACTTCTTGTTCATTATAATTGAAAGCGCTATGATTGACTAGCGGTTTTTTTGAAAACAATTCTTGCTATATTAAGTTGGCTGTTGATTTACACTTCAGGGGGACGCTTTCCGCGGACGAACGCTCAAGCCTCCTCGGGCAGAAAACCATTGCCCTGCGGGGTCTTTCCCGATCGTTTTTCCGCAGGAGTCGCCCCCTTACGCTTCAATCACCAGCTGTGCAGAAACAAATGATAGTACTTTTACGCATCAACTATTTTTGATATGGAGGTTCTAAAAATGAAAAGAATTTTGATCATTGGTTCAGGCGGAGCTGGCAAATCAACCCTTTCAAAACAGCTTGGCGAGAAACTTTCAATCCCTGTCTACCACCTTGATACAATTTTCTGGAAACCCGGCTGGACTCCCACAGACAGAGATATATTCCGGGCGGAGATAGAGCATCTGATGGCAGCGGATGAATGGATTATGGATGGCAACTTTGGCGGTACATTAGATAGTAGATTGCAAAGATGTGACACTGTTATATTTCTTCACTACTCAAGATGGACCTGTTTGCTGCGGGCAGTTAAACGCAGGCTGATGTATCACGGAAAAAGCCGTCCGGACATGACGGAAGGCTGTAAAGAAAAAATAGATCTGGACTTCTTAAAATGGATTTACTTTTATAATGACCGGCAAGCGCCTCAAGTGATTGAAAAGCTAAGCCGTTCTTCTATAGAGCGGATCGTTCATTTAAAATCACCATCTGCAACTTCAAAGTGGTTCAACAATCTCCCCTCTTCATATAGCAAATAGCTGTCACTCCACCCCTTTCGTACTAAAACTTAGTATGTTAACTTACGTATAATCCGTTTAGTCATTTTACATATAGGGAATTAAGCACTAAGACGGATCAAATAACTAGGGATTTGGAAAGGAGACATTATGAAAGAAGAGAAAAAACCGCTCGGCAGGGTATTTTACATATCTGCTGCAATCATTGCTACGCTTGTGCTGATTGGAGCATTCTTACCCAACCAGTTCGCCTCGGGTGCGAATGCTGCGTTCGGATTCACAACCCAATCATTTGGATGGCTTTATCTGCTAGCCGTATTCTTCTTTGTATTATTTTTAATATTTATCGCTTTAAGCAGATATGGACGTGTAAGACTTGGTGGGGATGAAGAACGCCCCGAATATCCGGTTTTCACCTGGATCGGGATGTTATTCTCAGCAGGATTCGGTGTAAGTCTTGTATTTTGGGGTATCGCAGAACCGATGAGCCATTTCTACGCATCTCCTGAAGCCGGAACTGAGCCACTAACTCAGGAAGGTGCAAGACTTGCCATGGCCTATTCTTTCTTCCACTGGGGTGTCAGTCAGTGGTCAGTGTTTGCCATTGTCGGCTTGATTATTGCTTACTTCCAGTTCCGCAGAAAAACAAATGGCTTAATTTCCACGAGTCTGTCACCAATTATTAAAGAAGGAAAAATGAAGCAGCCTCTTAATCAGACAATTGATATCCTGGCAGTGATCGCAACAGTGATGGGTGTTGCAACATCACTTGGACTCGGAATACTGCAGATCAATGGTGGTCTGAACAGTGTACTTAATATTCCAAATAACGCCTTTGTACAGGTCATGATCACATTGGTGCTTACTGCGTTGTTTCTCATATCAACGACAACCGGAATTGATAAAGGGATCAAATGGCTGAGTAATATCAACCTTGGCGCAGCACTAGTACTAATGATATTCGTATTCTTTGTTGGACCAACAGTCTTTATTTTGGAAACATTCGTACTTGGACTTGGAGATTACATTACAAACTTTGTCCGATACAGTCTGCGTCTTCAGCCATACGTAGAAGGCACATGGGTTCGCGACTGGACGATTTTCTATTGGGCATGGGCGATTGCCTGGTCACCATTTGTCGGTGCATTTATTGCACGTGTATCCAGAGGACGTACAATCCGTGAATTCGTTGTGGGTGTACTGGTTGTTCCCCCGGTGATTGCAATTTTGTGGATTGCCGTTTTCGGCGGTACTGCACTACACCTTGATTTATTCCAGGGGACTTCTATTGCCGAAGCTGTTAATAACGATGTAACGAGTGCGTTGTTCGCAACATTTGATCAATTACCGTTATCAACTGTATTATCAGTGCTTTCGATTCTGCTGATTCTGACATTCCTGATCACTTCAGCAGACTCAGCCACTTACATTATCAGCAGTATGACAACAAGCGGCGGATTAAACCCACCGTTAGTCATCCGCATCGTATGGGGTGTGCTGCTCGGTTCTATCGCTGCTGTACTGCTTGTTGCGAGTGGCCTGGAAGGTCTGCAGACAGCTTCACTCGTCTCAGCTCTGCCATTTACGATCATTTTGATCTTTATGGTGTTTACATTATTTAACTTGCTCAGAAAAGAGTTTCCGCGACCAAAACTGAAGACAGCAAAACAAATGAAAGCCGAAAAAAAAGAACGTGAAGGTAAATAGTGATCAAACTGCCAGGGAATAGTCCCTGGCAGTTTTTTTGTCAGTCTCTTGTCAGTCATCCTCACTTTCTTCCAGCTCAGCAATGATCGCGCTTTGTTGAATATCAATCTCGCGCTCTATGGAAGAAGGTACATCCCCATTCGGCATTCGCCACCTGACATGCCATGGAAATAACTTTTTCATGCTGTCAGTATACAGTTCTCCTTCTGCCGGCAGTTCATGACCGATTACTTTTCCATTCTCCATGAATAGTTTCACAGCGAGAGATCCAGACGTGCCGTGATCATTTTTCTCTACCAGAAACTCTTCAAAAGAGTACCAGATATACAACTCTTCATCATTTCCTCCGAACACTTTAAAAGCGTCAGTTACAACTCCCTGCCGATTAACCTCTGCCACTTCTTTTTCTAAATATGAAGATGCGTCTTCATGATCAAATGAAGGGATTGAAATCATTGCATTCACGGTAATCAGTGCAGCTGCTGAAAGAGAGATAATCGCTAGTCCGATTTTTGCAGATTTCTTTAATTTCATACGTATACATCCTCCAGCCCTGTTTACCATTACATTCTCTAGAAAGATGGAAATTCCTGTTTTTTAAAGCGCTTTTTAAACATATTTTTCATTCATGTATATACTTCTCCAAGCATATAAAAAAGCTGTTCGTAACATCATCCTTCACTGACGTTACAAACAGCTCACTATTACATGTTACATCAAGACATTTGTTTTTGTGTTTCATGTTCCTTAATCAGATCTGCTGTCAGCTGACCTGAGAGCGTCACCATTGGCACTCCGCCGCCGGGATGAGTTGAGCCACCTACGAAATAAAGGTTTTCATACAGCTCACTTTTTGCAGGTATCTTAAATCCACTGTTCTTTTTCTTATCAGAAGCTACTCCATAAATTGAGCCCCCGTTAGGTCCATACAACTCTTCAAGATCTTCAGGCGTGAAGCGATATTCGAATTCAATCGAATCTCTCAGCCCTTTCATGCCATTTCGCTCGAGTTTGTCTAACACGAGCTCACGATACTCAGCCCAGTCGTACTTACCCTGCTCTCCTTCTTTTAAAGGAGGCACATGAGTCAGTACAAACAGGTTGTCCTTTCCTTTAGGAGCCTGTGTTTCATCAGATCGGGCAGAGATTCCGATGTATACGGTCGGGTCATCAGATGGAATGCCTTTATCAAAAATATCACTGAATTCTTTCTCCGGATTTTCCGAGAAGAAGAAGTTGTGATGCTTCAGATCATCGAACTGTCTGTCTACACCAAGCAATAATACGAGTCCTGACACACTCGGCATGAACTTTTTATTTAATTTCTTCGCTTCTTTTTGACCTTCTTTATGCGGGACAAGGTTACGGTATACAGGAATAGCTTCCAGGTTTGATACGACAATATCTGCTTCATGCAGCGTACCATCTGCAGTACGAACTCCTTTCACTTCCTTGCCCTCGATTACCAGGTGGTCTACAGGTGAGTTTAACTGAATATCCACACGCAGTTCACCAAGCAGTTTTTTCATTCCCTCAGCGATGTTATACATGCCGCCTTTTACATAATGGATGCCAAGTCCAAGCTGCACATAGATCAGCTGATTTAAAATGGCTGGTGCCTGATAAGGGTTTGAGCCCACATACATGACAAAGAAATTAAACATTTGCTCAAGGTATTTGTTATTGAGACGCTTTTTTGTACCGTCTGCTACTGTACTCAATGGGTCCATTGCCATAAGCTCTTTTAAAGTATGATGCTGTTTCAAATCCTTCAGATCAGCAAGGCTGTATTTATAAAAACTCTTCATACATAGCTCGTACATATTCTCAGCATAGTGGATGAGCTCAGTCAGTTTTGCAGATGAGTCGCCGGATACTTTTTTCATTTCTTCAAGCATGTCAGGCAGATCGCTTGTGACATCAATTTTTGTCCCATCTTCAAAGAAAGTACGCCATTGAGGCTCCACTCTTTGAATTGTTATGTAATCTTCAACTCTTCTATGGACACTTGTGAACAGTTGTTCTAGTACCCAGGGCATCGTTAAAATTGAAGGACCCGTATCAAAGCTGAAACCTTTTCCTTCACGTTTATTTAATTTGCCGCCTACATTACTGTTTTTTTCAATGATTTTCACATCATATCCGTCACCTGAAAGGCGAATTGCTGCTGACATTCCTGCCAGTCCTGCTCCAACTACGATTGCTTTCTTTTTCATACTTCCACTCCCTTATAATCAGTATATAAATGGAATCAGCCTGAACCTGTGCTTCATCCATTGTTCATATTCCGGTCCGAATTTTGATATGAGCAACTTCTCTTCATAACGAATCCGGATTAATAAAGTGAATACCAAAACAATGATACCCAGGATTGTTGCAATGACACTTGTGAAAAAAAGCGTCATTCCTGTTCCAATAAAAAAAAGACCTGTATACAGCGGGTGCCTCAGTTTACGATAGGGACCTGTACTGACAATCTGATCTCCTTCTCTGATCGTAACATGACGGGTGAATTGGGCCTTTAAGTGCAAAATGCCCCAATATCTTAAAAACACACCCAGCGCAAAAAAAGTCAGTCCAATCCATATCAGCACTTCGCCGATACCAGTACCTCTCAACTCCTGAAGAAACAGCGCAAGCAGGATCATCCCCATCAGACTCGCCAGAATATAATAAAAAGATCTTTGTTCCAAAGGGTCTCCCTCACCGGTACCCCGATTGCGGAAGAATACAAACTCCCCAACCCACGCAATACTGACGACAATAAAAATCCATTCAGCTACAGACATTGGACTCTCCTTCCGCTCACTCTTTAAATATATAGAATTTTCAGATTTAAAACAATGAATAAGATGCTCATATATTACTGTTATTGCCTATTTTAAGCATGAAAAAACCTTCTAATGTGCGTAAAGAAGGTTTTTTCAATTGTATTGAGTTTTATCAGAATAATTGTTGATTTCTCAGGCTGGCCTTTATGCCCTTTAATAAATGAGCTGAAAAAACAGTGTTCCTGAAAACGAAAGGATCCTCAACACAGGGCAGCGTAAAACGAATGTTCTTCGCCACCGCTCTGGGTTGAGGACCCTTTCATATATTCACTGAAACGCCTTCATTATTTTAGGCTGATTGATCCAGATCTTCATCCACAACAATCGGACGCAGTCCTGAATCGCTTGCCGCAAGACGCGCACGTACTGTATAGAAAAACGCCACAATTGATCCGGCTGTGATCACAGCCGCTCCGACATATGCAACACTAATCGGCAGTTGGAATCCGATTTCTGCATTGAGAATATAAGTGAACGTTGCCATTGTGATAAATGCCGCAGGGACCGCTGCAATCCAGAAATTTTTACGCTGGAGTGCCAGATACATTGCACCTACCCATAAAGCAATCATCGCGGTTGACTGGTTTGCCCAGGAGAAATATCTCCACAACAGATTGAAATCAACCTGTGTCAGTACGGTTGAAATCACAAATAGCGGTACTGCAATCCATAGACGGTTGGACATCTTCTTCTGACCCACTTTAATATAATCCGCAATAATCATACGCGCACTTCTGAATGCAGTATCGCCTGATGTAATTGGAAGGATGATAACCCCGATAATGGCTAGTGTTCCGCCAATTGCACCAAGTGTTGTAATTGAAACTTCTCTTACAACTGCAGCTGGTCCGCCCGCAGCCAGAATTTCATTCAGGTTTGCTCCGTTAAACAGCGCCATGCCGGCAGCTGCCCAGATCATTGCGATAATACCCTCTAAAATCATCATGCCGTAGAAGATTTTTCTTCCCTGACCCTCTTTTTGTGTTGTTCTTGAAATGATTGGTGACTGTGTTGCATGGAAGCCTGACAGTGCCCCGCATGAAATTGTCAAAAATAACAATGGAAATACTGCCAGTCCGGCCGGATGCATGTTCTCAAAAGTCATTTCAGGAATCGGATGCCCTTGAACGACCAGTGCACCACCAATTCCAATCGCACTGATCAAAAGCAGCGCGCCAAAGATCGGATACAAGCGTCCGATGATTTTATCAACCGGAAGCAGTGTTGCGACAACATAATACAGGAAGATGCAGACGATAATTGCGCCCATTGTAATCCAGGCTGGTGAAATGTCTGCAATTAATGCTGCCGGTGCCGTCACAAATACAGTTCCGACAAGCACCAGTAAAAGGATTGAAAATGCATTTACTACATGTCTGAAAGCTTTTCCTAAAAATTTACCCGCAAGTTCAGGCAGGTGAGCACCTTTGTTTCTGATCGAGATCATCCCTGTTAAATAATCATGAACCGCTCCGGCGAAAATACAGCCGAATACAATCCATAAAAATGCAACAGGTCCGTAAAGCGCCCCCATGATCGGTCCAAAGATTGGCCCAACTCCTGCAATATTCAGTAATTGAATCATTGAATTTCTCTTTGTATCCATCGGCACGTAATCCACACCATCAGCATTTGCATATGCTGGTGTCATCCGTTCTTCTTTCACCCCGAATACTTTTTCTACAAACTTTCCGTACGTAAAATACCCAACAATTAAAATGGCAATTGCGACGAGAAATGTAACCATTTATGTTTCCCCCTCATCTTTTTTGTATCCGCTTACATTTTATCGCCTCCGTTCATTTTTTGGACAAGAATCGGTTAACGTGACATTTATTCAGGTTGAAAAGTAAAAATAAACGCCTGAACTGTATGAAGAGAATCTTCACAGTTCAAGCGTTTCCCGTAACTCTTTTACATAATTTCTACTGACTGGAATCAGTTTTTGGCTATTTCTTACTTTCAATTCAAATACATTGGTACTCCATGATACGAGCTCTTCGACTTTTTTGATATTCACAAGATAGCCTTTATGAACCCTGAAAAATGAGTAATGTTTCAGTTTCTGCTCTAGTTCTTTGAGCGACAATTTAGTCGGATACGTTCCTTTTTCACTGACTAAAAACGTATCCCGCCCTTCTCTGTAAACGTATAAAAGTTCATCCGGCTCCAGATAAATAATCCGGTCTTCGCTCTGAACAGCCAGTCTTCCTGTAGACGGTGGTTTTACTTCAGCCGGCTTCAACCTTATCTTCAGACGATTGACAGCCTGCACCAGCTGCTTTTCGTCAAATGGTTTTAACAGATAATCCACCGCTTCAACACGAAAAGCTTTTACGGCATAATCCTGATAGGCTGTTGCAAATATAATCGCCGGCGGTTTTTTCATATTCTGAAGCGTTTCTGCAAGCTCGACGCCATTCATACCGGTCATTTCAATATCCAGAAACAATACGTCCGGCTCTTTTGTCAGAATGATCTCCATTGCTTTTTCAGCAGACGGCGCCTCCCCGATCACTTGAATATCAGGGTGCTCTGATAAAAGGTGAAGTAGTTCCTGTCTGCTAAGCGGCTCATCATCAATAATCACTGCACGTATTTCCATTGTTACATCACCTCTTCCAGACGCTTCGCATTCGGGCATGGGACTGAAAAGCTTATTACTGTGCCTTTCCCTTTCTCTGATTGAATCGACAGCCTGGATTTTTCATCTATCATTTTAACCAGGCGTTCATTCAGATTATACAGGCCGATCCCTGTTCCTTTTTCTGATGCAACCGGACTTTCAAGGAGAGAAGTAATTCTGGCTGATTCAATTCCTTCACCGTTATCTTCAACCTCTATTTTAATACGGTTTTCTTCTTTATTTGCTCTGACAGTTAATTTACCGTCTTCACTTTTCCCCTTCAACCCGTGCTTAACAGCATTTTCAACGAGCGGCTGAAGTGTGAGTGGCGGCACTGCCGCTAACAGTGCTTCATCTTCAATATCATAATAGACATCAAGCCGGTCATAAAACCTCGCTTCTTCAATGGATAAATATGATTTCACATGCTCAACCTCTTCACTCAGCGTTGACACCTGGCGCGTTGTACCCGCCAAATTCTGCCTGAAAAATGCTGAAAGAGAAATTAACAGCTTTCTCGCATGGTCAGGGTTCGTTCTGATCAAAGAGACGATTGTATTGAGCGCATTGAATAAGAAATGCGGGCTGACCTGTGCCTGCAGCATTTTAATTTCTGATTCCCTGGCAAGTTCTTTGTGCTTTTCACCGTCTGCAATTTCAAGCTGGTGGCTGAGTAATGTCGATAAACCCCTAATCAGTTCAAGCATAATTGGCGAGATCATTCGCTCTGAAGAAAAATAGACCTTCAGTGTTCCGATTGTCTGATCTTTTCTTTTCAGCGGCGCAATGACAGCTGCCTGAAGCATACAATCCGGATTATCACACTGAATAGATTCTTTTCCAACGGTTACCCCCTGACCGGATTCAATCACATATTTCGTTGCTTCTGTCCGGATCTCTTCCCCTGTGCCATGGTGATCAAGCCCCTTGCCAATATGGGAAAGAATTTTATTCCGGTCCGTAATTGCAACAGCTAAAGATGGAATTTCCTCATACAGAATAGCGCACACTTCTCCAGCTGAAACAGGCGTTAACCCTTTTCGCATATGTGTCAGCGTCAGGTTCGCGATTCTAAGCGCCTTTTGAGACTGGACAGCTCCCATCCGCTCTTCCTCCTGAACGACACTGCGTATAATGAGTATAAATAATGCTGTTCCGATTCCATTTGCAATAATCATCGGCAGACCAATATCCTGTACAAGTGCCAGTGCCAGATCAAACGGACGCGCAATTCCAAGAATGATTAACATCTGCACTGCTTCTGCAGATGCCCCTACAATAAATGCAACCTGCGGAGTGACAATCCTGTTTTTCTTCTGTTTCTTAGAAATAATGCCGGCAATTGCACCTGCGACTATTGTTGCAAGACCACATGCAAAGCCTGTAAAACCACCCAGGAAAAAGCGGTGAGCACCTGCAATAAGACCTGCACCCACACCGATTCTCCAGCCGCCAAGCAGACCTGCTACGACAACACCAAGTACCCTTGAGTTTGCCAACGCTTCATCTTCATTTAATACTGTTGTCCACCTGTTCATTGAATCATCAATGGGGTTCACAACAATACCTGTATACGTTCCAATAATCCCAAAGCAGCCGAATACAATAACTAAAATCAGCCGCTGCCTGAAGTTAATTTGCAGCTGTGCGTCAAAGAGTCTTCTGAAAAAGGGCAGTCTCGTCAGCAGGAAAGCAACTGTTACGATAATTCCAAGTCTTTCAAGCATTGCGAGTACAAGCATAAGATCACCTTCTGAATTTTTGTTAACGCTATCATATCACCTTTTTAAATAAATGGAGAACCTGAATTCTTCATATGATAAGCTAAAGATTAAGAGGTGAAAAAATGAATTCGACACAATTTATTCACGGTCGTAAAGTATACGGTGCAGTAACTGATTCTGAGACAAGATGTGTCCATTACCACAGCGAACTAGATATTATCGCGATCAAGTTTTACTGCTGTGGTCGTTACTTCCCATGTGTCAGCTGTCACAATGAGCATGGTTGTGACAACAGACAGGTGTGGCCTTCAGAACGTTTTGATGAAAAAGCAATTTTGTGCGGAAAGTGCGGAATGGAACTCACCATAAGTGAATACTTAAAGTCAAATTCCCAATGTCCATCATGCCATTCGCACTTCAATCCGGGGTGCAGTCTGCACAAACACTATTACTTTGAAGCATAACCATTACTCTTTATAGTTGATTAAAAGCTTCATAGTGTGTTTAGATGATAGAAGAAAAAGTTTGTAAAGGAGTTGCCCCTTTGCTTCATTATCGTTCATATTTTAAACAGCAGTCCCTTCCCTGGGTGACGTTCATTCACGGTGCGGGAGGCAGTTCAAGCATCTGGTTCAAACAAATTAAAGAATATAGAAAACATTTTAATGTGATGGTAATCGACCTGCGTGGTCATGGTCAGTCTGAACGCGGCCGCTGGAGAAAAGGCGATACATTCAAAGATATTGCAAAAGAAATTGTTGATGTACTTGATGAAGAAGGAATCCGACAGTCGCACTTTATCGGAATCTCACTCGGAACAATCGTTGTGCAGACGATTACAAGCGAGTACACTCAGTACGTAAGATCGCAAACACTATGCGGTGCAATCATTCAACTTGATATCCGTACGAAATTTCTATTGTGGGTAGGCCGCACAACGAAGCGCTTTATCCCATACATGCTTTTATATAAGCTGTTCGCATGGATTATTATGCCGAACCGCCGTCATGAAGAGTCCCGTCTTGCTTTTGTTAATTCAGCAAAGAAGATGTGCCAAAAAGAATTTATCAAGTGGTTTTCACTTACAAAAATGATTAATCCTTATTTGTCGAAACTTCAGCTCGATCATAAAGGCATTCCTACCTTCTTTGTTATGGGTCAGGAAGATTACCTTTTCAGAGCACCTGTTGAAGAGCTTGTCAAACGTGACCCATCCCTAAGTTACGTTACAATCCGTAAATCAGGACATGTTTGCAACATTGATCAGCCTCAGGAATTTAATGACCGCACAATTGAATATATATTACAGCAGGAAGAAATCCTTTCTGTGACCGGCTGATTCTTAGCCGGTTTTTTCTTTATCTGCATCTCTACTAAAGTAGATTAGTATATAATGAACAAAAAGGATGGTGATTACCTTGTTAAAAGAATTTAGAGAGTTTGCCATGCGCGGAAATGTGCTCGAGCTTGCAATTGCAGTAGTACTTGGTGCTGCATTTGGAAAAATCGTCACTGCGCTTGTAGAAAATATTATTATGCCGTTCGTAGGAATCATCCTTGGCGGAGTTAACTTTTCAAGTCTTATCGTAACGGTTGGAAATGCTGAAGTTACATACGGAATTTTCATTCAGGCAGTCATCGATTTTATTATCGTCGCATTTGCGATCTTTCTGTTTGTGAAATTGATCAATCGTTTCAAACGTAAAGAAGAAGCAAAAGAGGAAGCAGCACCTGTAATTGATCCTCAGACCGAGCTGCTGACTGAAATCAGAGATTTACTAAAAAAAGAAAGCATGTAAATGCAAAAATTCCGCCGGGAGCTCCGGCGGAATTTTTTAAGTTTTCATTTTAGGATCAAGCGCATCTCGCAATCCGTCTCCCATTAAGTTAAATCCAAGAACAGCCAGCATGATCGCAAGTCCCGGGAAGAACAGCGTCCAAGGTGCCTGTACCAGTAGTGCCCTCGATGCAGCAAGCATTGCTCCCCATTCAGGTTCTGGTATTTGTGCACCCAGCCCAAGGAAACCGAGCGCTGCTGCTTCCAGAATAGCTGTTGCAATCGCAAGTGACCCCTGTACAATGATCGGCGTCATTGAGTTAGGTAACACGTGTGAAAATAAAATACGGCTGTCACTCATCCCAATCGCTTTTGCAGCCATAATATATTCCTCTTCTTTTACACTTAATACGCGGGATCTGATTAAACGTCCGAAGTTCGGAATATTGATAATGGCTATTGCGATCAGTGCGTTTCTAAGTGATGGGCCAAGGATTGAAACAACCGCAATCGCCAATAGAATACTAGGGAACGCAAGCATGATATCAAAAATACGCGAAATAATCGTATCTACCCACTTACCATAATACCCGGCGATAATCCCGAGCATACTTCCAACTATGGCAGAACCCACTACTGCCAGAAAGCCTACAGTCAACGAGAGTCTTGCACCAAAAACAACGCGGGAAAAGATATCACGCCCGAAGTCATCTGTGCCAAACCAGAAGTCTGATGACGGGGGCTGCAGTCTGTTCGGAAGATCCTGTTCATTAATTCCCTGCGGTGCGATTAACGGTGCGAAAATCGCAATCAGAATAAAGAAAAATACGATACTAGTACCAACCAGTGCAATTTTGTTTTTCCTGAATTTTCTCCAGGCCTCTTTCCACGGGGAAATTGTTTCCTCCTGAGGCGATTTATTAACCGGATCCAGTTTTTGAGCTGGTTCACCCATGTTCGGTCACTCCTCTCCTGTCTATATTTCTCTAGTTATAACGAATCCGCGGATCGATGATTGAGTAAAGAATGTCTACAATCAGATTGATCATGACGAAAATGAAGGCTACGATAAGAATACCGGACTGAATAACTGGATAATCACGAGAAGATATTCCCTCGTAGATATAGCGTCCAACCCCCGGCAGTCCGAAGATTGTCTCAGTCAGTATCGCCCCTCCAAGTAGTAACCCCGTCTGCAGACCGATAACTGTAAGGACAGGAATAACTGCATTTTTCAAAGAGTGCTTATATACAACCCAAAACATTTTTTCACCTTTCGCACGCGCAGTACGGATGTAATCTGATTTCATTACTTCAAGCATACTCGAACGTGTCATACGTGCGATGATTGCCATCGGAATGGTTGCCAGCGCAATTCCGGGCATAACCAGATGTTTCAATACAACGACAAATTGATCAAAACGGCCCTGAATCAACGTATCTAATAAGTATAAGTTCGTAATAGCATTTACCGGATCACGAACGTTTTCACGTCCTGTAGTGGGAAACCAGTCCCACTGAAGAGAGAATTGATACTGCATCATTAGCCCAAGCCAAAAAATCGGCATTGATACACCAACAAGCGCAAGCACCATTGCTGTATAATCAAACCATGAATTTTGGAACCATGCAGAAATGATTCCTGCATTCACACCAACAATGACAGCAATCACAATCGCAAAAAATGAAAGTTCAAAAGTTGTTGCCAGATATGGCCAGATTTCTTCATTTACCGGCGTTCTTGTACGAATTGACTCACCAAGATCACCAGTCATCAAATTCCCCAGATACTGAAAGTACTGAACGTACCACGGATTATCCAATCCCAAAGATTCTCTGAGAGCCGCTACAGCATCCTCAGTTGCCTGCTGTCCAAGAATAACGAGCGCAGGGTCTCCAGGGATCGCACGAATAATCAGGAAGACAATAAAAGTCATTCCCAGCAATACAGGAATCAGCTGCAGTAATCGTCTAATAATATACTGGAGCATTTTCACTCACCCCTCAAAGTTCAACATGATGTTTTGATATGTAAAACAAATAATTTTTTGAAACAGGATTTTTAACAAGTCCAGCTGGTTACCGTGCAGCACTTCTCTTTCTGTGTCGTGCACTCATCCCGTCTCTTAAATGTTGTTTTGAGAAAGATTTTCCTTTCTCATTTTTCAACAAAAAGCGGGGAAAGGCGAATGTTCACCTTCCCCCGAAAAAGGTCTTGCTTAATTATTCAAAAGATACTGTATGCAACCAGTCAGAACCAGTTGGGTGAGGCATGAAGCCTTGAAGATTTGCACTACCAGCCATCAGAGGCGTAGAGTGTGCAAGTGGCACCCATGGAGCATCAGCATGGATAAGCTCCTGTGCTTCCATGTAAAGCTGGTTACGCGTATCTTCGTCTGTTTCAGACTGAGCTTCAATTAGCAGATCATGTACTTCCTGATTTTCATAGTAAGTGTAGTTGTTGCTTCCGATATTGTCCTGATCAAGAAGAACATAAAGGAAGTTGTCAGCATCACCGTTATCACCAGTCCATCCAAGAAGGAATGCGTCTGCTTCTCCCATACGTGCTTTTTCAAGGTACGTTGCCCACTCATAAGTAACAATTTCAGCATTGATTCCTACTTCAGCAAGGTTACTCTGAATTGCTTCAGCTACCTTCTGTCCATCTGGCATGTAAGGACGTGGAACCGGCATTGCCCAAAGCTCCATATCAAATCCGTCTCCAAGTCCAGCTTCTTCAAGAAGTGCTTTTGCTTTTTCAGGATCATACTCATAGCCCTCAACCTCATCATTGTAACCAGGGATTACTGGAGGCATCGGATTTTTTGCTACTTCAGCGCGTCCTTCGAAGAATGCATCAACAATTGCCTGACGGTCAATTGCATGGTTCATCGCCTGACGTACTTTTGGATCATCAAAAGGTTCACGAGTAGATGTAAGACCAAGGTAACCAACGTTCATAGAAGGACGTTCAAACAACTGAAGGTTGTCATCTCCTTCGATTTGAGCCGCATCACTTGGATTAATACCATCTGCAAGGTCAATTTCTCCGCTCATAAGGGCGTTAAGACGTGCAGAGTTTTCAGGAATTGAACGGAAGATTACCTGATTTACTTTCGGATATTCAGAATTCCAGTAGTCTTCATTTTTATCAAGGACGATACGTTCGTTTCTTCTCCACTCAACAAACTTGAATGGACCTGTACCTACAGGGTTTTCAGCAAGCTCATCTTCACTCATTTCAGAAATTGCTTTAGGTGAAACGATTGCAAACGGGCTCATTGCAATATTCTTCAGGAATGGAGCCTGCGGACGCTTCAATGTAATTTCTACAGTTGATTCATCAACTGCCGTTACAGATTCAATTACGTGACCTTCTTCATCACCGAATCCACCAAACATTGACTTGTAGTAGTAAAATTTGTCTTCTGTTCCATTTGCCCAGCGGTCAAAGTTTGCTACAACCGCATCAGCATTGAAAGCTTCTCCATCATGGAAAGTAACGCCTTCACGAAGCATAAACGTGTAAGTTAATCCATCTTCAGAAACTTCCCACTCTTCAGCCAGACCAGGATTAATTTCTGTATCCTGCTCTCCGAATTCCACCAGTGTTTCAAAGATATTCTTTGTTACTTTAAAAGACTCACCGTCAGTAACCGTAATTGGATCAAGTGCTACAGAGTCGCCTCCACGTCCAAATACCAGTGTGTCCTGTGTTTCCCCATCTGTTTCTTCAGCTGCGTCGCCGCCTCCGTCATTGCCGGAACCGCCATCATCAGATGATCCATCATCGCTTGAACAGCCAAACAATGCAGTTGATACCGTAAGTAATAATACAAAAAACAATAGCCAAGCTTTCTTATTCATGCTTTCCCTCCTCAGGTAGTTGTTTATTTTGACCCGCTGCACTGCCTTCTTCTGTATATAAATGGCAGGCAACGTAATGTCCAGGTTCATGTTCCCTTAACTCAGGAACTTTTTGAGTGCACACGTCCATTTTATATGGACATCTTGTGTGAAAAGCGCACCCGGAAGGCGGATTGGATGGACTAGGAATATCCCCTTCGAGTACAATTGAATCCTTTTCATACAGAGGATCCGGAATTGGAACTGCTGATAGTAGTGCCTGTGTATAAGGGTGGAGAGGCTTATCATACATTTTTTCACTCTCTGTCAACTCAGCCATCCGGCCAAGATACATCACACCTACACGGTCACTTATATGGCGAACGACACCGAGATCATGAGCGATCACGATATACGTTAGCTGAAATTCTTTCTGCAGATCCTGCATCAGGTTCAGCACCTGTGCCTGAATGGATACATCAAGCGCTGACACCGGCTCATCTGCAATAATTAATTTGGGCTGGGTCATCAATGCACGGGCAATTCCGATTCTCTGACGCTGACCTCCGCTGAACTGGTGAGGATAGCGCTTCGCATGATAACTGCTCAACCCTACAATTTCCAGTAGTTCCCGCACTTTCTGCTTGCGTTCTTTTGGTGTACCAATTCCATGCACCTTAAGCGGTTCTTCAAGGATTTTTTCAACTGTATGACGTGGATTCAGCGATGCAAATGGGTCCTGAAACACCATCTGCATATCCCGCCTCAGCTTTCTCATATCACTCGTGCTGAGCTCTGTAACGTCCTGATCTTCAAAGTAAATTTTTCCGTCAGTCGGTTCGATTAATCGCAGCAGCATACGTCCGGTAGTTGATTTCCCACATCCCGACTCACCAACAATACCGAGTGTCTCCCCTTTTTTCACTTCAAAGGAAACACCTTCTACTGCCTTAACTGACCCAATTTCTTTTCCGAGAACACCGCCCCGGATCGGGAAATGTTTCTTCAGATTTTCAACTCTTAACAGTGTTTCTGTTGTCATGAACTGTTTCCTCCTTTTCGTCAAATAGGAAACATCTTGTCGAATGTCCCTCCGCTGTCTTGTATAAAGGAGGATCTTCCTGTCTGCAGCGGTCAAAAGCGAATTCACATCTGTCAGCAAAACGACAGCCCTGTTTGATTGAACCAGGTTTTGGCACATTACCGGGAATCGAATACAGACGCTGTTTCTTATAGCGCATATCAGGTACTGATTGAATCAGTCCTCTCGTATAAGGATGCTGCGGATCTTTAAAGATTTCTACCGCCGGGCCGGTTTCCACTACCTTCCCTGCATACATCACGACAATGCGTTCACATGTTTCAGCTACAACACCAAGGTCATGCGTAATCATCATAATTGCAGTATTCATTTTTTCATTCAAATCTCTCATAAGCTTTAAAATCTGAGCCTGTATCGTTACATCCAAAGCGGTAGTCGGTTCATCAGCAATTAATAGCCGTGGATTACAAACCATCGCCATCGCGATCATGACACGCTGACGCATTCCGCCCGACAACTGGTGAGGATAGTCGCTCATCATCTCTTCAGCTCTCGGAAGCCCAACTAGTTTCAGCATTTCAATTGAACGCTGCTTTGCCTGTTTTTTGTTCCCCATTTTATGTATGAGCATGGCATCCATCAGCTGGCTGCCGATTGTGAATAACGGATTCAATGATGTCATTGGCTCCTGAAATATCATCGCTACTTCATTTCCACGAATTTGTCTCATTCTTTTCTCGGAGGCCGTTGTCAGCTCTTCTCCGTTTAATTTGATTTCACCGCCAATAATTTTACCCGGCGGATTTGGGATAAGCCCCATAACCGAGAGTGAAGTTACACTCTTTCCACAGCCTGATTCTCCTACGATTCCAAGAACTTCTCCCTCCCGGACGTAAAAGTCGATATCATCTACTGCAGGTACTTCTCCTTCATCGGTAAAAAACGATACGCGGAGACCTTTTACATCGAGTACCTTTTCCTGTGTCTTCATTGTGATCCCCCTCAAGTGACGCTCTCTTTTTGTTTTTCTAATATACTTAGTTTTCTGAATTTTTATAAGACTTATTATACGATGTTACAGCAATATTTCAATAGCTATTCGTCACTTTTTCGTCAAATTGAATAAATTTGCATTAAATATTTTAGCAAACAGTTAATCCAAGTAAGTTATATGGAATTAGTATATCTATTGATTTCATTGGCTTCAACTTGATATTTCTTGTCTGTTTACATAAAAGAAACATTTCTGATTGCGACATATATTTTATTCGTATAATTTTATATTTATTTATTTCCATGAATAAATATAATCGATTTTTGACTATACAAGAAAAAGAACTGTCCATGGAATTCCCGGACAGTTCTTTTTTACAACAATATTCAGCTTATTCATTAGCAGATTCATCTTCTGTGCCCCCGCCAAACAGGTTCGAGATGGCATCAATCAGTCCCTGGAAAAAGTCTCTGACGCTTTGCCAGAATCCCTCGTCATTCACTACATCGCTCAGTCGATCCTGTATCGCTGTTGAAAGGTCGTTAAGTTGCTCTGAAACGTTGTCAAAGTTAATATTTAAATTTCGCATCTGATCAAATAAATCAGTTAATCTTTGACGATCTTCTTCACTTAAATTAATTTCAAGATTTGAAAGCTGTTCGTTAATGATCTGCTCAATATCCTCTCGTGTTGCAGGATTTTGCTCTGCAATCGCCTGCTTGATTTCTGCAAGCAGCTCACTCACTTTTTCCTGATCGATCCCTTCTTCTTCTGCAAGGTCCGTCGCCAGGTTCAGTTCATCATTTGCCACTTCTAGACGGGCTGTATCCAGCTCTTCTCCGCTTACTTCATATGCCTTATAGATTCCTGTAAGTGCTGAGTGTCCACTTACTTTTACAGGTGATGCGATCTCTACGTCAGCATTCTCAATTCCCGCAGTAAGCAGGGCATTGGCATACATCGTGTCTGTCACCTGCGTGATATTCTCAGGGTTAACCCTTTCAATTACAAGGCCGTGTCCTTCATCCTGACGCGTGATTTTTGCTGAAGAAAACATTCTTGCTCTGCTGTCTTCTCCTTCAATATAACGGACAAGATCTTCTCCAGTAACGGTTACTTCCTCGACCATTTCAGGATCATCCACACCCAGCATCTCTCTTACTTCCTGCTTCTGTGCTTCATCAAGATTGCCCCCAAGCACAAGAATAGGAAGACCAAACCTTTCATCTATTCCTTCTTCTGTATCATGGTCTGATGCATTCGCTGTCATACTGAATGCCGGAATGATTAAAACGAGTGCTAAAAGTGCGATCGTAAAACGCTTCATCATATAAATTCTCCTTTTGTTTTCAATTCAGCAGAATTTTCCTCTGCCTCTTATAGACGTTCAGAAGGTTCAAAAGGTTTCAGGATTGTCTCAGGTCCTCTGTCAGATGTCCCGCCTGTTCTTTCACTGCGTATGCAAAACGGGCAATTTCATCAAATGCAGATTCCAGCTCGTGAACAGCATGGACAATACCGTCAATGCTGTGGTCATTATCAGCAGCGTGCTGCTGCATTGTTTTCATTGTGTCCTGAACTTCCGCTCCCCCTTCAGCAGAAAGCCTTGATGCGTCAAATATCCGTTTGAATTGTGACTTCAGCTGTTCCTGCTTGGTAATCAACTCTTCAAATACTTCTGATGTCTGATGAATGGCATTGACACTTCCATTGATCTTGTTTCTTGTTTCCTCAAGTGAAACAATCACCTCTTCTTTCGCTGATGAGATGTCTGCGACAACATCTCTAATGTTAACGGAAACCGTAGCTGACTGCTCTGCAAGCTTTCTCACTTCATCAGCTACAATCGCAAATCCCTTCCCGTGTTCACCTGCCCGGGCTGCTTCAATTGATGCATTCAGCGCCAGTAAATTTGTCTGTTCTGCAATGCCTGCAATTTGATTGAGTGCAGCATCAATTTGTTGAGTTTTTTCATCAAGAACCTGTACAGTATCAGCAGAGTGTCCCGACTGCTCTTGAACCAGTGACATTTGCTGTATCGTTGCTTTTAAATTTTCTTTATTGTCTCTTGCAGCATCAATCACTTCGTCAGTCAATCTGTTCATTTCTTCAGACCTTATGGAAACATCAGTAACTTCAGACACAATACCCGAGACATTCTCCTCTGCAGCTGCAGAAGATTTTCGATAGTGCGACGATGATTCTTCCATTCTTTTAAGTTGACTGCTGACTGACGCAACAGATTTAGAAGAATCCGTCAGCTGTCCAGTCAGATCGTCCACCATATTCTCAAGGCGCTCTGCTGTTTTTTCAACATTTGTCAGCATGTGCTTCAGCTTTCCCTGCAGCTCCATACTTTGTGTGTTTTTAACGCTTGCTCTTTTGACGGCATATAACAAAATAACCGCAATTGGCACATATTGAACGATATGATAAGCACCCGTCAAAATCGAGTATTCCATAGAAGTCTCAACGATCATTGGTTCTGCAAAATAAAGATGGACAAACTGAGCTGCTGCCAATAGAAAAGCTGTTGCAATGAGTGACTGCTTCATCAGTTTTGCGTCCGCATAAACTGCGGCAATGCCAAGTGGAACAAACCAGAAATACGGTACATTTACCCAGGCATTCGAATAGAATATAAACGCCAGCAGTAAGGTTGACAAGACAGACAATTCTTTAAAATATGCTGCCTGTTTAGATAACTTAAAATACAATGCAGGCATGACGAGCAGTAAAAACTGCGTATTGTAAAGTACATTCATTAAAGTGAATTCCGGCACCCCATACATTGCTACCTGTGCAATCATATTAACAAGCATCAATGCAGCCGAAACTAAAAATATCCTGCTCAGTAACCCCGAAAGCTTTCTCTCTGTTTTCATACTATTCCCTTCCCCATTCATTATTTAACCCCCCACGAGTATGTAAACCAACACCATCATTATAGTGATAAAATTCCTAAATGAAAAGAAATTTTTTACAAAATTCTGTATAATGAGATTATTTTTTCGTAACAAATTCGAGAATAGCGTATGATAAGAATAGACAAAATGAAGGAGGCTACATGATGGACATTCTAATAGCAGGAGCAGGTGGAATTGGCGGTTATTTCGGTGGAAGACTGATGGAAAAAGGACAGGAAGTGACCTTTCTTGTAAGAGAAAAAAGGAAGCAGCAACTTGAACAAAATGGACTTGTGATTCAAAGTCCCCATGGAAATTTCAAAGGTGAGCCCACGCTTATTACAAAAGAAGATAAGGGAAAGACCTACGATGTAATCATTATTACTACAAAGGCCTATCATCTTGATCAGGTCATAAAAGATATTGAACCATTTACCAATGAGTCTACTTTAATTCTGCCGCTGCTCAATGGTATTGCACATCTTGAACCTTTAATAGAAGCTTTTGGAGATCGTGTCATTGGAGGTCTGTGCTTTATTGAGACAACACTGGATTCAGAAGGAAGAGTCATTCAAACCAGCCCGATTCATGACCTTGTGTATGGAGAAAGAGACGGTCAGCAGTCTGATCGAATCATTGAGCTTAAACATGCTTTTGAGCGAGCAAATGCCGGATTCAGGCTAAGTGAAAACATTATGCAGGATATGTGGCACAAATACTCCTTCATTACTGCGATGTCAGGGATCACTACATTAATGAGATCACCCGTGGGGCCTGCAGTACATATACCTGCTGCTCGTCATACACTTAAAAGGCTCTTCAACGAGATTTCATCTGTCATGAAAGCGATACATGCACCCATAGCAGAAAATCTACCTGACATCCAAATGGCAAAGATGGAGGAAATGAATGAAGAAATGAAATCCTCCATGCAGCGTGACATGGAAAAGGGACTTCAGACTGAGACATCACACCTTCAGGGATGGCTGCTTGAAAAAGGGCAGGAGAACGGGCTGGAAACACCTATTCTTGAAGCTGCATTCGCTCATGTTAAGATCTACGAAACCCTAAAACCCTAACAGATGACGATTGCCTTCCGCCTGCTGTATAATTAGTTCATCATACAGTTTTAAGGAGGGAGAGATATGGCTGCGATGTCACTATGTCCGAAGTTCGAACAAGCCTTTCAAATCCTGGGCAAACGCTGGAATGGCGTGATCATACGCGTACTCGCGGATGGTCCAAAGCGCTTTTCTGAAGTTGCAGAGCCAATCCCTCAGATCAGCAATAAAATTTTAACTGAACGTCTGAAGGAACTTGAAGAGCACGGGCTCGTTATCCGGGAAGTTTATCCTGAAACTCCAGTGCGCATTGAATATAGATTGTCCGGTAAAGGAGAATCACTCACACCCATTCTGGACGAAATTCAGAATTGGGCAGATAAATGGATGATCAAATAGCAAAAAACCTGTCACTTATTTGAGTGACAGGTTTTTTGCTATTCCTCTGAAAATTCCAGCCTCTTAATTTTGTACTGTCCATTTTCCTGGGAAATCAGAAAGCGATAATTGTATAAAGTCGATTCTCTCTTGTTATTAATCAGTTCTTCTTTCTCGACAGAAGCTCTCACTTCCACTTCACCCGATACAACAAATGAATCTGAAGATTTAAGTGAAATTGACAATAAGTTTTGAAAGTAATCCTTATACTCTGAAAATGTATACTCTTCCTGCATGGATACTCCAAGGAGTGAATAGGCAGTGACATAGTCACCAAACTCAATACTTGATAGGTAGTACTGGGCAATATATAGTGCCTGTTCTTCCATCGTTGGTGTCACAAAGTCTGATGGCTGGTCTGCATATTGATCAAATTCCGGAAGTTCATCCATAGGATTTTCAATCCAATTGTCTACCATCTCAGTAACGTCTGCAATCGGAATGCTGTATCCGAGATTCTGGTCAGGTTCTTCAGCAGAATTGATCCCGATTACTTTCATCGAATTTGCATCTAACAAAGGGCCTCCACTATTTCCCGGGGAAATCGCTGCTGTAAACTGATCAATGTTTTCGTATTTAAAAGGTTCAATCGCAAATGAACGATTCGTACCATCAATCACGCCTGAAGTCACTGTGTTTTGGAACCCGAGCGGACTGCCAAGCGTTAATACCTGATCAAGTAGTTCGGCATCTTTCTCTGTTTCTAACTCCATCGGTTCCCTTCCGGCCAGCTCATCAACCTGAATCACAGCAACATCTGTTGTATCGCTGATTCCAATCACATTACCTGTATAACGCGCTGAATCTGCTGTAATCACCGTTACTTCTGATGCGTTAGCTACGACATGAGCGTTAGTAATAATTGCACCCTCCGTATTGTATATAAACCCTGAGCCGATTGAGCCAATTGGCGTTTCGATTTGTATCACTTTTTGCTGTGCTTCGAAAAGTGCTTCTTCCCTGGTCATCGAAAGCTGACTCAGAAAATTTTCTTCGTCTTCATCAAGCTGGCTATTTGCCAGATAAGAAGGCTCCTCCGTAATTGAACCGGCTACGTACTCTTTGATTGCCACACCGCCCCAAAGAGTCAATCCAGTAATTACCGCTGACACTAAAAGGCTGCTGGCCCATTTTTTATTCATAATTCACCTCTATTCCAAATACCATGTAATTGACTCTATCTCCACTTTTTCGTAAGGTTCGCTCACTACTACCTCATCTGTAAATACACCCGTTCCATTCGGCACAAGATATTCAGGCTCAGCAACTGTCAGACTTTCGGCAACTGTTCCTCCGCTTTCATCAAACACACTCCATGAAATTTCGATCCAGCTGATTGGACGTGAGCCGTTATTTTTCACTTCACCTGTCAGTTTTATTAAGCTCTCATCTGTAGTCACTTCCCAATCCTCAACAGAGACGGCCTCGGTGCGGTTAAAATGATCCTGTTCCTCAGCTTCTTTCATTGCTTCTGCCAGGCGCGTATATTCCTCTTCCTGATAAGCATTTCTCTGAGCTTTAATTTCTTCTTCAAAAGAAATTAATTGATCATTTCCCGGTGCATATCCAAGTCCGATTTCAATCATATTCAGCGCCTCGGAGAAATGATAAAGTTCCAGTTCCTGAGAAGCATTACTGATGGATACAGCTGCAATCTGATCAATAATCTGATCTTCAAGTTCTGATGCACCCGCCTCATCTATTTCAGATACTTCTAACAGTTTTCCTGCAAGCGACTGTATTGAAAGCTGTTCATTCAGATCTTCCTTTATAGAAAGTAAAAGTGCTTTTTCCTTTATATCAATCATGCGCTGTTGTTCTGCAAACAATAACTCGTTATTATTTTCTTTCATTTTTAAAGTTAAGTTTTCAATTTCTTCCTGAATGTCTCTGTATTCTCCGTTTTCAAGCTTTTGCTCCAGCTTTGACAGCTGCTTCTGAAAGCCTTCAGCCTGCCTGACTGCGCTTAAGCTTTCCCGGAGAGATTCATATTCGGGACGGGCATTCGCAGCTCTCGCCAAATTCTGCTCCGCTTCACTCCAGTTTTTATAAAAAGCAGCATTTTCTCCTGCAGATTTCCATTCTGTTACTTTGTTATTTGTCCAGGTTTCATACCCATATACAGTGCCTAAAGACAATATACTAATCGTGATGACAATCATTAGGAATCTAAGTGGCGTCAGGATGCTATTATTGCGTTCACTGAAATCTTTAGAAGGAGATTTGGACGATGTCTTTTTTTCAAATTCGTTAGGTTCCATCGATTCATTCCCCTTTCCTTATCTATTGTACTACCCTTTTTTCCCTAATTTCACTCTAAATGAGACAATTTGCTAAAATTCTTTCATTTTTCATCTGAATAAAAAATATTGATAAATACAAGTCTGAAAAAAGTTTAAATTAACGTGTTGACATTATCTCGAATTCGAGATAAACTAATTACAAATAACAACCGAGTTACGAAAAGTAACTCTAAATTAGGAGGAATTTTATAATGACTAACAGTACAGCAAAGAAATGGGCAGTAGACACAGCACACTCAAGCGTGGATTTTTCAGTGAAGCACATGATGATTTCAAAGGTAAAAGGTTCTTTCCATGAATTCAGTGCAGATGTTGCAGCTGATCCACAGGATCTTACTGGAGCAGATATCAGCTTTTCAATTAAAGTAAACAGCATTGATACGCGCAGCCAGGATCGCGATAACCACTTACGTTCAGCTGACTTCTTTGAAGTTGAAACATACCCTGAAATCACTTTCCGCTCTACGGACATCAAAAAGACTGGTGAAGATGAGTATGAAATGACTGGTGACGTGACAATCAAAGATGTAACACGTCAGGAAACGTTCAAAGTAGAATATGAAGGTTCTGGCCAGGATCCATGGGGCAACCAGAAAGTCGGCTTCACGGCAGACGGCAAAATCAACCGTAAAAACTATGGTCTTACATGGAACCAGACACTTGAAACTGGTGGCGTTCTTGTAGGGGAAGATATTAAAATCAATTTACAGATTCAGGCACAGGAAGCATAAAAAATAATTAAACCCGCTGAAGCATCATGCATCAGCGGGTTTGTTGTTCAGTTAATCATTTTACCTTCATTACCTTTCCAAAACTCTTTCCTGAGAACGACCTTTTGAATCTTCCCTGAAGCAGTCTTTGGAAGCTCCTCTGCAAAGCTGAAGCTCTTTGGAATTTTAAAACGCGCTAGTTTTTCATTGGCAAAAGCAATGATATCCTCTTCAGTCAGGTCAGCACCCTCCCTTTTTACTACAACAGCATGAGGCACCTCACCCCATTTTTCGTGTGGCACAGCAATGACTGCAGCTTCCATAATATCCGGATGATCATATAGTGCAGCTTCTACTTCTATAGAAGAAATATTTTCACCCCCACTGATGATTACATCTTTTTTGCGATCAACAATTTCCATATATCCCTGCTTATCAATGACTGCCATATCGCCTGTATACAGCCAGCCGTCGCGTATCGTTGAGGATGTCGCTTCAGGGTTTTTATAGTAACCTTCCATTACATTATTCGAACGGACCACGATTTCTCCGATCGTATTTCCGTCATGTGCCACCTCATCCCCATTCTCATCAAACACACGGACTTTTGTGCCAATCAGTTCATAACCGGTTTTCGCTTTTAACCGGGCATAAGCACTTTCGTCTTTTGCTGGTGTATTCACACGTGGTTGTGACGTTGTAACAAGAGGCGAGATCTCCGTCATACCATATACATGTATGAACTCCCACCCCAGCTCCTCTTCCACCTTTCTGATAAATGCTGGCGGCGGAGCTGAACCGGCAATGACAATTCTGAGCGGATGATCAAACGTTGATTTAGTATGCTGCGATTCCTGGAGCACCATATTTAAAACAGTTGGTGCCATATGCATGATCGTAATCTTGTACTTTTCAATGCGCTCAAGCATTTGCTTCGGATCAACTTTCCGCTGCATAACCTGTGTTGCACCGTTAGCCGTATAGTAAAATGGTGAGCCCCATCCGTTTACATGAAACATTGGAAGAACGTGCAATAACGTATCACGGTCACTTACTCGTAAATGGTGCATGGTTGACAATGCATGAAGATAATTTGAACGGTGTGATAGCAAAACTCCCTTTGGATCACCCGTTGTTCCACTCGTATATAAAAGTGATGCAATATCATTTTCTTCAAGCCACTCTCTGGCAAATGGTTCTTCTGTAAACGTCATTAACCATTCTTCATATTCAATGCAATTTTCAGCAGAACCTCCCTGTATCACGATTGTATGTACACTTTCCAATCTGTCCCTGATCGGCTCCACAAGCTGATATAATTCTGCATCTGCAAACAGGATTTTACTTTCACTGTGGTTCAGAATAAACAGGTAATCGTCCGGTCTGAGACGTGTATTAAGTGACGTCATTATGGCACCTGTCTGATAAATTCCATAAAAACCTTCATACATTTCAAGTGAATTTGGAGTTAAATATGCAACTTTATCACCTTTTTTAACGTCCAGACTTCTTAAACCATGTGAAAGCCGGTTCACACGTTTTTCAACTTCTTTATAGGTCAGCTCCCGATTCCCATCGATTACTGCAGTTTTATCACCGTAAAGTGTGACAGCTCTGTCCAGAAAGTCCGTCAATATGAGTGGCACATGCATGATTACATCCCCTTTGTATGAACTTAAATATGGGTGTATTGTATCCGTTTTCATCAAGCAAATCAATTATTGACAGAAATTTCAGGCATTTAACCTCAGTACTTTATTTCTACTTGATGGAATCGCTTAAGGTTTCCGTGGACGAACGCCCAAGCCTTCTCGGGCAGAAGATCATTGCCCTGCGGGGTCTTGCTCGCCCGTTTTTCCACAGGAGTCTCCGCCCTCCACTCCAACCTTAAGCTGAGTATGTAATATTACATCGATATTAAAAGTAAAAAACTCCCTCCCATAAATGATTAATTCATTGTCAGACGGGAAGTATATACAATATACAGACTTAAGGAGATGACTAAAATGGCAGATAAAGATAATAAGAACGAACAAAATAATAAGAATGATGCAGAAGAGAAGATGCAGGACATGTTTGAGCAGGGAACTGTTGATCGAAAGAAAGATGACGATGACAAGAAGAAAGAAGATAAATAATTAAAAATGCTGCCCCGTGTTTTAAACGGGGCAGCATTTTTTTAGTTTCGGTTAATAGGCAGTGTACAGCATCTGAAAGAACCACCTGATTTGATAATTTCCGATATGTCACATTCAATGACATCATAGCCGGCTCTTCTCAATTTTTTATTAATATCCTGATTTACTGGCAGACTGAAGATTTTATCCTGACCAATGCTGAGTACATTTGGTCCCATAGTAAACTGTTCTTCATCTGTTACGTCAGTGAGGTCATAGTGTGCTTCGAACTTTTCAATCATCTCCTGGGAGAAAGCCGGTTTATAGATCAGCGCCTCCTGTGGTGAGATAATATTGAACAGACAGTCAAGATGCAAATATTGAGAATCAAATGGCACTGAGATCATTTCGTGTTCAGGGAGCAATTCGCGAAGCTCTTCTACTGCTTCTTCTGTTGTTCTGCTGCTGATCCCAACCCAGATCTTCTTGCCATCAGTGATTACATCGCCGCCTTCAATTGAAGGGGTACTGATTTTTTTATGTTTCAGTTCTGACTCCTGCAGCCATTCCTTCAGAATGTCATCTTCACCGCTTCGCATATCAGTTCCCATTGTTGATATATATACTGTATCACCAATGGTAAAACCGATATCCCGTGTGAAAACCTGTTCGGGATACATCGCAAGCGGTGGCAGCTGAACAACATCAGCCCCGTGTTCGTGAAGCATCTGAATAAAGTTACGATGCTGCTCCATTGCTTTTTCACGATCTATATTATCTTTCAAAAAGTGTTTTTGTGTTTCATTTATTGCTTCCTCGATTTTCATAAATGCAGGCGGACAGACAAGTACCCGTTCAAGTGCGCCGAATTCATTTTGACAGCCGGCCTGGTTATGATTTTCTTTTCGTTCCATCAGCATGCTCCAGTCCTCCGTTTTTACTCTTTTTGTATGTTATTCCTTTTTAACAACAAAATTAAACAGAGCTTAAAACGGAATTTACCGGACTGAATACTTCTGAAGCCCGGTGTTACTGTACTCAAGGATTGAAAATATTTTTTCTTTATAAGTGGCAAGGCTCAGGTCACTTCTGCTGCGTGGTTTTGGCTGGCTGATTTTAAATTCAGCAGCAATTTCACCAGGCTGACCACTCAATACAATCACCCTGTCACAGACGTGAAGGGCTTCATCAATATCGTGGGTGACCATCACCATCGTTGTTTTTTCCTCCTGCCATATATCAAGCAGCAAATCCTGCAACTGCATTTTTGTAAATGCATCCAATGCGCTGAACGGTTCATCAAGTAATAATACGGATGGTTGTGAAGCAAGTGCACGTGCGATCGCTGTGCGCTGAGCCATCCCGCCAGATAAGTCTCTCGGTAATGCACCGGCAAATTCACTTAATCCCACCAGGGACAAGTAATGCGCAGCTTGCTTGCGATATTTCGAAGGATTTTTAAAACCGAACAAGACATTATCTTCTACTGATAACCAGGGCATCAGACGGGGTTCCTGAAAAATAACCCCTGCCCCACTGGGACTTCCATCGTTCAAGTGAATGGTACCGCTGTCAGCATGATCTAAACCTGAAAGCACTCTTAATAGCGTGCTTTTCCCACAGCCGCTCGTGCCAAGGATCCCAACGATTTCTCCTTTTTGAACTGTGAAGGTTATATTCTTGAATCCCGCAGCCCCATCCTTAAACAGCCGTGATGCTTTTTTAACTGTTAGCAAATTTACCACCTCTTTTACTGAGCATTCTGCAGGTTATCCTGCCATTTTAATGATCTTGATTCTATGCTTTTCAGCAATGCGTCAGTACCTTTTCCAAGTGCTGCAAATAATATAATGCTGGCAATAATTAATTCAGGGGAGGATGTATTTTGTCCAAGCACCAGTAAATAACCAAGTCCTTCACTGGCACCAAGCAGCTCTGCAGCAACTACAAACATCCAACCCAGACCCAGTCCACTTCTGATTCCTACAAGAAAAGATGGTAAGGACGCCGGCAGAATAATTCTTCTTACTAATTGCAATGAATTAAAATGATACACCTTTCCAACTTCAATCAGCTTCCGATCGACTCCCTGAATGCCCGAAACGATATTCAGATAAACCGGGAAAAACACACCTACAGCGATCAATGTCACTTTTGACGGTTCACCGATGCCCATCCATAGTAAAAATAACGGTACCCAGGCCAGTGAAGGGATAGATCTGAATGCCTGCAGAATGGGGTCCAGAAGATGTTCTGCCTTCTTAAAGTAGCCGACAGCCGCCCCAATGAACACTGCTGCAGCTGTTCCAATCAGAAATCCTGCACCAACACGGTAAAGGGTAATCGATACGTGTGCCCAAAGCGTTCCCTCCTGTGCCATTTCAATAATGGATTCGATGACAACGGTCGGAGCCGGAAGCAGATAGGATTCAATCCATCCCAACCGGGCAGCCGCTTCCCATATAGCGATCAGGAGTACCGGCAGAATCATGCCGAGTCCAATCAGATTCAACTTACTTTTCATCACGATTCCTCCTTTACTTCAGGTTTTCCGTAAATGAAGGATTCAGTAATTCCTCAACAAGCGCTTCAATATCTGCATCCTGATCAATGACTTCCTCCTTGCGCAGCACCTCACCCGCTGCAATCAGTGCCTCAGTATGTTCATCACCAATTACAGGATTTGAAAAATCGTTGCGGGCAAGACTCGCTTTTGCCACATCAAGATTCATTTCCGCTTCATCAGCCAGGATCTGTGCCGCATCATCCGGATTCGCAACTGTCCATTCACGTGCTGCTTCATACTGCGCAATGACTTCTTCCACGATTTCAGGATAATCCTCAGCAAACGCTGATCGGACATTGAGCGTGCCATACGTGTTAAAGTCCGGGTTACGGTAAAACAGATCTGCATTTGTATCCAGCTCGGCTCTTGCCATATGCGGATCCAGCCCGGCCCATGCATCCACCTGACCTGAACTTAACGCATTTGCGCCGTCCGGGTGCTGGAGGTTCACGATCTCGACTTCATTTGAGGATACTCCCGCTTCTTCAAGTGCACGCAGCAGGAAGATATAAGGATCTGTTCCAAGTGTCGCAGCTACTTTCTTTCCTTTTAAATCCCCGACCGTTTGAATATCAGATCCCTCAGCAGCTACAAGTGCTGTCCATTCCGGTTTTGCATATAGGTACACTGATTCAACCGGCGAGCCATTTGATTTTGCAATTAATGCAGCTGCTCCTGCAGTGGAACCAAAATCAACACTTTTTGAATTCAGAAATTCAAGTGCTTTGTTACTTCCCTGACTCAGTACCCATTCCACTTCGATCCCTTCATCCTCAAGCGCTTCCTCTACCAGTCCCTGTTCTTTTAGCACCAGGCTCGTTGGTGAGTAATAAGCATAATCAAGCGTGATTTTCTCAGGCTGATCATCTGCACTTGCATTCCCTGAGCATCCAGCGAGGACCCCGATTGCTGCTGTTGAAAGTAATAATGTGTATATTTTATTCATTTAAATTCCTCCCTGTTTACTCAGAATTATGTTTAAAAGAAACGGACAGCTGTTTACTGTCCATTTTCAAAATGCTCTTTTACGATTGGGCCCCATTTATCAAATTCAACGAGGAAACCGTCATGGCCGAATTCTGTATCTACTTCATGGAAGCTCGCTTTCGGCACCTGGTTTACAAATTCCTGAATATCATCCGGCGGATATAACAGATCTCCTTTAAAACCGATCCCGAGCAGCTTTGATTTTATGTTGCCGGCTGCTTCAGGAATGCCTCCGCGGTTTCTGCCAATGTCATGGTGATTCATTGCATAGAGAAGTGTCAAATAGCTGTTTGGATCAAACCTTTTTGTGATTTTTTCTCCCTGATATTTCAAGTAGGATTCCACCTGATAAAAAGGCTGCTCTTCTACTACCTCTTTTTCTTCTCTGTTGAATCTTCCTGTAAAAAGGTGAGGACTTCTGTAAGTGACCAGCCCTACCATTCTTGCAACTTCAAAGCCTTTTACGTCTGAAGCATTTTCGTAAGAGCCATTGTTCCACGCAGGATCGTTTTCTATTGCATGTATTCCGATCCGGTTGAACGCAATGCCATAGTCACTCAGGGAAGGCGTAGCTGCCAGCAGTACCGCTTTTTCAACAAAATCAGGATAGCTGATACACCATTCCAGCGTCTGCATCCCGCCAAGCGACCCGCCAATCACACCCTGCAAATTTGAAATACCAAGCTTCAGTAATGCCTGATACTGTGCATTCACCATGTCTTTTACCGTAATAAACGGGAAAGCAGAACGGTACTTTTCATCATTTTGATCAAAGGAATCAGGTCCGGTAGAACCACTGCATCCCCCAAGCACGTTAAATGTGATGAC
Source organism: Jeotgalibacillus salarius (assembly GCF_004405125.1). Classification (GTDB taxonomy): domain Bacteria; phylum Bacillota; class Bacilli; order Bacillales; family Jeotgalibacillaceae; genus Jeotgalibacillus; species Jeotgalibacillus salarius. The sequence goes on from NZ_SORX01000003.1 coordinate 103,772, forward strand.
CTGAAATTTAGTTAAATCGAGGTAGGAATGTTCGCCGGCAAAACCCCGCCACCAGCCTGGATCCTGCTCTGTCCCAATCGTCTGGTGAGTACCGGTTAATGCATGACAGATCAAGATTACAGGCAATGATGGATCTCCTGCCCGCTCATAGCGGAGAGAGACATCATGAAGCACTTTTCCGGATTCAAGTGTCAAAGAACCGATCTCAACTGATCCTTCACTATGTCTGACCTTCTCAGTTAATGTCTCTCCCATATTAATTCCTCCCTGCTTATGAATGAGCGGGTATTGCCGCTTTTTCTATTGCCTGATTCAAATCGTTAATCAGATCATCGATGGATTCGATTCCGACAGATAATCTGATCTGCTCTTCTTTCACGCCAGCTGATTCAAGTTCCGCTTCACTCAGCTGTGCATGAGTTGTTGATGCGGGGTGAATAATTAATGACTTCGCATCTCCCACATTTGCTACGTGTGACCAAAGCTGCGTATGATCGATCACATTTCTGCCTGCTTCGCGGCCACCTTTAATGCCGAAAACAATAATTGACCCAGCACCTTTTGGCAGATATTTCTTTGCCGCCGTATAAGATGAATGACTTTCAAGTCCAGGATACTGAACCCAGTCCACTGAAGGATGCTGTTCAAGATGTTTTGCCACTTTCAATGCGTTCTCTACATGACGCTCAACTCTTAAGTGAAGCGTTTCAAGTCCCTGAAGTAAATAAAATGCATTTTGAGGACTCAGGCATGCACCCGTGTCGCGCAGCAGGTTGACCCGCAGTTTAGCGATAAAAGCGGCTCCTTCCAAATCTACAAATCGTAAACCATTGTAGCTTGGGTCAGGCGTTGTAAAGTCAGGGAATCGACCATTATCGTAATTGAAATTACCTGCTTCAACGACGACACCGCCAATTGTTGTCCCATGCCCGCCAATCCATTTAGTAGCTGAATGGACCACGATGTCCGCACCGTGTTCAATCGGTTTATTCAGGTATGGAGTTGCAAATGTACTGTCTACAATCAACGGTACACCTTCTTCGTGTGCCACTTTCGCAACGGCTTCTGTATCGAGTACGTGCAGACTCGGGTTGCCGATCACTTCAGCAAAAACTGCTTTCGTTTTCGGTCCAATCGCTTTTCTGAAGTTCTCCGGGTCATTGCCATCAACGAATTTCACATTCACTCCGTATCTCGGCAGTGTCTGGGCAAACAGATTGTACGTGCCGCCATACAGATTACCGGCTGCTACGATTTCATCGCCTGCACTTGCAAGATTCAGCACTGCATAAGTAATTGCCGCCATGCCTGAAGCAGTGGCTACTGCACCAACTCCGCCTTCTAAAAGAGCAATACGGTTTTCAAAAGCAGCGACTGTCGGATTCCCAATACGTGTATAAATATTTCCTTCTTCAGCAAGTGAAAATAAGTTTTGCGCATGTTCAGCGCTGTCAAAAGTGTAAGATGTTGTCTGATAAATCGGGATTGCTCTCGAGTTCGTTGTTGGATCCGCTTCTGTTGCACCATGAAGTAATAGCGTCTCAATATTGTATTGCGGCTGATTGTTTGTCATGAATAAATCTCTCCTTTAATGAGTTGATGAGTTTTTGCAGTGAAGTGTGTACTGGATGAAGGTGAAAGGGGAAAATAAAAAACCCCCTTCATAAGAAGAGGGTTATATATCCTCCTCTTATCTTTCAGACCACTTTAGGATCTGTAGGAATTAGCACCTTTCCGAATCAGGTATGACTCGTTGGTTGCCGGGCATCGCAGGGCCTATTCCCTCCGCCACTCTGGATAAGAGTTTATTAAGTTTTGTTTTAGCATTTCTAAAAGTAATCTCTTGTTGAGGATTATAAAGAGGTTGAAAAAAGAAGTCAACCTTTTTCTGAATATTTATTTTATTGTGCCTGGAACTGTAATACATCTCCTATGATTGCAACTTCTTTTGGTACACGCAGATGCACAACCGTCACACCATAAGAATAGCTGAACCCTGATGAGAGGTTCTGACGCTCTTCACTTAAAAACTGTTCTACTGCAATAGAAGGCGTGAATTGAATATAATATAAATCATTTTGCTCGTAGACGTTACTGACCTCAACCAAATTGTTTGTGATTGAAACTTCAGGTCGTTTCACTTCATCGGTAATGTCCAAACCGTTTAATGTAAAGGGTGTTTTATACACGTCCATCAGAATTTGATTACTGAGCTTTTCATCGATTGTCACGACAAAAACAGGATCACCATTCTCATAATAAGATTCGGGAAAGACAAGACTTGTAAGCGAATAATCGAACTCCTTCTGTTCTGCCAGGAACTCAGGATCGATTTCATCAAATTTGTTCTGAGTCGCTTTCTCATGAACCTTCCATCCCTCATATTCTTCTGCTCTCTGAGAAAGAGTATCATCAGCAGAAACTGGCAAAATATAATAAAGCATCATTGAGATGAAAAGAACAGATGCATAAACGGTGAAGATCATACGCACCATTTTTCTGCGTGGTTTTCTTGGCTTAACAGATAAATTCTTGTTTCTGCTTTTGAGATATAAAGAAATGATCAGGACAATTAATGCAAGAGGCAGGATTTGAACGAATACCATCATATTTCTCTCACCTCTTTTTTATTCAAGATCAGGCTTCCTGCGCCATATAAAACGAGAGCTGTTCCAATCGCTTTGATCATAAACAGAGTGATAGACGTTTCCAGCGCATAAAACTGATAACCGAATTCGTATATTAAATATGATCTTACAAACAAGGGTCCAAACAATATGACCGGAATAATTCCTATAAATAGTTTGCTTATCTGTATAAGAATACCGAAAAAGTAGCCCGCGCCAGCTGCAACCAGCAGATAGCCGAAAATCGCCAGAAATGATAAATACACTTCACCGGGAGTGCCGACACTTGCAAGGCCGGGATAAAAATCCCCTTTATCAAAGACAAGGATCGTCATGAAAATAACATAACTGCTCATGATCGTAAAAACTGTGGCTGTGAACACTGTTAAAAGCAGTAAAATCCCATTAGACGCCTGACTGATGCCTCGAGTTGTTACATATGAGAAATCTTCAAAACGGTAACTTTTCGATGTAATTAATGCTGAAGTAACAATCAGCCAGAAAACAGTAAATAAAAACACTGTGTCCGTTGAAAAAGTGGTCACATCGAGTGAAAACATATCATCTGATGTTCCCATTCCTCCTGACCCTAAAGCAGAGAAAATAATCGCAATTAACTGAATCACTACCAGGCTTCTCCACAAATCAGCCATTGCATAACACTTATAGATAACTTGCTGACGGATCACATCACCCGTGCTGACTGTCGCTAAAGACATCATCAATCCCCCCTTTATTACGTCTGGTAAGATACACACACAGATCACTCGCTGAAACAGGCGTAAACCTTAGATCACGTGCAGCTGCTTTTTCTGCAGCGGTGAAATGATTTTTTACAATCACTGTTGAAAGTCCACCCTTATCCTCAAGGTGCACGATGACTTCCTGATTATCGGACCATTGCTTCACCTGAAGAGACGGTCCTGACACTGACATTGCATATTCCTTCACTTCTTCTACAGGCAGATGAAGTACTGACCTTCCACCATCAATCAGCAGCAGGTCTTCAATCAATTCATCAATTTCATCCAGGTGATGACTTGAGATCAGAATCGTTCGCGGGTGTGCAAGGTAATCCTTTAGCAATGCCCGGTAAAAATCTTTTCTCACCGATGCGTCCATACCGGTTGTCGGCTCATCGAAGATCGTCAGCGGGCATCGTGCAGCAAGCCCGAGAATACCGTAAAACGTATTTTTCTGACCTTTTGATAAATAATCAGTACCTACTTTCATCGGTATACTGAAGTAGTCAGCGAGCCGCTGTGCAAGGCCTGCGTCCCAGTTCGGATAAAAGCGGCCGTGGTGATCAAGAATATCTTTAGTCGTCAGCGCATTTGAAAACATCGTGTACTCATCAAGGTACATACTGTTCGCAGATACATTCAGGCTGTTGAACGGATTTTCACCAAACACGCTGACCTCTCCACCCGTCTTTTTTAAGTACCCGGCAATGGTTTTTAACAGCGTGGTTTTTCCAGTTCCGTTTCTGCCGACAATGCCGGTAATTGTATTTTCCTGAATGGTAAAATCCGCGTCTTTTACACCCGCTCCGTTTTTATATCTTTTTTCTAAATGTCTGCATTCAATCACAGTCATGACGTTTCTCCTTTCCGGCGACTTTGTTCAAGCTGAATCATGTCAATCAGGTCCTGTTCTTTTACATTGAGGTGTTCTGCCTCAGCCACAATGTCAGATACGAGCGCTCTTAACGTTTCGTTAATTCTCCGGTGACGGATCTGATCAGCCGCCTCTTCTGTCACAAACATCCCAAGTCCCCTTTTCTTATATAAAATGCCGGCATCTGCGAGTATGGTCAGTCCTTTTGCTGCTGTTGCAGGGTTGATATTAAACTGGTCGGCCAGCTGGTATTGTGAAAACATTTTTTCGTGCGCTTTAAATTTTTCATGTAAAATTTCTGTTTCAAGCCATTCCGCAATCTGTATGTAAATCGGTTTTGTACTGTCTGCATTCAGCATCAACAAAGTCACCTCCTCTATCCAATATAGTGCATTACTGTTGTAATGTACTATATACTATTCTCTAATTTTTGGCAATGTGAATCCGGCATTTTTCTCAAACTAAAAAACTGCACAGCGCTGTGCAGTTTTTAGTCAGACCATATTTACGACTTCAATAGTTTCGCCAAAGGATGTACGCCCAGACTCTGGATAAATAATGACATGAGAACCACAAAAAATGAAAGGGTCATCACTGTGCCGATTCCTTCTGTCCCTGAAGCCTCCAGCAGTAAAAGCAGCACAACTGACATTGTACCTTTTACCCCGCCAAACGAAATAAGCAGCGATTCCTGCCAGGACATATTCCTGCGAACTGGCGGCACACTTTGAGCAGTCAGCACAACGATCCCAGTTCTGACCACAAGTGACAGGACGAATACAATCGCAGCAAATCCGAGCCATTCCCATTTTAAATAATCAACAGCTGTATAGCCGATCAACAAAAAGACTAGTGACAACAGTGAAGGTTCTACCACATCCCAGAAGTGATCAAGCGATTCTCTGTAATGGTCTTCTTTATTAATTCTGTTAAATTCCCAGGAAAGCATCAGCCCCGCCGCAACCGTGGCAAGGACCCCTGAGATCCCAAATGATTCAGCCAGCAGAAACAAGCCATATGCCATGACGATACTCAGCATGACCTGATATTCCTGATGATGAGTGAAATGGACTGCACGGCTGACGATCCATCCAAAAACAATTCCGATAACGGCTCCACCGATCGCTACATACAGAAATTCACCCAGAAAAGATACAAACGAAAATGATTCATGTCCCTGATGAATGGATAAAAGCGTAGCAAAAATAACATAACTCGTACCGTCATTAATCAGTGATTCACCTTCTACAATGTCACCGACTTTTTCATTATCAAGGGATTTATGTAAAATTGAAGTCACTGAGACCGGATCCGTTGGTGTCAGCACAGCAGCAATCAATAGTGCCTCTGTAAAACTGAGCGTCGTAAATAAAGAAGCTGTTAAATAAATCCCCCCGCCAAGTCCGAGTACGGTCACAATAAGTCCAACAGTACTCAACAGGGAAATAATCCAGCTGTTTGCTTTTAATGCCCCAACTGAAAATTTATATGCTGATATGAACAACAATGCTGGCAGTATGATTTCATATAACGTTTTTTCAGATAATTGGATGCCGTCAAAAAACGGAATAAAATAAAGCAGCATACCAATCAGCACAAGGACAGGCGGACGTGGAAAGAGCTGCGTCCGCTTGTCAATTGTGAATATGATATATCCGATCAACAGGAGACCGACAATTTGAGCTGGTTCCATCTGACCTCCTCCTTATCTCATCACAGCGCCGCCTGAGATTTTAACTGATTCACCGATAATATTTTCTGCAGCGTCTGATAGTAAAAATAAAATGGTCCGGGCTACCTCTTCGGGCTGAGTAATCCTTCCTGAAGGCAATCCATCTTCAACAATTTTGAGCTGCTCTTCAAATGAGCGATCAGCCCGTTCACCTTTCTTCCGAATCGCATTACGTCCCATTTCTGTATCCACAAACCCCGGACAAACAGCATTTACTCTGACGCCATACTCAGCAGCCTCATGAGCAAATGCCTGTGTAAATGCAATCACAGCAAATTTTGAAGCCGCATAGGCTGTATTTCCATGTGTAGCTCTGAGTCCTGATAATGACGATACGTTCACCACTGCTCCACTACCTTTCACTTTCATTTCAGGGTAAACCAGCTGAGTCAAAGCCACGGTTGAGAAATAGTTCAGTTCCATCACCTTTCTCATATCTTTCTCTGAAAGATCTTCAACAGTACCACCGCCTGATATCCCTGCCGAATTGACAAGTCCTGTGATCGGACCTGCGTGCTTTCCTGCCTGATCAACAAGGTTTTTCCTGTCTTCCTCTTGATTCAAGTCTGCTGAAACAATCAGCAGCTTGTCGTCAATTCCTGTTTTCTGACAGTCTTCTTTTAAATCATCCAGTTTATCAATATTACGACCTGCAGCTGTAACTGCTGCTCCGGCCTTCAACGACTCTATCACTGTTTGCCAGCCGATTCCCCCGGTAGCTCCAGTCACTAAAATATGCTGACCTTTCATTCCATCCTGTGCAAAAATCATTGTTCATCCTCCTAAATAGTAGATAGAAGTCTTTACCACTTTTACCACAGAACAAACAAAAGCTGCACCTGTTTAGGGATGCAGCGGTTTGACATATGCTTACACTTGAAGTGTCTGATAAGCGGCTACCTTATCCAGTGCCTGACGAAGGTCTTTCAGTAAATCACCCGGATCTTCAAGCCCTACAGACAGACGGAGCAAGCCCGATGTAATGCCGCGTGACTCGCGCTCGGATAGCGGCATTGCAGCATGGCTCATCGTAGCCGGATAGGATAAAATCGACTCTACTGCACCGAGGCTGACCGCAAACACAGGAATTTTCATCGCTTCCACTAATACACCTGCACTCTTTTTATCAGGCAGTCTGAAAGATAGGACAGCACCTGCTCCAGTCGCCTGGCGCTGGTGAATATGATAGCCTGCATGAAAAGAGAAGCCGGGGTAATACACTTCGTCAATCAGCGGATGATGATGAAGATATTGTGCAATTTCTCTTGCAGAGTCTGATGACTGCTTTAATCTGACGCTCAGTGTTTTCAACCCGCGTAATAGCAGCCAGCTATCCTGTACGCCAAGAATTGAACCAAATGAATTCTGAATAAACTTCAGCTGCGCAGCAATCTCCTCGTCTTTAACAGCTGCAAGTCCTGCTACCACGTCACTGTGCCCTGACAGAAATTTTGTCGCACTGTGCAGTACAACATCTGCACCAAGGTCGAGCGGCTTCTGATAAAGTGGCGTCATAAAGGTATTATCAACAAACGTCAGGCAGCCGTGTGCCTTTGCTACTTTTGCAACCCCTTCAATATCAGTAATATTCAGTGTTGGATTTGAAGGTGTCTCAACATAGATCACTTTCGTATTCGGCTGGACGTTACGCGCTGTTTCATCGAGATCTGTCATATCAATAAAAGAATGATCAATATCAAACCGGGTCAATACTTCCGTAATCATGCGGTACGTGCCGCCGTATACGTCTTTGGAAACTAAAACATGATCTCCTGCTGACAGCAGCATGAACGCTGAAGAGATCGCAGCCATGCCAGAGGCAAATGCGAATCCCGCATGACCATTTTCAAGATCAGCAATCGTGTCCTCAAGAGATTCACGTGTAGGGTTACCTGAACGGCTGTAGTCATATGGACCAAATTCATCAATCGACTGCTGGTGGTAGGTTGATGAATAGTGCAGTGGTACATTGACGGCGCCTGTCTGCTTATCTATATAGGATGGCTGATGCAATAATTTCGTATCAAAGTGGTGATTCGTCATTGTTGATCTCCTCCTCGTTCAGCCGCTTCAAGCGCCTGTTTTAAATCCGTGATTAAATCTGCAGCTTGTTCTATTCCAACTGAAAAACGCAATAGTCTGCTGCAGATTCCTTTTGCTTCTCTTTCAGTTTCAGGAATATCTGCATGTGTTTGGGTAGACGGATACGTAATAAAGCTTTCGACCCCGCCAAGACTTTCAGCGAATGAGATGACATTGATCGCCTTTAAAAATGGTGCAATCCATTCAGCTTTTTCCAGCCTGAAGGAAACCATTCCCCCAATTCCCGGATAAATCACATCTGCTACCTGCGGCTGTTTTTCAAGAAACTCAGCTACTTTTGCCGCGTTCAACTGATGACGATCCATTCTGAGCGCAAGGGTCTTCATTCCACGAATTAAAAGCCACGAATCCATTGGTGACAATACTGCACCCGCGCCATTGTGCATCGCAAATAATTTTTCGCAAATCTCATCACCCTTAGCAGCTACTAGTCCTGCCAGCACATCATTATGTCCACCTAGATATTTGGTCGCACTGTGAATAACAATGTCTGCGCCAAGTTCAATCGGGCGCTGCAGATATGGCGTTAAAAATGTGTTATCGACGATTAAGTGAACGCCTTGTTTCTTTGAAAATGCAGATACGATCTTCAAGTCAGTTATTTTCATCAGCGGGTTGGTAGGCGTTTCAATAAAAACTGCCTTCACCCGCTTCGTACAGGCTTCCTGCAGTGCATCAGCATCATTTGTATCAACATACACAAACTCTATTCCATAATGCTCGCTATAATGATCAAATAACCGGTACGTACCCCCATACAAATCATCAGACGCTACAATTGTGTCTCCCGGTCTGTAAAGAGACAGAACGAGTTGAACAGCTGCCATACCCGAACTTGTTGCAAATCCCTGATCCGCTCCTTCAAGCGCTGCAATGCCTTCTTCTAAAATGGTTCTCGTTGGATTTTTCGTCCTTGTATAGTCATAGCCAGTTGACTGTCCCAATCCTTCATGTCTATATGCTGTAGATAAATAAATCGGCGGATTCACTGTTCCTGTTAGCTCGTCGCTCCTGTTCCCAAGCTGAGCGAGTATCGTTTCAATTGATGATGTCATAAAGAGCAGCTCCTTTTAACTCGTTCTGTATATACAAGAAAAGACCTTCCGATAAGAGAAGGTCTTTGTTATACACTCTTCTTATCTTCAGGCTGATTGCCTGCTGGAATTAGCACCGTGCACAGCCGGTTGCTGAGGTATCATAGGGCCAGTCCCTCCACCTCTCTGGATAAGTTATGAAATTGTCAGATAATAATAGTTGTTGTATAGCCTACATCATATTGAGATATAGTGCAAGATTTTTCGGGAAAGAATTGGTAAGCGGCGGGTTGATCTGTGACTGGACGTGGGCGGACGATAGATGTGACCTGAGATTTTGAGTATATGACCCGGGATTGGACGAATGTGACCCGAAAAATGATGAATGTGATCCAAAATCACTAGCTCTAAGTAGAAAATGACCGGGGTTTCCGGGAATCCGAACCGGGATGCTCAGTAAATCTTCCGTATGTGATCCAAAAGCCAGGCAGCCCTACAGCCTCCTGTCCACGCTCTAAAAACATAATAAAGACCGGACGCTGGTGTCAGGCAGCATCCGGCTAAGGGAGGGGGCGTCGCTTTCTTGTGAGCCTTGGTCATAAAAAGCCGGTGCGAATCGACTGTTTACGGGCATTTATAGTAAGTGCGACGTTTTATTTTTTAATTGAGAATGAATCTCATTATTATTGTATACACAATTCAAATGTTTGTCCAGTTTTTAATCAATCTTTTTTTCTCCATGAACATTCAGGAACTTTTCAAGTATCGGCTGAAAGCGATTGTGGCTTTGTTCAACATATCCCGGATCCGCTCTCGGACCTTCCATATCTACTGTTTTGTCACGCTTTTCAATTTCCTGATCATCATGATCGATCAGATTCTGAATTCCGTTGACTGTCATTTCCGGATGGAACTGAAATGCCAGAATATGGTCCGTGTAGAATCCCTGAACTGGTGTCAGTTCGGACTTACCAACAGGTTTCGTGCCTCCTGGCAAATCATAAATATCGCTATGCCAATGAAAAAGCGGAATGTTCAATTGATCCACATCGAAATCTTCAAGAAAAGAGGTATGCCAATTCAGTTCTGCCCATCCCATTTCATACTTTGGCAACGAAGAAACTTCTGTTCCGAGAATATGAGCAATCAGCTGTGAACCAAGACAAATTCCCATCACTTTTCTTTTGTCGTTGATTGCTTTTTCAATATAATTAACTTCTTGTTGCATCCAATCCGTTTCAGGAAGCTCCTGGACACTCATCGGGCCGCCCAGGATGACGAGTACATCCTGATCTTTTAACACAGGATAATCGTCAGGATTTTTTGCATCTATATAATGGAGCTCACAGTCCCACGCTTTTGACCATTCCTCAAGATAACCTGCATTGTCATACCATATATGTTGAAGGCAAATAAACCTCATTGTTCATTCCTCTTTCCGATGACCTCAGCCATTAATTATTTGACGAACTTGCTGATGCTGCAGCTCCTGCTGACACTGCAGCAATCATCGCAGCCTGCTGTGCCTGCAGTATGGATTCAATCGTTGAAGCAAGACCTACATCCAGCACATTATTTTCTTCGACCTTCTTTTGCAAAACAAATCTTACTGCTGTCATAAAACAAATTTCTTTATGCCACTTAAAAGCCTTTACACTTACTAGCTGATCATACATTTCTTTTACTTCATTGATCAGTGCTGATGGTGTTCCTGCAAGTGCTAACACACCAACAATCGGAAGGTGATTCCCACGCAATTTAACTTTGTTTGTTTTCAAATCATCCAGCCAGGTTACTGTGTTTTGAACGAGCAGCTGTCTGTTATCCTGCCGCCCGTATGTAAGAATTTGTGATAAAAACTGACGATTGTTACCTTTAGCAAGAACAATATGAAGCTGATCGTAATAATAAGCCATATCATCCAGAAGTTCCTCTTCTTCTCCCTCTTCCTCTGCCAGCAGCACAGATAATGGATAATCTTCATGTGAAGTAAGGAAGAAATGCTGCTTCTTCATTCCGTTATACATATTTTTTGCACGTTTTACATGTTCGTCCATCTCTTCCTCTGTACCTGTTTCAAGAGAAACGTACAGGGCATAGGATGCAATATAGGCATGAGGGCTTCTTGAAAATCCCTCATTAATTAACTTTTCATAAATGATCATCATATCCTCAAACGACTTCTTCGGGTCATCGAATTTCGAAATCAACAATCCTGAAAGCATCAGACGAAGATCTGCTGACTGGATATATGAAAATTGACTGGATTCATTTTTAATAAATTCATTTAATGAGATCAGTTTTTTGATATCATATGGTTTTTCTGCATTCATCAGCTGTCCGGCAAGCATCATAAGTGAAGGATTACTCACCCGCCACCGGAATTTTTTTTTCAGTTGCTCATAAATCGAATGATATTGCTCCACCTGTCCCGTTATTTCCATTTCTAATCACCCTTTTGACTTATTTTACTTTTTGTAAAGCGCTACACCTGATCAAGAAAAGCTTCAAGCCGCGCTGAGTCCTGGATCGCCTGATTACACTCTTTGCTGTCATAACAAATATACTGCCCATAGGATTTCAGTTCTTCCGATTCTCTGGGTTTATTTTGAATACTGGTCAGCGCCACATCACCATAGCGATTGCATACGCCACAAATTCCCTTTCTTGCTGAAATCACGTACCTTCCCTGTATACCCTTTAATTCACCATTCTTAAAGTAGACGAAGTACTGTCTGCTCTGACTGATATCTTTCCACCCTAGATAGGTTAATGCCCGAAAATCGAACCTTTCCAAATCAGGTATGAATAACTTTTTCACCTTTGGAAAAAGCCCCCGCAAATCTGCTGGTGATACCTCCGGAAATGTTTTTCTGTAAGGTGTCAGATTCATCAGGAATTTTGTCCGTTCTTCTTCTGTTTCAAGTTCTGCAATACCCGAAATCAGCGTTTCCTGATCCGGAGTTAAATCTTGAAAAACATCATGGACCTTGGCTTCTGCAGCTTCCTTCACAGCAGTTTTCACACCCTCATCCGATGTCACAACTGCCTGCTTTTGCATACCAATAATTTGTGATTTAATGACATTAAATTGTTCGTTTGAGATAAATTGCTCCATTGAAAAAGCCCCTTTACTTCATTTGAACTGATACCTTTGTATACAGCCTGAATTACCAAATAGTTTCACGAATCATTCACTTATTTATGCATATACCCCACTTTGAACAATTTGACGCATAAGGACAAGGTTGTCATTTTCTGTTTGTTGTATGTACACTGATAATAAATGAATTGAAAAGGAATGATAGACAATGAGATTCGGAGTAGTAGGAACAAACTGGATTACAGATACTTTTATAGAGGCTGTACACGAAGCGGACGATGCACAGGTAACCGCTGTATGTTCGCGGAAGGAAGAAACAGCACTTTCCTATGCAAATAAACATCAGTTAGCGTATACATATACTTCACTGGAGGCGATGTGCGAAAGCGGAGAGATAGACGCCGTGTATCTCGCTACCCCTAATGCCGTTCATCATGAACAGGTATTAACCTGTCTTGCTAAAGGAGTTCCTGTACTATGCGAAAAGCCTCTCACTGCCACAAAAGCTCTTGCTGAAAAGATGATTGATACTTCAAGAAAACATCATGTTCTCTTAATGGAGGCCATGAAATCTACTGCAATGCCTAATTTCCAACGAGTAAAAGAACTGATTTCTTCTATTGGTACAATCAGACAAGTGCGTTTCCAATACGGTCAATATTCTTCACGCTATGACAAGTTTAAGGCCGGAGAAATATTAAATGCATTTAAGCCGGATATGGCAAACGGCTCTTTAATGGACCTTGGTGTTTACACACTGTACCCGATCATTTCACTATTCGGGAGTCCGGACCGGATTCAGTCAGACAGTACCGTTCTCCACACCGGCGTCGATGGACAGGGCTCAGTGCTGCTTTCATATGAAGGAATGATTGTAACTGCAAGTTATTCAAAAATTGCTGACAGCTTTCTGCCAAGCGAAATATCCGGGGAAAATGGCGCGATTCACATTGACCATATCAGCTCACCTGGAAAAATCACGCTCGTCACAAAACAGGGTACAGAAGACATGACTGTGAATCAGAATAAGCCTCCTATGTCGTATGAAATTGAGGAATTTATCAAAACTGCCAAAGAAGGAAAAATCGAATCTTCTATTAATACGCATGAGATTTCGCTGCAGACAGTGGAACTGATGGAGCATATCAGAAAGCAAAATGGCATTGTTTACCCGCTTGATACAGCAGATGGTGAATAAGTAATTGAGCAGCGGCAATGGATGGAGACGTCCATTGCTTTTTTGTTTTGGACAGGGATTATGGGCGAGGGCTGCGATGGCATGATTTGATTGAATCATGTATGAAGTTAATTGGTTCGGCTATCTGAATAATTGATTAACCTCTCCGGATCATTGAACCATCTGTCTTAGGAATGACCGTTATTAATCCTTTTCCTGCATTTATTTAATCACTTGGAGAATTAATTGATTCACCCTTCCCGTTAATTGAACACAACCTTTCCAAGCTGCTCATTGCTTAACATCTCACGAGCTTTTAAGTAACAAATATTACATTCTCTTCAGTATAAAACTCCACTAATGCAGATACCCCCACTATGTAAGCGTTATCTGAATATCCCCTACCTATTTAACCCTTGTGTCATATTTGTTAAAATGCTATGTTTTTAAAGGATTAATTTTAAGGAGGATTTACAAAGTGGATATAAAAAAGCTTAATGTTCGTGGACTATCTGCCGGTCTTTTAGCAGCTGTGGTTCTTGCCGGCTGTGGTTCTGATGATTCAGGATCGGAAGAAACAACGGCATGGGATGACATACAGGAAGAAGGCGTACTTAAAGTAGCAACTTCAGGTACACTTTTCCCAACTTCATATCACGAAAGTGAAACAGACGAATTGACTGGATTTGAAGTTGAGGTCGTAAAAGAGCTGGCAAACCGCCTGGATCTTGAAATTGAATGGGAAGAAATCGGTTTTGATGGTATGTTGACAGCTGTTAATACAGGACAAGTTGACTTAGCATCGAACGATATTGAAATTACTGAAGAAAGAGCTGAACAGTTTGCTTTTTCTACGCCAATTAAATACTCTTACGGCACAGCTATTGTCCGTGAAGAAGACCTTTCAGGTATTGAAACATTCGAAGATCTTGAAGGAAAACGTGCTGCCGGTGCAGCAACTTCTGTATACATGGATCTTGCACGTGATTACGGAGCAGAAGAAGTCATTTATGATAATGCCACAAACGAACAATACCTTCGCGATGTATCTGTAGGTAATACAGATGTTATTTTAAATGACTATTACTTACAAACACTGGCGCTTGAAGCATTCCCTGACTTAGGGATTGTGATTCACCCTGACTTACAGTACAGCCCGTCAGAAGTTGGTCTTGTTATGAACAAGGATAACGAAGAACTTGTAGAACAGGTCAATACTACACTTGAAGAAATGCTTGAAGACGGTACGATCGCTGAAATTTCAGGCGAATTTTTTGCAGGCGGGGATGTTACACAGAAGCCTGACATCGACTTTGAAGAATAGTAAAAAGTAGAAAGGAGCGGCCGCTTTGGACGGAATTCGCTGGGATTTATTATTTAACCCTGAACTTGCGTGGGAGTCACTTCCCTATGTCATGTCAGGGATTGGCTATACCCTGCTGATTTCAATTGTCAGTATGGCGGCCGGTCTGGTTCTGGGGTTTTTTATTTCGCTGGCAAGAACCTCAAAATTCGGCATTTTGAGCTGGCCTGCCCGTACATATATTTCATTTATGCGGGGCGTGCCCATTCTCGTAATATTGTTTCTCTTGTACTTTGGCATGCCTGTGATCGGGGTACAGATTCCCGCTGTTAATGCTGCTTTAATTGCATTCAGTATTAATAGTGCAGCCTACATTGCTGAAATTATCAGATCTGCCTTATCTTCAGTGGATAAAGGACAGTGGGAATCCTCCAAAGCGTTAGGCCTAACTTATTGGCAGACAATGTATGGAGTGATTCTTCCTCAGTCAGTCAGGATCGCGATACCACCTCTCGGAAATGTATATGTGGACATTATTAAGGCAACTTCTCTTGCCGCCATTATTACAGTGCCTGATATTTTTCAGCGTGCACGAATTGTCGGCGGACGTGAATTTGACTTCATGACCATGTATATACTGGTAGCACTGATCTATTGGGGCATCTGCTCACTGATGACCATTTTCCAGAACTATTTAGAAAAAAGATATGAAGAATATCTGTAATGAATTAAAAAAGCTCAAAGCTAAGACTTTGAGCTTTTTTAATTCATTTTTTATCCCGATTCGTAATTTTGTATTCTTCGCCTTTACTGTCATAGGTGATCCATTCTCCAACCGGGTCGCCGTTTTTAAAATAACCGGAACGCTTTTTCGTTCCATCAAGTCTGTACCACTCCCAGTAGCCATCAGGCTGACCTCCTGCCATCTTCCCTTTTGACCACATTGTTTTTCCATTTGCATGATACTTAATTGTGTAGCCATCAATGACTTCTGATTTCTTTTTCTTCACGCTGCTATTATTCGTCAGGTCACAATTTTCTTTTACCACAAAATCACCTCAAGCTGGTTTTGCTTTTATATTAACATAATGACTTATCGATCATTTCCAAAAAAATAAGTATGGAAAAATGAATTTTCCATACTTATCGTTTTCTTTTAAGATCCCATGAAAATCAGATAAGATACAACAAAATATCCCATTACAATCAATAGTGAAGGCAAAATATACGTAAACGTTGAACGTGATTTCTTTTTCACAACTGAGAACATCACGAAGATGGATAAGATCGTTACACCAATCGCCGTGAAAATATGAGAATCTGACACCGCTGAAAGAATAGAACCGCCTCTGTAAAATACATCTGAACCAGCGATAATCAGCATATTAAAGATGTTACTTCCCAGAATAGACCCCAGCGCCAGATTAACATTTTTAAGTCTGAGTGCTACAAATACGGCAACCGCTTCAGGTAAAGAAGTCGTAGCAGCAATTAGGAAGCTGCCAACAAAACTTGATCCCAGGCCGGTTATCACAGCAATTTGATCACCCATGATCGAAAGTACAGTTCCTGCACCCATGATCACGATCGCTGCAATAATGAATCTGATGACTGCCTGCTTCACAGTCATCGAAAAACCTGCAGCAACCTCTTTCTCCTCTTCAGGTGCAAGTGCGGCTTCCACACCCTTATTTTCAGGCAATTTACTAATAATAATCATGCCGACAACGTATGCTCCTGCAATGATGAATGCATCAATTCCGATACCAAGGAAAGTGGCATCAATTCTTAAATACAGTGCAACAAGTGTCAAAAGAGTGAGTAATAATCCCAAACTTGCTGTATGCAAATGACTGTTACTTGCATCTAAAAACAGTCTTTTCTTCCTGAAAAACAAATCAAACCCTGCAATGATAAACAGATTGAATAAGTTTGATCCCAGCATGTTACCAATTGCAATATCCGGGTTATCAATGACAACCGCAGATAAACTTGTTGTCACTTCAGGAAGTGACGTTGCCCCCGCAAGAAGCAGCGTTCCTACCAGCATGCCCCCCATAGCTGACTTCGTACTGATCACATCAGCATAGGTGGATAATTTAATGGCCGCATAAACCGTTACAGCTGCAGCTAATATAAACCAAACAAAAACCAATGATATTCCTCCTCAAATTCTCTTAACGAAAAAAGACCCTTTTATGAGCGCTCAGCAAATTGAGTACTCATAAAAAGGTCTTGCGTACTCTGCATATGCAGAGCTCAATGAACCGAGCAGGTAGTCTGCCGTAATGACGATTCATTAACCGTTAAGGTCGCTACTCCCCTTTTTAGGGATATATTCGTTTATATTAATATACCATATCCAAAGTCTTTTGAAACCTTTTAAGATAATTCTTTTAATTGACCCTCAATGTAATCGCGGTCCTTCTTATTTTCAAGCTTGGCAGTCAGTACTTTAGCTTTTCTGAGCGCCTCTTCCGCTTTTACTTCATTCTCCAATAATTTGTATGCCCGGGCTAACGCTTCATAGACAAACACTTCATCAAACCCAGTTAAGCCGTATTCAAGATATATTCTTTCATTCGCTTCCGCGTATACAAGCGCCTGTCTGCCATCTCCCGCTCTTGCATAAGCGTGGGAAATCTGCCATTCACCACGGGACCAATTCACATAATCACCCGCAACTCCCCAGTGATAACGAGACGTTTGAGCAAGACGGATCATTTCAAGCGTTTCGTCCGTCGTTCTGTCTCTTTTATCGATTAAATCCCATGCTTGATTAAAGCATTGCACTGCTATTTTCTTATGTTCTTCCTTGTTCATTTTTTAACCCCCGGTCCTCTATCAGCTTTTTCAGTTTCACTAAATCTTCCTTCAATTTTTCATCCAGGCTTCTGTTGTAAAAGATCGCCGCCGGGTGGAAAGTCGGGAAAATCTCATAGGCCTCTTCAGTCCATTTAAAACCGGCATCCGGATTTTCCAGGTATTGCACCGGCTGTTTCAGCAGTTGTCCGTGAACTTGTGTAACCTTCTTGTCTTTTCCTGCAAGTCTCTGTAGTCCAATGTTTCCAAGCGTCACAATAATAGGCGCATTCACATGTTTCACTTCATAATCTAATATAGGTGCATGCGCCTTAATTTCTCCGCCAGTAGGGGCGCGATTATATTTTCTTTTGATCATTTCGCCACTTTTACGGTCTTTCTTTTCTCCCCATTTATAAGGACGGCTTCTGACCGCGCTTGTGATATAGACGTCGTCTCTCGTCAGTCCGAGGAAATCCAGCGACTGCATCAGTTCTTTGCCGGCTCTTCCGCTGAAAGGTATACCATTATGTATTTCGGTTTCTCCCGGTGCTTCTCCTACAAGCATGATGACAGGATGATCAGGGCCTTCTCCATACACGAATCCTTCAACCGGATAGTTTTTGATACGTTCTTTCCCTTGCTTTGCAAGTGATTCAGGAATTTTCATTAAAAGCACCTCCATGCTTTTTTATTTCCTTTCATATGTCTAATTAAAACCAGTCTTTTTAAAAAGTCTCGCGGGAAGTGACCGGTTCATTTACGCTCCAGGTGTAGGCTTTCCGGATCGGTGGACCGTTTTGTGGTCCGATATGGCCTCCTCGCCTTCGGCTGCGGGGTCTCAGCTATCCCGCTTATCGTCCCGGAGTCCACACCTTCCGCTTCAATGAACCTAAGTATTTTAATTCATTACATTACAAAAAAGGAAAAAGTTATGAAAAATCGTTATTTATTTTTTAGAATGAGGCGTCAATAAAGGTACATTAATATTCCAGACACCCCTTCAGAATCGTTGTTCATACTCATGCAAAGAACTGCTCAGTTTAGCTTAAAAGGTATAAAAGCTCATAATCAGAAAAAAGGCAGAACCCTCTGAAGAATTCTGCCTTTGTAAATTATGCTTCTTCGTTAAATGCTTCTGTTAGTACAGGAACGATTTGTTTTTTACGCGATACGACACCTTCAAGCAGTGCAGTATGATTGATGAATGTTACTTTGAATGCTTTTTCAGCAAGTGACACGTGAGAACCTTTGACGATAATGGCAGAATTGCTGTTTAAAATATCGGTTACTACGACTGCAAATAAAGCCAGCTTTTCTTCTTCAATTGCTGTTTCAGCTGCTTTCTCAATTTCTTCCTGCAGGTTAAGGATATCCTGTGGATCAACTGCATTAACCTGGGCAATTTTCACGTGGTGGCCGCCCATTTCAAATACCTTTGCATCAAGTGAAATAAGTTCTTCTGCCGTTTTACCGCTGAGGTCTGCTCCGGCTTTCAGCATTTCAAGACCATATTCTTCAGCATTTACCCCTGCAATTTTTTCAAGCTCTTTTGCAGCTTTTACATCTTCTTCTGTGCAGGTTGGAGACTTAAACAATAGAGAATCTGAAATGATTGCAGATAACATTAAACCTGCAATGTTCTTAGGAATCTCAACTCCGTGCTCCTTGTACAGTTTCAATAAAATCGTTGCAGTACAGCCGACTGGCTCTGCTCTAAAATAGATCGGGTCACTTGTTTCAAAGTTTGCGATTCTATGATGATCGATGACTTCAATCACTTTCACTTCATCCAGATCATCCACACTTTGCTGACGCTCGTTGTGGTCTACAAGAATCACGCGGTCTGTTTCCCCTGCTACTTTATCAATCAGGCGTGGCGCCTCTGCATTGAACTGTTCAAGTGCATAGGCTGTTTCACCATTAATTTCACCAAGACGTACAGCTTCTGTCTCAAATCCAATTTCATTTTTTAAATGTGAATAGGCAATTGCTGCCGTAATTGTATCTGTATCAGGACTTTTATGTCCAAAAACCAATGCTTTAGTCATAAGTAGACTCCTTTATTCGAATAATTTTAAACGCTTCTTTTATTCTACCAATTTTACTTCAAGGAATGAAGTATTAATCAAGATCTGACATGAAATTAATCCAACGCAAAAAAGAGCGCACGTGCGCCCTTTCTTTCGAGTTGCTAAATGTACCAGTAAAAAAATAGCCGTTATTTTTTTCTAAGCAGCTCAAGTGTTTTCTCGATATTATTTAGCAGCTCCTGATCAGGCACCTTCTTTTTCTCTTCTTTTTTAGAAGGGCGGTCCATGATGCTGAATGGTTTCTCGGTGTAAGTGGTTGCACTAAGGTCAGAAATTTTTTCTAAAATCGCTACGTGGCTAATTCTAACGTATTTTCCTTCTTCATCATAAAGCTCTTCATTTACACTGATTTGCGCTTTAACTTTTTCACCTTCTACAAGTCCTTTATCAACTGCAGTAGTCCAGATGAAGCGGTTTTCAGCAGAATCAATGAAATGAACTACATTAGATAAATGTGATTTAACACGAGGTTTGACGTGTACTACTTTAAGGTCAATCGTAATCCTCATTCTTATGCAGACCCTCTCTCTTTAGTTCTATATGTATATTTTTCCACCAAAACCAGTTCATTACCAATAAAATGAAAAGTTCAGAGGACTTTTTCAGTATAAAGGATAGACCACTAGTTTTGTCAATTAGAAGTTTTATCCACATACGCCAATATTGACATGATCCCTTATTCTAATAGGATTTCATTATATATATTTTTTTTGAATTTTTTAATTTATCATCCTTTGGGAATTTTTTTGATGGATAAAAATTTGCTGTTTGCAACCATATAATAGTAAGAACTATTTTAAATACATCTTTTAAAAGATAATTTTTTCAATACTTTTCATCTGTAGTAAATGTGATATTTGATTTTTCTTGAGGTGAGGAACTTAAAAGTTTTAAAAAAGCTGCGGATGTCACCAATGACCATCCGCAGCTTTTCTGTATCTCAATCCGGCACTGCATGGCCGGGATTGAAGCTTTAATTAGTTAGATATAAATTTCACACACACTGGTTCAGGTACTTCGACTTTAACACCTGTTGCAGTCAGACGTCCTGATTCTGCATCACGTTTGAATAAAACGAGGGAATCACTTTCCTGATTAGCAGCTACTACGTATGTTTCAGAAGGATCCAATGAGAAGTCTCTTGGCCAATTCCCCTCTGTTTCAACGTATTCAATATGAGTAAGCTCTCCGCTGTTTTCATCAGCTGCGTACACTGCAATAGAATTATGTCCTCTGTTTCCTGCATAGACGAACTTACCATCAGAAGTAATGTGAATTGCACTTCCCTGACTATTTTCTTTAAAGTCCCCAGGGATCGCAGGAATAGCCTGGAGCTGTCTGAATGAGCCATTCTCGCTGTCATAAGCAAGTACTAATACTTCATTGCTCAACTCGGTCATAACGTACGCAAGAGGCTTCTCAGGGTGAAATACCAGGTGTCTTGGTCCCGCTCCAGGTTCTGCATTAAAAGTAGAAGCATGCTTCAATTCCCCACTCTGATAGCTGTAGCTGATAATTTCATCAGTTCCTAAATCAACGGCTACAATATACTTACCATCAGGTGAAAAGCCGCTATAATGGGCATGGGCTGCGTCCTGCCGTTCTTCATTTGGACCATTCCCTTCGTGCTGAACAACTGAAAGCTGTTCTGTCACTTTACCAGTTTCCTTGTCGCGGTTATAAAGTGCGATTGTGCCATCAAGGTAAGTAGCTGATGCCGCGTATTGACCGTCCGGACTTACGCTGACATGACACGGAGACCCGTCTTTTTCATTTGCGTGAGCCAATAAAGATAAAGAATCACCAACTTTGTAAGAAGCCATCCCACCTGGAGCTACCGTGTAAAGATACTCCTGGTCCGCATCCATGTTGACATAGGTAGGGCTTTGCATTTCAGCTGCTACCCCTTTCACTGTCAGTGCTTCTTTTTCTGTATCGAGTTCAATTTCATAGACACCCTTACTCGACTTCTTGGTATATGTACCAATAAAACCTTTATATTTTGTCATTTAAATCGCTCCTCTCATATTAGTATCTTTCCTTATTTTCAAGGAGAGAAACCGAAAAATCAAATTAAGAGCCAGGCGATAAATGGAATTGTGACCAGACTTAGCAGCGTAGAAGCGAAAATTGTGACGACCGCTGTTTCCTCTTCTTCTGTAAATTTAGAAAATAAGACGGCTGTAATCATAGCTGCCGGCATAGCGGTCTGGAGCACGATCAGCTGCGCTGTCCATCCTGTAAATGAAAATAATGATAAGACAGCCATGACGATGAGTGGGATCACTAATAGTCTGACCGTAACCGGGAACCATAGGTGCGGAAACATGACCTCCTTTTTTCTCTTCCAAAGTGGAGGCAGCAGCATACCCACATAAAGCATAGCCATCGGGGCTGCCAGTGCTGCAAGCATCTCAACAAACTGCACCATCATACCCGGTGGCTGAAATCCACTGAGCGCTACAACCAGACCCAAAACAATTGCAATAACCGGCATATTAATCATCGCCTTCAGCTGACTGATATGAAATTTCCCTTCAGCCTGCAAAAGATAAATCACAATTGTATAAACGGTTAGGCTCAGTCCTGCATCGAAAATAGCTGCCAGAAATCCACCGGCCGGACCAAAAATTGTAGCAGCGAGCGGGATTCCCAGAAAACCTGTATTTCCAAGTGCCCCAAGAATCATCATCTTCTTCGCAAACATTGAACGCATTTTCAGGATGACCGTCAGAACTTTAACAAAAATCAGCGCTGCAACGTGATACACAATAGATATCGCAAAGATCAATCCGGCTTCTGCCAAAGCATCACCAGTTAAATCCACACTGAAAACACCATTTAAAATGACAGCAGGGACCGCTATATTTAAAATTAATAATATGTATACTGATTTAACTTCACTTGTTACATTTACCCTGAGTGCAAATATTGAGCCTGTGGCGATCATCAGACCCATGACAATAATTGTGGATACGACCGTTTGAATCTCCATTCCTTAAACTTCCTTTTACATTTAATTTTTTCAATCGTACGCTACTCTTTCTTCGATGTCCAATTGATTCATTATTTAGAGAGGTTTAATGAATCAATTCCCGGGAAACATGTCTAGACGATACATGAAAAATTATGTTAGAGGTGTTTAAATGTTTCAATTAAAAGATATATGGACTTTTTTATGGTCTTTCATGCTTGTATTCCCAACAACTTCACTTGTCCACCAGCTTGGACACAGTTTTTTCGCTAAGATATTTGGCGGTTCTGCTGAATTTTCGTTAGGAAGAGGCAGAAGGTTATTTAAGTTCGGAAAAGTCAGTGTTCACGCTATTTACTTTCTGGACTCTTTTTGTAAATATACTAAATTAAAATATAGTAATCGCTTTACAAATACACTTGTTCATCTCGGTGGTGTGATCTTTAATATCGGTTCAATACTTTTGATAAACCTTCTGATCATACAGGATATCATTGGACCTGATATCTTTTTCTATCAGTACGCGTATTTTTCACTTTACTTTGCTGCTTTCTCATTGCTTCCTGTCAACTTTGGAGGAGGAAAGTACAGCGATGGTTATGCTGCCTTCCGTATCCTTAAATATGGAGAAGATATTCAGCTGGAGAATTAACACGGACAGATTCAGGGATGCAGGGTGTATACTCCTGCATCCCTTCCTGCATAAATTCAGTTAACACAAAACTTTTATAAAGGAAGATGCATAATGCCGGAAGGTCCTGAAATCAGACGTGCAGCCGATCAGGTTGAAAAAGCGTTGAAAGGCAAAAAGATAATGGAAGTTCATTTTGCTTTTGATCACCTTAAAGACTATGAAGACTTCTTTACCGGCGCTGATATTTTACGTGTGGAAACCGTAGGAAAAGCCATGCTGATCCGTTTTTCAAATGGGTATACGGTTTACAGTCACAATCAGCTTTATGGAAAATGGGTGGTCAGAAATGCGTATAACTATCCTAAAACAAACAGGCAGCTCAGGTTTGCTGTTCATAATGAAAAAAAGTCTGCTCTCTTATACAGCTCATCAGATATCGAAGTGATCCGGGATGAAGAAGTTCACCTTCACCCATTTATACAAAAAGCAGGCCCTGATGTTTTAAATGACACAGTTACAATTGACCAGCTCATTGAAAGGATCAACAGCAAAAAGTTCAGTGGCAGAAGGTGGACTGCCCTCTTGCTCGACCAGGGGTTTGTCGCAGGAAATGGCAATTATCTGCGCAGTGAAATTCTGTTCAAAGCGGGTATTCATCCATCCCTTCGTCCCCGGGACTGCAGCGCCCATCAAATTAAAGCTGCTGCTGAAGCAATCATTCAACTGACTGTTCAATCATATGAAACCGGTGGAATAACCAATGATATTGAGCTGGCAAACCGCCTTAAAGCAGAGGGTAAAAAGAGGGCACAATACAGACATTGGGTGTTCAACAGAGCAGGCCAGTCATGCCGCATTGATGGTACACCGATAGAAAAAATAACCGCATCTTCAAGGCGCTTGTATTTTTGTCCGACTTGCCAGAAAACAGATGATCACAATTGAAAAAACTCATACTTTTTTTGATCATCGCTGGTATTGGAGGATGGCTAATTAACGAAGAAATAAAACATCGGGAGGAATTGAGCAACCGTCCTTTACCTCAGGGACTTCATCCTGCAGTGGAGGAAAAAAGAGATGAACTGGTTCTCAAATCTGCTGAACAGGAAATAAATATTGTCATTACCGATGGATTCAGATCTTTCGACGAACAGGATGACATTTATGCACAGGGCAGAACAAGAGATGGAAATATTGTTTCCAATGCACGAGGCGGGGAATCCTATCATAACTACGGCCTTGCGATAGATTTTGCGCTTCAGACTGAAGATGATGTGATCTGGGATATGGATTACGATGGGAATGAAAATGGACAATCCGACTGGATGGAAGTCGTAGAAATTGCTAAAAACCTAGGTTTTACATGGGGTGGTGATTTCAGGGGTTTCAAAGATTATCCCCACTTTGAAATGCGCTTCGGTCTTTCCATTCGGGAATTAAAACGCGGCGAACGTCCTGAAGAAGGTCCTGTTATATATTAAAATGAAAAAAGCGTTGAATTGGAATCAACGCTTTTTTTCATGCAGATCAACTGACAATCGCACGGACTTCATCAATTTTTCCGATGCGGTAATCCGCCATTACAGCTTCTTCTTCAGTGCCAAACCCGTATGTACAGTAAATGACAGGAACCTCATGTTCTTTAGCAGCTTCTATATCGGAATAACGATCTCCGACAAGATACGCTTTTTCTTTACCGAATTTTTCGAAGTGCGCTGCTAATACCTCGCCTTTTCTTTCTCCATAGATCGAACCAAGACAAAGCGGTGACGAAAAATATTGTCTGATATCCTGGGTGTCCAATATCATATCTAAATAGTGAGTTCCACAGTTCGATGCTGTCGAAAGTGTGTGTCCATCTGCTTTTAACTGCTTCAGCGTTTCTTTTACGCCAGGAAAAAGTATATCCTTTCCTTTGACCAGCTGATCAAGGAATTCACTTCTCCTCCTTCTGATAATCGTTATATCCTGAGGAGAAGCGTCCGGAACAACTTTTGCCCAGAAATCATTGCCTGTCAGCCCATATGCAGATTGAAGCGTTTCTTTTGTCGGTTCTTTAATATGAGGCATATCCTCTACAGCCAGATGCAGAGCCTGCAGTAAATAGTCAGTGGAATCAATAATGGTTCCATCAAGATCGAATAAGATCAGTGCCACATTCATGTCCTCCTTTTTTTCATTCATTTAGTTATTATTATGGCATACTTTTGCCATGAAGGAAAAAATGAGTGAATGTTCACAATACTTTCCGATCTGAATATATGTCTATCTGCATTCCTCCATTCTTATGCTTTCAATTTTTTTTAAGTTATGAAAGTATTCCTTGATGATTTCTTCATCAGAATGAGGAATATACTCACCCTTAATAATCTGCGCACCATTTATGCAGCCGCTCGTCAAAAGAATTAAGTCCCCCTCCTCGGAATGAGAAAGTGCCTTTAACACCCCTTCTTCTCTTGTAAGTGAAGTCGAGATAGAAGGGTCAGAAGAATTTTTGAATCCTGTCATCACCTGATCCACTACGATTTGAGGATCGTGATCTCCCGGGTGGTCAACGGTGACAATGATATGATCTGCCCGTCCTTCCGCAGTTTCAGCCATTTTAGGCATTTTATTAAAGTCACGGATGCCAATCCCTGCAATCATCGCAATCATTCTGCTGTGCGGAAGCTTTTTAGCTTCACTCAAAAGACTGGTTAAAGCAACAGGCGTGTGAGCATAGTCTATAATGATTTTACGTCCGCCATATTCTTCTATGACTTGAAAACGACCTTTCGGATTTTCAATATTTTTTAGCACGGGAATGATTTGTTCAATCTGAATTTGATTGTGCAGTGCTGTACCAATTGCTGCAAGTAAATTGTGGACATTATAATTTCCATAGACCGAGGAATTGACTAAATAGGACTGATCATTCATCTTCAGTTCAAACATTGTTCCACTTTCTGAGACATGACAATTGTCTGCGATGAGATCCGCTCCGGAATGACGGTCAAGACTGTAAGTGATCAGATCCCCCGTAAAATGTTCTGCCAGTTCTAAACCCATTTCATCATCAATGTTGACAACAGCTTTATCCGCCTGATTAAAGAGCTTCATTTTTGCCTCTTTGTAACGTTCAAACGTTTTATGATATTCAAGATGTTCTGAGGAGATATTCGTGTGAATTGCTGTATCAAACTGGATACCAGCTATTCTTTGCTGGTCAATTGCAATAGACGATACTTCCATCACCACGGCCTGATCCTGTCTTTTATTCAGCTCACTGAATATTGCGTGAAGATCTGAGGCTTCAGGTGTCGTGGGGGTACTTTTTTTATATATAATTTCTTCACGGGAAGCAAAAATACCATTTGTGCCGATTGAGCCTGTTTTTATTCCGCACTGCGTTAACAGTGATTTCACAAAAGCAGCCACTGTCGTCTTGCCATTGGTGCCGGTTACACCGATCGTTTTGATTTTCTGATCAGCTTGTCCATAAAAGTAAATAGCAAATTGCGCAAGTGCTTCACGATCATCGGAAACTACCCCGAAAGAACAGTCCGGATATTGAGCAGATGCAAGTTCCATCAGCTTCTGATCCGTACCGATCACCATGACTGCCCCATGTTCAATTGCCTCTTCTATATGATCATGACCATCTGAATTTTCTCCTTTAAGACAGAAAAAAATATTGTCTTTGCCTTCCTGCCTGGAGTCATAAGTAATATGAGAAATCTGCTTTACCGGTTCATTATAAAAAGCAGTTATAAAATTCAGTTCATTTAAATGTATAAGCATGGTTCATCTCCTGTCTCTTTTCCTGATATCTTTCCATTCCCTGAAATTCGACAAAAAATGCATGTCTGTTTATATTTTATCCGATTAATGTGCTGTTAGTCCAACAACCATTAATTTCATAGCCGACTGTTCATTTTCCGGCAAGTGTTTTAAGATAGATAAAAAAGTGAAATTCCGGAGGGTATTATGACAGTCATTAGAAAAGCAAAAGAAGCTGACATTAAGGCAATGAACGACATTTATAATCAGGCGGTACTTGAAACCGTTGCAACATTCGATCTGAATCCCCATACGATCGAACAGCGGACTGACTGGTTCAGTCGCTACCAGGATCGTTACCCGCTTTTTACCGCAGAAATTGATGGACAGGTCGCAGGCTACGGCAGTTTAAGTCCATTTCGTGACAAAGAAGCGTACAAAGATACAGTTGAACTCTCAATTTATTTGTCACCAGGCTTTCAAGGAGCGGGATTAGGAAAAAAGATGATGAATGTGTTAATTGAGGATGCAAAGAAAAGAGGATTCCATACAATCATCAGTGGTATCACTGGAGGAAACGAAATCAGCGTGCGACTGCATGAGCGCTTCGGATTTGAGTTTGTGGGGAATTTTAAAGAAGTAGGCTTCAAATTCGGGGAGTGGCAGGACGTCCATTTTTATCAACTGGTTTTGACGAGATCATAAAAACATTTTTCAGCTGGACGGTGCGAATGAGTCATGACGAGCGTGCTTAATCGAATCATCCCTGGTGCTAATAGCGAAACGAGAAAGAAGATGAGACAGCTTTCGCCTCATCTTCTTTCTTATTCTCAGAGATCAAATTTCACTTCATACATGTCAAACCACGCATCAAGCTGGACCAGGTATGCAATCAGCTGAGGTCCTTTCATTAACTGACCAAACCATGGCACTTTAAATGAAGCCCCATCACTTTGTATTAGCTCCTCAATCTTTCCACGTTCAAACAGCTCAGGCAGCACGGAACTGCTTTTAGACAGGGACTGAGTGAGCAGTTGCTTTACAGATTCCGTATAATCCGGGTGATACGTTTTCGGATACGGACTCTTTTTGCGGTAAAGCACTTCATCAGGCAATAAACCTTCCAGTGCTTTTCGTAATATACCTTTTTCTCTGCCGCCAAGCTGCTTCATGCCCCATGGAATATTCCATGCATATTCAACAATTCTGTGATCTGCAAAAGGGACACGCACTTCCAGTCCTGCCGCCATACTCATCCGGTCTTTCCGATCCAGCAGTGTCGTCATAAAACTGGTCATGTTTAAGTACGCCATTTCCCTGCGTTTCTGAGTCAGCGAGGCTTCTCCATCCTGCTGGGGTGTTTCTGCTCTGATTGTGCGGCTTTGTTCAAGGAGATATTCACTCAGCTTTAGCTTTTCTTTCCATTCAGGAAGAATAAATGCTTCCCTTTCATTCACTGAAGTAATCCACGGAAATCCATTCTGGGTAAGCAGCTTCTCCTGCTGAAACCATGGATAACCGCCAAAAATTTCATCTGCGCATTCCCCGCTCAGTGCTACTGTGAAATCCTTCTTTACCTGCTCGCAAAACCACAGCAATGAAGAGTCAATGTCCGCCATCCCTGGAAGATCACGTGCACGCACAGCATCCTTCAGACGATTTGCAAGTTCAGTTTGGGAAATGACTTTGTCGTGATGAACAGAAGAAAGGTGTGACGACATTTTTTGAATCCAGGGACCGTCATCACTCGGTTTAAACCGGTCAGGCTGATAGTGCAGCTCATTCTCTTCATAACTGATTGAGCACGTATGGAGATTTTCTGATAAATGGGAGGTTGCGGCTGCACTAATCGCACTTGAATCCACACCTCCTGATAAAAAAGTACAGATCGGTTTGTCTGACACCAGCTGTCTGCTGACTGTATCTTCGAAAAGCTCGCGCAGATATACGGCTGTTTCCTGTTCTGTATGCGCATGATTTTCACTTTTTACATTCCAGTAGCGCCACTTTTTCAAACCGGCTCTTGTGTATTTAAAAGCATGTGCCGGCTTAAGTTCATAAATTCCTTTAAATACACCGCTACCCGGGTTGCGTGATGGTCCCATGCTCAGTAATTCCTGCAATCCTTCAAGCGTCACGAGTGCTTTTTGTTCAGGGTGTGCCAGAATGGCTTTTAACTCTGAACCGAAGATCAGTTCACCTTCTTTTTCTGCATAAAATAACGGCTTTACCCCAAGTCTGTCCCGTGCCGCAAAGCACTCTTCACGCTTGTGATCCCAAACCGCAAATGCAAATATTCCATTAAAACGTTCCGGACATTCTTCTTTCCATTCAATATAAGAGCGGAGAACCACTTCTGTATCAGACCTGGAAATAAATGAATGTCCTTTCCTTTTCAGCTCATTCCGTACTTCGTCTGTATTATAAAGTTCTCCATTATAAATGAGTGTATACTCACCAGATTCTGTTTTCACACTCATTGGCTGCGCACCGCCAGCAGGGTCTATGACTGTCAGACGCGTATGTCCAAACAATGCATGATGCATAGCCTTAATCCCAAAAGCGTCAGGACCCCTCCTATCGAGTGTCCTGACCATTTTCTCTATTGTTTGCCACTCACTCGTCAGCGGACGTTTCCAGCTGATCCACCCCGTAATTCCACACATACTCTGCCACCGCCTTTCACCAGGCATTATATGTGCTGAAGCGATCGTTTAGAACGTATAGCGGGCTACCTGTTCTCCTTCGACCATTACTCCGTTTTGCTCTTCAAATCCCATTTTAGTATACAAATCTCTCGCAAATGTATTTTCAGGTTCATAAGACAATGTAAGGGTTTTATGGCGCTCTTCTTTGCGCTGCCTGATATCATCAATGACAAGGTGAATGGCTGCTTTGCCATAACCCTTCCCTTGATGTTTTTCATCAATCATCATTCTGTACATCCAGTATTCACCGTCTTCTTCATCAATTCCATACAAAGTGAATCCCACCATTTCATTATCCGCATATATACCCTGTGCATGAAAACCGTCGGGTAGAAAATTCAGCTGTGCCAGTGATACTGCATTGGACGCTACAAAATGATTTTGATCTTCTCTTACTTTCAGACTGATTGCTTTTAGCCAATTGTCTTTATCAATTTTTTTAAGATGCACCATTTCTATTCCCCTTTTCATATACCTTCATAAGTTCTTCAACTGAAATACCGTCTATTGTCATCCCGGATATATTGCAATTTTCAAGCGCCACACCTGACATATCTGATGTTCTGAAAACAGACCCGCTGAGATCAGCAAACCAGAACGTAGCGTTTTGAACGGTTGCATCTGCGACAATGCTGTCAGATAAATTGACGTTTTGCAATTTTGTCTGCTGCATGGCTGCATTTGAAATATGTAATGACCTTATGTTGGCATCAGTCAACTTAACCTCCTGCGCATTAATGGATATTAGTTCCGCGCGAGTGTAATCCTGATCCTGTTTTTGCATGATGTGATCATTCCGGTTTTTGCAGTCTGAAAGATTTTTCTCAAACATTAACTCTTCTGTTTCCCATACACATTCATAGCCCACAGATTCATAAAAATACCGGTTGTTCGTCTGCCTTGCTGATGTTTCAAGCTGCCAGCGCTTTACATTTGGATAGGCCTTCTCAATTAATTGAATCGCTTTTTTGCCGTAACCCTTCCCCTGCAAATTATGATCAATAAAAATCCTGTCAATCCTTGCGTAAGTAGAGATAGGCGCTGTAATAACTACTCCTCCAATTAAGTTGTTACCTTGATAAATACCAAATACATCAAGGTGAGTGATCATATAGGCCATCATATCCTCCGAGTCATAACCGGGCGGCTGAATATTTGCATCTTCCGCACCTTCCGGCAGCCAGATTGACGCTTCCTGACTGAAAACTTCTGATGATAAGCCCGTCAGCTTCTTTACCATCGATTCATCTGCCTTTATTAATTTTATTACATTCTTCATTCTTTATTTCCCCCATTAAAAAAGGCAGCGCAAAAGAGCGCTGCCGTCCCTTTGTTCTGTTTTACACACTCTTATCCATACACACGATCAGTCTTTCTTCAATATCTGCTGCGAGTGTTTTAATGTCTTCATCCTCCACCATCTGAATCAGTGAAGTCGGTTTTGGCATACCTATTTTCGTTGTCCCATTTTCTTCGTACACAACCATTTTACATGGCAGAAAATAGCCTGCGAGCAGGTTCTTTTCAAGTACATTTTTTGCTTCTTTAGGGTTACACACTTCAAGCACATGGAACGTCTGGTCAAAATCCAGCCCTTTTTCCTGCAGCTTATTTTTAATGTCAAACTGCCATAGAACCCCGAATTGTTCCTCTTTCAGATTGTTCTCAAGTGTTGTCATTGCTTCTTCAACTGACTGCTTTGTTTCCACTGTGTAATGAAACATGATATTACCCCTTTCTGAATGTAAGTCACATACTTACAATACCCTTGTGAGTATTAATTAATCAGAAATAAGGGCACGTTTTTTACGCAGCAGCTGCTGAAATTCATGGTCCAGCTCTTCAGTCGGCTCTATACTGAGGCGGCTTAACACTTCAGTGAGTTTCGTCTCCAATTTTAATAATTCATCTGCGGTATCATTCTGTTCTTTCGGTTCATGCTGCGTAAATTCCTGCAGATTCCCATCAAAGATCGTTAGCCTGCCATTTTTAATTTCGAGCACTCTTTCTGCAAGCTTAGAAACCATTTTCCGGTCATGGGAAATGAACAAAACAGTCCCCCGGTAATCCTTTAATAACCCCTCCAGCGCTTCAACCGCATCAATATCAAGAAAATTGGTCGGCTCATCCATGACCAGTACATTTAAATCACTGACAAAGATTTTGGCAAACGCCACTTTTACACGCTCACCTCCTGAGAGCACGCGAACAGATTTGAAAACATCATCCCGATAAAAATGTAAACGTGCCAGAATCGTTCTGACAATATCCTCAGTTTGAATCGCATCTTCCATGACATTTTCAAGAATGGTTTTATCCGGCTTCAGAATATCAAGGTTCTGACTGAAGTAACCAAATTTAACTGCAGGTGAAACGGTGATCCCTTCCCTTCTGGCAAGAATCGATTTGATCAGCGTTGTTTTACCGGTCCCGTTACCACCGATCAACGCTGTTTTCTGACCACCCTTCAGATAAAAAGGCTGCAGCTCAAATAGTCTTTTGGTGCCGGCTTTAACGATTTGCTCTTCAAACCTGATAATCGGCCGGCCCTTCATATCCGATTCATTCGGCAGTGCCATTTTAATTGGTGCTGCTTCTTTAGGGCGCTCCACCTTTTCCATTTGTCCAAGTCTCGTTTCAAGGGCTTTTGCTGTCTGCCTCAGCTTTTTTTGTTTTTTTGCAAAGTAAGGCTTTGCGTTTTTAGCTACTGAAGCTGTTCCATCTGTCGGTTTTTTCGTCGCACGTTTTGCCCGCTTTTCTTTTTCTTCGATGGCTGATTCAAGCTGTTTTTTCTTTCGCTCGTATTGTTCATGTGCAGCTTCCTTCTGGCGGAATTCAAGCTGCTTTTGATCAGCATAATCCTGATAATTGCCTTTATATTCTTTCAGACGACCGTCTTCAATCTCCCATATTTTCGTACAGAGCAGATCCAGAAATGTCCGGTCATGTGAGACGAGAACCATCGATCCCTGGAACCGCTCCAGATGCTGTTCAAGCGTTTTTACTCTTTCTACATCAAGGTTCGTTGTCGGCTCATCCGCTAGCAACAGATCCGGGTTCTCTGCAAACGCCTGATTAATATAATCCTGTGTTACTTCACCTCCGCTTTGTACCGTATCTGTATTTTTCAACTGGGGAAGAAGCGTGATCCATCCATTTCTGAATATCTCTCCTTCGTCCGGCTTGATCTTGTCACTAATCAGGTGGAGAAGTGTTGATTTTCCTGAACCGTTTTTACCAACAAGCCCAATACGGTCACCTTTTCTGATTTCAAGCTCTTCAATCTCAAAGAGTACTCTTTCTCTTACTGCATAGCTTATGTCTTTCATTGAACAGATTATCGTCATTCTATCATCCCCTATTTTGATCTGTACGGGGACAAAAAAGCCCCCTATCCGCTTTACCGAATAGGAGGCATTTTGGGTATACGCAAACAGACCACGGCACATGCCATGAACGTAAAAACCCGGGTGAATCACCTAATCCTATTTGGAAAACGGATGATGCGTGCGAAGACAGACTGGTTGCGTTTGTCTTTCATCACTTCATTCATCTTTGTTTTCAAAAATAGAATTAGTTCCACATTCTCCCGGGTCACCCTTCCGTTGTTTGTTAGCATTATCTTATGGTAAAAAGTTATTTATTGTCAAGCACTCATTCAATTGTCGTCTTTCACTTTCAGCAGTCTCATACCGTTTAGCGTCACAAGGAGTGTTGCCCCAAGATCGGCGAAGATGGCGATCCACAGCGTGAGCCAGCCTGGTACGACAAGCATAAGCGCGAGTACTTTGACGCCAATCGAGAAAATGATATTCTGCTTAATGATCCACAATGCTTTACGGCTCAGCTTCACTGTAAACGGGAGTTTTTCAAGGTCGTCTGCCATGAGCGCAATATCCGCCGTCTCCATCGCAGTGTCTGTTCCGGCACCGCCCATCGCAACGCCAACTGTTGAGGCTGCAAGTGCAGGCGCATCATTAATGCCGTCTCCAACCATCGCTACCTGGCGTCCATCAGCTCTTAATTGTTTAATGACAGCTAGCTTATCTTCCGGCAATAGTTCAGCACGTACTGAAGTCACACCTGTTTGCGTACCAACTGCAGCTGCTGATTTTTTATTGTCACCAGTCAGCATGATTGTGTCTTTGATACCCAGCTGATGAAGTCGTTCAATCACAGAATAGCTTTCACTTCGCGTTTCATCTGCAACCGCGATGAACCCAAGTACAGCTTCCTCTGTTCCGAATACCATGACGGTTTTCCCGTCGTTTAAGAGTTCATCCAGCATATCATTGTCTTTTATCATATTCACATCAAAAAATGACGGCTTACCAATTTTATATTTGATCCCTTCAATACTTCCTGTCATTCCCTTGCCGGTTACAGCCTGAACATCCTCCGCCTGATACACATCAGCATCAGCACGCTCTAAAATGGCGGATGCAAGTGGATGACGTGAGTGGTGTTCCAGCGCAGCAGCAAGGTTCAATAATTCTTTCTCAGACATGTCACTGAGTGAAATCACATCTGTCACAGCTGGCTTACCCTTCGTCAGCGTCCCCGTTTTATCAAATGCGATCGTATCAAGACGTCCCATTTCTTCGAGATAGACGCCGCCTTTAATGAGCACACCTCTTTTCGCAGCGTTACCAATCGCAGTTACAATCGCTACAGGCGTAGAAATGACAAGCGCACACGGACAGCCTACTACCAGCACTGCCAGTCCCTGATAAATCCAGGTTGACCACTCCGCTCCTCCAATAAGTGGTGGAAGAATGGCCACTAAAAAGGCAATAACAATAATGACCGGCGTATAAACCTTAGCAAAACGATCGACAAATGCCTGTGAAGGTGCACGATCCGCCTGGGCTTCTTCAACCATATGAATAATTTTTGCGAGTGTGGTATCTTCTGAACGTCTTGTTACTTCAACTTCCAGTACACCTTCCTGATTCAGCGTTCCGGCATACACAGTATCCGAAACATCCTTTTCAGCAGGCACTGATTCGCCTGTAATAGCGGCCTGGTTAACAGTGGATCTGCCTTTTACAATCACGCCATCCAGCGCTACCTTATCTCCCGGCTTTACAATCATAATATCTCCTGCATTCACCTCTTCAACAGGAGTCTCCATTTCACCATGGTGACCTCTGACTAATGCAGTCTTCGGGGAAATATCCATTAATGACCGGATAGATGCTCTGGCTTTGTCCATTGAATAACGCTCAAGCGCTTCACTGATCGCAAACAAAATCACGACCACTGCACCTTCGCCCCATTCACCGATCAGAGCTGCACCAATGACCGCAATCGTCATAAGCGTTCTCATATCGAAGTTTAATCTCGCAAGGTTTTTGAAGCCTGTGATAAACAATGAATATCCGCCGGTCACAATGGCGCCACCAAACAATACAGGCGGGACCCAGTCAGGTGCTTCGGAAAGTGACGTAATAAAGCCTGCTATTGTTAACACAAATGCAGCTATGACATGCCAGTAAGCGTTGAGGAAAGGTGTTTTTTCCGGCGGTTGGTAAGCCTCCCTGTCACTCGTCACACGAAGTCTTTCAAAAGCACCTGCTTTCTCCAGCTGATCAATGCTTGCATCTCCCCGCACCGTTATTTTTGATGCACCGAAATTGACCTGGGCATCTTCCACACCCTGAAGGTTCTTCACATTCTTTTCAAACGTATTTGCACAACCGGCACAGGAAAATCCACTTACACGGTAAGTCTTTTCATTTGTTTGTTCCATCTCTTTCCTGCACCTCCTTCGTATGCTCGACAGCCAGTTCAATTAACCCTTTCACATGGCTGTCATCAAGAGAATAATAAGCCTGCTTTCCTTGCTTTCTGCTTTTAGCAAGGCCGAGCGACTTCAACATTCTCAAGTGATGAGACGCAGTTGCATTAGATGAGTCGATCACTGCCGCCACATCACATACACAAAGTTCTTCTTCTTTTAACAGTGTATAAGCAATTTTCATTCTCGTTTCATCTGCCAATGCTTTAAAAAGCTGGGCAACTGAAGCTGAATCAGTCTGTGTTAAATGTTGTTTTGCACTTTCAACTTTATCTTCGTGAACACATTTCGTTTCGCAAACATCAATACGTGGCATATGATCCCTCCTTTCATTCAAACGTTTGTTTGATTGTATTGTAACGCTTTAAGCTATAATATTCAAATGATTGTTTGAATGATCTGAATGAAATACCTAAAAATTAATACTTTTTCTGCACTATTTTCTCATTCAGAGAATGATAAGCGGGGTTCATGAGATTACCCGTGGTATTCAGGAGATTATACCCAATGTTCGGGAGATTACGTATCGTGTTCATGAAATTTCAAAGACAGTCCAGAGGATAGTGTAATGAGACCTGCTCCATCCGCACAAAAAAATGCCTGGCGCAGCCTGAAAAGTAAAAGTTACTTACTTTTCAGGCTGTCCAGACAGTTTTATAATAGAATATCCATCCAGATTTTAATGGCAGTTGCTAAAATAATCAGTGCCAGTAAAATTTGAAGTATTTTCGTATTCATGTTCTTGCCTAATTTCGCTCCGAGTGGCGCAGCAATTAAGCTGGCTACAACCATTACAAGAGCTGGCAGGTACTCTACTTGACCTGTTGTCACCTTACCTATAGTTGTTCCAATTGATGCGATGAATGTGATCGCAAGTGATGAGGCAATCGTTACTCTCGTTGGAATTTTCAGGACAACCAGCATAATCGGTACGAGCAGAAACGCGCCGGCTGCTCCAACTATTCCCGCACTGATCCCAACAATAAAAGCTAAAATTGCTGCAAGCCATTTATTAAATGTTACCTGATCAAACGGTATATCTTCACGGCCTTTTTTCGGAATAAACATCATAACAGCTGCAATAAGCGCTAATATACCATATACAGTATTAATTGCTGCTTCAGACAGGTCTCTTGAACCGACACC
Source organism: Jeotgalibacillus salarius (assembly GCF_004405125.1). Classification (GTDB taxonomy): domain Bacteria; phylum Bacillota; class Bacilli; order Bacillales; family Jeotgalibacillaceae; genus Jeotgalibacillus; species Jeotgalibacillus salarius. Next base: position 140,384 of record NZ_SORX01000003.1, read on the forward strand.
GCCAATCAAACTTCCTATTAGCACGCTGACACCCATATAGATAATCAGGGTTTTATTTAAATAACCGCCTTTACGATAGGCCCAGACGCCGCCAATCGTAGCGAAAAACACCTGTACTGCGGATATACCTGCTACTTCATGCGCCGAGAATGCTGCAAGACCAAATAGTGGCGGAATGTATAATAGCATAGGATATTTAATAATCGAACCGCCAATTCCAAGCATGCCTGAAATATATGAACCTACAAAACCAATTAAAAATAATACAATGATTAACTCGATACTCAACGGTTAAGCACCTCCTGACCTTTACATGATAGGGTTAGATGAATAGATTGACATTGCCTTCTTCTGCGTCAGCCAGATATGCTGCGACACCTGCATATTCAATTTCATCCAGCAGTTCCTCTTTATGAAGCCCAAGGAGATCCATCGTCATTGTGCAGGCAACCAGCTTAACATCCTGTTCCTGAGCCATTTCAATCAGATTGGGAAGCTCCATTGCATTATGCTTCTTCATCACACTTTTAATCATTTTTTGGCCCATACCGCCAAAATTCATTTTTGACAGACCCATCTTATCTGCGCCTTTAGGCATCATCTTGCCGAACATTTTTTCCATACCGCTTTTTTGCACTTCCACATCTCCATCTTTACGAAGTGCATTCAAACCCCAGAATGTATGAAAAATTGTTACTTCATGATCATAAGCCGCTGCTCCATTCGCAATAATGTATGCAGCCATTGCCTTGTCATAGTCACCACTGAATAATACGATCGTTGTTCTTTTCTTTTCCATGTTAAAAACTCCTCCTAAAAACTATATTACCCTATGGGGTATAATATTTTTCAAAAAAATTACCTGCTTTTCACAAGCAGGTTCACCGCTTCTTTGATTACATCTTCCGGTTCGCGATCTTCATCTTCTCTCGCTTCTCTTACACACGATACCAGATTTTCACTCACGACTAATCCAATTGTCCGGTCAATAGCAGTACGGATCGCTGACAGCTGCGTCACAACATCCTTACAATCTTTTTCTTCTTCCATCATTGAAAGAACGCCTCTAAGCTGACCTTCCACACGTTTTAACCGATGGATAGATTGTTTTGAGTAATCCATGAAGTGAACCTCCCTTGCCTGTTCAATAATTATTACAAGCCTTATAATATACCCCATACGGTATATTGTCAAGAGGTATGATCACACTTTTACCATACAGAAATGTTTAAACCCTGATTGGTTTATTGCAGGTTCAGGCAGCGCGGTAAATCAACAGCCGGTAAACGTTTTGATCAACGCACACCTGCAGAATCCAGTACCTTATCATACAAAAAAGGCCGCATCAGCAGCCTTTTCTCTGTTAAATCTTTAATCCTTCTATTGCCATTTTTAAGTTTTTGCGAATCGTCATTCCTTCAAATTTGATGCCGATCTCAACGACTGCCTGAGCAATTTCCGGACGGAGTCCCGTTAAAATTGTTTTTACACCAATCAGCTTAAGTGAATCGATCACCTGCGATAATTCATTTGCAACCATTGTATCGACAGTCGGTACGCCTGAAAGGTCTAAAATCAAAGTTGAGTTTCGAAGTTCCAGGCATTTATGCAGTGCCACTTCTTTTAATACTCTCGCTCTGTCATCATCCAGTTCACCGATTAATGGTAAAATCGCAACATCATCATTCAGCCCTACAACAGGTACAGAATATTCCATCACACTACTCTGCGCTTTTTTCAAATAGCGACGGTAATCTTCAACATATGTCAGACTGAATTCGCGTGCGGCTTTATTAATAATCGGTTCAATATTAAAATTAATTCCTGTCACTTCTTCAGCAGAAAAATTAAACTCATTTTGCTTTTCAAGCATGATATTCCAAATCAGCACTCTCAGTTGTGACAGCATGCTAAGCCCTTCATCAAGCTCAATTCCTCTTTGAACAGCAGACTCTCCCGCTTTACGTGCCCACTCAATCACTTGTTCATCTATCATGGAAGGGTCATCTTCTTTTATTGCAGTACCAATGTAAGAAATCAGATCACTTTGCAAATCGAGCAGTTTTTGTTCATCATTCTTCGACAGCAGCAAATCCGGACTGCCTCCATCAAGCTTTGATGCTAATTCATGTCTTTTTTCAATTATGTATGCACCCAGTTGCTCATAAGTTTTCATTCATTCATCCCCCCTAGTATTGTCGAATCTATACGTATAATGTTCTCCTATTTCATGTGAAAAGTAAATGTAAATTATTATATAGACAAACGAAATAGTTTGCCCCATACTTTTTCAATAGGAACAAAACAGAAAGTAGGTCCGTTATGCTACGCAATCGTAATGTTTGGATACTCCTGAGCGGGGAGTTTATTGCCGGGGTCGGCTTATGGCTCGGTATTATAGGAAATCTTGAATTTATGCAGGAGAAAGTCCCTTCTGACTTTATGAAATCACTGATTCTTGGTGCTGGTCTTCTCGCAAGTATTCTGATTGGACCGCTTGCAGGCAGACTGACAGATCAGCTGCGAAAAAAAACCGTGATGCTTGCTTCAGGCTTCGTAAGAGCGTTCAGCGTCATATTCATGTTAATCGCGATACAGCAGGATTCAATTATATGGATGATTGTCTTTTTAATTTTCATCCAGGTTTCAGCAGCGTTTTATTTTCCGGCACTCCAGGCAGCATTACCCCTGGTAGTAGCTGAAAGAGATTTGCTTCAGTTAAACGGCATACATATGAATGTAGCAACACTATCAAGGGTTCTTGGAACAGCGGCTGCAGGTGTGTTAGTTGCCCAGCTTCCCCTTTCAATCGTCTATCTATTATCACTTATCTCTTATTTACTATTGTTTGGATTCACGTGGCTGCTTTCAATAGAAGAACATCGCCCGTCACAGCTCCCGGCTGAAGGAAAACGACCTGCAGGGTTTAAGGAAGTTTTTCCGATTATTAAAGGACTGCCCATTGTGATGATGACGTTAATTTTGACACTTATACCGTTATTATTTATCGGGGGATTCAATCTGGTTGTAATCAACATCAGCGAAATCCAGGACAGCTCAGCCATTAAAGGGTGGATCTACACAGCTGAGGGAATTGCATTTATGGTCGGCGCTTTTGTGATTAAAAAGCTTGGAGAAGCATTTTCTCCTTATACGATATTGTTTACGTTTTCGTTTGTTATTGGATTTTCCCAGCTCATTCTGTTCTTTGCTGAAGTTCCATTTCTTTCTATCCTTGCATTTATTATATTTGGCTTTGCGGTCGGATGCTTCTTCCCAACTGCCGCAACGATTTTTCAGACAAGAATACCAAAAGAGTTTCACGGCAGATTCTTTTCATTCAGAAATATGCTCGACAGAATTGTTTTCCAGGTTGTACTGTTGATGACGGGGCTATTTCTTGATTTAATTGGACTTGTCTACATGGTGATTGTGTTCGGTCTGTTTTCACTCGTTCTTACCGGAATATTTTATGCAAGATTTATCCGTCTGCAAAACAGCGAAAAACTTGCATCCACACCTGGTGGCATGATTAAGTGAAACCTAATTGATCGCTCATTCGTATCATGATAAAGGACGTGACATAATGTTAAAAAAGCTAACGAATATGTTTTCTCCCGGCAAAGGAAAAGTTGATTTAGTATTAGATCAAAACATTCTGATACCGGGTTCTAAAATAACAGGAACATTCTATTTACAGGGACCGAAGAAAAAGAAAAAAGTTTCCCGCCTGGAATGCGATCTGATGGCATTTGACCCGAAAAACATGAATGAAAAACCCGTGGAAATCGCAACTACCATCTATATGTCAAAGGAAATCGACGAAAACTTTTTAAGAGAAATCCCTTTTTCTTATACAATACCGGAGCACTTAAAAGATAAAAGTAACCAGTGCCGCTATCGTTTCAGAACAAAATTGATTTTTGAAGATCAGGTTCAATATATTGACCATGATGAACTGAGAGCAGAATCATAGAAAAAAAAAGAGGCTGAGACATAAAAAAATGTCTCAGCCTTTTCTATAACCGGTTCACTGCGCTCCAGGCGGATGCTTTCTGCGAGGACCGTTATTTGGTCCTATACGAAAGCCTCCTCAGGCTTCACCTTGCGGGGTCTCAGCTGTCACGCTTTTCACGCTGGAGTCATCGCCTTTCGCTCCGTTCACCTCTAATTTAATCTATGAAACATCCAAATACTTCTGATTTTATCATTTCGTCTCAGTCTGTTTTTAATATACAGGTGATTCTGTTAACTGGATTCTTTCAGGGCACGTATATACGTTGAAGGAGTTCCCTCTGACAAACCCTACTGTTGTCATATTCAGCTCTTCAGCAAGGTCAAGTGCCCTTTCTGTTGGCGCTGATTTTGAGATGACAATTTCACAGCCGATCTTAGCCACTTTCAATAAAATCTCCGAAGACATTCTGCCACTGAAAACAATGACTTTACCCTTAACTGATATTTGATTACGCAGACAGTGTCCATAAATTTTATCAAGCGCATTGTGACGCCCGATATCCATGCGGGTCAGTAACAGTTCATCTTCTGTACATAACGCTGCATTATGGACGCCGCCAGTCTCTTTGAATGTCTGTGCGGACTGCTGAAGCTTTTCCATCAGCCGGAAGCACTGATCAGGTTTTAATTTTATGTTCTGTTCAGTCATTTTTTTCGCCGTCATTGCGTCACTGGCAAACACAAACCCCTGACGGCTTCCCCCGCAGCATGACGTGATATATCGTTTATTCTGGAGTGCATCATAAAGTGGGTTAATCTGATTTGCGGTCACATGAATAAATCCTGATTTATGATCCAATCTGATTGAAGAAATGTCTTCCGGCGAGCGGATCACACCTTCTGAAGCCAGATAACCGACGGCCAGATCCTCCATATACTCCGGAGAACATACGACTGTTACAAATTCTTCACCGTTCAGCTTAATTGTCAGAACCTGCTCAGTCACAATTGAATCTTCAATCCAATCAGATTCTCCATCATGCACTCTCAATATCTTTCTTTTTTTAATGGAATCAGCGCTCACTTCGCACACTCCCTTTTTTGTAAGAAAAAGTCCGGGCTTGGAAGCCCGGACTTACACCTTTAGCTTGCCGCTTCTGCCGGTGCGGCATTTTCCTGACGGATTTTCTTAATATTAACACGGATCAGCAGAGAAACAATTAATGCAACAACAAATGCGCCTGTGAAAATGTACATCGTCAGTGCATAACTGTTTGTTGCTTCTTCAATACGCGTTACAACACTCGGTCCAACAAGACCGGCTGCTGCCCACGCAGTTAAGATATAACCATGAATTGCGCCAAGCTGCTTTGTACCGAAAAGGTCTCCGATGAAAGCTGGAATTGATGCGAAACCTCCACCATAGCATGACAGGATGACGAAAATTAAAATTTGGAAAACCAATGCGTTGGTTACATTTGGTAATAATACAAATGCTGCAATTTGAATGACAAAAAATGCTGTATATGTGTTTGGACGGCCAATGTAATCTGATGCTGAAGCCCAGCCGAGACGACCCAGTCCATTGAATACACCCATAATTCCTACCATGACAGCTGCTGCACCTGCAGTCATTCCTGCGATGGACTGCGCCATTGGTGATGCCACTGAAATAATGGCAATACCACAAGTAACATTGATGAATAACATAATCCAAAGCGCCCAGAAGCGGACAGTTTTAACAGCTTCATTCGCTGTTAATTGAGCAAGATCGCCCGTTTTATTATTTTCCTGCTTTTCTTTCTTTTCTTCCTGCGTCATGCCTTTAGGCACATAATCTGCAGGCGGCTTTTCGAGATAAAGAGAAGAACTGAACATGAGAACAAAATAAATTGCACCCAATAGATAGAATGTACCTGAAATACCGATATTATTAATCAATGCTTCCATCACTGGGCTGGCAATCATTGACGCAAAACCAAAGCCCATGATCGCAAGACCAGTAGCCAAACCGCGGCGGTCAGGGAACCATTTAACAAGTGTAGACACCGGTGTGATATAACCGATTCCAAGGCCAATTCCACCTAATACGCCATAAAAAAAATAAAGTAAGTATAAGTTCCCAATTCCATCTGCAAAACCTGAACCAATCATTCCCAGCCCGAAACTGATGGCTGCGATCATACCTGATTTTCTCGGACCGTGTTTTTCCACGAAATGCCCCATGAAAGCTGCTGAAAGTCCTAAAAACAAGATTGCAATACTAAAAATAAGTGCGATTTCACTTGCTGCCCATCCATGTTTTTCATTTAATGGGTTAGAAAATACGCTCCAAGAATAAACCGATCCGATTGATATATGAATTCCTACCGCTGCTGCAGCAATTAGCCAGCGGTTTTTAAGCTTTTTTTCAGCCATTGTTGTTCCCCCTTAAAATTTGAGGATGATTGTTCAACCTCTTTAATCGTTGCACTACGCTTCAGGCGGAAGCTTTCCGGACGTGGACCGTTTTTTGGTCCCATAAGAGCCTCCTCGGCTTTCGCCTGCGGGGTCTCAGCTGTCCCGCTAATCGTCCCGAAGTCACCGCCTTCCGCTCCGTTACACTCTGATGGATCTTAAGAAAAGTATTTTTTGAAAGTATTAAAGATTTAGCTCAAGCTTTATTAATATTACTTTTTCTTTAACAGATACGATAATGGAATTGCTGCAAGGGCAATTCCTGCCGGCAGAAGCCAGTTACTTTTACTGGAGGAATCAGAATTCCCTTTTACAGGGTTAGACTGACTGTTCAGTTGATGATATTCATTTGTGAAGATATCACCGTTCCAGTTTTCTTCTGTTTCACTTTGCTGAGATTTCTGATCTTCAGACTTTTGAGTTGTTCGTTCATAATCATCCTGTTTCACACCGAGCCCTTTGAGAAAAGCAGCACCTACTGCCATGGCACGCTTAACTTCCGGATCATTCAGGGAACGCAGGAGCGTGAAATACCCCTCCTGCTCCTGTTTTTCATCCAGCTCTGCAACTCGGGCAATTCCGGCATTTACTTTTAAAATCAGTGGTTCAAGCTGCTGAACGTTCAGCGTGCCCAGTGTCCCAACCATGAGGAGCAGGTTTTTAAGACTGTTTGTTGTCTCTTCTGAATCAAGCGTTTTGACAATGACATCCATCACTTTATCGCCTTCTGCAAAAAGCGACGTTCCCATATCAAGCACACCTCTTTTTTGCATGTGCTCAATCATGTCAAAAATCTCATGGATGGCTTCTTTATTTTCAAGCAATCGCGTTTTTATTTCTTCCAAATCACGCTGACGAATTTCTTCCTCACTGATTTCCATACGGTGAATCACTTTTGTCGCTTTAGCCACGCTTAGACGCCTCCTTTCGAAGTTTCACAAGGTCACCTGGGAATACGTAGTCTTTACGCGCCCATTTTTTATCGACTCTGACGCCAAGCTGCGGCTGAGGATTTCCGTTACGGTGATTCGTTCTTGGAATTGGTCTTTCACCTTTTGGCTTAAGCACATCCATTTTCGCACTGATTTCTTTATAAGCTGGCGTATCGGTATCTTTATCAGCTTGAGAACTGGTCAGGTAGTTTATCGCACCTTCACCATTATCGTTCATCGGCAGATACACTTCTTTACCTTTTACGCGGTCAGTCACTAGACATTCTACTTTTACAACACCATATGGAGAAGTCAATCTGACCAGTGTGCCATCTTCAAGTCCTCTATCCTTAGCAAGCTCTTCAGAAACTTCAAGGAATACATTTGGTGTTTTAGAAGAGATCCCCTCAGATTTATAAGTCATATTCCCTTCATGGAAATGTTCCAGTAGACGTCCATTATTGACGTGAATATCATATTCTTCGTCAAATTGAAGCGGCATAGTCCAGTCAACCGGGAATAGTCTTGCTTTTCCATCCGGGAATGGGAAGTCTTCCAGGAATAGAAGTGGTGAATCTGTACCATCAGCTGCAACCGGCCACTGAAGGCTCTTATATCCTTCAAGTCGTTCATATGTTACACCTGCGTACAGTGGTGAAAGCGATGCAGCTTCTTCCATGATTTCGCTTGGGTGTGTATAGTTCCAATCAGCGCCAAGACGACTTGCAAGATCCTGAATAATTTCCCAGTCAGGTCGTGAGTCACCAAGTGGTTCCAATGCCTGATACAGACGCTGTATACGTCTTTCCGTATTTGTGAATGTGCCATCCTTTTCAAGACTCGGGCTTGCAGGAAGTACAACATCAGCAAACTCAGCAGTCTTAGAAAGGAAAATATCCTGTACAACGAAAAAGTCGAGTTTTTCAAATGCTTCGTGTACATAATTGATATTTGAATCAACAATTCCCATATCTTCACCCTTCAGATACATCATCTTCAGGTTGCCGTCATGGATTGCATCAATCATTTCGTGGTTGTTCAAACCAGTCTCAGCAGGAATCGTAGTATTCCAGGCTTTTTCATATTTTGCTCTGACTTCATCATCAGCCACTTTTTCATAGCCGGGGAAACGGTCTGGCATACTGCCAAAGTCACTCGCGCCCTGTACGTTGTTGTGGCCGCGCAGCGGATAGCTTCCTGCGCCAGGCTTACCGTAGTTGCCTGTAATCAGCAGCAGATTGGAAATTGCAGTACTTGTATCACTGCCTCCTGAGTGCTGCGTTACGCCCATCGCCCAAAGAACAGATGTTGTTTTTGCATTATGCACTTCTTCTGCAATCTGAATCAGTGTCTCTTTTGAAAGACCGGTTGCTTCTGATGCGTAGTCCAGTGTAAATTTCTCCAGACTGTCTACATATTCCTGAAGCCCGTTCACACGGTTATTCAGGAAAGTTTCATCCGCCCAGCCCTGATCAACAATATATTTCGTAACTGCTGACAGCCAGACGAGGTCAGAACCCGGCTTAGGCTGGAAGAACAGATCTGCTCTTTCTGCCATTTCATGCTTTCTGATATCTGAAACGAGCAGACGCTGACCGTGAAGCTTATGTGCACGCTTGACGCGTGTCGCGAGTACCGGATGAGATTCAGAAGTGTTTGAACCAACAATCAGGACCAGTCCTGCCTGTGCAATATCAGTAATAGAACCGGAGTCACCACCGTGACCGACTGTTCTGAAAAGTCCCATTGTAGCTGGTGTCTGGCAGTATCGTGAACAATTATCCACGTTATTTGTACCAATTACACCTCGTGCCAGTTTCTGCATCACATATGATTCTTCGTTTGTACATTTAGAAGAGCTGATAAAGGCCATTGAATCTGCACCACTGTTTTGTTTGTGCTCTTTCATTTTTGAAGCAACAAGATTAAGTGCTTCATCCCAGCTTGCTTCTCTGAAAGCATCGCCTTCACGGATTAAAGGCTTTGTAATTCTGGATTCGCTGTTCACGAAATCCCAGCCGAATTTTCCTTTAACACAAGTAGAGATACCGTTAGCAGGTGCATCAACTGAAGGCTCAACTTTAAGAATTTTGCGATCCTTCGTCCAGATGTCAAAGCTGCAGCCGACACCACAGTATGTGCAGACTGTTTTCGTCTTCTCAATACGGTCATCACGCATCGCTGATTCAGCATCAGAAATGGCAAGAATTGAACCGTATCCAGTTTCAACATTTTTTGTAATTTCGATCATTGGACGAAGTGTATTTTTCGCAAGTCCCGTAAGGAATCCTGCTTCGCCTTCCATCCCTTTTTCCATCATGGCGTTACATGGGCAGACTGTTGAACAGTGACCGCATGATACACATGAAGATTCATTAATTTTAGAATCTTTATCCCAGATGACGCGGGGCTTTTTCAGTGTCCAGTCGATTGTCAGTGTTTCAGTTACCTGCACATCCTGACATGCTTCGACACATCGTCCGCATAAAATACACTGATCCGGGTCATAACGGTAAAACGGATTTGAATCGTCCACTTCATAAGGCTTTTCTTCAAACGGCATACTTTGATGATTCACTTTCATGTCCTTGACGGTATTATGTATTTCGCACGTGCCGTTGTTGTAATCACATACTGTACAATAAAGCTCATGATTTCTCAGGATCCGATCCATCCCGACTACCTGGGCTTCCTTTACGTCCTCAGAGACTCCATCAATTGCGTCTCCTTGTTTTAACTGTGTAGAACATGAGCGGACAAACTCCCCATTCACCTTCACGATACAAGTATCACACGTCTCAATTGCTCCGAGACTCGGGTGATAACAGACTGAAGGTACTTCGGTCTGGTGATCCTCTAATGCCTGCATAGCAGACAAATGTTCATCAATCACAGCCGGCTTGCCATTAATCGTTACATTAATTTGACCTGACACACTGATCTCTCCCCCGTAATTTATTCTGCTGACACACAGCTTTACCAAAATTATTCAGTTTTCGCACCTGCTCATAAATACCCTGATAAATGTTTCGTAAAACTATATTCTTTAAAAAAAGACAAATTTCCGACAAATTTTTATTTTAGGCTGCAGGTTTGGTAGTGATTGGAACTATTCTAGGAATGGATTGCTACCACTTCCTCACATGATTGCTACCGGCGCGGCGGGGATTGCTACCACTTCCTCACGTGGTTGCTACCAATGTGGTGATGATCACTACCACTCAGTCATAAATCACTGCCTCCACCCCTCAAACCAAAAGAAAAACCTGCAGATCCCGATTATCTGCAGGTTAACCAATTAATCTTTGTTCAATTCTCGTATCACGTGTCCAAGCTCCGGCAAAATGAGTTTTTCCATCGCAAGATTCACAGCACCAGTTGAGCCCGGCGTTGAAAAGACAGCCGTTTTCCCGGTGACACCTGCGACAGCACGCGACATCATTGCTGCTGAGCCGATATCTTCTGTGTAACTTAAAAACCGGAAAAGTTCACCAAAACCGGGGATCTCTTTTTCAAACAGCGGCGTAACAGCTTCAATGGTTACATCTCTCGGTGCTAGACCGGTTCCTCCATTGATTAGCACTGCCTGAATTCCGTCATCCATCAGGCCATCTTTAACGGCGCGCTGAATCAGAATCACTTCATCGGTCACAATTTCATATGCAGCAACCTCGTGCCCTGATGCCTGAAGCAGTTCTTTCATCCGCTTTCCGCTTTTATCCGTTTCTTCATTACGTGTATCACTGACTGTAATGACTTTGCAGACAACACAATCAGGCGCCTGTTTTTTATGTTCCTCATGCACTCTGCTTCAGCTCCTTAGCCACCGATATAAGACATTTCAATCTTAGGACGGTTTTTCGCTGTTTCTTCTGTTCTTTCATCGGAATAACGATCTTTCCTTACCCGCCAGATTGAAGATACCGCCTCAACCAGTTCGCTGTGATTTTTCGTCTGGACCGCTTCTTTCAAGTCATATCCTTCAGTTGCAAACAGGCAAGTATACATCTTCCCGTCTGCTGACAGCCTTGCACGCGTACAGGTTGAGCAGAATGAATCTGATACAGATGAGATGACACCAACTTCAGTGTCAGTCCCTTTATAAATATAGCGGTCAGCTACTTCACCGAAATAATGCGGATCAGCAGGTGCCACTTCGAATTCTTCATTCAGCATTTCAATGATCTCTTTTTTCGTCACAACAGATGACATCTTCCATCCGTTTGTACTTCCGACATCCATAAATTCAATAAACCTCAGCATGATGCCGCGTTCCTTGAAATATCGTGCCATCGGAAGGATCTGATCATCATTTACATCTTTTTGCACGACCATATTAATTTTCACTTCAAGTCCTGCTTCAAGTGCTGCATCTATCCCTTTGATGACAGGTCTGGTGCTGACATTTCTGCCGTTCATTTTCTTAAATACCTCTTCTTCAATCGCGTCCATACTGATGTTGACACGTTGAAGGCCTGCAGCTTTCAGTTTTTCCGCCTGTTTCGGCAGCATCATCGCATTGGTCGTCAGTGCGATATCTTTAATTCCTGGAATCGCTGATAATTTCTCTATTAATTCGTGGATGTCTTTCCTGAGAAGAGGTTCTCCTCCTGTCAGCCTGACTTTTTCCACGCCCATTTCACTCATGGCAGTGACAAGTTTTTCAATTTCATCAAAAGTCAGGTACTGCTCTTTTGGCATGAAAGCAAAATCCGGTCCGAATATTTCTGCCGGCATGCAGTATCCACATCGGAAGTTACATTGGTCAGTAACTGATATTCGAATGTCATGTAGCGGCCGCTGGTAAAAATCTTTAATCGGTTCCATCCATTGTCCTCCTCTGTGCGTTACGTGTTAATTGCTCGTATGCCTGTTGATCATTTATATTACTAAAGGCTTCTTCACTGATTCCGAGATCAGTATGCGAAACTTCCCGCCATTTTATATGGTCAAAAAAACTTCTCATGCGGTAATTCCCACTTTCTAGATACTCTTCAATGACTGGCAAACAGCTTAGTGAATAAATAGCTGAGAGCGGTTGAAGCTTCCCGTGAACAGAAGGGATCAGCGCCTGGATATCGTGACTATTTTTAAAAAGAAGCTGCAGTTTCTCTGCATCCTCTTGTTCAAATAATGGCATATCACACGGTAATGTCATGATCGCATCACCGTCAGTCTGCTTCATCAGCGCATACAATCCACCAAGAGGTCCGCATGATTGATAAGGTGCTAAATCCGTCACGAGTCTGCCCTTAAAATCCGTGAAATCCATCAGCTGATCTTCTCTGACTGATAAAACCACTTCATCGCAGGTTTTCAGTGCGCTCACTGCTTTTTCATAAAAGCGGCTGCCTTGCCATGAGGCGAATGCTTTTGGGCGTCCAAATCGTCGTGACGCACCGCCAGCCATTACAGCGCCTGTTATCATCATCCCCCGCTCACCGGCGGAATCAGCGCAACCGTATCATATTCAGTTACCTGATCATCCGGAAAAGCATACTCTTCATTAATCGCAACTAAAACAGAGTCAGTCTGAATATGATATTTTTCCTGTACTTCCTGAAGCAATTCTTTTACTGACATTTCTTTGCGGTCAATATGGATATGATTGCCGCCTGCCTGTTCCTTTAAATGGGCAAAGCAGTTCACTTTAATCATCTGATTTCCTCCTTGTCAGGAATACCGGCACTCTTTTCAAGCTGATCACCGATCCACTCTTCTCCGTCTTCCCATTTTTCTTTTTTCCAAATCGGCACAATTTGCTTAATCCGCTCAATTGCATATTCATTTGCCTCATAAGCATCTTTTCTATGCGGCGTTGATACGGCAATGACAACGGCAATATCTGAGATACCAAGTTTTCCGGTTCTGTGAGAAATTGCAGTGACCGCTTCCGGCCAGCGCTCTTTTATCTCATCTCCAATTCTCGTAAGCTGCTTTTCAGCCATTGAGGCATAGGCTTCATATGTTAAATAAAGTGTACGCTTACCTTTTGTGAATTCTCTTACCGTCCCTGTAAAAGTGACCACTGCACCAGCTTCAGGACGCACTACTTTCTTTGATATCTCTTCTATAGAGAGTGGCTCAGATGTGACTTCAAACATGCCTTAAGCCTCCTTTATCCATTTTAAAAACCAGGTTTTATATGATTCCGGATCGTTAAATTTAAATACCGGCAGTTTCGTATGAATGTCCGGTACTGCTGATATGACAGCTTTTATATTACTTGCTTCGAGCAACGTTATATCTTCTTCACGACGCACTACTGCAACCTTACTGTAATGCTCCTTTTTATAACCTTCTACAAGGATAACATGAAGGGGGAGGGTCCTGTAAAAAGTGAGCAGTTTCTCTAAATCTGCCAAACCGGATTCCGATTCAACGACAAACGCTCCATCTCCTTCAACCGTACTGATTGCAGCACCTGACTGAAAATGAAGACTGCTGTCTTTTGAGGAATTGGCATACTCAGGGGTGCCCCCATGTCCATGGTGTTTAATTGTTCCGGCTCTCAAGCCTGCCTCTGAAGCAGCCCTCAGTAAATGATGCATAACAGTTGTTTTACCGCTGTTTTGATAACCGATGACTTGCAGCACAGGCATTACTACCATGACCATTCGCTGCCTTCAGTCGTTTCAAGCAGTGCGACTTTTACCTGATCACCTGCTGTAAATCCTCTTGTTCCACCAGGCAGTACGATGAAACAATTCGTCGCGGCCAGCGAACTGACCGCACTGGATTTGTTGAAGCCTGACGGACTCGCCTCCAGTCTGCCATTTTGAATAGAGAACGTCCCTCTGACAAAACGGGTGAATGGATTCGGCTTCGTAAAGTCGGCACCGAGTACTGCATCTTCCAATGGCAAATGAGGCTTCGGATTGCCCATCATCCGTTGAATCACAGGGCGCGTAAACAGTTCAAAGCCGACATAGCATGCAGACGGATTACCTGAAAGTCCGAATAAGAACTTCCCGTTTTTATGCGCCACTGTTGTTACGCTGCCTGGACGCATCGCCACTTTATTGAACAGCACTTCCGCTTCAAGTCTCTGATAGACTTCTGGTAGAAAATCAAAGTCACCGACTGACACACCGCCCGTGGTAATTAATATATCTACTTCTTCCATCGCCTGTTTCACAGATTCATAGCATGCCTCAAGATCGTCTGACAGTTTTCCGAGCATTTTCACTTCTGCTCCGGCTCTTTTTATCTGCGAAGCCGCCATCAGCGCATTGCTGTTTCTGATCTTACCCGGCTCAAGCGGTTCGTTCACTTCTAAAAGTTCGGAGCCTGTTGCCAGTACCCCTACTACCGGTTTTGATGCGACCTTTATGTATTCATAGCCAAAAGTAGCGAGGAGCGCAACTGTCCCGGGATTTATCATTTCTCCCTTTTGTACAAGCACAGTTCCTTCTTTCGCGTCTTCCCCTTTAAATGATATATTATCTCCTTTATTAAACGCACGCTTAATTCTCATGATGCCCTTTTCTGGTTCAGAAGTCAGTTCCAGCATCACAACCGCATCACACTCCGCAGGCATCATTGCCCCCGTCATAATACGGGCTGCTTCATGTTCTCCAACCGGAACAGATTGAACAGATCCTGCACCGATCGTTTCTGTCACCCTCAAATCAATCGGATTTTCTCTTGAAGCCGTTTTAGTATCTGCAGAACGCACTGCAAAGCCGTCATATGGCGAGCGATCAAATGGCGGTACCGGATGGGTTGCGACCAGATCTTCCGCAAGCCTCCTGCCCAGTGACTCCTCAATATGTATGCTTTCACTTTTAAATGGAATCTCTTTTAACATCACACGCTGAACTGCTTCGGCGACTGTGATTGGTTTACGTTGTTCAAGCATTTGATGCACTCCTTTCTTCTCGTGCTACAATAAGTTTAATCAAATAGATGAGGTGATTGTTATGTCAGATTTAACACATTTTAATGAACAGGGACGTGCAAGGATGGTAGATATATCTGAAAAACAGGATACGGTCAGAATGGCTGTTGCGCATTCAAGTATCGTGGTGAATGAAGAAATCTATCGCCACATTAAAGAAGGAACATCAAAAAAAGGCGACGTACTGGCCGTTGCACAGGTAGCCGGAATTATGGCCGCTAAACAAACGTCCACAATTATTCCGATGTGCCATCCGCTTTCACTAAGTGGAATCGACCTTTCATTTGAATGGGATGTATCTTCCCGATACGAACTGAAGATTTCAGCTTCAGTGAAAACAAAAGGCAATACCGGCGTCGAGATGGAGGCACTAACTGCGGCTTCCGTCTGCGCACTTACAATCTATGATATGTGCAAAGCTTCTGATAAAGGCATGGTGATAGGCCCAACCTTCCTCGCTGAAAAAACAGGCGGGAAGAACGGTGATTATCAGCGCGTCCAAAGTCCTGAAATGAATCTTTAACGCATCTTATTTAATTATAATGAAAATCAGACTCACCGTCAGAATCAACGCAGCGCCTCCGGCAAACGGCAGGCCTGCTTCTGACTGATTAAACTTTGACGGTTTAAATGATTTGAGCATGCAACATAAACTAACTATGACTACCTGTTAATATTCCCTAATTTGAATGTTGAAAACTAAGTTCCTGTCTACAATGAACAAAGTTTGTGGTTTAAAAAACGTCTTCTCCCTTAGTATTTCCACATAGGGAGAAGACGTTTCTTCCGTTTCAATTAAATACTCTATGGTAAACCTTTTTCGCTTCTGTCTTATCACTCGTACCGTGTATCAGCACTCTGCCATCTTTAAAGATGACCATTCTGTAAGGATCAAAGGTAATGCTGATTAAAAATTGGTTATATTGCACGGGCAGTCCCTGAGTTGAGAAAATTGTATGTAAATCGCCAAGGTCCACTGTTTTTTTCTCAGCCGGTCTAATTTGAACTGTATCTCGTCCGCACAGGACAGCAGTTTTCATCGCAGACTCCATTGTTAAGTATGGGTAAGTAGGCTGTTCGCCACACGATGGACAGTCAGTTTTTTTCATCCTTGAAACACCAATTGCCTGGTAATCATTCTGCCAGACGTCAAATGTGACAAGTTTTCCGCTGAGTGCATCAGCATTCCCGGAAAGAATTTTCAATGCATCCGCGGTCTGATGAGCTGTGACCATCATAACTGCAGGGCTGATAATACCTGCTGTGTCGCACGTTTGACCATTGGGAGGAGTTGCTTCCCACAGACAGTTAAAGCAAGGCGTAACTTCAGGCACAACAGTAAAACTCATGCCGGTACTGCCCACACACGCACCATAAATCCATGGCAATTTCAGTTTTTGAGCAACATCATTAATCACGAACCTTGTTTCAAAATTATCGGTTGCATCTATCATCAAATGACTTTTATTAGCATATTTCAGCAAATCTTCGTAGGTGATATCAGCTACAATTGCCTGAATTTCCACATAGCTATTTACCTGCTCCAGGCGATATTTAGCTGCAATCGCTTTTGGTATTTTTTTTCGTGCGTCTTCTTCACTATATAAAGACTGACGCTGTAAATTGCTCCATTCAACATAATCCCGGTCAATAATCGTAATTTTCCCCACACCTGCTCTTGCAAGCGATTCTGACGCACCTGTTCCGAGCGCACCAGCGCCGATTATCAGTACGTGTTTTTCACTGAGTGCTTCCTGACCGTGCGCTCCGATTGGCTTGAAAAGCTCCTGACGTGAATATCGATCCTGCTGCAACTGATCCGCCCCCTTTTAAAATAGTTTTTTATAAAGATAGCAGTTATTACAAGTCATCACAAGGTTACGGCTTGAGAATTCATACAATTCTTTTATTTAATCACCTCTGCTAAAGATGGATCATGCTCAGCATTCGCTTCCTTACGCTCTGATGATCCACTGTTCAGAAACAACGGTCTTTGAAAAAGATTTTAAAATATGCACTGTTATCTCCTGTTATGTTTTAATTTTCCCAGAAAGGGAAACCCTCTACTAGAACAATATGAAAATTTCACAGGAGGTTTTATCATGGATATCGAAAACAAAGTAGAAAAAGAAGCACGTCAGGCCGACCCTGAAAAGAAAGAAGAAATTCTGCAAAGCTTTGATCGCTTTAAAGATTACTTAGGTGATCAGGTATCAAAAGGTGAAAAACTTGGACTTGGCGAAGAAGCACTTGCTAAAGGTGCTGAGAGAGTCGGAGATTACCTGGCTAAAAATGAAGAACCCCGCAACCGTGAAGAAAAGCTTCTTCAGGAACTATGGAAGCTTGGCGATAAAGAGCAGCGTCACCAAATGGCTCATCTGCTTGTGAGACTTGCACAATCGACAAACTAATCAAGAATTCCTGCCTCCGCACATGTGCGGAGGCTTTTTTGTGCTGGTGTAGTGCTGTATTCCGTTTGGCAGTGGGCGTTCAATTAATGATCAAGATGATTCAATTAAATTAGGCGGTGTATCAAATAACACAAGTTCTGATACAAAAATCTTCCGACCGGCACTCTTCCGTTTAATAAATCATTCGGATGAACCAATTAATCAGAACGGTGATACATATATCGCCCGGGATGATTCAATTACCTGACTACGCTCCCCGATCATCAAAAAACATTACTTTGTAAATTTAATGTTAAGATCCACACCGTTCCCTTCACAACTGATCACACCCCTGTTAAAATCTTAATATCGAATTCCGATATCGAAAATCGATTACAGCAAAGGAGATATGCGTATGGATGACAAAATACTGCGGAAACTGTTTCTTGGATTTATACAGATTCATATTCTTCATCACGCTTCAGAGCATTCGATTTACGGAGCATGGATGACTGAAGAGCTTCGTGAACACGGCTATCGAATTAGCGCAGGCACACTCTATCCTATTCTTCATTCAATGGAAGCAGACGGACTTCTGCTAAAAGAGGAACGGAAAGTCGAAGGTCATATCCGAAAATACTATACGGCTACTGCCCGCGGTGAAGAAGTGTTGAAGGAAGCGCGCAGTAAAGCATATGAATTGTTTAAGGAAATAAAGGATTAAGAAGGGAGATTCAAATGAAAAAACAAGGATCATTACTTGAAATTTTACTTGTTTCACTCCGTCTCGGATTAACTTCGTTTGGTGGACCTATCGCTCACCTCGGTTATTTCAGAGATGAATATATTCAGAGAAGGAAATGGATGACTGATAAGACCTACGCTGACCTTGTTGCTCTCAGTCAATTCCTGCCGGGGCCTGCAAGCTCTCAGGTCGGAATCGGAATTGGCGTCATGCGTGGCGGATTACTTGGAGGACTCGTTTCTTTTATCGGCTTCACAATGCCTTCAGTGATTGTACTGATTATTTTTGCAATGATTGTATCAAGCTTTGATGTTTCAGACACAGGATGGCTGCAAGGGCTCAAAATTGTCGCTGTGGCAGTCGTAGCACACGCTATCATGGGAATGGCAAAGAACCTGACGCCAGACCTTCAGCGCAAAGCTATGGCTTTACTCGCCCTTTCTGTTACGCTACTTTGGCAAACCACCATCAGTCAGGTAGTTGTGATTGTCATCGCAGGGATTGCAGGCTTCTTTTTGTTTAAAGGAGATACGTCTGCTCAGAATCCTGAGTTTAAGTTCCCTGTTTCAAAAAAGTTGGGAGCGACATTTTTAGCGCTCTTCTTTGCATTACTTGCCATTCTCCCTATTGCCCGGGAAATAACGACAGCAAACTGGATTGCAATGTTCGACAGCTTTTACCGTTCAGGTTCACTCGTATTTGGCGGAGGACACGTAGTACTTCCCTTACTCGAGCGTGAATTCGTTCCAACCGGATGGCTGACTGAGGAACAATTCCTTGCGGGTTATGGTGCAGCACAGGCAGTTCCGGGACCGTTATTCACATTTGCTGCTTATATTGGTGCAGTGATTGGCGGATGGCAGGGCGGACTGCTGGCGACTGCCGCCATCTTCCTTCCTGCATTTCTGCTGATTCTGGGTGCACTCCCATTTTGGAATGCCCTGAGAACAAATCCAAAGATGAAGGCTGCTTTTATGGGTGTAAATGCTGCAGTAGTCGGCATTCTAATCTCAGCTTTCTACTTCCCGATCTGGACAAGCTCCATCTTAGAACCAATCCACTTCGTACTGGCTGCTTTCCTGTTTAGTATCCTTGTTTTCTGGAAGCTGCCGCCTTGGGTTGTAGTGCTGACTGGTGCGGTTGCAGGGTTGTTGTTTTTATAGAATGAATGTGCACTTTGGGGACGGAGGTGAGAGTGTCATGAAATGACACTCTCACCTCCGTCCCCAAAGTGCACGCCCGTTAAAAAACAAAAAAGGGAATCGCCATCGGCGGTTCCCTTTTAACACTCAATTATTTGTCACGGCCTAGATCGCCAGGAATATCTCCCTGTGGTGATGCGTCTACTGTGTTTTGGCTTTTTTTGTTCAGCTGTACGACTGAATCGTCAGATGAGTTTGATGAGCCTGTAGAAGTAGAGACGCCCTCTTTTACTTCAGATCCGGCATCGGCAACCTGGCTGCCAATTCCTTTTGCGTCTTCAGTCGCTTCTTTAGCTGAATCAGCAATTTCAGAAGCGCTCTCACGGATTGCTTCAACCTGAGGGACAACATCTTCATTTACTTTCTCATAAAGTGACTGTGCTTCACTCATTGCATTTTTCAAAGTCGATACTGCTGATTGGAAACGTCCTGAAAGATCGTTTTTAAATTCTCCCGGGTTGTCTTTTACATTGCGTACGAAACCGCTTGTAGAAGAACCTACATTTTTGCTTCCTGTTTTCACCTGGTCTCTCGTATTGCTGTCAAGAAGAGCAATAGCTCCACCAACTGCTGCACCGACAAGCACACCCATAAGTAATTTGCTGTTCCCATCATTTTTAGCGTTATAGTTTTGCGCCATGATTAATAGCCTCCTGTAATATGTTGTATATATAGAAGTCTACCCTTCACCCACGCGATTAAACCTTCAGACTGATTCTTTCAGTCTGGCCATTGCGAGCCAAACCCCCATCGGAGTCCTGCTTATTCCAACGCCCACATAGCCTGACGCCATGAAATCTTTTTGTCTGTCAGTTTTATCTGTTCTTACAAAAATATAAGAATCTTTGTCTACAAAAATCTTTTGTTTCAGCGGTTTATAAAAAATATAGCGCGGCATATTCCCATATTTGTCCTTCACGTCCACTACGACCATTTCCTGCTTAAATTTGTCTCTCATACTTGGCAGATTAGCAGGGGAAACAGTGCAGCAGACATGTTCAAAATACGTGTTTGTAAACTTCAGTTCCTGCATGATCACTTTAGCCATGGTTTGCTGAAGTCCATTCCCGCGGTATTCAGGGGCAACAAGAGAAATTTCCTGATGTACAACCCGCATCTGCTCATCATAGGAAAGTCCGAGATCCCGGCCCAGGTTTTCTTCATCGTCTCCCGGGAAAAGAAGTGCACGCGCAGCAATCAGCTGATCTTCTGCATAAACGCCAAGCAAAATGCCTCCGTCTCCCAGCACATATTGGATTTCTTCATCTGTCAGTGGCTGTAGAGAGGTTTGATCCTCAAGCTGTGTAGCAATTCTATGCTGAAAAGAATTAAATTCGTCAAATTGATTTTCTGTCATTTGTCTGATGATATATTGCACTTTAGTGCCGTCTGGCTTTCTGACAGCTTCTCCTTGATATAGCTCCATAAATTGATCTCCTTTACGTTCCATCTGAATTCATTGATAATTAATGTTAGTTTAACACGTTAAAATCAAAGGTGTGAAAGATTTGAAAATCATTGTCATATCAGATACTCATATGCCGCGAATGGCTAAAGCGATTCCACCCCGGCTTACAGAAGAATTAAAGACTGCTGAACTGATTATCCATGCAGGCGACTTCAACACGGTGGACGTTGTTAAGGAGTTGGAGCAGTATGCCCCTGTTAAAGGTGTATACGGTAATGCAGACGAATTAGCAATACGTGGGATGTATCCCGAAAAAACGATTATTGAAGCAGGATCCTTCAGAATCGGTGTCACACATGGTCACGGAAAAGGGAAGACGACTGAAAAAAGAGCAATGGATTTGTTTCAGACAGAGGAGATTGATCTGCTGATATACGGCCATTCGCACATCCCTTCTTTTAAAACAATTGATGGTCTTCAACTATTAAATCCAGGCTCCCCAACAGATAAAAGACGTCAAAAACAATTTTCTTTTGTCATATTGACGGTTGAAGAGGCATTAAATGTGGAATTTGTTTATTATGACAGCAAAATATAGGAGGAAATATTATGGAGAAAAAAATCATACTAGCTCATGACTTGGAAGAAAATCTCGTAACTGCAGTGAAGGAAGCCGCTCCTGAGTGGACTGTAATCACAGGAAAAGATGAAGAACAATGGGGTCCCCACATGAAAGATGCGTCCATTGTAGCAGGATGGAAGAAAGCGATGACCCCCTATCTTGAACAGGCTGAAAATCTAGATTGGGTGCAATCATGGAGCGCAGGCATCGACAGCCACCCGCTTGAAGATTTCGAAAAACACAATATTAAACTGACAAGTGCAAATGGGGTACATGCATACCCGATTTCAGAAACGATCTTTGCCATGTTGCTTGGCTGGACTCGCCATATCCATACATATACACGCCAGCAACAGGAGAAAAAGTGGCATCACGCCGGACTAAAACTTGAACTCCACGGAAAGAAAATTGCTATTTTAGGTGCAGGAGCAATTGGAAAAGAAACTGCTAAAATTGCAAAAGCATTTGGCATGAAGGTTGCGGGATTCCGCAGAAGTGGTAAAGATGAAGAATATTTTGACCAGATGTATAAGCTGGATCAACTGGAAGCAGTGTTACCAGACTGCGATTATGTTGTAATCACACTGCCTCTTACAAAAGAAACGAATGGACTTTTCACGGCAGAAACCTTTAAATGTATGAAGCCTGACAGTTTTCTTGTGAATATTGGCCGCGGAGAAATTATTGATGAAGAAGCGATGATCCAGGCTCTTAGAAACGGCAAAATCGCCGGAGCAGGACTAGACGTATTTGCAACAGAACCACTGCCGGAAGAAAGTCCGCTGTGGAATATGGAAAACGTGATTATCACCCCTCATACAGCAGGGTCGACACAATATTATAATGACCGTGTAATAAAAGATATTCTGCTTCCCAACTTGAAGTCATTTATAAACGATGAGAAGCTGCTGGTAAATCTTGTGGATTACAGTAAGGGGTATTAAAACAAGTGTCAGCTGGTGTTTCTATCGGTGAAGAAACTGGGAAACGGGTTTAAATGGATTCAATTTCAAGTATAAGTATTATGTTATAGCTATTTAAGGCGAACGAAGCAGAAGGCGGTGACTCCAGCGCGATAAGCGTGACAGCTGAGACCCCGCAGAGCTTTAGCTCGAGGAGGCTCAGCGCACGCCGCGCGGAAAGCGTCCGCCTGGCGCGCAGTGAGCCGCTTACTAAGAAAAAGACCTGAACATTACACTTTAATGTGTGATGTTCAGGTCTTTTAAATTCAATTATTCAGTCTTCCCCTGCCAGTTCATCATTCCGCCTGACATGTTCGTTACGTTAAAGCCCTGACCTTCAAGATACTGTGTACCCATTGTACTGCGACCGCCTGAAGCACACACGACAATATATTCCTTCGACTTATCAAGCTCCTGTTTTCGGAATTCAAGTAAGCCAAGCGGAATGTTCACAGCACCCGGAATTTTCCCGCCCTGTACTTCCTCTGTTTCTCTTACATCAAGGATCTGAAGTTCTTCATTTGCATTTAACTTTTGTTCTAATTCTGCTGGCATCATAGTTTTCATATTAAAAACCTCCACATTTTTTAAGTTTAGCGACCTGTTGTTCCTGCTTAAGAAGAGTCATTTTATTCACTTTGTAACCTTTACTTTTTAAAAAACGGATACCGAGCTTCAGATCAACGTGATCCGATGCGATAACATGAATATTCTCTTTTGGTAACTCTCTATAAAACCGCTTCAGGTAAGCGTAAGGAATTTGCTGAAACGTCGACTGACGATCTACGGTTCCGTCATTATAAGGTCTCAAATCAAGAATGCGCTCAGAGCTGCTCATTTCGTCTTCAGGCACGCACTGTACGCCACTGACTGGAGCATAACGTTTGTATATTGAAATGATTGCGATCATGATTGCTGCGACAAGAAGAAGTTCCACTTCAACACCACCTCTAAAAGTTTACATTGATTATATTATACCCCCAGGGGCATATAGTCAAGAGAAAAGTTTTTGCGTATTTGCCTATTTTTCTTCTATACTGAGAGTAGAAATTTCGGGAGGATATACTATGAAATTATGGATCAATCGAATTAGTTCACTTCTCGCACTTGCTTCACTCTCAATGGTCTTTGTGCGATTTTTCTTTCCGGACGTTGTTCCTTTTCTGACAACCGGGATCCTTTTTATTTTGTTTTTCATCTTTTTAGCCGTGTCTATTGTAACCTTTGATCCTAAAGCATCAAAGCGTGACGAACTGGTCGGTCTGCCCGTTACGATTTATTTTTCAGTGCTGGTTGTTTTTCTTCAGCTGATCGGCGGAGAGACAGATACCCCACTCAGCATTAATCAGCCCTTTTTATGGATTGCGATTGCCATCGGGATCTGGCTTGATATAAAAAGGACACGTAAGAATAAAAAAGACAGAGAAAAAAGCGCCGCGTAGGCGCTTTTTTCATTCAGCATATATTGAGTAAATCAAATGGTCCGTCCATTCTCCATTTTCATGAATAAACTTTTTACGAGTACATTCATATTGCATACCTGCTTTTTCTGCTATTTTAACAGAAGCAGTGTTATCTAAATTGATCTGAGCTTCCAGTCTGTGGAGATTCAATTTCTCAAACGCCATTCGTATCAAACCACGTAAACTTTCGGTTCCATACCCCTCACCCCAAAACTGGTTATGCAATGCGTAACCGCCTGAAGCCCACTGTGTATCATCCCGCTGTAAAATCAGCATATCTACATGTCCTAACAGTGCCTGATCTTCTTTTCTAATAATGGCAAAAACGTAAATATGATCGTCTTCTGCCCATTTATTAAAACGATCTAATTTCTCTTTGAATTGTTCAGCTGTAAATCCAGTCAGATCAATATAGCCTTCGTCATGCTGGTGCTGAGCAGGTTTTCGTCTGCTTATCTGCTTCACATATTGCTTGAAATCCACTGGTTGAAACGGTCTTAATATGATTCTTTCCATCTCTAAGTTCATGAATTCACCTCTTACAGATCCTCATTTTTCACCGTATACTGGAAGAAAAGAAATCCAGGTGGTTATTTATGAAATCTGCTTCTATTCTATTCGTACTTTTAGCTGCCATACTATGGGGCACGACTGGGACGGCACAGTCTTTTGCGCCTGAAGGTACTCATCCGGTCGCATTTGGTGCTTTCAGGTTATGTATTGGTGGTGCTGCGCTGCTTATCTTTTCAATTCTGCAGAAAAACTTTTCTTTATCAGGCTGGCCAATACAGTCATTAGTTGGAGCAGCTTTATGTATGGCTTTTTATCAGCCATTTTTCTTTTCTGCTGTTTTGATGACAGGTGTGGCTGTTGGCACGGTTACTGCAATTGGTTCAGCACCTGTAATTGCCGGGTTGCTTGAATGGCTTTTATATAAAAGACTGCCTGACCGTAAGTGGTGGGCAGCAACAATTACTGCGATTACGGGATGTATATTTTTATTCGCAAACCCTCAGTCCATTACAGTTGACCCTATAGGTATGCTGCTGGCACTCGGGGCAGGAACGGCATTTGCAACTTATACAATTGTCAGTAAAGAATTGCTGCATACACACCCTCCTGACACTGTAACCGCTGTCGTGTTTACACTTGCTGCGCTTATACTGGCACCTGTGTTATTTTTCTTCGACCTGAGCTGGATTTTAACGCCAACCGGCCTCGGAACAGGTCTGTATATAGGAATCATAGCCACAGCGATTGCCTACCTGTTATTTGCCCGTGGGCTGAAAGGAATCAAATCCTCCACTGCCGTTACATTATCACTTGCAGAACCAATGACCGCGGCACTGTTAGGTGTCATTCTTGTAGGAGAAACACTCTCAATGCTGTCCTGGACAGGTGTTTTACTGCTTATGATGTCCATCGTTATTCTTTCCTTCAAACGAAAAACAGAAGCAAGGATTTGATAACAATCTGGACAGAAGGACCGGTTCATTTACGCTCCAGGCGTAGGCTTTCCGGACGGCAGTCGCTGAGCCTCCTCGGCTTCGCCTGCGGGGTCTCAGCTATCCTGCTAATCGTCCCGGAGTCCACGCCTTCCGCTTCAATAAACCTAAGTTTTCAATAAATTTTAATATAATGAAAAGGAGGATGATGCTTAAGAAACAGAGTTTCCTCTTTCTTACTTTCTCCTGCAATTAAAAATTCTACTTTTTATATTTGCTTATAAGCCAATTCATTCACTTTGGTCAATCGACGCATATCCTGCCTCGTAATAAATGGAACCTGACCGCGCTGAATCTGCATGACCCACTGTGTCATAGCGCTTGGTAATCCATCAGACAGAACTGCTTCCTGCCATTCGCCGTCAGTTTCGTGATTCTTAAATCGCGCATGCTTGTCTTCCACAATATAAACACCCTCTGAACCGTGGATTTCAAGCTGAAATAATCCGCTTGTCACAAAGCCTGTTTCAAGTACAGCCATCTGACCATTTTCATATTTAACGAGAACTGCTGACTGGTCATCTACTTCATGATCATACACGTGCTGAAACATCGCTTTTACATCAACAGGTTCACCGAACAAACGATTTGCGAGGTAAATAGGATGTGCACCCAGATCAATGAATGAACCGCCTGCAGTCCCTTCCTTTTTAAGAAAATGAGGGGGCAGCCATCCTGGTTCTCCATTTTTGGGAACAGCACCGTCATGCGCTACACGACATCTGACTGATGACACTTTTCCAAGCTTTCCTTCATCAACCAGCTGCTGTCCATACAAATAATAATCTGCCGACAGTCTTGGTAATGACAACATCAAATGAACACCTGCTTCGTCAACCGCCTGAAAAATTTCTTCACATTCCCGCTCAGTTAGACCAAGCACTTTTTCAGAAAAAATATGCTTGCCATGCTGTGCAGCTTTTATGATGATATCTTTATGCATCGTTGTAGGCGTGTCTACAATAACACCTTCAATTTCCTGATCAGCCAGCAGATCGCCAAGCTCTTTAACAAATGGAATGCCCTGTTCATTTGCCCATGCTTCTCCTCTTATACGATCTTCATCCCAGATCGCAGCAACCTCAATATCTGGATTGTTTAAAGCTTCTTTTATGTAATCATCCGCGTGAACATGCCAGCGGCTTAACATTGCTACTTTGATCATTTAATGATTCTCCTTTACAGATGAGTGATTGAATTCTCTTAATATGAGCGTAAAACCGGTAGTAAGCAAAACTGCGCTGAAGATCAGTGGAAAAATGCTTGTTTCCTGCATTGCAGTAAAGAATTTTCCGTATCTTCCATCCCAACTGTCCAGTGTTGATGCGTAAATGGCTGATGTAATCCAGGATCCGATCAGCAATATAACACCTGAAAGAAATGCTGAAGCACCAATCAAAAGCTGATTTCTTCTCGTATAATGATCATTTTTTATCTTTGCCAAAGGAGTTGTAGTAATTCTCTGAAGGTTTCTGATTCTCTGATCGGCTTCTGTCAAAAAAACCTGCATCGTAATAGACGTACCCGACACCCCAACCTTTTCAAAACCAAAATCCCTATAAAGTTTTAAAGCCTGATGATTATAAGGATCCACACTCAACGATAGCGACTCATAACCCTGATTCATCGCATGTGAGACCACTTCTTCAAGCAGTTTTCTCCCTATCCCTTTTCCTCTTTCAGATGCTTTAACTGCCATTCCAACCTCAGGTACATCAGGCCCAACAAAACCATAACCCGGCTGCTCCTTTGTGAACTGCCGGTACCAGATCGCACCGACCAGCTCTCCGTTTTCTTCAGCGACGAGTACCTCATCACCCGGTCGACCCCATCCCTCATGGTATTTTTTCATTCCATCCGAAGACAAAAGCACTTCTTTTGAAGGCTTGTCTTCCGTTATGTAAATCGATTCATACAGCATCTGAAGAAAAAAATCGTGTTCATTCTCGTCGATCTGTCTGACCTTCATTCTTTCAACCCCTTTTTAACTAAGCGCTCATCTGACCGCGTTATCAACCGATTTCACTTCTAAAAGCCCATGAGGAAGTACTGCGTGTACACCCTTAACTTTATTGACAACCTGCGTAATTCTCAGATCAACAACTGTACTGCCGAGCGCGATTGCTTCTTCCCTGCTCACCTGAAAACGTTCCTGCATCAGATCAATCATCTCTTTCAGTGCAATGCCTGCAGCTTTGTTCAAGTCCTCATCAAAGCCAAAAGTCAGCCAGCCTGATGGTGTATCTGCACGCGGCATACGGATCGTCTGGTTTTCAAATAGCGTAAATGTCATACTGACTTCATCCATCGGGCACTCAATTGCTGTCCCGGACACTTCTCCGTCACCCTGTACGGCATGGCCATCTCCAGTAGAGAAAAGCGCACCTTCTACTGCTACCGGCAAATAAACTGTACTGCCTTCAACAAGCTCTTTACAATCAATGTTCCCACCACAGTAGCGGGGCGGGATCGTCGAGTGAAGACCTTTTTCAGCAGGCGCGGTAGCCAGCACCCCCATAAATGGTGATAGTGGAATCTGAAATTCTCTGGTGCCAATAATCGTTTTTCCAGTCATATTTTCAGCATTCAGTTCCCAGTTTAATGTCGTCTTTTCTTCAAAAGAAATTCCTGCATGCTCGTTCTGCCAGGATTCAGAGCCTCCTCCGACGTTCCATCCGTACCAGCCTGGCACGATTTTATTCATTCTGACCGCAAGCATCATACCAGGTTTAGCTCCATTAATATAGACTGGTCCGATTAATGGATGTCCTGACTTTTTCTCCTTCGTGCGAGAGCGGAATGAAATTGAACTTCCATCTTTATTTTTCAGGCCCCATTCAAGGCCGATCGTATTAAGCGTGACACTGTCTCCGTTTTCAATCGTCAGTACCGGTTTATGCTCCGGACTGAATGATCCGTGCAGTACTTTATCAGATGCTTCTATATGATGAGTTGCCATGCATGTCCCTCCAGCTGTTCGTTTCCTCCATTGTACGTGAAATGGGATAGAAATGAAAAAGGTATACTGAATATTCTTGAAAATACAAACATCTAAACAGGTTACTATAGTAAGAAGCTGAAAAGAGCTTTATAAGGAGACCGGTCAATTTCCGCTTCAGGTGGAAGCTTTCCGCACGGCGTGCACTAAGCCTCCTCGGCGTTGCCGGCGGCGTCTCAGCTGACACGCTAATCGTGCTGGAGTCCCCACCTTCCGCTCCAATTGACCTGAGTATTCATGAACTAATTACGTTTATAAAAAAGAGTATTACCCTGTATTCCTACAGAATAATACTCTTTTTTCAGTGACCTTAATAGTCAAACTTAGCGCTGCAACTAATTTATGACCTCATAAATGCCGCTGAAAGTTTTTCAGGCGGGTATGGTTTTGTTAGATAGCTTGTGATGTGATATCTTTGGACTTTTTCAGGATCTTCATCCAGAGCAGAAGAAATCACGATTGGCAATGTGTTATTCCCCTCCTGGTTTCGAATCTGTGCAATGACATCCCAGCCGCTCAAATCATTACCAAGCATCAAGTCTACAACGACACCTGAGAAGGAAAGGTCACCAATCTCTTCAACTGCACGTTCCGGCTGATAGTGATGTACGACTGAAAAGCCTTTAGACTTCAATTCATCGGCAATCAGAAGCGCAAGACTTGGATCATCCTCAAGCACGAGAATTTTATCCTCTCCGGTAATTGAATGACTTTGATTTTCCCGCATTAGCGGAAGCTCGATATGGAAAGCAGAACCTTCACCGGTTTCACTTTTAACAAAAATATCACCAGCATGTTTGTCAACGATTTCTTTACAAATTGCAAGACCAAGTCCGGTTCCGCCAATTTTACGGCTTTCACTGTTATCCACTCTTTTAAATTTCTGGAACAGGTTGCTGACTTCCTCACCTGGAATACCAATACCCTGATCCTCTACAATGACAGAAGCCTTGCCGTCAATCGATTGTAGACGAACTGTTATATCTCCGCCCTGTGGTGAAAATTTCACAGCATTATTTAAAAGGTTAGTCATGACCTGGGTCAGTCTTTCCTTATCACCTTTTACAATACTATTCTCCATCTCATCCCTTAAAATTAATGCATGAGATGACGGTATACTTGTTTTCTCCAACACTTCCATCATGAGTTCATCCAGCTTCACTTCTCCCATGTGGTACTCCTGTTTTCCGGACTCCATCCGCTGAAGATCAAGGAAATCATTTATAAGATTTGTCAGCCTTTTTGCCTCTTTATGAATCGTTTCAATGTAGCGCTTTTGTTTCTCAGGCTTCATTTCTTTCGTTAAAAGCAACTCTGCAAATCCGAGCACACTGGAAAGTGGTGTTCTAAGCTCATGACTGACAGTACTGACCAGTTCGGACTTCATTTTATCGACTTCATAATCCTTTGTAATATCACGGTGTACAAAAATCGTTCCGGTCCATTCCTGATCCCGATAGACCGACATTGCATACACATCGAATACCTTCAATGAATCATCCTGCGTTTTGAGCGTGTATCTGATTGAACGTGTTCCATCAAAAGCTGCATCTATTGTATTTTCGAAAAATGCTTTTAACTCCTGTTCTTCATTCACTGTCGAAATGATTTTCAAGAGCCATTCATCACATTCAATTTCTTCGTCTTCTGCTGTATCCATTCCAAGCAGTCTGCATAACGCCTCATTATGCTGTACCATACATTTATTCTGGTTTACAAGCTGAAGACCTTCTGTCATATTATCAAGCATATCCTGTGTCAGTTCTCTGGAGTACTTAATTTCGTCAAACGCCAGCAGTCTTTCAAAAGCAATGGACATGCGCTGAACAAGCCCTCTGATTTCTTCACATTCCTCTTCTTCAAAAGGCCGTCCATAGCGGTTTGCTCTGAAAATCCCGAGCGGCTTTCCTGAAGCATCAGTAATCTCAGCTGTCAGATCATAGACATAACTCTTAGCAATATTAAGATCATCTTCCTCAGGGCGTGCCAGCCTTTTACGCACTCTCATACCTTTTTCATCAATGAGAATCGGTGCATGCAGAATCTGATTAATCTTTTCTGTAGATACATTCACGGCAGAATACGCAGAACGGTCTGCCATGAAAAGCATGATCTGATCAAATGCATACAGCCTGTTCATGTACTGAACCATATCATCTAAAAATTTATATCGATTTGAAGTGCTCGACAACACATGATTCAAATCATTAAATAGCTCCAAACGTCCTTTTGTTTCCTGAGTCTCCATCAGTGTGGCAGCCAGTTGATCCTGCTGCTCATGCAGCGCTTCCTGCTGGGCAAGCAGCTCTTCATTCTGTGCGTGCAGTTCTTCTTCGTTACGCTGCAGGAAAGCTGTCATATCGATAAAGCTGGATGTCAATGAGCCGAGTTCATCATTACGATTTGACTTTTCTATCTCGGGCTTCCTGCCTTCCTGTATATCAATCGCTGCAGTATGCAATTTTTCAATCGGACTGATGATAGATTCGATCATTTTCCACAAAAATAGAATCATTAGCAGAATTAACAAACCTGTTAACCCTAATGAAGATGTAAAAGAGAACGTCATACCTTCAATCGATTGTCTGGAGACCTCATCCAACCTGGCTTCAGATTCACTCTCAATCTCCTTTGTATAACTCACAAAGTCATTTACAGTAATATTTAATCCAGTTTGAGAAAGCTCTCTCAGTCCTTCAAAATCTCCTTCTTCTACAAGCGCAATGGCTGTTGGCAGGCTGTCAGCTTCATAGTCACTCATGAAGCTGGATAACTCACTGACTAGAAGTTGTTCTCCTCCAGACAAATCCATTGTTGTATAATCATCTACTGCTTCATGATAGCGGTCCAAGGCTTCTGAAAGACGCTCACGCTCCAGTGGAGATTGAAACGCATATACACCACGAGCCCGGAAAAATACATCATTCAGCGCATCCGAGAGTTCAGAAGCCGCCTCCTGCTTTTCATAAATAGCGCTATGTTCTTCAAGTAATTCCTGCTGCTGCTGGTGAGTATAAAAACCAATAATGCTGAAAATCAAAATTACTGCTGCACAAATACCTGCTGAAATGAAGAAATATTTACTTCTCATCGTTTTCATTTTATTCATGATCTCCATTAAGCAGCTCTGCTACAAAATCACTTAATTCAACAGGACTAAACGGTTTCGCCATAAAATAGTCTGCGCCTGCAGATTTCAACGCTTCCTGATCCTCTTTTTGTGTTTTTGCTGTCAGCATCAAAATTTTTAAATTAGTCTTTAAACCCTCATCAAGCTTTTCAAGCACCTCACGGCCGGACATGCCAGGCATCATATAATCCAAAAGCACAATTTGATATTCGCCACTGCTCAGCTTGCGATATGCTTCGTCACCGTCGACAGCCGTATCGATCTCGACCTCCAGATCTTCCAGCGTGTCTTCGATTAACATTCTTAAAATCTCTTCATCGTCCGCAATTAAAAGTTTACTCAACAGATTGCCTCCTTTGTTGGGTTAGTTGAAATTTGTCTGCTGATGTCGTGGATGCGGACCAACTGATGCATATATTCTGTTCCCGCAAGTCCTGTTTCTTCCAGACTGACTTCAAACTGATAACCTTTCATCAATTCTTTCATTCTTTCGAAATCACGGGTGACCATCACCACATCATGCCCTTCACTTTTCTGCTGAATTCTGGCAGCGACATTGACCGTCCTGCCGAAATAATCCAGCAGATCATTCGCATTGACGGCAATCACAGGTCCCGAATTCAACCCTAGCTTAATTGAAAGATCTATTTGCTGTTCCTCGTTGAATTGTCCAATCCCCGTCTGGATATCTAGCGCCGCCATTGCAGCATCCTCTTCATGGAAGAATACGGCCATGATGGCGTCACCAATGGTTTTTACAATCGTGCCATTATGTGCTGATATATGTTTTTTTAAATATCTGAAATGCTCATTTACCTGGTGATAAGCTGCAGCATCTCCTTCTTTTTCATATAATGCAGTTGAGGCTTTCAGATCGCTGAAAAGAACTGTCATAGACTGAATACCAATCTGCTGGTCCGGTGACAGCACTTCTGTTGAAAATAAATCCCGGAATAATTGCAATGAAGTGATTTCTGCTGCAGTAACAGACTGATGGTTCCAATCGATTGTTTCATAGACCACAATGATTTCTTCTTCAGCATCATTGGCGATAGTCAGCTCTCCACCATCTTCACTTATGCCAGCAGATGCGCTGCTCCAATGTTCTCCATCAAAGTGATACGTTTGTTTCACTGCGGAATTTTCCTGAGTCATCACTGCATTATGTTTTAATAGTCGAATTCTTGTCTTTCCCTTCACCGCCGGGTATTTTAAAATTGCTTGTTCCCCTGGAAGAATCCTTCTCTGCGCGAGCACATGAGCAGACTTCGCAGGCCCTGTGAGACAGTACGTTTGATCAGCTGCAGTTCGGATGGAAGGGTGGACTGAAAACTGCATTTCAATATATTGGTCAAAACTTAACTCGTAATTAATCCCACACAGATCACAATGAACCTCATCTTTCACTTCCTTCATTGAGGACGCAGTTGATTTTGAGACACGGCAATTCGGACACATTAGATGCCACTCCTGCAGCAGCAATCCTTCCTTCACGCCATTAAGAAAAAGACTGAGGATCTCTTTGCGTGGAAATGCCCAATTATCAGCTAAAACATAAGGTTTCATATGAAGTACTTCATCGTCTCCTGCTGATTCAAGATGATCCTCTAACTGCTTAAGTTGTTCAGGTTGAGAATGAAGCGTTGAAAGGTTTTCACAGATTCTGCGCAGCCGGTCCTGGTCAATTTTTGGCGAAGCCTGTACCGGCAGCTTTTCATAGCCGCTATCCTTGTTTGTTTCTATATATTTGTCGAGATAATTCATGATTTCTTTAATAGACTTCAGGCCAACGACAGGGATCGCTGCGAGACCCAGAACATTTGCAGGAGTAAATCTTGCTGTACCTGTCACCTGTGTACCAAGCGTTCCATCTGAAAGCACCAAGTCTTCCAGGGCCACTTCCCACAAAAGCTGTTTAATCGGACCGCTTTCATAACGACGCTCAACTGAGTACACTTCTTCTTTCACCCATTCAAAAGGGTATTCTCGCCATTTTAAAGGAACAATACCCAGCGCTTTTGCTTCTGCATATCGAAACATTTTTTGATCCTTGAAGGCAGTATCAGAAAAATCCACAGGAAATAAACCAGACACTCTGTTGAGATGTTCAGTGTCAGCCAGCAGTTCCCAGGCTTTCCCGCGTGAAATTGGGTATTCTTTTTTAAATACATACTGTTTTTCCTTCATGCAATCCCCCCTCAGCTTTCATCCTTATACTGATTTCTTACATTTTCAATCGCTTCTAATTGTTCAAAAAAGACGTCTGTGAGGTGAGGATCAAAGTGCTTACCTTTTTCAAAACTGATCATCTTCAGAATCTTTTCAAGTGGCCACGCTTCTTTATAGGGTCTTTGCGAACCAAGTGCATCAAAAACATCTGCAATTGCAACGATTCTTCCGTATATATGAATTTCCTCACCACTGCGACCGTGTGGATAACCGGATCCATCCCACTTTTCATGATGATCTCTTGCAATAATCGCAGCGGCTTGAAGAATTCTTCTTTTTGAATTTTTGAAAATACCATAACCGACTTCTGCATGTTTTTTCATTATATTAAACTCTATATCGGTTAGTTTTCCGGGTTTATTTAATATCGCATCCGGTACAGATACTTTTCCTATGT
The DNA here is from genome assembly GCF_004405125.1 of Jeotgalibacillus salarius. Classification (GTDB taxonomy): domain Bacteria; phylum Bacillota; class Bacilli; order Bacillales; family Jeotgalibacillaceae; genus Jeotgalibacillus; species Jeotgalibacillus salarius. The sequence continues at coordinate 174,681 of NZ_SORX01000003.1, forward strand.
CATGCATCGGACTCGCAAGTTCGATCAGACGCGACTCTTCTTCTGAAAGACCGCTGCCCTTCGCAATGATGTAGGAATAAGCCGCAACCCTTTTTACGTGCTGACCGGTTTCACGGGAACGGCTTTCACCGATATTCCCCATCGTTAAAATCATCTCTTTTTGGGATTCGATCAGTTCAGAATATAATATTGCCTTTTCCATTGACTGACCTGTGTAAGTGGCGGCGAGGGATAGGTAGGTAATGTCTTTTTCAGTGAACAGTGAAGGAGAAGTTTGTTTATTGACTGCCTGGTAAACGCCCACAATCTCTTGCTCAGCATTGCGAATTGGAATGCATAAAATTGAGTATGTACGATACCCTGTTTTCTTATCAACCGTTTGGTTAAATCGGCTATCCTGATATGCGTCCTGAATTGAAATGATTTCACCGGATCGATAGGCTGCTCCCACAAGCCCCGAGTCAATCGGAATTTCTATTCGATCAATGCCATGTGCAATTTTCGTCCATATTTTTTCCTCAGAAGGCTCTGCAATCCACAGTGTACACCGGTCTGCCAGTGTAAGCCTTCTGCCCATTTCAGCCATAAGTAAATGAACCTGATCCAGATCATTCTCATGTGCCAGCTTTGATGCAAATTCAAATATAATTTTCAGCAGTTCTTCAGCAGGGATGTCAAATGATGACCCAGAATGAATTCCCATACACAATATCCCCTTTTATCATTTAAGATTTATCATTTTCTACTTTAGTTATATGATATATTAATTATAACAAATATAATAATGAAACTAAAGAACTATAAGAGGTGAAAAATGACTCCTTTTTCTTTTTTATTTCTCTCCCATTTAATCGGTGATTATTTATTTCAGACAAGCTGGATGGCCGGACGTAAAAAAAATGACTGGACGGCCCTGTTAACTCATTGTTTCGTCTATACATTAACCGTTGCAATCATAGCTTATTTTACATTTGGGGGCCTTTCTCTTACTGCGGTCATATTTGTATTTATCACTCACGTCATTATTGATAAACAGGTTGTGGTGCAATGGTGGGTAAAACGCATCATGAGTCCTCCACCCAGTGAAAAAAAATGGCTGACAATCGTTGCTGATCAGACTTTTCATTTGATCGTTTTAGCCATTGCATTATACATATAAGTGATCAATTTTAATCAAACAGTCTTTCTGACAATGCAAAAAATAACGTTTCTGCACAAACACAGAAACGTTATTTTTTATGTGATAAATATTTAGTTAAAAATTCTTCAGCAGGTACAGCCTTACTATAATAAAACCCCTGGGCCACCTGCCCGCCTGCCTGCTGATAAAGATGAAGTACCTCATCAGTTTCAACACCTTCAGCTATCGGTACAGCCCCAAGTGTTTCGGCCATCCGAACAAGCGACTGAACAACTTTGACCGCTCTATCCTGATCTGGCATTTGTCTAATGAATGATTGATCAATTTTCAAAAAATCTACACTCACATCTATTAGATGAGCCATTGTATTGTATCCTGTTCCAAAATCATCAATTGAAATTTTCACACCAATGTTTTGAAGCCTTTTCGCCTGAGAGACCCAGACTTCGAGATCTGTCGGCATCCGTTCCGTGAGTTCCAGTGCAATGAACGCTGGATCGACACGGTATGCATGAGTAAGGTGCTCAATGTCAGTGACAATCGTATCCTGAACAAAGTGGTTGCCTGAAACATTTACAGCAATATTGATTAACTCGTTCCCGCGGGTTTGCCAATCTGCCTGCTGCTGAAACAGCTGATTAAATGTCCATTTCCCTATGTCTACAATCTGTCCCGAGTATTCAGCCTGTGGAATAAAGCTATCAGGATATAGTACTCCTCTTTCAGGGTGATGCCATCTGATTAATGCTTCTGCGCCAAACAGCTGACCAGTTTTGGTATCAATTTGAGGCTGATAGTAAAGCTGAAATTCATTGGCGCGTATCGCTCTTTTGACTTCATCATTGAAAGAGAGTTTCATAGTAGAAATTGAAGCTGGTGTATGATTATAATTTCTTACCTTTGAAAGGTCCGGCGTGTCTTTTGAAACCTGCACCGATGCATTTCTCGGTGAAAAATAAGCAACATTCAATTCAAACACCCTTTCGAGAACCAGCATATTTAAATTCATTATAACGCATCTTACAATTATTTCATACTATTTTTCAGAATTTTTCAATAATACTAAACAGGTCTTTATTACTGACCTTTTTTCTTAACCGTATTTTTTCTGATGCTCTTTTTTCCTTGCCAGATACTCCTCGTCTTCACGCACTTCTATCCACTTTTTTTCAAATATCGAAGCAGATTCGGCTTTTTCATCATCAATATCTCTATCGTTGATTTCACCACTTTTGTCATACTTTTTTCCACCTTTATAATTCGCATAACGTCTGGCACGTGTATAACCCATTTGCAAAAATTTCCTGGACATATCCATTCCTACAAAATCCTGTTTTTCTTTATAATCTAAGTATAGTTCATAAATTTTCTCTGAAGATTCCTTTGCGATCTCAGGTGTTTTAAAACGCCAGTGAGGCAGGATTTCGCCTTTATACGGCTCTACAAGAAGAACACCCTGCTCTCCCCGGCCCACACTGTATAGTTCGGGTTGTTCTCTGAAGTTGATCTTATCGTAGTCCAAATCATAATCAAAAGCCACAACACTCAACCTCCTTTGTACACCATACCCAAAAAAATATTTTGTTAACAAAAAGACACCCACTTTTACTGATGAATTCGTGATAATGTCAACAGTCACTCCTCAGCCCCAATGAAGTCATCGTTCATAAAAAATCCCTTCAGTACACTCACTGAAGAGATTTTTTCTTAATCCGTGATTTCTCCACACGCAATTCGGGCACCCGCATTGCCTGCAGGGTCTGTTTTGTAGTCGTCAGGGCCTTCATGAATCACAATGGCACTACCATCCTCATCCAACAGAGAGTGCTCGCTGCCTTTTTTAAGCGTCAGATCCCTCACTGTCAATTCCAGATCAATTGTGCCATCTTCATCTACTTTCAAGTTTGGAAGGTCGCCAGCGTGGTAGCCTTTAGGGTTCTCGAACCCATGCTGTTTGCCCTCCGGATTAAAATGCCCACCGGCAGATTCAAAGTCAGGTGGCGTACACACACTCGTTTCATGAATATGAACAGCTTTCTCTCCCGGTTCAATTCCTTTTACCGACACTTGCACAACGACCCCTTCATCAGTCTCACGAAAGATCGCTGAACCAATGTTTTCTCCCTGACTGTTAATCATCTTAGATTCTATCACTGGCAGGGCACTCGCAGGAACCACTCCCTCCTGAAGCATTTGACAACCTCCGAGTCCAGCTACTGCAACACTGATCACAAGACCAATTGTATAACGTTTCATAAAATAAAGACCTCCTATTCTTAGCAATAGGCTGTCCTTATTTCATAAAAATTAAACTATCTTCTCGCCATAGACATGAGCGTAAATCCGATATTCGCCGGTCTCTCAGCCAAACGCTTCATAAAGTAGGTGTACCAATCTTTGCCGAACGGCACATATACGACCATATTCCATCCTTCTTCAGCCAGCTCTTTCTGTTTCTCTTCCCGCATACCCTGCAGCATTTGAAATTCGAACTGATCCTTCGAGATGTTGTGTTCTTTCACAAGCTGCTTCACAAAATCAATCATGTCGTTATCGTGAGTAGCAACCTGTGTATAGTTACCTTTCAGCATATGAGTTTTCACCAGATTTTTATAATTTTCGTCTACAACGCTCTTGTTGTTAATATCAACATCTTCAGATTCTATATATGCTCCTTTGACAAAACGGATGGCAGGTGAAAAACCGTCAAGCCTTTCGACATCCGTTTCAGTTCTGAATAAATTCGCCTGAAGCGCCAGACCAACGTTCTCATGATTTTCTCTTAACGTCTCATAAACGGAAACAATATCTTCACAGTTTTTGTATTCTTCCATATTAATCGTGACAAATACATCGTATTTTTTCGCTTCGGTTAAAATGGTGTTCATATTCTGAATCGCTACATCCTTTCCCACTTCAAGTCCAACACTAAAAAGCTTGAGTGAAATTTGTGCGTTCAATTTCTCATCTCTGATCGCATGAATGGCTTTAAAACTATTATCAACATACTTTTTTGTACCTTTTTCAGTTTCCACAAACTCACCCAGGCAATCAATCGTCGCACCAATACCGTTACGATTAAGTGCCTTTACCTGTTTAACCATGTCTTCTGTCTTCTCACCGCCCACAAAATGTGAGCCGCCTAACTCCATTCCGACACGTCTGGATATATTGATGAACAGCTGGTTATAAGCTAAAGCTGTAAAGAATCGATTTAATGCTGATGCAATGATCATTTAAATCCTCCTCATAATCTGGCAGTTCTTTACTGATTCCCCTTCTCCCTAATAAACAAACGGATGTGAAATTTTCCTTTAAAAGCGCTCCATGATAAAATAAGGATTGGACTACACATTAAAGGAGTGCTAACAATGGCAAAAACAGGTTATATTGATTTAACAAATGGACATAAACTTTCTTTTGAACTTTATCCGGAAGAAGCGCCGGGCACAGTTGAGAACTTTGAAAAGCTTGCAAACGAAGGCTTTTACGACGGGCTTAACTTCCACCGCGTCATCCCGGGCTTTGTAAGTCAGGGCGGATGCCCGAATAAAAACGGTACAGGCGGCCCTGGTTACACAATTAAGTGTGAAACAGAAGGCAATCCTCACCGTCACCAGCCGGGCTCACTGTCAATGGCTCACGCAGGTAAAGACACTGGCGGAAGCCAATTTTTCGTCGTACACGAAGCACAGCCTCACCTCGATGGTGTGCACACAGTCTTTGGTAAAGTAACAGAAGGTCTTGAGCACGCTCAAGGCATGGAACAAGGCGCAGGCATCAACGAAATCCGTGTGAACGGTTAAATAAAAAAGGGCCGGGACAATTGTCTCGGCCTTTACTCGTTCCGCTGCGCTTCAGGCGGACGCTTTCCGGACGGAGGTTGCGGGATCTCAGCTTCCCTCTAGTCGTCCCGGAGTCATCGCCTTACGCTCCGCTGCACTAAGATTTTAATAAAAATATTGTTTCGCATAACCACATTTATAAATTCACCCGGCTTTTTTAACTTTAATCAATCTGTATCTGTCCACGAGTACACTAAAATCATAAACAGAATCATCAGAACGCCGGCAACGATATAAAACCAATCCGGTACATAGCTTCCACCAAAAAAGCTGAATAACAAATGATCCCTCCTCAATTCCTGATCATCTTGAACAAAAACCATCCCATTGAACTAAATAGCATGATTAAAAAAACAGGCATCACACCTGAAGACAAGTTAGCACTTCCCCCACTGCCTATCAATGTGATTTCATACGTAATATAAGCAAATAATAACACGCTCAGGTTTTTAATTACATTCATCATCAAAACACCATTCAAATATTGTCTTTCGGCGTTTTCCTCTGTAATTTTCCCTAAGTAATTATAAGTGTGAGGGATTTTTTCCAGCGCAGTTAACCCTCCCCACATCACTAAACCGATGATAGGCAGCATGATCGCACTCCATTTACCACCAAAACCGTCCGCTTCTCCGGATGCATTAAAATGAATCGGAATCACTTCTGACAGATCTCCCCATGACAAAGCCAGATAAGCTGATGCCGCTAAAAGCAATATCAGTGAAATCATACTAAACATTTTTGCCCAGACCGGCTTTTCAATTTTAATTACTGGCCTGTTTGAATGAAACATGAAATCCCTCCTGAATGTTTCTTTCTATGATATACGTCTTGAAAACTTTTACGTTCCCATTTATTTCACTCAAAAGACCTGCTTTTATAAGCTAAACTTTCGATTCTCAACATTTATTTGAATAACCACTCCCCTTTTTCAGCATCATTATTCGACATTTTCCCAAAACCTTTAGGTGATTTTATTAAAATAACTTGCACGTTTTTACAGTGTATACCTTGTTTTTGGATTAAATTACATATTAAAAGGTATATAAGTTGTTATATACATACATTTATATTCTATCAATATATAAATTTCAAAGAAAATTTTCCCGATAAACAAACTCGGATTACTCTGCTAGGATGAAGTTGTTCACAAAATATTTCAAAAAAAGGAGTCGGGAAAATGAAGAAAAGAAGTATGGTTATGAGTTTACTGCTCGCTGCTAGTTTATCAGTACCATCCATCGCAAACGCTGCACCTGATCAGGAAAGAGGCCAGGAAACATTCAGGGTCTATGTAGAATCAACAGGCGTTTCTGCTAAAAGTACGAAGCAATCGTTGAAAAAACAATACGAGCCACGCTGGGAACTTTCTGAAAATGGCTTCTCTACAGAAATGAATGAAAAACAATTCAACGCACTCCAAAAGAATAAGAATATTAAAGTAACAAAGGTTCAGGAAGTAGAACTTGAAACAGATGTCCGTGCAAGCGAATACGAAACAATGGCCGGGGAGTATCCGACCCAACAAACACCTTGGGGAATCAAAGCGATCTACAATAACCCTAACCAGACAACTACTTCAGGTGGTTCAGGTGTAAATATTGCAGTACTTGATACAGGCGTTTTCACAAGTCACTATGATCTTGTAAATACTGTAGAACAATGTAAAGATTTCACACAGGCTACACCACTTGTAAATGGTGCTTGTAATGATGCAAATGGTCACGGTACACACGTAGCCGGTTCTGCTCTAGCTGACGGCGGTAGTGATAAAGCTGGAATTTACGGCGTCGCACCAGATGCTGACCTTTGGGCTTATAAAGTATTAGGTGATAACGGATCAGGATACTCAGATGATATCGCAGCAGCGATTCGTCACGCAGCTGATCAGGCTTCAGCTACAAGAACAAAAACAGTTATTAATATGTCACTTGGTTCTGCAGGTCAGGACTCACTGATCACAAATGCAGTAAACTATGCTTACAGCAAAGGCGTATTGGTTGTTGCCGCTGCAGGTAACTCAGGTCCGAACCAGGGATCTATCGGATATCCTGGCGCACTGACTAATGCAATTGCAGTAGCTGCTCTTGAAAATCGTCAGCAAAACGGTACATACCGCGTAGCCGACTTCTCTTCTCGTGGATACGCTCAAACTGATGGTGATTATGCCATCCAGCAGGGTGATGTTGAAATCTCAGCTCCAGGTGCTTCAATCTATTCAACATGGCCTGGTGGCGGTTATAACACAATCAGTGGCACATCAATGGCTTCACCACACGTAGCAGGTCTGGCTGCAAAAGTCTGGGCTGCAAACCCTTCTTACTCTCACACGCAACTGCGTTCTGTACTTCAGAACCGCGCGGCAAATAATGATATCCTTGGCGGATTTGGCGCTGGTTACGGCGATGACTACGCTTCAGGATTCGGATTTGCAAAAGTGAACTAATCAACCTGTACGGAAAGCAGGTATGGTGATAGCGGGTTGACCCTCGCATTCGCTAAAAATCAGCATAATTTAAACTCTAATTACCCCCTTTACACATATTTTAAAGGCTGTCCCTCAAAAGCAAGTTTGCTTTGAAGGACAGCCCTTTTTTTACAATCAATTAATATAGTTTACCTTGTTTGTAAAGAATTGTTGAGAGCTTCATCACTGAATGAATATAGCAGTTTTGTCGCAGCGAGTGTGGATCTCCAAAATATTTTGGTAAAATGGTTTCCATAGTTCCCTGCATTTTGTCATACAATTTTTTGTAGATTTGCTCTTCTGAAAAGAATTGTGTTTCTCTTCCCTGCAGCCACTCGAAGTAAGACACAATTACACCGCCGGCATTGGCAAGGATATCAGGAACAATGATGACACCTTTTTCATTCAAATAACCATCTGCTTCTGCTGTTACCGGTGCATTCGCCCCTTCGACAATGACTTTCGCTTTAATATCCTCTTTATTTCCATTGTGAATCTGATCTTCAAGTGCTGCGAGCATTAGCACATCCACGTCCATCGTAAGGACTTCATCGCGGTGAAGAATTTCAGCATTCACCCCGCTCTCTTTAAGCTGTTCATCGGTATGGGGCAGATCCCCCTGATTCGAAGCTGTAAAAGATACCAGCGTGGGAATGTCCAGCCCCTCTTTGTTGTACAAAGTACAGTTCCGATCACTGACTGCGACAATCTTGTTATGCAGATGCTGACATTGATAAGCTTCAAGCGCAGTAACTGAACCTACATTACCAAAGCCCTGGACAGCTATTTTTAATGGTTTATCATATAGATCCAATGCCGTTTTAGCATATGGACTTCCCGTTTTTTCAAGCCATGACTGCTGTTTCCCAATAAAATCAGACATCATATAGCGATAGGTGAAATAAACTCCTTTTCCAGTGGCTTCACGTCTCCCAAGGGATCCTCCGTTAATCACACTCTTCCCGGTAAAGCTTCCTCTGTAAGGCTGTCCCGGCTTAATGTTTTTATATTCACCCATCATCCAGTCCATCTCACGCTCTCCGCTCCCCATATCCGGAGCCGGTATATCTTTATCCGGGCCAATGACATCTGCAAAGTATTGCACATACTTTTTAGAAATAAGATTAAGCTCTTTAGGCGTATATTCACGTGGATTCGCCACAACTCCGCCTTTTCCCCCGCCAAATGGTACATCATGAAGCGAGTTTTTTAACGTCATCAGAAAAGCAAGGTTAATGACTTCTTCTTCATTGACTGATTCGTGAAAACGTATTCCGCCTTTGTAAGGACCCATTGCATTGTTGTGCTGCACTCTGAAGGCAGGTACCCTTACGATTTCTCCTTTTTCAAGGACGATCCTGAGAAAAGATTTATGTACTTTGTTGGGAGTCGATAGAACTGCCCCTAAAGATGAGAACGCTTTCTTTCTACCTGCATCCTTAAGATCAGGCAAAAACATTTCATCGTCCATTAGTGCATCTAATGATTCCTGTACAATTGCTCTTGTCTGATATTGCATCAATAATTCCCCCTTGAGTAAATTGGACTAATGTCAGCTTATAATTACCGTACCACAATTGACACCCGAATGAAAAAGTGAAGCCGGACGTTAAGTTTTGTCCAGCTTCATCAGGCAGGAGTTAGTGCGTGCCTCCCTCAGCTCATTTCGATAAGTCAACATCAGCTCTTTGCGTTCGCTGTGTTTCCTTTATCTTAATCGCTTCAGTCCACCGCATACGCCCCTAAACGCCTGCTTCCGCTTTTCTACTTGTCCAGCTCCAGCACGCAGGGGCTAGTGCGCTTCCCTCAGCTCATTTCGATAAGTCAACATCAGCTCTCTGCGTTCGCTGTGTTTCCTTTATCTTAATCGCTTCAGTCCACCGCATACGCCCCT
>NZ_SORX01000003.1:184127-418296 GCF_004405125.1 Jeotgalibacillus salarius
AAACGCCTGCTTCCGCTTTTCTATTCATCTTTACCAAAGTTCATTCTTGCGTATCGTCCTCTGATGATTTCGTAGATGGCGTAGAGGATGAGTCCTGCTGCTGTGAGGCCGAGAAGAACTTGTCCATATGGCTGTGAGGCGATTTCTCCGAGTGCCCCGTCCAGGCCTTTAGACTCTTCAGGATTTGCCGTAATTGCTGTCTGCATAAAGAAAAAACCAACCATTGCGAGCACAACTCCTCTTGCAATTAAACCTATTTTACCTGATTTACGAGCCAGGTTTTTCTCATGCTCATTCATATCATTTAATATAAACTTGCGCATAAATTTCTCTTTATAACCAGTGTATAAGTTATAAAGTCCATAAATGATGACGCCGGCACCCAGTATTCCGATCAGCAATCTGCCAAAAGGCTGACCAAGCAGCATGGCAGAAATTGTTTGGTTCGAATTCCCTCCGCCGCTGCCTGCATGCATCGCGATCTGGATCGCAGAAACAGCTAAACCTCCATAGATGATACCGCTGATTGCATAAGCGATTCTCGTTGCAATTCCCCTGGTGTCCTTCCCCTTATGCTGGGGATCCAGAATCGCACGGATAAATTCCCATATGACATAAAACAGGAGCCCGATTCCTACAATCCATAACAGAATTTCTCCAAACGGAAGTGTAGCAACCTGCTGCATGGCACCGGATGTATCAGTGGTCTCTCCGCCTCCAACACCAAGTGCAGCAAGCAGCGCCAGAATCCCGACGATTCCATACACTGAGCCTTTGGACATGTAGCCAAAGCGCCCCATACGACGTACCCACGGTTTCACTTCTTCTTTTGTCTCATCTGACTTCGTTGTCATCTGACTCATGATTTTTCTCTCCTTTTATTCCTCTACTGTTTGTCCCTGGAGCTGACCAACACCATTTTTCTTAATAATCGTGTCGGACATTCTTAATTGTCCGGCAGCTTCATACAACATTTGTGCACAATTTTCTTTATCTGCTTCTTCTTCGCTTTCGATGTTATAACATTTTCCATTTTCCCGTTCGCTTGTTAAGTCTGCCTCATAGTAATAGCCGTCATAAACAAAGGAGCCTTCTCTGAATACTGTTAATCTCGGCTGATCATGTAAAAGGGAATTGCCCATCATATACCCTTTATCCAAACCAAGTAAGGAAAGGATTGTAGGTGCAATATCAATTTGACCACCGGTTTGTTCCATGACGGTGCCATCATCCATCTTTGGCAGTTTCATAAACAGAGGCACTTCCTGACCGAGTGCGAGATAGTCAACTGCTGACTCTGCTTCTGCCATCTCAGCCATCTCTCTGCCCGACTCCTGTAATCCACTGTCATGATCACCATAAGCAATCACCAGCGCATCTTCCCATATACCTTCATCTTTCAGGCGTTCAACCATAGCGCCAAAAGCCTGGTCAACAAAGTGGATGTTATGGTAATAATTCTGAATAATTTCTTCTTCCAGGCTCTCAAGATTGAGCTCCTTTTTTTCTTCAGGGAAGTCGTAAGGAGTATGACTGGTTAAAGCGACCATAAATGCATAAAACGGATCATTCATTTCAAGCATTCTGTCTACAGAGGACAAAAAGAAATCCTCATCATTTAATGTCAGTCCAATGACATCACCTTCCGGAAAATCTTCTATGCTGTAAAAGTGATCGAATCCGAAGTTTTCATACACTTCATCTCGGTTCCAGAAAGTTCGTTCAAATGCGTGAAAAGCAGCCGTTTCATAGCCCGCTGATTCCATTTTTTCTGGCAGTGAATCATATGAATGATCCGGGTATCTTGTATACACTGAACCTGCTTTCAGTGGATAAAAAGAACTGTTAAGAATAAATTCAGCGTCAGAGGTTCTTCCCTGATGGGTTTGATGATAAAAATTTGGGAAATACATCACTTCATCTTTAAACTCATTTAAAAACGGAGTCAACTCCTGCCCTTCAATTTCCTGATCAAGCACTGAGTTCTGGAAAGATTCCAACTGTACGATAATGACATTTGGACGTCCTTCTACAGTTGTTTCAACCGCAGACTCCTGGTCCCGGTTACTATCAAAGAATTGCTGCATTTCCCTCAGCTGGGATGAAGTAAGTGATTTCTCTTCAATAAACTGGTCATCAATCTCCCGTCCAATATCTATTGCATGATGACCGAGCATGCCAAGCTTAAAGTAGTTTCTCATGTTAGATAAAGAGTCCTGCACAAGCCATTCATCTCTGTCAGCTGCATTGATTGCCAGTGGAGCAGTAAACAATACAACACCTGTAACGGCAGCAGTTAAAGCAGCCTTTGACCGCTTCTTAGCAGGATAATCATTAAATTTTCTTTTTCGATCTTTAAGAAGCAGTACTCCCCACACAATTACATCAGCAAACAACAGGAAGTCGAGTGGATAGATCAGATCCCCGAGTCCACCTCCAACTGCGCCCATCTGTGGAATCTGTATAAGTAGTGCTACTGATAAAAAGTCTGTAAAATAGCGGTAATACCAGATATTAGACGCAATTAATACGGTGATTAAAATGCTCAGATAAAATAAAACCCATCGCCTGATACGTGGTGAGATCCACAGAGACCAAAAAGAAATCAGAATGAGTGCGCCAAGACTTACGAAAAATAAATTCAGCCCGAAATAAGTCCCTGTAGCCGGGCCTACCATGATCATTTTAATAAGTAGTATAAGTACAAATAACATATAGTCTCCGTACATCAGCCATATTCTCTTCAATTGTTAACCTCCTCCCATGTTACCCTTTACCCTCTGTAAACTGTATGTAACCTGCATGAAATATGGAAATTTCACAAAAGAAAAACCGCCCTGTTTGGGACGGTTTAATAATTGAGGATTATTAAGACAACTTAAATTGTTTCAACAATCCGTTCAACTGCACAGCTTCATCTTTCAGAGAACGTGCGCTTCTATTTACTTCTTCCATAGAGGCACTCGACTGCTGTGAAGTAGCAGATACTTCTTCAATTCCTGCTGCTGATTCTTCTGAAACGGAAGCAATGCTCTCAATTGACGCGTTCATCACTCTGGTTGATTCAATGACTTCGTTGACAGAAGCAGTTACACTTTCAACCTGAGTAGAAACATTATCAATTGTTAACTTCAACTCTCCAAACAATGTACCAGTATGTGAAATTTTTGAAGAACCATCTTCCACCATTTCATAGCCTTCTTCCAAAGAAACGACTACTTTCTTAGCCTCACGCTGAATTCCGCCAACAATATTTGTGATATCGGAAATCGATGTCGTGACGCCTTCAGCGAGCTTTCTCACTTCATCCGCAACAACTGCAAATCCTTTTCCGTGCTCCCCGGCGCGTGCTGCTTCAATCGCAGCATTTAGCGCAAGAAGATTTGTCTGGTCTGCAATTGCCTGAATGACTTCAGTAAGTTTTGCAATGTCATTTGTCTGCTGATCAAGTCCTCTTACCATTTCAAGAGATCCCTTTACTTTCTCATCAATCGCCGACATGGTTTCAACCGATTCAGTCATGGCTTTACTGCCCTGAGTTGTTACTGACATCATAGACTGAGAATCTGATTTAACCTGATTTTGTTTTTCTTCCACACTGCTCATGACAGCAGTAAAATCATTCATTTTCTCAGACAGGTCTGATGAAGCATGCGCCTGCTCTTCAGAACCGCTGGAAAGCTCCTGCATTGTAGAAGCGATCTGATGACTGCCTTCCTGCACTTCATCAGCGTATTGTGTAAGTACTTCACTTTGCGAATGCACAGTACCAGACACTGCCGAAACCTGCGTAAGGAGATTCCTTAAATTCCCTTTCATCGCATTGAAAGAATTACTAAGCTGTCCAATCTCATCTTTACTCTCATAGTCCATATCCTCAACAGTTAAATTACCATTAGCAACTTCATCTGCAAGACTAACCACTCTGTTGATATGACGTCGGACTGTACGATTCACGGCGAATAAAATGATCAAACTGATTAAGATTGATAATCCTACCGCGATAAACATTGTCGTAATACCTCCCGCTGCTGAAGCTCCAGCATCAGCGGAAGCCTGATCACTGTCTTCCTGAATCAATGCTGTTAAACTCAAAAGCTCATCTACAGTTGTACTTCTCAACTCCTGCGTTTCATCGCGGGCTGCGTCAAGTGCTGCACTGCCCTCTTCTGTATAATTCGGAATGATGTCATTTATAAAAGCATCATCCATCGCTGCTTTGTCCTGCTGAACCTGATTCATCAATTCAATCTGGTCAGCTTCATCCAGATCTGCTATTAATTCTTCCGCCGCAGCATCAAAACGCCCGCTCATTTCATTGTATTCATCAATATACACATCCTGGCCTTCATTAACATAATCAGCTACCCGGATGTCCATTCCTCTGAAAATGGCTGCCATATTGTTCACACTAACTGCACGGTCCCCCCGCCTATCCATTGCGTCAACATCTTCCTGAATCCCCTGGAACACAAAAAGTAAAACAACTGCAGTCACTAAAAACATCACAATTGTTGCTAATACGGCTGTGAAGTATTTCATACCAATAGACAAATTACGAAAAAATTTCATTCTCAAACCTCTTTTCTTATTAAATTATCAATTCAAATTATAGTATAAAAGAATCATGATGCATTTATATGTTACTACTCATTTTCTAATTAAACAATAAAATTTACATTAATAATTAGTTCTTTCGATTCACAAAGGAAGTTTTTATGTACAAAAAAACTATTAAATGGAAATAAAACGGTTATGTAATTTCACAGAAAAAGGTGACCAGTCTCCAAGGACTGATCACCTTTTTCAATTTAATCTTTGTTTTTTCCGTTGAAGCCAATGATCAACAAATCCGCTTCCTCCAAGTACACCAGCTACAATCAGCGCAAAGCCTGCAATTTGCCCTAAGAATACCGGCTCCCCCAGAAGCAGTGCTGCTCCGGTAATGGAGAATAATAAATTCAGATTTGTGAAAACGGCAGATTCACTGGGACCGATCAGACGAATCGCGTTATTATAAATCATATGACCTACTCCGGTTGCGATGAAGGCTGAAGCAAAAAAGATTGCGTAATGATACCCCTCACCTTTTAACAGCGTCTGATAACCTGCAGGTTCTGTTGCTAAGCTGATTACACCAAGCATCACCGACCCAAGTACCATCATCCAGCCAGTCAGTAACAGAACATTTAAAGACGTAGAGAGCTTTTTGATTAAGACGAAGCTGATCGCCTGCGTAATGGCTGCCATTAATATATACCAGTCTCCTGCAGCTACTTCAAAATCACCGGTGCTCCCGGCGACCATCACAAGAAATACGCCTGCAAACCCCACTATAATTCCGCCAACCTTCAGCAGTGTGAGCCGTGCATTTAAGAAAATGACTGCTGCAATGGCAGTCAGGATTGGAATGAGCCCTAATATAAGGCCGGTATTAACTGCTGTTGTACCTTTCAAGCCGATCGACAAAAAATAATGATGACCAACAATGTTGAATAAACTGATGAGAAAAATAACACCGAAATCTTTTACACTCGGAATCTCCCATTTTCTCTGCAGCAGGAGCACTGAAAGTACGACGAGTCCTGCAGTTAATATTCTCATTGAAGTCATGGCTACCGGAGAAAATTCATCTACTAAAACTTTAAGTGCAACTACATTCAGTCCCCATGCCACCATGATTGACACGAGCCATATATATGCGTTGGATTGTGTCATGTGTTCACCTGATTTCTTCTATTGATTACGTTTCTGTATTAATTTTGGCTTAAGTGTTTTCGACAGCGCCTCTGCCTCCAGGACGCGGTCGTATTGTTTTAATGCAGGGTTTGGTGAAAACAGCAGTTCATTCACTTCCTGAACCGTCACACCCGCGGGATCGCGACTGATCAGCTTCAACCCATCACCAGGCTTCACCGTTCCATCCTTCAGCACACGAAAGTAAAACCCGGTATAACCAGACTCTCTCATGCGGACGATCAGCTCAGGTTTGTTATATTTAGCAGCGATCTTAAAACACGGCTGCCTTGGCTCTGTGACCTCGAGCATTGCTTCTCCAAACTCAAACCTGTCTCCTATGTGTGTGTTTCGTTCATGAATACCTTCTGTTGTAATGTTTTCCCCAAAGAGAGCTGCTCCGTCATGTACATCCATCCAACCATCCCAAAATGCATAATGGTCATGCGGATACAGACAAAGCGCTTTCTCAGTTCCACCATGATGTTCTGGCGTCTGCTCATCTTCAGCCAGCCCTGTAAATGATAAAAACATTTCATTCTGGATGGGCTGCTTTAAAAGCGCGCTTGGAAATGATTTTCTGCCAAATGTAAGCTCTGTAATTCTTGCAGTATGTATCGCACGGACCTTGTAAACAGTCATGATCAGCCTCCTCACTTTGACACGCTAAACATAGTATACAGTACTTTTTGATTGAACTGAAAATGAATAGGGTAGAGATAGTATAAACCAAAAATCAGGAGTGAGTGAAATGGATACATATAACTTAATTATCAATGGAGAAGAAACCGGACAGAATCTGGAAACAATTGATGTGATTAACCCGGCAACTACAGAAACAATTGCAACGGTACCTAAAGGCAGTAAAAAAGAAGCTGTGAAAGCAGTGGACGCAGCCCACCACGCTTTCAAAGACTGGTCAAAGCGCAGCGCGTATGAGCGCAGTGCTTTGTTAATGAAATGGGCAGACTTAATCGATGAACACACTGATGAGCTCGCACGCATCATGACAATTGAACAGGGAAAGCCGCTAAAAGAAGCTGCAGGTGAAATCAAGTACGCAAATGGCTTTATTAAGTGGTTTGCTGAAGAAGGCAAACGTGTATATGGTGAAACGATCCCTTCTTCAAAAGGAGAAAGACGCCTTTTTGTTCATAAGCAGCCAGTTGGTGTGACAGCAGTCATTACACCATGGAATTTCCCTGCTGCCATGATTACCAGAAAGGTTGCGCCAGCTCTCGCAACTGGCTGTACAACTGTGATTAAACCGGCAACTGCAACGCCGCTGACTGCTTTTCGTCTCGTGCAGCTTGCGAAAGAAGCAGGTATACCGGATGGTGTGATTAACGTTGTGACAGGAAAAGCATCTGATATCAGTGAAGCCTGGCTTGAGGATACACGCGTGAGAAAGCTTACATTTACAGGCTCTACAGAGGTTGGTAAATCGCTGATGAAGGGTGCAGCAGACACGATGAAAAAGATCTCACTTGAGCTTGGCGGTCATGCCCCTGCAATTGTAATGGATGATGCTGACCTGGAAAAAGCAGTGGATGGTGTTATTGCAACGAAGTTTAGAAACGCTGGTCAGACATGCGTAAGCGCAAACCGCATCTATGTACATGAAGACATTGCTGACGCATTTACAAAGCGATTCACTGAAAAAGTTGAGGAAATGAGACTTGGAGATGGTCTTGAAGAAGGCGTTGACCTTGGACCACTGATTGACGAGGATGCGGTTGAAAAGGTACAAAAGCATATTGAAGATGCGAAGGAAAAAGGTGCAACCGTTGAAACAGGCGGTGAGCTCCGTGACGGATTATTCTTTAAACAGACTGTTCTCTCAGGTGTTACAGATGACATGCTTTGCATGAAAGAAGAAACGTTTGGACCAGTTGCACCAATTACGACTTTTAAGACTGAAGAAGAAGCGATTGAGCGAGCAAATGATTCCATCTATGGTCTGGCTGCTTACCTGTTCACCGAGAATATTTCAAAAGGAATCCGCTTATCCGAGCAGCTTGAGTATGGCATCGTCGGGTTGAACGATGGACTGCCATCAGCTCCGGAAGCACCATTTGGCGGATTTAAGCAAAGTGGACTTGGCCGAGAAGGCGGACATCAGGGAATTGAAGAGTTTCTTGAGACAAAGTTTATTTCGGTTGGTATGGAAGAATAACAGTCAAAGAGGCTGAGACAAAACAAACTCTTTTGTTGAGTTAAACAAACTTTATATTAAAATCTAAGTGTAGCGGAGCGTAAGGCGGTGACTCCAGCGCGAAGAGACGGACAGGTGAGACCCCGCAGACGCGAAGCGTTGAGGAGGCTCACCGCCGGCCGCGCGGAAAGCGTCCGCCTGAAGCGCAGCGAAACGAGTAAGAGGATAAGACAGCTTATATGTCTTATCCTCTTTTTATTTTATTGAATTCTACTTTCCCTGCTCCAAATGAATGTCTGCGCACTCATGACAAAATAACTTCCCCTGGTGATAAACAGCATCCAGAAATCCATCTGCACAATACACTGTTTTTCCACACTTCTTGCACTTCCCAACTTCTTCCCGCATGTTCTGTCACCCCAATCAAAATAATCACTCAACCGGCTCCAGCAAACCCATCGTTAAACACAGATCAAGCGCGAGCCTTTTTGTTCCTTTTGAAAACTTAATCTCAAGTCCATCTTCAGAAAATCCTTCAATTCGTCCGGTCCCGAACACACGGTGCTTCACTTCCCGCCCGACTTCAAGGTCAGATACCTTCCTTAAAGCAAGAGGGTTTTGAGGCACTCTGCTTTCATCAATTTGCTGTTCCTCAGGTGGATTTATTATTTTGTTCACCCTCAGCAAAAACGGTGAAGGGTTCGTTTTGCTTCCTGCACGGTTTCTATACGATAGCAGTTCAAGCTCTTTTTCAGCACGCGTCATACCTACATAAAACAGACGCGCAGCTTCTTCCATCGGATCTCTATTTCCATTATCCTGTTCTTTCACATCACTTTTGGAAGGGATCACATCTGCAATCAAATCCAGCATATACACCTTTTTGAACTCCAACCCTTTTGAACTGTGAAGTGTTGAAAGCGTCACAGCATTTTCCTGCTTGTTAAACTTGGATGTTTTCAATAACGACTCCAGCTGCTTCAGGCGATTTGCAAAAGCAACCATTCCTGTTTCCTTCTGCGCAATTTGTTCAAGCGTTGAAAGCACGTCATGCAAATACTCGATGGAAAAGCCCAGGTTTTCACTCATTTTCTCGAGCGCCCGGTCATACCCCGCCTGTTCTCTGATCAGACGAATTACGTGGTAAGGCTCCCCGCCCTCCATTCTGGCAAACGCACGCTTCAGTCCATTAATCTGCTTCCTCTGATAATCTTTTAGCGAATTCAAATTCAGTAAACGGTCAAAAACAGTCCCTTCCTCCGGCTGCTTTTTTAATTCAAACAGCTGCTGACGCGTAACATATCCAAGACACTTCATTGAAATCTTCTCAAACAAATCAACCCGACCGCTATTAAACGTCAGCCTCATAAAATTAAGAATGTCCTCCACAATCCAGTGATTAAAAAACCTCACGTCTGAATCCTTCATATAAAACGGAATCCGCGCACGCTCAAGTTCATTCATAATCAATATAGAAGAAGCATTCGTTCTGTACAGTACCGCCGCGTCCCTGTAATGATCAAGCTTTGAAAGCTCCTGCGCCAGATAAGCAGCCTGGTCCTCGTAATCAGGAAACACCTTGATACTGACTGGTTCTCCTTCTTCATTTTCAGTGAACATATTCTTTTCATATCGATTTTTATTGCGTTTGATAAACTCATTTGCCGCATTGACAATTTCAGTTGTAGAACGGTAATTCTGCTCCATCATTAAAATGGTAGCGGAAGGATAAACTTTTTTAAAATCAAGCAAATACTGTGGTTCAGCTGCACGCCATGTATAAATCGACTGGTCATCATCCGCTACGACACACAAATTCTGATGAGGCTCAACCAATTTTTCAACAATCGCGTGCTGAACAAGTGATGTATCCTGACTTTCATCTGTCAGCAAATGATCATAGCGGTCCTGGTACTTTTTCAACAGTTTTTTATCTGTCTGAAACGCTTCGAGTGCGAGTGTCAGCATATCATCATAATCTAGCAAAAGCTTTTCGGGATCCTGTCGCTTGATCGCTTCATATTCTGCTGCGATTTCTTCAGCATTCGCAACTTCACATATGACTGAATGCCACTTTTTCCGCGGGAGTAGCTTGTTCTTAATCAGACTGATATAGTTTGACATTTCCTCAAGCTGATCATCAGTCATGGCTTCTTTGTTGAACCGTTGAAATAACGTACGCAAAAGAAGCTTTTTATTTGCAGTATAGTCCGCCGGATCTTCCACAGGCCCTTCAATCAGCTGCCAGGTCTTGTTTCCTCTTTTTAAATACTCACGGACAACCGCAAACGCAAGACTGTGGATCGTTGAAAAATCTACCTCGGGAAGTGCAGGAAACATCCTTCTATAACGCTGTTTCATATCCTCGGCTGCCGCTTTACTGAAGGTGACGCCTTTGATACGCACAGGGTCCGCCCCGCGCTCTTCTATCAAATGTCCAATCCGCATCATAATGGTTGTTGTCTTTCCTGACCCGGGAGATGCGAGTAAAAGCAGTGGTCCGTTGCCGTGAAGGACAGCCTGCTTTTGCACGTCATTCAGTTTGACACCAATCTCACGCTGTTTTCTTGTAAAAAAATCTGCCATTTACGTTCGACTCCTGTGATTAATAGTACTGTTATCGTACCACTGATTTTGCTTTTTGAGCAGGGGATAATTGTGTGTTTACAATGTTAGACGCAGCACTCTTTTTGGACGAATAGGACTTCCCGGTCAGCTGATTGCTACTGCTTGCCCAGGGGATTGCTATCAGTTCCCGTGCGTATCGCTACATCTTCAGCGAAGATTGCTACGACTTCAGACCAGCATTGATACAACTAACACGCCATCTTCTAAACTTTGAAAAAGAAAAACCGCCTCATCGGCGGTTTCACACTAAAATTTCCTGTTCAATTCTCTTCATTTCGTAAAACATTCCGCGTGCATCCATCAGGTCAGTAAACGTACCCTGTTCAGCAATCCGGCCACCATCCATGACGATGATCCTGTCCATTTTCTCAAGCCCCTTCAGCTGATGGCTGATCAGACATACCGTCGCATCTTCAGTGCGTTCTTCCAAATAACGCATAATCTCTGCAGACGTCACGTTGTCTATTGAACTGAGCGGTTCGTCAAGCAGCCATAAACTGCGTTTTCTCAGTAAGACTCTTGCAATTGCCAGCCGCTGACGTTCCCCGCCCGAAAGATTTTCTCCTTTTTCAAGCACCGGATCATCTAAAGAAAATCTGGAGAGGCTTACTTTTTCAAGCATCCAGAGCATCTCTTCATCTGTCAGACCTTCTCTGGCAATTTGCAGATTATCTCTTACTGTACCGAAAAAGAAATGATTTTCCTGCATGACGACGTTTGACTTTTCCCAAATATCTTCAGAGCGGATATGACTGATCTGCTTATTCTGAAGCTGAATGTCACCCTCTGATGTTCTCAACACTCCGAGCAAAAGCTGAAAAATTGTCGATTTACCTGAACCGCTTGCACCGACAATGGCTGTTTTGGAACCGGCTTCAATGCTAAAAGAAACTTCATTAACTGCCGGCCGCTCTTCTCCTTCATGTGTATAGGAGATATCATTAAATCGGATCACCGGTGCTTCATCAGACAGTGTTTCATATGGTTCAATAGCAGTAACCGGCTTTATCTCTGTCACCTCATTCAACCTTTCAGAAGCTTTTCTGCTGTCTTCTAAGTGGGGTGGCAGTGCAGCCATTGGTGAAGCATTTTCAAAAACACTCAATGACAGCATGACAAGCATCGCAAGAAACAGCCCGTCCAGTTCACCCTGCTGCACAAGATAAACACCTGCTGCCAGGACACCCCAGGAAATCAGGAGACCCGCTGCCTGGTTGACTGACTGATTAAACATACTCTGACTGCTGCTTTTTTCCTGATTAGCAATATAAGCAGCAGATGAGTGATGAAGCGACTTCTCTTTATCATTAAGCTGCTGATAGATTTTAAGATCTCTGAACCCGTAGAGTACTTCAGCCGTATCAGTTGAAAGTACCGCTCGTGACTCTCTGACTTTCTCTTCAATCTTTTGTCGGCGCAGCGCAAATACTGCAGGAATTAATAGTCCGGTTAATAATAGACCCGCTGCAAATATCAGCGGAAACCAGAACGAGTAAAAAGCGGTAAAGATCATTGAACTCAGGAATACAAACACGAGTACAATTGGCGGGTAATAAACGCGTAAAAAGAAGTTTTGCAGACTTTCAACGTCGCCTGTAATTCTTGCCAGTAAATCCCCGCTTCTGAATTTCTGAAAAATCCCCGGAGCCAGTGGTTCCAGCTTTTCAAAAAAACGTACACGGATACCTGCCAGAATATTAAAAGTTGCCCGGTGTGAAACCATCCGTTCACCATATTTTGATCCTGCCTTTACAAGACCAAACACCTTAATAAAAGCAATAAGCAGCGTTAGCGTATAGACAGGAGGCAAAAGTGCAGCTTTAGAAATTAAATATCCGCTGGCCGCAAAAAGACCAGCTGCGGTTACTCCTCCTATATATCCGAACAGGACAGAATACCAGACGTTTTTTCTTTCAGCTGCGATTTGTTTTAATACGATTCCGAGCTCATTCATGACCGGCACCTCCCTGCACCATTTCTATATAAGCAGGTTCTATTAACAAGTCCTCATGCTTCCCTTTTGCTTTTAACGATCCGTCTTCAAGCATCAGAATCTGATCTGCGTTTCTGATCGTATAAAGCCTGTGTGCCACAGTAATGACTGTAGCACGCTTGGAAAGCTCCTCCATCGAAGCTGTCAAGATCTGCTCTGTTTTCAGATCAAGACCTGTTGTCGGTTCATCAAACAAAATGACAGAAGGCTTTTTAAGAAAAGCTCTTGCCAGCGCAAGACGCTGTTTTTCCCCTCCCGAAAGTCCTCTGCCGCCTTCTCCGACAGGTGTATCCAGGCCGTTTTGCAATGCTTCAATTAACGGATTCAAACCTGCTTTTTCAGCTGCTGATGCAACCTCTTCAAGAGTGGTTTTACGCTTACTTCCGATCGCAATGTTGTCAGCCAGCGTACCCGAGAAAATAAACGGCTGCTGGGATATATAACTAAGCTGATTAAACCAGCTTTCCTCTTCAAACTCAGACAGTACTTTCCCATTCAGTCTGACCACACCTGACGAAGGGGCAATCAAACCGCTTAATATGTTCAAAGCAGTTGATTTTCCTGAACCACTTTTTCCTATTAAAGCGACATTTTCATATGGTTGAAATACTGCATTCAACGGGCCAATTTCAAATCCGTCTTTACCGTATTGGAATCCAGTCTGGTCAAGTTCGATGCGCGGCGGGGCTGAACCTTCCAGCTTTTCACTTCCCCAATTTACGCGATCTTCATCTTTCGACAGTTCTTCATCAATTAATTTGGCAGCACCAATACTTCCACGCCCTGTATGAAATGCATTGCCAAGCTCTCTGATCGCAACATAGAATTCAGGTGCCAGAACCAAAATGAAAAATGCAGTAAAAAACGTAACACTTTCAAAATAAATCAGTCTCAAACCGAGCTCAAGCGCAACCAGCCCGACACCGAGCATCGAAATATATTCAAGTGCCAGCGACGAGATAAACGCTATTTTCAGTACTTCAAGCGTTGCATCTCTGAACTTCAGGCTGCTGTTCTCAATTGATTCGCGCTGCTTCTTCGCCTGACCAAACAGCTTCAAAGTTGTCAGGCCCTGAAGAGTATCGAGAAATGTGCCTGAAAAAGCAGAAAGCTGCTCCATCTGTTCTTCCGACTTTTTTTGAGTTTTAATACCAATAATAATAAAAAATAGTGGAATAAAAGGTGCAGTTATAAGTAATACAGCTCCTGAAATCCAATCCATCGCAAACGCGGCAATGATAATCATCAGTGGAATGACACCTGTTAAAATTACCTGTGGAATATATTTACTGAAATAACTGTCCACTTCATCAACCGCATCCATTAATACGCTCACCTTTCGGCCAGATTGCCCTTCAAGAGAGGCCTGAACCGGATTTCCCGCGTATTTTTCAAGTAACTTTTCCCTGATCATCTGTTTGACTTTCGCAGCCATCCAGGCTCCTGCCCGACCGCTGGCAAACGTCAGCATTGCACGCGCAATTAGTGCTAAAGCCAACCAGCCAAATAAAGGGAATACATCTGAAAATGAAGCTCCGTTTAAAAATACTTCATCAACGATTTTGACAATAAAGTAAGCTTGAGCAATTATACTTGCCCCGGTTAAGACCGCTATTACTGTAATTAACAGCTGGGTCCCTTTATATTGCTTCGCATATTGCGAAAGTTGATTCATAAAGGATGTCTCTCCGATCATAAAATATTGGCGATATTGTGAATTTATTCACATGTGTTGTTAGTGTTTATTATATATGATTATACGTGATTTTTCATCAGAGAGGATTGCTTTAGCACATCGTATGTAGAGATGAATATTTTTTAATAGAAAAACTCTATTCAAGTAAGCAGTTAATTTCCGCTTCAGGGGATGGCGCGGCCTGGTGCTGAGCCGTCAGTCTCAACTGTCCATTCCTGCCGCGGTCGTCCACTTCCGCTCCATCCACCTCAGAAAAAAATGATATTATTTAAACCAGCCCTTCTCCCTGAAGCGGGAAATGGCCTCTATACGGTTTGTCACTTCAAGTTTATCAAGAATAACTGATATATAGTTTCGGACGGTGCCATTTGTAATAAATAGTGTACCGGCAATTTCTTTTGTGGTTTTGCCTTCCGCAATCAGTTCCATTACTTCACGCTCACGCTCTGTCAGCGGATTCGCTTCAGTCAGTGCCATATCAACGAGCTCCGGTGCATAGATTCTGCGTCCATCCATAATTGTGCGGATCGAGCGCCCAAGTTCTTCACTTGGACTGTCTTTTAATAAATAACCGCTGACACCTGCGTTTCTGGCTCTTTCAAAATAGCCGGGTCTTGCAAATGTGGTTAAAATGATAATTCTGCATGCGTCCCCGCGCAGTTCCTCAGCAGCATCCAGACCCGTTTTCAAAGGCATTTCAATATCCATAATGCAAATATCAGGCTTTAGTGATTTCACCATTTCAACAGCCTCTTCACCATTCTTAGCCTTCCCGATGACTTCCATATCATCTTCAAGATCCAGCAGGGAACCAAGCGCTCCGAGCAGCATAGTCTGATCTTCAGCTAACACGATTTTTATCATAGCGCTTCCCCCTTAGACACCTGTCTCAGTATAGTTGGCACACTGATCGTGATCGTTGTACCGAGTCCACTTTCAACATCAAGTGTCCCATTAACAAATTCGAGACGTTCTCTCATTCCTCTTAAGCCGTTACCTTCTATTGATCTTTCCGCAGAAAAACCCTTACCGTTATCTTCAATTACTATATTTAATTCCTTCGTCAGCTGTTCTACATTCACTTTGCAACGCGTGGCATTACTGTGCTTAACCACGTTGGTGACTGCTTCTTTCACACACATGCTAACCACATTTTCAACTAAAAGAGGCACATTCTCAAGTACAGGGTTTCCTGTAATCTCAACATGAATCTGAGCGGCATGAAGCAGCTCACGAATATGCGTCATTTCTTCATCAAGTTTCGTACCTCTCATATCAGATACGAGCTCACGTACTTCTTTCAGCGCTGTCCGTGCTGTCTGATTAATATCACCCAGTTCACTTTTAGCACTTTCAGGATTTGCGGTAACTAACTTTGAAGCCAGATCACTCTTCAACCCTATTAAAGAAAGCTTTTGTCCAAGCGTATCGTGCAGATCTCTTGCGATTCGCTGACGTTCCTCCATTACCATGAGGTCAGAAATACGCTTTTGAGCATATTCAAGCTGGCCTTCAAGCTTTTCCCTTTTCATTCTGTTATACGAATTAAGCGGAAGTAAAATAACCCCGATTATACTGATTAAAACAAATGGAAACTGTGTGAAAAACAATTGGTCCTGTGTGAAAAAAGCAATGTTTACAGTAATGATTGTTGAACCGACTAAAATCCCATATAAAGTAAAGAATCCCGCTTTATTCTGAACACTTGCAATCATAAAAGATAAAAATATCGCAAAGTACACAAAGCCGAAGTAAATCGTCATCGCAATACTTATCGCAATCGCAATGCCAACCCATACATAATTTACCCACCCTTTAGTCAGGTAGGTTAAACGGTAAGCTGCAAAAAACATCACAATCATGACGACACCGGCTGATATCTCTACCCAGGAAGATGACCTGAATATGAAATAAAAAGGCAGCATACAAAAGATAATCCATATATAAATGTTCAATCCTGCATTCTGAGGAAAAATATTATACCATTTTTGCACAGTCATTCCGCCCTTTCTCTGCATTTAGTATAGCACGGATTAAAGGCTGCTCAGAAGAATAGAATCGCACGGCATTCAATTTTTGGGTTCCCTTTTAAAACCCCGGAAATGAAAAAAGCGTCCGGAAAGTCTGATGACTTCCCGAACACTTCTATTCAGACTTCGTTTGCATACGACGAAGTTCAATTGACATCTTTTCTTTTTTAATCTGCTGCTTTACTTCATTGAAGCTGACAAATGTTTTACGCGATTCATCGTAAAGACGGAACTTGATTGAAGCAAGACTCGAACGCATTGTGATCGTTGTCGCCTGTTGAAGCGGCGGCGTTGACTCATGCGCTTTTTCAAGATGATAATTCGGTACTCTCGGGCTTAAATGGTGAACGTGATGGTAGCCAATGTTACCAGTCACCCACTGAAGTACTCTCGGCAGCTTATAAAAAGAACTGCCATCTACTGCTGCTTTCACATAATCCCATTCAGACTCATCTTCAAAATAAGAATCTTCAAACTGATGCTGTACATAGAACAACCAGATGCCAAGGAATCCTGAGATAAACATGATAGGTGCATGGACAAGCAGGAATGCTTCCCAGCCAACCAACAGAATCATTGCCGTATACAGAGCAACAATCGAAATGTTCGTCACATACGTATTTTTACGTTCTTTCTTACGCGCATCTTTTCTGTTGAAACGATTTGTTACCAGGAACAGATAAATCGGTCCCAGTCCGAACATAACGAGTGGGTTACGGTACATTCTGTATGAAAGACGTTCTTTCCATGAAGCTTCTTTATACTCTTCAACCGTCATCACCCAGATATCACCCGTTCCACGCTTATCAAGGTTTCCGCTTGTAGCATGGTGGATTGAATGCTCACGCTTCCACTTTTCATATGGAAACATCGTAACAATCCCTGACAATGTGCCGACCACATTATTCAGCTTTTTATTCTTGAAAAACGATCCGTGACAGCAGTCATGGAAGATAATAAAAATCCGAACCACAAATCCTGCGGCAATGATGCCAAGACCCAGTGTTAGTAAGTAAGAAATTTCAAGGCTCTGGTAAGCCAGGAACCATAATATAAAGAATGGTGGTATGGTATTAATCATTTGTTTAATGCTTGCTTTCATATCTGCTTTTTCATAAGGAGAGACACTTTTACGCAACTCAGCTGTTTTTTGTTTACTCATGTTTTTCCTCCTCTGTAACTCTTATGACCTCATCATAAAGCTTTCCCCATAATAAAATAAGTCATGAGTGTAAGGAGTTATATATGACACTTGTCATATACCGAAAAGCAGAGGCAGGCGTTTTGGGGCGTATGTGCTGGACTGAAACGATTAAGATAAAGGAAACACGGTGAACGAAGTGAACCGATGTTGACTTATCGAAATGAGCTGAGGGAAGCACACTAGCCACTGCCTGTCGGAGCTGGACAACACGAAAATTGGAGGCGAGCGTTCTGGGGCGTACACGTTGGACTGAAGCGCCGGAAATTTGTGCGAATACAACCTAATTTTTGCCCGATTGCTACCACTCACCAGTCTGATTGCTACGAGTTCCCAGGTGTATCGTTACAATCTCAGCGCGGATTGCTACCACCTCCGACGAAATCACGACTTCCCCGCTGCATTAGAATGAAAGAACAACGCTTGAAATCACTTCATCTGTACATACTACTCATGAGGTGATCAAAATGAAAACTTTTTTAGCTGCAACTGTCAGCTTTCTGCTATTATACTCAACTGCAGCTGCTCAGGAAGATCGGCAGGCATTATTAAACGAACGTTTGATTTACTACAGTGCATACCATCATCAGGGTGTACCGTGGTATTATCTCGCAGCCATTGACCAGTTCGAACGGAATATACAGCCTCTCCGTCATGATATGGAGAAAAAAGAAGGGTCGCTTGCACTAACGATTCCGGAAGAAAGATGGTTTGGTCCGCTCCACCCCGACCAGGAAAATCTATCGCCTTTTTTCATTGAATTTTTCGGGGGAATCGGACAGGATATAAACGGTGACGGCAAGGCTGATCCGAATGACCCGGAGGATCTTTTTGGGTCTATGGCAGACTATATCAACAGCTACAGTTCTTTTAAAGAAGCGATGAATGCTTATTACGACCGTAAAGAATCTGTCAGTCAGATTCTGACGATTGCAGAATTGTACCAGCACTTTAATACACTCGATTTGTACACGCACTTCTTTCCTCTGCAAAAGGATTACCTTTACAGTTATCGCAGTACCTGGGGCGGAAAGCGCGGATGGGGTGGCCGGCGCATGCATGAAGGCACTGACCTTTTCGCAGGATACGGCACGCCTGTCCTGGCAACAACTTTCGGAAAAATCGAAGCACTCGGCTGGAATGATTATGGCGGATGGCGCGTCGGTCTCAGGGATATTCACAATGTCTATCATTACTATGCGCACCTTTCCAGCTTTAAAAAAGGGCTCGAGCAGGGTGACATTGTAAAAGCCGGCGACCTTATCGGCTATGTCGGAAGTTCAGGCTATGGGAAAGAAGGTACGAGCGGTAAATTCCCCCCTCACCTCCATTATGGTATGTATATTGATAACGGAAAGAATCAATGGGCGTATGACCCTTTTCCATCATTAAGAAAATGGGAATCAAGCTGACCTGCACATTCACTGAGCAGGTTTCTTTTAGTTACTCGAAATAACAATTATAATGAGTCTCGTGTTATTCATTCATTTTGGTAAACACATAAGGAGGCTGACAACGATGACTAGAAAATTCATGGACTCATTTACATTTAAGAATGGGGTCACACTGAAAAATAGAGTGCTCATGGCACCAATGACAAACTTCTCTTCAAAGGATAATGGAGAAGTAACAGAAGAAGAGCTTGCGTATTACCGCGTACGTTCAGGCGGAGTAGGTGCTGTATTGACTGCCGTTGCTAATGTTACTGATGGCGGCAAAGGTTTCCACGGAGAAATCGGCGCACACCGGGATGACCTTGTACCAAGCCTTAAAAAGCTTGCTGACACAATCAAAGGTGAAGGTGCCAAAGCGATCTTACAAATTTTCCACGCTGGCAGAATGTCACCGCCTGAATTACTTCCTGACAATCAGACAGTCAGTGCGAGTGCGGTTGCACCTGAACGGGAAGGCGCAGCAACTCCACGCGAACTGACCAATGATGAAATTGAACAAATTATTAAAGCATTTGGCGATGCAACCCGCCGTGCGATTGAAGCAGGATTTGATGGTGTTGAAATCCATGGTGCAAACACTTATCTGATTCAGCAATTTTTCTCCCCTCATTCAAACAGACGTGAAGATAAATGGGGCGGCTCCGTTGAAAAGCGTATGACGTTCCCGCTTGGAGTGATTGATGAGGTAAACAATACAGTAAAAGAATTCGGTGATGATTCATTCATCGTTGGGTACCGTCTGTCACCTGAAGAACGTGAAGAACCTGGTATCACAATGGAGGATACCCTGACATTTACGGATCGCCTTGCAAAAGAAGAGCTTCACTACATTCACGTGTCAGTACAGGACTTTCAGCAGGGATCAATGCGTGACGAATCAGATACTGCTTCACGCGTGCAGCTGATTCAGGATCGTATCGGTGATCAGGTACCAGTCATTGGAGTCGGCTCACTTCATACACCTGATGACGTTGAAAAAGCAATGGAAGGCGGAGTACCGCTTATGGCGCTTGGCCGTGAAATCATTGTTGAACCTGAATGGATTCAGAAAGTTGAAGCGGGTCGCGAAGGCGAGATCAGAACGTCCCTTTCAGTGGATGACCGCGAAGTATTAACAGTTCCTGAGCCATTATGGAAGGCGATTGTAAATACAAAAGGCTGGTTCCCGGTAAAAGAGCACCAGAACGCATAATGATTTCCACCCCCACTCTGCGTGGGGGTTTTTTATTTGATTGCACGTTTGTGTAGATAATTTGTGAGTCTCGATGTTGGACTTGTGAGTTCAGAAAGCACTTTTGGCAGTTCAGCCATGCTTTTTGTGAGTTCACCATCCCTGTTAGCCGCAACCATGCCGTTTATACCATCCCCTTTTCATCCACTACTCATATTACGACACCTGATTTCTTTAATTTGTCATATAGATTCATAGCCACTGCTTCTGATTGCAGTTAGAATGGGAGGTGATGATTGTTAAAAAGGAGCGTCATTTAATATGCATAAAAAGCACAGTAATTTACTTTTAAAGACAGCCGCGATTTTCGGAATGATCGGTGCAGGTATCGGCGGACATATGGCGGGTTCTTATGATTATGCTTTCAGAGCTGCCCACGCACACATTCTCGTCGTAGGCTGGCTTTCTTTATTTTCATGGGCCGTTTACTACCGCGTATTTAAACCAGTTTCTAAAAAGCTGGCAGCTGCTCATGTTTATACTGCGATTATTGGTACCATCGGTTTAACTTCAGGAATGATACTGGACATTTTTTCATTGCCACAGCCGCTCTATTTTATCGTCTATATCGGCGGTGGTGTAACACTGCTTGTCAGCTTTATTCTGTTTGCAGTTCTTGCATTGTTTATGAAGCACGAAGGATAATGAATGCTCGGTAAATTTCCGTTCCGTACGGAGGCTTTCCGGACGTGGACCGTTTTTTGGTCCCATCAAGCCTCCTCGGCTTCGCCTGCGGGGTCTCAGTTGACACGCTAATCGTCCTGAAGTCCCCGCCTTCCACTGCAATTAACCTATCATTTTCTGAATGAAATTAGTATTAAAAAAGGAGTATTATTCTGTAACTTTTACAGAATAATACTCCCTATTTAATGGCAGGGGCATTTGTTTTTTAATCCACCTAAAGGGAAATGATAATGATAGAAGAAATGGAAAGGAGCTCCCATATGAACAAGAATTCTGATATAGAAAAAACACTTATACAGCAGCATCTTGCCAACGAACGGACCATGCTTGCGTGGATCAGGACTGCTATTGCATTAATCGGAATCGGCTTTTTGGTGACGAACCTTCACTATACGATTGGAACATCAGGCACTTATAATACAGATTCTTTTATTAATTTCATCGGATTTTTTTCCGTTTTTCTTGGCATCCTCACCATCGTACTTTCCATGATTTCTTATTTTAAAAATGCTAAATCCATTAACGATCAATCCTTCCACTCCTCCCGCTATACAGTCATTCTACTTGGTGTATTCGTACTGATCGTTGCAGTTCTTTTTGCCATTTATTTTGTTATAAGTATCTAAGCTAAGCTGTCCTTCTGATTGAAGGTCAGTTTTTTTATGCTTGCATTCGTTTTCTTTATGTGGTTTACTATCATTTATAAAACGTAATCATTACGATTTAAAAGGAGTTTTATAAATGGCTAAGAAATCAAAAGTTGTCAAAGAAAAAAAGCGTCAGGCGCTTGTTGAAAGATATGCAGAACAACGAAAAGCGCTGAAGGAAGCCGGCGATTATGCTGCGCTCGCGAAGCTGCCGAGAGACTCTGCCCCATCGAGATTAAAAAATCGCTGTGAAGTAACGGGGCGTCCGCGCGGTTACATGAGAAAATTCAAAATGTCGCGCATCGTATTCCGTGAATATGCACATAAAGGTCAGGTACCTGGCGTTAAGAAATCAAGCTGGTAAGGAGCATGTATGATGAACCCTCATTTGTTGGAGATCCTGGAAAGAGATATTGTACGTTTATTACCACCATTTGATAAAGCACTGTACACATTTATAACCGATGCTGAAGAAGAAATTGCCGCACAGTGTGAAACGAAAGAAGAATTTCTTCAGCAGCTAGTTCAGCAATCGCCGCATACACTCGCTGCTAAGCAATTCAATCTGTCATTTGAACAGGTTCTGATGATGATGAAGAAAATTGAAGTTCATATTGATGATG
Organism: Jeotgalibacillus salarius; assembly: GCF_004405125.1. Taxonomy (GTDB): domain Bacteria; phylum Bacillota; class Bacilli; order Bacillales; family Jeotgalibacillaceae; genus Jeotgalibacillus; species Jeotgalibacillus salarius. The sequence continues at coordinate 206,206 of NZ_SORX01000003.1, forward strand.
CAATGAATCAAAAACTGAAACGGATCAAGTGGGAAGAGAAAACTCCGGTCAAACGACATGCCGGTTCAGTGTCTTCCCAGTATTTCCTCCTGACAGTCTAGAGGTGATAGAATGCTTGAATGGCTCATAGCAGGTGGCGGTATACATGGTTGTACCATTGCAGCCCATCTTTTAAAACAAAAAAACACTTCACAAAATCAATTAAAAATCATTGACCCAAATCCCGAACCGCTCGCTGAATGGAAGAATCGCACTGGGTTTATCGGGATGCCCTATTTACGTTCACCCGGCGTTCACCACCTGGATGTGAAGCCATTCAGCCTGAAACAATACGGGAAATCTTATGGGACGGAAACCGATTTTTACGGAACTTACAGACGGCCCTCACTCTACTTATTCAATGAACACTGCGACTCTCTCATCAAAAAGACTAACCTGAAAGAAGTTTGGCACGAAGGCATGCTCAGCCTGATTGAAAAAATGGATGGTTACTGGAAGGTACAAACAAAAAGTGGCGATCAGTTTTATACGAAGAATCTTGTGATTTCAACGGGAGTTAATCAAAAATTGTTTTTGCCTGAGTGGGGACACACAGCAAAGAAACTTGCAGCAAATCGGGTGTCACACGTGTTCGACAAACAGCCAGTAAAGCCGGAAGGTCCTATTATCGTAATTGGCGGTGGGATCAGTGCGGCACACCTGACCATTAAGCTCGCCAGACAATTCCCCGGTCAGGTCACACAATTATCAAGACACCCATACAGGATTCACGATTTTGACAGTGATCCCGGTTGGCTGGGTCCTAAATACATGAACGGTTTCAGCAAGCTTAGTCTCAATGAGAAACGAAATACAATTTCAAAAGCAAGAAACAAAGGATCCATCCCCCGCGACTTGAACAATAAGTTACACCATTTAAAAGAAAAAGGTCGTTACTCCTTCGCGATTGGTGAAGTTGAAACGGTTCAATATAAAGCTGATGCGTTTCATATAAAATTGGGCACGGGTCAGAAAATGACAGCTAAAACCATTTATTTTGCTACAGGCTTTTCACCTGAAGTGATGAATACTGATTTTCTGAGTGATTTAATAAAAAAAGAGAACCTTCAGTGCGCACACTGCGGGTTCCCTATTGTTAATCAGCATCTGGAATGGTGTGACCACTTGTTTGTGTCAGGACCTCTTGCTGAACTTGAGCTCGGACCTTCTTCAAGAAATATTATCGGCGCGATGAAGGCAGCAGAAAGAATTACTTCTGCCTCATGCTAAGTCACCTATTCTTTTCTTCTGAACCTGGCAGCGATATACAAAATCATAAAGAGCAGTGCAAGGCTCAGCATCATGTTTGTTTCAAGAATACCACCCATTGCTGAACCTTCACCCGCGCTCGTCATCAGCAGACTGACTGCTGCCAGGAAAAAGAAGAAGATTGAGATGACGAGCAGGATCAGTTTCCACCCCTGCTTCAGCATATGATATCCCTCCTAAGCTTCCACCACTTCTTTTTTTGCACCGGAATCTTCATGGTGTTTTCTCATTAGCTTTTCTAAATGCTTTTTATATAAATACATCACAACCAGATGCACGTTTGCCTGCGTATATTTATAAATAAACCATGGCATTGAAGGCTCGTATTCATGAATTGCGATGATGCACTCCTGAGTATCAGGGATTTGTCTGAATTCTATTCGTGCGCGGCTGTCGTCCTTGACAGAAACAAACCGGCCGCCCGTTATTTTGTATAACACCCTGTACTGATCACTTTCATCAGGTGCGTATGACAGTTCAAGCAGAGGCTTAGTTTTGCTAAGTAGAAACACCTGTCCCTTTTTATGTGCGTCCACTTCTGTCCATAACAGAGGATTTGCAAGCGTAGAGAGCCATTTCATGTACTCCTCGCCAGCCCACTCTGCATTTTTACCTTCAGGCAGCATGACACGCTGAACTGAACGCACATCTTTTCCTGTTGGATTCGGCTTCAGGTAGTCAGGTGCTCCGGACGCTTCTTCTTCCTCTTCTAAAGCAGTCTTTGCAGCTTCTTTAAAGGAAATCTTCCCTTCACTGATCCCTTCTGCCTTATTCTTGGCCACCATTGAATGCTGAAGACTCTCTACAAGCGGATACACCATTTCTTTTGAAGCGCCGGTAACCAGCATGACCCACAATCTCGAAAGATTAACAGTCATAAATGGTACATCCACCACTCTTGGCTGTTTCCCAAGCACTTCAGCAGTCTGTATCATCATTTCTTTGTAGGTCATCACTTCAGGACCACCTACATCGATTGAGCGATCCTTCACTTCATCATTGCCCACACTCTTACTTAACGAACCTACTACATCTTTAAGGGCAATCGGATGTGTCTTTGTGCGCGTCCATTTTGGCAGCAGCATGAAAGGAAGTCTCCTGGCGAGTTTTGATAAGATCGGAAATGAAGAACCTTTTGGCCCGACAATCAGTCCCGCACGAATGGTCGTAACTGGTGTCCCATAAGCTCTTAACACTTTCTCAACTTCAAGCCTGCTACGCAGATGGCGGCTTAATTTATTGCGCTCTTCGTTCTGAGGGACAATACCACTCAGATAAATAATCTGTTTTACTCCCTGCTTTTTCGCGGCACGGGCAAAGTTATCCGCTAAAATCAAATCCATATCTTCAAATTTCGCCTGCGTTAATTTAGCAGACGGCTTCATTGAATGAATCAGGTAAACGGCATAGTCTGCGCCTTCAAGTGCTTTTTCAGCATCCTTCATTGAGAAGAAATCAGCAGATCGCCATGTTACGTGCTCAGTATTTTCTTTATCGTCACCACTTCGGGACAGCGCAATCACATCGGCTTTTTGTTGTATTTGTTCCAGCAGATTTCCGCCTATGTATCCTGTTGCGCCTGTCAGTGCAATGACTGGTCTATTATTTTCCATACCATCCCGCTCCCTTATTTAATCAAGTCCTTCGTGTATACCCGGAAAAGATTAGATTGTAACAAAATGGATGAGCGGAGTGTGTTTTTTCGCAAACAAAAAAACCGGTTCACACCGGTTTACTTCTGCTCTGCTTTTCTCACAAGCTGCTCTGTGGCAAGTGAGAGACCACTGGTCGTTTCATTAATTTCCTGGATGGAGGAAACAATTGTTTCAAGATCTTTTTTATTTCGTCCGAACATTTCCAGGTAGTTCTCCATCTCCACCTGGAAAGTCGTTAATCCGGTTTTCACCCGTTTCACGTTGTCCTGGGAAGCATTATTCTCTTCATTCACTTCTTTCAATTGTTTCACTAATGATTGAATGCCTTTGTTATTCTGATCGATCAGCTCATTAATTTGTCCGCTGAGTGCTTTGGCGTTTTCAGCAAGCTTTCTCACTTCACTCGCTACAACTGCGAATCCTTTTCCATGTTCCCCTGCTCTTGCAGCTTCAATAGAAGCATTAAGTGCTAAAAGGTTCGTCTGATCAGCAATTTCTTCAATGCCTTTGGTCATTTTAATGATTTCCTCAGACGTATTCTTCAAATGATTCATGCCCTCTACAGACGTTCCAACTTTTTCAGCCGCCTGAACAAATTGCACTTCCATTTCATTCATCAGTTTTGCATTTTCTTTTGCCAGTCCTACCAGATTTCTGCTGGATTTTTCTGTATTGCCGGTCTCTTCTAAAATTTTAGCCGCACTCTCACTTGTACTGATCACAGTATGCTCAGCCTGAGTTACAGAAGCAGCCACTTCCTGACTGACTGCTGCAATCTCAGTCTGTAATTGCTCATTACGCTGATTCGATTCTTCGAGTGCATTCATTCTGATTGTCATATAATGATCTGTCACCAGCTGCGAATCTAGATTCATCGCATGTGTGATTGCCAGAAGTGCTTTTTGAAGTCCCTCAGGATCTTTTTGCAACTGCTCTACTACTTTTGGAATCAGCAGTGTCTGAAAAGATGCATAGGTTGCCAGAAACCAGGTCACCGGAACACCGAATCTATTATGCGTTTCGCCCATTCTTTTTCGCATAGCAAAATACTGCTCGTCCAAATTTCCACTCAATAGACTTCTGAAGTAATCAGCAAATACTTTTTTCAGCCTTTCACGTGTTGAAGATTCACGTGCAATCGTTGCCATTTCAGGACTTTTCATTAAATGATCAAGAACTGTTTCCAAAATATCATCCAGAATAGATGTGATGACCGGACGGAGATCCACAAGTGTTTTTAAATACTCCTCTTTGAATCCCATATAAAATAATCTGTCTGCTAATTCAGGTTTTGTCTCAACGATTTCTCTTTTGGCTGGGTACGACATCGGCGCTTCAAACTGAGCAATCTCTTTTTTGCGGAAATTCAGCATTTTACTAACCTCACTTATATTATGATAATAGTCCTTTTTATTATAACTGATTCTTTATTCCTATTCCCTATTTATTTTAAAAAACTCATTTCTATTTGTCTTTTTTTAATGTGCAAAAAAGAGACAAAGCCCATAGTTTAGGACTTTGTCTCTTATTCGTTCTGAAACAGGCTGCGTAATTCGAGCGGATTATGCACCAGGTCAGCAAGCGTATATTCATCCAGCACATCCAGGTATGCCTGCAGAGCTTTCGCCAGTGCATGCTTTAATCCGCAAACCGGAGAAATCACACAGTGTCCTCCTCCAGGCTGGAAACATTCAACCAGTTCAAAATGATCTTCTGTTTTTTTTACCACTTGACCAATATTGATTTCTTCAGGGTTTTTCGCAAGACGAATACCGCCATTTCTCCCTCTGATCGTTTCAATCAGGCCCAGCTTCCCAAGTTCATGCGTCACCTTCATCAGATGATTTTTCGATATTTGATAAGCATCCGCAATTTCCTGGATATTAGACAGCTCCTCTTTGTTTTTAGCACCTAAATAAATGAGTACACGCAGGGAGTAATCTGTATATAAAGTTAACTTCATTAACCTCACCCTATTCTATATTGAGACCTTATTATACATGTAAAGACATCTGACTGCCAAAATGAAGTTTAGTTGTGTCTATTTTATTAAAGATGTATTTTAAATATTGCTTTTAAATTCACAGACGTTATCATTAAGATATATTAAAAATACATCTTTAATGGAGTGAATGATATGTTATCTCAAAAAACGATCGACACAGTCAAAGCCACAGTACCTGTACTTGAAGTCAAGGGTGTTGAAATCACCACACGTTTTTATGCCATGCTTTTCGAAGCCCATCCCGAGCTGTTAAATATATTTAACCACGCTAACCAGAAGCAGGGTCGTCAGCAGACTGCACTTGCGAATACCGTTTATGCTGCAGCAGTGCATATTGATCAGCTTGAAGCCATTATTCCTGCCGTTAAAAAAATTGCTCACAAACACCGCAGCCTTGGCGTATTGCCTGAGCACTATCCGATCGTTGGAGAGTATTTACTAAAAGCGATCAAAGATGTACTCGGTGACGCAGCAACAGATGATATTTTAAACGCTTGGGGTGAAGCATATGGTGTGATCGCCGATGCATTTATTTCTATTGAAAAAGATATGTACGACGAAGCATCTTCAATAGAAGGCGGCTGGGAAGGATTTAAAGACTTTACGATTGCGAAAAAGGAAAAAGAGAGCTCTTTGATTACTTCTTTCTATTTAAAACCTGTAGACAGTGAAAATCTTCCTGAATTTATGCCCGGCCAATACGTAACTGTACGCACACAGATTCCTGGTGACGAGTACATGTTAAACCGTCAGTACAGCCTTTCAACTTCATATACACCGGATTACTACAGAATTTCTGTCAAAAAAGAAGCTGAGATGGACCCAAATGGACGCGTTTCAACTTTTCTTCATGAGGAATTAACTGAAGGCGATACGCTTGAGTTAAGCGTTCCAGTCGGAGACTTCTTCTGCAATATTCACGAAAATCAGCCCTTAACACTGATCAGCGGCGGGGTTGGTATTACACCTATGTACACGATGTTAAAATCAATTGCTGAAAAAAATACCGAGCGTCCTGTCACCTTCATTCACGCAGCACGTAACCAGGACGTTCGCGCATTTGGTGAAGATGTACAGGAAACTGTGTCTAAGCTGACCAACGGCAAAAGCTATATTGTCTACGAACAGGAAGGCCTTGACGGGGACTTTACCGGATTTATTAACGCTGAAGTGCTGAAACAGGCAGCCAACCTTGATGGCGATTTCTTCGTCTGCGGACCAGTACCGTTCATGGAAGCCGTGATTCAATCCCTGACTGCGATCGGTATCCCGGCTGAAAGAATTAACTTCGAATTTTTCGGCCCGGCCATGGCCATTAAAACAGAACAGAATGAGTAATACCATTCTGTTAAATTTAACTATTGGATCTGTTAAAGCTGTGCAAAAACAACATTAGGCTTTTACAAAGCTTGATTATTAAAATAGTATTGCTAAAAACAAAAATATCATAATGCTTAATAAAGGAAATGGCACTGTTAAAATACAGAGCCATTTCCTTTTTGATTACATCACAATTATTAAAAACTTAGGTTCATTGGAGCGTAAGGCGGTGACTCCGGGAAGATAAGCCTGTCAGCTGAGACCCCGCAGGCTTGCCTAGGAGGCCATATCGGACCACAAAACGGTCCATCGATCCGGAAACCGGAAACCCTCTGCCTGAAGCGGAAATGAACCGGACTCCTTTCGAAGACTTTCTTCCATCAAAAGTGTTCTCCTCAGTTTACAAATTTAAAAATCCGCTAGGTGTCTCTTCTTTCATTTACTTACGATCTAGTGAGTGAAAGGAGGTGATCAACATGGCGAACATTTCAACAGATGATATCAGAATCAGATTACTTTTTGACGCAGGACTGAACGAAGAAGGAAAGCCATTTACAAAACGTAAAACTTACAGCCGAATTCGTCTGAACGCAACAGCAGAACAGATGTATAACACTTCGGCAGCACTCGCTTCTCTGTCAAGCTACCAGCTGATCGAGATTGAGCGTGTAGAAACAGGTGCGGTCACACTTTAATTTAACATTACTCTAGAAAGGAGGAACTTGTATGAACAAAACGTTAGAACTCATTTTCATTACAGCTGAAGGTGGCAGCGCCTCTTTAACAGTGGATTCACCTGTTGAGCCGGTTGTTCCGTCAGCTGTTCAGGCTGCAATGCAGACTGTCATTGACGAAAATATGTTTCTTTCTCCATCAGGAGCACTGACAGGGGTAAAAAGCGCGCGGGTTGTATCCAGAGGTGTTGAAGCAGTTGATTTAGAAGTATAAAAAGATGAAGCGGTCAGCTCAGGCTGATCGCTTTTTTAACTCATATCGAAAGGAGCTGAAAGAATGGAACAGTGGATTTCTTTCATTAGTGATGTCGGCTTTCCAATTATTGTGACGCTATACCTGCTTCACAGAATTGAAGCCAAGTTATAAGCAGTCATTCAATCCATTCACGGTTTAACAGAAGCCGGTCATAGCTAGAAAAAAAAAGAACCTGAGGCATCGTGGCCTCAGGTTCTTTTTCATTTTTCATCGGGAGCCTTATACCATCCCATCTTCGTCCATAGCAGGTAATAAGCAAAAGCAAATACTGCGGCTGCGACGATATTGACTGGAAATAGTACTTCTCCATTTTGAATCAGATCAAATATTCCGAGCAGGCTGAAAACGATGATGAATACGCCCATTGCCCGTTTCTTCATTCCTGATCCTTCTTTTTCCTTTTTAATTCAAAGTACCACATGAGCATTGTAAAGAAGAATCCGAAAAGAACAGATTGAACCGCATTTGGCCCCCAGTTAATCTGATCAGCCAGCGCCAGGTCCCACAGCATAGAAAATACAAAATAAATGACAGTGTAAATGACAAAACGAATAATAAAAGACAAATTTGACGCCCCTTTTTTCCAATCTTTTGAAACCTATCGCGATGTTATTCGTATATAAGCTAACAACAGTATGACATATATAAACTTAAATGAGGAGGGTGAACATGCCTGTCTGTCAAAATTGCAATTACAAGTGGACATATAGTGAAACATTAAAAAGATCTGTTTTTATAGGACCTAATGGCGCAAAATGCCCTGACTGTAATGAGAAGCAGTATCCAACTACCCGCTCGAGACAAAAATGGGGCGTACTTGCTGGACTGATACCAGTTTTAATGATCATCATAACCGGGATGATATTAGATTTTGCTTGGCCTGTCGCATTGTTTATAGCTTTAGTCGCTGCTATTTTAGTTATAACTCTCTTACCATTCACTTTCGACCTATCAAATGAAAACGAACCGCTTTGGTGATTTTATTCCTGCTTAAGCAGATTGATCAACTGTAGCTTTATCTTCTTTTCCGTCCAAACAGTACCTCGACATCTAATGTCATTTCCGTTTCTTGTTTCGCTTTAAATGAGGTCACCTTTTCCGGATCCGCACTCCAGCTCAACGGCGTCATATTTACCAGTGCTTCAATGGCCTTACGATCAAGTTTTTGCGTAACTGTGACAGTGATTTTATGAAACACATCGAACTGTTCATAAAAAGCAGATACAGTCTCATCGTTTTCATAATGATCCCCAAAATAATGATTGCGCAATTCCTTTAAATAGCCTGCTCCTGGAACGATCTTGATCACTTCTCCGGCATTTTTTAGAAGTCGATTAAATTCCTGATAATTCGCAGGTGACAGGATATTTAAAATATAATCAACAGTTCCGGCTTCTACCGGAGCTCTCGCCAAATCAGCTGTAATCCACAGCGGCTGATCGTAATGACGGGCAGCTAACTGGATGCCATCTTTCGCAAGGTCAATCCCCACTCCAGTAAATCCTTCAAGTTCACCTGTAATATGTGCTAAATGAGTCCCCTCACCGCAACCCGCATCCAGGATGATACCCGCTTCACGCTCCTTCAAATGGGTAATTACTTCATTTATGGCTGGTTTAAAAAACTCAGCTTCACTCATTAAATAATGCCTTGATTCAAATAGATCCTTTGTATATTTAGTTTTTAAATTTTTTGTCAGCAAATGTAATGATCCATTTTTAGCGAAATCAAACTGGTGATTTTCTGAACAGGTCAGTGATAATGACTGTTCTGTGAGTTTTTTTCTGCAGATTGGGCAAAGTAAATAAGGAAATTCTTCATTCACTCTTAATGCAGCAGCCTCTCTTTTTTTTAATTTCATTCATTTACGCTCCGTTCACTTTTCTAGTTTCCTCTATCATAACAAAAACCGAACTTTTTCTTATTTCATTTAATGATAGATGTGACAAATGTTTGTCCTGTTGAATAGCGGGTAAATTAAAAACAAAATCCTAAGGAGTGTTTTACAATGGAAAACAAGCATCAGGATTTCGGTGAGAAAGTAAAAGATGCTGTAAACAAAATCACTGGAAAAGATGAAAAGAAGAATGCTAACAATCACGAGCACGACGATCCGTTGTTGAAAAATAAGCTCCACGAAGCAAAAACAAAAGGACTGGTCAGAGACGATTCAGGAATTACGAAGAATAACAGTATATAATGAGAAACTGTCTGTAAAGCCCCCGTGCTGATCAGACAGTTTTTTTATTGGAGATGATAAAAAGTAAATACTGGTGTCAGACGAATAAAGTTACACACATATCATGGAGTTATTCACATACTTTATGCACATATCCACTAAAAAGCCTGAATTTACAGGGTAAGTCGCGAATTGTTGTCCACATGTGGATGACTTAATTATACGGATTATAGAACTGAGGCTGTGGATAATAATCGTCTATAACAGACGAAGAGGATAAGACACATTTGTCTCATCCTCTTCATTCCAGCATTTATGAAATAGCTATATTAAAGACTACTTAAGCTGCTGATTGGAGCGTAAGCAGTGACTCCTGCGTTCGGCCGCGAAAAGCATCCGCCTGATGCGGAAATCATTAGCCAACTTTGTCAGAACCAAAGATTAAATATTTTTAGCAAGTTCACGATTTTTTTCTTTGAACACATCATTATGTGAAGACACCATTGCAGCAGCCCCGGCATCAGGCGTAATATAGCGCTTCGCCTCGTTCACCGCATTAGCAGCATCATGAAATGCCCCCATCAGTAAATTCAGCTTCCCGTCATGCTTGGAAATATCACCAGCAGCATAAAGGCCCGGCACACTTGAGCTTCCACTTGATTCGGTTTTAATAAAATAATCATCCACCATCTCAATTGGCAGTGCGCTGTTCTTAATCAGTGACGCATCAATTTCATAGCCGTGATTGATAATGACATCGTCTACTTCCAAAGAACTTAATTCATTTGTAATGCTATGCGTCAGTTCAACGCGATCAATGCCATCATGCGCCTCGTTTGCATGCAGCTTTGTAATTTGAGTATTCAGCAGACATTCAGCCGTACTGCTCATCAGCTGACCAATCTGCGCTTCATGTCCTTTGAAGTTACAGCTTCGGTGCGTAATATAGACTTTCTTAGCGATTGGCTCAAGCTCGTTAGCCCAGTCAATTGCTGTATTACCTCCACCTGAAATCAGAACCGTTTTATCCTTAAATTTCTTAAGGGATTGCACAGTGTAATGAAGATTAGTGACTTCAAAGCGCTCTGCCCCTTCAATCTGCAGTTTTTGCGGGTTTAAAATACCACTTCCAACTGCTACGATAACAGTTTTTGAAATATGTAAATTACCGCTGGCAGTCTGCACTTCAAAGTGACCGCTTTCATTTTTACGGATAGATTCAACCTTCTCATTCAGAAAGACAGATGGGTTAAAAGTCAGTCCCTGTTCAATCATTTGCTCAACCATTTTTGCACCCGTGACCGGAGGCATACCTCCTGCATCCCAGATCATTTTTTCAGGATAAACATTTACTTTACCGCCTAAATGCGGCTGATATTCAAGAATATTCACTTTCATGCCACGCAGTCCACTATAAAAAGCTGAATATAGCCCCGCTGGCCCTCCACCGATAATTGTCACATCAAATAAATTTTTATGCATGATCTTCACTCCTGATTTTCAATTAAAATCTCCCGTGAACATTGATATACAAGCAAATGATTCTCATTCTCATTTAAATTCCTTCTTTATTGTAGCATATGTATCAGAGAAATTACATTGACAATTTTATTTTGGGTAGATTCGGAAGTTTTTGTTAGTACTTGGTGGGGTTTTGATTAGTGGACTCTTACTTTTGACAGTTCAACTTCCTGATTTGTCAGTTGAAATTATATTTTGTGTGGTTTATTACTATGTATATATTTTCACCAAAAAATCCAGGCACCCTCTCAGGTACCTGGATTGTTATTTTTCCTTAAATCCTCTCACATCAGAAGCCAACTGTCCGAAAAAGTGGTTCATATTCTGTCCATTGATCCAGGCGCGGCCCCAAACATCTTCATTTGCAGCAAGAATCCCCATGAACCAGATTCTGCGGGCGGCCACGAAGTATGGCAGTGCTTTTTTATCTGCTTCGCTGATTTCCCTTACGCTTTCATACCCATTTAAAAATGAACGCCAGCACGTTTTTTCCTGCTGTGGATAATTGTTTTTCAGGTTCCACCAGAATACCGCAATATCGTAGGCACGGTAACCGACACCGCAGCAATCGTAATCAAAAGCTTCCAGATTCCCATCATGTAAATGGAAGTTGAAGTTGTGAAAATCACCGTGACAGAAGCCATAAGAAAGTTCTTTATTTTCTACAACCTCTTTTACTTTACTGACAGCTTCATGCAAAAGTGTTTCCTGTTCTTCTGTCAGTGCATGCCCGAGCCGTTTCATAACGATTCCAACCGGCGCCTTCAGTAAATGGTTGATGTTCAGCTCATAACCTCTGCTGTAGGACGGCTTGAATCGATCAGTGGCATTGTGCAGATTCGCAAGCGCGCGGCCGATTCTTCCACTGTTCTCTTCCGTAATCTCCGGACGCTCACCTTTAGAATAAGTAAACATCACACCAAACCTTGTACCTTCAGGCGCTTCAATTTTTGTTAAATGCTGGCCGTCTTTACGCTTAATCGGGACTGAAGAATGGATGCCTTCATGCTGAGCAAACTCTATTGCTTCCAGCTCAAATAATATTGCATCCTCCTCCCGCCAGCCTTTGCGGTACACGCGGAAAATATAATTGTCTTTTTCTGTTTTCAACACATACGTGTCATTCAGACCGCGTGCAAGAAACAGACATTCTGTTACTTCAGGCAATTCGTAATCATGAGCCAGATCTTGTATCGTTTGTTCTCCGATAAGTGAATGTTTGATATGGATCATTTAGACTCAATCCTTTCAGACGTTATTACTCTATACATTCGTGACAGGCATAAAAATTCCTTCTTTTCTAAAAGTGAAACGAGTATTTTATACAGATTGGAGCAGCTCAGGACTTCTATACACCTTTATCTTCCCGCCGCTCAATCCGTAACAGACATCTACATAGGTCCAGCCTGCTTTTTCATAATAACCATCAAGATCAGTACTTAAATAAACATGCCGATAACCCATCTCTGCGGCTATTTTGCACACTTCATTCATCATTTTGAATCCTAATCTCTTCTTCCTGTAATCAGGATCAACATAAAGACAGGCAAGCCAAGGCGTCAGATCCTGCCTGCTGACGAGTTCATTTCTAAGGAGTGCGACCGTACCGATGATTCTGTCAGCATCTTTTATGATATAAAAACAGGGTACATCCGATTTCTTTGAATGCCTCATACAGTCCTCATAAAACATCCGATTATCTTCTGAGCCCCACGTCTTCCAGAACCACTCCACTTTTTCGTTAAAGTCATAATCATTAGCGTTTACTTGTATAAGTTCCATTCAACGTCACCTATTTTCTGTATTCTTTTATCCAGACGATTCCGTATACGAGGGTTGGGATGATGATTGTACATGCAAGGAGGTATACTGGATATTCAGGTAAAAATTTGTAGACTAACGGATATACCATTACAAACACTAATAGAGTCGGCACAAGAATTCCGAGTGACTTATAAGCTGCTTTAGTGGCATCGCGAGTAATCTGAATTTCTCTTTCATCAGTCTCTTGAAACTCAGTCATTTTTGTCGCAAATATATTAAAAGTCTTTGAACGATCACGTGTAATAATACTATAGACCATCCATAAAATCGTAAAAATAAATAAAAGCAACCACGGAAGCGAATTTATTGTTTCGTTAATTACATCTGTCTCTGTCTGCCCTGTTTCATTATCCGTTACTTCCCGCACATCTTGAATCGTGATTCCATTCAAATCGACTGTTATCTCATTCGACCAACTTACCGTTTTTCCAAGGACATCATCCAATTGACGTGCCTCAAACCCTTCTGTTAAATCCTGCATTGTATGTACAGTACTCCCGATCGTAACTGCCAACAGCACATAAAAAATCACACTGCATATCGTCTCGATTAATACCCGCTTCACTGACCTTCCTCCTCTTTTGTGAAAATAGCTTCTACCGATTCTCCAAACACTTCTGCAATATTTAACGCCAGCAGGAGTGAAGGCGTGTAACTGCCCTTTTCAAGCGACACAATCGTCTGCCTTGTCACGCCAATCTTCTTGGCGAGTTCTCCCTGCGTGAGACCATCCCTCGCCCGGAGTTCCTTCACCCGATTTTTGATAGCCATTTGATCTCCTCCAATATATGTTAATCAGATTGTAAAGTATACTTGTCATTTTGTAAAGTTGGTTTTACTTTTAGTGGTTGAGAAGATTTGGGGTTCGTGGATAGAATGCGGTTGTTCGTAGAAGAACAGGGTAGGTTCTTAGAACAGGGAATGGTGTTCTAAGAAAAAGTGAGGAGGTTCGTAGAAAAAACAACCTTGTTCGTGGAATAGTGCCAAAAGACCCACTCTCCATACACAATAATAAAACCGGAAAGCACTCCGCTCCCCGGTCATCAAATCAACTCTATTTCGGCCGCTCCAGCGAAAATACTTCACCGAGCTTCGCATAATTGCTGCCGGCCAGTCTGCTCACAGCCTTCAGCACGTCTGCATGAATCCTGCCATTTTCATAGATCGCCTCATCAATATGAAACCGCACCACACGGCCGATCAGTAAGTCTGCAGCAGGCTTTCCATCATGCCTGCCAAGCTGAACATTCTGCTCAAGTACACACTCCATTCTGAACCTGGATTCCGCCAGACCCGGTACACTTATCGCTTCGCTATCAACTGTTGTCAGCTCGGCCAGTTCAACTTCACTCTCGTCAGCCGGCAGATTAGCTGATGTCTGATTCACCTTTTCCACATTTGATTCATCCACAATATGAACCACAAATTCATTTTTGAACTCAGCGTTCCGCGCAGTGTCCTTCTGCTCACCCGCTTTTCGTTGAACCGACACTGAAATCATCGGTGGGTCAGCAGATACAATATTAAAATAACTAAATGGCGCTGCATTCAGTACGCCTGTTTCAGATTCAGTTGTCACAAACGCAATAGGACGCGGAATAATCCCACCGGTTAAAAGCTTATAGTTGTCGCGTTCTGATTGATTTTCAGGGTTGATGGATAACATATTGACTCACTCCGTTTTTAATGTTCATCTTCCCTTTTAAAAGGAAGACTAACCGTAAAAGTACTTCCCGTTCCTTTTTCACTGATGACAGAAAGTTTGCCGCTGTGAGCCTCAACGATAGATTTCGCAATCGAAAGTCCGAGTCCGCTGCCACCATCGGTTCTTGCCTGATCAGCTCTATAGAACGGGGTGAAGACTTTTTCAAGTAAATTCCGATCCATTCCATGTCCATTATCCATAAGATCAATATGCCAGTTGTGATTTGACAAACGCGTGCTGATTTCTACACGGTCTCCGCCATACCGGAAAGCATTATCTATAAGGTTTGTCATTACCTGCTGCATTCTGAGAGGATCAATTTCAAGAATAACTGCTGGCGCCACTGAACCCTTGATTAGCATCCTGTGGTCGTGCTCAGCTGTTTCCATATATTCAATTAAATCATCAGTGAATAAGGTACTGACAACAGGTTGTCTATAGACCGGCAGTTTTCTCAACTCCAGCCTGGTCAAGTCGAACAGATCCTCAATCAGACTGTCTACCTGAAGTGTCTTCTTATGAATGATATTTAAATATTTCTGCTGTTTTTCTTCTGATTTGACAACACCATCACGAAGCCCTTCCACGTATCCCTGAATAGAGGATAACGGGGTTCTGAGATCGTGTGATATACCTGCAATAAGCTCCTGCCTCGCACGTTCATATTCCTGCTGTTTTGCAAAAGAGTCTTTTATTTCCTGTCTCATTAAGTTAAAAGAGCTGATAAAGCGCCCGATCTCATCTTTTTTACCTTGCTGAACCGGATACTCAAGATTCCCTTTTCTTGCTTCTTCACTCGCTTCATAGACTGATTTTAAAGGTCTTAAAACTGATTTTGACAGCAGCCACACCCATAAGCCGATCGTCAGCAGCAGCGCGAGTATTCCACTGCCAATACTGATAAGGATGTACGTAAGGATCTTTGACTCCAGTTCAGTGGATTGAAGAAATAACTCAGCCTGCACCGGTTCTCCTCTGGACGTTTCTCCTTCAATCACGTCTGGTGTGTAATTAAAAGCAAGTCCATTAGGAGAGGTGTTCCGCAACGATTCACCATAGACCTGTTCACCCTGGTACGTCACATCTAAGGCCACGTCATATGATTCGGAGATTTCATCCAACCGCTGATCAAATTCACTGCTGGTAACTGACGGCAACTCCTTAAGCAGCGCTTGTATTTCCTCTGTAGTTTGCTGGTGGGACGACTCTATTTCACCAGCCACCCTTTCGATACTTAAGGATAATAGAGTGAGTGTCCCTGCTATGACAGCTAGCGGAATCACAATGACAGAGATTAAAGCAACTACCATTTTCATCTTCAGCGTTTTCATCATTTACCGTCTCCAATAAACTTATATCCAACACCCCATACAGTTTGGATCCACCGTGGTTGTGAAGGGTCTGTCTCAAGCTTCTCACGCAGCTTTCGGATATACACATTTAACGAATTAAAATCCCCCAGATGGTCATATCCCCACACTTCGTTGAACAATTGTTCTTTAGAATAGACTTGTCCCGGACGCTTGGCGAGGACGTAAAGAATCTGAAATTCTCTCGCAGATAAAAGTAGATCGCGTTCTGAAAGCTTAACGGTCATCTGCTTTTCATCCAGTATCAGCTCTCCGTAGCGGAGCACCCCCTGCTCATGTTGTGCTGAAAAATAACGGGAGCGTCTGAGATGGGCTTTTACCCTAGCCGTGAGTTCACCTGGACTGAAAGGTTTTGTAATATAATCATCCGCTCCAATGCCCAGCCCGATAATTTTATCCGTTTCACTGCGTTTAGCTGTCATCATCAGCACCGGGACGGTAGACGTACTCCGTATACTCCGGCACACTTCCATCCCGTCGATCTCCGGCAGCATTAGATCCAAAAGTACAAGTGAAGGATCAGCGTGCTGAAATTGTTCCAAGCCTTCTTTACCATTAGCAGCGAGAACAGTGGTAAAACCCTCAGCTTCCAGGTAGTCCCTCACCAGCTCTGCAATTTCTGTTTCATCTTCAATAATCAGTATCGTTTCGCTCATAGATTACACACCCTTAATAGATTGACTCTATTATACGGCAACATCCCGCCGCTGAAACACCTGCCAGGACACAACTGCAAAAATAACCAGATATGCTGCAATGACAGCCAGTGAAAATCCAACTGTCATTCCCTCAAACAGCACTCTATTTTCTTTAAACTGAGTCAGGTTCGTATTTGCAAATAAAATATACTTCGCCCATTCATAGCGACCCGCAAGCATCGTCATCTGCGGACCGGTAAACATAAGGAAAATCGACAACCCAATCGCAAGGGAACTGCTTCTGAACACTGTTGAAATCATAAAGGCCATTGCTGCATAAATGACCAGTTCACCTATATAAAGAAGGTAAGTCTCAGCCAGGTCTCCCAGCATATTTACTTCATTTATATAAAGCGGTTCAAAACCAAAGAGTAATCCGCCAATCATGAGAGAAGCACCTGCCAATACAAAAAGCATCAACACACCATAAAGAATAACCACCAAGAACTTTGCAGCCAGAATTTTCACACGTCTGACAGGTCTGATCAGCAGCAGTTTAATCGTTCCACTTGAAAATTCTGATGCAACCGTGCTGCCCGCTGCAATAATCGAAAAGAGAATTGTCACCGCATAAAGTGTGGAAGCGTCTGCGACGAACTCCCAAAACGCTGTAACCTCAGTAAAATAAGCGGTTCCACCTCCAAGAGTTGCCACGAGCGCTACAAGAATAACACCCATTATCAGTGCAGATGGTTTTTTAATTAATTTTACCCATTCATTTTGAAGCAGTCTGAGTGTATGCATGCTGATCCTCCTCTGTCATTTGAAGAAATGAATCCTCGAGAGTTTTCCTCATAGGTGTTACTTCATAAATATCGATCTGATGTTTTGATAAATGGTGAATGAGTTCAGGCAGTTCATCTTTTTCTGCACGAACAATCAATCCATTTTCTACTTGCTGATAAAGTCGATTGCTCAATAGTTCTTTCACTTTTTCTAGAGGAGCAGCGTTCAGTAATACATCATGGCTTCCTGAATCCACAAGCGTTTCGGTCTTCTCAACCCTGATCAGATGTCCGTTCTGAATAATACCAATCCTGTCGCACATCAGCTGCATTTCAGATAGCAAATGACTCGATACGAACACAGCCATCTGCTCCTCTTTTGCGATACGTCTGATATACTGACGGATCTCTCTGATTCCCGCTGGATCCAGACCGTTCGTCGGTTCATCAAGAATCAATAGTGACGGCTTGTGTAATAGTGCCTGTGCAATCCCCAGGCGTTGCCTCATGCCAAGTGAATAACCTTTTACTTTTTCATGAATTCTTTTTTCAAGACCAACAAGCTTTACGACCTCATCAACTCTTTCTGCAGGAAGCTTTTCAGGAAACAGTCGCTCATACTGACGAAGATTTTGATAACCGGTTAAATGCTTGTACATTTCCGGATTTTCAATAATCCCTCCGACATGCCGGACCGCCTTTTCAAAGTCAGTTGTAATAGAGTGACCGTTGATTAAAATCTGTCCTTCTGAGACTTTCGTCAGCCCCACCATCATTCTGATCATCGTCGTTTTACCTGCTCCATTCGGTCCCAGGAACCCAAAAACCTCACCCGGATAAAGCTTCGTACTAATCCCATGAATAATCTCTTTTCTGCCTATTCTCTTCTTCACATTTTTAATCTCTACGACTGTTTTCATCAGGCTCATCTCCTTCTACCTGTATTCTGACAAACAGAACTTAAACAGAATGGACGAAATCCTTAAAAATATCTTAAAAAAGACAGGTCCGGCAATTTGCCAAACCTGTCCTTAATTAAATCACTTTATTTAAATCCCATTTCTCAAGCCGCTCTATCACAGCCGCTCCATCTGCTTCAAACTCAATTCCATCCGACGTTTCTTCCGGATAAATACGCGCCGTCATCACAGCTTCACCGTTATTAATGAATATTTCTGCAGATGATTGATCAAGGAAGAAGTGAAGTGTTAAACGGTCTTGTTTTTTCACTTCCACTGTTCTTGTCCCACTGACACCTGCACCTGATTCTGTACGATCGAGTGTAACTGATGAGTCCTGTCTTTCCCATTTCAAAAACGTTTTCTGACCGTTACCACAGCGGACATTCACGCTAAAAGCATCCGCATCTTTCACATTCACTTCAAGTTTCATCTCAATGCATGTTCCACTGATTGAATCAAACGTTCGTTTAGCTGAAATGGGTTCATTTTCAACGTAAACCTCTTCTTCTCTCAGCTCAGCAAGCTCCGGCAATGGCTGAACTAGCAGCCGGTCCCCGTCCGGCACAAGCACTCTCGGAATCGTCATCGCCCCGCAAAATCCATGTGCCTGCGTTGGCATCTCACTCTCCCACATATCCATCCAGCCAATCATCACACGTCTGCCCTCAGGATCTTCAAGTGTCTGCGGAGCATAAAAATCAAAACCCGCATCAAGCATATGAAAATCGCCATGCGTGAACTTTCCTGTCTCATAATCAAGTTCGCCAAGCACATACACCGCCTGATGCAAATTATGAAATTTATTTCCTTCCGGCTTCACGCCCTGTGGTGACATCACAAGTACGTCACGTTCACCTAAATGAAAGAAATCCGGACACTCCCACATAAATCCGCCGTTCTCTTCTTTTTTAGCCGAAACAGCGACAAACTCCCAGCTCTTCAAATCAACCGACTTATAAAGGAGTACCTGTCCCTTGTGATCCTTCGTTCGCGAACCAAGCACACAATAATATGTATCACCATGCTTCCACACCTTCGGATCCCTGAAATGAAACGGGTGGATATCACCGTCAGGCGCCCCTTTGATAACCGGCTCCGGCCATTTAGTGAAATGAATCCCATCCTCACTCTCAGCAATCATCTGCACCTGCTTCAGATCGGAATCATGATCAGGTCCTGTCCACACATTTCCCGTATACATCGCCACAAGCTTTCCATCCACTTCAATCGCACTGCCCGAAAAACATCCGTCCGCGTCATCTTGCGTACTAGGCGCGAGGGCAACAGGAAGGTGTTCCCAGTGCACCAGATCCCGGCTCACTGCATGCCCCCAATGCATCGGCCCCCACTCCGGCGAAAACGGATGATGCTGATAAAACAAATGATATTCACCTTTAAAATAAGAAAAACCATTCGGATCATTCATCCAATACGCCCGCGGTGCCACATGAAATCCCGGATACCAATGATGTGCCTCAGCTTCCGGCTGCTTCTCCTGAATAGACGCCTCTGCAATTTGAATCTCCTTCTCCATCACGTCACCTGCTTTCAGTTTGTTACGTTCATTTTAGCACTTTGTAGGATGCAGTTGGGAAACTGGGGGGTTGGGTGCGTTCGCTCTTTAACACTCGGTGTTCGGCATATAACATGTCTTGTTCAACTTTCAGCATACTGTCTTCGTCACTTACCCCCACTTGTTCGACGTTTAAAATTAAACTTCAACTCTAAGGGTATAATGACCTAGGTAATTTAATATTAACATTTTAAAAAATCTCGTGTAATTATCTTCAAAATCATATATGATAGGTGAAAATAAATAGACTTGGAGGAATAGCATTGATTTTCCATGAAAGAAAACCCTCAATCCGCGCTCATGCATACGAGCTCCTTTCAAGACATTTGCCTGAAAACCTTCCCGCTAAAACTTCCCTTTTAAAAGAAGCCTCTATTATCAGAGCAGGTGAGTTTGGTGAAAAACTCATAGACCAATTACTACTCCCTTTCGGATCAGATGAATTTTTGATCGGTCTAAATCTCACTTTCCCTTTTGACGGAGAAACAATTCAAATTGATCACTTGGTTTTAACTCCCTCGTTTGCGTTAACAATTGAAACAAAACATATAAAAGGCCACGTTAAGCTAGACCTTGAAAACGAACAGATGTATCGTCATGAACCGGACGGCTCTATTTTCACTTCCACTCATCCTCCCCTTCAAGCTGAACGTCACCGAAAAGGTCTATTACAAATTTTTAACAAAATGAACGTTGACCTCCCAGTATACTCCTTGATTCCGTTCACACATTCAACTGTTCATTTAGAAGCTGTTGGTTCCTACACTGTTCTCCCTCAAGAAATTTGCCGGAGTGGAAGGTTTACAATGAAATTAAGAGAACTATGCGAATCCGGTCTCCCTCAAAAAATTTCTCCCCTAGCGTTACCTCAAATTGCTGATACTCTTAAAACATATACTGTAAATGAAAAAATTTATCATACGCTTGATCGGTTCAATATAAGTAAAAGTCAGCTTATTCCAGGTGTCTGGTGTCACTTTTGTTCAGAGCTGTCTTGTATCTGGACAGGTCGACGCTTTCGATGTCAATTATGCAGAGAACCAAATGATGAGACTTATCAGGATACCTTATTTGTTTACCTCACTTTTGTATCTGAATCCATTGCTAATAAGCAGGCACGCATAATGTTGAACTTAACGCGTCCGGGAACAGCGAGAATTTTGATGCTTAAAGCCGGTCTAGAACCTTTTCATAAAACTAGCAAGAGGTTTTACCGTATACGAAAAAGCATTCGTGCCAATTAATTGGCACGTTTTTTTATTAGTCAAAATACCTGAAGTATCGAACCTATATAATTAAGTGTTGAACTAAGCTAGTTAACTGTTGAACACTCCGGGTTAAACGTCGAACCCCATCAGTTTAACGCCGAACACCTATTTTTTTACGCCGAACCACAAACACCAACCACTAAAAATATTTTCCAAATGCCTATTGACCACCCTCCTCAACCGTATTACAATAAGTAGTACAGGTAATACACTAATATTTGGAGGAGGGTGCGGATGTTTACGTTGGATACGCGCAGCCGGGTTCCGATTTATGAGCAGCTGATGGATCAGTTGAAGACGCTGATGATACGGGATTTATTGCAGCAGGATGATCAGCTGCCATCGGTCAGGAATCTGGCACAGGAATTGACGATTAATCCGAACACGATACAAAAAGCCTATCGTGAGCTCGAGCGTGAGGGATTTATTTATTCCGTTCCTGGAAAAGGCAGTTTTGTAGCACCGTTACAGAATGATGGGAATGAGGAGAGATTGGGGATGCTGAGACAGGATTTAGAAAAAATCGTGAGTGAATTTTTATTCTTGGGTGGATCAAAGGACGATCTGATCAATCTGATTCAAAAAATTGAAATTGGTGAAAAGGAGGGTGAAAAATGATTCATGCATCCGCAGTAAATAAACGGTTTGATGACCTGCAGGCGGTTGAGAATCTCACACTCCATGTAAAGAAAGGATCAATTTACGGACTGCTCGGATCTAACGGTGCCGGCAAAACGACCCTTCTTAAAATACTTGCCGGTATTTATAAATATGATAGTGGTGAAGTGAAGATCGCTGACAAGACGGTGTTTGAAACACCTGAAACGAAACAGCACGTGCTCTTTATTCCTGATCAGCCACACTTTTTACATCAGACTTCTCTGAATGATATGGCGGGCTTTTATAAAGAGGTGTATGCGAGATGGAACGAAAAACGCTTCCAGCAGCTGACAAAGCATTTCAGAATGAATCCTGATAAAAAACTGACAAGAATGTCTAAGGGGATGCAACGCCAGGCTTCGTTTATCCTGACACTGTCTGCGATGCCGGATGTACTGATTCTTGATGAGCCGTTTGACGGACTTGATCCGGTTGTTCGTCAGCAGATGAAAAATGCCATTCTGCAGGATGTGGCTGACCGCGGCCTGACGCTGATTGTGTCTTCACATAACCTGCGTGAGATGGAAGACTTTTGTGATTACGTTGGGATTATGCATAATGGCGGATTATTGTTTGAACGTGATCTGGATGAATTGAAAACAGATATTCATAAGCTGCAGATCGCGTTTAAGAAGCTGCCTGAAAAAGAGGCTTTCCTGAGCGGCCTGGATGTGCTGCATTATGAAAAGCGCGGCAGTGTATTGCTGATTATTGTGAAGGGGCGTGAGGAAGAGATTCTTCCTTATGTACAAAGCTTCAATCCGGCGATTTTTGATTTGCTGCCGTTGACGCTTGAAGAAATCTTTATTTATGAGCTGGGAGGTGTTGGCTATGAAATCCGGAACCTTATTGTGGAATAAAGGACTGTTCAGACAGCAATTAAGATCTGTGACGTGGGTTGGTGTATTTTTGGCACTGGCGCTTGTGATTATGCTGCCGCTCAGCATGTTTATTCGTGAAATGACGCTGCGTAATGATCAGTTTTATGCCGGATTCACTGATTACGAAGGGATCTTAAATCCGCTGTTTGAGTTCTCTATCCCGTTTCAGCTGATCGCTTTTTGTTCATTCCCGGTACTGATCGGTATTATACTGCTGAACTTTATGACGAATAAATCGGCGACGGACTTCTTTCACAGCCTGCCTTTTAAAAGAGGAACGACCTTAACAAATGTTTATATTACAGGTGCAGTCACACTAATAGTTCCGCTTGTGATTACAGGAATTCTGACTGCAATTCTGTATCCCTTCCTGACTGATCAGTTTTATGCAATTTCTGATATTTTCAGCTGGATAGGGCTTTCCTATCTGATTATGCTGTTTATGTTCATTCTCACTGTTGCGGTTGGTATCTTTGTAGGAAATGCACTGCTGCACGGTGCGTTGACGTATACAGTCATTATTGTGCCTGCACTGATCATTTTGCTCGTACTGGTTAACCTTCAATATTATGTAACCGGTCTTGCGCTCACTGCTTATACAGAAACATTATTAACAAATGGTATTTTCTTTGGCAGACTGATCGAGTTGACGCAGACACCTTTTAGTTTGATGGAGTATCTGATCTATACGCTGATTGCTGCTGCACTTGTTGCTTTCTCTTACTTTGCTTATGCGAAACGACCTTCTGAAGCAACTGATCAGACAATCGTCTTTCCGCTTTTCCGCTATGTGTTTCTGTACAGCCTGACACTTTTCGTCATGCTGATCTCCGGATTCTATTTTACAGAAATTCAGCAGGGCAGCTTTATCTGGACGATCGTCGGCTATCTGCTTGGCGCATTTATCGCCTACACGGTTTTACAAATGATCCTTCAAAAAACACTGCGTTTGTCATGGCCGTGGAAAGGGTTTGTTGTATACGGTGTTGTTGTGACGCTGCTGATTGTTCCCGTGAATCTTGTGGCTGGTTTTTATGAAGATAAAATTCCTGCAGTAAGTGAAGTAGAGTCTGTAGAAATTCACAGTCCGAACTCCCGTAATAGCTTCATGCATGTTGAAGGAGCTGAGATGCCCGCTTTAACTAATGCTGATGCAATCGAAATGGTCACTACTGTTCACGAACAGCTGATTGACCACAGACATAGCCAGTTTGATGACTGGAGTACCGTGATTATTAATTACACGCTTGAAGATGGCAGTACGCTCTCAAGAGAGTACGATGTGAATCATGACTATTTAAAAGACGTGACGGTCGACTTAAGAAGCACGCAGGCTTTTAAAGAAGCATATGATCCTGTCTATTTAGCTTCTGAGAGTGACAAATTGAACTATATGATGTTTTATTCTAATCAAAATGGCGAGCCGATCAGAATTGCCGATGAAGAAAAAATGGCGAGCCTGATCGCTGCAATGAAAGAGGATCTTGAGAATCTTCCTTCTGAGGAGCTGGCAGTTGACTGGAGTCCGCAGTCTGCAGGTGAAATCCAGTTCTCGATGAATCTGCCATATGATTATCATTCAGTCGTTACAGAAGACCATAAAAATACGATTCAATGGATGAATGAAAATGGCTACGGGGACGCAATATTTCTACCTGAAAACCTGGAAGAAGTGACGGTGGCTAAATCCGAAGGCGACGAATTTTTCCGGGAAGTGGACTCTGTTGTGTATGAAAACAGAAGCACGCCGGATGATTTAAATGTACCAACGATTACGATCACAGACTCCGCTCAAATTGAAGAATTATTTGAGATCGGATCTTTTCAGAGCTATGGGGATTATGTGATTTTCTATCGCGTGAATGATGGCTACAACTATCTTGGCATTGATGAGTCAGAAGCACCGGAATTTCTCACAAGCCAGTTCGATTAATTGAATGAAAGGGATCTGTTTTCAGGGTCCCTTCTTTCTTTTTGCCAAAAAACAGAAAAAAGGAGTGTTAGTATGATCGAAATTAACCAATTAAGCCACCATTTCACACTAGGAAAAAAAGGTCAGCAGACTCGTCTGGATGTGTTAAAAAATATTTCTCTTCATGTTAATGAAGGAGAAATCGTGTCTATTGTCGGCCGGAGCGGTTCCGGAAAATCTACACTTTTAAACTTAATCAGCGGTTTTATACATCCTTCTGAAGGTGAAATTTTAATTCTGGATCAGAAAGTCAGCGAATTCACTGAAGAAGAATTTGCAGATTTCCGCCTTAAAAATATGGGCTTTATTTTTCAGAGCTTCCAGCTGATCCCGAGTATGACAGCCTATGAAAATGTTGAACTCCCACTGATTTTGAAAGGTGTATCTGAACAGGCGAGAAAACAGATGACGCTTGATATGCTGAAAACGGTCGGACTTGATACATTCAAGGACCATTACCCTAGTGAGTTATCAGGCGGGCAGCAGCAGAGAGTCAGTATTGCCAGAGCGCTGATCCTTGAGCCTCCCCTCATTTTAGCGGATGAGCCGACAGGAAGCCTGGATAGTGAAACTGAAGCGGACCTTCTGAACTTTATTAAAAAGTTAAATCGCGAGCGTGGCATTACGTTTGTCATTATTACTCATGATGATGAGGTAGCCAGAATCGGTCACCGTACCATAGAGATTGCAGATGGTGAGCTTGTGAAGAGCGGGGTGCTTGTATGAAGCTAAAAGATCAGTTCCGTTTCATTCAGCAGAATATGAAGAAAAATAAAATGCGTGTATCTATGACGATTCTGGCGTCAGCAATGAGTGTTGCCTTCCTGATCGTACTTGCTTCTGTCGCATTTGGTCTGCACGATACAGTAATCAAGGACACCATTGAATCGCCTGAAGTGACTCAGATTGAGGTGGCTGGTAAGGATATAGGAAACGGCAATGCTGAGAGTTTATCAAACGAGGATATTGAACAAATCGAAGCGCTCGAAGGTGTAAATGCTGTCACACGTTCAAAGCAGGTCAGACAGGAAACCCGCTACATAACAGAGGGTTATGAAATCAATACCCAGACGATCCAGAGCCACTTTCCATCCATGAAAAATGCTGGAATGGACTTAGGTGAAGGGGCATTCCCCGAGGAAAAAGATGAAGTCGCTGTCGGCTATCATTTTGCACTCAACCTATTGAAAGACGATGTTGATCCTGAAGAGGCAGAGTACGGAGAAGACGGTCATCTGATACCTGAACAGCGCTTTTCAGGTGAGATCATTGGCCAGACTTTCGATCTTGAATTTAAAAGAATGCAAGATGGTGAAGAAATCACTGAAACAGTTCCCGTTACAGTTACCGGTGTAATTGAAAAGCCCGGACGTGAATGGGCATGGGACCAGAATGTCTATATTACAGATGAAAAACTTGCTGAGCTTGAAGCCATTACCGGCACATCAAAGGCGATGCTTACTGACCCTGCTGATGCTGCAGAAGACACTGGATATGACAGTGCCACTGTGTATGCCGATGACCTTGAAACAGTAAAAAGCGTTATGACTTCTCTTGAAGAAGAAGGTTACTTTGTCTATTCAATGGTCAGTGAGATGAGTCAGATCAATACACTATTTAACATTGCAAAAGCTGGCCTGATCTTTATCGGTACCATTGCGATTCTGATCGCATCTATCGGCATTTTTAATACAATGACGATGGCTGTGACTGAACGCGCCCCAGATATCGGCATCATGAAAGCCATTGGTGCAAGTCCAAAAGTCATTAAACGGATCTTTCTGCTTGAGAGTACGTATATTGGACTGATCGGAGCTGTGATCGGGATTGCAGTTTCCTATGTAATCAGCATTGGAGTTAACCTTGCTTTACCACTAATACTCGAGTCGGCATTTGACGAGGAGCTTCCCCAGGGACTGCAGTTCTCCTCCATTCCCTTCAGCCTCGTTCTGATTGCAGTTGCCATCTGCCTGATTGTGACGATGCTTTCTGGTATGAGACCCGCAAAACGTGCCACTGAGATTGACGTGTTAAAAGCGATGCGCAGAGAAGTGTAATGATTCATCGTTTTATCCAAAATAAGAGCAGTACTGGGTTTCATTCACCAGCACTGCTCTTATTCTAATTTCTCAAAAAACCACCAATTTGTCCGCTCAATACCTCACATCTGAGGCAGCTTGCTGATAAGCAGATTCCTGTTGTAATAAAAGTGCGACCTGATCCGGTTTAAGCGGTCTGCTAAAATAGAACCCCTGGATTTTCGAAGTGCTATTAGCCCTTATAAACGCTACCTGCTCAGAAGTTTCAACACCTTCAGTAATGACATACATCCCAATGCCGTCAAGTACCTGATAAAGCCCCTTCAACAGCTTAGAGTCAAATTCTTCGGAAGGCACATTCTGAATAAATGACCGGTCGATTTTCACTACGTTAACCGGCATATTTTTCAGGTTAAATAATGTGGATGTCCCTACTCCGAAATCATCAAGCGCAACCCTTACATCCTTCTTTCTGAGTTCTTCAGCAAATTCCACAATTTCGCCATCAAAGAAGAAAATATCACTTTCTGTTATTTCGACCTGTAGCTCTTCTGCAGGGAATTCGTATTTATCAAGCAGCATGTCCAGCTTCTCAAGGAAGCGGTCTTTATTTTTCATCTGCATTTTTGACACATTGACAGCGACACCGATCTGTCCCAGTCCACTGTCTCGCCACTGCACTGTCTGCTTTATACTTTCCTCAAGTACCCATTCACCAATATCACTGATAAAGTTGCCGTTCTCAGCAATCGGAATAAATATATTTGGAGGAATTCTTCCCTTTACCGGATGATCCCATCTGATCAGTGCTTCGACTCCGGTCATTTGATCTTTGGCGCTTGTATAAATCGGCTGGTAATCCAAATACAATTCATTGTTTTTAAGTGCAAATTTCAAGTCGTTTTCAAGTGTCAGTGTGTTCTTATAGTCAAGATCCCCCGCCAGATCATGATAATGGAGAAGCTGATTTTTACCTTTACGCTTCGCTTCGTACATGGCAATGTCCGCCGCCTGCAATACCTCATCAAAAGAAGCGCCATCAGAAGGATATCGTGCAACCCCCACACTTGAAGTAACATATGTTTTAATGTCATGAAGCTCGTAATTCTGCTTCAGTTCTTCAATCATTTGTCCGGCACGCATTTCAAGGTGGGCAGCGTCACTGGCATGTATGAGCATTAGAAACTCATCTCCGCCCATTCTCGCGACAACTTCATTTTCAGTATCAACAAAGCTCCTTAAGCGATCGGCAACTTTCTTTAAAAGAATATCTCCCATTTTATGTCCAAGTGAATCATTAATTCGCTTGAATCCATCCAGATCAAAGAATAAAAAAGCAATACTTGTGTTATCTATTTTTGCCAGACGCTGAAACTCCTCGATAATACCATATCGATTCAGCATTCCCGTTAACTGATCATGCTGTGCCATCTTTGATATGTCACGATGGCTTTTTTCAGCTGAATCAAGCATCCCATTAATCGAATTTCCAAGGTTATGAATTTCATCTCCATTATGCAAGTGCCACTTCACCCTTGAACTGATGTCTTTAGAACTGCGGATCTGATTCAATTGCTTTGACAGACTAGTTACTCTTGAAATCATCAGACGATCAAGCATGACGTATAGAATAATTGCAATTACAGCCAGTAAGACCAGTAAATATAAAACAAACTTTGTAATGACATCTCTTTTTGAAAGATAATAGCTGCGTGGTTTATCTATTGTCAGGTTCATATAAGATGATTCAATCGAGCTGCTAAGAATATATGAACCTGACATTCTTTCTTCATTTACAATATTAAGTGTCCGCATATTACGATCGGGTAATCCCCCTATCACTGCAGAGGATAAATTCAATGATAAATCGTGACCCAGCCGCTTAATATAGTTATGACTGATATTTCTTGCCATAATCAGTTTTCCGGCTGGAGCTCCGATATTTGAAGTAGGCAGAATCTGCTGAACAGATACCATGAAGAAAGAATTTTCACCGCCAATTAAATAAGGGTGTACTGAAGGTTCCAGCCCGTATAACCGATCAGTGAGCAATTCTTTTTCCGGCTCAAACCCATAGCTGCGGTCAAGCACCAGACCCCCGTCCTCATCTACTGCCATTACCCGCCAAATACGGTTATTCATAAACGTATTTTCATCTATATTTGATGTGATAAAGTCCGGATTTCCACCCTGAACAAATTCATAGGTATCATCCCACTGTGCCCAGTCCCGATTCAGGCGGGTAAGGAGGTCTTCTTCCAAACTGATCGCATTGCTGATACGGTCCATATCCTTGTACATACTCTCTTCATCCATTGCCAGTGCATCTGACAATAGCATGGGACGGATAAGGGTCGTCAGCAAAATGAGAAATAAGAACATACTTCCACCAATTACCCACAATGTCTGTTTCTGAAGTTTCATACCCCCACCCCCAATCTTAAGACCTATTCTAAATAGTACTATGTATTTATTTTACGTCATGTATAATTTTAGTCAATAACAATTCAATGGAAAAACCGGTCTCTCCGCAGAGACCGGCTCATTTATTAAATAGTCCAGCGGTCGTTGACAATTGCGATCAACACCCACTCACCACTGCTATTCTTCTCAAACACAAGGTTCAAACTCTGCCAATCCATATAATCATATTCCGACGTTCCCTCAAAATAATATTCTACTACTCTGCCGGCAGGATATTTCTGTCTGATTAACTCCTGAGTTGAAAAGTGCTTGGAACGGTCATAGCGGTATTTAGCTTCATAATCCGCTTCCATCAGCCATTCTTCATCATATTCGGCCGGTGTCAGTTCAATCGGAAACCCTGACCCGTCCTGATCTCCCCAGTAATACACGGTTGAATCATCCATAAAACCATCCAGTTCTGATTCACTGAACTGTACCCCACCGTGATCAATACAATTTCCAGCGTATGGACAGAATGTTAGTGGTTCTTCACCCATATAGTTTGCAAGCTGATCAAATTCTTTATTTTGCAGATGCGCAAGAATTTCGTTTGAGGTTTCAAGAAGCGCCTGATATTGTGGCACAAAAGACGGTTCAATTGCACGTGCTAAAAATGCCGCAAACTGTCCACGTGTAATTTTTTCATTTGGACGAAACGTACCATCCGGATAACCCGTCGTCACACCGTGTTCCTTTAGTTTCGCTACAGCCTTTGACATTTCACTATTACCGGACACATCACTGAAGCCTGAAGGTGGTGCTTCCGCCCATTTAAATGCTCTTGAAAAAATTAAGGCTGCCTGCCCTCTTGTTAAATCACTGTGTGGCCGGAAAGTACCGTCACTGTATCCACTAATGTAACCCTGTTCATAAGCTGACATCACATATCCAGAATAATAAGCATTTTCCGGGACGTCACTAAATGGTGTTGCCCGCTTTTCTTTGTAAAGGTAGATCCCTTCACCAATCATTTTCATTGCCTGTGACCTTGTTACTTTGTTGTAGGGTCTGAAGGTTCCATCAGGATAACCATCAATAATCACTTGTTCATGCAGATAGATAATTTCCCAGACAAACTGATGATTCATCGGCACATCATCGAATGACACAACACCTCTCGCCTGATTAGGAAACAGTAAAAACAAT
This sequence comes from Jeotgalibacillus salarius, assembly GCF_004405125.1. GTDB lineage: Bacteria > Bacillota > Bacilli > Bacillales > Jeotgalibacillaceae > Jeotgalibacillus > Jeotgalibacillus salarius. Next base: position 236,473 of record NZ_SORX01000003.1, read on the forward strand.
AGAATGGAAGCCGCTGCTAAAATCCCGAACTTTTTCATCGGAAATACGCCTCCTTTTGCTTACTATTATAACATTTTGAACACGCTTAAATTTGAATATTCAGAAAATATTTAAGCTAAATTTTCCGCGCAAAAAAAGACCCGTTCACGATGAACAGGTCTTCCGTTATTAAAGTACAACTTCTGTTTCATTTGTCAGCCGCTTGCGTGTATTCGTTACCGGTGTGATGAAAAATTGAATCAGCGACCCAATTCCAAATGCCACAATGACTGTTCCAAGTCCAATCGGTCCGCCAAAAAGAAATGCGATGACTAACACGGTCACTTCCATCACTGTCTTCGAAAAAGCCAGGCTTTTACCAGTCCGCACCTGAATCGCCATCATCAGGCTGTCAATCGGATTTCTTGCAAAGTTCGCCTGCAGATAGAACGTGATTCCGACTGCGATAATGATTACGCCAGCAGCGAGCATCATCGCTCTGACCGGCATTGTCAGTGCATCAACTCCGGCAAATGCAACGAGCAGCCAGAAGTCCATAAACACGCCGATCAGGAAAATCGTAATAATCGCCAGAAAATCCGGCATTTTCTTCATCAAATAACCATTTAGCAGAATCAAAATGATTCCTAATATAAATACCCAAGTCCCAACCGTAAAACCGATTGTTTCTGATAAACCAACATATAATGCATCCCATGGCCCAACGCCCAGATCCGCAACGATCATCATACTGATTCCAAACGACAGCAGCAGTAATCCAAGCAGATAAAACATCCCTATTACAAAACCTTTTTTCAAGATTGCACCTCTTCTTCTTAAGATCTACCTGAATATCTTAACACGGAGAAGAGGTCCGTACCACTAAAAGTTGTTCTACATTACCACCATTCGGGAAGAGATATGACTTTCCAAACTCCCTTTTCTTTTTGAAAATGAAATTCCTCACTTACATTCTGATCTGAATCGAGAATTCCGATATACGCCTGATCCTCACTCAACATCACTTCAAGTGCTTCACCTTCTTCCGATAAACCATTAATCATTTGTGAATGACCTGTCCTACCTAAATTGTATGTTTCAAGTACTTCATGATTTGTAAAAAACAGCAGCTGATCATCGTAATCTAACTTCGGTAATATATTAATGATTTCTGTAGGCGTAATTTCTGTTAATGATATCGACTTATTTTTAACTTTTTCAGCAAGAGCAAAAGATTCCTCAATCCCCAAAAAAGATGACTTTTCACTAATAGATCTTTCGTCAAACTGTAAATATGGTGGTCCAATCGGCACTTCCAGCATTGCCCATGTATTATGCTGACCTGTAGCAGTATCAAAGTTAATATAGATCCCGCTGAATTGCAGCGTTACGCTTTCTTTTGTCTTTCCTTCAAATTCAAAATATTTTTCATAGAAGTATAGCCTTCTCTGCATACGAAGTTGACTTCCTTCAAGATCAATTGGAAATTCAATATCCTCGAATTTGTCAGGCTCAAATAACGACCATGATTCAAGATCAGGGTTTTCAGTAATATTGCCTTCCATTTCAATCGTTTTATCAAACTTTACATAAGAGTTTCCATTTTCATTTTCAGATAAAAGTATATCTGTGACAGTCCACCCATTCAACACATCACCAATTTCAAACTCTCTCATATCAATATTCTGTTCTTCAACTGGCTTAACGTTTTCCTCTATGCTCTCTTCAATCTTATCAACTTCCTCCGGCTGATCCACCGGCGCCTGCTCTTCCACGCCAGTCAGCTGCACAACCAAAAACATCGCTGCGGCCGCTGCAACGGCAGACAGACTGTAAGGCAGCCACTTCGCTGACCGTTTTTTCTCACCGCGCTTAATCTTATTCCACACTGCATTTCTGTCCTCACTCGAAAACTCCGATTGATCAGGCCAGTTCAGTCGTTCCGGAAGCTTATTTTTACTCATGACCAGTCCCACTCCTTTCCTGATAAACATAGGCCTTTCTCAACTTTTCACTCCCGCGTCTGATCCGCGTCTTGACTGTCGGAACCGGTAAGCTGCAAATGTCCGATATTTCCTGATAGGACAGCTCATGTTCAAAGTGAAGAAGTAAGAGCTCACGGTATTTCACCGGCATTGCCATCATCATGGATAAAAGTAGCTGCTTTTCCTCTTTTAGCACTGCTTCATCTTCAAGTGAAAGCCGGTTTGCCTTTTCATTTTCAAATGAGTGTTCAAACAGGCTGACTTTCCTGTGATTCCAGCTTTTTAAGTGATCTTTCGCTTTATTTGCTGCAATTTTAAAAATCCACGTTTTCATTGAAGATCTTCCTTCAAACGTTTCCCATTTTTCATAGACGGTGACAAATACGTCCTGGGAGAGGTCACCTGCTGTCTCCCAATTCTTCACATATGTATAGATAAACCGCTTGACTGCCGTACCGTATTCGTTCATTACGGCTTCTAAGCCATCGCGTTTTCTGACAGAAGAATGATCCATTCACTCACTTCCTCTTTTAAATTGTTACTGGTTAGACGATCGTAATTTTAACACTGATTCATTTATTTTACAGATGCTGATTTGTTTGAAAATTCCCAAAACGACCTTGACGAATGTTTTTGGAAACGTTTACAATATTTAAAGTAAGAACGTGCGCTGAGCGAGCGTTCAATCACCACACCATAGAGAATATCGAACGGGGGAATGGGTATGAATGCTGAGAATTTAATTGCACCAGAACAGTACAATATCGCAAAAGAACTGGATCAGTTCGCTTCTGATGATAAGAGGATTGCGATCAAATGGCTTGATGATAAACAAAACAGACGTGACGTTTCATACAAAGAGCTGGTAGAACGCACGAATCAGTTTGCACTTGCACTTAAAAGTAAAGGCATTTCAAAAGGTGACAAGGTACTCATCATTTTACCGCGCCTTCCGGAAGCATATATGAGCTATCTGGCATGTCTGAAAGCCGGTATCATTGCGATTCCATGCTCTGAAATGCTGCGCAACAAAGACCTGGCTTATCGTATGAAGCACTCGGATGCTAAAGGGGTCATTGCATTTCACGAGACGACTTCAGAGGTAAATGCAATTGATGAAGACCTTCAGGCATTACATAATAAATTCATTGTTGGCGGGTCCGAAAACGGATGGGAGTCTTTAGAGGCTCTTGCTGATCAACAGTCAACTGAATACGATGGCGAACCGACTTCACGTCATGATACAGCCTTCCTTCCATATACATCTGGAACAACGGGTAATCCAAAAGGTGTGATTCATACACATGCATGGGGTTACGCGCATGTCCGCACAGCTGCGAAAGAGTGGCTTGGCGTTCAGGAAGGCGACCTCGTATGGGCCACTGCAGCACCTGGCTGGCAAAAATGGATCTGGAGTCCATTCCTTTCGACGATCACACTTGGCGCAACGGCATTTGTCTATCACGGTGGCTTTAATGCTGAAACCTATATGACCTATTTAGAAAAAGAAAAGATTAATGTGCTTTGCTGTACACCGACTGAATATCGTCTGATGGCAAAGCTTGATAACCTTGCTTCTTACAAACTGCCTGAATTACGAAGCGCAGTATCTGCAGGAGAACCGTTAAATCGTCCTGTCATAGAGGCATTCAAAAATGCTTTTAATGTCATTGTCCGTGATGGCTACGGTCAGACAGAAAACACGCTGCTGGTAGGTACACTTCAAGGTATGGAAGTAAAGCCGGGCTCGATGGGCAAACCGACACCAGGGAATAACGTGGAAATTATTGATGAGCACGGTCAGCCTGCAAAAGAAGGCGCTGTTGGTGATATTGCTGTTCATAAGGACTGCCCTGCACTATTTTCTGAGTACTACAAGGACCACGAACGTACCCAGGCGGCTTACCGAGGAGACTGGTATCTGACTGGAGACCAGGCATCCCGTGACGCTGATGGCTACTTCTGGTTTGAAGGGCGCAGTGATGATATTATCATCAGCTCAGGCTACACAATTGGACCTTTTGAAGTAGAAGACGCACTGCTGAAGCACCCTGCTGTTCGTGAATGTGCAGTCGTTGCGGCTCCGGATGAGATCCGCGGCAGCATTGTAAAAGCGTATGTTGTTCTTAGAGATGACAATGCGACTGGTGATGAAGCGCTTGTGAAAGACCTTCAGAATCACACGAAAGAAATGACGGCTCCTTATAAATATCCGAGACAGATTGAATTTATCAGCGAGCTTCCGAAAACAACTTCCGGTAAGATTCGCCGGATTGAATTGAGGCAGAAAGAACAGCAGACATAATATAAAAAGAGCTGACTGCAGATTGTTTGCAGTCAGCTCTTTTTATGTGTGACGTGCCAGATCTCGAGATGTGTGTTGCGCTAATCCCGCGAGTCGTGGTGCTTATCTCACTTTTCGTGGTGCATACACCAGGCACTCTTGTGCTAACACCCGGGTGTGTCGGTCCTCACCCACTGCTCAGTTGCGCTAACGTCCAACATTTAATGGCCGTCGTGGTCCTCCTCTTCATCATGACCTGCCTCATCTTCAGCATGTTCATCATCAGAACCATCGCCATGACCATCCATATGACTGCTCTCCTGATTCTCAGCATTTTCTTCAGCAGCAGCGATCTGCTCATCTGTCGGCTCGCCTACATGAAATTGTGTTTTCGGCATCACGTGCATATCACGCGCAGTCGTATGCGCCTGGACTGTATAAATGCTTTCTTCAAACGTATAAGCTACCTCGTACACACCGTTTTCAGTATGAGATGCTTCTACACGTTCACTTTCTGTACCTTCAGCGTCATTCCAGATCTCAAATAGCACTTCATTCGCGTCTTCAACCACTTCTCCGCCCTGCGTTACTTCAGCCTGTAAAACCGTTTCCTCACCAGGCACAGCATCATCAGGAACTGAGATCTCTACCTCAACCATCTCCGGCATTTCAATCGCGGTTTCTTCCTCTTGAGAGCAGGCAGCAAGTAATACAACTGCCATTAATCCAAATAACCATTTTTTCATTTCACTTTCTCCTTTACATCAACAATATCCTTAGTATAATCTGCTTGTGTGAAATTAAAGTGAAGCCTCTTTGACCTTCACATTTTATTCACAGCTTATTGTAAAGTTTCTACATCATCAGTGATTTTACCGACTACATTCTCTTCTGTAAAATTGTACTCACTGAAAACCCTGCCTTCCCGGTCCATCACATAAAATGTCACACCATGCAGAACCTGATCAGCATCGTCAGGTTTATTCACAAGCGACTGAAACTCTTCACGGGCAAAGTCTTCAATTTCCTTCTGGCCATACCCCGTTAACATATGCCAGTTCTCATCAGCTTCTGTGAATTGCGCTAAAAATTCTTCCAGCTTTTCAGGCGTATCCACTTCAGGATCCACACTAAATGAAACAATCTCAGCGTCCAGCCCTTCTTCTTCAAGCGCTTTCTGCACATCAGCCATTTTATATGTCATCGGCGGACAAACTGTATCACAATTTGTAAAAATGAAATCAGCAATCCAGACCTTTCCTTCAAGGTCAGCGCTGCCAAATGAATCTCCATGCTGATCCGTATAGTTGAAGCTGCTGATCGGCGGACCATCCGGCTCACTTCCGCACGCTGCTAAAAATAAAGAAGACACGATCATTAATAACCATTTTTTCATTCTGACTGTCCTTCTTTCGGAATAGAAATATCAATTTTAAATGCAGATGGTTCTGTATCTATGGTCAAATCCCCATTCATCAGTCTCACAAGCTGCTTGACAATTGCAAGACCCAGTCCAGTTCCACCTGTCTCACGATTACGATCGCGATCTGCCCTGTAAAATCGTTCTCCAAGCCGCTCTTTTTCCGCAGTAGTGAGAGTTGAATCATTGATCACTGTCAGCAGCATATGCGCTCCTTCCTCCATCAGACTGATTCTCACTGTTGATTCCGCAGGCGCATACTTTACTGCATTTTCAATCAAGTTGTAAAAAATCTGCTGAAGTCTCTTTTCATCCTGCACAACAATCAGCTCTTCATCGACATCTGCCTCTACAGTCAGCGTCTTTTCCTTTGCAGCGAGTGAGAATAACTGTGATGTGTCATAGAGCAGGTCTGCAACAGCAATCGGCTGTCTGTTAAATTCAGCATATCCTTCTTCCAGACGGTTCAAATCCACCAGCTCAGATAAAAGTGTGTTCATTCGCTGCACTTCACTTTCAATCGTGGAAAGTATGAGTTCTTTATCCTGATCTGATTTCTTCAGACGCTCTGTATAGCCCTGAATATAAGTTAACGGCGTTCTTACTTCATGCATAATGTCCGCCAGGAATTCCTTTTTACGTTCCTCCTGATGCTGCAGGGCTTCACTCATTTGATTTAACGCAGCCGATACCTGACCAATTTCATCACGCTGTTTCACTTTCAGACGCCTTGTATATTGACCATCAGACACACTTTTAGAGAATGACTCAATTGAAGCAAGCGGCTTAAACAGCGAATGCCTGATTCTACTGACGAGCATGCTGAGCACAATAAAGAACAGCACACCTGCGCCGATTAATAATGGGATACTGCTGCCAAACACCTGCGAAAGCCCTTCAAGCGGCACAAAAATATATACATAACCGGCTGTCGCTGTACCATCTGTAATCGGGTAAACGCCGCCAATCACTTCTCTTCCGTAATGTGACACATAGCCTTCTTTCATCATCGACTGACCGCCAAGCAACGATTCACGGTCTGATTCCTCCACAAGCATTTCGCCATCTATTTCGTATGGAAAAAGAAGATTCAGCTCATTAAGATCGTCAGCCACCAGCACCTCATATTCAGAAACCACGTTATACCAGTGAATCTTTTCAATAATTTCTTCGGTCAGCTCACCTGAATGATAGTGGGCAGCCGTTCGCTGTCCCTGCGATTCCACTGACTCCCTCACTGTTGTCAGATATAAATCACGATAAGTGAAATGAAGAAAAATGAATGCTGCGAGCAATGTGACACCAATACTTCCGGTCAACAGCAAAAAAATCTTCCGGCTGAATGTCACGGTGTTTCCTCCAAGCGATAACCAACGCCCCGAACGGTTTTGATTCTGTCACTTTCTTCAGGCAGTTTCATTCTCAGTGTTTTCATGTGAGTATCCACCGTTCTTTCAGAGCCGGGATAATCAGGGCCCCATACAAGCTCCATCAAACGGGCCCTCGTGACGGTATGACCTTTATATTTTATTAATAACGCCAGCATCTCAAACTCCTTTTTCGTTAAAGGAATGAGTCTGTCTCCGCTTCTTACTTCCATATAATCAAGGTCGAGCGTCATATTACCGGAACGGATAACCTGCTGGCTGGTTTTGGACCCTGATCGCCTTAAAACAGTTTCTATGCGTGCGATCAGTTCTCCTGAATGGAATGGTTTAACGATGTAATCATCTGCCCCCAGCCGCAGCCCTTTCACCTTGTCCCACTCTTCTCCGCGCGCAGACAAAAAAATAAAAGGGATCTCAGACAGCTGACGGATTTCCTTCAATAGTTCAAAGCCATCCATAAAAGGCATCATGATATCCACCACCATGACATCCGGATGGTAACTTTTGAATTGCTGAAGGGCCTCCACACCATTTGCTGCTTCTGCAACTTCATAATGTTCTTCTATTAGAAAAGAGGCAATCAGCTCCCGCATCGGCGGTTCATCCTCCACAACCAGCACCTTATAGCCAGACATATTAACACCTGCTTTATCGTAAATTGAATACGTTTATTGTAACAGCTTTGTGTGAAATTAAGGTGAAGTCGGATCGTTGGGGGGAGCGGATTGGAGCATTTGTATGTGCGGTTCGGAGAAAAACAGCTGTGGCCCTTAGAAAGATAACCTTTGTTCTCAGAAAAAAGTGTACGGTTCGGAGAAATTTAAATCATGTTCTTAGAAAAAACAATGTGGTTCTTAAAATTGTGTAATTTGACCTACGTGTCGATGTCCGATCCTTCGCAGCTACTCCGTCACCAACGCACACAAAAAAACCACCACACAAAGCCAAAATTCTGACTTCATGCAGCGGTTTCCACACTATTTATTTTACTCAACAAGCTGAATAAACTGCTTCGTCCGTTCATTAGACGGATTCTCGAAAAATGTTTTTGGGTCTGCTGATTCAATAATGACACCTTCATCAAGCATAATAATCCGGTCTGCAACTTCACGTGCAAAGCGCATCTCGTGAGTTACGACAACCATCGTCATTCCTTCTTCAGCAAGATTCTTCATAACCTGAAGCACCTCAGTTACGAGCTCCGGGTCAAGTGCAGAGGTTGGCTCATCAAACAGCATCACTTTAGGTTCCATGGCAAGTGAACGCGCAATTGCAACACGCTGTTTTTGACCACCTGAAAGCTTATTCGGATAGACATCTGCTTTATCTGCAAGTCCTACCTTATCAAGCAGCTCTTTTGCATGTTTGATCGCAGCAGCTTTCTTCTTTTTCTTGACCTGCATAGGCGCTTCAATGATATTTTCAATCACAGTTTTATGCGGAAACAGGTTAAAGTGCTGGAACACCATCCCTACTTCTGCACGAACTTTAGACAGGTTATCTTTTTTGTGATTAATTGTGGTGCCATCAATCGTAATTTCACCATCATTGATCATTTCCAAAAAGTTAAAACAGCGCAGAAGTGTACTTTTACCGGATCCGCTGACGCCGACCAATACCACTACTTCTGATGGCTGAACTTCAAGATCAATGCCTTTTAAGACTTCCAGGTCACCAAATGATTTATGAATGTTATTCGCTTTAATCATGTGCGACCCTCCTTAATCTTTATCAAAATCGAGTTTATTTTCATACCATCTGAGCAGGTATGTGAAGATCATAACGAGAACTAAATAGTAGAATCCGACAATTAAATAGGTTTCAAACGGCTGAAAAGACTGTGCCGCTTCTCTGTTTGCAAGGGAGAACAGCTCGGCTACACCGATGACATAAACAAGGGAAGAATCCTTCAGCGCAATGATAAACTGGTTACCAAGAGGCGGGATTGAACGACGCAGTGCCTGCGGGAAGACGATACGTTTCATCGTCTGGGATTTTGTCATCCCAAGTGAAAAACTCGCTTCTGTCTGTCCTTTATCGACACCCTGAATCGCCCCACGGAAAATCTCTGCAATATAGGCACCATTGTGCACCCCAAGTGCAATTGCTCCTGCCCAGTAGTTGGACAGCGTGACAAATTCGGTAATTCCAAAATATAAAAACATAATCTGTACGATCAGCGGAGTTCCACGGATCACAGTAATATAAAAATTCGCAATCATCTGCAGCGGTTTTGCTTTCGACAATTTCAGAAGCGCAAAGAATAACCCTAACAGACAGCCGAGAATGATCCCGACTGCTGTTAACTGAAGGGTAATGACAGTAGCTTCCAAAAAGCCGGAAAGCGTTCGGGTAAACACATCAATCAGTGTTCCGAATATCTCTGGCATACTAACACCTTCCTACCTTATGGACTTATTCTAATACTTCAATTCCTTCAGTTTCGGTTTCAAGAAGATTACGTCCGAAAAGATCATTTGAGATCTCATCATACGTACCATCTTCCACGATTTCTGCCAATGCTTCATTGATTGCTTCAAGCAATGCTTCATCATCTTTATTTACAGCGACAGCTGCTTTTTCAATCCATAATGGATCGCCAACTTCTTTAATTTCAAGCCCCTGCGCCTGTGCTTCAAACCCAACTACATCGGCTGTAATAACGGCATCAAGTCGCCCTTCAATCGTTAAATCATTCAGTGCCACAACATCACTGTTATAGTATTGAATGTCGTCTGTGTATTCCTGTGCAGCTTCGTCATAGGTACTCTGTGCAACTACACCGATTGTTTTTCCTTCAAGGTCTTCCGGCGACGTGATGTCACTATTATTCTCGTTTACAAAGATCATCCCGCCTGAGTAATAGTATGGATCTGAGAAGTTAACCTGTTCTGCACGCTCATTCGTAATTGCCATACTTCCAATAATCGCATCGAAACGGTTACCGGTCAGCCCCTGCAGAATCGTTTCCCATGGTGTTGTAATCGGGTTCGGCTCAAGTCCCATTTTTTCAGCAAGCGCGTAACCGATCTCAACGTCAAACCCTTTCAGTTCTCCGCCTTCTTCGTAGTTAAATGGCTTGTATAGTCCACTTGATGCCCAAGTTAACTTACCTTCTTCAAGCAGATTGAATTCGCTTCCTGCTTCTGATGAGCCACCTTCGCTATTTCCTGTATCTTCGGCAGAATCATCGCTTCCGCATGCTGCCAGCACCATTGCCGCTGATAATGATAACCCAAACAATACCTTCTTTTTCATGAGTAATGCTCCCCTTTTTTGTGTTTTATTTTTAAAGGTAAAAACCTTTAGTCACGGTAAAAAATTTCTTTTTCCTCGTACATTTTTTCAACACGCTCTAAGTTCGCACTGACTTTTTCATGTTCTTTTACTGAGACAAATCTCATTATGGAGGTCAACAAAGCTACTACTGCAGTAAACGAATCAATCTTCAAATTAGAATTCATCGCCGCTTCAAGTAAAATATCTGAGTGTTCCGCAACCGGAGAATCCATTGAATCCGTAATCGAAATAATGGCTGCTCCCTGAGATTTAGCAGTTTTAACCGTTTCAAGAATATTTTTCGTGTAACGCGGAAACGCAAGAACAATCACGACATCAGACTCATCCATTTTCGACAGCTGCTGGTAGTACTGGACGTCTCCCTGCATCAGCATTTCAGTATTGTCGAGGACCATACTCATCCACTGTGTAAATAAGTGTCCAAGGCCAAAACTGAATAAATTACTTGTTACGTAAACCTTCCTGGCATGGCTGATTTCATCAACTACACGGAGCAGATCTTCCTCCTTCAGTGAATGCTTAAGCTTTTCGATATTCGCAATATCAGCATCAAGCAGACTATGCAAAAATGCCTGCCCTTCACTCCGGGTCTCCTGCCGATCAGCCTGATCAGCATGAAAACGCTGTTCTGCAAGCTTTCGCTGTATCAGATGCTGCGCCTCCGGATAGCCTTTGTAACCAATTTTCTGCGTCAATCGAATCACAGTCGATTCACTCACATTGACCATCTTCCCGACCTCTAATGCAGATGAAAAAGCAATGACACTCGGATTATCGAAAAATAACCGTGCAACCTTTTTCTGACCTGCACTAAGTGCCGAATATGAATTTTCTAATTTTTGCAGTATATCCTGCATTTCATAGCCTCCAACAAATGATTTGCAACAGTAACCTAGTTATATTGTAACTTTATGCAGGAAATCCTGCAAGTGCGTTTGGTGAATTTTCTGAATTCATGGTGTTTCATGCCTAGTATAGCGCTGGTTCGTGGAATTTCCTGTGATCTTCGTGGAAAAATATGCTTGGTTCAGAGAATAACACTTAGTGTTCAGAGAAAAAATGATCTCGTTCGGAGAAATTTGTCGTTAGTTCGCTGAATAATAACCTTTGACCTATTCTCGTCTGCCAGATCTCCAAGCCACTAATAAAAAAACCCCGCCTGCATTACACAGACGGGGTTCGTCATTCATCAATCCTTATAGTCCTACCCGTTCCTCACTCCAGCCCCACAGCTCTTCTGCCAGCCATTCATTATCAGCTTCTTCTGACACGGCGAATTCCTTCATTTTATAAAAGTATTTACCCGTGACTCCCTCAACTTCAGGACTTGTGGCAAGATAAACTGTAGTAGCAGCTCCTTCTTCAGGTGACTGGAAAAACGGCTTCAGCACCTTATGCACACCTTTACCAAATTCCGTTTTACGGTCTACACCGATGTTTGTGGAAACTGCACCCGGGTGAACAGCATTTGACGTAACATTCGTATCCTCAAGACGTTTAGCTAACGCTTTTGTAAACAGAATGTTTGCGAGCTTTGAACGGCCATATGCCCTGGCAACGTTATATCCCTTTTCAAAGTAAGGGTCATCAAAGTCAATTTTGCCCCATTTATGTGCACCAGAGCTGACGGTCACAACTCTTCCCTGCTCAGCAGCTTTCAGCTCGTCAAGAAGCAGATTGGTCAGCAGAAAATGTCCAAGGTGATTCACACCCAAATGAGATTCGAACCGATCATCTGTCAGACGGCGTTTCAATGAAACCACACCTGCATTATTAATCAGTACATCCAGTTTGGAAAATTTCTTTTTGAACTCCTCTGCAAAGTTTCTGATGCTTTCAATAGAACCCAGGTCACACTGCATTAACGTTAACTCTTCTGAACGCGTCTGTTCTTTTGCCGAGATCCATGCGACTTTCCCGCGACGCGTATTTCTGCACACCATGACTACGTGATATCCCTGTTTCACCAGTTCAATTGTCGTCGTGAGCCCCATACCGGAATTTGCACCTGTTACCAATGCTGTTTTCATATGTACTCGCTCCTTTAGCTTTGAAAGATTTTAATTAGTATAACAGAGTTGGGGTGTGGATTCTTTTATGGAGAGCAGCCGGGCCTTTTGATACGAAGCTCACAAACATAGCTGATGAGCTTGCAAATTGCGCCTGCCAACTCACAAAAAAAGGTGCTGAACTCACAAAATCACCGCCTCAGCTCACAAGTTTTGTCACCTGCTCCACTACACAACCAAAAAAGCTCTCCTGCACAAAACAGAAGAGCTTTTCACTACTTATATTCTTTCACAAATACCATTTAGACTTATCCGCACGCTGGAATAAACTTGTTCTTACAAGTATTTGACGCAAAAAAGATTATTCTAAATTTGATCTGATTTTATCAAGCGCCTTCAATGTCAGCGCCAGTTCTTCTTCTGATAGTCCTTCGGATGCCTGGTCAATGGTTTTTTGTGCAAGTAATTCAAGCTCTTTTCTCACACGCTTTGCTTCATCTGTAAGCGAGATTTTATTTACCCGTCGGTCTAAATGATAGACTTCCCTTTTGACATAATCACGCTTAATAAGGTTATCAATCAGTCTCGACACGCTCGCCTGATCTCTTTCATTTTGTGTAGCCAGATCGTTTTGCGTCTGACCATCACGCTCATATAGTCGACTTAAAATCTGCCACTGTTCATATGTCAGATTGAACCCATTTTCTTTGAAGTTGCGATTCAAACGGCTGTTCATCAGCCTTGAAGCATGAAACAACTTATAGCCCGGGGAATCGTTCAGGAAATATTGGTTGTCATTCATATGATCCATCCTTTTGTTTTCACATAACTGATAGTAATGGAAAAATCGATTTCAATGCAAGCTTATTTTAAAAACCCAGCACATATTGAGTGATCGAACTGCCGAGTATGCTCTTATAAAACAGTCATTTTAAGTAATAAGACCATCGACGGACGGAACACTCCCGTCATTCCGGGTGTATCCTGCAGTCAACTGTGCTCATATGACCGTCACTAAGCACTTTACAAACGTGAACCACACCAGCTGGATGCGGCTACCTAAAAAAATCCGCAGCCAGTATAAGCTGCGGATATCTTTATTCACCTTTAAAGTCTTTAGCAATCATAGGTTGCGGCTGATCTGTTTCATACTTTCGATCCTCAAGTTTTGCTGAGGCAATACCGTAAAGAATGCCGAAAATTCCTCCTGCCAGTACTTCTAACGGCTGGTGACCCAATAATTCCTTTAATTCTTTATCGCGCTTTTCAAACTGAAGGCTTGGATAATCATCTGAAATAATTTCGAAATGATCTTCAAGGTCATTTACAAGGCGTGCAATCTCACCAGTATGTCTGCGGACGCCCTGGGCATCATACATTACAATGGTTCCGAATACGATTGCTAAGGCTGTTTCAATATGCCTTGTCCCACGGTTTGCAGCCACGTACGCTGCCAGTGAGGCTACGCCGGCTGAGTGAGAACTTGGCATCCCGCCTGTCTGCACAAGCGGTTTCAGCTCCCATTTACCAGTCAATTTTTTGTGCGTTACAATTTTTAATGCCTGGGCAACCCCAATGGCAGATAATGAAGTCCAAACTCCTCTGTTCACTAAAAATCTCCTCCTGTCAGATATGTATAATCTGTTAGTAACCATACCCTTCCTGAGGAGAATTATTCTTTAACTGTTGAGGGAATTTCAGGCTTCCTGACTTAATTCTTTATAAATACTCTCGTAATTCAGGTCTACAATTGGCTCTCCATTTAATAAACGCTCACGTAAGCTCTCAACAAGGGCACGCTCCCGTTCACTCGCGTTTTCAAGATCCACCTGTTTATGAAATACGCCGTAGAGTGTATAATCTCTCATTTTCAAAAACAGCGGAACCTTCTGCAGCCATTCCTGATCAAGATCACTTTTGCGAAGATAGCCCTTTAGGAAAGATTTCAGGAATACTCTACCCTGTGCGGAACGCTCTTCAAGCGAAAGCTCTCTATTTTTCCATAAAGACATATAATAAAGCGGGATTGCAATGTCACTAACATAATGAAAGTACATTGAGTCATCAAAGTCGAAAAGGTGAATCTCACCCTCATGAGCAAAAAAATTGCCCATATGGATATCAGAATGTATCAGCCCATATATGCGTTGATCATCCGGTAATTGACGGATGCGGCCAACAAGTTCACGGTTCCCCTGTATAATCAGTTCATCTTCTGCAGATAAGTATTGATCAAGCTCAATCAAATCATCTTCATACCAGTGAGGACGATCAATTTGGGCAGTATCAAAACCTCTTGCTGCAGTATGTAACTCTCCCGTTATCTCTCCCCATTTTTCAAAAAGCGGAACATCGAATACCGGATCATTCAATTTCACGGGTGAACCGGGCGCTTTGTTAAAAAGACAGGCATAAAAGAACGTATCCTCAGCTTGAATCACTTCCACGAGTTCACCTTGCTCAGACTTGTTCACGAGTGATACATTGATCCCTCTTTTATGCAGATCATTAATCCATAACAGTTCACTTTCCACTTCAGTTTTCGTGCGGTGTGACGAATGAGTGAGTCTGAGTACATAAGGGACCCCATTTTTAGACACTTCATAAACATAATTCTCAAAACCATTCAGATTTTTAGCTTCAGTGGCGTCTGCACCAAATCTTGATGCAGCCACTGTAAGCAGTTTGTGCGAAAATAATCGTTCGACTGACTGTTGCATAATTACCTCCATTTTTACTTAAAATATAACAGATAATTCTCTTCTATTGTTCCCCTTTAAGAGAATAAGCGATGTCATTATATTCTTTGCTCGACAGTGTTACTAGTACTCAAACAGAAATATAAGTTCTCAAACCATTGAAACAAGGACTGAATATCTTCTTTTAAAAAGTCATTCGCTAATACACTTTCTCACAACCCTGATTCGCATTCTAATTGTCAAAATGTTATAATAAATTTACTCAAGAGGAGGAAACATGATGATGGATCCTAAAGTGAAATATCTAATGCTCGTACTCCCGACGTTTATTATTAGTGTCATATTGCTTTACATATTACCTGAAAGCAGAAGTCTGCTTGCGATGTCACCAGTAATTGCAGCATGGATTATCTATTTTCTTTGGCAGTATGCTGAAAAGCAGTCTGATGATGATGAAGAAGGAATGGTTTAATTTTATTGGAGGTTTTTAAATGGCAGCTTTATTCACCATTATTGGTGATTTATTCGCAGCAATTGCGATGAATTTCTGGAACCGAAAATACAAAGAAGAAAATCCTGAATCGGAGTGATTCAGGATTTTCTTTCGTGTAATGTTAATTTTTTTACTCTGATACTTTTCACAAACAGGCTTGCTGTAATGAATAGGATAAGGCTCGCAGTCCAAAAACCGTAAGCATACCCCATGACGTTGCCCCAGGAGACCCGGTCATTTATTTCGAAAAACAAAAAATAAACACCTGTACCTGCACCGTCTCTATCATCAAGTGACTGACTCAAACTAAGGCCCTTTAATGCAAATAATCCGGACAAAATCGTCAGTCCAATCGCAATCATTCCTTTTTGAGCTGCTGTCACACCTTCTCACTCCCAGCGTGATAAGATTTCTCCAATTGTCTTTTTTGCATTAGAATTCTTCAAAGTAAAAGTGCCGTCTTTCTCAGAGCTGGTAAATCTTGAATACTGCCCGCTTTCTTTCCACAGATAAATACTTTCGCGCCGATTATCCTCATATGTAAATGTAAGCTTTACATCGGCAACAACTGCCATCTCAGACTGACGCGACTGATAGTCTGAGCTATTCAGCACCTCTCTAAGCTCCTTTTGTTCTTCGTCATTTAACACCATAGACTCTTCTCCATATAACTGCTTTTCTTCATCCCAATACTGAACAGTAGCTGCATAACTTTTTTCAAATTGGTTGGATGCAAAAATCATCCCTGCCAGACCAAAAAACAGAACGAGTGCGATGATGACCGGTTTTCTCATGATGTATAGTTCTCCTTGAAAATTTTTCTTATTTAATCAGACGACTGACTTTCATAAAAGTTACAGGACTTTTGGGTTATTTTAGTATAAAAAAAGGGAAAACATCCGCTAAGGAGATGAGGCAGATGCCAACCATTAAAGCATACATATTTGATGCATATGGGACGTTATTCGACGTTCATTCAGTGATGAAAGAGCTTAATTCTCTTTATCCCGATAAAGGGGAAGCCATCAGTCAGACGTGGCGCAAGAAACAAGTGGAGTATTTTATTTTAAGGCAGGTAATGGGGCGCTACAAACCGTTTGACCAGGTGACACGGGATTCACTGGTTTACGCTGTGAAAGAGAATGATCAGTCTATTGATGAAGATCAAATTGAGCACATGCTCGAGAGCTATCGTCAGTTAAAGCATTACGATGAAACAGAAGAAGTCTTAAAGCAATTACAGGGTAATGAATTGATCGTTTTTTCAAACGGCTCGGAAAATATGCTTCATCCTCTGATCCAATTTTCAGGGCTGGAGCCATTATTTTCGGATGTCATCAGTGCAGATGAGATCAAACAATATAAGCCGGCACCGGCAGCTTATGCATATGCACTTGAGAAAGCCGGCGTTAAGCGTGAAGAAGTCTTATTCATGTCGTCAAACGGCTGGGATATATCCGGCGCAAAGAGTTTTGGATTTCATACGGCGTGGATTAATAGAAACGGACTTCCTGTAGAGGAATTACAGTTAAAGCCTGATGCAGTTTATGAAGATTTGAAGGGTATACTAGAGTGGTAAAATGCGGTCGTCCGTTTTATGGGCGATCGCATTTTCTAACTGATAAATAGCCGCAGCAATAATGAGTAACATGAACACATATCACTTCAATCCGATCCCGGAAGACTCTTTAATCGTTCTGCTGTTTCACCCGCTGCAGCCGTTCTCTTCTTTTGCTGATACTCCTTCTTTCACTCTTAAAGTGATATCTTTTCAGCAATCTGTATATCAGCATTTAACGATTGTTTAATGATTCTCATTGCACTGTCATGCGCTTCCTTTGATTCTGCCGCTGAACAATCCTCAGGCACGCAGATCTCATATTCCCGCATATGTGCATCATTTGCTGTGAAGAGTACACATATATCAGTCGCCACACCGGTGATAATTAAGCGTTCAACATTAAGCTGTTTTAAGAGAATGTCCAGCTGGGTGCCAAAAAATCCTGAATGCTTCGGTTTGATAATGAAATAATCATTATCTTCAGGCAGTATTTCTTCAACAACCGGTTTCCCTTTGGATTCTCTGCATTCCTCTACGACTGCATCCGTATTATCCTGCCAGTGGTTGAAATGATCGTTCACATAAATGACGGGCAGCCCTTTCTTTTTGGCACGTTTCTTTAATTCTTTTAGCCGCTCAACCATCGGAATCGAGTTTTTAAGCAGGTCGTCCCCACCTTCGAACTCCATATGATTCATCATATCTATTAGTAATAAAGCTGTTTTTTTCATTTTGTCACACTCCTTATTACCAATATTTCACTTGATTATAGAAGGTAAACGCCTATAGCGGGATTGTTTGTGAGTTCAAAGGTATACCTTGCAAGCTTAATGACAAAAGACCCATCCTTCATGCTACACTATCAATATGTTAAAAAGAGAGGATCTGAGTATATGAAAGCGGTTAACCTCATGATCGTGATTATCACGCTGATGCATTTTTCTTTCCTAATCAACCAGACTGCCTTTGATGGCGAATTCAGCGGTTTAGTCATGACAATCAATACAATTTTATTCCTGGTTGCAATGATCACTTTTGCTACTGTACGTAATGCTGCACGCAAAAGCAAGGTGACATCATGAAACTGCATATGCTGACGATTTTCGTCACTGACTTTGAGATAGCCAAGACGTATTACAGTGATTTATTAAGCTGGAGCTTTATAAAAGAAGACAACTATCATCTGGAAATGCGTACCGAGGGAACAAAAGTACATTTCTATTTAGCAAACCGTAACACTTCTCCCGGTGATTACTCAAGAGAAGCCAGAACAGTGTTCGTTTTTGAAACGGATAATATCGAACGGGAAATGAAGATATTACAATCTAAAGGCGTGCAATTTTTACACGTTGTACCGAATGAAAATGATTTCAGTCGATACGCAGCTTTTAAAGACCCTTTTGGAAACGTACATGAATTATGCGAACTAAAGAAACACCAGCTCCCTGAATGATAGGAGGCTGGTGTTTCAATTATTTCATACAAGTGCACTTTGAATTTATTAGCTTTCTCTAAACAATTCATCCGCTTTCTTCTCTGCACGACGAGCCAGGCCAAAGTATGCAACGAGTGCCAGGATACTTGCACTTAAAATAATCAGCCCCATTGGCACAGCGGAGTATTCCCCCGCAATCCCAACAAGTGGTGCAGTGAGAGAACCCAGCACAAGCGGCAGCATTCCAAGAAATGCAGAAGCACTTCCGGCAATATGCCCCTGTGTTTGCATCGCCAGAGAAAATGATGCGGTCGCAACCATTCCGATTGACATGACAAAGAAAAACAGTGGCAGCGCAACAAAGAAAAATGGACCATCTAACAGTACAGTAATCGTCAAAACGGCCCCAGCTGTGACAGCCTGTGATAATCCATAAAGCAAAAATTGCCGTTCTGAAATTCTATGGGAGAGACGTCCGACAGACTGTGTTCCAATAATCAGACCTATTCCATTTAACCCAAACAGATAACTGAATTCCTGCTCTGAAAAACCATAAATATTCTGGTAAACAAATGGTGTACCTGAAACATAGGCGAATACACCAGCAATCATAAAGCCCTGAGCTAGTGAATAACCCAGGAATTGCTGATTCGTAATCAGAGATTTAAAGTTTTTCACCGTTTCTCCAATATTATTCGGCACTCGTGATTGTTCTGGCAATGTTTCTTCCAGACGCAGTGTAATCAGTGCGAAAAGCAGAATTCCCACGATGCCCAGAACGATAAAAACACCATTCCAATCTGTAAAAAGCAAAATGGTACTGCCAACAATCGGTGCCAGTATTGGGGCAAGATTACTAATCAGCATCAACAGTGCAAAAAACTTGGTCAGTTCCCTTCCACTGTATGAATCTCTGACAATCGCACGGGAAATCACGATCCCCGCCGAAGCAGAAAAACCCTGCAGGAAACGCAATCCAATTAAAACGTAAATATTTGGTGAAAATGCAATGGCAAATGAAGCAATTGCATAAGCGATCAGTGCAATGACAAGCGGTTTTTTTCTGCCGTGCACATCACTTAACGGTCCATTCATTAACTGACCTAAACCGAGTCCCAGCAAACATGCAGTTAAGCTGAGCTGTACAGATGAAGCGCTCGTCATCAAATCTGCAGCAATCGTTGGAAAAGCTGGCAGATACATATCAATGGTTAAGGGACCCATTGCGCCAAGTGCCCCGAGCATTAATGCAAGACGGGTCCGTTTTGACCCGGAAAGTGTATTCATATTGATCAAGCCTCTCATTTCTTCGATAGTCGAAACATGATGACTATTATACACCTCTTCCAAAGACTTACCTATACAAGCGCTTTAATTTCTCAAATATTTTTATTCACTTCAAATAGATTGCTATTTTTGAACACTTTCGCAACAGAGTATTTCGTCCTGTACAGACATTTCATAAGCATCTTGTTATCATCCAATTTCAGGCGTATAATTATATCTCAGCAATCCGTTTTCAGTATGACGGTCAGACGAAAGGATATACGGAGTGAAAAACACAAAACACTTTATCATGATGAATGTCGGACTTATTCTAGCTGGCGTCCTAGGCTATTACCTGATTTTAAATGAAACTCCTAAACCGAAAATCTTTGCGATTTCGTTTCTATTTTTCTTTTGGGTTATGACAGACTATGTAAAAGCATATATACAAAAAGCAGGCGCTTCAAAAAGCATGCTATGGCTCGGCAACCTCAGTTTTTTAATCACAACGGCAATTGGTTTTGGCATCATCTATTTAGCTTCATAATTTCAACCGTGCAGACGCACGGTTTTTTTATTTGAATGATTCATGATAATCACCCATGCCTTAACCTCTCCTCCGCGTATGATATAGAGAATTCTACTTGAGGAGGATAACCATGAATCCGCATTTTATACACCCTGCTGACTTTGAGCGCATGGCTATGGAAGAAAGAAATTATTACGGCAGACCACGTCCACGCCCTTATGGAAGACCGAATTACTATCAGCGTCCCCGTCCATACTGGGGAGTACCTTTTTTGGGCGGGTTGGCAGGCGGACTGCTGGCTAACACGCTTTTCCCACAGTACGGCGGTTATTATGGAGGATACCCTTATTATTATCAGCAATGGTAAATTGCCAGATCTAAAAAGAACTGCTTCGCAAGGAAGCAGTTCTTTTTACTGTTGCCTTGTATTCATTTGAAACACTCTTTTTGGATCAAACTCAAAGGCAATGCCTCTGTAGATCCCCTGGAGTAGAAAACCTGCTTTTTCAGCAGTTCTCACTGATGCCACATTATCCGCAGCACAATCCCAGTAAGGTACACCGTCTTCTGCATGGCACGTTTTTACAAAAGCTTTTGCTGCAGCAGTACCAAGCCCTCTCTTTTTAAAAGATTTATACGTTTCAATATCCATTACATGAACATTTCCTGCCCTGAATCCTGTCATGCAAATCGTCGCAACCTCTTTGTCTTTCATGACACATAAACCGATTCCATTTTCAAAAAAGTCCTGCTCTGAAGACCAAAACAAATCAATTTTTTCACGAATTAATCTCCGGCTGAAATCACTTGCCTGAACCAATCCCTTTTCAAGCGGCACAATTCTGAAGCCCTCCGGACACTCAGGATTTTCATGAAGGACAGATGGATAGCGGTAAATGAACTGCTCCCATTTCTCATTCGTGCGGTCTCCAAATACATCATCAAGCACCAAATCCCAATTAGGATGATAAGATAATACCTCAGCTTCATGTATGCCTGTCGCAATTGCTGAAGGACCAATGATCATATCAATACATTCTCTCAGTTTTGTAGTAAACAGAGGATTTTTCTCTTCACCAAGCACAAAAATCCCATCCATATTACCAAGCCAGACCACAGCAGATACAGGATCGTGCACCTGATCTACAAATACCCTGCCTCTATTTACTCCCTCAATGACTGCCCTGACTTCAACAGAGCCTTCGTCCGTCAAAAGAGGTTCAACTAAATAAAATTGATCTGCCGTTAATTCTTTCATCCTGAAGCTCCTCTTTTAAAGTTCTTATTTAATCTATCGTAACACAGACGATTTCAGAACGTATATGTGAGCACCTCGGACAACCACCAGGACAGTATGAATGATTTTATCACCCTATACATATTCTTTTCAGCAAAAGGGTATGTATAAAAAAGAATATGTCACTGAAAGGAGAAATTATTATGGGTTTTATTTTATACTTAATCGTAGGTGGACTAATCGGTTGGCTCGCAGGAATGATCCTTGGTAAGGACGTGCCAATGGGCTGCATTGGTAACATTATCGCCGGGATCATCGGTTCGTGGATCGGTGGAGAATTATTAGGCAGTTTCGGACCAACACTTGCAGGAATTGCGATTGTCCCGGCATTTATCGGCGCAGTTATCTTTGTATTCCTGTTAAGCCTCATTTTGAAAGCTGCAAATAAGAAATAAAAAAAGCTGGCCGCGGCCAGCTTTTTCTTATGCTTTCAATTGAATTCCCTCTACCTGATGAAGCACTCTTTTTACATCCAGACCTGCACTGAATCCGCCAAGACCGCCTCCTTTTGCAATCACCCTGTGGCAAGGGACAACAATCAGTAACGGGTTAGCCCCAATTGCTGTTCCAACTGCACGAAATGCTTTTGGTCTGCCCACTCTCTCTGCAATATCAGCATACGTTCTCGTTTCACCATAAGGAATTTCAAGCAGGGCCTGCCAGACTTCCTGCTGAAAAGGCGTTCCTTTGGGCTCAATCGGCATGTCGAATGATTTCTTACCCTCAGTAAAATATGCACGAAACTCATTTGTAAAAGGATGCATTTCCTGAGAACTTTCAACCAGGATGGCACCCGGATAGAATTTCCCAGCCCATTTCTCAAGCGCTGCATACCCTTCTTCAGGTCCGCCGATATAACACACTTTTCCATCAATGGATGCAAGTTGGTAAGCGTCATTGTTATGTGTGAATTCTGTCCAACAGATCTTAGTCATCAATATCCCACCTGCACTTTTCCTCTATTATACATTGTACATAGAACGAAAAAACAGCCTCATTCAGAAGCTGTTTTTAGGAATATTCCGTTTTGAGAAGGGTCTTTAATAAACCATCCACCTGCAACTTGTGCTGCACCTGTTTTTTCAGCTGCCTGTAACAGGGTTTCCTCATTCGGGAATACAAGTGTATATTGTACAAGCCCGGCTGCTTTTTCAGATGGCGCCGGAGCTCCTGCACCATTCCAGATATTTAAGCCAATATGATGGTGGTAACCTTCTGTTGAAATAAACAGTGCCTGCTGACCATAGCGGCAAACTGCTTCAAATCCAAGTTTCCCATAAAAATCTTCTGCTTCAGACAAATCAGATACATGTAGATGAATATGACCCATTTTTGTTTCTTCAGGGAGCTTTATCCATGCGTCATGGGGCACAGCCATAACCTCTTCAAAATCAAGCGGATCAACAGTCATTTTCACTTCTTGATTATGCCAGTTCCATTCTTCCTTTGCGCGGTCCCGGTAAACTTCAATCCCGTTTCCATCAGGATCATTGAAATAAAGCGCTTCGCTTACTAGATGGTCAGATGCACCCAGTTGTATGTCATGAGCAGCCAAATGTTCAATGATCGAAGCCAGATCCGCACGTGATGGTAATAAAATAGCAAAATGATACAGTCCTGTTGTACGTGGCTGCCTTGGCTGAACACCTTCCGGCTCGATCAGTTTCAATAATGATGTTTTTCCATCTGCAGTTAATTGCACCTCATTTTTGTCCTTCGTCAGGACGCTAAACCCTAAAATGGTTACATAAAAATTTTTTGCACGTTCGAGATTTGTTACATTAATCGCTACTTCTTCTACAAAAGTTGCGGGAGAATGATGAAAACTCATATAATAAACACCTGCCCTTCAGTTACTTTATGTAACTAATTATATTTTAGAAACAAAAAGAAAGCAAGATTACTTCCCTGCTTTCTTTTGTCATCCTTATTTATCTGAGTGTTACCTGATTTCTTCCATTTCCTTTTGAATAGTACAACGCTTCATCTGCACGCTTGAATATCGACTCTTTAGTGTCCATTTCTTTCGCACCGGAAACACCGATTGAAATTGTAATTGGACTGTGTGGCCAATCACTGCTTTCGATATTCTGACGCATTCTGTCAGCTATTTTTACCGCCAGTTTTTCACTGATGCCTGACAAAAGGATAACGAATTCCTCGCCTCCAAATCGGACAAGTACATCATCTTTCCTGACTTCTTGTTCAAGCTTCCAGGCAAGATCCTGTAATACCTGATCTCCGACCGGATGTCCAAATTCATCATTCACTTTTTTAAAATGATCAATGTCTATTATTAAATAAGAGAAAATAAATGATTCCGAATGAAATTTTTCCAAAAATGCAGACAGCGTTTCTTCATAATAACGTCTGTTTTTCACACTTGTTAAAGGATCAATCATTGCAAGATCTTCAAGCCTTTTATTCGCTTCAATAATTTCTTCTCTTTTAGATTCAAGTTCAGACAGCAGTTTCTGCAGCTCTCCATTTGCGTTGTCAGTGTCTTCGAGAATTTTCTCTACCTGCAGTTTAGCTGAAATCAAACCGTTTTCGAATTCATCACGCGTTTTCATTTTCACGAAAATGTATTCATACTGTCCATCCCTCTCCTGCGCATTCATCAACACAGGCACAGGACCCTCAGATGTCTCCAGTGTCAGATACATTTCATCAACCTTTTTATACATTGAAATAACCGGAGAAAAATACGTTTGGAAATATAACTTTGAAGGCAGTGTTAATAGTGACGTGATATGCCGCTGCTTCAATTCACTGCTTCTCTCTCCTATCAGACCACTGATCATTTCATTTGCTTCGATGATTCTTCCATCGGGCTCTGTCATGATAAATCCGCACGGGGCATAGTAAAGCTGCGTGTCCATGCTCATCCCCCCTGAGTTATACCGCTTCTACTGCAATATATTTCTTTATATATTTTATCACTTCTTCCGGATGACTGATATGAGGGTTGTGACCTGTTGCCCTAAGCACAACCAATTCACTATCCGGAAACTGGTTCACAAGGTAAAGTGCTGCTTCATGAGGCACAATCGTATCATCGCTCGGCTGCATGACAACCACAGGCACATTTAAATGTGCCAATTTCTCCCGCATATCGACAAGAAATGTTGCCTCTGCAAACTCCCTTGCAATCGTTTGATCATTAGATAAAAGCTCTTTCTCAAAACCTTTCGCTAATTCAGGACGATCTTCATTTTTAGAAGCTGTCGGTGCCAGATACTTTGCCCACTCGTTAAAATTCTTTTCCATCATATTCAGCATGCCGGAAATACTTTCTTCTTCAAATCCGCCATGGTATCCATCATCATTCAAATATCTTGCAGAAGCTGCAATCATCATCATCTGCTTAAATAGATTCGGCTTTTTAGCAGCAGCTATCGTTCCGATCATGCCGCTGACAGAGTGACCAACGAAAATCACTTCTTTTAGTTTTAATGCTTCACAAATCTCGATCACATCTTCAGCATAGCCTGCTAAAGAATCATAGCGGTCAGATGAATAAGCCTGCTTATCAGAATGACCGGACCCCACATAATCAAACGTAATGATTTGATAGTCAGCTTCAAATGCTTTTACGACTTGAGCCCAGGCATTTTGACTGCTGCCAAAGCCATGCGCAAACAGTAAAGCCTGCTTTCCGCTACCCTGAATATGAACATTGTTTCTTTTTAATACGTCCGTTTTCATCCTGACCACTCCCCGGAAAAGCTTCTCTTACCTTTATTTTCGGTCTATTATATTACTATTTTACTACATTTTTAAAATTAAAATAGTCATTATTTATCTACAGGCACTTCATTCTCAATCTGGTCAAATATTGCACGAACACCCTTCCACCAGTTCGGGTCCTCTGCGTACTTTCTATTGATCCACCGGATTGGATCGTGTCCATCAGGTCTGCCCTCACTCAAGTTGACTACAGTTCTTGCCGCAATTTCTGAAGACTCTTCAATGGTTGAGTTGAAGTCTTCCCAGCTATGAAACACGTTAAATGGATTATTTGCTATTTCTTCAGCCTCTGGATGATCTTTGGATACAAACCCCTGCTCCTGACCTGTAATGGCAAACAGCAGATAGGGATGAATATTAAAATCGTAGGCGGCTTCATAGATGGCAGTAAAATATTGTTCTTCTGCCAGTAGAGAATTTCTTTCAGAGAGCCATAATGTCAGGGCGTCCTGATCAATTATTGTAAATTGCATATCTTCAGGTAATTCGTTAGCCGGACCATTATAAACCGGCTCAACCTGTATATAGTCACGATTCACAGGATCGCTTACTGAATCTGTGTTTTTATTGATTAGCGAAGTATAAAGTAAAAGGAACACAGCGGCGAATATAGCAGTGCTGAGTAAGAACGGTTTTTTAATCGTGCGTGTCTTATCATCTGTACTTTCATGTAAGACATCTGCTTCTTCCGGGTAAAACCGGTCAGCAAGACGCGTATCGATATCCTGCTGCTCCATCCATTCCACAAGCCGGGCTTTTGATATGTGGTCAACCGAGACTTCAACTAAGTCATACTTACTAAGCTTCATTTCGCCAGAAGTGATCATCTTTTCAAATAGTGTCAGGCGTGCGTTTTCTGCTTCCTCAAAATCAGGAAGTGAACGTGCAATCATCTGATGCAGCGTTTGTGACAAGAGAGCGGCACGCTTTTTAGGCGATGCTTCAGGATATTTTTTTAATAAATACTTTTGAACTCCTGCAATTTTCTCTTGCGACAAAACCAGATCCTGTTTCAGAAGCTGTTCATCTTCCATAGACAACCCTTCTCCGTCATCATACTTTTATCTTATTTTAACACAGGTCTTTATTCGCGATATGTATTTTCCGATCCGGGCAATAGTGAAATAACAAATATAAAAAGCTGACCTCCAATTGAAATAGGCCAGCTTTTGATCATGAATATTGTATTTAGTGACTGATATCACAAAGTGTTGTTAATGCATTTTTCTTAGTTGATCTTTCGCCATCTTCCCCGCCATCGGCAAGTGATAGCGTTCACCCTGATACGCTTTGAACATTAATAACAGCCATAATACGAGTGCAACAGGTCCGATCAGCAGACTGATGATAAAGCCGATGACCGGTATAAAGTTGATCACAATACTTAGAACGAAAAGCGCACCAAATACGATCACTGACTGCATGGCATGGAACCTGATTGTCTCATTTTCTTTTTCAACAATCAGTAGCACGATCCCGCTAATAAACCCTACTAAGTATGCCAGTAACCCTCCCACATTTTCCTGAAGACCTGTTGACGATTTTTTCATTCCCGGAGTGCCCTGTACCACATTTTCCTCTCCTTTCGATTTGGGCTAAGAATGAGCGCTGCATTAATTAACAAAATATTCTGTTATTTAATTATATGTCAAGAAATTCTGTTCGTCAACGCGAACTGCACGAATTGATCATCTGTTAAACCGAGTCATGACACACTTAAAATTGCTCTATTCCTAAGCAGGTGCTAAGTTCAGACTAAGAGAAAAAGATACGTTTTTCGACATTTGAAGGAGATGAACACCATGGCGGGTAAAGCAGTTTGTATTATCGGTGCGGGACCAGGAATCAGTTTGAGTGCTGCGAGGAAGTTTGGTCAAAGCGGATACTCAGTCGCTTTAGTAGCGCGTAATGAAGAGAAGATTAAATCGTACGCAGATCAACTGAATGATGAGGGAATTGAAACAATTGCGATACAGGGAAATGCGTTAGCAAATGAAAGTATTCGAAAGGCAATTCAAATGACCTATGACACATTCGGACGCATCGATGTGCTACTTTACAACGCTTTTACTTTTAGAAATGAACTTCCATCTGAAATGGATCCGGTCGAGTTTGCAAGTGATCTGCAAGTGGATGTGATTGGCGCTTTGACTGCTTTTCAGTCAGCAGTGTCTTTTATGGAAGAAGGAAGCTCAATTCTATTTACAGGTGGAGGGCTTGGAGTTAAGCCAATGAAGAAGTTCACTTCAGTTTCTGTCGGTAAAGCTGCGATCAGAGCACTCGCGCTGTCTCTAAACCAGGAACTTAAAAGTGAAAATATTTATGCAGGCACGTTAACCATCAATGGATTTGTGAAAGAAGGTACACACTTTTCACCAGATCACATTGCTGAAAAATTGTATGAGATGACTGAAAAACGCAACGGTGCTGAATGGACCTTTGATCGAAATTGATCAATAAACATAAAACGGGCCAGCTTCCTGATGGATGCTGGCCCACTTTTTGTTTAATTTGACTGTTGATAATAACCAATAATCCGGTTACTCATCTCACTCCCTGCCTCAATACCAGAGGCTTTCTCAAGTGCAGCAGCTGGACCATCCTGTTTGATCCATTCCTGCAATTGTACCGCTTCGGGATCTTCAGTAATATTGAAACGAAGCGCAGCCGCAATCGTCTTCTCGAGGTTGACCGGCTCCACATGATTGCTTAGCCCAACAGCCGGATAGGTGAGACGGTCTCCCGCAGACAGTTTGCGCAGTGGTGCACGGCCCACACGGTCAAGTCCGTCTGAGATATAAGGATTTCGATAACGCTCAATGATCTTTTTCACGTAAGTCTGATGTTCACTTTTATCCAGATCAAACTTTCCAGTTAAAAAAATACTTGTTTCTTCCAGGACACCTTCAAGCAAATGGATCATTTCAGGATCATCCATCGCTTCTTTTACCGTTTTATAGCCTTTTAACAAGCCGTTATAAGCAATTGAAGCATGCCCTGTATTCACTGTGAGCAGCTTTCTTTCGATAAATGGAACAAGGTTTTCCACGAAGAGCGCACCTTTTAATACAGGCTGCTCTCCCTTCAATCCCGTAGTTTCAATGACCCATTCAAAATATCTTTCCACTTCTATCGTTAAAGGATTGTCATGGTGCTGAATCGGAACTATGCGGTCGACTGCTGAATTCGGGAAGCCTGCTTGCGCAAAAACCCGTTCTGCATCTTCAGGCGAGAGGTGTTTTTCCACTTCTTCCTTCAGTTGATCACTGCCACCAATCATATTTTCGCATGCGATTACATTTACGCTCACACCGGCTTGTCTTTCACTCAGCCCTTTTGCAATAACCGGTGCGATAAAGGGTAGTACATGCGGTCCGACAGAAGCTGTCACGATATCTGCCTCAGCTACAGCTGCAGCTGCTGCTACAGGATTTTCTTTACTGTTAATGCCATTTACGCCATTTACAACAAAAGATTCTTTCGTTTCGTCAGCGAGCACGACTTCGTATTTTCCATCCTGATTCAACCGGTCGATCACTTCATCATTCACATCAATGAATGTAACTTCATATCCTGACTGCTGGAGAATTGCGCCTATAAATCCGCGTCCAATATTGCCCGCTCCAAAATGTACTGCTTTCATTACTCTGCCTCCTCAAAAATAGCGATAATCTCCTCTTCTGATTTCGCATTGATCAGACGCTCTACATTTTCTTCTTCAGAACATGCGATCGCAATTTTTGAAAGAATTTCAAGATGCTCTCCGTCTTTTCCTGCAATACCTACAACAATATTCACTTCATTATCATCAAACATGACACCTTCCGGCAGTTGAAGAACAGATATACCAGATTGCTTTACAAGCTTCTTTGAATCTTCTGTGCCGTGAGGAATCGCAATCTTATTGCCAATATATGTCGTTGAAATTTCTTCCCGTTCAAGCATGCTTGTGATGTAGTCGGCATCCACATAACCCTTTTCAGCTAATACAGCGCCTGCTTTTTCGATGGCTTCTTTTTTAGTTGAAACACTTTCGTTCAGGTAAATATTTTCTTTCTTAAAAATCTCACTCATGATGAACCCTCCATTAGTTGATGTGATTTTGTTGTATAAAACTGATTTAATGTTTTTTGCAGGAACTGAAAGACTTCCTGCTGATCGCCATTTCTGACCAGATGCATCGTATATTCTTCTTCAACGAGACTCCCACTGATAGAACTCAGTACTTCTGCACCCCTGTTATCAGTTTCCGATGGTGAAATCATTAAAATCAATCGGCTCACTGCTGTAGGCTCGCCGTCCATCCCTTTTAACGTATGGGGACGGTCAAGGTCATATAATCTGAACACCGGTTGTTTGACTGCACCGTCCCGGCAGTGATAAAGCGCAAGACCGGTGTCCGGAATGCCCATACCTCCAATATCTTCACGTGCACTCAGACTCTCCAGGACTGCGCCTCTATCGGAAATAATGTTTTCTTCATAAAGAGAGTCATCAATCTTTGTTAAAACGTGCTTGAATTTCCGAATATCTCCAAGTGACTCAAGCCTGAACTGTCTAAGCACCTGCTCAACAGCCGTTGCATACTGGTTCATCAGCTTCAGTCTGTGTAAAAACGGAACCGGATCATCCGGTTTCTGTTTCATTGCTGAAGGCTTTTTCAGTGGCTTAATCGTCTGAATTGCCGCTCTGATCCTTTCTGCATCCTGCTGTGGAAGCAATGGATTAACCAGCAGATAATCTTCTGCAAGACCACTTAAACCAACTGTGGAAATAATAAGGTCAAAGTGGGTCCTGTCTAAGTGTTTTTCAACTTCACTGATTGCAGATAATGTGATTGATTTAAACTCATCAAATTCTTTATTTAATCTGCTTGCAATCATTTTTGACGTTCCAATCCCACTCGCACATACGACCAGAACATTAAGAGAGTCCGGACCTGTCACACCCTCGAGCGCTGAACCGAAGTGAAGTGCCAGAAAAGCGATTTCACCATCCGGAAACTCATATGCCGGCAGCACTTCTGAAAGACCTGATCTGACAGCTTCAAACAGCACTGGATATTCTTTTTTAATTCGTTTAGTCAGCGGGTTATACGTATAATTTTTTTCTTTTGCCCTTTGTATACCAGGTTCAATGTGTGCGATCAGGCCTTCTATCAGATCCGGATCATCTATTAAATTCACATTCATTCTGTCAGAAATGGCGCGCACAAGCTGGTGAACTGTCACAGCAAGTTCAGGGTCAGTCAGCTGATCAACAAACTGTTCCTGAAAGCGTCTTTTAGCTGTTTTTAAATGAATCGTAATATAGCCTGTTTCCTGCTCTTCTATCTGAAGATTAAATGCTTCTGAAATCACACTGATAATCGTTTGGGCAATTCCATATTCAGACAACTGCTTAAAATCATCGAGAAGTTCCTCGTTGTGTTCAACCGTTGAACCAGCACGTATCCGCTCAAGGGACAAGCATATATGCAGCAGCAACGATACGTAAGCGCTATCTGTCAGTGGGTAGGGAAGCTGGGCGATCTCAGTTTTAATTAACCGGTCCACCTGATCAAACTCTTCTTTGGACACGATTGAAAACACACGGTGATCAAGCGTCCGCTGATTGAACAGCTGACCTTCGTGAATTGAATAAATGGACGAGCTCTCAAGCTCCTCCATCATTAAGTTTGCAAGTGATCGCCGCTTCGACTTTTCATCTCCTGACAGCTCAATACCATACCCTCTTCTCCGGATAATGGTTACCCCATAAGGATTCAGGAATTCTTCCAGTTCATCAAGTAACTGACTGAGGGCAGCAGTAGCAAGTTGAAACTCGTTTGCCAACTCAACCAGCTTCACAACTGAATCCTGCTTCATCAGGTAATGAAGCAACAGAATTTTTCTTTCTCCGGGATCCAATTCTGATGAAGGAACCTGGAGCAGCGCAGATTCCAGCTTATTGAAATCTGCGCTGTCTCCTGTCAGCTTCATGCCTCTACCCGCCTGCTTATCAAGTTTCAGGTTGAACTGAGTGCATATATCTTCAAGCTTCTGAAGTTCTCTTTGAACGGTCCGCTGACTTACTTGCAGATGTTCCGCAAGCTCAGCAAGCGTTGTATACTGGTGCTGAGCGGTCAGCAGAATATGAAGCATTTTACGTTCTCTTCCTGTCATGTACACGCCCAGGCACCTCCTTTTAAAAGTTAAGCAGATTCGTTTTTCTTGAGTTCATTAACAAGCTCGTCGTACTTCGGGCTACCCAGAAAGTTATCAACAGAAATGTGTCTTGCATCTGGGCGTTTGTCCACCGCACGCTGCGTTAAATCTTTGTGGGTGATAATGATATCAGCATCGTCCGGGATCTGGTTAATGGCCGAATTGGAAACCGGAATATCAATGTCAGCTTTTTTAAATTTATTTCTCAATAATGAAGCACCCATTGCACTTGATCCCATTCCGGCATCACAGGCAAAAATTACTTTTTGTACGTTTTCAAGACCTGCAAGTGAAGCAGCAGCCGGCTCATTTGTTACAGAAGTTGTACCCTGGTTCTTTTTACCTTTCATGTCCTGCATACGCTCAGTAGCTTCTGTCAGAGCATCGTCTTCTTCAGTTGACTTTGTAAATTTCAACAGGAACCCTGCTGATGCAAATGAAACGGCTGTAGAAGCAAATACACCGGCTAGCATACCAATGTAGTCGCCACGCGGCGTCATTGCAAGATAAGCGAAAATACTACCTGGTGATGGTGTTGCCACAAGCCCTACATCGAACAGTGTGAATGTCATAATACCAGTTGCTCCGCCAAGGATCGCTGCTAAAATCAGGATTGGTTTCATCAGAATATAAGGGAAATAAATTTCATGAATTCCCCCAAGGAAGTGGATGACACCAGCACCCGATGCTGATAGTTTCGCCATACCCTTTCCAAAAACCATATAAGCCAATAGGATTCCAAGACCCGGTCCAGGGTTCGATTCGACCATGAACAAGATAGACTTACCAGCTTCTGCCGCCTGGTCCAGCGCAAGAGGCCCAATCACACCATGGTTAATTGCATTATTCAGGAACAGTACTTTTGCCGGCTCAACGAATATACTTACAAGCGGTAACAGATTAGCATTTACAATGACCTGTACACCAGCTTCCATCACCTGGTTCAGCCCTTGAACAACAGGACCAACACCCGTATAGGCAATCAGTGTAAGGATTGCTCCAAGTATACCTGCAGTAAAGTTATTAATCAGCATTTCAAAACCTTGTTTTACCTTACCTTCAAACAGTTTATCAATCTGCTTGATCAGGTAACCACCAAGCGGTCCAAGAATCATTGCCCCGAGGAACATCGGAATATCTGTTCCGACGATAGCACCAATTGTCGCTGTGGCACCAAGCACTCCTCCCCGAACACCATAAATCATGTGCCCGCCGGTGAAACCGATTAGCAATGGTAGAAGGTAGTTAATCATTGGGCCGACAACTGTCGCCAGATCTTCATTTGGCAGCCATCCTGTCGGTATAAATAATGCCGTAATTAACCCCCATGCGATGAAGGCACCCATATTCGGCATAATCATACCGCTTAAATAGGATCCAAATCTCTGAACCTTTGCTCTTACTCCTGACTTATTTTCCGCCATTTTTTCTCCCCCTTAAATCATTTTAGGCATAAGTGATGTTGTTAATTTAATAATAAAGCGCTTACTTATCCAAAACAACGAATAGAAAATTCAGCTTTGTCATGTCAGAAGTGGACATTTATTAATTAACGAATATTTGAAATGAAGGAAGGAGATTTCTATTATGTATGGAATAATTATATAGCAGAACTTTCAGATCCTTCTTGAAGAGGGTTAATGAAGACTTTTATCTAATGATTTATAGCTGAAAATGAAATTGCTTTAGTAGTTTGAGAGGCTTTAGCGTATAATATATCCGATACAATAAGGATGGGGAGATTGTCATGACTGCATATGGAACAATACCGGAGACAATATCTCCGCTTCAGGCATTAGACAGCATTGGAGAAACCATTCTACTAGCTGATCTTGCATATAATATCCAATGGATGAATAAGAAAGCTGCGATTCTTTTAGATGAAGTCGCTTTGCTTTATGGGCTTTCAGGCAGCAGTGACATGATCGGTAAAAATATGGATCTTTTTCATCGCACACCAGGTTATCAGAAAAGGATCATGCCACGTATTACCGAAACACACCGGGCAAGAATTACAATTAGAGAAATCGTCGTGACTGATATTGTGATCACACCGATTCGTTCAGAAGGAGAAATCCAGGGGTTCGTCATCATGCTAATGGATGTAACGACAAAGGCCGAGGAATACGCCGCAAAAGAAAAGCTGATTAAAGATTTATCTACTCCGATTATGAAGGTATGGCATAATGCAATTGCTCTGCCGTTAATTGGATCTTTTGATCAGGACCGCTTTGATTTATTAGTCGGTGAAGTCCTTCAGGAATGTTCAATGCATCAGATTGATTATGCATTAATTAATGTCAGTAAAATTCATTTTGATGAAGAATATGCTACAACAGTTCAATTTCAAAAACTGATTGACTGCCTTCGCCTGATTGGTACAGAATGTATGATTGTCGCCGTTCCCCCTTCACTGGCTGTAAACATGACAGGGCTGGATAGAGATGTGATGATTCATAAGAACGCTTATGAAGGATTGAAGTATATTATTGCGAGAGATGAATAACTATAAAGGAATCTGCCGGAGTGATCACTGACAGCTTACGGCAGATTTTTCAAGTCATCATTTCTTGTGTACAAAAAGCAATGCAATAAATGCCAGGCTCATTCCCACTGAAACAATTGTCAGTCCATAAGACAAAAATAATGTAACAGGAACCATTGCAATCGCAAAAAATCCGGAAATGGTATAACGTCTTGAAAAGCCATAACATAACCCCATCGCAATAGCAGCTGCTGCCAGCGTTAAAGGTTCAAGCCACAGCGCACCCGCCAAGTACACTACGATCCCTTTCCCGCCTTTAAATTGTAAATATAAAGGAAACAGATGACCCAGCAGCACAAAGAGGATCCCTGAAAATATGGCCCATTCTAAACCGCCAAACCAGATAGTTATGATCCATAAGGCGATCCAGGTTTTCACAGCATCAATGAAAACTGTCAGCAGGAACCCCTTTTTCCCAAGTACTCGCCCAGCGTTTGTTGCACCTGCATTACCGCTCTCCAGCGTACGTATATCCTGTTTTTTGAAAAGTTTTGTAACGATATAAGCGCCGTTAAAACTGCCTAATAAGTAAGGCAGTATGGCTGAGAATAATAAGATCATTGCATTTAACCCCAGACTTGTGGAATATATACTCATTCTTCATAATGCAGAGAATACCCTTTGATATTCAAGACATATCAAACACACCATACAGAAAAACGTAAAAATGACCGCTGCTCTATAACAGAGCAACAGCCATTTCTATGATTCTATATTGTTTCTGAATATTTTGCAATCACTTGTTTATACTAGCTGAGGATTTTTTTACCTCTCCAATCCAGATCATATGATCAAAACCACCGCCCCAGTAATTTTCTAATATGATATCCGGCTCTCCAAGCCGCTTCTTCCAATAAGTTTGTGAACTGACAAAGCCCGCATCCAAATAGAATTTAGACTGACCTCTTTGATAAAGAAATTCTTTCGTGTAGTTCAGGAGCTTACGTCCGATTCCCTTTCGTTGTTGTCCAGGATGTATGTAGATGCTGCCCACTTCAAACACACCTTCTTCCGGCTCCAGACCACAGGTGATCAGTTCCCCTGGTCTCATACAGGCAATGGACCCAATCACTTCATCGTTCTCTACTGCTACAAACATCACTTCTTCATCCGATTCAATTATCCTTCGCGCAACTTTACAAAGACGCTCGGTTTCTTTTTCAATTAACCATTCTTTATCTTCTATCTTTTCATTTGAAATCAGTTTTAACTGACATGCCGCAATCATACGGTCTAAAGAGGGAAGGTCCTCTTTTTTCAATTCTCTAATGATCATCTTTTCACCCTGCTTTGTTCATGTTAATACAATTATACTAAAAAGCTGTCTGAGAATGGACCCGAACAGCTTTTTATCTTTTTCGACGTTTCCAGCCCGACCTGCATGATCTGGGTTAATCGTATTTAATGAAATTTTAACCACCAAAGGGATTTCTTACTCTATTAAAATCTATCAGTAGCGGACTTAAGATTGTTTTCACTTTAAAACGTTGTTCTGATCTGTGACGTACAATCATTAATAATTGATCAGCCATTTCTTCCGGAGATCGCAAAAAACCTGTCTGAATCCAGTAGATTAATAATCCTGTCACCGCAATTGAGTGATAAACCGCATACAATTCGTGGTCCACATCACCATGCTGAGAAAGGTCAGAGAGCATGACATCTTTAATTGCCAGACTTAATTTTTGATGAAATAAAGCGAGAAAAGGAGAGAATACCACTTGTGTATAGGCAGCCTGATTTTTTAATACTGAGTGAAACAAAGTGATTTCTGAAAAGTGGAGGTCCTGTAGCTGGAATGAAGTTAATTGAGTGTATGGCTCACGATATGCCTCTATGACTTTAGCAACCATGTCATCTAAAAGCTGGTGAATGAGGTCATCAAGGCTGTCGTAATGATGATAAAACGTTGTCCGGTTCACTCCTGCATTTCGACAAAGGCTTGCAACCGTAAGATTTTTTAACGAATGATTTGATAACGTTTCCAATAACGAACTTTTCAACTTGAGACGGGTTCGCATGACACGTCTATCCGGGTATATGGTTGACATTAAAAAGCCTCCTTGAGAATTATTCAACAAATTCAGTTTGATTGTAGAATAACAATGACAAGGCCTATAGAAAGAGAACTTATACCTTCATTATACTATAAGTGAGCAGCGTTTCTGCACACCCCAATTTAAGGCAGATGTGCTGTCATATAAAAAATGGGAGGTATCAATATGGGTCGTCTTGATGGTAAGGTAGCACTGATTACAGGTGGGGCACGAGGAATGGGTGCTTCACATGCAAAGCTTTTTGTGAAAGAAGGAGCAAAGGTCGTAATCACAGATGTGCTGGCAGATGAAGGGGAAAAAACAGCAGAAACGCTTGGAGACCACTGTATATTTTTAAAACACAACGTAACGAGTGAAGATGAATGGAAGCATGTCGTAGAGAAAACTGAAGAACATTTTGGACCAATTAATATTCTTGTCAACAATGCAGGGATTGTGATTCAGGAGCCGCTTGAAAGCCTGAGCCTCGAAAATTATAAAAAGGTCATTGAGATCAATCAGGTCGGTGTATTTTTAGGCATGAAGTCAGTCATCCCTTCAATGAAGAAGACGGAGAGATGTTCGATTGTTAATATTTCTTCTATCTCAGGAATGGTGGGACAACCCATGACACTCGCTTATAATGCTTCAAAATTTGCAGTCCGCGGGATGACAAAATCAGCGGCTGTTGAGCTCGGATCACTTGGAATCAGAGTGAATTCCATTCACCCTGGCATCATTAAAACACCTATGACACAAACCCCTGAACTCGAGGCGGTTCTTGAGCAAATGCTTCAGGGTATTCCTCTCGGGCGGACAGCTGAGCCTGAGGAAGTATCAAAATTATGTCTCTATCTCGCTTCTGATGAGTCAAGCTATTCTTCAGGATCTGAATTTATTATTGATGGCGGAATGATTGCCGGTTAATGAAAAAAGTCGTTCGCTGAGGTGGACGACTTTTTTAATCTTTACATAATTAAGGTTCGCTTGTTTCCACTTCTTTCAAGTATGATATTAAAAAGAGGTGATGACGTGAAATTTCTTATTGTGTGGTTATTGTTATTGGCTTATGCAGTGTTTTTTGCTCCGGGTTCTGAAGGGTCAGATCCTGTACTGGATAATGTCTTTGCAGGAAATTGGGCAGCAATCGATCCGCTGGTGCTGACTGTCTTTAACTCGTTAGGTATCTTCCCTTTAATTTTTCTTACTATATTATTACGGAATGACCAGCAGAAATGGCCGGCCTGGCCGTTTTCACTCGCAGCTTTTGCCGGCGGTGCCTTTGCACTGCTTCCATGGTTTGCATATGGAGATCGCCCTGCTGAACGTGGATTGAGAACACCTAAGTGGCTCCTGATCGTCCTGCGTTCAAAAGTATGGCTGATCTTTTTGCTCATTTTCATTTTTGGCAATTTACTTACCCTCCTGCAAGGTGTTTCCTTCACTTCGTACGCTGAAGCGTTCCAGGAATCCAGCCTGGTATCAGTCATGACTGTTGATTGGTTTATTTTATGGTGGCTGTCTGTGTATGCGATTCATCGATTTTACCCGGATGCACAAAGAAAAGGCCTTGCGTGGATTCCGATTGCAGGACCGGTTCTGGTGTTGCTATCTTTAAAAAAGTCTTAACATCCGGCTCAGTAAACGCCGCCTGCTGACGATCTGCAGTGCGGTTTTTCTATGTTTAGAATACCGGCCACTTTTCCATACTACTGTTAAAAAGGCTGTGAATAGCATATGTTCCCTGATATTCAGACAAACTTCTGGGATGCAGTCATCGCAGTACCCGTAGTTATGTTATTGACTCAGATAACTAAAAGTATCATCAGACCTTCTAAGCCCACCATTCCATTCATCGCACTTATTTTCGGATTATGTATATCTATTTTTATTAGTCATAGAGAAAGCCTTCTGGCCGGTGTTTTTATGGGATGGTTTTATGGCTATGCGGCTGTCGGTTCCTACGCTTCTTTGAAAACAACTGTCATTTCTTATCTCAAAAAAGTCAGAAGAGAACCTTCTTAACTAAACACAAAAAAGAGCAGCCTCACGAGGAGACCACTCTTTAAGCTTTTATTCTTCAGAAGATGATGGCTCTTCTGGAGCTGATGGTTTATTGTTTGCCGCATTAGTTTCTTTAGCTGGTGCAGCCTCTGAAGCTGCCTGTTTTTCATCCTGATTTGTCACAACCGTATGAGTGTTTCCGCGGTTCACCATATCAGAAAGCAGCTTAGAAACATCAATACCTGTCAGCTCTTTCAGTGGTTCCTGAATCTCAATCATTGTCTGTGTCACACTCTTACCATAAGAGGAAACTCCATTGCCGCCACCTGTATCAAGGATCTTAACAGAATCAATGTTTTCCATCGGCTTCGCTACTTTTTCAGCAAAGACCGGCAGCATCTCAATCAGCTTCTCAGCAAGGATGACTTCGCCGTGTTCAGCAATTGCTTCAGTCAGAAGTCGTCTTGATTCTGCCTCAGCCTTACCACGCTCTAATATAACCTGCGCTTCGGCAAGACCAGCTTCACGCTGAATTTTCGCTTTTGCTTCTCCATCAATTTCCGCTTTACGCGCATCTGCTTCCGCCTGACGTGTAACTGTGTAGTAATCGGCATCAGATTTTGCTTTACGGATCTTGTTTTCTTCTTCTTCAATGTCTACCTGACGTGAACGTTCAACCTGCTGGATGCGCAGTTCTTCTTCTTTACGTTTCGAAATCAGCATTAATTCTTCCTGCTGAACTTCTTTATCCAGCTTCGCCTTCTCGAGCGTATAAGACTGCTCTGACTTCGCACGTGCACGTTCTGTTTCTTCTTTAATCGCTGCATCTTTCAGGTCTTTATTTTTCTGTGCTGCAGCAATTTCAGTCTGGCGCATATATTCCTGCTCTTTCGCTTCCTTATCAGAATTCGCACGCTGGATCCGCGTTTCTTTTTCAGAGTTGGCTTCTGCAATTTCAGCCAGCTTTCGAACCTCTGCAATTCGCGGACGTCCAAGGTTTTCTAAGTATCCATTCTCACTGTCAGCATCACGAAGATCCGTCAGCCCTAGTGATGTGATACGGAACCCCATATCATCCAGCTGTTTCTGGGCAACCTCAGTTACCTGTTTGTTAAATGATTCACGGTCTTCGTTAATCTGTTCAACCGTCATTTTAGATAAAATTGCCCGGAGATTTGCACTCAGTACTTCTCCGATTTCCTCTTCCAATTCCTCAGATTTTTTTCCAAGGAACTGCTCTGCATAGTTTGCAATCCCCTTTAATGTATCAGCAACTTTTACCATTGCTACTGCGTCAGCAACAATTGGCACTCCGCCATTCGTATATACGCGCGGCGTTGTCAGCTTCAACTGGAACGACGTCAGCTCAACCGGTGTAGCTGTCTGATGCATGCGCAGCAGGTGGCCCCCACCACGGATGATCTTCATTGACCGGCCTTCATTGTCTGTAAAGATGTTCGTTTCTTTTTCAGAATCACCTAGCTTTGGTCCTGTGATAATCAGTGCCTGATTCGAGCGTGCTGTACGGTAGCGGATTTTGTAATAAACAAATACAACTATCCCTGCAATTGCCAGTAACACAAGAATCGGGATAATAATTGATAATGCAGCAAATAATTCCATTATGTATGCCTCCCTGATAAAATTTGATTGTTCTGACTATATGTACGGATGAATAGAAGAAAGGTTCCATTTTTGGCGAAAGTTTTCCTTGAATAATTTTAACTTAAA
Source organism: Jeotgalibacillus salarius (assembly GCF_004405125.1). GTDB lineage: Bacteria > Bacillota > Bacilli > Bacillales > Jeotgalibacillaceae > Jeotgalibacillus > Jeotgalibacillus salarius. Next base: position 276,390 of record NZ_SORX01000003.1, read on the forward strand.
GTGGCAAGTACATGATTTAAGTCTGTAAAATTGAACTTTTCAGCTATCGATACCAGATATATAATAATTAAATTTTTCAAGTTTGACTTTCCAACTTAAGACTCATCACCCGCTGCTCCCCGACCGGACCGGTAACCCTTCTGCCTGTGTCTTCAAAACCCGAACTCAGGTACAGCCTGAATGCCGGATCATTTTTCAGGTTGACTGATAACACAATTTCATCGCAAGCAGGAAACTCTTTTCTAACCCACTCAGTCAGCAGCTCCATCGCCTGCTTTGCATAACCCCTCCCCTGTTGATCTTTCGTTATAGACAGTGAAGCCAACAGGCATGCCGATTCATTTGGTGTATAATTCTTCAAACGTCCGGATTGTTCAAGGACGAAAAACCCAACAGCTTTTTGTTCAGCTAAGATCACCACAGGAAACTGCTCTGTCGTTAACCTGTCCAGTTGATCTGCAGGTAATGTCGTAAACTGCTCCTGTTCTTTAGTAAGATAAAAGTTTGTCAGATCCTTCTGATAGATCCTTGAAAAATGTTCAAGTGTCACTTCATTCAACTATTCACACGCTCCCCATCAAGCACTTCAATCATTTTCTCTATAAACGGAAATGCCTCCGACTCTTCACCAAGTGTTTCTTTAAGCCAGACAGTCTCAGTTTTCAGAATTACAACTGTCTTCCTCATCGCCTGCTCATGATTTTGAGGTGTTATATGTTCCAACATATTGATCAGTGCATTCAACGGCTCTGCCGGTAATGACCGCATGGCATCTTTCATCCCAAGCTGGGCACGGTGAGGAGCATAACGGTGAAATAACACACGCACAAGATATTTCGTCATCAAATGAAGTGCTTCTATCGCCCAAATGTCATTCCCTCTGTTCCAGGCTTTCCGGTACTGAAATAAAAACCAGCCTATATCAAATGCCTGTTCTTCCAATTCTGCAGCAGATAATGTGAGGTGCTGTTTGTCTTTAAATTGTTCCATGAGATTCTCCGGATCATATAAAACAGTAAAATAATCCGTTGTCTTAAACGTTTCTTCCGTTACTGTAAACAAGTCCACATGCAGCAGATTGTCATACACCGTGATGACCTGCGGCGCAATAATAAAAAGACTTTCATGGAACAGCATTGACCCGTAAGCAGACAGGTGTTCGACTCTTCTTGGTAAAAACTTATCGATCTTTTCCCCGTCAACAAAGCAATAAAGATCTACATCCGAGAATTCATCGCCTTCATTTCTTCCCAGTGACCCTTTTAGCACCACCGCTTTTACTAACGGATCATTTTTCAAAGATTCAGTTATTTTTTCAGCTGCTTCCATCTGTATATTCATTAAACATTCCTCTCTTCATTATTCAAAAGGATAAAATACTTCTTCTCCATCTTCATAGATCACACTGAATTGTTCCGGTGTAAAACCTTCCAGCCGGTTACGATCAATCGGTAATACCCAAAAATGCTGATCTGGGCTTACTTCTATTAACAAACCATCTCCCTGAAAACGAACAGTTGCTAAACCGGGTGGGCGGTAGCCAAAAAGCAAGCCGTATTCACCTGCTGCCGTTGTATTAAAGTTGCTGATACCGAACCGCTCACCGTTTTCAGTCGTTGTAAGAGCTGCACTTGGACCGGTAATGCTTCTCCATCCCAGCAAACCCTTCTAATATACTTCTGCAACAATTAGATTATCATCCTCGGTAATCGCTATAGCCTCGCCGCTGCTCACATTGTGAATAGCCAGCACGTTCCCCTCTATGCTTTCTTCTAAATTACTATGCAGCGCATAAATCACACCCCATGTCAGAACTCCCACTATAGCCAGTCCAATTAATATGATTGAAACTTTTCTTCCGATCACAATCCCTCCCATAGAAAAACCCTGTTGATACCATTGTATCGAACAGGGTTTCCAACTACTACCTTTTTTCATTTTTTAAACAACAAAAAACGTCCACACAGAAAGTACAACTGACACGCATAAAATAATCAAAAATGGTCTCATTGCCTGACTGCGGATATCCTGCAGACTCACGTTCAGTCCTAGCCCGACCATTGCAGCTGTTAATAACCATGTTGTGAGACCTGAAACAAATTCAAGCACTTCATCTGAAACCGGAATGACCGGCCCAATCACATAAGTCCCTACAATACTCATCAGTAAAAACCCGATCAGAAACCATGGGAAACTGACTTTTGCTTCAGCTGATTCCACTGACTTTCTGTTCATCCAGTACATCAGAATAAAGCACAGCGGGATCAGTAAGAATACTCTGCCCAGCTTTGCGAGAAGCGCCATTGCAAGACCATCTTCCCCTGCCGGCTCTCCCGCAAGCGCCACATGTGCGACTTCATGCAGACTCAGTCCTGCCCACATCCCGTATTCAATATCAGTGAGTGGCAGCACCGGGCGTAATAACGTATAGATAATGGCAAAAACCGTTCCCAGCAGCGCAATAATCCCTACGCTCATCGCTGTATCCTTCTCTTTCACTTTTAAAATCGGTGCGACTGCAGCAATAGCAGCTGCCCCACACACGCCAGTTCCCACAGCTACAAGCATGGAGATAGCCTTATCCGCTTTAAATACTTTCGCAAGCCACACGGTTACGACAATCGCAAAGATAATGACAGCTGCATCTCTTATTAATAATCCGAAGCCGTCCTGTAAAACAATCTCAATATTTAATTTCAATCCGTATAACACAATCGCTGCACGCAGTAGACGTTTCGTTGAAAATGTAATACCCGGTCTCAATTTGTCCGGGTATCCGAAAATCTGGCGGTAAAACACTGCTATCAGAATGGCTGCAGCAAGCTGTCCCGCCCGGTCAAATCCGGGAACCATTGCAAGTAAATAGCCAAGACCTGCGATCAAAAATGTAAATAAGACACCTGTCAGCCAGGCGGTTTTAGTAGATTCGTTCATCAGCTCACCCCGGCATCTACTATACGCCTGGTTTGATCATTAGAAAAGCAGAAACTACGATATTCATCGTATTCTGATCATACTGAAAATAAGCAGGTGACAGCACCTGCTTATTAAATCAGTACAACTTATTCTCATAGCTGTTTTTCAGCTTTTCTTCCACGCCCTCCTCGGTCAGATTCGGCAGTTTTGCATGTGCCTGAATGGCTCGAGCCGGCTTTGGCAGCTCCTCTTTTTCTAACCAGGAATCCGGCTTCCAAAGTCCTGATCTGATAAAAGCTTTTGCACAGTGAATAAAGCACTCATCAACACTCACCTTAATCGCAAGGAGCGGGCTTTTACCGTTCACTGCCATCTTCTCAAGAGTGGACGGTTCTGTGATAAGAACTGCACGCCCATTAATCCTGAGCGTCTCTCCAAGTCCCGGAATCATAAATAATAATCCGATGCGGGGATTTTCCAGCAGATTCGATAATGAATCCGCTCTTTTATTTCCCGGTCGCTCCGGAATCAGCAGGTGCTGTTCATCCTCGACGACAACAAAACCCGGTGCATCTCCCCTTGGTGAAGCATCACAATATCCATTTACATCAGCCGTGGAAATTGTTAAAAATGGCGACTTACTGATGAAGCTGCGACAATGCTCATCCAGATGATCAATTACTTTATTTTGTACCAGCTGACTCGGTTCACCTAAATATTCTCTGAGTTGTTCCTCAGTTTTGATATCTCCGATCATATAGTCCTTCTCCCAACTTTTTGTGATAATAGAAACGCAATACTCGCAGATCCCAGCACCACAAGACTGTTAACAAGCGTCATGTTTTCAGCGATTGACTGCGTCCCTGATCCCTGCGTGTATGTATACGTCAGCCATAACCCTGACCCTATTTGATATGCAGCCAGCAATATGATTAGACTCCCAATAAAAATTAAGTATCTTTTCACGTTCATCACCTCTTGTTTACATTTACGTTTGGGAACTAATTTAGTTTCATAAGACAGATAGACTTCTTCATTTACATGAAAAGGAAATAGATGGATAATAGAAGGAAATCACTAAAGGAGAATGTTATGAAGTATTCAATTTTTCGATGGCTTCATATTGCGGGTAGCGGCATCATAACGATTCCGTTCAGTCTTTTCCTGGCTTCCGGCTTTATTGGTGAAAATTATAACGATGAACTCTTTCTCGCACCTGGATTTCTGACCTTTATCGGAGTCTGGCTAATTGGCGCAGTGCTAATGTTCATCAATAAAACTAAAATAATCGGTATGATTTTAACGTCATTGCCTGCAGTATTTTATGTGGCCGTTATCGTTTACGTTGTGATCATACCCGCTCTGACTTACTGAACCTGCAGTCTCCTCATGGTTTATAAATCCTGATAAGTGGAAAGCAAGAAATAATAGATACCGTACAGGAGAGGATGCAGACCATGAAAACCATTGAAGAGTATTTTCCGGTTACATATGAACAATCGAGAGAAACGTTTCGCAGCAACCTTGAAAAGATCAGCCTTTACTGGCCTGAAGCAGAGCTGACGACACGTCCGATTGGTAAGGAAGAAGATAATACAATTGATATGATCTATTCAGGCGGGACTGAAACAAATGAGCGAGTATTATTGATGACTGCCGGTGAACATGGCATTGAAGGTTATGCCGGAGCTGCAATGCTTGATGTCTTTGTTCAGGAAGTTGCAGAGCAGATTGATCCAAAGCGAACGGGGATATGCCTGATCCATGCAGTCAACCCATGGGGAATGAGAAATTTCCGGCGTGTAACAGAGAATAACGTCGATTTGAACCGTAATTACCTCGTAGATCCCGAACAGGTACCACAAGACGTCAATGAAAATTACGAAAACGTGATGAAGGTCTTTCTGCCGAATGGCATCATAGATAACTATCACCTGGCAAGAATTGACCTTCAGACAAAGCTTGCAAAAGGCCTTGTTTCTGAAGGTCACAGCGGTCTGACGAGTGCAAAGGGAATGGGTCAGTACGAATTCCCAACAGGCGTTTATTATGGTGGAAAAGAAAAAGAAGAAAATGCGATATTCCTCCAGGCGATTCAGGAAAAACTGCTTTACGAATATCCGCGGGTGATTCATATGGACTGGCATACAGCGCTTGGACCAACAAATGAAGTTACCATGCTCCTGAGTGAAGATGACGGCCGCTCGCTGAAAGAACTGAAGAAAACATATGGACTGAAAAATATCCAGCAATTCACGCCGGAGAAAACAAAAGGTGATTCCACTCATCACTTTTATGCACTTAAAAACAGACAATATCCTGATACCTATTTGTTTTCCGCATTGTTTGAATTTGGCACATTCGGAACAAGCATGAGTGCCAGCCTGCGGGAATTCATGACGATTATTCTTGAAAACAGACTTCATCATGATGGGGCAGAGCACGAAAAAGACAGACAGGCGATTCTGGATGAGTTCAAAGCGATGTTCTATCCGGAAGAAAAAGAATGGCGTCTTGCTGTTTTAGCAGAAGGCCGGAAAGCAATGTCCAGCTTATTGAAGAATGAAGGGTTGTTTACAATTAGAGGTTAACGCAAAAAGAGGATTGCCCTGGGACAATCCTCTTTTATTTATGCCGTCATTTCCAACTAAGAAGCAGTACACGTGAACGTCGCATTTCATGATTTGAGTGCCGTATTATGACTCAGGACGGAATGATACACCCGGTTTAATGGTCGCATCAATGGATTTGACCGTCATTGCCCGCTTGCAGTTAACCCCAGCGTCCTCTTTTTTCTTTCTGAAGGAATTCGATAAAAAGATCTACACCCTTCAATGCATCATTCCGTACACGTCTTAAATATTCTTCTCGATAGTCACTATCACTTTCCGCGATCCGCTTCAGCATGTAGTCCTGTGTCTGTGTAACGACTTCTGTTCGTTTAAGTTTGGCTTCTTTTGACAACGCCATGCCGACAGCGCCGAGCACGGCAAACAATAGAAGTGCCGGAATGATTTCAGTCGAGACCCCAAAAGGGAGAATGATCAGAAACAGGTTTAGCATAGAAACGACAACAAGTGGTGTGCCCCAAAGTCTGTATTTCAAAAACTGCTTCGTGATTGGCTCAATTTTATCGTTAAGCTTTGAAAGCTCCTGCTGAATATAAGGCGGGTACTGTTCAAGTTTTTTATCCATCATATACAATCAGCTTCTTTCTGCTTATTTGATGTGCTCACTAATTTCTTCTTGAGAAAATTATAATGTGAGTTCATCCCGCAAGTCAAAGACTGTGATTTACAGAAAGGAAATGGATTCAGACTCACAAAGTGGTAGATTCCCTGATTCATGAAATATGGATGAGAGTCAGTCCGCAATTTTCTCTTTTAAAAAATATAATAATAAACCATATGGAAAAATACAGGCGCTGTATAAGTCAGGCTATCAACCTTATTAATCGTCTTACTTTCAATCACCCGTCCATTGACTGTTTCTTTCAGAAAGAAATTTCGTTTCAGAACAGACATCACAACTGTTCCGAAAAATCCTGTTACGCTAATTAACAGTCCGGAGAAAATACTGAAGCTAAGGTTCATCGGTGTAATATAAGGCGCTATAATGACAGACAAAAGAACCGTTCCAATAACGCCTGCCGCAAAACCATCCCAAGTCAGATCGGGATTTGCAGACGGCAGCAGTTTTTTCTTGCCGAATTTTTTCGATACCAGCAGATGAATCACATCGTTAGCCTGCGTCAGGGGAACCAAATACAGCACCATTAATGCGCCATACTGTTCTGCGATCCGTACGTCATGTCTCGTGATCTCAGGCATCGTCGCAAACAATGCCAGATGACTGATCCCAAACACCAGTAGCATTAATCCCCACTGCGTCATACTGACCGACTTTAGGAAACCGGCACTGCCATTCCTGAAAATTCTTACGAGTGGCAGGAATAAAAACACATAGATTGGAATAAAGACAATAAACATGCCATACCAGCCAATATAGATCCAGAAAAAATTCAACGGAATTGCAAGGTAAGCCCAGATAAAAATTCTTCTGTCCTGCTTCCTCGTTTCAAGCATCGAAAAATATTCACGGAGTGCCAGGAAGCATAAAATCATCAGTGAGATCAGCGAGACCGTCGGATGAAAAGCCATTGAGAGCACAAAGATAATCGCCATACCCCACCACAGCTTCGTTCTGATCATTAATTCATCATATTTATCGCTGCCCTTATTTTTCCTTTTATGAAAGTATGTTATAACTGAAACAACGAGACTGACTAAAATAAGTAGTAAGAAAATAAAATATATGTATTGCAACACATCATTCAACTGCTTCACCTCAACTTTCCTGAAGGGAGTGACAACTTCTTTGGATAATCAAAAGATCTATATTCTTTTAACGGATACCGGCACCGCCTTTACTAAAACAATTAAACGCTATACAAAAGCGCCTTATAATCATTCTTCACTTTCCTTAGACCGGGAGCTGATTCAATTATATAGCTTCGGCCGCAAAAATCCTAATAACCCCTTTAATGGCGGATTCGTCCAGGAAGATGTGCTGAAGGGCACCTATAAAAAGTTTCCTAACACAACCTGTGCTGTATATGAAATGACCATCACTACCCGTCAATACGAAAAAATCACCAGAATGATTCGTTTATTTCAAAAAAAGGACCAAAAAACGATTTATAATTTGCTCGGTGTATTCGGCGTGGCTTTCAAAGAACCGTTTGAACCGCATGGCTCTTACTTCTGCTCACAATTTGTAGCAGAGATTCTACACCGGGCAGGCGTGAAGCTCTGGGATAAGCTTCCTGCGCTTGTTGAGCCGGATGACTTCAGGAAGTCTGAGAAAACAGTGTTAATTTATGAAGGACTGCTGACTGCCTATGAACCTGTATCCGGACGTAAAAAAGCAGAGTGATTGCGCACTCTGCTTTTCTTTAAAAATCATATTCTTCAATCATTCGTTTCGTAATTAGTTCATACCCTTTTTCATTCGGATGCAGGGCATCGCTGAAATACTCTGTGCTTTTCTCTTTCAAAATGCCATCCGTTGCGATAAATTTCACGCGCGGATATTCCTCCACCATACTTTTACTCAGTTCATTCCAGTCATCTATAATCTGCTGAATTTCCTCATTTTCAGGATAAGGGTTAAACAAACCTAAAAACAGGATGGGTGCCTCAGGATTCTCTTCACGCAGAATCGTTAAGATCTCTTCAAGGTTCTTTTCATAATCCTCTTTACCTGTCTGAATACGATCATCATATAAAGGATTCAGGTCTCCACCGTTTGTTTTGATCAAATCATTTGTCCCGATAAATACAGTAAAATACTCTGCGTTCTTCAGCGTGGCTTTTACTTCTTCATCCTCCAGCTGTGTAAGCAAGCCATCTGTCTGCTGACCCGGGATTCCATAATTATAGACAGTCAGCGGTTCATCGCGATTTTCATTCACCACTTCTTCAAGGTTTTCTGCATACCCCGCGCCCGACTGATCACCAACACCATAGGTTAATGAATCTCCAAGTGCCACGAGCTCCTGCCCGCGCTCAGGTGTATTATGGTCATATATCCACAATCCCCCCGCACCTGCTGCGAGAACAATCAGTGCCAGGATTGATAATTTCACTTTATTCATTTAAAAAACCTCCTAAGGAATATGGATTCCCCGGGAGGTTCTGATCAAACGCATCTGCTTGTTTTGTCATTAAAACGTTATATTAAGCGGGTCTGATTACCCTATTTCTCGTTTACGACAACAGCCGCATAGCGGTCATGCGCCATGCTTCTGCCATCAACACCTTCATATGTTTCTTTATCTTTAAAATATTTGAATCCGCCCACAGTATCACGATAAACCATACGTTTTAACAGCTGTTCAGTGGTCAGCGGGAACCCGTCTTCACTTTCAAGCTTTAGCCCCATCGCGCGGCAGCCGACTGTCTGCCCGCTGCTCTTCAGCTGAGCGAGTTCAAGTCCCCACATCACTGCAGTTGGTGTGACTAATGCATGGAAGGCTTCATTTTTGATTTTCTTTCTTAACGCATATTCAACACCTGCTGTGACAGCACTTGATACAGCTAAGTCGATTAAAATGGCTTTCAGCCGTCTTTTTGTTACTTCATTCATGTTTGATCTGCTCCTTCCGCCGGATACGTTTTTTGTAAAAATTCAATTGACTGCCTGATCAGTTTCTTCAGCACTTCAGTATGTACATCATTCAGCTTATTGATATACACACATGCTTTACCCGAAGTATGCTTACCGAAATCCTCAAGCAGTGCCTCGCGTTCAGCGTCACCTGTTGCAAAATATAAGCTGATCTTTGCCTTCCTCGGTGAAAAGCCTACAAGCGGTGCATCACCTTCGTGACCGGTTGGATACTTGTAGTGATAAGAACCAAATCCGATGATGCTCGGCCCCCACATTTTTGCTTCATAGCCCGAGGTTTCCTCGAAGATTTCAAGCAGCCTGTATGCATCCTCACGCTTCTTTGGAGAATCCACTGCTTCAATAAATTCAATGACACTGCCATCATGCTCTTTTGTTTTTTGTTCATAAGCCATTTAAGAATCCCCCTTCTGGTCTTTGAAATCATATAGCCCTCTAAATAGCGTCAAGAGACCACCAAGAATTGCAGATCCAATCATGATGTTAATGTGAAGAGGCACTCCTCCTTCTCCAAGTGGTCCGGTTCTGACATGAAAATACATAAAATAGACCATCCAAGTGGCTATTCCAAGCATAAAGAAACCACCGGTCACCTGTATCCACTTTCTCATCGACGACCACTCCTTGGCTTACATACGATTAATTTACTAAAAAAGATTCACTCCCCCTGCCATTTCACATCGTTCCATTCAAACCACCTGCCGTGACCGTCCGTATCACCAATCAAATATCTGGTGCAGCGACCGTCTACATATAGATCCACTCGCAGCTTTCCATCTGTGATGTTATTGAAAATGTGTGCTGTATCTCTTGTGTCACCAAGCGCTTCAACCTTCTCCATCAGATCTTCTCTTACATGTGCCGGCATTTGATTGGCTACATGCGTATGAAAAATGCAGAGCAGCGTATCCTGCTCTGACTGACTGGCAAGCTCAGGCAGCAGGTCGACTCCCTTACCCTCTATGAGCTTCGGCGGGTTTTCTCTTAGAATGACAGAAGCCTGATCAAAGTTTCTCCTTCTGTCATGATGCTCAGGCCAAATCAGCGCTTTTAACCAGAGACGATCATCTTCATGTGTGAGATCACTGATATTCAGATCCACACCAATCCGGCGTTCCACCGGTGGAACGCCCACTGATAAATCAGGCAGGCGGCCATTTCTGACTTCAGATGACAAAGTCAGCATTGACGACTGATTTCCATATAGCGCATCACCATACGAGTAAGCATACTGATCCCACAACAGCTGAAGACCTGCACTTGTCCCGATTTCAATCAGTGACAGCGGCTTTTTAACTTCCCGATATAATGAGACAAAGACAGGATATAAATAAGCGCACCTTCTCACTTCATTTGTCTGAACACGGCGCTTTCTTAACAAGTCACGAATCTGTTTATGATGGGTCAGTACGAATTCTTTAAAGGCCGGAAAAGGTGACTGACCTGTTTCCGGATTTTCCGTCAGACCCGGATAAAAGGCTCTCAGAACATGATGTGATTCTTTCATTAGCAAATACTGAACCGCTCCAAATAGAAGGTTTGGTACAGGCTGTCCCTCTTTGGCATCCTTACATATTTCAAGAAGCTCTGAGTCTTCTGCAATATTTAACGATAATGCTTTGTAAAAAGGGCTTGACCCTTCACATTGTTCGATTGCAAACTGCTTAAATGCGTGTGACAACTGACTGTTCATATGCGTCCTCCCATTTTCCCCTGTTAACGTATCTTCTTCTATACAGCATGTTTGAAATCCTGCATATGGAAATTTACGTTTCGATTGCTTGCCCGGGCTGAATCAAGAGCGTATGCTAAAAAACAGAGATAACGTTTCAGGAGGGGTACATATGATTGATTTACGAAGTGATACAGTAACAAAGCCGGATGAAAGAATGAGAAAAGCGATGTATGAAGCTGAGGTTGGTGATGATGTATACGGTGAGGACCCGACCGTTAACCGTTTAGAAAGATTGGCAGCTGAAGTACTCGGAAAGGAAAGTGCGCTGTTTGTGACAAGCGGTACGCAGGGCAATCAGATTGCTGGACTCGTTCACTGCAGACAGGGGCAGGAAGTGATTATGGAATCGCAGGCCCACCTGTTTTTATATGAAGCGGCTGCAATGTCAGCTTTAGCCGGCGTGCAGATTAAAACACTTAAAGGTACACGCGGTGCAATGAATCCGGCTGAAGTTGAAGCAGCGATTCGCGGTGCAGATATTCACGAGCCTGAGACAGGGCTGATCACACTTGAAAATACACATAATAAAGCAGGTGGTGCAGTGCTTCCGCTTGAAAATATGAGAGAAATCTATGAGATTGCTGGAAAACATCATATTCCGGTTCATTTGGATGGCGCCCGGCTTTTTAACGCCCAGGCTGCAACCGGGATATCCGTAAAAGAATACGCAAAGTACACTGACACCGTTCAGTTCTGTTTATCAAAAGGACTCGGTGCACCGGTCGGCTCCATCATTGCCGGGTCAGATGAATTTATTAAAAAAGCACGCAAATGGCGTAAGCGGCTTGGCGGAGGACTTAGACAGGTCGGCGTGATTGCGGCACCAGGGATTATTGCACTTGAGAATGCAGAACGTCTGAAAGACGATAACGCCAATGCAAAGAAACTGGCAGACGGCCTCCTGAATATTAAAGGGGTTGCCATTGATAATGAAGTGCAAACCAATATTATCCTGATGAACCTTTCAGATTCAGGGATTGAAACAACAGTATTTCTTGAGCAGTTAAAAGAAAATGGGATTATTGCAGGCGGCTTTGGACCTGGCATTGTGAGGTACGTAACGAACAACGGGGTTTCAGAAGAAGATATTGATGAGACGTTAAAAGTGGTTCAGAAAATCATGAGCGTATAACCTAAAAAGGTGTCCGGCATTTTATCGCCGGACACCTTTTTTATTATGAAGTCATTCTCTCTTCTTCAATAGACTCCGCTTTTGCAGCTTCTTTTCTTCTTTCTTTTAAAAATAGCACAAGCACTGCGCCGATCACTGCCATACCGGTTGCAACTGTAAATGTCAGTCCATATCCGGCATACAGAGCATCCGCCGACACTGCTGCTTCAAGCTGTTCAGCGCCAAGTCCTGCGTAATTGGACATATCAGGTTCAAAGTTCAGTGAAACCTGCGTCATGATCGTAATCAGAATCGCCGTTCCAATCGCAGCCCCTACCTGCTGCATTGTGTTTGCCATTGCTGAACCATGCGCATTCAACTTTGCCGGAATCTGATTTAATGCGTGTGTCATGACAGGCATCATGCCAAATGATAATCCGAACATACGGATTGCATACACAATCGTAATCGTTGTAACCGAAGTCGTTGCATCAAGTGTTGTAAAGAAGAACGTTGTAACAACGACAATCAGCATCCCTGGAATCGCAAGCTTTTTCACACCAAATTTATCAAACAGAATTCCTGTAATCGGTGACATGATCCCGATCACAATTGCACCCGGCAGCAGCATCAGGCCTGAATCAAGCGCACTCAGTCCTCTTGCTGTCTGCATATACATCGGCAGAATCGTCTCCGCACTAATCATCGCTATAATCACAAATACAGAAACAACCAAACCGATTGAAAAATCCCTATTCTTAAATACTCTAAACTCAAGCAATGGCGTTTGCAGTCTCAGCTGGCGCCATACAAATAATCCAATAATCACAAACCCGCCGGCAACACACGAAATGACAAGCGCATCATCCCACCCGCGTTCAGATCCTGTACTGAAACCGTATAACAATCCACCAAAACCAAGTGAAGACATCACAATAGAGATGACATCAACCCTTGGATTAGTCTGCTCTGTCACGTTTTTAATAAAGACAAATGCCAAAATCCATGTGAGTATCGCAATCGGAAGCACTGCGTAAAACAACATGCGCCAGTTATAATATTCTATCAGTAAGCCTGATAAAGTCGGCCCGATCGCCGGTGCAAATGAGATCACGAGCCCCATTAATCCCATTGCTGTTCCTCGCTTTTCAACCGGGAAGATATTAAGCAGCACCGTCATCATCAGCGGCATCATGACACCCGACCCCATTGCCTGCACAATTCTTGCCACTAGCAGCAGTGCAAATGAATCTGAAAAAGCAGCGACTGCCGTTCCGAAAGTAAATACTGTAATCGCCGTGATAAAAATCTGCCTCGTTGTAAATTTACCGATAAAAAACGCTGAGATTGGAATCATGATTCCGTTTGTCAGCAGAAATGCTGTCGTCAGCCACTGCACCTGGTGCGCGCCGATATCAAAATGCACCATAATTTCAGGCAGCGCCGTTGCTAGCAGCGTTTCATTTAATAAAGCAAAAAAGGCACCCATCAGCATAACTGCCACCATAGGACCTTTTCTTATATGCTGAAAAGATTCTGTCATTCGAATCATCCTTTCTATATAAAAATCACAGAGTTTATCATAAAGGATTCTTTACTGGTTTTGAATGATCAATTTTTCTATAATGTACAGATAAACGACAGTGTAGGAGATGTGTCTATGAAAAAGGAAGATTTACGGGTGAAGAGAACAAGGAAGCTGCTGTTTGATTCACTGATCCGCTTACTGAATAAACCCGGTATTACATTTGAAGGTGTCACAGTCCAGCAGATCTGTGAGGATGCAATGGTCCACCGGTCGACGTTTTACTCCCATTACACAGATAAGTATGACTTATTTATCGTGGAGCTCGGTCGGCTGGATGACAGACTGGATGCAGCTGATCGGGTGATGCGGCTGAAAAAGCCTTTTACCATGATGCAGAAGCTGGACTATCTGGAGGAGCTTGAACACGTGTTTTTAGCAAATCAGAATGACACGTATCTGGCTAACCGCCTGCAGCAATCCTTTAAGAAAAATATTGAACGGGACCTGACCTTGTTAAGCGCTGAAGCGGATAAACTGGATGTGCCGCTTGATATGTATGCAGAATTTCACTCAGGGACCATCGCGATGCTGCATATGTGGTGGCTTAGGCAGGACAAGGTGTATACAGCTGAGGAGATGGATATTTATTTTGAGCGGTTGATGGGGTGATGGGCGGGTTCGGAGATCAGGCGTAGTTGTTCGCAGAAAACATGTGTGTGTTCGGAGAATAGCATGCCTGGTTCGTAGAAAAACACGAGTGGTTCAAAGAATAAACACGAAGGTTCAGAGAATAGTGTAAAAAGACCTATCCCTTATACGCACAAAAAGCTGCCCTTCTCAGGCAGCTTTTTCATTTTCATCTCATGTGCCGCAAAACGTCCGGTAAGTTCCTGCTTCCGGATCCGGCCCATTGCAATAAGGCGTCTGCTCATCACTGTATGCGTAAGGGTCCTTCAGCACATCCAACAGACGGTACATGACACTGAAGTCGTCGCGTTCAACGGCCGCTTCAATCGCCTCTTCCACACGGTGATTACGCGGGATCACATTCGGATTATGCTGTTTCATCAACTGCTGAACTTCTTCAGTTGAAGCATCCTGACGTTCAAGCCGCTTATTCCATTCCGTTGACCAGTTCTTGAAATCATCACTGTTTATCGGAACTTCACCCAGCGTCAGCTTCCGGAATGTATTTGTGAAATCAGCTTCTTCTTTATGCATTAAGTTCAGAAGCTGAACAATCAGGTCTTTATCTCCCGGTTCTTCATTCATTAAACCTAGCTTATTCCGCATCTCATTCAGCCATGCCGCTTCATATAATTCACCGTATTGATTCATTTCCTGCTGGGCAATGCTGATTGCTTCCTCCTGATTTTCATGAAGCAATGGAACAAGACTCTCAGCAAAACGTGCAAGATTCCATCCTCCGATATGCGGCTGGCTTCCGTATGCATAGCGTCCCTGGGCATCAATTGAACTGAATACAGTAGACGGATCATAGTTGTTCATGAAAGCACAAGGTCCATAATCGATCGATTCGCCGCTGATCGTCATATTATCAGTGTTCATGACGCCATGAATGAAACCGACACGCTGCCACTTCGCAATGAGTGAAGCCTGATTTTTCATGACACCTCGGAGCAATTCCAGGTAAGGATTATCAGCCGAAGCCGCCTCGCTGTAGTGACGTGTAATTGCATAGTCAGCCAGCGCCTTCACATTTTCCGCTTCAGTCAGACGGACAGCGTATTCGAATGTTCCCACCCTTAGGTGACTTGAAGCCACCCGCGTGAGCACCGCACCTGTCAGCATTCTTTCACGCCTGACCGTTTCACCTGTAATTGTGACTGCAAGACTGCGGCTCGTCGGAATTCCTAATCCATGCATAGCTTCACTGATGATATATTCTCTTAGCATCGGACCTAGTGCGGCCCGGCCATCACCGCCGCGTGAAAATTTCGTACGTCCTGATCCCTTTAATTGAATATCCACTCTTTTTCCTGATGGCGTAATCTGCTCTCCGAACAATAGCGCACGTCCATCTCCAAGCATCGTGAACTGGCCAAATTGATGACCTGCATATGCCTGCGCAATCGGCTCAGACCCTTCAGGCACTTCATTACCTGCAAGTATGTCTTCTTCATCAGCCAATACTTCCGGGTCCAGTCCAAGCTCTTTTGCAAGAGGTTCGTTGAGCACCACCAGATCGGGGCTTGCAACCGGGTTCGGCTCCATTTTAGAAAAAAAGATCTCCGGCAGCTCTGCATAAGTTTGCTCAAGCTTCCATCCTGCTTTTGTCTGCTGTGTCATCGTGCATCCCTCCTCTTATTATGTTCTCCTGACTTCAATTTTAACATGCCCATTTTTGAACAAGATCAGCGTCATTGCGGGCGAGTGAGTGATCGGCTTTGTGAGTTCGGCTCGTGCTTTTGTCAGTTCAGCTGCCGCGTTCGTGAGTTCAGCGACCTTTGCACTACACGCCACCAAATCAAAAATGCTTTTTTAGATCTGGCAGCCGCTCAATCTCATACTCAAAATCATTCACTTCTCCAAATCCATATTTCGCATACACAAACGGTACACCTGCTTTGCGCGCTGCATCGCGGTCTCCCTGTGTATCTCCTACATATATAGAATCCTGCAGTCCGTTCCGGTCAATCACCAGCTTAATATTCTCACCTTTTGAAAGACCCGTTCTTCCAGGGTTTTCAAAGTCATCGAAATACTTGTCGAGCCCGTGATATTCATAGAATGCCTCAATGTAGCCTTCCTGACAGTTACTTACGATGAATAACCGGTACTTTTGAGATAAATCTTTAAGTGTATCCTCGAGATCGGGATACAGTTCTCCACCATTCTTCGCCACGTAAGGAATTTCAATTTCAGTTAAATAATCCATTACAGATTTCTGATCTTCTTCACTTAGTTCAGGGAAAAAGATCTGAGAAATTTCATGCATCTGCTTCCCCATTGTCTGCTTCAAATCATCAAGCGTCAGCTTCTTATCAACTTTCGGATAATCTTCAATTGCTTTATTCCATGAAGTTAACACGGTTTCCCGCGGATCCCACAGCGTGCCATCCAGATCAAAAATTATGCTATCCATATGTCATTCCTCCAAAAGTGCTTTTGTTTGGGTTTACCCGAATTCTCTTGCCTATATGTATGAAAAATATAAATGCCTGACAACCGCAAGCTGTCAGGCTCTTCAATATCATCGATTACGAAACTGCTTCAGCAGCTCAATTCCCATTGTCACACCGTGGCTCATCGCAGAACCGCCGCCATAAGCTGCAGCGACCATCATTGTTTCGTGAATCTGCTGATCAGTACAGGCATGTTCTACACATTGGTCCATATGGTAGGCAATGCTTGATTCATCACCATCATTCACTGCAATTGCCAGTGCCATCAAGTGCTTCTGAGGTTTAGGAATATCTCCCTCTTCAAAAGCTTTGCCGGTAAATTGATTGTACTCATGAACAGCTGACGGCATAAAATCATGGATGTTTTCGATTCCGCGGCGATAACGATTTAAAATATTTTCTCCATCTAAATTCATGTTCCCACTCCTTCTCAGCATTCGTTTTACATCTAACGAACGTACTCAGAGATTAGGATGACCCTGCGGGAATAACGGTATACCTTAATTCAAAGAAAAATACAGGAATCCCGCTATGATTAAATTCGGTAACGCCAATTGAGCAGAATACTTCATTATTTTCATACGGTCTTTCCGTCCTTCTTTTGTTTCAGTGGCCAGATTCGCTCTCATCTCACTGCCACTGACCATTGCGCCTGAAGAAAACATCATCACGATCAGAAACAATAAGCCGAGGCCTGCTGGAATGGTGTAAATCTCTCCTGCACCCCAGATGATCCAGGATAGAATAACTCCGAGCAGTCCAAGGCCTGTTCCAATACCGACTGTTTTCACCCAATCACTCCTTTTTTATTAAAACGCACCTGAACCTCCACCGCCGCCGCCAACCCCGCCTGCTGAACCGGAAGCAGCCGATGAGGCACTGGTACTTGATGCTGAGGCATTGGCTGACTCGAATCCCGGTGAAATAGCGACTGATAATAACAGAAGGGTAGCTACATCAATTCCACCGTGATCCATCGATGGTGTAAACCCTGAAAATTTCTTTTCAATTGGTCCGGAGATTTTTTCATCATTTGTTCCGATTCCGTATAGATACACCCTCATCTGATCGTCCTCAGTCCAGTGATTTGTATCCGGATTCTTCTTCACGCGCTGCCATTCCCGGTTGATCATGACGCCCTCAAGTGTTCTCGGGTGATAGCCAAGCACATATGCCAGAAATCCTCCGATCAGTACAATCGAAAAGAACAATCCCGGCAAGAGGTCAAACAGCGGGAATAAAATAAGAAATGGAATCATTACCGCTGCCGCTGCCATTACCAGCCTGCGCCGGGTGCTGATATTTTCAGACAGCTGTTCTGCATCAACTTCTTCCTTAATCGCGGCATGCCATTTTGCCTCATAATCCTGAAAGATTTTCTGATTAGACTCTTTTTTGGCAAACTGCTCAACTTCTTTAACAGTAAAGGTGTCTCCATTTCCGATCGTATCAAACAGCCATTCCGCTAAAATGCGCTCATGATCCAGCAATCCGTTTCTCTTTATCAAACGAAATTCGCGTTCTGTTTCCTGAATCACATGACCTTTTCTCACAAGTTCCAACAGGGCTGCATTAATGGCCTGACCTGTCAGCATATGGTAGTAGTTGAAAGAAATTGTCCCCATCAGTGACATGATTTCACGTGGCGGCCCATTCGGTGATAGCTTTGAATCAGCCTTACGTTTAATACCTCTGGCTCTGACCCATGCTCTGATCCAGATGATACCGAGCAGCAGAGCTTCTAATACAAGGACAACAATCCCGATATTCATGATCCAACCGCGTGTTTCTGCAAATGCAGCAGCCTCTTCTTCCTGACGATCAATTTCGCTCATCAGGTCAGACCGGATTTCTCCATTCGTCCCTTCAACTGCAAATACTTCAGCATTCCACGCAGCCTTGACGTCCCCATTCTTACCCTCAGACACGTGACCAAGATTGAATACCACGGTGCCTGACGCATCAGTTACAGCTGTGCCTTCAGCTTCACCATAGCCGAGTGCCAGCACATCTTCTGTTGGCGATGGAGGTGTTAAGGTAATGACCATATTTTCATAATCCGACTCATTTTCTTCGCTGAAAAATGGCCAGAAAAACTGACCCATATCCTCGTGTACAGTCACTCCATCCTTAATCATATAAGTGAGCGTTACCGTAATCGTCTCATCATCACCACTACGGTAAATACGATAAAGGCTCCCATCCTGTTCAATATTTAACGAATCGTTATTTTCAAAAGCCTGAAATTCAGTAATCTCAGTTCCTTTCTTCGTAACCAGTCCTCGTGAAATTCCATTAAATTCTCCATCGAATTCATAAGTGTGAGTTTCAGTCACATAGACATCCCCGGATTCCTGAACTTCCGCATTGATGTCAGATCGCTCAATGGAAAAATCCACCGCAAGTGCCTGCCCCGGGAAAAACAGAAACACGCCAAGCACTACTGTCATTGTGATTCTAAGTACGTTCATGTTCGTCACCTCTTACGTAAGTTACGGACGTGAAGGTGAAAAGGTTTCAATTTTCTGTCACTTATCACAGCTAAAAAAGAATAAAAGTATTTGTTTCAACTAAAATGAGTAGATTAATCTAACAATTTTTATAAAACCTTATTTATACTGACCAATCCGCTCAAGCACAGTCAGGTAAAATGCTGCTTTATGCGGAACAAATGATTCTAAACCAACAGACTCATCTACTTGTACCTTACTACCATCACGGATCTTAAATCCCTGAATGTTAATTTCATCAAGTTGTCCACTGCAAAGCCTGCGGAATGCTTCAAGATCTGCTTTAACAATGCCTGTAACTTCTTCATCTTCTAAATCAAAATCATTTTCATTAAATTTACTTTTTAATAGAAACGTATGGGCAAACTCCTTGTCGATAAAACCTTCCCTTTCTGCCACACACTCAATCACACCAAGAGACTGAAGCTGTTCAAAAGGAACCTGAATGCCAATCTCCTCCTGCATTTCCCTTACGCCATCACGAACTGTTTCCTTTGCCAGCAGATGACCTGCAGCAGTGATATCCAGAAGCCCGGGATAATCTTTTTTATCTTCACTGCGCAGCTGAAAATAAAGTGAATTATTCTCAACCAGCCAGCAGTGAAACGTTTCATGCCAATAGCCTTTTTCATGTACTTCTGATCTTGCTTTTTCACCTATGTATTGATGTTTCTCATTAAATATTTTTAATCGTTCTGATTCCATGGGGCCTCCTCAGTTTTTTCAACTACCTGCCAATTTTCATATATGACAGGTTCTGTTGATATTCTTTTAAATAAAAGCCAGTTAAAAGCCTCAATCACAAGAGGTGATACATGATCGGCAGTGATCTCATCTTCCGCTATCCAATACGTCCCAAGCGAATCCTGTGCATCGAACTGATGTGGGTCCTTAAGTTCCCCACCTGCTTGCTCCACCTGATAAAACACAGCAATATGATGAACATGAGTATGGTTGCGCCAAAGCCATGGAAGCTGAAAATCTATCGTTCCAATCTGGGTTTTTCGCAATATCTCCATTCCTGTTTCTTCAGTGAATTCCCGATCCAGCGCTTCAAAGAGACTCTCCCCTTCCTCAAGACTCCCACCTGGCAGATCGTATCTGTTTTTATACGGCCCCCCGCTTTTCTTAATGACAAGAAGTTTGTCGTTATTCATATACAAACCATATACGCCAAAAGCTCTGTGCCAGGATTTATTCATCCCACACACGCTCCACCGTCTTCTTCTCCCCATCAAACACATACACATCAGGATTACTGAGCCTCTGCCATCCACCGAAACCAAACCCTGCGTCATATTTGCTCAGAAAATGGGACATGATTCCACCATGGCTCACAATCAGCGTGTTTCCTTCTTTTTTACTTTCCACTTCTACCACCTCAGACATTCTCTCTTCAGCATCGCTTGCAGATTCCCCGCCCTCAAAAACAAGCTCCGTATCCGAAAATGATTGCTCAAGCTTTTCAAGCCAGTCCGGCAGATTTCCAGTGCTCAGCACCCTTTCTGAAAGATTTTGATTAATATGTATGTCTAACTTTTCATTCTCTGCGAGGGGCTGGATTGAATCAATCGCTCTTTTAAAAGGACTTGAAATGATACGCTTCACTTCTGTATTTTCAAAAAAGCGAACCAATGCTGCAGCCTGCTCTACCCCTTCCTCTGTTAAAGGAGCTTCCGGTTCCTGACCTTCTGCTTTACAGTGTCTGATCAAATATACTTTTGACATCATTTACCGCCTCCTTGAAGAATTACATACAGTATACAGCAATTTTTTCCATCTTTTAAAAGGATTCCTTTACTTCATTTGTTTAATGCTTCACACTATTTGGGACATATGTCCTTTTTACGACTGATACTAAGTTATACAGTTGGGCTGACAGAAAGGTGCGTGAAGCAGTTGAAAGGAACTTTATTTGCACTGGCAGGCGGATTTTTCCTGACCTTTCAAAGTGTAGCAAATGCAACAATCAGTGATCAGATCGGCACGTGGCAGGCTGCTGCGATGACACAGCTGACAGGATTTGTACTCGCAATCATCATTGTACTGACATTAAGAGACCGATCATATAAAGACCTCGGGCAGGTGCCGAAACTGTATGCCTCAGGTGGTGCACTTGCTGCGATCGTACTATTCAGTAACATTACCGCAGTCCATCTGATGGGCGTGACGCTGACAATCGGCATTTTCCTGATTGCCCAGCTTGTGGCAGCGATTATCATTGATAAATTTGGCTGGTTCGACATGATCAAAAAGAATATCAGCAGGACGCAGATTATCGGTGTATGTCTGATGATTTTAGGCGTGATTGTGCTGAAAATCTAGGAGGCATCATGGAAAAGAAATTAAATGATTACCTGAAAATCTATCAACTTGATGAGCTTTTTAACGAAAATGTCTGCAAAGCGATGAAGCTGCAGACTTATTCACCCGGGCAGCGGTTATTTTCACAGGGAGAAAAGTCAGACAGAATGCACCTCTTAGTAGATGGCAAACTGAAAGTATCAATGCTGACACCTGAAGGGAAGCGGCTAATTCTCGCATTCAAAACGCCGCTTGATATTGTTGGTGACATTGAATATGTGCGCAACTGTCCCCTGATTAATACGGTAGAGAGCGTGATGGAAACAACGGTCATTGAAATCCCTTATTCAGTTCTTAAAAAAGAAATGGCTCAGCATGCCCCCTGGCTGCAATTCTTACTTGATACAGTAACGAAGAAATTCGAGATGAAGTCTCATACGATGAATTTTAACCTGCTCTATGCAGTCGATGTCCGGCTCGCAAGTTACCTTCTTTCAATGACACCAGTACAGCCAGTTATCACTTCTGCTTCATTGATTGATATCGCAGATCTGATCGGTACGAGCTACAGACACTTGAACAGAGTACTTCAGCAGTTTCATCAGGAAGGCTGGATCATCAAAAAAAGGGGATCAATTGAAATTGTAAATCGCCAGGCGTTACTTGAACTGGCTGGAGAAAACATTTATGAAAAGGAGGCATTTTGATGGTCATTGGAATTTTACTTGCACTGCTTGGAGGAACACTGGTCTGCCTTCAAAATACATTCAATGCAAATGTGAAAAAGCAGGTCAGTGTCTGGTCGACAACAATGCTTGTGCTTGCACTCGGCTTCCTCGCTTCATTTGCAGCCGGGCTGGCGTTTGAAGGAACTGCTTTATTCAGCTTCGATGCAGACCTATGGTTCTGGTTCAGCGGGGTTGTAGGGGTTGGCGTTGTTGCCTGTGTCACACAGGGTGTTCAATCGCTCGGACCAAGCCGCGCGATCTCACTCGTGATGGTTTCCCAGATTTTTTTCGGACTCGTGTGGGACTCACTCGGATGGTTTGGACTTGAACAGGTTCCTTTTACATTTCAATCATTTTTAGGCGTGCTGCTGATTTCAGGCGGCGTATTACTGTTCCAGCTCGGACCTGCAATAGAAGAAAAAGCACGTGGGCAAAAACAACGGACTGCTGCAAGGCGTACGGTGAAGGTGAATGGATAGAAATTGTAAAAAGCGTATGGGTGAATGCCCGTACGCTTTTTAGGCTGCATATCATCCGGTTGCCGATATCACTGAGCGAGGATTGCCGCTTAATTGAATCACCCCTCTGGATATATGAATCACCTCTTTGTGTAATTAGTACGGCAACCTGATTAATTATAACACCGGCAATTTTGCATCAGAGAATTGATACATCTCTCGTGTTTATTGAATCACCCCCACAATTAATTGATTCATCTCCACCAGTTTTTGAACAGCACAAGGTGTATTTATCCTGCCTTTGCGCTAACCCTTCTTCTGAATAAATAAACTCCCAACCCTCCAACCGCAGTAAAACCGGCAAATATCAATCCACCGGCCACATAATCTGGCTCGCTGCCAGGAGCTGTATCCGACGTTTGATACTGTTGCTCTCTGTAAGCTTTGATATATCGATTTCCTACTTCAACTGCGATTGCCTCAGAGGTATCTGTCCCTTCAATTGAATAGTATTTGGTCCCTTCCCGGTAAGCATTGGAAAAGTTGCCGGAGAGCTGTTCCATGTCAGAGAAGGCGGTAACTTCCCCAATTTCATTTCCAACCTCTTCTGCAATCTCCTCACTCACTACATAGACGTACCCATCCCACACAACAAACATATAAGCCCATGATGTAGCGTTACTACCTTGTGGAAAAATGAAAAAACACAAAACAATGAACCCCGCCACTAAAATCCCAGGAGTACGTTTCATCGCATTCATCCCTTTTTTAAATTGGACGTTCAATCGATTCATTCGTTTCCGTTTTCTATTCAAATTAAATCCCAAAAAATAAAAAAAGCCGGGAACCCCGACTTTTCTGATCAAACTATATGTTCTTTTTGAAAGCCTTCACCACAATCCCATCATCAGCGGGTACAAAATCATACTCAGGCATCCGTTCGAATCCGTACTTGCCCTGATAAAGGCCAATGGCATCATTCATAAAGGACCCTGTATGCAGCCCAATTGCATCGAACCCTTTTGCCTTTGCACGGCTGATACATTCGTCAATTAAAGCTGATGCAACACCGGATCCGCGCGATTCGTTACCGACTGCAAGCACACGAATTTCCGGATAATCCATTTCATCAACGTAGCCTTCGTACGCATCTGTTTTCGCTGGAAATAGTGCTACACTGCCAAGTATCACTCCATTTATTTCAGCGACAATCAAATCAACACCCTCTTGCTGATCCGCTTCAGATGAAATTGCCTTTTTCAGCGCTTCCCAGTGTTCAGCCGGAACTTTTTCAGTGTGATCTTCATAAGCTTTTACACGCTGTTCACGAATAAATGAAAGTTCTTCTTTTCTTGCATCACGTATAATCAATCTATTATTCCTCCTCAAATCGAAGAAATTTATCTTGCTGGCCAAGCTTCTCTCTGTCATGCGGCTCATTCCACACTGTCAGATCAGGCCCTTTTGGTAAAATACGCATTTCAGACTGATCAGGGTTGATCGTAATTGATACATGGTAATGTTCCTTAATCGCTTCAAATTCAGTTGTATCACCAAATCCTTTTGTCTGGTAAAGATCGCGCGCATAACCCCATAAATTCGGAAATTCTCTGAGCAGATTGCGATTCGTATTAAAACCGTTGTAGTAAGCTGCATCAAAACGGGCAAGCGTTGTATATAATCTCACGTCAGAATCCGTAATGAAACCCCCATGCAGGAAACGGCGGTCAGCAAGACGCTCTTCAAGGGTATCCAGACGCTTAAAAAGTGTATCAAATGCTGCTTCATATGCTTCCTGTGATTGGGCGAACCCGCATTTATACACACCATTATTCACTTCATGAAATATCGCTTCATTTAATTCATCTATCTCAGTGCGCAGATGTTCAGGATACAGGTTTGGCGCATTCTCTTTATGAAACGGACGCCACACAGTTTCAAAGTAATTCGTCATGTTGAAGTAATCATTGTTAACTGCTTTCTTCGTCTGCAAATCAACCATGACAGGCACTGTAGGCCGCCCATCATAATCCGGTTCCGCATTGAAATAAACGTCACTTACATATTCAGTACCAAGAACCGGATCCTGATCATTTTCATCCAATGTAAATGCCCAGTCTACGCGACCGATCCTTGGACGAAGCGGACTTGCTTTCCCGAGACTGATTGCGTCTTCTAGTCCAAGTACACTGCGCACAATGACCTGTCGATGTGCCCACGGGCACGCTGCGGACCACAACAGTCTGTATCGCCCACTTTCAACCGGCAATTCACCTTCTCCGTTGCCAAACGGTGTAACAAAACGATTAACCTGTCTTTTAAAAGAACCATCCTTACTGATCTCAGCAGGCTTCTTTGACATCAAAATCCCTCTTCCCTTTTCAGAAATTTCAGACCTGTCATTGTTATCTCATTTCCGAGTAAAACAATCAAGAATGAGGGACTAGGGGATGCGTTTTAACCTGATAAAAAAGGGATTAGTGCAGGGATACGCATAGGTCTAATTACACTTTTCTAAGAACCGCATAGAAATTTCTAAGAAGTACATGGTTTATTCTAAGAACCTTTGATATTTTTCTCCGAACACCCTCTGTTTTTCTAAGAACGTCAGGTTCCTTTCTACGAAACCCCATCCCCTCTCATTCCTTCCCGCACCCCACACAGCGCCGGTCCTGATCATCTTTTCCATAAATCCTCAGCTCTTTCTCCACGCCACAAACTGCGCACGCTTCAAAAAAAATCTGCGGAATCACACCAGCATCAGCTTCCCGAACCCATTCAGATTCATACTGTTTTTTCGTCATACCATAATCAATGAAGACAAGTCTGCCAGCTTCATTGATTCCAAAATTTCCGCTATCTTTGAGATCAAAGCTGTCAAACTCATGGTCCAGTATGCTGAGAATCTTTTTATAAGGCTCTGTCAGTCGTTCATCATCTTCAGACAGATCATAAGTCTGGGCGTTCCTCAATTCGAGTGGCTTGGCAAATGACTGCACTGCATATTCCTTATGTACTTCTGTTACCTCTGCAAAATACCCAACATACCCAAGACGTTTCATTTCCTGATAGATCAGCAGTTCATGCCTCGATTGCTCATATCCAATCGGGTGCAGATGAACTTTGATTACCTTGTTTCCAGCACGATATGCTTTTCGTGTGGATCCTACCCCCAGAAAATTCTGTGCTGTACAATAATCTTTCCAATTCTCCACGCTGCTTTACCCCCAAATACGCCTTGCTGCTTCTAAAGCATCGATCGAAATCGGCATTTTCTGAAGAGGAGGCGGACAGGATTTATTATGCTCTGCAACTTTTTTATTGAGCTTTGCAACTTCTTTTTTCTGCGCTGCAGGATCAAGTTTCTCCAGCTCACTCAGTCTGTCACTGATCTCATGCTGCAGCTTCAGCCAGTGCGGTTTATACCCTGCATCTTTTGCGATTTTCTGAAAGTGTTGAAATGTATCTCCTGAAAAATATTCTTTCGGTATCTTTTCACCGGTCCCTTTTAAATTGTCCATTCCACCCGTTTTTGAATAGTCCTTTAAAATATCGCCGATCAAATCACTTTTAGGCGGCTGTTCAAAATCGCTCATTCAAAACACCCCTTTGTTTTCCTTTTTTTAGCATATCACAACCAGATCAAGCAGTCTGACTATTCACTAATTTTACACATCTCAAAGGGAATAAATCATCACAAAATGAAGAATCGCTGTCTCCCCGGAATGATTCATATAAGCGTGCGGCTGATCTGCATTGAACTTAATAGAGTCAAAACGCTCAAGCTGATATTCTTCTTCACCTACGCGGACAACCACTTCTCCCTCCATGACCGTAATATATTCTTTCACCCCGAGCTGGTGCGCCTCTGCCTCATAAATGCTGTCAGGCTGTAAGTAGCCTTTGTGAGATTCAATCGACCCCTGCACCTGTGTTGTAAAAACAGGCTCAAGCTTTAGCGACTGGTTCTCACTCATCACGCTGTTTCCGCTTTTTTTCAGCAGCGTAACCTCCTGACTTTCTACCATTAATGATGAAATGGGGATACGCAACCCGTTCGCAATCTTCCAGATAATTGTAAGCGAGGGATTCGCCTCCCCGCGTTCAATTTTACCGAGCGTTAATTTACTGACCCCAGTCAGATCAGCCAATTCCTCAAGAGTAAATGCCTTATCTTTTCTCAGCTTTCTCAGAATTTCACCAACCTTTTTCGTAAAATCTTCAGGTCTTTCATGCGTCATATTTATTCCTCCATATTCAAAATAATACTTGCACTCTTCAGCAAAAAGTATATTATATTATACATTATATCATTTATAGAATACTAAAAGAGGTGAATTTGATGAAAGCTCTATTGATTGGCATCTTATCTTCAATGTTCTTTGCGGTCACATTTATTCTGAATCGTTCCATGGAGGTTAGTGGTGGCAGCTGGCTGTGGAGCTCCTCTTTACGGTTTATCTTTATGGTTCCTTTTTTAGTACTGATTGTGTGGATGAGAGGAAATCTTCGCGGTTTGTTGAGTGAAATGAAAAAGCAGCCGCTCGAGTGGATCAGGTGGAGTGTTGTCGGATTTGTCCTGTTCTATGCTCCGCTTACATATGCAGCTGCTTACGGTCCGGGCTGGCTTGTCGCGGGTACTTGGCAATTTACGATTGTAGCAGGATTATTATTGACGCCTCTTTTTCTAAAGTCTGACGGAAGCAGGCACAGTGTTCAATTCAGATCTTTATTCATTTCATGTATCATTCTGGCAGGTGTGGTGCTGATTCAGGTTCAGCAGGCTGATCACCTTAGTCCTTCCGCATTGCTTATCGGTGCTTTGCCCGTCGTGATTGCAGCTTTTTGTTATCCACTCGGAAATCGTAAAATGATGGAGTTGTGCGGGGACCGACTAGATACTTTTCAACGTATTCTCGGTATGACACTGGCTAGTCTTCCTGCCTGGCTCATCTTAAGCGGAATCGGGTTCGTACAGACAGGTCCGCCTTCATCAGGACAGATCATACAGACATTTATCGTTGCAGTGAGCTCTGGTATTATCGCAACGGCGCTGTTCTTCATTGCAACAAACAGCGTAAGACATGATCAGGGCAGGCTTGCGGCAGTTGAAGCGACTCAGGCAACACAGGTACTTTTTGTAATCGCGGGTGAAGCCGTGCTTTTATCAAGTCCTCTGCCATCAGGAATTGCTTCAGTTGGAATTGGACTGATTGTTGTGGGGATTGTGGTACATACGATGAATATGAGAGTGGCCGGGCGCAGGATGGTTGCGGTGAAAAGCGGGTGAATTGGTGTGGTTTTTCTAAATGTCGTGAATGGTTCAGGACATAACTTGTGATGTTCGTGAGATGTCGGCGCATGTTCATGACATGACCCTATTCGTTCATGAGAAAATCAGTCTTGTTGAGGAGTTTAATGGGGGTGGTTCATGAGATTATGACAATAGGCCCACCCCCACACACTTAAGAAATCGCCTCCGCATCACCTGGCAGCTCGCGTACACGCCGGACAAACATCAGCATCTGACTTTCATCTTCTTCAGGATATTGAAAACCTGTCATGCCAGCCACTTCACGACCGAGCATGCCAAATAGTTCACACGCTGCCTCTACAGCCTCCCATTTATTTTCGGCATAGGTCCTCATGTAAATCTCCCAGTAATCATTAGGCAAAAACTTTTTAAAATACTTACCCATTTTACCGGCAGACACCTGATATTCATGCTGTCCGCCAATCCACCACTTAATCATCTGATCCAGCGCGCTGCGTGTCGTGAGTTCGTACATATGATGCGCATACGGCAGCTCATTCCGCCACAGTCCTTTAGCGACATTTTGAAGGCACCACCAGAAATCATTTGTGACACTGTCGAACTCACCCATCGAAGGCTTTTTTATAAAATAATCCCGGTCAGTTGATTCAGGAATGTCAGGTAAAATACCGTCGTTATCTAAAAGCGGAATCGTCAGTGAGTCATCCCGATAGACCTTTTGCATAAAATCAACTGACTGAAATGACAGGTCAATCCGGTTACCGTCATCAAACAACATTAAAAAAGCATACCGGTCCGGATCTATTTCTAACCCCTTGCCGGCGTCCAGCGCATCCGACTGCTGCATCATGAGCAACTTTCCAAAGTGCTGAATCCATGACTGGTCTGCTGTGAAAGGCGATACATCCTCTGTCACATAGACAATATCGTAGTCCTGAAAAATATCTTCAGGCGCATTGGGATTCGTACGTGATCCATTCATATAGACTGCCCTGATGCGCGCATCTGCTCTTGCAAAGTCTAAAATCAGCTCCATCATTTCCTGCTCTGATCTCATTTCTGAACCTGCTTTTCTTCAAGTAATGTAATAATCCGATCCAGCTTTTCGTTTGTTTCGTCCGATTTCCTGTTCTGTACAGATTTCGTGACGACCATTCTCTTAATAAACAAACTGAATGATACGACGAACAATACAATCATTCCTAACATAACGATCAGAAAAATAAGATCTCCACCACTTATACCACCCATTTAAATCCCCCTTATCTACTTAACTGATATCAATGATAACGCGTCCCCAATACAAAACGCTCATGACTAGAAAAACCACACCAAACGTAACGAAGATTGAAGGCAATCTCGATCTGAAATAGATAAGACCTAACCCAATGACAAGGTGTATAACTATAAACAACAATATACTCATGATTGTCTTTCACCCGCCGCAAGAATCTTATCATTTACAGAAATTACACCAGCTTTCCTCACAGCCGCATACATCCCAAAAATATTCCCGTGCTTTTGATATACCGTTTTTAATACAAGTGGATCAATGCCTGTTGAGACCGGATCAATATTAATGATGCTGCAGCGCTCACAAGGCCTGACGATTTCAATTTCTGTCGATCCAATCTGCAGCCTTTTTCCCGCAAGCTGCTCCTCTGAAAAAGGTGTCCCGTTTATTAGTGATACTACGAGATTTGGCCGGAACCTTCTCCAGTCGATCGGTTTTCCCGTTTCCTCCTCCAGCGCTTTCACTGAGGCCTCATTGACAATCAGAATATGTTCTTCCTCAATTGCACCAAGCGGAACGTTCTCTGGCGCATACACCTCTTTTTTCAATGGTTTACCTGCAAGCTCCTGAAATTCATCCAGGCACGCTTCATCATCCCAGTAAAAAGTCCTGCCATCCGGAGCTGTGATCAGAACCCTCGGAAATTGTTGTGCAGACTCTTCACCATCAAAAGCAGCGCTGTACCCAACCATTTTTGGATTTTGAGTCGCTGTATGATAACGATTTTCCTCTAAAAACGTATGACTGCGATCCCCATAGACGCCATAAGCCATCAGCTTCGTGGACTCCACCTGTTCACCACTCAGTGACTTGACCGGGTGACGTATAATCGCGCTGATTTTCCCGATTTGCTCCATCATCGCACCTCCTCAAAGTTAATTGACATCGCCTAAATAAACGGCTGTCTGATCAAACTTCTGAATATACGAAATGATAGTCCGCGGGTATATTCTGTAATGTTGAAGCTCTCTGATCGGTAACCATTCAATTCCGGTCTGGTTCGCATCCAATACGATCTGCTTATCATTTTCACCGGTGATCTCGCAGCGAAAGTAGGATTCGATCTGATGAACGTGTGAATCGAATGCTGCGAATTCATGATTTTTCCCTATGTATTCTCTTACGTATAATAGTTCTCCGGGTTTCACAATCAGTCCCGCTTCCTCCAGACATTCTCTTATACATGCCTCGTGCATCGTTTCTCCATCTTCCTGACCGCCGCCCGGGAAAATGTAGAACGTGCCTTGTTCATCTGTATTTGTTGTTAATAATACTGAATTTTCTTTAATGATGATTGCTTTAGATGAATGACGCATCACTATTCCCCTTATTCTTAATTTCTCTTGATCTTATCACACATATCCACCAAATTTCCCTAAGATTATGTTATTCTTGTATACACATTGAATACATATGATACGATCCTACTAAATTGTAAGGAGATAAAACTTACATAATGAAAAACTTTTTAAAAAAGATGACACTACCGCTGTTAATTATATTCATTGCTACTACCATCCTCTTTTATGATCAATATAATTCACAAAAGCAGGAACTTTATTATCAAACAAACGTTATGGCACAAAATTATTTGCTCCACCTTGATCGATTTCTTGAATATCAGGAAACATTAATTGATATAGAATGGTCAGCTGAACAAAAAGAGGAATACAACGAAAGACTTCGCGGACTAGAATGGCATGGAAACGGATCGGTTATGCTGATTGACCTGGACGATAAAGAAGTTCAGGAATTACGTTTTATTTTTGGTGATATTCGTACAGAAATTTATTATTTCGGCGATGTAACCACCCCTGCAGAGCGAAAAGAACGCTTTGAGAATGTATTAAACATGAGAAATGAGCTTCAATCATCTATCGACTACTTAAATGAGAACTATCCAATACCAGACGCTTAAACCATAAAACAGCATTCGCCACCATGACGAATGCTGTTTTATTTACTTCTTAACCCCTGCACCAACACCAGCATCACAAACGAAATCCCTACCATGCACGCCACCCAAAGCCAGGCCATCTGCATATTTCCTGACTCAATTGCCAGATAGATCGCTGTGGAAGCGGTTTGCGTCCGGCCGGGGATATTGCCGGCAAACATAAGGGTTGCACCGAATTCGCCAAGTGCGCGTGCAAAACTTAAAATGAATCCTGCAATAATGGCTTTCCATGCAAGCGGAATTGAAATTTGCGTAAAAAGCTTCCACTCTCCCGCTCCATCCACACGTCCAGCATGCTCGATCTCTTCATCTATTGATTCAAAACCTGTTTTAGCTGATTGATACATGAGTGGAAATGACACCACAACAGCCGCAATAACTGCTGCCCACCATGTAAAAATAACCGGCTGCTGAAACAGCCATTCAATCGCCTGACCTGCAGGGCTATTCCTGCCAAAAATCACAATTAGTAAAAATCCTACGACTGTCGGGGGGAGTACTAAAGGAAGTAAAAATAACGTTTCAACCATTGCTTTTCCTTTAAAACGACGAGCGGCCATCATTCTTCCTGCTAAAAGTCCAAGCACGAGGACAACCAGACTCGCAACCGTCGCAATTTCAATGGATAATCTGAGCGGTGACCAAAAATCTACTGGCATACGCTAATTTAACCCTTTAAAACCAAGCTCTTCAAACACAGCTAATGCATCATCACTTTGCAAATAATCCAGAAAAGCAGCTGCGTCTTCAGAGTGAGTTGCATCTTCCAGAATACCTGCCGGATAAACAATTGGCTGGTGCCAGTCCTCTTCTGTAAATGCTGCAATCTTCACCTGATCAGAAGTCAGCGCATCCGTATAATAGACCATCCCCGCATTGACGTTTTCCGACTCCACATATGACAAGACCTGCCTTACATCTTTCGCATAGACAATCTGTTCCTCAAAATCGCTCCACAATTCAAGATGTTCAAGTACTTCTTTACTGTATTCCCCTGCAGGAACTGTTTCCGGCGTTCCGATCGATATGCGTTCAACATCTGTTAAATCTTCAAAAGTAGCAATATCTAAATCAGCGCGGGGCACGATCATGACCAGCTCATTTCCGATCAATGAGGTGCTGTCTTCTTCACTGATCACGCCTTCTTCTATTAACTCGTTAAATTGCGTTTCATTTGCTGAGATAAATAGATCAACAGGTGCGCCTTGTGAAATTTGCTGCTGCAAACTTCCTGAACCTCCAAAGTTAAAAGTCACTCCAATACCTGTTTCTTCTTCAAACTGCGTTTCAATTGTATATAAAGCATCCTGGAGGCTTGCCGCTGCAGATACTGTCAGTTCGGTACTTTCATCTTCCTGCTGAGTGGCCGAACAACCGCTGATCACAAGTACACCAAGTCCTAACAACCATTTTTTCATTCGAGTCTTCCTTCCAAAATAAGTTGGTTTTAGTATATCAAACTTTGTTGGATATGAGACTGAATGAACTTTATGAGATTAGCAGGAACGGCATTGTTCACATGACTAAAAGAGGAGCTGTCTCACCTTCTTACTCGTTTCGCTGCGCTTCAGGTGGACGCTTTCCGCTTGTGGGCCGTTTTGTGGCCCCATTTGACCTCCTCATCGCTTCGCGTATGCGGGGTCTCACCACGCACTGCAGTCACTACCTTTCGCTCCGCTGCACTTGGATTGCAACAAAAATATTGTTTAACTCAACAAAAGAGATTGTTTTGTCTCAGCCTATTTAACAGCTTTAACGATCAATCTGCCATTGTACATGCTGCTTCACTGTATTGAATTGACGGAAGAAGAACGATATTTGCTTTGTGGTCAATGGTCGCTTTACATCTTGTCGTGAATTGACGTACCAGTTCGATCATAGAAAGGACTTCTTTAGGAGAATAATGAATCTGATATGCGTGCTTTTTCAAATAACGTTCGGCTTCAACGCCAAGCTGGGCGATTAATAGGGTCAGATAAGAGGAGGGGCAGCCTTGTACAATCACTTGAGAGGTCAACGCTGACAAATGCCGTTCTTCTTTTACACTCAGGCTGTAACGCCGTTGGACAGATTCTCTTAACAGATGCACTGCGTAAGTGAACCACGTCTCCATACTTTCATTATAAGCATAAAAACGATACTCTTTTTCATTCAAAAACTCTTCCAGAAGTTTTTCCGTTAACAAAGACAGGCTTGATAAGTGTGGGCGGAGTGTTTGATTTACGCTCATATCATCTTCCTTTCTTTTGTATATTTATACCTATTTTATAACTTTTTGAATATTCAATAAACTGTTCCTCTCTGTTTTTAATCTATTTGTAACATTTGTAACAAAATAAGTCATTTCAATGTCTATCTGCGCCATCCAAGCGCTTTACGCTCCAGCAGCTTAATCACATTATTCTTTCCCTCAATATACGCCTCAATATCATTTGGGTAAGTCCGGGATAGCCGTACTTTTAATGCGCCATAAGAAGCAGCCTCTTGCGGATGCTCTCTTAAATAGTCCCGAAATGCCAGATGACGGTCAATTTCATACTGGCTGGACACATCATACATATGTACATGATGTGTGCGTTGCTCTCCTCCCTTTCTGAAATATCGTCTGCCTGAAAGTCCATATTCACCCATTGATTCGTACCCAAGCATCTCCATTTGATGTGCCTGCCGATCTGCTTCTTTAACATTTTTCAAGATTGGTAGAATATCAATGATCGGCTTAGCCTGAAGCCCGGGAACAGAGGTACTGCCAATATGGTGAATGTCTAACAGTTGATCCCTAAAAATATCCATAATTTTTTCTGCCTCTTCCTCATACAATCGCACCCAGTCATTATTATATGAACTGACAATAACTTTCATGCCAACTTTCTCCTCTCAAGTTCAATTTTCCAGTCAATGCAGCTTATATCATTTAGCAAAAATTCAATTATACCTCACGTCTTAAAACCCAAAAATAATAGACCGGAAGCGCTAAAGTACGCATCCCAGTCTATTATTTCACTTTGTATTTTTCCGTAGCTTCTTTAAACCGTTGTTCTTTTGAAATTTCTTTCCGGGTCATTTCATCGTAAATCGCTGAAAGCAGAAAATACCCTTTTACTATAAAAGCTGACAACACAGCAGCAATCAACAGCAGTCCCCAGGGTCCAAAAGCCATCACTGACAGTAGAATAGCAAATCCGCACACTAAAAATATCAGAAAAAATGCCATATACAAACCCCTCACTTACGTTTTGGCTTTGTTAAATTTCATTGTTGTTTATGTTGGAGCGTCAGGCACAGGTGGGACAGACGAAACCTGATAGCTCAGCACCCGGTCAAGGAAAGTGTCCACCTGAAGCGGAAATCAACAGCCGACTTTAACAGAACTTACATTTAAAAGACTTCAACTATTTTTTTGTTTATTTAACAGAAGTATAACAAACCCTGTTTACATAAAGGGATATTTTTGAAAAGATGTATGACACTACACCTTCATTCGTTTTTTGTAAGAACCTTTTGTTTTTGCTGTTCTACTTTAGTATAATGAAGAAAGAATACATGATTAGGAAGGGTGATCAAATGAAACATTCGCTTCCAGACCTCATTGAAGCGCAACGAAATGTTCATGTTCTTTATTCATATGATGAGATGGATAAATACCTGCAAAACGTTTTAGCCTACATAATCGATAGTGTCCGTGCTGAAGAAAATATAATCCTGATTGAAAATGAACGTATATACATAAAGATCAAAAAAGAACTTCATGAACTGATTTCAAAAGAAGAGATGGAATATATTCATTTCATTAACAGCTTTGACTTTTACTTTTCAAGCGGAAGTTATCATCCGCCGGCTATCACTGCCTATTTTGAAAAAACTGTTCAGCCTTATATACAGAACAATAAGTCATTTCGTTCGTGGGCACACGTGGAATGGACTTCCGTAGAAGAACCGCACCACCTGATACATGATTTCGAAAATATTATTGACGATGCGGTCAAACAAATTGAATTCCCCCTCGTATGTGCTTATAAACAGACAAATATGCCTATTCATCTTAAAACAATGCTTAATCAGTTACATCCTTTTATTCTTGAAGAAACGTCTTTAAGTCCTGTCGAAGATTCATTAACTGTAAAACCCAGCGTACTCAGCTCTAATTAATACTTTTGGCAATTTGATTGGCGACTGAAATTCCTGATATATATGCACTTTCAACCCGGGTGCGTCCAGATGGATCATCCGGCTCAAGGAAAGTGTCCCCGCACAGCCAGACAGGGTGATTTTCCAATTTGTAGAAAGGTGCGTTGAACACTTGCTTCGCCTGGGCATAACGCCAGCGCTTTAACTGCTTTGAAGTAACCTCAAGACCCTCAAGCTGTTGATTTGTCAGACGTAAAATTTCACTCAATGCCTCCTCTTCACGATCAAACCAGGCTTCACTCCAGTCTCCAGTCATATATACGCTCAAAATTGAGCTTTCAGACATTCCTTTATCAGCGTTATTAACAATTTTCAACACACCTTCAGGCAACTCCTCATCAAGTAATCCATACTCCCCAACCTGAATATTTTTCTCAAGCTCAATCAATCCAACAAATGCAGGTTCAAATATATGTTCTCTGAGCTTTTTATCAGCTGCTGTTAAAGATAGTGTCGAGCTTTCAAGTAAGTCTGCAGCCTGTGGCAATGGCGCCGTTAGGATGACTGCGTCGTAGTTAAGCTGATCAGAAGCTGATAATGTCACGCCATCCTCGGGTGACAGGCTTACTACCTTTTCATTAAGACGAACATTCAAATCACGCGCCAGGTATTTTGCGATTTTATTCATTCCGTTTGTGCCTGCGTAGCGCGGGTAGGGGTCTGCGAACCATTCATTTACCAGACCTGCTGATTCCCATTCCTTCACCTCATGTTTAAAATGATCAGAGCGCACCGTAAAATAAACAGCCCCATGATCTGCCTGTCCATCGTTGATTCTCCTCGTCGCCAAGCGCCCTCCGACACTTTTGCCTTTTTCAATAACCTCTACATCATGTCCTGCTGCCTGTAATGTTCGGGCCGCCATCAGTCCGGACATCCCTGCGCCTATTACACCAATTTTCATCATATCTTCTCCCTTCAACCTCATTCTTTCATTGTATCGGTCAATTATTACATGAACAGCTATTAATATGCTAAACTAATATGGAATTTAATGTTATTTA
The DNA here is from genome assembly GCF_004405125.1 of Jeotgalibacillus salarius. Classification (GTDB taxonomy): domain Bacteria; phylum Bacillota; class Bacilli; order Bacillales; family Jeotgalibacillaceae; genus Jeotgalibacillus; species Jeotgalibacillus salarius. Next base: position 312,733 of record NZ_SORX01000003.1, read on the forward strand.
TAAAGGAGATGTTTTTTTGTTTAAAGTAGGCAGTATTTTTATTCCAGTGACAGATCTTGAGCATTCTTCCAAATGGTATGAAGAGCACTTTCAGGTAAAACTGATAGGGCAATGGGAAGGCGGTGCCGGATTTTACTTTCCCGATAGCGCTGTCCAACTTGGTCTGATCGAAGTGCAAATTCCTCAGCCTTCACAGTTTTTAAACAGGCACGCTCAGCAAAATACTTATTTTAATTTAATCACAGAAGATATTGTTAGCTTACATAAAACATTTATTGATCAAGGATTAACTGTTCGCCAAATCAACGAATTTGGGGGCATGAAGTATTTTGACTGCGCAGATCCTGATGGAAACGTGTTAAGTATAGTTGAGGAAGTGCCCGGCTCTCCTTTTCACTCTGAACAGGTGGAGAAGCTTCAGCAGAAATAATACATTTCGAAGTTACCTATGAAAGCCATAAAACAAAGTAAGATGTGAAAAATGAATTTTTCACATCTTACTTTGTTTTTCGAAAAGATTGCATCATCTAAAAATGCTATAAATTAGATACATAGCTTATTCAATTCTTTATCTTTATACATTTCTTTATCTGCCTCAGAAAAGAGAGACGTCATTTGCCCCTGGGAGGATGGAGTGTATGCTCCTCCAATTGAAAGAAATATACCCGCTTCTTTACAACTGTTCCGGGTTCTTTCCATAAGTCGAATAAGATCAGCTTCTGCGACGTCCTGCAGCAGCACAACAAATTCATCTCCGCCGATTCTTGCCGCAATCGAAGAATCATTGACACAGTTTTTCAAATGGTCAGCTGCCTGCTTGATCAGTTCATCTCCGGCTGCGTGTCCAAATGTATCATTCGTGAATTTCAGCTGATCCAAATCACAGAGTAATAACCCTGCCGATACATCGTCATCTTCATCCAGTTTCGTAAAAACTTCTTTAAAATATGTACGATTATACAAATCAGTTAAGCTGTCATGGTAAAGCTGATACTGAATCTTTTCCTGCATCACAATCCGCTCATCTATATTTCTCAGCATTCCCTGCAGCGCAACGAGTCTGCCGTTTTCATAGATAGGTGTCGCATACTCTTCAAACCAGCGGTAATGTCCTTCTTTATCCTTCCATCTCTGGATAAGCGGCTGACTGTAGTCTACCTCCCCGACCAGCTTCTTAAGCAAAAGTTCTTTATCATCAGGATGAATGTCCTGAAAAGCCACTTCCGGACTTAAGTATGCGCCTTCATTACTTCCTTTGCCAAAGAAATTTTCAGCGGATGGACTCAGATATTTAAATTTTACAACTGGATAAACGTCTGCATAGTACATAAAATCATTCGGCGTTTCAACGAGATGAATGAACTGCTGATGCTTGTTCGTGAGCACTCTGTATTTTCTTTTCAAACGAATATAAAACCACAGATTAAGTACACCGATACACATCACCACAGCAGCCAGAACAATTATCTGTATCCCATTCATACGCACACCACCTTCGTTATCACAAATTTCTCATGATATTCACTATACCCGGCTAAAGCATTGTAGGCAACTGAAGATTTGTGATATAAATGAATATTTATCCATTTACCAAAAATCTGTCTTTGATCATTCGTTATACTTTTTAACTTTTTGATACACTAAGTATTCAATAGCATGTTTCTATAACGACCTTAATAATGGATGGGTTTAAGCGTTGTGATCAAAATGAACGAGAAGGGGTTTTGATATGAAGAAGAAAACAGAATCATGGAAGATATGGGACGCGATTTTCACTTCCGGATTTTTGTCTTTATTTACAGACAGCGAAGAAGCTCGTCACGACAATAAAAAGTTCAAACAGATGCTTATCCAGCTCATCTTCAGTGTTCTCTTTGCAACTGCACTGTTTTTTATAATCTTTTGGCTCATATGAGTTTCTACATCCTAATTCAAAAATAGTCCGAAGCCATCTGTAAAAAATAGTGCAAGCAAAAAAACAATACTGTAAGTCAGTATAATTAATGTGTACAGGTAAGCCTTGCGATTTTCTTCGTACTTCCATTCCATGAAGGCCCTGAGAAGTTCAGTTACACCAATAAAAACGAACATAAAGAAGTATGGCTGCAAATACCATTTCAGATCGGAAGAAAACATTGCTGCATTTATGATAAAGCCAATGATTAATACAGCTATAAAAATACCACGGATCACCCAATCAGCTTTTTTGTGAACAGCATTCACGTAATCTGTGGAGAATATTTTTCCCCGTTTGGCACCTAGCAACCTACGGCTAATCATACTTATAGGTATGTAAAAAATTAAAAACACAGCAACAATGAATAGCAGTTTCCACCAGAAGTTCTCATCCAGTCCGTATGTTAAAGTATTCAAGTACACTCACCTCAATTCGCATTTGTCTTAATGAATAATATACCATTAAATACCACCTGCATGAACAAAGAATAACATCATATTTTTTCAAAAAAAAGATGCCCAGCTGTTAACTGGACATCCACTTCTGACTAACATTTTATTTTAAAGACTGAATAGCTTCATCTACTGCCGTGTCTCCATTAATCACCTGAAACTCTTTGCCGATCGTTGAGTCATTTTCAAGTGTAGCTAACAGTACACGTGCAACATCTTCACGGGAAATTTCACCGCGGTCTACTGTTACATCCGCTTTGACTTTACCGGTACCTTCGTCATTTGTCAGACCGCCCGGATGAACAATTGTGAAGTCCAGGTTTGTGCCTCTCAGCCATTCATCTGCATAATGTTTTGCAGCAACATAAGGCTTAAAGGAATCCGGCGCATTCTGAATCTCTTCACGCGTTGTATCGAATGAGCTGACCATCACATAGCGCTTCACTCCTGCTTTTTCAGCAGCTTTAATCGTCTTCACGGCAGCATCCAAATCGATCATCATCGTTTTATCATCGCCTGTTTTCGGACCGGAACCTGCAGTAAATACGATCGCGTCCACACCTTCAGCAGCTTTTGCAATATCATCAATCTCACCTTCAAGGTCCACAAGCACTGTTTCAGCACCAAGGTCTTCAAAGTATGATTTTTGCTCTTCTTTACGGATCATTGCACGCGCTTCTAAACCATCACTTTCCTGTACAAAACGCGTAAAATGTTTACCTACTTGTCCATTTGCTCCAATAATTAGTACTTTCATTTTTAACATCCTCCTAAAACTTATCACTCTTTATATAAGTAAATATTTAACCTTTTATTTCAGGTTTTTTCTAATATAACTAATAGTTTTTCTAATTTCTTTGGCATGAGGTCTGCCAAACGGATTTGTCTGTCTTTGCTGATAGAGTACTTTCCCGTTTTCATTCAATAGGAAATATGCAGGCTCAGCATGTTCACCGTGATCCTCGTAAGGAGCATCCTCACCGTGATAATGTACATCATATGCCTTCAGAAAACTGAAGTCTTCGTCCAGCAGCACCGGGAAACTGAACTGGTGCTCCTGCATCATCTCTTCTAGACTGCTTTTTTCATCATGTGTAACCGTTATAAGACTAACATTGTGTTTATCAAAATAGCTTTTCGTATCTTCAAGCTCATCCAGTTCCTCCATACATGCAGGACACCACGAGCCTCTAAAGTAAATAAGCAGGAACCACTTTTCATCATTTTGTTCAAGCATTTCTGCTAAATGGTATTCCTTTCGATCCAATCCAGTTAGCTTAAAATCAGGCGCTTTGTCATTTAATTTAAAGACGCTCACAAAACCACTCCTCAAAAGTCGGTATGTGAGGTGTTTACCCGAATCGATCTTTTTTAATCAGATGGGTGTGCTTGCTTTAACTGTGAAGTACATCCCTATACTCCTGATGTTTATCGAATTCTCCTTTAGCAAACGGGCAAAGCGGCATGATTTTCTGGTTATGTTCTCTCGCTTTTTCTACGATATGTTTGACGAGCTTCCCGGCAACACCCTGGCCTCTGTAATCATCTTTAACGCTTGTGTGGTCAATAATCAGAATGTTTTCTCCCGCTCTGCTGAAGGTTGCTTCCCCGGCCTCGTTATTATTCTGATCATACGCTGCAAAACGTTTTTCTTCTTCTATAAATGTAAAGTCCATAACTGACGCCTCCTTTTTTAAAGTCCTTTCCCCTTAGAGAAAAAATTCAACCCCTTCAAGATTAGCGGGATGGCAGACCGGGAACATAAATAAGGAGATGAAAGAAGGAGGCTGAACGATGATTAAACATAGTGAATGGAAAGAAACAAAATTTACACTGCACCTGCTCTCTCAAATTCTCGGGAAAATCAAGCTGAAAACTGCGCCGCAGCAGCCGCAATGGGGACATGTAACGCTTCCGATTACAGCTGAAGGCTTCTCAACAGGATTACTTTTTTATCATGATCGCTTTTTCCAGATTGATCTATCCATTTCACAGGCTCATATCATCATGAACGTAGATGGCAACCTCCATACAATCAGCATCACCGAACAAAAATCAATCAAGCAGTACTATGATGAGATTTTTTCTGTACTTCATGAAGATCAAATCAGCTTGACAATCAACACAATTCCTCAGGAAATGCCATACACTACTAAATTTAACGAAGATGATACGCCACGTGAGTTCGATCAGGAAAAAGCACTGCGGGGGTTAAAGTTACTTCAATTCGCTTATCATCAGGAGCTCACTTTTATCAGTCCATATCGCTGCAGAAAACTAATGCCTGCACTATTCTGGGGAACCTTTGATATTTCAACGCTCATTCTTCACGGAAAAATGGCGCCATTTTCCGAAGATAAAGTCATTGAAAAGGCTGCTTTTGATGAGCACTTTATTGAGTTTGGCTTCTGGCTCGGCGACGACGACACAGATGATCCTTCATTTTTCATTCTTCCTTATCCATTTCAATTTCACCCGCTTGAAAATGAAAGTGACATCGAACCTGAAGCAGCATACTATGATGCTAATGCCAGCGAGTTTTTCTACCATTTAAATCAAGAGAATGATATGAATTCATCAGATATTCAGGCATTTTTTCATTCTGCATATAACATTTTAACTCGTGAGCTTGAATGGCAAGGCTGTTCCTATTATGAAGTTCCATTGGAAATGCCACCTCAGCTTTGATAAGCTGCAACTGACTTAGGCGAAACTGACCGCACATGATAAAATAAAACCATCCTTTAGATGATGGTGGTGTCTCATGAAACTCGCACTTGGACTTTTCATTTGCTTTATTGGCGTTGTATTAACAAACCTGTCTTTCAGCGACCTCGAACAGGTCGGAAACATCACCCTTCAAACCGCAGGATTTCTTGTGATTATTTTAGGTTTATATGTCATTGTGAAAACACGCAAACATAAGTAAAGGGAAGCCGCATGATTAGCAGCCTCCCTTTACTTATTGCTTTAACCAATATTTAATCCGGGCACTCCCCAGCACAGCGACAATAAACAATGCAAACAAGGTTAGTACCCACACGCCCATCTGACCTGCTTCTCTGATTTTATCTGAATTCAAAAAGACAAATATAATGGCACTAACGAATGCAATATAAAAAAGGATATTCGGTATAATCCACACGACTATCAGTCTTCTGGGACTCATGAGTATCTCTCCTCTCTATTTGGATCTCATATGCTTTTAATTCTGTTTTCATTAGGATGAATCCTTCAATTTAGATAAAAAGGTGTTCATTCCAGACTGGCTGAATGCCAGAAATAAAATTAAACACCGTTTGTAAAGAGAGGTTCCTGGAATCCATATTTCACATCACATGTAATTGTCTACAAATCCCCAAACCTTTTCCCAGTAAACTTCAGGATCAACCTTTTCAGCTTCTCCATGGCCTGCTCCTTCAATAATCAGCTTGTCTTTTTCTACTTCAGCTGCCCCATATACATCATCAAGCATTCCGAATGGCACAAATGTGTCTGCATCTCCATGAATGAATAACATGGGAGTTTCACTTTTCGCAACCTGGTCTACAGCCGATGCTTCATACAAATCGTAGTCTGCACGAATGTTCGTGACTGTGTTTGCAGCATTAAGCACCGGAAACTGCGGTAAGCCAAACAGGTCGTCCAGCTGATAGGTAAATACGTCACTCACTGATGCATACCCACAGTCTTCAACGATCACTTTTACATTGTCAGGCAATTCTTCTCCTGATGTCATCATGACTGTGGCACCGCCCATCGAAATACCGAATAGCGCAATCTCTGCATCCGGATTGATCTTCAGCACTTCATCAATCCACAGAAGCATATCCAGCCGGTCATGCCAGCCCATACCTATGTAGTCACCTTCACTATCACCATGACCCCGGAGATCAGGCGCAAGCACGTTATATCCCTGCTCATGAAAATTCCGGATATATCTTGTCATACCTGAAGCATCCATCATGTAGCCATGAGCGATAACTGCCCATTTTTCACTGGCTTCTTCATTGATATACAAATCTGCTGATAGATTAAGATCATCATTTGAAGTAATCGATAAATCCTGAGGATGAACCTCCTGCTCAAATGCTTCATCAGCTGCGTCCAGTGCTTCAGCGACTTCAGCCATAACTGCTTCGCTTTCCGCCAGGTTTGGATTCCCTTCTAAGAACTCTTTCTCATCTTTTGCACTCAGTGCATATTCATAAAAATAATTTCCAACTGCCCCGTAGACGACAACCAACAGCACAATGACAATTGCGGGTATGAGTATCCATTTCTTTTTCATCCAGACATCCTTCCATGATTTGCTTATAGATTGATTATATCTTTAAGTGTAGAAAGAATCTTCTTTTGCTGCTTCAGGAAACAGGTTATTCTTAACTAATAACCGTTTAAAAAGGAGAAATCATATGTCACAGCAACTCATCACATTATCAGACCGTATTTCCTACCTTACCCCTGTTGGCCCGACTGACCGGCCGATTTTAATGTCGGTCACAGGTGAGCGCCACACCCTTATGATTGACGGAGGTAATTCCAAAGCGCATGCTGATCTGTTTTTAGAAAAACTGAAAACAGAAGGCAAAACACTCCCGACAATGGCCATGGTGACGCATTGGCACTGGGATCATATCTTTGGACTGGCTGCTCTTTCAATCCCGACAATTGCATCATACGATACGAAAAAAGCAATGGAGGAACTCGTTAATTTTAAATGGGATGATCAATCGATAGATGAACGAGTAGCAACCGGTGTGGAAATTCAATTTTGTGCAGATGCAATCCGAGAAGAATTTAAAGAAAACCGTGATATTCAGGTTGTGATGCCCTCTATCCTGTTTGAAGATGAACTGACGATTGACTTGGGCGGTGTGACTTGCCTGCTGAAACAGGTTGGCAGTGACCATGCCAAAGATAGTACCGTTGTCTATGTAAAAGAGGAGAAATTGTTATTTCTCGGGGACGTGACGGCACCACTGATGTATGCCCCAATCTGGCATTATACTGCTGAAGAAACGCTGAAATTGCTTGATCATATTGACCAATTTGACGCAGAAACGTATGTGATTTCTCATTACAAGCTGATTTCTAAAGCGGAGTATGTGCAGGAATCTACGTTACTGAGAAAAGCAGCAAGCCTGGTAAACAAACAAAATGGTGATCTCGACCAGATGAAACGTGATTTGACAGACTTTTGTGGAAGACCGCTTGAAGAAAACGAAGAGGAAACACTTATGTATTTTGCGAATGGTGCTGCCGCAAAAACCTGAGCTTATAAATCTTTCAAAGAAGTTATACGTAGCACGCGTTTCCCTCCTGAACAAATTAATATATTTCATAAAAAAGAGATCCGGCATGTAATCCGGATCTCTTCTCACATTAAGATCACTTTAATTCCTCGCCCTGAAACATTTGTACTGAAAGCGGTGCACCAAGGAATGCCGGTGCTTTTTCTACAAACGCTTTGAAGTGATCACTCTCATTATGGCGCTGAACAGCATCCATACCGGTCCATAACTCCACCATAGTGAATGTGTTTTCCTGCCCGATATCTTTTTTCAATGAATAAGAAACATTGCCTTCTTCCTGCTGAGATGCTGAAGTTAAAAGTTTGGCAGCTGCGAGAAATGCTTCTTCTTCTGCAGGCTGAACCTGTAATTGTGCAAGTGTAATAATCATATTGATCTCCTCTTTCCCCTTACTCCCACTGAGTGATTTCTTCAATTGGCAGACGGACAGACTGATAGCCTTTTTCTGCCGCTTTTCCGATTGAAATCAGCATAACCGGCTGGTAGCGCTCCTTGTCCATGCCGTAAGCTTCAGCAATCTGATCTTTTTCATAACCGCCGATTGGGTTCGTGTCATAACCATGTGCACGTGCCGCCAGCATTAACTGCATTGAAACCAGACCTGCGTCAATCAGATTCATTTCTTTCATCTGCTGTTCAGGGACTGAGCTGAGCATTCCTTTAATACCCGGTACCTGACGATCTCTGACATCAGCAGGCATAAGTCCTTTTTCCACAGCCGAATCATAAATGTCTTCTATATAATCAAGACTGTTCATATCTACAAACACCGCAATGACAGCTGAAGAGGTTTCAACCTGTCTTTGGTTAAACATTGCGAGTGGCTTTAACGTCTCTTTCCCTTCTGCACTGTCAATGACAGTAAATCGCCAAGGCTGCAGATTAACAGATGACGGTGCGAGCGTCGCTTCTGTTAAAATCTCTGTCATTTCTTCTTTACTGATTTTCACTGAAGGGTCATACTCACGGATCGAACGTCTTCCTGTGATGATTTCTTTAAAGTCATTTGTTATTGTTGTATTCATTTCAAAAACTCCCTTATTGATAAATTAATTTTGAATATCCGTTACATTTTGCTGTAGTCGTTTGAGCTTGTCTGACAAATCACTAATTTCTTCCTCTGTGAAGTCTTTCAGTACTTTTTCAACAAACTGCTGTTTCTCACTTTTAAAGGAATCAATCTGATCCCTTCCCTGCTTTGTTAATCTCACAAAAGTGACTCTGTTATCAGCAGGATTTTTTCTGCGGGCAACCATACCCTTTTCTTCAAGCTGCTTGAGATGTCTTGTAATGGCGGCATGATCAATGCTCACTTCTTTTTGCAATGCCGACTGATTGATTTCATCTGCTTCAAAAAGCACATGGAGCAAATCCAGCCTCGACTGACTCATGCCAGTACAACGCTCAAATTTTGGACTCATAAATTTATAAATATCATTTAATTGATAAATAATTTTCCCTTTTTCTGAACAATTTTTCCTCAAAGCATGCACCTCCCGATAATCATTGAGGGGTCAATTAATTACTCATACTCTTTTGTGTAAGTTGACTTTGAAAGCATAATACATCATTACTTGATGGGTCAATCATTTTGCTCGGGTCAGCTATATCATCATAAAAAAATCGTCTGAACCACAATCATCTATCATGATGATTGTGGTTCAAACGAACACTTAATTCAGACTCTATTAAAGACCTGATTCTTAGTAGTGATTTTCATTTTCTCCTTCAGCTGCGATTGCATCAGCCTTTGTCTCGTGCACTGTACCAAACGGGTGGTTCGGCGGTGCATAGATTGAGTATAGTTTAAGTGGAACACACCCTGTATTCGTCAGATTATGCCACGTTCCTGCTGGTATGATAATGGCCGAGTCGTCACAAACATATCTGACAAAATCCAGATGATCTTTCCGTTCGCCCATTTGAACGATGCCCTGGCCCTTTTCAACACGCAAAAACTGATCCAGATTAGGATGCGACTCAAGTCCAATACACTCACCTGGCATCAAACTCATAAGGGTGAGCTGGAGATAATCACCTGTCCATAACGCTCTTCGAAATGAATGGTTTTGCAGCGTATCTTCATTTATATTTGTCACAAAAGGATGAGGCCCTTGGTCCCTCAGATGGTTAAGATGATGGTAGCAGTGATGGTAATAAGGCATTCCATTTGGCCAGGCCATTACTGGTCCCTGTTCATACATATGATGATAACCTGCATACAATGTTCTCAAATCCTTTCACCATTGATAACATATCTTATGCAAGTTTAGGCAGGAGGTTCGTTTGATACGCACCTTCACTTATGTATCAAAGAATCGAAAATTCTTCATTTTTCAAATCAGTGATAAACATATGACCTGGCGCATGCGTGATCACCAGGCTGGGTTTCACATTCATCGCCACTGCTTGTGGAGTGACACCGCAAGCCCAAAAGACTGGAATTTCTCCATCTTTAACCGTAACTGCGTCTCCGAAGTCGGGGCTGTTAAGATCGTTGATGCCAATTTTGGACGGATCACCGATATGAACCGGTGCCCCGTGAACTGATGGAAAGCGACTCGTTACCTGGACAGCTCTGATCGCCTGATCTTCCGTCATTGGTCGCATACTTACCACCATTGGTCCTTCAAATTGTCCCGCTTTCGTACACTGTATAGATGTTTGATACATCGGAACGTTGCATTCTTCTTCAATATGTCTGATTGGAATGCCATTGTTCATTAATGCTTCTTCAAAAGTAAAGCTGCATCCGATCAGAAAACCAACCATGTCATCTGTCCAGAGATCAGTTACTTCGTTACGCTCTTCTGTAAGTTTTCCTTCTCTATAAATCCGGTACTTCGGTATATCCGTTTTCACATTTGCATCAGCTGCAGAGAGTGCCGCAACGGCTGATCCTGCTTCAATCACATCAATAATCGGACAAGCTTTTTGATTCCGCTGACAAAAAAGCAGAAATTCAAATGCCAGCTCCTTTGGCAGAACGGCAAGGTTTGTCTGAATATAACCATTCGCCATGCCTGAAGTCGGCTTTGTCCATTGCCCAGTTCTGATTAATTCTCTTGCTTCTGCTGGTGTCAGTGCTGAGATGTTCATTCTGTCTATACCCCCACTTCTGATTAAATCCTGCGTTATTAAGATCTGTTCTGATCAATCACTACCTGGCCATTTTCATCCAGTAACGGAGTAATGCCGCTTCCGGTTCCAACCCATGTATGCAAGTAGTGAACACCGGTTTCACGGTCTATTAAAATCGTGACTCTTCCAAGCTCCGGTAGGTTTTGAATTGATTTCACTTCAAATCTGTCAACTTCAGTTTCTTTGATCCTTTTTTTAAAAAGCATGAATGAACCTCCTTTAATTAACTGGTGATCCAGTTAACTATAAAAGCAATTGCGTACAATGGAACACCGACAATGAGTGTGCCCGCTATAAAGTAACAAAGACCAGTAAATATCATTTTAAAAACATCAGATATGGCGCCTGCCAAATCATCAATGAATCTAAGCACATCACTCACATCCTTCTTAACTTGATGATATCACACCTTCCATAATTGGTATTTCATTCCCTGTTCTTTTCACATACAATAGAGATCACAATGAACACTAGGAGGATGCATATGAAAATTGTATTTGGCTTTATACTTGGTTTTTTCGGCTTATTTTTGACCGCTCTGACTGTTGGCAGCTTCGGGACAGCAGGAAACATCGTGATGAGTGCGATTGGCTATATACTTCTTTTACTGGGAATCTATATTCTAGTAAAAGCAATCATCGCCAGAGATGCACGAAAAGAGAATACATAATGAAAAAAATATGTACTTTATTATTCGTTGTGCTGATGATGTTCCCTGCTTCCAATGTGATGGCTTCACAAACAATAATTGATGAAGTCGAAATCTCCGGGTATACTTTTACCATTTCACAAAGTGATGAGGAAAATAGTTTTATATGGAACATCAGCTATCAGGATCAATCTTTCATATTAAGCGAAAATGCATCAAATCAAAGCCTTCTCACAGGCTATCGGGATGCACTCTATGACACAAAGACCTCACTTATCACTTCCATCATTGCCGGCTGTTTTATAATCATCGCACTGACATTCAGCTTCATTTTCTTTAAGCGCAATAAAGAAGAAAGAAGCAGTCCGCTTTTACTTATTATAGGTGTGATGGTGGGGATTGCCGTTTATACTTTGACCTCAAACCTGAGTGAGTATCTGATTGCACTAAAAAATGCTGAGTATTTTTTTAAAAGTCTAGCAACAAAGAGCTGAAGAGATAAATATTTCAATACAAAGATATGAGTTTGTGACATTCAAATGCATAAATAGAGGAGTCAAAACCATGGATATTGTCGGTAGTTTATTCGGTGGCGCTATCGTGCTGCTGATCATTTATATGATCTCGAGGGTCGCTCATTATTTTAATAACAACCAAAAACAAATGATTGAAATGAATAAGAAGTAGATCAGTTAATGAAGATGGTGGAAGAAAAAAAGAGAAGCTGAATTTGCAGTTAGGAAATACCAATTCAATAGAAAGAGTTGTTCCTCATGACATACATATTAATTGCTTTATTTATCATCGTGATAGGCCTGGTCCTTTATACACGCTCAAAGCTTGCAGGTATCCTGGTTGTCTCAACACCTGTCGTTATTTTGACTGGCTGGTGGGTGTTAGTGTCCAATCACTATTTTGTTCCATCTACAAATTTAGAAAATGAAGCGGTTGGGGAATTCCGTTTACTTGAAACCCTCGCAGAAGATCAGTTGGATTCGCTTGGTACATTTGAAGAAAGAAAGCAGGAGAACGGCTACTCTTATCAAAACGAGGACCACCTACATCTCAGTACGGATGAAGAGAATAGAATTCTATCAGTTTCTTCAGGAGAATCTCATCTTGAAGCATCTTCCGGTTTAAAGGTTGGAGATCGTTTATCTAAAGCTAAAGCATTGTATGGGGATCATTTTTATACATATCAGGAGATGGGTTTGGGTGAAGCAACGGTTTATGTAGATCGGGAAAATCAGTTTTTGTTAACACTGTGGAGTAAAGATGAAATGAGCATTTCAAGCATTTGGCTCTCAACGATCCATTAATAGACTTTAATTTGTTGGGGCCTCATTCTGCTCATAAATCACATTCTCCATCTCATCCCGAATAATCACATCCGCAACCCTGACTCCACCAGATTCATTTTGACCATCATACAGCAAAAAAGCCCCTTTACTCTGATCCGTTTCAACAGTCTCAGCAGTTCCGTCAGAGTAAGTGATCGTAACGCTTTTTGCCTCTTTGCTGATCTCTTCCTCCATCACAACACTTGCGGCTACAATATCACCTGAAATCGTTCTGACCATGACTGGATCACTTTCCGTCCACGCATACGGCGTGAATTCTTCATCATATTTCGCTGTTCGGTGTGCAACAGTATACAGGCCTTCTTTTACTAAAATAAACGTTCTATCATCCCCGTTCTTCACGTCAATCGGGTCGAGTTCATGCTGATCAACGAAGCCTTTAAGCTGTTCTTCTGACAAAGTCTTATCATGAAAAATACCAGTGATGTTTACAAGGATCAGAATAAAAACACCTAAAATAATCAACTTTTTCTTATTCATTCTCTCTCCCTCCTCAAGCGCTTTGTTTGAAAGATTTGACCACTGTGCCGGGCTTCATGTTCGATCAAATGATAGATGACCCATTCAGGTGTCACATTGTATTCTTCTAATTCCCGTGACGTCCGCCAATCAATCCCGGTCATATTTCTAAAATGATCGCACAGCGTTTCTCTGACTTTTTGCAGCCGGTAAATATGCTGATCAATTGATTCACCTTTAAAAGGTGAGAGCCTTTCGTCTTTCCAGCTTTCTTTAGGAAACAAGGCTTCAATTTCCGGGTCCCAGTCCCGGCACAAAACCTCTCCATAAAGCCACCCTGCTTCCACAGCTGCAATATGGTATAGAAGAGTGCCAATCGAATGGAGTCCTTCAGGTTCATCATCAAGTTCTTCCTGCGTTAAATCAATGATTTTAGAAAGAAGTGTTTGACGCACATCCTCCAGACACCAGACCTGTCGCCCAATATCCGGTGAATATCCTGGAAGAGTTTGGATCGTTAAGTGTTCTTTTGTCATTAGAATCTCCTCCTGACAGGTTGATTTGTCTCCAAAGCGTGTTATTGAATAAATTCAGCTTTTAAAAGATAAGCAACATCATACTCCTCAAGCTCATCCTGATATAAATCAGGATCTTCAGCGAAGTCAATAGGCAGTGAACTCATCATGCTCTCTGAAGAATGTGCAAGGTAAGCAAGCAGCAGTTCATCCTCTATCGGCTGCTCTTCTTCAACAAACAAACCCCACGTACTTGAGAAATCTCTTCCCGTAAGGTTTTGCATTGCGTCTTCCGTACTTGTATATGTTGTAGAATCCTCTACCCCAACACCAATACGAAAGTGCTGAACAGCCGGTCCACTTTCTTCATAAGGACCACTTGATGTTGTAAAAACGATCGATCCGTCCTGGTCAAGCGGCGTAATCATCTCACTGACGTTTTCTATAAATTCCCCGTTCTCGTATTTCTCTACCCACACTTTCATTTCTGTATAGCTTTCTTTCAGGTCATATTCAAACATAAAATACTGATCTGCATTAACGGTGAGGATGAAACTTTCTCTTTCTGTCAGTTCAGACTCCTGGATTGAAGCAGATTCATCGTTATTACAGGCCCCTATTAATAAGACAAGCGGTAAAGCAAAAACCAACTGATTCGTTTTCATCTACTAGCCTCCTAAAAAATCATTTTCCTGCTCTAAGATTGCAGAAGTTTTTTAAAGGCTCTCATCATAACCGCCCTGCTCTTTAAGATACGCTGCATCCTGCTCATTAATCTCAAAATACTCAACCTGGTCCCAGCTCTCCCCTGCACGCTCACCGATGATTGCGCCTTGTTCTGTAAACCAGATTCTTGATTCAATCAGCACTGCAGACTGTGTTGGACTAGAAACCCAAATATGCATATCTGGCTCAACATCGCTCATTTCCTCATCAGAAGTCTCTTTATGCATAAATATCATCATTGTATTATCAATGACAGATTGATCTTCAATGTCTGAATAAACCTTTTCAAAGTTGATTCGCTCCGGCTGATCACCATCCTGATAACCGAATTGCACTTCCCTTGATACTTCCTGAGGATTGATTTGCTGATTTGTTATGTAAACTGCAAAGAATACCAGGACCGCGATCGCTATAAATCCCAAAACTTTAAGTATTTTCATAACGTCTCCTCCTTACTAAGATGAACGACTCGTTTTCTTAATAACAACTGTATGAGCCAGAAAATCATGAAGTCCTCTCTTTTTAGGCGTAAAGCCGATCATAAAATACCCAATAAACAAAATTATATGGGATAACACACTGGCAAAGTAACGTCCGAAAGACTGCCAGAAAGAAATCTTTTCATAATGTCTGTTCGTAATTTTCATTCCTAACATCGCTTTGCCAGGGGTCGCTTGTAAACGTGTGATTGGAAACAGGATAAAAAAGCACGTGCTAATAAGACCAAAAGGAAGATAAATGGCTCTTATACTTTCAAAATCCGTCGTTCCGTAGACGAGATATGAAATAATCATGAATGGTGGAACGATAATCAATCCATCAATCATAAACGCAACAAACCTTCTCCAAAAACCTCCATAGGAAGAATTCATACTGAATAACCTCCTTTTCAAATATTATCACTATAGTAACCTTACGTTTTATATGAATGAAAGTTTCTTTTTGCATTATAATATCTGGTATTTTATGTATACAGGAAGAGATAAAACAGATTACTCGTTGATGATTTGGGACGCAGTTCGAAATGGACAAATATTCAAATCCACTACAGCTGACTCCGTTTTATTTGTATTCACCAGACTTCATCCAATTTATCACTGTAAAAAAGGATCGATTTTTTTATACCTTAAAATTGCTTTATCATTCGTTGTATTGACCAGCGTATGAAGTAATACTTCCATCGCCTGCTGATGCTGCCCCACATTATGCAGCGCCATGGAATAGAAGACCTTTAATTGCTCAGCCTCCGGAAAAACTGCGATCGCCTCTTTTAAAATCTGAGCAGCTTCTTCGTATCTTCCTAATACGCGATATGTACTTCCTAACCCCAAGTAAGCACCTTCCAGATCCTCTGAAGGCAACCCAAGCTGAATAGCGCGCTCGTAATGCGGCACAGCTTCTCTTTCAAGTCCAAGATTGTCATAGCACCATGCCATTTGATATTGATATTCAGCGCGGTCCGGCTCTTTTTCAAGCACGCCTTCCATAAAATTTCTGGCTTCTTCGTAGTTCTTTTCTTCTCTGAGTTTCTTTAATTGTTCGAGCATCAGAACACTCCTTTCATTAAGCATCAACAGCAATTATCAATAACTCCTGCAAATCTTCTATCACATAGCTTGCTTCTGCATTTTCCCAGTGCAGATCTTCTTTCCAGACAGTTTTCATTCCTGTATGTCTCGCAGCTTTAATATCATTAAGAGGGTGATCACCTACAAACATTGTCTCTTCTGCTTTCACACCCATTCTTGCCAGCGCTCTTTTGAAAATTTCAGGATCAGGTTTTTTCAGATTTTCACAACCGGAGATAAGAATCTCATTAAAAAATTGCTCAATCCTAAGCCCCTTGATATTATTCTTTTGAAATTGGCAGCGGCCGTTTGAAATGATGCCTAACTTCAGACCATTTTGCTGCAGTCCTTCCAATGTTTGATGCAGGTTTGAAAATCCAACACAGTGATGCTGAAAATGATCCAGGTAATCCTGAAGTAACTGTTCGTAATTCAGACCAGCAATGTTAAATTCTTTTATCAGCTGACTGTACACCTTATCCTTCCAGACATACCCTTTAGCATCCAGTTCAATAAACCTTTTCATATATGTATCTTTAGAGATGTGATGAAATGCTTCTGAAAATCTCTCATATTGATCTTCTAAAAATTGTTTCAATGAAGCATCACGATCGAGGAGTGTGCCGTCCAGATCGAATAATATTGCTTTAATCATATACGTTTTCTCCCTTTGTTAGATTTACTTTTCAGTCAGTATCTCGTCAAGCCGATGCCAGTTACTTGCAATCCATCTATTTTCTTCATTGAACCTTGTAAGGACAGTGGATCTTCCCGGCTTCGGCACGCTCAGCCACTCCGCTTCTCTCCACCAGTTCAGCTTTAATGCACGGATTAATCTGTCTATCGTTAACGGCTGGTACTCACGGAATCCATTTACAAAAGCGAGCGCAGATTTCACATCCAACAACTGATTACTCATACACCCCGACAATATTGGTCTCGCAATATCAAAATCTTTGTATACAACATTTAGTCTGTCAAAATCCAGGATCGCTGACACTTCATTTCCCTCGAAAAGGATATTGTCGACGAACAAATCCCAATGACTCCACCCAACTTCACACGTCGCAAATTGATCCGGTTCATTCTGCTCCAGGATGGAGAATTGCTCTTGTAAGTGAGTAAGCGTCTCTTCACAACCTGCTCTTTCAGCTTCTTTCCAACGCTTCTTCCAATCTTCAATCATGCTTTCCTTTGAACGAATATTCCAGTGAAGATCATTTGAAGCAGGCAAAAGCATATCCAGTGCAGCGTGCAGCCGGCCTACTGCTCTTCCTAAGCTGTACATCTGTGCCTCATTTGCTGTGCCTGGCACTAAGTTTTCTCCTGAACATTTCTCCGTGACAATGAAGCGTTCATCTCCGGTTGAACGGATAATAAATTGACCCTTAAAAGAATACGGTCTGGGTACCGGATGATGTAACTCCCACAGTTTAGCCTGAGTGTGAAGTGAAGCTTCTAATCCAGTCATTAAATGCTCAGGATAACGCTCTTTATGATATTGCTTTACAAAAAGATTCTCACCCGACGTATTGATCTCCCATTTCAGGTTTTTGTAACCGAGTTTAATTTGTCTGTCAGCTGTTACCGTAAGCTCAAAGTATTTCTCTATAGAATTAAAGATGTCCTGCTTTATAAAGTCCATCAACTTAACGACCAAAAATCTACCACTGAGTGATGATCAGGTGTGGTTAAAAAGCAATTTGTTTTCATAGATTATCTTTCTCCTTAAATTACAGTCGCCTACGCTCTAATTCCCTTAAATCTACTCGTGCACTTTCCCCTCAAACACAACAAACACGCCTCTTCCATGCCGCTCTACCCGTTCCACTTTAAATCCGGCCTCTTCGAACAGCTGAATGGTCGGGCGGTTCAGGTGGCAGCCGTCACATACTGCTTTCCAGGCAGGTGTAAGGAAGTCCTGGGCTTTGGCTGCTGCCTGATGTTCAACCTTTATGTGCTCAAAGAAATGAAAGGTTGCTCCGGGCTTGCTGACTCTCTTCATTTCTTTTAATGCTTTTACTGGATCAGGTATGGTACAAAACACAAGTGTTCCGGTAATCGCATCAAATGACTGATCAGGAAATGGCAGTTCTTCAGCTTTGGCTGTATACGTCTGAACGGGGACAGACGCACGTTTGATTTTTTCTGAAGACTTTTCAATCATTTCAGGATTTGGTTCAATCGCTTCTACATATGCTGCTTTTTCATAGAACGGGAAGTTCGCGCCTGTGCCAAACCCAATTTCGAGTACGTTTCCCTCTACATTCCCGAGTAAATTCTTTCTGATTTTCTGGAAAGCCGCTCTTTCAAATGGTGCCATTGCTATGTCATATACGGAGGAAAACAATTTACCCATGTTTCAACCACCTCAATTAAATTAAAATATTCAGTTATTTTATTCCCTATTATTTCATGGAACTGGCAGGAATACCTAATCTTTTGCAGAATCTATTAACTTACCTTATCCATTTTATAAGGAATAACAACAAGCGAGGTTAAGCAATGAAAAAATTCACAGAGCATACGCCTGTTGTGTTTGAGCAGGCCAGGGCTGACAGCAAAATCTTCAGAACAGAGTACCCCCTTTCAAAAGAACTGCGCAGGCAATTCATCAAGAACGTTTACGGCAAGTTAGATCACTATGTACTGAAACAATCTGTCACCGGCATGTACCCCGATTTCCTGAAGTTCGCCAGGATCTGTGAGGCCAGACCTGAAAAAGAAGAACACGCAGCGCAATTATTTTATTGGTGGCGACTTCTCAATGATGCACACAAAAACCCCTCATCTAATATCTTCTCTGAATTCCACTACGAGCATTTCACTTTTTTCAAAAAACATCCTATTTTTCTTTCCTGGCTTAACTTAGCTAAACAAGTATGTCCTGACTTTTATTACGTGGCTGAAGGAATTACTCCACACAGCTGCTATCTCATTCAATTAAAAGACAGAAAAATCATCAAAATGATGCTTCCCGGATCCAATCAGTCACTTCCACAAAATGGCACTGTGATCTCAGCCACCTTACTCCCTTTTTCAAGCCAGCTCCATCTCCCCATTGCGATGTACCAATTTGAAGAAGCCGCAACTGAAGACATTGTTGCAATCCTCAAACACTTTCATATCGAAATGAAGGATGAAATCGATCCGTACCAGGTCTGGCTGAAAATATTTAAATCTTTACTGCTCGTGGAAAAGTACTCTCTGTCGGGTGAAGAACCGTGGAAGAAATAATAAGAAGGTGCGCCCTACAAAGACTGACACTTTTATAACCACTTATACAAAATTTTGTCACTTCACCACGTTAAATCATCAGAGTTAATAGAATGATAGATTTTACAAATTATAGAACCGCCGTAGCACTAAACTACTTTTATTCGTTAAACGAAATAATTTTTATACAAAAACTATTGATTTTTATTCAGTTTTGCCTCTATAATTTCAATAATCTAAATTTTCGTAAATCTAAACAATATGGGGGTCATTTCATTGAATAAAAAGATTTTAGGTGTTTCCGCTTTGTCGACTATGCTCGTATTGTCTGCATGTGCAGGTGGCGGCGATGAAGGATCAGATGCAGAGAACTCATCAGAAGGATCAGGATCAGACGAAATTATTCTTGCCACAATGTCAGATGCAGTGTCCATGGACGTTCATTTAACAAATGATATCCCTTCTGCAAATATGCAGGTTCAGGTATATGAGAAGCTTTTAACATTGGATGAAAACAATGAAGTAATACCTCAGCTGGCTGAAGAGTGGGAAACGGTCGATGATGTAACATGGGAGTTTAAATTGCGTGAAGACGTCACCTTCCATGACGGAGAACCATTTAATGCAGAAGCTGTAAAAGCAAACTTTGATCGTATATTAGATGAAGAAATCGGTTCTCCACGTGCCGTACAATATGAAATGGTCGACAATGTCGAAGTGGTGGATGAATACACGGTACGTTTTAACCTGAAATACCCGTTTGCCCCACTACTTGCAAACCTGACGAATATGGGTGGGTCAATCATCAGTCCTGCAGCCATTGAAGCTGACTATGAAGCGATTGAAAATGGAGATGAAGCAGGATCTTATATTAATGAAAACCCAATTGGGACAGGCTTCCTGGAGTTTGAAAACTGGACGCCTGGTGAAGAAATGACACTTGTAAAAAATGAAGATTACTGGGACGGAGAAGTAGCGTATGATTCTTTTGTATTCCAGATCGTGCCTGAAGGCGGAACGCGTGTCGCAAACCTTGAAACAGGTTATGCACACATTATTGACCCGCTTGCCCCTAATGAAGCAGCACGTGTTGAACAAATGGAAGGCGCATCTTTAGCAACTCAGGATAGCGTCGGGTTAAACTACATTGGTTTTAATACTGAAAAAGAACCTTTTGATGATCCAAAAGTCAGACAGGCTGTTTCAATGGCAATTAATAAAGAAGAAATTATTGAAGGAATCTATGATGGCTATGGTGAAGTAGCAACCGGACCGCTAGCGCCAGTAATTCCAAACGCAGCCGATCTGCCGGGACTTGAATACGATGTGGAAGAAGCAAAATCACTGCTTGCAGAAGCTGGCTTTGAAGACGGCTTTGACACAACAATCTGGACCAATGATAATCCGCAGCGTATGGATATCGCAGTAGCAACTCAGGATGCACTCACTGAAATCGGTGTTAATGTAGAGGTTGAAGTACTTGAGTGGGGCGCTTACCTTGAACAGACTGGTGAAGGCCTGCACGACATGTTCATTCTTGGCTGGTCAAACCAGAATGCGAATGCTGATACAGGTCTATACCCACTGTTCCACTCATCTCAAATCGGGGCTGCCGGAAACCGCTTTATGATCCAGGATGAAGAGCTGGACGGTTTCCTTGATGAAGCACGCCAGACGACTGATGAAGCAGAACAGGAACAGCTGTATGCTGATGCACAGGAGCGACTGATCGAACTGTCACCTGCCATTTATCTACAGCACCAGACCTATCTTGCAGGACATCTGGATGAAGTAGAAGGATTCTGGATGAATGCGAGCGGGTTGTACCAGTTGAAGGATGTAGAATTAACAGAGTAACAATACAGCGAAAAGCCCGGGGCATAACTGCTTCGGGTTTTTGCTATTTTAAAATGCAATTTATCCGACTGTTAAAAGCGTTCAATGAAAGAGAGCGATGAATCGAATAATCATGGCGGTGATCCAAATATTCAGAGAGGTGTATCAATTGTGCCGGGCAGTGTCACATCTATCTCAACGAGTGAATCGATTATCAAATCCACCATATCCCTTACACTTAAAACTTCACACTAAACCCATTAAACTCATGCACACCAGTTCCAAACCGAGCCAGATCATGCTCTCTTAAAAACAGTGCTGCATTCTTGGCCTCAAGCAGAATGTCAGGCTCCAGGCCTACTGAGTTGTGAGATCCGAACACCTTCTTCACTCCTTTTAGTGATGCAATCTTTTCCCAGGATTCTATCAGCGCTTCAGGATTGGTTGATGGATAAAAAGCATATACAGGGGTTTCATCATAAAGAATATCTCCAGTGAATAAATATCCATTTGTTTCATCGAAAATCGAAATGTGCCCCGGTGAGTGGCCTGGTGTATGAAGAATCTGTAATTTCCTATTTCCAAGGTCCATCACGTCCCCATCTTCAACCAGGCCCGTTGGCTGTCCCGTGAACGGTTCATAGGTTTCCGGATCAAATGAGTTTGGAACAGGCTTCGTAATTTCCTTCCTTATCCCTTTTCTGACCTGCTCAATTGACAGTCCCTCAATCCCTTTTACAAGCCATTCCTGATCGGCTTTATGTACATAAATATGTTCAAATGCTCCATGACAGCCAATATGGTCCACATGAACATGCGTTGTCACCACGTAAATAGGTAACGTAGTCAGCTGGTCAGTCATTCTTTTGATGTCATCGATGCCCAGTCCTGTATCAATAAGAACGGCCCTTTTCTCCCCAATCAGCAAAAAAGAATGAACCTTTTCCCAATGACCGTATTCACTGATCGCGTATGTGCATGCATCAATTCTCTGAACTGTGAACCAATCGTCTTTAAGCATAGGAACCCTCCATCATTAAATGGTATTTTATAAAGAGTGCGAAATATTATTTTCTGGTAAATTGGCTTTTCCGCACTCATTATTGGCTTTTTTATACATAATGATACACGCGTTACAACGATTTGTTTATCAAATCAAATTATCACTATAAGGCAATTTATTAAAAGAATGATACCTGTCCCTCCTGTGCACATTTCATGACACTCTAACCTCCGTCCCCACATTGCACACACCCTAAAACAATCATTTCCTCTTCCTTTGACGTACATACCTCTGTTATACTATCTGATGGAGAGTTTTGAAAAACTCTACCCCATCAGGTTATTCCTGCAAAATAATATGATAGGTGGAAGAAAAAATGGACTATAGAATATTGTTATATTATCACTACACTAAGATTGAAGACCCTGAAGCGGTTGCTGCAGAGCATTTGGATTTTTGCAAAGAGCTTGATTTAAAGGGCCGCATTTTAATTGCGCATGAAGGGATTAATGGTACTTGCTCAGGCACAATCGAGCAGACAAATGCTTACATGGAAGCAATGAAGAACCATCCTTTATTTGAAGGTATTGTATTTAAAATAGATGAGTCTGAAGGTCACGCATTTAAAAAAATGCACGTGCGCCCTCGTCCTGAACTTGTGAACTTAAGTCTGGAAGATGATATTAATCCAAATGAGATAACAGGCCGTTACTTGTCACCAAAAGAATTCTACGAAGAAATGCAGCGCGAGGACACAATTGTTCTTGATGCGCGTAACACATATGAGTATGATGTCGGTCACTTCCGCGGCGCAATCCGTCCGGATGTTGAAACGTTCCGTGACCTGCCAAACTGGGTAAGAGAAAATCGCCACATGCTTGAAGGCAAGCGCGTGCTAACGTATTGCACAGGCGGAATCCGCTGCGAGAAATTTTCAGGTTGGTTAGTCAAAGAAGGATTTGAAGATGCTGCCCAGCTTCACGGTGGGATTGCAACTTATGGAAAAGATCCTGAAGTAAAAGGACAGCTGTGGGACGGTCAAATGTATGTATTTGACGAGCGTCTGACTGTTCCGATCAACCAGGTAGAGCACGTTGTTGTCGGTCGCGATCACTATGACGGCACTCCTTGTGAGCGTTATATCAACTGCTCAAACCCGGATTGCAACAAGCAGATCATTGCGCATGAAGAGAACGAAGAGAAATATCTTGGCGGCTGCTCAATTGAGTGCGCGAAGAACGTTCGCAATCGTTACAGCATCCGCATGGGTCTGACTGGTGAAGAAGTTGATAAGCGCCTTGCAGTTCTTGAAGAAGAGTTGACTGCGAAACAATAAGAACATGTAAAAGCTGCTGAGGGCATTTTCCCTCAGCAGCTTTTTTCCATTCTATTAATCATCCCTGAATTGCATATTGTACTTTTTATAGATTGACTTAATCCATAAAACCGTCAGAACGGTGAAAAAAGCTGTAAAAATAAATGCTGCCAAAAACCCAATTTCATCAAAAAACTGACTAAATAAATCTGAAGTAGAAACGCCCATCCACCCCAGGATCGCCGGGATAACAAATAAACCAATGAATACCGGAACCGCAACGTACAATATCAGCCACAATACCTTGTTCATCTCATCCTCCCTTATAGTTATCTCGTGATTATTTTCTGAATTTACTATACAATTATATCATGCGGGCTCATTAAATAGAAATAATTTCCTATTAAAAGTTTCCAAGTGTTTTAGCTTTTACTTTTGTCAGTAATTTATTATAATTATAATCTGAGAATGGTTATAACATTATTCTCAATTTAATCATGTTAAATCACAGTTATTTACTACTTATCTTTTTAAAATAGAAAGGGGAATAACATTTATGAGTAACAATGAAATGGATCATAGTAAAGCTGGCGCTGAGCAGTGCCCGTTTACTGGACAAAAATCAAGTGAAGAAAGTGCAATTACGACTTCAAAGGTCGGCACTAAAAATAAAGACTGGTGGCCTAACCAGCTGAACCTGGACATCCTTCACCAGCATGACAAAAAAACAAATCCGCTTGGCGAGGATTTTAATTACACAGAAGAATTTCAAAAGCTCGATTATGATGCACTGAAAAAAGACCTTCATACTCTGATGACAGACAGCCAGGACTGGTGGCCGGCTGACTATGGCCATTATGGTCCATTATTCATCCGTATGTCATGGCACGCAGCCGGTACATACCGTACTGGTGACGGACGCGGAGGAAGCTCGACTGGACAGCAGCGTTTTGCACCGCTTAACAGCTGGCCGGATAACGCAAACCTTGATAAAGCACGCCGTCTGTTATGGCCTATCAAACAGAAATACGGTAACAAGATCTCTTGGGCTGACTTACTTGTATTAACAGGTAACGTGGCACTTGAATCAATGGGACTGAAAACGTTTGGTTTTGCAGGTGGACGAGCAGACGTATGGCACCCTGAAGAAGACACTTATTGGGGTCATGAAAAAGAATGGCTGGAAGACAATCGTTATTCTGGTGACCGTGAGCTTGAAAATCCGCTTGCTGCCGTTCAGATGGGACTTATCTATGTAAATCCTGAAGGCCCTAACGGTAACCCGGATCCACTTGCAAGTGCACGTGATATCCGCGAAACATTCTCACGCATGGGTATGAATGATGAAGAAACTGTTGCACTTGTTGCTGGTGGACACACATTCGGTAAATCACACGGTGCCGGGGATCCTGAAAAAGTCGGCGCTGCTCCTGAAGCTGCAGACGTTGAAGAGCAGGGCTTAGGCTGGAAGAGTTCACATGGCAGCGGAAAAGGCCGCGACACGATTACAAGTGGTGTTGACGGTGCATGGACTGCTAACCCTACTCAGTGGGACAACGGTTACTATGACCTGTTGTTCGGATATGAATGGGAACTGACTAAGAGCCGCTCAGGTGCTAATCAGTGGAAACCTGTAAATCCTAAAGACGAAGACCTTGCACCTGATGCAGAGGATGCTTCTATCAAAGTTGAAACAATGATGACGACTGCTGATATGGCGTTGCGCATGGATCCTGATTACGAAAAAATCTCACGCCGTTATCACCAGAATCCGGAAGAGTTTGCTGATGCATTCGCACGTGCATGGTTCAAGCTTCTTCACCGTGATATGGGACCAAAAGACCGTTATCTTGGACCTGAAGTACCACAGGAAGAACTGATCTGGCAGGATCCGATTCCTACAGTAGACTATGATCTTTCAGCATCTGAAATCTCTGATCTGAAATCAAAAATTCTAGATTCCGGACTGACTGTAAGTGAGCTTGTAAAAACTGCGTGGGCTTCAGCAAGCACATACCGCGGATCTGATTTCCGTGGCGGCGCAAACGGAGCACGCATCCGCCTTGAACCTCAAAAAGGCTGGGAAGCAAACGAGCCTGAACAGCTTGAAAAAGTATTGGCAGTATATGAAGGTATCCAGAGCGGACTTGATAAAAAAGTCAGCCTTGCTGATCTGATTGTACTTGGCGGTACTGCTGCAGTTGAAAAAGCTGCTAAAGATGCAGGCGTACACATTGACGTGCTATTCTCACCTGGACGCGGAGATGCAACTCAGGAACAGACAGATGCTGACAGCTTTGACGTACTTGAGCCGGAAGCAGATGGGTTCCGTAACTATCAGAAGAAAGAGTACACGTTAAGCCCTGAAGAAATGCTAGTTGATAAAGCACAGCTTCTTGGTCTGACTGGCCCTGAAATGACAGCACTAATTGGTGGACTTCGCGTACTTGGCGCTAACCATGGCGATACAAAACACGGCGTATTCACTGACCGCGTCGGCGTACTGTCAAGCGACTTCTTCGTTAACCTGCTTGATATGGGTATCGAGTGGAAGCCAGTCGGCTTTAACCTGTATGAAGGCCGCGATCGCAAGACTGGCGAAGTTGTTCGCACAGCAACGCGTGTCGACCTTGTATTCGGTTCAAACTCAATCCTGCGCGCTTATGCAGAAGTATATGCACAGGAAGACAACAAAGAGAAATTCGTACGTGACTTTGCTGCAGCATGGGTGAAGATCATGAACGCTGATCGTTTTGACCTTAAGTAAGTTTCAGATGTGATCCGGAGAGCGCCCTTGTGTGCTTTCCGGATTTTTTTGTTTTAGAGATAAAATGGAGCTGGCCAGAGCTAGGTCTTTGGATACTTTTCTACGAAACAAAACAGTTTTTCTACGAACACTACTTTTCATTCTAAGTACACCACCATTTTTTCTAAGAACCTCCCACACTTTCCTGAGAACATCACCAGGTTTTCTACGAACCATCTTTACCTCACAACTCCAAACCACCACCCTTTCTCCCCTCCACCCAAACCTGTTATACTAAATAAACGAATCTTAAATAGGAAGTGACAATATGCGTTTAAATAAATTTATCAGTGACTCAGGCAAAGCATCGCGCCGTGGAGCTGACCGCCTGATCGAAGAAGGTAAAGTGAAGGTCAACGGTAAAAAAGCAAAAATCGGCATGCAAATCGAGCCGGGTGATGAAGTCATGGTGAACGGACAAACAATCCGACTTGCGAAAAACAATGTTTATGTTGCCCTGAACAAGCCAGTCGGAATCACTTGTACATCTGAAAAAGGAGTCAAAGGAAATATCATAGATCTCGTCAACCACCCGCTCCGCATTTCACATGTCGGCCGTCTGGATAAAGAATCTGAAGGGCTGATCCTCCTTACAAATGATGGAGATATTATCAATGAGATCCTTCGTCCTGAGAATGAGCACGAAAAGGAATACATCGTATCAGTTGATAAACCGATTACGCCTGACTTCGTTAAACAGATGTCAGAAGGCGTCAACATCCTTGGTACAAAAACAAAGCCTGCCAAAGTCGTGGAACTATCCAAATTCGACTTCCAGATCACACTGACGCAGGGGATGAACCGCCAGATCCGACGCATGTGTGAAGAACTCGGCTACGAGGTATACCGCCTGCAGCGCACGCGCATTATGAACATCCAATTAAACAACATGCCTGTCGGTCAATGGCGTGAACTTTCTAAAAAGGAACGCACACAGCTGTTTAAAGAACTGGATTATGAACCAAGAGAATGGTAAACAAAACACCCGATCTGCCTCAATGTTAGATAACGAAGCAGACCGGGTATTTTTCTATGATTAGACTGTATTTCTTTAAATGAGGTGAGCACATGTTTTCAGGGGAAGTCCAGGAACGCTTTATTCTTTTTTCAACCGAACATATCGTGATGCTCGCCCTCTTCGTATTATTGACGATCGCAGGGTTGTGGTTGTTTTTACGAACAGGCTTTGTGAAGAATGCGACCTTTTGGACATGGCTGTTTGCTGGCATTTTCATCATTTCAGAGCTCAGCTATCAGATCTGGGCAATCTCAGTCGGCATCTGGCAGGCAGCTAATTACCTGCCGCTCCAGCTATGTTCATTCAGTACTTTTTTCGGCTTATTCCTTTTATTCAAACCAAACCGTCCAATCTTTTATTTTTATTTTTATATTGCAATCTTCCCGCCGGTTTTCGCCCTTTTAACGCCAGATTTAGCTTTTGCATTCCCGCACTATTTTTATTGGAAATTTTTTATTCAGCACATGGCAATTCCATTATCCGCAGTCTTTCTGCTCAGACGTGACGGCTATACTCTTCCGAAGAGCTCAATCGTATACGCACTTATGCTACTGAACTTTTGTGCGCTTGGAATCTGGGCCGCCAATACTGCAACAGGCGGGAACTATTTCTTTTTAAATGGGCCTCCTGCTTCTGATACAGTTTTATCAATCTTCGGTGATGGGGTGCTGTATATCATCGGACTTGAGCTCACTGCACTGGTCGTTTTCATCGTCACCTGGTGGCTTGGCAAGAAGATGGTCCCCCGGACAACTGTGAAGCGTATTGAGAATTGAAAGCTGCAGCGTCTCTCATTAAGCTTTTGACTAAAGGAGTTGGACATGATGGCAAAAGAAGAAATCATCGTCATTGGTGGAGGTATTGGCGGGCTGACTGCCGGGGCTCTTCTGTCACAGGCAGGCTGCAAAGTAACGATTCTTGAAGCATCCAGAGAATGGGGCGGCTGTGCTGGTAAATTCCAGCGGCATAAATTCCTGTATGCATCCGGTGCGACACTTGGGATGGGTCTTGAAAATGGGGGCATCCATGAGCGTGTTTTTCGGCATCTTGGGATTACAGTAGATGCATTCAGACTGGATGAGGTGATGAAAATCAGGCAAGCTGCCCGGACACTGACTTTCCACGCAGACCGCCAACAGCACGTTCAGTCACTCCAGCAAGCTTTCCCCTCTTATTCACATGAAATTGCCGGCTTTTATCAGGACGTTTATCAGAAAGCGGCAAAAATCCGTTTATTAATGAAGAAGCTTCCGATTCTGCCAATCAAAACAGGCAGAGAAGCTTTTGAGCTTTTAACGTCGCTAAAACCGACTCACGTGACACTGACACCAGATTTTTTTAAAACCGTTGGTGCTTTACTTAAAAAACACAGCCTCCACCAATGTAAAGATTTCGTTCATTTTATCGATGGACAGCTGATTGACAGCATGCAGACGGTGAGTAAGGATTGTGCATTGCTGATGGGTGTGCTCGCGCTCGATATATATCATGAGGGTGCTTATTATGTGAAGGGGGGACTATATCAGTTCGCTGATGAACTGGTGGAAGCTGCAAAACGAAATGGTGCAAAGACTGTGCTTGGACGTCGCGTCACTGCGGTTCGAAAAATCGGGAATCAGTACGAAGTTGAAGATCATCGCGGACATATCCGAACCGCCGATCACGTGATTTGTAACGCACCCGTCCAGGCACTTCGGAACCTAATGGAAAAAGATCTATTCGAACAACTTTCTTCAGGTGTTAAAAAACGTTCAAAACAGGATACCTGGGGCACAATGACACTTTATATGTCTCTGGATGAAGCGCACTTACCGGAAGACTTCCCGCTGTTTCAGCAGCTGATGAACCATAATGGCAAAAGTCATGATGAAGGAAATCATTTGTTTTTGTCTGTTTCAGATCATAATGACCGGAATCGCGCACCGGAGGGATTCCGCACGTTAACAGTCAGCACACATATCAATCTGGATCACTGGAAATCAAAAACACAATATGATCAGAACAAGGCTGTTTTAAAAGAGAAAATGCTGGATACAATCCGTTATTACTACCCATCCATCGACCAGGCGATCATCGACATTTACCCGGGAGCGCCAAAAGCGTGGGAGCGATTTCCACATCGTCCGGGCGGTGTCGTTGGCGGATTTGCACAAACCAGAACGCACTCCCTGTTTTTCAGCCTTTCACATCGCACACCACTCAAAAACTTCTGGCTTTGCGGTGACTCTGTCTTCCCGGGTGGCGGTACGATCGGCGTGTCAGTAAGCGGGTATCACTGCTTCCATTCCATTACAGGCAGGAGATTGATTCAGTGATTAATAGGTTTTAAGTTTCCCACTACTCATTACAGGGAAAACGTACTATTATGACTGAAGAAGGACGTGTACAACTATGCTGGATACATTAAAAGCGATCCCTGCCAGGACCTATATTTTAATTGTCACTGCACTTGTAATCATCGGCGGGGGCTTTTACATATTTGCTGAGCTTGGAGAAGAAGTGCTCGAGAATGAAAAAATCATGATTGACCAGCACGCTGCTGACTTTGCGGAAAGCATCGCTACCCCCGGAGTAACAACATTCTTTGCGTTTATTACAGAGCTCGGATCGGTCTGGGCGTTGACTGTAGGATCAATCATCATGCTTGGTGTACTCTGGTATTTTTATCAGCGTAAAAAGTGGAGAATTGTTTATTTTGTTATTGCAATGGGTGGAGTAACACTCTTGATAAGCGGGCTCAAAGCTGCATTTTCAAGAGATCGTCCGAACCTAATAGAGCAGTACGATGGAACCGGTTATAGCTTTCCCAGCGGTCATTCAACCGCACCAATCGTTTTTTATGGATTTATTATTTACCTGATCATCAGAAGCCGTCTGAATGCTTTAGCAAAATGGGTACTCAACATCGCTCTTGGCATTTTGATTTTACTAATTGCCTTCAGCCGGCTTCCGCTTGGCGTACATTATTTCACAGACGTAATCGGAGGACTGACACTTGGGCTGACATGGCTTGTCACCTGTATTGCCATACTTGAGATTACTTTATGGCAAAGTGGAAGAAAAGCGAAAAAAGAGTTATAAACCTGGCTGAGATCCTGTTTGGAAAAAAAGGCACAGCATATACTTTTCCATATTCAAAGAAGGCTCAAAAAATGAGCCTTCTTTTTTTGTCAAACTGATCCATCATTACGATTGACGGGCTTTTACATCCCTTTTCAAAATATACGTATTGAGAGACATTTCAGTCTGACCATTCACCTGGGAATGTGTTCGCTTTGGCCTTGTCCAGTTATGGTGAAAAAGCTGAGAATGCTGATCCAAACGATCTTTATAACTCACCGGTTATCACCTCTATGACAGGATGTAAAGCATCATATCCCCGTGGGAATATGAACAATAGCATGTGCAAAAACAACTCATGTTATGAATAGTTTATTGTGGAAAATTTTTTAGAGGGAAAATACGAAGCCTGTGAGGTGGCTTTTGACATTGAAAGCACACCTGTTAAAACGTAAACCTGCCCTATATTTTTAATTCATTTGCCACTTAATCACAGTAACTTTTGTACCGCTGCCTTCTTCAGAAAGGATTTGAAA
Organism: Jeotgalibacillus salarius; assembly: GCF_004405125.1. Lineage (GTDB taxonomy): Bacteria > Bacillota > Bacilli > Bacillales > Jeotgalibacillaceae > Jeotgalibacillus > Jeotgalibacillus salarius. The sequence goes on from NZ_SORX01000003.1 coordinate 343,666, forward strand.
TTCATCCATCATTCGTTTCAGACCGGGCAGTCCTGCACCAAGACTTCCGGAAGTTGAGTACCCCTGTGTCATCGCATTTGAAATATCAATAATCCCAGGTCCTTCATCCTCAGCCACAATGATGAGCCCGGATTTGTTCATCTCTTTAATTGCTTCCACCTTTATTTCTCCATTTCCGGCATAACGATAGATGTTTCTGGCCAGCTCGGAAACAGCTGTAAGGACCCTCGACTGATTAGTAGCGCTGAAATTTAGGAGCTTGGCGAATTCTCTGCTGGTTTTGCGGGCTAAAATGATATCATCTTCCTTTTGAATATGAATCACTGCCGATTTATCCATGTCTCTTCATCTCCTCCCTGCTAATTCATGCTCTGTTATACTTCTAAAAGATCGCTCCTCTTAATAAAATAAAAAAAGCCAAAAACAGGGAATGATTCCCCGTTTTTGGCTTATGTCCGGTTCTATCGCCCGGATCATTGCTGCCCGTTATGATTTGGTTTTAAGATGATCAGAAAAATACCTTTGTCGAGATCGAAATCCCACGACGCAAAAGCATTTTCTATGTCAGCATCCAGGTGCTCCTGAAGCTGTTCTTTGTGTTCATTAAGAAGTCTCTTCTCTAAATTACGTTTTACCAGCGTAAGTGTTTCATAAAAACCCAATTGAATCATTTCTTTTTCAACTGCGATTAAAATCTGGTGGCGAATGACGATTAAGGTCCTTGGATTCAAAAGGTATGAATAAACCTCTCCCGGTGCCTTTTCAGCCTTCGCACTCACTTTGATGATTTCACTATGTACTTCTTCCTGATTCTGATAAGGTTCATTACGCTGGTCCGATTGAGACGTAATGCCAATAAACATTCCCGATTGACTATCGAGATTCCAGTCGTAATGAAATTCTATGATGTCGAGATCAGCACACATATTCACATATGTTTTAATTTCATCAATCAAAGCAGGCATCAGCATGTCTCTGATCTTCTCTACTGATTTACTTTGTTTATTATCAAGTAACTTGTTTTCCATCGGGGAAAGAAAGTCCTTTATGTAGATCGTAATGTAAGGAGGAGCAATCGTTGCAAATACCGCGCCAGGTCCTTTTCCAAAATGATCTCTTAATAACTTCCCGACAAAAGAGCCTAAATCTTTTTCTATTTTCTTAATATCCATGTTGGCCATCCTTCTCAAGATCCAAGCTTTATATCCCGAACCCTCAATAGCATGATAGTTTTATGAATCCCAGTTTCTTTATTATAACTGAAATACCGGGATTCACCTAAACATTTATGCAGAAGTCTTGCATGAATCACAACTCATCTGCCAATACAATGAATATTCGTTCATAAATTTTCTAATAAATGGTACAATCAAGCTAATTAGAAAATCAAATGCTCGATGCAATTTATGTATGAACATAATTCAGAATGTGAAAGGATTGAAAAAGATGTGGTTATTTTTCAGCTTAATTGCAGGCGTATTGCTGCTGGGAATGTACTCAGATCGTAAACATAAGAAAAAGAGAAGTAAAAACCCCTCTTATCATCATCCGATTCACCCCGATGCCAAACCTGGAGACAGTTCGAATTATACTGCAGGGGATTACAGGGAAAATAGCGGATTATAGTGTGAACTGAAGACAGTAAAAACCAGGCTGTCAAAAAGCAGCATTGCTTTTTGACAGCCTGGTTTTAAGGAGATTCGTTTTCCTGTGCCCTTCCCTGCAAATAAGATTTGATCTTTTTCCTGAATAACATTGGGATGATAAAAATGACCGCGAAAATCGTAACGGCCAGGACAATCGTTTCTGCGCTGTCTGATCCGGTGCTGAATCCCAGAAACGTATAAGCAAATGTGCCGGGAATAATTCCAATCAGGGTTGCAAGTGCAAACGGCAGCAGACGAATCTTAGACGCTCCTGCTGCATAACTGATTAAATCAAAATTAAACAGCGGTACCAGCCTGAGTAACAAAACGATAAAGAATCCATTATGCTCTAATTGGTGCTGAAGTTTTTCACCTCTTTTACCAAGCTTCGCCTCCACTCTTTTGGCACCAGCTTTTTTGGCGAACATAAAAGCAAGAATCGCACCAGCTGTAGCCCCGGTCATTGTCAGCAATGTGCCGTAGAGCGGTCCAAACGCCAGTCCCCCGGCAAGTGATAAAACGGAGGCCGGAAACAGAATGAATGGCCTGAATGTATAAAGCATGACATATAGGATTGGTGCCAGTAATCCAAATGATAAAATCCAGTTACGGATTCTTTCAGGTGATAAATCAAGCACAGTCTGATTCAGCACAATTAAACCCGCGACAACTGCTGCAATGAGTAGCAATCCACTCCATTTTTTCATCTATAACACCCGCCTTTAACCCTTCGCTCAAAAATAAAACTGAAACTGAAAGATATCTTAATCGTAACTTCTATACCTCTTCACGTCATATTTCCGGTGTAATAAACTTTTACAGATATATATAACCCTACAATCAGGCTACTGTAAAACATAATATGAGTGAGTTTCTTATATGATGGTCAGGGCAAAAACCGAGGCTTACGGGGAAGGAATCTTGTTGAACGGATCAGCAATGAAGTTGATATACTATTAGGAAGTTCTCCTTCATATGAAAGGAGTTGAAGATCTTGGAGACCTTTGGCAGAGGTTGTCTTTATATCATCATTGGTGCAGCGGTTCTTTTGGGGCTTGCTTTCATTACACAGAGTCACATTCAAATTCCAATTTTTATTTTCATTCCTCTTGTGGCACTGGCGTTTTACACAGCGAAAAAGAAGACTGAGAAGAAGCGAGAGGATAATTGGTAAAAATCACAAAAAGACGCCAGCAGCGCGTCTTTTTATTTTGCCTCAATTCGTTTTTTGGCTATGTAATGGCTGAGAATATACACTAAAACCATGCATATAGATGTGATTATCAGTGTACTGAAAGCATAAGTGAGATCAAACTGTGCCAGACTTGTTGGCTTCGTTTCCCCTATTCCCGCCATTTGATAAGCAATGCCTTTATGGTCGATCACGATAATTGAAACAATGATTCCGATGATCAAACCGGCTAACAATTTTTCCACTTCGCTCACCCCTAAGTTATGTTTAATTTCCATTATTTTACCATAATGATCAATTAATTACCAAGATCAACCTATGAATTAGAAGAAGAGATTATGTTAAGTATCAGTTGAAATTGCCCATTTACCGTTCTTTATAAAGCGCTAAATCTTTTACGTCGTTTCCCTTAAGCTCAAAATACCAGCTCTGTCCGGGATTAAAGTCGATGGTGTAGGAGTGTTCAACAGGCAGGCGCTTGTCACCATTTTCGTTAGTTATGATGAAAAGTTCAAATTGCTCAGAGCTAGAAGCACTCATATCTCCTTTTAAAAGCTCGATCACCATACTTTCACCCTTTTCAACCTCTGTTCCATTTGCATTTATCACCATGTGTGAAGAAGTCTCCATGTTTAACTCCAGCCCGTACAAGTTAAAATCCGTATTGTTTTTTATGTGAACATATACGCCGTTACTCCCTCCCTCCATACCGCTGCTAAATCCGCAACCGGAAATAAATAGTACAGCCCAGAATGTAATCATCATCTTTTTCATCACGCTTCCCCCTTTTCCAATAAATTCATTATAGAGGGTTGTTTATTGATTATCAATAAATTATTATTGAATTATAAATAAAATCAATTGATAAGCGGAGGTTTCATTTTGAGTTCATTAACTGTTTTCAAAAAAAGTTCTTCTTGGCGTATTCGCAGGTGTGCTTTTATCCATTGGAGGAATTGTATTTCTCATATACTTCTTTTTCTACAATATAGACAGGCTGCCTCAAGGCGAATCCTTAACTGAAGAAACTTCCCCCGACGGCACGTATACGTTAAAGGCCTATATCATAAATGGCGGGGCCACTACCTCATACTCAGTACGGGGAGAGCTTGTGACCAATGACAGCGGAAAGACTAAAAATGTTTACTGGCAATATCGTAAAGAAACCGCAGAGATAAAGTGGCAGGACGAAGATACGGTTGTGATCAACGGGGTTGAACTGGATGTTCCTGAGGAGAGATATGATTACAGAAAGGATGGGTCATCGTGAAAAAAATACGTGGTGTGATATTACTGGTGATCATTCTTGCTGTCACTCTCTTTGTGATCAACAATATTAAACTATACGACATTAAGTCAGCTGTATTGGCAAAAGAAGACGACATTCAAATTGAATCTATTACCCAGCTTGGTGGATGGGGCGAGTGGTTTCAGGAATATTCGCTTGTTGTTGAAAAGGATGGGAGTAAGTATAGAATTTGGACGGATGGAGACGGGGAGATAGATGATTGGGAAGTTCTTAACTGAACTAAAACGAATGTGAATTTAACTTGCAATTTTATATCGTTAATTACTTAAAATATAAATTAACGATATTTTCATTTGGCATTATAGCGTTAAATGTCTATCCGTCTTCTTACTGATCTGATAACAGACAGAGGAACAGACGTTATTATCAGTATGATTTGATTAGGGTTATGAACGAGTGAAGTCTGATCATTGTACAAACAATTGCAGTTTCAATGAAATGATGATGTTTAGATATTTAAATTAAGGACAAACTAAATGTATCCCCTATTTGATAGGCCGGTTTCAATCTATTTGAAACTGGCTTTTGTTTTTGTGTGACTCAAAACATCAGCCACAAGAGATTCAGGATCTTTAGTTCCATCTAACACACAATCAGCACTGGGTTTCACTGTATTTTCCATATGCAGATACGCACGGCGGCTGTCGGTCAGATAGTACTGCAGTTCATTCATGATACTCACCGTTTCACGACACTGCTGATCTCTTAATACTCTTCTCGCCATCGCAATATCAAGTGGAGTATCAATATAGATTGAGTAATGAATATATTTTGCTACTTCATTATGTAAATAGCTAAAAGGATAATCAAGAATTAAGTATGATGGAGCATCTTCCTGATTGAGAACTTTTTCAATCTGATCAATCAACGGCTGCATCCCCCATTCTCGCAGGTCTCCTCCCTCATCCACCCATTTCGTTAAATTTTCGGGCGCTTTTTCAAATTCTATTTCATCAAAATATATTGCAGCTGAGCATGGGAGAGACTCCAGCAGCTGTTTTGTGAGTGTCGTCTTGCCTCCACCTGATACTGCTGCGATTGAAATCAATTTTGTCATACGCTGAGTATCCTCCTTATTCATTTGAACGGTTGATGTCTTTTATTTTTTCTGTGGTTAACTGGGTAACCAATACTAGAATGATAATCATTAACCCAGAAACTGCAAGGTTTGCAAACCCGCTTAATACCAGAAGTCGGTTCGATATAAAACTTAGAATGGTGAAGTACAATAGAAAATAGCCGCAAATTGAACCAACAAAAAGCTTTTATCTAACATTCTGCTCATTTCCTCTCTCTTATTCTTATAACATTTATATAAAGTATTTTTTTAGGAATTAGTTCTCTATATCTTAGCCGCAGCAGTCCCCTGGTGAAAAATCATCTGCCTCCCAACCTTCTCTTTCTTCCAGATCGAACAGCGATTAGCAACCGCCCCAGTTACCTTATTACGGGACTGATAGATGGCCTGTACAGTATCTTCTGATAGCGGACGGATATCGAAGCCAAGCACTTCCACATCAATCGTTCCTGCTCCGCCTTCTGTCATCAGATCGGCTTTTCTAAAAGTGCCACCTGATTTCCCAAACTCAAGGAACTCCTCATGGATAAGGCCATCAAGATCCTTAAGCGATAATCGCTTTGTATTGTCCAACAGTTCTTTTTCATGAAACAATATCGTTTCTTTTAACAGATTCATTGAACTCCCTCCAATAAAAAACGCACTGCCATTTCAATTAATTGTAAATGACAGTGCGTTCATATGCTATCTATTATTAGGACTCCTGCATCATCCACTCTTCATAGAGCTGATCCAGTTCAGTCTGAAGCGCCAGCCTTTCTTTTGTCAGGTGCTCATAGGCTTCCCAGTCATCCCCAACTGACTCGATTTCAAGATCCAGCGCCTCAAGTTGTTTTTCAAGCGCTGCAATCTGAACTTCTGTATCAGGCTTCTTCTCCTTTTTCTTCACCGGTTTTTCCACCGGTGCAGCTTTTTCTGCTTTCTCAACTAAAACAGGTACCGGCCGCTTCTCTCTCGCCCAGTCATAAGCACCCTCATAAACTGTAAGCTCCCCATTTTCAATCCAGGCCGTCCTGTCAAAGATCGCATTTAGAAAATATCGGTCATGGGACACAGCAATAATGGTGCCCTCAAACTGCTGCAGTGTTTCTTCAAGCACCTCACGTGATTCGATATCTAAATGGTTTGTCGGTTCATCCAGAACCAGCAGATTAATTTCGTCATGCATGAGCTGCGCCAGCCTCAGACGCATCCGCTCTCCACCACTCAGGTTCTCTACCTTTTTAAAGACGTCATAGCCATAGAATAAAAATCGTGCCAGCACATGTCTGGCGTCTCCTTCTGTTATTGAAACATGCTCCCTGAACACATCAATCACACGCATGGAAGGATCGCGATATGAAAACAACTGAGACAGATAACCAACTTTTACATTGCTGCCAATGCGGCAAACTCCCTCATCCGGTTGTGTATCTCCTGTAATCATTTTGATGAGTGTGGACTTACCTGCACCGTTCCCACCGACAATGCCTATATGATCCTGCCATTTAATAGAAAGGTCTACATTTCTAAAAAGCCAGTGTTCATAACGCTTTCCAACCGCTTCAAACGTGATGGCATCTTTTCCGCTCCGGTCAGCCGCATCAAGCGTCAGCGACATCTTCTTCACCGTAACAGGCTTTTTCACACGTTCCATCCGCTCAAGCGCTTTTTCCATACTTTTCGCTTTCTTAAAAAGCTTTTCATTAGGCGGATTGGCTTCATTCGCCCACTGTCTCAGCCTGCGGATCGCTTCCTTCATTTTTTTAATTTTTTTCTGCTGCTCTTCAAATTGGTGAAACTCCTGCATGATCCGCTCTTCTTTGGCTTTTACATAAGCCTCAAAATTCCCTTTATAGCTGTAAGTCTCCCCGTCCTCGATTTCCACGATCCGTGTAGCTGTCTGATTGAGGAAATGACGGTCATGCGACACCATCAGGACAGCACCCTTATGCGTTTTGATAAACGTTTCGAGCCACTCAATGGCATCCATATCCAGGTGATTTGTCGGTTCATCAAGTACAAGCAGATCAGGATTTGTCAGCAGGATGGTTCCAAGCATGATCTTTGTCTGCTCTCCACCGCTCAGATTGTTAAAAGGCATATCTACAAGTCTGTTGAGCTGAAGCCCATTAATCACAGCCTGAACTTTCGCATCACGTTCATAGCCTTCAAGGATGGCAAACTGCTCCTGCAGATCGCCATATTTAATCAGCAGATGATCCAATTCCTCAGGTGAAGCCAAAGCCATTTCCTGTTCAAGCACCTTCATTTGCTTCTCAACCGCCATCACTTTTTCAAAAGCGGTCAACAATACATCATTTCCAGTCCAGCCTTCAGGATATGATGGGATCTGATGAAGATAGCCGAGTGTGAGCCCCTTCTTTTTAATGATCCTGCCTGAATCAACAGGCTCCTTTTCAGTCAACAGCTTTAACAGCGTCGTCTTTCCACATCCGTTCGGTCCGACAAGTCCGATAATTTCTGAATCCTTCACTTCAATTGTCATATCTTCAAATATGATATTACCGCCCATCATCTTGGCGATATTCTCTGCTTTTAATAACATATTCCGTTCCTCCAGGTTTTCAGCTGAGGAATTGTCTTTTTAAACGCAAAAAAGACTGCCTGATCAACAGACAGTCTTCCCGCACATAGCGAAAAAGAATGGTTCATCAGCTGGTGTATTTTCGTATTTTGCTAAAAGTGGACAGACTTCTCCCGTAATTGGCAAAATCGAAAATTAGCGCACGTGAAAAATACAGAAAGCTGATTCGTTTTTCACATGCCATGCCAGCAGATTGATTCATTCCCTTTCACCTCCGATCAGTTAAGTTGTCGTAATTGTAGCACAATTTAAAATGGATGTGTATAGTCATTTCTATTTTCCCACTTATAACAGACTTCTTTATAAAAAAGGAATTTTTTCCTTTAAAAAAGAAGTAACTATGTAGAGATAGACAAAGGAGATTAAGAATGAATGATTATATCAGAACGATGCGAGCATTGATCGGCCACCAAACGTTGATGACAGTAGGCTGCGGCGCGCTGATTGAGGATCAGGAAGGAAGAATTCTTTTACAAAAGAGGACGGACCACAGCCTTTGGGGGATTCCAGGCGGGATCATGGAAGTTGGAGAGACTTTTGAAGAAACAGCGAGAAGAGAAGTACTCGAGGAGACAAACCTCAAGTTAGATGATCTGAAGCTGTTTGGCGTTTATTCAGGATCAAGTGGATTTTCCGAATATGAAAATGGAGATAAGGTATTTAGCGTTCAAATCATATTTAGTACAACAGGACACCAGGGCCAACTAAAGCAGAATAATGAAAGCCATGAAGTGCGTTTTTTTCACAGAGACGAAGTTCCTCAAAATCTCAACCAGCATCAGGCTCCCTTTATAACGGACTGGGTCCAGCATAATAGCAGTTTGCCTATTATTAAATAATTGATATCAGGAGGATTTGTATATTGGATAAAACAAAAACAATGTTATACTTCGAAATTGCAGCGACTCACATGGATACGAAATCTGTCACAGAAAAATTAGGTGTTACCCCTTCGGAAAGATATCAGAATGGAGATCTGATCGAAGGCAGTAATCGTTACAGAAAGCAAAGTGCATGGCGAATCAGTAGCGGCTATCAGGAGGATCTCTTTCTGGACGACAGCTTTAAAAAGGTAATTGATCCGCTTCGTGAGAAAATATCAGTAATCAATGATATACGTAAAGAGTATAATGCCACCTGCCGCCTTATTGTAGTCAGTGAAATGTTTGATGGGCATACACCTGCACTTGGATTCCCTGCAGATATTGTCCGGTTTGCAGCTGAGGTGGATGCGGAAATAGACCTTGATTTGTACGCCTGGGAGTATTAGGCATGACTTTTAAAGAAAGTTGAAAAGTGGTAGTTATGCATAATAGGATTGGACATCAGAGCAGTAGCAATCAATTGAATCACCTTTTATGATATTTTTAAATTTCTGTACATCTAATGTTTATTGGTTCAGCTCCGGGATTAATTGGCTCACCTTCAGAATGAATTGAATATTCACATTGGGTACCTCAATCTATTTATAACCTACTCTAATTTTTTTAGGTTCACTGTATGAAGTATCTTCCTTTTTTATCAAACCGTCCTCAATATACACAAATAAAAAGCCAAAACCGCTATAGCAGTTTCAGCTCTTATTTCACGTATTCTCATCCGGCACATATTCAATGATATCTCCAGGCTGGCAATCCAGCGCTTTGCAGATCGCTTCAAGCGTTGAAAATCGGATGGCTTTTGCTTTTCCATTTTTCAAGATTGAAAGGTTCGCCATCGTTATACCAACTTTTTCAGTCAGCTCCGTGACACTCATTTTCCGTTTCGCCAGCATGACGTCTATATGAATGACAATTGCCATGTATGTTCACCTCAGACTGTTAAATCATTTTCTATTTTAATATCAATTGCATTTCTTAATAATTTTTGAAGAACGTATGCAAATACAGCCACAACGAAGGATGCAAAAATAACCGTCATCCCTATTACAATTACACCTGGTGCGTCATCATACTCACCGATCAGGAAAAAGAAAGGCATTGTTGCTGTATATACCGCGCTGACTGCAAGCGCAGAGAACTTAATCATGCGTAAAGCCTTTACAGCCTGATCTGAAAAAGCATTGTTCCGGTCAATCAGGTTCAACAGTTTGAACGACTGATACAGCGCGTAGTAAAAAGGAATACCCGAGACATACATCCCAATAATAATACCACGTACCCAGCCACCAAACACCTCATCATCTGCCACACCTCTCCAAAGTGCCGGCAGCGCAAACACACATATCGCCAGTACGGCCAGAGCGAGTACGATTAAAACAAATTTCAAAAACATAGTTGAACTTTTACTCATATAAGACACCTCTCACATTTTCACAATAAATAACGCTTCACCATAATAGTAGTTAAGAAAATTTTAGCATGTTATTTATTGAAAAACAATAAATTTTTACTGTTTATTATATAAAAAAGTTCTGATGCCTGTTTGAAAAACATCAGAACTCTCCTATGTAAAACGAATGATACAGATTTCATACTTTTTTAACCCACAAACTACCCCACCAGGTCAGGATCACACAATATCCCACGATAATAAAAATCGCCCAGACAGCTCCCTGCTGCAGTTGTGACAGAAAGAATTCAAATTCATTTTGCTCTGCAAACCTGATAGAATCAGCACTAAATAACAGTCCAACGACAGGTATAGCAACCACAAGGAGTAAAACAAGGATCTCCATCACAAACTTTTTTCTTCTTCCAATCCTGATCACTGCTGTAAAAAATGTAACAGCCAGAAATCCATAGTAGATGACCCAAAACCAGCCGGGCAGCGTTTCCCAGTACACCTGACCAACACCTCCCTCAGTTTAATCGGTTACCTCGAATCCAATCGTCCCTGTAAATTCAAACTTTTCATCAGATCCCGCAATATTAAAGTCAGTTTTTGCATCTATTTCATACTGACTCTTTGGAAACTCAAGTGTGCCCATTTGTGTAAACACTTTATCTGAATAAGGTTCACCCGGCATCCCTTCTACATAGCTGCCACCCGAGAAATGATAATCATGCGTAATGGTTTCTCCTGATTCAATTGTGGTCGTAATCAGCGGCTGCTCCATGGCTGACTGAAACTCGTAATTCTCTGTGAGATTTTTCGTATCCAGCCAAAGCCAGGTACCACCGTGCTCAATATCAATATCCTTTTCACTGTTATTAGTCAATGTTGCTTTCACCCGGACTTTTTCACCCTTCTGATAAATGTCTTTTTCTGAAATCAGCCGAAAATCAAAGGTTGCATCTCCATCTTCTGCTTCTATCGTGTAATCCGACTCTGCAGCAGAATCCCCCGAGGAACTCCCATCACTATCAGTACCACATGCACTTAACATGAATATGCAGCTCAAACCAAGTATGCGTTTCATAAGTCTACCCCCTTTCCGAATGTCAAAAGCACTATATAAATTAGACTATTCAGAAAGAGAAAGGTTACAGTATATCAGGTGTTCTTTCACTCCATTCAATGACCTCAGCTTTAGAGACATCCACCATTCCATGACTCATCACATGAGGAACAAAGTGAAACAGACCAAATCTCCTCTCTTTTGAATCCTGTTCTTTGAAATAATTCAGCGTATCCTCGGGAAGTTCAGTCAGTTCCTGATAATGATCAAGTTTCAGAAATTCAACTTCCTCAGGCCTGATTTCTGCTGTCGGACCCTGATAGTCCTTTGCATTATAGGTGTATATCACACTTTGATTCTTGCTGAGTGCTGTAATTGGAATGCGGAAAAATCGTATGTTGTCCGGAATATCCATACCAGCTTTTTTTAAAGCCTCGTAGAGATAGTTGGGGTGCATGGGAAGAAAAAATACAACGTCATTCCAAAGACAATTCAGATGAGGAATCCTTCTTCCGAGCAGCTTTGCTCTGTCTGGATGATCGAAGTATTTCCTGCTATGTAAGGTGTATAGTGTTTTATTATGATCTTGCATTTTGTTTAAGGGAATTAGCGTTTCACCGTACATGCTTTTTGGAACCATGTGATAGATGTATTGCATATGCATTCCTCCTCATTGATGCTCATTCTGATAGGTTTAAGTGAATATGATTAACATCTAACGCAGTCAGCCCCGATGCTGAAATGGTCTCATGCCACTCGCCCTGCTCCCAAAAGACCGCATGTCCTTTCATCACCGGTTGATACTTTCTGTTCTCACTGCACACTTCTCCTTCGCCACTTAGAATCAATATGAACTGTGCCACTGTAGCCTGATGAAAACCTATTACGCCGCCTGCTTCCAATGTGACAAATGATGTTTTTATTTCTCCTGCTAATGAAAAAATCGGGTTGAGCAAAAAATCAGAATCAAAATGCGTGACATGCTTCGCTACTTCTTTTTCTATCTTAAAAATTTTCATGCTGCCCACCTCCCTGTTTTACAAGTATATGGGGTGTTACGAAGAAATACAGGACTGAAAATGGAATTTTTTATGTGGTATAATGGATTTAGACAAAAAGGTGATTGGACGGAGATGAAACCATGATATTAAAGCTGATCAGAATAACTGCTGCCGTAGTGACCTTTGCCTTTGCGCTGCATAGTTCAATCACAGAAAGCCATTTGTATATAGGCTGGATGATGTTATCTCTCGGCGTAATGATGCTCGCAATGGGGATTGAAGAAATTCAGAAAGATAAGAAGTGGATTGGCTACGTAAGTTTAGGAGCTTTTGTTCTGATTAGTAGTACCGGGATTGAACAGCTCATCCAACTATATAAACAATAAAAAAGCCGAACTCATGCTATGCCAGCCATGAATTCTGCTTTTTAGATTTTTCCTTCATTTCTTCAATCTGCCGCTTCTTTTCACGATAAGTCAGCCACAATCCAAATCCCGCCACTACTGAAAATAGTGGAATCGTTACAAAATCACTCACAGGTGTAATCGATCCCAAAACCAGGATTGCAAAACCCACAACAAGTATAAACATACCCATTCTCCCACCCCTTTCACTCAAAAAAACTCATACAATCCATTCTCAAAATAATTAAACTCCTTAGAACTCAGACGAAATCTCTCATACCCCTCGTAAAAAGCTTCAGTCAACTCACTGTCAGCCATTACTTTTCTAAGCGCCAGTGCCACATCATACCTCGGATCTCCAACAGTCATACCAGCTACATCTATAAATAATGAGACTTTACCTTCCGTGACCATCACATTATCTGTTGTACAGTCTCCGTGAATCAGAGTCTGTCTGATCTCAGGAAGCGAATTTATCTTTAGCTTTTCAAACAGGACTCTGTCTCCATCACACTCTCCCGCCTCAAGATACCGCTCCGCTCTCTTCAGCTCACCTTCAAGCCAATTGATGTTCCAGTTAAAATGAGGTGATGATGTCCCATGAAGCCTTCCCAACAGCTTTCCAAAACTCTTCATCAGATGTTTTTTCTCATTCTTACTGCCCGCATCCCTCAATGCTTTTGTCAGCGTAACTCTTTTTTCAAACGTCATCAAGAGGTGATTTTGGTCAGCCGCCTCTATGTAATCAATATAGAATGGTACAGGAATTTCATGCTGACCCTTAAGATTTTTCAGCACTTCAGCTTCTGTCTTCAGCCATTCACGGTATTTTTCTTTAAATGAGCTTTTCAAAATATACAAACCATTTTCTGCTGAAATTTTATGTACAGTCGAAGTCCATCCCTGATCATCCAGCAGATCAACCTGATGAATTCGGCCAGTTGATTTTTCAATGTTACTCAGCAATTCTTCATTAATGTTGAACTTTAATCCCCTTGTCAACGGTGTCCCTCTTCTCTCGCTTTGATGTAACCGTAATAGGCACATGTCCCATTTTGAGACAGGTCCTTCACTTCAAAACCACATTTCTGATAAAACGGAAAGTTATTTGCTGAGGTGTGTGCAAACCAGTCGCCGTGAGGAAGCTTTTGAAGACACAGCTCTACCAACTTACTGGCAACGCCACTTCCTCTGTAATCGGTGGATACTACGAGATCCATGATATTCGCTGCCATTACCTGATCTGAAATTACTCTGATCATCCCGACCATTCTGTCATGATCCCAGACAGTAAACGCCCAGGTTGAGTTTTCAAAGATCAGTGTAAATTTTTCTTTTTGCCAGTCGGGAATCTGGCGCGACCAGCCTGCTTCCTGAAACAATTTTTCCACTTCTTCTGCCGGTATTCCCTTTGTTCCCTCTCTGATCACCAGACCATTAAAATACTGATACAAAGTCATCCCCTCCTGCTTCAACCTTTAATTCTCTACACAAGAAGGAATCTCCTTTTTTTAACAGAAATAATATATGAGAGTCATATATTACAAAATGAGGTGAACAGATTGTTTTTCAGAAGAAAGCATTACATCATCAAAAGTTCATTTACTGAGCCTTTTAATGAGCATTTCAACAATACGAATCTCCCAAATCAGCTGAAGCACGGCTCGCGCCTGGTGGGCCGGTGGATGCGTGATCAGAAGGATGGCACGACTGAAGTGTTTGCGATTTGGGAATATGATAGCTATGAGGATTATGCAGCAATTGAGACTGCTATCAAAAACGATCGCGAGCATGTTGCAAGAATAAAGAAATGGTATGAGTTGCATGGAGGCAGAGACCATGTGTTGAGTGAGTATATACTTGAGGTGAAAAACGAAGTGCTGGAGGATACAGTCAGTTAAATAAAGGTTTTGTAAGCAACTCCTTTGACATTACCCTTCGATCTGTATTACCTTTAATCCCGACCTATTTAATATGACTTTAAGGTGTTAAATGAATAAATACTTTTTAGGAGGGATTTCATTGAAAAAGATCTGGAAAGGCTATCTGGATGCTTCGCTGATTCTGAAGATCACGATTGCCCTTGTCATTGGTGCAGCAGTCGGTTTTATTTTCGGTGAGCAGGCATCCGTTCTGACACCGCTTGGCGATCTGCTGATGAATCTGCTGAATTTCGTCATTCTGCCGCTGATCTTATTTACACTGATCGTTGGGGTAAATCAGACAAAGATTAATTCTCTTGGCCGCATGGGCGGGAAAGTATTTCTATACTATGCTGCAACTTCGGCACTTGCGATTATCGTGGGGCTGACTGTTGCTTCTCTATTTTCGCCTGGAACCGGCATGACACTTGATACAAGCGAGACTTTTGAAGCACCGGAGAATCCCGGTATTGTAAGTGTATTGCTGAGTATTGTACCGTCAAATATTGTTACAGCATTCTCTGAATTCAATCTGCTGGGCATTATTTTTACAGCGATCGTATTCGGGATTGCAATCTCTTACCTTCGTTCAAAAGAAGAAACGCAAGCACTTGGTGAACAGGTATACAGTGTCGCAAATGGACTGAATGAAGCGACGATGTTTATCGTGAGAGGCGTGCTTCAATACGTACCAATCGGTGTATTTGCAATCGTTGCAAATACAGTCGGAACGCAGGGTACAGGCATTCTGGTTGAGCTCTGGAACGTGGTCATGGTGCTGTATGTAGGAATTGCCGTACAGATTTCACTCTATATTTTAGTGCTGGTACTGTTCAAAATCAGTCCGGCTGCTTTCTTCAGAGAAGCCAGAACACCAATGCTGACTGCTTTTGCTACGCAAAGCAGTTCGGGCACGCTGCCATTGACGCTGAATGCAGCGAAGAACCTTGGACTTTCAAAAAGCTTATATGGCTTCAGCCTGCCGCTTGGCGCAACGATTAACATGGACGGTGCAGCGATTCGGATTGCAGTATCTGCCGTCTTTGCAGCAAATGTAGTCGGACAGCCGCTCGGATTTACTGAAATGCTGATGGTCGTACTCGTCGGAACGCTCGCTTCAATCGGAACAGCAGGTGTACCAGGCGCTGGTATTGTGATGATCGCGACAGTATTTGCCCAGCTCGGTCTGCCAATGGAAGCTGTTGCACTGCTTGCAGCCATTGATGTGCTTGTTGGAATGGGTGCTACGATGCTGAATGTGACGGGAGATCTTGTGGGGTCCAATGTGATTAATAAAACTGAAGAAAAGAAGAAAGCTGCTTAATATGAAGAGCTGTCCTTTAATGGGGCAGCTTTTTCATTTATGATCAAGATGGTGTAACTTACATACATAGAATCCGTATATACCATTATTCATTTTTTGGAGGACTACATGAAACGTAAAAAATGGCTCCTACTTTTAATTGTGATATCTTTTCTGATTTTCTATCTATATGATCAAAATAACACTCTTACTAAAAGTTCATATACAGTCAGCTCTGACAAAATATCTGACAGCTTTGATGACTTTAAGATTCTGCACCTGTCTGACCTGCACAATAAGTCTTTCGGTCAAAATCAGCAGAAGCTGGTTGATGAAGTCAAAGAGTCTGAACCGGATATCATCGTGATCACAGGCGACATCATTGATGAAAGACGGTATGATGAAGAACCCGCTTTAACACTTGCGGAAGAAATGGTGCAGCTCGCTCCTGTTTATTATGTATCGGGAAATCATGAAATGCGTTCAGGAAAATATGATCGTCTAAGATCGAAACTGATTGATATTGGCGTCAATGTTCTTACAAACGAAACCACCACATTTTCATTTAACGACGCCAGTATACAGATAGCAGGCATTGAAGACCCTTCTCCTTCAAATGCGAACACCACCGCAATCAATCTTCAACAGACATTTATAGAAGCTGAAAGCGAACAATTTACTGTATTGCTGGCACATAGACCCGAATGGTTCTCTCTTTACCGCGATTATCAGCCCGACCTGATTCTCTCAGGACACGCACACGGCGGACAGATCAGACTCCCATTTTTCGGAGCCCTCATCGCTCCGAACCAAGGGCTCTTTCCTGAATATACTTCAGGGGTTCATGAAGAGGATGAATCCACCCTCATTATCAGCCGTGGCCTTGGAAACAGCCTTTTCCCCTTCAGAATTAATAACCACCCTGAAGTGGTAGAAATTATTCTCCAACAAAGTTAGATTTGTATATTAAAAGGAGTGGAATGATGAAAAGAGTAGATGTAGTGTATTCGTTGATTGTTGATGAAAAAGAAGAAAATGTACTGGTGGTCAATAACATTAAATATGACAACTGGTCTTTGCCGGGTGGCTCTGTTGAACAGGGGGAAACAATGGCTGAAGCGGCAGTAAGGGAAGCCCGGGAAGAAACCGGATTGAATGTTGAACTCGGCCGCATTCTGACGGTGAATGAAGCTTTTATGATAAACGATCAGCATCATGCGATCTTTATTACCTTTGCCGCCAGCATAACAGGTGGTGACATTGAGATTCAGGATACAGAAACAGTCGCAAATGTGAAATGGATGAGTTTAAGTGAGGCTGATCAATTGATGCCTTATTACAAGGGTGGTTTGAAGCAATTGCTCAAGGGTGCTGCTCCTTATGTGTTTCAGGGGGAAGTGAATTAGAGACCTTTACAGCCGGAATGATGACTGTTATTTTTTTCTGGCTCTGCATAACTTCTGCAAACTTTGTGGGTAAAGCACTCACAAAGGAGTTGATCGCATGAGTGATTATAAGAAAAATAGTATTACATTAACTGGAGCTGTTGGGCTTGGAACCGGTGTGATGATCAGTGCCGGCATTTTCGCTTTGCTCGGGCAGGTGGCTGAACTCTCTGGGGCATGGTTTCCGCTAATGTTTATCGCAGGTGGTATTGCCACAGCATTCAGCGCTTATACCTATATTAAAATGAGCAACGAATACCCTTCTGCCGGAGGAATCGGTATGTTTCTCGTAAAGGCATATGGTGAAACCACTGTGACAGCGGGTGCTGCCTTACTGATGGCACTTTCTATGGTGATTAACCAGAGCCTTGTCGCAAGAACTTTTGGTACATATACGCTTCAGTTATTCGGCACGGATTCCGGAAGCTGGCTTGTACCTGTTCTTGGTGTCGGCTTACTGGCAATTGCTTTTCTGATTAATATTGCAGGCAATTCATTTATTCAGACATTTACTTCAATTATGTCACTGCTGAAAATCGTTGGGTTATCTATTTTTGCTATCGCAGGTTTATGGGCAGCAGGCTTCTCTTTTGAAGCAGCAGAGCCCGGTGGAAATCCCCCTGACCTGTCTCCTGCAAGTTATATCGCTGCAATTGCACTGACTATTTTAGCCTTTAAAGGTTTTACCACGATCACAAACAGTGGATCTGAAATCAAAGAACCTAAAAAAAATGTAGGTCGTGCGATTATGATTTCAATCGCAATCAGCCTTTCTGTCTATATACTCTTGGCATGGGCAGTTTCAGGGAGTCTTTCTATCACAGAGATTATTGAAACAAAGGACTATGCACTTGCTGAAGCAGCAAGGCCTGCTTTTGGGAGCTTAGGTGTCTGGTTTACGGTTATTATCGCGATTTTAGCAACAGTATCAGGTATTATTGCCAGTGTTTTTGCCGTTTCTAGAATGCTTGCGATGCTGACTGATATGAAGCTCATTCCACACAGACACTTTGGTATGCCGGGTGATATTCAAAAGCATACCCTTGTTTACACCATTGTCTTTGCGATGGCACTCACGATTTTATTCGATTTGAGCAGAATTGCTGCAATCGGGGTTATTCTGTATCTCGTCATGGATATGATCATCCATTGGGGCGTTCTGAAAAAACTGAAAGGTAAAGTAAAGGCAAACCGCGGAATTGTGACAACTGCACTGTTGATCGATGCAGTTGTGCTGAGTGCTTTCGTCTGGGTTAAATTGCAGCAGGATTGGCTAATCGTGGTCGTAGCTGTAGTGATTACTTTACTCACTTTTGTCGGGGAGAAATTCTTTCTAAAATCAGTTAGCCAGGATTAAGAAATGTTTATTCACATCGAAGAAACCGGTGCGCAACATATGCGTACCGGCTTTTTCATGTATAGGTGATATTAAACTGCCATCTTACGGCATTCCTCTGCACATTTACGGCAAGCTTCCGCACACTGCTGGCAGTGGTCATGGTCATGCTTTGCACATTCATCTGCACACGATTCACAGATCTCTGCACATAACCCGCAAATCTCACGTAAATGAGGGCTGTTTGTCTGCATCGCTGTGATTGCAAGTGCACATGCATCTGCACATTCACGGTCTGAACGGATACAATCCGCCATCATCTTAACATCCTCTTCACTCAGGCAGGCATCAAAACAATGATTGCAGGCTTCGAGACACTTCTTACAAGCTTCAAGACAATCCTGGAATTGCTGATTCATTTTATCTCCTCCTAAAATCGTTTCTAATTAAGCATTTCCCTTTCAAATTTCTGTTAAACGATTTAACCTAAATCCATGAAAAGTCCTGCCTTTCTGCATATTTTCTGCACAAAATCTGCGTATACTTGAGACATGAAATGAGGTGTGGACCGTGAACAGACTTTCACTGAAAATCAGCCTTTTTTATTTATCAGGGCTTGCTATTATTCTGACAATCTCGTTGTTTGTTATGCATAACCATCTCGTTAATCAACAGGTAGAAAATGAGCTTGAAAGACTTCAGCAGCGCGGTGACAGTCACAGAGATGTACTTGCTGATAATTTTGATATGAGAACGATCAGTCATGTTGTCCTGATGGAAGAAAAAGCACTCACAGAAGTTGTGATTATAGCCGAAAATGGTTCACTCGCAGGTGCTTCCAATCAGGCTGACAATCATATAAACGAAGACTGGCTGACAGCATCTGAAGGTACTGCAGAAGACGACTGGCGCAATCAGCCATTCTTAGTCAGCATCAGCCCGATCGATGGTGGTGGCAGCGTGATTATGCTTGAACCTACTGAACAGATTCAGGCGCTGATCAGAGAACTGAACCAGCACTTTGCGATTGCGGCTCTGCTAACCGGACTTTTTCTTCTTTTCAGTCTGTATTTTTTAAGTCACTTTATCACTAAACCGCTTCTTTCAATCAGAAAGGCAGCCGGAAAACTCAGTCAGGGAGATATTCTTACAGTCCCCGAGACGAAAAGGCAAGATGAAATTGGTGAACTCGCCCGGTCCATCACAAAAATATCAGGTGATCTGCATCAGATTCAAAAAACGCGCAAAGCTTTTTTAACTTCGATTGCGCATGAGCTTAGAACCCCCATCACTTATATAAAAGGGTACGCAGGACTTCTAAAGAAAGAAGATTCACCCTACGGACAGATTATCTATGAAGAAACAGACAGGCTCCATCAGCTCATAGAAGATTTGTTTGAACTTGCAAGAATGGAAGAACAAAATTTTACAATAGAACCTGAGCGGACTGAAATCACTTCATTTGTGCGGAGTGTTACTGAAAGAATGCAGCTGGCTTTTGATGAACAGAACATCAGACTTCTGTTTCAGGCTGATTCAGCTTTTTATAAAGAAATTGATCAAAACCGTTTTGAACAGGTGCTGATTATCATCTTAGATAATGCTTTGAAATATACACCTGCAGATCAAAAAGTACTGGTTTCAGTGAGCAATGAAAAAATTGAAGTGACGGATGAAGGTCCCGGTGTACCTGAGGATGCACTACCCCAGTTGTTCGATCGTTTTTACAGAGTGGATACTTCGAGAAACAGAGACACCGGCGGCACTGGACTCGGGCTTTCGATTGCAAAAGAAATGATTGAAGCGCATCACGGAAAGATTTCGGCTGAAAATACAGGTTCAGGACTGAAGATGATCATTGATTTGAAAGGAGTCCATCATGAAGAAAATCGTACTCGTCGATGATGAACAAAGAATGCTTGATCTGCTTGAGCTATATCTGAAACCGCTCGGCTATGATTGTATAAAACTCCGGAGAGGCGAGGATGCGATCAGTTTGGTGAAGGATGAAGAACCAGACTTAATCATTCTTGACGTGATGATGCCCGTGATGAACGGCTTTGAAACGTGCCGGATGATCCGCAGATTTTCAGATGTGCCGATTATTTTATTAACAGCACTTCATGAAAAAGAGGATATCGTCAAAGGGCTGCAGGATGGTGCGGATGACTATATCGTAAAACCGTTTGACGAAGATGAGCTGGTCGCAAGAATACACGCCGTATTCAGACGGACTTCAGATGATTTTGCCAGAAGAATTGAATATGAGGGACTGGTCTGGGATGAATTTTCTCATGAGCTTTCTTATAGAGGAGATTCCGTAAAAGTAACACCTAAGGAATTCTCAATCCTTGGACAGCTTCTTAAAAATCCCGGCCGTGCTTACTCCAGAGAACAGCTTTTGTCGATTATCTGGGGATATGAAGCCTGGACAGATGGCCGTACGGTAGATTCGCATGTCAGAAACCTTCGGGACAAGCTGAGAAAAACAGGGTTCCCTGTTGAAAAACATTTACACACGGTGTGGGGAGTAGGTTATAAGTGGATCAAATGACTCAAAACCTGTACATAACCACAAATGCTGAGAGGCTATATACCCCTCAGCATTTTGTTATTCAGCAGACAATTCACTTTCAGTTACCCATTTGTGATTCGTTACTTCTTCACCTGATTCCAGCGTGAAGTCAATCATATAAACAGTGGTTTCTTCCACAGAATCAATGGTTGCAGTTGCGCCGTCCATTCCTTCCATATGATCAGCCTCTACCTCCACTTCGTCGCCTTCTGCATAAGGTTCGTCTGCAGCATCAGCCGTTTCCTCGTGTATAATCCATTTGTGATCCTCTACTCGTTCCCCGCCATCAGTCGGGTCATAGGAGATACTGTAAGCAACTGTATCGTAAGCACCAACAATTGTTGCCTCTGCACCTTCCATTCCTTCCATATGTGCTTCAGTGATGATTGCTGTGTCACCTTCTTCAAACGTTGGGTTTTGTGCTTCTTCTAATCCCTCAAGTACTTCTCCGGATCCTGACATATCCATACCTGAATGATCCATGCCATCCATTGAATCCTCTTCATCCATATGGTCCATGTCATCCATGTTTTCTTCCATATTCTCATCCATGTTATCACTCATGTCACCGGAACCCATGTCGTCCTCATTACCGCCGCATGCTGCAAGCACTAGACTAAGCGTAAGCGCCATGGTTCCCATTAATAATTGATTTTTCATTTGTATCATCCCTCCAAGTTGTTGGTTCACTTTTAAATTACCCAAAAAATGTGCAGAATCATTGCAGAAAAATGAATTTAGCACACTGTCACAGAAGTTTTTATAATTAAACGTGTGTCAGGAGTAGGCGTTGTCAATTTGCATAGCGCAGACAATACTTTCAAATTTACTTGCCATCTCTACACCCCTGACATTCCCCGGCACCTTTGCCAATCCTGCTCTTTTACTTCACCCGCTGCTTCCTCTAAAATAAGGACAATAAACCTCACACCAGGGAGTGATTCCAATTAACGAACAAGCCTCTCCACTGATTATTATTGGTGCTAATATTGCAGCTGCAATCGTGTTCATCTCCCTGATTCTCAGGTCACAGGATGGATATGGATTAGCTGATTTTGCACTCATGCTGCTGATGTTATTCGTCATTCTCTACATTAAAAAGCTTGAACAGGACACCTTATCCAAAAAGATGAAGCTGTACGCAAACGCTGGTTATTATGTGACAGCACTGGTTGCAGTCATCGTGTTTTATTGGTAAAGACATGAAGAAACCAGGAAGCCGATACCCTTCCTGGTTTTACGTATACTTATATAAATTTCCCCATAATCAGCTCATCTTCATAATGATCAGGACCAAACCTGACATGCTTCAGCTTACGTCCTTCTTCATTAAATCCCATATCCCCATACAAATGAATCGCACGCTCGTTATTCGCAAATACTTCAAGTGAAATTTTCTCGACTCTGCCATCCTGCTTTGCCCAATCAAATAAAGACTCAAGCAACTTGCGTCCAGTTCCCTGATTAGTATAACCCTCCTGCACACTCATCCCAAACAGACCCTGATGGCTGAACTTTTTCAGTGAAGACAAACGAAAATTCAGCATGCCGATAATATGATCTTCAATCACCGCGACCAATACGACCCCACGTTCCTCATGTGAACGGATCCATTCTCTCTCTTCATCGATCGTCACCTTGAATTCAGATAACGAAGTCCCCATCTTATCACTGTTTTCCGTCAGTACCTGTTTGACATGATTTCTGAGACCTTCTGCATCCTGCTCTTTCGCATGCCTGATCACAACTTTTTGATCCATACTTTCCCCTCTATTCCATTACGCCTCTAGCGTCTTCGTCATAGGTTACTTCAAAAGATTCCTGCTGTCCGTCCCATTCAACTTCAAATTGCAATACGTCGTCTTTATTTAGCGTTGCACATCCGCCGCAGCTGCCACTTCCCCTGATCACTTTAGTTTCACTTAAATTGACGTTGCCGGAAGAACCTGACTCTATATTTGTCAGAACACTATACGAAACCTCTTCAGGGTCACCACTCCCTAAATAATCAATTCGATATTCTATCTCCTGTTCAGTCTCATTTGATTGTGAAGATATATAATTCACACGCCAATTTTCCGACTCTCCTGTAAAAACGAGTACTTCAGGGGCTTTACTAGTATTGGAACATCCTGCTAATAAGATCAATGTCAGTATGAGTAGCCACTTTTTCATTCCTCATCCTCCTCCGAAAACAACTGCTCAAGCATCCGCTCCCTGTGCTGTAAAAAATAATGGGTAATCTGATAGTGATCAGTCATTTCATACTCAATCAGCTGAATTTCACCCTGGTCAAAACTCAGAATGTCAGCACCCGGATACCCAAGCAAAATGGGTGAATGCGTCGCAATGATGAACTGACAGCTTCCCTGTTGCTCAAGGTCATGCATAATTTTCAAGAGGGCAAGCTGACGTTGCGGCGAAAGTGCGGCCTCAGGCTCGTCCAATAGATAAATCGCTTTTTGCTGGAAGCGGTTTGCGAAAAGTGACAGAAAAGATTCCCCGTGAGACTGATCATGAAGTGACTTCCCGCCGTAGGAACCATATGTCTGCATATCCTCCTGAGCCATTTCATCTAAATGGGTCGCGAATTGATAGAACGACTCCGCACGCAGAAAAAAGCCGTTCGTCACTTTTGGCATCCATGACAGCCTGAGATAAGGACCGAGCGCTGAATCTGATGCGTGCAGCTCATATGTATTGTTTCTTCCGCCGCCGGCCGTATTAAAACCGCACTGGTCAGCAATCGCTTCAAGAAGCGTTGATTTACCTGAACCGTTTTCCCCTACAAAGAACGTGACATTCTTTTTCAAATCGAGCTCACTGAACGTTCTGATTGCAGGAATATGAAAAGGGTAACGGCGCTGATCGTTAATTTCTTCGCGTTTTAATGCAACTCTTTTCAAAAACATGCTCTTCACCTCTTTATATACATACGGGTTAGCCGGCTAAATGTTACGCAAGCTTGCTTAAATGCTCATGAATCAGCTTCCATCCATCATCCGTTTTCGCGAAAACATTCGTTGCCCGTCCGCTCCCCGAGATTAATTTCCCTTCATAATACCCTTCATACTGATAGACATACACACAGGTGGCTGATTGTTCATCAGCATGAAGCCACCTGATATCAACTGCCGAGTAAACTTCTTCTTTAATGATTGCCCAGGTGCTTTCAAAATACGCCTGAATCTCGTCATGTGTTCTGCAAATCTGACTCGTGAACCAGAATAATGCGTCCTCATGCAGCACCTGCCTCACATTTTCAAAATCGTGCGTGTTGGTTGCCTCTATGTATGTTTGAAGTGTTTCTTGTACGTTCATGTATTCATTACTCCTTCATAAGAATCTTTTTTCAAAAACTGTTCCATTTATTTCAATAGCGTTTCACTAATCACCATACTCAACCTTAACCGGCTGAACCACTGCTCTGCTTCTTCCACACTCGTGGTGGGTGCATTAATAGATTCGTGATATTCAAGTCCATTTACCTGAATCGTACTAACCTCTACGCATGCTCTTTTTTTTGCAATCATCAGCCATTCTGCATCAGTCATCTTTGCCTCTGAATATTGGTTAATTACTTCACCAATCTCATTGGAAAAAGCACATGACCCCGCAGTAATATCTATTTCCCACCCCAGAGTGAGCGAGCAGATTTTATTTGTGATTTTCTCAGTTTCAACCCAACTTTCCGGATGGGTATACATCGCCTGATCCGTTCTGCCAATGACCAGATAATCATATTGCGGTATATCCCGGACCAATAAACTCAGCTCTTCCGGATGATATGATATCCACGTTAAAAGCCGGTCCAAGTCACAATAATGATAGTGAGAACAACTTGAGTCTAAACCGAATGCCACAACCGCTCTTCTGGCATGAGCTGCCCCACCCTTGGGTATAACTTTCACATGAAACGGACTCTCATGGCATAGGTATTGAAGCAATTGTTCAGATGATTCGTTACTGACAGTGATCCATACTTTATTGTAAAGACCCATCATTGTTTCTTCAGACTTTTTCAAACGAAATAACAAATTACCCCTTGGATCGTGTACAACGGCTATCAGATCAACTTTTTTCATTGTGAGTGCTCCCCAGTCGCGCAGTTATATTCTGACTTCCGGCCAATATAAAGACCATTTTTTATGATTCAGTCGGTTATAAAAAACTTTCATCCGTGATGGATCTCCCCGAAAATAAGGCGTTGGTTTCACGCTGAAATGCAAAAGATCCTCTAAACCATGTGGTGCATATAACACCATACGATCGTTCACGTCTAATTTAATTCCCAGGGCAGTGACGGTCTCTGGAAACTTCGCAATTGCATCCCGAGCTGACTCATATGGATCAAGACCATTGACCATGTGCATGCGCGCCTGATTTTTTACAGACCATGGTAAGCCGGGCAGCATGCGGTGTAATTCTTCTTCGTAACCCTTCTCTGTTTCTTCACTGATATCTGAGGGATCGAAATATATGACATCTATATCATCAAGAGGCACAATTGCTTCCCCCTGACTCAGTTCATCCCAGATTTTTTTACGTATATAACCTGCACAGACCCACCAGTCTTCCAGGTTTAAATGTTGAACAGCTTTTAAGATCTCCCGTGTTTCTGCGTCTGAAGCAAACCATCGTTCTGGATTCATGTGATTTCCCCGATTCTATCATTTCTCTACTGTTTCACTTCTACAAAAAATCCCATATCCCCTTCATTCATGTTAAATTAACTTAAAAGGCTACACAGAAGGAGTATAGGTGAATGTCACAAAACAGCGTACAGCAATTCATCAGACAATATGAGCTTTTTGAAAATGATCAAATCCAGCAAACCCAGCTCCAACACCGATATGCACTGGTTGAAGCATTTGGGATCAAGAAAGGAATGAAAGTACTTGAAATCGGTTGCGGCCAAGGGGATACGACCGTCGTGCTTGCTGATGTAGTTGGCGAAAACGGGCATGTAACGGCTGTGGATATCGCTCCTCCAGATTACGGAGCACCTTTTACGCTTGGCGAGGCACATGAGCGCGTCAATCAGTCAAAGCTTGGCGACAGGATTGATTTTCATTTGGAAACAGATTTTCTGGAGATGAAGCTGGATAAGCAGTACGATGCTGTTGTTCTTTCCCATTGCTCGTGGTATTTTCACGATCCCGCTCAATTGCTTGCCTATTTTAAAAGGATTCGTTCAATCAGTAACATACTGTGCTTTGCAGAATGGGATATGCAGTTTGAGAAAATCACACAGCGGGGACATTTCTGTGCTGCATCTATTCTAGCGCTGTATTCACAGTTCACTGCAAACGATGGAAACATTCAAAATCTGTTCGGGAAAAGTGAGATTAAAAAAATGATAGAAGATGCAGGGTTGAAGGTTGATCACGAACTGCGTGTTGATGCTCATTTTCTTCAGGATGGGCAGTGGGAAATTGATTACGCCAAGGAAGTTACCAAGGAATTTGCAGCTGCACCTGTCAGAATCCAGACTCTTGTTCAAAATTATGCGGATATGTTAGATGTTGAGGGAAAGAATGAGTCTCTTGATAGCTTTGTGATTGTGGCTAAATAACCCTATAAAACAAAAGGTCTTAGAATCCAACACAGGATTCAAGACCTTTTTCTTTTTTTCTCGGTAAAAGTAAATATCAAGGCAGCCACACTTAAAATTAAAGCCACCAACGCAACAAGCAGATTGTATTCATGTCTATCTGTGAAATAAATTATAAGACCTGTAACCATTACCGCGGCCAATAAAATGAGCAATATAGTCCTGATCAGTTCTCTATTCATCATTTTTCCCTCCCTTCAAAAACTCGACGAACGCACATATACTAATTCGGGTCACATTCACTGAAATTAAGGTCACATCCCGCAAATCCCAGGTCATATTCACAAAATTTAAAGTCGCATTTCCTGCCCGGCCATATTTTCGGGTCATATCTCAGGAATCTCGGGTCACATCCACTCAATCCCCGGTCACATTCTCATTTTTTCAATCACAAACCCGTCCCCCGATGTATTCACCACCACATCAAACCCCTCGCGATACCTATGCATAAACACCTCGTACTGAACCCGCCGCTCATGGTGTGACTGCTTCAAATACTCAAGTTCCATACCGCGCTCTTTAATATCACGGCCGGATCTTCTCAAAAATTCCGTCTCACCATCAGTATAGAAATAAATACTGAGATCAAATAATGACTGATCCAGAAACGCCACGCTCATTCCCTCTGCAACCGTCACTTTCTTATCAGATGAAAGCAGCTCACTCGGCAGCCAGTCTGTATCAAGCGTATACAGGTCCATTCCCTTTTTCAGCATCTTCATGTCCCTTTCAAGCGACAGCATGTGATGAGCTGCCGGGTGACACGCCGTCATTTTAAATGTATGCTCTTTACCTTCCCACTCATATGTAATCATCGTGTTCTTCCTGACCGCAGAGTCAGTAATATACGGATCCGTATTCAGTATATTCAAATGATCCTTCCCAATCCGCTCAGCTAGATTCTGTGTAAAAGTCGTTTTACCGGCAGCCCCGTGTCCTGAGATGCCAATCAGTATTCTCCTATCTGCCCTTTTAATTAACGCCAATATCTCCTCAATCAATAGATCCATCCCATAGCCCCCTTGCTATTTTAACAATTTCTATCATACCTCCTCCCAACAAAAATTGGTAACGTCTCCTTTTAAACGAAATTCCCCGGAACTTCCAGCCTGTTCGTCCGTATATTTACTAACAAACCTCTGGAGGGATTCACGTGGAAAAAACACTTGAGAAAAAACAGCTGGATCTGAGAAAAAGACTTGATGAGAAACGCAAATTAGAAAAAAGACAAGTAAATGTTCGTTCACAACTCGTTGAACATGAACACAAGAAGCAGGAGCTTGAACAGAGCCTTTCAAAAGAGCAGCTGGATCTGCATAAAATAGACCGTTTCTCGTTAGTAAACGTGGTGAGAAAGTGGAAAGGCACGCATGAGGAACTGCGGGAAAAAGAATATGATGAGGCCGCAAAAGCTGAATTGAAACTGAACGAGCATGAACAGATGCTTGAGGATCTGCGAGGTGACGCAAATGAACTGGAGAACAAACTGTCCGCTTACGGAACTGTTGAGGACGACTGGGAAGCGTTTTTGAAAGAAAAAGAGCGCTGGATTAAACAGAATGACGGTGAAACAGCCCGTGAAATTGACCTCCACCTGAATCATTATGCAGACCTTGACGCGCTGCTCGTTGAAATTGATGAGGCGATTTATGCCGGCCGTAGTGCTGAAGCTTCACTGGAAGCTGCCCTTGCAAGCCTGAATTCAGCACACGGCATGTCAACATGGGATACATTCCTTGGTGGCGGTATGATCGTAACCGCAATGAAGCATAATGATCTCGATCAATCACAGGATGCTCTGCACGATGCCCAGCGCAGTCTTCGTAAGTTTGAAGCTGAACTGAAAGATGTCAAAGATGAAACAACTGAATCAATGGATGTGGAGAGAGGTTCCTTTATTACATTTGCAGATTACTTTCTGGATGATATATTTTCAGAGTGGACGATTCACAGCCGGATCAATGATTCGATTAGTAAAGTAGAAGAAACAAAGTCAAAAGTTGTGCGTGCTGTTGGCAACCTGCAAAAAGAACGAGGCCAGATTCTGCAGCAGCAGAAAGAGGCCTGGGGTCGCTACCAGCATTGTATTGAACACAGATAAAATGATGACAACAGGAGTGACATAAGTGAACTGGATTTTTATTGGATCAATGATTGTTGCACTATTGATTGGTGGGGGATCCGCCTTCTTTGCATATCATACGAGAAAAATAAAACCGCGTGCTTTCACACAATTTATCAAAGAACGCCCTGATACCATTTCCCTGAAGGTTCAGCGAAATGATGAGGTGCTTGTTGCACAGCAGGAAAACCTCATGCTTCCGCTTGCCAGCACGGCAAAAATGGTGATTGCAGTTGAATATGCTAAACAAGCAGCGTCAGGCAACATTAATCCTGATGAGGTGATATCTCTTTCAACGCTTGAACCTTTTTACTTCAAAAGAACGGATGGCGGCGCACATGAAGCATGGCTGAAAGAGATCAATCGCCAGGACCCCGTGACACTCTCTCAGGTGGCAGAAGGTATGATGCATTACAGTTCAAACGCAAACTCAGACTACCTCATGCACAAACTTGGACTGGACAGAATCAATGCGGGTCTTGAGGAAACAGGCCTCACAGATCACGAGCCGATCTTTCCATTTGTCGCAGCGCTTGCTGTACCTTATATACTGACAACTGAACAGAACCTGACGCTAGAAGGCGCAAACGCTGAAATCCGTGATATGTCAAAAGAAGAATATAGAAATATGACCATCATGATCATGGAACGCTGGCTGGATCAGCCCTGCACAGATCAGGAAAAGCAACAGATACTGAAATGTCTGACAGCACCTGCTCAGAAAAACTGGTCTGATCACCTGACCCGCTCCAACGCCAAAACGTATACGGATTTCATGGAGAAGCTGAACAGCAAGACGTTTTTTTCAAAAAAGGTTCACAGTCACCTGGATCCACTTCTCGAACCACTCATGGAAAGTCCAAAGAACCGCGAATGGCTCAGACATACCGGTCAAAAAGGCGGTTCAACTCCGCACGTGCTGACTTTTTCGTTGTACGCCACTGACCTTAAAGATAACCGGACTGAAATCTCATTCTTCGCTGATGGGCTTGAGCTGCTTGAGCAGATCAGGCTATCGAAATCCATGAATGATTTTCAGAAAGCAATTTTGAGAGATGAAGATTTCAGGACACATATAACAGAAAAGTTATCTCAGAAACACTAAATTTGGAGGTCATTATTTTGTTACTTTATTATTGATTTTTCAGCTTCTATTTGACTACCACCAAAAAAGGAGCTGACTGAATTGAATTTCCAATATGATTTGAATGGTATTACCCCACAGATGCTCGAAGGGTTTTTCGACGGGTGGCCTGATCCCCCGTCACCAGAGAAACACATGAAGCTTTTAGCAAACAGCAGTCATATCGTTGTTGCGACTGACGCTGAGAAACAACAGGTCATTGGTTTTATTACAGCGATCAGTGATGGGGTCCTGTCTGCTTATATTCCACTCCTTGAAGTATTGCCTGCTCACAAAAACGATGGCATCGGCAGTGAGCTTGTACGCCTGATGCTTGATCAGCTGAAGGATTATTATATGGTTGACCTTTGTTGTGACGACGATCTTGTTCCTTACTATGAAAAGTTCGGAATGTATAGAACAAATGGAATGATCGTCAGACATTATGCAAGACAGTCCGGGGAGTAATAGGAGTTGATTTTTTGGAAAAAGCGGGATGACTAAAAAGTCATTCCGCTTGTTTTTTCATATAATGCAACATCACAATCTGATTATATATCTCTGTTCCTTTAAGCTTAAGTTCAGTGTACTTTGAACCCTTTGGAAATAGTGGAACTCCCTCACCAAGCACAACAGGGATGACTGCTATATAGTATTCATCAATCTGTCCTGATTCAAGACAAGCTTTTACAACTTCTCCCCCGCCGACTATCCAGACCGGACCACCGTGTTTTTTCTGCAGTTCAGGCAGCAGCGTGTCCACTGATTGTGATGTAAAAGTGGCATATCCATCCTCCTGCTTTGTTCTTGATAGTATATAAACCGGTCGATCCTGATAGGGCTTTTCATCTGACATCTTCAGCACTTCCTGGTACGTACGATTCCCCATCACAACTGATGAAATTCCACTGTAAAAGTCGTTGTACCCATTGTCTCCCTCACCTTCCGCTTTCAACAGCCAGTCAAGAGAATGATCCTCTTTTGCAATCATGCCATCAAGGCTCATTGCGATGTAAAGAATGTTTTTACTCACTTCATGTGCCTCCTTTATGAACCACTTTTCAGCCATGTAACAAGTTGATTTTATTTACGCCAAAAAGTCGTACATTCTGCTTTATTCTTCATGTTAAAATCAATCATTTTTCTAAGCAGATCATAATCCACAGGTTGATTCCATGGAAATCTTACGAGCATTTTACTGTGATCATGTCCTGCTTTCTTAATTTCATCTGCAAAATAATCAATGCCTGCTTTTTCAGGCGAAACAGCCAGATGCTTTTTAGATGTACTAAAAGCAATAATGAACGTGCCGTGATGCGTGAACATCGGCTGATTCCATGCTATTTTCTGAATCAGCTCGGGATAAGTATGACTTACCCAGCCCAATACATCTGCTGTCTGCTTTCGGTGCTCCGAATTTTCAATTGTCTCAAGAAATTCCTGGAAAGTTTCCATAGTGATGCCTCCTTTTAGTAACTGATACAAAGTTTGGCCTTCTCTTGAATCAGGTTCGACACAAGTATAGAGATTCCTTCCTACACTCATCGCAACCTCCCCCTTCACAAAATCTTTTTACCCCGCACATCACTTAAAAACTGTTTCTGTTACTTCTTCTGCTTGCTTACATCAGTTGGGTAAAATATACTATGTATAAGAATAGTATGATTTTAGGAGAGATCTTGAATGTTTATTGCCCGGCAACCAATTTTCGAACGCGATTTAAGCACATTTGGATATGAATTACTGTACCGGTCATCCCAGAACGCTGCTGGATATGATGGAACTAATGCTAATTTATCAACGATTTCTGTTCTCCAGGGATTGCTGGAAACAGGACTTGGAAAAATTAGCGATTATTCGCATGTCTTTGTTAATTTCACCAGGGATATGCTGCTTTGCGATATAGTTGAAGTCATTCCACCTGATCAGATGGTCCTTGAAATCCTAGAAGGAACGAAAATTGATGATATGCTCGTGAACCGGGTAAAAGAGTTAAAAAAACTTGGCTATAAAATTGCATTGGATGATTTTGATGCTGATTTGAACAAGTACGAATTGGTTGAGGATGCGGATATTATCAAGTTTGATATTAGATCCACGCCATTAGCATCAATCACTACACAAGTAGCAGAAGCACTTGTGAGAAATAAAACACTTTTAGCTGAAAAAGTCGAAACATTAGAAGAATTTGAGCATGCCAAAGAAATGGGCTTTCACTTATTTCAGGGATATTTTTTCAGCAGACCGAATATTATCACCAGAGCAACTTATAAAAGACAGTACAAACATACATACCTGAAAGTGCTGATGGAATTAAAGGCTCCTGAACCTTCTTATCAAACTCTAACAGAAATAATAGAAACCGATGCTTCACTAAGCTATCGTCTGATGAAAATTATCAGCCACAGAAACCAAAACAAGTTAGCTTATTCAATCAAACGCGCGCTGGTTCAGATGGGGATCAAGGATTTTGAAAGATGGATGAACATTTTAATGCTGCAGGATTTGACGGAGGGTAAGCCGGATGAGCTGCTAAAACTGTCACTCGTCCGCTCCAAATTTGCAGAGCAGTTATGCGCAGCCAGCTATTTGCACGCAAGAAAAATTGATGCCGCAGTGATGGCACTGTTCAGCACAATTGACGCCATTCTCGATGATCACATGGAAAACGTGTTACATACAGTGCCGTTGTCCCCGGAAATTAAGGCAGCTTTGCTAAATGGAGACAGTTTGCTTGCACCAATCTATCACGCAGTCATATGTTATGAAAAAGGCGACTGGGCGTGTGTTGAAAAGTGGACGAGTGAGTTGAATATTGAACCCGGCCTTTTGAATGATATGTATGTTCTTGCAGTGGAGTGGGCGAATGAGGTTTATAAATAATGAAAAGTGAGATTTACCATTTGCCCTATTTAAACAAATGGTAAATCCTTTATCATGATTCATCTGCAAAAGCTGCTTCCCTTCCCGGTTTCCATAAGAAAACACAGAAAAAACAGGATAGGATCAGCATAAGCAGTGCAGCTGTGATGATTGCTTCCCTGAGAGAGAATAAGTCTGCGGCAACGCCAAGTAACAACACAAACAGGATCTGAAGCGCACTTTGCCAGAGTTCGAATACGCTTGTGACCCGCCCCATCATATCAACCGGTACGTTATTTTGATAGAAGGTCGCCATACCCGTATTTAGAAAAGAGTTAAAGAATCCGAGCAGAATAAACCCTCCTGCAATACTTGCAAAAGACCATGAGAATGCATAGATGATATAACCGATTGTCATCATTAAAAGGCCCGTGGTCATCATCACGCGAATTGAAAGCTTTTCAGACATAATAGAAAGCAGCAGCGCCCCCGCAATAGAGCCGATGCCGGTAATACTGATTAACAGACTGTATTCAAGCTCTGTCAGCCCGACTACTTCTCTCGCAAAAACAACTTCCTGTGCATCCATCGCAAAGGTAAAAAGCAAAATGATGATAAAGCCCATGTACACGGTTGCTACAAAAGATGCTTTTTTCACAAAATCATATACGACTGTAAAATCTGCTTTTACCTGTTTTACAGTGAGCTTTGGAATGGTTGCTTTTTCGATTTTCTCCTTTTCAGGAAGCAGCATCATCAGCCAGGCCGCTCCCACGAAAAACAGTGCATTCAGCCAAATCGTCAGATCAATGGAGGTGAGCAGAATGAGCGTCCCTGCCACTGCCGGTCCAACGATAAAAGCGCCTGAAGCGGTAAAAGAACGGATGGCATTGAACCTTTTTCTCATATCCTGCGGTACAAGGATCGTGATATATGTAATTGACGATGGGTTAAAAAACGCCTTTGCAATGCTGAGCAGGACGAGTATGCCGTAGATAATGATCACATTGGGTGCAAATGGGATCAGCGCAATGAGTCCGGCCCTCGCAACGTACGTCACCATCATCACTTTTCGCTTACTTCTGTAATCAATAAAGCTCCCTGTCCAGAACTTCATCACAATATTAGTGATTGGCGCTACGATCCACAGACCAGCAACAGCCGCTGCAGAGCCAGTCATATTCAGGACAATGAGATTGATCGCAACCAGATAAATGAAATCTCCTATTGAGGCTACGCCTGTTGAAGCAAGAAGGACTCCAGGGTCTTTCCATTTTTTCAAATTTGTCATTGGTTAACTCTCCTAATCAGACTTACATATAAAGTTGGTGAAGCCGAATATAACTACTAATTCAAACAATCGTTTGTTTGGTATTTAACATACACCTCTGATTGCAGTTCCCCGCCTTGAATAAACCTGAGATACTTCCCATTTTATGTTAACATAATATTAATTGAATTTTAGGAAAATAGAAAGGAGGCACCAACTTGTCACAACCAGCCCATTTATATACCGTGCCCAAGCATATTATTTCGGCAGCAACAGTTGTAGTGAATGAAAAAAATGAATTGTTACTGATCAAAGGACCAAGAAGAGGATGGGAGATGCCCGGTGGTCAGGTGGAAGAAGGCGAATCACTTGAAGCCGCTGCGATCAGGGAGACGAAAGAGGAATCCGGGATAGATATCGAAATTGTCCGGTTTTGTGGGATTTTTCAAAATGTAGAGCGATCAGTCTGTAATACGCTGTTTCTCGCAAAACCAGTAGGCGGTCAATGTACAACATCTCCCGAGAGCCTGGAGGTTGGATTCTACCCCGTTGATGAAGCACTTGAAATGGTTACGTTCAAAAACTTCAGGGAGCGGATTAAGCGTTGCCTTCATAAAGACACACAGCCATTTTACATAGCTTTTTAATTAGTTGAATGAGAGGTGACGAAATGTTTCCTTACAGCAGTTTTTCAAGCCTATTATTTTCGATATTGATCTGGTGGGTCATCCTTTTTCTGCTTCAAAGGTTGTCTAACCGTTACCCTGAGCCAAACCCAATCAAAAAAGATCTCATTATTTCATTGCTGCAAAGTATTATAGTTATCATTCTCTTTCCCATCATTCTCTACTTTCTTATCTAGACGGGGTAGCTCATAAAATATTGTAATGGAGGTCTTTATGATGGATTCAACCTTTTTCCTATTTCCAATTTTCATATTTCTTCTTTATATAGCAGCATTTATCTTTGTGGTTTGGTTCATGGTTACATTAATTAAGCTGCAGAAGGAAAAAAACGAGCATTTAGCCAAGATATCAAGCGGGATTCACCTGATAAGCAACAAGCTTGATAAAGAATAGATGCAAAAAAAGACGTCACTTTCCTCTGATGGAGGTGACGTCTTTTTGTACATTGCCTTATGATTTCTCCTCACTGTCCGATTCACTGCCTGGAAGTGTAATATGAAGTGTCTCGATGTTGATAGAATAAGCCGGAGCCACAGGCTCGCTTTTAAAATCAGAAGAGGCAATCTGTGCTTTTAATTCTTCAAGCTGTGTCTTAAGATCTTCAAGTATGCGATTTTGCTGATCATATCTCTTTTGAACTTCAATTTTATCGATCTCTTCTTCTTTAACCGCCCTAATTGCTGCTACTGTATCTATTGCATCCGCAACCGTTGTTAAGGCTGCAGCAATAACAGTAAGTCTCGAAGCAGAAAGACCTCTTCTGTGATTGATTGAACTGTCAGGTAAATATGGATCATTCATAAGCTTCGCCCTCCCTATTTACACGGACAAAACTGTATTCGTTAGTTTAGTAAATGCAAATGGGTGTAAGTGCGTGACAGGGTTTGATTCAGTGTATAATCAAACTTCTATATTCCTCAACCAGTCGGCTGCAAACGGAAAAGCCGCCAGGGCAACTATTGTAAATAACACCATTTGAATGAGTGATACTTTAAAATCGTCTGTCTCAAGGTATTTCCACTCTATGAAAATATTGGATATACCATGTAAGTATACAATCAATAATCCGTATAGAGCTGTATCCATCCACGAATCTGTAAACGTGTGAATGACCATTAAGATAATCACACTAAACACTGAAACGATCATATTCGCAGCTGTATGATATCCGTTAATCGTCTGACCTCGTTTTTTTCTGATCTTCAGTTTTAAAAATTTTATGATGATCACAGCCGAAAGCTTATCAAGTAGATAGATCGTCAGTAAGGTAAGAAAAACGATCAGCAACAATTCCCACACACTTAGCCTCCTACTCTAATAAATTACGATTTAATCTATATCATGCTTCTCCTCTATCCACTTAACAGCCCGCTCCATTGCATCACTTCCTGACAGCCAGATATCCGGTTCGATTCCAACTGCTTCCCTTTCAAATGAATACGGACTGACAAAGAATGTTGAAGGCATATGAATATCGATCCCGGAGTGCGGCAGATAAAAAAGTGAACCGGCATTACTTGTATACGCTCCTCTTGTGGCAGTTCCGATTAACGTAGTCTGATCATATTCAAGCAAGTCTGAAATTAGCATTTCTGATGCTGATGCAGAGTTCTCATTCATCAGAATATATAACGGTGTTTCAAGCGAGGGCGTTTCTGAGATTTCTACTCCGGTACCTGCCCACGTCGTTCCAAAAGTATCAATGCCTGAGTCAGGTTCAGCCGGCAACTTGAACTCTTCACTCAAGTCGGGCATGAAAAGACCATAGTCTTCATAAAATGTTTTATACACTGCGCCTTCTTTCATGTGACCCTCTACCCTTTCAGACATAAACAGGTTTACTGTATTTGTATCAATCCAGACACTTTCATCATGTGATGGAGGAGCGCCCGTCAGGTCATGAATAACACGTGTACCAAACCAAGTAGAACCACCCCTATTATTCCGCAAATCCAGAATAGCTGCAGGTGCACCCTCAATCACATCAACCACGTCGAGCAAATCTTCAAAAGTTAAATCATGATCTTCAGTGAACTTAAATGTGCCAAATCGAATAACAGGAATCCCTTCGTCCGTTTCACTGATACTGAACAATTCTTGAGATCCATTCTGCTTCACCGTCATTTGATTAGAAAATGATGTGTAGGTTTCCTCTTCAGTTTCAAGCGCCCACTTGCCTCCACCGCCATTTTTCATACTGACAGCCCTATAGATTTCTTCTCCATCCTCACTTAAAGACGGCCTCATATAAGGTGACACCTCCTCACCGTTAACTGAAGTAACCTCTTCCCCTTCGAAAAAGTATGTATTTCCCTCTTTGGTAAACGCCCAATCTTCCACGCTATGAGGGATCGCCTCTTTTATAAAGGGCGGGAAACCCGCAATGGCAAAATGCTGATCCTCAATAAACGAATAAACATCGCTCAACTTCCCGATAAACGTAAGCGTACTGACTGACTGGCCCTGCGACTCAATCCACTCATTCAGCTCGCGGTCGGCCGCCTGAAATGCTTCATCACCACCATAAAATTCATAAGGTCCAAAGCCATATCGCATCGCACGAAGAAACGTATCCGCATCTGCACGCATGTCATCTGCAGTTACTGTCTCGGGCATTGGCCGCTCTTCTGTCAGTCCGCTTAGCGTATCAAGAGACAGTTCAGGAATCTCCGTTTCTGTGAAATCCGGTAAATAATCTGAAGTTGCAGGCGGATCAGGAAACTCTTTTTCCTCAATAAATTCTTCAGTAAAAACTTCCTTTTCAAAAGCCTGTTCGTTGTCATCACATGCACCCAGAAGTAAAAACGGTAATAAACATACATATTTTTTCATTTTTTCCACCCCATTATGCTATGTATACGTGAATAGAACAGGAAAAGTTTCACGAAGTAATGAAGTAAAGGGTCTGTCCCCATCCTTCATTTTTCCAGTAAAAGAGAATGAATTTAATAAATATTTGAAACTATTCCAAACGATGGACGTATAAACACTTATGAATCCCAGGAAGTTTTGAGCGTTTTGAAAGGAGAAGATTAGATGAAAAAGAGATTATGGTTCTCTGTGCTTGCCTTAAGTTTAACTTTGGCAGCCTGTCAGGATGAGACAGAAAATGAAACTGAAAGCACAATGACAGAAGAAGAAACTCAAACTGAAGAAGTTGAAGAAGTCGAGGAAGTTTCCGCAGAACCGGAGAGCGTACTCGGTGAGCTGAAAGAAATGAATCTCCCTTCCCTTCCTCAGGAGCCGCAGGATTTTGTGCAGCAGGGAGAAGGACTTTTAAATAATGAAACAGTAGGCAACGGGAATGAATCACAGGCTGCTTTCCTTGAATTATTCAGTGACGTACCTGCTTTACCTGAGAATGCAACGCAGGAAGAGATGGAGTTGTACTATCAATACATCCATAACATCACCAGAGTAAGTCTTCCCGACCCATCCGATGTGCTTGATATAGCGCAGTTTGATATGGAAGGTATGCCTGAAGCAGACCGACGCTATGAGTTTAAAGAAAACTATAATATTGAAATCATTTTAGATGCCAGCGGGTCGATGGGCGCGGATGCCGGTGGTGAAACCCGTATGGAGCAGGCAAAAGAGGAAATTCAGAATTTCCTTGCTTCAGCACCAGAGGAAGCGAATGTCTCCCTTCGCGTATACGGTCATGAAGGGACCGGTGATGACGCTGATAAGGACATGTCCTGTTCTGCCATTGAAGAAGTATATGAGCGGGGACCTTATGATGAAGCCGCTTTTCAGGAAGCACTTGATCAGTTTGAACCTGCTGGATGGACCCCTGTTGCCGGAGCGCTTGAGTCAGCTGCAGAAAGTTTTGAAGGCTTGGATGGTGCACAAAATACGAATTTAATATATCTCGTCAGTGATGGGATTGAAACGTGTGACGGAGACCCGGTTGCAGCAGCAAAAAGCTTTGCCGGAAGCAATATTTCTCCGATTATTAATGTGATTGGCTTTAACGCAGACTCTGAAGCACAGCAGCAGCTGAAAGAAGTGGCAAAGGAAGCCGGCGGTGCCTATGCAAATGTGAATAATGCAGAAGAGTTACGCAATGAATTTGAGCAGACGAAGGATATCCTGAAGGAATGGGAGCAATGGCGTATTGGTGCCTTGAACGATCGAAACTGGACCAGCGCAAATGCCACCGTTGATATTAACAACTTCAGTATAACTTGGAATAACAACGCCAGAGCGCAGGTCAATTCAGAGTATAATGCAATGAGTCTCTTAGTAGACGAAGAAAAATTCACCTACGAGCAGTTGCAGCCGATGAAAGACCTGGCGACTGCCAACTATGATCTGGCGCTCGAGACAGGCAGTGACTTTTATGAAGAACTGCAGCAAGTAAAAGAAGAAGGAATTGAAGGAATGGAACAGAAGATTGAAGATGCCAAGCCGGATGGAGAATAGACTTGTATGAATTAAAAAACGGGGCGTTTCTGCTGAATTTTTGAACATCAGCAGAAACGCTCTTTCCATGGAGCCTCTTTATCCATGGTAGATAGCTCTTAATTAGAACGCGCACACAAAAATAATGCCATTATGGAGCTCCTGTTATCTTTTAAACCAAAACGCACCTATCGTTTTGAAAACAAACTACTAAATAACCATTAAATGTTCGAAAACACTAGCTTTTCCCTACAAAATAAAGGATCATTAAGTTAAAACGACGAATGTATACAGGAATTGACATATGTAGAACGAGAAAGGTGGGACAGCTATGCAGCAAGATCGGTACTCCAGATTAGCCGAAATTACGAAAATGATTCATTTAAAGCTCGATAAACGATCTGTGTTAGAGCAAGTAGTCAAAGCGATTTCTGAAGAGATTGTCCGTTGTGATGCCGTTGGGATTTACCTGCCGATATCAGAAGATCAGTTTCAGGGGTTTGTAGGAAAGCCGGATCAGTTTCACGGAATTACGCTTGATAAGATGGTGATTGATCTTAAGAAAGACCGTTTTGCAGCGGAAATTGTCGAAACCAGGAAGAGTATTTATATTCCGGATACGAGTCAGGATGACCGGCCGGATCCTGTTCCAATAGAATTATTTAAGATCAAATCGATTTTTGGCATTCCGATTTATTATGAAAAATCTATGTACGGACTGGTGTTTTTATTTGATTACAGTGCTCCACTTCATTTAAACAAAGAAGAACTTGAAGCGATTGAATCCTATATAACGATGGCTGCAGTCGCGATTCGAAATACAGAGTTA
This sequence comes from Jeotgalibacillus salarius, assembly GCF_004405125.1. Taxonomy (GTDB): domain Bacteria; phylum Bacillota; class Bacilli; order Bacillales; family Jeotgalibacillaceae; genus Jeotgalibacillus; species Jeotgalibacillus salarius. Next base: position 383,714 of record NZ_SORX01000003.1, read on the forward strand.
TTTACACGTTCACAGAAACTTGTGAAAGATAAGCAGCTTTTACTTGATGCTACTGGTGAACTCTCACGATGTGTGACTGTCCAGGAGGCCCTTGAAACCAGCTTCCGCTATATTGGCGAGGCGCTAGACAATCCAAATGTTGCTGCTCATCTGAATGATATGTATACGCAATCAGCCTCTCCGCACAAACTCTCCTCAGAAAGTACGTGGAAAGAAGAAGAGTGGAAAAAAATACACAACGAAGTGAAGATTAATTTTCAGGAGGACGCTGTTTACCAGGAAGTGATGCGGACAAAAGGACCCGTCATGATTGCAGACGCCATCAGTGATCCACGTACAAATAAAGAGGCAATTAACAGCTTTGGTATTAAAGCCATGTATACGCTCCCCCTCATCTCCCGTGACGAAGTGTTAGGCACACTGGGCATTGTCAGCTTTGACAGCCCAAAGTCATATACAAATGCTGAACAACAGCTTGCAATGTCTATTGCTGATGCAACTGCCGGCGTGCTGGATAACTTAATTCACCTTGAGCAGCTCGAAGAAATTATTTCTCACCGGACCCACGAGCTGCAGGAAAAAAATGAGATCCTTGAGAGTATGAATGAAGACCTTCGACAACTCAGCAAAAAGAATGAATCTATACTGAACTCTGCCGGAGAAGGCATCTACGGCTTAAATAAAGAAGGGGTCATTACCTTCTGCAACCCTACCGCAGCAACAATGCTTGACTATGATGTCGATGAACTTGTTGGAAAGAAACAGGCTGAAGTTGTTGCACACTATTCAAAGGAAATGGATCTCTACCAGCACATGAGCTCTCCAATTCATGACTCCCTTATCAGTGGCGAAAAAGCATACTCCGCTGAAGAAAAATTTGCGAAGAAAGACGGCAGCCTCTTTGATGTGGAATATGTTTCTACACCGATTCAAAACGGCGAGCACCATAGCGGGACGGTTGTAACCTTCAGAGATGTGACTGAGCGAAAAGAGATGGAAAGAAAGATTCATACACAAGCGTACTATGATATGATCACCCGATTGCCGAACCGCAGCTATATGACGCAGAAAATAAGAACAGCCTTAAAAAAATTAAATGGGGCAAACGAGCGTCTGGGCGTGCTGTTTTTAGACCTGGACCGGTTTAAGCTGATCAATGATTCGTATGGACATGTAGCCGGTGACCAGGTGCTTTATGAAATTGCCGAACGCTTCAGAACGCTCGTTTCTTCACGTGTGACTGTGTCGAGACTCGGAGGAGACGAATTCATGGTGCTTGTGGAAGACATTGAGCGGATCGAAGAACTGGATGAAATTGCGATGAAATTACTTGGTTTCCTGACAGATCCGGTTCGCATCGGCAGTAACGAGCTATTTACCGGTGCAAGTATTGGCATCAGTGTCTATCCGGACGATGCGCAGAACGAAGAAGAATTAATCCGCAATGCAGATACAGCCATGTATTTAGCGAAAGAATATGGCGGCACCTACCACTATTTTACTCATTTGCTGAGAGAAAAGAATATTGAGCGCTCAAACCTTCTCAATGCGCTGCATCAGGCAGTTGAAAAATCTGAACTTGAAGTCTTCTATCAGCCTAAAATCAATTACGATACGAAGGAATTGATCGGTGTAGAAGCTTTACTGCGTTGGACTCACCCTGAATTCGGCAAAGTCCCGCCGGATAAATTCATTCCGCTTGCTGAGGAAACAGGCCTGATTCTGAAGCTTGGAAACTGGGTGCTGAAAGAAGCAATTGATCAGCTGAAAGCATGGCACGCGGAGGGTCATATGATCACAATGGCTGTGAATTTCTCCATCCGTCAGATTCAGCACCCGCGCGTTGTACAAACGGTTAAGTCTGTTTTAGACAATGCCGGAATTGATCCGAAATACCTGGAGATCGAGCTTACAGAACATACCTTGATCCAATCGCATGATGCTGCAAAGATTCATGAACTAAAAGATCTCGGACTCACTATTGCACTCGATGACTTCGGGACAGGCTATTCTTCTTTAAAGTACATCAAAGATTTCCCGATTGACTGTATTAAAATTGACCGGTCATTCGTAGATGGAATGACACAGGTTCCACACATCGCCGCCTTAAATTCCACGATCATTCATTTGGCCAAACAGCTGGATTATGGTGTCATTGCAGAGGGCGTCGAAACACAGGAGCAGATTGATCTGCTGATGAAGGAAGGCTGCTATTGCATGCAGGGATATTTCTTTAGCAGACCGGTACCTGCTGATGAGCTGCAGGAGATGATTGAGAGTGGAGTTGCAGATTGAGGATATGGACGAGATCTGGATTGCTGGAAATTCAGAAAATCGAAGCTGATGCAGTTCTGCATCAGCTTCGTCTCATTTTAAGCGTCAGATGCTCACTCTAAATATTTTTCAGCGCTTCCCGTTTACTTAGTGGCTTTAATTGATGTAAAGAAACAAATTTTTTTACGGTTGTGGGGTTCGTTTTTGCATATTCCCTCAGAGCCCATCCAATTGCTTTTTGTACAAAGAATTCTTCACTGTCAGCTTTATAAAGAATGTATTGAAACAACCGCTCTTCATCTGTAAGATTTTTATATTTCAGCTGATATAATATTGCGGCCCTCTGAAGCCAAATATTTTCATCTTTAATCCAACGGTCGGCGTAGTGTGAAATGAGCTCCGGATAGGTTTGAAACATATGCCCCATCACATGTGGAGCAATTTCATCTACTGTATCCCACCAAGATTTACTCACTAATAAAGAGCTTAACCAGGTCATATCATCCGGAGTGAGAGACTTTTTTTCTGCCTGTATGATATCAAGAGCTGCTTTTTGATACTCCCGTTCTGGACGCTCCCACAAAGTCAAAACGACATTTTCTAAATGTTCTTTTCCAGGAACACCATTCTCCTCCAAAAACTGTTTCGTCAGCTTTCGGCGTATTGGCGTTCGAACCCCTAAAAAGTCAAACTGATTCCTCATATAGTTTTCAGACCAATCCGCATACTCAATATCAATGTGTTGTGTGTAAAGTTTGGCAAGTTCTTCAACGTATTCTTTGACTAAGTTCATGTCATAGCACCTTCTGCTTTTTTCATCACCATGAACTCAACCTTCCGATCTCCGCTTACATTTACAAAAGTACCAGTCTCTTTAAAACCTGCTTTCTCATAAAGGTGGATCGCTCTTTCGTTGAATGAAGCAACACTTAGACGATACTGATCATAACCGTATGTACGCTCTCCAAAATCCATGATTGCCTCCAGAAAGCGAGCTCCCCTCCCTTTACCTGTAAGTTCCGGATGCAGACCAAGTCCTAAATCTGTAAATGCTATATCCTCATACAGCTGCTCTTTTACACCACCTGGAACCTGTGCATTCTTCCCATAACAGAAGTATCCGATCAGCTGATCGTTTTCATAAACTGCAAAGTAAGTGCCGTCCATGAGTTCATCGAGATCTTCAGGATCACCTGACATACTGTAGATGCTGTATGGCTCTTCGTAAGTCCATTCATTTATGTGGCGTGCTGCTTCAATTGTCATGTTTTGCACTTGATAGAGTGACATATTTTTTTCTCCTTTATTTTGTGGCAATCGCTCTATGAAACTTTTTCTCTGATAAAAACGTAAATGGGTTATATACATAACAAGGAGCGTTTGAGATGAACTCGAAAATAACTTTATTTATGCTTTTAGTTGTTGGAAACATCCTGTTAGTCCTATCCAATACACTGATTGTAGACGGCTGGCCTCAAGGTCTTATGCTAGGTGCAGCAGTTATACTGAACATTACAGCCGGCGGAGGACTGCTAGCAATGGTGATTCAGCAGAGGTCAGCACCAAATCAGAATTAATTTACAGCCACCACTTTTGCTGTGGAAGCAGTTGAATTTCTGAAGCAGAGGGTCTGACCCCCTGCTTCAGTAATCACTCAATCGCAATCCCAAACTCTTCCCCATCAACCACTAATCGCTTCATGTTCTCGTTCTTTCCAAACTTCAGCTCACGGACCAGCAGGTTACTCTCCAGTAACTCTCTAAACTGTGTCACCTTTAATCGCATTTTTTCATCCGCATCAATCACAAGCACCACACGCTGATCAACCGGCAGATTCAGCTCTTTTCTATATTGCTGAACACCACGGATCAATTCCCGAACTAGTCCTTCAGCTTTCAGTTCTTCTGTTAATACGGTATCAAGCAGAACTGTATAATCAGCATTAGATGCAAGCTCAAGTCCTTCGTCTGCCTGTTGCCTTACTTGAAGATCCTCACCTTCAATTCGTTCATCAGCCACCTCAGCGAATCCCTGCTCTGCAATTTTTCTTGCTTCTTCAGACGTCAGCTGCTGTAATTCCTTTTGAACAGCTCCAACCTTCTTACCAAGCTTTTGACCGGCTGTCGGAAAATTCAATTTCACTTCATAACGTACAGCTTCTCCCGCTTCCTGCTGAAGGTTCACCGCCTTTACATTCATTTCGTCCATGATGATCGCTTCATACTGCCTCAGCGGCTCCGTTTCTTCCTTAGATCCAATGACAGTCACACTTGCGAGTGGCTGCTTCGTTTTTAGACTCGTTGCATTTCTCAGCTGCCGGGCAAGCTCCACGACCTGAAGCACCCGGTCCATGTCTGCTTCCAGCTTTGAATTTCTTAAAGTTGGATCTGCTTTCGGGAAATCAGCTAAATGAACGCTTTCCTCCGTTAAATCTAAATGAATATCCTCAGCAATAAATGGCGTAAATGGTGCAATCAGACGACTTAAGGTGATCAGCACTTCATGCAGCGTGTGATAAGCAGCGAGCTTATCATCACTCATATCCTCTCCCCAGAAACGATTCCGTGAGCGGCGGATATACCAGTTGCTCAGCTCATCCACAAACACTGCCAATTCACGTGCTCCAGCAGTAAAGTCATATGCATCCAGGTGGCTGCAGACAGCTTCAGTAACTGTAGTCAAACGTGATAGTATCCACTCGTCTAATAGAGCACGCTTTCCTTTTTCATTTACTGCCGGATCAAACCCATCGATATCTGCATACATTCTGTAAAAAGAATGCACATTGTGTAAAGTATCAACCAATTTTGACTTCGCCTGACCAACCAGATTTGCAGAGAATCGCTTATTATTCCACGGCGCGCTGTCAGCTAAAAGTGCCCATCGAAGTGCATCTGCTCCATATTGTTCGACCAGCTCCATTGGATTGATGACATTCCCTTTACTTTTAGACATCTTCCGGCCGTCTTCATCCAGGATGTGACCCAGTGATAGCACCCGTTTATACGGCGCTTTCCCGGTAAATAACGATGAAACTGTCAGCAGGCTGTAGAACCAGCCACGCGTCTGATCCACTCCTTCTGCAATCACATCAGCAGGAAACTGCTTTTCAAAAAGTTCTTTATTTTCAAATGGATAGTGATACTGGGCGAATGGCATAGAACCACTGTCAAACCAGACATCAATGACTTCCTTTGTACGGTTCATTGTGCCAGCACATGAGGAACAGGTCAGCTGAATCTGATCTACATATGGCTTGTGAAGGTCCAGATCCTCTCCAATATCGTTCTTTGCCTGTTTTCTTAAATCCGTAACACTATCCGGTGCATGCTGATGTCCGCAGTCATCACAAACCCAGACATTGAGTGGCGTTCCCCAGTAACGGTTCCGCCCGAGATTCCAGTCGACCATTCCTTCAAGGAACTTACCAAAACGGCCATCTTTCATGTGATCCGGATGCCATTCAACTGACTGATTGTTGGCGACGATCGTATCTTTAAGCGCAGTCGTCTTGATAAACCAGCCTTCCATCGCATAATAGATCAGAGCCGAATCGCATCTCCAGCAGTGCGGGTAGCTGTGCTCGTATTTCTCTTTATCAAATAAACGACCGCTTTCAGAAAGCAGCTTTATAATCGCCACATCCTGGTCTTTCGCCTTTTCACCGGCAAACGGCGTCACTTCCGCTGTATAACGGCCCGTTTCATCAACCACCTTTACAAAGTCCAGTCCACTATCTTTAATCGCCTGATAGTCATCTTCCCCGTGTGCCGGTGCCAGGTGAACAATCCCGGTCCCGTTGTCCTCTGTCACAAAGTCCGCCGCAATGACTTCATGACCTTTTTGAAGTGTTAAATAATTGAGTGGAGGTTCATAAGACAGACCAGTCAGTTCACTTCCCTGATGCGTACTGACGACTTCATATTCTTCTTTGAAGACCTGATCAGCCAGGTTCTTCGCAACAATATAAACTTCCTCTCCCTGCTTCACTTTTATATAAGTCAGATTCCGGTTCACAGCAAGTGCCACATTTGACGGCAAGGTCCATGGTGTTGTCGTCCAGCCGAGAAAGTATTCGTTATCCGTATTTTTCACCTTGAATTTTGCAGTAACAGAAAGATCTTTGACATCCTTGTAACCCTGCGCCACTTCATGAGAGCTGAGTGAGGTCTGGCAGCTCGGGCAATATGGAACAACACGATGACCCTGCTCTAAAAGTCCACGCTTGTGAATGGTTGAAAGGATATGCCAAACACTCTCGATATAGCGATTTTCAAGCGTCACATACGGTTCATCCATATCCACCCAGTAGCCAATCGCATCGGTAAATGTCCGCCACTGCTTTTCATAGTCAAACACACTTTTCTTACACTCATCTATAAATTTTTCCACGCCGTATTCTTCTATTTCACGTTTTCCGGAAAGACCAAGCTTTTTCTCTACCCCAAGCTCAACAGGAAGCCCGTGCGTATCCCATCCGGCTTTCCTGAGTACCTGGTACCCACTCATCGTTTTATAGCGCGCAACAAAATCCTTTATCACACGGCCCAGCACATGCCCGGCATGCGGCAGTCCATTCGCAGTCGGTGGTCCTTCATAGAATACAAAGGTTTCTTTCCCTTCCCGCTGATCAATAGACCGTTGAAACACCTGTTCATTTCTCCAAAAATCCTGCACCCGCTTTTCCCGATCCGGTGCTGTCTTTTGCAATTGTCTCTTTGTCATTATGGTTCCTCCTTCATCAAATACAAAAAAGCCCGCCCCTAACAAACGTTAGGGACGAGCTAAGCCCGCGTTACCACCCTGATTCTCAGAGAATATCCCTGAGCACTCAAAATCAACGTACCATCATACGCGTTCCTTGTAACGGCGGAATCCCGTCAGCACTTAAAATGGTTCAGCACTGCTTCTCGGAGAGGATCTTCACAACCGCCTGAACACTGACTCGCACCATCCGTCAGCTCTCTGTGCTTCAGCACGCCTATTACTCTTTCTCGTCATAGAATGTTAATCATTGGGTTTTGTTAGAGTTAGCTTATGCTAATTAGGAGAGAGTTGTCAAGGAGATTAGAACTCCGAAGCACAGGGTCTGACCCCCTGCTTCACGCATTCAAGCTATAAAAATAATACCCCAGTCCCATCACAATAAAAAAGCTGAACATCACAAACACATTTGCAACGACCAGCAGCCAGTTTCTCGCGATGCCGGCAAAGACGATGCCGAGTGCGCCAAACAGCATGGACAGTAGCGTGAGTGGTGTTCCGTAATCCAAAATCAGGTTTGGCAGCCACGCTAAGACACCCAGCACAAAGAATAATGCTGATAGATTCATATACTTATGCTTTTTCATTGAGAGATCCTCCCTCTTTAATGAACTGTTATTCAACTTTACCACAATATGGGTATAAAATCATGCAGGTATTTCCATTATAGATAGCGAAATGGTTAAGGAGGCGAAGATCAAATTTAGCAGGGAGGCTTTGGAATGGCATTATCTGAAGAACAACAAACAGAACTTTTATTTGTATTAAAAGAGAGATTTGAGAATCATATAGACCGGCACCCTGAAATCGATTGGCAACATGTAGCGCAAAAGCTATTGGAGCAACCTGAAAAACTATGGTCGCTGAACGAAATGGAAGAAAGTAAAGGCGAGCCGGATGTCGTGGCACTTAATGTTGAAGCAGATGGTTTCACTTTCGTGGATTGTGCACCTGAAAGTCCTAAAGGTCGGAGAAGTGTGTGCTATGATAACCCCGCACTTGAAGCGAGAAAAAAATACCCACCTGAAAACAGTGCTTTAAATATGGCTGAGGATATGGGAATTGACCTGCTGACTGAAGAACAGTACCGCAAGCTTCAGGAATTTGGAAGCTTTGATCTGAAAACATCAAGCTGGGTTAAAACGCCTGACACGATCCGAAGCATAGGTGGTGCCCTTTTCTGTGACCGCCGCTATGATACTGTCTTTGTCTATCATAATGGTGCAGATTCCTATTACTCTTCAAGAGGGTTTCGCGGCGTGCTGAAAGTTTAAATCATTCATCATATCGATTAAAAGGAGATCTCAATGAACGTCAACAAGAATGTCGCGGATACTACTAAATATACACATATCCATTCAGGATCAGACACCGTCTGCTTTATGTTTTCCGGCGCAGGATATACTTATGACAAGCCATTATTTTACTATTCAACCATGCTGATGCTTGAGAAAAAGATTGATATTGTACAAGTCCATTATTCATTCAAAGAAGACGTTTTGAAAAAACCGATGGATGAGCTGATTGGGACGATGATGAATGATGTAAATCCGGTTCTTTCTGTAGTGTTAGACCAGCATGATTATCAACATGTGATTTTTCTTGGAAAATCACTTGGTACGATCCCAATTGCGTGCGATCTGATGCAAAGAGAATTATTTGCTGATGCTAAAATGATCCTGCTTACACCTCTTCTAAAACTGGAGCCGGTGTTAGAAGGTATGCTATACAGTGAGCACGAGCAGTTACTGGTGATTGGCGGTAAAGACCCTCATTACAACAATGAACAGCTACTTACTCTTGGGCGTTCAGGCATACATACTTCAATAATTCCTGAGGGGAATCATTCACTGGATACGGGGCTTTATGACACTAAAGGTTCTCTGAAGGCGCTGATGGACGTGATGATGATGGTAAAGAGGTTTTTGGATGAGTGAAGTATGGGGTCAGACCCTATACTTCGCTCGAAAAATACCATTCTTTCTTGTAATCCAGACCAAGTAAATCTCCGAATGTAAAAGCAAACTCTATAAAAGCAGATCCTTTTGCAGTAACAATTTGATGATCTGTGACAACCGGCGAGTCGGCAAAATCTCCTTCATCAAATACTCCTAAAAACGCTCTTTGTTCTGCTGTTAGTCCTGTCGTATATTTTCTATGACTCAGCAAATCACTCATAGCTAAAAAATAAGGAGCACTTGATATAGCACCAATTAACCTTTTTTGATCATATACTTTCTTCAAAAATGCTGTCAATTCTTTATGTTGAACTAAGTGTTTAAAGTCATCCACCCCTGGCAGCACCATGCTGTCAATTTGCGCTAAATCCACCTCATGTATCGTTGTATCCGGGACACATGATAAACCCGCTTCCCCTTTTACAACCTGGTCATCCAGTCCGATATAAATTGTCTTTTTTCCGCCCTGCTGAAGTACAGATATAAGAACTGAAAGCTCATACTCACTGAATCTCGGATATATAAGAATGCCTGTGTATGTCTGATGACTGTTCATGGTCTCACCTTTTCTTTCGACATGCCCTTCCGATAACTAATTTGATTCAGATGCCCCCATTCACTTAACAAATCTTCCCAATGAACCACTTTCCACGGATTAAAGAACATCTGTCCGTTTTTATTAAAATAAAGCGAGTCCCCGATATGAAAGGCTGCATGCTGTATAACTCCCTGCTTATCCTCAAAAACAAGCACATCCCCCGGTTCCTGTATGCTGTCTGAACTTTCGTACGCTGCCCGCTTCAACACAGCGGAAAATTCATCTTCAGTCATCCAGCAATGAACCAAATTTTCATCCGAAGTAATACCATAGGTTGTTGCAGCTAGACAGTTAGCGCCATGTGAAGAACTAAATGTGTTTGCATACTTTTTCAAATTCACAGGAGCTGTGTCAGGTAGCGGGAGAGAATGCCACTGATCCCATAGTTGGGCGTATGCTGACATAATGCTTCTCTTATCTTCGATGGAAAAAGATTGCCACAAGGCACCCTGTATCACTACGTAATCACTTCCCTGCACATGATGTACATACTCATCAGGTATAGTGATGGAAGTGGGAAGGATTTCCTTCGGGAAAATTAAACCTTTACGGAGCGTAGTTTGAAGCTCGAGAAGATATACTCTCACTTCTTCTGGTAAACCGGTAATCCAGTCATGGGATGCCACGAGCACATGCGTCATTTCTTCTGACAGAGCCCAGTACATATAACTATTATTCAGATTCTGATTGGTATAATTAGGCTCGCTGAAAAAGCTTTTACGGGTGTACAGTTTCTCACCGGTTATATAATGTTCAATGATTTCAAGCGCAGACTCCTTTACAAAAAAGAAATCCTGATCGGGTATGTATATTTCACACCATTGATTTAATTGTTTTTCTGTTGGTTTTATGAACATAAGTAAATCTGTCTCCTTTAATTGTCACATCTATATGACTGGTTCCACAAAATGTGAGTGAATTCCTTTCATTCCTGCAAACTTTCCAATATAAAGAAATATCTCATTCATTTATGAGATTTTAATAAAAAGGAGATCGGACACATTTGTCCCAGCCTCCTAATCACAATTCTGCTATTCAGCTTTTTTCCTGAACAATGCTGTCCAAAGACCCCGCAAACCAAACTCCTGGTCATCTTCATCTTTTTCTTTCATTGGTCTTATTTCTATTACCTCAAATCCTGCAAAAATAGCCTTTAGTTTCTCCTCGGTAAAACCCAGCCCGCCGTTGAGGTTACGCTGCTTGTACACATCCAGATCAGATAATTCCGATCCGCCAAGCTCTCCACCTTCCACGAAGCAGGTCAGCGCAAAATATCCATTTGGCTTTAAAGCTTTTTGCAGTAAGTTTAAATAACTCATTCTGCGATGGGGCGCAATATGATGAAAGCAGCCTGAGTCATAAACGATATCATAGAAGCCTTCTTCTATATCAAGCTCAAATACATTTCCACGAATAAAATTGATATCCAGCCCCTGCGCAGAAGCTCTTTCCTTTGCCCACTCCAGCGATTTCGAAGACAAGTCAACCGCATCAACCTCGCAGTCCTGCTGAGCAAAGTAAATGGCATTACGTCCGGGACCACTGCCAAGCTCCAGCACATGACCAGGCTTCATTACAGCATTTTTGAAATAACCAACTAAATTCTCATCAGGTTTGTTCTTAAAAAATGGGATCTCTTTTTCACGCTCATCATAAAAATCATTCCAGAACTCAACCGGATCGCGCATTAACTCATCCAGCATCTCCAGCAAGTCTTCATTGTTCAGAATTAACTTACTCATATGTATCCCCCTGTCCTTTTTCCTGCTCTTTCATTATAAAGTTCAGGAAAAAATTTCAGGTTTCTGGAAGGTTAAAATCAGATTAATTCAGCTGTTTAATGATTCCTGAGAAAAGCGATATCCAGGGCTTACAGCGTCCCTGCAGAGACTTTTCCCCTTACCAAATCAAGTTCATATATCAAAGCCTTATGAGTGCTTCCGGGCAATCAACGGGCAATCTCTGAACACCTGAGACATAGTAAAAAATATCCTACAAACAGTTTATATTACATTTATTACATAATTGTTACAAAACCGAAGGGCAGGGTCTGACCCTCTACCCTTCACTCGCCAGCAGCCCGTAATGAATCAAGTTCACGTACGCTCCATCCTTCGTCACATGCTCTCTCAATACGCCTTCTTTTTTCAACCCGATCTTTTCAATTACTTTACCTGAAGCAGGGTTTGTATCAAAGCAGCGTGCATAAACTTTATGAAGTCCTTTTTCCTCGAAAGCAAATTTGATAATGGCTTCAGCCGCTTCAGTTGCGTAGCCTTTCCCCCAATGCTCTTCACCAATCCAGTAACCGAGTTCGCCATGATTAAATGTTTTATGTATGGATATACCTACTGATCCAAGCAGCTGGCCGGTTAACCTATCCGTCACGGCTAAATCATACATTCTCTCATTTTTCCGATTCTCTTCATGAAACCCGATCCATGTCAGCGCATCTTCTTTTGTGTAAGGGTATGGGATATTCAATGTATGCTGGTAAATGTTAACGTTGTTACACATTGCCGCAACATCCCGGGCATCCTTTTCACTGTAAGTTCTCAGGATCAATCTGTTTGTCTCTATTTGTTTCATCTGATTGCATCTCCCTTATATACTGAATATCTTTTCTATAATGTTCAACATGACCTTCTGTTTTCATTTTAAGAAATGCAGGGTCACCATTTGCCGCGTTATTTTCAATCAAAAGGCATAAAGCTTCCAGCCGGAAGACTACCGTTTCAAGTATATTTTCAAATACTTCACCATAGCTTTTCATAAAAACGGTCATTCTTCTTTCTTGTTCAGCCTGATCAAGGTGTACATACTCCGCATTCTCATCCAGATAAAAACGGCTCAGCGGCACACATGTATAAAGCGCATAAGCGACGTCCCAGCTTACCGGTCCAGGGGCTGCCACATCAAAATCAATGACGCCACACACTTTCTCATCGCGGAATATCAGGTTGTAGATTGCAAAATCATGATGACAAATCACTTCACGAGGACCAGGCGTGCCGGGCAACGACTGCCAGCTATCATCAAATGTGAAATCACGTACAGCTTCGTGATAGTCGCGCAGCATAGAAGCAATTGCTATTAAATTTTCATCTGACCACATATAAGCTTTTGCAGGATAATTCCCAGCTTGCCCTTCAATAAAAGTTAGAATTTCTCTTCCTTTTTCATCTGTACCAAGAAACCTTGGTGAATAAGGGTAATTCTTTTCTTCTAAACGAAGCAGCAGTTTGTGAATCCGCTGACTGCCATCTTTCATTTCCCTGCGGACTGTCTCACCTGCACGTATGACTTTTGAGACATTGCCACCTGGTAACTCTTTTTCATTCAATATACTTCACCACCTTCATTTCGGACCTGAAGCTTAGTTTGTCTTCTCCCGATAGGTCCTCACCTTCGAAATCGTTCCACATGCACGCCCACTCTTGCTTTGCTTCGTCATACTGCACCACTTTTTTGTTCCGCTTCTTGATGAATCAAAGAACACATACTGACAATCCGGACACATTTTAAGTCTGTGAAGCTGCTGATCCTGAGCTAGCTTTACCAGAATCACTGTCAGATTCCCAATAAAAGATTCACTGACCGCACGAGGTTCAAGCGTGTATTTATGATTTTCATCCTTAATTTCAAAAGTAATTTTTTCAGAAAACACCTGATTCAGCTTTGTGAATGTTCTGCTTTGAATCAATTCTCTTGTATCATTTCTGAACTTAATCACTTCTTCAAGCGGCTCTGCTTTTTCAATATGAAAATGTTTTTTCATAAATGCCGCAAGCTCTGAATCACTTGTAAGAAGCTCCGTTTCCTGTCTCAAAGTGTTAGAAATATACCACGTGTTGAGAAAGTCCAAAAAACGCTGCACATTCAATTCCATTGTAACCACCTTTTCCAATTGCCGGTTGTCTTATGGAAGAGTATACCATACAATAAATGTAACCACCTAATAAATTAGATGGTTACAAAAACTGAAGGGGAATTCAAATGCATTCAATTGAGCGGAAATCAGTCATTGTATCAGCATTCTTTTTAAATACTGCCGGGTTTGCTGTTTTTTCATTTCTGGCAGTCTACTTGAATATTTACTTAAACCTTAAAGGTTGGGAGACAGTGGTTATTTTGTCCACCCTGACAATCTCATCCCGCGGACTCCCCTTTTTCCTTGGACTTGCAGGAGATCGCTTAGGTTTTAAAAACCTGATGATCAGCGGCTTATTACTGCGTTCACTAGGATTTTACGGACTTGCTGTTTCCTCTGAATTCGGATGGCTGGTGCTATTTTCTGTATTAATCGGTGCAGGTGCTGCATGCTATGAGCCGTCTGCTCTCGCTTATTTCGCCTCTCAGCCTGATCCCGTCCTGAAAAGAAAGACTTTTTTATATTTGAATATTAGTTTAAATGCAGGCGCAGTGGCAGGACCGCTTTTGGGAGGATTACTACTGACAATTGATCCAGTTATTCCTTTTTACCTTAGCAGCTTAACTTTTTTAGCATTATCAATTCTGCAATTCTTTTTGTTAAGCTCCTCTGAGAGTAAGAAATCCCGTTTCAGCTGCTCTGAAAGTCTGGCAGACATTATACACAATAAGCAGTATCTGTACTTTTGTCTGACCATGATATTTTACTGGTTTTTATTTGCACAGTTAACCGTTGCCTTTCCTTTATACATGTATGCCCTGACAGAAAGTAATCAATGGGTCAGCTTTGTTATCACAATGAATGCACTTACTGGAATTACGCTGATGATTTTACTCAAAGGAGTTTTTCAGACTGTTCATCCGTTTACTTTAATCCGAATTGGTAAGCTTTTGACTGCATGCTCCTTTTTAATGGTTGCTGCATACCCCGGGAGCTACTGGCTGTTAGTGTGTGTTGGCATATTCACTATTGGCGAAACCATGATACTGCCATCATCTGATTATGCTGTGTCGTTATACAGCTCAACTCAGAATGATGCCGCCTATTACGGATTCAGTGACTTTTCATTTGCAATCGGTGCAACACTCGGAAATTTCGCAGCCATTTCACTTCTGACTGGTGAATCTTCACAGCTATATCCATGGATCTTTTTTACGTTAATCGGAGTTTCAGGTTTTCTGCTATCATTAAAGTTATCTGAGAAGTCAAAAGTATGATACTTATACATAAAACCCGTGCCAAATTTGATGTGCTAACCGAAAAGGATGAAAATAATGAACTTTGACTATGTGAAATTAGAAGTATTATTGCCTGAAGAAACGATTGTTCCACTAAGAAACCGTTTGAATGATGCAGGAATATTGCGTATTGGAGCTTACGACCATGTGATCTCCTATACCCATACAAAAGGTTACTGAAGACCCCTTGAAGCAGCTAATCCATTTAACGGAGAAAAGGGAGAAATCTCTTATGGGGAGGAATGTAAGCTGGAGTTCAGGTGCCTTCTGCAGCATGTAAGTAAAGCAAAAGAAATTATTAAAGATACACACCCTTATGAGGAAGTCGTCATCTATGTCATTCATTTGTTAGAATAGATCATTTTATAAATGGATCAGGAGAGTTCTGCATCCATTCTCCTGATCCAATTATCAATAAGGTTCTTTATCCAGCTCGATCTTCCTGACTGTCCCCGTCTTCTAATCTGATAATATAGCAGAATAGCAAAGTGCATCATATACTTCACCGTGATCGCCTTCCCATGAGTCGCGCAGGTAACCCTCTTTTACAAACCCGCACTTAATAAACGTTTTCCTCATTGCGAGGTTATCAACCCGTGTGTATGCCTCAATCCGGATCTTTGGGTCACCGCGGTTGAATACGTAATCCTTCAGCCATTCCAAAACCTCACTACCTAAACCGAGTCCTCTGCTGCTTTCTGAGAGTCTCAGATCAAATAAAGGGATTGTGTCTTCAATATCGTGAATGATCAGTAATCCACACTTCTTCCCCTCACTCATCACCCAGAACGTTTCACGGCCATCCGAATACCAGCCATCATTAACAGCTTTTGTTAAGCGTTCTTCGGATGCAATCGCTTCAACGTGAAAGGGCCATTCACTATTAGTCATAAATGTGATTAAATGACTTGTTTCATTTTGAAATTTTGTTACATTAATACTCACAAGACTTACACCTCTCTATTCGTTACTTTCAGGTTTAATCAATGTATCCGGGAGAATAATAATAAAAGTCGATCCATTTCCGGGACTGCTTTGAACGGTTACTTGTCCACCATGCAATTCAACGATCTTTTTCACAAGTGACAGACCCAATCCTGTGCCTGAAGCATTTCTTGTACGATCCGCCTGATAGAATCGTTCAAATATCCGCTCAAGATGCTGCGGGTCAATGCCTTCTCCTGTATCACTGACCTCAACACGAATCTCACCATCAGAGATATCCATTTTCACAGACAGTTTTTCATACTGAGGTGAGTGCTGAACGGCGTTTTTCAGTAGATTAATCCAAACCTGTGACATCAGCTCACGGTCTCCAGTCCACGTGCATTCCGGCAGATTAATTTCGAGTTCAAGCTCCTTTGTTTCCCAGTGGGGCTGAAGCATTAAAATGCATTCTCTAATCTGCTCATCCAGCAGATAGCTTTCTTTCGTCAGATGAATCAGCTTGTGATCGAACTTGGAAAGTTTAAGTAACGTGGAAGATAATTGAGCCAGCCTTTTTGCTTCTCTTTCAATGACAGCAGCATATTCTATGCGTTTTTCGTCCGGAACAACTTCTTTTTGAAGTAATGCTGCAAATCCAATCATAGAAGAAACAGGTGTTTTGAATTCATGTGCCATAACAGCAGATAGTTCTTTATTCAGGTATTCATTCGTCTCAAGCTCTTCAGCCATTTGATTAAACTGCCTTGCCAAATCACCGATCTCATCGTTACCATTGTCCTGAATTTTCACAGCGTAATTCCCTTCATATACCTGACGGGAAGCCTTACTGATTTGCTTCAAGCGTCTTGTTAAAAAAGATATGGCGAATAAAATCAGCAGCGAACCAATCAATGCAACTGCGAGGAAGCTGTAAATGGTCGTATCACGGAATTGTGTAATCTGATTATTATTCAGGTTTGGAGAAATCATATAGATCTCTCCACTTAATTCAAATGCAGCATAGGGCAGCTCACGAAAATCGGTTAAAGTTCCGGTAATGACCTGTCCCGCTTCAAGTTGACCGATCTGCTTATCTGTATAATCTGCCTCTCCGGCATTCCGCCAGTCAGCGATCGAATCATAAGAACGGGATACCAGAATATCGCCAATTACCAGGTCTACAGCCTCTTCTGCTGTAAAAGAACCTGATGTAACAAGTGTCTGTAAGATTTCCCCCTGATCATTCAGCTGCAGTTCGACATCCTCTCTGATCCGGTCCAGCTGAATGGTGAAAAGAAGTGTGAAAGAAATCATCATTGGAATGAATAACAAGCCGATGAAGATGATGAGAAAACGTCCGTATATCGTGTGAAAAAAACGCTTCATATGTGTACCTCCAACCGGTAACCAAGCCCCCATACCGTTTTCACTTCAAAGTCATTGACCCCCTCAAGGCGCTGTCGGATCCTTTTGATGTGCACGTCAATTGTACGAAGATCACTCTCAGCGTCATATCCCCAGATGTCATCCATTAGCTGCTGCCGGGTGAATATCTTTGTTGGACTTGATGCGAGTTTAAACAGAATCTGAAATTCTTTCAGAGGAAGCTCCAATGTAGTTTCACCGTAAGTAACCGTTCTTGAAGAATCGTCAATGACTGTGCCTCCAAACTTGATCTGTTTTTCTTTTGATATGTGAGCTCTCCTGAGAAGTGCACTTACCCGGAGAAGCAGCTCTTCTAATTCAACCGGCTTGACCAGGTAGTCATCTGCTCCGGATAAAAATCCTTTCCTTTTATCCTCAAGTGTTTCAAGTGCCGTCAGCATCAGGACCGGAAAGTCATAAACCTCCCTGAGTTCTGATGTTAGCGTCACCCCATCTAGGTTCGGCATCATCACATCCGTTATGACCAGGTCAATTCCCTGCTGGTCAAGCACCTGAAGAGCCTCTGAACCATCTTCCGCTTCAAAAACACGGTATCCGGCCTGAGTCATTCCTTCCCTGAGATAATGACGCAGTGCCTGATCATCTTCTACAATTAATACACGAACCATTTTTTCTCCTCCTATGCGCTGCGGAGTGCTTCAATCGGATTCAGGCGCGACGCTTTTCTGGCCGGAACAAACCCGAAAATCACACCAATGATCATAGAAAAACCTGCAGCGATAACAATTGAAGTGCCAGACAGTGTAAAACCGATTCCCATCGCCAGACTGGCAAGGAAGGCAAGCGCGGCACCAAATCCGATTCCGATCAGACCGCCAAGCAGTGACAGGAAGATCGATTCCAGTAAGAACTGAAGCTGAATATAACCAGGTGAAGCACCTAACGCTTTCCGAAGCCCAATTTCACTCGTGCGCTCAGTCACTGACACAAGCATCATATTCATAATGCCAATTCCGCCAACCAGCAGTGAAATTGAAGCAATCCCTACTAACAGCATAGATAACATTGAATTGATCTGGTCAATAGATGCCAACGCATCTTCAAAGTTCGTTACGCTGTAGACATCCTCATTCTGGTTAAATGCATTTCGTAAAACCACTGTTGCCTGATCGACAATTCCATTCGCATCAGCACCCGCCTCCATATAGAGGTCTGTCTGATTGATTGTCGTAACACCCAACACTCTTTGTGCTAATGGGTAAGGAATCATCACGAGTTCATTGACGGATGTGACAGAGAAGCTGCTTGAAGGTGCCAGTACACCGACAACTGTAAAGGTTCTGCCGTTAAGTGTCACTTCTTTATTAATCGGATCTTCAAGCGGAAACCATTGATTTGCTAATTCAGCCCCAATCACCGCAACAGGCGTTTCCTGTTCTATATCTGCCTGTAGCAACCCTCTGCCTTTTTCAAGTGCATCAGGCGTTTGTTCAAAATAAACTTCGCTTCTGCCGGATAGTGAGATGTCGTCGGCAGAAACAGGACTCGCAACCATTCCCTGTAAAGTCGGAGAGACACCTCTTACCCCTTCGATCTCTGTTAAGTCTGCTATTTCCTCTGACGTCATTCCTGCTTTTTGTTCTGTGCCCTGAATCTGTATACTGATCCGGTCAGCGCCAAATGTGGAAACCTCTTCATTAATAGAAGCTGTTGCGCCATTTACAATGGTCATTAATGCAATGATGGCACCAACACCGATCACAATCCCGAGCATCGTCAGAAATGAGCGCATCCGGTTTGCTGAAATATTGAGCCATGCCATCCGAATATTTTCTCTAAACACCTTGACCACGCTCCTCTCTGATCTCTCCATCGAGTAAATGAATGATACGGCTGCCATAGCGCGCAATTTTCTCATCATGAGTAATCATGACAATTGTTTTTCCTTCCTGGTGAAGCTGTGTAAACAGCGTCATGATCTGCTTACCTGTCTGCTGATCAAGTGCACCTGTAGGTTCATCGGCAAGAAGCAATGAAGGTGCTGTCACCAGTGCGCGCGCAATGGCTACACGCTGCTGCTGACCACCGGACAGTTGATTTGGCTTATGAGACAGCTTATCTGCAAGCCCTACCTTCCCAAGCAAATCCGCTGCAAGATTTCGGCGTACTTTTTTTGATAATCCGGAATAAATAAGCGGAAGTTCAACATTTTCTAAAATAGATAGCCTCGGAAGCAGCTGAAATTGCTGAAAAACAAATCCAATTTCTTTGTTTCTAAGCGCAGCAAGCTCCTTTTCACTCATGTCAGCTGTATTTTTACCGCCTACTGTATAGTCACCTGATGATGGCGTATCAAGGCAGCCGATCATATTCATCAGCGTGGATTTACCAGAACCGGAAGGACCAAGTATCGTCACAAAATCACCCTGCTGCACCTCTAACTGAATAGATTTCAACACGGTCTGCTGTTCTTCTCCCAGCTGGTAGGATTTTGATAGATCGTTCATTGAAACGATGGCACTCATTGACCGCCGCCTCCCATCATCGGTGGAGCAAAGCCTCCGTCAGCGTTATTTTCTTCGATTACGATTTGATCGCCACTGACAAGCCCTTCAGTAATTTGAACACGCAAACCATCTGTTATACCAAGCTTAATATAGCGTTTGGTTAGACCCTCTTCACCATTCTCTATCCATACAAATGGCTGGTCCTGATCATCATATTCGATCCCATCAAGTGAAAGAGTGGGTACATCAGTTACTTCCTCACGCACTGTTAAAGCTTCAAGCGTCATACCTGCTCTCATATTATCAGTTTCATCTATTTCTACTTTTGCAGTGAAATAAGCACGTGCACTTGGTGAGCCATTGGTGACTGCTTCATTTGCTATACTACTGATCTCGCCATTTACCTCTTCATCCATTGAGGAGATACGGATCAACACAGACCCGCCTTCAGTAACGTAGCCAATATCAGACTCATCGATCTGTATACTTGCTTCTAAATCTGTGTAATCCACAATCTCCATAAGTGGTGTCCCTTGCATAAGCTGCCCGGATTCTGCTTTGACCCCACTAACTGTGCCACTGGCTGGTGATATGATATTTCCCTGCTCTCCTTCAGCCAGAACATCTCCCTCGCTCACGACCTGACCTTCTTCAACAATGATGTTAAACAAATCTGACCTTTCTGCTGATACGAGCGTCCGGCTGTCCGGTGTCAGCGTTCCAGTGAAGCTGTTATATGTCGTAATCGTTTCTTCTGTCACTTCCTCTGTTTTTACAGCACCTGTATCATTCGCAGCAAAAAGTGGAACAGCTGCACCTGCTACCACGACTAATGCTACTGCTCCAATCAGCCACCCTTTTTTCTTAACCTGTTTTTTTGTCATGATGAATCCTCCTATTTAAGTGATAAGAGGATCATAAACAAAAGGTATGAACGAATTATGAACTGGCAGTTGATGAATGTAATCGGATATTCAGTTTAATTATGTATGTCGAGAATCGGGCTAACGTAGTTGATTGGGATTCTTTTTTGAAGCGGAATTACTGGTGATTTTCACTGTAACTTCTCTTGGCCTG
Organism: Jeotgalibacillus salarius; assembly: GCF_004405125.1. Taxonomy (GTDB): domain Bacteria; phylum Bacillota; class Bacilli; order Bacillales; family Jeotgalibacillaceae; genus Jeotgalibacillus; species Jeotgalibacillus salarius. The sequence goes on from NZ_SORX01000003.1 coordinate 404,374, forward strand.
ACATCAATAGTAGTTAATGCTGTCATATCAATCCATACCGGCAGATACGTTCCTCTGGTATCGTTGACGTCCGTTAATTCTTCCCCCTGTCCAGCCCCAAATATTCCACCAGTAATATCAGCCTCAAAAAAATACTGGATTCCTTCATATTCTATTTCAGACATACATTGTCCCACCTTCACAAGCACACCCAGTTCTTCAAAAGCCTCTCTTTTTGCCGCTTCTTCAGGCGTCTCACTAGGCTCAATACCGCCACCCGGAAAAACATAATATACTTCGTTGTTTCTGACTCTTTTCATTAACGCGACCCGACCATTTTGAACAATGACAACTGCACTTCTATTTCTTATAAATGGACACCTCCACTTTTTCCAAATCATTAAAACGAGTATACTTGCAGTGACGAAAGGTGGGAATAATGATGAAAACAATTGGGCTGATTGGCGGAATGAGTTGGGAATCTTCTGCTACTTATTACCGGATGATCAATGAAGCGGTAAAAGAACAGCTTGGCGGCCTGCACTCTGCGAAATGTATTTTATATAGTGTGGACTTTGATGAAATTGAACGGTATCAGACGGAAGGCGACTGGAACGCAGCAGGCAGAAGGCTTTCAGATGCTGCTCGTTCTCTGGAAAAAGCAGGTGCTGACTTTGTTGTGATCTGTACAAATACTATGCATAAGGTTGTTGATCAGATAGAAAAAAGTATCCAAATCCCCGTTTTACATATTGCGGACGCTACAGCAAAGCAGATCCAACAATCGGGTATACAGACAGTTGGTTTGCTCGGGACACGTTATACAATGGAGCAGGACTTTTACAAAGAGCGGCTGACGTCTCAAGGGATCAATGTCATGACACCACCTACAGAAGATCGGAACCGGATTAATCAGATCATTTTTAATGAGCTGTGTCTTGGTAAAATTGAAAATGCTTCACGTGATTACTATAAGGCTGTCATTTCGCAACTGGTCGCTGATGGGGCTGAAGGAATCATTCTCGCCTGTACAGAAATCGGCTTGCTAATCAGTCAGGAAGATGCTGCTGTAACACTATTTGATACAACAGAGATTCATGCACTAGAGGCTGTGAAACTCGCATTAGAGGAGTAATAAGATGAAAACAACACTTCAATCATTGATCATCACATTAACCATTATGACGGCAGGTTTCACACTGGCTTTTCCAGTTCCGGTCAGCAACATGTCAGTTCTGATTTATTACTTATATTTCGCAGCGGGCCTATTGCTTGTTGCACTCCCACTGTCACTCATTGCAGGATTCATGAAGCTATGTACATCTGCAAGACTGGCGTTATACGTGGCAGTCGGGTTTGCAATCACTACTGCATTTCTTGGACCGGACTTCATGATTCCGCTTTTCAGCACCATCGCCTGTTTTTGGCTTGTGGAATCAGTCATGATCAGGTTTTCTTATAAAGAATTGATCATAAAAAGAGTCGCAAATATCTTTATGTATGCTAATGTTGCCTTGATTTTATTTGTATTTTTCTTTGTAGAGTTGTGAAGGCAGCATTCTTTACCTTACACTTCTCTACTGATCTTCTTTACTTTTTAACAGTTCAATCAGCTCGCGGTTATGCTCCAAAAGCTTCTTTAACGCGCCATCAATAGATATAATTGAAACAATTAAGATAACGAAAAAAATGATGAAGAGAAACTCCATTTGTAAGCCTCCTTGCATGTAACGTTTTGAAATCATTAGACGGGGACATTAGTTCACCCACCCGAAATTAAATGCCCCGAAAAAGCCTGTTGCAAAAAAGATGACAGTAATGATTGTTAAGTATCCTAGTTCCAATAACGTAACTTTATAGTTATTACGGTTTTCCGCATGCTTCCATTCCATATATGCCCTTAAAAGTTCAGTGAAAGGAATGACTGCAAGAATTGCTACATAAGGGCTCAAATACCACTTCAACTCTCCGCCATCATCCAAAACAAACATTTGAAAAGTAAATAAGACCAGGATACCGACTAACCCGGATATTCTGAACGTCCACTCAAACCTTTTATGGGTAGCATTAAGATAGTTATCGTAAGCAAAAAAACTCATTTTATCAGCGCGAAGTAATCTCCTCGCTATCGGGCGAAATGAAAAAGCAATTCCTAATGTCAGCATCACCGAGAAAAAAACAACAAAATTACTTGCACCCTCTAAAAAATCCATCAAATCCCCCCTAATTTATATCAAATGCTCCTGCCTGTTCAAAAACCTGATCACCCTTTTTTCCTCAGTCACATCAACGCGATGAATGCCTGTATCACCTGTTGGAAAAGCTGCCTGTGTTACAACCGGCAGCTGAAGTAATGATTTCAGCAGGTTGGAGATCATTCCGCCATGCGATACAATTGCCACTCTGTCATATGTCTTATAGTCATTCAAAATCTTATGTAATACTTTCTCCGCTCTCATCCTAAATTCAAGCTCGGATTCCCCACCCTCAATGGGAACATGAATCGACCTGCCACCTTCAGGAATCGGATGTTTCGTTAATGCCTCTTCTCTTGAAAGACCGGCCAGCACGCCATTATTAAATTCCATTAAGTCCTCTTCTATTACACATTCACAATCAGCAGACTCTTTTAAAATCTCAGCAGTACGGTGCGCGCGTTTTAAAGGGCTGGCAATGATTATGTCGGGTTTAAAGTTGGTAGTCACATACACTGCCATCTTCCATGCCTGCATTTCACCAAGCCCAGTCAGCGGAAAGTCCGCTCTTCCTTCATGCACACGCAGCAGATCTGCCTCAGACTGACCGTGTCTAATCATGATGAGCTCCATCTAATCCCTCCTAACAGATTCCAGTGATTTTACATAAGTATAGCAAAAAATGGGTGTAAGCGTTTAATGAATACGAGGGTCAGACCCATGCCTTCACACATAAACAAACAGTTATATAGAACTAGGCAAATAGTATATTTAGCACTTAATCCCTCTAATCCCATTATGTAACATTGTAATTGTCAGAAATTTCTTATCATATCTCAGGAGGCGATTTTGTGAAGAAGAAAACGGTTGTTACAATGGCACTTGCTACAACATTGGCGCTTGGTGCTGCTACTCCCCAGCTGGCTTATATGAAGGGACCATCCCTTGAAAAGGTCAACAGTCAGTTTGACAAAAAGGTCTTAAACCAGCTGGATGCACAGCGGATTTATGACAACATCGACACGCTGGCGCAGGAACCAAGAGTTGCCGGTACTGATGCAGAGGATCAGGCAGTCGAATTTATCGCAGAAGAGTTTGAGTCGTATGGCTACGATGTTGAAATTCAGCCATTCACATTCTTCGGATATACTCCTCCATCTTCACTGTCACTTTCAGTTGAAGGCTTTGAAGGTGAGCTGAACCCACGTTCTTTTACATATTCAGTGAACGGTGATGTGACAGGTGAGCTTGTGGACGTTGGATTAGGTACTGTGGATGACGTAGCAGGACTAGATCTTACAGGTAAAATTGCATTAATTCAGAGAGGTAGTATTTCTTTTGGTCAAAAAGTGCTGAATGCTGCTGAAAGAGGAGCAGCTGGTGTAGTCATTTATAATAACGTTGATGGTGTATTGAACGGGACGCTTGGCGCTTATGATGAGCGCTATGTGGCTGCTGTCAGCCTATCTAAATCCGAGGGCGAAGCGCTTAAAGCTCTGGCAGGCAGTACTGCGACATTAACAGTTGAAGGTGCTGAAGCGGGCGACCGTACTTCGCATAACGTGATTGCGACGAAAGAGCCGACAAATCAGAAAAAAGCAAATGACGATATCATTGTTGTCGGTGCACACCATGACTCAGTTCCAGGCGCACCTGGTGCAAATGATGACGCTTCTGGTACTGCGATGACACTGGAGCTTGCACGCGTACTAAAAAATGTACCGACTGATACTGAGCTTCGCTTCGTAACATTTGGAGCGGAAGAGCTTGGTTTGATCGGATCTTATCATTATGTAGATACGTTAAGTGATGAGGAAATTGATAACACAGTGGCAAACTTTAACCTTGATATGGTGGGAAGCCGTGACGCTGGTGATCTTGTCATGCGTACACTGGATGGTCAACCAAACCTTGTAACGGAGCTTTCTCAGAAGTCCAGCCTGAAATTAAACGGAGAAGCAACTCCATTTTCCCAGGGTGGTAGCAGTGACCACGTGCCATTTGCAGCAGCAGGTATTCCTGCAGCTCTGTTCATTCATGCACCGCTTGAGCCATGGTACCATACGCCAGACGACACAATTGATAAAATCGATATTAATAAACTGCAGGATGTCGCTGAAATTGTAGGGTCTGCCGTCTATGACCTTGCACAATTCGACCATCCATCACAGTCGAAAAATACAGGAAAAGTTGATGTTGAAGCTGATATGATCTTTGAACAGTCAGTGAGATAATTCTTATAGTAGAGTGCCCCTATTCTTTAAGGAGCAGGGGCACTGTTAACATTTGACAACACTTCTGTAATTGAGTATAACTGAAACACGGTATACTTCTCTAATTCCCTCCAACTTCTCTCAATTATTTTCCGTACACCTAAAAGTTAAAACCATTTAAAAGTAATCATCACGTTGGATACCTTAGCAGAAGTCTGTCGAAAAACAGATAGGATGTGGATTTATGGGATTAGGCATGAGCATTTACGTTATTCCAAAAATTAAAGATCTTTCATGGAAGGAGACGATTGAAGCTGATCAATTTGTCAGGAGAAAAGAAACCGAAGAACCTCTTTATCAAAAGGTAAAACATTACCGCTTACCTATTCCCTACAGCAATGGAATTGAATCTATTTTTCGGGAACTCGTTTATTGGCGTAATGAGCATGGCCTTCATTGGTGGTTCATAGATGAACTTTTCAATGGTATAGACCCCAATCCCGCTGTCAAAATCATACCCCCGGAAAAAATCATTGAACTTCACCAGAATTGCTGCGAGATCATTAGTCAGTATATTAAGTCATATCACATACCATCCCTTCAGATAAATGCCTTTTTAGAAAACCTCAATTATGAAAATTGCTCCGTATACGAGTTTCTCAGATCCATTGAGTATATGAAAGAAATCACTCAAAATGGGTTTTTAGAAAATCACTATTTTCAATATCAAAGCACGTGGTGAATATCCGTTGTGGATTGATAGCACAAATGCTATCATCTATATTAATATAGATGAGGGTCTCTATATGAAAACAGAAAAATATATCATCATAAGTCAGGGAAATATTGAGGATTTCGAGGACACGTTACTTTATTATGCAGAACAGGAAGTAATCAAATCGAAACCTGGCACATGGAGCAAACTTGCAGATAAATATGCAAGGCTATTGGTCATACTGAGTATTAATCCTTATCCAGATATCGATCATGAAAGCCAACTAAGTAACAATCAGATGAACGCTATCAAATATATTCATCACAATACGCATTATCGGAATTTTTACAGGTTGGGGTTTTCAGGCGGCGGCACAGGCAACCACCGTATTATTTTTGCAATCCATAATTACGGGAAAATCATCATGCTGCATCACTTTTTGAAACAATATAATGGTTTGATTCATCGGCACGATATTTTGCCAGCTGAACTTAATTATGAAGCATACTGCCAACATGATCCTAATTTGTATTAAAAGGAGGCAAAGTCAACATGAGTGATTTTTTACAAAAATATGCTGGGGTGAGAGGAAAAGATCACGTTCAAAAGTTAAAAACAGAAGGAGTGATTGCTGCTCAAATTAAATCAGCAAGAAAACAGGCGGGCTTGTCACAGCAGCAGCTTGCTGATCAAGCAGGAATCCCAAAATCAACTGTCGGACGTATTGAAGCGGGTATAACTAGCCCAAAAGTAGATACTCTTTTTCGTTTATCACGTGTATTGAATACACAATTTATTATTGATGGCACTATAAATGATGACTTCTCTTCCGCAATAAAATAAGGGCATTTTTAATAAAGCAAAAAACCCGGTCTCCCATATGTGGAAGACCGGGTTTTTACGTTGATCAATCTTGTTTTTCATCAGAGTCTGTAGATTGTTTGTTAGCTTTACTCTGATAAGGCTTAAAGCTTTTTGCTTTCTTTGCTTTTGCCTGCCAGCGGTTCCAGCCTTTTTTGCCGGTACCCTGACCTACGCCGCTCTTTTTTGATTTTGCCATCTATTTTCACTCCAAAGAATAGAATACCGCTTAGTTAGTGACTTGAAATGCCGGAAAACATTATGCCTGTTCTATACGGCTCTTCTTCATTTTATCACGAACTGATCCGAGAAGCTTCATTAGACTATATTTTTACCACTATTCATCCTTCAGCCGTTTCTTGAATAACATACTTGCAATTACGAGCGTTATCACTGTCCATCCTGCAATCACTGCAAGTGAAATGATAATATCTGTTATATTACCTGCCGCACTATATCCCTCAAGCATAATCAATTGTGAACTCGGGAGCCATTTCAACACTTCAAGCACTGAGTATGTCTCAGCAAGTCCCATCGCAAGTGGTCCGAGTGAAAAAATCGCCATAACAGGCAGTATCGCAACGGATGCTTCCATCACGGTCTTTGTGAACAGTCCGCATATAATCCCAAGACCAATGTAGAAAACTGTAGAGATCGTTAATCCTGCTGCTAAAATAAACAGGTTCGCCGGAGTAAACCCAAGGATCATAATCGTCAGTGTGACAATCACAATTGTTATTGAAAAGACAAGCGTGCTTTTACCAATCAGAATATCTGCCATTGATGCAGGAGACATCATCAGACTGCGTAATGTGTTACTTTCCTTTTCTTCAGCAATCAGGCAGGCCTGAATAAACGTAGTAACAAACGCGAAGGTCATGTTAACAGGAAGAAAATACAGATCCAATGAGGCAGCCCCTGCATTCTGATAGAAAAGAGCAAGTACTAAAGGCATTAAGACCATCGTTGAGATTGCATAGTTACGTGAAAACTCTTTATAATCCTTAATAAAAATTGCACGCATTCTTTTGACTGAAACATTCATCGTAGGTCCCTCCCTGTCATCTCCATAAATATATCTCCCAGTGTCGGTTCATTTGACCAGATTCGCTGGATCAGCTGATGTCTCATCCATTCTTCAAGTCTTTCGGCCGTTGTCAGTTCATTCAGCGGCAGAGTGTGCTGCTCACCATTTGTCAGCTCCACAATCATTGACTGATCACTGTGACGCAATCTTAATTCTGAAGGCGCGCCAATTGCCTGAATCTTTCCTTCGTGTAAAAATGCGACACGGTCACACAACGTTTCAGCCTCTGCCATATCATGTGTCGTCAGGAAAATCGTTGTACCCATTTCATTTAACTTACGCAGCCCCTTATAAATGTGATGCGTGTTTCCAGGGTCCAGCGCTGAGGTTGGTTCATCAAGAAATAACAGATCCGGGTTATGCATTAGCGCCCGTGCAAGAGTTACACGCTGAAGCATTCCTTTAGAAAGCTTGGACACCTTCTTTTTGCGTGCATCCTGAAGATTCACAAATGCCAGCGCTTCATCAATTGCGCTGTCATCCAGCCCATATAAGTCTTTATAAAGCATCAGGTTTTCCTCTACTGATAGTCTTTTGTACAATCCACTGTTATCCGTTAATAGGCCAAAGCGTGATTTATTCTCCACACGTTTCATTTCATTAACTGGCATACCAAAAACAGATGCTTTTCCTTTGTTCTGATCCAGTTGGGCAGTCAATACTTTAATAAGTGTTGTTTTACCTGAACCACTAGGCCCAAGCAAGCCGAAAATCTCCCCTTTATGTACCGAAAAATTTACATCCTCTAAAGCGATAAACTCGTTAAATTTCTTTCCTAAATGCTCTACGTTAATTTCTGCTGTCATTTGCGCAGCCTCCTTTGTTGATTTCTAACCTAAGTGTAGTCAGTTCAACAAAAGTACGCTGTAATATTCGGATCAATTGTAGAAAAATGATGGCCAACTGTACCCGAAAACTGCTGAGCTGTCCCCTCATATTCCCCGGGAAATACTAGGAAACGCCAAGAAGCTCCTTCAGTTCCGCAAGCTTCGCACGAGATAGCGGAATTACACTGCTTTCTCTGTCATTAAGCTTCAGACTATAGCTGTTTTTCGTCCAGGTAATGATCTCCCTGACCTTTTGCAGGTTCACAATGTAGGATCTATGACAGCGATAAAAGCCATATGGACGTAATTGCTTTTCAAGCTCCTGAAGCGTTAATGTGCAATTGTACCCTTTACCAGCTACATTTACTTGTGCAGATCCATCCACACTTTCAACATAATCAATTTCAGGCGGGTTAAACAGAATGGTTTTTCCCTCATGCTTCGTTTGAATTTTTTCAATTCTGATGACAGGCTGCTCTTCTTCAGCAGGCGATGCCGTCCCTTCATTAAAATCCATTTTGTGGAATCCATTCTGATCAATTCTATAGAGATCCTCAGTCACAATGAGAAGTTCTTCAAGGTTATGACCAAGAAGTAAAATCGTTTTCTCCTGTTCCTTTATTCTGCTGATCAGCTGCGCCATCACCTTTCTTCCCTCCTCGTCAAGTCTGTCGAAGGGTTCTTCTATGATCAAAAGGTCTTTTGAATATAAAAACGGTCTCAGGAAAGACAGACAATTTCTGCAGCTTTCCGAGAGATCTTTTACTTTTGTCTTTTTTTCATGCTGCAGACCAAATAAAGCAATCATATCCTCGATCGGTATTGTCACTCCTGAAAGATCCTTATGGTAACGAAACGTTTCCTCCACTGTTAATCGCAGAGCAAGCCCATCGTTGTTAAAGTGGAGATAGCCTGCAGGCTTTAACTGATTCATAATGACCTGGGTCCGTTTAATATCTGTATAGATTCCAGTAAGTCCGGCATCAAATGAGAAAGAAGGAAGAACCGTATGGCTGCCTTCTTTTACTTCAGTGAATTGAATATTCATGGATTAACTCCTTCATTCCTTATGTTCTTATACCTCTTTCACTATTCTACAACTCATTCGTCAACTCCTCCGGATTTTTCACAATATTTGAGTGACTATGGTAAAAAAGAATCGAATCATAAAATAAATGTAAAGGTCGCTTTACGTAAAGCGAACTTTACATTATACTCATGAATAGAGGGGAATGTGGCGTATGAAAAATCGTATGAAAGAATTACGGCAGAAAAATAGCATTTCTCAGGAACAGATAGCAGAAATGCTTGGGGTTTCGAGGCAGACCATTATTTCGATTGAAAAAGGTCGCTATAATCCTTCACTGCCGCTTGCGATCCAGATCGCAAGGTGCTTTGACACGTATGTTGAAGAGGTTTTTTTGCTGGAAGATGAAGAGAAATAGAATGTTTGGAGGATTTTAATATGCAGATGAGCAGTAAAGCTGGGAGAAAGACGTTTTTCATATTTGGACTGGTGTTTCTTTCATTTGGGATATTAATCAACGTTGTTTCCATTGCATCAGGCAACTTTTTTGTTGGTCATGAATTCGTTTATATAGGAACGACGGTTATGTGCTTTTGTCTTTCTTATCTATATCCACAATTTAAGGAAAATGATGAACGGTCTAAGAAGATTAAGGAACGCGGTATGTTTTTCAGCTACATATTTATTATGGGATACATGCTCGTGTTTTAATGTTGTTTCAATTTGAAGGTTTTATGCTGGATGGCTACCAAACCGTCAGCCTGCTCACAGCGTTGACGATCAGTACTGTTTTTATTTCTTTCGTGGTGCTGTCGAAGCGTTATTAAAAGGGAAAGCAAGGGTCTGACCCCTTGCCTTCCCTGCAGTCTGGATCTGTCCCAAACTTCACTCCACACCAATCTTATCCATAATAAACGCATAACACTCAGCCGCTTCTTTCAAATGATCAAACCTGCCTGACGCACCAAAGTGCCCAGCTCCCATATTGGTTTTGAGCACGAGCGTGTTGTCGTCTGTTTTCTTCGTACGCAGTCTGGCTACCCATTTCGCCGGCTCCCAGTAAGCAACGCGCGGATCGTTCAGACCGGTTGTGATATACATGTGCGGATATTCTTTTTCTTCCACATTGTCATACGGGCTGTAGGATTTCATATACGTATAATCCTCTTCCCTCTGCGGGTTACCCCACTCATCCCACTCCAGCGTTGTTAATGGAATCGTGTCATCAAGCATCGTTGTGAGCACGTCCACAAACGGCACTTCAGGTACGATCACTTTGAAAAGGTCCCCTGCCATATTCGACACAGCCCCTACAAGTAATCCGCCTGCACTGCCACCGCGTGCAGCCATCTGATCAGCTGTTGTATACCCTTCTTCAATTAAGAAGCGTGCAGCATCAATAAAGTCCGTAAATGAATTGAGCTTGTGCTGCGTTTTTCCATTTTCATACCAGTGTCTGCCCATTTCACCGCCACCGCGCACCTGAGCTGTCACGAATACAACCCCTTTATCTAAAAGCGGCAGGCGATAAGCGTTGAAGTATGGGTTGCTGTCCATCCCATAGGATCCATACCCAGTCAGAATAAGTGGTGCAGGACCGTCATCTATTGCACCTTTTTTATAGCTGACCATCAATGGCACTTTGACGCCATCTTTTGCAGTCGCCCACAGCTGGTGCTGATTGTATGCTTCCGGGTCATATTCTCCGTTGACTGCTGCTGTGTGAATCGCCTGTTTTTCACCTGTGGCAATCTGCAGGCTGTATGTGGTATCCGGTGTTAAAAGTGATTCGTATTCAATTAAAAGTTCATCAGAATCGTAGCTTTGACCACCTACAATAGACAGTGTATAAAGCGGCTCATCCCACTCAAGCTGCTGCAGTTCGTTATGTTCAAGCACCCAAATCTGCGTCAGACCATTCTCACGTCCGAGTACGAAAAGTTTGTTTTTTGTCGGATATACCACCTGAAGATAACGGTTTTCATCATATGGAATGACTTCCTCACGACGAGAAAGATCTGAGACCGGACAACGAAGCAGCTTAAAATTTAAAGCATTTTCATTTGTCAGAATCAGCAGGTCCTCTCCCCAGTGATCCACGTCATACTTAATTCCTCTGCGGCGCTCGTCAACCAACTGAATAGGTGATAGCGGTTTTTCTGAATCAATCAGACGAACCTCTTCTGTCATCGTTGAACTTGAGTGTACGGTGATGTACTTGCCGCTTTGCGTTTTCGAAATAAATAACGCAAAAGTCACTTCCTGCTCTTCATATAAAAGTTCATCACCCTCAGTACTGCCGACCTCATGTCGCCACACACGATAAGGACGCTGCATGTCATCAACCGTCACATAGAAAATGTATTTTCCGCACTGGCTCCACTCCATGCTGCCGAAAATATATACATTCTCAATTCGATCAGAAAGTAGATCGCCCGTTTTCAAGTCTTTTATGTAAATGGTATAACGGTCTGAACCATCACGGTTGTCAAGATACGCAAGCTTCGTCTGCTCCTCATTCAAACGCTGCAGCGTCACACTTAAATAGTCGTCATCACCTGCAAGCAAATTTAAATCAAGAATGACTTCCTCTTCCTCCTGATCCAAAAGCTCACGGCTCTCAACTCTTTTACGCGCATAAATCGGATACTGCTTATCCTTTTGCTCCCGTGAATAATAAAAATACTGTCCATTTTGAACAGGTACCTTCTCTTCAGACTCAGGCACGCGTGCAACCATACCTTCAAAGATCTCATTCGTCTTCTGCTCAAGTGGCTTCATCACTTCACTAAAATACTTGTTCTCCTCTTCCAGGTAAGAAACAACCTCAGGATTCGTCTTATCTTTCATCCAGTAGTAATGATCCTCCCGGATATCGTTATGTATATCGTGCGTAAAAGGTACGCGCTTTGCTATAGGTGCATTCATTGAAATCCTCCTCACTTTTTAATTAACAGAAAAATCTGCATATGGTTATCATATCCAACTTTCAAATGAAATGCTATCCTTTATGAACGTTCGAATCAGATTTATGAATATAGAATTGGCATTAATTTGGATGAATGTGTAACTTTTTTTGTTGCAAATCGTAGTTACTAGAAACGGAGGGATAACATGAACCCCAAAAAACTAATCTATGCTACATTCCATATTATTGGACCAATTCTTTACTTCTTTGCATACATCACAATGCAGTATTTAAACGGAGTCCCACTCTCAGAATCAATGAGTGATGCACTCTCAATCATCGCAATCTATTTAGTCGGTGTATCAATTCTCTGGCTGTTCAGTATGGATAAACTTGATAAAGCAATTGAAGCTGATAAGAAAGCAAAGCAGCAGAACCAAAGCTGACTGGTAAAGCAGATCATTATCTCTAAATGTTCAACCGCGTTACAATGTGGGTATTATACATATACATTTATTGGAGGGATTAGACGATGCAAAAAACAATTCACTTAATTAACCGCCCGAAAGGAACACCGACACATGACGATTTCAAGTTAGTAGAAGCACCAATCGGTTCACCTGAACAGGGTGAGGTATTGATCCGCACAGTCTACATTTCAGTTGACCCTTATTTGCGCGGCAGAATGAACGAAGGAAAATCTTATATTGAACCATTTAAGTTAGATGAAGTACTTTCAAGTGCTGTCATTGGCCAGGTTGAAGAATCAAAATCAGACCGTTTTTCAAAAGGTGACGTTGTCATCGGATCACTTGGCTGGCAGGAATATTCAGTTGTAAAAGACAATGAAGTCCGTAAAGTCGATCACAAGCAGGCCCCTGCATCAGCTTATCTTAGCGTACTTGGCATGACTGGCCTGACTGCCTACTTCGGCCTGCTTGATATCGGTAAGCCTAAAGAAGGCGAAACCGTGGTTGTATCAGGCGCTGCCGGCGCGGTTGGTTCTGTAGTGGGACAAATCGCTAAACTCAAAGGGGCACGCGTCGTTGGGATTGCAGGCTCTGATGAAAAAATCAGCTACCTGAAGGATGAGCTTGGCTTTGATGCTGCAATTAATTACAAAACGGAAAATGTCTATAAAGCACTGAAAGAAAACTGTCCTGATGGCATTGACGTATATTTTGAAAACGTTGGCGGAGAAATCGGCGATGCTGTATTACCGCTTCTGAACAACTTTGCCCGAATTCCTGTCTGCGGAGCAATCTCAGGATATAATAAAGCTGAACGGGACATGGGACCACGTGTTCAGGGCTATCTGATCAAGACAAGCTCTCTCATGCAGGGCTTTACTGTCGGCAACTATACTTCACGCTTCAAAGAAGGCGCAGAAGCACTTGCAGGCTGGCTTGGTGAAGGAAAACTGAAGTATGAGGAAACTGTAACAGAAGGCTTTGATCATACAGTTGATGCTTTTCTTGATTTGTTTGAAGGGAAGAATCTTGGTAAGGCAGTTGTGAAGATTAGTGACATTCAATAATAGAAAAGCTTTCTCCCTATCCGTTTTTATTGCGGATAGGGAGTTTTTTTGGGGCTTTTACATATAGAATAAAACGAATTTTCTATTCATAGCTTACTTTAAGAACGCCAGAAGGTAAGTGATTTGAAAAAAATAATTCCAGGGCTTATTTTGATAAGCGTTTTAGCCATCATTAGCACAACGTTCTTCTATGATAATTCTCAACATTCAGCTGAATCCAAAGACTCTGCGGTCAAACAAACAGAAGAAGCCAATAATATTATTGACGATATAAGCCAAAGCAAATTACAAGTTCAAATAACCGAAAAGCTAAAACAAGAGGGATACACCCCTACCGGAACATACGGCTTTTCAATATATAGCTTTGAAAATAAATCAATTACAATAGATTTATCAGAAATCCCAAAAGCAAAAGAAGCTGCTGAAAAACACATACAGGAGATTGTGAATGATATCTCACAGGAAAATCAACTGGGAATTTTTAAAACGACAATCCAATAATTGAAAAAGGCTCTAACGAATCGAGTAGGAGGGGAATTTTCATTCCCCGACCTCTCACACCACCGTACGTACC
>NZ_SORX01000030.1 GCF_004405125.1 Jeotgalibacillus salarius
ACCCCTAACCTCTTGATCCGTAGTCAAACGCTCTATCCAATTGAGCTACGGGCGCAATGAAGCTTTATAAAACTGAATGGTGCCGAGGGCCGGACTCGAACCGGCACGGTGGAAACCCACCGCAGGATTTTAAGTCCTGTGCGTCTGCCAATTCCGCCACCCCGGCTAAGGCAGATATAATAATAGTAATCTTGGAGCGGAAGACGAGATTCGAACTCGCGACCCCCACCTTGGCAAGGTGGTGTTC
>NZ_SORX01000031.1 GCF_004405125.1 Jeotgalibacillus salarius
CTTCCGTGTTCGGCATGGGAACGGGTGTGACCTCTTCGCTGTCATCACTAGACTATCTGCTTAACTTGGAACAAAAACTATTATACCAAGTTTCCATTGCTAAATACAACAACAGGTTTGTAGAAAAAACGAAAAAATTCGTTCTCTCAAAACTGGATACGACATCAATGTAAGAGATGTTACGAGAATCACCTATTTTGGTTAAGTCCTCGATCGATTAGTATTCGTCAGCTGCGC
>NZ_SORX01000032.1 GCF_004405125.1 Jeotgalibacillus salarius
AACCCGTGTTACCGCCGTGAAAGGGCGGTGTCTTAACCGCTTGACCAACGGGCCAGGATAGCAATGGCGGAGAGCAAGGGATTCGAACCCTTGAGACAGCGGTAGCCGTCTACACGATTTCCAATCGTGCTCCTTCGACCTCTCGGACAGCTCTCCGTGGCTCCACAGGTAGGACTCGAACCTACGACCGATCGGTTAACAGCCGATAGCTC
>NZ_SORX01000033.1 GCF_004405125.1 Jeotgalibacillus salarius
GAGCGTACGGTTCATACCCGTGAGGTCGGGGGTTCGATCCCCTCTGCCGCCACCAATATAATAAAGGACCTTTAGCTCAGCTGGTTAGAGCAGACGGCTCATAACCGTCCGGTCGCAGGTTCGAGTCCTGCAAGGTCCACCAATTTGTTTGTTCTATACGGAGGAATACCCAAGTCTGGCTGAAGGGATCGGTCTTGAAAACCGACAGGGGT
>NZ_SORX01000034.1 GCF_004405125.1 Jeotgalibacillus salarius
ACTGTAAATCCGCTCCTTCGGGTTCGGCAGTTCGAATCTGCCCCCCTCCACCATTCATAGGGGCATAGTTTAAAGGTAGAACAGAGGTCTCCAAAACCTCCGGTGTGGGTTCGATTCCTACTGCCCCTGCCAATTTTAAAATTTCATTACGGCGATTGTGGCGAAGTGGTTAACGCACCGGATTGTGGTTCCGGCATTCGTGGGT
>NZ_SORX01000004.1 GCF_004405125.1 Jeotgalibacillus salarius
AAAAGACTTAAAATCTTAAACGTTGACGTTTGGTTGTTTAGTTTTCAAGGTTCAAGTACTTCTTTCCGCTTCACTTCTTTATAAGGAAGAAACGCGGCGTTGCTCTCTCAAGCGACCAATATATCATAACATCTTTCAGCGTTTTAAGTCAATCACTTTTTTGAAAAACTTTTTCGCTTTGTCATTCAATTGTTTGCTGCGCTGTTGAAGCAACGAGGAATAATATATCATGGGACTTTGTACAAACGCAAGACTTTTGAAAAAGACTATTAATTTAGATTATTTATCACAATTTTCGTGTCATCCAAATCAATAGAAAAACGCCTGACACCTTTACCGGCTATCAGACGCAAAATCATTATCCCTGCACCCACTCTCTCCGTTTCAAATAGCCGATTGCCCCACTAACCATTACTGCACACACAACGATTGTGCTGATCACTGCCTTCCATAGACCATCAAGCATTTCACTCTGAATTGCCAGGTTTGAAAGCGCCAGTAAATGACCAGGCGTCCACATCATAGGTTCTACAAAAATAGAGGATGCTAACGCAAGAACGATTAATATGACCAATCCTGCTCCTGCCACAGCTGCACTCCTTTTCAAACATGTACTTAAAAACAATACCAATGTGACCGTGAATAACAGCCACATCATATAAAATAGTGAAGATAACAGAACCTGCTCAAATGCAATTGGGTCAAATAGTAAAAAAATATAATAAAGTGCTGCAGCCGCTCCAGTAAGATATGAAACGATTGCAAGGAGCATACCCGCTGCCCATTTAGCTAAAAAGTAACTGGCATGGGAAACAGGCTTAGCGAGTATCATAATGGCCGTCCCGCTCGAACGCTCTCCTGCAAGTGACCCCATCAATGCAAGTACGACTACAAATACACCAATCTGTGAAAACTGACCTAGCGTTTCTGCGAAAACCTGCTCGGAACCCGGGAGAGGGATTTCAAATACCGCACCTTCAGGAAGACCGCCAAACTCTTCAAGGATATCAGGGAGATAATAACTGGTCAGAGGCTGCATGATGCCAAGCGCAATAAAGACAAGCGGCATCCAGACCCATTTATAGCTTCTAGCCATTTCAAGCATTTCCTTTTTGAATAGTACGCTCATTTTTTCATCACCTCGTGGAAGACATCTTCAAGTGAAGCTGTACCGACTTCAAGTGAGCGAAGAGGCAGCTGATAGGTCAGTGCTTCCTCAAGAATGATTTTTCGGAGTTCAGCGGTTTCTTTCCCTTTAATCACTGCTGTGTTTTCACTTATCTCTATTAATAGACCAGGATGTCTTTCACCAAATGATTTACCCCATTCGAGAAGAGGCTGATCAGCACGTAAGACCATTTCAGGACGCTCGTATTGTAAATAGACACGATCAATTGAATCAAACAGCACTTTCTTTCCCTGATTCATCATTAGTACGTCATCGCATAATACCTGTGCATCATGAAGGACGTGAGTAGAATATAAAATCGTCATTTCCTTTTTTAATTCTTTTAACAGTGTCATGACTTCTTTTCTGCCTGCCGGATCGAGTGCTGAAACAGGTTCGTCCAGCAGAAGAATCTTCGGACTGTGAATGAGTGCCTGGGCAATCCCGAGACGCTGCTTCATGCCTCCTGAGAATCCACCGATTTTTTTGCCGGCGTGTGCTGAAAGCCCGACTCTCTCAAGCAGTTCATCTGCTTTTATCACTGTTTCCTGTTTTGACTTTTTTCCAAGTCTCCCTGCAAGAACGAGGTACTCTTTTGCTGTCATCCAACTATAGAATGAAGGGTACTGCGGCAGAAATCCGATATATTCCCGTGGATCTGCCGGCTGATGATCAAATTGAATGCTGCCTTTTGTCGGTGAGGACAATCCGCTGATCATATGAAGGGCAGTTGTTTTTCCGGCTCCATTAGGACCGACCAATGCTGTCGTTCTTCCGGGTTTTAAACTGAAAGAAAGCTGATCAACTGCCGTAACTGAACCGTATGTTTTTGTCAGTTCGTTAACTGTAATCATTTAGTTATCCCTTCTGCCAAATACGAAATATAAAATCGGACCTATCAGATTGATGACGATAATAACCAGTGCCCAGACCCATTTGGGACCATTAACAGAGGGTCTTTTGAATAAATCAACTAATGCTATCACTGCCAGAATGACATTAATAAAAGCAAGCGGCGCAATGATGGCGAAATTTACTCCATCCATTTATTTTCTCTCCTTTTTTGAAAATATGATTGCAGTACACGTGACCATAGCAGATAAAACAACAGTGGCATTGGTGTCTGAATCATTCCCCAGACTCCCCAGAACCACTTTGCATGCCCGCGTTTTCTTGCATCAGTAAATAAAAATGTACTTTGAGCAATCAGCAGACAGACAATCAATATAAAAAGCAGTGGGTTCACATCATTCATGTTGCTTCACCCTGCTTTTTCTTACGTACACAACGATCCCTGCAACCATTAAGAACAGAAGCTGGCCTGCTGCATATAAAATCGGTTCATTAATCAGAATTAATACAGTGATCGATACAATGAATAATGCAGCCACCATAAACCAGATGAGTTCTCTTTTCTGCCGCTGCCTGATTTCATTGATCATCAGGTTGAATGATTCACGCGGAGGCGCTGATTTCTCAAGCCGATCAAACGCCTGAAGACCTTTGATCAATTTTTCTTCCGTTTTGTCCTTCATCATCTTCCAGCTCCTTTCTTAATTTTGCCATTGCGTGATGCAGTCGGGATTTTATAGTCCCAATTGAAACGCTGCAGATAACTGCCATTTCTTCATAAGAATATCCGTAATAATATTTTAGAACGACTGGGATCCTGTGATGATCTTTAAGTGTTCTGAGTGCCTCGGCAACTTCTATTCCAATACCTTCTCCCAGCTGCCATTCAAGCTGCTGCTTATTCAAGTAATGCTGCTCCCGTTTTTTTCTGCGTTTTTTATCCAGCCATAAGTTGGTTGCGATCTGGATCATCCACGTTGAAAAGGAAGATTTCTCCTGACGGAACTGCGAGAATCGTTCGATACAGCGAATGACTGTATCCTGCGCAAGATCTTCCGCTTCAGCCGGATGCAGTGTCAGCTTCACAAGGTAAGCATATAAAAATGAATAGTTGTCATGCAGCCACTCACTCAGCTGCTCCGTTCGATCCCTGCTCATACCGCCCCTCCTTTTCTTGTTTGTATTGGTTATACGTTTAAGTTATTCAATTTGTTCAATTCAAAATTAATTTTTAATGAAAATGTTTTATCTATTGGAATGGTTCCGCTCCGCTTCAGACGGAGATCAGCAGCCCCCTTTATAAGCAGCCATATAAAAAAGGTTATTTCAATTAAGAAATAACCTGTTCAATATATAGCTTCCGTTCTTTTGACAGATCTATCATTTCTTCTGTCCCTGCCGCCTTTACGATAGGTCTTAACAAGTGCTGCGGCTGTGTGAAAATGACTTCTGCTGTCCGCTCATCAGACAATATAACGCGTGTGCCTGTTGCCAGCCCGCCTACAATTTCCTGAAGGGCTTTTAACAGCGCAATATCAAATTTGCCCATTTCATCTTCCCATATGACTTCCAGCGCTTTAAATGGTGATTTTTTTGCGCGGTAAAGCCGTTCTGACGTCATGGCATGAAATACGTCTGCGAGTGCAAGCACCTGGGATGAACGTGAAACCTCGCTGCCTCTGCTGCCTTTTGGATAGCCGCTCCCGTCAAGACGCTCATGATGCTGAAGGATTGCTGATTTCATTTCATTTCTTAACAGCGGACTGTCCATGACATACTGATAGCTGTATAACGGATGCTTACGGATTTCTGTTGCTTCTTCCTGATTGAGCGCACCTGATTTTTTTAAAATGGAAATAGGCATTTTTGCCATGCCGGTGTCAGTTAAGATGCCTGCTACAGCGAACTGCATACAACCTCCCTGATCGTATCCTGCTTTTTCAGCAAGCAGATAACTGATAATCGCAGTAGATACCGAATGATGCGCAATATAATTTTTAGCTTCCGACCAGCGGTGAAGCTGGTAAATGATGCTTTTGTCTTTTGAAGACTGTCTTAAAAGCGGCATCAGTCTGCTTTTTAAAGCAACGATATCTAACTTTCCACCAGATTGCCATGCATTAAAGACACCATTATAATAATTAATCAATTCTATGTATTGTTTTTTAAACGGCTGTGCTTCAAATTTTTCAGATGGTTCAATTGCCCCTTCACGAACAGGTTCAGCGTCCAAATCACTGCCATCTGCCAGCTTTGAAAAAACTTCAACCTGCTGAATATTAAAAGCTTTCAGCGCTTCAAGGTGAATGGCGCTAAGCTCAGTTCCTTTTTTTACAATCGGTTGAGTGGTTAAACCCATCACATTCTCAGCAATTTTGCATCCTTCCGTTAAATCATATACGCTTACTCTCACTGAGACACACCTCCTAACTTCTAGTTCTTTTTAATCATTTTATCACATAAAAAAAAGAAAGCAGGGGTTTTTTTCCTGCTTTCTTTTAAAAACTTATTCTTCTGTATCTGTATCTGTATCTGAAGAATCCGGTTGTGCATCCGGAGATTCTCCGTGCTCTTCCATATCTTCAACTGCTTCATCAAGCTCTTCTTCTTTTTCAATACGCGTGACAGTTGCAACGAGTTCTTCTTCACCAAGACGGATCAGCTTCACACCCTGTGTGCTTCTGCCTGTCTGTGAAATACCTTCTACGTCCATTCTGATCAGAACACCATGCGCTGTAATGATCATGATATCCTCTTCACCGGACACTGCTTTTACAGCAACTAAACGGCCGTTTTTCTCTGTAATGTTACATGTTTTAATCCCTTTACCGCCTCGTGACTGCACGCGGTATTCAGCTTCAGGCGTACGCTTCCCGTAACCATTTTCTGTTACGACAAGAATATCGTTTCCTTCGCCGAGTATTTCCATTCCAACCACGATATCATCCTGATTCAGCCTGATGCCCCGCACTCCGCCTGCTGTACGGCCCATTGATCTGATATCTGTTTCCGGGAAGCGAATCATCAGACCATTCTTAGTACCGATAATAATTTCGCGTTCACCATCAGTATATTTAACCGAAATCAGCTCATCATCATCACGGAGATTAATCGCAATCAGTCCGTTGTTTCGGATGTTAGCAAAGTCAGTCGCCGGTGTACGCTTGGAAACACCGCGTTTCGTCGTAAAGAAGAAATAAGAATTCTCATCAAACTCTTCTACACGAATCATCGCATTGATGGTTTCATCTTTATCTACCTCAAGCAGGTTGACCAGCGGCAGACCTTTCGCTGTCCGGCTGAATTCAGGGATTTCATACCCTTTCGAACGATACACTTTTCCTTTATTTGAAAAGAACAGGATGGTGTCATGGGTTGAAGTCGTCAGCAGATGTTCAACGAAGTCGTCATCATTCGTGCCCATTCCCTGTATCCCTCTGCCTCCACGCTTTTGCGTTCGGTATGTCGAAGCCGGAAGACGCTTGATATAACCGTTATGTGTAAGGGTGATAATCAGGTTTTCTTTCGGAATCAGATCTTCATCTTCAATCATTTCTGCTCCGCCTACTGTAATTTCAGTACGGCGTTTGTCGTTGAAGCGCTCTTTTACTTCAAGCAGCTCTTCACGAATGATTTCAAGCACACGTGATTCATTGGCAAGAATTTCTTTCAATTCTTTAATCAATTCAACAAGTGCCTGATACTCTTCTTCGATTTTATCGCGTTCAAGTCCTGTCAGACGCTGAAGACGCATATCAAGAATGGCCTGAGACTGCTTTTCAGAAAGGCTGAACTGTTCCATCAGTCCTTCTCTTGCAAGATCAGTCGTCTGTGAACCACGAATCAATGCGATGATTTGGTCGATATGATCAAGCGCAATGCGCAAACCTTCTAAAATATGTGCGCGTGCTTCTGCTTTACGCAGTTCAAATTCTGTTCTGCGTCGAATGACAACTTTTTGGTGTTCTAAGTAATAATGCAGTGCTTCTTTAAGATTTAATACTTTCGGGTGGCCGTCAACAAGTGCCAGCATATTAATCCCAAAACTTGTCTGAAGGGAGGTTTGCTTGTAAAGGTTGTTCAACAGTACGTTTGCATTAGCGTCACGTCGCACTTCAATCACAATACGCATACCGGTACGGTCAGACTCATCACGTAAATCTGTAATGCCGTCAATTTTCTTATCGCGAACCAGTTCTGCAATTTTTTCAATCAGCTTCGCCTTGTTGACCTGGTATGGAAGCTCATGGACAAGAATCGTTTCCCGGCCATTGGCTTTCTGTTCAATCTCCACCTTAGCACGCTGGACAACAGAACCGCGTCCTGTTTCGTACGCACGGCGAATACCGCTTCGTCCGAGAATGAGTGCACCTGTAGGGAAGTCCGGTCCTGGAATATACTCCATCAGTTCACCGATTGTAATTTCTGGGTGCTCACTGAAGGCAAGCAAGCCATCGATGACTTCTCCAAGCTGATGAGGCGGAATATTGGTTGCCATTCCGACTGCAATTCCGCTTGAACCATTTACAAGAAGGTTTGGAAAGCGTGATGGCAGAACGACCGGCTCACGTTCAGAACCATCATAGTTATCACGGTAGTCGATTGTATCTTTATTAATGTCACGAAGAATTTCCATTGAAATCTTCGACATTCTTGCTTCTGTATAACGCATCGCCGCTGCTGCGTCACCGTCGACAGAACCGAAGTTTCCGTGACCGTCAACGAGCATATAACGATAGCTGAAATCCTGCGCCATACGAACCATGGTGTCGTATACGGCAGAGTCACCGTGCGGGTGGTACTTACCGATTACTTCACCGACGATACGGGCAGATTTTTTATATGCTTTATCAGACGTCATACCGAGGTCATTCATCGCATACAGGATACGACGGTGAACCGGCTTTAGGCCGTCTCTTACATCAGGAAGTGCACGTGATACGATTACGCTCATCGCATAATCCATAAAAGATGTACGCATTTCCTGACTAATATTAATTTCATGAACATTCGAATTCGGCGTTTCAGCCATAACAGAAAAACCTCCTATTCCCTACAAATCACTCTGTTCTAAAGACTGGCTCTGTAAAGTTGGCTTCTGATTTCCGTTCCGGGCGGATGCTTTCCGCGGACGAACGCTCAGGTCAGGCAGAAAACCACTGCCTTCCGGGGTCTTTCACGATCGTTTTTCCGCAGGAGTCACCGCCCTGCACTTCAATCATCAGCTGTGAAATCTCACTTTTTATCTTTACAAAACGAAATGGAAGAAGGGATAGGACAGCCTACCCCTCCGCATTTATAAAAGTTATACGTCCAGATTTTTTACATAAGCAGCGTTTTCTTCGATAAACAGTCTGCGCGGTTCTACTTTGTCGCCCATCAGGATTTCGAATGTTTCGTCTGCTTCGATTGCATCTTTCAGACTCACCTGAAGCATCGTACGTGATTCAGGGTCCATCGTTGTTTCCCACAGCTGGGTAGGATTCATCTCTCCAAGACCCTTATAGCGCTGTAAGCCGGGCTTTGGTGTTGGCGACATTTCTGATAAGATGCGATTCATTTCACGTTCAGTATAGGCATACCGTATCGTTTTACCCTGCGTAATTTTATAAAGTGGCGGCTGAGCGATGTAGATATAGCCTGCCTCAATAATCTGACGCATATAGCGGTATAGGAATGTCAGCAGCAGTGTACGGATGTGCGCACCATCGACATCGGCATCTGTCATGATGACAACCTTATGATAACGGGCTTTGGAAATATCAAAGTCCTCGCCGATTCCTGTTCCAAGTGCCGTAATGATGGCACGGATTTCATTATTCGATAAGATTTTATCAAGACGCGCTTTTTCAACGTTGATGATCTTACCACGCAGCGGAAGAATCGCCTGGAAGTGACGGTCACGGCCCTGCTTGGCTGAACCACCGGCAGAGTCCCCCTCCACGACATAAATTTCACTGATGTGAGGATCTCTTGAAGAACAGTCAGCCAGCTTACCCGGAAGACTTGATACTTCAAGCGCACTCTTTCTGCGCGTCAGCTCACGTGCTTTTTTCGCCGCCATACGGGCACGCGCTGCCATAGAACCTTTATCAACGATCTGGCGTGCAACCTGAGGATTTTCCATCAAAAATTTCGTGAAGTGCTCTGAAAACAGCTGATCTGTAATCGTTCTTGCTTCTGAGTTACCAAGCTTCGTTTTCGTCTGTCCTTCAAACTGAGGGTCCGGATGCTTGATTGAAACAATCGCTGTCAGACCTTCCCGCACGTCTTCACCTGAAAGGTTACCGTCTGCATCCTTCAACAGGTTATTTCGTGAAGCATAATTATTAATCACGCGTGTAAGAGCAGTCCTGAACCCTGATTCATGCGTTCCGCCCTCGTACGTGTTGATATTATTTGCAAAAGAATAAATATTGCTTGAATAGCCCTGGTTGTACTGCATAGAGATTTCGATGGAAATGCCATCCTTTTCCCCTTCAAGAAATACAGGCTCAGGGTGGATCACTTCTTTCGTACGGTTCAAGTGCTCTACATATGACTTAATACCGCCTTCATAATAAAAACGCTTAAGGATATTGTTTCCTTCTTCATCCTTTTCACGCTGATCTTCTATTTCAAGTGTAAGTCCGCGATTTAAGAAAGCCAGCTCTCTTACTCGGTTTGCAAGCGTATCAAATTCATATTCAGTCGTCTCAGTAAAAATTTCTGTATCTGCTTTGAATCGGGTAACCGTTCCTGTATGGTCCGTTTCACCGATCACTTTCAAATCGAACTGAGGCACACCCTGTCTGTAAACCTGGTTATAGACTTTTCCATCACGATGGACATATACCTGCAGTTCTTCAGATAAAGCGTTAACGACAGATGCCCCAACGCCGTGAAGACCGCCGGAAACCTTGTAACCGCCACCGCCGAATTTACCTCCGGCGTGCAGCACAGTCATGATGACTTCAACAGCCGGGCGGCCCATCTTTTCATGATTACCGACCGGAATTCCACGTCCGTTATCTTCAACTTCAATCCAGTTATCTTCTGTGATTCTGATTGAAATTTTGTCACAGTGGCCTGCCAGTGCCTCATCAATACTATTATCAACAATTTCCCACACCAGGTGGTGAAGTCCTCTCGAGGCAGTTGATCCGATATACATTCCCGGACGCTTTCTTACTGCTTCAAGACCTTCAAGCACCTGTATCTGATTCTCATCATAGGCTTGGATTTTTGTATCTTCTGTTGCCACGCGATCTCACCTGCACTTTCTATTACTTACGGCCTAAAGGCCTGCTCATTTTTTCCGCTCTTTTTTTCAAGGTTGCTGAGGACAATGGGGATAAATAAACCTTGAAATCAGTGATGACAATTGATTTACAGGCTGATTGACAGAGATCAACGATGCCGTTGTCGTTATCTTTCATAAACTGCTCCATGATCAGAGAGTCTTCTGCTGCCTGTACATCCATAATCGCCACGATATCATTCATTCTAACCATTGCGTCCTCCCCAATATGCACATACATCTCGGGTCAGCCCCCTCCAGTTTTTTTCATCACACCATCTTCGACAATAAATGTTGTCGCTTCGTTCAGTGTCTGATGGTCAATCCCTTCCACGCTAGTGGTCGTTACAAAGGTCTGTACTTTGCCCTGAATCGTATTCAGTAAATGGGACTGGCGGTAATCATCCAGTTCCGACAGTACATCATCCAGAAGCAGAATCGGATATTCCCCGATCTCCGCATGGATCAATTCAATCTCAGCTAACTTGATTGAAAGGGCGGTGGTCCGCTGCTGACCCTGTGAGCCGAATGTCTGGACGTCAT
This sequence comes from Jeotgalibacillus salarius, assembly GCF_004405125.1. Taxonomy (GTDB): domain Bacteria; phylum Bacillota; class Bacilli; order Bacillales; family Jeotgalibacillaceae; genus Jeotgalibacillus; species Jeotgalibacillus salarius. Next base: position 9,843 of record NZ_SORX01000004.1, read on the forward strand.
GACCATTCACCAAAAACTGCAAATCATCACGATGTGGCCCTGCCAATGTAACGCCGCGTTCAATCTCTCTTTGCCGGACTGATTCCAGCTTTTCACGGAAGATATTCTCAACTTCCTGCTGGTTATGCGCTGCTGTTACCTGAACAGATGGCTTGTACACGACTTCAAGTGCTTCAAGCCCCCGTGAGATTCCTTTATGAATCGGTTCCGCCCATTCCTGCAAAAGCTTTAAATATTGAAAACGGCGCACAACAATTCTGGCAGCCATCTCTACAAACTGGTCAGTTAATACTTCCAGCATGGTCTGATCTGTCTGCCTTCTTGACTGCAACTGTTTCAGATAGTGATTTCGCTGAAGCAGAATCTTCTGGTAAAGGCTGCTGTCATGTAAATAGACAGCTGAAACCTGGCCAATCTCCATATCAATAAAACGACGCCTTACTTGAGGGCTCCCCTTTACAAGGTGGAGATCTTCGGGCGCAAACATAACAACATTCATATGGCCGACATAGCGGCTAAGTTTTGATTGTTCAAGGTGATTGACTTTTGCTTTCTTCCCTTTTTTTGAAATCACAAGTTCCAAGGGAAGCGCACCGTGCTGCTTCATCACTCTACCTTCTATTTTAGCATACTCTTCATTCCATTGTATCAAATCTTTATCATTTGACGTTCTATGCGATTTTGCCATCGCCAGGACATAAATGGACTCCATGACGTTTGTCTTGCCCTGGGCGTTTTCTCCGAGGATTACGTTGACATTGTTATCAAAAGATAGTGTCAGCCCCTCATAATTTCGATAGTGAGTAAGCTTAAGCTGCTCAATGTGCATGCTGCTACCCTTCCGATTTTACTTGATACTTACCTACTTCAGGGATGAAAATCTCATCGCCGTCACGCAGCTTACGTCCTCTGCGCTGGTCCTGCTCATCATTAATAAATACATCGTGCTCGCCGAGGAACCATTTCGCCATACCTCCGCTTTGAATCACATTCGCTAATTTCAAAAATTGCCCCAGCGTAATATATTCAGTCTGAATCGTAATTTTTTCAGTCATATTCATCACTTCTTTCCAGATTGGCTTATCCTTTTATTTTACCCCAAACAGGCCCTGAAAACAAAGGAAACCTCATGCTTTAAAAATGGCGAAAACCGGACTCCTGCCTAAGGAATCCGGCTGCTTTGCTTAATATGTTAGTACGTTCTTACAGGTGTGATCAGCTGCAAAATAGAATCATCACCAGTTGGACGAAGCACGAAAGGTCTCATTGCACCGGTAAACTGAATATTCGTTTCAGCACCTTCAAGTACCTTCAGCGCATCCATCATATATTTTGCGCTGAATGAAATCGTCAATTCTTCCCCAGTCGTTGCATCGCTGTGAACTTCTTCCACAACTTTTCCGATCTCAGGCGTGTTCGATGAAATCTGAACATTGCCTTCGTCACTGATGTTCAGCTTTACGACATTGTTTCTTTCTTCTCTCGCTAAAAGAGAGGCACGATCAATCGCCTGAAGGAAATCCTTACCGCCGATTGTCATCTCCGTTTTACTTTCTGAAGGTACAAGACGTGATGTATCTGGATAATTCCCCTCCAGTAAACGCGAGAAGAATAAAACGTGTTTCGCACGGAAAAGAACCTGGTTTTCAGTCATCACGATTTCAGTTTCATCCGCCGTGTCATCAAGAATCTTATTCAGTTCATTCAGGCTTTTACCTGGAATCACTGCTTTATAAGGTTCTCCATTTCCACCGTTAATCGGCGCTTTGCGCATCGCCAGACGGTGGCTGTCTGTTGCAACACAGTTCAGGATACCATCTTCCACAGTCCAGTTTACACCTGTCAAGATAGGGCGTGTTTCTGACGCGGACACTGCAAAAACTGTTTGTCTGATCATTGTTTTTAAAAGGTTTGTAGGGATTTTCAGTACACTGTCTTCTTCAATTTCAGGCAGACGCGGATATTCTGATACGTCCTGGCCATTTAGGTTGAACTCTGATTTACCAGAACGAATGACTGTCTGAAGATGAGAATGTACTTCAATTTCAACTGTATCAAGCGGAAGCTTTTTAACAATACTTTCAAAGAACTTGGCCTGTAAAACGATCCCGCCGGTTTTCTCAACATTTACAATCTCTTTTCCATCTTCTTCTTTTGGAATAAAAGATTCAATTGAAATATCTGAGTCACTGCCAGTCAGTGTGATGCCTTCATCGTGTGCAGTAATTTTGATACCACTTAAAATTGGAATTGCCGTTCTTGATGATACTGCTTTGATCACGTCATTAACGCCATCAACCAGTCGATCTCGCTGGATCTGAAATTTCATGTGATATAGCCTCCAACTCTTCGCATTCTGCTGCGAGTTATATAATATATTATTTTTTAAATTAATAGTAATAGTACTAGTAGGTCCTGTGGATATGTGGATAAGCCTGTTAATGAATGATCATGCAGGTTTTCCACATGTGGATATCATGTGTTCAGGCATGTACCCTTCTTCCACACTTGTACACAGATTATTTTTGAAGGACAGCTTTGATTTCTTTGATCTCATGCTTCAAAGAGTCATCTTCAACAAGTAATCTTGAGATCTTTTCATGGGCATGAATAACGGTTGTATGATCACGACCGCCAAACTCCTCCCCGATTTTAGGCAAAGAGAAATCTGTCAGTTCTCTCGAAAGATACATGGCTATCTGGCGCGGGAAAGCAACCGTTTTTGTTCTCTTTTTTGCTTTAAAGTCTTCAAGCCTTACACTGAAGTGCTCCCCAACGGTTTTTTGAATATCCATGATCGTAATAACTCTGGGCTTTGAACTTGGCATAATATCTTTCAGTGCCTCTGCAGTCAGATCTGCATTGATATCTTTGCTGACCAGAGATGAGTATGCGACAACGCGGATCAGTGCACCTTCAAGTTCACGAATATTAGAATCTATTTGATTCGCAATATAAAGCATTGCTTCATTTGGAATATCCAACCCTTCAGCCTTTGCTTTTTTGCGTAAAATGGCGATCCTTGTTTCTAAATCAGGCGGCGTAATATCTGTAATCAGGCCCCATTCAAAACGGGAGCGCAGCCTGTCTTCCAATGTAGGAATTTCTTTGGGCGGCCGGTCACTGGAGATGACAATCTGCTTGCTCTCCTCGTGAAGTGTATTAAAAGTATGAAAGAATTCTTCTTGCGTTTGTTCTTTGCCGGCCAGAAATTGAATATCATCTATTAAGAGTACATCTACATTACGGTATTTATTGCGGAAATCCACCGCTTTGTTATCACGGATTGAATTAATAAATTCATTCGTAAATTTTTCTGAAGACAAATAAACGACTTTGGCGTTAGGGTTGTGCTCCAGTACGTAATGACCAATCGCGTGCATTAAGTGTGTTTTACCGAGTCCAACTCCACCATAAATAAACAGTGGGTTGTAAGCCTTCGCGGGTGCTTCTGCTACAGCAAGTGATGCAGCGTGTGCAAATCGGTTACCTGATCCAATAACGAAAGTATCAAATGTATACTTCGGATTCAGCATGCTTTTCGACCATTCCTGCTGTTCATCATCTACAACAGGCTTTTTAGGTGGCGCTGCCAGATCAAAATCATTGTCATCCTGATTTTGAGGAATAATAAATTTTATTGCGAGCTCTTCTCCGGTCACTTCTTTTAAAACCCCGGCGATCAGCTGAGAATAATGACCTTCAAGCCAGTCCCGTGCAAACTCATTCGGTGCGGTTACGGTTAATACATCGCGCTGAAGTGAGAATGCTTTGGTCGATTTCAGCCAGGTTTCGAAGCTGGGCTTACTGATTTTTTTCTCCATATCTTCAAGTGCGAGATTCCACAAATCCGTGATATTTTCCAACTAAATGCCCCCTCCTTTTGCTATTATTTTTCGAGAAAAACATTCCCGAAAGTGAAAATTCATATATATACATCATCATGAATAATGAAAAAAGCCGAATTCGTGATGTATCGACAATATTCAGCAGCTGTGGACAACTTTTTACATGCATGTGAAAACATTTATCCACAGGCTATCCACATTTGTGGATAATATAAATCTGTCAAAAGTTATACAGAGTGAAAACACAACTATAATATCAAATAAAACCAATCAGTGCAATGTCTGATCATATTTATCCACATCCCCTTCAACAGGTGGATTTTGACTATCCACAAGGGGTGAACCTGTGAAAAAGGTGTCGATAAGCGCTGTGGATAATATTTTCTGGTCGGAATTTGATGTGCAAAGTTATTAACAGATTGAGAGAATTTGAGTTTGCTGCTAAATATATTCAGATTGAAATGAGAGATAAATTTTTTAGTGTGCGAAAATAGATTTCGTTTTTCTTTGTGTAGAGTGAAGAAATATGATGCGTAGATTTTAATGTCTGTCGAATCAGGTAATGAATTTTGGGAATGGTGGCTTTCTTCTATAGTAGAGAGTTTGGAAGTAAATATACTTTCCGCTGAGTTCCTGGCAGAATCCGAAGTAACAAGTTGCGCGTATCTCAGAAGTTGTGGTGCTGGTCTCATGTCTAATGGTGCAACCACCCGGCGCTTAAGTGTTAAGGGCCGGGTGGTGTGGTCGTGGACCGTGTTTCTATTGTCCAACCGAAGACTCCGTGTAGATCTCCGCAGCTGTTACTTCCCACTTTTTAAATTTGAATATTTCTCCCCTGGTCTCATAACTAAATTATTTTTTAATTTTCTATTGAATGCATTGTGCAGTGATGTTATGATGTAGTGGTTGCACGAATTGAACATTGACAGTTGATATTTGTCATCGCTATAATGACTTAGAATGTTTAGAGTTCTGATCATATATATAAATGATCTTTTTAGGAGGTGTCTTACTATGAAACGTACATTTCAACCAAATACTCGTAAGAGAAGTAAAGTACACGGATTCCGCGCACGCATGAGCACGAAGAACGGACGCAAAGTTCTTGCTCGTCGTCGTCAACGTGGACGTAAAGTATTGTCTGCTTAAGACCACTGATTCCACTCAGTGGTCTTTTTTCGCTTAAATACCGGAAAATCTCGAAAACTGTGGGTGGCCTGATGAAAAAAGAGCAGAGAATTAAGAAGAACCCTGAGTTCCAGGCAGTTTTTAAAAAAGGAACGTCTATGGCGAACCGCCAGTTTGTTTTGTACCGTTTGAAAAAGCAGGATCAGAAAGCGTTTCGTCTTGGAATGTCTGTCAGCAAAAAAGTCGGAAATGCAGTGATGCGCGTGCAAATTAAACGTTATATCAGACAGGTGTTTCATGAACTGTCAAATGAGCTGAATCCTTCTTATGATTACGTTGTGATTGCGAGAAAACCGGCAGCTGATTTGAATTTTCATGAAACGAAAAAAAGCCTGACACATGTGTTGAAAAAGTCACGCGTTCTTAAAAGTGAAAGTTCTGAGAAATAGAGGTTCAATTTGACCAAACGTGATACAATAACGGGTGGTTATTAAATTTGAAAGAATTAAATGGTAGACAGGGAGGAACATATTCGTGAAGAAGAAGCTCTTTCCCTTTATGATGTTTGCGGTCGTAGCTGTTTTCCTGGCAGGTTGTACGGAAATTGATCAGCCGATCACATCAGACAGTGAAGGGATTTGGAATAGTTATTTTGTGTACCCGCTATCTTGGCTGATTACACAAATTGCTGAATTTTTTAATGAAAACTATGGTCTCGGGATTGTACTTGTTACATTAATTATTCGTTTTGTATTGCTGCCGCTTATGATTAAGCAGACAAAAAATACGAAGCGTATGCAGGAAATACAGCCTGAAATGAAGAAATTACGTGAAGAGTATTCTTCTAAAGATTCTCAAACACAGCAAAAGCTTCAGCAGGAAACAATGGCGATGTTCCAAAAGCACGGTGTAAACCCGCTTGCCGGCTGTTTCCCATTGTTGATTCAAATGCCAATTCTGATTGCGTTCTATCATGCAATTGTAAGAACGACAGAAATTGCAAACCATAATTTCCTGTGGTTCGACCTTGGTGAACCGGATCCATTCTTTATTTTGCCGATTGTTACTGGTTTAACGACCTTCCTTCAGCAAAAAATTATGATGGCTGGCAATCCCGCAGGTATGAACCCGCAAATGCAGATGATGCTATATCTGATGCCGGTAATGATCGCAGTATTTGCTTTCATTTTCCCAACTGCTCTGTCTCTTTATTGGGTAGTCGGTAACATCTTTATGATTCTTCAGACATTACTTATTAATGGTTCATTTAAGAAAAAGCAGGCTGAAAGCTCAACTTGATAGGAGGGGCTGTATGTGAATGAGGAAATCACACTGACTGGTGCTACTGTAAAAGAGGCTGTATCTGAAGCGCTTGTGAAACTGGGAATTTCTGAAGAACGGGCTGAAATTTCAGTTCTTGACGAAGGAAAGAAAGGTTTTTTGGGGATTGGTTCACGCCCAGCAAAGGTTCAGGTCATCCGGAAAAAAGATGCGATTGAAGAAGTAGATCGCTACTTGAAGGACATAGCCCGACAAATGGGCGTTGAACTGACAACCTCTACCCAGCGTGAAGGAAAAATTGTGACAATATTGCTTGAAAGTGAAAAAGTTGCTCTATTGATTGGCAAACGGGGTCAAACGCTTAACGCGCTTCAGACCCTTACCCAGCTTATTGCAAACCGCTATACCGAACAATTTGTAACAATTGTGTTAGACGCAGAAGATTATCGTGAAAGAAGACGTGTAACACTCGGTCAGCTGGCTGAACGTAAAGCAGAACAGGCACTTCGGACAAGACGTCCGGTGAAGCTTGAGCCTATGCCGTCTTTTGAACGAAAAATCATTCACAGTGCATTGACATCAAGACGTGATATTGAAACTCATTCAGAAGGACGAGAGCCCCACCGCTACTTGGTAATCACTGCTAAATATTAAAAAAATCAGCTGTCTTTATGGCAGCTGATTTTTTTAATGAAGATTGTTTATGGTGGCAGATGATTTCCACGGCCGGGGGCTGAGCCGCCTCAAGCTTAAGCTCTTGGGGGGCTCAGCTGTTACGCTTTTCGCGCTGGAGTCGCCGCCTTCCACTCCAATCATCAAATGCAGGAAATTTAATGAGTAAATTCAAATATTAATGTAAATTATTTATATATTAATTTTAAATATATTCCATAAAGTTAATATATTTAATCTAAATAATTTAGTTTAACTAACCTCTTTCTAATATACAACGAATTGTAAAACAAGGTTTAATCACTGCATTCTTAGTGCAGCGTCCGCCTGAAGCGCAGCAAAACGATTACAAAAATAAAATCGAATTATCCACATGTGAATAACGTATTCCTTTACCATACCTTGTGGATAATGCCAACTGATTTCCTTTTTAAAATGGGAAAAGTGTGGTATTCTAATGATTTAGAGAGCGAAATAATGGAGGCCTTCTGTGTGGAAGGCCCTTCTTAATGTATATAGAAAGAAAAATGAGGTGACACGAAATGGAGTTTGACACGATTGCAGCAATTTCTACACCAATGGGTGAAGGCGCGATCGCAATAGTAAGGTTGAGTGGTGATGATGCTTTCACGATTGCTGACCGTGTATATAAAAGTGGCGGGAAGCAGCTGCAGTCTGTCCCATCACACACGATTCACTACGGTCATATAGTGGACCCTAAAACAGACGAAACCATCGAAGAAGTGATGGTTTCTGTTATGAAAGGTCCTAAAACATTTACCCGTGAAGATGTGGTGGAAATCAACTGTCACGGCGGTGTTGTCAGTGTGAATCGCGTACTTCAGCTTTTACTGCGTGAAGGTGCAAGACTTGCTGAGCCTGGTGAATTTACAAAGCGTGCGTTTTTAAATGGGCGTATTGATTTGTCGCAGGCCGAAGCAGTGATGGATCTGATCCGTGCAAAAACGGACCGTGCGATGAATGTCGCAATGAATCAGATGCAGGGAAGATTATCACGCCTGGTGCAGTCACTGCGTCAGGAGATTTTGGAGATTTTGGCGCAGGTGGAAGTGAACATTGATTATCCTGAATATGATGATGTGGAAGAAATGACATTGAATATGATGATGGAAAAATCACGATATGTGCGTGATGAGGTTGAAAAGCTGCTGAAAACATCGGAACAGGGGAAAATTCTGCGTGAAGGCCTCTCAACCGTGATTATCGGCAGACCGAATGTCGGAAAATCTTCCTTATTAAATAGTCTCGTGCAGGAAAATAAAGCGATTGTCACAGATGTTCCTGGAACGACGCGTGATGTCATTGAAGAGTATGTCAATGTCAGAGGCGTACCACTCAAGCTTGTTGATACGGCTGGTATCCGCGAAACGGAAGATATTGTGGAGCGGATCGGCGTTGAGCGATCGCGTCAGGTATTAAAGGAAGCGGATCTCATTTTACTTGTTCTGAATCACGGTGAAGAGCTGTCTGATGAAGACCGCAGACTGTTCGAAGCAGTCAGTGGCATGGATGTCATTGTGATTGTCAATAAAACGGATTTAGATCAGGTGATTGATTTAAATGAAGCAAAGCAGCTTTCCGGAGATCACAAACTTGTCACGACCTCTCTTTTAAAAGAACAGGGAGTAGACGAGCTTGAAGAGTCAATTGCGTCATTATTCTTTGACGGTTCAGTCGATCTTGGGGACGGTACGTATGTATCGAACAGCCGTCACATTGCGCTTCTGCATCAGGCGCTTCAGGCAATTGAAGAAGCGATTGAGGGTGCTGAAATGGGTACACCAGTTGATATGGTCCAGATCGACCTCCGACGCACGTGGGAGATCTTAGGTGAAATGATCGGAGATACCGTTCAGGAAAGCCTCATCGACCAGCTATTCTCGCAATTCTGCCTAGGGAAATAAGATAACTATAATAACTGCTACCCTTCGTTTCAGGCGGACGCTTTCCGCAGGGTCGGCGGTGAGCCTCCTCGGCTTCGCCTGCGGGGTCTCACCTGTCCGACTTCTCCTGCTGGAGTCACCGCCTTCCACTGCGGGTAGCGCGAATTTTTCTTCTAACCAGTCAATTGATAAAAAACTGACCCAACTTTCAAAGGGTGGTTTATTTAAAAATATATTTACTTGGACCAGTATGAAATAGGCAATTTATTTAAATGCACTTAGCTGATTGGAGCGTAAGGCGGGGACTCCGGCGCGAAAAGCGTGACAGCTGAGACCCCGCAACCGCAGGTGAGGAGGCATGGATAGGATCAAAAAAACGGTCCACACCCGGAAAGCCTCCGCCTGAAGCGGAAATCAGCGGCACTGGTTCAGCTAAAAAGGAGGAATTTCATCATTATGGTGAAAAAATTTGAAGCAGGAAATTATGATGTCATCGTTATTGGTGCCGGTCATGCGGGTGTGGAAGCGGGTCTTGCTTCTGCGCGTATGGGTGCAAAAACACTAATGTTAACAATTAATCTGGATATGGTCGCATTCATGCCATGTAACCCTTCAGTCGGTGGTCCGGCTAAAGGAATTGTGGTGCGTGAAATTGACGCACTTGGCGGTCAGATGGGACGTACAATTGATAAGACGCATATTCAGATGCGTATGCTGAATACAGGAAAAGGACCTGCAGTGAGAGCGCTTCGTGCACAGGCTGATAAGGTTTTGTATCAGCAAATGATGAAAGAAACGATTGAAAATGAGCCGGATATGACGCTTCTTCAGGGAATGGTTGAAGAGTTGATTATAAAAGACGGCGAGTGTCACGGTGTTGTGACGAATACGGGCGCAACATTCCGTGCAAAAACAACGATTATCACGGCAGGTACATTTCTGCGTGGTGAAGTCATTATTGGCGACTTGAAGTATTCAAGTGGACCGAATAATCAGCAGCCGTCGATCGGACTTGCAGATCACATGAGAGCGCTTGGCTTTGACGTTGTCCGTTTTAAAACCGGAACACCGCCGCGTGTGAACAGCTCAACGATTGATTATACAAAAACTGAGATTCAGCCTGGTGATGAAACACCACGCGCTTTCAGTTATGAAACAACTGAATTTATTACAGATCAGCTGCCTTGCTGGCTGACCTATACAAACGCTGAAACACATCAGATTATTGATGATAATTTACACCGTTCAGCGATGTACTCAGGTATGATAAAAGGTACAGGTCCACGATACTGTCCTTCAATAGAAGATAAAGTAGTGCGCTTTAACGATAAGCCGCGACATCAGATTTTCCTTGAGCCGGAGGGCCGCAATACGAAGGAAGTCTATGTACAGGGACTTTCAACTAGTCTGCCTGAAGATGTCCAGCAGCAGATTCTGGCGACAATTCCGGGACTTGAAAATGCGCAGATGATGCGTTCCGGTTACGCAATTGAATACGATGCGATGGTACCGACTCAGCTGTGGCCAACGCTTGAAACGAAAAAAATCCGTAACCTGTATACTGCCGGTCAGATCAACGGTACATCAGGCTATGAAGAAGCAGCCGGTCAGGGGCTGATGGCTGGTATTAATGCAGCACGCAGAGCATTTGATAAAGAAGAAGTCATCCTGAGTCGTTCAGATGCATACATTGGCGTACTGATCGACGATCTTGTCACAAAAGGTACCAATGAGCCGTATCGTCTGTTGACGTCCCGTGCTGAATACCGCCTGCTTCTGCGTCACGATAATGCAGATCTTCGACTGACTGATGTCGGGCACGAAATTGGTCTGATTTCTGAAGAGCGTTACAGCCGTTTTAATAAAAAGAAAGCATTGATTGAAGCGGAAATTGAGCGCCTGCAGCAAATAATTATTAAGCCGAATGAAACGACGCAAACACTGCTTGAAGAAGCCGGCAGTTCGATCCTGAAGGACGGAATTCGCGGAACAGACCTTTTAAGAAGACCGGAAATCACGTACAATCATATTAGAGCACTTTCACCTGCAGAGACTGAGCTTCCTGCTGATGTAGAGGAACAGGTCGAGATTCAGGTGAAATATGAAGGTTATATCGAAAAATCCCTTCAGCAGGTTGATAAGCTGAAGAGGATGGAGAATAAGAAAATTCCAGAAGGCATTGATTATGATGCGATCTCAGGGCTCGCTTCAGAAGCAAGACAGAAGCTGCGTGAAGTTCAGCCGCTGTCAATTGCCCAGGCATCACGCATCTCCGGAGTAAATCCGGCTGATATCTCAATTCTACTTGTCTATATTGAACAAGGAAAAATTGCAAAAGTATCCGGCGAATGATCTAAAGGAGAACAATATGACAGAACAGCAGTTTTATGAACAGCTAAAAGCAAATGGCATCACGTTAAGCGACACTCAGCTTCAGCAGTTCAGCAAATATCATGAAATACTTGTTGAATGGAACGAAAAAATGAATCTGACAGCCATCACTGATCGTGAAGAAGTTTATTTAAAGCATTTTTACGACTCAATCACAGCTGCATTTTACATTGATTTCTCACAGCCGATGAGCATTTGTGATGTTGGAGCGGGTGCAGGTTTTCCGAGTATTCCCCTGAAAATCTGTTTTCCGCATCTAAAAGTTTCAATCGTTGATTCGTTAAATAAACGGATTACGTTTTTGAATCATTTAGCTGATGAGCTGAAGCTTGAAAATGTCCACTTTTTCCATGACCGCGCAGAGACGTTCGGGCAGAATCCTCAACATCGTGAACAGTATGATCTGGTTACAGCAAGAGCAGTTGCGAGATTATCTGTCCTATCGGAGCTGTGTATGCCCCTTGTGAAAATGGGCGGACGCTTTGCAGCTATGAAAGGTGCAGGCGCTGCTGAAGAACTTTCCCAGGGGAAAAAAGCGATTACGATGCTCGGCGGAAAAGAAACAGCCGTTCATTCTTTCACACTTCCTGAAGAAGAAAGTGAGAGATCCGTAATTGTGGTGGAAAAAGCAAAATCAACACCGAAGAAATATCCAAGAAAGCCGGGAACACCGAATAAATCTCCGCTTTCATAATGGCGTATAGTTTTTCATAAAGGGTGGTGTGTCTTGATGAAGACTCCGTTTTCTCGGATCTTTGGCCTTGGTGATAAGGACGAGCCTGTTTCTCCTGAAACCACGGAAGAAAAAGAAGAAGTGAACCAAGAAGAAGTGAAACAAATCGACATTCATCAGATTAAACCGAACCGTTTTCAGCCGAGAACGATTTTTGATGATGAAAAAATAGATGAGCTGGCACGAACCATTCATACACACGGCATCATTCAGCCGATCGTTGTTCGCGAAAGCGATGACGGATCTTATGAAATTATTGCCGGTGAACGCAGATGGCGGGCGATGAAATCGCTCGAATGGAAAACCGTTCCCGCTATCGTGAAGAATATGAGTGATACGGAGACAGCATCTGTTGCTTTAATTGAAAACCTTCAGCGCGAAGAACTTTCTCCCGTGGAAGAAGCGATGGCTTACCAAAGGCTCCTGGATCTTCATGAATTGACACAAGAAGCCCTGGCACAGCGCCTTGGAAAAGGTCAGTCAACAGTCGCAAACAAGCTGCGTCTTTTAAAGCTGCCTGAATTTGTTCAGGAAAGCATTATTCAAAAAAAGATGACGGAGCGTCATGCACGTGCACTGATTCCTTTAAAAGATGCTGAGCTTCAGCATAAAGTAGCAGAAGAAATCATCGAACAGCACCTGAACGTGAAACAGACTGAGCAGCGCGTTCAGAAATTACTTGAGAAATCAGAGAATAAGCCAAAACCGAAGCGTAAGGCATTTAACAAAGATGTGCGGATTGCCGTCAATACGATCCGCCAGTCGCTTAGTATGATCTCTGACTCCGGTATGAAGCTGGATTCTAAAGAAGAAGAGTATGATGATTACTATCAGATTACGATCAAGCTGCCTAAAAAGAAGAAGTAGATTGATAGAGAAGCCCGCCTATGTGTGGGCTTTTTTTGTTTTGTGGGTGTTGCGGTTGTGCGGCTCGACGGTTGTAACACAAAACCTGGCCGTCACATGCCTGAACCCGGTCCCGCTAAACCAGCAGCGATGTCGCCCACACCCTGTTGGATGCTATCCAGAAACTTAAAGGCAGGTTTCCTAAGTGCATACAGTGCCGTTTGAGCGGAGTTGTCGCTGTTCCGGGGGAAGTGGTAGCGATTAATCTTCAACTTGTAGCGATCCACCCTGCAGCTTGTTGTGATTCCACCCAAGCATGTAGCCAGCCGTCCTTAACTTGTCGCTATCTCTGATTTCCGCACCAAATCCTCACAAAAAACAACCACTCTACTTTTCCAGACAATCTCTGTTAAAATAAACTTAATATTTTCATAGACCGAAGCATTCACAAAAAGGGGACGGGTGACACAAATGGGGCGAATGATTGCGATTGCGAATCAAAAAGGCGGTGTGGGCAAAACCACGACGGCTGTTAATGTCAGTGCATGTCTTGCTTATTTGGGAAAAAAGGTTTTACTCGTTGATGTGGATCCGCAGGGGAATGCGACAAGCGGTGTCGGCATCAACAAAGGGGATGTAGATGAGAGCATTTATGAAGTATTGATTGAAGATATTGCTGCTCACAGCGTCATCAGGGGTACGTCTGTTGAAAATCTGTATGCCATTCCTGCTACGATTTCTCTTGCGGGCGCGGAAATTGAACTTGTCTCGATGGTTTCCCGGGAAATAAGATTGAAAACAGCGCTTGAAAACGTTCAGCAGCAGTTTGATTATATTATTATTGACTGTCCGCCATCTTTAGGAATGTTAACCATCAACGCACTGACTGCGTCAGATGCCTGCATCATTCCCGTACAGTGTGAATACTATGCGCTTGAAGGACTGAGCCAGCTGTTAAATACAGTACGGCTTGTGCAAAAACACCTGAATCATCACCTGCTCATTGACGGTGTGTTACTAACGATGCTTGATGCCAGGACAAACCTTGGTATTCAGGTCATCGGAGAAGTGAAAAAGTATTTCCAGGATAAAGTGTATCGTACAATCATCCCAAGAAATGTAAGATTAAGCGAAGCACCAAGTCACGGGCTGCCTGTCATTTTATATGATCCAAAGTCAAAGGGTGCCGAGGTATACCTCGAATTAGCAAAGGAAGTGATTAAAAATGGCTAAAGGTTTAGGTAAAGGTGTAAGTAATCTTTTTAAAGATATGTCTTCTATTCATGATGAGCATGTTCAGCAGCTGTCTGTGAAAGATATCAGACCGAACCCTTATCAACCGAGAAAGATATTTGAAGAAACCCCGCTTGAGGAGCTGACGCATTCTGTAAAAGAGCATGGAATTTTGCAGCCGATCATTGTGCGTAAAAGTTTGAAAGGATTTGAAATTGTAGCCGGAGAACGCCGTTTCAGAGCAGCTAAAGCAGCTGATATGGCACACGTCCCGGCAGTTGTGCGTGATTTAAATGACCGTCAGATGATGGAGCTTTCAGTGCTTGAAAATTTACAAAGAGAAGATTTAACGCCTGTTGAAGAAGCGAAAGCCTATGAAACGCTGATGAATAAACTGCAGATTTCGCAGGAGGAGCTTGCTAAAAAAGTGGGGAAAAGCAGACCGCATATTGCCAATCACTTACGACTTCTACAGCTTTCTGACGGCATTCAAAAGAAGATGTCCCAAAGAAAACTATCAATGGGCCATGGCCGTGCCCTTGCAGGATTAAAGGATCCTGAAGCAGCAGATCAGCTTGCAGAAAAAGTTGTGAAAGAAGGTCTGAATGTACGCCAGCTTGAGAAAATCATTCAGGAGGTCGGAAATACGCGCAAAGAAAAGCCGAAAACGAAACTCGATCCGCATTTAAAACAGCAGGAAACGGTTTTGAGAGAACGTTTTGGGACGAGCGTAGCGATAAAAAAAAGTAAAAATAAAGGCAAAATTGAAATTGAATTCATGTCTGAAGACGATCTTCAGCGAATTTTGACACTGCTGGGTGATGAAAGCGCTGAGTGAATTACCTGCTAATAGATAGAGAGAAGAAATGAGGGTTGAATTTGGTATTGTTGGGGACGCTTGTAAATGGACTGTTAATTATCCTCGGTACACTGATCGGAAAACTGCTTCACAGAATACCGGAGCGGATGAAAGCAACGGTCATGTCCGCGATTGGCCTGGCAGTTGTCGTTCTTGGGCTGCAAATGGGGCTTTCAAGCAACAACTACCTGGTTGTCATCATCAGTCTTGTGCTTGGAGCGGTCATCGGTGAATGGATGGGGCTTGATGACAAGTTAAATGCGATGGGCAGATGGATCGAAAGAAAAGTCGGGTCAAAAGGGGAAACGAGCATTTCACAGGGATTTGTTACCGCAACTCTCATTTTTGTCATTGGCGCAATGGGTGTGATCGGTGCGCTGGACTCAGGGCTGCGCGGTGATCACCAGGTGCTGTTTACAAAATCTATTATTGATGGTTTTGTATCGATTATTTTAACGTCAACACTTGGCGTGGGCGTGTTGTTTTCTGCGATTCCGGTCGTGCTTTATCAGGGAGGTATCGCACTTTTTGCGACTCAGATTGATAAGTTTGTACCTGAAGTGCTGATGGATCAATTCATTGCTGAAATGACATCAGCAGGCGGCATCATGATTTTTGCGATCGGATTAAATCTGATTGGAATCACGAAAATCCGAGTGGCCAACCTGCTCCCGGGAATTATGATCGTCGCGGCTATTGTGACAATTGTTCACCTATATGAAGCGTATGGGATGTAGCTAATTTTTTACGGAAAAGAATATTGGAAAAATGGATCGCATCAGTAATTTTTGAGGCCATTTCATTTACCAGGTAAAGGCGTGTATTTTGCAGCATCGCATGCTCCATGAATCCGCCGGCGTTCACAATCCCGGTAATATGCATATCGCCGACTGGCGGCAGCTGTTTTTGAACCCCTGCACCAGGGAAAATCGGTCCTTCCCCGACTTCAATGTAACCGATATTGCGGAATTGACCGAGACACGCATCAATCGCTACTACAAATGCATCTTCATATTCCATACGGATTTTTTCAGCAGTTTCTGCCAGATTCAGTGCGTGAACAGGATCTTTTAATGTCCCATGCAGTTCGAAAAATGGAAGTTTTCTCTTTTCAAGCAGTGATCCGGTCAGTGGACCGAGTGAATCACCGGTTGAACGGTCAGTTCCTATACATACATAGACAATCGGGCGGTCAACGGGATATTTTGAAGCCAGTGTACGTGCAAGTCTATGCGGGGTCATGTGGTCCTCTAAATGACTGCGGCAGCTTGTATGTGTGTATTGACTTGGTGGTATCGCTTCGTTCATGATAGCCAGCTCCTCTCACTTCTACAGTATGGGCAAAGCACTATTTTTTATTCTGTTAATTCATTATATAATACATTTTGTTCTTTTTAAAGAACAAAATGTTTTTCTTCTTATAATTTGGAGAAAAAATTGAACGCTGATAAAATAAAGAATAGCTTGATATGATTTTTTAAAGAAAACAGGAAGTGATCTGTATGGAAAACGATACACCTATAGAAGAAGCGGTGGATATTGGCGCTTTTGCACGTGCATGGGAGTCTATCATTGCTTATCTCACAGATGAAGCAGTCTGGATTTCATTTGGATTGACTGCGATAAAAATTATTCTGATCATCGTGATTGCAGGAATTGTGGTCCGGGTCGTAAAAAAAGTAATTGTAAATGTTTTTAAGGTGCGTGCCCGTGGACCTGTACAGGTATCGGCCCGACGAGAAAATACGCTGCTTAAGCTGCTGCAGAATGTTGTTTCCTATGTCGTTTACTTTATAGCTGTTTTAGCAGTACTCTCTGCATTTGAAATCGATGTGCGTGGGTTGATTGCAGGTGCTGGTATCATTGGTCTTGCAGTTGGTTTCGGTGCACAGAACCTTGTGCGGGATATTATTACCGGATTCTTTATTATTTTTGAAGACCAGTTTTCAGTAGGAGACTACGTGAGAATCGGTCAGGCAGAAGGACACGTTGAAGAGATTGGTCTTCGCACGACGAAAATTAAGAGCTGGACCGGGGAACTTCATATTTTTCCTAATGGAATCATTACAGAGGTAACGAATTACTCGATCCATAACAGTGTAGCTGTCGTGGATATCAGTATTGCTTACGAAGAAGACGTTGAGAAGGCTGAACAGGCGCTGCGAGAGTTCTGCGATTCATTGGAAGGAAAATACGAAGAGATTCTAATGAAGCCTGAATTACTCGGAATTCAGACCCTGGGTGCCTCAGATGTCGTGATGAGAATCATTGCTGAGACTCAGCCGATGAAGCACTGGTATATTGCCAGGGAGCTTCGCCGTGAAATAAAACAACATCTTGATACACTTGGTATCGAAATTCCGTTCCCTCGTATGGTAATGTATTCGAGAGAAGAAGCCGTCGGAGAGCAGGACGGACAAAAATAAAAGTGTCAAAGGAAGAGGAGGCGTTCTGTTTGGAAGAGAAAGAATTTGGTCTGAATGACGTCGTCGAAATGAAAAAACCCCATCCGTGCGGAGTGAACCAGTGGAAGGTGATCCGGATGGGTATGGATATCAGAATTAAATGTGAAGGCTGTTCTCACAGCGTCATGATTCCCCGCAAGGAATTTTCCCGTAAAATGAAGAAAGTACTTGTGAGGCATGAAGAATAAGCAGTTTTAATAAATGGAGAAGGCCGTATAGGATCATGAATGATCTTATGCGGTTTTTTTTGAGCCTACCGGCTAAGGAGAATTTACGGTCATATCCGGGAAATCCCAGGTCAGATTGTAATTGATTTCGGTTCACAATTTTGGGATTTAAGGTCATATCCGTGTCTGGGCTGAGATTTCGGATCATATTCCATTATTTTCAGGTCGTTTAAACCTGGTTGCGGGTCATATTCGGACAAACTCAGGTCGCATCGCCTGTCACACTACACGCTCATACTCTTGTATTTATAATCGTAACTCTATATAATTGTGTGAGGTTTGAATATGACACGTCACATGAATATGTTTCTAATAGAAGATTCAAGGAGTGAACGAAATGGCTTTAACAGCTGGAATTGTAGGTTTGCCAAACGTTGGGAAGTCTACTTTATTTAATGCAATTACAAAAGCAGGTGCTGAATCTGCAAACTATCCGTTCTGTACGATTGACCCGAACGTCGGAATCGTTGAAGTGCCGGATCACCGTTTGAACAAGCTGACTGAGCTTGTTCAACCGAAGAAAACTGTTCCGACTGCTTTCGAATTTACTGATATCGCCGGCATTGTAAAAGGCGCAAGTAAAGGTGAAGGTCTCGGAAATAAATTCCTTTCACATATCCGTGAAGTAGATGCGATTGTTCAGGTTGTGCGCTGCTTTGCAGACGACAATATCACACACGTTTCAGGAAAAGTGGATCCGATTGATGATATCGAAGTCATCAACCTTGAACTGATTCTGGCTGATCTTGAAGCAATCGATAAGCGTATTGGCCGCGTGACTAAAATGGCGAAGCAGAAAGACAAAGAAGCAGTCATCGAAATGACCGTACTTGAAAAAATCAAGGAAGCGCTTGAAAATAATCAGGCTGCACGAACGGTTGAACTGAATGAAGAACAGGCTAAAATTGCAAAAGGTCTCCACCTTTTAACAGGTAAGCCGATGCTTTATGCAGCAAACGTAAGTGAAGATGAAATCGCAGACCCTTCAGATAACGAATACGTACAGCGCGTTCGTGAATTCGCAAAAGAAGATAATGCAGAAGTGATCGTTGTCTGTGCGAAAATTGAAGAAGAAATTGCTGAGCTTGATGAAGATGAAAAAGCCATGTTCCTTTCTGAGCTTAACATTGAAGAATCAGGCCTTGACCAGCTGATCCGTGCAACATATGATCTGCTTGGCCTTGCTACTTACTTTACAGCTGGCGTTCAGGAAGTCCGCGCATGGACATTCCGTCACGGTATGAAAGCACCTCAGTGTGCCGGCGTCATTCACACTGATTTCGAACGCGGGTTCATTCGTGCAGAAACCGTTTCTTATGACGATCTTATCAAGTCGGGCGGTATGTCACCAGCGAAAGAAGCCGGTAAAGTACGCCTTGAAGGTAAAGAGTATATTGTAAAAGACGGAGATGTCATTCACTTCCGTTTTAACGTATAAGAAATGTTACAGCCTCCGGGAGAAATTCCGGAGGTTTTACTTTGGTTTCTGAATAGGTCAAATGACATGATTCTGCGAACGACTGATGTTTTTCTTTGAACATGCCCTGATTTTCTTGGGACCACTCCCTCTATTCTCTGAACCAACAGCTTTTTTCTCCGAACCAGCCACACCACATGTTTCTAAGAACAAATACCTCTCACCTCCAGCTGGACAACGCCCCCTCAATCCATTACAATAAATAAGAACAAATGTTCTATTTCTGTTTGGGGAAGAACAGGAATCTCTAAATCACATTGTTACTCTTGTCCAATAGATTTTGATGTGCTATAATGTATCCTTGTGAGTAATAGAATTCATTTATTACTCCTTGTTTCCTGACAGCAGGAGACCGCATAGACCATAAGGAGGTGAAAACCGATGAGAAAGTACGAAATTATGTACATTGTCCGTCCGGACGTTGATGAGGATCAAAAGAAAGCTGTAAATGAGCGTTTCGCAGAAATCCTTACTTCAAATGGAGCGGAAATCATCGAGTCAAAAGAGTGGGGTAAGCGTAGATTTGCTTTTGAAATCAACGAGTACCGTGAAGGATTTTACCAGATCGTTAAGTTGAGCTCAGGTTCTGAAGCTATCAACGAATTCGACCGTCTGGCTAAGATCAGCGATGATATCGTTCGCCACATGACGATTCGCGAAGAAGATAACTAATCTCTAAAATATAGTTCCTTGCAAGAGCCGGTCCATACCAGCTCTCGCAAAAATAAAGGAGTTGGTTCTGATGATGAATCGAGTCGTATTAGTCGGTCGATTAACGAAGGATCCGGACTTGCGCTATACGCCAAGCGGTGTAGCAGTTGCAACATTCACACTCGCTGTCAATCGTGCTTTCACGAACCAGCAGGGAGACCGTGAAGCGGATTTTATTAACTGCGTTGTCTGGAGACGTCCAGCTGAAAACGTAGCAAACTTCCTTAAAAAAGGAAGCCTTGCAGGCGTTGATGGACGCATTCAGACGCGAAGCTATGAGAACCAGGAAGGCAAACGCGTGTATGTCACTGAAGTGAATGCAGAAAGTGTTCAATTCCTGGAGCCGAAGAACGCTTCAGGCGGCGGCCAGTCCGGCGGCGGAAGCAATCAAGGGTATCAGGACAATAATAACTTCGGTCAGAATCAACCGCGTGAAAACCAAAGTAATCAAGGCAACCAGAACAATCAGAACTACACAAGAGTGGACAAGGACCCATTCTCAAATGACGGTCAGCCGATCGACATTTCAGATGATGATCTGCCATTCTAAAAAGTGTAGCACTATAAAAATTTAAACAAGAAGGAGGGGAATCCCATGGCAGGAGGACGCAGAGGCGGTAAGCGTCGTAAAAAGGTGTGTTACTTTACTTCAAACGGTATTACACACATCGATTATAAAGACGTTGACCTACTAAGAAAGTTTATCTCAGAGCGTGGAAAAATTCTTCCACGTCGTGTAACTGGAACAAGCGCTAAGTATCAGCGCAGACTGACAGTTGCAGTTAAGCGCGCACGTACAATGGCGCTACTACCATTCGTTTCTGGCGAATAATAGAGCGTAAAGCTGTCGGCCTTTTGGTCAGACAGCTTTTTTTATGACCATGAGGTAAATAGCGGTGATGGAATTCCTTCAAGTATGATGACGAGTCCTTCATTTTCGCTTTGAATTCCATTAGTGTTGTCTTATATGTCTTATATAAATATGCTTCCATCATTTCGTTCTGTTTATCCCTCAATACAGATCAGACTTTAATTCCCACACTTTAGCTGTCATCTTGGAAAGAATCATGTATCAGCCACCCTCAATCATCAAAATACCATGACTTTTAACCTAAATAAATCCATTGATCTGAAAATTATATCGTTACATCGTGACGTACGAACTAAACTATTTGTAATAGCCCCTCAACATTTTCACATATCATCCGATCTATATATATAGGTCTGGCTTAGTGTTTAAATCTGGACTTGAATTCAATCGTATGAGGTGAACAGGGTGAAACTAAAATCAATTAAAACGAAACTAATTATGACAACATCGCTGGTATTAATTACAGCGTTTGCAGTACTGCTCAGTCTCACTGGCTGGCAGCTTCATGACCGCACACAGGAAAATGTACTCCAGCAGGCAGAAGGCATTGCCGGAGAGCTAGAAAATTCAACTGAAACGTTTCTTGATCAGTATGGACGAAGCATTGAACAGGTGGCTTCTACGACAACTGCTATTCAATATGCAGAATCAGCACTTGAAGACGGAGATGCTGCGAGTACCAATGAGCTTGAACAATTATTAGAAGAATATTTAACAATCTATGCAGATCCTTCCTCAATTTATGTGGCAGCTGATAATGGATCTTTGCTAATATCTCCAAATGTGGATCTTCCGGCAGATTTTGACGCGACTACACGTGACTGGTATCAGCAGGCTGCTGCAGAACCGGATGCTGTAATATGGAGTGAGCCCTATATTGATGAGGCGACTGGTGAATATGTAATTACGGCCGCTAAAGCAATGCAAAGCGGTACACAACTGGTTGGTGTCGTTGGTGTAGATGTGAAACTTGGAGATTTAACAACAAAGCTTGGAGAAACACAAATCGGCTATAATGGTTATCCGTTTGTGCTTTCAAGTGAAGGTGTTGCGATTGTTCACCCGACACTCCAAAGTGAAAGTCTGATGGACCTCGAATTTATTCAGGACCTCTTTGCCCAGGAGCAGGAAAGCGGACGTATCGATTATACCTATGATGGTGCAGATAAACTGATGGTATACTCAACGGCAAGTAATACGAACTGGAAGATCGGTGTGGCATTCGACCAGTCGGATATTGCGGCTGAATCACTTTCTATTTTAGTGTTACTGATGATTATTGGTGTTGTAACACTGATTATTGCAGGGGTAATCATGTCAATTGTAGCCAGCAGATTTTCAAAGCCGATTGTGAAGCTGAGTGAATCCGTGCGCGAGGTTGCAAACGGTGATCTGAGTACACGTGCGAATGTAAAATCTAACGATGAGATTGGTGAACTTGCGACTCAATTTAACATGATGGTTGATCATATGAATGAAATTTTGACAACGGTGAAAACGTCTGTTGAAGAAGTTCGTGGCTCAGCTGAAGGGTTGAGCGCAGTAGCGGAAGAAACGAATGCTTCAAGTGAGCAGGTGGCCAGTGCGGTAAGTGATATTGCAGATGGTGCATCGCAATCAGCTGAGGAAGCGGATGAAGCAAACCGACAGTCATACAACCTCGGAGAAAAAATTAATGCGATTTCAGAGCAGTCCAAGCAAATGTCAGAAGTGGCAAGTGAAGCGGGCAGTGTAAATGCCAGCGGATTGAGCCAGATGAAACAGCTGAAAGAATACCATACATCTTCTACCGGCTTTATCCAGTCGATGGAATCTGTCATTACAGATCTTGAAACCAAAGTTCAGACAATTGAAACGGTGATGGCAACCATTACTGAAATTTCATCCCAGACCAACCTGTTAGCTCTTAATGCGTCAATTGAGGCAGCGCGTGCAGGTGAGCATGGTAAAGGTTTTGCGGTTGTAGCAGATGAAGTCAGAAAGCTTGCTGAGCAATCAGTGAGGGCGACTGATGAAGTGAAACAAACGATTGCTGATATTCAGGACAGCTCAAAGCGTGCCGTAAATGAAATGGGACGCACGAAAGAGAATTTCGATCATCAGTCAGTTGTTGTTGAACAGACGAACGAAATTTTTGATCAGATATCTGATTTCATGGGCACGATGGAAACGTCAATTCTCGCTGTATACCGTGAAATTCAGGATGTGTCGACGAGTAAAGAAGCTGTGGCGCGTGTGATTCAGGAAATGGCGGCTATGGCAGAAGAAACAGCTGCATCATGCCAGCAGGTGTCAGCTTCAACTGATGAACAGGTGAAAGCGATTCAGACAGTCACTGAATCTGCAGAACGCTTGAGTGAGCTGAGCGATGATCTGCAGCAGGCAGTGAACCGCTTCCGGCTGGATGAGCATAAAGAAGCATAACAGGAAAGCCTTCGGATCATTGTGGGATCACTGGGAAAATCACTAAAAGCGACCGGTTCATTTCCGTTTCAGGCGGAGGCTTTCCGGACGTGGACCGTTTTTTGGTCCCATTCGAAAGCCTCCTCGGCAAGCCTGCGGGGTCTTAGTTGACACGCTAATCGTCCCGGAGTCCCCACCTTCCACTGCAATGAACCTAAGCTTTTTATAAAATTTAATGTCATGAAAAGGAAGATGATGCTCAAGCGTCATCTTCCTTTTTTCTCTTTTAATAGAAAAATTTATTATTTTCCAAGGACTCTTATTGTGATCCGGAGGCTCTTTCAAATTCATCAATAAAGTGAACGACAGCGATGAGGAATTACACACAATAAGGGGCTGCGGGTTGAAGGGGAACGGACAGATAGATAGAATAGATAGGTATCAAGTCTTGATTAGAAAATTTGAGGTGTATGAATGAACAATACAAATACGTTGAAGCTGACTGAAGGCGCGATGATGACTGCATTTTTCGCCGTTTTATTACTGATTACGGTTTATGTGCCGTTTATTTCGGTTGTGTCCGGTCTGTTTTTACTGATGCCTTTTCTACTATACAGTGTGAAATACTCTATTCGCGCTTCACTGCTGATGTTTGCAGCATCTTTAGGCGTAGCAGGAATCGTAGGCGGTGTGTTTTCGATCCCTATTGCCATTTTATACGGTACGACTGGCGTTGTGATGGGCTGGCTCGTTCAACAGGGTAAGAGCAAGTTTATGATTTTCATGATTTCAACGCTTGTTTTTGCTGTAAATCTGGTCGTACAGTATTTATTTTCGATTCTCCTTTTTGGGGTTAATATGATTGATGAGTTTTTCACTTTAATGGATGACTCGCTGGAGCAGGCGATTTCCCTTTACTCAGCAGCAGGAATTGATACAGGTAATGTGCAGGAACAATTTGCACAAGTTATGCTGACTTTTGAAACGCTGCTGCCATCGTTAATTGTTCTATCTTCAGCATTGCTGATCTGGATTATGATGATCATTAATTTCCCGCTTGTTAAGCGCCTTACGAAAAGGGACTTACCGAATTTCGAATCGTTTCGCAATCTATCTTTACCAAAAAACGTCATCTGGTATTACCTGATCATTCTGTTGACAGCACTCATTGCAACACCTGAGCAGGGGACCATGTTTGCTTATGCCTTAATTAATCTGCAATTTGGATTTGAGCTGTTAATGGTTCTTCAGGGTCTTGCTTTCATTCATTTCTATGGTCATTCAAAAGGCTGGAGCAAGAGTCTTTTGGTGATTTTGACCATATTAGGCGTATTAATCAATCCATTGACGCGAATTTTAGGTATAATAGACTTAGGTTTTGATTTGCGAAAAAGGATCAGTGCTAAAAAGTAAAGGCACATTCTTTCTTTAGAATGGATAAAATAAAGCATAAATCATGCAACGGGTGAACCGTTTTGGGAGATGGAAGCATGCCAACATATTTTCAACACCGGATTTTACGCCGGCTGCTGCTTGGGCTTGCGCTGGTTGTCCTTCTGATTGCGGCGGTATTATTTTTATATAACTGGATGTTTGCAGTCGGTACGCTGATTCTGGCAGTGCCGATCTTATGGTTCGCTTTTGCGTACGAAAAGCGGTTCTTTAACGATACTGAAGAATACATTGCGACGCTCTCCTACAGGGTGAAAAGGGTAGGGGAAGAAGCGCTGATGGAAATGCCGGTCGGAATTCTGCTGTATAATGATGATTTTTTTGTAGAGTGGTCAAATCCTTATTTGTCCGCTTTTATTGAAGATGGTCCGATGATTGGCCGGTCTTTATATGATGTAGCTGATGTGCTGGTACCGGTGATTAAGAAAGAAAGCACTGCTGAGGAGACGGTTTCGTGGCAGGGACGCATCTTTCGGGTAATTCACAGACAGGACGAAAAGCTGCTGTATTTCTTTGATGTAACCGAGCAATCTGTAGTCGAAGAACAGTATGCGGCTGACCGTACTGTAATCTCCGTTATTTTTCTGGATAACTATGATGAATTAACGCAGGGGATGGATGACTCTGCCCGCAGTAATATTAACAGTTCAGTTACCACACTGCTTAATCAGTGGGCGACAGAACATGATATTTATGTGAAAAGGGTGTCATCTGACCGTTTTCTTGCGGTGATGAATGAGCGTATTTTACGTGATTTAGAGCATGAGAAATTTACGATTCTGGATTCGATCCGGGATATGACGTCGAAGCAAAATGTCCCGCTGACGCTCAGCATTGGAATCGGGTCGGGCGCTGAGACACTTCCTGAGCTTGGACGTCAGGCGCAGTCCAGCCTTGATCTTGCACTTGGACGCGGTGGCGATCAGGTCGTCATTAACCAGGCGAATGGAAAAGTGAAGTTTTACGGCGGAAAAACGAATCCAATGGAAAAGAGGACGCGTGTGCGTGCGAGAGTCATTTCCCATGCTTTACGTGAACTGATGGTCAGTAGTGATAAAGTGATTGTCATGGGACATAAGCGTCCTGATATGGATGCGGTTGGAGCGGCAATTGGTGTGAGAAAGATTGCACAGATGAACCAGAGAGAAGGTTTTGTCGCACTTAACTTTACTGAAATCGACAGCGGTGTAAATCGCCTGATTGATGAAATTAAAACGAAGCCCGACTTATTTTCTCATATCATCACACCTGAAGAAGCGCTGGATATGGTGACAGATGATACCTTACTGGTCATCGTGGATACGCATAAGCCGAGTCTTGTAATTGAAGAGAAGCTTCTTAACAAGGCAGAGAAAGTTGTTGTCATTGATCACCACCGCCGTGGAGAAGAATTTATTGATCATCCGCTGCTTGTCTATATGGAGCCTTACGCTTCCTCCACTGCGGAGCTTGTCACAGAGCTGCTGGATTATCAGCCGAAAACAGAGAAAATCACAATGCTTGAAGCGACTGCGCTACTTGCTGGTATAATAGTGGACACGAAAAGCTTTACGATGCGTACGGGTTCAAGGACGTTTGATGCCGCTTCTTATCTGAGAACGCTTGGGGCAGATACAGTGCTTGTCCAGCAGTTTTTAAGGGAAGATGTAACAACGTACGTTGAACGTGCGCGACTCGTTGAAACGGTCACTTTCTATAAGCACGGGATGGCGATTGCCATTGGTGACGATGACAGGGTACATGATTCCGTCATTATTGCACAGGCGGCCGATACGCTGCTGCAAATGGAAGATGTCGCCGCGTCATTCGTTGTCGCTTTCCGTGACGAAAATGTTGTAGGGATCAGTGCAAGATCTCTTGGTACAGTCAATGTCCAGCTGATCATGGAAAAATTGAATGGCGGAGGTCATTTAACGAACTCAGCCACGCAGCTTAAAAATATGACCATTGATGAGGCGGTTGAACAGCTGAAACAGGCAATCAATGAACACATCGAAGGAGGAACTGAAGAATCATGAAAGTAATTTTCCTACAAGACGTTAAAGGTAAAGGCAAAAAAGGAGAAGTGAAAAACGTAGCGGACGGCTATGCACACAACTACCTTCTGAAAAATAATCTGGCTGCTGAAGCAAACGCAGGAAACGTCAGCCAATTGAACGCGCAAAAGAAAAAGAAAGAGCAGGAAGCGCAGCAGGTGCTTGAAGAAGCGAAGCAGCTGAAGGCAAAAATGGAAGAGCTGACAGTTGAACTGACAGCAAAATCCGGTGAAGACGGCCGCCTTTTCGGTTCTGTAACTTCTAAGCAAATCGCTGAAGAGCTGAAAAAAACGCACGGCATCAAAGTCGATAAGCGTAAAATTGAAATGAGCGATGCAATTCGTTCACTTGGCTATACGAATGTACCGGCGAAAATTCATAATGACGTAACAGCTACTGTAAAGGTTCACGTGACAGAGGAATAATTTAGGGTCTTCGGAACCACTCACATACGTGATATACTCAATATATAGCGTATAAAACAGAAACAAATATAAGTGCCGGGACTGTGCGAATTTCCTGAGAGGGAGCGCAGTCCCGGCCTTTTATAAAGCATCACAGGAGGGATCCGACGTGAACGAACAGTATGCGGACCGAATGCCGCCGCAAAACATAGAAGCCGAGCAGGCCGTGCTTGGTGCCATCTTTTTAGAACCCCAGTCACTGATATCTGCACAGGAAGTCCTCATGCCCGAAGATTTTTACCGCAGCGCCCACCAGCGCATTTTTGACGTAATGATTAATTTAAGTGATAAAGGTAAAGCGATTGACCTCGTAACGGTAACGGAAGAGTTGTCAGCAATGAAAGAGCTTGAAGACATTGGTGGAATCTCGTATTTGACTGATCTCGCAGGCTTTGTGCCGACTGCTGCAAACCTTGAATATTACGCGCATATTGTGGAAGAGAAGGCACTTTTAAGAAGGCTGATCCGTACCGCAACAACAATCGCTCAGGATAGTTATTCACGTGAAGATGAAGTTGAAAACCTTTTAGCTGAAGCCGAACGAAACATAATGGAAGTGGCGAACCGTAAAAACACGAGTGCCTTCCATTCAATGAAAGATGTGCTCGTGCGCACGTACGATAACATTGAAATCCTGAACAGTACGCAGGGTGAAGTGACAGGGATTGCGACAGGATTTAACGAGCTTGACCGTATGACGGCGGGATTTCAGCGGAATGACCTGATCATCGTCGCTGCACGTCCGTCAGTAGGTAAGACGGCTTTCGCGTTAAATATCGCTCAGAACGTAGCAACAAAAACGGGTGAAAATGTTGCGATTTTCAGTCTTGAGATGGGTGCAGAGCAGCTCGTCATGCGTATGCTCTGCGCTGAAGGTAATATCAATGCCCAGAATCTGCGTACAGGTGCCCTCACAGACGAGGACTGGCGCAAGCTGACCATGGCCATGGGAAGTCTTTCAAACGCCGGTATCTACATTGACGACACGCCTGGTGTGCGTGTGCAGGATATCCGGGCAAAATGCCGCCGTCTGAAACAGGAACACGGACTTGGCATGATTTTAATTGACTACATGCAGCTGATCCACGGTACCGGAAAGCCTGGAGAAAACCGTCAGCAGGAAGTCTCTGAGATTTCCCGTTCATTAAAAGGGCTGGCGCGTGAGCTTGAAGTGCCGGTGATCGCACTTTCTCAGCTTTCACGTGGTGTAGAATCACGTCAGGACAAGCGTCCGATGATGTCTGACTTACGTGAATCAGGAAGTATTGAGCAGGATGCCGATATCGTGGCCTTCCTTTATCGTGATGACTATTATGATAAAGAAAGTGAAAACCAGAATACGATTGAAATCATCATCGCCAAACAGCGTAACGGCCCGGTTGGTACGGTCGCCTTAGCGTTTATCAAAGAATACAATAAATTCGTTAACCTCGAGCGGCGTCTCGACGATCCAAATATGCCGCCTGGTGCGTAAAGCCTCCTTTATGGGGGCTTTTTTGCTGCGCGCTTCGGGGCCAAGGAAGGAACGGCGCGCGTGCCGGATGTTGTGTTTCAGCCGGTGAGTGCACGGTTTTGGTTCGTGAGTGCACGACACACCCGGGTTGAGTGCATAATACGCCGCCGCGAGTGCACGCTTTCCCAAATCGGATGTTCTGATACCAAAATCAGTTGCAGTACTTTTCCTCTTCATGCCTTTAAGAAACAAAAAGACAGTTACCTGACAACATCCAGGGCTGCTTCGCGTAGTATGCAGGAGTTTGGGTGTTGAGTACATACTTTTGCATGGTGAGTGCACGACACACCCGGGTTGAGTGCACAACCCATCGCCGCGAGTGCACAATCCTCCAAATCGGATGTCCAATCCACAACATCGCATGCAGTCAACCAGTTTCCTATTCTCTCGAAATAAACGAATATAAATAACGTTTTCATAAATAATGTTCGTCTTTTTGCATTGACTACCCCCTCAATGACTGGTAAACTGATCTTGTTTGATAAAAAGGGTGTAACAGCCTGACGGAGGTGCGTTCCATGTCTTCAGTAGTTGTAGTAGGAACTCAATGGGGAGATGAAGGTAAAGGTAAGATCACTGACTTTCTCTCAGAACATGCAGAAGTAATTGCACGCTATCAGGGCGGTAATAATGCAGGTCATACAATTAAATTTGATGGTGAAACATATAAACTTCATCTTATTCCATCCGGTATCTTTTACAAAGATAAGATTTCTGTAATCGGTAACGGTATGGTTGTAGATCCAAAAGCGCTTGTGCAGGAGCTGAAATATCTTCATGATCGCGGTGTCAGTACGGAGAATCTTCGCATCAGTAACCGTGCGCACGTCATTCTTCCTTACCATTTGAAATTGGATGAAGTGGAAGAAGAGCGTAAAGGTGCAAATAAAATCGGCACAACGAAAAAAGGAATCGGACCGGCTTACATGGATAAAGCAGCCCGCGCCGGAATCCGTATCGCCGATCTTTTAGATAAAGATTCGTTTGAAGAGAAGCTTGAACATAATTTAGTTGAAAAGAACCGTATGCTTGAGCGCTTCTATGAAGTTGAAGGGTTTAAAATGGAAGATGTTTTTGAAGAGTATTATGAATATGGTCAGCAGATCGCAAAGTACGTATGTGATACATCTGTCGTATTAAACGATGCACTTGATGAAGCGCGCCGTGTACTTTTTGAAGGTGCTCAGGGTGTGATGCTTGATATTGACCAGGGTACATACCCGTATGTGACATCTTCGAACCCGGTAGCGGGCGGCGTAACGATTGGTTCAGGTGTTGGTCCAACGAAAATCGGTCACGTGGTAGGTGTTTCAAAAGCTTATACAACGCGTGTTGGTGACGGACCATTCCCAACAGAGCTTCACGATGAAATCGGCAGTAAGATCCGTGAAGTGGGCCGTGAATATGGAACAACAACCGGCCGTGCGCGCCGCGTTGGCTGGTTCGACAGTGTCGTGGTACGTCATGCCCGCCGTGTGAGCGGTTTGACAGATCTTTCACTGAACTCAATTGATGTATTAACAGGCATCAAAAAACTGAAAATCTGTACAGCTTACCGCCTCGGCGATGAGATTATTACAGAATACCCGGCAAACCTTCGCACACTGGCGAAATGTGAGCCGATCTATGAAGAACTTCCGGGCTGGGATGAAGACATTACAGGCGTTACTTCACTTGATGAGCTGCCTGAAAATGCACGTCACTATCTGGAGCGCGTGTCACAGCTAACAGGTATCCCGCTATCAATCTTCTCAGTAGGACCTGACCGCACACAGACAAACGTTGTGAAAAGCGTGTGGAGAGTAGAAAAATAATAAAATGAAAAAAGGGTATCTGACCAACTTGGCAGATACCCTTTTTATTATAAAATTTTAACATCCCAATCTTTAACGGCCTGCTGAACGTTAGAAAATGTTTGTATGTCCTTAAAGTGAATGCCGTTTAACACGATATGCTGTGCAAGTTCAGGACGTAAACCGCTCACATTGACATCAACACCGAGCAATTTCAGTACATTCGTGATATCAAACACGTGACCCGCTACCTCATTATCAACCGTGACGATCCCTGAGAAATCAATAATGACACAATCCAGTTCCATTTCGCTCATGGCAGGAATTGTTTTGGTCATCAGGTGCTCTGCCCGTGCAGCGTCAATTTTTCCGACGAGAGGCAAAACCACAACGCCTGGCTGAATTGGAACGATCGGCGCAGAAAGCTCAAGAATTTCTCTACGGCTTTCTTCATTAATCCTGTTCTTGTATCGTTCAAATATCAATACAGATTCACGCATATTGATATCAAGAATAAAATTCAATCGATTTAAAACGAAAAGCGTGTCTTTAGTTGAAAGGTTATTGTTCAAACAGATTGTGCCAATCAGGTCACTGAAATACATGCGTGTGTCCGGATAAGGTTTAATGAGTGAAGAAAGCTTATCAATCATTGATACTTGCTGCTCAATGTTTTCTTTGCTCCACTTCAAATATTTTTCCTCCACCGATTCTTCCTTTTCAACAATTAATGTCTCAGAGAAAAATTCAAAGAAACGACCGTTATTTTTACGTGCGTCTTCAACCATATGCTTCGGAATTTCTATATCTACTTTTCCAAGACTGTAAACCAGCAGCTTTTCCCCAAGTTCTTGCCCATTCTCTTTCAGGTATGCAGCGAAATCCTGAATTGAACCCATGTAAATCCCTCAATTCTTTAATAATTGGTGATGTATTTGTAGCGGTGAGTGCTGACTTAAACGCCTCCCTCCGCTTTTCTCTTGTCCAGCTCCGGGCGCTAGCTCCTCGGGTCATAAGTCACGCAGCGAAAAAGGGAAAGTGCACCCTTTTCCCGCTCCGCGTCTTATGCCTGTCGGATCTGAACGAGCGCCCTCCGCTTTTCTTAGTGAATCGCTTTTTTCTTGAATCTTCCGCCTCTCACTTCGGCGATGCTGCCGACTGCGAGGAAGGCGTTTGGGTCTATGTCTTCTACTATACCCTTCAGCTTGGCTTCTTCAAGCCTGGTGATCACACAAAAAACAACTTTTTTCTGATGTAGAGTGAAGCCACCCTGGCCGTTCAGGTAAGTCACCCCGCGACCCAGACGGTCAATAATCGCATCTCCAATTTCTAAATAGTTGTCACTGATGATCCATGCGGCTTTAGATTCATCCATTCCCTGAATCACAATATCTATCACTTTAAATGCAATAAAATAAGCCATTAACGAATACATGGCACGGTCCCAACTGAAAACAAACCCTGCTACTGTAAAAATAAATAAGTTAAAAAACATAATCATTTCCCCGACTGAAAAGGGGAGATTCTTGTTGAATAGAATTGCGAGAATTTCTGTTCCATCAAGTGAACCACCATATCGGATCACAATTCCTACACCAGCACCGAGTACGATACCGCCAAACACAGTGGCCAGCAGTAAATCGTCTGTAAATACTTCCGCGCTGTGAAGGATATAGGTGGAAATTGATAAAACAGAAATACCAAGCAGAGTAGAAAGCGCAAATGTTTTTCCAATCTGCTTATAGCCAATGAAGAAAAAAGGAATATTAAGTACAAATATAAAAAGTCCGAGCTTCCATCCTGTCAGATAGGAAAGGATAATTGAAATACCGACAATTCCGCCATCAAGCACCTGATTAGGTACCAAAAAAAGTTCCAGCCCCACAGCCATCAGCACTGCGCCAAGGCAAATAAAGAAAATACGCTTACTAATCATCTTTAAGGAAAGCTTCTTGTGCTGACTCCTCTTCTTAGCAGATACAGGAGGCAATTCATTCTTCTTCCGTTTACTTGGCAATACGCATCCCTCCCGGTGGTATAGATGTCTATATTATACATGATTAAAAGAAAAGCGGAAGCAGGCGTTTAGGGGCGTATGCGGTGGACTGAAGTGATTAAGATAAAGGAATCACGGTGAACGCAGTGAGCAGATGATGACTTATCGAAATGAGTTGAGGGAAGCGCACTAGCCCCTGCCTGCTGCAGCTGGACAAAAGAAAAGCGGAAGCAGGCGTTTAGAGGCGTTCAACCTGGAAAATCTTCCAGTTGAAAAAACCCGCAAACGCGGGTCATTCAACTGTGTCATATAAAACATTCAGGCGTTTATAGGTCTTATCATCGCAAATAACATATAAATTATCGCCTTCCTTTAAAGGCTTCCTGATCGCATCCTGAAAGTCCATATCATCATTGACCGCAATCAATACAGCCCCGTCATCAAGCAGTTTTTGTGAAGCATCACGATAGGTTTTCCACGCAGATTTTGATTTAATCACATAAATATTATTACCGAACCGCTTACTGAGAAGCTGTCTGAAAATCGTTGTTGTACCAGGCTGAAGTGTCGCTTTAGCCATCAGAAGTGAAACAGAATCATCAGATAAAATAAAGTCATCAACGCGAATATGATTGAATTTAGAGATATGACGCTCTTCACAGATTTCAACCACTGTCTGAATATCCACTTGATGCTCTACGGATAAAGCCTCTACTGCAGAAGCGATTAACAGACTTTTACCATCTCTTAAAACTGTATCTTCAATGTCAGGATCTGAAAAAATGGCCACTCTTTTCGCTTCAGTAATATTCGCTTTATGTAAAATGCGTTCTTCACTAGGGTCCCCACTAATAAAATGAACTTTTTCATCAATCATAGGGGCTTCAGGAGCATCTTCTACAAGCACGATTTCAGCCCCGTTGTTATGGTATAGTACTTCCTTGATCGCCTGCTCAGTCTTCTTTGACCAGCCGATATATACATAATGACCACTTTTTTTATACACGAGTCTTCCCTCCTTTTTTAAACGCTGGTATGTACTTGCTGCTTCCACAATCTTTCCAATCAGCACCCCAATCAGACCAATTCCGAAGATAAACAGAAAGATCCCAACCAGTCTGCCGGCTACTGTGACAGGAAAGAAATCACCATATCCAACCGTTGTCAGCGTAGTCATTGTCCACCAGAAACTATCAAACAGTGTTGGGAAAGTTTCGGGCTCGATATAATAAACTGAGAACGTCCCGAATAGAATAATAAATGCTGATAAAATAGCTATGACACGGAAATCCATCTCAGAAAGCTGTTTCCAGAGCTTCATAAATATATGCATGACTTATCCCCCCTTTGTAATCAATACGTCTTTTATATTGAGAAGTTTCATATATATATAGATTTTAACTTTCTTTTAAGCTTCCGCATAGCCCGGACTTATCCGGAAAGATGAACAATGACTTCATTGTAAGCCACTGAAAAATGCAGATTCTTCAGTGGCCTGACTTCATTGATACTATTCTTTTTGATAGTGATCCCCCTTCATTTTAAAAAACTATAAAAATATTTTAAAAAAAGATTGTCACCTTTTGAAAGGTTATGGTATAGTTAGTTTCGTTGCTAAGGTAGCGCCAAACAATGGCCCGTTGGTCAAGCGGTTAAGACACCGCCCTTTCACGGCGGTAACACGGGTTCGAATCCCGTACGGGTCACCATAATACATATTATCGAAAACTTATCTGGTCCCGTGGTGTAGCGGTTAACATGCCTGCCTGTCACGCAGGAGATCGCCGGTTCGATCCCGGTCGGGACCGCCATTTAGGCTTTGTAGCTCAGTCGGTAGAGCAATGGACTGAAAATCCATGTGTCGGCGGTTCGATTCCGTCCAAAGCCATAAGATACGCTGCAATCGTGGCGTATTTTTTTTATTCTCCAAACCCTCTTATATAACCTCTTCTCTCTATCTTTAAACATCTCATTTACATAACAAAATCATTACAGTCAATAAATTGTCACTTTTTCAAACCCGGCACAGACGATACGATCAGGTTATTGGAAATTACTGGAGTATTCCGTCAATATATCGTTTTTTACAGTTAGGCAACATGACTTGTATGACATCCCCTGTATGGTACATTTGGATGGCGCATTTTTAGCGGCGTTGATTCAACCTTACTTTATGGAGGAAAAAATAATGAAAAATCTATATAAAGAGCAAAACCTTTTAACAATAAAATCAGACATCAGTCTTAAAATATTTGCTGCAGGCGTCATGCTGTCATCAGCCCTCTGGGGGTTTGGCGGGGAAGCTGCTGCTGAATCACGTGGACTGACAGTGGTTCATCACGTTTATGCAGGGGAAGCGTATGTAGGTGTTGTAACAGACCCGGATGATCTTACTGCCTGGGCAGAGAAAAAGGAAGAAACGCTTGAAGAAGAGTCTTCCACAGATGTAACGCATAACCTTTCTCTTATTCCAGAACAAGTGTTTAATCCTCATACAGAAGATGAGGAATTAATTGATCAGGCAAAAGATGCAGCTGCATTTGTAACAGATGCATACGAACTTACGATTGGAAAGCATACTGCTGCGTATGTGAAAAACAAAGAAGAAGCTGAAGAAGCACTGCGTCAGCTTAAGTTAACTGTTGTATCAGAGGAAGAGCTTGACCGCTTTGAACAGGGTGATTTGAGCAAAGACTTAGAACCAGGGGACAGCCGCATTGCTGATATTGAGCTAAAAGGAATTGGAGAACAGGAAGAAACACAGGTAGAACCTGACGCTCTTTCTACACCTGAAGAAGCAGCTGAAAAGCTTTTAGCCGGAACGACATCAATCATTGACTATGAAGTGGCAGAAGGCGAATCGAAAGAAGAGATTCTTGAACTTTTTGAAATGGATGAGGAATTGTTTGATGAACTGAATCAGCATGCCGGGAACCTTTCAGCTGGATTAATGGTCAAGGTTGAGGAAAAAGTAGCCGGTGTTGAAGTTCGGGTGAAAAAAGAGTCACGTATTCAGGAAACAATTGAATTTGATGAAGTCATAAAAGACGACAGCGGGATGCTGAAAGGTGAAACAAGCGTAGAACAGGAAGGCCAGGATGGCGAAAAAGTATATACGCAGATGATTACCGAAGTAAATGGGAAGCAGACCGCTAAATCAGATGAAGATGAAGAAGTCACAAAAGAAGCAAAAAATCACATCGTGCTTGAAGGAACAAAAGAAATTCCTTCTAAAGGAACAGGGTCTCTGGTTTGGCCTGCAGATGGCGGATATATTTCAAGTCACCAGGGACCGCGTTGGGGCGATCATCATAAGGGTATTGATATTGCAAGCCCTGACAGTCTGACTATTGGTAACGTGGATCATGGTGTTGTTGTGTCTGCCGGATTTGAAGGTGACTATGGAAACAAGGTTGTGATTGATCATAACAATGGCATGCGCACCATCTATGCCCATTTGAGTGAAATTCACGTACAGCCGGGTCAGACGGTTGCCAAAGGTGAATCGCTTGGTTTGATGGGTACAACCGGATTCTCTACCGGTATCCACCTTCACTTTGAAATATATGTAAACGGCGATTTGAAAAACCCGATGGACTATTTGCAACATTAATAATGGCACTGCTGCCGGTACAGGTTAGAACAAAATCTGGACACCGGCAGCAGTTTTGTATATCTTGGATGAAACATTGGATTAAATGGTTATGTTAGAGTTCAATGATGATTCTGCACGCTTGAAGCGGAAATCAACAGCAACCTTTAACAGAGCTTACTAAAAAGCTATTTCCCGGGAAATCACCTGTTAAAATAGGGTAAAGAGTGAATTATCGACGTTAACGTGATACATTTACTATAAGACTAAATAACGCTCATAGATTACGAATTCAAAGGAGACTCATGAGATGGACAAAAAGATTTTAGTTGTTGACGATGAAAAGCCAATTGCAGATATACTACAGTTTAATTTAAAAAAAGAAGGTTACGAGGTTCACTGTGCTTATGACGGTGATGAGGCGCTTGAGAAAGTGGAAGAAATCAAGCCTGACCTGATTCTTCTTGATATTATGCTTCCTGGAAGAGACGGCATGGAAGTATGCCGTGAAGTACGAAAGAATTATGAGATGCCGATTATTATGCTGACTGCAAAAGATTCTGAGATTGATAAAGTACTTGGACTTGAGCTTGGGGCAGATGATTACGTAACGAAACCTTTCAGTACGCGTGAACTTGTTGCGCGTGTGAAGGCTAATATGCGCCGCCATCAGGCATTAAAAGGGCAGGTTGAAGAAGAGAACCTGACAAATGAAATTACAGTCGGTGTACTGACGATTCACCCGGATGCCTACATGGTTACTAAGCGCGGTGAAACGATTGAGCTGACTCATCGTGAATTTGAACTGCTTCATTACTTATCAAAGCATATTGGACAAGTTATGACGCGTGAGCATTTGCTTCAGACTGTATGGGGCTATGATTACTACGGTGATGTGCGAACAGTTGATGTAACAGTCCGCCGTTTGCGTGAAAAGATTGAAGATAATCCGAGTCACCCACTCTGGATCGTGACGCGCCGAGGCGTCGGTTATTACCTGAGAAACCCGGATCAGGATTAGACTTAAATGAGAAAGGTTAATTTCTTTCAATCTATACATTTAAAGTTTGTGCTGATATACGTACTCTTAATCGCATTAGCTATGCAGATTATTGGCGTTTATTTTGTGCGTGAGCTTGAAGACACGCTTCTCGAAAACTTTAAAACATCGATTGAAGACCGCATGAGCCCCCTTGAATACAGCATTACAGAAGAAATTAAAGCTGACCTGGCGGGCGAACGGTCAGATGATGAACCTTCATTACAAGAGTCCATCCAGGTTTTGCTGGGTGGACTTAATTCTGAAGATATCGAGGAAGTACGTATTATCGACGCAAGAAACCGGGTGCTCGGAACTTCGGATGATAATAATCAGCCAGTCGTGGGTCAACGGATGAATAATGAACTGCTACAGCGAATGTTTATTGAAGGAGGACCTCCTCCAAACAGTTTAAATGAAACATATGTAGACCGTGAAACCGGAGAGCGGATGTGGGTGCTTGCGATGCCACTGATCGAAGGCAGTGACGTCATCGGGGCGATTCACGTTGAATCAAGGATTGAAAACGTTTATTCCCAAATGGATCAAATTAATGGCATTCTGGCGGGAGGAACAGCGATTTCACTTGTGATTACCGCGATTCTCGGTGTGCTGCTTGCCCAGACGATTACAAGACCCATTGCAGATATGAGAAGTCATGCTGTAGATATGGCAAAAGGGAATTTTTCCAGAAAAGTTAAAGTGTATGGACATGATGAAATTGGTCAGCTAGCGATTACCTTTAACAATCTGACGAAAAGACTTCAGGAAGCGCGTGTGACGACTGAAGCGGAGAAAAGGAAACTCTCCAGTGTCCTCAGTTATATGACAGATGGCGTGATTGCTACAGACCGGCGAGGCAGGGTGATTTTGATTAATGATCCGGCTGCTGCGATGCTGAGTGTTTCACGTGAAACAGTGCTCTCGATGTCTCTGCCGGAATTGCTTGGCATTGAAGATGAGTATTCCTTTGAAGATCTTTCAAGCCAGAATGAGTCACTCATTCTAAATTTCGGTACACAGGCAAAACCTTATATTTTACGTTGCAACTTTTCAGCCATACAAAAAGAAACAGGTTTTGTCAGCGGGTTGATTGCCGTGCTGCATGATATTACCGAGCAGGAAAAAATCGATGCAGAACGCCGCGAATTTGTAGCAAATGTATCTCACGAACTGCGTACACCGCTAACAACGATGCGCAGTTATCTGGAAGCACTTGCTGAAGGTGCGTGGGAAGACGAGGAAATTGCTCCTCAATTCCTTCATACAACGCAAACTGAAACTGAACGGATGATCCGTCTGGTCAACGATTTACTGCAGCTGTCGAAAATGGACAGCCGTGACTATCGATTAAATAAAGACTGGGTTAACTTTATTGCATTTTATCAGCGGATTATTGACCGTTTTGACATGGGGCGTTCTCAGAACGTGTCATTTAAAGTGAAGCTGCCGAAAGAGCCTGTCTATGCGGAAATTGATACAGATAAAATGACACAGGTGCTCGATAACATTATCTCGAATGCGCTGAAGTACTCACCTGAAGGCGGTCAAATTGGTTTTAAGGTTGAGTTGAAGGAGCGCGAAAAAGAAATGGTAATCAGCGTGTCTGATCAGGGTGTCGGGATCCCGCGTGAGAATCTGAAGAATATTTTTGAACGTTTCTACCGTGTGGACAAAGCCAGAACGAGACAGCTGGGCGGTACAGGTCTTGGACTTGCGATTGCAAAAGAGATGATCACTGCTCACGGCGGTCAGGTCTGGGCTTCAAGTGTGGAAGGAAGAGGTACAACCATTTATTTCACACTGCCATATGATCCGGAAAGTGAGGATGAATGGGCATGAAAAGAATGGAACTGTTAAAAACAATTCTGCTGTCAACGCTTGTGACTTTAAGCTTACTGCTCACTTGGAATGTCTGGTCTTATCAGCCTGCAAGTGATCCTTATGATGAATCTGAGACTACAGTGGAGAACGTAGCAATTGCTGATGAACGCAACAGCAGCGAGCTGATTCAGCCATCCCGTTTTCTGGTGCACGGGGAAGTTGCGGTCAGCGGGACATCTGATGAAACTAACATTAATACACTGACTTCACTGATGGAAGAATGGAATATTTATAACGTTCAGCAGAATTATTCATTTAACGAAGAAGAATTTCAGGATATTGTGCACGGTTCTAATAGAATCGAAGTGCTGTATCCGGCTGAGATCCCGTTCAGTGCATATCGCGATATTTTAAACTTTGAAAACAGCAGTCTGCCTGAAGATGCATTTGACCGTGTGGTGATTGATCTGTCGGGCCAGGATGATACGCCATTCACTCTTTACTTCGTCCATTATGAGAATAGAGTCATCTATGAAGGACGTGTGGATGCGACTCATCTGGAAGAACTGAATAACCAGATTGTGTCCGGTGCGGCAACTGCTTATTCTCCATATTTTGCTCATGATACAGGTGAACGGTTTATTTATCTGCCTGTTGAGCGCAGGGAGTATCTTAAATATCTTTATAAAATGAGTACCATTGATATCAACCTGTTCAGAAGGGCACTGTTTCAGGACCCTGATGCAGTAACGATGAACCAGTTTGGTGCTTCGCGCGATCAGTATTTTGATCAGTCGTCGAACTTAATGGAGGTTGACCGTAACAACAATACGCTCAGCTATGTGAATCCATCTGCAGAGCTTTCAACAGTCGGCAGAGCGGGCGAACTGTTCCAAAAGAGTAGACGGTTTGTGAATGAGCATGAAGGATGGGTGGATACGTATTATCTCTATAACCTTGATGCGATGGATCAGGAAGTGACATATCGTATGCACGAGCAGGGGCTGCCGGTCTTTAATGACAATGGTGCTGCTGAGATCTATCAGGAGTGGGGAGAAACGAGAATCCATCAGTATGCCCGCTCATTTTTATCGAAGCAGGTTGAGATACCGGTAGAATCCGATAGAGTGTCAATCGGGTCGGGCTATGAAGCCATTGAAGCAATTGAAAGTATAGAGGATTACGAGCCTGAGCGATTGCAGGATGTCACAGTCGGCTACTATATGACTAAGAATTCAACTGATAATACGTATACGCTTGATCCTGTCTGGTACTATAAATATAATGGCAGCTGGGCGAGAGTACCGGTAATAGGAGGAGGGGATCCGGTTGGACTGGAGTAAAACGAAAACCATCTTTATCGTTGTATTTCTTATACTGGATATCTTCCTCTTTATCCTGTTTGTTCAAAAATACGAAGACAGTCAGCTCGAAATAATTGGTGACCTCTCGACAACGGAAAGAATTGCCGATGAAAACGTCACATTAGGTGAACTGCCGGATGCGGACGACAGCCGTCCCTACCTGAACGCTGAATTTTCTCTTTTTATGAATTCAGATATACAGGGGCTGGAGGGGCAAAGCGCAACGATCCGGGAAGGGCAGATTCTAAGCTCAATTCTGAGTGATCCCATCGCAATTGCAGATCCTGAAAACCCAGAAGAATTGAATGAGCAAATAGAAGACTATGTGTTATATGGGGATCAATATACGTTCTGGGACTACGATGAAGAAGACAATCAGCTGATCTACTTTCAAACGTTTGAAGACTTTACCCTTTACTACAACCTGAACGCGCAAATTGCCGTTCAGCTGAATGAAAATAATGAAGCAATCTCTTATGAGCAAACGCACCTGACGTCTTTAGAGGAGTTCACAGAAGAACAGCAGCTCAGAGAACCGAGAGCAGTACTTGAAACCTTTTATGACCGTAACCTGATTCAGCCAAATTCAACGGCAGTAAATCTTCAACTGGGTTACTATCCGCTTTTCGTACAGGAAGCAGGAAGTGATTCAGGAGATGGCGCAACACAGGTGCTGACGCCTACCTGGAAGATGACGATTGAAAATGAAAACGGTGATCGGAATGAGTTATTCATGAATGCTGTAGACGGCAGTATTTTTGATATGAGTCAGGTCAATCTCGATTTTGAACAGCTGGAAGAAAACGACGAAACTGCGGAGTGAAGCAATATGACGATGCATATGAGTGTACTGGCAAGCGGCAGTACAGGCAATGCAACTTTTATAGAAAATGAGCAGCATTCCTTTCTGGTAGATGCCGGCCTCAGCGGCAAACAGATGGAAGGACTCTTCAGCCAGATTGACCGTTCAATTAAAGATCTGAGCGGCATTCTGGTGACACACGAACACAGCGACCATATTAAAGGCCTTGGCATACTGGCCCGCCGCTACAATTTGCCGATTTATGCAAATGAAAAAACGTGGCACGCGATGGAACCGCTCATTGGAAAGGTGAACAGCGAACAAAAGTTTATTTTCCCGATGGAGACAGTCCAGTCATTTGGCAGTCTGGATATTGAATCATTCGGTGTGTCACA
The DNA here is from genome assembly GCF_004405125.1 of Jeotgalibacillus salarius. Lineage (GTDB taxonomy): Bacteria > Bacillota > Bacilli > Bacillales > Jeotgalibacillaceae > Jeotgalibacillus > Jeotgalibacillus salarius. Next base: position 51,162 of record NZ_SORX01000004.1, read on the forward strand.
TGATGCCGCGGAGCCAATGTTTTACGTGTTTCATGAGAATGGCAAGAAAATCGTGCTCATTACAGACACAGGATATGTGAGTGAACGTATGAAAGGGATCATTAAAGGTGCAGATGTCTACGTCTTTGAAAGCAACCATGATGTGGGCATGCTGCGCATGTGCCATTATCCATGGAGCATCAAGCGCCGGATTCTGAGTGATGTCGGTCACGTTTCCAATGAAGACGCGGCGATTGCCATGAGCGAAGTGCTGACGGATGAGACAAAACGCATCTACTTATCTCACCTTTCTAAAGACAATAATATGAAGGATCTCGCCCGCATGAGTGTCTCGCAAACACTTGAGGGCTGCGGATTAAAGGTTGGAGAAACATTCGACCTTTATGACACAGATGCAAAAACGGCAACAGAACTTTATAAAATTGTGTAGCACTGCCTTCGGGTGGTGCTGTTTTTTTGGCTGTCGTGTGTGGGGTGGTTCGGAGAAAATGTGGTGATGTTCGTAGAAAAACATGTGACGTTCAAAGAACCGGAGGTCATATTCTAAGAAAAACAGACATGGTTCGTAGAAAAAACACGATGGTTCTTAGAAAAGTATCATTAGACCTACGCCGCACCCCTTCCCATTACCACCACAGACTTTCCAACACCTTTGTGACATCAGGCAAATCCGGTCCCTTTTTCGCACAAATCAAGTAGACTGATAGGAGGAGAAAATAGGAGGAGGGGTATCAAATCGAATGGTATAATATTCGCGCACTCATTATTTCATCCACACAGATTGCGCTGCTCATTTCATTTGCTGTTGCCTGGTTTCGTATCCGGCAATCAGACAAATTTTTAGCATCCAAGGTATCGAACCTGTTTTATACATTTGTACTCGTCTGGAAATTTTCAAGTATCCTCTTCTATTTTAATTACATTTTAAAAGCGCCCATGTCCATTCTGTATTACAATGGAGGCGATTTAGGATTATTACTTGCCGTCGCAGCGGTTTTGCTTCAGCTCATCTATTACAGCCGAAAAACGCCGGAGATCACAGTATACTGGCTGCCCGCATGGCTGATCGTATTAACCGTTACAGAAGCAGTTAAGCTGATACTAACTGCCTCTTCAATCATAGACGCACTGCTCGCAGGCGTATTCTTAGTACTGCTTGTACTCATTTGGCCAAAAACGAGCCGCCTTTTGAAAGAAGCCCCATGGCTGAGCCTGCTGATTGTGCTTGCGCTTCAGTGGCTGACGGTTTCGCTAAATGGAGATTTTATCACTGCCGGACTCATTTATAGCTGGCTGATCAGTATCACAGTCTGGTTTTTAACAATAAGGAGGATTCACCGATGATCCCACGACTATTAGCCTTCGGATTAGTAGGAGTATTAGTAGCATTATTAATTGTAAATGTCATGAACGACCAAAAAGAACGCCAGGAGCTCGATGCACTTCAGGAACAATACGCCGTCGCACCTGCTGATAACGAAAGCGCAGCGCCAGTTGAATCCAGCGGCGCTGTAAAAGAAGGTAACCCCGTACCTGATGTTCAGGCACCGACACTTGACGGTGAAATCGTTAATCTCAAAGACTACCGGGGTCAGAAAGTTATTCTGAACTTCTGGGCAACCTGGTGCCCGCCATGTATGGCAGAAATGCCTCATATGCAGGAGTACTATGAAAATGAAGCTAAGGATCAGAACGTTGAGATTCTGGCTGTTAACCTGACAAGTAAAGATAACGGCATTGATAAAATCAACTCGTTTGTAGACGACTACGGGCTAACCTTCCCTATTCTGCTTGATGAAACCGGGATTATGGGAGAAGAATTTCAGGCATTTTATATCCCAACGACTTATTTGATTGATGAAGAAGGTGTAATCCAGCGCAAGCTGATGGGCCCGATGGATCGGGAAATGATGATTGATATGATGGAGGACCTTTAAAAAACCGCCAAAGGGTGGTTTTTTGTTTTGCGGTATGGTGGTTCGCGGGTATTTAGTGGATGTTCGGAGGTAAACCTCTCATGTTCAACGGTTAACGTGCTATGTTCGAAAGAAAATCAGTGTGGTTCGCCACTCGCATGACAATCTTCGACGTTTCATGTAATTTGACCTATGTTCAATACGCAAAAAACTGCCAGCCAGGGCTGGCAGTAGAGTCTATATTAAAAAATACTAAAATCCCATTCCTCAGAAATCTGTCTCAGCAGCATTGTTCCTGCAGCACTGTTCCCATTTGCATCAATCGCCGGGCTGAATACAGCGATGCCGCAGCCTTTCCGGAATGCTTTTTCGGGTGAGTGCCATTTTGGCGGAACGGATGCCAGGATGCCTCCGGACACGCCACTTTTTGCGGGAATTCCTACGTGCGCAGCGAATTTACCTGATGAATTGTACATGCCGCATGTGACCATCAGGACTTTCGCAATTCTGGCTACGTCACTGCTGAAGATCTGCTGCTTTTCAATTGGGTCATACCCATCGTGCGCAATGACCAGCCCTATTTTAGCGAGGTCTTTAAGATCTATACTGATCGCACACAAACGGATGTAGATATCAAGCGCTTCCTCAACATCGAGGTCCAGCAAACTTGATTCTTTCAGGTAGTAAGCGAGCGCGCGATTACGGTGAGCCGTTTTCCATTCCGACTCATAGACCTCCTGATCAAGCTCAAGCTGCCGGCCGATCATGCCTTCTACAAACAACAGAAATCTTTCAAATTTCTCAGAGACATTATCGCCGGGCAGCATGGAAGCTACCGTGATAGCACCCGCGTTAATAAGCGGATTAAATGGTTTACCCGGTCTGTGGATTTCAAATGGAATAATTGAGTTAAACGATTCTCCGGTCGGCTCAACGTCCACTTTGTCCAATACAAAATCCAGTCCTTTAAAATGACACAGGGCAACAAAACTGATGATCTTGGAAATACTCTGCAGCGTAAATGTTACGTCACTTTCCCCGGCCATATAAGTGTCCCCGTCAATATCCATGATACAAATACCAAGCTGATCACGATCCTGATTCGCAAGAGCCGGTATGTATTGTGCTGGCTCACCAAGCATTGTGTGTGAGCGGTTATCTTCAACCCATTGCTTCAGCTTTTCATAAACTTCTTCACTTCTCATTTCCCCAGCCTCCTGTTATAAAGTTCATGATTGTCTTTTCCCTTTCCGATGAATATCTAACCGTTTGGAAAAATGGACGTCTTTTTTAGTATTCAAATTAAGTCAGTTCTCATACTTTACAGTCATTGAGTGATTTTTTGCACATTGCAGACAATTTTTTTAAAACATTAAGCTTTTTTTCATCTGATTTTCATTTTCGCTGACTATAATGTGAAATATAGCAGAAGCAAGCAATTGAAAGGATGATATAAATGGGTTATTACGACGATCATACAAATTCAGAACGCTCCACTAAAAAAGGTGGAAACAAAGCAGGCTATTTCTTTTCAAGTCTTGTCGGGGTGATTGTCGGTGCGCTGATGGTCGCATTGGCTTTTCCAATGATGGACAGTGGAGGAAATAATGTTTTAAACAATTCAGGCACATCTGAACAGTCGGCTGCTGAAACGCAGTCAGTATCTTACGATGTGACAACTGACGTGACAAGCGCCGTTGAAAAAGCTGGAGATGCAGTTGTTGGCGTAACAAACCTGCAGGCAGGCGGTTCAATGTTTGGTCAGCAGCAAAGCGAAGCACAGGAAGCAGGAACAGGCTCCGGTGTCATTTATAAAGAAGAAGGTGACAGCGCATTTATCGTGACAAACTACCATGTGATCCAAGGCAGTGATCAGGTAGAAGTAACGCTTGCTGATGGCACGAAAGAGGAAGCGACCGTACTCGGCGGGGATCAATGGACTGACCTAGCAGTGCTTCAAATCAGCGGTGAAAATGTAGAAACAGTCGCTGAATTTGGAGATTCACAGGCACTTAAGCCCGGAGAACCAGTTATCGCAATCGGTAATCCGCTTGGACTGCAGTTCTCAGGATCAGTGACAACCGGTGTTGTATCAGGCGTTGAACGTACGATTCCAGTAGACATTAATCAGGATGGTCAGGTTGACTGGCAGGCAGAAGTGATTCAAACGGATGCAGCGATTAACCCCGGTAACTCAGGCGGGGCGCTCGTGAATAGCCAGGGTCAGCTGATCGGGATCAACTCTATGAAAATCGCCCAGTCATCCGTTGAAGGAATCGGGCTTGCCATTCCAATCGACATGGCCCAGCCGATTATAGAAGATCTCGAAGCGAAAGGTGAAGTAGACCGTCCAACAATGGGCATCACATTATTTGACCTTGCAAACGTACCGGCTGTCTATCAGAAGCAGGAGCTTAACTTACCTGAAGAAGTGACAACAGGCGTCGTAGTTGAACGGGTAGTAGAAGGTTCAGCAGCTGATAATGCAGGACTGGAAGACATGGATGTCATCGTCGAAATGGATGGCGAAAAAATCAACAACAGCATGGAACTCCGCCAGCACCTTTACACTGAAAAAAGCGTAGGAGATGACATGCAGGTGAAAGTATACCGCAACGGTGAAATGGTAGAAGTGACACTCACACTGACTGATGATTCACAGTTATAAAGAAAAGCTTAGCAAAATCTAAATTATCTCCTCCCAAAGGAGTTCATATAGATGTCAAGTCCACACAAACTACAGAAAAACTCTATTTCTTAAGCCTATTTTCAGCAGGAGCCCTCCACGCTCCTGCTCTTTTTTTTGGAGCTCTAATGATTGTTTTTGTAAAGCTGATGATTGGAGTGTAAGGCGGTGACACCTGCGGAAAAACGGTCGTGAAAGACCCCGGAAGGCAGTGGTTTTCTGCCTGGCCTGAGCGTTCGTCCGCGGAAAGCATCCGCCTGGAATGGAAATCAGAAGTCAATTTGTTAAAAACCTATTCATGATACAATCACATCAAAAGGTGGTGACACGTTTGCGCATTTTATGTTGTAAAGAACATGTCGAATTAGCACTCGATGTGGTGGTAGATGAAACAGAAGAAGTCCCCCATTTAGAGACAGTGGATAACCATGAAGAGTTGTCCACAAAGTGTGAATACTGCGATGGCAGAGCCATATATATTGTGGAGAACAAATGATCTCATACGAAATGTGGATAGAAATTGTGGATATGTGTATAACTTTTGTGGACAACCTGTTTATAGAGGTCGAATAACCTCAATCCAATTTCTACACCATATGACAAAAATCTATCCACAGTGGACAAATAGAAAAGTGGAGACGAGCGATTAGGGGCGTACACGTTGGACTGAAGCGTCGGAGATAAAGGAAACACGGTGAACGAAGTGAGCCGATGTTGACTTATCGGACAGAGCTGAAGGAAACGTGCCAGCTCCTGCAAGTCGGAACTGGACAAATAGAAAAGTGGAAGCAGGCGCGCTGAAACATAAAACGATATAGATCTGAAGTAATGAAACTGATAAAACTCATCAGTAAGCTCACAAACTCGGTAAGTGAACTCACAAACTTCGCCGCTCAACTCACAAATCCGCTCCGCAAGCTCACAGTTCACACATTACTGACCGACTATTTCTCCAAATCAAAAAAGCCATTTCCGGGCTCAACCCGAAAATGGCTTTTAACGTGAGCTTTGTGATGTTTCCAGCTCTTCATTCCAAATAAAGTAGTCATTCTTGCCGTTCCTTTTGATCTTGTACATCGCCTGATCTGCTTTATGAATCAACGTCTCAAGCTTTGTACCGTGTTCAGGATAACAGCTCACACCCAGACTGAAACGGATAATAAGCGGGGTGTTGTCGACCCAGAACGGGCGGTCTTCAAAGCTATCCATTAAACGGGTCAGCAGCCGTTTGAATTCATCGTCTTCATTGCACTGTACAAACGCGAAAAACTCATCACCGCCGACTCTGGCGGCAAGTCCTTTTTCACCTACAGTTTCCTTCAGCACCTCACCGACATGCATTAAAAATTCATCGCCTGTCTGATGACCGAACGTATCATTGACTGATTTAAAATCATCGAGATCCAGGATCAGCATCGCGGTAGGCTGAGATCCTTTTAATACAGTGGCAGCTTCCTCGTAAAAGGCGCGGCGGTTTGGCAGCTTTGTCAGCGCATCGTGATAGGCAAGGAAACGGATCGTTTCTTCCGCCTCTTTATACATTTGAACGTCTCTTAAAATGCATAAAATATAAAGGTTATGCTCGACAAAAACAAAATCTCCGTCGATCAAAATGTATTTCTTTGCACCATCTTCTGTCGTGATCCGCGACTCATACTGGCTGATCCGCTGGCCTCTTTCAAACATATACTGAAACCGGGTTAATGCGCCTTCTTTCCGATCATCGGAAATATAATTGGTAAACTGCTTTCCTTTTAAATTTTTTACATTTAAAAAAGACAGTGCTGCAGGGTTTGCACTTTCAATAATTCCTTCATGGTCAATCAGTAAAATAGGTGAAGGATTAATTTCGTGCAAAGTAGAGAAGCGTTTATGATAGGAAGCGAGAAAATCAAATTTTTTCATTCCGTAGGCAAGTGCACCAATCCATATGATTCCGCCATAAATGTATGGATACGGCGGCATAATGCCTCTGAATTCAAAAATACCGAAAACGAAATTCCAAACCTGAACCAGAATGGCAATCACAATTAACAGACTGATAATTTTTTGCTGCTGAGGCGCAACAGCTTTTTTCCCCAGCTGATGGAGCATCCAGATAATAAAGAAAGAAAGCGTCAGCCCGCCAACCATTGTCGCGATGTATGCCGCATTGAATTGAGGGTAGATGAAGAGTCCTTCACGCTCAAAAACTGAACTGTTAGTGATATTAGTTTGGAAAACAAAAGTCAGTGGAATGGGAATGGCGGGAATATAAAGTACCCATGGATAAAGGAAAGACGGCATTTTTTCATTTACATGCGTGATTTTAATAATAAAATGCATGGATAAACACAGGATCAATAATCCCGCATTTCCAAAAACGTATGTGATTAATACGGGGCTGTAGGAGAGTTCAACCTGCTGACGCACGAATTCCGTTGTGAATAGGATACCGTAACAGGCGATATAGGCGCTTAATAATAAATGCTCAGTTCTTCTCCAGTTTCTCAACAATACGTCTGCTGCCATATAAAACATCATCAAAGCAGGAAGCAGGTAGAGAGCCATATAAATCAGCAATTCCCTCATCACATCACACCCCTTGTGTGAAATAGGGCTAAGTGCCCTTTTTATACATATAAGTATCTCATAATCATCTGCATTCAGCACGTAAATGTTGTCTAAAAGTTTTTAAAAACTTGTCTATATGTGTTGGTTCATGAGATTTTATCTGATGTTCTGGATATACCCTTTAATGTTCAGTAAATAACAGTGAAGTTTCCGGAAATGATGCTGTTGGTTCATGAGATAGGGTATAAACACCTATATCCTTATCATAAAAAAAGCTGTCCAGATCCCTATCTGAACAGCGCTCAGTTTATAAGAGTATAAAGCCAATAATCCCGGCCATTATCACATAAAACATCATCGGCACGAGCGTCATCCGGATAATGGTACCTTCTTTACCGGTCAGATTGACAACAGATGCAGCAGCGACCACATTTAACACACAGATCATATTACCGGCATTCGCACCGAGTACCTGAAGGGCAAGTACAACCTGCGGATCAGCGCCAATCTGGTCAGCCACGCTGAATTGAAACAGTGAGAACATCATGCTGCTGAACGTTGCACTGCCTGAAATGAAAGAACCAAGTGCGCCGATTACTGGAGCAACGAGCGGCCAATTTGTACCTGCAGCCGCGGAGACGAAGTCCGCAAGCTCAAGCGGCATGCTGAGCAGGTCTGCGCTGTTCACCCCTGAATTAATAAAAATACGAACCATTGGCACAGCCGTACCAAGCGCAATGGCCGTGCCAACCATCGTTTTGGCAGATTGACCAAATACGGAAGCGACTTCTTTTGCACGGATATGATGAATGATCGCAGTCAATAGGACCGCCACTAAAAAGACAGTACCCGGCAGGTAAAACGGCTCGAAATAAGTGGTGATCCCGGTATCTAAAATATTGCTCCAGCCAACCTGGACCTCACGCAGCCATCCTTTTAGCGGAAGTGCATCGATACGGGTCAGTACGAGCAGTGAAGTGACGATCAGGTAAGGCAGCCATGCTTTCCAGAGCGGCATCGTGCCAGGTGTAACAGCTTCAGTTTTCACCTGATCTGCTGCACCGAAATCCCACGCTTTTTTCGGCAAAAGGAATCCTTTTTTAGCAGCGGGCACAACGATCATCAGTCCGACGAGTCCACCAATAATAGACGGGAATTCAGGTCCGAGAAGCGTCGCGACGGTGAAAGCGGGAACTGTAAATGCGAGCCCTGCAAAAATCGCAAACGGGGAGATCTGAAAGCCTTCTTTCCATGAGCGGTTTTCACCGAAAAAGCGGGTCAGCATTATGACGAGAATGAGCGGGATAAACGTTCCGATAAACAAATCAATAAAGACGGCTGTGCTGGCTACTTCCTGCAAATAAGGTCCAATCGCCGCGCCGCCAAGCTCTTCCTGAACAACCGGCGCAAGTGAGCTTCCTTCGTTCAGTCCCTGATTCACACCGACAATAATCGGCGTACCGACTGCCCCAAATGATACCGCAGAGCTGTCAGCAATCAGTGCGAGTGCAACCGCCGCTAAAGGAGGGAAGCCAAGCGCGACCAGAAGAGGTGCCGCAATTGCTGCAGGCGTTCCAAACCCCGCTGCTCCTTCGATAAATGAGCCAAACAGCCAGGCAATAATAATCAATTGAACGCGCCGGTCAGCTGTGATCTGCGTAAAACCATTACGGATCGAATCAAGCGCACCACTTTTTTTCAGCGTATTGAGCAGAAGAATGGCTCCAAATACAATCCAAAGAATCGATACAGCAATAATCAGTCCTTCAATGATCGCAGCAGAAATCTGTACAGCAGGCACCTGCCAGATGAAAAATGCAAGCAGCGCTGTGACGCCAAGACTAATCGGCATCGCTTTTGCAGCAGGTAATTTGAGAATAACGAGAAATAAAAACACGGCTAACACTGGGGTTAGTGCAGTCAGCATTTGCAAAAACGTCATCAGAATCATCCTTATCGGGTTGTTTGATACTTAGATTATAACAGGTTTTATGGGGGATGAATGATCCGCTTGTGAATTTTTTCACAAATGTTTTTGGAGGTTTGGCGGTGTGTGGTTCGGAGAATAAACGTGCATGTTCAGAGAATAACAGGGCATGTTCGGAGAATAACACGTATGGTTCATAGAAAAACGAGGCACGTTCAGAGAAAAAACACCAAGGTTCGTGGAATAGTGTAAAAAGACCTACACCCAAAACCACACTGCACACCAAAAAATCCGGAGGCATCACCCCCGGATTTCACTTCATCACATACAAAAACCGCTCCTTATTCCGCTCCACTGACTCAAACAAATCAACAACCGGCGCCGGATAATGCCGCCCGATCACAGCGCCAGCAGCCTGCTGTCCTTCATAGTTCATTTCATAAGGTGCAAATATTCTTGCCCCCGGCACCCTGCGTAGCTCCGGCAGCCACGTCCGCAAATACGCGCCATCCGGATCATAATCCCGCGCCTGCTTCACCACGTTGAACGCCCTGAACTGTACCGCATCATTTCCGACACCTGCCAGATACAGCCAATTCCCGTAATTACTGGACACGTCATAATCAATGAGCAGTGACTCAAACCAGGCAGCGCCAATCCGCCAGTCGAGCCCAAGGTTTTTTGTTAAAAAGCTCGCCACATTCTGCCGCGCGCGGTTCGACATAAACCCTGTCGCAGAAAGCTCCCGCATCGCAGCATCCACCAGCGGATATCCAGTCTTACCGTTCATCCAGGCTGACTCAAGCTGCTCGTCACGATCCCACGGCGGCGTCCGGTCACGCAAGCCGGATGCCGCAAACAAATCATCCCCGTAACGCCTGTGCACCAGGTGAAAATAATCACGCCACAGTAATTCAAAATACAGCCAGTACGTCGAACTGTTTTTCACCCGCTCATCCTCATAGCGCCGCACTTCATCCATCACCATTCGCGGCGACAAACACCCATGCGCGAGCCACGGGGAAAGCTTTGAAGAATCATTCTCTTCTAGCATACCGTTACGCGTTTCTTTATAAATGCGGAGCTGATCCGTGTCAAAAAAGTAGTGAGCCATGCGTTTCAGTCCTTCAGTCATCCCACCGCAGAAACGAAGTGGCTCGTCCAGCTCATCAAATCCGAGCGCTGATAAAGACGGAATTTCTCCTTCATCCACCTCCACACTTTTCGCGGCGGCTGAAGGCTTTGAAAGTGAAGGTCGCATCAGCAGCACATCATTCTTTTCAATACGCTTTCTGAACTGAGAAAAGGTATCCGGCACGCTGTAAGAGTCAAACGGTAAATCCACCGGGTCATACAGGTTGTGTCCGTGATCAATCGACACTTTTGCCTGAAGCGCCTGCCGTACCCGCTGCTCAACTGCTTTCTCCTCGCTCCCGATTTCCTCATGCAGATACAGACACTTCACGAAATACTGCTCGTTCAGCTCCGTAAAAACCTCCGCTGGATCCCCGGTGCGCACGAAAAGTGGGATGCTAAGCTCTTTCAATTCACTACGCAGATCCTCAACACTCTGCTTAATAAATGCAGCGCGGAACTTCTCCATTTTCTTAAATCCATAGTCAGTCTCCCGCATCATCTCCGGGTCAAACACATACACACCAACTACCGGTAGTCCGCTTGCCACTGCACGCCGGAGCGGCTGATGGTCAATCGTCCGCAGATCATTTCTGAACCAGACAGCTGCAATCTCCATTGGGTTCGCTCCTTTTGTAAATGTGTTAGGGATATTGTAAAAGAATAGGGGGGGTGGAAGAAAGTTTTGGTCGGCTTGGCGGAGGTGTTCGTAGAAAAAAGGTGAATGTTCAAAGAACTGACTGGGATGTTCAAAGAAAATAATGCTCTGTTCTTAGAATAAACATGGAGGTTCTTAGAAAAACAAACGTGGTTCGTAGAAAAGTGTAATTGGGCCTATGTATTTCAACTGAAATCTCCCATGCAAGTACACAAACAATCCTAGAAATCGCTATCCACCCCTCAAATCCACACAAAAAAGCCCGGGATCCCAAATCCCGGACTCATTGTCTATTCCACAATCTCAAACGTTCCTGACCCTTCCAGCGACTCCACCAGCCCCGAGCCAAACAGTCCGGCCGGCGTAAAGCTTCCTGATGGGAGATCGCGTCCGAGCATCCGTCGTACGACTTCGAGTGACCCAAGTGCAGTCAGCGTATAGGCATTCGTTGTTTTCAGCCGCACTGTGATTGTCCGGCCGTCAGCTGCTTTTGCTTCACCGGTAATGTAAGAAGGTGCGTTTTCGCGTGCACGTTCATCCGGTCCTTTGACGGAGCGGTCGACCCATTTCAACAGCTGCTTCTGGACAGGCTTTGTGCCGAGCACGGGTGCGAAAAGTGACATTACACGTGCGCCGCGGATCTGACGCTCAGGCAGCGGGATCCATGTTGTGATATTTGGAATCTTCGTCGTATAGTACGCCGTTGACACGTCGCCCCAGGGAATCGCGGTGACTGTCTGCTGACCTTTGCCAAAATCCATTGTCCGTTTTTTAGAACCCATTGGAAATGAAATAATCTTACCGTCTTTCCGCTCAGCGCTTCCCCCGGAAAGTCCTTCAATCATCGTTTTCGTTGTGCCTGGCGACATGCCTGCGAGGAAGGAAAATGCGAGTGACAGCTCAACAGCATTTGGCATCAGTTCCTTTAATTTGTGCGCCGTGCAGTCTGTCGGAATCACATCAAAACCAACGCCTGGACAGAGCACAATTCCTTTATCAGCAGCGCGCTTTGACATGTCAGGGTTATGAATTATTTCAAACACACCGATCTCACCGGTAATGTCGAGGTAGTGTGCACCTGCAGCAAGGCAGCCTTCAACCATTTGACGGCTTGTCTTTGAAAAAGGTCCGGCACAGTGGAGGACAAGTTCCATTCCTTCGAGTTTTTCAGCAACCGTTCCCGGATCATCAAGTGAGAATACGCTCAACTCCAGTCCAAGCTCACCCGCAAGCTTCCTGATCGCTTCTTCATTTCGTCCGGCAAGTACCGGAGTCATGCCGTCTTTTACTGCCTGGCGCGCAATGAGCTCGCCTGTATAACCGTTTGCTCCATAGATCATCCATTTTGACATCGTGGTCATCCTCTCAGCATCGTAATTGTTCATCAGTATAACAGTGTGAAGAAAAAATTTCCTTTTAAAAGAAGTCACAAAACTAGTTGAAATATGCAACTAAATCGCTTTTTACCATTGAAATGGCTTACAATAGAGGCACAACAAGTATTACTGGAGGTTCATATGATCAAAATAATGGCTGATTCGACATGCGATCTATCGAATGAAGTGCTTGAGAAATACGATATCAGTACGGCCCCACTGAAGATTAATATTGACGGCAAATCCTATAAAGATAAAGTTGAAATCAATCCGGAAACATTTTTTAACATGCTTGAGAATCTCTCAGATTTCCCTACCACCGGTGCGCCGAGTCCTGCTGAGTACCTGGCGATTATGGATGAAGCGGTTGAATCGGGCCACACACATATTCTGTGTATCTGTATGTCTAGCGGGACGAGCGGCTCGTATCAGTCTGCTGAAATTGCCAGAGATTACTTTTACGAGGAGCATCCGACTTCACCTGTGCATATTCAGATCATCGATTCTAAATGTATGAGTCACGGGAGCGGCTGGCTTCTAATTAAAAGTGCGCTGCTTCGTGAAAGAGGCGCCTCTTTTGAAGAAATCGTTGGCTTCAATGAACAATATAAAACAAATGTGAAGCACTTTTTGTCAGTTGATGACCTGAACCACCTGATTAAAAGCGGGCGGATCTCAAATGCGAGCGCAATGATCGGTAAACTGCTGATGCTGAAGCCTGTTATGACGATGAAGGACGGTAAAGGGTCTGTTGTCGCAAAAGAACGCGGTCGTAAAAAAGTGCTGAAGCATTACGTCGAGGAATTTAAAAAGCGTAACGACCCTGAGCAGACCGAATTTGTCATCATCGGCTACACAACAGATGCTTCCGTTGCAGAAAGCCTGAAGGTGAAAATGCAGGAAGAAACTGATTTTGCAGGAGACATCTACGTCATGCAAATGGGTGTCTCGGTTGGGACTCACGTTGGACCGGGCGGCATCTCCATGTTCTTTATGGAAAAGTAACAGTCAGAATGTTGGAAAAATATGAAACCTCCGGGCGTCTTTATTCGTAAAACGAAGTAGACGAACCCCCGGAGGTTATTTTTATGCTGAGTAAAATACGCAACTTAGATGCAGATACGGTTATGCCATATATCTCAACCACAGCCATTTTATTAATCTTAACCGCATTTTTCTTACCTGGCATCTTCGTCATGTTCATTCAGGATATGCTCTTCTACTCCCGCGACCACTGGTCATTCCTGCGCCCGTCAGAAGCGTATATGGGCTTTGGCGCAGCGATGATCTGGGTGGCAGTTGTGCTGCTGTCATTCCTGTTTACAAAAAGCTTTTCAGAGCGAAAGAATACGCCTTATAAACTCGCAGGCCTTCACGTTTTACTGATGGCGTTCGCACCTCTTTTGTTTGCATTATCCATTTACCACTACGCTTATTTAGACGAAAACGGTGTAACCGGTAATTCATTCTGGACATTTTCAGAAGAATATATCGCCTGGGATGAGGTGGAGGAAGTGACACGGCTTGTAGATGAAAGTAATTCAGCTGTTCTCTCCTATACATTTTCAGATGGCGAGAAGTCGATTACCGTTCCTTACAATTCACGCGAGTATGAAACAAGACGTGCGCTGCTGAGCGTGGTCCAGATGTATGAGTGGGAAGTGACGGATGTATTTGAGGATGCCGGGTCAGTGCCGATTACGTTTTGATGGTTGGTGGCGGGAGGGGGGTTCGACGTATGTCCCGGGTGTTTCGCGTTTTGTGAGTTAGGGTTCAGCGTTCAACCAGTGGTGTTCGCGCTTCAAACGCGCTGGTTCGACGTTCAACACGCCACGTTCGCCACTTTGGGTACAAATACCCATGGGGCCGAGCCCATCAAAAAAACGCCCGGGAACCACTCCCGGGGCGTCATCTATCTCAAATCTTATCCTTAAACAACTTCTTCACAGCCCGCACCACATACTTCTCCGGCCATTCCCCAAGCATGCCAAAAACCGCCGTTTCATGAAGTCCGAGCGTCCGTACCTTATTCGTCGGCTCCCCCATCAAGGTTTGCGCGAGTAAATGCAGCGTCAGCGTAAGCTCGGTTTCATCTAAAAAAGCCTCAACACGCTCAACCTCAGCACGCGTCATCTGATAGCCTTCCACCTCAACCATCACATCATCCGGCTTCGGCTGGTTCGCCTCAAGCAGTACTGTCCATTCAGCAATCAGCTCATCAAGCGCCGCCTCATACACCTCAAGCGTCTTCCATTGCTGCACCGCCTTCAGCACCTTCGTATCAGGCAGCATAACCTCAGACAAACTCATCAGCGTCGGCTCCACACGCTCCTCAGGTAGCCGGACCGCCTTCAGCTGCTCGTAGCACCCAACCACTTCAGGTGCCTCCAAACCGAGCTCATCTTTCAGTTCAATCAGCTGTTCAAGCTTCCCGCTAAAAGTCTCCAGCCGAAGCTTCACATCCTGCACATCACGCAGCGCCCCCACGACATTCATACTCTGCGCCGCAATCTCATTCAGTTGGCGTTCAATCGTTGCGATCCGCTTCACTGTGCGCTCCATAATCGGCTCTTCACGCAGCTCAATGCGTTCCTCGTTCACGTGATACTTCACGGCATACTCACACACCGGACACGTGCACACAAGCGCCTCGCCATCTACGGCAAGCTCTTTTTCATGCGTACACATCTCCCAGCGCCACTCAGCCGGAATATCACGGTAAGGACGCATCACAATCTCCACGCGGTGCCGCCAGTATGCGATGTCCTCAGGATATTTCAACACAGCTAAAAGAGAAGATCTGTTCATCTTCTCAACAGCTTCCACCACATGATTCTTTTCTTTTGCAAGCTTTATAAAAGGATGGCGGCTGTACGCATCATAGATCTGATCCAGCCAGTACTCACGCTTCATCCGGTGCAGCTTCGCACAGAACGCATAATCCTTCAGCACATACGACACATGATGGTGCAGTCCCTCAGCTGACAGCCGGCTATAGATCTTCCCGTAAAAATAACTCTCATCAATCGGCAAGCCTCTTTGCGCCGAATGCTCCTGCCATAAAAACATCTCAGGCCGCATCAGCTGCGGATACAGCTCCTCCTCACGCGTCACCGGAACCGGCATCCGCCAGCAGTCCGCATGCAAAAATTCCTTTATATCCTTAAGCTCTCTATAGGAAAACTGAGGCAGCGCACGATGAACCGCCTGCTGAAGACGGGACAGCACGGCACGCTCCTCCTTATGCCCAATCGAGCGGATATTCGCATACCTGCGCCCAACCGGCATAAACAATAATTTATCATAAGGTTCAATCTTAACCCCTGGCATCATAATAAAACACTCCTTACTTCTAACCCCTCAATTCATTATAAAGCCCATCAGGCCCTTACTCTAATTTGGATAGTCTCGGAAGTTCCAGCGCAGCCCATTCATGTTAAACTAATACCATCACAACACCCGGAGGACCATTATGAAAATACAAATCATCACAGTCGGCAAACTCAAAGAAAAATACCTCAAACAGGGTATCGCCGAATACACCAAACGCCTCGGCGCCTACTGTAACATCGAAGAAATCGAAGTCCCTGACGAAAAAGCACCAGAGAACCTGAGCGAAGCCGACATGCAAATCGTCAAGCAGAAAGAAGGCGAGCGCATTCTATCTAAAATTGCAGCCGACACTCACGTCATCACACTCGAAATCAACGGCAAACAGCTCACATCAGAGCAGCTGGCAAAAGAAATAGATAAGCTTGCGACCTATGGGAAAAGTAAAATTGCTTTTGTCATTGGGGGATCACTTGGATTAAGTGATGAAGTGTTGAAGAGAAGTGATTTTGGGCTGTCATTTTCGAAAATGACGTTTCCTCATCAGTTGATGAAGCTGGTTTTGGTGGAGCAGGTTTATCGGAGTTTCAGAATAAACAGGAATGAGCCTTATCATAAATAACAAGTTTAAATTTTAACAAAGTAACTTAGAAATGTATTGGAGGGATAAAATGAATGTTTATTTCAGTAATGTGTATGATCATTCTTCTATAAATAGCTTCAATGATTTGAAGAAAAAAGATTACTTCGATAACACTGTATTGTACCTAGATACAAATCTTTGTGTATACCTTCGAGATTTTTATGATACTCCATCTTTATTCCAAAGGTCTCACAATGAAAGGGTAGTTACAGAAGTGAAATCTTTTCTGAGAAATGTTATTGAAAATAATGTGAGAATAAATTATGAATTTGGAGTAGAAGAATCTTGTAGAAACAAACAAACTTTTCAGGTTAATTATGATAAAGCATTTCAAATGATTGATAGTCTTAAAAATGTCTTATCGATGAATTATTACCAGATTGTAGAACATAGTAAGCTAATAAAACCCAATAATCAAATAAAGGATATAAGTGAGTTGCAAACCTCTAAAATAGATAACCTTGAGGTCGATAGTTCTTTTAAGGATTTAGTAACGATTATGTATGCTTCACTATTAAAATTATATTTGATAGAAAAAAATTCGGTAAATCGTAAAAGGCACGAATTATTGATGCAGTATTTAAACTTTTTAGATAAAGAACTTGATATGTATAGTGCTTCATATATTTTATTAGGTCATTATTTTTTTAGTGAGACACCAAAAATGAAAAAAATGATACACCCAAAGAAAAAAGACATCTCCCACACTTTTCAAGCAATTTGGAATGCTTCCATCGATTTATGTTTAACAGTGTTAGTTCCAAGCAAAATAAATAATAGTAATGGTGTTCCGATATTTGTTACCGCAGATGAAAAATTACATAAAATTATTGATAGTTTAAAAATCAAAGCTATGTTTGATAATGGCAGTAATTATATGTACCCACCTGTGGTTGAGATTAACTTAGAAAAAGTAAAATGGAATGATCAAGAGTTGCAGATATTAAATGATTTTGAAAATGGAATTGCTAAAAGAAGGCAACAAGATATTATACTTATGGCTAAATATGAAAAATCATATAAAAGCAAGCTAATAGAAAATGCTAGAGTATTAATAATGGAGCTAGAGAAAGAGATTATTGAATTGTTATCAGGAAAATGATTTGATTCATCGTTCACATGATTTTTCGACTCCGTCTGATCATAAAATTATGAGGTGACATAATTTCACCTCACAAGATAATAATTCACTATCCCAATCTTCAAGCCGATTAGTAACCTCTGCAGTTTTAGAAAAGCCAAACACGTCACATAACTTTTCTGCACCGGGTTTGAGCAACGTCGGTTTAGAGAAGCCATTGATGAGGCCATAATCTACGCCTTTAACCATTACATCCTCAACAAAAGTGTTTAACTGTTCAATGCGCTTCTGTGACTCTGTTGAAGATGATGTGATATTCGGCAGTGACTTGATATCATCATTTGCACCATCTATGAAACGAACTATGTTGTCTTGAATTCTCTTCATGTCTTTTAACCTCCTTTCAATGGATTAATGTTTGTTAGTGAGTTTCGTTGCTAATGCGCTCATACCTTTTGCAGTGTATTGCATAGTAGATTTACTCATACGCTGCTGCAGATTGTTTCCTTTAGAAATCAGACTGTGAGACCAAACAACAGTGCTGGATAAAGCTCGGTGCGATCCCTTATTCAGCATATCTACCGCCTCATGCCATGCATCAACCCACTCGTCTCCTTTTATGGAAGTCACGTTTGCAGTACCCTTTAAGATTTCATGAACTCTTTTTGTGAGTCCGTGAGTGCTCTTTTCTTCACAAGCGTCTTCAACAACCGCTTTTAAATCGTAAATCCTCTTCCGTTTGTTTATTAACTGAGTTAGTAGCACATGGTCGTTCTTCTCAATGGTTAGCAGTATCTTGCTATCAACCTCATTCAACTGTTGCTGTAGTGATTCAATAAGTTCACGAATCTCCTTTTTAGATAAGTCTCTTCCATCTTCGATTCTTTTATTAAATGAGTTAAACATCTTCATTCTCCTCTCATATTTTCTTGCATGAAAACACGGTATCCCTTCAATGTAAGCTTTAAAGCCTTGTGACCCTCAAAATGGTTAGAAATAAGAAGTAACCCTTCATCTTCTAACCGTTGAAGATCCATTTTGTTTAAGCCGTACTTCTTTAAATCTTTAGCAAAAACCCATTTGTTTCGTTTTTAAGCCTCTACTAAAATCGTTACTAGTACTGAATTCATAATTGTCACCTCCTTTCAGTTGCGCTTCTCTCACCGCGCTAGTAATCTCTGTCAAACACAAAAAAGCCGTCATCTATCCGATTGGATTAATAACGACTTGTATAAAAGGGGTGGGGCATGAAACGGTGGGGTACCCCATTGCATTTATAAAACTGGGTACAGAGTAAAATTATATACAATTTTTTCTTGTATAATCTCGTGCTTTAAGTATTTTTAGTGACAAGTATTGTTATTATATAGATAATGCATTTGTAAATCGGAATATAAAAATTTCAATAAGTAGAATAGTGAACATTACATCTAATGGGGGTCTTACTTAATGTTAGAGGACAAATTTATATATCATTTAAGAACTGGGGATAATCTATTAAAAGGATTAAGTTTTAAGGATCAAAAGGGTAGAATAAAAAAAGTATTGAATGACTGTCTTATGAGTAAAAATTTAAATATCCTTATTGGTTCAGGTTGTTCTGTTCCTGCTGTTCCACTTATGGGTTCTACTTTCAAAAAAATTAAACAGGATTATCCTGATTTACAATTTGGAAATTATGATGGAGATTCTGCAGACATAGAGGGGTACTTAAATTGGTTAAATACAGGCATGAAATTTTTAGAAGATCTTCCAGGAGGTCTTGAAAGTTCAAAGGAATTAGAGGCGTATGAAGAATCATTTGAAACTACAAAAAGAAATTTATTAGCATCTATACCTAGAGATTACGAAGAAATTAATCAGAAGCAAGCGAATGTCAAAGAAAACTACATAAACTTTTATAATAAGATTCTGTCTACCAGGGGTATAAAAAATTACTCACCACCAAACATATTTACTACTAATTATGATTTGTTTAATGAAGTTGCATTTGAGGCGTTATCAATACACTATACAAATGGATTTAGAGGGAATGTTAACAAAGTATTCGACCCAACAGTATTTCAATTACGTCTAGTAGATGATCAACATCGATATAAAGAAAAATGGAGTGTTATAAGGAATTATATAAAGCTTTATAAGGTTCATGGTTCGATTGATTGGTACTTTAAAGGTGTGGACGTAGTACAAAAAAGCTCACGTGGAAGTATTGAGAATGTAGTAATTTATCCCACTATAAATAAGCACACAGAAACCCAACAAACTCCGTACTCCGAGTTATTCCGAGCATTAACGATTAGTTTGCAGAAACCAGATTCTACATTGCTAGTTTTAGGTTATGGTTTTCCAGACCATCATATTAATCAATTAATTTCACAAGCTTTATCTAATCAAGATTTCACTTTAATTATTTTTGGTAATAAAGAAGAGGATAACGCAGAAGAATTTTTATGTAGTCATCAACATAATAAAAATTTGCATTTTATAGGAGGTACAGTGGATAGTGAAGGCGATGGACACCACTTTTCGAATGTAATCGATTATATGATAGGTGAATTTAATGAATAAAAAATGGATTGGACATATTACTAAGGTTTTCTTTAATAAGATGGTTTTTGAAGTACCTGACCTTGAAAATTTACGTCATAATTATTTAGGTGATTTTTATATAGGTAGAGGGTTGAATGACTATATTACAATCTTTAACGAGATGGATAAGCGTTATATATTTCAGGTGATCGGATTATATGAAAATGAAAAACCTTACTTAGCAGAAGAAGAGTCAAAATTTAAAGAGAAAGCTTATTTTGAGGCAATACCAATTGGTGAAATAACAACTAATGGATTTGAATATGGACTTGCTTCCTTTCCGATGATAAATGAGGACGTATTTTTGACATCTACGGAGGACTTGGAGAAAATATTTCATTCAGATAGTGAAGCTCTAACTATAGCTTTAGGTGAGCTTTCAACCAATGATTACCTGCCAAAAATCAATATAAATAAATTATTAACAAATCATTTAAGTGTTTTAGGAAATACGGGTTCAGGAAAATCCACAACTATTAGAAAGCTTTTATCAGAGTTATTAGAACTAAGGGAAAGAGTAGTTGATATCAACCAAATGAATTTTTTAATATTTGATATACACAATGAATATCAAATATTTCCTAATGAATATTCGAATCAACTTTCAATAGATGAAATATCTATTCCTACTGAAACGATTACGACAGAAGACTGGATTAATCTCATTCAACCATCTTCAGCAGCTCAATTACCAATATTAATGAACGGCTTACGCATGGCTAGTTTATTGAAAGATGGTTCTTCACATAGTTCATGGATTAGAGCTTATAGTGCTCTTGAACTTTATAACAATCAACAAACAGATGCTGTAACCAAAAGAGCTAAAATTATAGGCTTATTAGAAAAAGTGCCATCTGAAGAGATAGCCAGAGCAATTTCGTCTTATAGTGCTCAATATGGAAATTTTTCGAATGAAGCAGAAAAACAGTTTAAGCAAAAAATTAGAGATTATGTATTACAATGCTCAGGATATCAATACGATGAATGCCAAGAACAATTAATTAGATTGTTAACTGAAGAAGAAGTTGAAATCCAATCAATTAATGATCTATGGATAGGTATTGAACTAGTAATTTTACTTGAAGAAGCAAAAGGAAATGCTCAAATTAGATCATATTGTTCTACATTGATAACTCGTATTGAGAATATTATCTACACTTACTCTAAAACCTTATTTGATCAATCTGATTCTAAAAAGCAAAAGTTTGAGGAATTCGTGGAGTTTAAAAAAGGATTTACAGTAATTGATTGTTCTACTATGGAGGATACAGATTTATTATTCTTTACTGGGTACATGCTTAAAGAAGTTTTTAATAGACAAAAATCAATTCGGAATGAAAAGTCTCATGTAGACAGCGTATTTCATTTTATTTTAGATGAAGCTCATCGGTATTTGTCCGAAGCTAATACTGAAGATTCTTTAAAATCTCTTAAAATCTTCGAGAGAATATCTAAAGAAGGTAGGAAGTTTGGATTGTTTTTAATTTTAGCAAGCCAACGTCCAGGTGAACTATCAAAAACTGTATTATCGCAATGTAATAACTTTATTCTTCATAGGATTCGAAATAATATAGATTTAGAACAAATGAGAAAGAGTATTCCATATATAAATGATATGCAGTTATTTAGATTATCTTATCTAAGAACAGGTACTGTATTGACTGTTGGAGAAGCTTTTTCTATTCCGATGGAACTTAATATACATGGTGAAACGTTTGGCGTTTATTCAGAAACTGTAGATCTAAATAAATTGTGGTCAAAACATTAAATTAATAAAATATTTGCTTTTTAGAAATATTTATATTTAAGAGTATAATAATAAAAAGAGGACAAAATATGACAAAAAAACTAAAGAACAGTAATCCTAATCATCTTTTTACCAAATCGTTGATTAATTATTTTGGTCATAAAAATGTTGCATTTGTTGAAGAGTACGATAATAAAAAAGTGAAACATATTTACTTTAGAATAAATAAAAAATCATACAGAAATGTAACATTTGTATTTGATTGTACTGATAAAAATATAAATGATCCTATCAATTTAGAGTTAATATACTTTTTTGCTGACTATGTAGATACTTATGAGGATTGGAGTTCTGATGAGATTAACTACGTTTTTGGAGGAATAATTAAACCAGTTCTTCCAAAACCCGATAAAAATTAATGAACTTATAACGTCGACTTATCTGTTATCGAGAAGTAACTATCGTTAACTTGAAGATCTAATGAATAATTAAGAAAAAGTAATACATAGTTTCTTAAAATATATTGTGATAAGCCTAGTATAACTTTTACTTAGCATAAACGGAACGTAAATACTCAAGTTAATTGAAGTATTAAATATAGAGAATATTATGGTACCCTATTAATAAAATAGATTAAATTGAGTAGGTATTATCAAAATTATTTTAATTAAAGGAGAATAAAATGCCATTAACTGAATATGAAAATTCTTGGTATATAAATAACATAAAGAATATCGATAAAAATAAAAATATAATAATAGACGAAAAAGGAAAGCTCATTAATTATTCGAACCGTCTAAGGTCTGATGAGAATTTATCAAAACCTCAAGATCCAGAAGAGTGCGTACATGCACTTGCTATAGCTATGCTATGTAGTGAAAAATACAAGTATAAAATAGAAAATTTATATCATGAACAGTATTTTGCACATGGAAGTTCCGGTTCTCTATCAGATGAGGTAGATCTTATGATTTATGATGAAGATAACCTTCCTTATGCTCTTTGGGAATTTAAATCTGCACAAGAGTTCAAGACTAAAGAAGATTCAACTATTAAGTATCAGTTATTCGGAACTGCTCCATTAACTAGCGGGCCAAAACTTTTAGTCTATGCAACGATTGAGCCTAAAGGAAATAATCCTGAAATTAATTTAAAGTGCATTGATTATACAAAATATAAATCATATGAAAGTTGGGTCGAAGACGGTAAACCGCATTCTACTGATTTCCCAGTAGACTATAGAGATATTGACTATAAACCAATTATAGCTGGCAGTGATAGAGATCTAAAATTGGACTGTACACAAGCCGACTTTAGAGCAGTGGCTGTAAGTTTCCATAATGAATTTTTCGGCGAACACCCAGACAATTCATTGTTTATAAATTTAGTTAAATGTCTTTTGGCAAAAATTTATGACGAAAGAACAATAAGAAGTGGGGAAAACTATAAGTTTCAAGTCCATTATCGAAATGGAAAACCAGAAAATGCAGAACAAGTATTTTATCAAGTTAATGAATTATATAAACAAGCATATTTAAGGTATATTGAACCAAGTGCGACTCTGGCTGATGAAATTGACCCAAAGGAATTTTCTAAAGAAAAAGTTAAATCTGTAGTAAAAACTTTAGAGGCAATGTCATTAACAAGGGGAGCAGCTCTTCATGGTGATATTATTGGTGCTTTTTTTGAGGAAATACTGAGAGTAGGATTTAAGCAAGATAAAGGTATGTATTTTACTCATTCAAACATTGTGAAATTTATGTTGAGAGCATTGGACTTAGAAGGTTTAACCAAAAGTACCTGGGAGAAAGCTACACATCCAGATCATAGGCTGCCATATATTATTGATCCAGCATGTGGTTCAGGTACATTTTTATTGCACGCTATGAATGTTATAACTAAGGCAATTAAAAATAATGAGGGTGATCTAGTCGATGATTTTGAGTCGAAACAATTTTATGATGCTAGGATGTCTGATGCGACACCAAACTATTGGGCAGAGAACTTCATATATGGTTTTGACCCTAAGTTCGTAATGGCTATAACAGCAAAAGTAAATATGGTTTTACATGGAGATGGGGCAGCGCATATTCTAAAAGAAGATGCTTTTTCAACTTTATCAAAATATACTGATCCCAAACTCCGTGCTGCTGGTGAAAATGTTAGAAGCATAAGTAAGGCTCGTTATAATTATGATATTAGCGAAACTTTTGATGTAGTAATTTCTAATCCGCCATTTGGCGTGTCATTATCTTCTGAAGTTATTAGAGGACTACATAAAGCATTTTATTTATCTGAATCAATGCCAAGTGAAGGTCTTTTCATAGAAAGATGTTTTCATTTATTAAAACCTAAAGGTAGATTAGGCCTTGTTTTGCCAGAGTCTATTTTTAATGCTGTAGATTTGTCTCCCGTAAGAATATTTTTGTATCGTATGTTTAATATTAAATCTATTGTTGCTTTACCTAGAAATGTTTTCATAGATACTCCAACCCTAACTAGTTTATTATTTGCCCAGAAAAAAAGCCCACAAGAAATTGAAGATTGGGATAAAGAGTGGGATGAACACCTGGAATTCGCACAGAATAAAATTAAGAGGGCAAAAACATTTATACAAAAAAATAATATTAAAAATTTTGCTAGTCCTAATGCGCTTATAGACGCAATTGTAGAAGAATTGAGTTTAATCATCGATCAAAAAGAATGGATTTTAAAAAAAGGTAAGAATGCGGAAGTAATTCCTTTTAAATATGAGGGTGATCTAAATTTTGAAAGTATCAGAGAATATTACAAGACCCTTTTAAATTCAAGTAGCATTGATAAGCACATAACTAGATATACATTTAGCAAAGTCGCTGAACGTTTTAATTATGAGTATCCAACTTTTTCTGTAGACGAAGTTGGTTATAAATTAAGTAAACGAAAAGAGAAAAGTAAGCCAAATCAACTGTGCACATTTAAAGGTGTGAGTAGTGGTGAAGTTATCAATAACTTACATTTATGTTCAGAAGAATATGAATTAATTATCAATAAAACGAATCCGACAACAGTTTTGGATTATCTTGTAAATGAAGTGGAGTGGGAATAGTGTTTGAAAGAGAAAACTACCCTATATTCAATAAAGGAAATTTAGTTAAAATTGCAACATCCCATTCTCTAAGGTGTGACTCAAAACAATTTGAACAACGGTTTGATGAACTAAATTCATTCCTTGAAGAAGAAGATTTTTTCTATTTAGGTGAGCTATTACCAAACCCAATTATAAAGGGTTCTCAACCAAAATACATCGAAGGATCCGAGGGAATCCCAGTAATAAATACGTTAACAATTCAAAAAATGGAAATAAATATTGAAAATTGTAGATATATTTCTGAAGAAGATTTTTATAATCTTTCGGATAATAGAAAAGTTAAAGAAAATGATGTATTACTCACTATGGATGGTGGTACTTCAATAGGAAAACCAGTGTTGTTTGAGCTAAATGGAGATTATACTGTCGATAGCCACGTAGCAATATTAAGACCGCATGGAATTTCTCCGAAAGCCTTAGTCTATTTATTAGCTTCTCCAGCTGGACAATTGCAATTTCAAAAAGCTGAATCAGGAGCAAGTGGACAGACTTCGGTTACTGAAGAGGATCTAAGGAGATTTAGATTCCCATCAAAAATGCTTGATAAAATTGACGATATTGTAAACGCGCTTGATAAAAAAAGGCTTCAAATTACAAGAATAAAAAACAGGTTAAATAAAAGAGAAAATAAAATTTGGGAGGAATTTACTATTAATGCTCTAAAAGGAGATTATTAAAACGATACTTATTCGTAAACTGTATAGTCATTAACATTAATGAAAAGTCCCTCTATTAATTTTTTGAGGGGCTTTTTTGACAAAAAAATTATATCACTACTGCAGGAATTATTTTTAATAGAATAATTCCTATTTAATATTTATGTGAAAATAATGTTCTAATTGAAACTTCTCAAACTGTTTATGACCTGTCTAATCCCTCTACTAAGATGATGTTTGGTTTTTAGAGTGTTATAGCTGAGGCTGAAATGGACAATATCAGAGATAGATTAGCTAGAGTTAAAATAGACAGTATAAATAAAAAAACATCCCCCATAGGGGGATCAATGGTATAGAACAATGGCATGGCGTGGACAGAAAATCCAGATAATAATTTTTATTCAAAGGTGCTTTTATATAGCTGTCTCCTGTCCACTAGCTGCTTGTCTAGAAGTATCAAACTGTTGTTGCAATAAAAGCAAGCTAGCTTCAAGGTAAGTACAAAGTTCCTTTGAAAATCTATTTAAATAACTTGCATAATCCGCTATTTCCTTATGAGTAATATTGGGAGTTTCATCCTGATGACTGATTTTGTTTCTTTGATTTGTAATATTATTTATTATGCCTCTTAAATCAATTATTTCTCCTCCACTAATCATAGAATCATTTTGATCAGTATAGAGTTTAATTGTTTCAAACACATTTTCAATTTCAATATTTTTAAATAATTTTTCCATTTCTTTAGAACCATGTTTACCATAATTGAATTTATTAGGAATATTTAAGGAATCAAAATTTTCAGCTTTACTTGACCAAAGCTTAGCAATTTCTTTAAACACTTCCATTCTTTGTTCTTCTTTATTTGGATGTTCAATTATATCCAATATTTCCTTAATTCTTGTAACAGAATGTTTCATTTTTAATTGGTCAGAAATCAATAGATTAGTGAGATTCATTAAATTTATTTCTTCTATATATTCTCTCACAACATCCTCCACAAACACTTCAAACTTAGCAGTCAAAAGTAATAATGCACTTTTGTTTAATGCTGCATATTCAAGAGGGTTTTTTTCGAAATCATTAGCAAATTTAATTAATAATCCTACCTCAGCCAATGCATTGTCAAAGTTATGAAAGCTACTTAAGTGGTTTTCCATATCTTAAACCATCATTAACTTTTCAAGGTCATTAATCCAACTTTTTAATCTTAACTCTAATACCTTAGTATCTGATGTTCCTTGAGTTACTGCTAAATTAAATTTAGAATCACTTATTAATTTTTGCTTATACAACTCTAATATATCTTCTTTTTTTGCTTTAATCTGGTCATATGTGTACTGTTCAAAGCTTAACATTATTACATCCATTATTGATTTGTTGATTTTAGTTTCAAATCCATCCTCATTTAATTTTCTAAATGCTTTATCACCAAATACCTCATAGACAGCATCTATTACAGAATCAAACTTATGATGCATATCTTTAATTTTATGTATTTCTAAATTTTGATTTTCTGCAAAGAATATATTTAAGTATGGCTTTATAGCACCTTTATAATTCTTAATAGTTTTCTGTTCTCCATCATAGTTTTCAGAAAAAGCAAGATATCTAAGTACCATTTCACAATCTACCATTCTTTTATGTGGTTTCTCTAATCCAAGAATATCTAAAAATTTTTTATTTTTAACAAACTGTTTTAAAGCATTATTCAAAGATCCTCTGTAAAGACAATTTCTGAGTTCTTGCTCATTTAATTTTACTGAGCCTGAATTTAACCTCATAAATATTTCATATTTTATTTCTTGATGAGAGTCATTAAAAATTAATATGACTCTTAAGTTTCCATTACTTAATACTCTTTTTGCTTTGGGGTTAAGACCCTCGTATTTAAGTCCATTTAACTCACTCAATACTCCAAGTCCACTTAATTTAAAGTTGTTCTCAAAGAATCTCTTTAGTGCAGTTAACCTTTGCAATCCATCTACAATATTCCAACTGCTATCTTTTTCTTCTGAGGCATAGATTACTGGTATTGGGATGTTCAACAAAATGGATTCAACAAGTAGAGAAGCTTTTTTGTTATCCCACACATAATTTCTTTGGTACTCAGGATTAAGTATTATATCCCCTTCTCTAACCATTCTCACTAAATCACTAACACTTTTGTCATATGCCTGTACTCTTAATTTTCTAAGCTCAGTAGGTATTTCGTTAACTTCCTCATCATCTTGTATTGTTATATCTAAAACTTTATCATCATAATCTTCTGAGTCATCAATATCTACACCATAATATAATGCGTCTTTCATAAATACACCTCATCCAACTAAATTATTTAAATTTGTTTATCTTAAGAATATTTTACCAAATAATAAGTAAATTATAAATGTATTTCTTCAAAGGTTGAATTTTTTGACATTCACTGTTACGTATCTGATCGAACAGGTGGTTGTGATTCGTGCGAAGGGTGAGGGTTTTGGGTCGTGAGAGAAGCCCCTGATTAAGAAACGTTATTTAGTGGATGACCG
Source organism: Jeotgalibacillus salarius (assembly GCF_004405125.1). Taxonomy (GTDB): domain Bacteria; phylum Bacillota; class Bacilli; order Bacillales; family Jeotgalibacillaceae; genus Jeotgalibacillus; species Jeotgalibacillus salarius. The sequence continues at coordinate 79,116 of NZ_SORX01000004.1, forward strand.
GGTGTACGGAGTGGTGCTTAATGTGGTTAGTTCGATGTATAATAAAGGGTCATTTTGAGAAGTTGAATCTATCTGGACCGAATAAGTTGGATTAGTGACTGGGGATCTACAATTCCTTTATTTCTTACTATAACGAATAAATTTAACCTCTTTCATCTTATATAAAAGTCTTAGTCCTCATTATTAGATACTACATTAACGGCTATTTTTATAATTAAACTCCAAATAATTGAGCCCAATAATAGATTTTGAACGTATATCCTACTAAGTAAAAAGTTTTTAAAGTTAAACTTAATAGGAGGATGGCTAATTAATATGAATAGCATAGTAAAGTTAATAGAATTTCTAAACAATAATACAGGGGCACTTACGGTCATTGTAAATATTACGCTGGTTATAGTCACGGTAATATACGTAGTTTTAACTGGACGTCTTTCAAGAACCTCAGATAAAACAATTGATCATACTCTTAATGAAGTTCACGAGAAAAGACAGCGAGAAGAAACTGTGAAGAAGAATTTGATATACCTCATCAACAGTGAAATCTATATGAATTCATTTATTTATGTTTTTTCTCAATATTACTTGCTTAATGCTAAAGAAATTAACCTAAAAGAGAAACTAAGGCACTATATCAGCAGCGGGGGAGCTACAATTGATAGGACTTCTAAAGGACATATAGTTGTTCATACTAAATTCGATACATGGAAAGAAATCAACGTGAAATGTGCAAAGTATTTTTCTAATAATCTAATGCAGGAATTAACTGGTTACTATACTGGGGTAGAACACGCTAAAATTTATTCAATTAATGGTATGCCTTCAGAGAATTTTGTAGAAGTGTGTAAAACTCAACTAGTATCAACTTTAAAGTGTATAGAGTTATTAAAAGAAGAAGATCCAAAATTAAGAACTAATTTAGAGTATGACATTGATGGAAAGCGATTAACAATAGATGAAAGTAAAGGGACTATAATTGAAATTAATAAAAATTAGATTCAAGCAAAATCAAAAATAAAATGTTTATAAGTAGTGATCAAGATTATTAATAAGAAATATATCCTTGTCACATGTCAGGCACAATTCTTACACAATTAATATGGCTCCTCACTCTATAAATTTTGCATTATGAAAAGAGTAAAAAATAAGCATGTAACCTCTTTTAAAAAGACTATTATCTCTATGATAGTCCCTTTTTATTTTTAAAAACCTACTACTTCAGACAGCAGTGTTTTCCAAATTATTGTATGATTGCCTATGATACATAGGAGTAGGGATAATATCTAAGTCGCTACTTGTTAATAGAAAGACTGATGTGCTGTTGAAAGAAATGTTGAATTAATTAGGTGAATTCTGGATTTCAATAGTAGAACCATATTTGGAGGAAAAATATTGAATACTAAATTAAGAGAAAAGTTCCTAAATATAATGAATAACTATCCAAATGCTAGAACTCAAAGCTTTGGAGGGCACCACCTAGGTACATTTGTAAGAAATGAAGTGACTAGAGAGCTAAAAAAGCTACCATTTCTAAGTGATCAATATGTAGTAACTGGATCTGTTGGTCAAGGTAACTGGGCAGGTGTACCTTGGATTGCCTTAATGAATAATCAGATTACCACGAGTACTCAACGAGGCTATTACATTGTTTATCTTTTTAGTGAGGATATGCAGGAGCTATATTTGACATTAGCACAAGGTGTGACAGAGACGTCAAGGGAAGAGATGCTAAGAATAAAAAATTCAATTAGAAGTGAACTTGACATAGATGCCAGATTTCATAAAGATGATGATATTTATCTTGGGCCATCACATCGTGCAAGAGGTTATGCTGCTTCAACAGCTCTATATGTGAAATATAGGCTTGAAAATTTCCCGTCAGAAGACCAGATTGTAGAAGACCTAGAAAAAATAGTGGGCTATTATGAAGACTTTATTAGTCAAAATGAAGGGAATGAATCTAAATCCCATGAACCGCCTATAGTTGTGGCGGATCCATCGGCAGATTATATGAGTAATAAAACAGTTATAGATCATATATATCAGTACATAAAAAATAAAGGGTTTTTTTACGAAAGGGAAGAAATTAAAAACCTTTTTCTATCTATCAAAACAAAGCCGTTCGTAATCATCTCCGGCATTTCTGGTACAGGGAAAACGATGGTGATTAAGTGGTTTGCAGAAAGTCTAGGTGCTACAAAGGAAAATGGACAGTTTGAGTTAATTCCTGTACGACCGGATTGGAGCGATAGCTCGGATTTAATTGGCTATACAGATATTAAAGGTGATTTTATAGAAGGTCCTTTGACGAAGGTTATGCAAAAGGCGTTAGATAACCCCCAAAAGCCATATTTTGTTTTATTAGATGAAATGAATCTTGCCCGAGTGGAGTATTATTTTAGTGACCTTCTGAGTGTCATGGAAAGTAGAGACTGGAAGAATAATGAGATTGTAACCTCTGAAATTCTAGATGAATCGATGACGGGACGTTCAATTGCCTTTCCTGAAAATATGTACATCATTGGAACTGTTAACATGGATGAAACCACACATCCCTTTAGCAAAAAGGTATTAGATCGCGCGAATACAATTGAATTTAATAGAGTAAAGCTAGATTATTTCGACTTTCTTCAAGAGACAAATGAAGCTTTGGCGTCAAAACAAATTAACAATGATATCCTCCGCTCCGATTATTTGTACTTAAAGGATCTTACGGAAAAACATATGGACCTGATTAAAGAAGTTTCTTATACATTAGTTGGTATCAACGAAGCGTTAAAGCCTCTAGGTGCACAGGTAGGCTATCGCGTTCGTGATGAAATTTGTATGTATCTTTCTTATAACAGAGAGGGAGAAATGTTTTCATATGAAGCTGCATTAGATTACTGTATTGTACAAAAGATTTTACCTAGAATATCTGGTAGTGATAGCAGAGTAGATCAGACACTAAAGGAATTATTTAAGCTCATTACTAATCAGGAGCTACGTGAAGATCAAGAGGATTATACAGATTATATAAAGGTTTCGAAATACCCTCGAAGCACTGAAAAGCTTTTAGAGATGTATAGGAGGTTATCGCACGATGGCTTCACCTCTTTCTGGATTAGCTAAAGGAGACGTCGAATTAGTTAAAATTGAGACTAGTGACTTTTCCTTTGTGATAAAAGGAAAGCCTTATCATGAGAAGTATGCAGGGCTTCAACAGTATCGCACGATGGATTTCCATGATGAAATGCAATTCAGGGTTGTGGGTGACCATGCTGAGATAAAGGTATTTGACGTAGAAGCGTTAGAACTCGTCGATCTTCAAACCCATCGACCGATCTTCTTCGAAAACGGTATATATACTGTAATGGTCTCTCCAAAAACAGATAAGGAATTAACGTTTTATCATGAGCACCCGATTTTCAGGAATGCAATTGACCGCATAGCGCTTGGTGAATCATATGTACTGTTAGGAAACCTCCACTTTCAGAATGAAATCGGTTATTCTACCTTTGTAATTAAAGAAGGAAAACGTACTTTACTCGAGGTCACGATCGAGATTTTCCCTACTAAGCTTAATTATAAAGAAGATTACCAGAAGATTTTGGATGAGGTAAATGATGAAATTTACAATCTAGCTTTTCATTTTTTAAAGAAAACCTATTTAAGTGCGCAAACAAAGCTAGAAGGGTCGCCTTCTCCTACTGAATTTTTTCGTCTTATCACATTTTACTTTGAAACGTTCATAAAGGCGATCGAGCAAATAGAGCGTCAGCCTCATCACAAGCTAGTAAAAACGCATGAAATGGTAAGAGGTGATCGTATCAAATCTCTTGATGGAAGAGGGCGGAACTATTTAAAGAAGAATAGTCACCTTTTTCAAGAGGTAGACAGCGGTATACCAATTAGTCATAGACAATACATGCCAATTAAAGGGATAAACACCAATAAGCAAATCACCTTTCACACCAATGAAAATCGTTTTACTAAATGGATGATCACCCGCCTTGCTAGTAAGCTTGAAGATTTACTTAACAGGATCCAGAATAATCGCTGGTTAAAAGTTGATCAAGACGTGGAGTTGTTACGTTCTATTGAAGGTATGAAACGTACGCTAACAAGAAAACTCAACACGCCTTTTTATAGAGAGCTCGCACTCCCAGATCGAACAGTCCAGAGTCTAGTGATGCAGTTAGCGCCTGGTTATCGCGATGCCTACCAAATATACTTAACCGTCTCAAAAGGACTAGCACTACAAAACAGTATGTACAAAATGTCTGTCAAAGACATAGCAACCCTATACGAATATTGGACCTATCTGAAACTTGGACAAATTCTAAACAAAAATTATGAAATGATTAGCCAGGATATTATTAAGGTTAATCGCAAAGGTCTGCACGTAAATATGGATGCTAATCATCACGCAACACGTGTTTACAGGCATCCTGTTACGAAAGAAAAGATCACCCTTAAGTATCAGAAATACGAAGGCAATCTCCCCACGATCGCTCAAGTACCAGATACAATGCTAAGTATCGAGAAAAAAGGGGAAAGCTATACCTTCAACTATGTCTTTGATGCAAAATACAGAATAGATTTCGCGCTCGATGGTAGTTACTATAGCAATAAATACAACTTACCAGGCCCAATGGAAGAAGATATCAATACGATGCATCGTTATCGTGACTCCATTGTTTCCGAACAAAATGGACCTTATGAACGCACAGCGGTTGGTGCCTATGTATTGTTCCCGTGGAACGAAGAACAACTCTATCAGGAGCACCATTTCTACAAAAGCATAGGGAAGGTCAATATTGGAGCACTACCCTTCCTGCCCAATGCCACAGACCTAGTGGAACGCTTTATTGAAAACCTGATCGACAAGAGTCCTGAAGAAATCCAAAGCGAAGGCATCCTCCCAAGGGGTTCACTGCAAACGTGGCAGAAGAGCATGGAGGAGAAGGTGCTAGTAGGGGTGATCTCATCGGAGGACCGATATAGAGAAAGTATAGGGTCGGCTCATTACCAGATTCCAGTCACTATCTTAAAAAGAGGATGGCAGGAAGCGCAGTACGTGGCCCTCTACCTCACAAAGGAAGTTGAAATAGACAACGGGGTTGTCTGTTATGGAAAAATAAAAGATGTTGAGGTGAAAGGAGACAGGGTGACATTTAAAGTCGATTACTGGAAACATTTAAACACTGTTATTGCGCCGGTCGGCTATGGTATTGCTCAATATATGGTGACTACTCTGAGAAGTCTAGAAAACTCAACTGAGCTACCAGAGCTGTTTATGAAATCTGAAGATGAAAAGGTTGTTTGGCAAATGTTAAAGAGGGTGTCGGATCAGATAAATATAGGCTTGGATAACCAGAGGATGGATGAGGCTGAGCGGGTAGTGAAGTATGATATTAAGGGTACAACAGTTATTTTTAACAGAGAATTAGAGACTTTAGAGATTATGAAGGAAGATACAGTTCAAAGAATAAGTTTTAATGAGTTTAGGAGGGACCGAGTGAGAGTATTTCGGAAGCTAGTCGACTGATTAATAGGGAATAAAGCACTTTAGTGTAAATATTCATAAATGTTTAGCGGACAGTGATCAACCCCCATGTTCCCGCTTCTCGCACATAAACAACTGAGAGGTAGGAATTTGATTAAGCAATCATTTATTTATGCATTTACACACTCATCAAGTTCTATTGCCGTGCTGCTGTTATGGGTTGCTGCAGGTACAGCGGTTTATGTGATGCCTGCATTGCTACTTGTGATTATTGTGCCGGTGAGTATGGCGATATTTAAGTTTTATTTGAAGCTCGGAGATTCACTTCTGCAATAAGCGGAGTGGTTCAGGGCTTTTTATTTATTATGAGCGAAGTCTGTGTCTGTCCCAGCCTACATGAGTTATGGAGCCGTAGCATACATTTATGGAGCCTAACTTTTTTCAACACAAATAATATGATAGGGAGTGGTTTGGACTGGAATGCTCATTGTGGTAGGGCATAATACTGTAAAGGAGCATGCTATGTATAATTATTACGCCAGGACGAATATGAACCCTCCGAATGTAGTGTCGTTTGCACGGGGAGATGTAACTGGGGACAGAGTACCTGATCATGTCTATTTAACCGGCATAATGACGCCAGGTAGTCCATTTATTCAACAGATCACGCTGGTCGTTCAGGATGGAAGATCCGGCGTGTTAACAAGTGTCCCGCTTCGTGAAAATGCAGGCTACAATCCTGTTGTATTCCTGGGGGATTTTACTGGGAATGGAGTAGATGACATATTAATCAGTATTACGACAGGTGGTAGTAGTGGAATAATGTACCATTATATTTATTCCTTTGTAGATAATACTCCACAATTATTATTTGATTTTAATGTATATAATGAGCAGTATCAATATGAGGTTACTTATCAGGATGATTACAAAGTAGAAGTTGTCAGCATTATCAATAATTTAAAGTACATTATCGTTATCTCAACAAAAGGCAGCGAATATTTAAATGAAATATATGATGAAAATGGCAAACTGAAGAGTCCTATTACTGGATTTGTCAATCCTCTTAGCGGGTTATATCCTGTAGATTTTGATTCAAATAATCGGTATGAGCTATTGGCTTATCAGAAAATTGCCGGGAGATATAATGCTGATTCTTTAGGGTATGTTTTGAATACGTTAGCATGGTCGGATAACAGGTTTGTTTTGCAAAATCAGTATGTTGCTATTTTTGGATATTAGGATATTTAAGTTCTATTTAAAGCCCGGGAACCCACTTCCGCAATAAGCGGAGTGGTCCCGGGCTTTTTATTTGTATAAGCGAAGTCTGGGTCTGTCCCAGCCTGCATCTAATCTGACACTTTTTTGAAATGAATGGTATAATAAAGCTAATATTCTAAAGATTAGAAAAGCGAGTGGAACGTATGAAGATAACGCCTAACCATCATTTAATCAATGTGGAAGAACAGATCAATGAAGGATACAGAACGGAACCCGAAAAAGCGGCAGAACAACATCTTTTTGATGCAGATGGACCTGTCATGATCGTTGGTGATACAGCGATCCCGTTTACGAAGCGGCATACGTGGCCGCTGGTTGTGGTGTTGGAGGATGTACTAAGCTGTGAGGAATGTGATCAGCTGATTCAATTATCGATGGATAGAATGAAGCGTTCGAAAATTAGTAGTGATCGTGTGGTCAATCAGATGAGAACAAGCAGCGGCATGTTCTTTGAGGAGTCAGAAAATGATCTGGTCAATACCATTGAAAAGCGTCTTGCGAAGATAATGAATATCCCTGTCGAACACGCAGAGGGATTGCAAATCCTGAAATATACGCCTGGGCAGGAGTACAAAGCGCACCATGATTACTTTCTGCCAACCAGTAAAGCAGCTTCAAATAATCGCATCAGCACAATGGTCGTTTATTTTAATGAGGTGGAAGAGGGAGGAGAAACCTACTTTCCTGCATTAAATATCTCTATCACGCCTCAAAAGGGCTCAGCCGTCTACTTCGAATACTTTTACAACGATGAAGAACTGAACAATCAAACGCTTCATGGTGGCGCACCTGTTATAAAAGGAGAAAAGTGGGTTGCAACACAGTGGATGAGGAGAAAAAGTGTACGATAACTGTATAATGAAAAATATTCCCTGTCCTATACACAATGTCCATACAACCCATTTATGTTAAATGATCTGAAAAAGTATATAAAACAGTGATAGATTGAAATTTCTGCTTCATCCGCTCACAGGATGCTCATATAAAATTTATTTAAAGCCCGGGAACCTATTTCCACATGAAGTGGAGTGGTCCCGGGCTTTTTAAGTTATTTGTGTTTCATCATCAGCTTTACAATCATCCCTCCACTAAAAACTGCTTCCCCTTCCCAAACACAGCCTTTATAGGTTTCCTCCTCGCAATCGCTTCAGCACTGCAAACCGCATCCACAAGCATAAAGGAAGCAGCATCACCATGCTTCGGCCATTGCTGCTGACCTTCTGATGATAAAGGATTGACCCCGCCAGTTGCATACTTCAATAACTGATTTAACCCGACTTCCCCGCTGATCCCGAAGCGTTCTCCGAGCGTGGCGAGCTTGTCGATTGTATTGCCGGTGCCAAAAGGTGACCAGTGATCTGTGATGCTGTCGTGGCCCACTGAGACTGGAATCCCTGTTTCCCATAAGGCCGGGATTGGAATCGTGGGACGGTTGATTGGGACGGTGGTCGTCACATCGATTTTTGCGTCGTTCAGGATGCCGGTCAGCTGCTGCAGCCGCTTCTCCTTCAGGTCGCCAAGCGCCAATGCGTGACTGATGGTGACGCGTCCCTCATAACTATTCTTTTTGACTAAGTCAGCGATTTGTTCCATTTCAAAAGCGCCGAGCGAATCGGGATCATGCAGGTGAATATCAATATCTTTCTGATAATCCAGTGCAATCGCAAACATCGTTTCAAGGGACTTATTAATATCGCGGTCCACTGTTGCAGGGTCCACGCCTCCTACATGAGTGGCGCCGTGTTCCATCGCCTGACGGACAAGAGACTCAGCGTTACTTCTTAAGAGCCCGTGCTGCGGGAAAGCGACAATTTCATATGTCAGGTAATCTTCATACGCTTTGAGTGCACGGACTGTGGCTTTTAGGTTTTCAATCCCTGTAACCGGATCAATATTGCAGTGCGTGCGGATATGGGTATGACCATTTTGCAAAAGCAGCTCAATCATCTTCTTCGCACGTTCCTCTGCTACAGGGAGCTGTTCCTTCAGGATGGTCTGTTCTTCTTCAATCCTCGTGAAGATGCCGTTAACAGCGGGCTCCACAGCTTTCCAGGGTCCTGAGTAATACGTCTTATCAATATGAATATGCATCTCCCGGAACGCAGGCAGCAACAGTGCCCCTTCTGCATCAATCACGGGAAGGTTGGTTTGAGCAGGGTAAGTGGATGTCACTTCAGTGATGGTCTCATGCTCAATTTTCAGATGTGCTGTTTCAGTAGTAGTTCTAGTCACTCGGCTCTCATGGTTAAATCCGGTCTCAATCGTTGCATTCACAATCCAATAAGCATTCATATTCTGCCTCCAGTACGCTCAACGTTTTCTATTATTGTAAAAGCTAGCTTGTGATAAATACAATATTCACTTGCGTAATGTTCCATTGTTTAAGGTGCTACAAGCCTTTCAGCTATGCTACTGCTCTATATCGTGATCATGAGTGCATTTGTCTCACCTAAAGCTGTGGAACCGCACGAATTTGTTGAGTTTCCACTCGCTGAAAGTGATAAACGGGCAACGCCGAAAATACTGGAAAACTGGCTTGTGTGGATCGGCATCGCATTCGTATTAATCATCATCGCATACGCAATCCCGATCGCCCAGATGATCCAGCATGCACCTCCAGGATCACGAGAATTTATTACATGGTAGGAGTTGAGTGAAATGGTTTTAACACTGATTTTCTTTTTCCAGGTCATCATTTTAACCACTGGTATGTATGTGGAATTATCAACAGAAGAGGAGTAAAGGAATCCCGCTGCTTTCAGTCAGGCAGCGGGATTTGCATATGGAGAAACTTACATCAAGTAATGGCAAATCAATCATATTTAATATCTGAAATAAGCCCGTGCGGCATATATATGTTAAGGGTTCTTGAACCGGGAATTTCTTCATTAATCTAAAACAAAAAGAATCACATATGTTAGCAATAAACTAAGAACGTTACAGAAGGAGGGGGTCTGTCTGGATCAATCATTACTCGATTCCCTGAGAAAAGGAGGATATATACTCTATGCAAGACACGGGGAAGCAACTGTGGGCAGTGATTTACCCGGTTTCAGCTTTCAAAGCTGTCTCACTCAGAGAAATCTTTCAGAAACCGGACGCTGGCAGGCTGTTTCCTATGGAGATATTCTTCGATCCTTACGCATACCGGTTCAATACCCTATTGTCTCAAGTCCATTTTGCAGGAACATTGAAACCGCACAGCTGGCATTCGGGACTGTAAGTGTGGGTGTTGATCCCTTTTTGTTTGAGGTGTATAGGTTGAGCGGAAATTTACCGGATGAAGAAAGAAATAGAATACTGAATGGTCTTCAGTCAAGGCTGAAGACAGCACCGGATCAGGGATGGAATCAGGTGATCATTGGTCATAGCTTTCCTGCACAAACAGGGTTAGGTGAGATACCAAATATGGGCACAGTGATTGTAAAACCCGGAGGTGCCGGCAATGGTTATCAGGTCGTCAGACGGTTATCTTTATCAGAATTACGTGCTATAGGAAATTAGCGTTTGTTAAAGTGCAATCACAATTCAATGTTTGATCACTGGAACATTCACATTCTTTTCATCCTTTAAAGAAACATGTAACTCAAGTTCCCGATTCATTGAAGCAAAAAAGACATCCCTTATATCAACAATGCCTTTCTCAGATAACTGATGTTGCAGCCAGGCTTCATTCAGATTAAAATCCTTCAAGACACTTGAGTAAATGGTTCCTTCTACAATCAAGGGAAAGGAAATAGCGGATGTTGTTTTTGCCATTTTCATATCTTCTAAAGTAACTGAATTTTTCTGTGGAATTTTTAAAACGCTCAAAGAACCATTCGCTTCGATAATGGCTGTTTCAACCTCACTAATATCAAAAATGCTTTTTTCCCTTAGCATTTGAAGGATATTATCAATCGAATAACGGATTTTCTTCATATTTTTATTAAGGAATTTGCCATTTTGAATAATCACAGTCGGTTCAAATGTCAGCAGTCTACCGATTTTCCGGTTAGAAATTTTCCACTTGGCAACAACCTTCTGGAGAATGCCGAGCGCAATGACTGCTGCTGCAGTCGGAAGGTGATCAATATTGGGGTCTGCAATATCGGCTCCAACAACTGCCCCCAGGGTGAGGATAATTAAAAAATCAAATATCGGTAATTCCCCGATTGCGCGTTTTCCCATGAATAGGGTGACAACGAGCAGGAGGGGTAAAATCGTAATGATCCTCCCAAAAACCAGCAGTATATCTTTTATAGATTCAAGCATTTTTACACCCCTATCACTAACTTCATAGAAATATGTATTAGCTCCAGTGTTTAATCCCCCGGATCATCTTTACTTTTATACCCCGTTAAAGTTGGCTGTTGATCTCCACTTCGGGCGGATGTTTGACTGGGCCGGGCGTTGAGCCCGCAGGCTTTGACGTGCCAGATCTCATCTGTCCCTTCCTGCTGTAGGAGTTAGGGCCCTACGCTCCAAACATCAGCTGTGCAAAGGCACCAATAGCATTTCACATAAATTACTTTAGAAAGTACAGTCCCATCTTTTACATGAACCAATCGGAAAATACATTTTTATCAAAAAACGCTCGTAATCATCAGTTCAAAGTGAGTTCGTAACGGCATAAAAAAGTGGGGAAACACCCCCCACTTTATACTCGCTTCAACAACGGCCGCTCCTGCACATACATCGCGAGATCCGGACTGCTCCCCTTCACAATCTCTTCCGCAATTAGCCTCGCCAATGCCTGCCCATACACCATTCCGTTATCTCCAAACGCAAAGACAAAATAGCATCCCGGGAATTCTTCATATTTCCCGACCACAGGCACGCCATCCACAATTCCACCATAAGATGAAGCCAGGTAATACTCAGGTTCAACATGAATATCAGGAAACAGCTTATTAAATTCCTCAATTAGCTGATATTTTTTATGAGTTAATTTACTATTTCTGTCTCTTTCTTCATCTGTATTTTCATCAAGCCCGCCGATAATCACCCGGTTATCTTTCGTTGTCCGGCAATATAAATACGGACGGGCAGTTTCCCAGAGAAGTGTCCGGTTGTACCATGCAGACAAGTCATCAACCGGGTTCGTGGTAATCGTGAATGTACTTTCAAAAGAAGCTTTCTTTTCTTTTTTGATATCCATGCCTTCATACCCTGCAGCGAAAATGACATGCCGGGCCTCTATCGAATAGCCTTTCTTTGTTGTGACAATCGTTGTCCCACGCTCCTGATCAAAGTGCTGTCCATTCATTTCAGTCTGTTCATATACACGTACACCTTGAGCGACCGCCTCTTCAAATAGCGCATGCGTATATTTGAAAGGATTTACTTCTCCATCATGATACGAATAAATCGCTGCTTCCCGGCTGAAAGGATACTTTGCTTCAATCTCATCTTTTTCTAAAAAGTCGACCTCACAATCATGCTGCTTTAAATAGTTATATTCCTTTTTCAGCTTGTCCACGTCTTCAGGGCAGCTGGCGGAATAGAGGGTGTCTCTTCTGTTGAATTCACAGTCGATTGAACTGCTTTTGGAAGCTCCTTCAATTTCATCAATCGCCTGCTTCAGTAGCTGCAAATGTCTTGCGACATAGTCTTCTCCAAATGTATTCACTAGACTGGTGAACATTTTTTCACCGGAGTATTGCAGAATCGCTGTATTTGTCACAGTACTTCCGCTCGCGATAGTCGATTTTTCGATGACCACTGCATTTAAGTCATGGTCAGCAAGATAATAAGCACACTGAGCACCTGAGCTCCCACCACCGATAATCAATACATCACAGGACAGGTCTGTTTCTAATGGCGGATAGGACGGTGCATCAGGAAAAGTGGTTGGCCAGTAATAGGTGCCGGTTTGACGTTTCATTTGGATCCTCCCCAAAAAGTAAATGAGATAAAATTACTATGTCCAGATTTAGGCTGTATATGCTGAATATTTATATAAGAAGGGAAGAATTAGGAGTTTGATGAGTAGAATTTTTAATAATAGAAATAGAGTATTTATATAAAATGGTATAATGTGGTTTAAAGTTCATTTAGAGAGCTTAAAAAACTCAACTTATGGCTAGCCCTCTCTCAAATGCTGCTAAATGGTTGATGGAGGCATTCCGCAGCTGCATAAAGACGATCCTTAGATCATTCGGGATGTTCAGTGATAAGAACCTGTCGTACATCGCTATATTTTCTATTTCTCCTTGAACGCCTTCTGCATATGCGGTCTTCAGCCTTTCGGGAGTTGAAATGAAATTCTGGGATTCATCCATTGGCAACGGTACCTGATATCGCTCGAAAAGTGGCAGCAGTGCCATGATATGTCTCATTTCTGCAGCTCTGATCTGGACAAACGTTCTAATCTCACCAAAGTTTGCGATCACGTTATTGTATCTTCCCTGCGCTAAATACTCATCTTGAAGGGCATAGGTTAACATTTGAGGTAAGGACAATGAAGGCGTGTTTAAAGCGCCTTTAGCGCCATAGTTTTCGATTTGTCTATGCATAGGAGTCACCTTTTTCTGTATCGGTAAATGTGACAGTATTCATGTGAAAATGGATATTACATAATTGATCTGAATACATGATTGTCCTCCTTCTTTTCACTTCAAATTATTTTATGCATACTAATCAATCGGGTGCGCAAAGCTGGACTGCCGTGTAAGATGGGAAGTAGCGATTAAAGGATAATTAATTGAGAGGTGAATCAAATGGAAACCATATATTTCGCAGGCGGCTGTCTCTGGGGCGTTCAGGCATTTATCAAAACTTTACCAGGTGTGACATTTACAGAAGCGGGCAGAGCGAATGGATCGAGCAGCACTCTTGATGGGGATTACGACGGATTTGCGGAATGCGTGAAGACCGAGTTTGATCCTAATGTCGTGACGATGGATCAGCTGATGGCTTATTTCTTTGAGATTATTGATCCTTACAGTGTGAACAAGCAGGGAATTGATGCCGGGGAGAAGTATCGAACGGGCGTATATAGCGAAGATCCTCAGCATTTAGAGGAGGCGCGGGCGTTTATTCAGAAGAGAAGTGATGCCGAACGTATTGTGGTTGAAGTATTGCCGCTTGTGAATTATGTGCGGAGTGCAGAGGAGCATCAGGACCGGCTGGATAAGTGTCCGGATGATTATTGCCATATTTCAGAGGAGCTGTTGAATAAATATCAGGAAAAGTAAAAGGGGGAAAGCCGATGAACGGTCTTAAATGGCTAAGCATGGCTGCATTTTTGCTCGGTATCATTTTTATGACATACAGCTGGACGCAGACCTGGGATTTTCAGGCGTCTTTTGAAGAATACGGGACAGTGCTCATTCAAAGGACTGTCAGATCAAGTGTGTTTCTGGTTGGAGGGGTAATTTTATTAGTGATGGGTATGTCGTTACATATGGTAAAAGCTTATTTCCATAAGGTTGAGAATGATTTATATGAGATGGAGCGGCGAAGTAAGTGAGCCTGTTTTAAATATAGGGTTTGTAATAGCCCAATGTTGTTTTTGCACCGCAGATGATTGGAGCGGAAGGGGGCGACTCCTGTGGCAGGAAGGGACAGATGAGACAGTCACGGCGAAGCACAGCCACGGAAAGCGTCCCCCTGAAGCGGAAATCATCTGCCAACTTGAAGAGAGCTTAAATATAATGAAATGAGGAATCCTTTATGAAGCAACGAAGCTTAGGAAATACAGGGATCCAGGTGTCAGAGGTCGGGTTTGGCGCATGGCAGCTAGGTAATGAGAAAGACTGGGGCAGGATGGCAGATCGTGAAGCAATTGATTTGGTGAGTGAGGCGATGGATGCCGGATGTAACTTTTTTGATACGGCTCCTAACTATGGAGCTGGCAAAAGTGAAGAGCTTCTTGGACAAGCTTTTAAAGGTAAAAGAGATCAGGTGGTCATCAGCAGTAAATGTGGCCACCTTTCGAATGGGGAACAAAGCTTTGAACCTGAAAAATTGATCGAATCAGTGGAAGGCAGCCTGCGACGGTTGCAGACTGATTATCTCGATAGTCTGCTTCTTCATAATCCGCCTTTTTCAAGTTTGAATGGCAACAGCCCGCAGTTTGAAGTGCTTGAAAATTTAAAAGAACAGGGAAAAATCAGGGCGTATGGCGCTTCGGTTGATAGTGGGAAAGAGATGGATGAACTGTTACATAAAACGGATAGTCAGGTCATTGAAGTGATGTTCAATATTTTTCATCAGGAACCTGCAGCCGCAATACAGTCAGCTGAGCGTCAGGGAGTAGGCGTGATTACTAAGGTGCCGCTGGATTCAGGTTGGCTGACTGGAAAGTACGATATCAACAGTCGATTCAACGGGATCAGAAGCAGGTGGAGTATTGATGACATTGAACAAAGAGGCAGGTTAGTAGAAAAAGTCCGTCGTATTTTGGGAAATGATGTGCCTATGTCGCAGGCAGCATTGCAGTTTATTCTTTCTTATTCCGAAGTGTCTACGATGATCCCGGGTGCAAAAGATATTCAGCAGTTTAACCAGAATCGTGCAGCAGCTGAAGGCAGTTTATCTCCGGAAATGATCAGTGAGTTGAAGAATTTATGGAGAGAAGAAATAAAGGATATCACTCTGCCCTGGTAGCTATATTAGTTGTATAAAACCTGAAACCGCCTTATGCTGAATGATAGAAGGTGTCTTTACGACATCTCTATGATAAAGGAGGATGCTCAATGTTCAAAAAGATCATAAAAGGCATTTCCAAAGAATTGAAGAAGCGTGGCAGCAGCAGTGGCAGAAGAAAGCATTACCGTCGCGGTTCAAGCAGCGGGAAGAGGCGCGGATATCGTGGCGGAAGCAGTAGTGACCGCCGGGGACGCAACCCGTATGGGGGCTCAGGCCGTTACAAAAACAAAAGACATTATTCCAGCAGCTGATTGCAATGAAAATCGAAAAGACGCCGCTGAACCGGACAATGGTTCAGCGGCGTTTTTTAATGTGCGTGAAAGCTGCCAATCGCCTTCCTGATATCCGTGAGAATGTCTGCGCACTGCTGATAGGGCTTAGTAATACCAAGTAGCCGTTTGAGCAGCAGCGTTGTCTGCGGTTTGAGATGAAGCTCTTCTGTCCAGGATCTTCCCTTTTTGATATCCCCGTCATAAGAAGAGTACAGGAGAAATAACAGGAAGTCTCCCAGATCAAAGAAATCATCCTGGGCGAGCTGTTCCCGCTGCGTTTTTAATCCGCTTTCTGCCCCCAGATTGCTTGCCAGACCAAAGTCGATCAGGTGAATCTTCCCATTGTGAAGAAGAACATTTGGAATTCTGATATCCCCGTGGAATACACCCTGGTCATGGATGTAGCAGACAATAAAAGTCAGCTGTTCAATGATTGGCAGACATTCCTTTTCTGTATACTGCTGTCCGGTTGCAAATAACGTATCCTCCACATTTTTTCCTTCAACAAAGGCCATCGAAAAGAACTGTTCACCCTCATATGAAAAGGTGTCGATCAGCGATGGAATCCCGGGGTGGTCCAGCAGCTTCAGAATTGCTGTCTCCTGAAGATAATTTTCAGCGTTTTCTTTTCTCTTACTTTTACGCATCTGCTTGACCACACATGTTTGACCGGTACTCAAATCCTGACATAAATAAATGATCCCGTAACTCCCGTTTTGCAGCACTTTTTCAATCTGATAGCGTCCATTGATAATTTCACCGGCAGGATATTCACGGTCCATGATCTTCTGACGTGCTTTTTTGATCATCCAGTGTACTGCTTCCATAGGCACCTCTGTGTTTTTGTTTGTCTTAATCATATCAGATGGTGTGAAAAGTGTTAAAACTCTTCACTGCTAAATAAACCAAGTTGTATAAATCATAAGGACTATGAAATTAAATGGATATAAATAGAGATAAATAATCATTTTTAACAGTTGTGTGAGGTGGTTGTGTTGTTGCTAAAGTGGTTCGGATAGGCAGCTCGACACTAGTGCCAGTAGGAGTGAGAACCATGTTGATTGCAGGCGCAAAGATTTGAAAATAAATTGATCAGCTATCATATTACTCATTCATTATTGTAAAAAAATGTTGTAATCAATCATCAGAAGTTTATAGTTATAATCAAATGTCCCACGTAGGACAAAAAAGACGATGCTTACAGAATCGTCTTTTTTAACAGCAGGAAATGAAAGCGCTCGCAGAAAAGAGAGTCAGTGATCATCTGAAGCATCAACTGGTTAACAGGTGATGCGATCAGTTCAGTCATAGGTCAGTATCTAAAATCAATGTTGTGAAAAGGAGGTTTGTCTGAAGAGAAAGATCCGCTTTTAGAAGCAGACGTTTGTCATGTGAAGGTTTACTGGTAAAAAAACAGACAGGAGATGAGTACATATTGAAAAAGGCGAAAAGAATGAAAATGCTGAGTCTCGTTTTAGTGACGAATATGCTGATGTTCACTTTTGCAGATGTGAATGTAAGCAGTGTGAAAGCAGAGGAAGCAGATCAGAGTGAGGCGGCTTCACAAACCATTACAACAATCGCTGCAGCCGGACCTACTTCACTTCAGGTAGGATTTGACGGGGGTGTCGGATTTGAATTTCCGAACTTTAATAATGGCGCCGGGTTTGACGCTGTAGAGGATGATGTTGATCTTCTTGTGAAGCAGGATGGCGAATGGGTTTCGATCGTCAACAATGCTGCGAGCGGATGGATCTATGATGTGAACTTCGGTAACTGGTGGGAAGGTCCAGGTGGTTACTGGTTCAACCCGGTAGAAGAAACGACACAGGTCAGAGTCGCTTCACAGACGAATCCTGATGTGTATGTTGAGTACACGTTAAATGTCACGCCGGCAGACACGCAGGTCATTACATCAATGGCGCCAGCAGGTCCGACGACATTTGATGTATCGCCTTCCGGTGGGACAGGGTTCGAATTCCCGAGGTTCAATAGTGGCGCAACATTTAACGATGTTCGGGATGATATCGCCCTTTTCGTAAAACAGGGTGATGAATGGGTTTCAATTGATAACAATGCAGACAGCGGCTGGATTTATGATAATAACTTCGGTAACTGGTGGGAAGGTCCGGGTGGATACTGGTTTGACCCGGTAGAAGAAACGACACAGGTGAGAGTGGCTTCGATTACGAATCCTGATGTGTATGTTGACTATACGTTGGTCGTTACACTTCCTGTGAGAAATTCTCACGTCATTTCAAACTTTGATGGCAACGCAACCTTTGAAGCGGATAAGAGCGGTGCAATCGGTATGCCGATCCCGAGAATTGACGGGGGTTACGCGACAAAGAGTGAAATTGATAACTTTGTCTACGAAGTAAAGGTAGATGGTGAGTGGGTCAACATTTTAGAATCCAACATAACTGGCTTCAGTTACTCGGCAAATGGTTACAATAACGCGTCATCTGCTACGCAGTGGGGATTCTGGACGGATTATATTTTCGGTCTATGGTTTCAGCCTTTACAGGAAGATGTAGCGCTTAGAATCGGTTACCCACTGGACGGTGAAAAAGGCGGCGACATTGGTAACAACTATGTTGAGTATCAATTGATCGGCAACCCGGATGCTTTTCGCCCGGATGATGTCGTGGGTGAAGATATTGAGCTTGGTACATCTGAAGATTCAGCGATTGAAGGATGGGAATTAGTCTTTAATGATGAGTTCGATGGGTCAGAACTTGATGAAAGTAAGTGGAATTATGACACTGGCTACTATTTAAATGACGACCCGGGTACATGGGGCTGGGGTAATAACGAGCTTCAGCATTATACGGACAGTGAAGATAATATATTTGTAGAAGATGGTAAGTTAAATATCACGGCACTTGACGATCCGGCATCATTCGAGCAGGATCCGGACCGTGTGGCACCTTATTCATCAGGAAAAATCACGACGCAGGATAAATTCAAATTTACTTACGGACGAGTGGACTTCAGTGCGAAGCTTCCTGCAGTATCAGGCGCTTGGCCGGCACTTTGGATGATGCCAAATGATGAAGTGTATGGAAGTTGGGCATCTTCTGGTGAGATTGATGTCATGGAAGCAAGAGGACGTGTACCTGGCACAACAAGCGGTGCGATCCACTTTGGCGGTGAATGGCCTTCTAATACGTACCTTTCAGGTGAACAGCACTTTGAAGAGGGGGGCAGAATTGATACAGATTTCCACACGTACAGTGTGGTTTGGGAAGAAGATTCAATTAACTGGTATGTAGACGGACAGTTCTTTTACAGAGTAACAAAAGAGCAGTGGTTCTCAGCAGCAGTCCAGGACAATCCAAATGCACCATTTGACCAGGATTTCTATCTGATCATGAACCTTGCAATGGGCGGCTGGTTTGACGGCGGCGTTGAGCCTGATGTTGATGATTTCCCTGTTTCAATGGAAGTGGATTATGTCCGCGTATATAAAGACCTTGAACCAGAAGAAGAGGAAATCCCTGAGGTTCCGGTTACAGGCGTAACACTGAACAAATCTGAAGTTGAATTAACAAAAGAAGGCCAGACAACAAGACTTTCAGCAGCAGTTGCTCCGGCAAATGCAACAAACAAGAAGGTGTCATGGTCTACAAGCGATGAAAGTGTTGCAAAAGTAAGCGCAACAGGCGTTGTGACAGCAGTCGCAAACGGAATGACTGAGATTACAGTCACAACAGAAGACGGCGCACAAACAGCTAAAGCAACTGTCACTGTCGATATTATTCCGCAAATGACGCAGGAGCAGTTGTTCCCGCTAAAGAACGGTTCATTCAGCGATGGGCTTACTGAATGGTCAGCGTGGAGCTGGAATAACGAAAACTTTATTAATGAAGTAGAAGTGGAAAATGGTAAAGCACAAATCAGCGTTCCTGCATTTGATGCAGAAGGCACGGGTGCTGAAAAGTGGGCTGTCCAGTTCAAGCAGACAGACCTTCAGCTTTACGCAGATAAAGAATACCTGGTTTCATTTGATGCGAGCTCAACAATACCACGCGATTTGGAATTAGTCTTGCAAAACAATGATTTTGAGCGCGTGTTTGAAAAGGAAATCTCATTAACTGAGGAAACTGAACGATTCACGTATTCATTTACAGTAACAGAAGAAGAGGCAGTTGAACTGAACTTCCTTTTAGGTAAATATGCTGAAACGGATGCGCATAGCGTAACGATTGATAATGTCGTGCTTGAAATGAAGAACCCGGGTGTGAATCAGGTGAAGAATCCTTCATTCGCAGATGGAAACACATCGTGGGATCTATGGTCTGATACAGGTGCAACGTCAACGATCACAGACGGTCAGAACCAGTTGACGATTCCATCGATCGGCAATGAGTTCTGGAGCATTCAATTCAGTCAGACTGGACAATTACTGGAGAAATCAAAATCATACCGTCTAGTATTTGATATGGCTTCATCAACGCCTAGAAAAATTGATGCGATTTTAGAAAATGCAGGCTTTGACAAGCATATCTGGGAAACGGTTGAGATCAATGAAGAATTAAAAACATATGCAATTGAATTTACCTATGAAAAGGACACGGATGCTGCGAAGCTTCTATTCGCTTTAGGTAGGGTTGAAGGACAGGAAGCAATTGGCGAACACACAGTCACAATCGATAACGTCCATCTGTATGAAATACCAGCTTTACCAGCAGAAGGTCCTGAAAATCCGGAAGAACCATCACCGGAAAGAGAAGGATACGGCGTTGGGACAATCAAGGAAAATTCAGTTGAGTTTTATGTGAACGATGCGCCATGGGCGATCCTTCATTATATTAAGAATGGCACAACGCAGCAGAACATCATGATGAATAAAGCTGGGGAGAACTACAATGTCTTTACGTTAGATGTGAATGAAGGCGATGAGATTAAATACGGATTCACTTATGGACTGGCTGAAGGCGGGCAGGATGAATATGCTGAGCAAACGTATATTCATGAGTTTTCAACAGCGCCTGAAGCACCAACAGCTAACGAGGTATCTGACCAGTCGACAGAAGTAACTGGTGAAGCAGCGGCCGGAACAGTTGTAACAGTGTCGAATGAGACAGAATCATTTACTGGAACAGCTGATGCTGACGGTGCGTATTCAGTGTCAATTCCAAAGCAGGAAGCAGGAACTGTACTTACAGTGACGGCAACTGATGCAGATGGAAATGTCAGTGAAGCACTCAGCATTACAGTCACTGATAAAACAGCACCTGAAGCGCCAACGGCAAATGAAGTATCAGATCAGTCGACAGAAGTAACGGGTGAAGCAGAAGCCGGTTCAACTGTCACGATCTCAAATGGAACAGACACATTTACAGCAACAGCAGATGAGAACGGTGAATTCGCTGTTGAAATTCCAACGCAGGAAGCAGGTACCGTGCTTGTGATTACAGCAACGGATGAAGCTGGAAATGTGAGTGACGAGTTAAGTGTGACTGTAACAAGCACGTTTACAGTAGAAGAAGTAACGGTTCAGTCTAAAGAAGTAACTGGCCAGACAGAAGCCGGAGCAGTTGTCACTGTGAATCTGAATGGTAAAAATAATAAGCGTACTGTAACGGCAAATGAAGACGGTGAATTTACAGTCAAGATTCCTAAGCAACACGCAGGTACAATCCTTACCATTACAGCAGAAGATGCGGATGGCAATGTGATTGACACTAAGACAGTAAGTGTTAATGATGGTAAAGCACCTTCCGCACCAAACGTACAGAAAAATGTAAAGATTTCCTCTACATCTGTCTCAGGTAAAACAGAGGCGAATGCTGAAGTGACGGTGAAAGCTGGCGAAGAAGTCATCGGAACTGCCAAGGCAGATGATAAAGGAAAGTTTGAAGTGACAATTGAGAAGCAAAAGCAATCAACTGTTCTTAGCATCACTGCGACAGATGCAGAAGGCAAGACCAGTAAAGCAGCAAAGGTAACAGTTAAGAAGTAAGCAGCGCAACCCCCTTTCCGGGAATGGAGAGGGGGTTGTTTTTATGTGCAGGGGCTTACTCTATGGGATTTTACAGGGGTACAATAAACAGAGCCAGCTGTCCTCAACCGCATTTATGCGTCTACTGACAACGAATTCTGACCTTTTTCTAGCTCCCCGCTTTCCCCCCACGCCTGTAAAAGCCTTTTATCAAGCTTTCCCACGGCCGTCTTTGGCAGTTCCGGTAAGATATAAATCTGTGACGGACACTTGTACTTAGTCAGGTGAGCCTGGCAGTGCGTACGAATTTGGCTGATAGTTAAGTGAAGATCAGACAAAGTGACGAATGCTACCGGCACTTCTCCCCATTGGTCGTCGGGGCAGCTGACAACAGCCTGATCGCGAATCCCCGGAAGCATGTTAATGACGGTTTCAATTTCCTGGGGATAGATGTTTTCCCCTCCGGAGATAATCATTTCTTTTATGCGTCCTTTGATGGTATAGTTCCCCTTGTTATCAAGCTCTGCAAGGTCACCTGTCTTGAACCAGCCATTGTGAAAGGCGGATTTGGTTTCGCCTGGAAGCCGCCAGTAACCGGAGAAGAGGTGAGGGCCTTTGATCCGGATTTCACCTGGTGTGTGCGATGCCTGGATTTCATTATTTTCTTCATCAAATAGTCTGATTTCTGCATAGATCATCGGTTTTCCGACGGAGCCTTTATAACGCTGAGCGTAATCAAGCGGCATCATAAAGTTGTTCGGTCCGGCTTCTGATAATCCATATCCCTGCTTAAAGGGCAGCTTGTGCTGTTCGAAGTATTGATAGATCGACATTGGACAAGGTGCACCTCCTGAGAGAAATGTTTTCATGGAAGGGAAAGCCCGATTCCCGAGTTTACCGGTATTGATCATCATTTGATACATCGTTGGAACAAAAAGAGCGATCGTAATTCTGAAGTGATTCAGTTCGTTCACCACTTTTTCAGGCTGAAATTTGTTGCCAATGACTACCTGGCCGCCTGCCATCAAAATCGGAATGGCGAGTGCGTTCAGTCCTCCTGTATGAAAAAGAGGCATATAGGTTAGGGTCCGGTCGTCTTCAGTCAGTCCCCATGAGACGATCGTATTAATCGCATTCCATTCAATGGCGCGATTTGAAAGCATGACGCCTTTTGGCGCGCCGGTGGTACCGCCTGTATAGATCATAACTGAGGTGGCTTCAGTCTCTGCTTCACAGGTCACGATTGTTTTATCCAGATTTTCCTGCAGGGCGTCAGTAAGCAGGACCACATTGCCTGTGCTTTGCTCTGCGCGGCTTTTCATTTCTTCATCTGTGACGACAAGGGCAGGCCCGGCATCTTGGAGTATCGCTTTTATTTCAGCCGGATGCAGCCGGGTGTTAAGTGGCGTAAAGATCAATCCCATATAGCTGCAGGCAAAAAGCAGCGGAAAGATCTCGATGGTGTTGGCACCGAGAAATGCGATTCTTTCTCCCTTATTCATTTCGAAACGGGAGAGATAGGCCTGCCAAAAGCCGATCTGTTTGCCGAGCTCTTTATAAGTCCAGGTATCCTGCGTGTCAGCGTCCACGAGCGCAGAAGCCTCTGGTGTCATACTGATGCGTTTTTGAAGCCAATGAGTAGTTGCGCTCATGAGAGTCATCCTTTCTACATCATTATGCCGCCATCTACATGCAGCACGTGTCCATGTACATAATCTGCCTCATTGGAAGCGAGAAACAAATAGGCATTTGCGATATCGCGTGGTTCAGCGAGGCGCTGAAGTGCGACGACGGATGTCATCTGATCAATTATTTTTTCAGGCATTTTTGCTACCATGGGTGTTGCAGTGAATCCTGGTGCAACGGCGTTGACCTGAATGCCTTTGCGGCCAAGCTCTTTTGCCCATGATTTTGTCATGCCGATTACTGCAGCTTTAGACGCAGCATAATTGGTCTGCCCGACATTTCCGTAGACGCCGCTCACAGAAGACGTATTAATAATTTTTCCAAAGCCCTGTTCAATCAGGTGGGGAAGGGCTGCGTGTGTCATATGAAAAACACCTTTTACATTAATGTCCATAACCTGATCAAACTGATCCTCAGACATTTTGGCAAACATGGCATCAAGTGTAATGCCGGCATTATTGACGAGTATGTCAAGACGGCCGAATTTTTCGAGCGTAAAGGCTACAGCTGCTTTTGCCTGTGCTTCCTTTGACACATCTGTCTGGCAGAAGGCCACCCTATCTTGATGATCTGTAAGTTCCCCGGTCAGCAGCTCACCCTGTTCCTGATTATAATCAGCTATCACCACGCGGGCTCCTTCTTCAAGGAAGCGTTCAGTGGCGGCTTTCCCGATGCCGCTTGCTCCGCCTGTGATGATGGCTACTTTATCCTGAAGACGCATCATCTCTCCTCCTTTATAAATTCATCTATTACGCGCACAAGTTCATCAAGCTGATCCACAAGCGGTGAATGACCGGCATCAGTGAGCTGAACATGCCTCGCGTGCCCTTTTAAATCAGTGATTAATTCATCCGTCATTTGTTGCGGGACGATCATATCCCGGTCTCCGCTGATCACAAGCACCGGTGCTTTGATTGATTCAATAGCGCCTGTTCCTTTTGCTGCTTCATTGGAAACTGTGCTGATGTTAAATGTATTAAGTGCCGTATAGACGTCTGCAAGATTCCGCTGGGTGAGCATGTCATCAACGTAAGCTTCATATCTCTCGTCATCCGGCTTTTTATGCGTATAGATGCCTGCATTCCATACAGCTTTCAGGCCTTCACGATCTTTATTGTCATACAGCCCCTGAATATGCTGAGTGCGGAGCGGGTCCTGTTCAATTTCCTCCTTTGTCGTCAGCCGCCTTACCTTTGTTAAATCATCAGGGTCCAGGTACTGCACGAAAGGATATCCTCTTGAGGAAGCGGATGCGAGAAGGATGAGTGCCGCAACCGCTTCCGGGTGATCAATGGTATATTGCATCACAACTGCACCGCCAAGTGACCAGCCGGCGAGGTGGAAGTGTGTCAGTCCAATTTGGTCGATCCACGCTGCAAGATCCTCAGAAAAGCTTTTGATAGAGGTGATGGGCTCATTGTAGCTCGAGCCCCCGAACCCGCGAAGATCGGGGGCATAAATCGTATAGTCTGAGGGGAGGGCTTCGATGAGAAGATCCCAGTGCATGGATGATGTCATATTGCCGTGTACGAGTACAATCACTTCTTCGCCGCCGGGACGCATGCGGTAGGTGATGTTTTCGCCGTTTTTAAGGTGTACAGTTTTCAATGTCATTCGGTTTCCCTCCATTTAATCACCTGCGCTCCCCAGGCGTAGCCGATTCCGGCGCTGACCAGAACGACGACTGAACCGGGATTGATTTTCTTTTCTTCAAGCGCGAGCTCTAACGAAATAATCTGGTCAAACTGACCGATATGGCCGTAATCTGATAAATAAATTGATTGATCATCATGCAATCCGAGCTGCTGTAATACATATTGATGGGCAGAGCGCTTCATATGAAGAATGCTCAGGTAGTCGATATCCGCCTGAGTATAGCCGCTTTTTTCAAGTGCATCACGGATGACAAACAGGAAGTTTTGCATGGATTTTGCTTCAAGGCGCGCTTTCATACCCTGTGGATCAGGCACATCAAGTTTATAACGGTTTGCGGCCAGATCGTCAGCTGTAAGCGGTGCTTTTGTTCCGCCGACAGGGACAATGACATCCTCAGAAAAGGAGCCGTCAGTGACGATTGAATTGCCGAGCAGCTCGTTATCTGCCATTTCCCTTGATAGCACGAGGGCACCGCCTCCTGATGCAAGGTTGAACATAAAGCGTGTGCGCTCATTTTGATAGTCAATAAAATCCTCATTACGATATCCGCCGGCAAGTAACACGTAGCGGACTGACGGATCTGCTGTCATCATATCTTTTGCAAGCTTCATCGCCATCATGGCGGTACCGCAGCGGAGTGCGGCATCGAATCCCCAGGCACGTGTGGCACCAAGCCGCTGCTGCATATAGATGGCGGCTGTCCAGAGCGGGTATTCCTTATGCTCCTCACCGATATAAATGATCAGATCCAGCTGTTTGGCACTGATACCGGCATGTTTAAGCGCACGCTCGGCGGCATGTATGCCCATTTCAACAGTGTGGTCATCAGGACCTGCAACCGGCTTTTTTGTAATGCCCATTTTTTCGCGGATCACCGTCTCCGGAAGACCTGACAGCTCAGACAGCTGGCCAGCGGTCATATAGTGATCCGGAAGATAGCTTCCGATCCCTGCGATGCCGGTCATGATTTCACCACACTCTTTTTCATCGGACCTGCGACTTTTACCTTTTTGCCTGTAAGCCTTGCATAGATACTCTGAATACCGCCGACAATGCCACGCGGGAAGAAGATCACAGCCACAATATAGAGAATGCCAAACAAAATGATCCAGCGTTCAAAAATTGGATAATCACGCGCAAGTCCTGACAGATAATGCTGGGCAAGTTCGATCACCCCTGCACCGAGAATTGGACCGACCAGTGTGCCAACGCCACCGATAATCGTCATTAAAAGGGCATCCAGTGTAATGTCCATCGTCATGACGCTCGTGTTAACAAAACGGAGTGAAACCGCATAAAGTGAACCGGCAAGTGATGCGAAGACACCTGCGACAACAGACGCAATGACTTTATAATGAAGCGTTTTAAAGCCAAGAGAGGCTGTACGGTTTTCATTTTCTCTGACTGAAATCAGCACATGACCCATTGGAGACGAAACAAAGCGCTTTAAAAAAATAAATACGGCAATCAGACAGCCGAGTGACAGCAGATAAAAGACTAACCGGTCCTGAAAGATTTCAGGTGCACGGAAGGTGAAGCCGTCATTTCCAAACGTCAGTGAACGCCATTTTTCGGCTGCTACGAGAAACAGACCGGATAAGGCGAGCGTCAGCATGGCAAAGTAATGGCTTTTTAACCGCAGTGTTAAAATGCCGACAAAGAAGCTCACAACCGCTGCAAGAATGAACCCTATTGCAATGGAAAGGACAAAAAAGAGTAAT
Source organism: Jeotgalibacillus salarius (assembly GCF_004405125.1). GTDB lineage: Bacteria > Bacillota > Bacilli > Bacillales > Jeotgalibacillaceae > Jeotgalibacillus > Jeotgalibacillus salarius. The sequence continues at coordinate 105,801 of NZ_SORX01000004.1, forward strand.
GTGGGTCCGAATGTATCCAATACAATCCCTGTGCTGTATGCGCCGATTCCGAAGAACATCGCATGCCCAAATGACACAATACCGGTATAGCCGAGCAGCAGGTCATAGCTCATCGCAAGGATCGCAAAAATGAAAATCTGAGTCAGCAGGATTGTCCAGGTCCTGGAATCTGATACGAACGGAAAAATCAGCAGTGCGAGTGCAATAATCAAATAGATGCTTTTATTCAATGATAATACCTTAGACATACTTTCACCCCTTTGCCGCAAATAAGCCCTGCGGTCTGAAAATCAGTACGAGTGCCATCAGGATCATGTTAACGGCGAGAGATAAAGCGGGAACATAATAGGCCATAAAGCTTCCGGCCAGGCCGACCAGAATCGCAGCCATCAGCGAGCCGGGCAGTGAGCCCATTCCGCCTATCACTACAACGATAAAAGCCAGTATGCCGAACTCAAGGCCCATCTCTGCATAGACCACACCGGAATAAGGTGCCATCAGTGCGCCGCCAAGTGCCGCAAGGGCTGCTCCTGCAATAAAGGTAAACAGAAACACCTGCTTAATATTGTTCCCGAGCGCCTGAACCATCTCTTTATTCAACACACCAGCCCGGACAATTAAGCCGATCTTTGTACGCTTCAGAATGAACTGAATGATGCCAAATACAACAAATCCAATTAAGATAATAAACATCCGGTATTTAATCAGAATGACATCGCCAACCTCCCAGCTGCCAGCCAGATAAGGAGGCACCTTAGCCGCAAGCTGGTTAGGCCCAAATACGACTTTAATCATCTCTGTCAGCACCAGCATAAAGCCGAGTGTGATCAGAATCTGCTGAACGTGATTGCCGTAAACAGGTGTAATAATCAGCTTTTCTGTGACGAATCCGAGTATAACGCCGGTTACAACCGCGCCGAGAATTGCGAGGATAAAGCTGCCTGTTGTGGCGTACATCCACACTGCTGCGAATGCGCCCCATACAAACAGTCCACCATGCGCAAAGTTCAGCACACTCATCAGCCCGAAAATCAGTGTAAGCCCGGCTGCGAGTAAAAAGATCAGCATACCTGTTGCCAGGCCGTTAATAAGTAAATTAATGAGCAATTCCATCGTTTTCCCTCCTTAACCAATCCCGAGGTATTTGCGTTTCATTTCTTCATTTTCGACCAGATAGCCCATTTCACCGGTGTGGACTGTGCGGCCATCATCAATCAGCGTAAAGGTATCGCCAACCAGGGAAGCCATCCGGAAGTTCTGTTCTACAAGAACGATCGTCGACTGTTTTTTCAGTTCGTGGATCGCTTCGATTACTTTCCCGATAACCACTGGCGCAAGCCCCTTGGATGGTTCATCAATGAGCAGCAGGCGGCTGTCCTGTACGAATGCTCTGGCCATAGACAGCATCTGCTTTTGTCCGCCTGACAGGTTGCCACCGTCTTTTTTCCAGAACTTTTTCAGGTCGGGAAACAGCTTCAGGACGTAATCAACCCTCTCAGCTGTAGCCTCTGACTGATCACGCATGGCGACGCGGATATTTTCCTCCACTGTCAGTGTGGCGAAAATGCCCTGATCCTCAGGTACATAGCCGAGGCCGCTCTGAGCAATTTTGTGTGTAGGCAGCTTTTCAATCGGATTTCCCTCAAATAAAATAGATCCGCTTTTTGACGGATGAAGACCCATAATGGTTTTCAGCGTTGTCGTCTTACCGGCCCCGTTACGTCCAAGCAGTACGCTGACCTGGCCTTTGGGTGCAGTGAAATTCACGCCCTGTAAAATGTGATATTCGCCTATATAGGTATGCACGTCACGCATTTCTAACAGATCTGTCATCCTCATACCCTCCCAAATAAGCTTGCTGCACGGTTTCGTTTTGCATAATGTCCTCAGGTGAACCGTCTGCCAGCAGCTGCCCGTTGAAAAGCACCATAATGGAGTCAGAAAGGTCAAGAATCATATCCATCTTATGTTCAATCAGCAGAATGGTTTTGTCGCCCTGTTCCTTAATAGAGCGGATCACATTTAAAATCGCAGGCACTTCCTCGAGTGACATGCCGGCAGTCGGTTCATCCAGGAGCAGAACCTCCGTATCCAGCGCCAGGAGCATGGCAATCTCAAGCTTCCGTTTCTCTCCGTGGGAAAGCTGGGAAGCGATCATCTGAGCCTTGTTATCAAGTAATACCTGCTTCAATAATTCGTGTGCTTCCTCTGTCAGCCGGTGATAGGAGCGAGCGCTTTTCCAAAAGGTGTAGCGCACCTTTTCCCGCGACTGAACCGCGAGTCTGACATTTTCAAATACAGTCAGGCTCGGAAATACATTCGTAATCTGAAAGGACCGGCCGATCCCGATGCGTGTTCTGTCTACGGCACTGACGCCGTTCAGGGATTTCCCTTTATAAAAAACTTCACCCGCTGTAGGCTTCAGTTCACCGCTTAACAGGTTAAAGAATGTCGTTTTCCCGGCGCCGTTTGGGCCAATAACTGATTTGAATTGTTTTTCAGGCAATGAAAAGGTGACATCATCCACTGCTGTATGTCCGCCGAACTGAATTGTCAGGTTTTTCGTTTCCAGTAAAGCCATTTGTTTTCCTCCTTTTCTGTCCATATGCCGAAAGACGAAAATCATGTTCTTTCGGCATATGGACAGACGACTGTTGTCGTCTGCCCTCAAGCTTTATTCCGGGTTGTTCATAATTGGCGGCTCTGTATCTTCAGGTGACAGCTCTTCAACCAAAACCGGCACAGGATATGGCACGCCTTCCTGTTCTTCAAGCGTGATCGAATACATTGGCTGAAGCGCCTGGTGATCTTCAGGACGGAATGTCATCGTGCCTTTAGGCGTTTCAAATGACATGCCTTCCATGATCCCGATCAGTTCATCAGCATCCACAGAGCCTTCAGATTTCTCCAGTGCTTCCACAATCGCAATGGCAGCAGTCATCCCACCCGGTGTGAACAAATCAGGTACTTCACCGTCATAACGGGCTTTATGCTCTTCAACAAGCCAATCATTAATTTCATTATCCGGCAGCGTATGGTAATACACGCTGAACCCTTCCATTCCAACGAGCGGTTCCATAATGCTAAGAGCCGGAATATCAGGGGCACCGGTTGAAATCTTAATCCCTTTTTCCTGAAGCTTCATATCAGCAATCTGGTTCCATGGAGAGTTTGCTCCCGCCCAGACGATGAATAGATAATCCGGATCTGCTTCAATGACCTTTTGTAGATTTGAGGTGAAATCAGTGGCTGCAGGGTCAGCGAATTCTTCCAGTACAATTTCAGCACCAAGGTTTTCTGCGGCTTCTTTAAATGCTGCTACGCCGTCCCAGCCGAATGAATAGTCAGGTGCAAAAGTGGCAATCTTTACACCTTCACCGGCAATGGCAGCGGCACCTGCTACTGCATCCTGGGAAGAGTTACGCGCTGTGCGGAAAATGTATTTATTAAATTCTGAGCCAGTAATACTGTCAGCAACAGCCGGTTCAACGAGCATGATCTTTTCATATTCCTCAGCGAGTGGAAGTACAGCAAGTGTATCCCCTGAGCTTGAGGAACCGACAAGGAAATCAACGTCATCTTCTTCCAGTAATTTAGTGGCTTTTTGAACCGCAACCTCCGGCTTTGTTTCTGTGTCTTCAAATACAACTTCAATCTTTTTGCCCGCGACTTCCATTGTTCCGTCAGTAGCATATTCAAGACCAAGCTCAAACCCGCGCTGCGTCTGCTTTCCATAAGACTCAAGCGCCCCTGTTAATGAAGCCAGTACACCGACCTTGACTGTGTCTTCGTCTCCCGCATTACCATCAGCCTGACTTCCGCAGCCAGCCAGCAGCAAAGCAGAGGACAGTACAAGCGTGGAACCCCATTTTCTAATCATCGTATTTCCCCTTCCTGTATTCTTTTGAAAGCGTTTTCTTTCTTCTTTGCAAGTGTATGCGGCAGGAGTTACAAATGAGTTACAACATAAAAACGCCTCTGAAGCAAACGTTCAGAGACGAATCAGATCATACATATTTTCAGTCGTTTCCATTGGCGGTACACCAAGCTCCTCACGAAGAATACGTTCACAGGAGGAATAGAGCTCCATTGCACGCCGGCGATTTTTCTTTTGATAATAAGCGAACATCAGCAGGCGGTAGGCTTCTTCCCAGGTGAGATCCTCAGCAAGAATTTTCTCAGCCCAGTAAATGACTTTATTATAATCCTGCAAGCGTGTATACAGTTGGGCGATCCGCTCCATTACCTCTAAGTAGCTCTGATGAAAAAGCTCCTGTTCGCGTCGGATCAATTTGCTGTCGGGCACGCGCTCACCAAACAGCTCCCCCTGGTAATAGCTGATACCCTTTTTCAAATAACGCAGCTGAAGCCTGGGGTCCTTTATCTCTGACGATTCTTCAATCTCAGCCTGCCACTGTTCCGTATCAATCTGGATCCTGGTCTCGGGTCGTATCCTGTAAAGCAGTCCCTTGCGTTCGATAAAATAGGACTCTCTCCTGGCTTCCCGCTCCGGTTCTATCGCCTTCAGCATCGCATTATAAGTTACTTTGAAATCACGTTCTGCCTGCTCGGGTCCGACTTCAGGCCATAATTCATCGTAAATCTCCTGCTTATTCAGATAACGATTCCGATTGAGCACAAATAGCGCAAACAGCTCCTTTGCCTTCTCCCGTCGCCATTCTTTTTCATGTATGGTGGTCTGTCCTCTTGTCACATGGAATGCACCGAGCAGCCTGACATGCAGCGTGTAGGAAGGTGGCCGTATTTCCTCTGCCAGCCCGAGCCGTTTATAAACCTTTTGCCTTTTTTCCTGTGTCAGCTTTTTAGCTGCCTCGTACCAGAAAGGGAGTGCCTGTGCCGGGTCGACCGGTCCAAACAGTGAATGTTGCTTGAACAGAAAATCAAACGACTCAGTGAGAAAAAGGTCTGTCAGTTTTTCGAGCTCATTTATATTAAAGGTACCGCTTTGTTTAAAATGTTGAGCCTGAAGATAATAGCGTGTAACGAACTCACCAAACCGGTCACCACACCGGATGAAGCTCTCAAGCGCTTCCCGAAAATCATGAATCGCCTCTTCTGTGCGGTTTTGATGGCACCTTACATGGCCTCTGCCAACCAGCAGATAAGCAGACAGCCAGTTATCCTGAACCTTCTCTGTTTCACGAATCGCGGCATCATAGGCTTCGGCAGACTGCTCTGTAAGTCCCTGCATAGCAAGCACAGTTGCAAGGCCCATCAGCGGTTCTGCCTTTGCACGATTTAAATCGTACAGCGTCAGCAATTCAATCGACTTCCGATAACAGCTGTGCGCCTCATCAAGCTCCCGCACAGGAGAAATCAGATGCGCATGACCTTTCCGGACATAGCCGACCGCTTCAATATAGATGGACTTCTCATCACGCCCATGTTCAACACCGCGTTCTGCGAGTGTCAGTGCTTCCTCTGCCTGTCCAAGCATTGAACTGATAAATGACGCAAGAATTGTCCCTTCGCGAAACATTTCCGGCAGCGCAGCCGTTTGCTGCTTCTTACTCAGAACCGTCGCGCGTGCTTCCTGAAGACGGCCTCTCCTAAGATGCAGACGCACATCAGTATTATGAGCTGGAAGGTCTTCAATCCGCATATTAAAACGCTGCATCAGATGCTCAGCTTCCTCTGCCTGTCCCAGATTGACCAGATTTTCAATCCGAAGACATTTCCACTCTTCAATCATCGCAGGATCAAAGTCTGAAACTGAACCGGCAAGCCTCAGGGCACTGTCTAGGTAAGGCTCGGCATAGAGCGGCTGGATCGTATCAATATAAATAGATGCGATCCCAATCATACATTTGGCTTCTGTATAAATATCCTTTTTCTCCCCGGATCGTTCAGCACATTCAAGGTAAGCGGATTTTGCCTTTTCATAATAGGCTTTATAGCGGTGAACTTCTCCTTCAAGGTGGTACAGCGGATAATGAATGTCCTTCAGCGTGGCTGGAATCTGATGAAGCAGATCCTCAAGATAATCGAATTGTCCGCGCGCAATCAATTGCGGACCAAACTCACTTACCTGTTCAGCCATTTGCTGCTGATTATTCACAATCCGGTAATGGTTCATCGCCTGAATCACATTGTTATGATCCGCATAATATTCTGCAAGCTGCTGGTGCTGCTGAAGCCAGGATTCCGGCATTTCCGTCTGGAAGGTATCCTGTAAAAACTGGTGAAAGAGTGCATGGAACCGGTAATGCGATGCCCCGATCTGATGCACAAACATGTGAGCATACATCAGCTCCTTTAGTAAGCGCTTTCCTTTTTCGCCATAAAAATGATCAATCGCCTGCAGATCAAACGACTCCATCAGACTGAGCCGGTAAAGCATATGCTGCTCCTCAGAAGAACGCTTGCCAACAACCTCCTGTGCCAAAAATTGAAAAAGCTCATCAGTCGGGAGGTCCGGAAAGGAAAAATGAGACTCGCCTGACCCAGCAAGATAACTGCCGATCAGCTGAACTGCAATCGCCCAGCCCTCGGTTACACGATAAATATCTGCGATCGTATCATCAGTCAGCTGAAGCCGATATGTATCCTCATAAAAATATCTGATTTCATCAGCTTTAAACTGAAGATCATCAGAAGAAATTTCCACCAGCTGTCCTGAGCTGCGCAGCTTTAAAAGGTTAGACCAGCGCGGCTTCTGACGGCTGCAGAGTACAATATGCACCGTATCCGGCAGCAGCGCGATCACTTTCTCCATGAAAAAATTAATGCTGAACACATGATCAATCGTATGATAGTCATCTATCACAATCACAAACTCTTCATCAATCGGCGATAAAGCTTCAATAAACGAAGTCACCCAACCCTGCAGATCTGAAGGTTTAGGGTAGTGAAGAAGCGTGCGCTTTTCTCTGAAATCACTATCAACACCAGGCAAAACCCGCTCAATACTTGCCATTAAGTAAAGCAGAAACGGCTGAATATCATCATCTTCCTCCTGAGCTGTATACCAGCTGTAAAGCTTCTTTTCATCCTGAAGCACATGTGAAAGCAAAGAAGTCTTACCATAGCCTGCCCCGCTGTGAATGAGCGTCAAAGGAGACTGGTAAAGCTGCTTTAACTTCACACTGACCGCCGCACGTCTTAAATAACGCGCATACGCAGTCGGTGCTTTAATCTTTGATTCAAGAATCGGTGTATTCATTCAATCACCTCCAGTACTCTAACAAACTGATCACAAACCAGCGAAATAGAAATTGTTCACTTATTTACTATTTTTAGTATATCAAAACAAATTGGATAGGGGGTATAGGTGTAGTGAACTAAAGGGGACGAATCTTGCTGCTCTATACTGGGGTCTTGCATCTATTAAACCACCAACTTCATTCATACTAATATATGTCGTCTGTGTCAGAGATAGTTTTAATTTTTAGTGACCAATTCGCAATAGAGGGGGGAGAGGGCTCTTGCTTCTGTATTAAACATTACTTTTACACAATTTCTAATCATGATATAAAGAAGTTAAATTGTTGGGCATGGAACATTTTTTCATCTCAAACGTACATTTGTTAAACCACCTTTGAGTAGTGGGCAAATGAATAAAGATAACTTTAAATGTAAGATGTCTTTGAAATGAAAATTGAGAATACGAACAGGTTTTAAATCATTTTAACAGGAGGTGTGTTGATATGGACTTACTGCTATGGTTTACGATTGTTTTTGTTGTGATTGGATTTATTGTGCTGATAGTACTTAGTAAATCAATGAAAGACCGTGTGAAGTTTTTGAAAAGTAACCCTGATGGTGAAGGTAGTGAAAAGGAAGCTAAAACGGTCATCCGGTTTATCTGGACAGCGGTTGCATTCGGTGTGGTTAGTATGGCGCTTGTTGTGACGTGGTTTTCAGGGAATGCTTAAAAGTCAGGCAGCGGGTGTTACAAATTAGAAAATGCTTTAGGGAATTAACGATTAAAACTTTTAGGGAGTCTACTTATGTTCGTTTTCAATATCCTCGTATCTATTGTCGGAATGACCATATTAATAGGAATATCAGGTTTTATGATCATCAAAATCCTCCAAAGTAAAAAGAATATCTACTCGTGGATGATTTTATTTTCCCTCATTTTTTTCCTTATTCTTGTCCTGGATCAGGCAACGAAATTTTTCATTTTTCATAAGTAAGCCTATCCAAAATATCTCAAATGTAACGAGTCAGATTCACTTTTTTGCAACAAAAAAACCGCAGAAAACGCTCTGCGGTTTAAGCCTATGAATGCTTCCTGATCTTATTATGATGCCTGCCAATCGGCACTACAAAAGGGGAGCCTGAAATCGGATCCTTCATGACTGAGCATTTCAGGCCGAAAATTTCTTCAATCAGCGGGCTTGTAATGATACTTGACGGATCACCTTCTGCGATCAGTTTTCCTTTACGCAGGGCAAAGATATGATCTGCATAGCGGGCTGATAGATTGATATCATGCAGTACCATTACGATCGTTGTTCCGTGCTTACGGTTCAAATCTGTTAACAGATCCAGGATTTCAACCTGGTAGGTGATGTCGAGGTAGGTGGTTGGTTCGTCAAGGAAGAGAATATCCGTCTGCTGCGCAAGTGCCATCGCGATCCAGACACGCTGTCTCTGACCGCCTGACAGCTCATCAATATGACGGTCGGCGAATTCTGTGATATTCATCATATCCATTGCATCGCTCACAGCCTCATAATCCTTTTGGCTCCAGCCTTTCATAAATGACTGGTGCGGGAAGCGGCCCCGTCCGACTAGATCGGTCACAGTAATGCCTTCAGGTACAATCGGTGTCTGAGGCAGCAGTCCAAGCACGCGTGCCAGTTTCTTTGGCGGAATCTTCTGGATCGGTGTTCCGCCGATTGTGACTTCACCGGCTGTCGGTTTGATCAGTCTGGCCATGGTTTTCAAAAGGGTAGACTTTCCGCAGCCATTGGCACCAATGATGATGCTGATTTCGTTACTCGGAATCGTGACATCAATGTTATGAAGAATAGGTGTTTCATCATATCCGGCAATCAGGCTGTCAGCTCGGAAAGTATGTGTCTGTTTCATTATAAATCTCCTTTTTGATTCATTCTGATCAGCAGGTAAATCAGGTAAGGTGCACCAAGTATACCTGTGATGACGCCTACAGGATACCGTGCAGTAAAGGCGAACTGACCGATCAGATCAGATGCCAGCACCAGAATAATCCCGACAAGGCCTGCTGGAATCGTTCCTGAGAATCCTGCACCGACAAGTCTTTTAGCGATCGGTCCGGATAAAAACGCGATAAAGGCAATTGGACCAGTAGCAGCTGTCGCTAAAGCAATAATCATGACAGAACTGACAACGAGTAAAAACCTCGTCTGACTCGTATTAATGCCCAGTGACGTTGCAGCCTGTTCACCAAGCTCGAGCATATCAAGCCGTCTGCCGAGAGCGAGAATGATCGGTGAAAAGATAAGAACTGTCACAATCAACGGGTACAAACCTTCTGTTGTTGCACCGTTCAGACTTCCTGTTAACCATCTCATCGCAGTCGGAATATCATTCTCCTGTCCGATCAGCAGCAGGTAGGAGACGACTGCATTGAGCATCGCCTGAATCCCGATTCCAACGAGAATTAATCTCCCAATAGAAAATGACGTGCTTTTAGAAAGCGTGAAAATCACCAGTACCGTGACCAGTCCGCCAATAATGGACGATACAGATACAAATGTACTGCTCGCCTGCAGCACGATGATACTGAATACAGCAGCAGCGCTTGAGCCTGCAGTAATGCCGATGACATTTGGATTCGCAAGCGGGTTCCTCAGCATCGTCTGGAACACGTGACCGGCAACACCGAACGCAAATCCTGCAAATGCGCCTGCAATCATTCTCGGCAAACGGATGGTGCCAACTGCAAAGGACGCACCGCTGACTTCTTCACCCATCAGCACGCCGATGACGTCTCTTACCGGGTAGATTGTATTGCCAAGCATCAGCATGGTGCAGCTGAGTGCAAATGCAAGAACAGCAAGGATCGTCGTTACAGTTAAAAATCTGCGTCTTCTTTTTATTCTTCCTGACTTTATAGGATAAATCAGTTCGTTCATCATAATGCACGCATTTTCGCTTTCATTGTAATTAAAATTAATACAGGTGCTCCGACAAATGCTGTAACGACCCCAACTTCAAGCTCACCTGGACTTCCAAGCACGCGTCCGGCAACATCAGAAATGCTTAAAATAATCGCACCTGAGATGGCAGACATCGGAATCATAAAGCGCAGGTCCGGTCCGATCATCAGACGGATCAGATGAGGAGCGAGGAGACCGATAAATCCAATCGGTCCGGCAAGTGCGGTTGTCACACCGCATAACATGACGCCGCCAAGCGCAGCGATCACTCTGAGCGTCCCTGTCTTCACGCCAAGACCTTTGGCTGCTTCATCACCTAAGGCAAGCGCATTCAGCGCAGGTGCTGTGACGACAGCAATAATCAGACCAATGACAAGAAAAGGAATAAAAATTTTCACTGAATCCCATGTGCCGGCACCGACACTGCCTACCTGCCAGAATCTGAACTGGTCCATTACGCTCGAACGGGGGATCATGACGGCCATCACAAGTGATGATAATGCAGCACTTGTTGCAGCACCCGCTAAAACGAGCTTAAGGGGCGTGGCACCGCCACGACCCATTGCACCAATTCCGTATACAAAAATAGCAGTCAGTATGGCACCTGCAAGGGCAAACACAATAAACTGCGCTGAACTGTTAATGTTGAAAAAGGCAATCCCGCAAACGACAAACAGTGCAGCCCCGGTATTGACACCGAGTATACTCGGGTCAGCAATCGGGTTCCGGGTCACTGATTGTAATAAGGCCCCGGATACCCCAAGTGCTGCGCCGCACATGAAGCCGAATATGGTTCTTGCAATTCTCTGCCGTACAACATTTGCCTCGTGGGTCTGAACATCAGCATTGAACAGACCTGAAATGATATCGTTCATTGCCAGTGCCCGTGACCCGAATGCAAGAGAAGCAAATATACATACCGCTAACAGTACAACAGATATCACCAGCAGCTTGATAAAGTTTTTGGGCAGATGCCACTGCTTCTGTGCTGTAACGGAAAGTTGATTCATCTTATTGCTCTAGCTTGCTTACAGCTTCTGACATAAGTGTGAGGTACTCATCAATCGTATACTCAATTGACAGTGTACTTGGTGTCCCTGATGCTGCAAGCGGTGTGTTATCCCCGATGATCACAACAGATCCTCTTTCGATTGCCGGAACCTGACCAAGAATCGGGTCATTCTGTAATGCTTCCAATGTATTCTCATCACCGTATGAAACAAGGACATCAGCATCATTCAGCATATCAGCGTTTTCCGTACTCGCTTCGATGTAAAATGCATTTGGATCAGTGAATTCATCTAACAGGCTATCCGGATATTCCATGCCGATCTCTCCAAGGAAAGCACCACGCGGGTCTTCAGGTGAATAAACAAAGAATGATGAAAGGTCAGCAGCGTTAACACTTAAGAATGCAGCCGTTTTTCCTTCGAATTCAGGGTATTCTGCCACTTTATCAGCAATCAGCTGCTCAGTATCAGCAATCAGCTGTTCGCCTTCTTCTGCCATACCCATTGCCATTGAGTTATATGTAACCTGGTCGCGCCATGAAGAAACCCAAGGTGCTTCCTGATAAGCGACAACTGGTGCAATCTGGCTTAGCGTATCGTACTCTTCCTGCGTCAGTCCTGAGTATGCTGCAAGAATCACATCAGGGTTTACATCTGCTACTGCTTCAAAGTCAATGCCATCAGTATCCTGGAAAAGAACTGGCTCTTCTCCATCGAGCTCTTCAATTGCTTCAGCAGTCCAAGGAAGGATTCCGCTGTCATCCTGCACGCCGTAGTTTGCAGCTGATAATCCAACTGGCATCACGCCAAGTGCAAGTGGTACATCATGATTTGACCACGCAATGGCTGCAACACGTTCAGGTTTTTCTTCAATTGTTGTTTCCCCGAGCGCATGTTCAATTACGATTGGATATTCAGTTGAAGATGCGTCAGTATCAGTTGTTTCAGTGCTTTCTGTATTCGTATCTTCCGTTGTTCCTGTTTCTTCTTCAGAAGATGAATCATCTGAACACCCAGCCAGTGCAAACATCAGCAGTGCTGACATTGATAATGTAAATAGTGGAGACTTTCCTTTAAACGTCATAATATCTTTTCCTACCTTCTTTTAAGTTAATTGATAACAATTATCATTATCATCACTTTAGACTGTATTTTGTAATCTGTCAAATATATTTTTGAAATGGTTGCAATATTTTAAGAAGTCTGGGACAGACCCAAACTTCTTAAAGAGAGGTATGAAAAACCCTCTCTGAAACATTCATGTACTAGTCACATAATCCATTTCCCCTCATACCTATAAGTACCAGACCTTTTCTAAAGAAGGAGCATGTAACGATGGGTATCTCAACAGGGGAGCAGTACATTAACCGGATCAATCAATTGAAAACGGATATATTGCTGGATGGAAACCGCATAACCGGAAAAATTTCAGATCATCCGGCATTTAAAGGCGTGATAAAGAGCCAGGCGAAGCTGTATGATCTTCAGCATCAGCCTGAATTAAAAGAGCTAATGACGTTTGTCTCCGGAACATCAGGAAACCGTATAGGGACTTCTTTTCTAGAGCCGAAAACAAAAGAGGATTTAGAGAAAAGAAGACGCATGGTTCAGACATGGGCGAAGAGTAATGCCGGCATGATGGGCAGATCCCCGGATTATATGAATACGATTCTGATGGTGTTAAATGCATCAGCTGAGCTTTTTGCTGCTGAGGATGAAAAGTGTGTGGAAAATATAAAGAACTACTATGAATATATAAAAGAGAAGGATTTATCTTTAACCCACGTATTTGTCAGCCCGCAAAAAGACCGCTCAAAAAAAGAAGGCAGTGAAGATATTGCAGCGCGAATGGTGAAGAAAACGAAAGACGGGATTATCATTAATGGTTCACGGATTCTGGCAACCCAGTCAGGCATGACGGATGAAATTCTTGTCTATCCTGTACCTTCTAATATAAATGACGAAGCTTTTAACTACGCCTTTGCGATTCCCTGTGACACACCTGGACTAACGTTCATCTGTCGTGAATCCTTTGCTTATAAGGACGCTCATTATGATCATCCGCTCGGCTCCAGATTTGATGAAATGGACGCGATTGTCCTTTTTGACAATGTGCTTGTTCCATGGGACCGGGTGTTTTTGCATGGCAGTTCAATTGTCAAAAGTCTGTTATACAGCAGGAGTCATATGTTTGAACATACTGCACATCAGGTTGTATCAAAAAATGTGATTAAAACAGAATTTATAATGGGAACCGTTCAATTGATCATTGATAGCATCAATATCAGTGAATACCAGCATATACGCGAGAAGTTTTCTGAAGTGGCAATTGCGCTTGAAGCGATGAAGGGCTTTTTATATGAGGCAGAGAGAAATGCAAAACTCAATCAGTGGGGCACAATGACGCCGGACCCGAATCCATTACTTGCGGCAGTGAATTACTATCCAAGGATCTATCCGCGCTTTATCGAAATCATTCAGCTGATCAGCGCGAGTGGACTTGTTGCGATTCCGACTGAAAAGGACTTCGGAACAGATCGTAAGGATGTATTAAATCATCATTTACAGTCTGCCAATCAGGATGGCTTTGAGAGGGTGAAATTATTCCGTTTAGCATGGGATGTGTCGATGAGTGCCTTTGGTTCCAGGCAGAAGTTATATGAAAGATTCTTTTTCGGTGACCCTGTCCGGCTGGCAGATCAGTTGTATGGCAACTATGACAGAAAAGGTTCAGTTGAGATGGTGAAGGATTTTCTTGGGGGGACCTAAATGGAGTTCATTAAAAAAAGAGAAAAGCCAAATCAGCTTTTCTCTCACAGCGTGAAGGCTGGGACAGGCCCAGCCTTCGCTCATACTTATTTAGAAACCGAAAAACCCTGCTCTTCCTGCACGCCATTTTCTGCTCTAAATTCATTCAGCAAATCACGCACTTCATCAGTCGTTTCCGTCTCCATCAGACGATTTCTCAGCTCACTTGCACCACGGAATCCGCGTACATAGATTTTGAAAAAGCGGCGGAGCGGTTTGAATGGACGCGGCTCGAGTTCTTCTGAATACTTGTCATGCAGATCCAGCTGCAGACGAAGGAGGTCGAGCAGTTCTTCACTCGTGTGCTCTTTCTTTTCCTTTTCAAATGCGAACGGGTTATGGAAAATGCCCCGCCCAATCATGACACCGTCAATCCCATACTTTTCAGCAAGCTCAAGGCCCATCTGACGGTCCTCGATATCGCCATTAATTGTAAGAAGTGTATCCGGTGCAATCTCATCGCGAAGCTTTTTGATCTCAGGGATCAGCTCCCAGTGAGCAGGCACGCTACTCATCTCTTTTTTCGTACGCAGGTGGATCGACAGGTTGGCAATATCCTGTTGAAGAATATGCTTCAGCCAGTCATGCCACTCATCCAGATTCGTGTAGCCAAGACGCGTCTTCACGCTGACAGGGAGTCCTCCTGCTTTTGCTGCCTGGATAATCTCAGCCGCAGTCTCAGGATGTCGGATCAGCCCTGATCCTTTTCCGTTCGCTGCAACGTTCTGCACAGGACAGCCCATATTAATATCCACACCGCGATAGCCCATTTCAGCCATCCCAATACTCATCTGACGGAAATATTCAGGCTTGTCTCCCCAAATATGCGCAACAATCGGCTGCTCATCTTCTGTAAAAGTCAGTCGCCCTTTGACGCTGTCTTTACCTCTTGGGTGACAATAGCTTTCCGAATTCGTAAACTCAGTAAAAAACACATCAGGTCGCGCTGCTTCACTCACAACATGACGAAACACGACATCAGTTACCGCTTCCATCGGCGCAAGCACAAAAAACGGCCGCGGCAACTCCTGCCAGAAATTATCTTTCATATCTATCTGAACCCTTTCTATAGAGGAAACATGTTCCCAAAAATATTATATAAAATCATCAATGACTGGTTTCACTTGATTTTGGTCTGTATATACTTTAATAGGATTTTGGGGAAAGTGCAAGGGGAGGAGGTTCACATAGTAAAGGAAATGTTGGAACCGTGCTCTTTATTGTATAATGGTAAAAAATGTTTGGGAGAGAAGTGACATGACAAATCCTTTCATATTAACGTGGGATTCTTTCAGTGAGTGCCGGGATACGATCAAGCATATCCTGTGGATGTATCATGATATGACCAAAATGTATGGCGGTTTTGGTCACAACATTGACTTTGAACCAATTGATTATAAGCGCTTTCTATTCACAGAAATAGGTGAAGGGAGCATCTTTCTTCATGGAAAAGAGGCGGAAATCCTGAGACAGGGGGCACTTGTAGCACTTGGCTGTGATGTTGATAATCTGCTTGATGAGGCACAGAGACATCCTGGAGTTTACAGTTTCATTACAAATGTCTTATCCAACCCTTCTTTGAAAGGCAGGTCTTTTGAAAAAGAAGTACTTACAGCGATGAAAAAGGCACTGGACGAAGAACCGGATGTTGCATGGGAATCACTGGAGTACGGTTCTAAATTAGAAGCTAAGCTTGCTGAAGTGTATGAAAGGTATGTGATGGGTTATTACAGGAGGATGCTGGATGAGAGTGAGCGGGGGAAGCGGTCGTGGGGGAAGTAAGGCGTGTACATGGTGGGGACGGAGGTTAGAGTGTCATGAGATGACACTCTAACCTCCGTCCCGGCAGTGCATATTCAGTTAAATCCCCTTAAAAGTCCCCATGGCCTTCTCAATATAATCGCCAAAACCAAGCTTCACCTCAAGCCCTTGCTCCTGCAGCTGCTGCCAAATTGCGCGATCAACCGAAAAAGGTGCTGTTTGCTGAAGTGTTGCCCATTCTTCAGCGCTCAATGTTGCCGTGTAACGTTTCTCATTTTGTAATACCACGATTCGGTAATCATCAGACGTATTTACAAGCAACTCATAATCCGGATTCCACTGTTTTAACTGTTTTTCCATCGTCGTTGTCACATGATTAAAGAAAGCGTCATTCGGCATTGCTTTTGAAGCATAACCCCTCAACATTCCTGAAGCATTCATCTTCATCTCTCCTTCAAATTTTTTAAATAAGAATCAAGAGAAACGAAAAAGTCCCTGCTGCATTGAATACAACAGGGACCACGGTCCGTTCGTTATCATCCAAAGCCTGAGCTTTGCTGGTTGAAGCACCTTACCTTGTGGGGCAGGTTGCTGTGAAGTCGTTGAGCCAGTACTCTCGTTCACTCTTGATAACCTTATTTAATTGATTGTATTATACCATTTTGTGGTGAATTGTCTTTAGACGGTTATCACCATCACACCACCACAATGCGAAACCTCATAAAACTCACATGCACACACGCCATCCAATGCAGTGTTCAACTCGTCAGCGACAAAATAAAACTCATCGTCATCCCAGGATTTAAGATGCGTTTCACGACACGCTTCCAACTGCTCTCTTTTTCCAAAAGCAATATCACCAATCAGCAGCTGACCTCCTGTTTTTAAATGAGATAACAGTTCACGGATAAATACGATCTTTTCTTCATCATTCAGATGATGCAGCGCATACGTGCTGACAATAAAATCGTATTTTTTCTCCTGAAGTGCAGCGGGAAGTCCGTTTACAATATCCCACTCCATCAGATTTGCTGCAGGCATCTTCACCTCCGCGATTGAAATCATTTGAGCTGAAAAATCAACGCCATCGATTAGGTGTCCGTTTTCATAAAGTTTATTCGTTAAAACGCCTGTGCCAAATCCAATATCAAGCACGTCAGTATCTTTCTTTTCCATTACTATATTGAAAATCTGATTCAGTATTTCTTTATAACCGGCAAAAGGATATAAGTTGTTTTCTTCACTCACCTTTACCGATTCATCGTAATTGTCTGCCCATAAATCAAATCCAGTATTATTTAGCAAAAATGCTCCTCCTGTATGTTACAAAATGACGGGTATACATAAGAATTTTCCGTCTTAACGTCCGATAACCTCTGCTTCAGCGTTTTTCATATGTAACCACACCTTCCAGTTATTTGTATTAATTATAGCATGTGCACTGTGGGGACGGAGGATAAAATGTCATGAGATGACACTTTAACCTCCGTCCCCACAGTGTACACTCCATAAAAAACACGCCCCATCAATCAGGACGTGCGTTTCCCCCCGCAAGCCTGCTCATCACAAAAAGCACCGCAGCAATCAACACGATACTGAAAACAATCGCAAGTGGATTTCCTTCTCCAAACATTACTGTTAACACAACATCAAACGAAGGAACACCCATTGCAGCAAGCGGTGGAAGGATCAAAGTAGCAGTCAGGATACCTCCAACAAAATACAATATGTTTTTCTTTTTGGTACTCAACGAACCGCCTCCTTACAATTATGATATCATAAAATAAGGAAATAACTATTTTTTCTGATATTTCATTGGAGTTGAAGATGAATGACGAACATTTATTTAGTCCGGCATGCCCATTCTGTTTATACAACGGATGAACACAGCCGCCCTTTATCTGAAAAAGGCCTTGGCGATGCTGCTGAAGTAACAAAAATATTAAAGTCAGAGAATATACATGTCGTCATATCAAGTCCATATAAACGTGCGATACAGACGGTTGAAGGAATTGCTGCATACATAGAAAAAGAAGTTGAGATCGTGGAGGATTTCAGGGAACGGGCATTGACTGATGAACCTGCAGAAGATTTTACAAAAGCCATTACACGAGTCTGGGAGGATTTCAACTTCTCTTGGGATGGCGGAGAATCTAATGTAGCTGCTCAGGAAAGAGGTGTTCAGGCGCTATTTGATGTTCTTGAGCGATTTGAGGGACAGAACATTGTAATCGGGGCACATGGAAACATCATGGTATTGATCATGAATTACTTTGATCAGGTGTATGATTTCGCATTCTGGAAGGAGCTTGCAATGCCGGATATTCATAAACTGAGCTTTGAAGAGAGAGCGTTGAAGTGGGTTGAGCGGATAGGAGGATTCGAATGAATATCAGAATTGAGCCATTACAAGCGTCAGATGATGAAAATCTGTTGGCATTTGAAACTGAAAATCGATCGTACTTCACCAGCATGATACCGGATCGCGGAGATGACTACTATTTGCCGGAGATATTTGCTCAAAGACATCAGGCATTATTGGATGAACAGGCAGAAGGACTATCATATTTCTATCTGATTAAAGATGAAGCAGACCGGATTATTGGCAGGGTGAATGTGACTGATATTAATCAATCTGAGCAATCCGGCAGTATTGGATACAGAGTTGGTGAGTCATTTACGGGAAGGGGAATTGCCAAAAGAGCTTTACGGCTATTAATCATTGAAGTTCAAAAGAAAGGTATTAAAAAACTGACTGCTCAAACGACACGGAATCATATTGCGTCTCAGAAAGTCCTTTTAAAAAATAGCTTTAAGACAGTTGAAGGTGAAGACGAGGAAGTTTTTCTGAATGATCAGAAACTGCAGCTGATTAGTTTCGTATGGAATAGCACAAACCATGAAAAGTAGTAATTACATAACAGTTTGAACCCTCATTTTTCAATTGTTCCACGTGAAACAAAGCTAAGCGTATAAAACATTTATTGTTCAAATAAGGAGGCGGGTTTATTGAAGACTTGAAGTCGAGATAACTGCAAGTTTGAAACAAAAACAGGAAGTCATCGCTAATGTCACTTGGAGGTGCTGTATGATTCACAGAAAATTATTTTGGTTAGGCTTCTTAATGTTTTTATCTGGTGGTCTAGCTTTAGCTATTATGGAAAATGAATTAAATGGTAGTAATATTTTTTCTTATATTATTGCTACTATTGGGTTGCTTCTTACGGGTGTATCTAAAATAGTAGGAAGTAAATACTCATCCAAGTAGTTAATAATGAATTACAGTATTGAAGAATTGGATGCCATTTCTTAACAAGAGCAGTCGCTTATTTCGCTAAAGGGGCAGTTTTCTTTAATAGAAATAGTAATTAGAAAAGACGTTGAATTTTTCCTTATTAGGAGGTGTAGTAGTGGAGAGAATCTGTTCTAAATGTGAGTCAGTTATGGTTGAGGCTAGGTTAGATAGTCATCCAATTAGAGTTTATAAAGCAGATGTAAAACCCAACGCAAAAACATTGAGTAACATAAACCCCTGTTATGTTTGTTCAAATTGTGGTTTTCTTGATTTTTATGTAGATGAACCAGAAAAATTCAGGTAAAGCTAATCACCTAAAAGTGTAACTACTTTTATGAAGTATTGTACTTAAAGTAATGGGTGTATTAGTTAAAGAAGCAATAAACAATATTGAGTTTTAATAAAGCCAAGCGTTTGAAGACTGGCTGAATTTGAAGGAGTAATTAAATGACAGCAAATAATTTTGAAGAATACGATGATCCAATCCTTTATGATAAAGAAAATGGAAGCTATATTTCTGAGGTACCATTTTTATTTAAATGGGCATCAGTAAAGCCCGGACCTATCATTGACCTGGCCTGTGGCACTGGCAGAGTAACAATTCCTTTGGCAGAAAAGGGTTTGCAGGTTACAGGAGTGGATGTACATAAAGGTATGCTGAATGAAGCGCGTAAGAAATCAGCTTCTGCCGGTTTTAAGGTGGAGTGGCTTGAACAGGATGCTACAAAACTAAGCCTGGGTATGAAGAGTTCATTGATCTATTCAGTCGGAAACTCTTTTCAGCATTTCCTGACCAATGAAGAGCAGGACGGATTACTTTCTTCTGTGAACAGGCATTTAGAAGACGAAGGTATATTTATTTTCAATACCAGATTTCCTAGTGCTGAAGAGTTGCTGCAGCCTGCGACAGAGGAATATTGGAGGAGCTACAAAGACGGCGAACATAAAGTGGACGTATCGACGATTAGCCACTATGATGCGCTTCAGCAAATCCAGCATTACACCACGATCAGAAAATATAAAAATACCCATGATGAGATGGTTGATGAAAAGCGAACCAACATCAGTTTGAGATATGTATTTCCGAAAGAAATGGAAAGGCTGCTGGATTCACATGGTCTTGAAATCGTACATATTTATCAGGACTGGAAAGAGACGCCGCTGACGAATGAGAGTGATGAGATGGTTTATGTATGCAGGAAAATAAGTTAAAAATTTTACTAGATGCTTAAAAGTGACTGCATGCGTGCGCAGTCACTTTTAATGTTTTAGTTGATTTTCTGAATCATCTCAACCCTGTTCCCAAAAGGGTCCCGGAACTCAAAGCGCTCAAATCCCGGTATAGGAATCCCCTCGAGAATCTCAATTCCCTCTTCTTCAAGAATGCGTCTCCAGTAGCTCAGGTCCGTTACTTCATAAGCAAGATGCGCTTTAGTTGCAGTTCGATCAAAACCCTCTTCCGTTCCGACATGAACCTCAGTGTTTCCAGCTTTCAGCCAGAAACCACCACGTCCTTTTAGCGATACAGGCTTTTCTTTTTCAACAAATCCAAGAATCTCACAGTAAAATTTTCTCCCTTGCTCTTCAGTCCCTTTTGGAATTGTGATTTGTGCATGGTGTAAGCCAACAATCATGTATGTCGCCTCCTGTTGTAAAAAATATGTATAGATAGATTATCTCCTTCATTTACAGGAAAAGAAAGGAATTTCCTTCATTTAAATAGAAGTGAAGCTATGGAGGTGTATCAATGAATCATATTGAAGTGATTAATATGGTGCCGAAATTTCTGCGTTTTTATGAAGAAGCAAGTAAGACTGGGATAGATGCTGATGTAAGGTGGAGGCTCTGGCAGGAGCATTACAACTTTGCAGCTGTTCCTCCTGGCGAAGAGGGTCAGAAGATGGCGAGGGAGCTGCTTGATCAGGCCTTTTCAAAGTATGCTGAACATGTTCAAGACTTAAAAGACTGGAACCCTGAGACAAGTAAACTGGAACGCACACTAAAAGCTATAAAAGAAATAATGGGATATCATCAGCCTGTAAATCTTACAGTTATTTATTTTGTCGGCGGATTTGAGAAAAACCCTTTTGTTGCGCCATATGGTGAAGGGGTGGCTGTGTGTCTGCCGGTTGAAGGTGGGGAATCGGATATCTTTCTTGCTCATGAACTGACTCATATCGTTCATGCGCAGACAGCCGGTTTAACGCCATCATGGGAGCGCACAATCGGTTCCACGGTAATGCAGGAGGGACTTGCTACGCGTATAAGTGAATATTATGTACCCGGAGAACCTGAGGGAAAGTATATTGAGCATCAGGACGGCTGGCTTGAAGCCTGCAGAGAAAGACATTCAGACATATTAAATGGCATCATTCCTTTCCTTGACGACCAGTCAGCAGACACGGTTTCGAGGTTTATATTCGGTACTGGCACAACCGGTCTCCGGAGGGAAGCGTATTATGCAGGCTGGGACATCGTCGGGAAACTTTTAGAGCACGGCGTTACGTTTGAAGAACTGGCACATATAGCAGAAGAGAAAATTCCGGTTTATATCAAGTGTGTAATTTCTGATTGATAACGTGGAACTCAGATCTTCTTGAAAGGAGCACGCCATGACAACGAACTATACCTATATTAAAAAGCTGAAAAATATGCATTTTAAAGGTCTGTATTCAGAACGACTGCTGGTTTACAAAACGCATAAAGGTGAGTTTCAAATGCATTTGTCTACATCACTTCTCGGTTTCAGACCCAAAGAAGAAAATGCTGCGGAAAAATTCTGGCATATGAAATGGAACGAACTTCTTCCCTCTGGTCATGATGTACTGTTGATCCGTGAACAAAATACGCCTGAACCGCTTCAGTATGAGGAAATCAATTCACCGTATCAGACATATGTGGTTTCAGCATCAAACTATTCAACAGCATTTAACACGATCAATAACGCTTGGGCTTACGGCTATCCGGAGGAAGAAGATATTCAGCTGCATACAGTCATTCTGGAGCTTGAGGAATCATTTATGAATATTAGCGCAACCCCTGGAGGAGTGACAATCACATTGACAGAAGAATTTCCAGCGCCGAGTGAATATGATGTCATTCTTGCATCAACTGAAAACAGAAAGGAATTAAACAGGGATGAAGGTTCGTAAGTGCGAGAGTAAGCTTACACTCAGAGATCTGTCATTAAATGATGTTGAAGCGGTTCTTGAATGGAGCCGTGACCTCACTTTTTGTCAGGCAAACGGATGGCCGATTGAGAGAAATCCAGAAGAGCTTCGGCACTGGTGGATCAGCAATGTCAATCAGCCGCCAGAAAACTTCGTCCGATTAGGTATCGTGTTAGATGGTGAATTAATCGGTTATGCAGACTTAGCATCGATCAGTGAGCAGTCGGCTGAGATTGGTATTGCGATAGGAAAAAGTGGATTGTGGGGGAATGGGATTGGCGCTCAGGCGGCAGTTCTTATGATGAAATATGGTGTAGAGGAGTTGAACCTGACCGTATTTTACGCAGAAACACACGAAGCTAATATCCGGTCGCGGAGAATGCTTGAAAAATTAGGCTTTCAAGAAGTCAGCAGGGTCGGGTTAGAAGAATATGAGGGTAAGAGAAGCCGGTTAATACAATATGATCTGCATAAGTAGTGGTGAATGGGAATGAGAAGGTATTTAACGATGCTGAAATGGCATGAATATATGCACTGTGGGGACGGAGGTTAAAGTGTCATTTCATGACACTTTAACCTCCGTCCCCACAGTGCTCATGTCACATTAATTCAAAACAAACTTCTCTACCAAACGATTCAATGAAGAAGCCATTTCCTGAAGCTCTTTGTTCTTATCCTGAAGTAGCAGGATCGTTGCATTCTGCTGCTGGGAAGAGGCTGAAATTTCTTCAATGGTTGCTACGCCTTCTTCTGAAATCGCTGCGATCTCGTGAATTGATTCTACAGAGCGGTTGGATGTGCGTGTGACTTCGTCAATTCCATCTACAATCGAATCTACTTGTTTTGACAGTTCATTAACAGAATCAAATATCTGGTTAAATAACTCACCACTGCTTTGAATCAAGCTGACCCCTTTGTTGATCTCTAAAAGATCCTGGGTGTTTGATTTCATCATCATGTCGCATTGTCCCGTCAGTTCCTTCAAGGTAGCTGAGATTGTCACAACAGTATCTTCTGTTTGACTCGATAACTTCTGAACCTCCTGTGCAACAACAGAAAACCCTTTTCCGGCTTCTCCTGCTCTGGCTGCTTCGATTGACGCATTTAATGATAATAAGTTCGTTTGATCGGCCACAGCTTTAATGAGTTTAATATCTTCATTGATATGACCAATGTTCTTACCTAAATGGCTGATTCTTTCCTGACTGATATCACCGTTTTTTTGTATTTGTGTGATTTGAGCTGTGATTTCCTGAACTTGAACGACACCTTTTTCAGCAATGCCACCTGCATTTTTTGTAATATGATCGATCTCTTTTGCCTGGTGATTCACTTCCTGAATTTTATCAGACATAACCGTAAATCCTGTTGCAATGTTTTCAATGTGTGAAGATCTGGTTTCTGATGCTTTTGCTTCTTCGCTCGTTCCTACAGCGATCTGAGTAGAGGCTTCTGAGAGTTCATCAAACGATTTCACTAACTCCTCGCTTGTGTGATTTACCTGACCGGAGTTCACTTTTACACTTTGAATAACCGTGAAAAGACTGCTTCTCATTTCTTCAAAGCTCTTCGCAAGCAGTCCGATTTCGTCCTGACGATTTACCTTGATTTCTTCTGTTAAATCACCGTGACTGATTTTATTAACAGATGAAAGGAGAAGCTTGATCGGTTTCGTTAAGCGCTGACCGAATAAATAAGCAAATGCTGCTCCTACTATGATGGAGATCACTAAAAAGATGATTTGAAAGAGAACGATCTGCTGTTGCAAATCCTCTACAAATTGTGTGCTCATATCCACACCGATCATTGCATCTGTGTCAGGCAATGGAATAAAGTAAGATTTATGACTGCCCCATTCGTCTTCGTAAATCTCTGTAGAGACCACTCTGTTTTCTGTCAGTGATTCTTCCTGCTCTGCGGTTAAAGGAGATTCAATCATCGTTTCTTCACTTCCATTTAAAGCAACGATGTAATCTGTGTTATTCTGTCTTGTTAACACGTACACGTATTCAATTCCTTCTTTTCCATCCATAAATGAGGTTAGAAATTGAACTAAGCTTTGACCTGCTTCTTCTGAATTATTCATTGTTTCTGACACTGCGTCTTGGTCAATCGACTCTGCCAGGTCATCACCATGGATTTGTAAAATTTGTTCGAATTGAGGAAGTACATGGTCCTCGATGATATAGTCTGTTAAATATTTCACGAAACCGAACATGAGTAAGGCTAATAGAACAAACGGAATAATAAACATGATGAAAAGCTGGGAACGCAATGATTTTTTTGGATTAAATTTATTCATTATAATTTAATTGTCTCCTTCAGTGGCTTTAATTGAATGTATTGTGATAAGTCGATATTAAGCAGTCGCTTTATTTCCGTCATAGACTCTGTTTTAAAGAAAATCACTGCAAAGGTACGATCATTTGCTGCATTGATTTCCCGGTACTCCAAAATATGACTGAACTCTTCTTTTAACCTTGTATGGTCGATCATTTGAATGAGCTCTTTTTTGATTTGTAAAGGAATTTCGGCACAAAAAAAGCCGTAAATAAACGGATCATGTTGATTCATGATTGTTTCCCACTGCGGTTCTTCATCTAAAAAGTAAGCTTCAGCACCATTTACACCAAAAGCGTAATGGCTTAAATCTGTCGTGCCGGCGCCTGCAAATCGCAAGGGGTTTAACTCAATTGGAATGATTCCGTGTTGACTAAGCCTTACCTCGATATGAAATGGATAATTTTTTACTTGCAGCTGGTCATTTAAACCATACAGGTAGCTCAGGATCTGGTCTTTAACTTCTTCAATGACCATAGAAGATGTAAAATAAATACGGTCGGATGTATCGTGTTCACTTGTGAAAATCCGCTTAAGAACATTGAGAATAACGGGCTTTCCGTGTTCATTCATGTAACAGTCAACGGCATACTCCTCACCGTCAATCCACTGTTCAATGATGATCTCTTCTCCATCAATCACAGAGTCTGCGTATACCCCTTTTGTTAACAGCAGATCTGCCTGCAGGCTTATGACAGCGCTCTCCCATTCTTCTTCCTGTTTCACAATGTACACGCCAACACTGGAATATCCCTTATTCGGTTTAATCACCACAGGGTATGGTACCGTCTCCTTATCCATTTGCAACAGGTTTTCAAGAGTCACCAGTGAAAAATAATACGCTGGATTTACAGATGAAATCAGTTTTCGAAAGGCTGCTTTATTTTTCACTATTTTTGATGAAACCGTATGTGCATGGGTACGATTACTTTTATCCAAAATAGATAGACAGCTTTCAGAGTTTGTTAGCAGCTTTGCTTGTGGCGGTAACACCAAATCGCGTTGATCGTTGTGATAATAGATTGGTATGCTGTGTTTTAATGCACTTTGAATGAGAAGAGGTGAGATAATATGGTTATCTACGATTAACATTCAGTACACCTCCTCGGTTGATTTATGTGATACTAAAGTACTTTATTTTAAGTATTTAATGGGATTTTTAATATTTTAAAATAATGATGTCTAGGCACATAGAAATGATTATACCATTAAAATTTCATAATAAAAGGGTTAAATGAGAAAAAAGTCCTTTATAAAAATGGTTCTTTAAAACTATAATATTATTTAGATAAATCAGAAAAAACAATATATGTATTCGTTGCTGAATGAAATCAAAAAAACCCCGATTCTTTTAAAAGAACCGGGGTTTATCTATGGTGTGATTGAAACGAGATGTATCATCGATTTTCTTCACTTCTTCTTATTTATTTAAATTGTACTGGTATCAATGACAAAACGGTATTTTACATCGGAATCCAACACACGTTTATACGCCTCATCAATTTCATCAGCAGAGATCACTTCAATGCTCGGTGTAATATCATGCTCTGCACAGAAATCAAGCATTTCCTGTGTTTCACGAATGCCGCCAATCATTGATCCCGCAAATGAACGTCTTTGAGGAATGAGTGAAAATGCATGGACCTCAAGCGGTTCAGCAGGTGCTCCGACATTTACGAGCGTGCCGTTCAATGTAAGCAGTGAAAGGTACGCATTCATATCGAGTTTCGCGCTGACTGTATTAATAATCAGGTCGAATGTGCCTGCGAGCTCTTCAAATGTCTGATCATCACTTGTCGCGTAGTAGCTGCTTGCACCAAATGCCAAACCATCTTCTTTTTTATTCAGCGTACGGGAAAGGACAGTCACTTCAGCACCCATCGCATGAGCAATTTTAACTGCCATATGACCAAGTCCGCCCATACCGACAACGGCCACTTTTTTACCAGGTCCTGCATGCCAGTGGTTCAGCGGAGAAAAGGTTGTAATGCCTGCACAAAGCAGGGGTGCAGCTTTATCAAGTTCAATATTATCAGGAATTCGGAGAACAAAATCCTCAACGACTACGATATGTGTGGAATATCCGCCCTGTGTTGTTTCCCCGTATTTATCTACGCCTGCATAGGTCGGAACGTTCCCTTTCAGACAGTATTGCTCCTCGCCAGCCTGACAATTTTCACATTTACCGCAAGAGTCAACCATACAGCCGACACCTACGCGGTCCCCGACTTTATATTTTGTCACGTTTTCACCAACATCAGTGACAACGCCTGCAATTTCATGACCAGGCACAAGAGGATATTTTACTTCGCCCCAATCGCCGTGGGCAGTGTGAAGATCTGAGTGACAAATACCTGCAAATTTAATCTCAATCAATACATCATTTGTATCCAGTTCACGTCGCGTAATTTCAGCTTCACGAAACGACTTATCTGGACCATCAACAGCTCTGGCTTTAGCAGTTACCATATATAAAACCTCCAGTAGATTATTTAAAACAGGTGGCAGGCGCTTTTATTTTTGCAAACCATCTTAATCTATATAGTTCACACTCAGTCAAAAATTAAACATTTATTATACGAAACTCATACATTAGTGTGCTGATCATGAAAAATTTTCAAGGAGTCTGTTGCACACAGAAACAAACCATTTTTCAACGCGCCTCACCTCCTAACCTCCTTCTCTTGACTTCCAAACCGTTCCGTACTAACATAAGCAACGAAAACTCCATAGACATTAAAGACTTTCTAGGGTTCCGTCATTATTGGGTCTGGTCCGAGAGAAAGAGCAGGGAGCAATCCTTGTACACGGAGGGAAAAAAGCCCGGGAGATATCACTTACGAGTGTTATGTCCCGGGTTTTTTTATTTTTCAGAGAGAAGGAGCGATTTTATGTGGTGGTTTGTCGTAGCAGTTGCGGCATTGTTTGAAATCGGCTGGGCAACCGGCTTGAAATATGCGAATGATGGGCTGACGTGGACGTTGACAGTGGGAGCGATTGTGGTCAGTTTTGTTGGGTTACTGATGGCTTCAACACGCCTTCCGACTGCAACGGTCTATGCCGTGTTCGTTGGACTTGGTACATTAGGTACTGTCATCGTTGATATGATCTTTTTTGATGCCGCGGTCAGCACAGGCGTAATCTTCTTTGTGATCATGCTGCTTGTTGGTGTCGTTGGCTTGAAATTTGTCACGGATGAAAAAGGGAAGGAGGCGCAGGAATCATGAGTTGGATTGCATTAATTGTTGCGGGATTTTGTGAAGTACTCGGTGTAAATGGCATGCAGCGAATTGCAACAGGCAAAAAATTAAGTGGATTTACATTTCTGATCGGTGGATTTCTGGCAAGCCTTACCCTTCTTTCAATTGCCATGACGACCATTCCGCTTGGCGTCGCTTATGCAGTATGGACAGGTATGGGCACAATCGGCGGCGTGGTTGTGGGGATGGTTTTCTACGGAGATCCTGCAGATCGCAAACGTATTTTCTTTTTGACGCTGATTGTGGTGGCTGTTGTTGGGTTGAGGGTTGTGACGAATTAAATGATGTGCACAGTGGGGACGGAGTTAAGTGATCCACTTTTAGAATGATTCTAAAATTGCATCAGCAACCTTCGAACTCCAATATGCCGACTTCAAAAAACATCAACAACATATTACTCAAAAATTTATTTCTCCGCATCCTGTGCAGGTTACACAGGGTGCGGATTTTTTGCGTAAAAGAGTCAGTAACATTCGTCCCCAGTGGTCCAAATTTTTATCAATCCCATCTTGTGTTTCGTTTTAAAATGTGTAAATATATGTACATAACAGATGTAAAGACACCTGTTAATATAGGAGGTCTTCACGATGGAAATAGAAGATGTTCTGATTATCGGAAGCGGTGTCGCGGCATTGCAGCTCGCTTCTAAGTTAGGTACGGATTTTAATGTGAAAGTCCTCACAAAATCGACTGTGAGGCACGGTAATTCTTTGTTAGCACAAGGAGGGGTTGCTGCTGCGGTCGGATTAAATGATGGTCCTGAAAAGCATGTGGCCGATACGCTAGAGGCGGGCAGGTTTCACAATGATGAAAGTGTAGTACGTGAAATTGTCCATGATGGGCCGGGGTTGATTAATACCTTCTTTGAGATCTTTGATAAAAATCAAGAGGGACGTCTGCAGCTCGGTTTAGAAGGTGCGCACAGTGAGCCCCGGATCATTCACAGCGGCGGTGATACAACTGGAAAGAATATGATGGAGCATCTGATTGGACGAATGCCGCGCAATGTCCAAGTGGAAGAGGATATGTTTACCTATGAGCTCATTATGGATCAAAGTCAGAATCGCTGTATTGGTGTAAAGTCAAAGGATCAGCAAGGCGTCCTTCACTGCTTTTACGGGCGTCATATCGTGCTGGCAACGGGCGGCTGCGGACAGCTGTATTCTTTTACATCTAATGCTCAGACAGCGACAGGAGACGGAATTGCGATGGCCTATTTAGCAGGAGCTGAAGTGGCAGATATGGAATTCATCCAATTTCATCCGACACTTTTACATATTAATGGCGCAACAAAGGGACTGATATCTGAAGCTGTTCGGGGAGAAGGCGCTGTCCTTGTGACTGAGGATGGAAAACCGGTTATGGAGAATGTTCACGAGTTAAAGGATCTTGCACCACGCCATATCGTGTCCCAGAAAATTTTTGATTGTCTTAAAAGCGGACAGAGGGTTTTTCTCGATATCAGTGGGATCAGCCAGTTTAGTCAGCGTTTCCCATCCATTACGGCAATGTGTGAGCAAAATGGTGTTCGCCTCTCGGAAGGTAGAATTCCAGTTGCACCAGGCAGCCACTTTTTAATGGGCGGCATCAAAACAGATCTTACCGGACGGACGTCGATTGACGGGCTTTATGCAATTGGGGAGGTGGCATGCACAGGCTTCCACGGTGCAAATCGCCTGGCGAGTAATTCGTTACTTGAAGGGCTTTATCAGGGGAAACGTCTTGCGCACTGGATCCGTGCTAATAAAGGAACGGACCCGTTGGCACAGTGGTCAGTGATGGATCCAATTAATCTACATAAGAAAGTAAAGTTTCCGGAGGTTCAAATGCTGAAGGAGCGGATGATGACACATGTTGGTATAGTCCGGTCAAAAGCGCTTCTGGAAGAGCAGAAACAGTGGCTGGATCAGTTCCGGATGAATGAAATCAGAGGTCTCGATACCTATTCAGTACGGGAGCTGACAACCATATTTATGGGCATCACAGCTTCTCTGATGACAGAAGCAGCATTAAATAGAACGGAAAGCCGCGGCGGCCACTTCAGAAGTGATTTTCCTTTTGAAGATGATCAGAAGTGGTCTGAAAAAACCATCATTCACAAGTACAAAGGGGAAGTGGGAGAGACACATGAACACGTTAAAGCTTCGCTCGTGCATTGAGCAATTTTTGATTGAAGACATAGGCGAACAGGATGTTACGACAGATTTGATTTTTTCAGATGACACTAATGGAGAAATTGTGTTTATTGCAAAAGAGGACGGTGTTTTCTGCGGGCAGGACGTCATCCGGACGGGATTTCCCCTATTAGATCCTAATACAGACATCAGTCTTTTTGTAAAAGACGGTGATTCAATTGAAGCGGGACAGCGGCTGGGCGTGGTCTCGGGCCAGATCTCGGCGCTGCTGAAAGGGGAAAGAGTCGTCCTGAATCTCGTGCAGCGAATGAGCGGGATTGCGACGCTGACGCGAAATGCAGTGGAGACGCTTGGCAGCACTGATACGAGAATCTGTGATACGAGAAAAACAACACCTGGTCTTCGAATGTTTGAAAAATACGCGGTGCGCTGCGGCGGCGGTTATAATCACCGCTACGGTTTGTATGACGGGGTCATGGTGAAGGATAATCATATTGCTTTCGCGGGCTCTATCAGTAAGGCGGTAGAGGTAATCCGTGAACGCCTCGGTCACATGGTGAAAATTGAAGTGGAAACTGAAACGAAGGAACAGGTTAGTGAAGCAGTTGAAGCAGGTGCAGATGTGATTATGTTTGATAATCGTACGCCAGAAGAGATCAGTCAGCTGAAAATGCTTGTCCCTGACCATATCATCACAGAAGCGTCAGGAGGCATCACGCTTGATAACCTGGCAGACTACCAGAACTGCGGCGTGCATTACATTTCGCTTGGATTTTTGACCCATTCTTATAAAGCACTTGATATCAGTGTAAAAGTATCAGCTGACGCAGGTGCGCTTTCCCATCATTTATCACAGAAAGGAACATTGATATGATAACGACTGACACAAAAAACCGTCTGATTGAAGACATTCAAGTATGGAAGGAAAAGCGTAATGCCATTATCCTCGCCCATAATTATGAAATTCCGGAAGTACAGGATATTGCAGACGTGCTAGGTGATTCACTGATGCTTGCGCGTGCTGCAGCAGAGACAACTGCGGATGTGATTGTATTTTGCGGCGTCCACTTTATGGCTGAAACGGCTGCGATCCTGAACCCGGAAAAGACGGTGCTGCTGCCGGATCTTGAAGCGGGCTGCTCACTCGCGGATTCTATTACAGCGGATCAGCTTCGCGAATGGAAAGCGGAACACCCTGAAGCCGTTGTCGTGGCGTACGTGAACACAACAGCGGAAGTAAAAGCGTTAAGCGATTACTGCTGCACGTCTTCAAACGCAGTAGACATCGTCAATTCAATTCCGGCAGAACGGGAGATTCTATTTTTACCTGATATGTTTCTAGGTTCATTTGTACAAAAGGAAACAGGCCGTGACAACATGCATATCTGGATGGGTGAATGCCATGTACACGCAGGTATCCAGCCTGATCAGGTTGACAACGTGATGACGAAACACCCGGATGCTGACCTGCTGGTTCACCCTGAATGCGGCTGCTCCACATCCAGCATGTACCTGATGTCAGAAGGGGTCCTGCCAAAAGAAAAAACGCATATCCTCTCAACAGGGAATATGCTGAAACACTCAAAAAACGCACAGGCAACTGAATTCGTCATCGCAACAGAAGTCGGTATCATCCATCAGATGCAAAAGCAAAACCCGGATAAAACCTTCATTGCCGCGAATGAGCAGGCGATCTGTCCATTCATGAAAATGATCACGCTTGAAAAAGTGCTGGCGGCATTAAAGGAAAATCGACACATCATTACTGTAGAAAAAGAAACTGCAGATCAGGCTAAGCTGGCGATTGAGCGGATGATTTCGATCGGTTAGGTTGTCGGGGTGAGTCTTTGTGACCGGCACAGGGGGGACGGAGTTAAGTGTGCTAATTTTAGAATGATTCTATTTTTGGCACGGTAAACTCCGTCCCCAGTGTGTCGCCTAAATCATCAGCATTTCCCACCCTTAACCTCCAGCTTACAAGCCAATTCATCTAACATCTCTTTATATCGCGCATATTCTTCTTCATCGAGGCCGAGTACTTCGGTAATTTTCGCCGGGATTTCTTTTGCTTGCTGTTGGAGTTGCTGTCCGCTTTCTGTCAGCTTAATGACGAGCTGGCGTTCATCTTCAGGATTACGTGTTTTTTCGATGTAGCCTGTGCTGATCAGTTTGTTGACCAGCGGTGTGAGTGTGCCTGAGTCGAGCTGCAGACGTTCACCGATAGATTTTAGCGTGACAAAGTCCTTTTCCCACAGCACAAGCATGACCAGATATTGCGGGTAGGTCAGGTTCAGCGGTGCCAAAAGCGGGCGATAGCGCTTAATGATTTCTTTTGATATAGCATAAAAAGGAAAGCATAATTGACTGGATAAATGTAATGGATTCAAAAAAATCTCCTCCTGAGAGAATCATATGATTTGCAAAAATATTTAAATTGTATAAAATTAAATTGTGCACAACTTAAATATATCACATTTAACAGGAGGAATCATTCATGAAAAAGCTATTTACATCAACAGCAACAGCAATCGGCGGACGTGAAGGACGCGTAACATCAGAAAGCGGCTCATTCGATCTTGGACTTGCAATGCCAATGCCAGGTGCAGACACTGCAGGAAAAAGTAATCCTGAAGAACTTTTCGCAGCAGGATACGCAGCATGCTTCGATTCAGCTATGAACATCGTTGCATCACAAAAAGGCATCAAGCACGACGGTTCTGAAATCAAAGCAGACGTATCACTAAACAAAGGTGACACAGGCTATGAGCTTTCAGTTGAAATGGACGTCCTGATCAAAGGCGTAGACGAAGAAACAGCCCGCCAGCTAGTAGAAGAAGGCCACCAGGTATGCCCTTACTCAAACGCAACGCGTGGAAATATTGATGTAAGTTTTAATGTGCGTACTGCTTAATAGAATTGAGACCCCGAAGATGCATGACATCTTCGGGTTTTTTTGTTGTGAGGCATGTGCACTTTGGGGACGGAGGTTAGAATGTCATGAAATGTACAGAGGGGGGACAGAGTTCAGCCTGGGCTCCTCGAAAAAGCCCGGCTGGTCAGCTGACTAAGCCGGGCTTTTTGTATGAATATTGAGTAGGACTATTTACACTATTCTTTGAAGGTTGGAAGATAAACGGCGAACCACCCAGGTTGTTCTTCGAAGGTGGCCAGCAATTCTCCGAACCAGACCGGTTTTTCTCTGAACATCAAGAAATATTCCACTCATCCACCATGACACTTTAACCTCCGTCCCCAACATGCACATAGACTCCCTTCATTACTAAGCAACCATTGTCCCATTTTACACTTTATTACGAAATAACTTGTTTTATTACTAACTAATATGTAATAATAAAATAAATTCGAAATGGATACGCTTTCAATTATGAGAATTTTCTCTTTTAAAACATAAAATGACGTAATAAAAAGGTGTGAATGAAATGTTGGACAATACGCAAATGTTAAAGAAAAGCAGCAGTCAGTCAATAGATTATCCCCGTCCGCAGTTTAAGCGGAGTGAATGGATCGACTTAAACGGTTCATGGAAGTTTCAATTCGATGATGACGATATGGGAGAAAAAAATGGATGGTTCAAAGGTGACATTTTACAAGAAAACATCCAGGTTCCTTACGCTTATCAGAGTAAACTTTCCGGAGTGAACGATCAGAGTGACCACAATGTTGTCTGGTATGAGAAGTCGTTTGAGTGGAAGGTAACGGATAAAGAAGCGTACCTCCACTTTGAGGCAGTCGATTATTATTCAAAAGTATGGGTGAACGGACAGTTTGCCGGAGAGCACGAGGGAGGGCATACGCCCTTCAGTTTTTTGATCGGCTCAATGCTTCAAGAGGGAGAAAATACGATCGTCATAAGAGTGATGGATGATCACAGTGTGGAACAGCCACTTGGAAAGCAGTCCTGGAAATCAGAAAACTTTCTTTGCTGGTATACGAAAACAACAGGTATTTGGCAATCTGTCTGGCTGGAAGAGGTTTCACAAACGCACATTGAAGAGATCAAAATGACGCCGAAAATTGAAAACGCTTCACTTGAAGTGGTGGCAAATATATCAGCGCATGAAAATCCGGTGTATTTGGAAGCGGAAGTTTACTTTAAAGACGAGTGGATTCACGCTTCAGGTGTTTGGATTAAAGCGAATGCAAAATCTGCTGAGTTAACGCTTGATGTTCAGTCGGATGAGGCGGACTTCAGGGTTTTCTACTGGTCACCGGACCGGCCGGATCTTTATGATATTCGTTTTACATTAAAAGATCGTAAGCATGTATACGATGAGGTTGAGAGTTATTTTGGAATGAGAAGTATTGAAGTGAAGGGTGATCGGATTTTGTTAAATCGCGAAACCTTTTATCAGAAGCTGATACTGGATCAGGGATACTATCAGGATTCACTCATGACAGCGACTTATGATCAGATGGAAAGCGATTTGAAGAAAGTAAAAGAGATGGGATTTAACGGTGTGAGACGTCACCAGACAATTGCGGATCGTCGTTATATGTATTTATGTGACCAGTTGGGCCTGGTCATGTGGGCTGAAATGCCGAGCAGCTTTCATTTTTCAAATACCGCCATGATACGCACGATGAATGAAGCGAGACAATTGGTCAACAAACATTTTAATCATCCTTCCGTCATTATTTACACGTTAATGAATGAATCCTGGGGTGTGAACGAAATTTTTCACAGGAAAGATCAGCAAAATTTTGTAAACGCTTTATATTTTCAGACGAAAGCACTCGATCCGACCAGATTAGTAGTGGGGAACGATGGATGGGAGCATACGCTTACAGATCTTTTAACTGTACATGATTACAATTCAGACGATGTTTCAATGAAAAATAATTATAGATGTAAAGATGATTTTGTGAATGGCAGTCCATCCATGACAAGCCTGAAACAGAATTATGCGCAAGGTTATCAATACCAGGGTGAGCCGGTACTGGTGAGTGAATATGGAGGTATTGCATATGGATCTCAAAGTAAAAATGACTGGGGTTACGGCTCAAGACCCGAATCGTCAGAAGAAGTGCTTTTACGACTGAAACAGCTGACGACCGTGATTACAGAAACTGCATTCATTCAGGGGTATTGTTATACGCAATTGACAGACGTGGAGCAGGAAGTCAACGGATTGCTGGATCACAATCACGAATACAAGTTCGATCCAAAGAAAATTAAAGAAATTGTTTCTCAGAAGTCCAGTGGCTTTTTGTTTGAATAACAATGGGGAGGTAGGCAGCAATGGAAACGATAAAACCTGCAGTACAGAAGGAAATAAATAAGAATGAATTGATTAAAAACAAAGAAATTGCCTCTTATTTCGGTTATGGATTTGGTCAGTGTATTAGCTTTGGATTGGTAGGTTCATATATTTTATTCTTCTATACTGACATTCTCGGTATTTCAGCGGCTGCAGCAAGTATTATTTTTCTGGTTGCACGTACATGGGATGCAATTAATGATCCAATGATGGCTTCTATTATGGATACGAAGCACTCGAAACACGGGAAATTCCGTCCTTATTTAAAATATATGCCATTCTTTATAGCGGCAATTACAATCCTGTGTTTTCTTCCGCTAACCGGTCTGAGTGATACGTCCAAGATTATTTTCGCAGGAAGTACGTATATTTTATGGGGCATGATTTATACTGTTTCGGACGTTCCGTACTGGTCTCTTTCGACGGTGATGAGTCAGGATACGCAACAGCGGACAAAGCTGATTACCTTTGCAAATATGGGCGTATTTGCCGGCATTGGTTTATCACCGGTTTTGTTCATTCCGCTGACTGAATTGCTGGGACAGGGTGACCAGGGACGGGGGTACTTCTTAGCCACAGTTGTGTTGATGGTAATTGCAGTGCCAATTATGTTAAATGGGTTTAAGAATACGAAAGAAAGAGTAGAACCGCCTAAAACGAAAGTGAAAATATCAGATGCATTCAGAGCGATTAAAGCAAATAAGCCTATGTTTGCCATACTGGTTGTATTCTTCTGTAACGTATTTATGAATATTACGCAGGCGTTAAATGTTTTCTTTTTTACTTATAATATGGGAAATGCGTCACTCATGTCGATATTCGGTATTATCAGTCTCGCAAGTTGTATTGGATTCTTTGTTATTCCAAAGCTTACACGCAGATTTAAGAAGAAGCATCTATTGATGGCGATCGTTGCTGCAGACATCCTGATCAGATTTGTATGGTTCTCTGTGGGCTACTCGAGCGTGGCAGTAACATTCACGTTTATTACGATTACGATGATTTTGTATACAGCTACCGGTCCACTAATTTCATCTATGCTGGCTGAAACGATTGAATATACAGAATTGAAAACAGGTAAGCGAAGTGAAGCCATTACTTTTTCCGGGCAAACCTTTACTGGTAAATTGTCCATTGCAATTGCAGGGGGTCTGACTGGGGTGATTTTGACAATCATTAACTACGCTCCAAATCAGGCTCAGACGACAAGTACGATGGACGCATTATTTTTTGTCATCGTTTTATTACCGGCACTCGGTTCACTGATTCGTCTGATTGTGATGTACTTTTATTCATATACAGAGGATGAGTATAATCAGATTGTCATAAAGCTTGAAGAACGTAAGCTAAAGGAAAACGCAGCACATTAATTTATTACGCCCCCATTCCATACAGGATGGGGGTTTTCATATAGAAAGCATAGCCACTCTGCTATAATAAAGGAATATCAGAAGGATGTTCAGGTGGTGGAAAAGTGAAAAGTTTACAATTAACATTTGATAATATGCTGTCAATCAGTAAAGCGTTAGCGAATCAAACGCGGGTGGAAATATTAAAAATCTTAAGCGAAAAACCACACAATGTGAATGAACTCAAAACAAAATTAAATTTACCATTTTCAACAACAGCCTCTCATGTAAATAAACTCGAAGAAGTCGGTTTGATTGTGACAGAACTTGTGCCGGGAAGAGGGACTCAGAAAATAAGTGCGATTAATTATGATCAAATCGTGATGGACCTGTTCTGGGATCACTCAACTGCAGAACAGCAGGAAATCAACTTTGAGATGCCAATCGGCGATTACCTGGATTGCTATGTAGTACCCAATTGCGGGCTGGTAGCTGAAGATGGATATATCGGCGCACAGGACGATCCAAGGTCTTTTTATGAACCTGATAGAAAAAAAGCACAACTGCTTTTTTTCAGGGACGGGTATGTGGAATATCGTTTTCCAAACCGCCTGCCTGATGGATCTCAGGCGAGTGAAATTGAATTCAGTGCCGAAGTTTGCTCGGAAGCGCCCAATTATAAACTAGACTGGCCGTCAGATATCACGGTCTGGGTCAATGAAAAAGAAATCGGGACATGGACCTCTCCAAGTGATTTTGGTGGAGAAAGAGGCCTCCAGACGCCTGAATGGTGGCGCACAAACTACACGCAATACGGCCTGCTGAAACAATGGAAAATCACTAAAGAAGGCTGCTTTATAGACAACATACAAGTAGAAACTGACCTGACATTGACTGACCTGATGCTGGAAGACAAACCCTACATCTCATTCAAAATCGGACTCAAAGAAGATGCTGTCAACGTAGGCGGCATGAACCTATTTGGTCCTAAGTTTGGAAACCACGAACAGGGGATCAACATGCATATGAAATACCAAGAAAAGAAATAAGATTGGAATCCGGGGATGCGGTGCATT
This sequence comes from Jeotgalibacillus salarius, assembly GCF_004405125.1. Taxonomy (GTDB): domain Bacteria; phylum Bacillota; class Bacilli; order Bacillales; family Jeotgalibacillaceae; genus Jeotgalibacillus; species Jeotgalibacillus salarius. The sequence goes on from NZ_SORX01000004.1 coordinate 143,396, forward strand.
TTCGGGTTTTTTTGGGTGTGAGGCATGTGCACTTTGGGGACGGAGGTTAGAATGTCATGAAATGTACAGAGGGGGACAGAGTTCTGGCCGCTTGCGGTTGGTCAGCTGGGCAGCCGCGCTGTTGCATAAATAATGAGTAGAACTATTTACACTATTCTTCGAAGGTTGGAAGATAAACGGCGAACCACCCGGATCATTCTTCGAAGATGGCGTTCTATTCTCCGAACCAGACCGGTTTTTCTCCGAACATCAGCAAATATTTCACGAATCCACCGTGATTCCGACCCCACTGTGCCACTAAAAAAAGCGGCTGGTGACGTACACCAGCCGCTTTTTTCACTTATCCACCCTGAACAGTTCCCCATTCATGCATGGCTTCTAGTATTGGTTTTAAGGTAAGTCCTCGTTCTGAGATAGAATACTCTACTTTTGGCGGCATTTCATTATACTGCGTCCTAATGATCAGCCCTTCCTGTTCCAGTTCTTTTAGCTGCTGGCTGAGCATTTTGTGTGTGATTCCGGGGAGGAGTCTTCTCAGCTCGTTGTAGCGCTGTGTTCCATCAAATGTGATATGCCAGAGAATGACGAGCTTCCATTTCCCGCCGACTTTATTTAACGTATATTCAATTGAGCATTTCAGCTTGCCGTTGTCATCGACTTGAATCTCTTCAGTCATTGTAATCCCTCCAATACTACCTTTTTGGGTAGTATCTTCCCAAAAAGTGCATTCTATTGTTTAGAAGAATACCCATTTATAATAGGGGTGTCAATCCAATAGAGGAGGTATTGTTAATATGACAACTTATCCAAGAAATTTTTCTCATATCGGACTTTCAGTTCCGGATTTAGATGCAGCAGTGAAATTTTATACAGAGGTGTTTGGATGGTACACGATGATGGAACCGTCCCCTGTCTATAACGATGACACACCAATCGGGCAAATGTGCCGTGACGTATTCGGAAACGACTGGGAGGAATTTCGTATTGCTCATCTTTCAACAGGTGATAAAATAGGGATCGAATTGTTCGAATTCCCTCAAAATGAGCAGCCGGATAACAACTTTGAATACTGGAAAACAGGTATTTTCCACTTCTGTATCCAGGACCCCGACATTGAAGGACTTGTGGAGAAAATCATTGCGCACGGCGGTAAACAGCGCATGCCAATCCGTGAATACTATCCGGATGATAAGCCATATAAAATGGTATATGTAGAAGATCCGTTCGGCAATATTTTTGAGATTTATACGCATAGTTATGAGATGACTTATTCGGCGGGTGCTTATTAAATCGTTGGAAACTATAAGAAAAGCGGCTGGCTTGTGCGCCTGCCGCTTTTTGCATTTATATGAGGTAGGTCAAATGGCATGAAGTGTCGAAGGTGGGCGGCTGAGCGTCGAACGGCTTGGGCTTTCCGTCGAACACCACATGTTTTCCCTCGAACATATTGCAGCATTCTACGAACCTTCACGAACCACCCAAACTCAATAAACCTTATCCCCATTAAAAATCGAATTCTTCACCACAACATAATCCACATGCTTAATGGATTCAAGAGAGTTCCCGCCTGCATAGGAAATGGCGGACTGCAGATCCTGTTCCATTTCTGTCAGTGTGTCCTGCAGGGAGCCTTTGTGCTCGACGAACATTTTTTTGCCTTCGACGTTTTTCTTTTCGCCTTTTTGAAATTCAGAAGCTGAGCCGAAGTATTCTTTGACGCGCTTGCCTTCAATTTCAGTTGTTTCACCTGGTGACTCATCGTGTCCTGCAAATAGTGAACCGATCATGACCATAGACGCGCCGAATCGTACTGATTTTGCGATATCACCGTGTGTGCGAATGCCGCCGTCTGCGATGATGGGCTTACTTGCGGCTTTTGCGCACCAGCGAAGCGCAGCGAGCTGCCAGCCGCCTGTGCCGAAGCCGGTTTTGATCTTAGTGATACACACTTTACCAGGTCCAATGCCCACTTTTGTTGCGTCCGCACCGGCATGCTCAAGCTCTCTGACTGCTTCAGGTGTACCAACATTTCCTGCGATCACGAAGCTTTCAGGTAAATGCGTTTTAATATGCTGAATCATCCGGATCACTGCATTGGAATGACCGTGGGCAATATCAATCGTGATATAGTCAGGCACAAGCTTTTCAGCTGCCAATTCTTCGATAAATCCGTATTCCTCTTCCTTTACGCCAACACTGATCGAAGCAATGAAGCCTTTTGCATGCATATCTTTGATAAATGCAATACGCGTTTCGGGCTCAAAGCGGTGCATGATATAGAAGTAACCGTTTTCAGCTAAATACGCAGCAATCTTTTCATCTATAATTGTCTGCATATTCGCAGGTACAACAGGTAATTTAAATGTATGCGTGCCAAATTTCACAGAAGTATCACACTCAGAACGACTATCTACCACACATTTTGCGGGAATTAATTGAATATCCTCGTAATCAAATACATTATCCATATGAAACACTCCTAAAAGCGAATATTTTAATTAATTTATTATAAAATTGTTCGTACATTTAGTAATTTACCGTGTTTTGGATGAGATGTCAATTTAGTCGCGAAACAATTGATTGAATAAGCGGCGCGTTATTCGCCACTCATCATTTTCATTGGTCCGTTTAAGTTGATTTTGACAACCAGCAGAGCCATTTCTTCAGGCGGTATTTTTCTTCCGTTAGCAAGCCAGTGCTGCAACATACCAACGATGGCACTTGTGACGTAGGCCATGACATAGTCAACATGAAAAGACACAGGTTCTTCTGCAGGGTGGCTGAGTCTCTCCATGTTTTTTTGAATGAGTCCTTTCAGTCGATTATGAAACGATGGGTCCACCGTATTGACTAGCAGCATATAAAATAAGTCAGCTTCCTGATCCAGATAATGAAAAAGTTCTGTTGCGAATATTTTCAATGTATCCGGTTTTTCTGTCAGAACATTGATCTTCTCTGTCATTCTGGTCGTGACAATCATCCATAAATGATCCAGCAGCTCCTGCTGTATTTTTTCAAGCAGGTCAAACTTGTCTGTGTAATGAAGGTAAAAAGTGCCCCGGTTGATTTCAGCTTCATCACAAATATCACTGACGCTGATCCGCGCAAATGTTTTTTTATCTACAAGTCTGAGTAGTGCATGCCGGATGGCTTTTTTCGTTTTCTTCACACGTAAATCCTGCTTCATCGTTTTCCCCCTCTGAAAAAGTATAACGATAATAGACAATCAGCCTGCAATTGTTAATTAATCAACAAATACATAGAAAATAACGATTGTAATATCTCCTCAATTTAATATGATTATAATCAACACAGTGTTCATTAAGCAATGATTTGTCTAATAGAAAGGAGCATTTATATGCATGCAGTGGAGGTATCAGGCATATCGAAATCTTTTGGGAAAACAGAGGTTTTAAAAGATATTTCTTTTTCGGTCAGTAAGGGAGAAATTGTCGGGCTCATCGGGCCATCAGGTTCAGGGAAAACGACCGTGGTCAAAACGATTATTGGCATGGAGAAAGCGGATGAAGGCAAGGTGACCGTTCAGAATCAACGCATGCCAAACCGCCTGTTGTTAAATCAGATTGGCTATATGGCCCAGTCTGACGCGCTGTATATGGAGCTGAGTGCTGAGCAGCAGCTGGTTTTCTTTTCAAAGCTGTATGGCGTACCTAAAAACAAAAGGAAGCAGCGTATCAGTGAATGTATGGGTCTTGTTGATTTAGAAAAGGACTTATCAAAAAAGGTGATGATTTATTCTGGTGGAATGAAAAGGCGGTTATCTTTAGCGCTGGCTCTGCTGCATGAGCCGGACATTCTTGTATTGGATGAACCGACAGTTGGAATTGATCCAAGACTGAGAAAACAGATCTGGGAGAAGCTTCAGTTACTGAAGGAGCAGGGTGGCTCTATTCTGGTAACGACACATGTAATGGATGAAGCAGAACGCTGTGACAGGCTGGTACTTTTACTCGAAGGCTCAGTTTTAGCAGTCGGAACGCCTCAGGAGCTGAAAAATCAATTTAACACAGATTCGATTGAATCAATCTTTCTATTAAAGAAAGCTGGTGAATCAGCATGAGGATGCTTGCAGTAGCTGAACGGATTATTCAGCAGATTTTTAAAGACCGCAGAACACTCGCGTTAATGCTTGTTGCACCATTACTGATTCTGACACTTGTTTATTTCCTCTTTCAGACTGATCAGGAGAGCATTGCACGCATTGGTGAAACAGGCTTAACGGATCCGATGGGTGATCAGCTTGAAGAGGCGGATGTTGATCTTGTCTCTGTAGAACCGAATGAATCCTTAAAAGAACTTTTGCTTAATGAAGATCTGGATGCTTATTTTCTTTTGGAGGATGACCTGCTTCAAGTCACTTACAATGCGAGTTCTACTACCACGATTGGCAGTGTAAAGGCACAGATTGCCGGACTTCGCCAGCAGCATTTCGCTTTGCAGGTAGAGGAAGTAATGATGAAGGCAGCTGAAAGCGGGCTGATTCAGCCGGATGAAGCGCCAGGGTTTCTCAATATAGAGGAAACATACGAGTTTGGATCAGACGAAACAACATTTTTTGATACAATCAGTCCATTTTTAATCGGGTTCTTCGTTTTCTTTTTTGTATTTCTGATTTCCGGGATTTCGCTTTTGCGTGAAAGGACAACGGGCACGCTTGACCGGTTGCTTGCAACACCTGTGAAGCGTTCTGATATTGTATTTGGCTATCTGATTGGGTATGGCATATTTGCTGTCATTCAGACCATCATTGTCGTCTTTTACAGTACGTATATTCTGGACATTCAGATTGCAGGAAGCATTTGGTATGTGCTGCTGATTAACAGTCTGATTGCTTTTGTAGCGCTGGCGTTTGGACTGTTACTATCCACTTTTGCCAATTCTGAGCTTCAGATGGTTCAGTTCATTCCGATTGTCGTCATTCCGCAGATCTTTTTCGCCGGCCTCCTACCAGTAGACTCACTGCAGGAATGGCTTCAGGTAATTGCGAAAATCATGCCGCTTTATTATGGTGGTGATGCTTTAAAAGCTGTGATGATCTTCGGTCGGGGGATAGATGACATTCTGCTTGATCTTTTCATTCTGTTCGGCATTGCGATTGTGTTTACATTCATAAACATTCAAGCATTAAAAAAATACAGAAAGATATAACTTTAACACAAGAATGTCTTTGCCATTATAAACTGATGGAGACACTTTTTTGTATTCAAAAAAAGTGGGGATGGAGGTCTCGCTACTAATTTATCTTCGTAGCGTGATCTCCATCCCCATTTTATAAAATCAAACTGCTATGCCCTTTGTCTTCTCGTCATCACATCAAAAATAACCGCCAGTGCGAGAACACCGCCCCGAATCATATATTGCGATGCGATTCCGACGCCTAGCAAGTTCATCCCGTTAACGAGTGTCGCCATTACAACTGCACCAATGACGGCACCTGTTACTTTACCGACACCACCGGCTGCTGAAACACCACCTACAAAAGCAGCTGCGATAGCATCCAGCTCAAAAAGTGTACCGGCTGTTGTGGTGGCAGACTGCAGGCGGGAAGTAAACAGAATACCTGATAGAGCGGACAGCATTCCCATTGAGCCAAAAACAATGAACGTAATTTTGCTGACATTGATACCTGAAAGATGGGCTGCTTCAGGATTACTGCCGACTGCATAAATGTGACGCCCAAGGACTGTTTTTGTTGTGATGAAATGATACACCACTAAAACAATTAAAATAATAATCATCGTCCATGAGAATCCGTTATAACCTGCGAGAATCCATGTTACGTAACCAATTAAAGAAGATACAAGTACAAGTTGAATGATAAAAAGCGGATTGGAAACTACGTCAAAGCTGTATTTGATTTTGTTTTTTCGGTTTTTTATCATTGAATAAATATAATAAAGAATGGCAGCTGCACCAATCATTAATGACAGCAGGTGGAGGCCGCCGACTTGTGAAATGGAGGGAATATAGCCATTCCCAATCGCATTAAACGCCTCATTATTTACATTAATCGTTCCGGATCTTTCAGTTGCCTGCAGTAAGGCTCCCCGGTAAATAAGCCAACCGGCAAGTGTAGCTACAAAGGCTGGTATACCAACTTTTGCAACAAGAAACCCTGTTACTGAACCAGCTAGCATTCCCAAAATCAAAATAATCGGGATGACCAGAAAAACCGGCAGATTAAACTGTACCAGTAATATCGCAGCGATTGCGCCGAGAAATCCTGCAAGAAATCCAATTGATAAATCAATATGTCTGATGACAATGACCAACATGACCCCAACAGCTAAAACAGCAATATAGCCTGAAGAATCTATTAAGTTACTTATATTTCTTGATGACATAAAAAGGCCATCTGTTAAAATTGTAAAGATTAACATGATGACGAGAAGGGCAATATACATGCCATAATCCCGGATATTATGTTTTAGTAATGCTTTTGCCTCTTTAAGTAATTTCATCTTCTTCACTCCTATTGTGTTGCAAGTTCCATGATCTTTTCCTGACTTGCTTCATTTGAAGACAGTTCTCCTTTAATCTCACCTTTGGCCATGACATAGACCCGATCACTCATACCAAGTACTTCACCAAGCTCTGATGAAATCATGATAATACTCATGCCGCTTTCAATTAACTTATTCATGACTGTGTAAATCTCAAGTTTTGCACCTACATCAATGCCGCGCGTAGGTTCATCCAGAATCAGGAGTTTTGGTCCAACAAAAAGCCACTTTCCAATTGATACTTTTTGCTGATTTCCACCGCTCAGGTTACCGACCTTTTGTTCGATGGAAGGTGTTTTAATGCCGAGTGATTTTCTATATTCTTCAGCAGTACGGATTTCTTCGTTGTCGTTGACGACCCCGTATGCCGACAGATCTTTCAGATTTGAGATCGAAATATTATTTTTAATGTCCTGCAGTAAAAATAATCCGTCTCCTTTTCGATCTTCAGTTACGTATGCGATACCGGATTTAATGGCATCACTCGTATGCTTTAATTGGATGGGCTGACCGTCTACAAACAACTCACCTGACGTTTTATATTTTTTTGAATTACCAAAAATACTGAGAGCCAGTTCAGTTCTTCCGGCACCCATTAACCCGGCTATCCCAACGATTTCTCCATAATTCACATGAAGATCAATGTGTTCTGCTACATTTCTCCCGAGGTGCCCGTCATAAGCTGACCAGTTCTTTAATTCGAGCAGTCTGTGGTCAGTTACTGGATGATTTCTCTTTGGGTAAATATCTTCGATTTCACGGCCGACCATGTTTTTAATAATAGCTGCTTCTGTAATCTCTCCACGCGTTGCATCCAGCGTACAAATGGTTTCACCATCCCGCAGTACAGTCGCTTTATCTGCAATAGCAATTACCTCGTTAAGCTTATGAGAAATCATAATAGAAGTAATTCCTTGTTTTTTCAGCTCTTTTAACAGGTTTAACAGGTTCGCGCTGTCTGTATCATTCAACGCGGCAGTGGGTTCATCAAGAATTAGAAGTTTTACCCGTTTACTCAGCGCTTTTGCAATTTCAACTAATTGCTGTTTGCCGACCCCGATTTCTTTTATTAATGTTTCGGGATTAATGTGAAGGTTTACTTTTTCCAAAAGTTCCTTAGATTTTGTGATGGCTTCATTCCAGTTCAGCACGCCTTTGCGCTGCAGTTCGTTACCGATAAAAATATTTTCATAGATAGAAAGGTCGGGAAATAATGCTAACTCCTGATAAATGATGACAATGCCGATATCAACGCTGTCACTGATCTTATTGAATTGTTGAACTTGTCCATCAAAATAAATATCTCCTGAATACTCTCCATAAGGGTAAACACCACTTAAAACTTTCATCAGTGTGGATTTACCTGCTCCGTTCTCGCCTACCAGACAATGAATTTCTCCTCTTTCAACTTGGAAATTAACATTAGAGAGCGCCTTTACGCCGGTAAACTCTTTGGATATGCCTTTCATCTCTAGAATTGTATCGTTCATTTTATGCCTCCTAAGCACTTGTCTTTAATTAAAATACAGAGCAATCGTGCCAGGGGAGGTATGCTGACACGATTACTCTTGTAATCAAAACGGTTATTCTAACCCCTCGAATTCACTTGCTTCATAGTATTCTGAGTCGATTAATTCTGCTTGTACATTATCCTGGTCAACGACGATTACGTCTGTCTGCTTTGCATTTACTTCAATACTGTTATTGTCATAAGTAGCAGTTGTTTCAGGATCATTGCCGTCCAACACGTCAACTGCCATGCCCATAGCATCTTCTACAAGTGTGCGCACATCTTTGAAAACGGTCATAGATTGCTTGCCGTCAATGATGTATTGGATAGAAGCTTTTTCAGCATCCTGACCTGTGATCGTGTAATTCGTAATCGCGCCATCAGTAGCGAAAACGTCAGCGATTGAACGGGCAGTTCCATCATTTGGTGCAAGAATAGAAACATCACCCTTCATATCAGCACCTGCGGAAGTTAAGTGTGTTTCAGCTTTGTTCTTCGCTTCACTTGGATCCCAGTTTGTTGTTACCTGTCCAAGGATGCTTCCAAGCTCATCACGGCTTAACTCGGCTTTATCTTTTAATGCTTCAGCTTCACTGGAGTTCGCAATCACGAATGTGCCGTCAGCAATTTTCGGCTGAAGTACATTCCATGCACCTTCAAAGAATAGGAATGCATTGTTATCAGATGCAGCACCAGCATACAGGTAGAGCGGGATGCCTGAACCTTCGGCCTGATCTACTAAATACTGTCCCTGTGCTTCTCCAACGGCTACGCTGTCGAACGTAACATAGTAGTCTACTGCTTCTGTATCAGTGATCAGGCGGTCATAAGATATAACCGTAATACCTTCCTCTTGAGCAGCTTCTACTGCAGATCCTGCCGCTGTTCCATCATGCGGAGCGATGATTAAGACATCCATTCCTTTACTGATTAATGTTTCAACGTTTTCTTTTTCTTTTGCTGAAGATCCCTGACTGAATAAAATTTCAGTTGTGTAATCTGAATCTGCCAGTGCATCCTCGAATCTTGTTTCATCCTGAACCCATCTCGGCTCATCTTTAGTAGGTAAAACAATTCCTACATCGAGACCGCTTCCGGATCCGGAACCCCCTTCACTGCCGCATCCTGCCAAACCGAATGTTAAGACTGCAGCTGAAAGTAATCCCAGTGCCTTTGATTTTTTCCCCATTGTTGTAAGACCCCTTTCAAAATGTGTTTTGTTCTTTACAAGATAAATGTAGCATCGGAAACACAATTGAAAACGCTTTCTTATAGCAGTAAATTATCATCATGCTGTATTTTATTAATATTCAGATAAATCAGCGATCAAAATAAAAAGCTGCGATCCAATTGGACCGCAGCTGATTACTTTATTGGTTATAGACGTCATCCTCCTGATGGAATCCGTCTGCAATGACTGTTTCTCTGATATTCGTCTGGTCGACAGGAACCGGAGGCAGCAGGATAGAGGGGACATTGATTTTCCCGTTATTAATCGTCCGGTCTTCCTGTATGTCTTCTCCTAATGCGAGCTTAATCGCCAGTTCCACTGCGCGTTCTGATAGATCATTAATACTTTTGTACATTGTCAGATTTTGTGTTCCCGCTACAATTCTTTGAACACCTGCCAAATCTGCATCTTGCCCGGCTACAGGAATACTTCCCGCGAGGTTGTAAGCTTCAAGTGCTTCTATCGCAGCACCCGCCGTCGCGTCATTTCCTGCAATGACCGCATTAATTTTCTGATGATTTACTTCAAGTGCTGTTTCCATGTTCTTTTTTGCCACGTCTGGAATCCAGTCTTTTGTCCACTGGTCGAAGACAACTGTGATATCACCTTTTTCAATGTAAGGTTTTAAAACTTTAAAAACACCCTGCTTCATCAGGTGAGCATTGTAATCAGTATCTGCTCCTCCAAGGTAGACATAATTTCCTTTTGGCACCATTTCAGTCATAGCAGTCGCCTGCAGGATGCCTACTTGTTCATTATCATAGGATAAATATAAGTCCACTTCCGCATTCCTTACGAGCCGGTCGTATGACAATACTTTAATGCCTGCATCATGGGCTCTTTCCACAATGGCTGCCATGGATTCTGCGTTGTGAGGAACGACAACCAGTACATCAATACCTTCACTGATCATTTTTTCTGTCTGCCAGATTTGTTTGACGTCATCCCCATTTGCAACCGTGACTTCGACTTCTACGCCTGCAGCTTTGGCAGTTTTTAAAAATAGATCACGATCCTTGAACCATCGGTCTTCCTGAAGCGTATCCATTGAGAAGCCGATTTTGATATCTTTCGGACTCTTTTGTTCAACCGCTTCCGGCGCCGGTTCAACTTCTGTGGCTTTATCTTCAGTTGAGCAGGCAACCAGCAGAATGGTCATGATACAGGTCAACATAAGTGTTAAGTGTTTTTTCACAAACTTACATCCCTTCATGATCAGTCATTACGTGATAAATGTTTTACTTCGGTAAGCTGTAGGAGAGAGATGAAAAGCTTTTTTAAATACCTTACTGAAATAATTCGGATCGTGATAGCCTATTTCTATCGCAATTTCCTTCATACTTTTCTCAGAGTCTCGCATTAATTTCTTTGCTTTCTCAAGCCGGCAATCAGTCAGAAAGCTGATGTAATTAATGCCTAGCTTTTCTTTAAAAAGCTTACTGACATAAATTGGACTCAGTCCTGCTTCTTTACTGATAATTTCTAAAGATAAATCTTCATGAGCATGTTCGATAATATAATGCTTAATTTGTTCTATCATGTCCCCATCTGTATTTTGGTTATGTTTTTGATGTGCAAATTTCATCCGGTCGAGCATATAACCAGTTTCAGCCCTCAGCTGCTTATATCCATTTACCTGCACAGAATATACAGGAAATTCAACCTCTACACCCATATCTGACAGGACAGATGATATGAGCCAGAGGATTTCAGCTAAGTTTTTTTGTGTCTGAATCACGTCTTTATTTTCTCTTTCGAATTGATCAGTCCTGTCTTTAACCTCTTGAATTAATTCCTCCCACTTGTTTTGACGGAGGAGTTCATAAAATTTCTGTTCATATGCCTTATAAGACTGTGAGTAAAAATCTAGTGTTAACATCGGCATATCTGAATAAAACTGATATTTAACAGGCTGCTGGTAGTTCCTTGTTGCAATAAGAGATTCCTGATAAGACTGTTTAATCCGGTCAATTGGTTCATACACATCACCAATTCCGATAAACCAACCATCCTGATCCATTTTTCTCAGTGATAGAATTTGCTTAGCCATTGTAATGGCCTGATGACGGAAGGACTCTCCACTGTTACGAAAGACAATAATCGGAACCTGTCTGCCATTCATTGCACCTGTCCAGCCGCTTCCGGTTCTTCTGACCACGTCTTTTACAGCGGAGTATGAGCTTTTCGCATCTTCAGGAATGAGGAGGTTCATCACAAATTTATCCCTCGTGATTGGAATATTTAGCAGATCAACAAGCTGGTTTAAGTGAACTTCATGGACATGATCAAACAGCAGCTGTGTCACGACATCCGTTTCAAAAACTGCCATTGCTTTCTCAATGGTGCTTCGATAGCGTTTACTTTCTTCTGTGGATTTTTTTTCTGCATATATTTTATTCAGTACACCTTCTGCCGTTTTGATGATTTCACTTACTTTACTCGGCTTTAGGATATAATCGTGTACACCGAGTTTCATTGCCTGCTGTGCATATTCAAACTTGGCATAAGCAGTTACAAGAATGAACTTTGTGTCTGGGTAGGTCTGATGCAACTGCTCAATGGCTTCAAGTCCTGAAATGCCGGGCATTTGAATATCCATAAAAACCAGGTCCGGCTTAAAGTGACTACACATTTCAATCGCGATTCTGCCATTTCTCGCTTGCTTAATATCGAGTTCAAGATGTCTTTTCAGAATAATTTCGAGCCCATCACGTTCCATCTGTTCATCATCCACTATAAGAACTTTGATCATAACCCATCTCACTCCTTTCTTTTAAAATAAACAGGGATATCTTTGTCCCTTTTCCTGAGATACTCTGTATATCCACCACATGATCACTTGAATTGAATAGCTTTAATCGCTGGACTACATTTTTAAAGCCGATGCCTGTCCCTTTTTCACTGTTTACCGCACGCGCACTCATTAAAGCGTCTATTTTTTCTTCAGTCATACCTGGACCATCGTCTTCAACTTCTATTACAACATGGTTCAGTGCATTCTTTATCCTAAACATAATGGTTCCGCCATCCTCGCTTGGTTCTACTGCATGTATAATCGCATTTTCAACAATTGGCTGAAGAGTCAGACCGGGTATCTGAACATCGAGACACGCCTCATCAATTTCAGTCACAAACGTCAGCCGATCAGTATATCTTGCTTTTTGAATCTGGATGTATTGGTTTAGAACATACAGTTCTTCATGTAAAGCAGTCGGTTTGTCCATGTGCCTCAAGTTATAACGCATCAGATCTGCAATACTGACTAACAGATCACTGGTTTCTTCAGACCCTTCAAGATAAGCCTTTTTTGAGAGTGTATTAAGCGTGTTAAACAAAAAGTGGGGATTAATCTGACTCTGCAGGCTGAGCAGCTGACTTTCCTTCAGCAGATATTTACTTTCCTGGAGCTCAGCTTCAAGCTTTGCTTTTTGTGTTGTTTCTATAAACAAATTGTTAATATTAATTCGCATTTGCTCGAACGTTTTGGCTAAAATCGCTGTTTCATCTTTTGAGTCTGCTTCAATTTCTCTGTCGAATTGACCTTTTGACAGTCGCTTTGCTGATTCTGTCAACTTCTCGAGCGGTTTCGTAATACGCAGTGAAAACCAGTAAGTGAAAAATAGTAGCATTAATATAATTGTAACTAGAAGCCATACACCAAGCTCTGTCAGTTTTTCAGAGCGCTCGATCATTTCTCTGTAAAAGATGTCATAGGTCCTTAATTCTTTATCAATAACAGAGAGCCTCATCTCTGATACATAATCAGCAATATGGATTGCTTCATTCAGTGCTGCTTTGGCAGTATCAGTTTCATCTGATATTTGAAAATTCACTGAGCGCTCAGTCATTTCAATTAAACTTGCTGTAAGATTTGTATAATTGGTCAGCTCAGATTCATTGTCCGTGTTCCTAAATGCAGTGACCTGATCATATAACTGACCCACCCTGTTTTTACGGCGTTCAATCGTTCTGAAGTTTGCATCAGAAGGGTCGAGCAGATAGGCATTCAGTGACGTGACCATTTCCTGACTGACCATATTCAGCTCATTTATAATCAGATATCGTTCAAGAATCTGATTATACTGATCCTGCATTTTCTGATTGTAGTAGGTGAGAGAAATCCAAATAATGACCATAATGATCAATACAACGATTGCCAGCAGCCATATTTTCTTTTGTAAATGTTTCATTGGCCGCTCAAATCCTTCACAATCTGAATGTCAGTAAAATAACCTTCAATATCAAGCGGCAGGCTGTCTTTTTGCAGCCACTCTGACATTAGTTCCACACTTAACCGGCCCATTTCTTTAGGAGACTGTTCCACTATGCCATCGATTTTTCCATCCTCAAGCAGCGCATAAGCTCCGCGTTCCTCATCAAATGTGTATATGTAATAAGGCTCTACCTTCCTTCTTGTTTCAATCTCTTTAACAAGCTCTTCTGTATAAGAGGCGTTCACCGCAACAAATGATGCCGCCTGAGGAAAATGATTGAGCAGGTCGTTCACAGAAGAAAGCCCCTGGTCACTTTCTGCGCCAATCTTTGCTTCTATCACACTGATGTCTGGATAATCAGCCAGATAATGTTCAATACCTTCGAGACGCTGACGCTGAAAATACGCCTGTTCACTATCAATCATCAGAATGACTTCACCAGCCTTACCCATATCTTTGAGTAGTTGTTCGGCAAGCAGTTCACCAGCTTCAAACTGGTCAGACCCAACATAGGTCTTACGAAGACTTTCTTCTTTCGGTACATCATGAGCAACAGTCAGAACAGGAATCCCATATGAAGCCGCTTTCAATTTTGTCAATTCTTTAAATTTTTCATGGTCGAGCCCCTGCACAATAATTCCGTCTACCTTTGAATAAATCGCAATTTCAATTTTTCTAAGAAAATCATCCGTATTATTGCCGTAGATGCCGCTCACATCCAGGTCAATGTCCATCTCCACTGCTTTTTCTTCAGCACCAGACGTTACACCTCTCCAAAAAGGGTGGTCTATTTCATTCATAATCAGCACAATGCGCGGCACACCTTCATCCTGTTCGCTGGAATTCGGTAAGTCCCAGTCTGTATAAAAGACAGCCGCAGCTGCCTGAAATGTAAAATAGAATAGAAAAATACCGACAACCGCAACCATAAGTGTAAAAAGCTTTCGCATAACAGGAAAGCATCTCCTTTTTAAAGTGAATTAATATTCAGTAAATTATAACAAAAGCCTGATGGTGAGTATATGTCTGTTTTTCCTGCAGAATTTGGATTTGAACACTCATTAATGGATGAAGTCTGTTATGGTACAGTCGAACGAGAGACTTACTGAGGAAAGTGAAGCGTGTGTATTCCTGTGGTGGCGTAACATCTGTCTGGAAAAAGACAGACGCTATTTTTTATTGTCAAAACAGTTTTCGCATATAAATACAGCTTCATTTCGTAAATATGCTTTGATCTCTGTGAATCCTTTTCTTTTTGGATAACGGAGCTTTGCATAGACCTGTTCATTCTTTTCAATTTCCTTGTCGCAATTTATACACTTTGGGGGATCCCATAACATTTCTAAACCCTCCTGTTCTTTCCGTTTTTTGTAAGGTAAAATAAGTGTAGCTTAAACTCAGCTATCTTACAATTCATTGGGGAACAGGGAGGGGAAATGAAGATGATTCAACAAATAGGACAAATTGGTGTGCCAGTCAAAGATGTGAAGCGTGCAACATTATTCTACCGTGAAAGGCTCGGACTGCAGCAATTGTTTGAAACTGAAAACATGGCATTTTTTGAGTGCGAAGGAATTCGTATCATGTTAACGCTTCCTGAAAATGAAGCTTTTGATCATCCTGGCTCTGTTATCTATTTTAATGTGCCGGATATTGAAGAAGCCTATCAGCAATTCGAAGACAAGGGTGTTTCATTTCTTGATCAGCCGCATGTGGTGGCAAAGATGGAACAAACAGAGACGTGGATGACGTTTTTTAATGATACTGAGGGAAATACGCACGCATTGATGAGTGAAGTGCGGGTGTAAGAAAGTTATAAAATCTGCACACTATTATAAAAAAGAACTTCCCGTGCATCACTTATAGCATGATGCGCGGGAAGCGAGTGTTAAAATGAGTAAGATTCCCCGTCCTCAGGAACATGCAACTGTCCTGCAAAACTTTTTTCCTCAGCAAAAACCCTCAGATCCTCACGTGATAACGCCCAATGGTTGACCGCTTCCATATGAACTGCCATAATTTCAGCTTTTGGCGCAGCTTTAGCAGTTTCATATACATCTTCTTTTCCCATCACGAGTGAACCGCCTTCAAGGAATTGATTATCACCGGCATTTACCACGATGATATCTGGCTCATGCTGGCTGATTTCATTTTCAACACCTTCATACCAGACCGTATCACCGGCCACATATAGTGTTTTTTCATTTTCGTGTTTAAAAACGACACCTGAAACGAGTCCAAGTATCTTCAGGATTTCGCCTCTTCCGTGCTCGCCGGCCGTTTTGATCAGCTCAGTTCCTTTAAAAACAGTTTTCTCTGTCAGTACTTCAACATTTTCAAAACCGTCTTCCATTACTTTCATTGCATCTTCATCATTTTGAACAAATATCTTGATGTCTTTAGGTAATGCTTCTTTTGCCGCATCATCGTAGTGATCAAGGTGCAGGTGTGTTAAAATCACCGCATTCACATCCTGAATCAATTCATTTAATGACACCGGCAATTCAACAAGCGGATTGTTCTGATCCTGCCTCGCCGCGTTTTGAAGGGGTGGATAAGCACCCTTTTCAGCTAGAAACGGATCAACGAGAAACTTTTGACCTGCATAGTGGACAACGAGTGTAGCATTTCGGATTAATTGTATTTTCATTACGAATCAGCTCCTGTTTTTTAAAAGGTTATCTTTATGACTTGAAACAAAAGATTACCGGTGCTGATCAATTAAAATCGGATTGCCATCCGGATCTTCAAGCGTAATACTCGCGGGTCCGGAACCGGTTTCATCTGCTTCGCTTATTAACGGAACACCAGCAGCTTTCAGTTTTTGCTGAAGCTCACGCACATCTGTAAATGATTCAATTTCCTGCGCATCCTGATCCCATCCAGGATTAAATGTTAATAGGTTTTTTTCGAACATTCCCTGAAACAATCCAATCACTGTTTCTCCATTCTTTAAAATCAGCCAGTTCTGATCAATATCGCCGCCAAATGTTTCAAAGCCTAACTTTTCGTAAAAGGCTTTTGAGACATGAATATCTTTTACATTTAAACTGATTGAAAAAGCGCCTAGTTTCATATGATTGCCTCCAATTCATTTTGGGTTTAGATTCTACTTTAGTAATTCAACTTTGGCCTTGAGGAATCCTGCATGAATTCTGGCATAATAAGATTAGCATCATGAACGGAAAATGAGATCATGCTGAGTGCAAATTCAAGCGATCGCTTCACCCCTTATAAAATGAAAAGGACTGATCTAAATGGCGATCAACGTTAGACAATGCCCTTCATGCAGAGCAAAGAAAACAATTAATATTTCGTACGGTGAGCCGACATATGAAACTGTTCTGAAGGCTGATGAGGGTTTAATTAAGCTGGGAGGATGCGTTGTTTTACCTGACGCTCCCGTTTATCACTGTAAAAAGTGTGGTCACGAATGGACAAAAGAGCAGGCGATAGAGGCTTCATATAAACGGATTAAAGGGTTAAAAGCTTCTGTTGGTGGCTTCTTTGATGGTTTTTATGAAGTCGAAATTGACTTTGATTCCTACAAAGTCATTTGGAAGCATTCAGGGTCTGGGCAAGAGGAAGTAGTCGAGAAGAGCATCAGTAAGGCTGAATTAAGCGACCTCATCGAAAAATTGAAAATGACAGCCTTGCTCAACTGGCGGGCAAATTATGCGATGCCTGGAGTGCTTGATGGCACGAGCTGGGGCGTGGAGGTAGTCAGGGAAGGCAGGAATATTCACAAGTCTGGCAGTAACCTGTTTCCGGATGAATGGGAGGCGTTTTGTGAAGTGATGAGGGTTATTTCAAATCGGAATTTTTCGTAAATATTTTTAGGACAGCGTTCACAATAGGTTGTGCAAACTCCGTCACGGGTGTCCGGAATGAGAGTTAAATTTTATAAAATGGAAATAATTTCTCCTCTTGACACGCTTCTTAACCCATTATAGAATACGTGTAACCGGTTACATAAGATCCTTAAAAAAGTAACCGGTTTTCTAAAACTAAAATATGTAACCGATTACATTAATTGCAAGGTGTGGTGAAATGGCAACGATTAAGCAGGTAGCTCAGCATGCAGGTGTATCAGTGGCGACCGTTTCAAGAGTGTTGAATGATAAGGGATATGTGCATGAAGACACGCGTAAGTCTGTATTGAAGGCAATTGAAGAACTTCAATATAATCCGAACAGTGTGGCAAGGAGTCTTTTCAAGAAATCTTCCAATACGATTGGACTTTTGATTCCGGATATTACTAACCCTTTCTTTCCTCAGCTGGTCAGGGCGGTTGAAGATGTGATGTATCCAAAAGGGTATACAACCATCCTATTTAACAGCGATGAAAATATTCAGCATGAGCTTGATTATCTGAAAGGGATGACGTCAAAGTACATTGATGGTGTCATCGTTGTTTCTAACACACTTAAGTGGGAGCACCTTGAACGGCTTACTACGCCAGTCATCGCACTTGATCGCCATATAGATGACAGAATCGCTTCTGTCACGATTGATAACTATGAAAGTAGTTTGAAAGCACTTGAATTTCTGGTTGAAAGAGGCTGCAAGAGAATCGCTCATCTGGCAGGTCCTTCACATGTATTTACTTCAAATGAGAGGCTCAGAGCATATAAAGACTTTACCAGGAAAAATGGTCTTGAAGAAATCATTCAGGAAGGGTCTTATGAGCTTCAAAGCGGGATGCTGAATACGATGCAGTTGTTAACTAAATACCAACATATAGATGCAATATTTGCAGGTAACGATGTCATGGCAATTGGTGCTTTAAAGGCCGCTGCCAAGCTTGGAATAGACGTACCAAAAGAGCTTTCAGTGATGGGCTTTGACGGTGTGGAATGGGGTACAGCTGTTACACCGGAGCTTACAACGATGCAGCAGCCGATTTATCAGATAGGTAAGAAAGCAGCTGAGATGCTGCTGAAGCGGCTTGAAAATCCAGGACTTGCGCCGGAGCATGTCAGGCTGAATGCAGAACTTACAGTCAGACAGTCAACGAAATAAGGAGTGATCGCATGATTACAGTAGCAGGCAGTTTGAATATAGACCTTGTCACTGAAGCAGAGAGATTTCCTCTTCCGGGAGAGACCATTTTAGGTACCGGTTTCTCCACCGTTTTTGGTGGGAAAGGGGCAAACCAGGCAGTTGCAGCAGCAAGGCTTGGAGGAAAAGTGAAAATGGTCGGTAAGGTTGGAAATGACCTTTATGGCGAGAGTTATCTTGAGCATTTAAAGAAGGAAGCAGTTGATGTGTCCAATGTGAAACCGGTTACACATTTGCCGACTGGGACCGCATCAATTGTTGTGGCTGAACAGGATAATCAGATTATTGTTGTTGCAGGGGCAAATGGAAACGTTGATCGCGCTTATATGAAAGAAACGCTCGACCAAATGAAAAAAGGTGTCCTGCTCGTTCAGCTGGAGATTCCGGATGAAGCGGTTGAAGAAGCAATGCAGGCAGCGAAAGCAAATGGAAGTATCGTGATTTTAAATCCTGCACCTTTCAAGCCGCTCCCTGCTGAGTGGTGGGAGCTGGCAGACTATGTGACGCCGAACGAACATGAGGCGGCTGCACTTAAGAAGGACAGCACCTTTAATGAAGCCTACAGAGAAAAACTGATCGTGACACGGGGAAGTGAAGGGGCAAGCTTTTTCGAAAATGGTGAGGAAGTTCTCGTACCGGCGCCAAAGGTAACACCGATTGATACGACAGGAGCAGGCGATACGTTTAACGGAGCGCTCGCAGCCTTTCTGGATCAGGGGTTTGAGTTAAGAACGGCTGTTGAAAAAGCTGTTAAAGCAGCCAGCATGTCGATTACAGCACTTGGCGCACAAAGCGCAATGCCCACTCTTCAACAGCTTGAAGGAGGAGAAGGTCATGCGTAAAAGCCATTTTTTAAACAGTGAAATTACGAAGGTGTTCGCTGACCTTGGTCACACCGATACAGTTGTCATTGCAGACTGCGGGCTTCCGATTCCGGATCATGTGAAAAAAATTGATCTGTCCCTCACGCTTGGCATTCCGGACATAGAAACAGTTTTAAAAGCGGTTATCAACGAGATGGAAGTAGAGTCAGTAACAGTTGCAGAAGAAGCAGACACACAAAATCAAACGTTCAGCAGTCTGGTGACTGAACAATTCAATTTAATTGAGAAAGTGTCACATGAACAATTCAAGCAGCAGACATCTACAGCCAAAGCAGTCATCCGGACAGGAGAACATACGCCATATGCAAACATTATACTGCACGCGGGGGTGATCTTTTGAGTAAGCCAATCATTGAAATGACGGACATTCACAAATCTTTTGGACAGGTTCAGGTGCTCACCGGCGTATCCTTCGACTTAAAGCCTGGCGAGATTCATGCACTGATGGGTGAAAATGGGGCCGGGAAGTCAACGCTGATGAAAATCCTCACTGGCATACATGCAAAGGACCAGGGAGAAATCATCTATAAAGGTAAGACAACCACATTTAAAAGCCCAAAAGAAGCTGAAAAAGCCGGTATCAGTGTGATTCATCAGGAGCTGAATATCATTCCTGAGCTGACAGTTGCCGAAAACTTCTTCTTAGGAAAAGAAAAAACGGCCGGTAAGACAGGCATTCTAAAAAATAAAGAAATGAACGAAGAAGCAAAAGCGTGGCTGATGGAGCTTGGCATCAAGCTGGATCCGAAAAAGTCTGCTGCTGAATGCTCCGTCGGACAGCAGCAGATGATCGAAATTGCCAGAGCGGTTTCTGCTAACAGTGAAGTACTGATTATGGATGAGCCCACAGCGGCACTGACGAAAAAGGAAATTGATGTACTGTTCAATGTAATGAATGGGCTGAAAAAGAAAAATGTAGCGATCGTTTATATTTCTCACCGGATGGAAGAGATCTTCAGTATGTGCGACCGGATTACTGTACTGAGAGATGGTGCTTCAGTTGGTACAAGAGTGATCAAAGAAACCAACTTTCAGGAAGTTGTAAAAATGATGGTTGGACGCGAGCTTGGTGAACAGTTTCCTGAAAGAAAGGTGACACCGGGCAAAGTGAGGCTGACGGTTGAAAAACTGTCTTCATCCACTGGAGTAAAATCCGCATCATTTGATTTAAAAGAAGGAGAGATTCTTGGCGTTGCCGGACTGATGGGCGCAGGCAGAACAGAGCTGATGAGAGCGCTGTTCGGGGCAGATAAAAGTTCAGGTGTGATTCAGATTGAAGGGAAAACACTCAAAAAGCCAACACCCAAAAAGTCGATTCGAGCAGGGATGGCATTTGTCACTGAAGACAGAAAAGGAGAAGGGCTGATCCTGAACCAGACAGTCAGAGAAAATCTTTCAACTGCTCAGTTCAACAACATTTCTAAATGGAGCCTGATGAACTCAAAAAAAGAACAGGCAACAGCTGTTGAACTGATCGAACGGCTGAGAATCAAGACATCAGGGCCGGAGCAGGAAGCGAAGTCGCTCAGTGGAGGGAATCAACAGAAGATCGTCATTGGGAAATGGCTTGCGACAAATCCTTCCGTACTGATTCTTGATGAACCGACAAGGGGCGTTGATGTCGGGGCGAAGAAAGAGATTTATCAAATTATGAATGATCTGACTGCAAGAGGTGTGTCCATCATTATGGTGTCATCAGAGCTTCCTGAAATCCTCGGTATGTCAGACCGGATCCTCGTGATGCATGAAGGTAAAGTGACTGCCATCATGAACCGGGCTGATGCGGATCAGGAGAAAATTATGACAGCAGCAACAGGAGGAGAGTAAATTGAAAAACTCAGGTATTATCCAAAAAATCGGTCCTTTCCTTGGATTGTTACTAATCGTTGTCGTGCTATCTATTGTGAGTCCGAATTTTCTTGATCTCAATAACATCCTGAATATTTTACGACAGGTATCGATTAACGCATTAATTGCATTTGGTATGACATTCGTTATTTTAACAGGCGGAATTGATCTGTCAGTCGGCTCAATGCTGGCACTTGGTGCAGCACTGACTGCTGGTGCAATGACATCAGGGTTCGATCCGATTCTGGCAATTTTAATTGGTTTACTGATTGGTGCAGCAATGGGGGCGTTCAACGGCCTCATTATTACGAAAGGTAAGGTTGCACCGTTTATTGCGACACTGGCGACGATGACGATTTACCGTGGTTTGACACTGGTGTATACAGAAGGTCGTCCTGTAACGGGACTTTCAGATGCATTTTCTTTTCAGATGATTGGTAAAGGATATATCTTAGGCATTCCATTCCCGGTCGTTACAATGTTTTTAGCATTCGGTGTATTGTGGTTCATCCTGAAGAAGACGACGTTTGGACGTGGTGTCTATTCAGTCGGTGGTAATGAAGAGGCTTCGAGACTTGCCGGGTTAAATGTGGATCGAATTAAAATTGGTGTCTACACATTAACAGGTATGCTGAGTGTGCTTGCAGGAATTATCCTCACATCACGTCTGAACTCAGCTCAGCCAACTGCCGGTACTGCATATGAGCTTGATGCGATCGCAGCCGTTGTATTAGGCGGCACAAGCCTGACAGGCGGACGCGGATGGATTGTTGGAACGTTAATCGGTGCGCTTATTATTGGAGTGCTGAATAACGGATTAAATTTAATGAACGTATCTTCTTTTTATCAACAGGTGGTAAAAGGCGGCGTGATTCTGCTGGCAGTTCTGCTGGATCGGAAGAAAGCTGCTTAATTATAAAAACTAATTTAAAAGGAGTGTTCGAAAATGAAGAAAAGATTATTTTTAACGTTGATGCTGATGATGTCACTGGTTTTAGCTGCATGTTCTCTAGATTCTCCAGGATCTGAAAGTGAAGAGTCAGGTAGTGATGAAGGTAACGGCGGCAGTGAAGAGGCTGGCACAATTGGTTTCTCTATTTCCACTCTAAATAACCCGTTCTTTGTGACATTGGCAGAAGGTGCTGAGGCGCAGGCTGAAGAAGCTGGTATGGATATTACAGTGGTCGATGCCCAGGATGACCCTGCAAAACAGATCAGTGATATTGAAGATTTGATTCAACAGGGAGTAGACTTAATTCTTGTGAACCCAACTGATTCTGCAGCAATTGCTTCTGCAATCGAATCAGCAAACAGCTCAGATATTCCGGTTATTACAGTAGATAGAAGTGCTGAAGGCGGAGAAGTTGTCACACATATCGCATCTGATAACGTTGAAGGCGGACGTCTTGCCGGCGACTTTATTATTGAAGAGCTTGGTGGATCAGGCAATGTTGTAGAACTTGAAGGGATTTCAGGATCTTCAGCAGCTCGTGAGCGTGGAGAAGGATTCAATGAAGTGATTAGTGAAAGTGATATTGAAGTAGTCGCGAACCAGACAGCAAACTTTGACCGTGCAGAAGGACTTTCTGTAATGGAAAACATCATTCAGAGCGGTGCAGAATTTGATGCAGTATTTGCCCACAATGATGAAATGGCACTTGGTGCTGTAGAAGCACTTGAAGCAGCAGGTATGTCAGATGTGATGGTTGTCGGCTTTGACGCAACGAATGATGCAGTAGCAGCAGTAGAAGAAGGAACAATGGCAGCAACAGTAGCGCAGAAACCGGATGAAATCGGTGTAAGTGCGATTGATACAGCACAGGCTGTGCTTGATGGCGAATCAGTGGAAGAGTTTGTTCCGGTTGAGCTTGAGCTTGTGACACAGTAATATTTTGGCCCCTTACATCTTTTTGGGTGTGAGGGGTTTTTGCGATACAGTTGGGCGGAGGTTACTTTGATCAATGTGGTTATTTTTTCAGTATTCATTGATTAATCTCAGAATTAGCTATTGTATTTCTCTACCTAATGGCTATAATAGGTAAAAACAAACGTCAATGACAAAGAGAGTAGCTTGCTGTGAATGTGAAGCGAGCCGGGGGTGGTGGGAGCCCGGTTGTGAAGCAGGGAGTGAAGCGCACTTTGGAGATGCAGGTCTGAAACATGAGTAGGAACTGCCGGGGAGAACCCCGTTATCAATTTTGAGTGGTTGTGAAAACAATGAGAGTGGTACCGCGGACGAATCTGACGCCCGTCTCTTTTCCTGTATGGAGAAGAGACGGGCGTTTTTTATTTTGAGGAGGGATTTGATGGAATATCAATTATTATTTGCAGAAGTGTTGTACAAGGAATTGAAGGATGAGCTGGATCTGGAAAAGATCTTCAAGCTGATTGAAAAACCAAAACATAGTGAGATGGGTGATTTTGCATTTCCATGTTTTGAGCTGGCTAAGATTTTTCGGAAGGCACCTAACCAGATTGCACTTGAACTGGCTGAACAGCTTGAAATGCCGCCTCTTTTTGAAAAAGTGCAAGCGGTCAGTGGTTATGTGAATGTCTTTTTAGCTCAGGAGGAAGTGTCGGCTTCAGTGGTTGCAGATGTGATTCAAAGCAAAGCGCATTACGGCAAGCAGGATCATGGTAACGGAGAAGTCATCACAATCGATTTCTCCTCACCAAATATCGCAAAGCCTTTTTCCATGGGGCACCTGCGTTCGACTGTCATTGGACATTCACTTGCGCGGATTTCTGAAAAAAACGGCTTTGAGGTTGTACGGATTAATCATCTTGGGGACTGGGGTACACAATTTGGGAAGCTGATTGCGGCTTACAAGCTTTGGGGAGATGAAGAGAAGATCCGTGAAAACCCGATTAAGGAGCTGCTGACACTTTATGTGAAATTTCATGATGAAGCGGAGCATGATGAGTCTCTGATTGATGAGGGGCGGCTGTGGTTTAAGCGGCTTGAAGACGGCGATCAGGAAGCGCGCGATTTATGGGAATGGTTCAGGGATGAGTCGCTTAAAAAGTTTAACAGTATTTATGAGCTGCTAGGCGTCTCGTTTGATTCAACGCAGGGGGAAGCATTTTATAATGACAAAATGGAGCGGGTTGTTCAACTGCTTGAGAAGAAACAGCTTCTGAAGGAATCTGATGGTGCGCTTGTGGTGGAGACGGTTGAAGGGATGCCGCCATGTCTGATTAAAAAGAAGGATGGCACGACACTTTATGCGACACGTGATCTGGCAGCGGCGCTCTACCGTCACGAGACTTACGGGTCTGAGCGGTCACTATATGTCGTCGGCAATGAGCAGACGCTGCATTTTAAACAGCTGTTTGATGTGCTTGAAAAGATGGGCTATGAATGGAGCCGGGGGCTGAAGCATGTTCCGTTTGGCATGATGCTGAAGGATGGCAGGAAGATGTCTACGCGAAAGGGGAAAGTTGTGCTGCTTGAGGAAGTACTGAAGGAAGCAGTGAGTCTGGCGC
Organism: Jeotgalibacillus salarius; assembly: GCF_004405125.1. Classification (GTDB taxonomy): domain Bacteria; phylum Bacillota; class Bacilli; order Bacillales; family Jeotgalibacillaceae; genus Jeotgalibacillus; species Jeotgalibacillus salarius. The sequence continues at coordinate 168,154 of NZ_SORX01000004.1, forward strand.
GGCAAAATATAGCGGATAAGAATCCATCTCTTGCTGAAAAGGAGCAGGTTGCTTATCAAGTGGGAACAGGCGCTGTGATTTTTCATGATTTAAAAAATCATCGTTTAAATGATGTGGAGTTCTCGCTTGATACAATGCTGAAATTTGAAGGAGAGACGGGGCCTTATGTCCAATATACGCATGCCCGGGCATCCTCTATTTTGAGAAAAGGATCGTATCACGAGAATGTTGATCAATTGTCGTTTTCTGATGTTCAATCGTGGCCTGTGGTCAAGTCTCTGATGGATTTCCCGGATGCAGTTAAGCGTGCTTTTGAAGGGAACGATCCTTCTCAGGTAGCCAAATATGTACTTGATCTGGCAAAAACGTTTAATCAGTATTACGGTAACGTGCGGATTCTGGATGCTGTCGAAGGAAGACAGACAAAACTGTCTCTTGTGCACGCTGTTCAGGTTGTGTTGAAGGAAGGTTTGCATTTGCTTGGGGTTGAGGCGCCTGAGGAGATGTAGACGAAAGTAAGGACGGAGCCAACCAGGTTCCGTCCCCACACTTACTCTTCCGTCTCAATTACATCGTTAAACAAATTCTCTCCACCTGTCTGAACAATCTTATGACGGTCGGTGTCTTTTACAAAAATACTTTTATATTGAACTTCACCACCATCTTCTTTCAAAAGAATCACACGTTCCTCCGGATCATCCTTGTCAATTTCGGTCTCAAAGCTTTCTACGTCTACATGTCTATCCAGATTCTCGAACTCAGGAAAAGCATCCAGATTCCCCTCACCGACGGTTGCGTTACAGCCTGCTAACACTACTAAGCTGGACATGACTGCCAACATCATTTTTCTCATTGTAGCCCTCCTCTTTTAACCTTCTTACTGTGTGTATTTCTCATTTGATAAAAGGTTAAACTTGGAAAAAGGCAAGAATTTATAAGAAAGTATGATTGCTTATCGTGTGTAAGTATAATAGTCCTGAGCATGATAAGCCTCAAACCCGCACGATTCATAAAGCTTCAATGGTCCTCTGTTCTCGACTTCTACCTCAAGATGAACTTCACGTCCATGCCCCTGCAGCTGATGAAGCACGCTCAAAAGTGCATTCCTGCCAATCCCTTTTCCTCTTAATTCTTCAGATACAACAAACCCGTAAATCCAATACTGATTGTTCATCAAGTGAACTCTAAGCTTACCGGCAGATTGATCTTCCCAATTAATGATATAAGAAGTTGTCGTTTCGTCTTCAGCTTCTGCATCAAAAAACTGCTCTACTTCTTCACGTGGGATTGAAAACCCGGCAGCGTCCAGGTCAATCTGGAATGCCCGGTCCGCTGGCTTTGCTTTGCGCAGAGTGAGCTCTTCAGAAGGGGCAGGCACATCATTGTGATTCCATTTCATCTGGTATTCCGTCATTTTGTAGATAGCACCAGTCTTTTGAATAAACGTTTTTCCTGAACTTGATGAGGCGGGTGAATTCATTAAAACAGTCTGGTATCCTGCTTCATTCATGAACACGAGCGCTTCTTTAAAAAGTGCTGTGAAAATCCCCTGCCTTCTGAAATCAGGGTGAACCATCCCGCAAACTTCGGCAGTGGCACCAAAATCGTATACGCCAAGGTAGCCGATCAGCTGGTCATCTTTAATATGTTGAAAAATCTTTACACCATGTCCGCTTTCAATCGTATTTTCATTGAGCTTTAGCTGGACCTGGTCGTATTGCTCACATAATTTTTTGAGGGCAGTGATTTTTTTAAGTGTTTCTGACATTAGATCACTTCTTTTCTTTAGTAGGTATTGTATCAATTTATTTTATAATAATTTCATTATTGGTGGTGTGTTTTTGTAAAGATAATCGAATTAATGCTAAAATAAGGTAATACATGATCGATGCTGAAGGAGAGGTTCCAATGAAACTGGCAGAAGCACTGATTACGCGTGCAGATTATCAAAAGCGAATTGAGCAATTAAGACACCGTCTTGTTCAAAATGCAAGAGTTCAGGAGGGTGAGGAGCCGAATGAAGATCCGAAAGAGCTGCAAAAAGAGCTTGAGCAGATTCTAAGTCAGCTGAAAACGCTGATACAGGACATCAACCGGACCAATCTAAAGACACCCTTTGACGATAAACGTTCACTGGCGGATGTGTTAACAGAGCGTGAGCTAATTGGTCAGGAGCGTCGTATTTACAGTGAGCTTGCTGAGCAGGCTGCGGTGCGTCATGACCGGTATTCACGTACTGAGATCAAATCTGTATCCACGGTTAATGTGAAAGAAACCCAGAAGCGGGTAGATGAACTTTCTCAGCAATACAGACAGCTTGATACAAAAATTCAGGAATTAAACTGGCTGACAAACGTAATCGAATAGCGTAAGCAGGTAGCGATTGAAAAGGCGAGTACCAACCCACCAATGGGGAAATTGGAAGCTATTATAATGGTACGGGTTCAGGGGCAGCCCTAATGGTTCGAGTCCTGACTTACAAGTTAAGCCCAGTACAAATCACATGATGACATTTCACATGTTACAAATAACTACCAGGTACTGATTTTCATATCGTGAGGGTGGGTATGGGGCATTAAACTTCCGGCATAAGTCGGGAGTTTTTTTATGTTAAAAAGACTTTTTTTAGCGCTTGGCACATATCTGCCCATCAGTTATGATTAGAAAGTATGATCGTTTGCTGAAAAATCAAACAATTCACACTGGGGGTATAGGGATGGGAAGACTTGTACATTTTGAAATTCACGTTGAGGACATGGAAAGAGCGAAGAAGTTTTACGGAGAAGTTTTTGGCTGGACGTATCAGGACTGGAGTGAGTTTGCGGGCATGCCTTACTTTGGCGCTGTCACTGGCGATGATAGTGAACCGGGGGTAAATGGTGCACTCATGCAGCGGCAGGGTCCTGCACCGGAACCAACTCAACCGGTAAACGGATTTTCGTGCACAATGGGCGTAGCGGATTTTGATACCACAGAGCAAAAAATACTTGATAACGGCGGCACAGTCGCTCTTGCTAAGCACGCCCTTCCGGGAATGGCCTGGCAGGGTTATTATAAAGATACTGAAGGCAATATTTTTGGTGTTCACCAGCCTGACGAGCAGGCGAAATAAAATGAGGGGACTGTCTTTGAGCAATCAAAGATGGTCCCTGATTTATTTTAATAAACAGTAATTTTGAGTATGAGTATAGATGAGAAAAAGTTTTCGTGTTACCACCTGTTTATTTTTCCATATTTTTATATAATTAAGTGTATGTCATATAATCCTGAGAGGTAATATCAATGAGAAAAGCTTATATACTTTATGAATTATTTATGTTTCTACTCGTTCTCATTTCGATATTTTTGATATTCAATGGTGAAGAGTCATACATATTTTACGACCGAATTATTTGGGTTGTTTTCGTGATCGATTATTTCTTTAAATTTTTTCGTTCGAAAAATAAATGGCATTACGTTAAAAAACATCCATTAGAATTGATAGCGATTATCCCTTTTGATGCTTTGTTTAAAGCGGCAAGAATAGTAAGGATCTTTCGTATAATAAGGCTTTTGAGTATTGGTGCCCATTTCTTTAAACCATTCTATGGATTATTAAAGACTAATGGTTTGGACCGCGTAATAATAATGGCAATCGTTTTGTTATTTATCATTCCAATTCCAATTATTATTTTTGAGCCATCAATCAACACTTTCCAGGACGCACTTTGGTGGGCGATCGTTACAACTACTACAGTAGGTTATGGGGACATTTCTCCTGAAACCCCAATCGGCAGACTTTTAGCTGTTGTTTTAATGTTGACTGGTATAGGTATTATAGGAGCTTTAACTTCTTCAATCACAAGTTATTTTTCTAGCGAAAACAATTCCAATAAACCAACTGAAGACAGAGTTTTTGAGATTATAAAGTTAATTGAAGAGACAGATGATTTAAAAGAAGAAGATGCAGAGTTGATCAGAAACCATTTGGAAAGAAAAAGAATTAGATATGCTGTTAACCAAAAAACTTAACCTTAAGCAGGTTAAGTTTTTATTACTTAGTGTTAAGAATATCCTTTCAGTATAAACATGCTAGATGATGCCTAAATTTCATCATTATCATTAAATTTAGAGACCGTACAGAAGTGTAAAAGGTTCAAAGGAATTGGGCCTGGTCCATCACACCATTAACTCCCAGTCCATACCTGATATAATGGACACAATGATTTCGCCAGCAAAGGAGCCAACACATGAAAAGTCTAATTTCCTATTTCAAACAAAGAAAATTCCGCAACGACTTTATCAACACTTTATATGAATTTCACGGATTATTACTTGCAAATATAAATGAAAAAAAGATTAAAAAAGCGCAGAAGCAGAAACAGCCGATTGAGCCGCATTTTTTGACGATGATCAGGGCCGCGCGGATTGTATCAAAGGTGCAGAAAATTTCCGGATCAAGGGATGGAGCAGAGCTGCTTGCAAATCTGCTGTATTCTGAAACGATTCTGATGAGGCAGGTGCTAAAGGCTAAAAAGGATGGGCTTTCGATCAGGAATGAAACAATTCAGGAGTCGATTGAGGAAATTGCTATTGGATTTGAGAAAACCGTTGATCATTTCTATGAGCTTCGAACTGAGGGCATGAGAGAGGAAATGATGATCAGCAGGGAACTGAGGGCGCAGAGGGAACGAATGACAGCGCATAAAAGAATTGATCATAAATGAAGGGTGTAAGGTCTGCAACCGGCCTTCCACCCTTTGTTATTTCGTAAAACTAAACCAGTTGTTTTTTCATAATGAGGTCAAACTGCTCCTCATCCCCCATGAAAAATGAGTGGACGCCTGTTTCCAAAAATCCCATTCTTCTATAAAAAAAGATGGCTCCTTCATTTTTCTCCCAGACACCGAGCCAGATCATTGTTTTCTCATGATCCTTAGCGGTTTTTATCGCATGATTCAGCAGGTATTTACCCAGTCCGTTTTTTTGCCAGTCTTTACGGATATAAATCCTTTCAATTTCAAGCGATTCAGGTCCCATTTCTTCAGACTGTGCATCTTCAATATTTACCTTCAAATAGCCGGCAATCTCCCCATCTGCATATATAAAGAATAAGGTAGAAAGAGGGTTGTTCAATTCACCTTCTAACTGTTCCAGGGTAAATGCTTTATCCAGATAGGCTTTCATGTTTTCAGGACTGTTTTGATCTTTAAAAGTATCATTAAATGTTTCATAGCTGACTGTCTTTAGTGTTGAGAGATCTTTAAGAGTGCAGGCTTTAATTTGTAAGTCCATTGATCTTCACTCCTTTACAGTTAATACACACGTTTATGACCTTTTTTAACTGACTCCCAGTCTTTTTCAATATTATTTCTTACTTTTTCCAGCGCTACAGCAAGTATCTCAGCCTCTTGATCAGAGAGTCCCTGTAATGCAATCTGATTCGAGTATTCATGTTCTTTTATAATAAAAGGATAAATCTCTGATCCTTTGTCAGTCGGGAAAATCCGTCTGATTTTTTTATTATCCGGGTCAGCTTCTTTTACAATAAAATTATTCTTCTCAAGCTTTTCAACTGCACGTGCGGCAGAAGTGCGATCAACCTTAATCATCTCAGCTAATTTTTCCTGAATGATGCCTGGATTCTCACATATGCGTACAAGGTATAAATATTGACCTTTTGTTAAATCATGTGCTTTGAACTCAATATTACTAATTGAATCCAGTGCTCTGGCAATCATACCGATCTCCCTCAGAATATCTTTCATTTTTCGCTCCTTTTCTTTTTGTTGTAAATGCAATATAATCTCATAAAACTAATCTATCATATTTTGTTGTAATTGCAACAAAAATTTAAAGGAGTGAAGGAATGATTCATCATGTAGAACTCTATGTATCTGATTTGAAAAAATCCATCGACTTTTGGGGCTGGCTGCTTGAGGAGCTGGGCTATGAACCGTTTCAAAAGTGGGAGAGCGGTAGGAGCTGGAAGTACGACAGGACGTATCTGGTGTTTGTGCAGACGGAAGAAGCATATCTGGACGTTCCTTATCACCGGAAACGAACAGGATTAAATCACCTGGCGTTTCACGCAGATTCCCGTAACCAGGTGGATGAGCTGACTGAGAAATTAAGGAGTAAAGGCGTGCCGATATTATATGAAGACCGGCATCCTTTTGCGGGCGGGGAGGACTATTACGCGGTATTTGTAGAAGATCCTGACCGGATGAAGGTTGAGATCGTGGCACCTTAATTTATATGAATGATTAGAGCCCCTGTTCTTTTTGGACAGGGGCTTTCAGAATGTTTAATTGAATACCTCTTAAAGCCACTCAAGCACACGCTTAATCTTTATATCCCAGTAAGCCCAATTGTGATCCCCGAACTCCTCTTCATACGTCAAATCCAAACCGTATTCTTCAGCAATCTTTTTAAAGCGAAGATTATCCTCATAAAGAAAATCTTCTGTCCCGCAGGCCTGAAACAGTCTTGGCAGCTGATCCTCTGACGTTTTGACTAAATGCAACAAATCATTCTCTGTCCCATCAAGCTCTGGATGATCACCAAAAGCATTGTCGAATTTCCTGTCTTGCCGCACGCGGTCGGCCATATCAAGCGCACCTGAAAGAGAAGCTGCCGCTGCAAACTTCTCAGGCTTCAGCAGTGCAAGCTTAAATGCACCATATCCACCCATTGAGAGCCCTGCTGCAAATGTGTCTTCTCTTTTAGTGGAAACAGGAAACGTCGCTTCAATAAAAGCAGGCAGCTCTTCACTGATATATGTCCAGTAATCGTGACCATGCTTCATATTTGTATAAGCGCTAAGGTCTGCACTCGGCATCACTACAACAATTCCCTTTTCATTGGCATATCTTTCAATCGACGACCAGCGCATCCAGCAGGAATAATCATCTGAAGCACCGTGCAGCAGATAAAGCACCGGAAATTTCCGACTGCCATATGAATATGTATGTTCCTCTGATAACGCTTTCTGGTCAACGCTGATTGGCAGGACAACGTTCAAAGCTGTCTGAATGCCAAGTGCCGTAGAAGAAAGGTTGATTTCAAATAAAGGCATATAAATCGCTCCAGTCTGTTTAAATGTATAAAGCTATTTCTTAACCGGATACTTGATTCCGTTTTTCTTAATCTTTTCCCTTATAATCTCCTCAACGTCCAGCTCCAGCACGCTGCTCAGGGTAAGCGCATAGATCATCACGTCTGCAATCTCATCTTTTATATTGTCGATGTTTTGCTCAATCGCCTGCTCACTGCTTTTCCACTGAAAGTCCTCTAACAGTTCAGAAGCCTCGATTGACAAAGAGATGGCTAAGTCCTTGGGGTTGTGGGCTGCACCCCAATTTCTTTCTTCACGGAAGTCATTGATAGATTGAATGATTTCATCAATTTGATTCACTTTTGTCAGTCCTTTTGTTTTCTTTTCATACTATCATATAGGCGTGTGAATAGGAGATTTAACCAGTTGAACTGAAAAAAGCGCATGTCTCCATACGCCTTTCAAGTACTCTCTTTATTTAATATTAAAATACTCCTTCAAAAACAAAAACAATCCTTCTTCCTTATAGCTATGATCTGTCACTTCATCCACTGCGCTTTTCACCAGTCCTTCTGCATTTTTCATCGCAACTGAATGTCCCGCAAGCTCAAGCATCGGCAGGTCGTTCTCACCGTCACCAATCGCCATCAGTTCAGAAGGGGAAAAGCCATATTCTTTAAGCAGGCTGCTTACGCCGGTTGCTTTTGAAATACCGTGCTTCATGATTTCCACGTTATGCATAGAGGATGAGGAGGTTGAAAACTGATATTCTGACGTTTTCTGTTGAAGATTTTCTTTCCAGGATTCAATTTCATGTATGCTCATGCTGAAAAAATAGATTTTCACGTTTCCGTCATAGCGAGGCTCTGACGTCCAGTGAATCAACTGATTTACTGCTTCTTTTCTTGAATGAAGCTCATTTTCCATTAAGCTCTCAGGTTTGTTTGTATCCAGCATTTTCTTAAAGTATGCCTGATCTTCTTTAAGTGCAAAACGCTCTCCGTGCAAGGGGTGTGCTTCGTAATAGATTCCTTTATCACGTGCATCCTCAATTGTGCTTTGCACGAGTTCAGGATTAAGCGTATATTCTTCTAAAGTGTTGTTCTCTATATAACTTCCCATCCCGTTAGCCGACACAATCCCATCCGGTATCAGCCCGGCCGGCAGCACGTCTTGGATCTCCTGTTTTGTTCTGCCTGATGCGATGAATACGCGTATTTCTTCCTTTTGCTGGAGATGCTGAAGGAGTGTTACTAAGTTCTTTGCAACTTCATTTTCCTCATTTAACAATGTGCCGTCCATATCGAGTGCAATTGCTTTTGGTCTCATTGTAAAAGCCTCCTTTGTTGATGAAACGATCGCTTGATTAGTTTAAGTATAATGTCGTGATGAAAAGTGTTCAAAGAAATGATGAGCCCAATTTGTGTAGAAAGCGGATACAGCATTTGGGCTTGAATCTTGTTGTGACAATGATGTAAGCGCTTTATAATAAAATTAAGAAACGGAGGGACTTCCTTTGCTGGATCAGAAATCTTATGAGTTTCTTGAAAGACTTACACAATATCAGCAGATTACGAAGCCTGAGATGATGATGGAGCTGAATTTAACGGAGCGACAGTTTGATTATTTAGTAGAGAAGGCCAACAGTACGCTCAGTATGATGAAGCTGCCGACAGTCAAAATGAATAACCAAGTGTTAATCGTTGATGACACAGTCAAACAATTTATTAAAAATGAAGCGTCCCTGACAGTGAAGGAGAATGACCTGATCGTTTCTGAAGAAGATCGTCCATTTATGATTTATCTGTACACGTTCATTAAGCAGGAAGTGATCTCAAGCTACCATTATCAGCTTTTGTTAAACGTCAGTAAAAATACAGCGCTGACAGATGTGAAGAAGACAAGAGAAATGAGTGGGAAATGGAATGTTCAGCTTGAATATCAAAGGATGAATGGATACTTCATTAAGGGAAGTGAAATGGATCAACGCAGATTTGCGATTTACTGCATTAACACGTTACTCTCAAAGCCGCTCGGGAAAGAAATCCTGATCACGACACTAAAAGGATGGGATAGAGATCACGATTTGCTTGAGACTCAAAATGAAGTAGAAACATTCCTGCAAAGTAATCCCATTCAGCTTGTAAAAAGCAGAAAAGTAGAGATGATGTACCACCTCATTTTTATCAAAGTACGAAATGAGATTGAAAGTCTTCATTTTGAAGATGATGAGAGAGCGCTGTTGGAAGAGCAGGAAATATTGCCATATGCAGCTGGTCTGGCAGAAGTATTGTTTCCAGGCCATGCTGAAAATGAAAAGTATTTTATTGCGATTCAATTGCTCACTTGCCAGGAGGAATTAAATCCTCAGTATCATTTGCCACTTCTAAAGCTTGCTGAAGAAATTATTGATGAGTTCGAGAGAAATACACTTTTACCGATTCGGCATAAAGCGTACCTGGTGAAAAGCTTATTTAATCATCTCGTTCCCACTTATTTTCGTATTACGTTCAGCATTCCATTAATTAATCCGATGACGGAAAAAATTAAAGAAGACTATTACGAGCTATTTCAATTTGTTGAGAGATCACTCCATCCGCTTGAGGTGTGGACAGGCAAGAGGATCAGTGAATCAGAAATTGGTTATTTTACACTTCACTTTGGTGGATACCTTGAGAAATATAATGAAGGAGAAACTGAGCGGGTCAGGGCATTAATCGTTTGTTCAAACGGAGTCAGTTCCTCGGTGATGCTTAAATCTCAGTTGAGTGAACTTTTCCCTGGCATTGATTTTTCAAGTATCTATACATCGGATTATATAGAAAATATTTCTCCTGCCAGCTATGATCTTATTTTTTCGACTGTACCTGTTAGTTCAGCAAATCCTGTATATCAGGTAAAACCTTTACTATCGATTGTTGAGAAAACGCATCTCATTCATGCTGTATCATCAGCATTTCCGCAACTGAGTGAAAACAGTATATCAGTTGAGCAGATTATGGAGATTGTCAGAAGAAATACAGATATAAAAAACGAAAAAAAACTCATTTCAGAATTAGTAGAACTCATGTATATGAAAAACACAGACAAAAGGTGGGAAAAACCTATGCTTTCAGAATTATTAACTGAAAATAATATTCACTTTACAGACGAACCGATTGATTGGAGAACAGCTATTAAAAAGGCTGCAGAACCATTAGTGGAAACAGATGCAGTAGAGCCGAGGTATGTTGATGCAATGATCGGTAATGTAGAGAAATCAGGTGCCTACATTCATATCGGAAAGGGGATTGCGATTCCACATGCAAGACCTGATGCCGGTGTTAACAAGGTAGGAATGTCTTTCTTAAGAACGAGAGAGCCTGTACGTTTGCTTGATCAGGAAGAACATCAGATTGATATATTCGTTTGTCTTGCAGCAATTGACAATGAAGCACATTTAAAAGCGTTAGCTCATTTAACAAAGCTTCTCGGAAACAATGAAACACTTCAGGCGATTAAGGATGCTGATTCTGCGGAAAAGGTAATCAATATTATTAAAGAGGGGGAAGAATAAAATGAAAATTTTAGCGGTATGCAGTTCAGGACTTGGTACAAGCTTCATGGTGGAAATGAATATTAATCAGGTGTTAGGTGAGCTTGGTGTCACAGGAGTAGAAGTATCTCATTCTGATTTAAGTTCAGCATCACCCGGAGATGCTGATGTCTATTTCTTGGCGAAAGATATTGCTGAGGGTGGCGCGCACCTTGGAGAAGTGATTGTTCTCGATAACATTATTGATATGGATGAACTGAGAGAAAAGGTACGTAAGATGGCCGAAGAGAGAGACTTAATATAGAGACAGATTAAAACGAGAGGGTGAAAGCGAATGAATGGTGTATTGACGACCTTAGTGGATATTCTTAGTCAACCGGCAATTCTTGTTGCGATGATCGCCTTAATCGGTTTAATTGCGCAGAGAAAAAATCTGTCTGACACAATGAAAGGTACAACAAAAACGTTCGTCGGATTCCTTGTCATTGCAGCAGGTGCAGGAATACTTGAAGTCTCCCTGATACCTTTTGGGACCATGTTTCAGGAAGCTTTCAATGTAGCTGGAGTTGTACCAAACAACGAGGCAATTGTTGCGCTGGCGTTAAATGAGTATGGCTCGAGTACAGCGCTCATTATGTTTTTCGGAATGATTGTAAATGTGATCATCGCCCGTTTCACCCGGTTTAAATATATTTTCTTAACCGGTCACCATGCACTGTATATGGCATGTATGCTTGCAGTGATTATGGCTGTGGCTGGCTTCACAACGATTCCGCAAATTGCAGCAGGTGCTATTGCATTAGGAATCATTATGACACTGTCTCCAGCTATTGTTCAGCCGTTTATGCGAAAGCTGACAGGTAACGATAACGTGGCATTAGGTCATTTCAGTGCAGTTGGTTATGCTTTAAGCGGTCTAGTGGGTAAAGCAGTCGGTGGAAAAGAACCGACATCAACTGAGGAGATTAATTTTCCAAAAGGACTTGGCTTCCTGCGCGATAGTACAGTGAGTATTGCGCTGACAATGGTCGTGATGTACTTCGTTGTCGCGATTGCAGCAGGACCGACTTTTATCGAAGCAGAGCTAAGTGACGGAACAAACTTCCTTGTCTTCTCTTTAATCCAGGCTGGTAACTTTGCAGCAGGTGTATTCGTCATCTTAGCGGGTGTACGTCTTGTGCTGGCAGAAATTGTCCCTGCATTCAAGGGAATCTCAACGAAGCTTGTGCCGAACGCAAAGCCTGCGCTTGATGTACCGATTGTCTTCACATTCGCACCAAACGCAGTATTGATCGGATTCTTCTCAAGCTTTGCCGGTGGATTATTCAGTATGATCTTCATGGCGCTTGCAGGCAGTACCATCATTCTGCCGGGCGTTGTACCGCACTTCTTCACAGGTGCTGCAGCCGGGGTGTTCGGAAATGCAACAGGAGGCGTTAAAGGAGCGGTTGCCGGTTCCTTTGTAAACGGGATCATTATCTCATTCCTGCCAGTCTTCCTGCTGCCGGTACTCGGAGACCTTGGATTTGCCAACACAACATTCTCTGATGCAGACTTTGGTGTAAGTGGTATCTTCTTCGGTTCACTTGCTAACTTTGCCGGACCAATTGCAATCGTAATCAGTCTGATCGTGATTCTGGTGCTGATGGCAATTCCGTTCAAAAAGAAAGAGAAAACAGCTTAATTAATTATAAAACCGGCTGACGGGGTTCATTTCGAATCCCGTCAGCCGGTTTTTAGTTATTTTACATCGATCTCCTTAATGACTCTCGCAGGATTGCCACCGACCACAACATTAGCCGGTACATCCTTTGTCACGATAGCACCGGAAGCAATGACGGCGTTATTTCCAACTGTAATCCCGGGATTAATGACAGCATTGCCACCAATCCAGACATTATCCCCAAACGTAATTGGCTTTGCGAATTCTTTGCCCGAATTACGTTCAGTCGGATCAAGCGGGTGGGTAGCCGTATAAATTTGTACACCGGGTGCCAGCATACAATTATCACCGAATCTGACCTCGCATACATCCAAAATCGTACAGTCAAAGTTCGCGAAGAAATTTTCTCCTACGTGCGTATTGTAGCCATAATCAAACCGGATATTTGGCTCCATGTAGACATTATCTCCGGTAGAGCCAAGCAATTTTTTCAGCATCTCCACCCGTCTTTCAACTTCAGTTTCCAGTGTTCCATTAAAAACTCTGACCTTTCGGCGTGCTTCTTCACGCTCCCACAGCAATGTTGAATCAGTCGGATCATACATCTCTCCTGCAAGCATTTTTTCTTTTTCGGTTTTCATGTGGTTCCCCTTTTCCGGATGGATTTTGTTATTAGCTTCTCATTTTTAGGGTGGGATGGCTAGTGTGTGCACTGTGGGGACGGAGGTTAAAGTGTCATCTCATGACACTTTAACCTCCGTCCCCACAGTGCACATTAAAGGTTAATATTTCGTTTTACTAAATAAAAAGGTATAATATACCTTAACCAGTACAAAGGAGGAGTTAACATGCAGCAGCTTTTAGAACAATTAACTGCCTTGCACGGACCATGCGGCCATGAGCAGCCGGTCAGTAAATGGGTAAGAGACACGGTGAAACCTTTAGTGGATGAGGTAAAGGTGGATTCACTGGGAAATGTGTTTGCGACGAAAAAGGGGAATCAGCCCGGTCCTGTGATGGTCATGACTGCGCATATGGATGAAGTCGGTTTTATCGTGAAAAAAATTGAGGAAAACGGTCTGCTTCCATTTGAAAAGCTGGGTGGAAATGATGACCGTCTGCTTTTAACGCAAAAGGTTCAGCTCCGTACGAAAAATGGACTTCTGACTGGCGTGATTGGCAGCATTTCTGCTCACTACGCTAAGTTCGATGATCCAGGGAAGGTACGCAATCACCGTCAGCTGTACATAGATATTGGTGCGAAAAATAAAGCACATGCAATTGAACTTGGTGTGGAAATAGGGACACCGGTTACCTGGAAGCCCGATATGGAGTATTTGGGGAATGAAACAACAGGCCGTTTTGTCGGAAAGGGCTTTGATGATCGGGCAGGATGTGCGGTGTTAATCCAAACGCTTCAAGAGCTAAACGATCATGATTTTGCGGGAACCTTAACGGCTATTTTTACCGTGCAGGAAGAGGTTGGTCTTCGTGGAGCGCAAGTAGCTGCACGCCAGGTGAACGCAGATGTTGCGATTGCCCTTGATACAACAGCGGTCAGCGATACACCTGAAGAAACGATGGATGCCTCACTTGCGATTGGTGCCGGAACAGGGATTAAAGTGCTCGATTTCAGTTTGATCTCACACCCTGCTGTAAAAGAGAAGCTGATCCAACTCGCAAATCACAAAAAGATTTCTTATCAGCTTGAGATATTTCCCGGGATCGGTACAGATGGAGGGGCAATGAGCCTTGCCAATCACGGCATTCCAACAGGCGTTCTGTCTATTCCTTCGCGTTATGCGCACTCACCGGTTGAAGTGATTGATATGGAGGATTTAACTGCAACGAAGGAGCTGCTGAAGGCATTTATTTTGGATTTGAGTGAAGAGAGCACGTTTGATTTTATTGATTGATTAATGGTTTTTATTAGGCAGCACACTGGGGACGGAGGTTAAAGTGCCATATCATAGCACTTTAACCTCCGTCCCCAGCGTGTACATATACGCAAGTATTTCAACGTATTTTAAAGAAAAACTGAACTGAACATACGCTCAGTGTTATTAATCTCAGATGTTCATACGAAAATGATGGAATATCGAAATTTACTGAAAATTCTCTTTAAGGTATAATTTTATTATTCCTAGAAAAAATTATCACTATTTTAAGATAATAGTTATGTGAAAAGGAGTGGTTGGTTGGAAACCGATATCAATAATCATATTAAAAAACCATCATTTATGTATGCGCTACTCATGCTGGCAGCTGCCGTGGCAGTTGTTTCAGTAGGAATTCTTGTATTTGATGCACCTATTCAAATTCTGATGTTTATCAGTATACTTGTGGTCATGCCATTTATGCTGAAGCTTGGCTTTACATATAAGCAAATTGAAGAGTCGATGTTTGAGTCGATGGGGAAAGCGCTTCAGCCTGTGCTGATTCTATTAACCGTCGGAATTTTAATTGGTGCATGGATTGCCTCCGGTACTGTACCAACGCTGATCTATTTCGGTGTTGAAGCTATTTCGCCACAATATTTTCTGGTAACTACATTATTGTTTTGTTCGCTCGTGGCAGTGGCCACCGGCACGTCGTGGGGTACGATTGGTACTGCGGGAATTGCGATGATGGGTGTAGGAACAGCGCTTGGTATTCCGGCTGGCATTACAGCTGGTGCGATCGTCAGTGGTGCGTATTTCGGGGATAAAATGTCACCGCTATCAGATACAACAAACCTTGCTCCCGCTGTAACCGGTGGAGATCTGTTTTCTCACATCAGACACATGCTATGGACGACCGTTCCTGCATATTTGATTACAGCAATTATTTTTACGGTTATTGGGCTTCAGTATAACGGTTCTGTAAATGCTGATTCAGTTGCTCGAATGACGACTTACCTAAACGAAAACTTCAGTCTTGGTCTTGTGCCAATGATTCCAGTAGTCGTTTTGATTACATTATTAATGATGAAAAAACCTGCAATCCCATCCATATTTATTGGTGCAGCAACAGGTGGTGTAGTTGCTATTTTTGCACAGGGCTTCACTTTTGGTGAAACAGTAGGTATTTTTTATAATGGATACACGGTAGAGTCAGGCATAGAGATTGTAGACAGCCTGTTAATTCGTGGTGGACTTGTCAGTATGCTGGCACTTGTTGCACTATTCCTTTTTGCGCTCGGTCTGGGTGGTATGCTCGCAGAAGCAGGCGTGTTAGAAGCAATGATTGCATCATTTGCAAACAATATTAAACACACGGGTGTCCTTGTTGCGGTTACGAGTGTGGTCAGTTACTTCACGCTGGCAATTGGCGGATCAGTCTACTTCTCAACAGTAATGGGCGGTACGCTGATGCAGCCAATATTCGAACGTCTGAATCTCAAACCTGAGAACCTGTCCCGCGTACTCGAAGACACCGGTACACAAAGTGCCGCACTACTCCCATGGACAGGAAGTGGACTTTACACCGCAGGAGCTCTAGGTGTAGCAACGGTCGCATACCTGCCATTCTGTTTCCTGGCATTCATAACACCAATCGTGTCAATCTTTTATGGCATAACAGGATTAACGATGACAGAGTATGAGAACGATGATGAAAAACTCGAAAATGCTAAAACTGCATAATCTAATAAAGTGAGAACCGTCCTTTTTTTGAAGGGCGGTTTTTTTCGGCGCACTGGGGTCAGAGTTTAATGGTTTATTTTTGTCATGATTCTAAATGTGGAACATTCAACTTCGACCCCGCTGAGCCTCTGCCAAAACACCCCCGCACATCCACAGCACCTCCAGCCATCTCACTTTCATCCAACCCCTTTTATAATAAAGTCAAAACTTCAATACGAGAGGACGAGGAACATGCTGGTGTATGATAACAGGTTGTCGGGTGTTCGGGTGCATGCGTTTTCGACTGGTCAGGTTGCTGTGAAGAAGCCGTATCGTCAGTGGAGAGGGGTGGAGGCGCTGCGGATTCCTGCGCTTGTTGCTTCTCCTTCGTGGACGGATTGGCTGCCGGTTTGGAGTTATCTCGTGGAACTGCCTGATATGAAGGTGCTGATTGATACTGGTGAGACGCCGCGTGTGAATGAGGATGACTGGTTCAAGGATCATACGAAAAATGAGTGGCTGTTAAAAAGGCTGATACGATTTAATATTGAACCCTCACAGGGCATTGGTGCTCAGCTTCAGCGGGCAGGAATTGACCCGACAGAGATTGATTATACAATTTTGACGCATTCTCATACTGATCACGCGGGAGGTCTCAGTGATCTGCCGGGTACACAGGTCATTATGTCGAGAAAAGAATTTGATCAGTCACAGCGTTTCTTGCTTGGAGCTGTATCAGAAAAGTGGCCGTCACGTATTGAGTTCAAACTGACAGACTTTCCTGATTCAGACGCTTTATTCAAAGGGGCAGATCATTCGATGCACCCTCAGCTTTCTCTTGTATCAACGCCTGGACATACAGATGGACATTTATCTGTGATTCTTCGTGATGGCGATCTGTCACTATTCTTCGCAGGTGATGTGACATTCAACCAATCACAGTTAGCTGGTAAACGAATTCCTGGTATCTCTGCATCGTTTGAGCACGCTTATGCAACAATGGGCGCAATTCGCTCATATGCACTTTATCATCCAACCATTTATTTGCCATCACATGACCCGGATATTGTTACGAGGCTCGATCAGCGTAAAACACTGACAAGAAGCGAAGTCGTTACGTATACCGGGCAAAGGCCCGTTTAATATAGATGAGACCATGTGTAAGTTGCATGGTCTTTTTGTATGAAACCGCATTGTATTTTTCTTTCTATAAGTAAAATTAATCAAAAAGAATAAAAATTATCGATTTTACTTATAAAAAAACTCCTTTTACAATTAATACGAGAGGAGTGATCGGTATGGAATTACTATTCATCTTTTTCACGGGTATTGTCGCGACAACGCTTGGCACGCTTGCAGGTGGTGGCGGTCTTATAAGTCTGCCGGTCATGCTTTTACTCGGCTTGCCGGTACATAGTGCGATCGGGGCAAATAAGGTATCAAATACGGTCAGCTCATTCTCAGCATTTTTCTATTTATTGCGTCACAAAAGCATTAATTTTAAAGAATCACTCTGGATCATTCCTTTTAGTTTAGCGGGGGGTATAACGGGAGGGCTCATTGCGTCTGCACTTCCTGCCGAAAACCTGACAATTGCGGCTGTGGTCCTGTTAATATTTGCCCTGGCTACTTCATTTTTAAATAAAAGCAGTTTCGATCATAATCAACCCCTGAAGAAAAGCGGTTTTGGTGCCGCAGGGCTTTATGGAATCGGTATGTATGACGGTTTGTTTGGACCGGGACAGGGCACGCTAATGCTGTATTTGTTCAGCTGGCTGAAGGTTTCTTATATAAAAGCGGTCGGGCTCGTGCGGCTGGCTACATTCTCAAGCTGCTTCGGGGCTGCAGTCACTTATATTGCAGCCGGTCATATTATCTGGTCCCTCACGCTGGCTTTACTGACGGGCTCGGTTCTCGGGGCACAAGCAGGTGTCAGGCTTGCACAGAAGATGAAGACGTCGCAGGTTAAACCGCTGCTGAGAATTGTTACTGCAATCCTGATCATCCAGCTGATTATCGAGCAACTCTGACGCTATGAAGTCAGAATATTTTGATATAATAGAAGGTAGAAATCATATTTTAAAGGAGGAATTCTCTATGAACATGTTACCCCGCCCACCCAGTTAAACAGTAGCACGTGACCCGCCGGATTGCCTTTCTCATTATTTAAAGAGAGGGGCGACTGAGCGATGAACGCAAAACGGAATATAAAGGTCTTATATGTGATCAGTTTTTTCTTTTCATTAATCCCTGCATATGTGATTGAACGATTGTTCTGGGAAATGCGCGGGATGTCAGTGCTGGATGTTGTACTGACAGAAATGATTTTTGGTGCAGTAATGCTGTTGATGGAAGTTCCGTCAGGCGTTTTGGCTGATCGGATCGGAAGAAAACCGTTAATAGTTACAGGTGTTTTATTCGAAGCGCTGATGTTTGCCATCCTGTTAACAGCTGATTCATTCTGGCAATTCGGGCTGGCGATTGCTTTTGCTGTAGCGGGAGCCGCTTTTCTGAGTGGTGCTGAAAATGCATTGTTATATGATTCCCTGGCTGTCCTTAGTAAAGAAGGAAGCTTTGATTGGCACTTAGGCAGGCTGCAGACAGTCAAAATGATCTCATTATTCATTGCTGCGATATCAGGGAGCTTTTTAGCTGTGCATGTTCCGTTTGAAATCAACTACTGGCTTTCACTGACCAATACGATGGCTGCTTTTATCCTGACATTTTTATTAAAAGGTGTGGACAGGCCGGCTGGTGAAATGGAGTACTCAATGTCTGTTCAGGTCACTGAAGCACTCAGTTTTTTTAAGAAACAGCCAGCTTTAGTGTACATTCTCTTTATAGGCATTGCGGTTGGACTTGCTGCAGGATTTGTTGAAGAATTTTGGCAACTATACCTTGTAGATGCAAAAATCAAGATTTCATTTTTCGGATTATTTTACGGGGTCATCCTGGTGGTTCAAATTCCAGGTGCGCTGGCCGCTCATTCTTTGAGAAAAAGGTTTAAGCGTGAAAGCCTTCTCACGGGAGTCATTCTTTCTGGTGCAGCAGCTCTGATCATTTCTTCAATTCAGGTAAATTGGATTGGTGCGGCAGCCATTATTCTCTTTTTGCTTGCTGCCGGCATGACAGAGCCACTGATCTTAGGGGCACTTCACGAAAAAGCAGACAGCCGAATCAGAGCAACCCTTGAATCCTTTCAATCATTGGTTTTTAATGCAGTACTAATTGGAGCGGGAACGGGCTTTGGTTATATTGCGACTACATTCACTCTTGCAACAGGCTTTATGTTTCTTGCGGTTTTCAGTGTGGTTCCGTTGGTGGTCAGACCGTTCATTAAATTGAATCGTTAATTGAGAAAGCAGTCTTCGGGCTGCTTTTTTTAATGTGCACAGTGGGGACGGAGGTTAAAGTGTCATGGGATGACACTTTAACCTCCGTCCCCACTGTGTTGGTAAGAGTAATTGAAATTAATTCTCAATTACCTATTGATAATCGTTTTCATTTATAATACAATCATATTGCAAATGAAAATCATTATCATTAAAAGGAGATTACGAGGATGAATAAAAAATTATTACTTTTTATCGTTGCATGTCTGGTTTCTGCGCTTGTGCTTGCAGCTTGCGGCGGCAGTGAGGAAGAATCTACAGATGCGACTGAATCAAATAGCGGGTCTTCTGCAGAGGAAACCGAGTCTGCTGAAGACGGCACAATTGAAGTAGAACACGCAATGGGAACGACTACTTTAGAAGAAAAGCCTGAACGTGTTGTATCACTTTATCAGGGAGCGACTGATACTGTGCTTGAATTTGATGTAACACCGGTTGGCGTAGTTGAGTCATGGGTAGAGGTGCCGATGTATGATTACATAAAAGATGATCTGCAGGAAGTTACTTATGTGGGCCAGGAAACACAGCCTAATCTTGAAGAGATTGCGGCTTTAGATCCTGATGTGATTTTTGCTTCTCAGATTCGTCATGAAGAGATTTATGAGCAGCTTTCTGAAATTGCACCAACGATTGTAAATGAGACGATTTATGATTTTAAAGAAACAACAAACCTGATTGGTCAGGCACTTGGTGAAGAAGAGAAAGCTGAAACACTTATAGCTGACTGGGAAAGCCGTATTGCTGACTTCAAGGAAAAGATTGTTTCTAATGAAAACTGGCCGATGAGTGCTGCGGTACTGAATTACCGTGCAGACCACGCCCGCATTTATGTAACAGGATTTGCAGGTTCTATTCTGCAGGAAGCTGGTTTTGAAGAGCCAATCGAGCTTCAGGGTCAAAATGAAGAGATTGTGATGTTAAATGACAAAGAAGCGATTCCCCAAATGAACGCGGATGTATTCTTCCAGTTCATGGAGGATACGCCTGATGTTCAAAAGAATTTTGAAGAATGGACTGCTCACCCGCTTTACGAGAACCTTGAAGCTGTTCAGAACGATAACGTATTTACAGTAGATGAGGTTGCGTGGAATATGGCGGGCGGTTTGCAGGCTGCGAACCTGATGCTTGATGATATGTACGAATATTTTGAGCTTGAACAATAAGATTTGAGCAGGGGGGAGGCATATTGCGTCCCCTTTTTCTCATGAAAGAAGAGGCGTTATGATGTTACGTTCACCTATGTTAAAACTCATTGGTCTGATCAGCTTAATCGCGGCTGTAATTTTTCTGTTTCTGACGAGTCTGGCAGTTGGACAGACATCCATTCCTCTGTCTGAAACGTGGGAAGCGATCATTAGCTATGACCCTAATAATACAAACCATCTCATTATCGGTACTTCGCGTCTTTCAAGGGGGCTTATTTCTTTAGTCATTGGGATGAACCTTGCACTCGCGGGGGTTTTTGTGCAGGCGTTGACGAGAAATCCGTTGGCTGCACCTGATCTTTTAGGCATCAATGCAGGTGCGATTTTCTTTATCGTCTTTGCGATTACATGGCTAGAGGTGTCTTCACTTTCAGGTTATATGTGGTTTGCGTTTCTCGGTGCTGCGATTGCAGGGGGAACTGTCTTTTTCCTTGGAAGTCTCGGGCGTGATGGTTTAACACCCATTAAAGTGATCCTTGCTGGTGTTGCCTTATCTGCTTTGTTTGTCTCGTTCACGCAGGGGATGCTTGTCCTTGATGAACAGTCGATTCAAACCGTTCTTTTCTGGATCTCGGGATCGGTTGCAGGCCGTGATCTCGAAATGCTGATGTCCGTACTGCCGTTTCTGCTTAGTGCGCTGGTTATCAGCCTCTTTATGGCACGTCCAATGGGTGTTTTCTCGTCAGGTGATGATGTGGCAAAAGGACTTGGACAAAAGGTTTGGCTGACGAAACTTGTGATGGGCATGCTGGTCATTGTGCTTGCGGGCGGATCTGTTGCTGTTGTCGGCTCGGTCGGTTTTATCGGTCTGATCGTTCCTCATATGGCGAAAAGTCTGGTAGGCAATGATTACGGGTGGATCTTACCCTATAGCGGTCTTTTGGGTGCAGCAGTCTTACTGGCAGCAGATATTATTGCCCGGGTAATCATCGCACCTCAGGAAGTCCCAATTGGTGTGATGACAGCATTCATTGGCGGGCCATTCTTTATTTACCTTGCTAAAAAAGGAGTGTCGAAAAGATGAAGCAATGGACATTCCGTCTGTTCAACGACCGTATTTCCATCCAGCTTTCAGCACGCTGGCTGGTCATTACAGGTATCTGGCTATTTGCTGTAGCAGCAGTCTTTTTATTAAGCCTGTCATCAGGAAGTAACTGGATTCCGCTCACAGAAGTGTTTATGCAGATCACCGGCCGGATTGACCAGCATTCGTTTGTCGTGGAAACACTCCGCTTACCGCGTGCATTAATGGCAATTTTAGTCGGAGCTGCACTTGGTGTGGCAGGGCTGATTCTCCAAAGTCTGGTGAGAAATCCGCTTGCTTCACCTGACATTATCGGGATTACAAGCGGTGCCTCCCTTGGTGCTGTTACGTTTATTTCTTTTGGTGCAGGCGTGATCAGTATGCAGTATCTGCCGCTTTCAGCAATTGCAGGGGGGCTGCTGGCTGCGTTGTTGATTTATTTAATTTCATGGAATAAAGGCGTAACCCCGATCAGACTTGTATTGATAGGTGTTGGGTTATCAGCAATGATGAAAGCATGTGTGACTTTCATGCTTGTTATGAGTGAAACGGCAACCACCACAAAGTCTTACATATGGCTGACGGGTAGTATCTATGCTGCCTCCTGGAGTGATGTCACATCTATGATCTGGTGGCTGCTCATTCCAATCCCATTTTTGCTGGTGTTTGGCAGAGGGTTGAATGTGACAGAGCTAGGTGAGGATTTTTCAGTCAGTGTGGGAATCCGTGTGCAGCTCCAGCAGTTTATCTTTCTCATGTGCAGCGTCATGCTCGCAGGAACCGCAGCTGCTTATGCTGGCGGAATTGAGTTTGTCGGACTGATGGCGCCTCATATCGCAAGACGTCTTGTGCACCGCTCATTCCCCGGGCTGGCGGTTCTGACGGCGCTGATTGGCGCATTTCTCGTGCTCATCGCGGATCTTGTGGCACGGACTGTGTTCCTGCCGCTTGATATTCCTGCGGGTGTATTTACAGCAGCTATTGGCGCACCGTTCTTCCTGTATCTGCTGTTTCGCTATCGGAACCAGTGATGTGATGACTATACGTTTTTAAAAGGAGACTGATCATGAACTTAGAACAATATCGGATTGAAAAGCAACACGGCAGAGAAGGTGTTCCGATTAAACAGCTCGAGAATCCGGATGTGATCGCAGAAGTTGTCGGCCGCTACGCCCGTGTCAGCGATATAAAACTTGAATCAACCGCAGCTTCTCTCGTGATGAAAAGGTATGCCGTCATGACTGCCGCAGCAGCGCTTGAATACTATGGACTCTGTAAAGGGAAAGAAAACTGGCTCAAAGATGCAGCGTTTCACTTTGATCACTTTGTCTTACTGGAAGGTGACCAGGTTCATAACATGGATCAGGACTGGAAAACACTTGTATTTGCTGAACACCTGACACCTATGGTTCAGCAATTTTCTAAAGTGTGTAAAATCCCCCAAAAGATCTTATGGGAAAATATTGCTGTGCGTATGCAATCTGTATTCCGTAAGAAAGCTGACGAATACCCTCAAGACCAGCTGCAAACTTTATTTAACGAAATGACTGATCCAAATGCTGCATGGACTGGAGTTGAAAAAAATCCTTTTACAAAATACCTTCAGCGGCCGGAAAGCTGGGATGTCATTCCTGTAAGAGAAACATGCTGCAGGCTGTATCAGATTAAGGAAGGTCAGGAGCAGCCGTATTGCGGGAATTGTCCGTTAAGGTGAATGAAGTGAATGATGTGCATGGTGGGGACGGAGGTTAAAGTGTCATGGGATGACACTTTAACCTCCGTCCCCACTGTGTACATGAACTTCATCCCTTCCTAATCTTTGATATAATAGCCTAAAATCCTGCATTTAGGTCAGGGAGGTATATCATGTTCGAAAATATCAAGAAAAGCATGGAAGACCAGCGTTTCCGGTCAACGTTTGTCCAGACACTGCAGACTTTTGAAAAGTCGTTAAGGAATGGTGTCGGGGAAACGAAAGTAAAAAAGATTATAAAGAAGAAAATCAGTCCTGATGCGATGACGGGCATGATTGTCCGTACGATCGAGATGGCAGCAGAGATTAAAGGGATGTCTGTAAATAAAGATTCAATTGAGACGTATGCCAACCTTTTATACGCTGAAACCATTTTAATGCAAAAAGTAAACAAAGCATCTCAGCAGGACAAGATTCCAATTACACACCCGACTTTGATACAAGCCATTGATGAAGTAAACAGAGGGTTTGAGAAAGCGATGGGTCAGTATCTTAAGCTGAAAACATCTGATGTGCAGGATGAGCTGGTGATTACGCGTGAGCTGAGAGGTCAGCGGGAGAAGTTGAAGAAGGAAATAGAGCGGCAAAGAGATGCAGGAGGTAATCGGTTAGAATGAGTTTTGCAGCTGAAGGGAATGTGCATCTTGGGGACGGAGGTTAGAGTGCTATGGAATGGCACTCTAACCTCCGTCCCCAAAGTGTTACCAGCAAATAAAGATTTGAAACAATCCCCCGTAATGATACAATATTAATATGTAGAAATAGTTCGAAAAAGGGCATTTTCGCTTTTAATTCAAATCTTAGTATACAAAAGGACGGTAAAAATGAGTAACAAACATATTAAATCAGACGTTATTTTAATTGGCGCCGGTATTATGAGTGCGACTTTGGGGTCTTTGCTGAAGGAACTGGCACCGGACTGGAATATTAAAGCTTTTGAACGCCTTGGCAGTGCTGGTGAAGAAAGTTCAAATGAATGGAATAATGCTGGAACAGGGCATTCTTCTTTATGTGAGCTGAACTATACGAATGAATTGCCGGACGGTACGATTGATGTTACAAAAGCGAATAAGGTAAATGAAGAATTCCAGATCTCTAAGCAGTTCTGGGCACATTTGGTGAACAGCGGACTGATTAGGAATCCGAAAGAGTTTATTATGGGACTTCCTCACATGAGCCTGGTTCATGGCGAGAAAGACGTTACTTTTTTAAAAAACAGATATAAAGCGCTTTCAGAAAATCCGTTGTTTGAGGGTATGGAATTTTCGGATGACCCTGAAAAGTTAAAAGAGTGGATTCCGCTCATCATGGAAAATCGTCAGGTCAATCAGCCGATTGCGGCAACGAAAATTGATGCAGGCACTGACGTGAATTTTGGGGCATTAACGCGTAAGTTGTTCGCTCATTTAGCAGAAGAAGGCGTTTCAGTAAACTACAAGCATCAGGTAGATGATATGAAACGCACGGAAGACGGTGGATGGGAGCTGAAAATCCGTGACCTTGAAAACGATCGTCTGGAATACCATCAGGCGAAGTTTGTCTTCATCGGCGCAGGCGGGGGAAGCATTCACCTTCTTCAGAAATCAGGCATCCCTGAAAGTAAGAATGTTGGCGGCTTCCCGGTGAGTGGTCTGTTTATGGTCTGTAAAAAGCCTGAAATCGTTGAAAAGCATCATGCGAAAGTATACGGAAAAGCACCGGTTGGCGCACCGCCAATGTCAGTGCCGCACCTTGATACCCGTCTGATTGAAGGAGAAGAGTCATTGTTTTTTGGACCATTCGCAGGATTTTCTCCAAAGTTCCTGAAAACAGGATCTAATATGGATCTGATTACTTCTGTGAAAAAGGACAACCTCACTACAATGGTCGCAGCCGGTATGAAAAATATGCCTCTGACAAAGTACCTGATTGAGCAGGTACTGCAGTCAAAAGAGAAGCGTATGGAAGCGCTGCGGGAATTCGTTCCAAATGCAAAAAGTGAAGATTGGGAGCTTGTTGTGGCTGGTCAGCGTGTTCAGGTAATTAAAGATACTGAAGAAGTTGGTAAAGGAACGCTGCAGTTTGGTACAGAAGTCATCAGCGGCGCAAACGGAACCATTGCCGCACTTCTTGGTGCTTCACCTGGTGCTTCAACTTCAGTACCTGTCATGCTTGATGTTCTGGATCGCTGCTTCCCTGATAAAATGAAGGAGTGGGAGCCGAAAATTAAGGAAATGATTCCTTCTTACGGTAAACATCTGCTTGACCACCCGGACTTAATAAAAGAAATTAATGAAACAACTTCAAATGCACTTGGTCTGACAAATGCTGATGCAGCACTTGCAGAAGATCCGATAAAAGCTGAAACAAGAGTTTAACTTTCAAAGCCCCGCTGACAAATGTGTCAGCGGGGCTTTTTTGGACAGGACGGTTCATGTTTCGGAGAACAGTCAAGGTGCTTCTCAGAATAAATGTATATGTTCTTAGAAAAAATTTGTGGGTTCTCAGAAAAAAGATCATGTTCACAGAAACTCATGGATACTTCGCAGAAAAGTGTAAAACGACCTGCTCATCAATTAGAAAAAAACTGCCTGAAGCAGCGGAATGCTTCAGGCAGAAATCAAATTACTTTTTATTCACTGAAGCATCATAGATCGTATCAATCGCATCTTTCAGCCCTGCATCAAACTGTTGCTGCGTCTGCCCGTGTCGCAGATCAGAAGCGAGCGCGCGGGAGAAGCTGGCAATCAGTCCTTCATTCTCTTTCAACTTTTCATTCGCTTCATCACGTGAATAACCGCCCGATAGTGCCACGACACGTACAACGCGCGGATGTTCAACCAGCTTTTTGAAGAAGTTAGCTTTTGTCGGAATTGACAGCTTCAGCATTACATTTTGATCTTCAGATAAATGGTTCAGATGCTTAAGAATCTCATCGTGCATAATCGCTTCACATTGTTCTTTGTCTTTACTGTGTATGTTTACTTCCGGTTCAATGATTGGGACAAGTCCCGCATCAATAATCTGTTTGCCGACTTCAAACTGCTGATCAATCACTTCTGTTATGCCGCTTTCGTTAGGTTCGTTAATGACAGAGCGCATTTTTGTACCAAAAATATTTCTTTCACTGGCTCTGCGAAGTGTTTCATCCAGTTCAGGATTTGGCTTCATGAGCTGGACACCATCTTTTTCATCAGCCAGTCCTTTATCAACTTTTAAAAATGGCACGACGCCTTTTTCTTCCCAAAGGTAGTCACCAGTATATTTTCCTTCAATTTCACGGTCCATTGTCTGTTCAAATAGAATGGCACCGAGTATTTTTTCTGATGTAAAGGCAGGGGAAGTAATGATTCGTGTGCGCATTTCATGGACCATGTCGAACATTTCATCTTCATTTGAATAAGCACTTTCTTCTACACCGTAAGCTTTCAGCGCCTTAGGCGTGCTGCCCCCGCTTTGATCGAGTGCTGCGATAAAACCATTTCCGTTCTTGACCTTGTCAAATTGCTCTTGATTCATTTCCTTCACTCCTTTGATATGTAATTTTTAGCTCCACCTATACTCTTCCCTTTTGAACTGACTATCTAACATGTAATGTGAGAAATATTTTATAGGATTCTTTGAAAAAACCAGAGACATAGTGGAAGTCTCTGGTCTTGTAAAAGTATTAATATTCTTCATATTCCCGCGGATCCTGGTCTGCCATTCTTCCGTTTTCGCGTGTCAGGCCATTAATTTTCTGCATTTCTTCCTCTGACAGTTCGAAATTAAATATGTTCAGGTTCTCTCGTTGACGGTGTGTGTTTGATGATCTTGGAAGTGAAATTGTATCCAGCTGAAAGATCCATCTCAGGATAACCTGACCGACTGATTGATTGTGCTGATTTGCAATGTTCTGCAGTGTTTCGTCATCAAGTACACTGCCTGCGCGTTCAAGTGGGCTCCATGCCTGGGTGATGATGTCGTGCGCTTGATTATATGCACGCTGTTCCTCTTGAGAAAAATAAGGGTGCAGCTCTATCTGGTTAATAACGGGCTTTACGCCAGTTTCTTCTTCTAGGCGCTCAAGGTGCTCCGGCATAAAATTACATACACCGATTGAGCGGATCCAGCCGTTCTTCTGTGCCTGAATCAGTGCTTTCCAGGCTTCCACATATTGATCCTGCTTCGGATTTGGCCAGTGCAGTAAATAGAGGTCCCAGTAATTCAGGTTTGCTCTGTACAGGGATTCCTGAATCATTTCAAGGGCACGGTCGTAATCATAATATTGTGCACGCAGCTTAGACGTTAAAAATAAATCTTCTCTGGCAATCCCTGCCCGTTTCACTGCTTCGCCAAGTGTTCCCTCATTATCATATCGAATCGCCGAATCGAACAGGCGATATCCATTTTTGATGGCAGCGCTGATCGATTCCACGCCCTGTTCTCCTTTTAAAGTATAAGTACCAAGGCCGGTAGCGGGAATGTTATATCCATCGTGCATCTTCCATTCAGGTATATTTGTCATCATAATCTCCTTCACAACAATTTTCTTTGGGTTTTCCCTTTAGAAATAACTGTAAACCTGAAAGCGGCACAAGACTAACTGTATTTATAGATGAAAGCCTTTAAAAAATAAAAGCTTTTATATTAACTTTTATACATATATAATGATAAATAGGTCTTTAGTTTATAATTCTAAAGTAACGAGAACAGACGGAGAGTATATAAATTAATAAAGGAGCTTAATTAATGAATGCATTGAAACCTGCGAATGAAACAAGCATAAATAAATTGGAAGCGTTTTTACAAGTGATTCCAACGATTCATGCGATGCTGCCGGATATTGGAATTGGATTAGTCGATACGGAAAAATGGCTTACTTATTATCCGGGAACCAAGATCGATATTGGTGCGAGAGCCGGCCGGAAAATCGATCCCGGTGAACCGCTTGCCGAATGTATTCGTGAACAGAAAGAAATTAAACAGGAAGTGCCCGAAGAATTTTTCGGCATTTCATTTACAGGACTTGCGGCGCCAATCATGGAAGGTGATGAAATTGTCGGTGCCATCGCTATTCAGATTCAGGAACAAAACGAAAAAGCGTTAAGAAGTATTTCTGATCAAATCTTTGAGTCAATTAATCATGCGAATGAGCGTATTACGTCTATTCACAGCGGATCAGAGGGGCTGGCTGCATATAGCTCATCTTTATTACAGCAGTCAACTGAAGCATCAGATGCGATGAAAAATACAGATGATGTAATCAATGTGATTAAAAAAATCGCGAGTCAGACGAATATTCTTGGCCTAAATGCTTCAATTGAAGCTGCCAGAGCCGGTGAACATGGCAGAGGGTTTAATATCGTAGCCAAAGAAATTCGCAAGCTATCAAATGATACGCTTGAGTCCACACAACAGATCAGTTCAACGCTGAAAAAAATGCAGACGTCGATTCATGAGATTCAGTCTATGGTTGAAAATGTAGTGACTGTTGGACGTGAACAAGCTTCTGCCACTGAAGAGGTTTCATCATTTATTGATGAGATTGAAGAAATGAGTATCAAACTGAAGAAGTATGCATCTGAATTATAATAATGTTACTGAAAAGCTTCCGACTCTTTAGGGGGCTTTTTTTTTTCAAATGTATGTTCGGTGTATATTTATACAATAATAATCGAAATATTTTAAAAATAATAGCGTTATGAATTGAGCGCTTGTATAATAGAGAGGGGATATAGAAGAAATACTATCGGAGAAGATATTATTTCGAAAAAAGATTAGAGTAGGTGCTTTGCGACTATTAGGACGGGAGATGTTACGGGATGAAAAAATTAACGACGATGTTGTTTTCACTTGTTTTACTATTAAGTATGGCAACACCCGCTTTTGCGTCAGGAGATTCATCGATTTCTGAAGCAGTAGATAAAGTTGATCAGGCGAATGAGGAGATTTATTCTGAAATTGATCATGGGGTAGCTGAAACTGATGCTTTGAAAGAAAAATATTTTAATGAAATTAACAAGATTGAAGAAGTTTCACATATTTTAAAGTTAAAGCAGGAAAAGACTGCAATTTTGGTTGCACTTGAACCATCTGGACAGGAAGATGAAGCATTAAATGCTGCACTAGCTGATAAAGAAGCGGAACTAGAGGCAGCACACGCAGCATTATTATCAAATGCAGAGGAATTGAAACAGCAGGCAGAGCGTTTTGCTGAAAATGCAGGGAAAGACGACGGGAATGGTCAGGCAGTTCTTCAGGGGAAATCTGACGAAGCTCAAGCAGCTTATGACCGTATTCAAACATATTTCTCATTAACTAATACTTATGAAGCTGAACGTGACGCGATCATTCAATATGTATATGAAGTAACATTAGCGCTTACTGATCAGGGAATCCAGGAAGCAGCTGAGCTTGGACTGCTTGCAGAATGCAGTTGGGTACATGTGCGCTTCGGTGATACGAGAGAGTGGATTGATCCGATTGAGATTGTTGGCGGCGTTAAATAATATTATATAAATAGAACGAGTTCATCGGAACTCGTTCTATTTAAATGTAAGGAGGTTAGGTTCCATCATGAAGGGATTTAGCATCAACAAGGCAGGCCATTCTCTTGAACAGGTGAATAATGACATTACGAAAATCGATTTACTTGTTAATAGTTCAGGGATGGAGATTATGCATCAGTTTATTGATAAAGATAAAATGTTTTATATTTATCCGAGTGCTCATCCAGGCGTGATGGAGTTTTATTATATTTTATCTGGTAAAATCAGATGTGAAGATTACGATGGGGAAAAAATTGAAGTTGGATCCGGTGATTATATTTGTTCCCAGGGTCTTGAGGAAGCAATACATTTTAAAACCCTCGAGGAAGTAACGTTACTAATAATTTCGAATGAAGAATCATTTTTTCATATCAGTGAGAAGTTAAACTCATTAAGAAATGTAACGGACACCGTTGAGGCTAAGGATCGCTATACTGCTAAACATAGTCAGAGAGTGGCAGAATATTCAGTAGGCATCGCAAGGAAACTGAAATTGAACACTGACCATTTAAAAATGCTAACACGGGCAGCTTTTTTACACGATATTGGAAAAATCAACGTTCCTGAAGAAATCCTGAATAAACCAGGAAAATTAACTGACGAAGAATATGAAATTATGAAAAGACACCCTGTTGATGGGGCTGAGATGGTTGAGCAGACTTATTATAAAGACTTGGCACCTATCATTCACCAGCATCATGAACGGATCAATGGCTCCGGATATCCGGATGGGCTTAAAGGTGACGAGATTCTGATCGAGGCGAAAATCATTGCGGTCAGTGATACGTTTGATGCGCTGACGGAAGACAGAGTTTACCGGAAAGCGTGGACACCTCAGAGTGCGCTTGAGGAAATTAAGGCGCATAAGGGTGACTTATATGACGAAACAGTTGTTGATTTGTTTGAGCAGGTTCTGCGTGAAGAAGGAAAAATAGATTGACACTGCAACTTGGATCACGTAAAGTAAACGTTGCGATGAGTTGCTTTGCATAAGTCGTTCGGATGTTATCACGTTGTGGAGCGTGGTCCGGCGCCGCAAATTTGAGGAACCCCCTGGTCTTAGGATCAGGGGGTTTTATTTATATTTCGGGAGGAAAGACGAGCATGCATTTAAAAACTGTACCGTTTGAACAGCGGAATGATTATATAGATTGGCTGCTTTTAGCAGACGACAGCAAAAATGCCGTACTCTCCTATTTAGAAGACGGTGATCTTTATGCAGTACATACTCAGGGAATGATTGTTGGCGTAGTGCTGTTGATTCTGCTTAGTAAAAGTACAGTGGAATTGAAAAATATCGCAGTAGCTGCAGATTTTCGCGGGAAAGGCATTGGCAAAGCAGTGATAGAGGAAGTTGTTCAGATGAATGCAGAAAAAGGTTTTACGAGTATGGTCGTGGGAACGGCTAATTCGAGCATTGAAAATCTGGTGTTTTATCAAAAAGCAGGTTTTCGGATGATGTCTATTAAAAAAGACTTCTTTGCAGACTATGAACCACCAGTTTACGAGAATGGTATTCGCGCATTTGATATGGTGATGTTTGAGAGAAAACTATAAAGGATTTATTACAAAAAAACCGGCGGGGAGCGATCCCCGGCCGGTCTTAAGAACCCTTCAGTGCCTCTTTTTTCTGTAAAGCCCGTTTGCGGTTTCGCTTCATGGCTTTTGTGATGTATCCACCTTTAAAGTTACGCGGTTCATACGAAACGATAAAGGCATTTGGTTCATGGAGGCTGACAATTTGAATAAATTCCCGCTCGCGATCCCGTCGTGCTGTGCAGTCAAGGCGGTAGCGGCGCGCTTCATTCATTCCCTCCACTTCAGAGGTTGAAACACTGAATCCTTCGTTACGTAGGTTCTGGATCAATTCTTCATTTTTAGTCGTGATATTTACTTCTATTGAGACGAAACCGATTGCCAGACGCTGCTCAAGAAGCTGGCCAAGATAAACCCCGAGACCGAAACCAAGTGCATAGGCAACCATATTCAAATAGTTTGATAGATCGCTAAAAACAATTCCAAGGGCAATGACGTAAATGAAACCTTCCAGCGTACCAAGAGCTGAAGCTTTACCTTTCATTCCTTTTACCATCATGATTGTACGAAGGGTCAGAACAGGGACAAAAATTAACTGTGCAACAAAAATGATTAAAGCTTGGATCACACGTGACACCTTCTTCCTAAAACTTTCCGTTAAGTGTAACAAGCGATGCTTCTTGAGAGCAAGTGACACAATTATGACAGTGAAAGTTTTTGAAAGAGTATACGCTCCATATTTTCCGGGAAGTCCTCTATACTGGAGAAAGAATAGATTAAGAGGAGGCGTCGAAGAATGAGTAAATTCATGAAAAGAGCAGTAGAGCTTGCAGCTGATAATGTCCGGGAAGGAGGACATCCTTTTGGGGCAGTGATTGTGAAGGATGATCAGATTGTAGCGGAAGGTGTGAATGAGTTACATATTCACTTCGATGTGAGCGGTCACGCAGAATTGCTGGCGATACGCCGCCTTCAGGAGGAAATTCAATCTCATGACCTTGCGGAATATACAATGTACGCGAGCGGAGAGCCTTGCCCAATGTGTTTTACAGCGATGGCTTTCGCAGGCATGAAGGAAGTCTATTATTGTGCTTCACTTGAAGATGCGATAGATGCTGGTCTTGGTAAATCTGCTGAGGTCTACGAAGATTTGAAGAAGCCTAATCAGGATCGCACGCTTAGTATGACTCGGCTAAACTTAGAATCCGGTCAGGAAAATCCCATGCAAATGTGGAAAGAAAAACAATAGTTTATCAACGTGTTTCCCTTAAAAGGGTATAGGAATTTTTAAAAAGATATTGTTTCTGCGAATGTGAAGCTCAGTCGGATGGCTGAGCTTTTTATATATTTCCGAACAGTAAATATAGTCCTGTGAAAACTAAGATGATATACGTGACAAAGCGAAACTGCTGCTGATTAATGATATGGTATAGCTTTTGTCCGGCCCACAGTCCTGCAAAAACAAGTGGTAGTCCGTAAAGGCTGAGAATCCATGTTTCAGTTGTTGTGCCGACAGTTGCAATTTGGACAGCAAGACTGATGCTATAGATTAAGAGATAAAAAGCGAGTGTGGTACTACGGAGTTTCGCTTTATCCGTGTCTGTTCCTGATAAATAGAGTAAAAGTGGCGGTCCAGGCATGCCGATACTACTTGTGAGCGCACCGGACATGCCACCGGCTGTAATATCTCTTTTAGCTGTCCGGGTAATTCTTAGACGGATTACTAACATGAAAGTCAGGGAGAGTACAAGCAGTCCTATACCGATTTTGAGGCTATCCATATCGATAAAAAGGAGCACCAGTATCCCTATAGGAAGTCCGGCTATACTTCCAAGAGAAAAACGTTTTAGTAAGTTGTGGTCAATGTCTCTATGCACCGCTCTGATCATCGCAAGGGAAATCACAATCGATAAAATTAAGTTAATCCGAATTGCTTCTATCGGGTTAAACAGCAGGAGCAGAAATGGTGTGGCCATAATAGAAAATCCGAATCCGGTGCTTGTCTGCAGGATTGAAGCAAATAAAATAATGAAAACAAATAATACAATATCCATATCTGACCCTTTCTATTAGATGTCCTTTGACTATAACTTATCAATCTTTCAGACCTAAAGAAAGCACCCTCATTGATAAGAGGGTGCTACGTTTATAGTAAGGTTATTTAACAGCCGGCTTTCCAAACTTCCCGGCCTGAAAGTCGCGCATGGCTTCACGAATCTCTTCCGCGTTGCTCATTACAAATGGCCCGTGGGCAACGTATTCTTCTTTAATAGGTACGCCTGAATACAGCAACAGACGTGCGCGTGTTTTTGCACGGATTGTTAATTCACTTTCAGCGTCAGTTCCGTCCTCTTTATAAGTCAGCAAGCCGACATCCGTTTTCGCTAGCGAAACAGCCGATTCTCCTGCTTCAATTTCGCCCGCAGTCACATAAAAGAATCCGTTATGATTTTCAGGAATGATATGCTTGTATTCCGCACCTTCCTTCAGGCGGATTTCTGTCATCGTAATCGGTACGAGGCTCTCCATTGGGCCTTTCACACCGGCAACTTCCCCTGAGTAAACTCGTACACTGCCACCTTCAACTTCAGTAACAGGTGCGTCTTCTATATATACATTCTGATAGGAGGTCGTAGTCGTGCGTAATGCATGAGGAAGATTGAGCCATAGCTGGAACGTGTGAATCAGATCATCATCAACCGCTTCCTCACCGTGACGGGCAGCCCAGCCGGCGTTCATATACTGAACGTCTCCCGCATCAAGCACAGAGTGCCCACCGTGATTATCAATATGCTCCAGTCGTCCATCCACTACATACGTAATGGTCTGGAATCCGCGGTGCGGGTGGTCTGAAAATGTACCGCGCTTAAACCAGTCATCGGCCATCAGTATAAATGGATCGAACTCTTTCATACGCTCGGGTGGAAGAATCCAGCCCTGCTGTACATGAGGGTATCCATTTTGATTATAAGAAACTCTCCAATGATCTTTTATATCTCTTTTAAAGCGATTTTCTTCAGTCATTTGAATCACTCCTTCACCTATTACTGAACCATATTTCACCCCTGAAAACCAATCATCCATTCGGCTGAAGTTTTTTCGCTAAATGGTAAATGATGATAAATCTGGTTTTGCAGATACGCGATCGGGTACTGTAAAAACAACGCATGAAAGAGGTGAAGAGGATGAGTGATCAAAAACAGCATGTATGGTCCGGTATCCTGTTTGGAATCGGGCTGATGGTTGTCATAGATGAAGTGATATTTCACCAGCTGCTGCAGTGGCACCATTTATATGATCAGTCCACTACCAGCGTCGGCATTATAGCAGACGGTCTGTTAACGTCTTTTGGTTTTTTTGCAGCGGTTTTCGGATTGTTTATGTTTGCGGATTTAAGAAAGAAATCTGCCACGAGATGGAAGAGGTGGATCGGCAGTGTGTGTCTTGGTGCCGGAGGGTTTCAGCTGTTTGACGGAATTATCAGTCATAAGCTGCTGCAAATTCATCAGATTCGCTATGGTGTAGACATCTTGCCGTACGATATTGCCTGGAATCTCTTTGCGCTTGCCCTGATTATTGTGGGTGCAGTAATTGTGAAGAGAACCCCTTTCAATAGGGAGGCGTGATAGGTGGATCATATGCATCATGAGGTTTCTCTCCCGGGAACAGGTTTTGAAGTCACCGTTATATTGATTGGTTTGACATTACTGATCACTTATTTTGCTGCGTACCGAAAACACACGCACTGGCCTGTATACCGACTGTTGCTGTGGGGTGCCGGTGTCTTACTTGCTGTGGTCAGTCTGGCAGGACCGTTAGCCGGGAGTGCTCACGGGGACTTTACTTTACATATGGTTGTGCACTTGTTTCTGGGTATGCTCGCGCCTTTATTGTTCGTGCTTTCGAAGCCGATTGAATTAATATTAAAAACGCTTCCTGTTCTGAAAGCCAGAAAATTATCTGCTTTTATGAAGAACAGCCGTTATCTTCATGTGCTTCATATCCCGGCAACCGGAGCAATATTAAATATTGGTGGATTATTTCTGCTTTACATGACAGGTTTGTTTAACCAGATGCATTCATCACTGGTCATTTTTATCCTCGTCCACCTGCACGTTTTTCTCGCAGGATACTTGTTTACGCATGTCATATTGGAAATGGATTTTACCGTGCGCCGCTATTCATTTTACCATCGTGCAACGGTGCTGGTTCTTGCGTTGGCAGGTCACAAGATCCTTTCAAAAATGATTTATGCCACTCCGCCTGAAGGAGTCAGCCGGGCAGCGGGGGAAAGCGGTGCTGAGCTGATGTATTATGGCGGAGATCTCATCGATGTGGCATTGATTGTTCTGATCTGTTACCAGTGGTATCTCCACCGTCAAAGGAAATATGCAATTCAACCCGAGCCCTTAAATGTGATATGAGGGCCAAGAGGGTTCATTTGAAACGAAAAAAGACTGCTTAGGAAGGCTTCACAGCACCCGGCAGTCCTTTTTTCATTGATCTCCATACGTTTCACTATACGCCTGCTCCCCAAACGAATCAGGGAAGCCGTCAAAGATGACTTCCCCGTCTTTTAGCGCGATCACGCGATCTGCATACTTTTTAGCAAGCTGAAGGTCATGCACGTTGATAATCGTCAGCAGTCCAAGGTTATCATGCATATTGCGAATCAGTGTGAAAATCTGGTTAGCTGTTCCGGGATCCAGAGAGGCAACCGGTTCATCACCAAGCAGGACTGAAGGCTGTTGCACCAGTGCCCTTGCAATGCCGACGCGCTGCTTTTGACCTCCCGAAAGCAGTTCGACACGACGGTTTTCAAACCCCGTTAACCCAACATTTTTAATCGCAGCAGAAGCAGCACTTTTTTCTTCATTCGTAAAAAGACCGGTCAGATTTCTAAAAGAAGAGCGTCTGCCGAATAAGCCTGTCAGCACGTTCTGCATTACAGACAACCGCGGTATCAGGTTAAAATGTTGAAAAATCATACCAGTGTGCTGGCGGATCTGACGAAGTTCGGGTTCACTCATAGAAGTAAGTGTCTGTTTCTCCACTTTTACTTCTCCTTCAGTAGGCACCTGCAATCCGTTCAAACAGCGGATAAATGTTGATTTTCCAGCACCACTTTTACCAAGCACGCAGACAAACTCCCCTTTATTAAATGTCAGGTTGAGTGCGTGAAGCGCTTTTGAGTCAGATTCAGGATAGGTTACTGAAACATTATTTAATTCAATCATCTTCAGTCCCCCTTAAATCACACGGTTTCTAATATAGCTTGTAAGGAAATCGATCACGATGACCATCACCATAATAATCAGTACATCAAGTGCAACTGCACTGTACTGAAACGTTTTAAAATCATTGAACAATCGCTGGCCAATACCGCCCCCGCCAATGAATCCAAGTATGAGAGAGGTCCGGATTGCCACTTCGAACCGGTAGAAAAAGTGTGACAGTACATTCGGCCAGATCTGCGGCAAAATACTGAACAGATGTGCGATCCAGCGCTTGGCACCAACTGCGCGCATCGCTTCCTGAGGTCCTGGGTCAGCAGCTTCAATCAGTTCTGAAATCAGTTTTCCAAGCACACCAATATTATGAATCATAATGGCGATGACGGCTGGAAACGGACCTAGTCCAAGCATAGTCAGTAAAATCAGTCCGATGACGATTTCAGGGACTGAGCGTATAAAGCTCAGTCCTGTTCTTAATAGATAGAAAAAGCCTATAGGTGCTGTATTTTTTGCGGCTAAAAAGCTGACGGGAAGAGCAATAATCAATGCCAGAAAGCTTCCGAGAAACGCCATGGCAAGCGTTTCTCCCGCATCCTCAAGCATCAGCGGCAGCTTTGAGGTATCCATTGGAAACCATTGTCCCAAAAATTCAATCATATTGCCGAAGTCGCGAAACTTTGAAAGGTCGAACTCTGTTGCCCGCATACTGACAAAAATAAAAGCGGCTAAAATAACGGCAATGACAAGGTGCTTTTTCTTAAACCACAAAGAAATCATCTCTATTCATCAGATAAAATGCCTTGTTTTTCTGCGGCTTCTAAAATGCTGTTATAGTCCTCCGGTGTCGCTTCCGTAAACCCGGATGCTCCGAACGCGTCCAGAATTTCAGTATCTTCAATTGCAAGAAATGCTTCTTTTAAATTGGCAATCGTTTCATCATCAGTTCCTGCAGTCACTGCCCAAGGGTATTGGAAAAGCGGATCTGAAGTCCAGATTACTTTAAGCTGACTATCATCAATCTTGCCGGACTCAATCAGCTGGTTGTAAATCGCACTGTCAATTGCACCAGCATCAACCTGTCCATTTTGCACAGCAAGCGCTGTCGCGTCGTGAGAGCCGGTAAACCTGACAGAGTTAAATTCATAATTGTCTTCTGATTCGTATACACCGCGGTCCTGAAGTTCAATTGTAGGGATAAGAGAACCTGATGTAGAGTTCGGATCGCCAAAAGCGAAGTCAATTTCAGATGGATCGCTCAAAAGGTCTTCGATTGACTCAAACTGCTCATCATTGTGTGTAATGATATATGAATGATAAAACGGTTCACCATTTACCAACTGGGTAATAATCGCCTTGGCGTCACTTCTTTCCTGCGCAATGACATAGGTAAGCGGCCCGAGATATGCCATGTCAATCTGGTCAAAATTCATGGCTTCAACGACACCGTTATAATCAGGATAAACATCAATTTCAGTTTCACGGCCAAGTGCTTCTGTAAGCACGCCCTGTAGCTTATCCATTGCGCCTTCCATTTCACCTTCCGTCTGGGCTGGAATGACACCGATTGTAAATGTCTCTTCATCAGATTCTGGTTGGTCTGCGTCCTCGTTTTCTTCAGCATTCCCACATGCAGCGAGTACTAGCGCAGTTGAAAGCGCAGCGGCTGATAACGTAAATTTTTTCATTTTAATGTTCCTCTTTTCGTTAAAATTTTGCACAATAATTAAATTCTATTCTTATTTTGGGGAGGTGTAAAGAATTTGTAGGAAGGCAGATGTCGGGGGTTGGTAGAATAGACGGTCATGTTCACTGAATAAGTGGGGATGTTCTGAGAACAACGTATAGTATTCTCAGAAAAATCCTGGACGTTCCAAGAAAAAACGCGATGGTTCATAGAAAAGTGTCATTAGACCCAGACGCCATTACGCAGTTCTCATCCATCCACCAGATCCTGCTCGTCAAAAAACAGCTGGCCGGGACCAGCTGTTCATGATAAAAAGCCTGCTGCCATACTGCCTATAAGCAGTATCAAAAACAAAACAGCACCCGCCGCATCAGCGCGACTAACAGAGATTTTCCGGTAGAAATCCCGTTTACCCTCACCTGTAAAGCCGCGTGCTTCCATGGCGAAAGCGGTCCGCTCAGCTTTTCGCACCGCACCTGCGAGCATTGGAATTAAGACGTGCCGCATTGCCAGCACTCTTTTAACGGGAGGTTTAGGCACTTCAACGCCACGCAGTTGCTGAGCCTGCTGAATTTGAAAGAACTCGTCTTTTAACACTGGAAGAAACTGATAGCCCACGAGAATGCTGTAGGCTATTTTGGGTGAGAGCTTCAGCTGCTGCATCAGGCTCATAATGAAATCGACCGGTTTTGTCGTGAAAACGAACAGCAGCGATAGGCTGGAAAAAGCGAGTACCCGGAAGCTGAGAGACAGCGCGGTGCCGATCGTGCTGTCTTCATTGCCGAAAACGAGCGTGGTCCAGAAATAGCCGATTGCTCCGAGTAAAAACGGCAGCATCATCAGGCTCCACGTTTTCCAAGCAATTTTTGCAAAAGCAATCTGCATGAAAATCACGCCTGTAAAAAATACGAGTGGTGTCCATGGGTTAAAAAAGAATGCCATCGCAATCATCGACACGGTGATGAATACGAATTTAACCGAAGGATTCATGCGGTGAAGCAAAGCGTACACCTCCTGACGGTGCACATAACCGGTGAGCATTCAACAGCTGTGCATTTTGCCAGACTGCTGATGGTTTGAATTGACCGCTTAACTGCCCATTTTTTAGTAGCAATAGTGTCTCAGCAGTCCGGTGTGCGAAATTCATATCATGAGTCACAATTAAAAATGTCACACCTTCGTTTGCCCGAGCTTTAATCAGGTTTTCCAGCTCAGTCAAAGCAGCTGCATCCTGACCGGCAGTCGGTTCATCCATGACAATTACCGGACGTCCGTCACACAACATGGCCCCGATTGCCACCCGTCTTTTTTGCCCGTGGCTGACGGCGAAGGGGTGTGCTTCACTCACAGGTTTTAAATATAAGCGTTCAATCATCTCGTCTACCTGATCTCCACCGCCAAAAGCGAGCTCATCGCGTACACTCTTCGTTAAAAATAAAAACTCAGGAGACTGGGGAACATAGCCGATCCGTTTCGGTTCAACGCTCCCACCAGTAGACTTCAGTCCGCATAATGCTTTTAATAATGTAGATTTCCCGCTGCCGTTTGGACCTGCCAGCACAGCGATTTCACCCTGATGAAGTGAAAACGAAATAGGTGACAGAATGGGCGAAACAGCTAAAGCTTTAGCAGACAGCGCAATTTTCCCGGCGTGAACCGGCTCGCGTTTTACAATACGGCTGCTTACTTTTGCAGGAGCCATCTGCCATTCCCGATCGAAAAATCCGTCCCATAGTTCAACCTGATGATCGATTGCAATCACAGTCAAATCCCGGGTTTGATGCAATTCGCGTAGCCATGCCACGAATTCTTTTGCTGTGACAGGGTCTAAATGGGTGAGCGGTTCATCAAGCAACAGCACCTCAGGCTCAAGAACCCATGCACATGCAGTGGCCACACGCTGTTTTTGACCGCCAGAGAGTGTCTGTATCACTGAATGTCTGAAGTCTTCCAGTCCTGTTTCCTGAAGGACCCTCGTGATGCGCTCATCGATTTTTCCGACAGGAACTTTGACGTTTTCAAGTGTAAACGCCAGTTCTTCCTCTACAGTCTGCATGCAAAACTGGCTGTCAGGGTCCTGAAACACAGTCGCAATTCGCTGATTGATTTCGCCCGGTGCGTATTCAGCGGCCGCTTTTTTAAACAGCTCAACCTTACCCGAAACGATCCCGTCACAGTTTTCAGGATACAGCCTGTTTAACAAATAGAGCAGTGATGATTTCCCGCAGCCGCTCGGACCGGTGATCACGATCCGCTCGCCTGCTGAGACGTTCAAATCAACTTTTTCAAAAACTGGCAGTTCATCTTCAGGGAATCTGAACGAAACTTTTTCTAAAGAAATGACATTATGCATGCGCATCACGCTTTGTAATCGCGTAGCCTCTCAGTGAACCGGTTGCAAGAAGGGCATCAACAAGATACTTCCCACCGATACCTGCAATGATCGCGCCACTCATCACGCGGATCACGAACATGAGCAGCACATACTCAGTACTGAGCGCGGCGAAACCGCCTAACAAGTAGCCATAGACAAAGCTGAACACTGCAGCGCCAGCGCCAGCCAACATATAGATTCCCACGTTAAAATGACGATATCTTGTCGCTGCAAACACAGCTTCAGCACCCAGACCCTGAATGACACCGGCTAAAATCAGGCGGGGGCCGACTGCATTTCCCAGCATCACTTCAATCGCAGCCGCCATCGTTTCAGGAATCACTGCAGCGCCCGGTTTTCTAAGTATCGCCATAACGATGATTGACACGATAAACCAGATGCCGAATATCCATTCATAGGCAATCGGTCCAATGAGCGATGCCCAGATATTTCCGACATGCAAAAACAGCAAATAAATGATGCCAAACACTACAGCGAAAAGTGACATTAAGACAACTTCTTTCAACTTCCAGCTTTTAAGCATGATGATTACCTTTATGAGATGGACTGTTGATGCTCATCGACATCGTCATCACTAAGTGACGGTGCTCGTCATTGCGGGCCTTGCCAAACGTTTCTTCATAAAAGCCAAACACGTCATGAATATCTCCGTGAATCCCGCTCGCATAATGCATTGAATCATTGAATACACCGCGCTCTTTCGCACGGTCCACTTCACGGTAGATGACGCTCATGTAATCCGGATTATTCATCGGGTACAAGGCGAACTGTGAAGAAACGTATTGTTTTGTCTCATCATGATTATGCACTTCAGGCGCCACTTCCATATAAGAATCCCCTGCAGTGTCACCGGGACATCCGGCTGAAAAAGTTGCATTGATTGCAACGTGTTCACCTGTTTTTGCAGCATGCAGTGTAATTGCCTTGATCACGTTAAACACGTGCTGTTCCTGACCCCTAATGACAGTTGATACGTCATCTGTATGCTTCCAGACGCCTGTCAGATCCGTTGCCTCCAACGCGCCTTTAATCACCGAAATAAAATCTCCAGTCATTGGGTGCAGTGAAAAACGGCACCCCACAATTTTGCTTGTTCCACATTCCATTTGTAATTCCTCCCAGAGCAGTTTTTGCACAAAAAAGACCACATCCGCGAAAGATGTAGCCACTGCTCCTAGTATAAAAGAGAAGTCACTACACTTCCTCACGCAGGTATTATCCTGATCGAGTCATAAGGGATCGGAGCCATGGCTCACATCTCAGCTAAATCGCACCCCTAGTGCAGATAACGGTATGTAGTTTTTGTATGCACGACAACTATATCACCAGAGAATGGAATGTGCAACACTCTATTAATCTAGTTATAACCATTATTTTGAATTTTATTAAAAAAACTCTGTTGAGTTGGCTGTTGGTTTCTGCTTCAGGCGGATGCTTTCCGCGGCCGGGCGCAGGAGTCGCCGCCTTCCACTACGCTCAATGCTGAGCATCAGATATAAGTATTTTTATCACATAGCGCGTATACATTTAACATGACTCATGAGAAATCATCTGGGTTCAAAAATCAACACGCCAATAATGGCGATGACTAGGCTTAACACAACTGAATAAAACCAGTGGCGGCCCTGTGTGGTGTGATTCAATATATTCATCAGTGCACTAATGCAGAACGTAACAAAAAACACAAAAAGGATCAGAATGATGGTCATCATATGAGGCATCTCCTTTAACTGTTTTTAAACACACCGTTTCCACCGATTTCTTTCAGCTGACGGATCGTTTTCGGACCAACGCCATGCAGTGCAAGAAGCTCTTTTTCAGTATACTTGCGGATGTCAGTCATTGTCCTGATTCCTTCCGTTGCGAATGCGCGCTGAGCGGGTCTGCTCAAGTTGGATGGCAGATTGACGTTCATGTTCACCTCTCCTTTTAAAACAGCATGGTTGTCAGTTCTTCAAGGCGCTGGTCTGTGCTGCGCGTGATTTTCAGGGAATGGCCTGGCTTGGTATGCGCGCTGCCCCGTACAGTCAACGTTCTTTTACGATCAGTCATTTCAATTGTCAGCCATTTTCGTCCCGTTTCTGAGGTCTTAATACATTCTGATACTTCGCTTTCAGTCAGGATCATAATTTCAGTGTTCTGAAGATCTTCTTCACCGCAAATGAATGCAAACAGGTAACGATTGTGATTTGGGCTATTGAGCGTCTTTTCCATTTCCGTATCGTAAAAGGAGAAGGTCCAGATACGTGCTTCCTTTTTAGGGCGAGGTGTAAAAGAGTATTTTGCATAAATAAGATAGCTGTCGACATCGTTTTTAAGCGCGTAGATTCTCCGGTCTTGCCCGCCTTCTTTTATAACTGGTGAAAACCCCCGGTTAACCAGCTGCGACAACAGCGCGCCGAAGTAAAAATCCACTTTTGGGATACTCATATCAGTCCCACTCCTTTCTTTAAGGCTATGTTAAAGTTGGCTGTTGATTTGCGTTTCAGGCGGATGCTTTCCGCGGCTGTGCTTCGCCGTGATCGTCTCAACTGTCCCTTCCTGCCGCAGGAGTCACCGCCTTACACTCCAGTCAACATCAGTGCATAAAAAACAATGATATTTAACAAAGCTTTCCTTATAAGTATGTACATATTATTATGAAGCACTTTTAGAATAAATTAAATTGTAAACACCTGACCAATCATAATTCTTGCATTCGCCTGTAAATCGTTAGATGCTATGAATATGAAAAATGCACCAGAGGAGGTTCAATACATTGTCTATTAAAGAGTTAAAAGGGATCCATCACGTTACTGCGATCACAAGCAGTGCAGAAAAGAACTATGAATTTTTTACTTATGTACTTGGCATGAGGCTTGTGAAAAAGACAGTGAATCAGGATGATATTCAGACCTATCATCTGTTTTTCGCGGATGACACCGGCAGTCCGGGTACTGATATGACGTTTTTCGATTTTCCGGGTATTCCAAAAGGGAGCCATGGCACGAATGAGATTTCTAAAACTTCATTCCGTGTTCCGGACGATGCCGCGATTGAGTACTGGGAAAAGCGGTTTGACCGTCTGAACATCAAGCATAAAGGGATTCAGGAGCAGTTTGGCAAAAAGACGATTTCTTTTGTGGATTTTGATGATCAGCAGTATCAGCTGATTTCAGACGAAAATAATCAGGGTGTAGAACCAGGTACACCGTGGCAAAATGGTCCTGTTCCGCTTGAATATGCAATCACTGGTCTTGGACCGTTATTTGTCCGCATTGACCGTTTCGATTATTTTAAAGAAATGCTTGAAAAAGTGCTGCTTTTCAAAGAAACTGCGCAGGAAAAATCATTTCACTTATTTGAAGTGGGTGAAGGTGGTAACGGTGCGAGCGTGATTGTGGAACACAACACATTTTTGCCACAGGCTCAGCAGGGCTTTGGAACCGTTCACCACGCAGCATTCAGACTTGAAGACCGCGAAATGCTTGATCAGTGGGATGAGCGTATGAAGAGCTTCGGTATCCCGACTTCCGGGTTTGTTGACCGTTTCTTCTTCAAGTCACTTTATTCAAGAGTTGCGCCACAGATTTTGTTTGAATTCGCGACGGACGGCCCCGGCTTTATGGGAGATGAACCATATGAGACGCTGGGTGAAAAGCTGTCACTGCCGCCATTTCTTGAGCCGAAACGAGAAGAAATCGAGAAAATGGTTCGCCCGATTGATACGGTTAGAAGTACGAAGAAAATCGAAAAAGAATAGCTTAATGAAAGCCGGACATCGCCTGAGATGCCCGGCTTTTTTTATGCAGTTGGGAAATTGTCTTTTAGTTTCTTGAGCGCATCAAGAGGATGTGGTGCAGTAACTTTGCTGTTGGACAGGACATCAGAAATGCCTGATTGCTACCGCTCAGGCCTGTGATTGCTACCGCTCAGGCCTGTGATTGCTACAAGTTCCCAGATGTATCGCTACCGGAATCGCACAGATTGCTAAGAATCCGAAACTCATTGCGACAACCTGACTTCCGCGGCCGTTTTGTTCAATGTATG
Organism: Jeotgalibacillus salarius; assembly: GCF_004405125.1. Lineage (GTDB taxonomy): Bacteria > Bacillota > Bacilli > Bacillales > Jeotgalibacillaceae > Jeotgalibacillus > Jeotgalibacillus salarius. Next base: position 212,751 of record NZ_SORX01000004.1, read on the forward strand.
ACTCCTGTTACGCGAACACACACTATCAACAGGAAACGATTTGACCATACAGGATTTCTAAAGTGGCCAGGTTTCGGGGTTTTCAGGTGAACCTTGTAAAGGAGAGAGTTCGATGAGGTATACACTATCCATGATTTTTATTGTTGTACTGCTTCTTTTCATGCCTTATGACGGATTTGCCGTACAGTTTAAAACGCCTGGACAATCGCTTGTTCCCGGAACGATCAGCATTGGGAAGCACCCATCTTACATAGATCCTGATAAGCCGGCAATTGTTTTTGTGCAGGGACTGACAAACAATTCGACTGTATGGTACGTGGGAAACGATATGTATGACCGTGCTTTACAGGCTGGTTACCAGACAGCTTTTGTAGAGTTGAATGATTCTGGAGGTACCCCGAAGAGTTATTGGGAGAATGGTGCCATGCTTGCAGAACAGCTTGAAGAGATTTCTGCTCATTTTGGCGGTAAAAAGCTCGTCATTGTGGCTTTTAGTAAAGGAGGCGTTGATACACAGGTCGCGCTCATTCATGAAAACAAATATCCTCTGGTCTCCAACGTCATTACGCTCAGTTCTCCTCATTATGGAAGTGAGCTTGCTGATCTTGCGAATAGTATGTCACTCGGATGGCTGACCGGTTTGATCGGAAGAAATAGTGAAGGTACAAAAAGTCTTCAGACAGGGGTGATGAATTACTTCCGCTCTATCACAGACAATCGTTATGAAGCTTCGCAAAACCGTTATTTTACGCTTTCAGGAACGCGTAACGCTCCGATTTCAAGCAGTTACTGGTTTGGCAGCAACTTTATTTCAGGACCGAATGATGGTGTCGTTTCAGTCGCAAGCTCACAGCTGCCATACAGCACAACCCTTGCCATTGGGGACTGGAATCACAGTGAAATCAATAAGGGCTACAATACATTTTCTATTTTCCAGCCTTATTTAACAACACAGAAAGCTGCTGTTTCCTCTGGCGTAATGGAACCGCGGAGAGTTAAAAGTAAACCGCTTGATTCACTTGTTAGAGGCGGAAAGCAAAAAGGTAAAGCATCAGAGAGCTTCTATGTGGAACGGGAAGCGGAGCACCTTGTGATCAACTGGATGAGCGCAACGCCGCATGATAGGGTGACGATAAAATCTCCGGACGGATCTGACCGGGAATATCGGGTAACAGCAGTAGAAGATCACACGTTGTTTTTTGAAGGGGCGTATCACCACACGATCGACATCAGTGAACCTGCAGCAGGGAAATGGACTGCGGAAACCGTTACGGACGAAGAATCTGCCTATGCACTGATGGTGACGTTTGATTCATCGTTAAATGAACAGCTCGTACTTGAGGATGTCGACAATAAAAAGAATTGGATGCTCAACACAAATTTTGAGGTCAGATCAAAAGCCAAACGACATGCCGACATTGATATGTCCACGGAAATCAGTTTTACACCTGGCGATGGAAGAGAAGACCAGCGTCAGGGGCAGCAGCGCAATTTTAAACAGAGTGGAAAAGCTGTGAATCTTCCTTCAGAAGAGGGAACCTATCATATGACAGTAGAGGTGGAAGGGACAACGCCTTCAGGTCAGAAGTTCCAGCGCACGGTGGTGGAAACCATATTTATAGATGATGAAGGGATGGCGTACTAAGGCAAACGGTACGTCATGAAGACCAGCAGGCTCGTGATCACGAAATAAATCATTGAAAATACAGGCATCACGAATTGCCACTCCTGTATAGGGAGGCCGCACAGCGCAGGGTTTAAGAGGACTTCTCCAAGCATCACTCCCATTGCACTCCCTAGACTTCCATTCATTGCGCCTGAAACTGAGGCAGAAGTGTGCCCGGATAACGTGCCACACACATACCCTGACAGCGTTGAGATCCCAAAAACGATCCACAGCAGCTCTTCTTTAAAAATGAGCGCGCCTGATAGTGACAAGGTTAAACCTGCTCCTCCCGCAATGGCTGCAATGACGGTATTTGCATAGCGTTCTGTTAAGGTGAATCTCTTTTTAAATAATAGAACAGTATGAAAGACCAAGAGTAAAATCGCAGACAGAAAGATGATTTCAGGCACAAAGTTCACATCCTTTAAGATTTCGGCACAGCCGTTAAAGCCAGGAAGGCCATAAAAATAAATGCAATCTCCAGTATGACTGTCAGCATTGAAAACCCTGCAGCAGCCCCAATCATTGGCCCCATTAACCCCATCATAAAACCATTCGCCAGACCGGTCAGTGCCGTCTGACTATCATAAAAAAGTCCTGTAACAACCCCTGTGACAGCTCCCGCAACAGCAGAAATCATCGTAATAAATACAAAGTAAAACGGAAAATAATCGATCAGGATGATGCCTGTCAGCAGCCCCGTAAAAGCCCCTGTCATCATGGCAATGTTCATGCCAAGATGAAAACCTGTTTGGTCCCGCAACGTAAAAAACCGTTTTAAACAGACTGCGGTAATCACAATATGCAGATAAAGCATGAATACCATCAGCATGTGCCCCCTTCGAAAGCATCTTTTATTGTATGGCCTGCTCCGTTTACTCGTGATACCCACTCCAATGATCCTGACTGTGCATAAAATAATAGTAAATTGTATAGAAAGGAGGATCACAGTGTATTCAGATCTGGATGTTGAGAACTGGATCGCAGCAGCCCCTTCAAAAAAAAAAGAATCCTATCCTTCGCCCCCGGGGAACGGGACTTCAGAAGAAATTCTGCTTCAAAAGCGCTATCTGGCATTAGCTAATGTGTTTTTGCAGCTAAAATACAATGCTGAAAAAGGAAAAATTTTATTGCTTCAGGCTTTTTTAAATGAAAAGCGGAATCAGGCTGTAGAAGTGATCTACAAAAATGATCAAACCGGTAAAGGCAGAGTGCAGGATATCGGCAGAGACCATGTGATTTTGACAAGCTATTTCACAAAGGCCTGGATTCCTTACAGCGGGATTTCAGAGGTGAAGGTACCTTATGGATCTCCTGAATTCGCAAGTACTCACCAATACGTCTTTTTCGATAATGACCTGAGGAGAAAGCTGTTGAGGGATTTTGGTGCGACCGTATCAAAGCGATCTAAACTGAAGGGCTTATTCTTCCGGGAAACGTTGAAAACAAGTCTCCAGCGATGGAAAGGCAACAGATTTAAAGTGGAGATGCAAAACGGTCTGATTTACTCGGGTAAACTGGTCAGATCAGAAGAAGAACGCTTAGTATTAACAGTAAAAAAAGAAGAAAAAGTAATTAATTACCACGAAATTAAAATAATAAAGAAGTTTCTTTTTAGCTGATGTTTTTCAAATAGAACTGATGCTGACTTAGTGAATAAAATGAACGGTCAATAAAAGAAAGGGAGAATCATATGGCATTATCAAATGAAAAATGGGCAGAAGAGCTCGGAATGCTGATCGGTGAATCTATTCTTGTCGTGACAAGATCAGATCAGCTTAATTTATTCGGTCAGACATTCAGGCCAATCTTTGCCGGGACATTGCGTGAAGTCGGGGAAGGGCACCTGACACTTGATCCGGTCACGATTAAAATGGTCACAGCACCATTCTTTCAATTTCCTGTACCGCTCAATATTCCACTGGAAAATATCGCTCACTTTACACGTCATTTTGCCCCGGATAAAGTATTTCCACTTACGTAAAAGGAGGATTCAGCAGTGAAAGCTTTATCGTCTAATGAAAGACATGAAGAGGGACTGATTCAATTTGTTTCAGAACATGCTGGTGCAAAAATGCTTGCTATGACCTCATCATTTCCATACTTTTTTATTGGCAGAATTATTAAGGTAATGGATGATTATGTGATTTTGAGTGTGGAAACGACGAATGTAGCAGAGCTTGAAAATCGTGAATGGCATCTTCATATTCATGATATTGAAGTTTTTTATATTGAAAGAGACGGTTGGCCGGCGATTCCCGACTTAAAGGAAACGGGTGGTGACGGGTGAAGCGCTTCTTTCACATTGTAGCCATTCCAATCAGAATTGTATTGAATCAATTCGGGGATCACAATCCAAATGGCATGATGTATGTATTAAAAGAAAATGAGAGAAAAGTAAAACGACTTGTGAAGAAAAATCCGTTCACACCTGTAGAGCTTGTTCAGCCGCTAATCATCAGAGCAAATGCCGGTGATGACATTGAGATTCTGTTTGAAAATAAGCTGCCTTTTCCAGCCGGTATTCATATGGAGGAAGCAGATTATGATGTCATGGATTCAGATGGTGCAGAAGTGGGGTTCAATCATTCCTCACTTGTCAAAAAAGGTAAAAAAACGACGTACCATTTCAAGGTGAATCGCCCGGGTACTTATCCATTTTCAGACCTGGGAAACCCTTCGAGCACTGAAAAAGGATCGAATGGAAATGGGTTATTTGGTGCCCTTTTTGTGCAGAAGAGGGGTTCGTGGTGGACACATCCAGAGACAGGGGGACCCATTACAAGCGGCCCGTTTGCAGACATTCATCATCCGTTTCTGCCTTCATTTCGTGAGTATGCGTGGCTGTTTCATGATGAAATGGAAACTGATGATTTAACAGGAAATAAACCAATCAATTTGATGACCAATGAACAAAGCGAGTCCACTCATGCGGTGAATTACCGCTATGAGCCGCTTGGCAATCGCAAGAAGCTCGTTGATGAAGGCGTAGTATGTCCGGAGTGTGACGGGGAAGAGGTTCACCATGATTCATGGGTGTTCGGTGACCCGGCAACGCCAATTTTAAGAGGGTATAAAGGTGATCCGGCAGTTGTCCGTCTTGTGCACAGCGGAGTGAAAGAAACGCATGTATTTCACTATCACGTCCATCAATGGCTGAAAGATCCCTCCAATGCAGATGCTGAAATTATTGACGCACAGAGTATCAGCCCGCAATCCTGGTACGATATTGAACCGCTTTACGGGCTAGGAAGCATGCAGGGGTCCATTGGAGATGCGATTGTTCACTGTCACCTGTATCCTCATTTTGAAGCGGGTATGTGGGGGATGAACCGGATATTTGATACGCTTCAGGACGGGACTCAGTACTATCCGGACGGGACGCGGATTAAAGCGCTGCAGCCGCTTCCTGACCGGCCGAAACCTCCAAAACCGACTAAGGATAAGCCGGGATTTCCAAACTTTATTCCAGGTAAGCCGGGCTTCAAAGCACCCCGTCCACCACTTGGAATTGAAGGAGGAAGAGGACTGACCCAGCTCGAAAAGAATGCAGCCATTGAGAATCCGCGACCTGGTGCCGTCTTTGCGGATCCATGCGGGTTCAATCCGGAAGCACCGATTGTCGAATACAGGGTTTCTGCGATTGAGCTGCCGATCATTTATAACAGACAGGGCTGGCATGATCCGAAGGGGAGAATTTTTGTCCTTGATGAAGACCTGGAAGCTGTTCTAAGTGGTGAAAAAGAACCTGAACCGCTTGTCATTCATACGCCTGCAGGCACCTGTGTAAGAATTGCTTTTACAAACCTTCTCCCTGAAATTGCTGGTGGAGATGTGTTTCAGATGTTTACACGGACGTATGAAGCGGGTTTTCATATCCACTTTATGAAGTTCGATGGTCTTGTCAATGACGGGGCAAACGTAGGCTGGAATTATGATTCAAGTGTGCTGACAGGGCAGACAATCCATTACGAATATTATGCGGATGTGGAGTTGAAAGCATGGTTTTATCATGACCATTTGTTTGCTGCCCATTATCAACAGCACGGTGTGTTCGGATCGGGCGTCATCCATCCGCGCTTTACAACGTTTCTTGATTCCAAAACCGGAGAGCCTGTAGTAGAAGGAACTGAGATAACGGCGGTTCACCCGCTGATTCCAGATTACCGGGATCTTTCTCTATTCGTACAGGACTTCACCCTTTTATATAATCGTGATGGCAAGCCAATTCAGCCACCTGATTATCCGGGCTCGCAGGATGATCCAGGTGTATTTGGAGTCAATTATAAATGCGAACCGCTGCAGTTTCGTTTGAAAGGACCAGGTGACCCTGCGTATTCCTTCAGCTCATATGTCAATGGAGATCCAATCACTCCTGTTTTTAAATGTTACAAAGGTGATCCGCTCAGAATCAGACTGATCCAGGGTGCGCAGGAAGAGTCGCACAGCTTTCACGTTCATGGGATGCGCTGGAAAGCAGAGCGTCCTGATGTGGAGACAAGATTTGAATCGCAAAAGCATATTGGTATCTCAGAATCATTTACACTTGAGACCCTCGCTACGCATGCAGGAGATTATTTATGGACATTTGCGACTGAAGAAGATTTATGGAATGGGCTGTGGGGACTGATTCGCGCATTCGATGAACCGGTTGAAGGGCTGATTCAGTTAACTGATCAAAAGCAGCGTCACCCTGTACCTTTGCTGTTACCTGAACCTGATGGAATTCCACCTGTTAAAGCAGCGGAAATCGATCGTCCTGCATCTGCGGAAGCACCGTTGAGACGTTTTGATATCACTGCTTTCCATGTGCCATTAAACTACAGTAAATATGGTGAGCACGATCCTTACGGCATCGTTTTCGCACATAAAGAGGATATAGACGCTATTTTAAACGGTCTAAAAGCACCGGAACCGCTTATTCTTCGCGTAAATGCAGGAGAAGAAGTGGAAATTCATTTAACGAACGCACTCACACCTGGTCACTTTCCGTTTGAAGATGGGGTGTGGCCTTATCCGGAAGTGAAAGAGCAGGCTTTTTACCCGCCATCCTTAAGAATTTCGCTTCATCCACAGCTGGTGCTGGCTGATGTAAAAACGTCATCAGGTGAGACTGCAGGTTTTAACTTTGACCAGTCAGCAGGTCCTGGTGAAACGATCGCGTATCGCTGGTATATCGATCACGCCTTTGGTGCGAGTGGACTGTGGGATATGACAGATATCAGAAATCACCGGTCACTCGGCACGTTTGGCATTTTAATCGCAGAGCCCAGAGGGTCAGAAATGCTTGATCCCGTTTATCTGACCGAAGAAAACAAAGCATCTTCCATTGTGTTAAAACATCCGTTTTTACCAGAGACGAGAGAGTATGTCCTCGTGATGCATGACGGTGTGAGGCTGGAAGACAAAAAAGGAAATCTGATCATAGACCCGGCTGACGGTATTCTGGGTGAGACTGAAGAAGAGGATTTGTTTGATACGTATGACCAGGGATCTAGGGGCTTTAATTACCGGACGGAGCGGTTGATCAGAAGACTTGAGAGGCATGAAGAAACTGCCTGGCTGTTCAGCTCAAAAGCCCATGGTGACCCATCTACTCCGGTGTTTGAAGCGTATCCGGGTGATCCTGTCACCATCAGGCTTGTTAATCCATCAGAACGCAGGCGGGCCCACACTTTCCGTTTGCACGGACACTACTGGAACGCTGACGCAATGGACCTGACGTCAGAGGTGAAATCATTTGACGGGCCAATCATTACAGGTCATACAGCAGACTTGAAGCTTCACTATGGTGCCGGTGGCTGGTACGGATTATCAGGCGACTATCTCTATCGTTCCGGAAATATCCGCTGGGATATAGAGCTCGGTATGTGGGGGATTTTGAGAGTTTATAAGCGGATGCAGAAACATTTACCACCTCTTGAAATGAAAAAAGCTGATCCAAAGTGAAAGCGTTGAATACGGGACTTTTTATCATCCTGTTGGTTGGTGGTGTGTGGGGTGTCTGGTATTTGCAGACCTCACTCCCAGTCCTTAAAACGATTGAGCCGTTTCAGCTGACTTCCGCTTTAACTGGGGAACGTTATACTTCAGATAACGACCGGATAAAAGTTGTCGCATTTTTTTATACTGCCTGCCCTGATGTCTGTCCATTCACGATGCGTGATTTAAAAGAGGTATATGGCGAGCTGGAGGCAGAGGGTGTGTTTGAAGATAAAGTAGAATTCATTTCTATTACACTGGACCCTGAGGCAGATACGAGTAAACGGATTGAGCGGTATGCAGGTTCTTTTGATGCCGATGTGTTGAGCTGGCGCTGGCTGAGGGGGACAGAAGAGGAGACGCTTGAGATCGCTAAGCAGTTTCAGATGCAGCGAGTGAAGCTGGCTGATCAGACGATTGCACACAGCACGACACTCTATCTGGTAGACGACCGTCATCAGATACGCGGCACTTACGCAATGGCAACTTATCAGGATAGAGTGAACAGGGAAGAACTGATGAGGGACGTTTTATTGCTGGTTGAAAAGTAATATAAAAGAAGCTGGGACATAACTGTTCTAGCTTCTTTTCAGTAACCGGCTCACCGCGTACTCTGACTGATGCTGTCGAGTAGATGATTCGATTTTTGCAGGCGGTGCGGTGATCCAATGATAATGATACGACAGTCCTCCGGGAGCGGGCTGCACATGTTTTAAAAACTAACCTAACAAAAAGCGCACTTGTCTAAAAGTGCGCTTTTTACAGTATTAAGCCATCACTGCGTCACACAAGCTCTGCTTTACGTGACTCACCTGCAGCAAGCCCTGCTTTGTTCAGGAAGTTCCATGGCTGGTTGAAGTGCGGCTGGAAGAAGAAGTCGACAAAACCGAGCTCATCAATTGTCATGCCTGTTTGGATACAGACGCTGAGTGTATTGATTGATTGTGTGACATCTGCTTTTGAAAGTACCTGTGCGCCGATGATTTTGCGGCTGTCAGGCAGGTAGCTGACTTTTAACATCACATCTTCAGCGGTCGGCATGAATTCAGGTCGGTGCTTTTCATTGATTGTGATACTTTTCACATGAACATCCGCAGCTTGTGCACTAGTTTCAGTTAAGCCGGTTGATGCCATATTCAGGTCATAGATGTGGAGCCCTGAAGTTCCCTGTGTACCAACGTTTTTCATGACTGGATCAATTAAGTTGCGTGCAACGAGCGTGCCCATTCTGACTGCGTTTGTTGCGAGCGGGATATAAGCAGCTTTTCCAGTAGGGTTATACTTCACTGCACAACAGTCCCCTGCAGCCAGAATATCGGGATCGCTTGTGCGCATATAATCATCCACTGTAATTGCCCCGTTTGGCAGCATTTCTACTTTTCCTTTTAAAAGCTCTGTGTTTGGACGGAAGCCGACGCACATAATGACAAGGTCAGTCTCAACGCGACCCGCATTTGTTACGACTGCTTCAACAGATGTTTCACCTTCAAAACGTGTCACGGTTTCATCAAGACGAAGCTCTACGCCGCGGTCAATGAATGCCTGTTCTACCTGGTCTGTAAATTCCTGATCAAGATATTTATTCAGAATGCGATCTACACCATCGATCAGCGTTACATTTTTACCAGCCTGCTGAAATGCTTCTACAAGCTCAACACCGATATAACCTGCACCAACGACTGTTACATGTTTTACGTCGCGTGATTTTTCGATAATTGTATTCGCCTGCTTAAAGTTCTTTGCTAATAGAATGTTATCGAGCTTAATGCCATCAATTGGCGGAACGATTGGCCATGAGCCTGTAGACATCACAAGCTTGTCATAGCTGTCATTCACTTCTTCACCAGTTACAAGGTTCAATGCTTTGATCTGCTTACGGGCAGTATCAATTTTCTGCACGGCATGCTGCATTTTCATCGTAACACCAAGACTTTTCAACTGTTCAGGTGAGCTGTAGAAAAGTCCCTGCGGATCTTCAACGACCCCACCTACATATAATGCTAAACCACATGAAAGAAAGGACACATTATCGTTTTTCTCATAGACTGTAATGTCTGCTTCAGGATACATATTGGCCATATTCGTTACAGCTGCTGTTCCAGCGTGAGTACTTCCGATGACTGCGATTTTCATTGATGACTCCTCCTAATAATAGTTTGTGAAATTATTCACAATTAGTGATTAATTTAAGTATATGACGGTTTGATTTGAAATGCAAGCTTTTTGTTCAGTGTTTCACAAAGTGTTTTTTGAGTACTCATTTTCAAATGATTTGCACACTGCTAAAGGATGACCCTCAAGCTAACTGTTTCACATTTGATGCTCAAGGTGATATTATTCAACTAATTAGTTGAATAGATTGGAGCTTAAACAAATGAACAGTGGAGAATTCAAAGACAATGTCTATGGTGAAGTAGCGAAGATCGGGAAAATGATGTCCAGTCCCAAAAGAATAGAGATGCTTGATTTACTGACTCAGAGCCCTAAAACTGTAGAAAATTTGGCCGGAGAAGCCAGAATGAGTGTGGCAAATGCGTCAAAGCACTTGCAGGCGCTTCTGGATACCAGACTGGTTAAATTTAAAAAACAAGGGAACTATGTCATTTATGAAATTGCGGATGAAGAGATCAGGTCATTGATTTTATCTTTAAGGTTTGCAGCTGAAGCGCGATTTGAAGAGGTCAGTCAGTGGAAGAATCAAGTGATCAATATAAGTGAACCTTCCCGGAATCTCGATGAAGTTTTAGAGAGTGCCAGATCCGGAGAAGCAACATTATTAGATGTCAGAAATAGCGAAGAATATGCATATGGGCATTTGCCACATGCGATGTCAAAACCGATAGATGAATTGCGGCAAGGCAGCAATATTCAATACGACAATGAAGTCATTGTATATTGCAGAGGTCCGTATTGCACTTACGCAGCTGAGGCAGTAGAGATCCTGAAAAAACAGGGGTGCCGTGCTTACTTACTTGATGCCGGAGTGAATGAGTGGAAATGGCAGGAACGACTTAAATATGACAGTCGTTAATGGAATTAAAGAGAACAAACAGCAGTTTATTCTGCTGGCTGTCATAAACCTGTTTGTCGGTTCAATGGTAGGCATTGAAAGAACAGTTCTTCCATCACTTGCTGAAGAACAATTCGGCATCACTTCAACGAGTGCTGCTTTGTCGTTTATCGTAAGCTTTGGTTTCTCCAAAGCTATTGTGAATTATTTTGCCGGTTCAGCAGCTGATCGGTTTGGCAGGCGACAGGTTCTGATTGCCGGCTGGAGTCTCGGTTTGTTCGTTCCGATACTCATTTTAACTGCCGATGCCTGGTGGATGATTGTTGTTGCTAATGTGCTGCTCGGTGCCAATCAGGGTCTTGCCTGGTCTATGACCTTAAATATGAAAATGGATCTTGCTGGCGATACACAGCGGGGATTGGCTGCCGGTGTCAATGAATTTGCGGGTTATATCGGAGTGGCCTTGCTGGCAGCGATTACCGGCTTCATGGCTTCATCCTATCAGCCATTCGTGGTTGGAATCGGGATTGCAGTAATTGGTCTATTATTGTCATTGAAAGTAAAAGATACGTCACAGCATCTTGCAGTGCAGAATAAATTCGGTGCTGGAATGTCTTCTGTTGAGGCATTCAAACTGACAACGTGGCAGCATAAGCCTTTGTCAGCCATCAGCTTTGCAGGTCTTGCAACCAATCTGAAAGACGGGATGGCGTGGGGACTGTTCCCTCTGTACTTCGCGAGTGCCGGCGTATCCGTTGGCGGGATTGGATTTTTAGTTGCAGTATACCCGGCAGCATGGGGATTTTTTCAGCTGTTTACGGGTGCATTAAGTGACAAAATTGGCAGGCGGATACTCATTGCAGCCGGTATGGTTACACAAGCGGGTGCGCTTTGGTTACTGCTTTCTTCACATCACTTTGTGATGTGGACGATCAGCGCCATTCTTCTTGGGGTTGGCACCGCAATGGTCTATCCGGTGCTGCAGGCAGCTGTTTCAGATTATGCAGATCCATCATGGCGTGCGTCTTCTATGGGTGTTTACCGCTTTTGGAGAGACAGCGGATACGCATTTGGTGCGCTTTTAGCAGGCTTTACAGCTGACTTGTTTGGACTGGGTGCTGCGATTGGAGTTGTAGCCATTTTGCCATTCGCAGCGGGAATCGTGACTTTTGCCGTGCTGAAGAAATAAGTGATGATGATAAAAAAGCACTTCCTGCACCTGTTGCGTGAAGTGCTTTTCTGTTGTCCAGCTCCGGACCGCAGGGGCTGGTGCGTTTCCCTCAGCTCATTTCGATAAGTCATCATCGGCTCACTGCGTTCACCGTGATTCCTTTATCTTAATCGCTTCGGTCCACCGCATACGCCCCTAAGCGCTCGCCTCCGCTTTTCTTTGTTTCACGTGGAACATCCATTAACCGTTATTGTTTCTGAGCAATCATCTGTATCACGTGCGAAAGTCCGTTATGGAGTTTTCCTTCTTTCCGTACAACTTCTCCGGTGAAAAAGTGGATGATTTTCCAGTCTTCAAAGGTTTTTAGCATGTCTGCCGCGTCATAAAGAAATTCTTCTTTTGGCGGACCACCGGATTTGTATGGGAGCTGGTGTTTTGAATAAACTTCGCTGATGTAATAACCACCTGGCCTAATCGCGTTCCTGATCCCCCTAAGCATAGAAGTTCGTCCTGCAGGGTCAACATGTCCAAATACATTTACGACTGTATCAAAGGCTTCTGAAGGCCATTGTGCTGCAGTGAGGTCGGTAAGTGCTGTGTGTACATACACACCTTTTTCAGCTGCGAGCGCCTGTGTTTTCTTTAATCCTTCCTCAGCGTAATCCCACACTGTGACATCCAGACCTTTCCCGGCAAGATACACTGCGTTTCTGCCTTCGCCTTCAGCCACCGCCAGACATCTGCCCTTCTTCAGGTTCAGCTTACTCTGAGCCTGTACAATAAATTCATTCGGTTCCTTCCCGTAAATATACGTTTCACTTTGAAATCTTCTGTCCCATGGATTCATCTGAACACTCCTTTATATAGTTATAATGGTTTCAGGAGGCAATCTGGTATGTAAGCGGTTATAATGAATCTACATTTAATATACAGGAGGGGTTCGCTTGAAGAAAACATGGTGGAAAGAAGCAGTTGTTTACCAGGTATACTGGCGCAGCTTTTATGACAGCAATGGAGACGGATATGGAGACCTCAGAGGTGTGCTGGAGAAGCTGGACTACATAAAAAATCTTGGCGTTGATGTGATCTGGCTCAATCCATTTTACAAATCACCCGACCGTGATAATGGCTATGATATTTCAGACTATGAATCTGTGATGGAGAAAGCGGGTGATATGGAGACGTTTAAAGAACTTCTTCATGCCATTCATGATAAAGGAATGAAAGTGATCATGGACCTTGTAGTCAATCATACGTCAGATCAGCATCCATGGTTCCTGGATTCAAAATCCTCTAAAGATCATCCTAAGCGAGACTGGTACATCTGGCGTGAGGGGAAAAAAGACGGTCCTCCGAATAACTGGCGTTCATACTTTGAGCCTTCTACGTGGACGAAGGGTGATCAGACAGGTGAATATTACTTCCATTCATTTGCGAAAGAACAGCCTGATCTGAACTGGGAGAATGAAGAGGTAAGGCAGGAAATATACAGAATGATGCGCTCATGGCTTGATCTTGGCATTGATGGGTTCAGAATGGATGTGATTAATCTGCTTGCAAAAGAGGATGGTTTCCCGGATGCTGCAAATCCTGATCACATCAGTTATCTGGCTGATAACCCGGGTATTCATGAGTATCTTCAGGAGATGAATCGGGAAGTGTTGACCCATTACGATGTGATGACAGTCGGAGAAATTCCGTTTGTTAATCCTGAGACCGGACTCCTGTACGTGCACGAAGACCGTAACGAGTTAGATACGCTTTTTCACTTCCAGGTAGCCGATGAAATGCCTGTCATGGATCTGCCTAAATATAAAGAGATTCAGGAGAATTGGTACAAAGGGGTTCATGAAAAAGGGTGGAATTCACAGTTTTTAAATAATCACGACCATACCCGGCAAGTGACCCGGTACGGGAACGACGGTGAATTCCGTGTTGAATCAGCCAAACTGCTTGGTATTATGCTTCATACGCTGCCGGGAATGCCTTACGTTTATCAAGGTGAAGAAATTGGCATGACGGGCGTACGTTTTGATTCGATTGACGATTACAATGATATTGCGATGAAGAATAAGTATAAAGAAGAGGTAGGGAAAGGGAGAGATCCTGAAGAGGTGTTCGAAGATCTGCTGCTGTTAAGCCGTGATAACTCACGTACGCCAATGCAGTGGAACGACCAGGAGAACGCCGGCTTCACTAATGGGGAACCTTGGATTAAAATAAATCCTAATTATCATGAAATCAATGTTGAAAAAGCGCTTGAGGATCAAAGCTCGGTTTTTTACACCTACCAAAATCTGATTGAGCTCCGTAAAGAACATCCTGTTATGGTATATGGAAATTACGAGGATCTGTCTAAAGGAAAAGAGCCGCTTTATATGTATAAGAGGACCCATCAGGATGTAACGTGGCTGGTTGTGTTAAACCACTCAGATGAAAACCTTTCTGCAGAAAGCCCACATACGTTTTCAGACACAGCTGCCCGGCTGGTGATCGGTAACTATAAAGTTGATGCTGAAGCCAGATCTGTACTGCCTCAGAAGCTGGAGTTAAAGCCTTATGAAGCACGTGTTTACGAGTTAAAAACTGTAGATTAAAAAAGAGGCTGAGACAAAACAAACTCTTTTGTTAAGTTAAACAATATTTATATTAAAATCTAAGTGTAGCGGAGCGTAAGGCGGTGACTCCAGCGCGAGAAGACGGACAGGTGAGACCCCGCAGGCGCGAAGCGATGAGGAGGCTCACCGCCGGCCGCGCGGAAAGCGTCCGCCTGAAGCGCAGCGAAACGAGTAAGAGGATGAGACAGCTTATGTCCCATCCTATTTTTAAAGAGTGATTATGATTGCCTGCTATACAGTTCCAGTTCAGTTTCAACCCATTTTGTATAATCCTTCAACATTTGAATCTGATGGTCATTAAATGTCCGTGGAAGGTAGTCTGTAATACAGAGTGTACCTATGATCTCTCCTTGTGAAGAAATTGGAATGCCTGCATAAAATTGAAGACCGCTCATTTTAAAGAATGCCTGTATTGTTTCCTCTGGATGAGCTGCCAGGCTTTCAATAATCAGGGGTTCTTTCTGCTGGATCACATAATCACACAGTGTCTGTTCTCGTGGAGCTTCACGTGTAGTCTGAACAGGTTCCGGAAGCCCGATGCATGATTTGAACCATTGTCTCTGGTCATCAATAATAGAAATAAAACAGATGGGCACATGAAAATTTTCTTTAATGATTCTGGTAATACGGTCGAAACGTTCTTCTGCAGGGGTATCCAGAATATTAAGCCTTTCGATTTCCTTTAGACGCTTGTCTTCGCTCGAGATGTCCTGGCTGACCGCAACTTCCAAAACTGTCTGTTCCTGCTCTGCAATATAATTAAAAAAATGATCCAGTGCGCTTTGGATTTTTTCAACCGGGAGCGGCCTGCTGAAATAATACCCTTGGATTTCATGACAGCCCAGACTGGTTAAAATATCAAATTGTTCTTTTGTTTCAACACCTTCAGCAGTCACATGAAGATTTAGTTTCTTAGCCAGCTGAATAATAAAATGTACGATACTGATGTCCTTTTCACTATCCAGCTGATCGATTTGTGAAATAAAGGATCTATCAATTTTAATCCCATCAAGAGAGAAGTTCCGTAAGTAATTCAAGGATGAATAACTGACGCCGAAGTCATCAATCACTACACGGAACCCGAGTTCTTTCAGGTGATTGACAATTTCAATTCCTTTGATTGGATCTTTCATTAACATATTTTCTGTGATTTCAATTTCAATTTTCGAGGGATCAGTCTGATAGGCCTCTATGACGTCAATAAAAAGACGATTGATCAGGTCTGCTTCAAATAAAACGGCAGACAGATTGATAGATGTTCTGGCTGAAGCACAAAGCTCAGGATATTTTTTTAAGTCCTGACAAACTTTACGAACAACTGTCTTTGTAACATCCTGGATCAGCGTCGTTTTTTCCGCCACCGGAATGAATTTAAGTGGAGAAACGGTCCCCAGTACAGGGCTGAACCAACGTACGAGTGCCTCATAATGAACCTCATTCGTTTGAGTATTTAACTTTGGCTGATAATACACTGTCAGTTCATCTTCTTCAAGCGCTTTATGAAGCTCAGCTTCCATAATGACTTCATCTATATGTTCCTGAAGCTGGTTTTCTTTCTTGAAAAGACGGATCGAGTTTCTGCCTTCTCTCTTTGCATCAATCATTGCTGCACAGGCATTTGTTATTAATGAATTCGGGTGTCCCGGACTGACGCAAATGCCAATGCAACCGGTAACCGGAATTGAAACACCGTTCACTTTGTAGGAAAACGCTGATAAAGCTGATAAGATATTTTCAGCCAGCGCCCTTACTTCATCCTCAGAATAATCAGTGATGGATATGATGAATTCATCTCCGTCAATTCGACCTAAAATAGACTCAGGCGGCAGGGTGTCAGCTGTTTTTTTAGCAATCTTTTTGAGTAGTTCATTTGTTGTTTCGATTCCAAGCCACTCATTGATTAACTTAAATCGATCAATATTTAAATACAGAATAGAAATGCTTTTGTTTTCAATTTTTGAAAGCTCTGATTTAACTTGAAGCAGGCTTGGGAGCCCTGTTAAATAATCGATGTTTTCTATAGAAGCCAGCAGTTTGGCGGAGGTTGAGTCTGAAAGATCATTTGTTAATCCTATAATATACTTCACGTGCCCATGTTCATCAGTAATAGGCATAAGGGCTGAAGCGGCATACTCCGTGATATTAGAGAGTTTGTTCATTTGATCGGAATAGAAGATAGGTTGACCTGTAGAGGCGGCTGCATCATATTGGCTGATCAACGGAGCCGAAATTTTTTCATCGTAAATATCGTGAAGGTAGCGTCCCTTCCAATCTTCAGGAAGTGACGCCAGTCTTACGGCTTCTGTTGTGACGTCCATATATTTATATCCCTGTGAGTCAACTTCCATCAGGAAAACCATTTTATAAAGACCTGTGAAAAAGTCAAAAAGGTACTGGGGATCCGCTTTCAAGTGATTCATGACTTCTCCTCCTCTTAACACGCAACCATTTATATAAGTAAATAATAATTATTTCTATCATAAAGCGAATAGGGAGTTATGTCACGTTTATATTAGCTAAAAGGTGTATAAAGTTTCATTTTAGGTCACTGTAAAAACACCTTTTTGTCCCGTGGAGAGCATTTGAAGTGTTTGTTAAAATATTTGAAGAACAATGTAAGATGGGAGTGAGAGTATGAGGGATAAAAACCTTAAACAAATGGAATTTGAAATAGCAGATTCCAAAGGGACCTCCTATAGAACGATTGTTAATTTTGAAGAAATGAATACCCGCAGGACAGGGATGTTAAATTATAGAAAAATCGATTTCAAACCGGTTTCTATGAGTGAAATAGAAAGAGACAAGCTCAAGAAAAAACTTTCATATTTGAAAATAGAAACGTTGCAGCATCATAAGAGTCTACAAGAAGAAAAGCCAGATCTTTTTTGGCAAGTAGTTATTACAACTGATGATGATGTGGTAAGGGAGATTGGTGCAGGACAGCTTCCTGAGGAATGGGAGAATTTGTTCAGACTGCTTCCTTAAAGCAGTCTGAAGCTGTTTATTGTTTATTTGCGTATGCTGATACTGTATGTGCGAGGTCATCATTGCCAAACACCTGCAATACATTGATCAGCGTACCTGAATCAATTGTCATTTCAAAAGCTTCTTTCTCTTCAGTCAGCTCTTTAAGCAGCTTGTTAGGTGGCTGGGAAGGATAAGCTTCATGATAGATTTTTTCAGGGTTCAAGTCCCGTTCATGACACCATTGTATGAAGATACGTACCATGATCTGCTCGTCTTCCTGATACTTTTGAATAATATAAGCTTCGATTTCTTTTTGATCCATGGGTCAGGCTCCTTTGGACTTTTCTTTAGTTTAATTGAAGAGACGCCAGACATAAAGTAAGAGGCAACTGAAAAAGTCTCTAAAAGTGGCGGGTTCATTTACGCTCCAGGCGTAGGCTTTCCGGACGTGGACCGTTTTTTGGTCCCATCAGGCCTCCTCGTCTTCGACTGCGGGGTCTCTGCTGACAGGCTAATCGTCCCGGAGTCCACGCCTTCCGCTGCAATGAACCTAGGTTACAATAAAACTTTTTACAGCTAAAAGGAAGATGACGCTTAAGAAAAAGAGCGTTTTCTTCCTTTCTTTTGCTTATCATTAACCATTCTACATTTTTTAGTAGCTTAATAAAGTAATGGAAGGTTTTTTACTTAAGAGTGACGAATGGTTGAAGGAGGAGGGATGACAAATGTCTATAAACGTATATATGGTTTTTGACGGAGATGCTAAAGATGCAATTAAATTCTATGAGGAAGTCTTTGAAACTGACGAAGCGGAAGTGATGACATTTGGTGAAGCGCCGCCACACCCTGAGTACACATTGCCTGAAGAGGCAAAGCAAAGGGTCATGCACGCCAGGTTGAATATTAATGGCAGCAATGTCATGTTTTCTGATACTTTCCCGGGATCGGATCTGCGTAAAGGTGATAATATTACCCTTGCTGTTGTGTTAGATGACGCGGAGAAACTGAAAACTCAATTTAACAAATTAAGTGAAGGTGGAACTGTTCAAATGGAACTTCAGGAAACATTCTGGAGTAAGCTGTATGGACAGTTAATCGACCGCTTTGGTATCTCTTGGCAGTTCAACCTGGGAGAATAGAACGAATGTGCCCGAAGTGGTTTTAACTATCAAATACAGGGGTAAATTATCCTTGTGACCACGTAAAACAACGGTGGAGTTGCGGAGAATTGAACCGCTATTTTGCTGCATTGTAGTGACTGCCGGGAAGACAGCGGCTTTCTTAAAGAAAAGGATCCAACTACCCGAATTGGCGATTAAGACAGCTAATATTCTTCCCCATATAAAGTTAATTGCGGACATCTCTGACTGAAGTCAGGGATTTTTTCGCGTTTATAGCGTGATGACGAGGTAAAATCCCAATGCCGCAAAGAGTGTGCCGCCGATCAATGTGATGAGCAAATAAAAAGCGGCCATTATGCGCTTTTGGTCATCAAAGAGCCTGACTGCTTCAGTTTGCATTGTTGAAAAAGTAGTGAAAGCGCCTAAAAACCCGATTGCTAAAAGAACGTTTACGGATGATGAAACTTCCATCGCAATCGTGATTCCGAGAAAAAAAGATCCTGTCAGATTAACAAAAAGTGTCCCGGCAGGAATATATGAATGTTTTTGGTTGCCATATGACGATAAAAGATAACGAACTGCAGCACCGAAAAAGCCGCCAAGTCCGAGCAATAATAGATTCATTTTAAACCCCTCACTTTTCTGCCAGTAAAAATGCCGATATAAGCCAGGGTGAATCCGAAAATTAAGCTTGATAGGAAGTATAAAATTGCAGATAAATAGTACCCTGCCTGCAGGAAAGTAAAGAGTTCCGCGCTTACTGCTGAAAGTGTCGTGAATGAACCGATCAGCCCGGTTGTCAATGCTAACCTGATGTGTGGATTCAGTTTGAGTGGGATTGTAGAAAGAAAGCCCAATAAAAATGACCCAAGTAAATTAACAAGCAGCGTTGAATACGGAAAGCTGCTTTGAATAGTCAGGTTAACAGTATAGCGAAGTAAAACTCCTATTGATCCGCCAAGTCCAACCCAGAGAGCATTCATTTCTCATCACCTGCCAAAAACGTTTAATCAATCATCCAAACCTGCCCTGATTACTGGCGGCTTGAGGTATAGCGGAATGAATCTGCAGCTGCTTTCACTTTCTCATAAGCTTCTTCCATTGATTCAGCCTTAATAAATTGGTGATTTCCGTCCTGCGAGCTGATTGAATGCTCATATCGCGGATCGTAATAATGCACGAGCAAAAGGCGCACAGCTTCTGCAAAGTCGCCTTTTGTCAAAAGATCACGTATTTCCCGGGAAATTGGCGTATGAATTCTCCGTTCGATTTTTTCGAATGCTTCCATAAATTGTTCTGGCATTTGTTCAGGCTGATAATCCTGCATGATGTTTTGTACACGGACTTCAGCTGGAAGGTCCAGAAACAGCTGAGGTGCTTTCTCTTTTTTCTCATGAAGAAACTCAGGCATATGGACGCGTCCGATTCTTCTGCTTTCACCCTCAATGAAAATGTAGGGAGATTCTTTCAATTTCCTGAGTTCCGTAATGAGCAGAGAGTCGAATTTCTTTTGATTGCTTGGCTCCAGTCCAATCTGGCCGAAAATAGATCCGCGATGGCCAGCCATTTTTTCAAGATCCATAATCGGGTAGCCATGATCTTTTAACTGGTTAAGAATTAACGTCTTACCGGAGCCGGTATAGCCGTTTAACACAAGCAGTTGCGGCTTAAATTCATATGCTTCAAGAGATTGTACAACCCATTGTCTGTAAGTCCGGATTCCCCCAGTGAGACGATTCACATCCACACCCATCAATTCCGTAGTTGTAGCGGCAGTTTTACTTCTCATACCGCCGCGCCAACAGAAAACTGATACGGGAGAACCTAATTCTCTAAATTGCTTAACGAATTCCGGCAATTTAGCAGAGAATATTTCAAGTCCGCGTTCTTTTGCCGCTTCCTGACCTACTTGCTTATAAATTGTGCCGATTTCTGCACGCTCTTCATTATTAAAAACCGGTATATTCACACTGCCGGGTATGGAACCTTCTTCAAATTCTCCCTGGGACCTCACGTCTACCAGAACCCGCTCACTATTTTCGTGTGCTTCCATTAAATCATTTAAAGTGATTTCTCTAGTCAAAACTGTTCACCTTCCAACTTATAAATGAACCAGGATCTTCCCTGGGTGATCACTGACAACTTCTCCAATAACATGTGCATCAACACCGTTACCCTGTAGTTCTTTTAGCAGTTTATCTGCTTCAGCCTCATTGATTGAAATTAAAAGTCCGCCTGATGTTACTGCATCACATAAAATATAGCGGTCCAGCTGGTCCATATCATCAGGATAGATCACATTTCCTTCTAAATGAGCATAGTTATTTTTAGTTCCTCCGGGAATGGTGCCACCCTCGGCTAATTCACGAACGCGAGGTAAGACCGGTACATTTTTTTTGTTAATACGGATACCGGCCTGGCTGCCTGCTGCCATCTCGGAAGCATGACCGAGCAGCCCGAATCCTGTCACATCTGTCGCGGCATGCACATCGAATTCTGCCATTGTTTCTGCCGCTTTCTTATTCAAAGTGGCCATCACCTTTGTGACATTCTTCGTCTCTTCTTCACTTAATAAACCGTTTTTGAGTGCAGTCGTGGAAATACCCACACCAATCGGTTTTGTCAAAATCAGCTTATCACCGGGCTTTGCGCCGGCATTTGCTCTGACTTTATCCGGATGAACAGTTCCTGTGACGGCAAGTCCGAATTTTGGTTCCTGATCATCGATTGAATGCCCGCCGACAAGCGTAACGCCTGCTTCTTTTAATTTATCAGCCGCTCCGCGAAGAATGTCTGTCAAAATGCTTTTATCCAGTGTTGAAATTGGAAAAGCTACAATATTTAATGCTGTCAGTGGAGTGCCGCCCATTGCATACACATCACTGATCGCATTTGCTGCGGCAATCTGTCCGAAATCGTAAGGATCATCAACGATCGGTGTGAAGAAATCAAGTGTTTGTACAAGCGCAGTTTCATCATTGATTTTGTAGACGCCTGCATCATCACTCGTATCAAGTCCAACCAGTAAATTTGGGTTCGCATCCGCCAGTGGAAGGTTTTTTAATACCTGTGAGAGGTCAGCGGGACCAATCTTACAACCGCAGCCTCCTTTAGAAGAAAGTGAAGTTAGTTTTACTGTGTTTGTCATGTGTATCAACCTTTCAAATCTAGTCATTACCTTTAAGTTTAGCACAAAACGTGAAATTTCAGTCTGTGTAAGATTCAGTTGAAAACAATTCATTTGCATAGGTAAATAAAATATGTTTTAATTTAAAACGTAACGGTTACGATTTATTTAAGGGAGGTAATATTAATATGAAACAAAACATTCACCCGGACTACCGTAAAGTAGTGTTCATGGATACAAACAATGGTTTTAAATTTTTGACTGGTTCGACTAAGTCCTCTAATGAAACAATTGAGTGGGAAGATGGAAATACCTATCCTCTATTAAAAGTGGAGGTAAGTTCTGACACACATCCATTTTACACTGGCAGACAGAAGTTCGCTGATAAAGATGGACGTGCTGAAAGATTCAAGAAGAAATACAATATGCAATAAGCATTAACCGCCACACCGAAACCCCGGTGTGGCGGTTTTTTTATTCATTTACGAATATGTTTCGTAAATATTTAAGTAAAACAATAAAAAACTGATTATTAACTATTGACAGCGCTTTATTTTGAGTATAGAATCCAAATTAACGAAACATTTTACTTTAATCTAAATTAATAACGAAATATATTCGTAAGTTTAAGGATGGTGGATATGAGAAAATTTCCGGAGCATTTTGTATGGGGTACTGCTACTTCCTCATTTCAAATAGAAGGTGGAAGAGAAACAAGAGGAGAATCAATCTGGGATCAATTTTGTAAAAATCCCGGTAAGGTAATGAATGGGGATCACGGAGAGGTTGCATGTGATCATGTTAACCGCTATAAAGATGACGTTCAGCTAATGAAAGACCTGAATGTTCCGTGGTACCGCTTTTCAATCTCATGGTCAAGAATTTTTCCGAATGGCGACCGTGTTGTAAATGAAGAAGGACTTAAATTCTACGAAGATCTCTTGACGGAACTTGAAAATCGTAATATTAAACCGGCTGTCACACTTTATCACTGGGATCTTCCGCAGGCGCTTCAGGATAAAGGCGGATGGATGAACCGTGACATCGTCGATGAATTTGTACATTATTGCGATGTAATTTTTGACCGCTTTGGTGACAGAGTATCGAACTGGATTACACACAATGAGCCATGGGTTGTGAGCTGGCTTGGTTACGGTTCGGGTGAACATGCACCAGGATACCGTGATATACCGGCATTTTTGAAAGCTGCGCACCACGTGCTGTTGTCACATGGAATGGTTGTTAACCGTTTTAGAGAAAGAAAGCTTCAGGGGGAAATTGGTATTACATTGAACCTGAATTCTTCTTACGCATTTGAAGAAAGCGCTTCATCTAAAGAAGCAGCTGTCAGATGGGACGGTTTCCTGAATCGCTGGTTCCTTGATCCTGTCTTTAAAGGCCAGTATCCGGCTGACATGGTTCAGCACTATGGTGTCTATACCGATTTTTCTTTTGTGAAAAATGGTGATTTGGAAACCATTTCAGCAGCGGTTGACTTCCTGGGTATTAATTATTATTCGATTTCTTATTTAACTCACAAATCTGGTGACTGGCTTGATGCCGGACATGAGAGCGGCGGTCACAGGCGTACTGCAATGGGCTGGGAAGTTCACGCAAAAGGATTATCCGATCTGCTTATCAGATTAAAAGAAGATTATGAGAATCCGGTTATTTATGTCACTGAAAACGGAGCCGCTTATGATGATGAAGTAACAAATGGAGAAGTTCAGGATCCGGAGCGCGTTCAATATTTAGAGGAGCACCTTGATGCATGTCTTGATGCGATTGACGCAGGAGTGGATTTGAAGGGATACTTCGCATGGAGCTTCCTGGATAACTTTGAATGGGCATTCGGCTACAGCAAGCGCTTTGGTCTTGTATATGTGGATTTTGAAACACAGCAAAGAATTCCAAAAGAAAGCGCTAAATGGTTCCAACAGGTTATTTTGAACAATGGGTTAAAGATTCAACAACAATATAATTAAGGGGATGAAGGAATGAAAAAGGTACTAAAAGCAGGACTTGTAGCTGGGGGAGTTTTAGCGTTATTGGCTGGATGTTCAGGTGATGAAGGGGAAAATGGAAATTCAGGCGACGGTGGCAGCGGTGGCGGTAACGGCACAATCGATATGTGGGTATTTGGTACAACTGGCTATGAAAAACTGGCAGATGCATACATGGAAGAAAATCCTGATGTAGAAATCAATATCCAGACAACTGAGATGGGCGATCACCACAACAACTTATTTACTGCTCTTTCTGCAGGACAGGGTGCACCGGATATTGCGATGATCGAGGTTGGGGAGATCGAGCGTTACCGTGAAGCGCAGGACCGTTTTGTTAACTTATATGA
Source organism: Jeotgalibacillus salarius (assembly GCF_004405125.1). Taxonomy (GTDB): domain Bacteria; phylum Bacillota; class Bacilli; order Bacillales; family Jeotgalibacillaceae; genus Jeotgalibacillus; species Jeotgalibacillus salarius. The sequence continues at coordinate 236,766 of NZ_SORX01000004.1, forward strand.
CCTTGGTGCTGAAGATGCTCAGGGCAATTATCTTGACTGGGTATGGAACGTTGGTGGAAGTGCTGACGGTGAATTCCAATTCGGACTTCCGACAGATATCGGACCAACTGCAATGTACTATCGTAAAGATGTAGTAGAAGAAGCAGGTTACCCAACTGATCCGGCAGAACTTGCTGCTGAAGTGGACACTTGGGATAAATACGCAACATTTGCAAAAGAGATTGTTGATGCAACAGGCAAACCGGTTGTAGATAACGCAGAGCTTATCTTTAATGCAAAGCGTGACCAGGCAACTGAGCACTATTTTAACCGTGAAAATGAGTTAATCGTTGAAGAAAATGCTGAAATTCGTGAAGCTTACGACTACACTGTAGACCTGATTCAGGCAGATGCAGTTGGGAACATGCCGCTTTGGACACCGGAATGGGGCCAGGGTATGGCTGAAGGATCTTACGCAACACTTCTAGGACCAGCTTGGATGCAAGGTGTAGTAAAAGGTAACGCGCCGGATTCTGAAGACTGGATGATCACAACAATGCCTGAAGGTGCTGGAAACTGGGGCGGATCTTACCTGACAATCTCTGAAGAATCAGAAATGCAGGAAGAGGCGTATGCATTCATCGAGTGGTTGGTTTCTCCTGAAAACCAGCTTGAATCATTTAAAGACATGGGACTATTCCCTTCAACACCGTCAGTATATGAAGAAGAAGAGTTTGTAAACTACACTGATGAGTACTTCGGCGGTATTAATACAGCGGCAGTATTTGCTGAAGCTGCTGAACAAGTTAATGACGTTTATAAAGGACGTAACTACCTGCTTGTCCAGGGTGAAATCATGACAGCGCTTGATAACGTATTAAGCAGCGGTGGAGATCCTGACCAGGAGTGGGAAGATGCAATGGAAAGAATTGAACAGCGTCTTGAGCGTGAGTAAATAAGATTCATCAAGGGTGAGGTCCGCTTTAGCCGGTTCCTTGCCCTTTTTAATAAAAGGAGATGACCTTGTAAATGGTATCAAATACCGAGAAACATAATGGACGAAAATCAAGGCGATCTTTGAGTCAGGATAAACGAAACAGTATTGCAGGCTATTTATTTATATCACCATTCTTTATTCTTTTTGCGATCTTTGGCCTGTTCCCGATGCTGTTCAGTTTTTATCTAGCTTTCTTTAAATGGAACGGACTTGGAGAAATGACGTATAACGGGTTCAATAACTTTACAATCATTTTTAATGATCCTGTTTTCTGGAAATCAATTTATAACACTGTTGTAATTGGTCTGATGGGTACTGTCCCACAGCTGATTGTAGCGTTCCTGTTGGCTTATGCACTGAACTCTCAAGTGCTTCGCTTCCGTAATACATTCCGTGTAGCGATTTTCATGCCGTATGTAACATCAATTGTTGCCGTGGCAATTCTGTTCAGTATTATCTTTAACAATCAATCTTTCGGATTAGTAAACAGCTTCCTTGGTCTGTTCGGTGTAGACCCGATTGTCTTCACACAGTCCGAATGGGGCGCAAAAATTGCGATTGCAGCCATGATTTTCTGGCGCTGGGTCGGCTATAACACGATCATTTTCCTTGCAGGGATGCAGAGTATTTCAAATGATTTATATGAAGCTGCAAAAATTGATGGTGCGACACTTTCGCAGCAGTTGCGTTATATCACACTGCCGATGTTGAAGCCATTTGTATTATTCACAGTATTTATGGGAACGATCGGTTCACTGCAAATCTTCACTGAACCATTGATCTTCTTCAATGGAAACCTTCGAGTGGAAGGTATCACTGTCGTTGCATACCTGTATCGTGATGCTTTTGAAAGCAATTTCTTTGGAACAGCTTCTGCGACAGCAATCGTACTGTTTGCCATCATTATGGTGTTCTCAGTACTAAATCTTTTAATTACTAACCGGCTTGGCCGCGGGAAAGCGAGGAAGGCATAAATGAAAGACACAACAGTTAACCAACCTAAAAAGGATTCAAAAAGATTTATCCTTTACGGCTTACTGATTTTTGCCGGTCTCGTATCACTATTCCCGTTCTACTGGATGTTCGTGATGGCGACTCAGCCAAACCACGTGATCAATCAGACGCCACCGGCACTTCTGCCAGGTCCTGAGCTTGTAACAAACTTCACAAATGTACTCGGACAGATTGATTTCTTTGGCGCTATGTTGAATTCACTGATTGTATCAGTGGCCGTTACTGCAGGCAGTCTTTTCTTATGTTCGTTAGCGGGCTTTGCATTTGCGAAGCTGAAGTTCAAAGGACGCGACGTACTGTTTGTGCTGATTCTGATTACAATGATGATTCCGCCTCAGCTTGGATTAATTCCAACCTACTATATTATCAGTCAGCTTGGCTGGTTGAGTGACTTGAAGGCGATCATCGTGCCGGGTCTGATCAATGCGTTCGGGATCTTCTGGATGCGTCAGTATATTAAAGAAGCTGTACCTGATGAGCTGATTGAAGCGGCACGTATTGATGGATGCTCGATTTTCAGAATTTACTGGAACATTGTGACACCAGCAATCCTGCCTGCATTTGCAACACTTGGCATCATTGTGTTCATGAACGTGTGGAATGATTTCCTATGGCCGTTAGTCGTTCTTCAGGATCAGTCGAGCCATACTTTACAGGTAGCGCTTCGTGCGCTAAATGATTCCTACAGTCGTGATTATGGTATGATATTGTCAGGTACATTCTGGGCAACAGTACCATTAATCATTGTCTTCCTGCTATTCAATAAAGCCTTTATCAGCAGCCTTACACAAGGAGCGGTGAAGAGTTGAATGGGCTGAGGACAGGGGAGTCTAGAAAAATGAAGGTCACCATAAAAGATATCGCCAAATTAGCCGGCGTCTCTCAGGCGACGGTTTCAAAGATAATCAATAACTACGACGATGTCGGGCAGGAGACGAGAAAACGCGTCATTGAAATTATGGAGCGTGAAGGGTATCGTCCATCCCAGTCGAGAATGATCAATGATAAGAAAACCAATGTGGTCGGCGTTGTATTCGCCGGCCGGGTAAATGCTGATTTGACTCACCCGGTGTTCGTTGAAGTACTGAACGAATTTAAGAAAACAATTGGTCTGTTAGGTTATGACCTTATCCTGTTTTCTAATGAACAGTTCTTTGAAGTGCGGGAAAACTATCTCGCCCGCTGTCAGCACTTTGAAGTGGACGGGTGTCTCATTATTGCGGGAGATCAAGTGGAATCTTCCGTCTATGAACTGGATCAGAGCCCGATCCCTTGTGTTGGCATTGATATCGAGCTGACAGGCCCTTTCTCAAGTTATGTCATGAGTGACAGTAACAGTATCGCCGCGAAGGTAGTCGAACATTTCTATCTGAACGGTCACCGGAAAATTGGTTATATTGGCGGAACGAATGGATCCCTTGTTGCAGATTCCAGATTAAAAGCATTTAAAAAGACCCTGCAGTATTACGGCCTTCCTATAAAGGAAAACTGTTTTTATCAAGGGGACTTCTTTGAAAATAGCGGCTATCAGGGAATGAATCATCTGCTTGATCAGGAAGATGCGCCGACGGCAGTATTTGCGAGTGCTGATCTAATGGCCATTGGCGCAATGAAAGCTGCAAAGGAACGTGGTCTTCATATACCTGATGATGTATCGATTATCGGCTGTGACGATATTCTTCCAGCCAGATATGTTGAACCACCGTTGACTACTGTCAGACAGGATAAAGTAAAGATGGGTAAAATGGCAGCGCACATTTTACTTGATCTGATTAAGAATCATATTGAGTCAAGCACTGTAGCTGTTGAACCTGAACTGATTATCAGACATTCGTCAGGTGCTGCGCTTCGAAGCCAGACATAAAAAACTGCCAGCTGCACATATGCTGGCAGTTTTATTTATGTCCGGTAACGCAGCAATCTTGCGCCACTAATCGAGTTATGTAAATATAATGAGTGAAAAACAAATACGAAGCTGTCATTGGACTGGAGGGATGGAGAGCAAATGGGCGATAAGATATTTCTCATTCATGGATTCAACAAGGAAGCTTCAGATATGTATCCGCTCGAGCGCTGCCTCAGTCAAATGGGGTATGACTGTATTACCCTTTCATTTCAACTGCGGTATCATCCGTTCGATGGAGCTGCAGAAGTGCTTTCAAAACTGTTAAAAGATAAAGTAATGAGCGGCGAAAAAGTGTATTTAATCGGACATAGCACCGGCGGGATCGTGATTCGGAAAGTGCTTTCAGATCTGCAATGTGCTGAGAAAGTAGCGCGGGCTGTACTGATTGCAACGCCAAATCAGGGAAGCGGCTTAGCAGGTACTGCACACATCATTCGCCCATTCACCTCTATATACAAAACCCTGCTTTCCATTACCCCAACGTTTATTAAACAATATTCATTTGTAACATCCAATGTAGAAATTGGGGCGATTGCCGGAGATCACGCCGGTCTTTTGCTTGGGAAAATGCTTAGACAGAGAAATGACGGAAGAGTTGAAACGTCTTCAGCCTGGATGCCCGGTCTGAAAGACTTTATTATTCTTCCCTACCATCATAAACGGATCCATCATCAACCGGAGACTGCCAGGCTGATACACCGTTTTCTTCAAACCGGCAGTTTTAATCAGCATATTTAAAAGTGGTTTGGTGTCTGATATTTCAGGAATTCTGATATAGTTAAGAAAAAGAGTTGCGGGGCTGATGACATGGAAGAACACATAATCATAGAACGCCTTCAGGCACATGAACCCATTATTCTTGGTGAAGAGGCAGTGCGCCATTACTCCATTTTGATTCCTTTTATTAAAAAGGAAGACGGGTTGCATCTGTTATTTGAAGTGCGTTCACTGACAATGCGGAGACAGCCTGGAGAGATATGTTTTCCGGGTGGCAGAGTAGACCGGGAAGACGATAGTGCAAAAGGTGCGGCGGTACGTGAAGCCCGGGAAGAACTGGGGTTATGTGACGCGTCTATTAACCGTGTCTATTCCTTTGGAAAGCTTCTATCACCTTTTGGTATGACGATCAGCACGTACGCCGGATTTCTGGATCAGGAATCTGAAATTGAACCGAATCCGGCAGAGGTAGAGGAAGTATTTACTGTGCCGCTGTCCTTTTTCCTGAATGAAACCCCTGATGAACATATTATTCGCGTTGAAGTAAAGCCCGAAGACGGTTTTCCATATGAACTGATTGCGAATGGACGTGAATATCAGTGGCAGTCCAGACAGTACACAGAATACTTTTATCACTATGAGGGTCGGGTGATCTGGGGGCTGACAGCAAGAGTGCTGAAAGAGTTTGTGGATAAGGTTTTAAAAGATGACTAAGAGGTTCTGTCAGGCAGTTTTTAAGCTGTCGGGCAGAGCTTTTTTGTGGGTGATTCGTCCTGAAGTGTCGGAGATGTGAAGATATGCGTGGGACATTAAGGTTTTTAGCTTGAAGTGTACTTATTTTTGCGCGAACTATCGACGATATTCAACGAACATTGCCGGATTATAACCTGAGCGGCGGTGAAGGCATCAAAAAAACACTTTTTTCTGAATTTTTTCACTTTAGCACTTTCAATCGGTAAAACTTCTGTGTAAAATGGTTCAAATAAAGAGACTGAAAAGGAGTTTTGCGAGATGAAGACACAAACTTTAGAAATTGTTAAAAGCCAGCAGCTGAAAGAGAAGCCATCTGCAGCGGTTCCTTTTGGCACAACGTTCACAGATCATATGTTTTTAATGGAGTATGAAGAAGGCAAAGGATGGCACGATGCAAGGATTACTCCCTATTCACCGATTACACTTGATCCCGCAGCAATGATTTTTCATTATGGACAGACGATTTTTGAAGGGTTGAAAGCTTATCGTACAAAGGACAATCGTATTCTTTTATTCCGACCGGAAAAGAATTTCGAGCGCCTGAACCTTTCAGGGGAACGTTTAAGTATTCCGCCTGTCGATGAAAAGCAGGTGCTGGAATACTTGAAAAGGCTCATTGAATTTGAAAAAGACTGGGTTCCGGAAGCGCCAGGGACATCACTCTACATTCGACCTTTTATCATCGCCACTGAGCCAAATCTTGCGGTAAGTCCATCGAAGACCTATCGCATGATGATTCTGCTATCTCCTGTTGGACCGTACTTTCCGGGTGGGCTGAAGCCTGTGACGATTCACGTTGAACAAGAGTTTACACGTGCAGTAAAAGGCGGGACTGGAATGGCGAAAACGGCAGGGAATTACTCTTCGGGCTATCAGGCGCAGGCAGGCGCAAAAAAGACTGGAAATGCTGATGTGCTTTGGCTTGATGGCATTGAAAAGCGCTACATTGAAGAAGTAGGGAGTATGAACATCTTTTTTAAGATCAATGGTGAAGTTGTCACCCCTGCGCTGAGTGGCAGTATTTTAAAAGGTGTAACGCGTATGTCAATCCTGGAAGTGCTGAAAAGCTGGGATGTACCAGTGACGGAAAGGCGCATTGCGATTGATGAGTTATATGAGCTTTATGAACAGGGACTTGTCGAAGAAGCGTTTGGAACAGGAACTGCAGCGGTTATTTCACCAGTCGGCGAGTTGAACTGGGGAGATAAAAAAATGGTGTTTAATCACCACGACATCGGAGAGCTGTCACAAAAGCTGTATGACACAATCACCGGTGTACAGACAGGAAGACGTCCCGATGATTTCAATTGGACGGTTGAAATAGAATAACGATCTTTCCTGCAACGCCCTTCCTGATGTAAAATAACACTCAGGGAGGGCGTTAGTTATGGTATATGTAGCGTTGATCATGACGCTGATGATGCTTGCGTTAATTATTGTAGTCGTCATGAATAACAATAAAAAGATACATCAGGATGTAGCGGGCAGACTGAGCAACGATAAAAAGCTTGAACAACAGGTGGTTAACCTGATTCGCAGCGGCCAGGACCAGGAAATCATTGTACGGTTTGTCAGGGATGAAACAGGACTGAATCAGGTAGAAGCTCAAAGCTATATCCGCAAGTTGCAAACTGAACGCAGCCTGTAGTTGGTTTAAGTGTCAGTGAACTGGGAAAAGACGAACAAATTTGAAAAAATGAGTGGTACGATGACCCAATCACTTGAGCCCGGCAGAAATTATACTGGCGAAGAACTGCAAGAGATTATTGTTAATGAAGATATCCTGCTTTTATATCCAATGAAGACCAACTTTTTACTGAGCCGGCACGGGAATACAGAGTCGTTTCCTGGTATGAAGGTTTTCATAGTAAGGGATCATCCTATCAGTCGAAGCGCACCTTTATTGTAGAGAAGGTTTAATTACAACCCGTCTTTTTTAAAACCTAAGGCACGAATTGAATTTAATCTTTTAACAAGCCTTCAGGGAGTGTCACTTGAAAAGTCTAAGGTGGAAACATCATAATAGAGATTGAACCGGATCTATTAACAGATCTGGTTTTTTCATGGTGCAAATCAGTCAGAAAGACTATATGATGTTTTTAACCATATATATTAACATGACGCAACAACAACTGGGAGGGATCCAAGTGGAAGAACTGGCGGAAGTCCAGTATTTAATAGAGGAGTCAGGATGGCTTGGACCTGCATTATTTGTGTTGCTTCACTTAATCAGACCACTGCTGTTTTTACCGGTCATTTTAGTGTGTGTGGCAGGCGGGCTGTTGTTCGGTTTTGTTGAAGGAGCAATTTTATCGTTTATTGGCCTTACTTTAATGAGCTTTGTATCTTATGTGTTAATCTATCGTTTTCCTTCGTTTAAACAAAAGCTTTCCAGGTTAAAAGGCAAAATGCTGCCTGATCGTCAGTTATCAGTGGCACAAATTATGGTGCTTCGCATTATGCCGTTTGTGCATTTTCACCTGCTGTCATTTTATTTAATGGAAATGACGGAGACCAGAAAAGAATATATGATGTATTCCACGATCGGTGTCATTGCGCCGGCAGTGATTTACACTGCTTTTGGCGGTGCCATACATGAACTGCCATGGTATGGAACAGCAGTATTGTTTATTTTGCTGCTTCTCGTATATAAAGTAATTGGGAAAATGAATGACGATAAAACAGATACGATATCCTGATCAGCAGCACATCACAAATGGGTGTGCTGCTGACGTGTTTTCATGTACCCAGACCGGCTGTTTATCACTCGCAATATAATGCCATACCGCAAGAGCAGCACCGCAGGAATCAATTGCGTGAGTCGTGTCAGCGAGGGTATCAGTTCCATGTAACCCCTGACCGATAAGCCAGCCATAAACTTCTGCTCTCATATCATCATCCTTTTTGTAATGCAGCGCTGGAAAGGGGTCCGTCATTCTCAGGCCAATCGCCGCACCGGGATGAACTTCTACTATTTTTACATGTTGGCTCAGGTTTTGAAGCATCCTGGACAATTGGATTCCCCGCAGCGTGATATATACCATTCTTGTCATTGTAGGAGTCATAATCGAGCTTCCGTTCAACCCGCCTTCTTTCATCACTTTTCTGAGCGCCTTATCCTGAGGGCGATCCCCGCCGCCATCCTGGTAAGATAAAGGGGCGTCAATACCAAGGATAACCTTTCCCTCAGCCAGGCATTCTTCAACAAGATTAAGAATATCCAGATCTGAAGCCCCTTCAACGGATCTTTTTAAAAATAGCTGGTCATTTTTTATGTAAAAAGCGGAGGCCACTGTATCCTTGTGATTAGCAGGTCCGGATAAATCTATTCCGATAATAATCATATATTTCTCCTTTCAATAGGGGAGATGTATTTTCTCCATCATATCAGTTCTGAAGAGGAGAGATGATTCATGGTGTGCAGATCAGGACATTTGTCCTTTAGTCTTTCTGCTATAATTTGATAGAAGAACAATAAGTAGCATCACGTCGAAAAAGGTCATTTTAACTGCAATATCGGTAGAGATCTCCTGTGAAAAGGAGTAACATAGAAAACATTAAGTTCGGAGCTTTGCCCATGGGCAAAGCTCTTATTATTGAAAACCTGTAGGTGACATGATGAAAATATGGTATTTAATCATTGCATTATTTCTAGTATCTATTAATCTTCGACCCGCGATTACCTCAGTGGCACCTCTTTTGGAGACGATTCAACAGGATCTTGGTATGAGCGGGACAACGGCAGGTCTGTTAACGACGCTGCCTGTATTATGTATGGGTATTTTTGCACCGCTTGCGACTAAAATCAGTGAGCGTGTCGGTCTTGAGCGCGGAATCTTTTATTCACTCATGCTGATTACATTTGCAACCGCATTAAGAGGTTTTTTTGGCACAGTCCCTCTGTTAATTGTCACAGCATTTTTAGCAGGAGTAGGCATCGGGATCGCAGGACCGCTTGTGTCAGGCTTTATCAAACAGTACTTTCCGACAAAGCCTGGAGTAGTGGGGGTTTATACGGTATCAATGGCAATCGGGGCAGGAAGCGCGACCGGGATTTCAGCACCGGTCTACGAAGCAGTCGGCAGCTGGAAGCCGGCACTGGCAATCTGGGCCATACTCGGTGTTGCTGCGATGTTTGTATGGATCCGCTTTCCGGGTAAAAAGAAGGCTGAAATATTATCTGAAAAAACGGCTTTGCCGTGGACGAGCGGCAGGGCATGGCTGATCCTGATCTTTTTCGGGTTAATGTCGAGCATTTTCTACTCAGTGACTGCATGGGGAGCTCCTATTATTCAAAGTATGGGCTACGGCTCTGTCGCTGCCGGATCTATGCTGACTGCGTTCGTCTTAATACAGATTCCGTCTTCTTTTATCATCCCAAGTCTTGTAGCGAAATATGGCTATGTCTTTCCAACATTGATTGGATGTACGATTGTAGAGCTTGGTGGAATACTTTTATTGATTTCAGGTGGTCATCCGCTGTTGGCAATGCTGCTAATAGGGCTTGGGGCAGGAGGTTTATTTCCGCTGGCACTCATGCTTCCGATTATCGAAACCAATACTTATCAGCAGGCAAGCGCATGGGCAGCAATGTCTCAGGGTGGAGGGTATGTGATTTCAGCGATGGGGCCAATGGGGGTTGGTGCCGTTTACGACTATACGGGTAGTTATACCGCCGCTTTATATGGCATGGTTACAATCATCGTCATCATGGGTGTGATACAAATATTACTTTGGACAACAGCCCGGCAAACAACACTGAAACGATAAAGAAAGCACCCGGAATTGATTTAATCGGGTGCTTTCTCACGGTTGATCACCATTCATGCTGACTCATATTATTCAATGAGATACGTTATTTGTTTCAGTTAAGGAAAAACCGATTACGGCCATTGCCTGCTCCAAACTTCTTACCGTTTCAATGTTAAGGCCGGTCAGTTGGGCGTTTCTCAGATCCTGTTTTGCAATTTCAGGTGTAATTCCTGTTATGAGTGGTCTTACGCCCATTACTCTGAGTGCTTGTGCCAGATCGGAAATTACATGTGGAAGGTGGTCATTTAAAATAATGAGCCCCGACAAATCTACGATAAACGTATGTACCTGATTAACTGCGCAATACTGAAGTACATGGTTTAATATCACTTCAGAGCGGCTGCTGTCTACTATACCTTGTACTGACAAAATTGAAACCCCTGTAGTGATAGGTATGATCGGAACATTCAAATAAGCCATATTATAGCTCATTTGATCAAATTCAATCATATGAGACAGAATGCCTGAAAGTGACTGCAGATACTCGATGTCCTGACCAGAGAAGGATTTTTCATTCCTGTCCATCACGCATAAAGTACCAAAGACGCCTCCTTCTCTATCCCTCAATGTAACACCAAGAAAACCTTTCACACCGAGTTGATCTGTTACTTCCAATTGACTTGTAATCAACTCTTTCGTCAAGTCAGGCGTAGTCATCGCATTGTCTTCATTGGATATGATCAGCCTGCAATAGGTGCCGCCATACTCTACAGAATATCCTTCAGGTATAATTTCTTCTTTATCATTAAAAGAACTTAATACCGTCATTTCATTATTGCCTCTTCGTGTGATATACGCAGTGTTAACGTTCAACCTTTCGCTAATGATGCGAAAAAGTGTTTGTGATCCCTCATAAAGCGATGTGTATTGAGCATTATTTAAATTATATTCGTCTGACATTATTTGCCTCCTTACTGAAAATATTGACGCACTTTGCTGAACTTTCGTAGTTGCGAATTGTCAGAATTCTTCTTAAAGCATGTTTATAAATGCTGAAAAAGCTCAAACTGACAGTCTGTATAAAGATCCGTGTATAATTGTGACAGTTGGGTAATTTAATCATACAGGAAAAATCAGCAAAATAAACCATTTCTATTTGTCAAAATGCGAGGAGAATGATTCATGAGGAATTATATTAATATTGTTTCAAATGATGAGCTGGATCACATCATGAATGAAAAGTTAAGTGTAGTGTATATTTCAAGGAATGGCTGCAGTGTCTGCCACGCACTGCTTCCAAAAATCCAGCATGTTATGGAGAATTATCCAGCTGTTGTTTTTGGTCATATCCTGGCAGATGATTATGAAGAAGTGGCAGGAAAGCTGACGATTTTTACAGTTCCGGTCATTCTGGTTTTTTCTGAAGGTAAAGAACTTTTTAGAGATGCGCGTTTTATCAGAGTCGAAGAATTCAGGGAAACGCTGGATAAAATGACAGCACTACTATAAAACTGATCAGGCAGGCTAACAGGCTTGCTTTTTTCGTTTTATTTTATTATGATTATCACATTATAATAATTATAAATAAGAAGTTGTACTTGTTGAAAGAATGTCTATTCAAATTCAGTTGTTCCAGAACGTGAAGGGATGGATCAGTAAAGCGAAATTCTCCCGGGAGCAGCGATCTTAATGAAGTATTAAATACGAGAAAAGGAAGTAAATAAGATGACAAAAGACACTCAGGCCGCAATTCAGTTCAGTCATGTTGATTATCAATCTGACGGTACAGAAATTTTACATAATATCACCGGCTGGTTCCCTAAAAAGCGGATTACTACACTTGTAGGCCCTTCCGGTGCAGGTAAAACAACGCTTTTCAGACTATGCAACGGACTGATCTCTCCTGACTCAGGTGAGATCTATATTGACGATAAGAAAATCTCTTCATATGAACCCGTGGAGCTTAGAAGAAAGGTTGGTATCGCTCTTCAAAGCGCAAAGATGGTACCAGGCACAGTCAGAAAAAATCTTGCTCTGTCATTTGAGCTTCAGGGGAAAGAAATGCCCATTGATACAGCGGAAGAAATGATCAGACTCGTCGGGCTTGATGAAAGTTTTCTCGATCGCAATGCCAAGGATCTGTCAGGCGGACAGCGTCAGAAAGTATCAATTGCACGCACATTGGTGATGAAGCCTGAAATCCTTCTTTTAGATGAAATTACTTCATCACTCGATCGTGTTTCACAACAGGAAATTGAAGAGTTAATCGTCAAAATCAATGAAACGTATGGCACAACCATCATGTGGATTACGCATAACCTTCGTCAGGCACTGTCGATTGGGGAATATACGTGGGTGATGATGGATGGAGAGCTCGTTGAAACAGGCGAGAGCAGCCTGTTAAAAGAACCTCAGAATGCCAGAGTACAGACCTTTGTAAAGGGGGAATCGGAATGAGTTTTCTCCTGCTTGGATTATCACTAATTTTTGTTTTGATACCACTCATTTTATCCAAGACGTTGAATCTTGGGCTTGAAAAGGATGCTTTTGTAGCAACAATACGGGCAATTATTCAGCTTCTTGCTGTTGGTTATATTCTACAGTTCGTTTTCGATGCAGAGAACTTTTTCTATATCTTTTTAATGGTCATTTTAATTATTGGAGCTGCTGTTCAAAATGCACGTAAAAAAGGTGTATCGATCAGGGGCATTACGTGGAAGCTGGTTGTTACTTTTGTCTTTATAGAAGTGCTGACACAAGGCATTCTTCTGGGTCTGAATATTACCCCGGCAACTGCACAGTACATTATTCCAATCAGTGGGATGGTCATCGGTAATTCAATGGTATTATCAATTTTATTTCTGAACAGGTTTACATCTGAAATAGAGACGAGAGAAGATGAAACGGAATTGATTCTATCCCTCGGTGGTACACCAAAACAGGCGATTCACCGTCCATTAATCTCTTCAATTCAGGCAAGTACGATCCCGACAATTGAAAGTCAGAAAACAATTGGACTTGTACAGCTGCCGGGGATGATGAGCGGGCAGATCATTGCAGGAGCGGATCCGCTGCAGGCAGTTATGTTCCAGCTGCTTATTATTTTCTTACTGTTGACGACAGCTGTTGTCACAAGTGCAATGCTGGGCTTTCTGTCTTATCCGACATTATTCAATGAACGGATGCAGCTCCTTAAGCCTGAAAAGAAATAAGTACTTTTTTACAGCAAATTAAATTTGCGTAGACTGTTTTCAAATAAAGTCGTATAATTTTAAAAACTGAATCTGATAAGGGCAAACTTCTCCGAAAGGGAAGGACGCAAAGCCGTGAGCCTGTGTGTACATCATATGGTTGTCTGGCTGCCGGGTTCTCATTCTATGGGGCTCAGACCTTATGGAATGGAGGACAACGTGAAAAAGACCATTTTTTCTGCACTAATACTGGTGATTGGAATGATGTGCAGCATGGCAATACCTGCAAAAGCGGACACAATCGAAAAGGCGACCTGGCTGTGGAATCCGTGGTCACTCGTTGATGGCAGCCAGGAAACGCTGGATTTTTTAATTGATAAACAGGTGACGAAAGTATATGTCCAAATTGACCGTGATCTATCCGCAGACGTCTATAGATCATTTATCACAGGGGCGAGTGAGCGCAACATTGAAGTATACGCGCTGGATGGAGCACCGGATTGGGCAGCACCCAAAGGATACCTTCAGCTCAGGCAGTTACTCGGCTGGGTGGAACACTATCAGGCGTCTTCTCCCGGGGAGTCTGCTTTTAAGGGTATTCACCTTGATGTTGAGCCTTATCTTTACAGCGGATGGAATTCAAAACGGGCAACTGTGATCAAAGCTTATCAATCACTGATCACTGAAGCCTCAGTGAAAACGACGCAATTGAATATCCGTCTTGAAGCAGATCTGCCTTTTTGGTTCGATGAGATCAAGTATAAAAATACGTACGGGAACGGACTGCTGTCTGACTGGGTACAAAAACAGACAGATGGTATCACAATCATGGCGTATCGTGACACAGCAGCATCTATTACTGCCTTTTCTTTGCATGAATTAGCTGTGGGTGATCAACTTGCCAAGCCTGTGACAATCGGTGTTGAGACCGGTGACACAGATGAAGGTGATTATCTTACATTTCATCAGGAAGGCGAAGCTGTTATGAACAGTGAACTGGAAAAGGTTTATCAGCAAGTGAAAAGTTACAGCAGTTTCAGAGGATTTGCCATTCATCATACGGAAAGCTGGAAGGCACTTCATCCTTAACGACAAAAAAGAACTTTCCTACAAATATAGGAAAGTTCTTTTTTGTCGCTAAAAGAGTTGTATAATAGGGAAAAAAGAACGAAGAAAAAAATACGAACATTTACATAGGATGTGGGCGGATGAGTAAGAAATACCAGGACATGTTAAATCAGAGAATTGAACAGACAGTAATGGAGTGGAGTGCAAAAGATGCTGTCACTGAAGATGAATGTTACCGTTTTTTTCACGGGTTAAAAGGAACGGCTGGAACAATCGGCCTGACCGCATTATCTGAACAGGCGGACAATGCGCTTTCAGTACTTAAAGAAGACGGAAAGCGTGTCTTTACAACCAATGAGTGGAGACAGTTTTTCACACCTTCGCAAGCAGATGTTTTCATGCAGGAAGCTGCCGCTATTGACCAGCTGGAAGAATTGCAGGATGAAATGGAAGTGCACTTTTCAGAAATCCCTTTTATTTTGATTATTGAACGGGATGTGGAGTTTATCAAGAGGATGAAAAGTTTTCTGGAGGAGCAGGAATTTCAGGTGATTACAGCGATGACGCTAGGAAAAGGTCTGGAGCACTACTACGACCTTTCTCCGGATTTACTGATGGTAGATTTAGATTTATTATCTGAAGGCGAAGACGGACTGATCAGTGAAATGATGAAAAAGGCGAGGAAAGACCTTACACCTATCACTTTAGTGAGCAGTGAGCTGACAGATGAAAAGAGGATTGCTGCATACGAAACAGGTATGCTTGACGTTATTGGCAAACCGATCAACGAAAATATAATTATCCCATTTTTGAAAAACAGACTTTATCAGAGAAACATGATACTTGGACAAATCAGAAATGACTTTTTAACAGGTGCTCTAAAAAGAGACTGCCTTGATAAAGAAATTTTAAATGTGACGAAAAAGCTTGTTGAAGGAGAAATGGAATCTGCAGTTTTTGCAATGATTGACCTCGATCATTTTAAAAATGTTAATGACTCTTATGGACATCCTGCAGGAGACGAAGTATTAAAAGCCTTCGCGAAAATTATTACGGAGATGAAAGATCCGTCAGACAAGCTGATCCGTTTCGGTGGTGAAGAGTTTTCAGTTGTCATTCCGAATGCGACATATGAAGAAGCAGAAGTAAAAATACAGACATGGCGGAATGCTTTTAACGCACACATATTCACTTCAGGTGAACAGGAATTTAACGTGCGATTTTCAGCGGGGCTGTTGGAATGGCATGGTATTATGCACACCAAAGAAATACTTGAATCTGCGGATAAGGCTTTATATTACGCCAAAGAAAAGGGACGGAATTGTACAGTCCGTTATACAGAAGTTATCCGTCTGCAGCTTGCAGAAGAACAAATGGTCCTGATCATTGTTGATGATGATGAATTAGTAAGAGAAATGTTAAAGGATCATTTTGAAAGACGTGGAAAAGTTGGTGGCCGTTCTGTGAAAGTTCAGGCTTATGCGAATGGAGTAGATTTCCTTCAGGGTGAATGGTACGAGGCAGGAAGAAAATATATGATTCTACTGGATGGAATGATGCCAAAAATGGATGGGATCGAAGTGCTGTCAAAACTGAGAGAAGCATACGGCACGAAAAATATATTGGTTTCGATGCTGACTGCCAGACAAGGGGATCAGGAAGTTGAAAGAGCACTTGGACTCGGTGCGGATGATTATATGGTAAAACCTTTTAATGTCAGGGAGGTTGCATCAAGAATTGACAGGATGATGGAAAGGATGTTCAGCTGATGATAACAGTTGTTTTTTGGATTTCAGGTGTATTTTTGCTGCTGCAGGTCGTTCTGTTAACATATTTATCGTTTTCGAAGCAAAAAGTGATCCGAAAAGACAATGAAGTTGAGCAGGTTTATCATCGGGTTTTGAATCCTTATCTGGCTTATCTTTCAGGTGAGGGTGATCAAGAACCTGATTTGCCATCCAATGAGGAAACCCGTATCAGCGTAATTGAAAAACTTCTTTCGGGTTACGTTTCGAATATCAAGAGTACGGGTGATGAAAAGCGTTTGAAGCATACTGCAGAAAAACATCTCTCTGAATATTACCGGGACATATTGAATAAGGGGAGCTGGGCTGAGCGGGTAAATGCCCTTTATTATATTGAAGATTTCCGTATGGATCTTCTTCAGTCTGAAGTGAAGCGTCACTTTCATTCATTGAAGGAAAGAGATGAAGAGTACCGCCAATCACTAAGGGTTCTCGCAAGCTTTGGGGAAAAAGCGCTTATCCAATTGTTGAAAAGTGATGATACTTTTTCAACGGGATTTATTAAGGAGCTGTTAAGAAGACTTCCTGCTGACTTGCTGGAAGAGCTTAAAAAAGAAAAAGACATTCCTGTTTTCTTTCAAATTGGGATGATTTCATACTTTGGTGAGACTGGATATTATGAACATCTTCCATATGTTGAACATCATATTACACATAGTGAAAAAGAAGTTCGATTGAAAGCACTCGCTGCATTGTGCCAGTATCGATATATTTCATCAGCGGATAAACTTGCGCCATTTCTAACTTCTGAACTGTGGGAGGAAAGAATGTACGGTGCGCGGCTGTCGGGTATCTTGCAGTTAACACGTTACTCAACGACTTTGATGAAGCTTGCTGGTGATTCGAAATGGTGGGTGCGTTTTGCGGCGTGTGAAGCGCTGAAGCAGATGCCGGATGGTGAAATTCTGCTGACATTTGCTGCTGAAGGCCATGAGGATCTCTATGCTAGAGACATGGCCAGGCAGCTTCAAACTTTGAAGACAGGAGTGAGCAGATAGTGGAATGGCTGAGCTGGATCGTGAATACGGTCGCTATTATCATCATCATTTACATGGCTTCTGTCTCTCTTTTATATATTGGCATGTTCCTGGTTGCCGGCCCTCGTATTAGAAAGGAAAGGCAGCTGAATCGGGAGGCTCATATTGAAGAGATTTCTATGAACAAAGATACCTTTCCGATTTCCGTGCTGGTTCCGGCTTACAATGAAGAAGTAGGTGTTGTCAGCACTGCAAGATCTATGCTTGCACTTAATTATCCGCAGTTTGAAGTGATTGTGGTTGATGATGGCTCTTCCGATCAGACCAGTGAGCGGGTCATTGCAGAATTCAGAATGAAGGAAATTGATCTGGCAGTCCGCCGTTATTTTGATACACAGCCGGTTGAACGTGCCTATCAGTCCACGTTGTTCCCCAATCTTTTTCTCATTCAGAAGCAAAATGGGGGAAAAGCAGATGCGTTGAATGCAGGTATCAACTTTTCTAAATATCCTTATTTTGCTGCAATTGACGGAGATTCTTTATTAGACCGGGACGCGTTGTTAAAAACAATGAAACCGATTATTGATTCAAATGGAAAAGTGACTGCAACCGGAGGAACAGTAAGGATTGCGAATGGTTCAAGAATTGTCAGAAGCGAAGTGGAAAACATTGCTTTGCCTAAAACGCCAATTGTTCTTATGCAAATCATTGAATATTTCCGTGCGTTTTTAATCGGGCGCCTTGGACTCAGCAGAATGAATATGCTGCTCATTGTGTCCGGAGCGTTTGGTGTTTTTGAAAAAAGCCGTGTCATTAAAGCGGGTGGCTATAAAGTCAATACTGTCGGTGAAGACATGGAGCTCATTGTCAGAATGCATAAATCAATCAAGGATGAAAAGTCCGATCAGCGGATTGAATATATTCAGGACCCTGTATGCTGGACGGAAGCACCGTCAACTGTCGCTTCTCTCAGGTCACAGAGAAGAAGGTGGCAGAGAGGGCTGGCGGAGACGCTTTGGACACACAAATCCATGCTGTTAAATCCAAAATACAAAGGAATCGGCTTATTTGCACTGCCATACTACTTATTTGTAGAGCTGCTAAGTGCAATTTTCGAGTTGCTTGGCTATATTATTATTGTTGCAGGTCTTTTGTTTGCATTCATTTCCTGGGAAATTACTCTGGTAATGTTTATGGCTACCGTTCTTTATGGTTCACTCATTTCAAGCTTAGCTGTGCTGCTTGAGGAGTGGACGTATCATAAGTATCCTGATGTCAAAAGTCTGTTGAAGTTATTCTTATGGTCGCTGTCAGAAGCATTCTGGTATCGCCCGTTAACAGTCCTGTGGCGCTGCGAAGGGCTTATTTCAGCCATTCGTCAAAAAGGATCATGGGGTAATATGCAGCGAAAAGGAATTTCTGAGGAAGAAGCAGCTTAAAGACAAATAAAAAACCTGAAGCCGCGGCTTCAGGTTTTTTATTATTCAATTGTACCGAACAATTCCTGCAGCACATCATAAGAGGTTTTTAACCTTTCTTCATACATTGGAAGGTCCCATCTCTCCCACGTGTAAGGTTCAAAAGGTGTTTGTTCAATGATTGTTTCATTTTGGTTGTTAAATACGGCAGTTGAAATCCCGATCTCATCAATGATCATAGATGCAGAGATGCCATCTTCCTGCAGATTGCCAATGAATTCATGCTGACTCGGGTCACGTGCATTCAGCAGCATCCATGGAATTCTTATTTCAAGCATGCCATCTTCAGTATAGTAATAGTCAGCTAAAGAATCATAACTTTTATGATCAGGATCACCAATACCGTATGTCAGCGTGCCTGTTTCGTAGCTTTCAAAAGGCATTACTTCACTGGTGTCCGGTCTCGTGAATTCCCGGTTTAGTGCCAGTCTGATTGGATGAAATTCATCCATATCTTCATTCGCAGGAATCATCTCGAGTCTTTGTGCGTAATCGAAGTAGAATGAATCATAATCTCCTGCTACTTCCAATTTCCCTTCTTCACCATTTATTCTGGCTCTGAAGTCTGCTTTTCCCTGTTCAGTCTCAATTCCTTCATCAGGACGGATGCTGAAGTAAAAGTCCAGTGATTGTTCGCGCCAGAAGTCTTCTGTCATATCTGAAAATGTCAGCTGCAGATAAAGATATCGCTCATCATGCAATGCATCCAATTGCTTTATTGTCCCATCATATTCGCCAAGAGTTGTGGTTTCTTCGTCTTTTACACCATTTATCCTTCCAAGGTGTCTGTCAAAGCTGAGGAGGCCAAACTGCTGTTCATTTGTCTGCGCATTTGACCAGAAAGGGCGTCTGTCCGGATTATCGTAATCCATCGTGTTCCACGTACGTTTGAACCATTCATCCTGCCATGTGAATACGAGTCCGCCGAGCATATCAAGGTGCATTATATCTTCATACAAACTGACCAGAATTTCGCCTTGCTCTCTTTCTTCAATGAAGCCCTGGTTCCAGCCAAAAGGATTTTTATGTGTCATACCTCTTGAAGCTGGAATACCAAACTCAGAGATTAAGATTGGCAGGCCGTGACTTTCCTTCAAATCATTTAAATATCCTGCATAGTTATTTCGTTCTCCTCTATGATCGATATATTCAGTGTATCTCTCATCCAGGTTCAAAAAGTCAGGATAATAGGGATACACATGATAAGAGGCGAACATGCCTGCTTCCTGAACTTCACCTTTGACAGAGAGATGATTCGGGTCCACGGTTGCCATATCTTCTTCTTCGGAAGGCTCAGCTGGCTGGTCGATGTTGTCTGTCGTGACCCAGTTCGTAAAGCTTAGTGGGCGCATACTCTGATATTGTTCAATTTCATAATCTATGAGGAATTCAAATTGCTGTGCCAACCATATTTCCATAGGATCAGCATCCTCAGTTGAGATATAGTTCCCTGAGAATTCCTCCATATCAGGATAAAGAGTCTTCATATTGTCGACCATGACTGGATCCCACTCAATCCCGATCATCCATCCAATGACATATGGAGAGACGTCACTCGTATATGTCCCATGTGCATGTCCAGGCTCAGGTTCAATCACACCTTTTCCATGAATAGCATCCGCAATATGAGTCATTTCTTTCTGAAACATTTCTGTACTTTCACTGTTAAATGCGTCGAGTGTTTCTGTAAGCTTTTCTTCCTCAGCCCACACCCCGTGAATCAGGTAGACCGGATACTCCGCAGTTGCATTATGATTGGCAAGCGCATCATAAAAAGCAGGAGGATGAAGGGTGTATACCCTTACTGTATTGGCATTCATTTCACTGATCATCTCGAACCAGCGCGAATATTCCTCCTCAGTAATCGCAGCTTCGCCTGGAAACGTACCCGGTTTCGCCATCCCCATATTTACACCTTTCACGTTGAAAGACTTCCATTCTTCGTCCTGATAAATCTCATATTGCTGACCATTAATCCTTGCAGGGTATTGTATATCTTCATGAACAGCCTGAGGAGGTAAGGCAGCAGGCTTGTTGATTAAATAAAACATGCCTGAAATACCTATGATTAAAACAAGAGAAACGAGCAGAATTATTTTCTTCAAATGTCAATCTCCATTCTATTCAATGTTCATTTAATCATAGGATGAAAGGCATGTTTTCACAAGTGACAAGTGAGTGTATCTCGTTCTCGATGTGCTTTTAACCACTTAAATCGCGTGACTGATAAAATTTCAATCCAGCAACAATGAGGACTGCAGCAATTACAGTCAGGATAAGGAGTGATAAATAACTGATTTCCTCACCAGGGATTTGCGGCACATGTCCAAAAGGTGACAGTTTGCCTGGCCATTCAGGAAGCTGCAGGAGTCCTCCGAGATAAACGACAAGAAAAGAGTAAATTAAATATCCCCACGCAATGCCTGTAATGCCTGGTTTTAATCCTGTAAATAAAGCACCAAGTCCAATCATGACCCAGATTGCAGGAAGGTAAACAACCCCTGACAAGGCGACTGTACTGAATGACATCGGGTCATCCATTACAGGCACGGAAGCTCCCCACAGACTCACAGTGGCAATCACCATCATGAATGAGCCAAAAATCGCCGCGACAGCGATGTAACTCATAAAAACTTTTTGTCTGGAAACCGCACGGGCATATAAATTTTCAGTGCGGTTTTTGTTCTCTTCTGATTTTAACTTAAAGAAAAACATAAGAGCCGGTATCGCAGCCATCATAGACATAATTGCCATGAGCATTGATACAAATTGCTCTGTCAGTGTGAGTCCGCTTGCAGGATCAACCATATTGCTGAGCATATCATTACTCGCAAAAAAGGATTCTAAATCACCGAGAACGGAGCCGTAAGATGCGCCGATCGCCATCAATGCGAACCCCCATACAATGATACTTGTACGTAAAAGTCTGAAGGCGAGCCCAAGTGGACTGAGCAGACTTTGGGGAGCGTAGCGTCTCCCAGGCTTAGTCGGCAGCATTCCGGTTCCTAAATCTCTTTTAAAAAGCAGACTGAAAGCAGCTGCGGTTAAAATGATGCTGCCAAAAATAAGCAATAACAACGGAGTGACAAAATTGTTTACATATACTTCAGTTTTTAATGTCCAGCCAAGGGGTGAAAACCATGACAAGCTTTCATTACTAACATCTCCAACCGCTCTTACGATGTAAGAAAGGCCGAGGATCAAAAATGCAAACCCTGTTGTTCCGCGGCTGCTTTCTGCCAATTGGGCGAATAAAGCAGTCATGCCGGCAAAGAATAAACCGGTCCCTCCGACTGCAGCTCCGTATAAAAATGAAGCGCTTGTATCTAGTCCTAGGACACTTAATCCGGTTCCTAAAGCAATGGCTAATAAAAATTGAGAAAAACCAATCACAATTAATACTGAAGTTAATGGTGCAAGGCGGCCCACAGGAAGTGAGCCAATCATTTCTGAACGTCCATCTTCCTCGTCGCCTCTTGTATGGCGAGCTGTAAGTAAAATCGTCATGACTGCTGCAAGAATAGCTGTGAACAGCAGCATCTGATGTGCCATCATGGCACCTGTTGTATAATGATCCAACCCGTATCCCGGTCCAACCATTGCTGTCATGGCAGGGTTTTTCATTGTTTCTGCAATTGCCAGACGCTCAATTTCGGAAGGGTAGAGATCTTCAAAAGCCCAGCCTGTCAGCAGCGTCAATACTGTAATGGAAAATATCCATATGAGAATTCTGAACAAATCAGTCCGCAAATAAAACTTAACGAGTGATCCGGTTTGATGGAAAGGTTTGTGACTCATCGGCTATCACTTCCTGTCCCCTCATAATGACGCATGAACAAATCCTCAAGCGTAGGAGGGGTGCTTTCAAGTCTAATGATGCCGAGCGTGCTCACTTTTTTGATCACTTCATTAAGCGCTTCAGTATCTACCTGAAGAGAAGTTCCCTTTTCAGTTTCTTTTACTTCATGTACACCATGGATTCCTCTGATCCCATTTAAAGGCTCAATGGTTTCTACAATCAAATTAGTACGGGTCAGGTGACGCATATCATCCAGAGATCCTGATTCAATGATCTCTCCTTGTCTGATAATTGCAACTCTGTCACACAACCGTTCAACCTCAGAGAGAATATGACTGGATAGCAGGACACTTTTCCCTTCCGCTTTGGCTTTCAGCACACATTCCTGAAATACCCGCTCCATCAAGGGGTCAAGGCCAGAGGTAGGTTCGTCCAATATAAATAATTCCGCATCTGAAGCGAAAGCTGCAACAAGTGCTACCTTCTGTCGATTACCTTTAGAATAGGTCCGGCATTTTTTGGTTGGGTCAAGCTGAAACTTTTCAATCAGCTCCTGTTTGTTTTGTGGGTTATAACTGCCCCGCAATTTCAAAAATAAATCAATGACTTCTCCGCCTGTCAGGTTCGGCCACAAATTCGCATCTCCCGGCACATACGCAATTCTTTTATGAATCTCTACTGATTCTTTCCAAACATCCAATCCGAAAATTGAAGCACTACCGGAAGTAGGTTTCAAGATACCAAGCAGTATGCGGATCGTAGTAGATTTCCCTGCTCCATTCGGTCCGATAAATCCAAAAATTTCACCTTTTTTAATGGAAAGACTGACATCGTTCAAAGCCTGAAACTTGCCAAATCGTTTTGATAAATGGTCAATGTGAAGAATGGTCATGATAGACCCTCCTTAATAAGTATTGGTAAAGCTGTCTAGCTTCAGCCGGCAGGGACTAGTGCGCTTCCCTTAGCTCATTTCGATAAGTCATCATCGGTTCGCTAGGCTCACCGTGATTCCTTTATCTCAATCACTTCGGTCCACCGCATACGTCCCTGAACGCCTGCTTCTGCTTTTCTTTTTAAAAGTTTTAAACTATATCTGTTTATATATTTCATAATATACCTGTTTTTTATGAATTACAATACTTTATGAACCGAAATGTTTGTTAAATTTCATAACTTTGTTTACACTGACAGTAAGAGATTCATTTAACGGAGAGGTGACAGCATGAATGGATTCGAGCGCAGGCGCGAATTGAAAAAGCATCATATTTTACAGGCCGCCATGGAGCTTTTCAGTGAATCAGGTATTCAGAAAGTTTCTATTGCTGATATTGCGAAAAAAGCACAGGTTTCTCAGGTGACGATCTATAATTATTTTGAAAGTAAACATAATCTGATCCATGAAGTATTTATCTTTTATGTGGACCAGGCGTCTAACCAGTTTGAAGAAATCGTACACAGTGATCTTGCGTTTCCTGACAAAGTGAAAGGCATCATTTTTAATAAAAAGCAGGTGTCCACAAATATTCATCCCGAGTTTTATCAGTATTTGATGAAAGAATATACAGAAGAAGGTAATTATATTGAAAAGATTTATTCTGAAAAAGCGCTGCCTTACTTTATTCAGCTGTTTGATGAAGGGAAAAAAGAAGGATATGTAGATCAGAATCTTTCTAATGAAGCCATTATGTTTTATATTCAAATGCTGAAGGATTATATTCAGCGTGAAGATGTTTATGAACGAATTCTTCCGCTGACAGAGGATATTACGAATATCTTTTTCTATGGCGTGTTAGGAAAGAAATAAGCCCCGGCATGCGCCGGGGCTTGTCTTATAGAATCGCTTCCGCTAAAATGCGGTCAAGCTTTCTGATATCAACTTTTTTGTTCACATTTAACTTGAAGCGTCCTGAACGGGTCCACAGCTCGAGTTCTGCATTCATATCGAATGTACCACCGTTTTCAGAAGAGTACATATCAATTGATTTGAATGGGATCGTATAAATTTCGATTTTCTTTCCAGTAATACCCTGATTGTCGGCAATAAGAAGGCGCTTGTTTGTGATGACTGCTGTATCACGCACGGTTTTGTATGCTACTCTTGCCTCTTCGCCTTCAATAAGCATAGCTTCCAGGTCAGCCGGGACCGGAATTTCCTCTATAAAAGTCCAATTCATGATTGCTGTTAAATCTGCCATCGTGTTCAACCTCCTTCAAGTCTAATTCTCTACCATTTTAAGTCCTTCGCTTCTTAGTAATAAGACTCAACAAGTTGTATGCTTCTCTTACTTTAAATAATAGAATCATGCCAAAATAGACAACGCCCGCAACGATGATTGTCAATAAAATACCGGTTGTGTGACCGAGGTTATTGAAGAGATATCGGTTCATCAGGTACGCAACCGCGCCCATGATCAGAGAGGCAGTCAGGATCTTCACACTTGAGCGAACTGCCTCATAAGTAAAGAGAGATCCCGTATGTTTTCTTAGCTGTCTGTATAGAAGGAAAGTGGTGATAAATGCTGCAATACTGGTTGCAAGTGCCAATCCGTTGATTCCCATAAAATACGATAAAATAAAATTGAGTATAATGTTGATAACAACTGCAATGGCGGCATTGACAGCAGGTGTTTTTGTATCCTGCATCGCGTAAAATGCGCGGGATAAAATCTCCCGGAAACCATAACCAATTAACCCTGCTGCATAAAAGAAAAAAGCGCCTGAAGTCATACTGACAGCTTCCGCATCAAACGCGCCACGACCAAACAGCAGCACAACGATCGGTTCAGCAAAAAGAAAAGCACCAATTGTAGCTGGAATCACAAACAGTCCAACTCCGTTCAAACCACTGATGACTGACTCTTTGAACCGGACGTGATCATTGCCTGCAGCCATTTTAGAAATAGAAGGATACATGACTGTAGCGATTGAAACAACAAAAACGCCAAGTATGAAAGCGTTCAATGTGTTGGCGTAATACAGGGCAGAAACACCGCCCTCAGTGATATATGATGCCAGCGAACGGTCGACAAGCTTGTTAATTTGGGAAACGGCTGTACCGAGCATAATGGGAAGTGCAAGAATAGTCATTTGTTTCAAATGCGGATCGCGGACTTTAAAAACAGGTTGCCAGCGAAACCCTTTTTTAAAGGCAAAGTATACAATGATGACTGCCTGCAAAAATAAAGCAAACAGATTACCGGCAGCGAGCAGAACAATGTAGCCCGTTTCGTGACTGACGATAATCGAAAGAATTAATACTGCATTCATGGGAAGGCCGATCAGAGTCGGGACGATAAAAAGTTTTCTCACATTTAAAAATGCCGACAGCAGCCTGATAATTGAGGTGAAATAGATGCCTGCAATTGTGATTCTTGTAAACCACACTGCAATTTCCAGCGTTTCTCCATCAAAGCCGGCTGCGAATACTTTTACGAGCGCTTCGGTAAACACCAGTCCCAGCAGTACGAGAAATGTAGAAATAACGAGCAGCAGATTCATTACGTGATTTGTAAATCGACTTGAAGCAGCAGTGCCTTCATTTTTTTCAATCCTTGTAAACAGGGGAATGTAGCCGGTTGAGATGGCTTTTGCTAACAGCCCGAATATCACAGTGGGAATTAAGATCGCGATTAAATAGGCATCACTTATTCCTGAAACCCCATAGTAATAGGATAAAAGAATATCACGTAAAAACCCGATGACTTTTGAACCCATGGTCAGCAGCATGACAAACAAAACTGTTTTTTTCATCCCGTTATTCCTTTACAAACATCGGAAGACGATAACGCATCATTTTCACATTCCAGACGGGTGAAGCTTTTAAAGGCTCATTGTAAACGTTGTGTTGAATGAATAGGTAAGGGAAATTCACATTCGCCCCTAAACTCATTACCTGGCTCCCGCAAAATCTGGGATTAAGGTCCGTCAGTTTAAAGCCATCCTCCGTGTCCATAAATTGAAGGTTAAAGAAACCGTTTTTAATTAAGCTTTCTCCAATTTTCTTAGCAGCCTTCATCAGTTCGGGCTTATAGAGTACCTTTCCTTCGAGGACAATGCCATTTGAGACCCCTGTTCGCTCACGTGGAATCTCTACGACCGTCTTACCGCCTGCCACGTAAACATCCACACTGAATTCAGCGCCGGAAAAATAAGGCATTGCAATCCTGCGCGTTTTCTCATCCATTTCAACATAATCATCATATGAAACGACTTTGGATTCACCCTTTTTCAGTGCGCTCATAAAGCCTTCGCGGTTTGTTACGATTCTCAATCCCATGGCGCCGTAACCACGCACTTCCTTTACAACTACCCGTTCTGCATGCTGAAAGTTATTTTTCATGATAGAGGAGAATTCTTTGTTGGAGCTGAAGCCTTTATAAAAAGGAATATATTCATCCAGGTGGAGAAGGTTCATTCGTTTGTAAAGTCCTTCTTTATCAAGGAGATCCTGAAAATAATCACTCTCTGGTATAGCTACTGGTATATTCAGCTCTGATGTGAGCATATCTGCAAGGTCCAGTTCTTCGTGCAGAGAAGGGAAAATAGCGTCTACTTCTTCTTGTTCTATAATCTCTTTTAAATCTTTAATATAGTTTTCCGGAGAAGTATACCTTGAAATCTCGTAGGTTTTATCGCAAAACTGGTTACCTGTTGTAATCTTTCGTCTGTCCGCGCCAATGATTCTGACATCATCTAAACTCTGGAGAGAGTAAAGAATACCCTGCGCTGTCGGACCCCCGATACCGGTTACTAACACGGTTGAAATGTTCATATAGGGCCTCCTTCTTCGTTGTTAATAACCCTATTATCTCAGATTCAAAGTTTTAAAACTATGAAAACGATATTTTTTAATCAAAATCTAATCATATTCTCATAGACCCCCATAAGCTGGAAACCATTATCGAAACCGTATATATGAAAAGGAAAAATACTTTCATTATGAAAAGGGAGGTATTACATAAGTAAAAAGACATGGTTTTGTATGCGCTTACAAGTACTTTAATATTAATTGTTTGTAAAAATTCAAAATATTGTGGAGAAACCCAGAGTTTTCTTTTAGTATTAAATTTGCACGAATACATAAATAGGAGGTAATTCGTTTTATGCAGCTTTATAAGAAGCATTTTTCGGTTTTTGTAGCTTTAATCATGGTACTGAGTCTGTTGACACCATTTTCATCCGTGTCAAAAGCGGCAGAAAGCTTTACAGAGACGTTTGATAATTGGACTCAAACAGGATCATCTTATCTAGATGGTTCGTTTGAAGGAAATAATGGCGTAACCTGGGATTATACGGGAGGACGGGCATCAACTTCGATTGATGGAAAAGGAATGATGTTCCGTGATGCTGGGAGTGTTTTAACTTCATCTGAGATCGATGGAGGAATATCAACTCTTTCCTTAGATTTAAAATCAGACTTTACCACAAAAGGTGTCCGACAATTAGAAGTTTTTATTAACGGTGAGTTGATTGGTACAACACCGGAAGCACCACTAGAAGGAGAAAAGGTTAGTTTTTCTACAGAAGGTATTGATGTTGAGGGACCATTTACACTAGAACTTTTAAAAGTTGGTTCTGATAAACAGTTGACTGTCGACAACATCACATGGACTTCCTACGAAGATCCGACAAAAGTATCTTCTGTACAGTCAAGCGTTCCTGCAGGCCAGGTGGCTGAAGGAACAGAAGTAGCATTTTCTACTTCAACAGCTGATGCAGAGATCTTTGTTTCTCAAAATGGCGGTGAGTATGAAGCATACGCAGCTCCATTTACTTTAACTGAGGATACAACGTTTGATGTCTATGCTTCTGCAGATGGACTGGATGACAGTGATGTCAGAACGTATGAGTATTCAGTTGTGACAGAAGAAAGTATTGCAGACGTTAGAAATCAGGAAACAGGTTCAATTGTGTCAACAACTGGTACAGTAAGTGCTGTATTTAACCAGGGTGGCGCAAACAACATTTACATGCAGAATGATGGTGTTGGAATTGTTGTAAGATCAGCTGCGGATGTAGTACCTGGGGATATCATTTCTGTATATGGTGAGCTTCAGGATTACAATGGGCTGGCACAAATCGCAGCTGAAGCTGGGGATGTAATTGTAACTGGTCAGGAAGAAGCTCCTGCACCTAAGCAAATCCCTGAAACAGGTCTTAGCGAGGAACTTGAAGGTACACTTGTATCTGTTTCGAATGTGAATATCGCTTCATTTGGCAGCGGTAATTATTACGGCACAGATGAAAATGGAAATGACATTTTGATTCGTCCTGCAACGAGCATGGACATTCAGACAGGCCGTACGTATGAAGTTGTAAATGGTGTTGTTGGAGAATATAACGGAACATATCAAATTGTTCCACGTTCAGTAGATGATATTATTTTTGATACAAATCAGGTACGCCCGGTGAAAGCTAATCCGGCCGGCGGATTTGTTGAAGAAGGCGGTACAGTTGAACTTTCATCTGAAACAGAGGACGCAGCAATCTACTACACAACAGACGGCTCAGTGCCGACTGAGGACAGCACACTCTACGAGGGTGGTGTAACGATCACTGAAAACACTGACCTTAGAGCAGTTGCTGTAAAAGAAGGTATGACAACAAGTGATGTTGCTGAATTCAGTTATGTGATTCAGACAGATGATATCGAGATTCACGATATTCAGGCTGCAGAGCATTTCTCACCTTATGAAGGGTTATCTGTACCTGATGTAGAGGGTGTTGTAACGTATGTAGTGAGTGGCAGCAGCTTCTATATGCAGTCATTGACAGCGGATGAAGATCCTCGTACATCAGAAGGGATACTCGTTTATCAGCCAAGCCATGGTCTGGCAAAAGGGGATCATGTAGAAGTAAGTGGAACAGTGCTTGAATACTACGTTGAAGGCTATGCAGAAAGAGCTGAAACAGATCTTCCTGTGACACAGATTGAATCAACAAATATTAACGAAATCGCTTCAGACCTCGAACTTCCGGAACCAATTGTGATTGGTGGAGAGAATGGTCTTGAAGTACCGACTGAAGTGATTGATAACGACAGCTTTGGTGTATTCGATCCAGAAGAAGACGGCATTGATTTTTACGAAAGTATTGAAGGTATGCTTGTGGAAGTTGCAGGCGGAACAGCGAGCGGACCTCAGAAGTACGGTGAAATCGCTGTGATTCCGAATAAAGGTGATGAAGTTTATACGCAGGCTGGCGGTGCAATTGTGAAGCCTGGTGACTTTAATCCTGAGCGCGTATTTATCGATGTAGATGATGAGAACTTTGTTGTGAAAACAGGGGACGAGTTATCAACTTCAGCAATTGGCGTCATGAGTTATGGTTTTGGAAAATATAAAGTACTTGCTGGAAAAGGCCAAAAACCTGAATTTACAGATGGCGGACTAGAGTCTGAATCAACAACAATTGAATATAAAGAAGATGAGCTGACAGTTGCTTCTTATAACATTGAGAACTTTTCAGCAAACGCTTCAAATACAAGTGATGAGAAAGCACAGCGTATTGCTGATTCATTTGTAAATGATCTCGGTTCACCGGATATCATTGCACTGACAGAAGTTCAGGATACAAATGGTCCTACAGACGATGGTACAGTTTCAGGTGAGGGAAGCTATCAGCGCCTGATCAATGACATCGTCGCGCTTGGCGGTCCTGAATATGCTTATACAGAAGTAGCTCCAGAAGATAAGCAGGACGGTGGACAGCCTGGTGGAAATATTCGGAACGGTTTCCTTTACAACCCTGAGCGAGTACAGATGACTGACGGAGAAGCTGGCGGAGCAAATGATGCAATTGACGTCGTGGACGGCGAACTGACGCTGAACCCTGGACGTATTGCACCTTCAGAATTCCCGAACACTCGTAAGCCGGTAGTAGCAGAGTTCGAATTTAACGGTGAAGAAGTGATTGTAGTAGGGACACACCTGAACTCTAAAGGTGGAGACCAGCCGTTATTTGGACAGAATCAGCCACCGTTCCTTGGCAGTGAAGCTGAGCGTGTGGAACTTGCAGGAATCATCAACAGCTTTGTACAGGACGTACAGGCACAGACACCTGATGCAAATATTATGGTTGTCGGTGACATGAACGATTTTGAATTCTCTGAGCCGCTTGAAGCATTAAAAGGTGAAGAGCTGACAAATCTGATTGATACAGTGGAAAAAGAAGAGCGTTATACGTACAACTACGAAGGAAATGCACAGGTACTTGACCACATCCTTGTGAGCAATAATCTGGCAGACCGCACAGTGTTTGATATTGTTCATATCAACTCTGACTTTATGGAAGTACACGGACGTGCATCTGACCATGATCCACTTTTGGCTCAGGTAAACCTTACGGGTGAGGCAGAAGAAGAGCCACAGCCTGAAGAAAAAGTGATCAACCTTGCAGACTTCAAACAAAAGAAAGTAAATATCTTTGAAGACAATGTCCGCATTGTTGCAGAAGAAGGTACAAAAGTTGAGAAAGTCATGGTACGCG
This sequence comes from Jeotgalibacillus salarius, assembly GCF_004405125.1. Lineage (GTDB taxonomy): Bacteria > Bacillota > Bacilli > Bacillales > Jeotgalibacillaceae > Jeotgalibacillus > Jeotgalibacillus salarius. The sequence goes on from NZ_SORX01000004.1 coordinate 267,689, forward strand.
GTTCTAATGTAAGCTTTGAAGGTGAAGCATTAGCTGACATTGAAGTGACGCTTCATGCAAAAGAAGCTGGTGCTGAGTATGACTTTGAAGGCAATGAAGTTAAATCGGTGATTGTTCAGCATAAAAATGTTGAAACGATCAACGGAGCAGAAAACATCCAGAAGCTTAAACTTCGCGGAACAGCGAAACATGCAGGCGTGGCATTGTATGATGTAGATGGAAATGAAATTGAGATTGAAGATGAAAAGCCTGGTAAGGGCAAAGGCAAGGGTAAAGATAAAGGAAAAGGTAAACACAAAGGAAATAAAGCCGCATAATAACCAAAAGCCTTGAGACCGTTTTATACGGTTTCAAGGCTTTTTTGTTTGTGAATTTCCCGGGCAATAAGTTCATAAGACCTCTTCTTATCCTCATGGGAATAGATATTCGTAATCAGCAAAAAGTCGTCGGTCTGATAACGTTCACTCAGCTCTTCCAGTGAAGCTTTTACTATTTCTGGCGTTCCGACAATCATTCTTCTGCGGTTATGACGGATTTTCTCAACGTCAGCGGAAGAAAGGTCACTTTTTTTCAATTGATCAGGAGAATGAACCTGAGAATCACCTTTTTCGATACCGAGCAGCCACATGTCCTGCGTAAGCGCAAGATGTTCCGCTTCTTTCTGTGTTTCAGCACAAACCACAAATACACTTACATTTACAGTTGGACTAGAAAACTGTCCGGGTTTAAAGTGTTCTCGGTATATGCGGAGTGTTTCCTCCCACTTATCCGGATTAATAAAATGACCAAATGTCAGTCCCATCCCGCGCTCAGCCGCAAGTTTTGCACTCCGGGGAGAGAGGCCTAGCACCCAGACAGGAGGGGCACTGCCGGTTCTCGGTGTAACCTTCACCATTCTATATTCATGCTGCTTGGGGAGCTCGTTGTGCATAAATCCGTAAAGCTCATCAAGATGTCTTGGAAAAGCACCCATCATACTTTCGCGGCTATCGGTTAATGCAGCACGTGTCCGCTCGGTGCCCCCTGGGGATCTGCCCACGCCAAGGTCAACACGCCCCGGAAATAGAGCTTCCATCGTCTTAAAAGTTTCAGCAACCTTCAAAGGACTATACTGAGGCAGTAATACACCTCCTGAACCCACCTTAATTGATTCAGTGGCTGAGGCAATCCGGGTCATCAGAATTTCAGGGGCTGCGCTTAACAGTCCATTCGTATTATGATGTTCGGCCAGCCAGTAGCGTTTATATCCAAGCTGTTCAGCAAATTTTGCAAGTTCAACCGTGTCATTCAGGACATCAGAGGGTTCTGTCCCCTGAGGCATTGGAACCTGATCTAAGATACCAATTTTCATGACTGAGTCCTCCTCATCATTCAATGACTCAATTATGACATGATCCTCTTGTGATCTGCATTAGGTTTGCTCAGTTGCTATAGCTGCAGCTGAATCAGCTTGGCGATTTCTGCAGCTCTTTTAGTGGTAAGCGTTCTTGCATGCGTCAGCGCATACTCAAGCGTGCACGGACTATGAGTGATTGAAAAGCTTGCAGCAAATAGACTAATCAGCTCTTCAGCTTCATGATCCAGGCTGCCGGATATCAAGATAACAGGTTTTTGGTAGGCATCTGCAAGTTCAGCTACATAATGAGCGACTTTCCCGTACATTGTCTGTTCATCACTTTTCCCTTCCCCCGTCAGAATAAGATCAGCTTCCCGCACTGCATCTTGAAGTCCTATCTCCTCTCCAATCAGTTTTGCTCCCTGTGCGAACTGACCGCCGGCAGCAAGCAGCGCAAACCCCATTCCGCCTGCAGCGCCTGCACTAGGTGCGTCGATCAGTTCTGCAGCAGTGAGCGCTGCAAACTGAGCAATCCATTGATCATATACAGCAATATCTTCTGAACGTACGCCTTTTTGTGGACCGAAAATCGCTGTAGCGCCTTCTTCTCCGGTTAAAGGATTATTGACATCAGAAGCGATCATCAGTTTGACTTCGTGTAATCTTGGATCGAGTGTAGTAAGGTCAACACGCTGAATAAAAGGGAGCCGTCCCAGCGTAACACCACCTTCAAACTCCTCAGTATAGGTATATCTTGCACCCAGCGCTTCAAGCAGGCCTGCTCCACCATCATTCACAGCGCTTCCGCCAAGGCCGATCAGCACCTTCTTACAGCCCTGATCCAATGCATAACGAATCATCTGGCCAACCCCATATGAAGTGGATTGAATTGGGATCAGTTCCTCCGGCGTGAAATCCGTCAGCCCTACAGCGTGCGCTGATTCAATATAAGCAGTCTCTCCATCTATACAGATCTTAGCTTTTTTATCATTTCCATAAGTATTTCTTACTGACACTTCCAGAGGGGAGGTGCCCTTTTTGAATAAAAACGATTCGAGCATGCCTTCCCCGCCATCTGCCATAGGTATCAATGTGTATTCAGCTTCAGGGAACACGTGTAGAAAGCCTGTTTTCATTGCCTGTGCTGCCTCTGCAGCACTCAGGCTGCCCTTGAATGAATCAGGTGCTATAACGATCTTCAATGTCATCATCTCCTATTAAATACTGTTTGCTTCATTGTAGCAGTTGTCTGAAGTGTATTTAAAAGAAATTTCTGATTATGATCAATTTACCCTTGATAAGTTTAGAGATTTATGATTTGTTTTTGATATTCCCTTGCAATTTAGGGTCAATCCATCGTACAATGAAGAATGAATGTAATTTTCGAAATGAGGGTTATGATGAAAACTTCCATTTATGGATTAACGTTGGAGCAACTTGTTGCCTGGCTTATGGAACATGGTCAAAAGAAATTTCGTGCAGAACAGATTTGGGACTGGCTTTATCGTAAGAGAGTCACAACTTTTGAAGATATGAAAAATGTCAGTAAAGAATGCCGTGAATTACTTGAAGAAAACTTTGTCATTGAGACGCTGGATCTTCAGATTCGTCAGGATTCACAGGACGGCACTGTGAAATTTTTATTTAAGCTGCATGATGGAAATCTGATTGAAACAGTACTGATGAGACAGAAATACGGTCAATCAGTATGTGTGACAACACAGGTAGGGTGTAATATCGGCTGTACATTCTGTGCCAGCGGTCTCTTGAAGAAGAGCCGTGATCTGAGCAGCGGAGAAGTGGTTGAGCAGATCATGCGCGTCCAGAAGTATATGGATGAAAAAGATGAGGGAGACCGGGTCAGCCATATCGTTGTTATGGGAATCGGAGAGCCATTCGATAATTATGACAACCTGATGAGCTTTATTCGAGTTGTGAACTCAGCTAAAGGTCTTGGGATCGGCGCGCGTCATATTACCGTTTCAACAAGCGGACTTGCTAATCGCATTTATGACTTCGCGGATGAAGACCTGCAGGTAAATCTTGCGCTATCTCTACACGCACCAAATGATGAGCTGCGTACGCGCATCATGAAGATTAACCGTGCATACCCAATCGAACCGCTGATGAAAGCGATCGATTATTATCTTGAAAAAACAAATCGTCGTATCACATTCGAGTATATTCTACTTGATGATGTGAATGATCACGTTGAAGAAGCGCAACAGCTTGCGAAAATGCTTTACAACAAGCGTCATTTGGCATATGTAAACCTGATTCCTTACAATCCGGTTGATGAGCATATTCAATATGAACGAAGCAAGCAGGATAACATTATGAAGTTTTACGATACGCTGAAAAAAGGTGGCATCAACTGTGTTGTACGTCAGGAACACGGTACAGATATTGATGCAGCATGCGGACAGCTGCGTAGTAAACAGATCAAAAAGTCAGTCGTATAATCGTAAGTCCGGGAAATCGTTCCCGGGCTTTTTTGTGATTAAAATACTCTTTTTCATTTCTATTGAAATATAGCGCTTCCATGTATTATAATTAAATTGTGACAATTGGCCTATTAGGAGGGAACGGGTATGGAGGCATTATTATTGTCGGCGTCCTATATTTTTGTGGCTTTTATAGCTAATACGTTACGTTTTTACGTAAACGGATACATAAACAGATTAATATTTGTGATGTCGACAGTGCTTCTCGTTCTTTTTGAACAATGGTTTGCTGCAACGTCACACACATCCTGGCTGCTGCTATTTGTCATTGCTGCCTCAGTAGTCAGCTTTCATTTTAGCGGGGGCATGATTGCAGCCGCATTAGCATCTCTTTATTTATGGGGAATGACGGGAATGTTGGAATTGAGTATTTATGCTGCGTATTTTCTGTTTGCAGGAAGCATTTATGCTGTTAGGTATTATGTTAGAAAAATTCGTCAGCAGCGTGACCACTGGCTTGAAATACTGACAATTAACTCAAAGCAGCTCAACGTAACAAAAGATGTCAGTCAAGCAATGCAGCAGACTTTTAATACGAAAAGACTCCTTGAGACCATTCTCACTTCGATGACAGCCGGTCATGGGCTAGGTTATAACCGGGCAATGATTTTTTTACTGGAAGAAGATAGAACTAAGCTAAAAGGAATTATGGCAACAGGCCCAGTGAGAGCAGAAGAAGGTTTTGAGATATGGGAGAATATTACTGTGAATCGCTATGGTTTAGCTGATTTGATAAATAAAAAAGAAGAAGAAAAATCGGATCAACAATTAAATGAAATTGTTCAGAACATGGAAATCCCTCTGGAACAGCAAAGCTTCCTCAAAAATGTGATGGAGTCAGGCAGTCCAATTCTGGTGAAAAAAATAAACGAAGACGATGAACTGATGAAACATTTTCACAGTACATTAAATCTGAAGGAATTCGCAGTAATCCCTATGCTCCATCAGGGAGTGAAATCGGGTGTTGTGATGATAGATAATGTTGTCAATCAAAAGCCGCTCAGCATGCATGACGTAGATATTATTACACCTCTTGCAACTCAGGCGGCAATTGCGCTTCAGCAGGCCAGTCAATACGAAACAATTGAACGTATGGCTTTGAAGGACGGTCTGACAAACCTGTATAATCAGCGCGCATTCCAGCAGTCATTATCTGAAGAGTTTTGTAAACGGGCTTTTTCCATCATTCTTTTAGATATTGATTTCTTCAAAAATTATAATGACACCAATGGTCATATGCTTGGAAATGAAGTGCTGGTCCAGCTTGCAGCAGTTATTACAAACAGTTTGCGTGGCGACGACCTGGCTTACCGGTTTGGAGGTGAGGAATTTGTGATTTTACTGCCAAATACTGAAAAAGACAAAGCGTTAATGGTTGCTGAAAGAATACGCAGAAGAGTAGAAGAAACAGAATTTCCAAAAGGTGAACTTCAGCCGGGAGGGAAACTGACCATCAGTTTGGGTGTGTCAGAGTCGGATGGCTCACTCGATCCTTTTGATGCAGTGGAATATGCAGATCAGGCGCTTTATGAAGCAAAAGAAAACGGAAAAAACTGTGTAGCAGTGAAGCAGGGAGCGTAGAAAAATGGGATATGCATTGTTATTAATCAATATTATTGTTTTTACAACTACGTTCCTAATGACTACACGCCCACTCTATCTGCGCTCTTTAAAAGTAAAAGCTTTAAAAATAGCAAAACAACAGGGATTATCCCTTGAAGATCTCGTATATTCTTATGAACAAATGGTTTTCTTCACTGCACTTCCAAGCCATTTGCCACAGTTGAGAAGGGCGGAAGAGAAGGATATTTCTCTTAAGCTTGAATACCACTCCATGTTTTTCCCGCGTCTGAAAGGGGTTAAGGTAATCGTGATAAAAGGGAGCAACCCGTTTGATTTAGCGTACCTGCCAATAAAAGACTTCAGGCTTCCGGTATTGGACCGCCTTTCTTCAGAATCTAACCTCACAGAAAAGGAATACATGACAATCAGTTCTTACATCGCAAGTCATCCCCGAACTCTTCATGAAATAAAAGATGAGGTATTCAGGAAAATGCAGTTTGAAGAGACAAAGCTGGCAGAGTAGAAGGTAAATATAATGCATGCTGTGCGGAAAACAACAGCCAACTTTAATAGAACTAAAGTAAAAGAAAGAGGCAGACTATGCTGAATGATCACAACCTATCCATCAAAACGTCAAGTCTGCTCGAAACAGTCAGTTCATCGATTCATCATAATCGTTATGAAGCGACACCCTACGAAGGACTTGAAGCATTAAGTGAAGCTTACTCTTTAAAAGGTCGAATGGGTCTGGTTGATTACGGGTGTGGAAAAGGACGGGTCTCATTTTATTTTCATCACCTTTTTGGACTGAATGTTACAGGGGTTGAGATGAACCCCAGACTTTATCAGGCTGCAATGGAAAATCAGGCTGCTTATCTGGCAAAAAGGAAGCTGAAAAAAGGAAGTATTCAGTTTGAGCATGCCTACGCGGAAAAATATGAAGTACAGGCTGATCAGGACGTTTTTTATTTCTTTAATCCGTTTTCTGTTCAGCTTTTTACAGCTGTCATCAACCTGATTTCAGTGTCATTAGAAAAATATCCAAGAAACGCAACAATTATTTTGTACTATCCGACTGTGGAGTATATTCATCAGTTAGAAGAAAACACAGGTTTTGAGCTTGTGGAACAAGTTCCGGTGCCGGGTCTTGTTGAGAATAATCACAATGAGCGGTTTTTGATTTTTGAATATAGCGTATGAAAAAAGCAGGCGGCAGCCTGCTTTTTAAAATGGATTCGTCGCCCAGATCGCTGATGTTTTGATAAATGACCGCTGCTCTAATTTCAACAGGCTGACAATATATTCTGCAAGATCTTCAGCCTGTGTGAATTTATCAGGATTGCGCTCACCGTCTTCTCCACGCGTAAGATCTGTTTCAACTAAGCTTGGTGTGATTGTTGACACCCGGATATTATGTGGCCGGACTTCCTGCATTAACGACTCAGTAAGTCCGTTGACAGCGAATTTAGAGGCGCTGTACGCACTTGATCCTTTCGTGCCTTTTAATCCTGACATTGAAGAAATGTTAATAATATCACCTGTTTGACGTTCAATCATACCCGGCAGCACGGCTTTTGTTGTATGAACGATGCCCATTACGTTCGTTTGAAGTACGTTGTTCCAGTCTTCCGTCGTCAGCTCCAAAAACTCACCGTATGCGCCTACACCTGCATTATTGACTAATATATCGACATGACCGAGCTTGTCAGTCAGTTCCTTGACCGCACGCTGAATGTCGTCTTCATAGCTGACGTCAGCTGCAGCTGTCACAACAGTAACCCCATACTCATCTAATTTATTTTTAATGCTTTGCAGGTTTTCTTTGGATCGTCCGACGATGCCGATGTCAACACCTTCTTTGGCAAGTTCAATGGCTGTTGCGGCACCTATTCCTCGGCTCCCACCGGTAATAATCGCTTTTTTCCCTTTTAAATTTTGCATCATCAACACCCTTTCGATTAATCTTCTCTTTGTACTATTCACTTTATAAGGCCGGAAGAAACATGCATGAAAATCAGAATCTATGTATACTAAGTTTTGAGGTGAAAACATGAAAAAGTTGTTAATCGGTTTACTCATCTTCGTCGTGTTCATTGGCGGAGGGTTATATGCTGTTTATTATTTTGGTACGGAAATGGCGGCTGATCAGGTTGTCGAGTCCGTTACAGAAGACATGGAAACAACCGGCGAAATGGATCGGGTCAGGACATATATCGAATCAGATCCTGTTTTAAGCGGCTACATTGAAGAAGCGAAGGCTGCCAAGGATGATGAGGACCTTGCTTTTACAACAAGGGCTGAAGCGACCCGTGTCATGGTTCAGAAAGTCGGTATTGGTGAGCTTCAGCAAATACAGGCTGATGCAGAATCAGGAAATCTTTCTGAACAGGAAGTGATTCAAAAGCTTGAGCAATCTTTAACTGAAGAAGAATTAAAAGCATTGAAGGTTCTGGCTTACAAAGAAATATACGGAGAATAATCAGAAAGCCTTTCAAGGCCGGAACATGTGCGTCCGGTTACTTGAAAGGCTTTAATTTTATTTTCTGTCCCCGCCGAGAAGATCAAAGAGGCCGCCTGCCGCGCTGCCTTCACCTTTCGAACCGCCGTTACGCGGCATTGCTGAAAATACACGGCTTGCCAGGCGACTGAATGGAAGTGACTGCACCCATACTGTGCCTGGTCCACGCAGTGTCGCAAGGAATAGTCCTTCTCCTCCAAACATCGCAGTTTTAATACCGCCGACCATTTCGATGTTGTAGTCAACACTCCCTGTCATAGCGACGAGACAGCCGGTATCAAGACGGAGCACTTCTCCTGGTGCCAGCTCTTTCTTATGGATTGTACCTCCTGCGTGTACAAATGCCATGCCGTCTCCTTCGAGCTTCTGCATAATAAATCCCTCACCGCCAAAGAACCCTGTCCCAATTTTGCGCTGGAACTCAATGCCGATTGACACCCCTTTAGCAGCAGCTAAAAAAGCATCTTTCTGACAGATCAGTTTCCCGTCAATTGTACTGAGGTCGAGCGGAATAATTTTTCCCGGATAAGGGGAGGCAAAGCTGACGTGCTTTTTTCCGCTTCCTTCGTTTGTGAAGGCAGTCATGAATAAGCTTTCGCCAGTCAACACACGTTTCCCCGCACCAAGCAACTTGCCCATTAAACCGCCTGAGGATTCGGCACCATCTCCAAAAATGGTTTCCATTTTGATTGCATCATCCATCATCATCAGACTGCCTGCTTCAGCAATGACCGTTTCCTGCGGGTCGAGCTCCACTTCTACAAACTGCATGTCGTCACCATAAAGCTTGAAATCAATTTCATGATTATTCATACTGCCTTCACTCCTTTTCATTATTTCTTCCATCATAACCTATTTTACTGAAAAATCTGAACAGGTTTTTGTTAAACTAGAAAGGGAAGAATACAACATACAGTAAGTTGAAAGGGGTTTGAATGAAAAATTATTTAATTTGGCTTATCGTATTTCTAGTGTTGATGACAGTAGGCGCTTATTTACTGGTCAGATTTACTTTCATGGAGTGGCAGTTCACAGGGCTTGTGTTTATAGTAGCCGCATTTTTTTTCAGTTCCTCCGGCGGTCTTTCTTCTAATATAGGAGAAGCGCATGCAGTAACTGAGAGTAATGGGCATTATAATCCGCGTTTTGAAAAAGCGACGGTATTTTTTACTCCATCAATTGCAGCTGCAGTCGTTCTGTTGATTGCAAGCTTAGTTATTCCGTTATTTTAAATGGCTGAGGGTGATAATGATGAAATCCATTCATCAGATTATGCAGCTGATCGGGCGTTTAGACGCCCATGTTGCAGATGATTTTGAAGGGCAGGATCTGGATTTTAAACAGTGGAGCAATAAGACAGAAGATAATGTGCGTAAAATGGTTGAATATGCAATCTGTATGGCGAATGGCGGTGGAGGCAGTGTCGTGTTTGGTGTTGCGGACCGGGTAAAAGGGCACGCCAAAAACATTTTGGGTGTTCCGGATGATCTTGATGTAGAATCATTCTACAACCGGATCTATCAGGAAACAGTTCCGCCATTGTCTGCTGAGTTCGATCTTGTTGAGCTTGATTACGGTACAGGAAAGCTGTTAATTATGTCTGTGGAAGGAAAAGGCGGGCCTTATTCATTTTTAGATGGAAAGTCTGTCGTGCGTAAAGGTAAGGAATGTTTAACGATTGAAGACAAATCATAATGTTGAAAGGAGTTTTTATGATGAAGGCTGTTTATCACGAAGGACCTAAAGGAATGACAGGACTTACATACGGAGAATTGGCCCAGACAGAGGTCAAGGCAGGTGAAGTGCGGATCAGCTTGAAAGCTGCAGGTCTGAATCACCGTGATTTGTTTGTTCTGACGCGTCATTCGGAAGACGATCCGGCACTTGTTGTCGGCTCAGACGGGGCAGGCATTGTGGATGAGGTTGGAGAAGGCGTAACAAATGTGAAAAAAGGTGATGAAGTCATCGTAAATCCTGGAATTAACTGGAAGCACAATACAGATGCCCCACCACCTGAATTTGATATTGTCGGCCTGCCTGGTCATGGTACTTTTGCAGAAAGTATTGTACTTCCTGCAGAAAATGCAGTAAAGAAGCCCGTTCATCTAAGTTGGGACGAAGCGGGAGTCGTTGCGCTTGCAGGGCTTACTGCCTACCGCGCATTGTTCACCCGTGGTCAGGTGAAAGAAGGACAGAAGGTACTGATTCCCGGTATTGGCAGTGGCGTCGCAACTTTTCTACTGCAATTTGCGAAAGCAGCAGGCGCAACAGTGTATGTGACATCGCGTTCAGAAGAAAAGCGTCAGAAAGCACTGGAGCTTGGAGCGGATTATGCTTTAGACAGTGAAGGAGACTGGGAAGATGCGCTTGAAGGGACGAAAATGGACCTCGTGATCGAATGTGTAGGTGCAGCGACTTTCAACAAGTCTCTAAAACAGTTGAGAAAAGGCGGCACAATCGTGACATTCGGTGCTTCAGCCGGAGATGAAGTGACCATAAATTTGCGCGATTTGTTTTACGGCCAGCAAAACCTATTAGGTTCAACTATGGGAAGCGCTGAAGAATTGGATGAAATGATTTCATTCATCGAGAAACATCAAATTCGTCCCGTTATGGATCAGGTATATGACTTAAAAGATTACAAGGCTGCATTTGAACGTATCGAAAAAGCTGAGCAGCTTGGGAAGATTGGGTTTAGCATAAGCAAGTAATAGGTTGATCAAACTGTCTGAAAAGCTAAAGCAGGTGTTTATCGTGATTGAACACCTGCCTTTGCTGATTAGGGCAGTTTTTTAATTGGACGAGCTATTGTGGTGATTTACCAAATTCTTTGGTCAGCCTGACTGTATATTTCCTATCCAAAGAGATCGGTTTTAAGTACATACTCTGCAATTCTGATAGAAAAAATTGAACTTTTCAGTCTACTGTCTTCCGTGTATGATAATCAAAAGTTAAATAAAGTTCGGAGGGATAAGATGGATACTGAAAAACAATTGCGAAGCTTAATTAATTCTGTTCAAGTAATGACCTCTACGCTTAATTTAGACGAAGTGCTCGATCAGCTTATAAAAGAAGTTTTGAACGTCATTGATGGATCAAATGCGAGTGTCCTTTTTTTGTTTGATGAAAAGATAGGAAAACTTTACGCAAAAGCAGCAGCGGGTTTTGATATGAAGTACCTGAAGCATGCGCTGCTTGAGCCAGGTGAAGGAATGAGCGGAAAAACGTTTGTGTCTCAACAGGGCAGAATATTTTCAACGCATGATGATACGTTAAAAGGGATGACGGATATCAACGAAGAGACGAAAGGGTACTACTCAAAAGCGCGCGGTGATATGGAATATCCGGCGAGTGCAATTTGTGTGCCACTGATGACAAAAAAAGGCTGTATTGGCGTGTTAACGGTTGATATTTATGAAGAAAATGTTGTGTTTACCGACCAGGACTTAAAGCTGCTCGAAACATTTGCAGTACAGGCTGTGATTGCTATTGAAAATGCTACGCTATTTTCAAAAAATGAGCGGACGCAGAGGGTGCATGAAACGCTGAGCAGAGTTTCGCTCTCGCAGGGAGGACTTGAAGAAATCACGAAAACACTTGCTTCACTGGTCAATGCTGAAGTGATTGTTTTTAATGAATTTTTTGATTTGCTGGAAGTCTCAAGTGAAAATGCTTCTGCGCGGGGAAGGCTGTTAATTCAGCAATACCCGCATGTGCTGACTAATGCGATGGCAAAGGAGAAAGGATCAGTCTCCGCCATTAACGATCATCATATTCAAGAAAGAATCTACTTCTTTCCGGTGCGTACCGATCAAAGGGCGATGGGATTAATCAGTATTTATTTAGCTGAACGTGATGTGCTGGATCCACTGGATCAGTTTGCAATTGAACAGGCTTCGATGATCTTCGCACTTGAAATGAACAGGCGGGATAAGAGCTCATATGATGCACTCACATACTCGGGATATGTTTTGGATCAGCTTTTGTATGGAAAGCTGGATGAACTGACTGTGAATGAAATTGCACGGGCGACTTCCGGTGCAGTGGAGGGTCGCCAATTTATTCTTGTACAGCTGACAATTGAAGAAGCGCTCCTTTCCCTGAGGGAGATTTCCGTGAAAAAAGAAACACTATTAAGAATGATTAGGAGGAAGTTAGTCCAGTTTCCTTATAAAGCATTCATTCTTGATCAGAATTTGGATGTGATTTTTATGTTCACATATCCCGAATACATAGAAGAAGCTTCAGCCTATGAGCGAATCAGAATTTTATTTGCCCAGCTGGTTGAAGAAGTGAGGCAGGCAGCAGGACTTTCCGTTTTAATAGGAATCGGAAGAACTGTAAATCAGCTTGAAGAAGTAAAAGTGTCTGCTAATGATGCCTCGAAATGTGTAGATTACTTGCTTACAAAAAATAAGAACAGCTCGCTTCTTGCCTATTTTGAGCTCGGTTTTCAACGGCTCTTTTTAAAGACAGAAGTACGGGAGCTTGAAGCGTACGTTGAAGATACCATTGGAAAGCTCAAAGAATTTGACAATGCTCATAATGGCAGTCTGATGATTACGCTAAGTGTATATCTCGAGCTTAATCAAAATATGAGACAAACCGCTGAAGCGTTATTTATTCACGTAAACACAGTAAAATACCGTTTGAAATGTATAAAAGAAGTATTGGATATTGAAGCGATTCAGGGAAAAGAGGCCTTTGAACTGCAACTGGCCGTAAATATTGACAGCTTTCTGGAAAAATAAGCGTTTGCTTATCGGTTACAAACAAAATAAAACAATAATCTTTGTCTGTAATAGACATTATAAAATAGTCTGACTTATCTTATAATTTCAACTATTACAAAGATAAAGAGGTGATCAAGTGGCGATGCAGGCAACAACCAGTTTTTCAAAATTATTGTTATCCAGGCTGCTTCATCAATATCCTGCAGCACTCGATCGGGATGGTGTTTCTGGGAAAAGAGTTGCTCAGAGACTTGCTGAATTATCAAGAATCGGATTAACAAAAGAGCAGGGAAGTAACCGAATGTCATTTTCCGATGAAGAGCGTGCTGCGAAGGAATTAGTTAAGGTATGGATGAAAGAAGCGGGATTATCCATTTACGAAGATGGTGCCGGAAATGTGTTTGGCACATTTCAAGGGAATGATCAGAGTCAATCGGTCATGTCAGGTTCTCATTTAGACAGTGTCCCAAATGGCGGGCATTTTGATGGTCCGCTTGGTGTGCTGGCTTCTTTGGAGGTTGCGCAAGCATGGCGGGAAACAGGTTATATCCCTGAGACAAACTATGAAGTAGTCATTTTTACTGATGAAGAAGGCGCGAGATTTAATGGCGGTCTTACTGGAAGCAGAGCGATGGCCGGGGAAGTTGATATGTCTAAGCAGGTGAAACTGACGGATTATAACGGCACCTTCTTTGAGAAAGTGCTCGAACAGCATGGTCTTTCGCTCAAGAACTTTAGTGAGTCGAAGCGTTCACTCGATAAAATAAAGGCCTATGTTGAAGTTCATATTGAACAGGGCAAGCAGCTTGAGCAAAGAAACCTTTCAACGGGTGTTGTAACAGGTATTGCTGGTCCATCCTGGCTTACTATTACATTCGATGGGGATGCAGGTCATGCCGGAAATACCCCGATGGTTGGCAGGAAAGACCCTCTCGTTGCAGCTGGAGAGTTTGTATACAGGTTGAAAGATATTCCCGGACAAGTAAGCAGCTCAGGTGTCGCTACAGTAGGTAAGCTGGAGGTTTCACCAAATGGTGTAAATGTAATACCGGGACAAGTGAAACTGACGGCAGATATCAGGGATATTGATGAGGGCTTAAAGGACCAAATTGTAGAAAAGACAAGAGCGTTAATAAACGAAATTGAAAAAAAGCACGAGGTAAAAATAGACGTACAGGAAACATTGAAAGTCACACCAGTAAAACTTTCAACAACAATGCAGAAGCTTGCAGCTGAAAGTACAGCACACGTCACTGGTGAAAAAGCGTTTCATTTACCAAGCGGGGCAGGACATGACGCGATGGTAATGGGGCGGTATGTGCCAACTGCAATGCTTTTTACAAACAGCAAAGACGGCGTCAGTCACAATCCGAAAGAATGGTCGTCACTCGAACACTGTGTAGAAACGATTCACGTGTTAAAACATTTGCTCGAAAAAATTGATCAAACAGATAGGAGTGAGCTTATATGAAAAAGGTTAAGTGGGCTGGAGTTACGATGATGCTTGGAGGTGCACTTGTTCTAACTGCTTGCGGCAGTGAGGACAGTGGCGGAGACAGCGGGTCAGGTGAGGCTGAATACCAGTGGAAGCTTGGCTGGAATTCTGGTGAAGAAGGAGATTCGAAGGGTGAAGCGGCTATTGCGTTCAAAGAATATGTCGAAGCAGAGTCAGATGGCCGTATTGAAATTGAGTTCTTCCCAAACGAAACATATGCTTCATCTCCTGAAATGATTGAAGCTGTACAGGTTGGGGCTCTGGAAATGGCGATTCCGGGGGCGAACGAACTTGCTAATGTCGTGCCTGAATACGCAGCGCTCTCCCTTCCGTTTATCGTTGAAACGCCAGAGGAAGCTCACGCGGTTCTGGATAGCGAGATTGGTACAGAGTTGAGAGAAAAAGCAAATGATCAAGGCTTTGTAGCACTGACAGATACAGAACTTGGCTTTACTCACATTACAAATGATGTCCGTCCAATCAACGAACCTTCAGACCTTGAGGGACTGAGTATGCGTTCCCCGAATGATGTGAGCTTAATTGAAACATTTAAAGCTTTTGGTTCTTCAGTATCTACAATGGCTTATACAGAACTTTACAGCGGGCTTTCCCAGGGTGTCATTGATGGTCAGTTTAATCCTCTGTTGAACATTTTTGATCAGAATATGCATGAAGTACAGGATTATCTTGCAATGACAAACTTCACATATTACTACTGTTATATGATTTTGAATCAGGAGGAATTTAACAGTTTGGATGAAGACCTTCAGCAGATAGTCATGGAAGGTGCTGAAAAAGCGCGCGATGCCTCACGCGATATCGTCGCTGAAAGTGAGCAGGAATATTTCGAACGTGCACAGGAAGAATTTGTTGAAGTAACTGAACCGGATTTGGCGGCGTTCCAGGAAGCTGCTCAACCGGTATATAAAGAAGTAGAAGACGTGATGGGTCCTGAGATCATTCAGGATATCCAGGAGTTTCTTGAAGAATACCGTCAATAGAGCCGATGCGGGGCAGTGAAACAGGCCCCGCTTTTTTGAAAAAGGAGGCAGGGCGATGTCAGCTGTTCATAAAAAAACATGGATTGACCGGGTTGTCGACGTGCTGGATCTTGTTGCTTCAATCATGATGGTCATTTTGACGGTTGTTGTGTTTGGAGAAGTTTTGAGCCGCTACGTGTTCGATTTACCGCTTGTCTTTTCAAATGAATTAACGCTTTTACTATTCCCCTGGGTCATTTTTGTTGCGGCAATCGCCGTTACAAAAAATGAAGGGCATTTATCAATTAATTTTTTCAGAAGCCTGATGCCAAAAGCGGTTCAAAGGTGGATGTTTGCTTTTTCAAAACTGGTCATGCTGTTTTTTTCAGTGTATATGGCTTTTTCCGCCTACAGAATGGGAGAAAATACAGCAAGTCAGGTCATGCCAGTTTTAAGAATTTCAAAAACGTGGCTGATCACATCAGTCAGTGTATCATTTGCAGTTATTTCACTTATTCTGATTTATCAATTCATTATGATTGTTCTTGGTAAGCTCGAAGTTCCAGATGAGGAGGAGATGCTCGATGATCTGGATCATGGTCATTAGTTTTTTTCTGCTAATTGTGTTTGGAGTGCCAATCGCTTTTGCAATGGGTGCTTCAGCATTGATGTATATTCTTGTAGCGGGTATTCCGCTTGAAATGTTCTCTCAGCGTTTCTTTTCTAATACGCAATCATTCGCATTTCTTGCCATTCCATTTTTCATTCTTGCCGGAAACCTGATGATTCACGGGAAAATTGCGCAGAGGATTATTAATGTAGCTGATTCAATGGTGAGACAGCTGCCAGGTGGTCTTGGGTGCGTATCAGTCGTGACCAGTATGGGGATGGCGGGTGTGTCGGGTTCATCAGTCGCCGATGCTGCATCTACAGGGAGTGTACTGATACCTGAAATGAAAAAAAGAGGGTACAGTGCATCCTTTGCGGCTTCTATCAACGCTTCGAGTTCCGTGGTAGGCATTATTATACCGCCGAGCAGCACAATGATCATCATTGCTTGGCTTGCCAATTTGTCCATTGCGGAAATGTTTATCGCGGGTATTATCCCCGGCATTCTCGTTGGTATTATTTATTTAATTACAACAGTAATTCTATCTGTAAAGAGGGGTTATCCAAGCGAAGAAAAGCCTACTATCAAAGAATTTTTATTTCATATCCGTAAGGCGTCATGGGCACTGCTTTTACCTGTGATTTTGTTGGGTTCTATCGTACTTGGTATTGCAACAGCTACTGAAGCGGCTGCAATCTCAGTTGTATATGCGTTGCTTGTGGGCTTATTTGTGTATAGGAGCCTTAATTGGAAGAATATTTACCAGTCGTTGAAAGAAACTGTTCACGGCACAAGTGTTGTAATGGTTACAGTTTGTACGTCAATGATCTTTACTTGGGTACTGATATCTGAAGGTATTCCACGTTTGATTTCTGATGCGCTGTATAGCTTTGGTCTTCCGGGTTGGGCGTTAATCCTTGTGTTGATTGCGATCATGCTTGTTGCAGGAATGATTATGGAACTTGTGCCGAACTTGTTTTTGTTTATTCCAATCTTCTTTCCTATTGCTGCAGAGATCGGTATGGACCCTATTCAATTTTCAATCGTTATGCTGGTTTCGCTGGCGCTTGGTATGTTTACGCCACCAGTTGGTGCTACTCTCTTTATTTCATGCTATATCGCAAAAGTCGGTATAGAGAAGACGATTAAAGATATCCTGCCTTACTTTGTGTCAGGCATAATTGTTGTTTTACTTCTTGCGTATATTCCGATTTTGACCCTGGGACTTCCATCGATATTTGAATAGGGGGGGAATAAAATGAGTCAAGTTCATTTAGGCATTTGGAAAGACTGGCGTCTTCACGTCATTGTATTTTTGATTGTAGTATTTGCTGAGTTTATAGGGACCCACCAGTTTTCAGTTGGTCCTGGGGTTGTCCTGCTTTTACCGATGCTTTATGCACTATTAATCGGTCTGGGACTTTATTTTACACCCGCAGTAAAAGAAAAACAGTCTAAAAATGCTGAGCCGTTAATTGTCCTTGGGGTTACACTTCTGATCGCTAAAATTGGCGTCGTGATTGGACCGTCTCTTCCTCAAATCATTGAAGCAGGTCCTGCACTTTTATTGCAGGAATTCGGTAACTTGGGAACGATCCTTTTGGCACTGCCACTTGCCGTGCTTCTTGGTCTTAAGCGTGAAAGCATTGGGATGACTCATTCTGTTGCAAGAGAGCCGAACGTCGGACTCATCATGGATAAGTATGGTTTTAACTCTCCGGAAGGTAGAGGAGTAATGGCAATCTATATTTTTGGTACAGTATTTGGTGCGGTTTTTATGGGATTAATTGCGGGTTTTCTGGCAACACTAACGCCTCTTCACCCGTTGTCTTTTGCCATGGCATCAGGAATTGGTAGTGGGAGCATGATGGCGGCCGCAAGTGGCTCGCTGATTGGCGCATTTCCTGAATTCGAAAACGACATCATTGCTTTTGCAGGTGCAAGTAACCTCCTTTCCTTATCAACAGGGCTTTATATGAGCATGCTGATTGGTCTTCCGCTGACAGAAAAAATGTACCAGGTCATGACAAGAAACAAAGAAGGAAAGGGGCAGTCCTAATGTTAAAAAATATTCAGGAGTGGGTAATCCTGTTAAGCATTTTTGCAGTTGTATCTTTAGCAGCTAATTGGATTGGTTATGACGTTATGCCCCTTTCTGCACTGCCCGGTATGGTTATCCTGGTCATTATCTGTCTCCTGGGACTGATTATTCAAAAAGCACTACCTTATAAAATTCCAAGTGTCGCATATATCGCTATTATTGGGATTGTGGTTTCGATGCCCTGGATGCCGGGTTCAGATATCATTGTTGAATGGACCACTGAAGTTCAGTTGCTCGCACTAACAACACCAATCCTGGCATATGCGGGAATTGCAATCGGACGCTCTTGGACTGATTTTGTAAAACTTGGCTGGCGAACGATTGTAGTTGCAGTATTTGTATTGCTTGGTACATTTATAGGTTCAGCTCTGATCGCAGAAGTCGTTCTGCGCTTTCAGGGGATTATTTAAAGAGATAGAGAGTTTGAGAGGGTTTTAACGTATAGATAAAGATACCCCTTCAGCCCGGGCGCTGCAGGGGTTAAAATATGCCGTTTATAGACTCATACCCCCCACACCTTCATTGGAATATGATACAATAGTGATATAAATAGAAAATTCAGATTTATTATATGAGAGGGGAAGTTATAATGATTAGGAAATGGAAACGAAGGCGACTTACCTTCATTACCTTCCTGGGTGCCTGTTTAATTTTACTGGTGGGGTATATTAGTCAGCCAATCAAAGATGTAGATGTAGAAGGAATGATCTCTGTTGCGCATAGAGGAGCCGCGAGTTATGCGCCTGAAAATACACACGCAGCATTTCAAAAAGGAATAGAACTCGGCGCGGATTTTATAGAGGCGGATGTCCATTTGTCAAAAGACGGGGAATTAATCATTATGCATGATGAAACAGTAGACCGAACCACAAATGGCAGCGGATTAATCAAAAATATGACGCTCGAAGAATTGAAAATGCTTGAAGCAGGATCACATTTCCATCCTGACTACCATGGAGAACCGGTCATTACACTGAATGAACTCCTTGAATCATTCTTTGGTCAGGTTGGGCTCCTAATTGAAATCAAGCATCCGGCGTTATATCCGGGTATTGAAGAGAAAGTAGTGGAAGTATTGTCGCAATATCCCGCAACTGACAGTGTCATCGTACAGTCTTTTGATATTGACTCAATGAAGCGCATCCATGAACTGGACCCGGATCTCCAAATCGCAGTCCTCATGAAAGCCTCTTTCGTACCAGTATCATTATGGCAGCTAGACGAACTAACCTCCTTCGCAACCTACATTAATTTCAATATTTCTGCAGTAGCTAAAAGAACAGTAGACGAGATCCACAAACGTGGCGGGAAAGTCCTTGTCTGGTCAAAAAAAGATAAAAGACTGATTCAAAAAGCCGTATCTTATGATGTGGATGGCATCATCACAGACTTCTCAAGATGGCCGGTTGAAGAAGATATCCAGGCAGTAAATGAATAAAGAAAAGCGCAGGTAAGCGTTTAGGGGCGTATGCGGTGGACTGAAGCGATTAAGATAAAGGAAACACAGTGAACGGAGTGAACTGATGTTGACTTATCGAAATGAGCTGAGGGAAGCGCACTAGCCCCTGCTTGCTGGAGCTGGACATAAAAGAAAAACGCACCAGCCCCTACTTGCTAGAGCTGGACAGTAAAAAAAGCTGAGGAGAGCCCTCAGCTTTTTAAATTACTTTTTCAATGTCACCCTTCATTTCATCAGGCTCTACTGCAGGCTCATAGCGATCAACGACGTGGCCTTCACGGTTAATTAGAAACTTTGTAAAGTTCCACTTAATCTCGCCGCCTTTTTCATCTTTAAGAAAGTTAAATAGATTCTCAGCTTCTTCTCCATTCACTTTCACCTTTGCCATTAGCGGAAAAGTGACGCCATAGTTCACTTCACAAAACTCTGTCGTTTCTTCAATGTTTTCAAACTCCTGATTGGCAAATTGATCACATGGAAATCCAAGCACGACGAGGCCGTCCTCATGATATTCTTTATAGAGTTCCTGAAGTCCTTTGAACTGAGGTGTGTAGCCACACTTGCTTGCTGTATTCACAATCAACATGGGTTTGTCTCTGAAAGTATCCAGCGATATCACATCACCATTGGTCATACGGACTGTATAATCATAAACTTTGCTCATATGTATAACCTCCTTTAAGTTCTTCATTTCCTTTAGCATAGCAAAATAAATTTTTGAACGCACACATCTTTCCTTTTGATCGGATTCGAATAACATAAACATCCATTTAGTTACCACTATCAGGAAGATATATTTGGGGTTATCATTCCCTCGAATGTTTTTTTATAAAAAAAGAACTTTTTTTTGAACTTTTCTTCATATATAAAGTAAACACAAGTATAGCAAGGGATAGGACAACACATTGTATAGTGAAAACCTCTTTATGATAGCGTTTTCATTCATTTTTCTTCATAAAAATACAATAAAATTCGTTATCAGAATTTTATGTGAATGTTATTTTCATGATATACTAGTTCGAAAATGAAAGTACTATGGGCAAATTGCCTCTCTTCACCTCGGATGAAGAACGACTTTCACACTTTTAAAAGAGAGGGGACGTTTAGATGAAAAAGACTGGTTATCCAGATCCGCAGGGTTTATATAGCCCGGAACTCGAACATGAAGCATGCGGTATTGGTATGATTGCCAATATTAATGGGGAAAAAACGCATAATATCGTTCAGAATGCTGTTAATATTCTATGTAACCTCGAACACCGTGGAGGTCAGTCAGCTGATACAAGCACCGGTGACGGAGCCGGAATCCTGACACAGATCCCGCACCGCTTTTTTCAAAAACAATGTGAAAAAGAAAATATCATTCTCCCAGACGAAGGCAAGTATGGAGTAGGAATGGTTTTCCTTCCGCAGGAACATACGACCAGAATGAAAAGTAAAGAACTAATCGAAACGATCATACAGGAAGAAGGTCAGGGATTCCTTGGCTGGAGACCGGTACCGATTAACGATTCATTCGTTGGTAAGGTTGCTACAAAGTCAAAACCGGCGATTCGACAGGTATTTATAGAAGCTTCTGAAGCCCTTACAGATCAAATGGACTTCGAGCGGAAGCTATTCGTGATCCGCCGGAGAATTGAACGGGAATTACCAGTTATTGAGGGCTTTGAAGACGTATATGTGAGCAGTCTTTCAACGAGAACCATCGTGTACAAAGGGATGTTGATCCCGGAACAACTGGATTCTTTCTACATTGACTTGAATCACCCAGACTTCAAATCCGCGCTTGCGCTAGTCCACTCACGATTCAGTACGAACACCTTCCCTAGCTGGAAACGTTCCCACCCGAACCGTTACACGATTCATAATGGGGAATTTAATACGCTCCGGGGAAATGTGAACTGGATGAGAGCACGTGAAAAAATGTGTGCTTCTGAACATTTTAACGAAGATGAACTGCAAAAAATCCTTCCAGTGATTGATGATGACGGAAGTGATTCATCTATGTTTGACAACGCATTTGAATTCCTTCACCTTTCAGGACGTTCGCTTGCACATACTGCCATGATGATGGTTCCGGAACCATGGTCAAATGACAGTACAATCCGTGAAGAAAAAAGGGACTTCTATCAATACCACAGTACATTGATGGAGCCATGGGACGGACCAGCTGCGCTTGTGACAACAAACGGCAGCCAGATTTGTGCTTTCCTAGACCGTAATGGCCTGCGCCCGGCACGTTATTATGTCACAAAAAGCGGCATGATTGTGCTTGGTTCAGAAGTTGGTGCACTTGATATTTTTGCTGATGATATTGAATATAAAGAGCGTCTTGCACCAGGAAAAATGCTGCTTGTGGATCTGGAAAAAGGCACAATTATTCCGGATGAAGAAGTGAAGCTCCAGGTAGCATCTGAGAAGCCATATAAAGAATGGCTGTCAAACCTTAAAAACTTGGAAGATGTAGAAGAACCAAAGGAAATAGCGCCTGAAATTACAGGAGAATCACTTGCTGAACAGCAGGTTGCTTTCGGTTATACACGTGAAGAACTGAATAAGATCATCAAACCGCTTGTTTCAGAAGGAAAAGACCCGGTTGGTTCAATGGGCTATGACTCACCAATCGCTGTACTTTCCAAAAAACCTCAGCTTTTATATAACTATTTTAAACAACTGTTTGCACAGGTGACCAACCCTGCAATTGATGCGATACGTGAGAAGTTAATTACGATGGTTGAAACAACGATTGGACCGGAGGGTAGTCTTGTTCAACCGGGACCTGAAAGCTGTAAACATATTCGCTTGAAAACGCCGCTTTTAAATAATAAGCAGCTTGAATCACTCCGACAGCAGAATCTTGATGGGTTTGGAGCAGTTACGATTTCAACGCTGTTTGATGCAAAAGAGGGCAGCCTTGAGCCGGCGATGGAAGAGATTTTTGAAAAAGCCGATCAGGCAGTAGCCGATGGCAAAGTGCTATTGATTCTATCTGATCGCGGTGTGACTGCTGAAAATGCTGCGATTCCTGCACTACTTGCAGTAGCAGGTCTGCACCACCACCTGATTCGCCAGGGAACACGTACAAAAGTCAGTATTTTAATTGAATCCGGTGAACCGAGAGAAGTACATCATTTTGCGACGCTGTTGGGTTATGGTGCTGAAGGTATTAACCCTTACCTTGCGTTTGAAACGGTGCGTGACTTGATTAAAACCGGTGAGATTGAAGATAAAACGTATGACGAAGCAGTAGAAAGCTATATTAATGCTGCTACAGACGGCGTGATTAAAGTGTTGTCAAAGATCGGTATATCGACAATCCAGAGTTACAGAGGTGCACAAATCTTTGAAGCATTCGGTATTCATGCTGAAGTGGTAGACAAATACTTCACAAGAACGCCATCAAGAATCGGCGGAATCAAGATGAATATGATTGAAAAAGAAGTGCTTCTTCGTCATGAACGCGCTTATAAAGATAAGCGTGCCGGTACGCCAAGCCTGGATTCAGGAGATGATTATCAGTATCGTGCAAACGGCGAGGATCACACGTATAACCCAAGCACGATCCATACATTGCAGCATGCCTGCCGCACCAATGATTATGCAACATTTAAAAAATACTCATCGCTGCTTTCAGGAGAAGGTGCAAATCTCCAGTCGCTGAGAGGCCTGATGAGATTTAAGAAGGGGCAATCGATCCCGATCGAAGAGGTTGAGTCAGTAGAGGCAATCTGTCGCAGATTTAAAACGGGTGCGATGTCTTATGGTTCGATTTCACAGGAAGCCCATGAAGCACTTGCAATTGCGATGAACCGTATCGGAGGACGCAGTAACTCAGGTGAGGGCGGTGAGTCACCTGAACGCTTTAAGCCGTCGCCGAACGGAGATTCACGCAGAAGTGCAATCAAGCAGGTTGCATCAGGACGCTTTGGTGTAACGAGTCATTATCTTGTCAATGCAGATGAAATTCAAATTAAAGTAGCGCAGGGTGCGAAGCCTGGTGAAGGCGGGCATCTGCCTGGTAAGAAAGTATATCCGTGGATTGCAGAAGTCCGTGGTTCTACGACGGGTGTTGAACTGATTTCACCACCGCCTCATCACGATATTTACTCAATTGAGGATCTTGCTGAACTGATTCACAACCTGAAGAATGCAAATCCAAGCGCGCGTATCAGCGTGAAGCTTGTATCAGCTGTCGGCGTCGGAACAATTGCTGCAG
Organism: Jeotgalibacillus salarius; assembly: GCF_004405125.1. GTDB lineage: Bacteria > Bacillota > Bacilli > Bacillales > Jeotgalibacillaceae > Jeotgalibacillus > Jeotgalibacillus salarius. The sequence continues at coordinate 291,204 of NZ_SORX01000004.1, forward strand.
GTGTCGCGAAGGGTCGTGCAGACCTTGTCCTGATCAGTGGTTATGACGGCGGTACAGGTGCTGCGCCGAGAACAAGTCTGAAGCATACAGGTCTTCCGTGGGAAATCGGTCTTGCTGAAACGCACCAGACATTGCTGCTGAACGGTCTTCGTGACCGTATTGTGCTCGAGACTGACGGAAAAATGATGACCGGGCGTGACGTTGTCATGGCTTCACTGCTTGGCGCAGAAGAATATGGTTTTGCTACAGCGCCACTCGTTGTACTAGGCTGTATTATGATGCGGGTATGTCATCTGGATACATGTCCGGTTGGTATTGCGACGCAAAACCCTGAACTCCGTAAAAAGTATACTGGTGACGCTGAGCACGTAGCAAACTTCATGCGATTCATCGCGATGGAAACACGTGAAATCATGGCAGAGCTTGGGTTCAGAACAGTCAATGAAATGATCGGACGCACAGATTTCCTTGAGCGCAATCCGAACATTGATCATTGGAAAGCTGGAGACATTGACCTTGCTCCATTGCTTTATTCACCGGATCTTCCGGCAAAAGTGGGCCGTTATCATATGCAAAATCAGGATCACGGCTTAGAGAAGACGCTTGATTATCAGGAACTGATTCCACAGGCGAGAAAAGCAATTGAAGAAGGAGAAAAAGTCTACTTTACAACAGCAATCAGAAATATTAACCGTGTAACAGGCTCAATGCTCGGCAGTGAAATCAGCCGCCGTTACGGAGCAGAAGGGCTGCCGGAAGACACGATTAACTTTACATTCAAAGGATCAGCGGGCCAGAGCTTCGGTGCATTTGTACCTAAAGGAATGACGCTCCGTCTAGTCGGAGATGCCAATGACTTTGTTGGAAAAGGACTGTCCGGCGGAAAGATTATCGTCCACCCGGATCCTGTTGTCACATTCCAGCCTGAAAAGAACATCATCATTGGAAATGTTGCTTTTTATGGCGCTTCTGATGGAGAGGCTTATATTCATGGTATTGCAGGAGAGCGATTCTGCGTACGTAACAGCGGAGCGGAAGTCGTAGTTGAAGGTGTTGGAGATCACGCATGCGAATATATGACCGGAGGACGTGTAGTTGTGCTCGGTGAAACCGGACGGAACTTTGCAGCCGGTATGTCCGGCGGTGTCGCATACATTTTTGATGAAAATGGTACGTTCAGAGAGCGTTGCAACGAAGATCTCGTGCTTGTAGAGTCAATCGGCGATGCGCAGGAGAAACAGGATGTTTATCACATGATTGAAAAGCACGTTGAATATACAGGAAGCGGCCACGGAAAACGCATTCTGACATATTGGGAAAAGTATTCGGAGCAGTTTGTCCGCGTTGTGCCTAAAGCTTACCTGAAGATTAATACACGTATTAATGAGTTGGTTGAAGGAGGCGCAACAAGAGACGACGCTGAGATGACAGCATTCGAAGAAAGTAAGCGTCCGATGGTTGCACAATAATCGTTAAGGAGGGGTTTGATGGGGAAAGCTACTGGATTCATGGAATATGAACGTCATTCGCAGCATGAACGCGATCCTAAAGAGCGAATCAGTGACTGGAAAGATTACACTGCACGGATGCCTGAAGAAGAAGTGAAGCTGGAAGGAGCGCGCTGCATGGATTGTGGCGTGCCTACCTGCCACACAGGAACAGAAATTAACGGACAGACAACGGGATGCCCGGTTAATCATTTAATCCCTGAATGGAATGACCTTGTCTACCAGGGGAAATGGAAAGAAGCGCTTGCGCGTGAACATGAAAAGAACAACTTTCCTGAATTCACAGGACTTGCATGCCCGGCTCCCTGTGAAGGTGCTTGTGTGCTTGGAATCAACGAAGACCCTGTTGCGATCCGAACTGTAGAACGTTCGATTATTGAGCGCGGGTTTGATGAAGGCTGGGTTGTGCCTGAACCGCCAGAGCAGCGGACAGGGAAAAAGGTTGCTGTAGTAGGATCAGGTCCTGCAGGCTTGGCAGCAGCAGCTCAATTGAACAAAGCAGGTCACTGGGTGACTGTATTTGAAAAGAGCGATCGCGTAGGCGGACTGCTGACTTATGGTATACCTGAAATGAAGCTGCCTTATTCAGTTGTTGAAAGACGTGTGAATATCCTCAAAGAAGAAGGTATTCAATTTGAAACGAATGCAGAAATCGGTGGAAATGTACCGGTCCAGAAGCTTCGTGACGAATTTGATTCGATCATTCTATGCGGCGGCTCACAGGTACATCGTGATATCCCGGCTGAAGGTCGTGAACTGAAGGGTATTCATTATGCAATGGACTTCCTTCATGCCAACACAAAGAGCCTGCTTGACTCAAATCTTGAAGACGGTAACTATATTTCGGCTAAAGGGAAAAACGTCATTGTAATCGGCGGTGGCGACACAGGAACTGACTGCCTGGCAACTGCTATCAGGCATGAATGCAGCAGCCTGACCCAGTTTGATATTTATGATAAAAAAGGGTCAATCCGCGATGCGATGGGTAACCCGTGGCCGCAGTATCCAATTGTACACCGTATCGAATACGGACAAAAAGAAGGCGAAGCAAAATTCGGCTCTGATCCACGGGCATTTGCTGTACAAACAACAAAGTTTGTTGGCGATGAAAATGGTCAAGTGAAAGAAGTACACACGGTAAACGTAAAGCTGCGCATTGACGAAAATGGCAACCGCATCCGTGAAACAATCCCAGGCACTGAGAAGGTCTGGAAAGCAGATCTTGTACTGCTTGCAATCGGATTCAGCGGACCGGAGCAGGGGTTAATCAAGCAGCTTGAGCTTGAAACAACTGAGCGTTCGACCGTGAAAGCAGAATACGGAGATTACCGTACAAATGTAGAAGGTGTCTTCTCGGCAGGAGATATGAGACGCGGACAAAGTCTGATCGTTTGGGCAATCAACGAAGGCCGTGAAGCGGCGCGCGAATGTGACCGCTACCTGATGGGAGCTACAGTATTACCGTAAAATATTGATTTTACTGTACACTTAAACCGGTTCATTTCCGCTCCAGGCGGGAGGCTTTCCGGACGGTGGACCGTTTTGTGGTCCGATATGGCCTCCTCGGCTTCGCCTGTGGGGCCTCAGCTTCCCTCTAATCGTCCCGGAGTCCCCCGCCTTCCGCTACAATGAACCTGGGTGTAGCTATGATATTAAGTTAAAAGAGAAGATGAAGCTCAAGTAAACGAGTTTCATCTTCTTTTCTGGTTGTTAAATGGCTATGACCACACAATCTCTTTTGTTAAGTTAAACAATATATTTATTGAAATCATAGTGAAGCGCAGCGAAACGACTATTGAACCTGAGACTTTTGTCCGGGTTCTTTTTATTTTCGAAATTTTTCGCAATAAACTGTTTGTCGCAACAACTAAAAGGGAAACAGAAAAAGGTAGATGCATCACTTATTTACATAAGGAGGAATAGCAGTGAGCAATGACAGCAACCCTAACAAAAAGCAGCAGCAGCTCGAACAGTTCAAGACAGATGACTCCGGTAAAAAGATGACAACCAATCAGGGGCTTAAAATATCAGAAGATGAATTTTCGTTGAAAGCAGGGGTAAGAGGACCGACGCTTCTCGAAGATTTTCAATTTAGAGAGAAAATGACACATTTTGACCATGAGCGTATCCCAGAGCGAATTGTACACGCAAGAGGATCAGGTGCACATGGTGAATTTGAATTATATGACTCGCTTCAGGACGTAACAAAAGCGAAGTTTCTGACAGATACATCACGTAAAACGCCTGTTTTTGTCCGTTTTTCTACGGTGGCAGGTTCAAAAGGGTCAGCAGACCTTGCGAGAGACGCGCGTGGATTTTCAACAAAATTTTATACTGATGAAGGTAACTATGACTTAGTCGGTAACAATATACCTGTATTTTTTATTCAGGATGCAATTAAATTCCCGGACCTGGTGCATGCTGTAAAACCTGAGCCGCACAATGAAATCCCTCAGGCCGCATCTGCGCATGATACATTCTGGGATTTTGTTGCGAATAACCAGGAATCTGCGCATATGGTTATGTGGACAATGTCCGACCGTGCGATACCGCGTAGCTACCGTATGATGGAAGGTTTCGGTGTCCATACATTCCGTTTCGTAAACGAAGAAGGCAAGGCGCATTTCGTGAAATTCCACTGGAAGCCAGTGCTGGGAACTCATTCAGTTGTATGGGATGAAGCGCAGAAACTGAACGGTAAAAATCCAGACTTCCATAAAGCTGATCTGTTTGAATCTATTGAGAATGGTGATTATCCTGAGTATGAACTGGGCGTTCAGCTTTTGGCTGAAGAAGATGAATTTAAATTCGACTTTGACGTATTGGATCCTACGAAATTGTGGCCGGAAGAAGATGTGCCGGTCCGTATTGTAGGGAAAATGACGCTGAACCGTAACCCGGATAATTTCTTTGCGGAAACTGAACAGGTAGCGTTCCACCCGGGTCATCTTGTGCCGGGTATCGATTTTACAAATGATCCGCTTCTGCAGGGACGACTATTTTCGTACACAGATACACAGCTGATCCGTTTAGGCGGCCCGAACTTCCATGAGCTTCCGATCAATCGCCCTGTATGCCCATTTTATAATAATCAGCGCGATGGCTATGGCCGTCAGACAATAAATAAGGGACAGGTAAGTTACCACAAAAACTCTCTCGCTAACAATACACCTGAACCTGCAACGCCTGAAGAAGGCGGCTTCGAGCACTATCAGGAAAAGATGGAAGGCCGTAAAGTGCGCGCAAGAAGCGAAAGTTTTAAAGACCATTTCTCTCAGGCAACACTTTTCTGGAATAGTATGAGTGCACCTGAAAAAGATCACATTAAAGAAGCATTCAGCTTTGAACTTGGAAAGTGTGAAAGTGATTCAGTACGCCGTCAGGTAGTCGACATGTTTGGAAACGTCAGCATGGAACTGGCATCTGAAGTTGCTAAAAATATCGGTATTGATGCACCTCAGGGCAGTGATACCGGCGTAACAAAATCTTCTCCTGCGTTGAGTCAGGAAAACACAATTAATTCTGCAGCAACGCGAAAAGTACTGCTGATTGCAGGAAATGGATTTGAAGGAGACGTTCCTTCAATTATTGAAAAGCTTGAAGCTGATGGTGTAGAGGTTGAAGTTGTAAGTGATTCAATGGGTGTACTGAAAGGTACAGATGGTTCTGAACTGAAAGTGGATCAGACATTCCTTACAGCCGACTCAGTCCTCTATGATGCACTGTACGCTGTTGGTGGCAAGGAACTCAGTAAAAAATTCGTACAGACGACTTCTTACTTCCTGAACGAAGCCTTTATGCACTTTAAGCCAATTGGTGCAACGCATGAGGGAACAAAATGGCTTGAAGCAAATGATATTGCAGACAGTCCAGGTGTCGTTCACAGTAATGATACTGACAGCTTCACACATTCATTTATTGAAGCAATCAAAGCACACCGTCACTGGAGTCGTGAAGTTTAAACCTATATATGATTGGCAGACTGCCCGCATCTTATCTGATGACGGGCAGTTTTTTCTGTTTCTGCCGTGGTATACTAAACAACATTACTGAAAAAGGAGCAACACATGACTACTAAATGGAAACAATTTGATCTCAGTCCTTCGATCTTAGAGGCGCTGGAAAAACTTTCTTATACATCACCGACAGAAGTACAGGAACAAGTCATCCCGGCTTTAAAAAGCGGAAAAGACCTAATGGCTAAAGCTCAGACAGGGAGTGGAAAAACAGCCGCTTATGCGATCCCGATTTGTGATCAGGTAGAGTGGGAAGAAAACAAGCCTCAGGCACTGGTGATTACCCCTACACGTGAATTGGCAGACCAGGTACGTCTTGACGCACTTGCAATCGGACGTTTCAAACGTCTGAAGGCGGCAGCATTATTCGGCAGACAGCCATTTGCAAAGCAGAAACTTGAATTGAAGCAGAAAACGCACATCATTGCAGGGACACCGGGCCGGTTGCTCGATCATTTAGAAAAAGGCACATTCGACCCTTCTAAATTAAAGTACGTCATTATCGATGAAGCGGATGAGTTGTTTAATAGAGGATTTGTAGAACAGGTAGAAGCAATTATGGCATTCATGCCGAAAACGAGGGTCACAGCGCTCTTCTCAGCGACTTTTTCTAAAGAAGTAGAGTCATTGGCTTCTAAATGGTTAAAAACCCCTGAGCGCTTTGAGATCGCCTCTGAGAACAAGGTGGAGGATTTGATTCAGCACTTCTATATGCAAACAGATGAGAAACAGAAGTTTGAGCTGTTGAAGCAGGTTACGATGAGTGAGAATCCGGATACATGCATGGTTTTCTGCCGGACTCAGGATCGAACTGACGAGTTAACCGAGCGCCTGGATCGTGCAGGTTATTCATGTGATAAAATCCACGGCGGTATGGTACAGGACGAACGATTTGATGTCATGAATGAATTTAAAAGAGGCGATTTTCGCTATCTGATCGCAACTGATATTGCAGCAAGAGGAATTGATGTTGCCAATGTATCCCTGGTAATCAACTATGATCTACCTCTCGAACTGCCGGCTTACACGCACAGAAGCGGCAGAACAGGGAGAGCAGGAAACAGCGGGAAAGTGGTCTCTTTTGTTGAAACAGGACGCGAAGAACATCGTCTTGATTCGATCAGAGAATACACAAACGCAAATCTGGTTGAATTAAGCGCCATGCCTTCAGCTGATATCGGTGCATTCTGGGCGAAAATGGACGAGCAGCAGGAACGAAAAACTGCGGCGATCGAAAAAGTAAGTGAAGATATCCTGAAAATCTATATTAATGGCGGTAAGCAGAAAAAGCTGAGAGCCGGGGATTTTGTAGGGACGATCACTGCAATTGATGGAGTAACGGCGGATGATATTGGCATTATCACGATTGAACCAACTTGTTCATTCATTGAAATCCATAATGGGAAAGGCCACCATGTCATCAAAGCATTAAAAGAAACAACGATCAAAGGGAAGAAGTTAAAAGTTTACCCTGCCAAAAAGTAGGAGGAATTTGATGCTGACACTGATTAAGAATGCTGATGTATACGATCCGGTTCATCTGGGGATCAAAGATATTCTGATTGCAGATAAAAGAATCGCTGCAATTGAAGATCATATTGATTTTAATGCACCTGGCTTAATGACTATAGATGCACGTGGAAAGATAGCAGTTCCCGGATTCATTGATTCCCATGTTCATATTATTGGCGGGGGAGGGGAAGGCAGTTATCGTACACGTACCCCTGAACTGCAGCTGACTGATGCCACACTTGGTGGTGTTACTACGCTGGTTGGCGTCATTGGGACAGATGGAACGACGCGTACGATGCCTGCTCTCATTGCGAAGGCAAGGGGTCTTGAAGAAGAAGGGATTACCTGCTATGTTCATACAGGTTCTTATCAAGTGCCTGTTAAAACCTTAACGGGCAAAATTGAAGATGATCTGATTTTGATCGATCGCGTGATTGGTGCAGGAGAAATTGCCATATCTGACCACCGTTCCTCACAGCCCACTGCTCAGGAACTTGCAAAAATAGCTTCTGCATCAAGAATAGGTGGGATGCTTTCCGGTAAGGCAGGCATTGTTAATGTGCACGTCGGTGACAGCCATGATCATCTTTCCTTAATCGAGGAAGTGATTAAAACGACAGATATCCCGATCAAACAGTTTTATCCGACTCATATCAATCGGAATCCACATCTATTTGAGGCAGGAATCAGCTATGCGAAAAAAGGCGGCTATGTAGACTTCACGACCAGTTCAATTCCTAAGCTCCTGGAAGAAGGAGAAGTGAAATGTGCCACTGCGCTCAAAAGAATGCTGGATGCAGGAGTAAATTCGTCGCTGATCACTTTTACATCAGACGGACAGGCAAGCTTGCCTGATTTCGATGAGAATGGTGACTTAATAGGGTTACAGTTAGGTAAAGTAACATCATTGTTTGAGGCAGTACGCGAGGCTGTTATTGAAGAAGGAGTTGAATTCAGTACAGCCTTGCGTGTGATTACGCAGAATCCTGCTAAAATCCTGAAGCTTTCACAAAAAGGAGAGCTTAAGCCAGGAAAAGACGCTGACCTTGTCCTGCTGGAGCCTGAAACGTACAGAATTAATACCGTAATGGCTTTAGGTAAGGTGATGGTGGAAGCGGGTACTCCAACGGTTAAAGGGTCCTTTGAATAAAGATTTTGCTTATGTTTCCTTATAAAAAAGCGCTTCGCCTTTAATTCAATAAAGGCGGAGCGCTTTTTACTATATAAGCTCTGTTAAAGTTGGCTGTTGATTTCCGCTTCAGGAAGGACGCCGCGGCCGGGCGCTGAGCCATCTGGCTATGACTCTCTCATCGGTCCCTTCCGCTCCAATCACCAGCAGTGCAGAATAACAATGGACTTTAACACAGACATTATATAAAGACTAAAATTAGCACGAGTGGAATGAAGATAATAGCCAGTGAAACACCTATGACTAATGATACCCCAAACCCTCTCCAGCTGGAGAAGTGGTGTACAACCCCGATCATTTTACTCGTAATCACGACATTCCATATCCCGACGGTTAAACTGATTACATTAAGGAGCATAGCAGCTTCAAATGGAAGTATTGACGACTGTGGCCATTCTGGTCTTTGAAAGAACTGCTCTCCAAAGATTGCGATATAAACGACTAATACAATCAATAACACCATATTAGGAATGGCTGTAACACCAATGGCTCTTTTCATATCACTCAGCTTCCCGGTACCGCCCATCCATTTCCCGACTAGCGTATATAACCAGCTCCCCGTGTATAACCCAATCAGCCCTGCAATCGGTCCGGATATTAATATGATGACCGTAAGCATTGCGTTCGATAGATTATCAGTATCAGTAAAACCTGTTCCCTGTAAGCCATTTAACACGCCTCCATATGAAGCAATTATGAAGAGAATAATAGAGTATTTAATACTCTTGTGAGCCATTAAATATTCAGTTGTCTGTTTAGGTTTTAACCATACTGAAAAAATAGGATTCATTTTCGCAGCTCCTTTCTGTTCCTTAAGGTACGAATGACACTGTTAAATAGTTTCATAAAATAGATATTTTTTCATAAAAACATAACTGTATACAAATACGTGTACATGTAAACAAATTGTAAACATGGTGTATACAATGCAGTGTACATGTAAACAAATGTGTATACATGCTGTTAAATCAATATGTTTACACTAATGTAAACACGTGTACATATTTGTATACAATCAATCTGATTTTTCAGTACTTAAGGTTGATTGACGTTTCAACAGACTTTATATAGAGTAAGAAAGAACGGTTTAATCCGTAGATTTTATCAGGAGGTTTATTATGACTAATACAAGAATTGCAGCAGTAGATGTTGGAAATGATTCAGTAAAAGCTTTATTTGGAAAATCAGATTATGAATTAAATATGCCGAACGTAATTGCAAGAGACCGTGAAGATCGACCGGTAATCGGAATTGAAGATCTTCATCAGAAAGATCCGCTTGATGGCTTACATATTCGCGTGCACTCCCCTGCCCTGCAGGACAACAACGCAATTTACCGAGTGGGTAACCTTGCTACTAAAAGTGATAATGCAACGGAATTAGATCCCGGCAGCAGTAAATCAGAAGAAGATCAGTCGCTGGTTATGTTATTTGCAAGTATCGCACTGGATGCTGCGCGTGAAAACAGCGGATTTGAAGTGAAAAATAACGTAATTGATGCATCTTACACGCTTGGAACAGGCCTTCCTTTAAGAGAAGTGAAAGAAGGAAAAGACGTTGGTTTCCGTTCTCAGCTACTGGGCTCTGTTCACCAGGTAGAGTTCCTGGTTACACCTAAGCATCAAGGTAAAAAAGTTAATATCAAATTTGAAGAAGTGAAGGTTTATCCTGAAGGATTCGCAGCATTTATCAACCTTGTCATGGACAATGAAGGCAAAATTATCAACCGTGACTTAATTGATAAACAGATCCTGATTCAGGATATCGGCGGTTTATCAACGGACATCGCAGTTATTCGCAACCGTAACGTTGATGATGACAAGGCACAGGGCTTTAATCTCGGTGTCTCTGAGTCTCTTGAAGCCATTCGTGAGGAAATACGTTCACGCCATGGTGTTGAGCTTGATACGCGCCGTGACGTAGTCGATATTATTACTAAAAAGAATGACCGTAATCACATCATGGTAAAAGGTTCCCGTACGAGCGTTCACGATATTACTGACCGTATCCTGCTTGACTTAGCTAAAAAAGAATACCGTCATTTGCGTAACGTATGGCAGAAAAACTCACAAACTGAAATCTGTTACTTTGTCGGCGGCGGATCGATGGTTCTCAAAGACTACCTGAAAACACTTAATAACAACCTTGATGGCTACAATATCGACTTCTTTGAAGACGAAAAAGAAAGCATCTGGATGATGGCTAACGCTTATCATAAACTGATCAGTGACTTTGTTCGCAAAAATAGTAAGGAAGCTGCTCCGAAGAAGTCTGAAGCGAAAGCAGCTTCAAAGTAAGGTGTATTGAATGAGCAGTAACATCAAGAAGGGACAGGCGATTACATTTCGCCTGCCTTCTGATACCCCTGATCATTTATTGCGCGAGCTGCAAAGACTGAAGGAGAACGAGAAAAGAAATTTTTCAAGCAAGATAGCCGAATTTGCTCTTGAAGGACTAGGGCAGAACTCGCAAAAAGAAAGAGAAACAATTACAGTTCCGCTTCCGAAACAGCTGTCTAAAGAACAACGTGCATGGATCAGGCACGCGCATTCAGAAGCGCTTCTTGGTAACATTGTGTATCAGCTTTTAAATGATCCGGTAAGAGCAACAGCCATACTGGCATCCATGAATAGCACATCTCTATCAGTAGATGAAGCACTCTATTTGCAGGAAGAAACACCGATGCCAGCAAAAGAGCGTGTAGAGAATCATATCTCTGATCATAGTGACCTCGACCAGATTGATTCGATTGAAATTGAACGAGAAGAAGTTCAGGAAGAAAAAGAAGAGGAACTGGATGATTTACTAGGTAGTTTCTTGGATAAAATGAATAAATAAATGATTAAAAAGGAATCTATTGGAATGGATTCCTTTTTAATTTTAATTAAATTACATTTAATTGAATTTTATATAAAAATAAATTAATAATATGGAATTAAATTTAATTAATTAATCGTTTTCCTGGATTTATTGAAATTTGAGGAGAGTTAAGCTGAAGATGGTGGTTCCAGCGTGAGTAGGGCAGGCAGCGCGGAAAACAGCACCTGCAGCGCAGTGAACCGGTCAAAAAAAGCTGAGACACTTTTGTCCCAGCTCCTGCTCAGAATATTGAGTAGTAATTATTCTTCCAACGTACCATCTTCTTTCATCTTTCTCCGTCGGCTGTTCATAAATAGAATGACTGCACCAACCGTTGAGAAAAAGAGAACCATATAATCAAATGGTACCGGATCATCGTTGTTAATGATCAAATAAAAAATTCTTATCGAATTGATCAGTAAGACAACGCTTAGAATTAAATCAAGTTTTCTTAAATTCACAATGTACCCCGCTTTCCTGGTTACTTATTAACATGTGGATAACGTTTTGCGATTTCAACAATCACTTTTGATGCTTTTTCCATGTTATCCACAGAGATATACTCAAATTTTCCGTGGAAGTTTTCTCCGCCGGTGAAAATATTTGGCGTTGGCAGTCCCATATATGAAAGCTGCGAACCATCAGTACCTCCGCGAATCGGCTCAATGATTGCTTTAATATCAAGTGAATTCATTGCTTCTTCTGCAATATCCACAATATGGCGCACAGGTTCAATTTTTTCACGCATGTTATAGTACTGGTCTTCAATGGTCAGCTCAACCGTGCCATCTCCATGTTTTGCGTTGACTTCATCAGCAACACGCTGCAGCGTTTTTTTGCGTTTTTCAAATTTGTCGCGGTCGTGATCACGAATAATATACTGCAATTCAGTTTTTTCAACGTCCCCGTTCATTTGCATCAGGTGGAAAAATCCTTCATATCCTGATGTGAACTCAGGTGCTTCATCAAGAGGAAGTGTCTGATTAAGCTCCATCGCAATTTTTAATGAGTTCACCATTTTATTTTTAGCTGTTCCAGGGTGAACGTTGGTGCCGTGAATCGTCAACTTAGCACCTGCAGCATTAAAGCTCTCATACTGAAGTTCGCCTAGAGGTCCGCCGTCAATTGTGTAGGCATAGTCAGCATCAAAGCGTTTTACGTCAAATTTATGAGGGCCACGGCCAATCTCTTCGTCAGGGGTAAAAGCAACACGGATTCTGCCATGCGGAATGTCTGGATTTTGGATCAAGTACTCCATCGCCGTCATAATTTCAGCAATTCCCGCTTTATTGTCTGCGCCTAAAAGTGTTGTTCCGTCAGTTGTAATCAGCGTGTGCCCTTTATATTTGCTTAACTCAGGGAATTCACCTGGAGACATCGTCACTTTTTCGTTTAAAGGAATATCCCCGCCTTCATAATTCACTACCTGAGGATTTACATTTGTTCCTGTGAAATCAGTTGCAGTATCGACATGTGCCAGGAAGCCGATTGTCGGGATATCGCCTTCAGTGTTGGCAGGAAGTGTAGCCATTAAATAACCGTGTTCATCCACACTTACTTCCTGCATGCCAATCTCTTTCAATTCATTTTCTAAATGGCGCAGCAGGTCCCATTGCTTTTCAGTAGAAGGAGTTGAAGGGGAATTCGGGTTAGATTGTGTATCAATTTTTGCGTATGTAATTAATCGATTCATTAGAGTATCTTTCATCATCAATACCTCCGGGTTTTTTCTTATTATAACATTTCCTCATATGAACGTTCAGGTGTGCATATTAAAATGGTGCAGAAAAGCTTCAAGCTCTCTGCACCCATATGTTTTATGATTCAGGTAGTGGTGTTTGCTGCTGAATCCACGGTTTTAATTTGACGAACAGCGGAATAAACAATGCTGAAACGAAAGCTGCTTTAATCAGATTAAATGGAATGATTGCGCCGGTTGTGAGTCCTAATTTAACAGCAGGATCAAGCATGTAGTCCATTCCGAAGAACCATGCGTATGCAGGCAGAATCAAGAAATAATTTAACACTGCAAGCAACAGGACCATGATTACAGTTCCTGTGACAAGCCCTTTGGCCAGTGCACCTTTAGTTTTACGTTTGTGATAAAAGAATGCAACAGGCAATATAAATGCACAGCCTGCTATAAAGTTTGACAGCTCACCAATCGGTACGCCACTGCCGCGAAAGAGATAGTAAAGGATATTTTTCAACCCTTCTACGATTACGCCAGCCATTGGCGAAAAAATAATGGCTGCAAGTAAAGCTGGCACATCACTGAAGTCAATTTTCAGGAATTCCGGTAAAAATGGAAGTGGAAAATTGAGCATCATCAGTAAAAATGCCACTGCGCTAAGCATTGAAAGCTTAACAAGAAGTTGTGTGTTTTTTAACATGAGTAGCTCCTGTCCTCGTTCCACACAGAAGTTTCGGCTTCGTACACAAATAAACCCTGCAGATTCGGCGCAATCAGCAGGGAGAATTCAGCACGAAATAAAGGGTCAGCTTTCGCAAATCCCTTATTCTTGCCTCCATCTTCTCCCATCCAGACTATACTGTCGGCCTCCGGTTCTCACGGAGTCAGCAAATAGCTCCCTATTCGCTCGCGGGCTCAATCTAAGATTTACCGCCGGTCGGGAATTTCACCCTGCCCTGAAGATGGAACGATATATAGTTTAGGATTTTAGTATAGCGTAAAATGAATGAGTATTCAATTTTAAAGTTTGTCAGTTGCAGCTTCACTTTTGTCAGCCCGCACGCCGGGTTCGTAATCTTCTCAACCGGATTGGTCAGTTCAAACCATTTTTTGTGAGCTCAGTGAAAAAATACCCAGATTTTAAAGTTCAAAAGAAGGAATATATAACATAGAACGAGAATGTATTACGTGAAGCGAAATAATGGAAGGGGATTACACCAATGATCAAATTCAAACAGCCGGATGTTGAAAACTTTTTTCAGACATTTGGTATTCAGGCATTTGCAGTGAATAAAGATGAATCACAACTTGCGTTCAGCACCAATTTAAACGGGAAGTACAACCTGTGGGCGATGGATCTGCCAAATGCGTTTCCATATCCGCTCAGTTTCCATAATCAAAGCTGCTCAGAGCTGGCATTTGATAAGCAAGGGCGCTACCTGTTGGCAATCATGGACCAGGACGGAGATGAAAATGGACAGATTTATGCTGTACCGCCAAAAGGAGGTAGTCTTGAACCACTCCGTACTCATGAAGGCGCCCGTCACATGGGACTTAATCTGAGTAAAGACGGAGAAAGACTTTATTACACCTCAACAAAAGATGATCAGACCTTTCTAAAATCATATTGCTATGACATTAAAAATGAGGACGAGAAAGTGATACATGATGGGAAAGATGCCGCTACTTATCTGGCAGCGAAAAGCCCTGATGAGCAATCGTTTGTCTACGTAAAACATTATGCGAACACATATGTGCTGGCATTTGTAAAAAAAGACGGGCAGGAAATTTATCTGACACCGGACCGAGAAGAACAGCACACAGTATCAGGTGTAGAGTTTGTATCAGATTCTCTCATTTACTTTACAACAAATTACGGTGAAGATTTCTCGTATCTTGCACGTTTTGATCTTGAAAAAGAATCATTTGAAAAAGTGGCAGATGTAGAGAAAGAGGATTTTGATTCTGTTTATTATGATCAATCATCGAACAGCCTTTATATCCGTGCAGAAAAAGGTGTAAAAGATAAACTGTATCAATTTAGTCTAAATGAAGAAACACTGAACGTAATCGATATCCCTGTAAATGAGATTGCCGGCTTAAAAGTTGCTGAATCCGGAAATCTTTATTTGATGGGCAGAACCGCAGTCAGACCGCCAAACATTTACATGAGAAAAGACAGTCAATGGAAGCAGCTGACGAAGTACAATGTGCCAGGTGTGAAAGAAGAAGAAATGGCTGAGCCGGAACTGCATACGTATAAATCGTTCGACGGGTTAGAAATAGAAGCACAGTTCTTTAAAGCGAAACCAGAAAACAGCAATGGACACGTGATCCTATGGCCACACGGTGGACCACAGGCTGCAGAACGTGCAACATTCCGTTCGCTATTCCAATTCCTTGTCTACCGCGGATACAGCATCTTTGCGCCAAACTTCCGAGGCTCAACAGGCTATGGACTGAAGTTTTCAAAAATGGTCGAAGGCGACTGGGGACACGGTCCGCGTCTCGACAACATCGAAGGACTCGAATACCTATTTAAAAAAGGACTCGCAGACCGTGACAAAGTGTTACTGATGGGCGGAAGCTACGGCGGTTACATGGCACTGCTCCTGCACGGACGTCACGCAGACTACTTCAAAGCAGTCGTAGACATCTTCGGCCCTTGCAACCTGTTCAGCTTTATCGAATCAGTCCCTGAACACTGGAAGCCGGTCATGAAGCAATGGGTAGGCGACCCGGTAGAAGACAAAGAAAAACTGACAGAAGATTCGCCAATTGAATATCTGGATTCCATGACAAAACCAATGTTCGTCATTCAGGGAGCAAAAGATCCGCGCGTTGTTAAAGCAGAGTCTGACCAGATTGTTGAAGCGCTTAAAGAGAAAGGCCGTGATGTGAAGTATCTTGTATTGGATGACGAGGGGCACGGGTTTTCTAAGAAGGCGAATGAGATGAGGGTTTATGAAGAAGTGTTGGCGTTTTTTGATGAGTATATAAAATAAGTAACTACTTTTCTGGCTGGCTGATCTATTTCAACCAGCTGGAAAAGAATTATATTTGGTTAATAAAATTCTATTGACACGTTCTTTATAAAGAACTAAAATGAAAACAAGCAAACAAATTATATAAATACTTAGGCAAGGCATTTATTTTTTGGAATCATCGTTCTTTATATAGAACGTAAATATTTTTTGGTTTTGATGTTCTATATTGAGAACGACAGGTGATGTCTCCTTACCTTTATCAATGAAGGCACTCGTCCATGTTAAGGGTTGAAATACACCTTAGACGCCAGTCGTCGTTGGCAGGGAGTGAGGTGGGGTTAAATGCCCCGCTTTAATTAAAACAATGATGTGTCGGGTCTTACTTTAAGACCTGACACATCATTGTTTTAATTATTTTCGCCTTTATAAATGAAAGGAGGGATTTGATGTCTTATAAAAAACGGTTATCGTTATTTATTTTATTGGATTTAGTTCTGGTTTTTTCGGCATTTTTACTTAGCCATTTACTGGTCAACGATACAGTGGCGATCACCCAGGCTTTTATCCTCAGCAGCATCTTACTAATTGCAATGTATATCGGTTTTTCGGGCTTGTATAAACTTTATAAAAAAGCCTGGGAGTACGCTGGTGTAATCGAATTGCTAATTATTTTAAAAGCCACTGTACTATCAATTACTGCGGTTTTGTTGATGCAAACAGTAGTAACCGGTCAGCCATTATTAAGAGTGATGACTGTCACCTGGTTGCTGCAGATTTTAATGATTGGCGGCTCAAGATTTGTATGGAGAATTTATCGGAACCAAAAACATCATTATCGTTATGATCACAAAAGAACGTTAATTATTGGTGCTGGCTCTGCAGGGACTATGGTGGCAAGACAGCTGCTAAACGGAAGTGATTGTGCACTTAAACCTGTTGCCTTTATTGATGACAACCCTCACAAGCACAAGCTCGATATACTCGGAATTCCGGTATATGGAGGAACAGAAGAAATCGTAGATGCTGTTGAAGAGCTCGATATACTAAAAATAATTATTGCGATTCCTTCATTAAGCAAAAAACAAGTAAATAGAATCTATGCAGAATGTGCAAAAACGGAAGCTGATACTAAAATTCTTCCAATGATTGAAGATCTGATGACGGGTAAAGTATCCGTCAGTCAAATGCGTGAAGTGCAGGTGGAAGACTTACTCGGCCGAAAGCCGGTGGAATTAAATATAGAACTATTGTCAGAAACACTGGAATCCAAAACGATCCTCGTCACTGGTGCCGGCGGTTCGATCGGTTCAGAGATTTGCAGGCAATTAGTAAAGTTTAACCCTTCTGAGATCATCTTACTCGGGCACGGTGAAAATAGTATTTATAACATAGAAATGGAATTGATACACGAATATGAAGATACAGAAATAAGATTTATCACTGAGATTGCTGATGTACAGGATGCTCAGAAGATGATGGAAATTATGTATGAATACAAGCCGGATATTGTTTATCACGCTGCAGCACATAAGCATGTTCCTTTAATGGAAAGAAACCCGGAAGAAGCAGTAAAAAATAATATTATTGGTACACGTAACGTGGCACAGGCAGCCAGTTGGAATGGTGTCGACACATTTGTCATGATCTCAACTGATAAAGCTGTGAATCCGACAAATGTGATGGGGGCATCAAAAAAACTCGCTGAAATGATCGTCCAGGGCATGGATCAGGTCAGCAATACGAAATTTGTGGCTGTCCGCTTTGGCAACGTTCTTGGCAGCCGAGGCAGTGTTATCCCGCATTTTAAAAAGCAAATTGAAAGAGGAGGACCGGTGACAGTCACCCATCCCGATATGATCCGTTATTTTATGACAATTCCGGAAGCATCAAGGCTTGTGATACAGGCTGGGGCTCTTGCGGAAGGCGGTGAAATATTTGTACTTGATATGGGGGATCCGGTAAAAATTGTAGACTTGGCCAAGAACTTGATCACAATGTCTGGTAATTCACTTGAAGATATTGATATCGTCTTTACGGGTATCAGACCTGGTGAGAAATTGTTTGAGGAGCTATTGAACAAAGATGAGGTTAGATCTGAACAGGTGTATCCAAAAATTTATATCGGGCAGAGAGCAGAACTTTATTTGGATGAAATTGAAGCGATTATCGAAAATTATTCTTTAATGGAAAAAGAGTACCTTAAGCAAAAAATGCTTGAGCTGGCGAATCGGACATCAGTATATCAACGGAAGAAAAGCTGGCCAATTTCTAGTTGATGGGAGGAGCTAAATAAGTGAAAAGGATATTTGATGTGATCTTATCATTTTTTCTATTAATCTTACTCTCTCCTTTATACGTAATTTTGACCATTTTAATTTACTTAATAATGGGGAGGCCAATTTATTTTAAACAACATCGTCCAGGTTTGAAGGGTAAACCTTTTGTCATTTTAAAGTTTCGTACAATGAAAAATGCTGTGGATGAAAACTTTATTCCCCTTTCTGATAAAGAACGTTTAACGAAATTGGGGGTTTTTTTAAGAAAATATAGCTTGGATGAGATGCCACAAATTGTAAATGTTCTAAGAGGTGACATGAGTTTTGTAGGTCCACGCCCTCTTCTAATGGATTATTTACCATTATATACAATGGAGCAAATGAAGAGACACGAGGTTAGGCCAGGAATAACAGGATGGGCACAAGTTAATGGGAGAAACGGGCTTTCATGGGAACGAAAATTTCAAAAAGACATCTGGTATGTCGAAAATAAGTCCTTTTTGCTTGATCTGAAGATCTTAGCTTTAACAGTAAATAAAGTGTTGATAAAGGAAGGCATTACTCAGCCTAACCATCCAACAACTGAGAAATTTACAGGATCGAAGGAAGTGATATGAAATGGAGCTTATCCTCATTGGTTACGGCTGTCACAGTAAGGTAGTGCAGGATATTTTATCACTCGATAAGACGATCAAAATTGTTGCCATCTTAGATGACCGGTTTGGTGAGTGTTATCACCTGAAGGATATCGTTTACGGACCCATCTTCCTCTTTCATCAGATGGATCAGCCGGACAGAAGAGTATTAATTGCCATTGGAGACAATGTCCGGAGAATGCAGGTAGCAGCATATTTAAAAAATGACGCTGAGAAGTATTATACGGCAATTCACCCTTCAGCTGTCATCAGCCCATCAGCTGAAATTGGAGCTGGAACAGTCATCATGCCACATGCGGTCGTCAATCCCGATGCGAGAATACATTCTTTTTCTATTATAAATTCAGGAGCCATTGTAGAACATGATTGTGAAGTTGGTGCATACACACACCTTTCTCCAAATACAACTTTAACAGGTGGTGTAAAAATAGGAGAGGGAAGTCATGTGGGAGCGGGAGCGACTATTATACCGGGAAAAATGCTGGGGAAATGGGTGACAGTTGGAGCAGGAGCGGTTGTGACGAAGGATGTTCCGGATGGTCAGCTTGCGGTGGGATGCCCGGCGTATCTGGTTGATCGATCAGAACTGAAGAAGGAGGCTCGGTTATGAATATGATTCATCTGTCAACCCCTCATATGAGCGGACTTGAAAAACAATATATTGAACACGCCTTTTCGGAAAATTGGATTGCTCCATTGGGAACGAATGTATTCGAATTTGAAAAAGAACTATCAGCTTACGTCGAATCAGAAAGCGGTATCGCACTAAGTTCCGGAACAGCCGCTATTCATATGGCGTTAAGGCTGCTCGATATTGGACCGGGTGATATTGTTTTTTGTTCAACTTTAACCTTTGTGGCAAGTGCAACCCCGATTCTATATCAACATGCTGTACCGGTGTTTATTGATTCGGAGCCTGAAACATGGAATATGAGTCCACAGGCTCTGGAACGCGCGATGAGAGAGGCTGAAAAACAAGGAAAGCTTCCTAAAGCCGTTATTGTAGTTCATTTGTTTGGTCAGTCCGCCAAAATGGATGAATTGGTGGAAGTTTGTAACAGATATGACGTCCCAATCATTGAAGATGCTGCTGAATCGCTTGGATCAGCCTACAAAGGAAAGGCGAGCGGTACAATCGGACGTTTCGGGGTTTATTCGTTCAATGGAAATAAAATTATTACAACATCCGGTGGCGGTATGCTTGTGTCAAATCGCCCGGAGGATATCGACAGAGCACGTTTCCTGTCTGCTCAGGCAAAAGAACCGGCGCTACATTATGAGCATCGCGAAGCCGGATACAACTATCGGTTAAGTAATGTACTGGCTGGTATTGGCCGTGGACAGCTGAAGGTGCTGGATTTGAGGGTAGCTGCCAGGAGAAGAGTGTTCCAACGTTATGAGCAGGAGTTGTTGTGTTATCCGGGTATTTCATTTCAGCGTGAACTTCAACACACAAAATCTAATCGCTGGTTGACCTCACTCCTGTTGGACATTGATGTATTTCCATTATCAGCCGAAGAAACGGTTTCCCAATTGGCTGATTACCAGATAGAAGCCAGAAGAGTATGGAAGCCGATGCATTTGCAGCCGTTGTTTAAACATGCAGATTACTATACTCACACAGTGGAAGAGGATATCGCATTGAAGCTCTTTACAGAGGGCATTTGCCTTCCATCAGGATCGAACCTGAGTGAGCGTGACCAGACCAGGGTGATTGAATCCTTAAAGAATGTATTATCTATCCGTCATTCTTATCGAGAGATTCTTTAACCCGGAAGCGATGAGGGGTCTCATATGATCGGACCAAATATTTATAAATACAGGGTCGAAAAGGGGTATACATTATCGGAGCTGGCTGAAAAAGCAGGTGTTTCAAAGTCCTATTTAAGCAATATCGAACGAAATCTTAAACAGAATCCATCCATTCAGTTGTTGGAAAAAGTGGCCAATGTGCTGGAGGTTGATTTGAAGGAGCTGCTGCTCAGCGTGCAGACAGCAGATAAGCCTTCAGAAGACGAGTGGACGAACTTCCTTAATGAGTTAAACAGCAGCAAATTGGAAGGAGTGGAGATAAAGGATTACCTATCTATTCTGGCGTACATCAAATGGAAAAAGAAACAAGATGATCAGAAAAA
Source organism: Jeotgalibacillus salarius (assembly GCF_004405125.1). Lineage (GTDB taxonomy): Bacteria > Bacillota > Bacilli > Bacillales > Jeotgalibacillaceae > Jeotgalibacillus > Jeotgalibacillus salarius. Next base: position 312,035 of record NZ_SORX01000004.1, read on the forward strand.
CTTATAAAGTCCTTTTGACGGGAGGAAACAGATCGTGGATGAAATCATCAATTTTAAAGAGCTGTTTAAAAAGATAAAAAGGTATTTATTTCTTACAATTACGGTTGCTATTTTCAGCGCAGTCATCGCAGGGGTTGTGACGTTTTACTATTTAACACCTGTGTATCAGGCAACGGCTCAGCTGTTAATTAATACGGAACAGAATGAACAGACGGGGATTTCATTTTCAAATATCCAGACGGACCTTCAGTTAATTAATACTTACAGTGTCATTATTAAAAGTCCAGTCGTATTAGAGCAGGTGGCAGAGGAGCTTGGGGGCGTTTTTACAACGGATGAACTGAATGAAAAAATAATGGTTCAGACAGAGAGTAGTTCTCAGGTTGTCAATCTGACCGTCACAGATACAGATCCTTTACAGGCAGCTGAGATTGCAAATATCACTGCAGACATTTTTCAAAATGAGATTGTTGATTTAATGAGTGTTGATAATGTAAGGCTTCTTACTCCTGCTGCAGCTTCCACAAACCAGTCCCCTGTAGAGCCGAATTTAATCGTGAATGTAGCGGTTTCCGGGCTGATTGGAGCGATGTTCACACTGACCATTGCGATGATGAAGGAATATCTGGATATCACAATCAAGGCTGAGCAGGACCTTGCAGAACTTGACCTTCCGTTTTTAGGTGCTGTTAATTTATTGTCTGATCAAAAAATGAAAAAGATCTATACAACGAAGAAAAGCGGGGAAAAGGTCATTCCTGTAAGGAGGGATTTATATGAAGATCAAAAGGAAAAGCAAACCATTTGACTACACAATCCGTCATTTAATTACTGAGGTAAGTCCGATGTCACAAGAAGCAGAACAGTTCAGAACAATCCGGACTAACATTATGTTTTCATCTGCTGAACAAAATAGTCGCATTCTGATGGTAACCTCAGGGGGCCCTTCGGAAGGAAAGTCTACGGTAGCTGCCAACCTGGCGATTTCTTTCGCTCAGCAGGGAAAGAAAACGTTACTAGTCGATGCCGATCTCAGAAAGCCTACTGTCCATATTTCGTTCAGATTGATTAATACTTTGGGACTGACAAACTTTCTGACCAGACAAATAGAACTGGAAGGTGCTGTGCAGTCAACGTCGATTAAAATGCTGGACGTGTTAACATCGGGCCCTATTCCTCCTAATCCGGCTGAGTTACTCGGTTCATCAGTGATGCAGCGTTTTTTGGAGGAAGCACTGAAAGGTTACGACCTGGTTTTATTTGATACCCCTCCTGTAACTGTCGTGGCGGATGCCAAAATCCTGTCCAATGTTTGTGATGGAACCATTCTGGTTTGTAAGCATGGGAAAACGGAACGGCAAAGCCTGGTGAAATCAAAAGAACTGTTATCAGCTGCTCAATCAAAAATTCTGGGAGTCGTGATCAATGGGAAAAAAAATAAAAAGAAAGAAATGAATTACTACTACGGAACCTCGTAAAGAAAGAGAAGGGAGCAGATGTTTATGAACATCCTTTTTCTGACGCTTGCTTATCCTGAAGAGGAGAACCAGACTAACCTCTACACGGATTTGATGACAGAATTTGTTCGTCACGGTCACACCGTCCGGGTTATTTGTCAGCGCGAAGCAAAATCTGGTGGACAGACCGGGTGGACAGCCCACCGTGGTGTAAAGGTGTTACGGATCAGAACAGGCAATATAACACAATCCTCATTTATTGAAAAAGGGATCAGTTTAATCCGGCTGAAGCAGCAATTCATTAATGGATACCGGAGTTACTTGCAACAAGAATCGTTTGATCTTCTGATTTATTCGACGCCACCTGTTGATTTCGCAGACGTTGTGGCGTTCATCAAACAGAAAAACAGGTGTAAAACTTATTTGTTATTAAAGGATATTTTTCCTCAGAATGCAGTGGATATGGAACTGATGAGAAATGGAAGTCTACTTCACCGGTATTTTCGAAACAAGGAAAGAAAGCTTTACCGGAACAGCGATCATATTGGCTGTATGTCAGAAGGAAACAGACAATTTTTGTTGAAGCACAATCCAGAGCTGTCCGCACAAAAAGTGGATGTGAATCCCAATTCCATTCAACCCGGTGATGTAAAGACACTGGTGGAAAAAGATACATTAAAAGAAAAAATGGGAATCCCAATCGATGCGACCGTTTACCTATATGGTGGAAACCTAGGTAAACCACAGGGCATCGATTTTTTATTGGAAACAGTCAAAAGTCTGAAGGGGCGGTCAGACATCTATTTTCTTATTGTCGGATCCGGAACAGAATATGAAAAGATAAGCTATTGCATTCAGGATTATCAGTTATCTAATGTAAAGCTTTTAACGGCTCTTCCTAAAACGGACTTCGATGCACTGGTCAGCGCGGCCGATGTTGGCATGATCTATCTCGACAGGCGATTCACAATTCCGAACATTCCATCAAGATTATTGTCTTATATGGAGCAGTCCACATGCATCTACGCCATAACAGACCGTCATACAGACCTTAAAGAGATCATTTCTAGTGCTGACTGCGGTTTTTGGAGTGAGGCTGGGGATCTAGCGGCATTTAAAGGTGTTATTGAAAAGATTCAGAGTCACAACAGCCTGTCCCGGTTGGGAGAAAACGGTCGAGCGTATTTGGAAAATCACTTTACGGTCAGTATTTCATACGACAGAATTATCGGAGCAATAGGCATGGATGAACAGCAAGGATTATTTTCAGTATCCGTTTAGTGTCAAACGTAAAAAGTGTGAGGAGGAGAGTTATGAAGGGGATTATTCTTGCTGGTGGATCAGGTACCAGGCTTTATCCGCTGACACGTTCAATTTCAAAACAGATTTTACCAGTTTATGACAAACCGATGATTTATTATCCATTATCTGTCCTGATGCTCGCGAATATTAGGGAGGTGTTAATCATTTCGACTCCCAGGGATATTCATTGCTTCAAAGCACTGCTGGGTGACGGGTCAGAGCTTGGTATGTCGTTCGAGTATGCGGTTCAGGAGGAGCCGAACGGTTTAGCTGAGGCCTTTATCATCGGTGAAGACTTTGTAGGACAATCCAATGCGGCACTCATCCTTGGGGACAACATTTTTTATGGATCAAATCTTTCAAATACACTGCTCGAAGCGTCCCGTATTGAAAGTGGAGGAGTCATTTTCGGCTGTCCGGTGAGAGATCCCCGCGCTTACGGTGTTGTAGAGATAGATGAAAATCATAAAGCGCTGTCTATTGAAGAAAAACCGGAATTTCCAAAGTCATCACTTGCGGTACCGGGGCTTTATTTCTTTGATAATCAAGTTTTCGAGATTGCGAAAAACGTAAAGCCATCAGAAAGAGGGGAAAAAGAAATCACCTCTGTCATTGACGTTTATTTGAAGCAGGGCAATTTACATGTAGAAGTAACGGGGAGAGGACTTGCATGGCTGGATACTGGAACCCATGAATCTCTGAATAATGCAGCCAACTTCGTTGAAGCGGTTCAAAAAAGACAGGGATTATACATTGCCTGTATTGAAGAAATCGCGTTTCGGAAGGGCTATATCACGAAGCAGCAGTTGCTTGATCTGGCTAAGCCCCTGTTAAAAACAGAATACGGACAGTACATGGTTGAGGTTGCACACAGTGTGTACGAAAAAGAAATTATCACTGCTTAAAATACTTCATAAACCCAATGGGAGGCTTGCTATGAAGATACTGGTAACCGGTGGAGCTGGATTTATAGGCTCTCATTTTATCAAATACATGCTGGCGCAAACTGAGTTTCAAATTGTAAATCTGGATGCTTTAACTTATGCAGCAGATCTGGACAGCCTTGAAGCCGTTGCAGGGTCTGAACGGTATACGTTTATTCAGGGAAATATCAATAACCGGTCACTTGTACAAAGTATTTTTCGTGAGCACAACATTACAATAGTCGTGAACTTTGCTGCTGAATCACACGTAGACCGGAGCATAGTGGATCCAGAGATTTTCACAAAAACAAATGTGCTTGGCACACAGGTGCTCCTGGATACAGCATTAAAAAGCTGGAGCAGGAAGCCCGACAAATATGCACCGGATTTAGGTGGTCATCATAAATTCATTCAAATTTCAACTGACGAAGTATATGGATCTTTACAGGCGTCCGAATACTTCACAGAGCATACGAATCTTTCTCCCAACAGTCCTTACTCAGCTTCAAAAGCAGCGGCGGATATGTTGGTTCGTGCTTATCATCAAACTTATGGACTTCCAGTCAATATCACGAGGTGCTCGAATAATTATGGGCCGAATCAATATCCTGAAAAATTAATTCCCTTTATGTTTTCAAGAGCAATGAAGGGTGAAAAGCTGCCTCTTTATGGTGACGGGCTGCAAATCAGAGACTGGCTGTATGTAGAGGATCACTGCTCCGCCATTGCAGTGGTGCTTGAAAAAGGGAAAGACGGAGAGGTTTATAACATCGGTGGAAATAACGAAAAAACAAATATAGAGGTTGCCCTGAACATACTCGCACATGCAGGTAAAGAAAAAGAGGAGATTTGTTTCGTCACAGACCGACCTGGACATGACCGGCGCTATGCGATTGATTCCTCCAAAATACAACAAGAGCTCGGGTGGTCGCCTGTTTATACGTTTGAAAAAGGAATAAAACTTACCCTGGACTGGTATCAGCAGCATCCGGAATGGTTTAAGAAAATCGCAGCAGCCAAAAGTCAGATCAGCTGAAAAAACATCTGAAGATCGGAGTTGAATTCAATGTTTGAACATAAAACGCTTTTAATTACCGGAGGAACGGGCTCTTTCGGTCACGCTGTTATGGAACGGTTCTTATACACCGACATACAGGAAATCAGAATCTTTTCACGGGATGAAAAAAAGCAGGATGAGATGAGAAGAAAGTATGCAAATGACAAGCTGAAGTTCTACATTGGTGATGTCAGAGATCTTCAGAGCGTGAAAAATGCGATGTACGGAGTGGATTATGTCTTTCACGCAGCTGCGCTGAAACAGGTGCCTTCCTGTGAGTTCTTTCCGCTTGAAGCGGTTAAAACAAACGTCATAGGAACAGACAACGTGCTGACAGCAGCGATCGAAACTCATGTTAAAAAAGTGATCTGCCTGTCAACTGATAAAGCAGCCTATCCGATCAATGCGATGGGAATTTCAAAGGCAATGATGGAAAAAGTATTTGTCGCTAAATCAAAAACAATTCACCCGGATCATACCCTTATTTGTGGGACCCGTTACGGAAACGTCATGGCGTCTAGAGGGTCTGTGATTCCATTGTTTATAGAACAGATTAAAAGCGGCAAACCAATCACCGTCACAGACCCTGATATGACAAGATTTCTGATGAGTCTAGAGGATGCAGTCGAGCTTGTTGTATTTGCATTCCTGAACGCAAAAGCAGGAGATATTATGGTGCAGAAATCACCGGCATCAACGATCGGGGATCTGGCCTTTGCTCTTAAGGAACTGTTCGATGCAGATAATGAAATTAAAGTCATCGGCACACGTCATGGGGAGAAGCTGTACGAAACACTTCTCACACGTGAGGAATATGTGGTTGCTGAGGACATGGGCGGCTTCTACCGGGTTCCTGCAGATGTCAGAGATCTTAATTATGATAAGTACTTTGTAGAGGGTGATCATAAAATCTCCTTCAGCTCAGAATATAACTCTCACAATACATTGAGATTGAGTATTGATGAAATAAAAGAAAAGTTGCGTGCCCTCCCTTATGTGAGAGAGCAGCTGGAAAGCTGGATTACAGTATGAAAGTGCTGATTACAGGCTCAAATGGATTTATTGCTCAAAACCTTATGGCTGAATTGCAGCAGCATCCGGACTGTGAGCTCTTCCTGTTTAATCGAAACACCCCTGAAGACTTGTTCGATCAATATTGCCGGGATGCAGACTTCGTTTTCCACCTGGCGGGAGTGAACAGACCGCTTCATACCTCAGAGTTTGAAGCAGGAAATAAAGGACTGACAGAGGAGCTTGTGACGAGGCTGGAAAAGCACCATAATCAGTGCCCGGTTGTTTACTCTTCCTCCATTCAGGCAGAGCAGAAAAACCCTTATGGCTTAAGTAAACAAAAAGGCGAAGAGGTACTGCAGGTGCATGCAGCCCTTCAGCAATCGAAGGTTTTTATCTACAGACTGCCAAATGTGTTTGGTAAATGGAGCCGTCCGGATTACAACAGCGTCGTTGCTACGTTTTGTTACCGGATCTCAAGAGGGCAGTCCATTACGCTTCACGATCCATCCACGACACTGATGCTTGTTTATATTGACGACGTCGTAAAATCTTTTGTTCATTTAATGCGTCACCATTTGTCGGTGGAGAGTGGGTACCGTGAGATTGTTCCTGTGTATCACACAGAGCTTGGGCGTATCGCTGAAACCATTGATTCATTCAGGAAGTGCCGTGAAGAGCTCAGTCTTCCTGACATGTCGAAAGAATTGATTAAAAAGCTTTACAGCACGTATTTAAGCTATCTTCCGACAGATAACTTCAGCTATTCGTTAACGATGCACCGTGATCATAGAGGCTCATTTTCAGAGTTCTTAAAAACAAGCGAACGAGGTCAGGTATCAGTAAACATCTCAAAGCCCGGGATCGTAAAAGGAAACCACTGGCATCACTCCAAAAATGAAAAATTTCTGGTCGTGAGCGGCAGGGGCGTTATCCGGTTCAGGCACATTCTGTCGAAAGAAGTGATTGAATACTTTGTTAGTGGAGATGAACTTCAGGTAGTGGATGTTCCGGTTGGTTATACACATAACATCGAGAACCTGGGCTCAACCGACATGGTCACCCTGATCTGGGTCAATGAAATTTTTATACCTGAGGTTCCTGATACGTATTATTTGGAGGTGTGAGAATGAAGCGCTTAAAAGTGATGACAGTCGTAGGTACAAGGCCGGAAATCATACGGCTGTCAGCTGTAATCAGCCGTCTTGAGGAATCGGCAGCAATAGAACATGTACTCGTACACACTGGTCAAAATTATGATTACGAGCTGAACGAAGTGTTCTTTGAGGACTTCAACCTGAGAAAGCCAGATTTCTTCCTGAATGCAGCGGTTGGCTCATCAGCTGAAACAGTGGGGAATATTTTAATTAAAATTGACCCGATTCTCGATGAAGTAAAACCTGATGCGCTGCTGGTTCTCGGTGACACAAACAGCTGTTTAAGTGTGATCGCTGCTAAAAGGAGGAAAATTCCAATCTTCCACATGGAAGCAGGGAATCGCTGCTTTGATCAACGGGTTCCGGAAGAAACGAATCGCAAAATTGTGGATCATACAGCAGATATTAATCTTCCCTATAGTGAAATTGCCAGAGAATATTTGTTAAGAGAAGGATTTCCTGCAGACCGGATTATCAAGACAGGGAGCCCGATGGCTGAAGTCATACATTCAAAAATGGAGGATATAAAAAAATCAGATGTCCTTCAAAGTCTCAGACTGACAAAAGAAGAATACTTTGTTGTCTCTGCACACCGTGAAGAAAATATTAACAATGAAGAAAATTTTTATGCACTGGTTGAAAGCTTAAATGAACTGGCAAATCATTATGAGTTTCCGATTATTTTCAGCACCCACCCGAGAACAAGAAATATGATTCAGGAAAAGGGCGTTACATTTAATCCGCTGATTCAAAATGTGAAGCCGCTTGGATTCAACGATTACATTCATTTGCAAATGAATGCAAAGGCTGTCCTCAGTGACAGCGGTACAATCAGCGAGGAATCATCAATCCTCGGTTTTCATGCACTGAATATCAGAGAGGCACACGAAAGACCGGAAGCGATGGAGGAAGGGGCTGTTATGATGACCGGCCTTGAAAAAGAAAGAATTCTCCAGGGGCTTGCTGCACTTGAGGGTCAATTATTGAAACCTGTGCAACACGTGCAGGATTATATCCCGGTAAATGTATCTGATAAAGTGCTTAAAATCATTTTATCTTATACGGATTACGTGAATCGGGTTGTATGGAGGAAGCAGCTATGAAAATCCTTGTATTTGATGTGCCGGCAGAGCGGGGTGGAGCGTTGACGGTTTTACATCAATTTTACCAGAAGGCCATTGAAGACACCGTAAACGAATGGGTGTTTGTTGTCAGCACCCCCCAGCTTGAGGAAAAGGGTCATGTGAAAGTGATCAATCGTCCGTGGGTGAAGAAAAGCTGGCTTCACAGGTTGTGGTTCGATTATTTATTTGCTTCAAGACTGAGCAAACAGCTAAAGCCGGACGAAGTGCTATCCCTGCAAAACATACTGATACCGCGGATTAAAGTGAAGCAGGTTGTATATATGCATCAATCACTGCCATTTGCTGAAAAGAAGTACAAGCTGCGGGAAAATCACCTGCTCTGGGTGTATCAAAATCTCATTGGCAGGCTGATCTTCAGGTCGATTAAACGAGCAGATAAGGTGATCGTTCAGACAGAGTGGATGCGCAATCAGTGTGCAGCGATGTTAAAGGTTCAAAAAGAAAAAATTGAAGTTCAGGCACCAACCTATTCGATGAAAATTGAGAAAAAGTTTGAGCAGGAACGTCTCTTAAAAGAGGTTCTTTTCTTTTATCCCGCAGACGGAATGGATTACAAAAATCATAAAGTGATATTTGAAGCAATGAAGCAACTGAAAAAAGAAAACATAGATCAATACAGGGTCGTTCTGACGCTTTCAGGTGATGAAAATAAGCATGTGAAAGCTCTTTATCAGGAAGCAAGACTGCACCATCTGCCGGTAGATTTTACAGGGAAGCTGACGCAGGAGCAAGTATTTGATTATTACACACGCTCTGTTTTACTGTTTCCATCATTTATCGAAACATACGGTCTCCCGATGCTTGAAGCCAAGCTCCATGAATCACCGGTTATTGCTTCTGATTGTCTGTTTTCGCATGAGGTACTCGATGGATATGCGCATGCAGCATTCTTTAATCCTGAACGTTGTGACGAGCTGAAGGTGCTGATGGAAAAATATTTGAAGTGAACAGATCATATGCAGGGAAATGAGGGGGTACTGTGAAACGCAAAACGATCAATCTGGTCGCGCTCGGATGGTGGCTGATTCTTGCTGTTATGACTGTCTTTCTTAAAGATCCAGCGTCCAGTGAGCCTTATAAAGATGGGATCAATCTTCTTGGTATTTTAATTATTGTGCATGGTATTTATGCGTTTTACCGGCACGGCGGCAGGTACATTACACCAACTGGGGTATTTATGCTGACATCTGTCATCGTAGGAGGCTTCGCTGCTCTCTATCTGAATAATTTTGAAGGGTTTTTCATGGTGGAAGGACACTATTTGGCAACGCTCATTGTCTTTGTCAGTCAACTCTGTGTTTATTATTTGTTCTCGAACACCCCCATTTCATTGGGACATCATTTGGTAGAGCCGGCTGTCCGGATTCAGTTCTCAGATGACTTAACCAGATGGGTGTTTCTTGTAGCGATACTGACGGCAGCAGGAGGAAGCGTGATTTTTTATACGATTCCGTCATTGTCCCTGTTTCAGGCACCAGCCGTTTATGTATCAATCATTATGATTGCGATTGCTTTATTCAGGGATGAAAACAAGAAAGTAAGAGTATCAAGTTTATTATTTGTTCTCTTTCTTTTTTTCATATACTACTTCTGGTTATTCAGTGGTTTTGGAAGAATCGACCTGGCTACATTAGTGTTCGGTTTATTAATCAGTGTTCATAAAAGGCTATTTAAAAACCTCGTAAAAACGATGATTGCAGTTGCGGCATTGCCATCCGTCATTGCGGCTTCATTACTGAGGGGAGGAGACTTAAGTGATCTGGACGGAGGAATCGGCTCTGTTGTCTCACCGCATTACCGTTTTGGTCAGCTGATAGAGCTTTATCAGGATGGGTTGCTGCAGCTTCAGTGGGGGAAAACAATCTGGGCAGCTGCTGTAACACCTGTTCCAAGAGCGATTTGGCCTGAAAAGCCGTGGAATTTCAATCGTGAAATCACTTATATTTTCAATCCCGAATACGTCATTTACGGGCATTCAGAAGCCGCTGTTTTATACGCTGAGTGGCTATTTAACTTTGGATTTGCCGGTATTCTATTTTGTGTAGTTTTTTTAGGTGTATTGCTGAAATGGCTGGACAGGAAATATTTCAGTCTGCTTTTTAAATCATCTTGGTCTTCAGGAGACTTTATCAAATTTACCGTTGTTGTGATCATGATGGGCGGAATGCTGAATCTTTACTGGGGCGGATTTTCTACCTTTATGGCAAGAGAGGGGATCAGGCTCATGGTTCTGGGTACGGTCCTGGCATGCTTGATCATTTACGTTCCGGTTAAAAGAAAGCATATAATCATTGAGGAGGTGAAACATGAAAGTATCAGTCATCATTCCCGTGTACAACGTTGAAAAGTATCTGGATGAATGTATAAAGAGTGTGTTAAAGCAGGATTATCATGACATGGAGATTCTTTTGATTAACGACGGGTCTACAGACAACAGCCTGAATATATGCAGGGAATATGAGCAGGCTTATGCCAGTGTAAGAGTGATTGATCAGCCAAACAAAGGCTTATCTGGCGCAAGAAACACAGGTATTTTGGAAGCGAAAGGTAAATATTTGATTTTCCTGGATTCGGATGATTATTGGGGAATGAATTTTATGTCAGAATTAGCGGACAGAGTCATTGAAAACCCTGGTCTGGATTATGTTTTTTTCAGATTTAAGTTTTATCATCAGAAGAAAAACAAATTTGATGAGCCTTATTACCCGTTATTAAGAAAAAAGGTAAAAGGGAAAAAAGGAATGGAAGGGTTGGCATACATTCTGGAAGAGATGAAGCACTATAACTGGTTTGCATGGTGCGGGCTTGTAAAACGCTCTTTCCTTCTTGAGCACCGGTTGTTCTTTATTGAGAAAGTTAAATATGAAGACGTGTTCTGGACGCCTAATATTTTTCTCAATGCAGAACAAATTGATTTTTATGATGCACCTGTGTATGTATACCGTTTGGAACGGGAAGGGCAAATCACCTCCAACCTGTCTTTTAAAAATCTGTCCGACAGTCTTACATCAGCAGTTTACTGGAATGACCAGGTTGAAAAAGAAAATGTGTCAGCAGCGCTGAAAGAAAAGCTGTTGATCAATACAACCAATCGTTACTTTTATGCTCTTTACTTTGCAGGCTTTTTATCAGAAAAAGAACAGGCAGAGCTGATTCAGATGCTGAAAAATCATCGTCATTTAACACGGTACCGCTCTTCCGGAATTTCAACAGTGTCTTCCTTTATGTGCAGAACAATCGGGTTTAAAGCAACGACATCAATCATCAAATATTCAATCATGCTGAAGCAGAAGAAAAATACATCTAGACTGGCGGTGTGAATATGGATAGTGTGAGAAAGATTAATCAGTTATTCGAACAGGCACAAAAGAAAAAGTTATTGGCAGTGTTTTTATTAATGGTCTTTGCCGCATTGTTTGAAACAATGAGCGTGGGGCTGATTGTTCCATTTGTCCAGATTATCTCTGATCCTCAGGTGGTACAGGACTCGGCCATATTCTTCCGCATATATGAGTTTTTTAATTTCAGCAGTCACTCTGCGTTTGTCATAGGCGCATCACTCGTGTTTCTTTCTTTTTTCATTTTTAAGAATTTGTTTTTAACTTTTTTTTATTACGTTCAATTCAGAGTGCTTTTCAATGAACAGGTGAGGTTATCAGAACGCCTGTTTCGGACTTATCTGATGAAGCCGTATGTATTTCATCTGGAAAAGAATTCTTCCGAGCTCGTCCGAAATACGAATACGGAGGTACAGTCATTATTCAAATATCATATCATTCCAATTTTCACATTGTTGACAGAGCTGCTTATAACGGCATTTATTTTTGCGCTGCTATTAATTATTTCCCCTGTTGCCACATTGATGATTGTGGTGATTCTAGGAACGTCAGTTGGTCTGTTCCTGCGGGGCTTTAATCAAAAAATCACTCAGGCGGGAAAAAATCAGCAAATGGCACTTGGCGGAATGATCAAATGGGTGAATCAGGGACTTGGAGCAGGTAAAGAAATTAAAGTATCAGGAAAAGAAGAGTACTTTGTTAAAGCCTATCATGATGAATCCAAGAAATATGCAACAGCCCTTCGCTTTCACGAGCTGGTTCAACAGGTACCGCGAATGTTTATTGAAACGGTGATGATACTAACGGTGCTTGCAGTGATCGTCGTCGTTCTTTTTCTGACGAATAACATGACTGACCTGTTTTCAATTTCTGCCCTGTTTGGTATGGCTGCTTTTCGACTGATGCCATCCATCAATAGAAGTATGAGCGCTGTTTCCATTATTCGTCACAGCAAGCCGGCTTTGGATGTTATCTACCGTGATCTTGTAGAAGAACAAGAAGAGGTGATCACTCCTGAGGAAGCAGATCAGGAGTTGTTTGCAGGTCAGGCTATGAAAATTGAAGTGAAAGATCTGTTCTTTCATTACCCAGGCTCTTTGGTAAATGTAATCAATGGGGTGAATGTCTCTATTCCTGCTGGTAAAGCAACTGCTTTTATAGGGGAAACCGGGTCAGGAAAAACGACACTCATTGATCTGCTGATCGGGGTTTTGGAACCGACAGAAGGGACCATCGAGGTGAATGGCCTTTCTATCCAAAAGGATCTGACATCATGGCATCAAAAGATTGGATATATTCCGCAATCCATCTTTTTGACAGATGAGTCAATCAGAAGCAATGTCGCTTTTGGCATAGCGGATGATGAGATCAAAGATGAAGCGGTCTGGGCAGCTCTTGAGAAAGCGGCTTTAAAGAAATTTGTGATGAACCTTCCTGATCAGCTCGATACGATCGTAGGTGAGCGTGGTGTGAAAATTTCGGGAGGACAAAAGCAACGGATCGGTATTGCAAGAGCCCTATACCACGACCCGGAAATTCTTGTGATGGATGAAGCAACGTCTGCATTGGATAACGAAACGGAGCAGGAAATTATTCGGGCCGTTGATCGTTTAAAAGGACACAAAACCTTACTCATTATTGCGCACAGACTGACTACAATTCAGAACTGTGATCTCGTTGTAGAAATGAAAGATGGCAAAGCATTCACAAATCAAGTAGCAAAAGAAGTGGCGAGGACTTCTTAATCATTTCTGAAGGGGTGGGTTTTTTGAAGGAGAACATTGAAGTAAGCATCGTATGTGAGACGTATAATCATGAAAAATTTGTGAAAGATGCAATGGAAGGTTTTCTGATGCAACAAACAGAATTTAATTATGAAATACTGATCCATGATGATGCTTCTACAGATGGTACTCAAGCCATCCTATTAGAATATGCAACACGTTATCCGGATAAAATCAAACTGTTGTTTCAGCACAAAAATCAATATTCAAAAGGGGTCAAGGTAGACCACCTGAACCGGGACAGGGCGGTTGGAAAATATATTGCCATGTGTGAGGGGGATGATTACTGGACGGATCCTAACAAGCTACAGAAACAATATGTATTCATGGAGAAAAATCCGGACTGCAGTCTGCATGTACACGGTACTTACAGGGTAGACGAAGAGAAAGTAATGCTCCCGGTCCATGTGCTTCCGAGTCGAAAAGACCGATATTTCTCTGTGAAGGAGGTCATTGAAGGAGGCGGAGCGCTTTTTTCAACAAATTCAATGTTTTACAGAAGAGAGATGGAGTATGAACGGCCGGATTTTCTGCTCGATGCAGATGTCGATGATTATCCTCTTACCATTCTTCTTTCCTTAAAGGGGAAGGTATTTTATTCATGTGATATCATGTCTGCCTATCGTACTGGGGTGAGAGGATCCTGGACGGAAACTGAGTACAGGGATTTGAAAAAGAGAGAAGCGCATTATATGAGAATCGATCGTATGCTTGATCAATTAAATGAATACAGTCATTTTCAGTATGATAAATCAGTTAAACGTACAAAAATCCGAAATGAGTTTTCACTGCTTGAAGAAAAAAATCAGGTGGAGAAGATGAAAAAAAGAGGATACTGGCATCTGTATATCAAATATTTGATTAAACAATCCAAACTGGCACAACGAATTAAAAAGGAAGAGCATTTACTGACAGATGCACGGCTTTTATTGAGGAAAATGCTATAACTAAAAAATATTGAATCAGGCAGGTGGTGAAAAGGATGACGAAAAGAGAATCCATCTTTATGGATCATGATGAACTCAAGACCCCATGTTATGTGATCTATCAGCATAAGTTGCACGAAAATCTGTATGCGATCTATACAGAGCTTGCGAAACGATGGGATGGGAATGTAAGGCTCGGCTACTCATTTAAAACGAATAACTTTCCCTATATCCTGGATTACATTAAGCAGGAAGGTTTTTTGGCGGAGACTGTCTCAGATGATGAGTACCACCTTGCTATTCAGCACGGATTTCAGCCGGATCAAGTAATCTATAACGGTCCTCAAAAGACAGAACAGCTTTTAATAGAGGCGATTAATCAAAATAGCATTGTAAACGTTGATAACCTGCAGGATGTGGAGTTAATAGAAAAAAATCTCCACCGGATTAACCAAAATGACCCTGTTATCGGTCTCAGGGTGAATGTTGATTTGGAAGCCCTGTGCCCGGGTGAGACCTCAGCAGAAAACGGAATCAGCCGACTGGGGTTGAGTGTGGAAAGTCTGGAGTTCCGGCAGGCAGTTGAACGTTTAAAAAGAGCCGGTTTTTCAATCGCAGGACTTCACATGCATTATAGTACGAAGACCAGAAGCGTACGCGTATTCAGAGAGTTAAGCAGACAAGCATGTCAGTTAATAAAGGAGTATGAGCTTGTCGATTCGATCTCCTATATTGATATAGGTGGAGGCTTTTTTAAAAGCAGTGATCCAGATGTAAGACCTACTCCTTCTGAATATGCAGCCTGTATAACAGAAGAGCTTGGAAAAATACTGAATTCTTCTAGGGTGCAGGTGATTATCGAACCAGGTGCTTCGGTTATTGCAGCTTCAGTTGAGTATGTCACGCGTGTGATCAATACCAGGGATGTCAGAGGGAGCAGAATCGTTACAATGGATGGGTCTTCACTTGATATAAATCCTTTCATGGCAAAACGGATGCCGGTTTTCTACACCTCAGAGTTATCAGATACTGTTGAAAAGGAGCAGATCATTTGCGGGAGCACGTGTATTGAAGGAGATCGGTTTGCTGACTTGCATAAGCACCGCCAATTCAAAAAAGGCGACTTAATGATCATACAAAATGCCGGTGCTTACACAATGGTTTATAATAACTACTTTATTAATACACCTCCATACGTGTACGCAAAGGAAGAAGATCGTTACTATTTATTAAGGGATAAAGTCCGGACTGGACTGTTCGTTCATAACCAGGAGGTGAGGTAAGATGAATATTTTACTAACGTCTGCCGGCAGAAGGGGTTACCTCGTCAGCTATTTTAAGGAGGTACTCGCTGGATCAGGAGAAGTACATGTGACAAACAGTGAGAAGAATGCTCCTTCTTTTCATTATGCCGACCAGACCGCTGTCTCACCTTTAATTCATGACCCTGACTATATTTCATTTCTTTTAAATTACTGCAGGGAACATCAAATTCATGCCATTATACCTTTGTTTGATATAGACCTTCCAGTGCTGGCTTCTCAAAAAAAATTATTTGAACAGTCAGGGGTTCAGGTTGTTGTTTCTGATCCTGAGACCATTTTCCGGTGCAATGATAAGTGGGAAACGTTTCTGTTTTTGAAGAAAATCGGTGTGCGAACACCAAGAACACTTCTTTCGATCGAGGAGACACTTGAGGAAATTCACCTCGGAACAATGAAGTTTCCGGTCATCATAAAACCACGCTTTGGGATGGGATCTATCGGTATTTATGAGGCGGAGAATGAAGAGGAACTTAGCGTGTTTTTCAATAAAATTAAAAAAGACATTCAGAAAAGCTATTTAAAATTTGAATCCGGTCAGGATTCCTCACGCGCCATCATCATTCAGGAAAAAATGAATGGGGATGAATACGGGCTTGATGTGATGAATGATTTGGATGGGAATTATCAAAATACGGTCGTTAAAAAGAAGTATGCCATGCGCTCGGGTGAGACAGATTGTGCAGAGATCGTAAACAGTTCTGAGCTGAAAGAGCTTGGGAGATGGATTAGTGATCACATGAGACATATCGGGAACCTTGATGTTGATGTGTTTTCAGATGGTCAATCCGCTTATGTGCTGGAAATGAATGCCCGCTTTGGAGGAGGCTATCCATTCACTCATATCAGCGGTGTTAACCTTCCGTTCGCTATTTGTCAATGGCTGCAGGGAAATAAGGCCGACCCTGACATTTTACGTGAAATGCCAGGTACAATCGGTCACAAAGATATTCATATCATCAAAATCGAGAACCAGAAGAGCTCGCATACGTATTGACTGGAGTTCTCTGATTTAGTGCAAAGTACTTCTGATAAAATTAAGTGCTTTGAAAGTATTGTCTTCTATAGGGGTTGCCATATCCAACCGCAACAGAGGGATATTAAGCTTCTCCATTAATTCTGTCTTTTTTCGACCTTCATTCAGCGCGTCGAGGCATTCCGTATAAAGCTCATCACGGGTCAAGTGTTTATCAAGAAATATCCCGTGCCCCTTTTCGATGCGCGCTATTCTTCTTTCGTAATAAAGGTCAATGTCCAGATCACAATGAATCACACAAGCCGGGTGAAGATGATCCTTTCTAAAAGGGGAGTGATCCAGGTCAGTTAAATAGTTGAATGGATCGATCATCCCTTCGTTATTATGAATAATCCCTTCTTCATAAATGACCGTATCTTTCACGTCAAAAAAGTCCAGCAGTGCAACGTCCTTTACAATGATTTTGTAGTAAAAATCAATTATTGCTGTTTGTGTAGAAGGGGAAAGTTTTCCTGAATCAGCCATATGTTTAATCAGAATTTTAAAGAAAAAATCATAATCAGAAAGCTGGGTATGCAGAATATCCGGTACAACTGTTCTTAATAGGTGGTCAATCATAAAGTGGTGACGGTCCTTAAACAGATCCATTTTTAAAAAAAGGTAAAATAGTTTGTCTAATTTATTTTTTGCAAGGTTGGATTGGTGAGTCAGTGCAATCTCTTTTTTTACCTCTGTGACACTTCTAAAAGAATCTTCATCAGTTCGGTTTTTTAACATTTCAAAATATAGGGTGGATTTTCCAGTAGCGGGTCCGCCAATAAACTCGATTCGCTCCAAGGCTCATTCTCCTAGCTGTAAGGTGGTATGTAAATTTTCGGTATAGTAAGTCTATTATAAATTTCTGTTTTGGAAATATCACTCACTTTTTATTTAAATAAAATTTAAATCAAAGACATCCTTTTTATAGGGGTGTTTTTTCTTTTTGAAAAGATGCTTGCTGGAGATCATCACTAAAAAAGCGCCTTACCAGCAGCTGCTAAAGAAATAATAACCCGTGAACGGAGGATGAAACATGAGTATGTTTGAAGTAATTACACAAAAAGAATGCTGGAATCAGGCGATGGAGCAGTTTCAGCAAATAGATGGCTACTATACTTTTTCATATGGACAGGCTTTTGCTATCAGAGAAGAAGGAGAATTAATGGCTGTTTATTTTGAGGCCGAAAGAGTAAAGCTGTTTTACTCCTTTATTAAAAGAAAGATTGATGGAGTTGACATGGATGTGTATGATCTCGTTTCTCCTTATGGTTATGGCGGTCCTCATATTGAATGTCAGAGAGGGAATAGTGTGTCTGAGGTACTTCCGGAATTTCTGAAGTGTTTTCGAAAGTTCTGTCTTGAAAATAATATTGTGACGGAGACGATCCGGTATCATCCACTCTATGGAAATGGGGAGTTATTCAAAAATGATTTGCCTGTTGACTATGTCAGAAAGACAGTTGGCGTGGATCTTTCTCCATCGCTAGATGAAATCCGAATGGGTTATTCAAGCTCCAACAGAAGAAATATACGGGCAGCAATCCGCAATGGTTTATCCTGTGAGGTGGTTCCAAAAACCGAACGAAACATCCGGTTGTTCACGGAGATGTACCACGAAACGATGAAAAGAAACGAGGCGGCACCTTATTACTTTTTTTCGGAAGAATTACTGCACTTACAATTAGAAGATACAAGTACAAACAAAACAGAATTATTGTTTGTAGAGCACAAGGGAAAGATCGTGGGCGGAGCGATTCTAATGATTGGTCCTAAATATGCCTATTACCACTTAGGTGCTTCCCTTTCGGAGGCGTTATTGCTTCGGCCAAATAACCTTCTGTTTGATTTCATGGTGAAGCGTGCCAGAGAAGAAGGCGCAGAAGTACTGTATCTTGGAGGAGGAACTGGGGAAAATGACAGCCTGTTTCGATTTAAAGCATCCTTTTCACAGGGGTGTCATTACAATTTTTATGTAGGTAAGGTCATTCACGACAGTGATTTATACACTCGGATTCTGCAAGAGGGCAAAGCTGATGGGAATACAGATTATTTCCCTCTTTACAGGAGTGGGCAATGGAGATTTAATGTGAGATTAAAAAATGCAAAGTAAAGGAACCTGACCATGAAAAAATACAAAGTAGTGATAGCGGGGCTGATGATCTGCCCCCTGCTCATATTCCAGTATTACAAGGACAATCAATGGATCGTGATCAAACAGCACGATATTCAATTGCCTGAACTTTCATCCGGTGAATCGGTGACCATTTTACAAGTTACTGATTTGCATGAAAAAAAATTTGGAAAAGAGCAGCAGCACCTGATTGAGAAAATAAATGAGTCAGAGTACGACATGATCATTTTCACAGGTGACCTGATGGCTGAAAGGACGAATGAAGATTTCGGAATGATCTTTTCATTGATAGAAAGAATAGACAATAGAGATCTTGCGTATTTTGTACAGGGGAATACAGATCCACCTGTTTATCAGCTCAATGATCAGAACGAAGTGGAAAAAAGTGATTTTGTGAAAGGATTGGAGGAGAGAAACGTAAAGCTTCTTGAAGGACCTGAAAAAATACAAACAGGTAATACAAGTCTTACTCTAGTTAATTATGATTTAGCTTCAGCTGCGCTGGATGGGACATTTCAGTACGTGGCCAGAAGAACGCTGACTGAACTTGAGAGAAGCATAAAGTATGAGAATTACCAGAATGATCTGCTAGCCGCATTTCAGGAACCTTTGAAGTCCAGTGAAACGATTGTTGGGGTGACTCATTATCCAGTTGTCGATAATCAAATTGACTATTTATTAAGCGTTGGTCATCAAAATGTTGAATTAATTGATCTAATCATCGCAGGACATTATCACGGCGGACAAATACGAATCCCATTTATGGGTGCGTTTTTTGTTCCAGAAGGATGGTATGATAACCAGTTACTCCCCCCTCAAAATCGAGTAAAAGGTTTATGGGAATATGAAGGCATCCAGCAGTATGTCAGTACCGGTCTTGGCAGCAGCAATGCGATACCTTTTTTAAATTTTCGTCTCTTTAATCCGCCTGAAATCAATTTAATTACACTAAAAAGCGCAGAATCTCAAAATAACTGAGAGATTCTGCGCTTTTCACTATGCCGTCTGTCCAAAACTCATCTGCGAACTCCTCAACCTATCCCTCACAGCGATCCCAATCCAGGCTGCAAGTAAAGCCTTAATCACACCTACTGCTAAAAACGGTGTCACACCTGATGCCAGTGCTGCCGGCCATGACAGATCGAGCAGAATCTTAAGCCAGATGGTACCGAATGTTAGAGTAACGATCATGCCGATCAAATTTGCGATGATCGCCATTTTGTATGTAAATGCTGTTTTTTCTAAGAATAGTCCTGTAAAAAAAGCTGCTGCAATAAACCCTACAATATATCCGCCCGTTGGACCTGCTACCACATGGGCGCCTCCTGCAAATCCTGCGAATACAGGCAGTCCAATAACCCCAAGCATCATATAGATCACCATTGAAAAAGCACCGTACCTGCTCCCTAAAATGGTTGCGGCAATACCGACGGCTAGTGTTTGCCCGCTGATCGGCACAAGCGGCAGCGGAATTTCAATTTGGGCAAAAATTGCAGTGACGGCTGCGAGCATACTGCTGAATAGATACATTCTTAGACGGTTTGATGACATCTGAATTCCTCCTAAATGAGTTAACTTACATCAAATTATAGTTTACACAAACTTTACTGAATAAACCATTTATTTTTTCTCTTAGTTATTTTAAGAGTATTGTTGTTTCATCATAGATTGTAATTGGAGCAGAAATCGCAAGCCAACTTTAATCATGACATTCTTTTAGAAAATACAACGACTGGATCGTATGAATAATATAGTGAGGGCTACAATAGACTGTTTATTAGTTATTTTTATATGGATGAATTCAAATGATTTTAATGTTTCTGCTTTAGTCCCAATAAATACGACTTGAAGAAAAAAAGCATAATGTCAAGAAGGAATATAAAATGTTCTTTACTAAGAACATTAATTTCTTTATAATGAATAAAATACTTTGTTGTCTGAATCTGTGGAAGAGGCCGATCAAATTTTAGGTTAACTGATTAAAAGTTTCATAGAGGGAAAGTGTCCAACTTTATCTTAACCATCTTAAATGGTCAATGTTTTGAAATCTCATTAAAGTCAAATTTAACGTAACATTCAAACAAATCCATTGGTCGATGTCATGTTAAGGAGGGTTTATGTTTTAATAGTTGGTCTATATTCACTGATTCATCACGAGAATGCTAAGTAATTAATGAAGGAGTGATCAATTTGAGGGTACTGGTTACAGGTGGATACGGTTTTATTGGATCCCACACAGCTGAGAAATTTTACAGAGAAGGGCACGATGTAACGATCATTGATAATTTAAGTACAGGTTCAAAAAAAAATGTGTCATTCAAACACAAATTTTATGAAATGGACGTTACCGATCATGCTTGTGATAAAGTTTTTGATTCAAGAAAATTCGATGCTGTCGTTCATTTAGCTGCGCAGGTGGACGTGGGCGTATCAATGAAGGATCCGTATAAAGATTCAGAGTCAAATGTACTTGGTCTTGCAAATATTCTGCAGCTTTCCCATAAGCATGGTGTGAAAAAAGTATTTTTCGCTTCTTCAGCAGCCGTCTACGGGTTGAATGAGCAAATTCCGCTGCAGGAAAGCGAAACGTGTGACCCTATCTCAACCTATGGCATGAATAAGCATGTTGGTGAGATGTACTGCAATAAGTGGGGATCAATATATGACCTTGATACAGTTACGTTCCGTTTTTCGAACGTGTATGGTCCGCGTCAGGGAATGACCGGAGAAGGCGGAGTTGTGTCAAAGTTCATTATCCAGGCGTTGCAGCATGAGCCACTAACTGTCTTTGGAGATGGAGAACAGACAAGAGATTTTATTTATGTAGAAGATGTGGCTGAAGCGATCTTAAAAGCAATGGAATCACCTGTAACCGGCATTTACAATTTATCAGCCAATACACAGACCAGCGTCAACAATCTGATTGATGAATTGAATAAGTACTCTGACCTTGAAGATGTAGTTTATACAGATGAAGCGCCGGGAGACATTAAGCATTCGAGGCTTGATAATACGAGAGTGAAAAAAGACCTTGACTGGGTTCCACTGAATACTTTTGGTGAAGGATTCGAAAAAACTTTTGAATGGTTTAAAGAAAATACCGAGTTTAAGAGGGAGAAAAAGAAAGCAGCTATTCCATTCTCTGAAAAAATTAACCGTTTTGGGTCAGGGCTGCCTTACGCAGAGAATCTGCTGCTGTTCGCTCTGGCGATCACTGCAAGTGTGTTTCTGCAGGATACATTCTTCATGGTTGACTTTATCCTTTTCTACATCGTTATTGCCGCTTCACTGTTTGGAAGAAATCAGTCACTGATCTCAGTCGGTCTCGGACTTTCATGGTTCCTGTTTGTTAACATTTCGAATGGAAGAGAACCAATTTCAATGCTTGTAGATATGAATGCACTGATTCTGATGGGACTCTATGTGTTTGTCGGTCTGACATTGAGCTATGTGCTCGACAGAAAGGAAAAGGCGATTCAGTATACTCAGGAAGAATATCGAACGCTTGATGAAAAGTATGGTTCATTACATGAGGTATATAAAGATACACTTCATGTGAAAAATGAGCTTCAGGAACAGGTTCTTTACACAAATAACAGCTACGGCAATGTCTATGAAATTGTAAGAGAATTAGATAGTTTAGATGAAGAAG
Organism: Jeotgalibacillus salarius; assembly: GCF_004405125.1. Classification (GTDB taxonomy): domain Bacteria; phylum Bacillota; class Bacilli; order Bacillales; family Jeotgalibacillaceae; genus Jeotgalibacillus; species Jeotgalibacillus salarius. The sequence continues at coordinate 334,255 of NZ_SORX01000004.1, forward strand.
AATTGCAGGAAGCTTCTGTCAAAATGGTAGAAAAGCTGATGAACAGAGGAGAAGCCGCTTTATTCAAAACTAATTACGACGGTAGCATGTCTGCAGTTGCAAAGTCAGATCTATTAATCGTCCAGGACACACTGTCACTACCCGAAGAAGCAAAAAATCAGATTTATGCGGGTAAAGTGTTCGTTAATAAGAACTTCAATGCAATGCTCCCCTCTATGCTTGCACCACTCTATATAGAAGGAAAAGTGTATGGGGTGATGGGCGTTTATCATCTGCCATTTGAAAAGTGTACACTGTTCTATCAGAACCTGTTGTCTATTGCTTTAAAGATGGTTGCTTCAGCGATTGGAAAAGCACTTCTATACAAGTCCAGTGAGGAGTCGCAACGTTACATTGATGGAACTTCAGTGCTGAGACCGGGTTATTTTATTGAACTGCTTGAAAACCGGGAGCGTGTAGCGAATCCATTCCAGGCACCGCAGACTTTGATTACGGTCGTTCACAATAACATTGAATTAGAAGAGCTCGCGAAAGTATTTGAACCTGCACTTGAAGAAAATGAATTTATGGGCCTCGATCAGGACGGTCATTTATGCTTTTTGATTTTCAATGACCAGGAAAACAAAGTGGAACATTTCCTTCAGCTGCTTGAGAATTCAGGATTTGAGTTGAACGTGACGCAGGAGGAAAAATACTATGGCTGAGTTCCTGATCATTTACTATATCGGATCTATTATTCTCACAGGATTTCTGATTTTTAAAAGTAAGAAAAACAGACTGCTTAAAGTAGCGGCAGTCTTTTTCCTGCCACTTATCGGCTGGTTTGTACTATACGCATTGCTGAAATCAACGGATGAATCAAAAAAGTATTCGTTTGAAGACAATGAAGCAACAGAAGATAACCTGTCCTCCACTTTTATGACTGTGAACGTTAAAGAAGAGGTAAATGTGATTCCGATCCAGGATGCTTTACTGCTGAATGATAATCATACAAAACGAAAGATGCTCATTCATTCACTGAAAGAAAATACGATGTCTAATATGCAGGTGCTGCAAAAGGCACTGGAAAATGAAGATTCGGAGACTTCCCACTATGCAGCTTCGGCCATTGTTGAAATGAAAAGAAAAAGGCTGAATCATATAAGGGAAATCGAAGAAGCATTAAGCCGTAGAACAGATTCAGCTCTGCTGGCAGAGCATGCAAATGCGATACAGCTTTATATGGACAGCGGATTTCTTGATGATACTGCTGAACAAAAGTACAGAGAAAAATTGACTCACACATTGAGTTTGTTAATTGAATCTAATGAAGCACTCCCTGAACACTACAAAATGAAGGTGGAAGCAGAACTGAGCCTGAGAAGATTCAGAGAAGCTCAAAATGCTTCCGGATTATTTTTAAAACAATATCCACTTGAAGAAACTGCATACCTCACGTCATTAAAAGTCTACTATGCGTCTAATGATTACTTTGGAATCAAACAGACGCTGAAAGAGATCAGAAAAAATCGGGTATTTCTTACGACTGAAGGGGCGAATGCGATCCGCTTCTGGAACTGACTAGGAGGGAATTGAACATGGGGTACCGATTTATATTAAGCAAAAGTACCATTTTTATTATACTTTTTCTGCTGGTGATTGGGCCCCTTGTTCAATTGCCGAGAGCCAGTTATTTTATGCAGACCCATGAAGATATAGAGATGAATATCAAAGGCCAGCAGCGTGCAACTTCAGCATTCAGTGAAACAGAAGCATCTGCTTTTTCACATGAAAATCATTTAGTGATTTACAGTGAAGAGCTCGCTTATACAGAAGCGATCAAGGACGAAGTGATGCAGACGCTCTCCTATATGAAACGCACTGGTACCCCGGTTCGGACAGAGGAGATTCCTGAGGATTTAAGCGAATTTAAATCTATCATTATCACAACAGAGAAAATAGATGCATTGGAAGATTTTTCACCTATTCTGGAATACGTGGAAAATGGCGGTTCACTCTTTTTTGCAATCAGGCCTGATATATCAACAGCTTTTGAAAAGATATATAGAAAGCTGGGAATTTATGAACTTTCAGGTGAATATAAGCAGACCGAAAGTATCATTATGACATCAGACCTCCTTGTAAATGCAAAAGGGCTTAAAGTAGAGGACGAGTTTTTCAGTAATTCGTCTTTGCTTCTGCAGGTGAACAGTGACGTTGAATTACATGCAAGATCAGAAGAAGGCATCCCCCTCATGTGGAGTAATTCCTTGGGGAAAGGGGAGGTCATGGTGTTCAATGGAACCATGCTAATCAACAAAATGCACAGGGGCTTAATTGCAGGAGGATTGAGTCATATCGCAGGCCCTTTTATATACCCGATAATGAATTCCAAAGTTTTTTATATAGACGATTTTCCGGCGCCATTTCCAACTGGACGACATGAAGGAATCTTTGCTGAGTATAACCGTGATCTGCCTACTTTTTTCAGAGATATCTGGTGGCCTGAAATGCAGCAGGTTGCAAGAGATACAGGAGTGAAATACACGGGCGTATTTATTGAAACCTACAACGATCGTGTACAAGGTCCTTTTGAAGAGAGAGTTGGAGAAGAGAATCTGAGAATCTATGGCAGGGAACTGATCAATATGGGTGGAGAAATCGGATTGCATGGATATAACCACCAGTCATTAACCCCTGATCATGAAGTGTCAAAGCAGTATAAGTATAAAAACTGGGGTTCTCAGGAAGATATGGAACAGGCGCTGACAGAAGCACAAACATTCTTTAATACAATTTTTCCGAACTATGAATTAAAGACTTATGTGCCGCCATCTAACGTAATCAGCAAGGAGGGAAAGGCAGCCATTAAAAACACGATTCCTTCGATGAATATCATTGCTTCACTTTATCACAGAGACATAAAAGGACTTGAGTACACCCAGGAGTTCGAAAAAAATGAATACTTTATTGATCTTCCCCGTATCTCGTCAGGCTTTCAGTTTACAGATGAAAACAAGTGGATTTTTTCTAATATGGCTACACTGCTGGGGGTTTTTTCACACTTTCTGCACCCTGATGATGTCATCGATTTTGAAAGAAGTAATAACGAGACCTGGCAGCAGATGTATAAGCAGTTCAAAGTAATGATGGAAGATCACAGTGAACGTTATCCGTGGATGAAAAATGAAACAGCTGCAGAAAGTGCTGTCAGCCTGATGAATTATGAGGATACCGAAGTGTTTGTTCAATCATCAGAACAACAGGTTGAAGTGTGGCTGAACCAGTTCACAGGTGAATATTCTTTCCTGTTAAATTCAGATAAAAATCTTACTGACATTGAAGGAGCTTATGCTGAAAAGATCAGTGACCATCACTACCTGATAACTGCAACGTCCAATACAGTGAAAATTGAACTGGGGGAATAATGATGAAGATCTGCCTGATTGCCGAAGGTTCTTATCCCTATGTAATGGGTGGTGTTTCGAGCTGGATTCAGATGGTGATGAATGCTATGCCGGATCACGAATTTATTATTTATGCGATTGGTGCTGAGAAAAAAATGAAGGGCCAATTCAAGTACACGCTGCCACCCAACCTGATCGAAGTACATGAAGTATTTCTGGATACATTCCATGATGAGGAGTCCGGTGTACAGCGGGACTATAAACTATCTAAAGAAGAAAAAGTAGCAGTAAAATCATTATTAACGAACCGCTACACTGACTGGAATCAGTTGTTTGAACTGTTTTCTGATAAAAAAATTGACTCAGTAAGCGGCTTTGTATCAAGTAAAGATCTGTTTGATATAATCCAGGAAGTTTGTGAAGAACACTATGACCAGATTCCATTTACTGAATTTTTCTGGTCTGTCAGATCTATGATGATTCCTTTACTCTCTCTCCTCAAACACAATGTGCCTGAAGCAGATCTCTATCACAGTGTAGCTACAGGATACGGAGGAGTCGTTGGTGCGTATGGTCAGTACTTATATGAAAAGCCTTTTATCCTGACAGAACACGGCATTTACACAAGAGAACGTGAAGAAGAGATCATTAAAGCTGACTGGATTAAAGGGATTTTTAAAGACTTATGGATTGCTTATTTTTATTCTTTGTCTATGTGTTCTTACAAAGCTTCTGATCAGGTCATCAGTCTCTTTAATCGAAACAGGCACATCCAGGAAGAAATCGGCTGTGACACCAATAAAATTTCCATCATTCCAAATGGTGTTCATCCGGATGAATTCCTTCATCTTGAAGGGAAGGGAAATGATCAGCTGGATCATTTGCTGATTGGAGCAATTGTCAGAGTTGTGCCAATCAAGGATATAAAAACCATGATCCAAAGCTTTGATATTGTGAAGCGCTCCATACCAAACACCACTTTCTATATATTCGGCCCTTATGATGAAGATCCGGAATACTACAGAGAGTGCAGGGAGCTTGTCGATTCCCTGGGCGTTCAGGACATTATTTTTACAGGACAAGTGGCAGTGAAAGACTACCTTGGAAAAATGGATTTGTTAGTGCTGTCGAGTATCAGTGAGGGACAGCCACTCGCAATTCTTGAAGGGATGGCAGCAGGTAAGCCTTTTGTCTCAACTGATGTAGGCTCATGCAGAGAACTGCTCTATGGAGACGGGGATGGTATCGGTCCTGCAGGAAGAGTCGTTCCAGTCATGCACTACGAAAAAATGGCAGACGCGATTATAGAGATCGGCCAGGACGAGAAGTTAAGAAGAGCAATGGGTGGCAATGGACGAAAGCGAGTGACCAGACACTATACAAAAGATCAGTTTATCAGCGATTATAGACAGATCTATGAAAGTAGAGGTGTCATACAATGGCAGGAATAGGATTCGAGTTGAAAAGACTGTTTTCTGAAAAGAGTCTGTTTTACAGAGGAAGAGCGTACGCAACCTCAACGATTGTTATTGCCGGGCCGCTGCTTCTGTGTATTCTGATTATTACTGCTTCACAGCTTTTTTTAAGGTACATTGAAGCGCCTTTTGGTCAAAGAGAACTGTTTCTTGGTGCAGTGCAGTACAGCTTTATTTTCTCTCAGCTGGCTGCGGGAGGGTTTGTGTTACTGCTTTCAAGATATTTGTCAGATCAGCTCTATAATAAAGACGAAAACAATATATTGTCTTCACTTTACGGCGTCATGATTACTGCAATCGTGCTGGGAGGCACAGTAGGAATGGTCTTTTACTTATTCTCGCCGCTTTCACTCGTATTTAAGGTTGCAGCATACTTGCTATTCATGCAGCTGATGATGATCTGGATTCAGACGATCTATATCACTGCACTTAAGGAATATAGAAAGCTGGTATATGGATTTCTTACAGGAGTAGCAGCATCCATACTTGCCATCTGGATCGGCTACCAGTTCTTTGGAATGGATTCTGCCAGCGGTCTGTTGATTGCGCTTAATGCTGGATTCTTTATTATACTTTCTTTGTTCTTTATTGAGATCAAAAAGAGGTTTCCTGTAAATAACGGGAAATATTTTGAGTACATCACATACGTGGCACGCTACCCTGTTCTTGTGATCATCGGTGTCCTTTATACACTTGGACTATTCGGGCACAACTTTATTGTCTGGATGAGCAGTGCAGGTGTAACAGTAGGAGGGACTTACAGAATGGCACCGTTTTACGATGTACCCGTATTCTATGCTTATCTGACAATCCTGCCGGCGATGATTATTTTCGTTGTATCACTTGAAACAGCTTTTTATCCGCATTATCAGCGGTTTTATAAAGTAGTCCTGAGCTCTTCCACATTAAAAGAAATTAAGCATGCGCAGGACCGGATGTTTGGGATATTGAGCAGGGAAATTACATTCGTAATGGAATTTCAGCTATTTTTCACCATATGTGCACTCGTCTTCGGAGGGAAAATTTTACCGATCACAAGATCACAGGTCGATATTTTTAACATTGTGACAGTAGGCGGATATTTCTTTATCACAATGTTCGTTCTGATGCTGGTCCTTCTCTACTTTGATGATAGAAAAGGTGCTGCAGCAGCGATGGGAAGCTATACAGTCGGACTGCTTGTGATCACGCCATTAACTGTATCCTATGATAACTTTGGTCTCTCGTGTTTCATTGCGGGTATTATCGGTCTGGTTGTTGCACTTTTGAGATTGCAGCATATCAGTAAATCTTTCGGATACTATACGTTCTGTTCTCAGCCTCTCATGATGAAAAAACAAAAAGAAAAAGTGGAAAGTACAGTCAGAAGACTGAATTCACTAAATGGAGTTGGAAGGGATTATGAAACGAAAAAATAACATTTTATGGTTAATGTGTTTTGTGCTACTCATGCCTGGGTGTTCATATCTGACTCAGCCGCCGGCAGAAGACCAGGAATATCAGGATGCAATCGCAGGCTCGACAACTGATATTGTGAACTCAATACCTTATTCAGAAAAACTTGTAGAAGACCGTAAAGTATATGAGCAGGATGATGACAGCAGCGTGGTTCATATGTACCTTACCGTAATGGAGCAGGAGGAAGGGCAGACGTTTTATGACCTGAATCACTTTTATGATATGCAGGAGGATCTGACACTCAGCCCTCATCCGCTAAAAGCGATTATTCAGGAAGGAGATGAAAATGGCCCATCTCCCGAAATGTTTCAAGGGGATCAGGAACTTGCAAACAGTACTGTGGAGTTGAGAGGAAATACTACCCGTCTTGCAAGACAAAAGTCCTTTCAGATCAAGCTTGAAGAGCAAGCAGGTCTATGGAAAGGCCAGACCATTCTCAACCTGAATAAGCATCCATTTGATTACACGAGGGTGAGAAACAAGTTGAGTTTTGACTACTTTGAAGAGATCCCGAACTTTACAAGTATGAGAACGCAATTTGTCAAACTGCATGTAAAAGATTTGTCAGAGGGAGAGAATAGTGGCTTTGTGGACTACGGGTTGTATACACATATTGAACAGCCGAATAAACGATTCCTCTTCTCTCACGGTTTGGATCCGAACGGCAACCTGTATAAAGCTAATTTCTTTGAGTTTTTCAGGTATCCTGATCAAATTAAGCTCGCTGATGATCCGGAATATGATAAGGCAAAATTTGAAGAGGTTTTACAGATCAGGACCGGTGAAGACCATACAAATCTGATTGAAATGCTTGATTCAGTTAATGATTATTCGCAGAACATTAATGACGTAATCGACACACACTATGACAGAGATAATTATCTCACATGGATGGCAATTAATATTTTAATGGGAAACACAGATACAACTACACAGAACTTCTTCCTTTATAACCCAATTAATTCGAAGAAGTTTTATTTCCTGCCGTGGGATTATGACGACGCCTGGAAGCTGGAAGCAAATAATGAAGGGACGGATATAGGAGACGTTACAAAATGGAACCGCGGAATCAGTAATTTTTGGGGCAGCGTACTTCACCAGCGCTTTCTGAAAGATCCGGATAATGTGGAAGCCGTTGAAGATAAACTTTCAGAAGTGTTGAATATAATCACACCTGAAAGAACCCAGGAATTGATTGATCAGTATTATCCGATTGTTAATGAGGCAGTGAGACAAAATCCTGATCTTTCCGGGCTGCCGATCAGGGTCGAAACATTTGATGACTTATATCAGGATCTGGTCTACGCACCTGATGAGAAATCCAGCCTGTTCTATGAAAATCTCGGCAATCCAATGCCTGTATATATGGCTGACCCTGAAAAAATAGAAAATCATATGCTGTTCAGTTGGGGTGCTTCCTATGATTTGCAGGGCGATGATTTGACATATTCAATTGAAATCAGCAAGACAATTGATTTTGCTGAAACTTATTATTCGAAAAAGAATTTGGAAGACACACAGATAGAAATTCCGCTTAAAGACCTCCGAAAAGGTGAGAATTTCTGGCGGATTATCATTACAGATGAAGAAGGCAACACGCAGGAAGCTTTTGACCGGATATACCTAAACGACATTTTCTATAACGGTCTGAAGGAATTCTTCGTGGACTAGCAGGGAGGGTTGGCAGTGAAAAGATGGTCATTTGCACTTTCAATTATTGGGGTCGCATGTATGATGCTTGGTACGGTGTGGATCGCTTCGCTTCTAAATGGGAAAAGCAGTGGTGAAGTGCTGCAGAATAGTTTGAACGGAGGGAACAATGCAGGTGAGACCAGCTTTTCACTGCCCTCTGGATTATATGAAGATGGAACAGAAGTCAGTCTGTCAGCCGATGTGAGCGAAATTTATTACACACTTGACGGCAGTGAGCCGAGCGAACGTAGTAATCGTTATACAGAACCACTTCAGGTCAGTGATACAACCGTGATCAGAGCAGCAGCAAGATTGCCGGATGGAACATTAACAGTACCTTATATGCAAACGTACTTCACAGAATCGAATGATCTGCCTGTGATCTCTGTCGCTGCTGACCCGGAAGATCTCTGGTCTGAAGAAAAGGGTATCTATGTCGAAGGACCCGGTGCATCAGCTGAGTATCCATATGACGGGGCTAATTACTGGATGGACTGGAAAATTACTGTTCAGATGGAGTACTTGAGGGATCAGGAGGGAGTCTATTCATCACTTGCTGATATGGAGATCTTTGGAGGAGAGACGAGAACGAAGCCCCAGCGTTCCTTCATGATTGATGCAGAGAGTGAATATGGGAACAGTGAACTGCTTTACCCGTTCTTTGACAGTTTGCCATACAGTTCATATGAATCCATTATTCTCCGTAACGGGGGACAGGATTTTGAAAGAACTCATATGCTCGATGCACTTGTATCCACACTCGCCATTGAAATCGGACTGGATGCGCAGGTCTACCAGCCGGTTGTGCTGTACCTGAATGGTGAGTACTGGGGGCTGTATGATCTGAGAGAAAGAATTGATCACCATTACTTCTCAAGACATCATAAAGTAAGCAGAGATAACCTCATTCTGCTTGAAGCTGATGCAGAGGAAAAAGAAGGGTCTGATGAATCCTATATCGGGATGATTGCTTATATTCAATCAAATGATACCGCTGAACCGGAAGTGTATCAGGTGATTGAGGATGAAATGGATATTGATAACTTTATTGACTACATCCTGACCGAACTGTATATCGGTAATACAGATTGGCCAAGTCATAATATCAGGTTTTGGAAGAATACCAACCCCGAAACGAAATGGAAATGGATCGTCTATGACAGTGATGTGAGCTTTCAGGATGCATCAGAAAATACTGTTCAGCGGTTTTATGATTATAAAGGTAAAGGTGACGATAAACTATACAGCTCATACCTGTTCCGTGAGCTGTTGAAAAACGAGGAATTCCGGGTGCGTTTTGAGGAAAGGTCACGCGAACTTTACAGCAGTACACTGTCTTCAGAATACATCGTAGCCACAATAGAGCGACTGGCAGCCGAGATTAGACCGGAAATGGATGGTCATCTGGAAAAGTGGGACGGTAATCTACAGGAATGGGAAGCTGAAGTTCAAGCATTGAAAGCATTTGCCCGAGAGAGAAACGACTATATGACACGCCACATTGATGAATTAATGGACCAATATCAGCAGGGGGGATCCTGAATGTATTATCAGAATAAAAAGATGAGGCACGAACTTAAATACTACATCACATATTATGAATTTGAATTGCTCAGGCAACGTCTGCGCATGACTGTACAGCGTGATAAACACTCAGTTAACGATGATGGTTACCATATCAGAAGTCTATACTTTGATAATGTCACAGACCTTGCGCTGCATGAAAAAAACTGGGGTGTTTTCAGAAGGGATAAATACAGAATCCGTATTTATAACGAGTGTGACCGTGTGATCAAGCTTGAGAGGAAAAGTAAATATAACGACTTTATCTCAAAAGATTCAGTGACATTAACAAGATGTGAATACGAGACGATTATGGATGGTGAGTATGATTTCCTGCAGAAAAAAGATTCTCCTGTTGCAAGAGCTTTCTATCTGAAGAGCACGCTTGGAAAAATGGAGCCTAAGGTCATCGTGGACTATATCAGGGAAGCATACGCTTATCAGTATGGTGATGTCAGAATCACATTCGATAAAAGACTGAAAGCAGGTGTGAATACATTCGATATTTTTAATCCAAACGTAGTAACAGTCAATGCAATCCGCCAACCGCAGATGGTACTTGAAATCAAATATAACAGTTATTTGCCAACTCATATCAGAAATATACTACAGCTTTCTTCACATAGTAGATCAGCCATTTCAAAATACGTGATTTGCCGTGAAGAAAGTATCAGACACTTTTCGTCATAAAAAAACGACAATTAAAGGAGTGATTCCCCATGCTTGGACAAATTAATTTTTCTGATATTTTCAGTCCGGATATGCTGAACTTTAACATGTTTGAAAGAATCTCTTTTGAAAACATATTTATCAGCATGTTTGTTGCGTTTGTTGTCGGTCTTTTTATCTTTTTAGTCTATAAGAAAACGTTCCGCGGCGTTATTTATAGTCACAACTTTAACGTGACGCTGATTCTTATGTGTATGATTACAACTTTGATCATCATGACGATCAGTACAAATATTGTTCTTTCTCTGGGAATGGTAGGCGCACTCAGTATTGTCCGTTTCAGAACAGCTATTAAAGATCCGCTTGATGTAATCTTTATGTTCTGGTCAGTGGGGATCGGTATTACCACAGGAGCGGGAATCTATATCCTGTCAGTCGTGGGGTCAATTTTTATTGGTCTTGTAATGTATATTATGACAAGAAATAGAAGCCGGGAACAAACCTTCCTCCTTGTCGTTCATTATGATGAAGATGCAACAGATAACGTAAAAGTCCAGCTTTCAAAAATTAAGCACAGCATCAAATCCAAAATTGTCCGCAGTGATGAAATTGAACTGACAGTTGAACTGAAAATAAAAGGTGACAACACAGCATTTATGAGACAGATTCAAATGGTAAATGGTGTGAAGGATGTTGCGCTGATTAACTATAACGGCGATTATGCAGCATAAGTTGTGAAGATAAAAATGAAAAGAAAAACTGTGATACTCATTGTTCTGATCGTAATACTGACGGGGTCGATTTCGGCCCTTTATGCAGAACAGATGCAAATTGTCACTGAGCATCCGCCTGAAAGTGGTGAGGTTATATTGAATCCATATATCGGTTTCGCCCCCATGGCAGAAGGGGGTCCATATACAAAAGATCACTCACTCGTCTACGCGAATATTCCGTGGTCAGAGCTTGAAAGCAGCAAGGGTGTGTACGAATTCGGACAAATTGAAACCAAGTATAAGTTCCATTATTGGAAAGAGAGAAATGTCAGGTTCATATTGAGAATTATTATGGATAAACCTGATCAGGAAGCCTCTATGGAAATACCTGAATGGCTATATGAAGAAATCGGGCGGGACGGAACCTGGTATGATGGCGAATATGGCAAAGGATTCAGCCCGAATTACAGCAACAGTGTGTTGATTGAACGTCATAAAGAGCTGCTGAAGGCTTTTGGTGAACGCTATAATGATGATCCCTATATCGCATTTATTCAGCTCGGCAGCATCGGCCACTGGGGAGAGTGGCATACAATTCAAAACGATGAATTATATATTCCTTTTCCTGATAGAACAGTGACAACCCAATATGTAAATCACTATTTGGCGTTTCTGGACGGGAAAATGCTCATGATGAGGAGGCCTCATCAAATTGCAGCAGAAAACAACATTGGTCTATACAATGATATGTTCGGTGATGAGAACAGCACAGTAAATGAATTTCTCAGATGGGTAAATGAAGGCTACACACTTTGGTTGACAGGGGAAAATAAGCCTGCAATGAAAAATTACTGGAAAACAGCCCCTGCCGGTGGAGAATTTGACCCGACTAAAAGCTGGGAAGAAATATTTGGAGAAAAACAGTTTCCAGACATTGTGAGGCAACTTGAACTGTCTCACCTCAGCTGGCTTGGTCCACATAATCCACTATATGAAGAAAATAGTATATACGATCATCAGATCGAGAAGTTTCTTGGTAAGATGGGCTATCACTTAAAAGTAACACAGATTAAATACCGTCCGCATCTTCGTTTTACAAGAAACTTAAAATTAAATATAGTATGGGAAAACAGCGGTACGGCACCATTTTATTTTAAGTGGCCGCTTGAGGTAATAATAATAGATGTTGAAGGCAATATTGTTCACCGGACAAATGTCGATACAGACATCAGAAAGTGGCTGCCGGGTGAAACAGCTGAAACGTATATGATCAATCTGCCCGCTCATCTGAGTAAGGGTGATTATTCTGTCCTGATCGCAATCAATGACCCATCAACCGGTGAGCCGGGGGTTGAACTCGAAATGGTTACGAACAGAGATGACAAGCGTTATAAAATAGCAGATTTTTCAATCAAGTGAGCTGTCTCTCTCCTGTAAATCCACCAGTGAAGAACAAATTGAAGAGGTGAAAATCATGGCACACACTATCCGCTATGCATAAAGCAGGGCGGTAAAGGGGAAATGAGAATGATTGGTCAAAAAATCAAGGTACTCAGGCAGAATAAGGGTTACTCCATATCACAGCTTGCAGTAAAAGCCCGGGTATCCAAATCCTATTTATCTAACCTTGAAAATAATAAAAAGAATAACCCTTCAATCATTGTCTTATCAAGAATTGCTACAACACTTGATTCAACAGTAGATGAACTGATTGCCGGAGAAGATTTGGAAAAAGCAATGATCGACGACGAATGGATTGAGCTGCTACAAAAGGGAGTTAACAGTGGTATGTCTAAAAAAGAATTTACTGAATTTCAAATCTACCTGCAGTACCGGCGTGATCAGGTTTGATAACAAGACAAAGCTCCGGTATAAACTGGAGTTCTTTTTAATTCTTTCTTGAAAAATCCTTTTTATGTTATATAATAATAAATAATTAAATAAACTGTTATATAACAAAAGGAGGCGCAATATGATTAATAAAGCAGGTTTGCAAGTGGATTCAGTCTTGTATGAGTTTATGGAGAAGGAAGTTTTGCCAGGTGCGAATGTGGAAAGTGAGTTTTTCTGGAAGGGATTCAGTGATCTTGTTCATGCGTTCACGCCTGAAAATCGCCGGCTGTTACATAAGCGGGAGACATTGCAGCAGAAAATCGATGACTGGCACAAGCACCATGATTGGCAGGGTGAACGGGCGGCATATGAAGCGTTTTTAGAAGAAATTGGCTACCTTGAAGAGAAAGTGGATGACTTTGAGATCCAAACACAAAACGTTGATCCGGAAATCGCTCGCCAGGCTGGTCCACAACTAGTCGTACCTGTGAACAATGCACGATACGCTATTAATGCAGCGAATGCGCGATGGGGCAGTCTGTATGATGCGCTCTATGGGACAGATGTGATCAGTGAAGATGATGGAGCTGAAAAAGGCACTTCTTATAATCCAAAACGCGGGGAACAGGTCATCGCTTATGCGAAGAAGTTTCTGGATGATGCTGTACCACTGGAAGAGGGGTCTCATGCGGATGTCACCCGCTATTTTGTTGAAAACGGAAAGCTTATTGCTGAAACACCGCGGGGAAAGACGGGTTTGAAAGATCAGGAAACATTCTCAGGACATCAGGGATCAGCGAATCATCCGACATCTGTTCTATTACAGCACAATGATCTGCATATTGATATTAGAATCGATTCGTCACATCCGATCGGGCAAACTGATCAGGCCGGTGTAAAGGATGTGTGCATGGAAGCAGCAGTTACCACTATTATGGACTGTGAAGATTCAGTCACTGCTGTTGATGCTGAAGACAAAGTGCTGGTTTACAGAAATTGGCTTGGCCTGATGAAAGGAACACTGTCTGAGCAGTTTATGAAAGGTGGAAAAGCGATTAACCGGACGCTGTCGGATGATCGTTTTTACACAGGCAGGGATGGTCAGGACCTCAGACTGAAAGGGCGATCACTGCTTTTAATCAGAAACGTAGGGCATTTGATGACCAACGGGATGCTGCTTGATCGTGATGGGAATGAAGTGCCTGAAGGAATTGCTGATGCTGTCATTACCAGTTTAATTGCGACTCATGATTTAAATGGGAATCAGTCACGTTCTAATTCTGAAGAAGGTTCTATTTACATTGTTAAACCAAAAATGCACGGCTCTGAAGAAGTTACTTTCTCCAATCTGCTATTTAATGCGGTGGAAGATCTTCTTAAGCTTGAACGTCATACGATTAAGATCGGTGTCATGGATGAAGAACGCAGAACGTCTCTCAATCTTAAAAATTGCATTCACGCTGTTAAAAACAGAATTGTATTTATCAACACGGGCTTTCTTGATCGTACTGGAGATGAGATGCATACGTCTATGCACGCAGGTGCGATGATTCGAAAAGGTGAGATGAAGCAGTCATTGTGGCTGAATGCATACGAAAAATCCAATGTGGATCATGGACTGTCGTGCGGACTTCCCGGAAAAGCACAGATTGGTAAGGGAATGTGGGCAATGCCTGACATGATGAAAGACATGATGGAACAGAAAACAGGTCATATTCAAGCAGGCGGAAACACAGCGTGGGTGCCATCACCGACTGCAGCAGCCCTTCATGCGATCCATTATCACCAGCACGGCGTTAAATCTATCCAGCAGGAACTGCGCTCACATATCACGAACCGTCTATCAGACCTGCTTACCATTCCATTAGCGAATCAAAAATGGTCACAGGAAGAAATTGAACAGGAACTTGAAAACAATGCTCAGGGACTGCTTGGCTATGTCGTGCGCTGGGTTGAACATGGTGTTGGGTGCTCAAAAGTGCCTGATATTCATGACATCGGCCTGATGGAAGACCGCGCGACACTGCGCATCTCAAGCCAGCACATCACTAACTGGCTCCAGCATGGCGTCGTTACAGAACAGCAGGTCATGCAGGTATTAGAAAAAATGGCTAAAGTCGTAGACCAGCAAAATGCAGAAGATCCAAATTACCAGCCAATGAGTAAAAACTACGAAGACTCAATCGCCTTCCAGGCAGCAAAAGAACTCATATTCGAAGGCACTAAACAACCAAGCGGCTACACAGAACCAATCCTGCACAAAAGACGTCTGGAGTACAAAGAAAAAATGCTGACAATTAAAAAATAAGATTTAAAACTGTAGCCATTCTCAATGGAGGATTTTATTTTCCGTACGCATCTTCATTAAAGGTAACAACTAGAGTGTAAATACATTACTATCACCTTCACAGTTTATAGCAAGTAATCTTCATCATTAACTTACTATGGTGTAAGATCATTAATTTATAATCCACAGCGTTGATTGCAGCGGAAGGCGGCGACTCCAGCGCGATAAGCGTGACAGCTGAGACCCCACAGGCGCGAGCGCCGAGGAGGCTCAGCGCACGCCGCGCGGAAAGCGTCCGCCTGGAGCGAAGATCAAACGCCAACGTCTTAAATTAAACCATTTAATCAATTTCAAAAAAATTTAAATTTTCTGTTATAAAACAGTTGCAAAATAAAATAAACTGTTATATATTAATATCAATCAAAGGAAAACAAAACCATTTTGGAGGGATGACAAATGCAAACACAAATGACAGGCACAACCAATCAGGAACTGATCGAAAAGTGGGTAACTCAGCAGCTGATGAACGGTAAAACCAACCGTGATATGGATGGCACGCTATTCGTTTACGGAAACGAAGCACACCGCCTTCATCACCACCCGACAGGCGAAATTGAAATTGTACCGGAACAGATTTCTGACGTAGTTGTATTCAGAAAGTTTGACGAGCCGGTTGAACTGAATCACTGCAGAGCTTGTGGGATGGAGTATGATACGTTCAAGGATGCAATTGAATGCTGTTCTGATGTAGATTAATTTTTTTGGACACTGTGTTATATAACAAATTAAAAATATATGTATTGTAATAATACAAAGGGGATGGAAAAAAATGACAAATAAACAAAATCAAATCGAAGAAATTCAACAAAACTGGCAGGGGGAGCGCTGGGAAGGGGTTCAGCGCCCTTATTCTCCGGAAGATGTCATTAAACTGAGAGGATCAGTTGTAATAGAACAGACGCTTGCAAGAATGGGAGCGGAGCGACTTTGGAGCCTGATCAAGGAAGAGGATTATATTAACGCACTCGGCGCTTTGACTGGTAACCAGGCAATGCAGCAGGTGAAAGCGGGATTAAAAGCTATTTATCTGAGTGGCTGGCAGGTTGCAGCAGATGCGAATCTTTCAGGTCATATGTATCCTGACCAAAGCTTATATCCGGCAAACAGCGTACCACAGGTTGTAAAAAGAATTAACCAGACCCTTCAGCGTGCAGATCAGATTCAGCAGGCTGAAGGAAAGGGCGATACATATTGGTTCGCCCCAATCGTAGCAGATATGGAGGCTGGCTTTGGGGGTAACCTGAACGTGTTTGAATTAACAAAAGCAATGATTGAAGCAGGAGCAGGCGGTGTTCATCTTGAAGATCAGCTTTCTTCAGAAAAGAAGTGCGGACATTTAGGTGGAAAGGTATTGCTTCCTACACAAACGGCAGTAAAAAATCTGGTTTCAGCAAGACTTGCAGCTGATGTAATGGGTGTGCCAACGGTGATTATTGCCCGTACGGATGCAAATGCAGCGAACCTGATTACAAGCGATGTTGATCCATATGATCATCAGTTTATTACGGGCGAGAGAACACCAGAAGGATTCTTCCGCACAAACGACGGTCTGGACCAGGCGATTGCAAGAGGGCTTGCGTATGCTCCTTATGCGGATCTGATCTGGTGTGAGACATCTGAACCGAATCTTGATGAAGCGCGCCGTTTTGCTGAAGCGATTCATGAGAAGTTTCCTGGTAAATTGCTTGCGTATAACTGCTCACCTTCATTTAACTGGAAGAAAAAGCTGGATGATGAAACGATTGAGACGTTCCAGCAGGAGCTTGGGAAAATGGGTTACAAATTCCAGTTCGTTACACTTGCAGGTTTCCATTCGCTGAACTACGGTATGTTTGAACTTGCACGCGGCTATAAAGCACGTGGCATGGGGGCTTACTCTGAACTTCAGCAGGCGGAATTTGATGCAGAAGAGAATGGATATACAGCAACACGTCACCAGCGCGAAGTTGGTACAGGTTACTTTGATGAAGTATCTATGGTGATCTCAGGCGGGACTTCATCAACAACTGCTCTGTCCGGTTCAACTGAAGCTGAACAGTTCCAGAAAGCATAAGAAGAGGGTTAAAGACCTATATGAAAAAAGACGTCCTGTACACTGGGGCGTCTTTTTTTGCAATCATAGATAAATGTGAGAAATATTTGAAAAAACACTTTTTTAAGCATATCGACACGCTTAACTTTTGTGTAATGGTGGTATGATAAAAGTACTATGTCAGATAGACGGAGGTTAATGATATGAAACAGCGATATGAAAACAGTATACATCCATTTATTACGATGATGGACAGGATATCTGACATTGTATTAATACTTGAAATTATGCCAGGGCCTGAGTTTATCTATGAATTTGTGAATGAACAGGGGAAAAAGATTCTCGGACTGGATGATACGATTCTTGGGAAGCAATTTGATGATATTTACGATAAAGATCGGGCAGATTATATAAGAGACAAATATATCGAAGTCATGAACACGAAAGCACATACACATTTCGAGCTCACTGGAGTAGACGGATGGATAGGGGAAACGACGCTTAATCCAATTTTAAATGAAGCGAATGAAGTCACCCACGTACTTTCGATTACTCGAGATGTGACAGAGCGGAAAGCGCTGGAGGAGAACCTCGCAAAAACGTCTGCTGAGCTTGGGCTTGTATGGGATCATGCGTCAGATGCAATTTTCTTTATGAATGATGATGGTTCAATTTACAGAGTGAACAGAGCGTTTGAAGAAATGCTTGGTTATGAAGAAAAGGAAGTTAAGGGTGTGCTGATCCCGCCTTTCTTTACGGCACATAACCAGCAAAAACACGAAGCTTTTTTATCAAAATTATTCAGCGGGCAGGCATTTGAGAATATGGAACGTCAGCGGCTGTGTAAAGATGGAAGCGTGATTGAGGTGCTGGCGTCTTATCGTCCGGTTCAATTCAATCAGCGATCGTACGCCATTGTGATGTATAAGGATATTACTCATTTAAAAGAAGTGGAGAGACAGTCGAGGGAGCGGGAAGAGCGTTTTAAGTCATTGTTTGATGCCAACCCTGATATCATCTGGTCAATTAATAAATATGGTCAGGTGGAAGATGTAAATGCATCTGTTACTGATATTTTAGGTTTTACAAAAGAAGAAATTTTACAGATGAACAGGCACCTTTTAGCGAATAATACAGATTCGCAGGCACTTAAGTATGAGGATGCTGTGAAAAGAACGCTTGAAGGAGAGTCTGTTGAGTATACAGCAGATGTTTTTCATAAATCAGGTAAGAAAGTAGAGCTGAAAGTTAAAACGCTTCCGATTAGAGTGAATGGAGATACGATTGGAATTTACGAAGTTGGTCAGGATGTGACGCTGCGTAATAAAGCACAAAGGGCATTGAAGAGAATGGCTTTCAGCGACAGTCTGACGGGACTCCCGAATCGCCGGTATATTACTGAAAAAATTGATGAAGCGATCTCTGCTGCAAAAGAGAATCGTACGCAGTTTGCTTTACTCTATATCGATATGGATCATTTTAAGGAAATTAATGATTCTCTGGGACATGATGCCGGTGATGATTTGCTTAAACTATTCGCCAATCGCATACGAAATGAAATGGACGCTGATCAGCTGGTTGCCCGCATTGGCGGTGATGAATTCCTTGTGTTATTACCTGAAATCGCAGATGAAGAGGATGCCATTAATAAAGGTGGAGAAGTTTTAACCTCTTTGAGAAAACCCTACAGAATCAGCGGACAGCAGTTGGATATTACATCAAGTATGGGCATTTCAATTTATCCGATTCACGGTAAAAACAAACGCGAGTTAATCAAACAGGCTGATGAGGCGCTATATAGTGCGAAAGATAATGGGAAGAACATGTTTAGACTTTTTGAAAAATAAGTACATCCCAGTGCTTATTTTTTTTAGGCTGTTTTGTTCCGGGGATGATGAGGGTATGAATAATAGACAGAGAGGAAGTGCCTGAAGTGACGGAATTACATAGCGGAAAATTGTATTGGCCGGAAACAGCAGAAAGAACAGTAGAATTTCCTGTTTTAAAAGAAGATATTTCATGTGATGTTGTCATTGTTGGTGGTGGCATGGCAGGGGCGCTTTGTGCTGAAGAATTGTCGCACACCCAATTAAAGGTTGCAGTGATCGATAAAGGTGAAGTTGGTAAAGGGAGTTCCTCGGCAAATACCGGACTGCTTCAATATTCTAATGACAAAATGCTTCATGAATTTATAGAAGAAATAGGGGAAGAAAAAGCGGTGGCTTTTTACAAGCTGTGTCTGGAAGCGGTTGAAGAGCTGCAGAAGGTAGCAGGAACATTGCCCGGGAAAGTGGACTTTGTCAGAAGACCGAGCCTTTATTATGCTTCTGACGAAGGAGATATTGAAAAGCTGAAGAAAGAATATGAAGCGCTGACTGAACATGGATTTGAAGTGGAATATCTTGATCGTGACCAGATTGAAGAGCTCTACGGGTTCAGTAAACCTGCAGCACTGATGACACATGGAGATGCAGAAGTTAATCCTTACCGTCTCATCAGGTCTTTATTTGAAAGTGCTGAGGCGCGTGGTGTGAGTATTTTTGAACATACATCACTGGAACATGTCCAGGCAACCGATGAAGGAAAGCACCTTTTTTATACAACGGAAGGGAGCATTACAGCTGAAAAGGTGATTTACTGTACTGGATATGAAGCGATGCCGCTTGCTGAAAAATTCGGCGGTGAATTAAATCGTACTTATGCAATTACCACGAGTCCGGTTGAAGATCTTGAATCATGGATTTACAGAGCAATGATCTGGGAAACGAAGCGTCCATATTTTTATATGAGAACGACTGAAGACGGCCGGATTATCGCAGGAGGTCTTGATGAGGATAAGATGGATGCTGATGTGAGTGATGAAAAGTTACATGACCGTGGTGAAAGGCTTATAAAAAGAATTAAAGAACACTTCCCTGACTACGAGTTCAGTGCAGAATACGTGTGGGCTGCAGCGTTTGGTGAATCAGAAGATGGTCTGCCATTTATAGGGGAGGACCCGAAGGAAAAAGGGATATACTATTGCCTTGGTTTTGGCGGGAACGGGACAGTGTACAGTAAACTTGGTGCTAAAATGCTGTGCGAAATGTTTCATGATGCACATAACCCTGAAGAGGCAGCAATTGTCGATCCTGGAAGGTCATAAATTGATAGAAGCGCTGCCCTCAAATAGAGGACAGCGCTTCTTTTAGGCTTGAGCAGCTTCGGCAACGACTTCGGCAGAGGCGACTTCATCATCTACCTTGGATGGACGCAGGCCGATGACAGTGACCATAATCAAGAAGGCAGCTGAGATTAGAATAATGACAGAAGGCGATGCCACGTCATACAGAAATCCAAATAACATAAGACCGATTGGTGAAATACCAGATGCAACCATTTCAAGTAATCCGAATACTCTTCCACGGTAATGCTCCGGCGTTGTTTTCTGCATGAGGACCATAATTGGCGTGTTGATGACGATCATAGCAGCCCCGAATAAAAAGTTAAGCGCCATATAATAGATCACAAAACCGGGTGACCCGAGTGGTATTAGTAATGGGAGAGCCAGCAGTGCAAACAGAAATCCTATGCTTAGCATGCCAAATCGCATCGTTCGGATCGGTTTTTGAAACTCTTTACGTGTGGAGATATAAATAGATAGTACAAGTGTACCAACGCCGATCATGGCTTCCACTAAACCAAGCTGGTTAGAAGTGGCACCAAGTACTTCGATAATGATATAAGGCAGTCCTACTATGGCGGCCATGAAAAAGAAGTTAATCCAGAGGGCGACAAGCATGATTGGCAGCAGGACTCGGTGTCCCTTCACATAAGCAGCTCCAGCTTTCAGGCTGGCGATCAGCGGTTCGTCTTTTTGGATGTCTGCAGCATTGGACTCTTTTTTATAGAGTGAAAAATCAATATTCATTTCGCAGATTAAAGCAGTTGCATATGCGATCGCGTGAATAAGAAAGAAAGCTTCAATGGATAAGAATCCGTACATGACTCCTCCGAGTACAGGACCTAAAATGCCTGCAAGAGAAGTGGATGACTGAGTAAGTGAAACTGCACGCTGGATCCGTGCATCATCTACAAAGTTTGGGATGGCAGCTGTTATTCCTATGCCTGCAAAGGTGGAAAATATTGCGAGCAATGCAGCTGTGATATAAATGATTGGCAGATTTAATCCGAATGAGAGTGTGTAAAAAAACACCAGCAGCATTGTTAAAGTCATTAAAGCATGTGCAACAATGACTATCTGTTTCCGTGGCAGACGATCAACAACATGGCCGGCAATTGGCGAAAGGATAATTCTTGGAACCATCGAACATAAAATCGTTAGCGCAAAACTTGAAGCGGAACCTGTTAACGTTAAAACAAAAAAGCTGATACCGAACATGTAAATATGCGCACCGATTGTTCCGATAAACTCGCCGCCTGTGAAGAAAAACATATTCCGGGTGGCTTTTTGCAGTCGCTGCTGGTCAGTCATACAAACCCCTCTTTTCAAAAGTTTAATTTAATTAAACAAATCATAGCATGCTTTTTCTTGGCAATCAACAAAAAGTTTAATATAATTAAACAAAAAGATCGACAAGAGGGTGAACAGCATGAGCAGTCTGGGTGAACGCATACGAAAGTTACGTAAAGAAAAGAAAATGACCCTTGTGGATGTTGCCGGAGAGGCAATGTCTAAAGGGATGCTGAGTCTGATTGAAAATGGGCGGTCCAACCCATCGATGGAAAGCCTTCAGCATATTGCAAAGCAGCTTGGTGTGAATGTGCAGGTGCTGCTGACTGAAGAATCAAGCGAAGAGATGAAGAAGAAACTTGTGGAGATAGAAGAAGAGATACGGAAGGCTTACAATGCCGTTTCGTTAGAGGAATATGAACGTCTAAATAAAGCGATTCAAAATGAGCTGGAGGAGACCCTTAAAAGAGATCTTCCGAAAACTTATGAGACAGCGAGGTTACGTGAGCTGGCCGGGAGAATTTATCAAAACAGACAGCAGATCGAAAAAGGGATGGAGTACCTGCAGATTGCAATGAATGATTACCAGGCACTCGGACTCAATCACAACGTTTATAAAGTGCAACTCAGAATGGTGATGGAGCACTTCAGAGCACACAAATATGAATATGCGCTTGAACAGTTGATCGCATATAAATATGAATATGAAAAGAAGGAGTTGCTTGCTGATCCACTTGTCCAAATCGAGTCAGATCACTTGGAAGCTGCCCTTTTATCTGCAGTAGGGAAATATACAGAGGCAGAAAACCTACTTGAAGAGATTATCTCCTTTTCAAAAAGGAAGAATATTTATTATCTGATGGATGATATCTACCGTCTGGCTTCTTTTCATGCATTATTAAATGGGGATGAAGAAAAAAGACAGTATACGCTTAAGAAATCGAGGCAGTTTGCTGAGTTTACAGAGCACCATGACGGTCTATACAGCAGTATATTTGTTGAAATTCATTATAGAAACTTCTATCTAAAGAAACATGAAGAAGCCCTCAAAATGACTGAAGAGCTTAAGAAGGCTGAGCAGTTCAGTGCAACAGAAGACGGTGGATATTTTCATTTGGAATGTGGAAGTGCGCTTTATGGTCTTGGGAAATATGAAGAAGCGTATGAAGAACTTATACAGTTTAAAGATACAGGGTTTGCCCACCATCCATTCGATTTGTCTATGATGGCAACAGCAGATGCTTATCTGGCACTTTGTCTGATCGAAAAAGGTGACCCGGAAGCGGCACTTGCATCTGCAGAAAAAGCAAAAGCAGCTGTAGCTGATTTACCGGAAACACCATACCGCCATTTTATTCAGGAAACATGGGAAAAAACGATAGAGTTAATGAGTGACAAATTATAAGATGATTATCATAATGAATAGCGGGAATACATGCAGAGGGCACTCTCGGGGTTTATACAGTGCTGCTCTGCTTTTAAATTGTGGGAAAATAGTGAATTTGTCACGTGCATGTCGTACAGCATCAAAATTTAAAAGGTGATATTTAGAGGGTTTAAGTGTATAATTACCTATGTGCATGATAGAAATATACATGACATATGAAGGGTGTAAAAAATGTATCTCACAACGAAAGAATTAGCAGCCTATCTGGAAATGTCTGAACAGCTGATTTTGCAGCTGATCTATGAAAATAAAATTAAAGCTGTCTATGATGGCCAGCAATATATAGTGAATAAAGAGCAATTTAATCAGCACTTGAAACAAGTGGAGAAGATGAAACAACTGCTTGAGGAATGGAAAATTGAACCGATTCCTGAAAGCTATGATGTAAAAGATGAAGACTGAGAGAAATGGAGGTGCCCAGATGATTCATTTTACTAGAAAACTTAAAGAAAAGCTGGAAACGGCAAATTTGGACTTGTTGTGGCCGGGGTTCAGACTGACTGCGTATGCGATCTATAGTCAGGAGTATGTTTATTTATTTAATCATCCAGTTTGCCAGGGAGAGGACGAGCCGCTGATTTTTGAATGGGATAAGCGCTTTGTGGGAAATACGCTGATCCTGTTTGAAGACGTGCCAACGGCGATTGTCAATGTGGAAAAACCAGATTCTCTGGAAGATACGTACCCTGTATTAGTGCATGAGCTTTTCCATGGTTATCAAACATTAATGAACGAAAAAAGGTTCCCTGATGAATTGCTGGGCGTACAGTATCCTCTTCTTGAAGAGAACATCGGTCTTCGTTTGGAAGAGCGCACTGCACTTCGTTCAACGCTGGATGCCTCTTCAATTGATGAAAAGCGTGCACATTTAAAACGCTTTATTACTTTAAGAGAAAAAAGAAAAGAATTACTCGGAGAATCTCTCGAATATGAAAACCTGATTGAAACGATAGAAGGCCCGGCCTGGTATGTTGAAATGAAGGCGTATGCATCACTTCATCAACAAAGAGATGCAGAAAACTGTTATAAAGAAAAGCTTCTACATCACGAGGAAGCCGGTCTGCATTTACGAAAAAGCTGTTATAGCTCAGGTCTGGCACTATGTTTACTGCTTGATGAGATATTTCCTGAGTGGAAGCAGAAGTATTTCTATGAAGATTGCACGCTGTATGACTGTTTAAAAGAAAAGGCTGGTCTGTGTGATGAGGTGCTCAATAATTCCGAGGGGGATATGAGTAACGAAGCAGCGAGGATTTATCAGCTTGTCCAGGAATCCAGACAGAAAACCATTCAGTCTTTTTCAGATTTTGATGGTTACCAGCTGACAATTGAAGGACCAATGAGGGCTGTATTCTTTGATCCGATGAATATGGTGAATGTCGATCATCAGCTGCTGCATCAGTATTTTGTAACGATGCAGATCCAGGAACAGGAGTACTTGATTAACCAGCCTGCATTGACTCATTATACAGAGTCAGTTTTGCATGCTGATAAATTACAGTTGAACCTGAATAAAAAGCCTGTCATGAATCAGGGAATAGTCAACATCCCGGGGATAGGCGATTTTAAAGGGGATTACAGTGAAGAAGGGAAGCAGTTGAAATTGCTTCTCTCATAATAAAACAAGCTGTCGGGTTCTGATCCCCGACAGCTTGTTTTATTTAATCCTCAGCAGCATCTTTTTTTACAAACTCATGTCCGCCTACAAATTTGTAATCATCCGGGTGACCGAATGCATCAGGAAGTTCCTCAAGGTATTCGTTGGCATCATCTACAGGTGCATAGCCGAGCGGGTTATCAGGATCTACGGTGAAGAAGCTCTGTTTATTATTTGAAATCCCGTAAATCGTCACCACTTCACTGATTTCAGCCGTAATGGATTTACGCACAAGCTGATCCAGATCTGCATAACTCAGCCAAATCATTAAATGCTCTCTCGAATCGGGCTGTTCCACACATCCGCAAATACGCAGGTTCACAACTTCCATGTTGAATTTATCGTGATAAAGCTTACCGAGATCCTCGTTATATACTTTACTCAGTCCATAAAAAGTGTCTGGACGCGTTTCAGTTGATGTATCATAAGGCGCACCATCTGAAGGAAGGAAGCCGACCGCATGAATACTGCTCGCATAAACCACTCTTTTCACACCGTGCTGTCTGGCAGCTTCATAAATGTGATAAGTCCCTCTGATATTGGCATCCAGAATATCTTCAAATTCATTTTCCACCGGTAATCCGCCAAAGTGCAAAACAGTTTCTATATCATGCTCTTTGAAAATACTTTCGATTGCCTCATAATTATTTAGATCTGCTTTAATAAACGGCAGTTCTTTCGGAAGTTCTTCAGAAGTAGAACGGTTTGTCAGCACTAAGTCGAAATCATCCTTTAATGAATGTGCCAGAACGGTCCCAAGTCCGCCTGAAGCACCTGTTAATAATACTTTACCCATCTTCTCTCACTGCCTTTCTGTATCAAGTCATGCTTGTACCTTTCCCTTTTTTAAACAATACAACCCGAATTTAAAAAAATATTATTTGTAAGCGTTATCAAATTAAATATTCAGCAAATAAGGGTGACATAGCAGTGTGAACATTGTATACTTGTCATTAAAATCTTTCCAGAAAAGACAAGTGTTTTTATGAAAAGGACATTTGTGTTTTTTATGAAATTAATAACTGGTAAAAGAAGTTTATTTATCAAAATGATTAAAGCCCATCATTCTAATATGCACAGCTGATGATCGAAGTGTAAGGGTATGACTCCTGCGGCAGGAAGGGACGTGTGAGGCTTATGGCGAAGCCTGCTGGCTCACCGCCCGGCCGCGGAAAGCGTCCCCCTGAAGCGGAGATCATCAGCTAATCTAACAGAGCTAAAACAAAAAGGAGTTTTGCCTTCATGAAAGTTGTAAAATTTGGCGGCAGTTCAGTCGCAAGTGCAGTACAGTATAAAAAAGTCGCCTCTATTCTGGCAGCAGATCCTGATCGCAAAGCAGTCATTGTCTCAGCACCTGGTAAAAGACATGAAGGAGATACCAAAACAACTGATTTATTAATCCGCCTTGCTGAAAGCGTTGGCAAACGTGACTTTGATGAATCTGCTTTTCAGGCAGTACTTGGCAGGTACCATGAAATCATTGAAGATCTGGAGCTTGATTCATCTTTAATGACTGAAGTTGAAGGTCACCTGCATGAAGTCATTTCGATGTACAGGCAGTCAAAAGATCGCTTGCTTGATGGTTTAAAAGCGAGTGGTGAAGACCTTAACGCTAAAGTAATGACTTCCTACTTAACATCACTTGGCAGAAAAGCGACTTATATTTCTCCTAAACAGGCTGGCATGATCGTCACGGATGAACCGGGGAATGCACAGATTTTACCGGAAGCCTATCCGGAAATTGCAAAACTGCGTGAAGTTGAAGGAATCCTTGTCATACCGGGATTTTTCGGCTATTCCTATGAAGGGAATATTGTCACTTTTCCGCGTGGCGGGTCTGATATAACAGGATCCATTATTGCTGCGGGCCTTGATGCGACTGAATATGAGAATTTTACTGATGTGGACTCGATCTATTGTGTCAGTCCGAAAATGGTGGATCAGCCACGCGAACTGAAGGAACTGACTTACCGTGAAATGCGTGAGCTTGCATACTCTGGCTTCTCAGTGTTTCACGATGAGGCCCTGCAGCCTGTTGTGCACAAAAAAATTCCGGTCTGCGTGAAGAATACGAATCGTCCGGAAGCAAAAGGCACAAGAATTGTTGACAGCCGTGAGCTGGACGGGCATCCTGTCATCGGAATCGCCAGCGATGAAGGATTCAGCAGTATTAACATGACAAAATATCTGATGAACAGAGAGCTCGGTTTCGGGCGGAAATTGCTTGCGATTTTAGAAGACGAAGGCGTTTCTTATGAACATACGCCATCAGGAATTGATAACATGTCAGTGATCCTGCGTTCACACCAGCTCTACAACGGTCAGGAAGCGCGCGTGCTGAATCGTATACGCGAAGAACTTCAGGTTGAGGATCTTTACGTTGAGCGTGATCTGGCAATGATTATGGTGGTAGGAGAAGGCATGAATCAGACAATCGGTATTGCATCAAAAGCAACACAGGCTTTGGCTGAAGCTGGTGCGAATATCAAGATGATTAACCAGGGTTCAAGCGAGGTCAGTATGATGTTCGGCGTGAATGTAGCTGATGTTGAAAAAGCGGTACGCAGTTTATATCATATTTATTTTCCGGCTGAGGTCAGTCAGGAGGCGTAGAAGGAAGGTTCGACGAAAAGCTGTTGTTGTTCGGCATTAGAGGTGTCATGTTCGATACTCCATCAGCCATGTTCGGCGTATAACCTGTTAACTTCGACGCTTAGCAGCACAACTTCGCTTTATAGCTGAAATGACTACTTCTGATAAACGATAAAAAGGAAACTGGTGCCCTACTAAACGGCACCAGTTTCCTTTTTTGAATTTAAATTTCATTATTC
Organism: Jeotgalibacillus salarius; assembly: GCF_004405125.1. Lineage (GTDB taxonomy): Bacteria > Bacillota > Bacilli > Bacillales > Jeotgalibacillaceae > Jeotgalibacillus > Jeotgalibacillus salarius. The sequence continues at coordinate 361,811 of NZ_SORX01000004.1, forward strand.
AGCCGGTAAAGCCCAAACTGACACGCTGCCTGCCTGAACTGGGAATGTTCCATAGCCCTCATCATCAATCACAACGGGCTCATCAATCGAGTTTGTGAAATCTGTCCACTCTTCTCCGGCACGATGTTCACCTACGAACATTCGCTTGTCGCCATCGTCTCCAACTGTTACGACAACCGCACAGCCTGAACCTTCAATTTCTTCAACACCGCGTCGCACCCAGCCGACTGTAGCCGGGTGATCAAAATAATCATCCTGCTCACCGTATGCGCGATGGAAACGTGCAAAAATCAATGGGTCAATGGCTTCCCGCTTATCTTCAATCGGATTCTCACCATCAATGCCGAAGTAGTCTCCATAGAATACACATGGATATCCGTCTGCACGAAGTAGTACAAGTGCATAGGCACTCTGCTTAAACCAATCCTGTACCCATGACTCAAGTGACTCACCAGGCTGGGAATCATGGTTATCAACAAATGTCACAGCATTCATCGGATATTCGCCGACAAGTGTTCTTTCAAACAGAGTTGAAAGATCCGCATCACGGCCTTCTTCTGAAATGCGGTGAAGCTTGTAATGCAGCTGGACATCGAACAAATCAAGCTGATAATCAGTTTCTTCAAGGAAGCTTCCGCATGCCTCAATGTCTTCGTTCCAGTACTCACCGACCATATAGAAGTTGCCGTCGCGGTGCTCCTTCACCTGTCTGATAAACTCATCAATAAATTCATGACTAATATGTTTAATTGCATCAAGGCGGTAGCCATCAGCATCCAGTGTATCTGACATCCATTTACCCCAATTGATCATCTCATCACGTACTTCAGGGTGATTGTAATCAATGTTTGCGAACATCAGGTAATCATAATTTCCAAACTCATCATCGACCTGATCATTCCAGTCTTTTCCTTCGCCGACAATTTTGAAAAAGCCTGTCCGTTCTTCTCTGGCATCATAATCGGTACCGTTAAAATGATTGAAGTTCCACTTAAAGTCAGAGTACTTGTCATCGCGGCCAGGAAATGTGAACTTAGTCCAGGCATCGATCTCAAACGGCTCAGAAATCTCTTCAAGACGATTTTCAGAATCTACTTCAATCACCTCAAACGTTTCTGTTTCGTCAGCTCCGGCTTTGTGATTCATTACCACATCTACATATACCTGAATGTCATGATCATGACAGGACTGAATCGCTTCATGCAATTCATCTTTCGTACCGTACTTTGTTCTGACATCACCTTTTTGGTCAAACTCTCCAAGGTCGTACAGATCGTACACACCATATCCGTTATCATCAGGTGATTCACCCTTTGTTACCGGAGGAATCCAGACTGCATCAATTCCGCTTGCTTTTAATTCTGGTGCTGCATCTTTCAGTCTCTTCCAGTGATCCCCGTCTGCAGCTACGTGCCATTCAAAGAATTGAAGCATTGTGTGATTTCTTTCCACGTGAATTCCTCCTCTAAATAAATATGGTATTTAAATAATGCGGCATCTTTCCGTGTCGGGAGTCTCCGTTCCACACTTCAAGGTTTCGCTGGTTTGATTTTATAAAGGTAAAGCCGCAACTTAATAGAGTGATTATAGAGCAAAAAAGTGTATCAGACAATTTTGACTCGATTTTGTTTCGTTAACCGAAAAAATGTGTGGCACTATCTTTTTCTTCCTGTAAAATAATAGTTACATATTTCACAAGGGAGTACACATCATGTTAAAACGATTCTTTTCTTACTACAAACCACATAAAAAGCTGTTTGCCGCTGACTTCAGTTGTGCGGTGTTCGTTGGTCTTCTCGAGCTTGGTTTTCCGCTTGCTGTATCATGGTTTATCGATACGCTGCTGCCGGAGGGGAATTGGCAGGCAATCACCTGGGTCAGTTTTTTACTCCTTTTTCTCTATCTCACAAGTACCTCTCTTCAGTACGTTGTAAACTACTGGGGTCATAAACTAGGAATTAATATTGAGACTGATATGCGTCAGGAGCTGTTTGAACACGTGCAGCGACAGTCGTTTTCATTCTTTGATAATACGAAGACCGGCCATATTATGAGCAGGATCACAAACGACCTGTTTGATATCGGTGAAATGGCGCATCACGGACCTGAGGATTTGTTTATTGCCATCATGACATTTATCGGGGCGTTCTGGATTATGCTGACGATTAATGTGAAGCTTGCGCTGATTGCGATTATCGTTGTACCGTTCCTGATCTGGCTCATTACCTATGCCAATATCAAAATGAATACAGCATGGAAAGCGATGTATGGCAATATTGCTGAAGTAAATGCCCGTGTGGAAGACAGTGTCTCAGGTGCCCGCGTTGTTCAGTCATTTACAAATGAAAAGCATGAAATTAAACGTTTTACGACAGATAACCGCCATTACCGTCAGACGAAGGTCGGTGCCTATAAAGTGATGGCGTTCAGTTTGTCAGGTATGTATATCATGACGCGCCTGATTGTGCTTGTTGTCCTTGTATTCGGGGCATATCTGAGCCTGAATAACGAGCTGACGTATGGAGAGCTTGTTGCATTTGTTTTATACATTAATGTTCTTTTTAAACCAATTGATAAAATCAGTGCGCTGCTTGAAATGTACCCAAAAGGAATGGCCGGTTTCAGACGTTTTACAGACTTGCTTGACCAGGCACCTGTCATCACAGACCGTCCGGATGCAAAAGTGGTTGATCATTTAGAAGGGGAGATTGAATTTGACCATGTATCCTTCAGCTATGATGATCAAAAGGGTGTACTGAGTGACATTTCGCTTAAGCTGAATCGCGGGGAAACCGTTGCATTTGTAGGTCCGTCCGGCGCAGGGAAAACAACGATTTGCTCGCTGATCCCGAGGTTCTATGATGTAAAAGAAGGTGCCATCAAGATTGATGGAATCGATATCCGGGATATGACGAAGGAGTCGCTCAGAAGTCAGATCGGGATTGTCCAGCAGGACGTTTTTCTTTTCACAGGAACGCTGCGTGAAAACATTGCTTACGGAAAACTTGATGCGACAGAGGAAGAGGTCATGGAGGCTGCGAAAAAAGCGAACCTGCAGTCAGTCGTGGACGGGCTTCCGCTTGGTTACAATACTCAGATCGGGGAGCGCGGATTAAAGCTTTCAGGTGGTCAGAAGCAGCGAATTGCGATTGCGAGAATGTTTTTGAAAGATCCTTCTATTTTAATTCTTGATGAGGCAACGTCAGCGCTTGATACAGAAACGGAAGCGATGATTCAGGGGGCCATTGAAGAGCTTGCGAAAGGACGTACAACGCTTGTCATTGCGCACAGACTAGCAACGATCAGAAAAGCAGACCGCGTTGTAGTCGTGACGGAAGAAGGGATCGCAGAAGACGGAACGCACGCCGAGCTGCTTGAAAAGGATGGGATTTTTGCGAATCTGCATAGGGTTCAGTATGAGCAGGTGTGACCGGGGAGTGGTGGTTCGTAGAAAAGTTGAGGATGTTCTTAGAAACACTCGTGGTGTTCGGAGAAAAACATGCATGGTTCTTAGAAAATAATCAATCTTCGTAGAAAAAACAGGGTGGTTCTTAGAAAAGTGTAATAAGACCTACGCCGCCGACCTTGGTCGTGCCACCCAACCCCATCAAAAAACCAGCTGTTGCCCGTGCAACAGCTGGTTTTTCACTTAAAAATGCGGCTTCAAAATCTCTCTCAGCACATTTGCACTGTGAGCAAACTGCTCTTTTTCTTTATCACTTAAATTAAGCTCAATCACTTCACGAACGCCACTGCGATTAATCACGGCAGGGACGCCGATATACACATCATCTTCACCATATTGACCTTCCATCAGAGCAGAAACCGTTAAGATGCTGTTTTCATTGTGCAGAATTGCCCTGGTAATCCGGACTAGACCCATGGCGATTCCGTAATACGTTGCGCCTTTACTGTTAATGATCTGATAGGCAGCATCACGCACATTGACGAAGATATCATCCAGATCCTCCTGCGTATATTGAGGGTGCTTCTTAATCATATCAAGCACGGCGACCCCTCCGACATCAACTGAGCTGTAGACAGGAAGCTCGCTGTCACCATGTTCTCCAATGATATAACCGTGGACGTTTTGCGGTGCCACCTGGAAGTATTCACCGAGCAGGTAACGGAATCGTGCGGTATCTAAAATGGTGCCAGAGCCAATTACGCGCTCTTTTGGAAAACCGCTATACTTCCATACGGCATAGGTTAAGACATCAACCGGATTTGTAGCCACGAGAAAGATCCCGTCAAATCCGCTGTCTACAACCTGTGTGACGATTGAATGGAAGATCTTCAGGTTTTTTTCAACAAGCTGCAGTCTCGTCTCACCCGGCTTTTGGTTAGCCCCGGCACAAATCACAACGAGATCAACATCTTTACAGTCTTCATATGTGCCAAATGAAATATTCAGTGATTGCTGGGCGAATACTTTACCGTGATTTAAATCAAGTACATCACCTTTTGCTTTTTCCTCATTCAGGTCAATCATAATCAGTTCATCAGCAACGCCCTGATTCAGAAGACCGAATGCATAACTTGAGCCAACAAAGCCTGTTCCAATCAATGCTACGCGATTACCTTTTACCATTTTCACAACACACCTTTTCAAGTAGAATGATGTTCTGATTTTATTATAAAGGATATAGCCTTAATTGTGAATAGTTTCACAAAGTATTTTTAGACAGGATATTTCAGGGGGAATCTTTTGTCACGAATCTGGCAAACATTTACTTGAACTCACAAAAGTAGTGGTTAAACTCACAAACCCTATCACTGAACTCACGAATAGCAACCGTGACCTCACAAATCTCCAGCTTGACCCCACAACCCTTCACATGAAAACCCCCTGATCCCACAGCGGGAATCAGGGGCCTCGCAATTATTTCATTTTACCGTTTTTCAACAGCACCATACTGCTTAATCCATCTACCTCTACAGTCTTACCTTTTTCTACATCAAGCACTTCAGTACCTGCTTCTTCACCGTTCACAAGTACTTTCCAAGGTCCTTTACCTGGTAGTGTGACTGAAATAGCGTCTTTGTTGGCGTTATGAACGACAAACAGGTGACGATTCTTTTTCTCCTGTAGCGTATAAGCGATTGTATTGGCAGGGGAGTCAGCGAACGTTAGACGATCCTCAATCTCTTCTGCATTCGTTAATCTGAAAGCATCATAGTTCTGACGAAGATCAATTAAGCCTGCCATATATTGCACTTCATCGTTAAATGCAGCACGGCGTTCCCAGTCAAGCTGGTTCACGCTGTCGGGTGACTGATAGCTGTTATGGTCGCCACCTTTTGTGCGCATAAATTCCTGACCTGCATGTATAAATGAAATTCCCTGAGACGTCAGTACGATTGAGGAACCGAGCTTATGCATAGATTTCATTTCATCAATTGTTGCATCAGGGTTTGTTTTCTCAAGCTTATCCCACAGTGTCAGATTATCATGAGCTTCAACGTATTGTACGACCTGATCAGGGTCACGGTATGTCGCAAAGCTGTCGTCATAGGCAAGTCCGCCTGCTACACTTTGGCGCATGATCTCTTCCATACCCTGTTTACCATTGATAAAGCCCGGGTCAGTATCTTCCCACACGCTTCCTTTTGCGCCATCACGCATTGTGTCATTAAAATGTGCAACGCGGTCCATGTCTTCAGCATTCTTCTGATTTGCTTTCAGTTCAGCATCAAGCGGGGTATTCAGATCCCATCCTTCTCCAAGCACAATGATTGAAGGGTCGATTTCATCAAGAGCCCCGCGGACTTCATTCATTGTGTCCGTGTCATGAATGCCCATTAAGTCAAAGCGAAAGCCATCCATTTCATATTCTTCAGCCCAGTATGAAACGGAGTCCACGATAAATTTCTGCATCATTTTACGCTCAGAAGCTGTATCATTTCCGACACCGGTACCGTTAGCAAGTGAACCATCCTCGTTGTAGCGGAAGTAATAGCCTGGTACAAGCTGATGGAAATTCGATTCATTCACAGCATACATATGGTTATAGACAACGTCCATAATCACACCAAGGTCCTCGTCATGCAGCGTCTGAATCATTTCCTTCAGTTCAGTCACTCTAACTTCAGGATCATATGGGTCAGTTGAGTATGAACCTTCCGGCGTATTATAGTTTTTCGGGTCATATCCCCAGTTGAACTGAGGCGTATCCAGGTTTGTTTCATCTACTGTACGGTAATCATAGATTGGCAGGAACTGAACGTGTGAGACACCAAGGTTCAAAATGTGGTCCAGTCCGGTTGCATAGCCTCCAGGACCAGTCGTTCCTTTTTCAGTTACACCAAGGTATTTCCCTTTGTTGTCAATCCCGCTCTCAGGCTGGATTGACAGATCTCTTACATGCAGTTCATAGATTGTTGCATCTTCAGGGTTTTCTCCTTTAGAAAACGTCTCCCAGTCTTCAGGGTTTGTACGGTCAAGGTTCAGAACAGCACCTTTATTTCCATTTACTGAAGTAGATCGTACATAAGGATCAACCGCTTCACGCCACTCATCACCAATCTTTACTTTATACGTGTAAAGCTGGTTGTGAAGGTCGCCTTCTACTGACGCTGTCCACGTTCCTTTTTCACCAGCATCCATGACAATTTCTTCACCTTCAGCGGCATCCCACGAGTCATAAAGAACAAGTCGTGCTTCGCTTGCAGTCGGTGCCCAGAGGCGGAAATCAGTTTGTTCCTCTGTATACGTGTTACCTAAATCATCACCATCATAAAAGTACATTTCATCGAATGATTCTGAACGGACTACTTTACCGATCTGAACAGTCGCATCACCGAAAAAGTCTGTTTCGATGGTATAAGTTTGTGTAAGATCAATCTCTTCAACCGTTTCGATTGTCACTTTGTTCGTCACAGGATCTGTGCCGTCAAAAGGACGGATATCTGCAATTGTCAGTCCATTTAACGTAATGCCTGGATCCTCAGACGCCGTATCGATCGGCAGGTTCGTCGTTAACGTGATTTCATTTACTTCATCAATCGTAGCGCTCACAATACGGGGCGTTGAATCGATATATTTCGAATCATAATAAATGCCATTATCGCTTTGTACAATCCAGACTTCAGCAGTACCGTCTTCATTGATTTTTGTAATGTAGCGGTCGCCAAACTCCTGATCAGCCCAGGCATTTTCACCTTCCGTTTTCTTGACGATAAAGCCGACTTTATTAAATAGCTCATCGCTTGAAACGGTAAAATTCGCAGTTAAGCCAAAATCATCTTCATCTGTAAACTGGACTTCCTGACCATCACTATTTTCAGGCCAGGCCCATAAGTTCCAGCCCTCATAGTTTCCGTCAAATCGGTAGTAATGCAGCGTTACATCTACTTCGTTGAATTCAGGGAATTCACGGTATTCACCGTCCGGCGGGGAAGTGTAGACTGTGTCATCACCCGATTTAATCCAGACTTCAGCAACACCTGCTTCAGTCTCAGCCCAGCGGTCACCACCGTCTTTTTCCCAAGTATCAGTTCTTACAATAAAGCCGATTCGATTATGTGAACCTTCAAGATCAACGGTCGCGATCTTTCCAAAATCATCTTCACCTGTAAATTCGTGGACTGCACCATCTCCGCCTTCAGGCCAGACCCACAGATTCCAGTCCTGAGTGGAGTCAGGCGCTTCCTCATAATGAACAATCAGTGTTGAATATGTATTGCTTTCTGCCTGTGCAGTGTTTGGGGCAAACGGTTGCACAACTGGCAATAAAGATATGACTAATAAAAATGCTAACCATCCTGCAAGAAACTTTTTGCGATTCACTTACATTCCTCCTAATGTTTGGTATGGTTAGGATTATAAGGTGATAATAGTCTGATTGAAAGCGTTTGCACAAAAGTTGCACAAAACGAATCCATTGCACTAGTGACAAAATTGTGACTATTTGTTCTAAATTGACTGAAAACGGGAACATTTACATAGGGGGAAATTGCATGAAGTGGATTGGTTATTTTATTGTCGGGTTAATTATTGCTACTGGACTGGTTATGAGTGTCGGACCTTATGTAGGCGGCGTCATTGCATTTGCATTTTTATATGCAAACCAAATGATAAAGCCACAGGAGAACAAGAAGCAAAGGGACCGTGTGGCTGAAGCGTACCAGAAATACTTAGATGAAAAAGAAACCGGATCTTAAAGGTGATCAGATTATTTGATCATTGATATTTAGTTCGCACTCATTAAACATGGTGAAGGAAAATACGTAGAAATGAAGGAATCTTATTTCGTCATAATAGAATTCAAACATTTGCTGAAGGAAATAATACCTGTCAAAAACAAAGTATGGAATAAATTTAGTCATTGAAGGAATCATTTCCAAAAATGAAGGATAAATTTTAAGCCGGAAGGAAATGTTGCCTCCAATGAAGGAAATCCAGTACATGAGGTCATTCGAACCGGGTCAACAAAACCTACCACCCTTCATGAAGCCCCTGCACCGTTTTGATAAACTCCTTCGTCGCATAAGGCATATAGCGATTTTTAGCTGAAATCATGCCAAGCACCCATGGAAAAGGTTTAGATAAATTCACCATCCTGACATCAGGAACCGCTACACGTTTGCCGATCTGCTCAGGCATAAGGGTAACCCCGAGGTTCTTTGAGACCATTCCCACAATGAAATCCCACTGTGAACTTTCATATGCAATTTGCGGCGTAAAACCTTCTTCAATACACACTTCAATCGTACGGCTGTTTAACGTAAACTCCCTGCTTAACAGTAAAAACGGGTCCTGTTTCAACTCAATCAGATCAATCATATCCCTGTTTGCCAATGGATGTGACTTATGTACAAGCAGTTTGATTTCCTGGTGGACAAATTCAATGACGTTGAATTTATTTTCATCTACCGGAAGCAGCACAAAGCCAAGATCCACTTCGCCTTCAAGCACTTTTTCTTCAACCCGCTGCGCACCAACCTCAGTCAGTGAAATCGTTACATCAGGAAATTGCTCCTGGAATGCTGCAATGATACGTGGGAAAAATAATGTGCTGATCACAGGCGGGAGGCCAATTGTAATCCGTCCTTTTTTGACGTTCATCGTGTCATAAAGAGAAATCGATAAGTCCTCAATACTATTCACTACTTTCTGTGCCTGCATTAAGACGATTTCTCCGGCATCAGTTAATGAAATTCTCTTTGCTGAGCGATCAATCAATGTAACCTCTAATTCTTCCTCCAGATTTTTCACCATCTTACTCAGTGTTGGCTGGGTGACATGAAGTGTCTGAGCAGCTTTTGTATAGCTTCTTTGCCTTGCCACTTCGATAAAATATTGTAGCTGTCGAATATCCATTTTTAATCTCCTATAACTTTTATCTATGGTTATTATAATTATTATTCATTTTACCTATTAAAGAGATCAAGGTAAACTGAAAAACGTAAAACAGTCATAATTTTGCCACAATTTATGTGGCTTTATTTTTCGGAATAAAAGTAAGCGTTTACAAAAAGGAGTGGGAGTGTTGAAGGCAATCTATCAAAATTTTGAGGAAGCAGTGAAAGGTGTTCAGGATGGTGCTGTCATAATGGTTGGCGGTTTCGGTCTTGTCGGGATTCCTGAAAATTTAATACTGGCACTTGAACAATCAGGTGTGAAAGATTTGACAGTCATTTCAAATAATTGTGGTGTAGATGACTGGGGACTCGGGAGATTATTAAAAAATAAGCAAATTAAAAAGATGGTTGGTTCTTATGTCGGTGAGAATAAAGAGTTTGAAAGACAGGTATTGGCTGGAGAGCTGGAAGTTGAACTCACACCGCAGGGTACACTGGCTGAAAAAATCCGTGCAGGTGGAGCGGGAATTCCCGCATTCTTTACACCGGCTGGCGTCGGGACACCGATTGCTGAAGGGAAGGAAGTTCGCACATTTAACGGAAAAGAGTATGTGCTTGAAGAGGCGCTGACGGCTGATTTCAGCTTTATCAGAGCGCTGAAAGGTGATCGGGCAGGGAACCTCATTTACAACAAAACGGCTCGTAATTTCAACCCGATGATTGCTGCAGCCGGTCGTATCACGGTGGCTGAAGTGGAAGAGGTTGTGGAGATTGGTGACATTGACCCGGACACAGTTCATACACCAGGTATTTATGTGCAGGGAGTCATTCAGGGCAAACAGGAAAAGCGCATTGAACGAGTAACGACGAGATAAGGAGGGATCTACATGGCAGTTGAACTTGATAAAAAAGCAGTACGTGAAAAGATTGCGAAGCGTGCAGAAAAAGAAATTCAGGATGGGTCTTACGTCAATCTTGGAATCGGCATGCCGACGCTGATTGCCAATCACATTTCTGATAACAAGGAGGTTGTGCTGCAGTCGGAAAATGGACTGCTTGGTATAGGGGAATATCCGACAGAAGCAGAGCTAGATCCTGACCTAATCAATGCCGGTAAAGAGACGGTAACCGCGATCAAAGGGTCATCTTATTTTGACAGTGCAGAATCATTTGCCATGATTCGAGGAGGTCACATTGATATTGCGATATTAGGCGGTATGGAAGTGGCTGAAAATGGTGACCTTGCCAACTGGATGATTCCGGGCAAAATGATCAAAGGGATGGGCGGCGCAATGGACCTTGTGCATGGTGCGAAAAAGACCGTTGTCATCATGGAACATGTCAATAAAGCCGGAGAATCAAAAGTTCTGACGGAATGTACATTGCCATTGACCGGAAAAGGGGTAGTCAACCGGCTGATCACAGACCGTGCTGTCATTGATGTGACTGAAACTGGACTCGTGCTGATAGAAACAGCTGAAGGATGGAGTGCCGAAGAAGTGAAAGCCTGCACAGAGGCGACGCTGACTATTCATGAATCTTTTAAGGAAGAGGCTTTTTAAAGAGGATGATGTTTTCACATGAAAAGGGGGATGGAAAATGTTAAGCATGATTGGATTGATTGTCGGTCTTACGCTACTGATTGTGTTCACAATGAGGGGGATGAACCTGCTTGTGGCAGCACCACTATGTGCATTGTTCGTTGCTGTGATGAGCGGTCTGCCATTGTTTCCGCAAATGGTTGCTGAAGGAGAAATTAACTTTTTAACTAGCTATATGGGCGGTTTCACGGGCTTCATTATGTCGTGGTTCCCAATGTTCCTGCTTGGCGCGATCTTTGGGAAAGTAATGGAAGACAGCGGGGCTGCTGACAGTGTGTCGAAATGGATTGTCAGCAAGCTTGGTTTGAAATATGCAGTACTCGCGATTGTCGCCGCCTGTGCGGTACTTACATACGGAGGCGTAAGTTTATTTGTAGTAGCATTCTCTGTGTATCCGATGGCATTGAGCTTATTCAAAGAAGCGGATCTGCCAAGACGTTTTATTCCGGCGGCTCTCGCATTCGGTTCAGTTACATTTACAATGACGTCTGCAGGTTCACCTGAAATTCAGAACTGGATTCCAATGGATTATATGGATACCTCTCAGTATGCAGGCTGGGAAGTGAGTATTCTTGTTGCGGTATTCATGATGATTTTTGGTTACTGGTGGTTGAAGAAGATGATTAACAAAGCAGTTGGAAAAGGTGAGCGGTTTGAGGCTCGCGAAAACGATCCGACTGTTGAAGATCGTGCATTACCGAATCCGGTGATGGGCTTAATCCCACTTCTTGTCGTGCTGGCAATCAGTTTTATTTTCCATCATGATTTGGGAACATCAGCGCTGATTATCGCGCTGCTAGGCGGTATTATCTCGACGTATTTACTGAACAGAAAATTCTTCACAAATGTCAGTCATGCTTTATCTGAAGGAACAGTTGGCGCATTAATCGCGATTGGTAATACAGCTGCAGTTGTAGGCTTTGGCGGAGTGGCAAAAGCGGTTCCGGCATTTACAACGGCTGTAGATGCGATGGCGAGTATCCCGGGGAGTCCGCTTATTGGCGGTGCTGTCGCGGTCAGCGTCATTGCAGGTATGACAGGTTCTGCTTCAGGTGGTCAGACGATCGCGCTGCCGCTGCTTGCACCTGGATACATTGATGCAGGTGTGAACCAGGAAGCATTGCACCGTACAGTAGCCATTTCTTCAGGTGCGCTCGATTCATTGCCACATAACGGGTATGTGGTTACAACGATCCGTGGTATTTGTGGTGAAACGCATAAGGATGCATACGGTCCGGTAGCGGCTGTATCAGTGATTGTACCGCTGATTGGACTTGCAATTGCGATTGCATTGTTCTCATTCGGTTTAGGAATTTAATGGCTGGAGGTAATTGTGATGGTCAAAGATAAAGTTGTTTATATTACCGGCGCGGCAAGCGGCATTGGTTATGAAATTGCAGTCGCTTTTGCGAAAGCCGGCGCTAAAATTGTATTAACAGATATGAATAGAGAAGCTGTTTTAAAAGCAGCAGAAGATTTACAGGACCAGGGGTTTGAAAGCCTTGGTCTCGTATGCGACGTCACACAAGAGAAGCAGCTGACAAATACGATCAATCAGACAGTTGATCACTTTGGCAGACTGGATGTCTTAATTAATAATGCCGGCATGCAGCATGTTTCAGCGATTGAAGACTTTCCAACTGAAAAGTTTGAGCTGCTGACGAAAATCATGCTCACAGCACCATTTGTTGCAACGAAGCATGTCTTCCCGATCATGAAGAAGCAGGGTGGAGGACGCATCATTAATATGTCTTCTATCAATGGACTGGTCGGTTTTGCCGGCAAAGCAGCGTATAATAGTGCAAAACACGGTGTGATTGGACTGACGAAAGTCGCGGCCCTGGAAGGTGCGGAGTATGGCATTACAGTAAATGCGATGTGCCCGGGATACGTTGATACACCACTTGTGCGTAACCAGCTTGAAGACCTGGCAAAAAACCGAGGTGTTTCTCTGGAAAAAGTCATTGAAGAAGTGATCTACCCGCTTGTCCCGCAAAAACGCCTGCTGGATGTCCAGGAGATCTCAGATTATACAATGTTCCTTGCCAGTGACCAGGCAAAAGGCATTACGGGTCAGGCCGTGGCACTGGATGGAGGATATACTGCTCAATAATAAAAAGAGGAGGACATCAAGATCGCGTCTGCGCTGGACTAAAGCAATTAAGAAGATAGGTAAAAAGTAACTTAACTTTTAAATGGTTTGCTCAACTTGCAAATGCAGTGGCTGAACTCACAAAGTCGCCCACTGGACTCACGAAAAGTCCCCATGAACTTACAAGCAGCTCTAAACAAAATAGCTATGTTAAAGTCCAATATTGTTTTAGCACAGCTGGTGGTTGCAGCGGAAGGGGGACGACTCCAGCAGGATTAGCGTGACAGGTGAGACCCCGCAAGCGCCCCGTGCTGAGGAGGCTCACCTCACGCCCTGCGGAAAGCGTTCCCCCTGCAGCGGAAATCAACAGCCAGCTTTAACATAGCCAAAAAAATAAAAAGCCCTTAATGCGCTCCACAACCTGGTGAAGAGCATTAAGGGCTTTTCTGATTTCTAGATATAAGCATAAAACCTCACTAAATCTGCAATTCCCTGTTCATTATCTGAAACAGGTGACTGAAAAAGCCCGATGACTAAATCCATAAATTCTCCCCGAAACAGAAACGCAAAGATTAATATCATACTAATGAAAATAGCAGTAAGAAAAAATATGTAGACAGACCATTTTCCGGCAAGCTGAATCATCAATCTCCCTCCTGAAATCCATTTATATGTAATAGACGTTAAAAAAGGGAAAAAGTTTCATATTTTCTGAATAAAGTTTTTATTTATTTTTTTGGGTTAATCTAATAGGATGATAGTAGATGAACGGAATGAGGGAAGGTTATGACTTCAGTTGTGCTGCCGGCGGCTGTGATCGCAGCAGTAATCGGTATAATGGCAATACTAAATGATTTAAAGAAGAAGAAACACTCCTATGCCGGCAAGGTAATGCTGGTCCTGTTCTGGATTTACGTCACAGCAGTTGTGCACGTCACACTCGGTTCTTTTTATTTTCCACCGGATATTGGTTCACCGGTCAGAGTACAGCTTGAACCATTATATTTTCTGGACGAGTGGGCGACTTATCGAAACCATCAAAGCATTTCATTTTTTCAGAATGCCAGCTTAACAGTTTACAATTTTATTATGTTTATGCCTTATGGCTTTTTCCTGGCCGCGCTATTTAAAAAAGGATTTTTTAAAGCAACGCTGATTCTTTTTTTCTCTAGCCTCTTAATTGAAACAACTCAGCTTGCACTATCGTACGTGGGCATTGTATGGATGAGAGGCTTCAATGTAGATGATCTGATCATGAATACGGCTGGAGGATTGCTCGTTTTTATTGTAACGTGGCTAATATTAATGATTTGGGGTAAAAAGTAAAGAGGTGCAACCTGCATCTCTTTATTTTTTTGATGTGATTTGCAGGAACATCAGCATTGCGATAGTCTGTCATGTAAGGAACAGCTTGTAAATGGATGTATGAACGATTGACGGAAATTCAGTCTTTTACGGTTCTGCAGATAGTAGGAGGGATTAGATGAATGTGACTTACCATCCGCTTGGAGATCAGGCGGTGCTGATCCATTTCAAACAGGAAGTCAGTCAGCAGGTGCTTGCTGATGTTCAATTTTTGAAACAGGAGATACAGAAAGAACAGCCGGTATGGATGTTTGAAGCAGTACCGGGCTATGCTTCTATTGCTGTTCATTACGATTTATCCAGACTGCTTCATCAAGAGAACCCTTATCAGTATGTTGTTTCTTATTTAGAAGAAAGAGCAGAAGCTGCAAAAAGTGGTGGAAAGCCTAAACAGCGAACAGTAAAGATTCCAGTCTGCTATGGCGGGGAATTGGGTCCGGATATTGAAGAGGTCGCTGAACATGCAGGCCTCTCTTCAGAAGAAGTCATTAAGCGTCATCAAAATGGTGACTATACTGTCTATATGCTTGGATTTGCGCCGGGATTTCCGTATATCGGAGGACTTGATCCTTCAATTGCAGCGCCGCGTAAAGATAATCCAAGAGCAGCAATCCCTGCAGGCTCAGTTGGCATTGCAGGTGAACAGACAGGCGTCTATTCGATTGAAACGCCAGGAGGCTGGCAGATTATCGGCAGGACCCCCGAAAAACTGTTTGATTTAGATAGAGAAGAATCATTCCTGCTGCGTGCAGGTGACAAAATAGAGTTTTATTCGATTACACAAAAAGAATTTGAGGAGTGGCAGCGATGATTAAAGTAATGGACCCAGGGCTGCTGTCTTCAATTCAGGATGACGGACGCAGAGGACATCAGGAGTCGGGAATGATTATCTCAGGTGTGATGGATACATTCTCATTGCGAATTGCAAATTTGCTCGTCGGCAATGAAGAAAATGAAGCAGTGCTTGAGCTGACGTTAACCGGACCTACTATTGAATTTCAGGAGGATCAACTGATTTCAATCTGTGGAGCTGACTTTTCTGCAGTAATCGATGATCAGCCTGCACCACTCTGGCGCCCTGTAGCCGTTAAAAAAGGAAGCACCTTACATATGAAGTTTTCCAAAATTGGCTGCAGGGGCGTTATTGCCGTAGCGGGCGGTTTTCAAGTGCCGGAAGTACTTGGCAGTAAATCTACTTATTTAAGAGCGCAAATCGGCGGCTTTGAAGGTCGCAGTCTTGAAAAAGGAGATTTGCTTAAGATTGGAAAGCGCAGTGCAAAATCAGAGGAGCTTCTTAGGAAAGTAGCCAAACATCCTGTTAAATGGTCTGTTTCGAACACCTACACTGACAAAGTTTACAATCAAACTGCGCTGAGAGTGATCCCGGGGAAACAGTATCAGGATTTTACTGATGAAAGCAAAGGACACCTGTTTCAGCAGGAATATAAAATCTCCAAGCAGTCTGACAGGATGGGTTTCAGGCTTGATGGAGAGAAACTCGAATGCTCAACTGAGGGGGATATGCTGTCTGAAGGTGTTGCATTTGGCACAATTCAGGTGCCAGCAGACGGACAGCCAATCGTCCTTTTAGCAGACAGACAGACGCTCGGAGGCTACCCGAAATTCGGACAAATCGCCTCAGTAGATCTTCCTGCGCTGATTCAGAAGAAGCCGGGTGAAGGGATCAGGTTTGAAGAAACGACTGTACAGGAAGCCCAGGCCCTGTTTAAAGAGCGGGAAAAAGAGTGGCAGGAACTGAAGTGGATGATCGAAACAAAACTGGAGGGATTAGATGCTTAGAATAGATCTGAACTGCGATATGGGTGAAAGCTTCGGCGCATATAAAATGGGAAACGACGCGGAAGTGCTACAGTATATTACTTCTGCAAACATTGCCTGCGGCTATCATGCAGGCGATCCTTCAGTAATGAGAAAAACGGTTAAACTGGCGCTTGATAATGGAACTGCAATAGGCGCACATCCAGGTTTCCCTGACCTTGAAGGATTCGGCCGGCGCAATCTCAATGTTTCTGAAGAGGAAGCTTATGATCTGACACTATATCAGATCGGTGCGCTTTACGGTTTCGTGAAGGCGCAGGGAGGCAGCTTACAGCACGTGAAGCCGCATGGTGCTTTATATAATGCAGCAGCAAAAAATGCAAAGCTTGCGGACGCGATTGCAAAAGCGGTTTATGACCTGGATCCGGAGCTGATTCTGTTTGGTCTGTCCGGTGGTGAGTTAATTCGTGCAGGTAAGCATGTGGGTCTACAGACTGCTTCAGAAGTATTCGCGGACCGGACTTACCAGCCGGATGGCACATTAACCCCACGTTCACAGGCAAATGCCCTGATTGAAGATGATGAGTTGGCTGTATCACAGGTGGTGCGTATGGTGAAAGATGGTATTGTGCGTGATGTGGATGGTAAAGACATCGGGATCGAGGCGGATACAGTCTGTATTCATGGTGATGGAAAGCATGCGCTGGCTTTTGCAGAAAAGATAAATCGCAGGTTGAGAGAAGAAAATATTGAAATGACAAATTTCATGGGTCAGAGGTGAAGCAGTGTTCAAAACAATAGCCGGTTGGATTTTGGCTGCAGTACTTGGTGCTATGGCATTCGTGTTCTGGGCTGAAGCAAAAGAAGCGGAAATGAACATTACAGAGCTTGAAGAATTTGATAGGTCTACTTATTTTAGTGCAACATATCTCGAAATAGAGAGATATGAATTGACATATGATTACATGCTTGAGGAGAAGGAGAGTTTCGAATGGCCAAACGCGGCTAACATACTGGATTCCTTTGTTAAATTTCCTATCGATTTTAATGAAAAAGAAGTTGTTTCTATGAATAAGTTGAAAAGTGATTTTCTTGAATCACTGGTTGGTTTCGATAAAGCCTTAACTGACGATGAGCGTAATGAATATGCAGAAAGTTATCGCCAAAAACTCGATGAATATAAAGCACACTTTAACTCACTTGCTGAAGAATATGGTTATTGTGCTTATGTAACAAATGAATTTGAATGTCAGGGAAATTTATAAAGAATCTTTTTAAATATAGGAACGACATCTTAGTCAGTGATGCCTTTAAGCTACAAAGAGTGCCGGCTTAAGGCATCCTGAGCTTCTAAAACATCATGAAAGGAACATAACAGCTATGAAAAAACCAGAATCTAACCGCAGTATACTGCTCGGTGCTGCTTTTCTGATGGCGACATCTGCCGTTGGACCGGGCTTTTTAACTCAGACAACTACTTTTACCCAGACGCTCGCTGCAAGCTTTGGGTTTGTCATATTAATTTCTATTATTGTTGATATCGGTGTACAAATGAATATCTGGCGTATCATCACAGTTTCCGGTAAACGCGCTCAGGAAATCGCAAATGAAGTGCTTCCGGGGCTTGGCATTGTCTTAGCTGCACTTGTTGTACTTGGTGGACTGGCGTTCAATATTGGTAATATCGGGGGAGCAGGGCTTGGAACAAATGTACTGTTCGGTGTTTCGCCTGAGATGGGTGCTTTATTCAGCGGGCTGATTGCCATTGGGATCTTCCTTGTCCGGGAAGCAGCGCGGATCATGGACCGCTTTATTCAGGTGCTGGGCTTTCTGATGATTGGACTGACTGTGTTTGTCATGTTCCAGTCACAGCCGCCAATTGGAGAAGCGATCACCCGTTCATTTATTCCAGAAACAGTAGATTTCCTGGCAATTGTTACACTTGTCGGCGGAACAGTCGGCGGTTACATTACATTTGCGGGCGGACACAGACTGCTTGATGCAGGATTGATTGGTAAAAAGAATATACCTGAAGTAAATAAAAGTGCAGTATCAGCAATCGGGATCGCATCTATTATGCGTATCTTTCTCTTCCTTGCAACTCTTGGAATCGTAGCGCAAGGGCTTGAGATCAACCCGGATAATCCGCCTGCGTCTGTCTTCCAGCTCGCAGCAGGTAATATCGGGTATAAGATCTTTGGCGTGGTAATGTGGTCTGCAGCGATCAGTTCAGTAGTCGGAGCTGCTTATACATCAGTATCCTTTATCAAGACGTTCAGTCCGTTGTTTGCGAAATATGAAAAGTTTCTGATTGTGGGATTTATTGCAGTATCGACGGTGATTTTCGCATCAATTGGGCAGCCGGTTACACTGCTTATACTCGCGGGTGCGCTAAACGGTTTGATCCTGCCGATTTCACTTGGTGTAATCCTTCTTGCGGCACATAACAAGAAAATTGTCGGTGATTATAACCATCCGGTATGGCTAACTGCATTTGGTGTGCTGATCGTTGTTGTCATGGCTTACCTTGGCGGTTATACAATGATTAATCAGCTGCCTGAATTGTTTTCATAGATAACAAACAAAAAACAGGATGAGTGTTCATCCTGTTTTTTGTTTGCTGGAGACAGCAGGCGTTCAAATCATTATTGAGGTAGGTTAATGAATCAGGGCAGTGAATCAAACATCCAATGCTATGATTCAATTAAACAATCAATTCGCCCGCTAAAAGCCGAGGCGTTTCATTATTCAGTCGAGGTGTCCGCTGAACCATTCCAGCAGCTCTTTGTTCACGATGTCCTGAGATGAAAAAGGAACATAAATCAATTCCTGTTTTTTAAATGTGCTTTGGATTTTTTCTAAATGTGGTTTTTCATGCTTTTTACGCTCCTGCATAAACGCTCCGTCAACATCCTCAGGAAGCACCTTGTTCACAATCAGCGTTTTCACATGAAGATCATACTGATCCAGGAGCTGAAGCGCTTTTTCAGTTTCGAGAATTGGCAGCCTCTCAGGATTCAGCACAAATATAAAGCCTGTCTCTTTTGGGTCAAGAAGCAGTTCTCTTGCCCGCGAAAAGCGGTCCTGACGGGTTCTGAGTACATCATAAATCGGATCCTCAACCGGCTCTCCGTCATTTAAAAGGGCAGCATAGTTTTCGTTCGTTTTACGGCGTTTCTCGAGCAGTCCTTCAATCCAGATACCCATTAATTCTGGAAGTGTAAGCAGTCTGATTGTATGACCGGTTGGAGCTGTATCAAAAACGATCTTATCAAACTTCTCACGTTCTTCCAGTACAATCGAAATCAGTTTATCGAATAAAGCAGCCTCATCAGCACCTGGTGAAGACTTTGCCGTATCAAGCTGTCTGTGAACTTCTTCCATCATGCCAGCGTGAACCACACCTTTAATATTCGCTTTCACGCCTTTTATATAATTCGCTGTTTCAATTTCAGGATCGATCTCAAGCGCATATAAATTTGGGGCAATTTCTGTATTCTTCCCGCCGATTTTCCGGTCAAAAATATCACCGACATTGTGTGCAGGGTCAGTTGATACAAGTAGTGTGCGGTATCCCTGCTTAGCCGATTTCCATGCGATCGCAGCAGCAGAAGTGGACTTACCAACGCCACCTTTACCGCCGACAAACAAAATATTATTCTTTAAAATATCCATCAAAAGACTCCTTTATCAGCAGCAGCGGATGCCTGAGAGCGGAGATTTCTCCATTCCCATCCGTAAATGCCAGTCGTGAAATTTCTCAATCATATGCGGATACAGCTCCAGTGTGTAGTAATAAACAGGGTTTGGGATTCCGATCATTTCAGAATAAAGCATGAGTAAAAACAGGTCGTCTTCATTCCTGAGCTCACGGGCAATCTCTTGACGGTGCGGCATACTCAGCACTTCTTCATAATAAGCAACCAGCTTCTTCATTTTATCCAGCATTTGTACCGCCTCCCTCCGCTTTTCTTTTTGTTCAGCTATGGCTCGCAGGGGCTAGTGCGCTTCCCTCAGCTCATTTCGATAAGTCAACATCAGCTCACTTGCGTTCACTGTGTTTCCTTTATCTTAAACGCTTCAGTCCACCGCATACGCCCCTAAACGCTCGCCTCCGCTTTTCTTATTTTAAAACAAAGAACAGGAAAGAGACAACGCTCCTTCCTGCCATATGATTATTCTTTAGGATCAATTGGTGTCTGGTTTTTAGACATGAGTGCAGATACTGCAGTCAGACAGATCCATAGTGCAAACCCAAGGATTAAAGCACCAAATACGAACAGCAGTGTACTTGACTGTTCATTCCACCATGCCCACTGTGTGAACACCTGACTAATCATCGCATAGAGCGTCATGAACATTAAGAAGATCATTGGAATCAGCGTAATCAAGTAGCTTCTGCCAAGTCTCTTCAGCCAGATTGAAATGAGCAATAAGTTAATGCCGGCTAATAACTGATTGGAAGTACCAAACAGAGGCCATAGCAGGTACCCACCTGAACCAAAGCCGTTTGGACCTTCAGGAATTAATACAAGTGCAGCACTTGAAACGACTGCAATTGTTGTAGCAACATGCGTTTTTTCAAGTGCAGGCACTTTGTACTCCGTACCAAGCTCAGAAATGATATAACGCATCAGACGAACGGATGTATCAAGCGTTGTTGCTGCAAAGCTGACAACGATGATCGAAACGATTGTTGCTGCAACTTCCGGTGGAATACCAAGGCCGCCTGCAAGCTGCCCGGCACCCTGAACGAAGTTTCCAAGACCGCCGCCACTCGCAGCACCAAAGCTGCTATAAGCCTCTTTAAAAGCGTCAGCATTAGGGAAGAATGTGATAACAGCAATAATAGAAATTAAAGCAAGCACACCTTCACCAACAGCGCCTGCATAACCAACGAAGCGGGCATCCGTTTCTTTATTCAACTGTTTTGATGACGTACCTGAAGATACAAGTCCGTGGAAACCGGAAATCGCCCCGCAGGCAATCGTGATAAATAGTAGCGGGAACCAGGAAACATCATTTGCATCAGGGTTTGTAATAGGAGCTGTAATCTCAGGATTCGTGAAAAGAAGACCAAGATACAGAATACCAAGCCCTACTATAAGCTGATGTGAGTTAATGAAATCACGCGGCTGAAGCAGTTTCCAAACAGGAAGCGTCGAGGCGATATATACATAAATCATTAGGATAATGATCCAGATAAAGAATGCACTTGAAATCGCACCCAGCCCAAAGATGCCGGCCCCTTCTTCACCACCCATATATCGGACAAGATCGATTTGAAGAATTTGGTATTCAGCAGCCAGAACAGCTACAAAATACATGACCGCAAGTGCAACCAATGAAGGCACCAGCATTTTCGCATTACGTTTGTATACTGCGTGTCCAATCCAGATCGCAAGCGGGATCTGAATAAATACTGGTAATACGCTTGATGGGAAACTGATAAACAGGTTCGCAATTACCCATGCAAATACTGCATTTACCATTAGTACAAGAATTAAAATAATGAATAAGAACAAAATCTTTGCACGCTGTCCAACTAATTTATTGGCGAGCGTTCCCATAGACTGACCTTTGTTTCTGACAGACACTACGAGCGTACCGAAGTCGTGAACCCCTGCAGCAAATACAGTTCCAAAAACCACCCAAAGTACAGCAGGCAGCCAGCCCCAGTATACGGCAATGGCAGGTCCCAAAATTGGTGCAGCTCCTGCTACTGACGTAAAGTGGTGTCCCCAGAGCACGAACTTATTCGTCGGCACAAAATCGACGCCATCTTTGTAGCGGTGTGCAGGTGTGACATAGTTTGGATCGAGTCTGTAAATTTTTTCGGCAACAAATTTAGAATAAAATCTGTATCCAAGCACGAAAATGAACAGCCCGATCGCCGCTAAAGCGATTGCATTCATCCAGTTCTCCCCCTTAATCATGTGATACGACATCTTGTGTTAATTGTATGTAAGCACTTACAATGTCATGTACCATAATAGATTATTGAGTGAATTGTGTAAATATTTAAACAACAAATATTTTAGATTACCGAAGAAAATTATTGGTTGATTTGCAATAGATTGACTGCTACTGGAATATCTCAAATGACATGAACAGCTCTTCAAGCGTTCCGTCTACAGCTTTATACTTCCATGCACTTCTTATGCCCGGACCTTCACCGCCAAACTGAAATAAGTTCTCTGTAGAGGTATATTGAATCGCATAGCTGTTAGTTTCATATACGCCCTCATCGACTTTTATACGCGCAGTGAACACGATTTCTCTATCTGCAAAAGAGGAGAACGTGTCAAACGCATCTGACCTGCGGACTTTGGTATTCTGCATGGCGGTTTTCAAAGATTCAATCTCACTTTCAGTTAAATCACGCGGTCCTGGTACTCCTACATCAATTCCATCAGGATAACTGACCATCACGGTTGCTTCTTCAATTTCCTGCACCGAAACACCTTCAAATATGTCTTCAGCGACTTCATATGTACGAAAAAAGAAAAACCAGATGACAGCCAAAACAATGATTGCAGCAGCTATGAGTATAATTTTTTTCATCAATTTCCTCCTAGAAATGATTAATAAATCCGCCTTCTGAATGTATCGTCTGACCAGTTACCCACTGAGCCTGTTCACTGACAAGGAATGACGCAAGGTTGGCAACATCTGCCGGTTGGCCAATCCTTCCCTGAGGAGAACGTTTCAATAGTACTTCTTTCAGATCTGCGTTCATCCAGCCTGTATCTGTAGGTCCGGGATTAATGATATTGATCGTGATTTTTCTTTCAGCAAGGACAGGGGAGATCGTATAGACGAGCGTATCCATTGTTGATTTTGTTAAAGCGTAGGAAAGCTCATTTGGCATTGGTCCCTGTGCCCAGCCGGTTGTCATGCAGATCACTCTTCCAAAATCATACTCAAAGTGCTGCAGAAACTTTTGCGTCAGTAATGTAACTGCACGCGTATTAACAGCATAGTGCTGATCAAGCTGTTCAGTTGTTACGGTTTCAATTGTGTCGTTAATAGAGACAGCAGCATTGTTGATGAGTGTATCCGGGTACCGCCCAAAGACTGAATAACAATACGAAAACAGTTCATTTATAGATTGTGTGTCAGCTATATTCAGTTCAATCATTTCAGCCTGGATGTTTTTTTCCCGGCATAATTTTAAAATGTCATCTGCATCTTCACTTCTTTCGTGCGAAGAAACTTCCCGGTCATAAGCGTGCCAGTAGGTGAACAGCACATCTATACCATCTGCTGCTAATCTTTCAGCAAGTGCAGCACCAATGCCTATTTTTCTTCCAACCCCGGTAACAAGGGCGAGTCTATTCGTCATTGAAATCCCTGCTTTCTGTGTTTACTATTTAGTGATTAGAAATATATTTGTGTAAAGCCCTTACCGCCGTCCATGCAAAAACCGTTCGTCTGCCATATAGAACATTTGCTAAGAAACTGAATTTAAACCATAGAGTTATTATACAGTGTTAAAGACAGAATTTTTAATTATTCATTCAACTTCTCTGATATAGTAGTGGTAGAACTTTTTGAAAGGAACGATCCTGATGAGCAATTCAACTGAACAAACAAGAATGGATAAATTGAAATCACGCGAGAAGATCTTTCTTGGACTGCTGATAGGCGGTGCGCTTGGACTGAATTTCCGCCTGATGAATGTACTGATGATTGATGATATTACGATGGAAACAGTGAGTAATATGGAACTGGGTATATATATTCTGTTTTTTGTGGTCGCAGTAATAGGTATGCTGTGGATAAGAAAGCAAAAACGAATTGAAATAGAAAAAAATCCGGAGCTTGCGAAGAAACAATGACTGCCTTTCCTGCACTTGAAACAGACAGACTCATATTAAGAGCATTAACAAATGATGATACGCAGTTTATCTATGAGCATTTCTCCGATCCGATTGTCTGCAGGTATTTACTTGACGAGGAAGTCTACACCGAACTTGAAGAAGCTGAAAACTTCATTTTGTACAATTCCTATCACCCTAAGAAAAATCATAATCGTTGGGCAATCACAAAAAAAGATAGTGGGGCGCCCATCGGAACTTGTGGATTCCATGCATGGGACCGCTATAATAATATCGCAGAAATCGGCTATGACCTTTCGTACAAGGAGTGGGGGAAGGGTTATGCAAAAGAAGCCGTGGCTGAAATGCTCAGACATGGGTTTAAAAGCATGAATCTGAACCGTATTGAGGCATACGCTGCCAAAGGCAATTGTGCTTCAATGGAACTGTTGCAAAAACTGGGCTTTAAGTGTGAAGGTTTAGTAAGAGATAAGCACCTTTTTCGTGGGAATTATTATGACCATTACAGTTATTCACTTTTGAAAAGAGAATGGATAGAACACAGTTGAGTATGCTCATGATGTTAATTAGTCTGGTTCTTACAGAATCGGACTAATTGGCGTATCGAAAAAACTGCCCGACTGGTCTTAATGATTGGACTGATGGGGTAAACATCTACTAGTAGCAAAATTTTGTTGGGAGTGATCTGATTGACAGTGGATATTAAAAGGTTAAATAGAAAAAAAGTCATTATTATAGGCGGGGACGGATTTTGTGGCTGGCCGACAACCCTTCATTTATCAAGGCAGGGGTATGAGGTTGTGATTGTAGATAACCTGTCCCGCAGAAATATTGACAATGAACTTGAAGTAGAATCCCTTACACCAATCAAACCGCTCGGAGAACGAATAAAAGTCTGGCAAGAGCTGACAGGTCATAAAATTCGTCACATTAATATCAATATTGCAGAAGACTATGAGCAACTTCTTCAAGTGCTGAATGATGAGAAACCGGGGACCATCATCCATTTTGCAGAACAGCGCTCGGCCCCTTACTCCATGAAATCTCCACGACATAAGCGTTACACAGTTAACAACAATATCAATGGCACACATAATCTGCTGTGCGCGATTTCAGAATCAGAACTAGACATTCACCTTGTACACCTTGGAACGATGGGTGTTTACGGTTACGGAACGGCAGGTGTGAAAATCCCAGAAGGCTACCTTGAAGTTGAAGTGATAACTGACAAGGGTGAACGTGTGGAACAGGAGATTCTTTACCCGACCAATCCGGGCTCTGTTTACCATATGACAAAGTCTCAGGATCAGCTGTTGTTCCAGTATTATAACAAAAACGATCAGATGAGAATCACGGATCTGCACCAGGGAATTGTATGGGGGACAAACACTGAAGAAACAAAATTAGATGAACGGCTGATCAACCGGTTTGACTACGACGGTGACTATGGTACTGTACTGAACCGCTTCTTAATGCAGGCGGCGCTTGATTACCCAATTACCGTGCATGGAACAGGGGGTCAGACACGTGCGTTTATCCATATTCAGGACACTGTGCGCTGTATTCAGCTGGCAATTGAAAATCCACCGCAAAAAGAGGATCGGGTCATGATTTTTAACCAGATGACTGAAACCCATCGTATCGAGGATCTTGCTAAGATGGTACGTGAATTAACTGAAGGGGAAATTGCATACGTGCAAAACCCGCGTAAAGAAGCTGCTGAAAATGAATTACACGTTAAAAATGACCTGTTTCTATCAAAAGGCTTGAAACCGACAACTTTGAATCAGGGGCTTCTCAGAGAAGTATCGGAAGTAGCAAAGCGTTATGCACACAGAGCAGATTTATCTAAAATTCCTGCGCGAAGTGTCTGGACAAAAGATCAGCAGCCTGGTGTACCTGAAGAACGTGAAGCTGCAATCGAGAAAAGCAGACTATAAGGAGATATTCGATGAGAATAGCAATTATTACGGAAACCTTTCTGCCATCAACGGACGGTGTAGTCACCAGGCTATGCGCATCTATTCGCTGGCTCAGAAATGAAGGACATGAAGTGATGGTGATCGCTCCGGACCTTGGTGTAAAAGAGTATGAAGGAGCAATCGTTGCAGGGATCCCTGCTTACAAACTCTTTGTGTATAAGGAAACAAGAAAGTTTTCTTTTTACTCTAAGAAAATAAAAACTTTCTTAGAAGAATTCAACCCCGATATTGTACATGCAGTAAATCCATCATTTCTGGGTGTGACAGGTGTTTATTACACTAAGAAGCTGAAGCTGCCACTTATGGCATCCTACCACACGCATGTACCGAAATATGCTGATTATTATAACGTTTCGTTCCTGAAACCCGCAATGTGGACATACTTCAAAACAATCCACAATCGTGCAGCTCTCAATCTGTGTACTTCAAAAGCTGTACTTGGAGAGTTAAGTGAAAAAGGTTTTAAAAACATTCATTTATGGAAAAGAGGCGTGGATACGAAGCAATTTCATCCTGACTTTTACAGCGATGATATGCGTGAGCGTCTGACGAACGGACAACCGGATAAAACACTGCTGCTATTTGTCGGCAGACTTGCAGCTGAAAAAGAGATTGAGCGTATCAGACCACTCCTGGACCATTCTGATGACTTTTGTCTTGCGATTGTTGGAGATGGACCGAATAGAGCGTTACTTGAAGAAGAATTCGCTCATACAAATACGATTTTCACAGGATTTATGCACGGGGATGAGCTGGCGCAGGCGTATGCCTCTGCAGATGTTTTTGCATTTCCCTCAACGACTGAAACGCTCGGTCTGGTGCTGATGGAAGCGATGGCTGCCGGATTGCCAGTGTTAGCTGCAAACAGCGGCCCTACTGCTGAACAGATTGTGAATGGAGAAACAGGTATACTGTTTGATCCGGAAGTTCCCGCCAGTTTGCTAAGAGCAGCCGATCAGCTGAAAGCGAAAGAAAAGCGTGATGAAATGGGACAGCGTGCACATACAGATATCCAGTCAGTCGGCTGGGACGATTCTGCAGCACAGCTGATGGATTATTATCAGGAGACGCTACGGCTTCACTATGGAGAGTCCTCAGAGGAACAGTCAGGCAGGTGATAGGATGAAGAAGCGCGGATCAAAGCAATTTGCTTCTTACAGCGTCATTGGATTAAGCTGTGCATTGCTTGATATCGGTGTACTAAATGGACTGTTGATCGCTTTCCCTACAAGAGAAGCAGGGCTCTTAACAGTCTATAATACACTTGCTTACACAGCCGCAATTCTAAACAGTTATTATTGGAATTCAAAGTACACATTTAACGTGAATAAGAATAAAAAACAGTTTGCAGCTTTTATCATTCAGGCAACTGTCAGCCTTTTTATTGCCAATGGTGTTTTCGTTGGCGGCGTGTGGCTGCTTGATCAGCTGAATCTTTTCCCTAACTGGCTTGAAGCAAATTCAGCAAAAGGATTATCTATGCTATTATCCTCACTAGCCAGCTTCTTTTTTATGAAATGGTTTGTGTTCAGACGATAGAATCTTTAAGAACCGCTGTTGATTGATTAAAACGCAATGTCATTAAAAAAGCAATGTGCCGGTTAGATGGAGGCACATTGCTTTTTTAGTAACAAATTACGGCTTAAATATAAATCAACAGCGGTGCAGAAAGACTATCGGTTAAAAAACTTTTCAGTAAAAAATGGCTGGTCTTCCTCATTGAAATCTACGCCAACACCAAGGTGGCCGTACTCAGGCTTCAATATATTTTCGCGGTGACCGAGCGAGTTCATTAAGCCTTCGTGGGCAAATATTGCACTGTACTGTCCGTAGGCAAGATTTTCACCTGCAACAGTATAACTGATACCATCCGCATTCATCCGGTCAAATGGAGATTCGCCGGCCTGATTTGTGTGAGAGAAAAATCGATTCTCTGCCATATCCACACTATGCTTGCGGGCAGTTTCACTGACTGCTTCGTTCCACTCAAGTGTATTTAAGCCGTGTGCGACTCTCGCAGCATTTGTGAGATCGAACAGTTGGAGCTTAAAGCCTTCCTCCAGTTCGGCTGAAGGCGCTGCATAAAGTTTGTCCCGATTGTCTTCAAGATCTTCTGAAATCACCTGAAGTGCAGTGACGGTATTCTCCTCATGATGATCATAAAAAACGGTAATATAAGCTCCGTCGAAAGAAAATAAATCGTACTCGCCTTCATCCTGCAGCTCGTAACGCACCATTCCTTTTCTAAGTGAAGTGAGTGGATCGCCCAGCTCAGCGCGAACTTCATCACGTGTACTGCCCATCTGAAGAGACAAAGAAGAGGTAATGAGATCCTGATTTGTAAATAAACCATTTACCTTATCTTCTTCATTATATGACGTCATAAAGAAATTTTGATATTGCTCGTGATAAGCATGCCATTCAACGCCGAATTCATTAAATGAACTGCGTGTGGCTTGTCCTGCAGATGCTTCCACATCAGCCTTTGACTGTCCGAGTTCTATATTATGAACTGCAAACAGCTTCTCAGTCGGGACACTCAGTTCAGGACGCTCAACCGCAGCAGTTTCATTTTCGATTGTTTCTGTAGACAGGTCCGGTGCGTCCTGGATCACATCATTTATATCAATAATAAAATCAGTCAGTGACTGAAGTAATGATTCCCATGCATGTTGAATTGTTCCATCCTCAACAGCGGCAGACGCCTGATCAGTCACATCACTGATAAAAGACAGATTTACCGAGTCAGGAATATATTCCTCCCACATCGGTTTTGAGAGAAAAAGGCCAAGGACGATGACAATCAGCAGAAGTATTTTTCTCAAAGCGCATTTCCCCCTTTATCTTAAATCTATTTTACATGATGGAAGGGTTGTGGTGAAAGTCAGAAGGGTATTGGAGAGGCAGTTATGTGACAATTCAAAGTACTAATAGCTACCCTTTCACAAATAGCTGCAAACAAAATGATGGGGAAGTCAATATACGTGGGAAAATTTCTTGAGAGGTAGCCTGTGGAATTTGTCAGTTCAAAATGAATTTCGTGAGTTAAGTGACATTTGACCTGCACATCTGCGGGATCTACTCTAATATCCGAACATAAAAACCGCACCCTCTAAAGGATGCGGGACTACATTATTTCGCTTCTTCAAATGCAGGATCATGGAAAGGATGGGCAACCCAGCCTTCTTTTTCAATAAACAGTCTGACTGCCACGACTTCACGCTCATCAGTCAGCGTAAAGAAGTGAGGGGTATTAACCGGTACGGAAATCACATCGCCAGGAGAAAGATTAACGTCAAAATAACCTTTCTCTTCACTTTTAATAATGAAAATTCCTGAACCGGCTGTGATCGCGCGTACTTCATCTTCAGTGTGTGTATGCACCTGCTCGAATTTTTTCAGCAGATCTTCAAGACCAGGTGTTTGCTCATTCAGAGAGATTACGTCCCAGTTATGGTAGTCGCGGCGCTCAGCCAATGAACGAATCTCACTATCAAATACTGAAAGGACGGTTTCTTTATCTTCATCAGACAGCCCCGTCACCCCCTGAAGTGCTTCCGGAAGTTTCGCAGTATCCCACTTTTCATATAATACGCCCTGATCTGACAGGAATGCCTGAACCTGTTCTTCGCCTCTAATCGTTTCCTGTGTATCTCTGATTGTAATCGTCGCCATTTTTATCTTCCTCCCTGCGTTTGTGTACGTAATGTCAGGTGACTCTCAAATAAAAATTCAAATGCTTCAAGGTGCTTTTTTGCTTCAAATGCATTTCGTCCCCAGGCAGTGATGCCATGGTTTCTGATCAGCACACCATAAATGTTTTTCCCGATTTGTTCTCCTAAAAGATCTGCCAGATCAGGAATATGAGAAGGGTTTTCAATAATCGGCACACGCAAAACTGCGTCTTCTTCCCACAGGTTAAATGCTTTAATCAATTCCTGACCCTGAAAAGTGATTTCACCCTGTTCAGCATAAATATCAGAAATGACATTATTGCTGACAGTATGAACATGAAGCGAGCAGCCTGCGTCTGTCAGCTCATATACCTTCTGATGAAGCAATGTTTCGGCAGAGGGTTTTAGAGATGTCTGTTCAACAGGATGGCTGTTTTCGTCTACTAATAGAAAGTCCTCATCTGTCCGTTCGTACTTATCCTTGCCGCTTGCTGTGACAAGAAACTCAAGCGGTTCATCAGATACTTTAATTGAAAGGTTACCGCTTGTTCCGGGAAACCAGCCTCGTGCACCGAGCGCGTCCTTTATATTAGCAAGCTCATGCCAGCGTTTCTTAAGGTCGACGGTCGTCATCTGTGAATAACCTCCTTAGGCTGTTCGAGGTAGCTGACTACCTCATCAAAATGTGTAAAACGCTGATAAGGCAGGTTCAGTTCGCGGCATTTCTCTTCAAGATAATCGCCGCATACAAAGACAAGATCAGCAAGTTTTGCAGCTTCGAGATCTGTCACTGAGTCTCCAATCACAATTTTTTTAACCTGATCATCTGCAAGTTTTCTGATGATACTCGGCTTACAGCACCCGCAATCGTTTGTGCAATGTGTGTCGCAGCTATGAGGCCATGTGACCTCAATCTTATCTCCCGAAAAATCACTGCCATTACAGTAAAGGTAATCATCCATGTTATAAGGTTTTAAAATAGGCTCAACGAAAAAGTCGATTCCGCCGCTGACAATGTTTAGCGGAATACTTTCCTGACTGGTGTATTTGACAAAATCGCCAAATCCACCCCGGATTTCTGCAGTTTCGACAACGTAGCGGACGATCTCATCTTTCAATGCAGAAGGGAGGGTGGCGAACATATTTCCGACCCCTTCACGAATCGATATTTCCCGGGAAAGAATCTGATCTTTTATCGGTTCCCATCCCGGCGGATCAAAGTGCTGCATAATTGAAATGATATTGTCGGATTTTGTAATGGTGCCATCAAAATCGCAAAAAATCATTTTTGACATCTCATCACCCCCAGAGTGCCAGCGCTTTTTCAAGTTCAGGCGATTTTGCTGCTGCGTCTTCCAGTGTGCCTCCAGCCTGAACTTCAGCAATTGCATCACGGAATGCTTTTGCTCCGGCTTCTGCTCCGCCAGGATGACCGTGAATGCCGCCGCCTGCATTAATGATTGAATCCTTTCCAAAATCTTTAATCAACTGAGGGACAAGTCCAGGATGAATGCCGGCTGATGGAACCGGGAATGCACGCTTCAGTCGGCTTTCAGAAGTAAGCGCATTTTTAATTGCCAGTGTTTCACTTTTTTCCATGGCCACGCTGCCGTAAGGAGAAGGGAAGAGTACAAAGTCTGCTCCAGCCAAACGAAGCAATTTGCCAAGCAACACCTGATTTGAGATCCCATAAAGCGGTGAAGCAGTCAGGGCGCCTGATACTGCTGGATGCGCCATGATCGGCACGTCGATATATGGATCTTCCGCAAGACTCTGCAGCGTATCCAGCCCATATGCGAAAACGTTAAAAAGGAGTGCATTCGCGCCGAGCGATACAGCTTTTCTTGCTTTGTCCCTTAATTCAAACGTTCTGCCTGACAGATTCACTGCGTATAATGTACGGTGACCAGAACGCTCATATTCCTCATTTAATACTTTTACACCACGTCTGATTCTGTCCTCAAAAGGAGTGAGCGGATTATCAAACAGGATTTCATCGTCTTTTACAAGATCCACACCACCGGCTGCCTGAGCACGAAGCTGCTGTTCAAAAAGGTCTGTACCGCGACCAATCATTCCTTTGAAAATACTCATTAACAGCGGCCGGTCATGTACACCAAGCTTTGTTCTGATCGAATCAACCCCAAATTGAGGACCCGGAAATTGCTTTTCAAGCGCTTCATCCAGCTCAATATCAACCAGCTTCACTTCACCATCGAGAGACAGCTTACCAAATATCGTCGTCAGGATTGCCGGAATATCAGCACTGAAATTTGCTGCCGGATAAGCAATCTTAATCAGTCCGGCTTTACGCTCACCCAGGTGACTTGCGGCAGCAGAAGGGGAAGTTTCTTCAACAGATATGACTTCACCCTTATGTTTTTTGAGTTGCTCCTGATCAACCACAGGGAGGTCTGTCCACGAACCGACCGTAAGCCCAAGTGCAATTGACTCTGCCTTTTTTTCTAAATTCCCTTTTGCATCATGCACAAGGTATGTAGCTGTAATATGTGACATTGAAAACATCCTTTCGAAAATAAAAATAAAAAATCCGCTCCCAAAGAGGAAGCGGACATCAAAATGTACGTTCTTCCTCTTATCCTTCAGCTGTCGCTGTGAGAATTAGCACCTTGAATCAGCATTCGCTGAAACAGGTTGCCGGGTTTCATCGGGCTCGCCCCTCCACCTGCTCTTTATAAGAGTTTCATACGTATGTAGTTGGATTTAAAATCATGTACCGAATTATGGCAGACAATCTCAAAAGCGTCAAGCAGTTTTTTCAGAAAATTATATTGTTGATTTTTGAATTTGTGATTATAGAATATGACGTGTTTGATAGTCTGGCGGGTGATTTACGCTTCAGGGGGACGCTTTCCGCGCGGCCGGCGATGAGCCTTCTCGTCGCTGCGCGCTTGCGGGGTCTCTCCTGTCCGGCTTCTCGCGCTGGAGTCGCCCCCTTCCGCTTCAATCATCCGCTGTGCAGGTATTAAGATTTTTTTAACAAACTGAAAAGTGTGAGAGATAATTGATCAACTAACCATATATACTTTTAAAAATAACTAAGCTGTTGACCGGAGTGGAAGGCGGCGACTCCGGGACGATTAGAGGGAAGCTGAGACCCCGCAAGGCGAAGCCTGAGGAGGCTCAGCAAGCTCCGTCCGGAAAGCGTCCGCCTGAAACGCAGGTCAACAGCGGTTACTGGAAGCCTCCAAAAAATAATTTTGAAAAACCCGTTGACAAACCGTCACTCTATTCCGTAAACTTGCAATTATGAATTCGAAATAACCAGAAACAACCAACTACATATACCACTCTTATCGAGAGTTGGCTGAGGGAATTGGCCCTATGAAGCCCGGCAACCGGCCCGCTGTATACATTCAGCAGGGACACGGTGCTACATCCAACAGACGTAATGGTCTGAGAGATAAGAGGTCGAATCAGTCTAATTCTGCCTCTTTCTATCTTAGAAAGGGGCTTTTTATTGTTTAAAAAGGAGCGTGAAACAATGGGTAAGGCAGAACGGTTGAAAAAAGCACGGCCGCCGGTACAGAAAAACACACACGATGGCAGACTCCCGCCAGGTCAGACGCTGACAGAAAAATTTCCGATTCTGCATGAAGGTGAGGTACCTGAATACGATCTCACCACATGGGATTTCACGCTGTTTGGTGAAGGGGCAACGAAAAGGACATTCACATATAACGAGCTCATGCAGCTGCCACAGACGACGGTTGTAAAAGATATTCACTGCGTCACAAGGTGGTCGCGATTTGATAATGCTTTTACCGGTGTCACAATCAGAGATTTGTTAAAGGATTTTGAGATCCCTGAAGGCACGAAGCACGTCATGATTTATGGTGATCATGACTATGACACGAACTTACCCCTTGAGGATCTGCTGAAAGCTGACATTTTGCTTGCACATTCCTTTGAAGGGAAGCCGCTGACTGCAAAGCACGGCTATCCATTCAGACTGGTCGTGCCGCACCTGTATTTCTGGAAGAGTGTCAAGTGGATCAGAGGAATCGAGTTTTTACAGGAAGACCGCCCAGGGTTCTGGGAGCGTAACGGATTCCATAACTACGGCGAAGTGTTCAGAGAAGAACGTTTTTCAGGAGAGGATTTGGATATTCCTGAAGATGAGTGGCATAAAAAAGACTTTGATTAAAGGAGAGAAACTTCAATGACAAATGTACGTGAGCATGTGTATGAACAATTTACTGAGCAGAGTGTCCTCGTGTATTTAGAGAGAAAAGGATTGATTTCTGATAGAGAGCAGGTGACATGCAGGGAAGTTGGAGATGGAAATCTTAACTATGTGTTTATCGTAAAAGATCTCCAAACGGGTAAATCACTTGTCGTTAAGCAGGCGCTTCCATATGCAAAGGTTGTTGGTGAAAGCTGGCCGCTGTCACTGGACCGTGCGCGCATTGAACGCCAGGCATTGCAGGAGGCTGCGAAATATGTGCCAGCGCTTGTGCCGGAAGTATTCGACTTTGATGATGATTATGCAGTGACGGTGATGGAGGACCTTTCAGACCATGTGATTTTGCGTAAAGGACTGCTTGAAGGAAACCAGTATCCTCACATTGCAAATGATATCGGGACTTATCTTGCGGAGAACTTATTCAACAGTTCTGATGAAGCGCTTGGACCGGTGGAGAAGAAAAAGCTTGCCCGGCAGTTTGTGAATCCTGACTTATGCGATATTACTGAAAAACTGGTTTTCACAGATCCATATAAAAAGTCTGATTCCAACTCATACTCGGAAAACCTTCAGGAAACAGTGGAGTCACTGTGGCATGACGAACGTTTAGTCTTTGAAGTCACAAAATTGAAAAAACAATTCCTGACTGAAGGTGAGGCGCTGCTGCATGGTGATCTTCATACAGGAAGTGTGTTTGTGACAGCAGAATCAACAAAAGTGATTGATCCGGAATTTGCATTTTATGGCCCATCCGGTTTTGATATTGGTGCATTCATTGCGAACTTAACGCTTAATTATATTGCGCAGCAGGAAAGAGCAGATGAAGCAAACCGCAGTGAGATCAGTGAATATCTGCTTGAGGCAATTGAACAGACGTGGGCAGTGTTCGAAAAGCGCTACCGTGAGCTTCTTTTAGAAAAAGGCTTTGAAGAAAGACAGCAGACAGCGCAGTACGCAGATTTTGTGCTGGAAAAGATATGGCAGGATACGCTCGGCTTTGCAGGATGTAAAACAATCCGCCGTATTATCGGGCTTGCGCATGTGGAGGATATTGATGGAATTGAAGATGCAGCTGGCAGATTGCAGGCACAGCAACGTGCGATTGAAACAGGCAGATCACTGATTTTCAATCGGACAGTATGGCGCTCACCAAAGAGTCTGACTGCTTACCTGAAGGGGCTGGCGAAATGACGAACTTTATTAAACCGGTTATCTGGGAAAGCGATGCGATCCGGCTGTTAAATCAGCAGAAGCTTCCCGGTGAAGTTGAATATATTTTTCTGAAGACGATTGAAGATGTGTGGGACAGTATCTCGGAGTTGAAGGTAAGAGGAGCGCCTGCAATCGGTATTACAGCAGCTTTCGGTCTTGCTTTATGGGCGAAAAAAAGTGGATTGAATAACCTGGAGATCCTGAAGTCAGAACTGGGTGTAAAGGCAGAATATCTGAATTCATCACGCCCGACTGCAGTCAACCTTTCGTGGGCACTGCAAAGATTATTGAAGGCAGCTGAAGAGGAAGCATCTGCTGAAAAAGTGATTGAACGGCTTGAAACAGAAGCAATTCTGATTCAGCAGCAGGATGAAGAAACGTGTAAGCGGATTGGGGAGTATGGTTTTTCTCTGCTGCCGGATAATGCGAACGTTCTAACACACTGCAACACTGGAGCAATTGCCACGTCAAAGTACGGAACTGCACTAGGCGCATTTTATATCGCAAAAGAACGCGGAGCCGATCTACACGTTTATGCAACTGAAACCAGACCTGTTCTGCAAGGCGCAAGACTCACTGCCTGGGAACTCCAGCAGGCAGAGATTGATGTCACGTTAATTACTGATAATATGGCTGCCCATGTGCTTAAAACCAAGAAAATCGATGCGGTTTTAGTAGGTGCAGACCGCATTACTGCGAACGGAGATACAGCAAATAAAATCGGTACATACGGCATTGCGATTTTGGCAAAAGCACACGGCATTCCGTTTTATGTAGCTGCACCGCTATCAACGATTGACCTTCATACAGCGACTGGTGATGACATCGTGATAGAAGAAAGACATGCAGAAGAGGTCACTCATATTGGCGGCAAACGGATCGCACCGGAAGACATCAACGTATTCAACCCGGCATTTGACGTAACGCCAAGTGGTTTAATCTCAGGAATCGTGACTGAAAAAGGAATAGTCACTGGAGACTATCACACAAAACTCAAGGAATTATTTGAAGGTTTAACGGTTTAAAGATATGACCTTATTAAAGTTGATCAAAATTCCTGCACAGCAGATGGTTGGAGCGTAAGGCGGCGACTCCGGGACGATTAGTTGGAAGCTGAGACCCCACAGGCGAAGCCGAGGAGACTCAGCAACAACCGTTCGGAAAGCGTCCGCCTGAAGCTCCAATCATCTGCCACTGTATAGAACACCAATATACATTAAAACTTTACCAAATTAACTTTTTAAAGGAGTGCAGAAAATGAAAAAAGGACTTACTTTACTTTTACTCGTACTAACATTAATCCTTGCAGCATGTACAGACCAGCAGCCATCTTCACAGTCTGAAGAAGAAGCGTCAGAGGAAACTGCAACAGAGGAAGCAACTGAAGAAGCCACAGAAGAGACATCGGCGGAACAGACGTCACAGGCAAGTGATGCAGATATTCCGGCAGCAGTTGATAAACCTTTGAAAATCGCTGCAATTATGGAATTCTCAACAGGAACATTTGCATCTCAGTATGTAAGCGGACTTGAAGCACAGGTTGCAAAGTTCGGAGGAGAAGTACAAATTTACAATGCCAACAACGATTTATCACAGATGGCGAATCACCTTCAAACGGCTATCAATCAGGACGTGGATGGTATTCTGATTGACCATGGCCGCGCGGAGGCATTGAATCAGGGTGTTGAGGAAGCACTTGAAAAAGGCATCCCTGTAGTCACATTTGATAACGATATTACAGTCGACGGCGTGACAGCGATCAGTCAGGATGATTACAGTCTTGCATGGGGCACGCTGAAACAGCTTGCACAGGACATCGATGGAGAAGGAAACATTGTGTATGTATGGGCTGGCGGCTTCACACCGCTTGAAAGACGTAACGTCATTTATGAAGCATTTTTAGAGCACTATCCGAACGTTGAAGAAATTGCGCGCTTTGGAAGTGTGAGTAATAACACAGCGCTTGATTCACAAAATCAGATGGAAGCTGTGCTGAAGAAATATCCTGAAGAAGGATCAATTGATGCGGTATTCGCACCTTACGACGAATTTGCAAAAGGTGTGACGCGTGCGATTCAGCAGGCAGGACGCGATGAAATTAAAGTATACGGAATTGATTTAAGTGATGAGGATCTTCAGATTATGCAGGCAGAAAACAGTCCATGGGTGACAACTGCTGCAACAGATCCTGCTGAAGTAGCTGGTGTACAGGTACGCTTCCTGTATCAGAAGATCGCTGGTGAAGAAACACCGTCTATTTATGCACTTGATCCATCAGTTGTGAATGTAAGTGATCTTCCGGATGAGTCGGTTACAATGGCTGATGTTGGTCAGCACATTGAAGGCTGGGGCTCTCCAAATGCTGCGCGTTCACCTTGGATGGATGCATTGGAGGCGAAAAACGGACAATGAGTTTACTTCAGGTTCAACAACTCACTAAGTCATTTGGTCCAGTCAATGTGCTAAAACAAGTGGACTTCTCAGTTGAGCCTGGTGAAGTCCACGCGCTGCTCGGCGTAAATGGGGCCGGTAAAAGTACACTCGTCAAAATTCTTTCCGGGGATTATGAAAAAGATGGCGGCAATATTGAAGTGGATGGGGAAGAAGTTCATTTTTCTTCTCCGTCTGAAGCACAGGAAAAGGGGATCGCGATCGTCGTACAGGAAGTTGATACGGGTTTGATTCCTAATTTATCAGTTGCTGAAAATGTCACATTGGACTTAACAGTGAGCGGGAAAAACAGCCGTCCAATCAGCTGGAAAAAGCGAAAGCAGATCGCGGCTGATCGTCTGGAAAAGGTTCAGACACCGATCCCGTTAAATTCTCTTGTTGAAGACTGTACACTGTCTCAAAAACAGATGATTCTTCTTGCCCGGGCAGTTGCATCAGATGCAAAGATCATTATTTTCGATGAACCGACTGCTCCTTTAAGTGATCATGAAACGAAACAGCTGTTTCACGTCATTGAAGAATTGAAAGCCCAGGGAATCGGAATTATCTATATTTCCCATCGCATGCAGGAAATCAACCGGATCGCTGACCGCATGACGATTATGAGAGATGGCAAAGCAGTGGCCGTCTATGAAACGGGCAGTGTGTCCACAGAAGAAGTCATTAAAACAATGCTCGGGAAACAGCTTCATAAAGCAGATTATCAACATAGGGGCTTTAGTGAAGAAACCATTTTGAAGATAGAAGATTTACAGGTGCCAGATACAGGGAAACAAATAAATCTGTCAGTGAGAGCAGGTGAAATTGTTGGTGTGGCAGGCCTCGTTGGTGCAGGGAAATCCGAAACTGCAAATGCCATTTTTGGTGTGACGAACGCAAAAGGAAAGTGGTCTGTAAGCGACCGTAATGTGAAGATTAAGAGCCCGCGTCATGCTGTGAACGCAGGGCTGTCATTTATTCCTGAAGAGCGCCGCAAAAGCGGTGTGCTGATCGACTCAAGCGTACAGGAAAACCTGTCACTGCCGGCGCTGCAAAACTTTTCAACAGCTGGGTGGATTAATCGCAAAAAGGAACATCAGTCAGCTCTTCAGCAAATCCAGGAGCTTGGCATTATTACTTCATCACCAAAAGCGCTACTGAAGCACCTCAGCGGGGGTAATCAGCAGAAAGTCTCGATTGGCAAATGGCTGAATCATGACAGCAGTGTTTTCATTTTTGATGAGCCGACAAAAGGAATTGATGTAGGTGCGAAAAATGATGTTTTCCGCCTGATCACTCATTTAGCGGATCAGGGAAAAGGAATTTTATATTTTTCGAGTGAATTTGATGAACTGCTCCAGATCGCCGACCGCATTCTGGTGATGGCAGATGGGGAAATTACGGATGAAATGCAGAACCAGGAAGCAACAGAAGCGCGTCTGATGACAGCAGCTACAGGAGGGAATGCAGTTGAAACAGCTAAATATCAGCGATTATCCGCAGCAGGCAGATCGTAAGGAGCGGATCGTCAATTTTTTCATGAAATTTGGCACACTCCTGGCTCTGGGATTGATCATCGTCATTTTCAGTCTGACGAATGAACAGTTTTTAACATACGGCAATATTACGGATATTTTGCGGTCCATCTCGATTGTGACACTTGTGGCGATCGGTGTGACATTTTCTATGATCGTTGGAGGATTCGACTTGTCGGTTGGTTCCACCGTCAGCCTTGCTACAGTAGCGAGCGGGGCACTTTTAGTCTGGTACAGCCAGGAGCTTTTAGTCGTCCTGCTTGTGCCGCTCGTGCTTGGTGCTTTAATTGGTCTGATCAACGCGTTTATCGTGGTGAAAATCAGAATTCCTGATTTGATCGGAACGCTGGCAGTCATGTATATCATTAATGGCGTCCATCTGACTTATACAAAAGGGTATTCCATTTACGGCAACATGCCAATGCCTGATGGAAGCGGCACGGCACCTGGAATCTTTATCCCTGCCTTTCAATTTATCGGTCAGGGAAGGCTGTTTAATATTCCGTTTCCGGTCATTTTGATGGTTGTAATCGTTGCACTTGTACATTTATTTTTAAATTACACGCGTGCCGGCAGACTGTTCTACATGACCGGCGGGAATAAAGAAGCGGCCCGTCTTTCCGGGGTGCCAGTTAACAGATACCGTACTTATGCATATGTCCTCAGTGGCGTATTCGCAGCATTGGCAGGGATTGTACTCGCTGCCCGCATTGGAACGGGTCAGGTGTCAGCTGGTGATCCGTTATTAATGGACGGAGTCGCAGCGGCGCTGATCGGTTATTCAGTTTTTGGTGCAGGAAAGCCGAATGTGATCGGAACATTTATCGGTGCTATCATTATCGGCATTCTGCTCAACGGTCTGACAATGATGAACGTGCCTTATTATGCACAGGATATTATTAAA
The DNA here is from genome assembly GCF_004405125.1 of Jeotgalibacillus salarius. Lineage (GTDB taxonomy): Bacteria > Bacillota > Bacilli > Bacillales > Jeotgalibacillaceae > Jeotgalibacillus > Jeotgalibacillus salarius. The sequence continues at coordinate 401,736 of NZ_SORX01000004.1, forward strand.
GGCGGGATTCTAGTTGGAGCGCTGGCGCTGACATACTTCAGAAAGAAAGAATAGAGTAGACAGCTGCCGCGAGATCTGATGTCGTGAGGCGGGTTAGGCGTTCAATTACAGTTAGCGGTGATTTAATTAATTGGACGGATGATTCAATTGTGTTCGCCTATGAATCAAATCCAGTTATAAAAAGCGGTGATGATTCAATTATCACTAGAGGTGAACCGATTATCTACGGGGCTGAACCATATATCTTCAACGCTGCACCAATTATTGAATCCGCCTTACATTCACCCTAAACAAAAGAACGCTCATGCTACGGCATGAGCGTTCTTTTCAGGTTGTTGAATTTCATAAGCCGTGCCGGATCATTCCTTCGCTTTCCG
>NZ_SORX01000005.1 GCF_004405125.1 Jeotgalibacillus salarius
AAATGAATGGTTTATTTTATTGGTTATATACATATTTTAGAATTTCAACAGTCTGGAAAATCCGGAAGAATAATCTTCCGGATTTTTTTTAGAATTTTTTTGGAAACCGCTGCTCCTTTCCGTGGAGGACTGCGCTTTCCGCACCCGTCCGGCCGAGACCCCGCAGACGCGAAGCGGTGAGGAGGCTCGTCTGTCCTTACTGGTGCAGGAGTCTCCGTCCTCCACTACAAGGAACAGCTGAGATGGGCTGTTAAAAATGTGTTATTAAATTCTCATCATATTAGCCTTCTTAAAATTTATTATTTTTCTGCACAGCTGGTGATTGGAGCGTAAGGCGGTGACTCAAGCGCCCGGCCGAGGAAAGCATCCGCCTAATGCGGATATCAACAGCCACTTTAGTAGAGCCATCTTATTAAAATTCACCTTTACAATCTTTACACATGTCATTACACTATTGGAGGGAAGGAGTGAAGGTAATGGGGATTTTAAAGAAAAAAGGCATACATATATCTTTTAAAACTTATTTAATTGATGGTTTAAGCTTTATGGCGCTTGGCTTATTCAGCTCGTTGATTATTGGTCTGATTATGCAGACTGCCGGTAATGAATTAGGAATTACGTTTCTGACTGAGATGGGCGTGCTGGCTATGGGGCTTGCAGGACCGGCCATCGGAGCTGCGGTTGCATATGGTTTGAAAGCACCTCCGCTGGTTTTGTTTGCGGGTGTAATTACTGGAGCGGCAGGTTATGCACTTGGTGGACCTGCTGGAGCCTATGTGGCAGCTGTTGTATCAACTGAAGCCGGGAAGCTGGTGAGTCAATCGACTAAAATTGATATCATCGTAACGCCTTTCGTGACGATTGCAGCCGGGTACGGAATTTCAGCCTTAGTAGGGCCTGAAATTCAGTCATTTATGCAAGCAACAGGACAAACAATTGGCTGGGCAACTGAGCAGCGTCCACTCGTAATGGGGATGCTGGTAGCAGGATTAATGGGTCTTGCACTTACTGCTCCTATATCAAGTGCAGCGATTGCACTTATGCTGGAACTGGACGGTCTGGCAGCTGGAGCAGCAGCAATCGGTTGCAGTGCTCAAATGATCGGTTTCGCAGTTGCAAGTTACCGTGATAATAAATGGGGCGGCTCAATTGCACAGGCAATTGGTACATCAATGCTGCAGGTGCCGAACATTGTCAGGAATCCACTGATTCTGATTCCACCTACAGTTGCCGGTGTTCTGCTTGCGCCAATTGGTACAATTTTCTTCCAGATGGAAAACAACGCTTCGGGAGCAGGTATGGGGACGAGTGGATTTGTCGGTCAGATTATGACGTTTAACACAATGGGCTTTTCGATGGATGTACTTTTAAAGGTAGGGTTATTGCATTTTATTGGACCGGCAGTGATTAGCCTGTTACTATCTCATTACATGGTGAAGGCAGGGATGATCAAGCCTGGCCAAATGAGAATCTCTACTGGGGGAATAAGAAATGAAAAAGCTTGAGTCGATTGAACAATTTAATGAATTGAAAAATTCCGGGAAGCATGTTTTTATGTTTTCTGCTGACTGGTGCCCGGACTGCCGCGTAATTGAACCTATTTTACCGGATGTTGAAAAAAAGTATCCTGACTTTAATTTCATTTATGTTGATCGCGATGAGTTTATTGATATTTGCGCGGATCTCAGCATATTTGGCATTCCGAGTTTTGTTGCATTTGAAGATGGTACAGAGACAGGCAGATTTGTCAGCAAGGATCGCAAAACGCAGGAAGAAATTGAACAGTTTATTGAAGGGTTAAAAGCATCATAATTTGATTTTGATATATGCCTGCCATTACAATAGAAAACTGCGCTTTTCTGCCTCTGGGTGGTAAGCTTCCGTCCTCCACTACAAGTGCTAGCTTAAATAACGAAGTATGGAAATTTTCATCACTTCATCATTCAACCCGGTTCCTAAAGTGAATTGCTTTAGGGCCGGGTTGTTTTCGTGTACAATAGAATGCGGAGAAAAAATATTAATATTGCATCTGAATAAATGAATTTACTGATATATAAGGAGGGGTACCATGGCTGAAAAAATGGACTCTATAAAGATGAAAAAGATTTTAACTGAAAAGCTTGATAAGCCGGATCGCAACATTCGCTACAATCGAGAAAAAGATCAGCTTCGTGTGGAAAACGCAGATACAAAAAAAGGCATTGAGGTTTCTCTCCCAAGTGTTGTTGGAAAGTGGAATGAAAAGAAAGATGAAGCAATTGCAGAAACTGTGTATTATATTAACGAAGCCTTAGCCGTAATGGGTAAGGAAACAGTGGTAGAAGAAGCTGAGAAGCAGATTTTCCCTGTTATCCGTTCGACTTCATTTCCTAGTGAATCTTCGGAAGGCATTCCTTTTGTGTTTGATGAACACACTGCTGAAACCCGCGTGTATTTTGCAGTTGATCTTGGAAAAACGTACCGTATGATTGATCAGCAGTTTCTTGAAAAGCAATCCTGGACAAAAGAGCAGATAAGAGAGATTGCAATGTTTAACGTCCGCTCGCTTAAAACGGAGATGAAAAGAGATGAAGTAGCAGGAAATGTATTTTACTTTCTCAACTCTAATGACGGGTATGATGCCAGCAGAATTTTAAACGAATCCTTTTTAAAAGAGATGGCTTCAAAAATGGAAGGTGAAATGACGATCGCTGTTCCTCACCAGGATGTTTTAATTATTGGTGACATGAGAAACGAAACAGGCTACGATGTACTCGCTCAGATGGCGATGTCATTCTTTGCAGCAGGTCATGTGCCAATTACAGCTTTGTCATTCCTATACGAAGAAGGCGAACTTGAGCCGGTCTTTATTTTAGGGAAAAATAAAAGTAAAAATAAAGGAGATTCACAATAATGAACGTTTTTTATAATGAAAGTGGAATTGGGGAAGTTCTGATTATCAAATTAGGTGAGACACCCCTTCATTCAAAAACTTTTGAACAAAAGGGACAAGTTGTTCAAATTAGAAATATCGAAAATAACGAAGTAACCGGCTATAACATTTTCGGCAAACCTTCTGACAACTTTAGATCAGAAGGACCGGTAGAAATGAATGAAGAAAAATTAAATCAGCTGAACCAGATGATTCAGGAAAGCGGTTTTGACCAAAAGATAGAAGCAGATTTTTCACCCAAATTTGTCGTTGGATATGTTGAAGAAATGGAAAAGCATCCAAATGCAGATAAATTGAATGTTTGTCAGGTGAATGTGGGAGAAGAACGTTTGCAAATCGTATGTGGTGCACCAAATGTAGATGCCGGTCAAAAAGTAGTCGTTGCTAAAGTAGGTGCAGTGATGCCAAGCGGAATGGTGATCAAAGATGCTGAACTCAGAGGCGTACCTTCAAGTGGTATGATCTGCTCAGCTAAAGAACTCGGCCTCCAGAATGCACCAGAGAAGAAAGGTATTTTAGTACTTGAAGAAGGAAATACAGGAGAATCGTTCACCCTATAAATAAGAATCCGTTCTGTTTTTAGAAACAGAACGGATTTTTGCGCCAAAATGACCAATTTTTGTTTAAACCGAGCGGAAAGAGGATAAAACCTGCTAGAATGGATGAGAACACAATAGAAAGAGTGATGTAGATGAACTTAATCCAGAAACTCTTGTCTTTCGTTCAAAGGCAGGAGGAAGAACATATAGAAAAAGATGCGCCCCGGCGTCAGGAGAGCAGTAAAGATCTGCAGACAAAGGTTTCGTATCAATATCCTAAAGGTGAATTCAGATTTCCATTAATTCCAGATGAATCATCTCAAAAAAAAGAACGTGAAGTAAAAAAAGAAAAACAGACTGAAAAATCGAGAATGATAGAAAAAAGCCCTCATGCAGGTCCTTTTAAGCCAACTCATGTGCCATCGCCAAGAGAAAGACCACAAAAGCTTAAACCGGTACATAATGATGAACAGGTTGAATATGAAATTTCGTCATTCAGCGAGCTGAAAAGAGCTGCTGCAAATGAGAAACGTCCGTCAGAAACAAAGAAAACGAATGGTATTTACTCTTTAGATGAACTTAAAAACGAAACTAAAGTTCAGAAAGAAAATCATGAAGAGGAGTTCCAATTAAAAGAACATCCAATACTTCAGGAAAAACCGACTGAGAACGAGCTGAATGATCACGAAGATAAAGAGGCTGATATAGAAAATGAAGCCGACAATACAGGTAAATCTGTTGCACAATCTCCAGATGTAGAATCAGACCCTTCACCGCCCGCCGCCTCGGATGAATCAACTTTATCAGCCGAATTTGCAGAACCGGTTGAAGCTGATGCAATTACACAACCTGTTGAAAAAGAAGAGGTTGACCCTCAAGGAAATCTTGTAACAAATGATGTACAGCCGTCATCAGAGAAAGAAAGAACGCACAGCGGAAGAGTCCCGTTCAACGTCATGATGTTGAAACAGGATAAGCGCAAACGGGCGCCTGAACCATATAATAATCAAAATGTACATCAACCTGAAGTGACTGCTGATGAAAAAAAGCCTGTTGAGATTTTACACGAAGTTGAGGAAGATCTACCTCATTTTATGAAGCCTTCTTTAGATTTACTTGCGCCTCCTGTTCATGGAGAGCCTGATCAGGAATGGCTGGACTACCAGGCTGAGTTATTGAATGAAACGCTCTTCCACTTTAATGTGAATGCGACTGTTAAAAATGTAACGCAGGGTCCTTCTGTAACAAGGTTTGAATTATTTCCTGATAAAGGGGTTAAAGTAAGTAAAATTACAAGCTTAACGGATGATATTAAGCTTGGACTTGCAGCAAGAGATATCAGAATGGAAGCACCGATCCCAGGTAAAATGGCAGTAGGAATAGAAATCCCTAATCCGCACAGCAGACCGGTTGCGATCAAAGAAATCCTTGCGCATGAGGCATTTCAAAACTCAGAATTGACACTTCCGGTGGCACTTGGACTGGATATTGAAGGCAATCCTGTAGTCACTGATATCAGTAAAATGCCCCATGGTTTAATTGCTGGTGCGACAGGTTCCGGGAAGAGTGTGTGTATCAACTCTATATTAATCAGTCTGATGTATCATGCTTCTCCGGATGACGTGAAAATGCTGCTGATTGACCCTAAAGTGGTCGAATTAGCACCGTATAACCATATTCCTCATCTGGTCAGCCCAGTGATTACAGATGTGAAGGCTGCCACTGCCGCACTGAAATGGGCAGTTGAAGAAATGGAAAGACGCTATCAGCTTTTTGCACATTCAGGAGTAAGAGATATTAAACGTTATAATCAGAAAGTGAAAAATGAAGGTAACTATTCACAAAAACTGCCATATCTTGTGGTTGTCATTGACGAGTTAGCCGACTTGATGATGATGGCTCCGGCTGATGTAGAAGAAGCAATCTGCCGAATTGCCCAAAAAGCAAGAGCTTGTGGGATACATTTGCTGATCGCAACCCAGCGTCCGTCTGTGGATGTCATTACAGGCTTAATCAAGGCGAATGTGCCAACAAGAATTGCATTCTCTGTCAGCTCACACGTGGATTCACGGACAATTATCGACAGCTCGGGAGCTGAAAGGCTGTTGGGAAGAGGAGATATGCTATTCCTTGAAAACGGTGCTTCAAAACCTGTGAGACTGCAGGGTACCTTTGTGTCTGACGATGAAATTGATGAAGTAGTTGCCCACGTAAAAAATGAACGGAAGGCTTCATACCTATTTGAACAGGAAGAGCTGCTTGCAAAAGTTGAGTTTCAGGATGAAGAAGATGAGCTTTTAACTGAAGCGTGTGAATTCGTTATCGCACAGGGCGGAGCATCAACTTCTCTATTGCAGCGGCAGTTCAGAATCGGTTACAACCGTGCTGCAAGGCTGATCGATATGATGGAAAAACACGGCTGGATTTCAGAATCCAAAGGCAGTAAACCTCGTGATGTTTTAATGGCACAAGAAGACCTTCACGAGCTTCAGGAAGCAGCAAGAGCTGTAAAATAAACTGTTTATTTGTGCACATTTAGAAACATGTTATAATAACAAAATATGTGCCAGACTTAAAGATAATTATATACCGTCATATGCCGTTCAGGCACTTGACTGTTGGAGGTTCAACCATGACTAGTTTTCACTTTGTAGGAATTAAAGGATCGGGAATGAGTCCCCTTGCTCAAATTCTTCACGATATGAATCATGAGGTACAAGGATCAGATATTGAGAAACACTTTTTTACACAAAAACCTCTTGAAGACAGAGGCATTGACATCTTGCCTTTTAATAAAGAAAATATTAAACCTGGTATGACTGTGATCGCAGGAAACGCTTTTCCGGATGATCACGAAGAAATTCAGGCTGCCAGAGAACTGGGGTTAGAACTGATCAGATATCATAAATTCCTGGGTGATTTTATGAAAAATTATATATCTGTCGGTGTTTCAGGTGCGCACGGGAAAACGTCAACAACCGGGCTGCTCGCACATGTGATGCAGGGAGCTGATCAAACGTCTTACCTGATTGGGGACGGTTCCGGTCAAGGCTATGAGAACAGCAAGTATTTTGCATTTGAAGCATGTGAATATCGCAGGCATTTTCTGTCTTATTCTCCTGATTACATGATTATGACAAACATTGATTTTGATCACCCTGATTACTTCGCTGATATAAATGATGTATTCTCTGCTTTTCAGGAAATGGCGAAACAGGTCAACAAAGGGATCATTGCATGTGGTGATGATGATCACCTTCAAAGCCTTGTTGCAAATGTACCTGTATTGTTTTACGGTTTCAACGAAGAAAATGATTTTCAAGCACGAAATGTAGAGACTTCACCATCTGGTACTGCATTCGATGTTTTTGTGAGAAATGAATATTTTTCATCGTTTGAAATTCCGATGTACGGTGACCATACCATTTTAAATGCACTGTCAGTCATCGCAATTTGCCATTATGAAGGAATTAAGACAGATGTTGTACAAGAACAGCTGAAAACTTTCGAAGGTGTTAAGCGACGCTTTACTGAGAAGCATGTTGGCAGCAGAACGCTTATTGATGATTATGCACATCATCCGACAGAAATTAAAGCAACACTTGATTCTGCTTCTAAGAAATATCCTGACAGAGAAGTCATTGCGATTTTTCAGCCGCACACTTTTACTAGAACTCAAACCTTCCTCGAAGAGTTTGCAACCTGTTTAAAAGATGCGGACCATGTGTATTTGTGTGAAATTTTCGGTTCAGCACGAGAAAACCACGGCAAATTGTCTATTTCAGATTTACAAAACAAAATTGACGGAGCTGAAATTCTTTCCGTTGATGATCCATCTCCACTTGGAAAACATGAAGACGGCGTATTTATATTCATGGGTGCAGGAGACGTTCAAAAGTTTCAGGAATCCTTTGAAGAGTGGATTAAAGAACAATAATGTTATGATGGAAGCCTGGAATATTCCGGGCTTCCTTTTTGCTGTGAATTTTATTTTTTCTGTGAAGGATATTGACTGATCTTTAGAGAATAGGGATAGTAAGCGTTTAGGTATCCAGGGGCAAGGGTATTATCAAATTATAAATAGAAAGGAGCTGAAAGTGATTATGGAAATCTTACTTTATATTAGTGCACTGCTTGCAGCAGGGGGCTTTTTAATTTTGTGTATCAGTCTTGCAGTTACATTAACTGCTGTTAAGAAAACTTTGAACAGCCTTGCTGACACAGTTGCAGCACTTCAAAAGCAGCTTGATGGCATTACAACGGAGACGACTGAACTATTACATAAGACGAATGGATTGGCTGAAGACATTCAAGGTAAATCAGCTAAATTAAATTCTGTTGTAGATGCAGTTAAAGGTGTCGGTACAAACGTCCAGCAATTAAACAACTCGATTGGGAAAATTACACACTCGGTTACGCAATCTGCTGAACAAAATGAAGAAAAAATTGCACAGGTTGTACAATGGAGCAATGTGGCAATGGAAGTCCGTAATAAATGGAAAACGCGTAAGAAAGAATATACGACAACAAATGAGAAGTACCCTGAACCTCAGCGCGCATTGCCCCCAGTTGATGAAAGTCAAAAATAAAACAATGCAGGAGGATCAGTATGGAAAATAATAATCATAACTCAAGAGACTTTATACTCGGTGCGGTCATTGGCAGTATTGCAGGAGCCGTAACGGCATTAATTATGGCACCTAAATCCGGGGGAGAATTTCGTCAGGATTTAAATTCACAGGCCGGCAGACTGAAAGACCGTTCTTATGAATGGAAAGACCAGGCTGTTACGAAAAGTTCAGAAATGGCTGCACTTGCTAAGGAAAAGTCAGCCGTTATTTCTAAAAATGTTCAGGATCAATCTACAGGTGTTGTAGAAAAAGTGAAATCATTCCGTTCTAAAGAAAAATCGAATGAACAGGCTCCGCAGCTGGTTACAGCTAAGGACCCTTCACTGCCGACAGTACACCCTGTAGATCCATTAACACCGGCAACTTCTGAAGAGCCGCTTAGAACAACAAGCAGATAGTTTTGACAGAAGGGAGTGAACTGCATGGAAAAGATCTCAAGTGTAGATCAATTCAATGAAGTTCTGCAAAATGAAAAAGATTTTTTCATTTTAAAGCACAGTTTGACTTGTCCGATTTCTTCTTCTGCTTATAAAGCATGTCAGTCTTTTTCTGAAAATGAAGAAGTAAAACTGGTATATGTACCTATTCAGGAAGCAAGAGAAACTTCCACACATATTGCAGAGGCATTTAATACCCGTCATGAATCACCACAAGTGTTTCACGTAAAAGACGGGCAGCCGGTATGGAATACATCTCATTCCCGCATTACTGAAAAAGCACTTAAAGAAGCAAGTACACGTTAAAAATGCTGGCCACCTGGCCAGCATTTTTTTATGGGTGAATAACGATTTCAAGAGAGTCTCCCGGCATGACAGGAGAGGACAAAGCACATTCTTCCCCATTCCTTTTGATTTCGATTTTACTTGCTGAAACTGGAGGGTTCCAATCAACATAGTTAAATATATCCTGAAAAATCATTCCCTTAGATTCACTTTTTTTAATTTCAAGTGTATCTCCGTTGTGTATATGATCATGGTCATTTAATATCTCCCCATTTCTCATCACTGAAGTCGAGTTAAATTCTACCCGTATCTCCTGATTGTTAAAAAAGATGCTCCCCGAATTGCTGATCAGGTCCAGCGATTTTTTTAAATCAGCTGCTGTCCGGCTAGGAGCAGGAGGAAGGGATAATTTGTCACGATCATGAACAGGACGATCGAGCTTGTTCAAAGGATAAGCGTGTTGATTATGAATAAAAACCTGGTTCCACTGTGGGAAGTAGGTACCTTTGCCGTCAATCGTCAGAAAAAATGTATTTTCATGTTTAGGCAAAACAATGCCAGATTTAGAAAAAGCTTCGGATGCTGTCATCTTTTTCTCAATGGTAATATCATCTCTGTCATGGATATATGTCTCAATATCTTTTTCTACATTGTTAACAAATACCTTCCTCCTGAGGTTTCTATTCTCTCCATTGATTTCAATATTAATTGAAAGTGATTCTTCCAGTAAGTCCTTTATCTGCAGGTGTGATTCTGATCCATCCTGTCCGGATTTAATCAGCAGTTCATCATTCGCTGCAATTGCAGAATCTAAATCACTTTCGTTTCCATTGATAAGTATGGTTGGAGGCAAGCCGTGTGTGCCGGGAAGGGTAACTGTACTGCCATTTATTTTCACGATTTTAGCAAGTCCAGGCTTTCCATACAGCTTTGGTACACTTAATCCTGCAGCAAGCACGGCATCACCTGCTGTTAAATCTCTGATTTCAAAAAGCCGGACATCATGTCCATTCACTTTGACAGGAATATAATTAATTGGCATTTGATTTGCTGCGATTGCGATGCCTGCAGGTGTCACAAGTTCCGGTCCAAGTGTCGTTTCATTATTCAGCTGTAACCCCTGAATCGCTTCAATGCCTCTAACTGCAACTCTGTTTTCAGGCAGATTCAATTGTTCAGCAAGCTTTTCGGTAAGACGCGGAGTGAGACTGCCTCCGCCAACAAGCATAACTGCTTTTGGAGACTGCTGGTGATTAAGCAAAATAATTTCCCTGGAAATAGATGCTGCTAATTTTTCTATTGCAGGAATAAGAGATTCAATCACTGTAAGCTTATCAATGCTCTGTTCAAAACCCAGAATATCGGTAAATGTCACCTGCTCCTCTGGTTCATTCAGTTCTCTTTTTAATTTTTCCGCTTCATTAAAATCCAGCAGAAAATGGTCGCTGAGTGCTTCAGATATTTCGTCACCTGCTACCGGAACCATACCGTATGCTGTGACAGTACCCCCATTCGTAATTGCAATATCAGAGGTACCTGCACCAATATCGACTAATGCTACGTTCAGCCTTCGCATTGATGGGGGAATCAGCACATTAATCGCAGCAATTGGTTCCAGTGTCAGCGCATTCATTCTGAGGTCCGCCCTTTTAAGGGATGCCAATAGTGATTCAACTACAACGCGCGGCAAAAAGGTTGCAATAATCTCTACGCTCGCATCATCACCAAGCTGATCTTCAAGACTGCCTATTTCCTGATGATCAAGTAAATAACGAACGACAGAGTACCCGACACAATGATAGTGCTGACTGTCTTCTTTTGCAGCCGCTGATTCCTGAGCAGATTGAACTGCACTAAGTTCCATATGTAAAATATCCTGTTTAGTCAATGACCGATCAGAGGTGATGTTTTTTGAGAAAGAAGCCCTTTGTGTCTTTAATGCTCTGCCGGCAGCTGCTACAGATACGTCTTTTAAAGGGCCGTGCTTAACTTCAAGTTCACTTTTTATTTCTGATATGAGAGAGGCAACAGCGGGGACATGATGAATCTGACCATCCAGCATCGCGCGTTCTTTATGTTCCTTCTGAATATAATCAACTAGTTCATATTTTGATTGTTCAACATTCATAATTAATCCTACGATCGAACGGGTTCCAATATCCAAAGCAAATAGTTTTTCCACGTGCGCACACCTATCCTTTTACGCTTTACCACTTAAAAGCGTTTAATTAATAAAATGTTTTTCGTGACTTTTTAAAAAACATCATTTATAATGAGGTACAATTGATCAGCTAAAGTTTTTCTCTATCAAAATGTAACACAATTCAGAAAGATGGAAAAGACAGCTAGGCAATCAATGGTATCTTCAGGAGAAAGGAATGTTTTGTTATGACGAATGTTGAATTAGACCAGCTAAGAAAAAAAGTAGATGAGACTAACCTACAGCTGCTAGAACTGATTAATCAGCGTGCAGAAACTGTCCAGGAAATTGGACGCGTGAAAGAAAAACAGGGCATGAACCGTTTTGAACCTGTTCGTGAAAGAGCAATGCTTGACCTTCTGAAGGAACATAACAAAGGACCATTTTTGAATTCTACCATTGAGCATATTTTTAAAGAAATCTTTAAAGCGGGACTTGAGTTGCAAAAAGACGATCACCGTAAAGCACTGCTTGTATCACGTAAGAAAAAAGCCGATGATACAGTCGTAACGCTAAAAGGTGAGAGTATTGGAAATGGTACGCCACAATTTATTTTCGGACCTTGTGCTGTAGAATCATTCGAACAGGTAGACGCTGTTGCTGAGCAAGTGAAAGCCAAAGGGCTTAAGCTGCTGCGTGGCGGTGCTTACAAGCCGAGAACTTCACCATACGACTTCCAGGGTCTTGGCCTTGAAGGACTTCAAATACTGAAGCAGGCAGCAGATAAGCATGATCTTGCAGTCATTAGTGAAATCGTTAACCCAGCGCACATTGAAGAAGCAGCAGAGTATATTGATGTGATTCAGATCGGTGCCCGCAACATGCAGAACTTTGAATTGTTAAAAGCTGCAGGGGCCTCAAAAAAACCGGTTCTTCTGAAGCGTGGCCTATCCGCCACAATTGATGAATTTATCAATGCAGCCGAATATATTATGGCTCAGGGCAATGATCAGATTATCCTGTGTGAAAGAGGAATCCGTACTTACGAAAAGGCTACTAGAAACACACTTGATATTTCTGCTGTGCCAATTCTTAAGCAGGAAACTCATCTTCCGGTATTCGTTGATGTAACTCATTCAACGGGCCGCCGTGATCTGTTACTTCCTACAGCTAAAGCTGCACTTGCAGTTGGCGCAGACGGTGTAATGGCAGAAGTACATCCTGATCCGGCAGTTGCACTATCCGATTCTGCCCAGCAGATGAACTTCGAACAGTTCGATCATTTCTGGGATGCAATTCAGCAATACCTGGGTGTACATGCTAAATAATTGAACAAAATCTGAAGCTTTGTCACAAAGCTTCAGATTTTTTTTGATTTTGTTGAAAGCGCCTTTATAGTCAAGTATGATTGTTTAATCGAGCAATATAGGGTTTATTCTTCGTTTGAAGTGATTTATCGTGTAAAATGAAAATAAATGAAAATGGATCAAAGGAGTGCTGTCAATGAACATCACAATTTATGATGTGGCACGGGAAGCAAATGTCTCTATGGCAACTGTTTCACGTGTAGTAAATGGAAATCCGAATGTAAAACCTGCAACAAGAAAAAAGGTACTTGAAGTAATTGAAAGACTTGGCTATCGTCCGAACGCAGTAGCAAGAGGTCTGGCCAGCAAAAAAACAACAACGGTCGGTGTGATCATCCCGGATATTTCAAATATCTTTTTTGCGGAGCTTGCAAGAGGAATAGAAGATATTGCTACGATGTACAAGTACAATATCATTTTAAGTAATTCGGATCAAAATGAAGAAAAAGAACTTCATTTACTGAATACGATGCTTGGAAAGCAAGTAGATGGCATTGTATTTATGGGTGGAAATATAACGCAGGATCATGTAGCTGAATTTCAACGTTCTCCAGTCCCTGTCGTGATTGCTGGTTCAGTCGAGGAGTCAAATCAGACACCATCAGTAAATATTGATTATTATCAGGCTTCAGTAGACGCAGTAACGTCTTTAATTGAAAAAGGACACAAGGATGTTGCATTTGTCAGCGGACCTTTCCATGATACGATCAATCGCGCAATGAAGCTTGAAGGTTATAAAGCTGCACTTGAGAATAATGATTTGTCATACAATGAAGATTTCGTATTTGAAGGTGATTATACTTATGACAGCGGCCTTGATGCATGGGCAAAGCTGCGCCAGCTGGAACGGAAACCAAGTGCAATTTTTGTAGGAAATGATGAGATGGCGCTTGGTGTTGTTCATGGCGCACAGGATGAAGGCTTATCTATTCCAAATGACGTAGAAGTGATCAGCTTTGATAATACGAAATTGGCACTGATGGTTCGTCCTCAGCTGACATCAGTCGTTCAGCCGCTATATGATATCGGAGCAGTTGCCATGCGTCTGCTAACGAAGCTGATGAATAAAGAATCAATTGACGACCAGACAGTCGTGCTGCCACACAGAATCGAAGAAAGACAGTCAACGAAATAATCTTCATAACCAATATATTAAAGACATTAGTTTTCAGCCGATAATAATGATAGAGCATAGTTACTGGCTAATATAAATTAGTGGTTATTAAACAAGATCAGCTGACTCTCGTAGTGGAGGACGGAGACTCCTGCACCAGTAAGGACAGACGAGACCCCGCAGACGCGAAGCGGCGAGGAGGCTCGTCCGGACGGGTGCGGAAAGCGCAGTCCTCCACGGAGAGAGGCAGCGGTTTAATGAAGCTTTATTATTAAAGCCGGTCGGGGTTTCCTGGCCGGCTTTTATTAAAATGACGGGGAGTTTAGACAATGAAACGTTTTGATGTTTTAACACCTGTTGGCGTGATAGCAGGTATATTTTTAATCGCCGCGGCAATTGCATGGAACAGCGGTACTGATGGGTTTGCATTTTTCTTTCATGTACCATCTCTCTTGATTGTACTTGGGGGTGTAATGGCAGCTTTAACAGTAACTTTTCCGGTCACTGAATTAAAGAGAATTGTGACTGTAATGCTTCAGGCATTTAAGCACCAGCCTGCTGATATGAAAGAGATCGTCAGTCTGTTTATTAAGCTGTCTGAAATCGCCAGAAGAGAAGGGTTGCTTTCTTTAGAAAGAGAACTTGAACAAATTAGAGACCCTTTTATGAAAAAGGGGGTATACCTTGCGATTGATGGTGTGGAAAGTGATACGATTGTAGATATTCTGCAAGCTGAAATACAGTCATTGGAAGAAAGACATAAGCGCAACAGAAGAATGCTTGAAAAAGCCGGTGATTATGCTCCGGCATGGGGAATGCTCGGAACACTGATCGGTCTCGTATTAATGCTCCAGGAATTAAATGATCCTGCAGCGATTGGTCCGAATATGGCAATCGCACTATTAACTACTTTTTATGGCGTCTTACTTGCTAACCTTGTCTTTAACCCAATCGCAAGCAAGCTCGCACAGAAAACAGAGAATGAGATTTTCGTTAAGCAGGCCATCATAGACGGCGTGATTGGTGTGCATCACGGACAGAACCCGAGAGTGCTTGAAGAACAGCTGTCTGTTTACTTATCACAAAATGACAGAATCATTCCTCAAGTGAAAGAGGCGAATACAGATGCCAAGGCGTAAAAGGTTCGTTTCTACAAGTGAAACTGAAAATACAACGCCGAAATGGATGATCACTTTTGCAGATTTTATGATGCTGATACTCGTATTCTTTATATTATTATTTTCAATTTCTCAAGTGGATAGCGCTAAGTTTGATTCAATCTCTCAGTCTTTTAAAAACCAGGGAATCTTTGATCAATCTGACACGGTCATTCCATTTGATGAGGAGTGGCTGGAAGAGGAAATCAGAGAGGACCAGGAGCTGCAGGAGTTGTATGGTGAGATAGATTCATTCCTTGAAGAAAACAATCTGACTGATCAGGTCACGGCATCTGAAACAGACCGGGGAGTAGTGATTACACTGCAGGAGCAGGTACTGTTTGATTCTGGTCAGGCAGAACTGCTGACAGAGGCACAACCTGTATTGAGCTTGATAGGAGAACTGTTAGAAGATATTCCTAACTTTGTCCGGATAGAAGGTCATACAGATAATAGACCAATTCAAACGGAGATCTATCCATCGAATTGGGAGCTTTCCGGTGCAAGGGCAAGTAGTGTTGTTCGTTATTTACAGGAGAGATATAATATCAATCCTGAACGCTTTGCTGCTGTAGGTTATGGAGATACACAGCCGGTTGTTGAAAATAATGGCCCGGAAGGATGGGCTATGAACAGAAGAGTAGAAGTTGTGATTCTTAATCAGTATATAGATGAAGGAGAATCTCAATGAAAAGAACCAGGTTACCCCTGGTTCTTTGATTTTAATAAAGGGTATAATGCTTTTTCGATCGTTTGAGCATTTTTTTCGGTAATTTCTTTCTTTCTCGGAATCGCCTGGTAGACCCCTTCAGGATCATGCCACGTTTTTATCAGTGGAACAGGGGATGCAGGCTGCCATTTATTCAGCCACTCAGCAGGGAGCTCGTCAGATTCAGGAAATCTTCCTGTCATTTCCATCCATATACGCGACCAGGCTCTCGGTACTACCCGCCATATGTCATATCCGCCGCCACCTACAGCAATCCATTTGCCGCCACAGTATTCATGGGCAAGCTGGTGAGCGAGTTTTGGAATCTCTTCATATATTTTCATTGTAGAAGAGAGGTGGGTAAGCGGGTCAAGACAATGGGCGTCAGCACCATTCTGTGTGAGAATAACATCAGGTTTGAAAAATTCTATTACTTCCCTGAATGAACGCTCATAAGCTTCGAGGAAAGATTCATCCTCAGTAAAAGCATCAAGCGGTATATTAAAGGAACATCCATAGCCTTTACCATGTCCGCGTTCATTTATTGCTCCAGTGCCCGGGAAAAGATACCTGCCTGTTTCATGTATTGAAAGCGTACAGGAAGAGGGGTCATCATAAAACGACCATTGTACACCATCTCCGTGATGAGCATCTGTATCAATATAGAGTACACGTGCATGATATTTTTCCTGCATATAACGAATGGCAACAGAGCTGTCATTGTAAATACAGAATCCGGAAGCTTTTCCTCTGAAGCCGTGATGCAGACCCCCACCCAGGTTTACCGCGTGAAGAGCTTTCCCCTCCATCACATAGTCAACAGCTGTCAGAGTACCTCCAACGAGTCTCGCGCTTGCCTCATGCATGTCTTTAAAAATAGGTGTATCTTCTGTACCAAGTCCGAAATTCTCTGCTTTTTCTTTTGATAATTCACCATTTCCAGCCATCCTGACTGCTGCAATATATGCTGAGTCATGAATCAGATTCAGTTCATCATCTGTTGCCATTCTGGGTGGTACAATGTCTGATTCGTTTATTGCGCCAGAAAAAGTTAATAGGTCCAGTGTCAGCTGCAGTCTTTTTTGATTAAAAGGATGGTCTTCCGAGAAACGATAGTTTAATAGTTCATCAGAATAAATAAAGACTGCATCTTTTTCTACAGTGGTGAGCTTGGAAGGTTTGGCCATAATACTTCATGCCCTTCTGCGCGCAAATCTTCAATGACAGACATTGGGTTCATTGTTTGTACGCGGAATACTAAAACTTTGTATTGTTCATCATGCTGATCAGGGTAGACCAGAACTGAATGAATATTTGAATGATTTTTACGGATGATGCCTGCGACTTCATACAGCATGCCCTGCTTATTAGGAACTTTGACTTCAATTTGCGATCCGGGCTGTGTAGCACCGGTTAATTGGACCAGAGTGTGCAGAACATCTGTTTCAGTAATCATGCCGACCAATTTATCTTCACTGACTATGGGTAAGCACCCAATTTTTTCTTCCATAAACAACACAGCGACCTCTTCAACAAAGTCCAGAGGGTGCCCGGTTATCGCGGGTGTGGTCATGATATCGAGCACTTTAGTATCATACAGCTTTTTACTTTCGGCCGGCTGAAAGGGAGAAGGTGAAAATTCTTTTAAATCTCTGTCAGATATAATTCCTACAACTTTTCCGGTTATATCTATTACAGGAAGATGCCGGACTTTTTCAATGTTCATCAGTTCGAGTGCTTCTGCCAGTGTGGAGTCCGGCGAAAGTGTATGTACATCACGTACCATCATATCTTTAATGATCACTGGTCATTCCTCCTAGTACATAAATCGATTCATAAATCTGAGCTGATCGAATTTCTGAATAGCTTCAGGATCTATCCTTTTACCGATTCTCGCCATCAGACAGTTTGCAGGATGTGAACTGATTTCAGGATCATCAGTTGCAAAATACTCCAGACCGCCGGCGTTCATCATTTTTTCCATTATTTTTCGGTAATCCCAGACATTTAATCCGGTTCCTTTTAAATCCCAGTGCCAGTAGTATTCAGTTGTAATCACAATATAATCTTCCATCGCATCATCCATCATTGATACGCGCAGCAGATTTTTGCCCACAGATGCACCACGGTATTTGGGGATTACTTCAATCGCACCAAGTTCAATCAGGTTATCCATTTTACCCTGCGACCATCTTTCAAGCGGATCGGGATATAGATAAGTAACATAGCCGACAATTGTATTATGTTCCCTGGCAATTAAAATTCTGCCTTCAGGGAGACCGGCAATTTCTATCAGTGCCTTATGCTGCTGTGCAGGTACTCTGAATGCAACAAGGTCTTCGTGAAACTCCATTGATGAAAGCTGATCTTTAGATACAGGACCTTCAATCATGATCGTGCCCTTAGCCGTTTTCAGTTCTTTTGCGTTGTATAGTTTCGGATGATCCATTCACTGTCACCTACATTTCATAGTAATCCTACTATATAGCATACCCTAATTATAAAAGCGCTTTCAACAAAAAGAAGGAGTTTTCATATACGCCTCGTGATAGAATATTAAAAAAATTGAGATAACAATGGAATTGTACTATACTGTAAAAGAACTTGTACATAGGGGGAAGATAATATGAAATTGGAAGCGCTACCAGCAGTTAAAGGGGACTATAATCTTCAAAACTATGAATCTGCAGTTGAATCATTTGACTGGAGCGAGGTAGAGAAAGAATTTTCATGGCATCATACTGGCAAGATCAACATGGCGTATGAAGCAATCGACCGTCATGCCGAAGGAGATAGAAAGAATAAAATCGCACTATATTACCGTGATGCAAACCGCAATGAAAAATATACTTTCAGAGAAATGAAAGAAATGACGAATAAAGCTGCAAACGTTTTAAAGAGCCAGGCGGACATTGAAAAAGGAGACCGTGTATTTATTTTTATGCCGCGCTCACCTGAACTATACTTCGCTTTACTTGGCGCACTGAAAATAGGTGCAATTGTAGGTCCGTTATTCGAAGCATTTATGGAAGGCGCAGTTAAAGACCGTCTTGAAGACAGTGATGCAAAGGCAATCATTACGACGCCTGAATTGCTGGAAAGAATACCGGTTGATGAATTGCCAAATCTTAAGCATGTTTTAGTAATTGGAGACGGTGTTAAGGAAGAAAAACAGTATATCGATTTCATGAAACACTTTAACGAAGCTGACCGTTCATTTGATATTGAATGGCTTGATCAGGATGATGGATTAATTTTGCATTATACATCAGGTTCAACGGGTAAACCAAAGGGCGTACTGCATGTGCAGCGGGCGATGATGCAGCATTATCAGACTGCCAAGTGGGTGCTGGATCTGAAAGAAAATGATATTTACTGGTGTACTGCAGATCCCGGCTGGGTGACAGGAACTTCTTATGGAATTTTCGGACCATGGCTGACGGGAACGACATCTGTCATTGTTGGAGGACGTTTCAGTCCTGAAGCATGGTACCAGACACTTGAGGACTTTGAAGTCACTGTATGGTACAGTGCGCCGACTGCTTTCAGAATGCTGATGGGAGCAGGAGATGAACTCGTCAAAAAATACAATCTTTCGAACCTTCGTCACGTACTCAGCGTAGGAGAACCGCTCAACCCGGAAGTAATCAGATGGGGAATGAAGGTGTTTAACCACCGTATTCATGATACGTGGTGGATGACTGAAACAGGTGGCCAGATGATCTGTAATTTTCCTGCTATGGAAATTCGTCCAGGATCAATGGGCAGACCTGTGCCTGGTGTCGAAGCAGCCATTGTAGATGATCAGGGGAATGAGTTGCCTGCTAATCGCATGGGTAATCTCGCATTGAAAAAAGGATGGCCTTCCATGATGTATACAATCTGGAATAATAAAGAAAAATACGATTCTTACTTTATGCCGGGTGACTGGTACGTGTCAGGAGATTCCGCATATCAGGATGAAGATGGCTACTTCTGGTTCCAGGGTCGGATTGATGATGTCATTATGACGTCTGGTGAGCGAGTTGGTCCATTTGAAGTAGAAAGCAAACTTGTTGAACACCCGGCAATCGCAGAAGCCGGTGTCATCGGTAAGCCGGATCCGGTTCGCGGAGAAATCATAAAAGCATTTGTTGCGCTGCGTGAAGGATATGAAGCAAGCGATGAATTGAAGGAAGAAATCAGACAGCACGTGAAGAAGGGGCTGTCAGCACATGCTGCACCTAGAGAAATAGAATTTAAAGATAAACTTCCGAAAACTAGAAGTGGTAAGATTATGCGACGCGTGCTGAAAGCATGGGAGCTTGATCTGCCTACTGGTGATTTATCTACAATGGAAGATTGATATATTAAAATCCGTCCTGTTATGCAGGGCGGATTTTTTTGTGGGATAAAAAAAACCAGGACTGCATTTGCAATCCTGGCTAAAAGTATTACTCTTCATCTTCACCGTCTCCTGGAGGGTCTTCCTCAGCTGGAGGTTCTTCTTCAGCAGGAGGCTCTTCCTCAGCTGGGGGTTCTTCCTCGGCTGGAGGTTCTTCTTCAGCAGGAGGCTCTTCTTCGGCAGGGGGTTCTTCTTCAGCAGGAGGTGAGGTAGTCCCACCGTTACCGCCGTTATTGCCGCCGCCACTACTATTGCCATTTCCGTTACCGCCATTGTTATCACCGGTTACGGGTTCTTCAGGTTCACTTGGCTCAGGATCAGGGGCTGGCTCAGCTCCAATTCGCACTTCATTAGAACGTGCTGATTCTTTACCTGCTACGTCAACTGCAACGACCTGATAAATTCCTGCAGGCAGATTAGCTGATCTTGAGTCGTCGAACTGTCTGATTGCAGCTACACTGTTACCTGAATAGACTCTGTATCCAACAACATCACCGCTTCCGGAACCAGTCCAGCTTAACGTATTGCCTGAAGAGCTGGCTGAAACTCCCGCAGGGTTACTGCCGTCATCAGATAATCTGTTATTTGCTACAAGCATGTTATCAAAGAAACTGTTGTTCTCTGGGAAAAGTTTTGAAGCATCTCCTCCATAAGGGAATAACATTTCTTCAGCAAAGTCGGGACTCAGAATTGCTCCTGTTGATGAAAACTCAGCTGGTGTTGAAGCAAGAGCAATATAACGCTGTCCGTTTTTAACAACATATTTTGAGGTCTCAAGACCTGCTTCTTCACCTGAAGGGCTCCACGCAGTTGTGAACAAGTCAGATGTGACAAGTCCTGCTGCTGAGCAGGCCTCACCAGCAGGGAGACCTGTAAACGTACAGAATGATCTGTTTACAACGCCTTCAGGCTGCTGGAAAGTATATTCTGGGTCAATGAGATCTGTTCTGAGTTCATTTACACGGTTCATCATGTTGGCCCATAGGTTGATAGCTCTGACGGAACTCTGATATCTTAAGGTTTTCGGTGTGTCATAACCAAGCCATACTCCGAAAGTGACTTCCGGATTAGAAGCGATAAACCAGTTATCTTTCGTATCCTGTGAAGTACCTGATTTTCCTGCCCAGTCAGTAGAAAAGTTCAAATATCCTGGTGCAGATCTGCCGGATCCGATTGAAGTCAGTGTATCTCTCATCATATCAATCGTGACATAGGCTGTTGCAGGTGAAAACATTTCTTTAGGTGCAGTTTCATGTTCAAAGATCAGATTTCCATCTCTGTCAACAATCTTTTCAATCATAAATGGCTCGTTATACTGTCCATAGTTAGCAATTGCAGCATAAGCCGAAACATTTTCTTCTACTGTAATCCCTTGATTCATCCCGCCAAGTGAAAAGGCCGGATAACTGTATTCAACATCTTCAATTCCCTGTGGGTCAATCACCTCAATAAATTCTCCAGGGTTGTAACCGCTTTGCAGCATTCTACCATACAGCCTTGCAGCTGAAAGGTTATGTGATGCAGCAAGAGCAGTTCTTGCCGGGATAAGACCATATTCTCTGGAAGATACAAAGTTCAATGGCTCCCATCCATTATAGTTAAATTTCACATCTGCTAATGGGGTGCCGGCACCAATTAATCCGTACTCAATCGCTGGTGCATAAACTGCTAAAGGTTTAATTGTTGAACCGCTTGATCTGTAGGATTGAGTCGCATGGTTCAGGCTCATCCGCTCATGATTACGTCCACCTGTGAAACTGATAATTCTGCCGGTGTCGTTATCCATAAGTATTGCCCCAGTCTGTTCCTGCTCCATGACAGGAACAAATTGACCTTCTTCAGCGTCCCACTTTTCGCCTTCTCTCTCTTCATCAAAACGGTCGTAACTATTTTTCACTTCTTCCATTGCATCATAGACTTCTTTATCAATAGTAGAGTGAATCTGATAACCGCTCTGACGCATATCTCTTGCAGCCATAAGCGAATATTTTTCAATCAAAGTTGCACTAGCATCAACCTGATCGCGGGAATAACCATCGTTTTCAGCCAAAACATATGTCAGAATCTCTTCTGCACGACGCTCTAATTCTTCAGTTACATAAGGGTATCTTTCAAGTGCACCGGATGCGGGCTCTTTAAAGTCCTGTGTTAAATCATACGCAACCGCTTCATCGTGTTCTTCCTGAGTAATGGCTCCGTCTCTGAGCATTCTCGAAAGTACTTCATTTTTACGTTCTTTACCCGGCTGCAGTGCTTCTACTGATTTTAATTCACCGCCATTTGTAAATGGGGTATAACCAAAAGGTGCCTGTGGAAGGCCGGCAATAAACGCAGCCTGTGGAAGTGAAAGCTCACTTGCACTCACACCAAATAATCCCTGGGCTGCTGTTTCTACCCCGGCGATATTTCTGCCGGAAGCGTTTCTGCCCATATCTGCTACATTAAGGTAAGCTTCCAAAATTTCATCTTTTTCAAAGAATCTTTCAACTCTTAATGCCAATAGAATTTCTTTTGCTTTACGATCAAAAGAAACTTCGTTGGTTAAGACCTGATTTTTAATCAGCTGTTGAGTCAATGTACTTCCGCCAGTCTGATTAGCCGCATTTGTTACTTCCTGAAAAATCGCACGCATAATCGCTTTTGGTACTACGCCATCGTGCTCCATAAAATATTCATCTTCAGTAGCAATGACTGCATCAATCAGCATTGGAGATACATCTTCCAGTGATACCTCATCTCTCTCAAGATCTGTTCGGATCTTACCGAGGTATACATCATTGGCAAAATATAAATCTGATGTTTCAGTGTAATTATAAATATTTTGTTGCAATGACTCCTGTGACAATACTTCTTCGTCTTTAACGAGAGAAGCAAAATATCCTGCACCTACACCACCGGCAAAAGCAGCACCTATTACAACAAAAATCATAAGTAATAATAATAAGTTCCAGAAAACCTGGTAAGATGTATGCAGTTTTCGTGGCAAACCGATCCGGGTTGAAGCTTCACTCCATCCGGCGATACGCTCGCGAAATGATTTATTTTGGTCTGACAATATCGATCATCCTCCTTGCAGCATCCTTAAGATTATAACATATTTTATACATTTGAAATGTAAATTTAACGAGTTTAATAGTGGGATTAAAGCTTGACAGATGATTTTTATTTGTGCTAAAACTATCTTTATTAAAACGTATATTAAATGCTTTGAAAAGAACGAAGTAGAGAACCTGAACGTACACTCAGAGAAGCGGTGGTTGCTGCAAACCGCTACGGAAGGTGATTGAATTACATTCTTGGAGCAGTTTTTCCTTAGCTGGAAGAACCGGAGAGATCCGTTAAGTCAACGAAGTGAGGGAGAGTTAAACTCTTCTTAAGCTGGGTGGTACCGCGCATAAAAGCGTCCCTGCATGATGTGCAAGGGATTTTTTTATGCGATTTTTTATATAGAACGGATCAATTGAAGGAGGAAGAGCAATGGATTTATTACAGGATTTAAAATGGCGTGGAATTATTTATCAGCAGACAGATGAAGCTGGTATGGAAGAGTTGTTAAATAAAGAATCTGTGTCACTATACTGTGGTGCAGATCCAACTGCTGACAGTCTTCACATTGGACACCTTTTACCATTTCTTACGATGAAAAGATTTCAGAAGCATGGACATCGTCCGGTCGTACTTGTAGGCGGTGCCACAGGTCAAATTGGTGATCCGAGCGGTAAGAAAGAAGAACGTCAGCTCCAGACACGTGAACAGGTTGAGTACAATGTGGAAGCAATTAAAAAACAGCTGGAAAAGTTATATACAGCTGAAGGTGACAATAAAGCAATTATGGTAAACAACCTGGATTGGATTGGACAGATTGAGATGATTACTTTCCTGAGAGACTACGGAAAGTATATCGGTGTTAATTACATGCTTGCAAAGGATACGATTTCTTCCCGGCTGGAAACGGGTATCTCCTACACTGAGTTTACGTATACGTTACTTCAGGCAATGGACTTTAATCATTTATATAAAGAATTTAACTGTAAGCTGCAAATTGGTGGCAGCGATCAGTGGGGAAATATCACAACAGGCCTTGAATTAATCCGTAAAATGAATGATGAAGATGCAAAAGCATTTGGGATGACTATACCGCTCGTAACAAAAGCAGACGGCACGAAATTCGGTAAAACCGAGGGGGGTGCAGTATGGCTTGATGCAGACAAAACCTCACCTTATGAGTTTTACCAGTTCTGGATCAATACTACTGATGCTGATGTCGTAAAATACCTTAAATTCTTTACTTTCCTAAATAAAGACACAATAGAAGGCCTTGAAAAAGCAGTTAAAGAAGAACCGCATCTGCGTGCAGCCCAAAAAGCGCTTGCAGAAGAAATGACAAAAATGATTCACGGTGAAGAAGCGCTTGATCAGGCAAAGAGAATTTCTGCAGCACTGTTCAGCGGGGACTTACAATCATTGAGCAGTACAGAAATACGTGAAGGTTTTAAAGATGTTCCAACTCATAAAGTCGAAGAAGAACAGTCAATTAACCTTATAGACGTTCTTGTTGATGCAAAAATTTCATCTTCAAAGCGTCAGGCACGGGAAGACGTAACCAACGGCGCGGTATATATTAATGGTGAAAGAGTACAGGACCTCGGTTTCGAACTTGACGCTACAGTCAGACTCGACAACGAATTCACCATCATCCGACGTGGGAAGAAGAAATACTTTATGGTTCAATACGCATAATAACAAAATTCTCTATTAGCATCCGATTTTAATCGGGTGCTTTTTATAATTAATTACATAATACACACTCAGCTGCCCCCGCGGAGGACGGAGACTACCGCCCAGGGGCAGGAAAGCGCAGTCCTCCATGGGGCAGCGTTTTTACATTCTATTTGTTTAAGACTTTGTCAAAGTCCGTTTTTGTTTCTGCACAGCTGGTGACTGGAGCGAAAGGGGGTGACTCCTGTAGCAGGAAGGGACAGGTGAGACAATCACGGCGAAGCACAGCTACGGAAAGCGTCCCCCTGAAGCGGAAATCAACAGCCAACTTTAACAGAGCTTTGTTTAAAAAAATCAGTGGAAGGAAATGTTAGTACTATTGAGAAAAGGAGGTTTTTGGAATGGGAGAATCATTTATTGACCAGTATATAATCAACCAGTCCTATTGGCTTGAAGACGGAGTGCCGGACGCTGAGAAATTATCAGATCATCATGAGACTGATATTCTGATCGCAGGAGCGGGTATTGCAGGTATTACTGCCGGACTGCTTCTTGTCAAAGAAGGTTTTAAAGTCACTATTGCTGATGCCAATCGCGTTTTTCAGGGAACAACCGGATATACAACCGCGAAAGTAACAGCTCAACACGGGATGATATATGATCAATTTTTGACGCAGCATGGGAAAGAAAAAGCAAAGCTGTACTATGAAGCTAATAATGAAGCGATGAACTGGATGAAACAAAAAATCAGTGAATTAGAGATTGACTGTGACTTTAGTATTCAGGAGGCCGGTGTCTTTACTATTGATCAGCCAGAGCAGCTTGAAAAAGAATGGCAGGCATATCAAACCCTAGGCATTCATGGGGAATTTACAGATGAAATGCCATACGATTTAGGTGCTGCTGCAGTATTGAAGATGCCGAATCAATTTCAGTTTCACCCGGTCAAATACTTAAAATCGCTGCTTAATGAATATGTAAAACTCGGTGGAAAGATTTATGAGAAAACCCGCTTGGTTGAGGCTGATGAACATCGTGATGGAGTAGAAGCAACAACCGAAGATGGTTATGTAATTAAAGCGAAAAAACTGATTGCAGCGACCCACTTTCCCTTTGTTGATTTTAAAGGCCTTTATTTTTCCCGACTAAAACCTGAGCGCTCATACACTTCTGCTGCAGTAGTGGAAGATACTTTTGCTGAAGGCATGTATATCAGTGCGGAAAGTCCAACGCGTTCGATCAGAACGACTCCATATAAAGATGGTAAAAAGCTTTTGATTATTGGAGGAGAAAGTCATAAGACCGGGCAGGATAATATTGAAGGGAGCAGGTACCAGCGTCTTGAATCATTTGCTAAAGCGGAATTCGGGGTTACAGACTTTAAATATCGCTGGTCTTCACAGGATCTGTTTACAGTCAGTGGCATACCTTATGCAGGACGAGTGACTGGGCACCACAATCACATTTATATTGCGACCGGATTTAGAAAATGGGGCATGACAGGCGGTACGGCTGCCGCACATATTTTAAAGGATTTAATCACACACAAACACAATCGCTTTCAGGAACTTTTTGATCCAACAGACCATGATGTTTCATCATCAATTGGAACGTTTGTCAGTGAAAATGCGAATGTGGGGGCGGAGCTTGTAAAAGGAAAGTTAAATCGTCCATATAAAACTGCAGACGATATTTTAAAAGGAGAAGGCGGACTTATTCAGAGTGATAGCGGTAAGACGGGGGCTTATCGTGATGAAGAAGGAAGGCTTCATAAAGTCGATATTACGTGTACGCATATGGGATGTGAATGTGCATGGAATCAGGACGACAGATCATGGGACTGTCCATGTCACGGCTCCAGATTTTCTTTTGATGGTGCAGTTCTTGAGGGGCCGGCAGTAGAGCCCTTAAAGAAAAAATAAAAATCCCACTCTTTTGCGGGATTTCCAGCTTAAAGCTCCAGGAAAACTGGAGCTTTTTTCTACTCATCACCAAACGCTTCAGGAAGCATCTTAAATCCGTCAATTTCTGCATCTTCTTCAATTTCGATCATGATACACCGTTTTCCTTTATAATCTACCTGACGGACGTACTGCAGGTCCTGCGGGCTGATCGAAATGTTCGCGATCATGGTCTGGATTTTAATTGATTTCGTTTTATACTTAGGTACAATACTTCCGGCTTTGAATTCATAAGCTTCATTATCAGTGATCAACTGGAAGGCTTCTTTAATTTTATCGCCCTTTACTTTTTCACCGCTATTTGTTAAAACGCGTTCTACATCTTTGTAATCCAGCTTGGGTGGTTCATCTTCTTCATTCTCTTCAATTGTAGTATGTATTTCATTATACACTTTTGCTAGAGTAGAAGGAGAGAGGCGGTCACCCACGACACTTTTGATGACCTCTTCAAATACTGCTTTATCTTCCTGAGCTGTCATAATCTCATCGCCATTTAGTACTTCTTCAATAAAGTGGAAATCAGGTTCATTCGCTTTAGGTGCTGCATAAAGGACGTGATTCACATCTGAAGCATGATTTGTAATTGCCGGGAACAGAAAACTGGTCATTGGATTTTTAAGGTCTATAACAGGATCAACTTCTACTTTGTATTTAAATTCTTTTTCGATGTAATCAAACTGGATCTCCTTTTTAGGTTCTTCAGTTCTGTTGATCGTACATAATGTGAACGGATGAGAGTAGACGGTATCGCGGCTGCTGTCATCTGATTCATCACTGCGTTTTCTTGAAGGCTTCATATATTCCCCGCGAATGAATGTGATGACAATATCTTTTTCGAAAGGGTTGGCAATTATTTTTTCAGTCATTAAAAGCATTTGATTCTGCCATTCTTCACCGTCACTCAGTAACCCTTTATGTAAAATCAGCTGACTGCTATTTTCAGCATCTCTCTTAAACTTGAGTTCAAACAGCTTTTCATTCATTTGACCAGTCAGTGCTTTTTTAAAGTTATTCATGAACAGCTCCTGCTGATCACTGTCAAGCATTTCAAAAGGCTGTCTTTGATAATGATAGATATCTGTTGTCTCTTTCATAATATATACATTAAAAATGTCAGACACTCTGAGAAGGTCATTGTCAGGTTTAAATTGTTTGCGGATACCGGCTACATCTTTCTTATCCATATGCTCACTCCTAATGATGGGATATTTCTGTAAAGCACCACTTATCTTAACACATACAATTGATTCATGATAAAAAAGCATAAGAAAAGCCCTTGAAATGTTGGTTAAACATTTCAAGGGCTTCATGTTGTTAATCTTAATTGTTAAAAGATTAACGAGAGTAGAATTCAACGATAAGTGCTTCGTTGATATCAGCAGAAAGTTCAGTACGCTCAGGGAAACGAGTGAATGAACCTTCAAGTTTGTCAGCGTCAAATGATACATATTCAGGAGTGAAGCTGTTAAGCTCAATTGCTTCCTGAACAATGCTCAACTTCTGTGATTTCTCACGAAGGCTGATTGATTGTCCTGGCTTTACGCTGTAAGACGGGATGTCCACGCGTGAACCATCAACAAGAATGTGACCGTGGTTAACAAGCTGACGCGCCTGACGACGTGTGCGTGCAAGACCAAGACGGTATACAAGGTTGTCAAGACGAGCTTCAAGGAGAATCATGAAGTTGTCACCGTGACGTCCAGGAAGTTTAGCAGCTTTGTCGAACAAGTTACGGAACTGACGCTCAGTTACGCCGTAAGAGTGACGAAGTTTCTGCTTCTCCTGAAGCTGAAGACCATATTCTGATAGTTTTTTACGCTGAGTAGGACCGTGTGGACCTGGAGCGTAAGGACGCTTTTCTAATTCTTTTCCTGTGCCGCTTAGTGATACACCAAGACGACGAGACAGTTTCCATGCTGGACCTGTATAACGAGCCATAATTTGACTCCTCCTTGTGTTTTTATTTAGTTGTAAAATAAAAACCATGTGATTAAACCATCAATCGTCATTTTGTTATCTTGCACCATCGCCCTGCAGCAGGGGTTACACGATGCACCTACACAAAGATAGGAACAAAATGAGCCATTCATGTGTTCACAAAAGGCTGCATTATTTTACACAAAGAACATCATACAATTTATAAAGGTATTTGTCAACCTCTTTATTAAATACCTATATAGTAGCATGCAACACTTAATCAAATTTTTTCTAGCTGTTGATTGTAGTGGAAGGCGGAGACTCCCGCCCCGGAAAGAGACAGGTGAGACCCCGGAAGCGAAGCTGAGGAGGCTTACCGCCCGGGGGCAGGAAAGCGGAGTCTTCCACGGAAAGCAACAGCGGTTTACAGAAGACAAATGTTTTAAAGTGTAGGCATTTTTTGCTGAAACTTCTGTTATAAAAACCGGCTGGAATGTATAGTAATACGACTGAATTATGCTATAATTAATATTTGTAAATATCTGAAAAATACATAAACAAACATTGATATTATACCAAAAGAGACGAAGGTGAAGAAATGGATTCTCTGAAACCGTTTATGGACCGATTCAAAGCCGGTGTGTTTGATATTCTTGCTCATTCAATGTCAGGTGAGGTTTCGATCAGTCATTGGTATCGTCAGTTAGCAACACTTCTTAAGGAACAATTTGAAGTTGAGGAAACCTTCTATTTATATAAAGAAGGTGAATGGTTAGTTGAATACACGGACACCAGGAAAGATCGGAAGAAATTCGGTAAGGATATGATCACCTCTATTGGACATGAACCCTATTTTATACTTGAACACAGTGAAGCCATGCTGGAACGGGGAGATATATTAATTCCTTGCTATGACAAATCGACACTAATGGGATTCATTGTCATCAGAACACTGCCAACTGCAATGTGGGCAAAGGACCCTGTTATGGTATCTGTACTGGCGTGTGATACGTCTGTTCTCTATCAAAATGTCAGACGAATGCTTGTTACTGCAACGGAACGTAAGAGATATCACGAACTCTTTGAGGTGACTGAAGCTTTTAATTCTCATATGAACGTGACCCAGGTGCTTGCAAAAATCATACACTCATTAAAAAATACTTTCCCTTATTATACTTTCACATTAATTCTTTCTGATGAACAGGGAGTGGAAAAGGGGCTGCCGATTGAGTATCTGGATTACCAGACAGATAACGAAGCCCTGCTTCATGCATTTGTTTCCTCTGAAATTACGATTGATGACCGGGGAGACCACTCAGCAATGTATTCTCCTTTAAATGGAAAGCAGGGTGTGTATGGTCTGCTGAAAACTGAAGGAACAACAAATAAAGCATTAAAAAAACATGAAATCGAATTTATTAAGATTCTGTCCACAACTGCAGGTAATGCGCTTGAAAATGCGAAACTCTATGAACAGTCGAGGCAATCAATTGAAGATTTGAAATTGATTAATGATCTTTCACACGAATTAAATGCCAACCTGGATATGAAAGAAATGATGAATTATCTGGCAGGTCAGATTAAAAAAGCATTGAATCCTGATGAGACAGGATTTATTTGGGTTGAAGGTGAAGAATGGAAAACGGTAGAAGGCAGCTCAAATTTTTTCAGAACTGAAGAAGGCTGCATTTGTATAGAAGATGTAAAGCAGCAGCTTCTGGAAGGAAATGACGCAGTTTATTTGTCTGACTGCGAGCTTGGGGCTGG
The DNA here is from genome assembly GCF_004405125.1 of Jeotgalibacillus salarius. GTDB lineage: Bacteria > Bacillota > Bacilli > Bacillales > Jeotgalibacillaceae > Jeotgalibacillus > Jeotgalibacillus salarius. The sequence goes on from NZ_SORX01000005.1 coordinate 30,060, forward strand.
GTATTGCTCGCTAATTGCTGTACCGATGATTCATCATGAACAGCTAAAAGGATTTTGTCTTGTGCTTCATAAAGACTCATATGCATTTTCATTTGAGATGTATAAACTCTTCAAATCGATTGTGCACCATTCGGCATTGGCACTTGTAAATGCAATGCTTCGTGTAGAAATGCAGGAAATGATCAATCGTGATCATATGACTGGATTATTTGCACGTCATTACCTTGATCAGACAGTTGAAAAGTCGATGGAAAAAGATAACAAAGGCGTATTTATATTGATTGATATTGATGATTTCAAACGTGTAAATGATACTTTTGGTCATCAAAAAGGGGACCAGGTCATTATTCAGCTTGCAAAGCACCTTACTTCCTTTGGGACAGAAAACAGTGTTAGTGCCAGATGGGGTGGAGAAGAGCTCGCGCTTTATTTCAGCAATATGTCACTGTTTGATGGTGTAGCATTGACTGAAAAATTGAGAGAAACGGTTGAGCAAGCAACAGATCCCGCTGTTACAATTTCCTGTGGCGTATCTAACTGGGATAGAAATAAACCTGATTTAATGATAAACCTTGTTCGACGGGCAGATGTTGCCCTTTATCAAGCTAAAAATTCCGGAAAGAATCAGGTGGCTTATTTAAAGGGAGATGCAGAAAAAATATTACAGTAATGTTTAAAAGGCTGCCAATGGCGGTCTTTTTTAATGAATGTAAGCATTGAAATTATGATAAAAACAAGTAAAATAGGTAATGAAAGCGATTACAAAACAAGGGGAGCTTACAATGCTTAACGACAAAAAAAGATTTGAGACTGAGGTCATCCATAGTGGTTATGATTCAAAAAAATATGAAGGCTCATTAGCACCACCACTTTTCCAGACATCAACCTATACATTTGACCAAGCCGCTCAGGGAGAGAGACGCTTTGCTGGTGATGAAGAGGGCTATATTTACTCCCGGCTGGGAAATCCGACTGTCAAAATACTTGAAGACCGAATGACTGCAATAGAACAAGGCGGAGGAGCACTCGCATTTGGTTCAGGTATGGCGGCCGTTTCTGCAGTGCTTTTTTATCTGCTGAAGTCAGGCGATCATGTCGTATGTTCTAAAGGAGTTTACGGCTGCACATTCGGTTTGCTTGAGATGATGGAAGAAAAGTTTGCGATTACACATGAATTTGCAGATTTATCTTCAAAAGAATCAATGAAAAAATCCATTCTACCGAATACAGCCTGCATTTATGTAGAAACACCAATTAACCCGACGATGGAATTAATTGATCTTGAAATGGTGTGCAGTGTGGCAAGTGAAATGGACATTCCGGTTGTCGTTGATAATACATTCTGTTCACCTTATCTGCAAAATCCGTTAAAAATGGGGGCGGACTTTGTGCTTCACAGTGCGACAAAATATATTGGAGGTCATGGCGATGTGATCGGCGGTTTATTAGTTGCAAAATCTGCTGAAGTGATTGGGGAAATCAGAATGACAACGCAGAAAGATATCGGCGGGATTATGTCGCCATTTGATGCATGGCTTTTGTTAAGAGGCTTAAAAACACTGGCAGTAAGACTTGACCGTCACTGTGATAATGCAGAAAAAATTGCAGACTATTTAAAACAACATTCACTAGTAAGAAACATCTACTTCCCGGGCGATAAAGATCATCCTTCATATGAGATTTCCAGAAAGCAAATGAACAGACCGGGCGGACTGATCTCTTTCAATATAAACGGTACAAAAGAGATGGCCCAGGCATTTATGGATGAACTGAAGCTGGTCAAAATTGCAGTCAGCCTCGGAGACGCAGAAACTTTAATTCAGCACCCTGCAACCATGACCCATTCTGTTGTACCCGAAGAAACGAGAAAAGGGATGGGGATTACTGACACGCTGTTACGACTTTCAGTAGGACTCGAATCGTGGGAAGACATTAAGGATGATCTTGAACAGGCATTCAGTAAAATTGAAGAGAGCGCACCCTTAATAATCGAAAGCAAATAAAAAAACAGCGCGCAAAACGCGTGCTGTTTTTCTTTAGATGTATTCAGATAAGATCGTAGCAAATCTCTCAAGACCTTTTTGGTCTTCTTCATCAAAACGTTTTTTGATTGGGCTGTCAATGTCGAGGACACCAATCACAATCCCATTTTTCTCAAGTGGCACGACAATCTCTGACTGAGAAGCCGCATCACATGCTATGTGTCCAGGGAATGCATGTACGTCTTCAACACGCAATGTGCGATTTTCACCGGCTGCAGTCCCGCAGACACCTTTGCCAAGCGGGATCCTTACACAGGCAGGAAGTCCCTGGAAAGGCCCGAGAACAAGTTCCCCATCCTCCATTAAATAAAAACCCACCCAATTTGTTTGATCCAGAAATTGATTTAATAGTGCTGATGCATTACTGAGATTGGCGATTTGATTTGTTTCGCCCTCAAGAAGAGCACTCAGTTGTTTGTGAAGCATTTCATATTTTTTTCCTTTAGTGCCTTTATAAGTTTCGACATTAAACATCATATCACCCGCTTTATAGATTTAAATTGACCATCCTGTGCGTAATTTGAAGAACAGTTATTAAAGGTGTTACCTGAAGATATCTCGAATTCAATCAATAGAATAATACATGTATAACACAGCAATCAACGTGAAGCAATTATTTGAAAGGGTGAGGAATGATGAACGTGCAGCGTGAGACAAAGTCCGAAGTAATGACAACAGCAGTGGATCTGTTTTTTACTAAAGGGTTTCATGGTACAAGCATCAGAGATATCTCGGCATTAGCCGGAGTAAATGTTGGCACAGTCTCTTACTACTTTTCAGGAAAAAAAGGATTGTTGGAAGAATGTCTGATTGCTTTTTTTGAACCGTATCTGAATGTACTTGAAAGATCATTAAATGAAGTAAAACGTCAAAATAGGAGCGCTGTAATGTCTGCTGCATGTGAAGTGATCAGGTTTCAGCAGCAGCACCACAGGTTTGCACGTTTTGCATGGCGCGAAATTACCCTGGATCATCAATTGATCAGAGAAATGACTGCCTGTTATTTAAGAAAAGAGCAATATCTTTGGAAAATGTTAATGGCTGAGGATATTGAAAAAGGGTACAGCTTCAAACTGTCCCCTTCATTTTTTCTTATTCAATTAAATTCAATGATTACAACGCCTTTTTTACAAAGTCAGACTGTACGTGAACTTTGGCATATTAACACCTCAGACCCATATTTTACCCGTCAATATATTGAAGCCGTGGAAGTATGGTTTAACAGCGTCACATCCTGTTACGGGTTAAGCGCAATCAGTTGATCGGTACCCTGCATGAGTCCGTCAGCCGTATGTGCATCAGATCCATAAACAAGATCGATTCCCATTTTGTAAGCAGCTGATGCGATCGCAGGTGTCGGATATGTCTCCTGACAGTGCGGTTTAACCGTACCTGCACCATTGTAATCAAGTTCCAGCTGATGTAATTTAACGGCGTTTAACAGCTGTTTTATTTCATCTTCATGTGATTCAAGAGGAGGATACAGGCGCTGAAATTTCTTTGCCAGTGTCATATGCCCAATTCTTTTTGGTTTATATGGACCGAGGTCAGCCTGAACTGATTTAAGCACGGTTTGATAATAAAGTGAATGTACCAAGTCAGTTGAGCCGGTCAGGGTTATTAATTGTTCAAATGACTCAGGGCTGTAGTCCATACAAACATACTGACCGCGTGCTTTCAGAAAATGCACTGAGAGAATGGCATCGTCGAGGTGGAATCCATACTGATTCAGAAAATCAATCGTCTGGCTTTCAAAGCCTTCTATATAGTCTATTTCAAGACCTGTGTGAATGCGCAGGTCTTTTTGATATTGTTTTTTTACACTTTCAAGGTCCTGTATGTATTTTTCAAGATCAGCAGGTTTCATTCCACTATCCTGTTCAGGAACAGGATCATTAAATCCTTCGGGTAAAGGAGCATGTTCAGTAAAAGTAATTTCTTCCAGCCCTGACTCAATTGCCTTTTCAGCATACAAAGAAAAAGAATCCTTCGAACCGTGTGGGCAATATGGCGTATGTATATGTCCGTCTCTTTTGATCATTATGATCAGTCCTTTCCCTGACTAAAAAAGTCATGTCAAAAAATCAAGAAAAAACAAGAAATCTCACTTGTTACATGGTATCATAAAGTCAATACATTTTTCATATTGACATAGACCCGGCTGCTTGAACAGGAGGCATTAGATGGAGTACATAATTGGATCCGTCATTTTAGTAATCATATTGATCATCACTGCTTTTATTTTAAGAAAAAAGCAGTATAAAGAAGTCGATAAACTTGAAGAACAAAAACTGGACATACAACACAGACCAGTGCTTGAAGAAATGACAAAAGTGAAACAGTTAAATATGAATGGACAAACTGAGGCGCTCTTCGAAAAATGGAGAGAATCCTGGACAAATATTGTTGATAAGCAATTAGCAGAAGTGGACAGTATGCTATTTGATGCTGAAGAATATATCGACAAATTCAATTTTGGACAATCACGTAAAGTCCGTGAAAAAATTGCGGAAGAACTGAACAAGGCAGAAGAACATATGAATGAAATCTTAACCGAGCTCGAAGAATTAATGGGTAGTGATGAAAAGAATCGTGAAGAAATTCAGATCGTAGAGGCTGACCATAAAGAAGCAGCGTCTTTATTAAGAAACCGCCGCACACAATTTGGGAAAACTGCTGAACCGATTGAACGTAAAATTCAGGCACTTGAGCCCAAGCTCGATGAATATCATCAACTAACGGTCGAAGGTAATTACCTTCAGGCCAGAGAAACTGTTCTATATTTAACTTCTGAAATGAATGACATCAAATTAATGATGGAAGCTGCTCCGGAGCTGGCTGATGATTTAATTGATGAACTTCCTCATGAGCTCTCTGAATTAAAAGATGCGTGCAGGGAAATGGGTGAGCAGGCATATCCAATTCATCATCTCGCGCTTGAAGAAAACTGTCTGGAACTGGAGAATAAACTGAAAGAGGCAGAAAAGCATTTAGTCAGACTGGAGTTTATTGAAGCAGAAGAACTGAGAGTGGAAGTTCAGAAAAAAATTGACGCTGCTTTCACTGCGCTTGAAGAAGAAGTCAATGCCAGAACTGCTTTACCTGGAAAACAGGATCATGTCAGTAAACTGCTTGAAGCTTCAAATAGTAAAAATAAAGAGCTTATACGTGAAATGGATTATGTGCGGCAGGGGTATCAGCTCGATCAACATGACCTTGACCTTCCTAAAGATAAAGAAAATCAGCTGGAGAAACTTTCAAAAGAGTTTGAACAGCAAAACAAACAGCTGGAAAAACAGCTTGATCCGTATTCAGCAGTACTGAAAGAAATTGAAAAGATGGAAAGCCAGCTGTTGATCATTAATGAAGAACATCAAAAATATGCTTCAGAGTTAGAGCAGCTCAGAAGTGATGAACTGTCAGCAAGAGAACAGCAGGAATATCAAATTAAAACAGTTAGAGATCAGGAGAAAATAGTTGATAGTGCGAACCTTCCGAAAATCCCGGAATTCTGGTTTTTAGAACGAAAAGATATCATCAGACAGATCGAAGCGCTTGATTCACACCTTGCTGAACGTCCTATGAATATGAAAGCAATCAATCAGCATACGCTGACAACGGAAAAAATGATTGAAACTTTCTCGGAAAATACTGAAGAAATGATTCAGGCGGCAGCACAGGCTGAAAAAGTCATTCAATATGGCAACAGGTATAGAAGTCGTCATGAAACAGTGTTCATTGGCTTGAACGAAGCGGAACTTCTATTTAGAAATGGTGATTACCAAAATGCGCTAGAGCAGGCAGCTGAATCGATTGAAAAAATTGAACCGGGTGCACTCAGAAAGATCGACTCATTGTAAACAGGCTAAACCAAAAAGAGCAGTACATCCCAAACGGAGGGAGTACTGCTCTTTTACATTGCTTGTAAATCTTAATTCGAATAATTGGCTGAAGCGGCTGAACGAGACGACGATGGAATCAGCATGCCGATGATCCCACCGACAAGAGCAGGTATAATCCAGCCTAAGCTTTGGTCCATTAATGGCAAAAATGAAAAAGCGGAAGCAACTGCTGTAAACCCTGCTGCAGCTAGACCGTCACTGACACCTAAAATGAATGTTGGTATGATCGCGCCAATGTAGACCGATCTTTTTCCTTTAACTAATCCATCAAGAAAGGCCATACAAATCAACACAATTGTCATCGGATAAATCATGACCAGAACAGGGACTGAGACTGCGATCAGCTGTGCAAGTCCAATGTTTGCAACTAACATACTGAAAATGGAGAAAAATAAAACGAATTTTTTGTATGATACTTTTTGAAAGGTTTTTGAAAAATAAGATGATGCAGCAGAAACAAGACCAATTGAAGTCGTCAGACAAGCTGCACCAATCGCGATTCCCAGAATAATAGCGCCAGAAGGTCCATAAAGGTAATTTGCAGATGAAGAAAGCAAAGCGCCGCCATTATTCTGTGTCCCGATTGCATGAAGACTTGTTGCACCAAGGTAGCTGAGTGAGATATATACAGCGGCCAATCCGGTTGCGGCGATCATCCCTGCCATCGTTACTGCTTTGACAATCTGCTTGCGATCAGAAACCCCTTTGGACTGTATCGCTGATATGATGACAATGGCAAATACCAAAGCTGCAATTGCATCAAGCGTTAAGTATCCCTCTAAAAAGCCTGTTATAAAAGGTGAATCGACATATCCCCCACTAGCTTGTCCCGGCTCACCCATCGGATTAATAAACGCTCCTCCGACCAGTACTGCGAGGATAACGACAAGAACAGGCGTAAGTAGTTTACCAATTCTATCGACAAGTTTTGCGGGATTAAGTGATAACCATGCTGTAACGGTGAAAAACAATATTGAAAATAACAGCAGTGACCAGCCGCCAGCCGATTCCTGTGCAAGGAATGGTAGTACGCCAATCTCATATGAAACAGTTGCTGTCCTCGGAATCCCAAAGAACGGTCCAATTGCCAGGTACAGAATGATTGTAAAGATTATTCCGAAAATTGGGTGTACACGACTTGCCAGATCCAGTGGGCTGCCCCCTGACTTTGCAATGGCGATGACACCTAATAACGGAAGTCCTACTCCTGTCAGTAGAAAACCTGCAATTGCGATCCAGCTGCTGTCTCCGGCCTGCTGACCCAGTAAAGGAGGAAAAATCATATTACCTGCACCAAGAAAGAGCGCAAAAAGCATAAGGCCAATCGTGAAAACGCTGCCAAAAGTTATTTTATTGCTATTCATAATACCCTCCACCAAAGTTCTTTGTTTTTACCGCAACATCATATCATAGAAATGTTGGAATTTGTCGAATATAACAAAAGTCTAAAAAAAGAGAAAATTGTGTATACTCATCCCGCATCATTCTCCAAATAACATTGTGTACAGAGATATGTTAGGATTAATAAGGTTTAGGAAATTTAAAATTCAGATATATATATCAGCCCGTTTCAAGGTCAAATTTGATTAGTTGTGTTCTATATTTTAATTGATAATTTCAACTACGAAACAAAGCTGTTGATTGGAGTGGAAGACGTAGACTCCCGCCCCAGGAAGGGACAGGTGAGACCCCTCAGAGCAAAGCTCGAGGAGGCTAACCGCCCGGGGGCAGGAAAGCGAAGTCTTCCACGGAAATCATCAGCGGTTTATTAGAGAAGTAATGCTTAAAGAAAGAGTGATAATCATGATTTATCTGGATAATAGCGCAACGACTCAGCCTCATCCGGAAGTTGTTTCTTCATATATAAAGGTAAATGAACAGTTTTATGGTAATCCTTCATCCATTCACCGGTTTGGTGAAAAAGCTTCTTCGCTTTTTGTGAAGGCAAAAAAGCAGTGCAGCGACCTTTCAGGAATCGCTGACTGTAATGTCATTTTTACATCGGGAGGGACTGAATCAAATAACCTTGCGATTAAAGGTTCTGTTCATGCATTGGCAGCAAAAGGAAAGCATTTAATCACAACTGTCATCGAACATCCATCTGTACTCGAAGTGTTTAAGGAGCTTGAGAAAAAAGGTTTTGACGTGACCTATTTACCTGTAAATGAAGCAGGCGTGATTTCTTTAGATGGCCTTAAACAGGCGTTAAGAAAAGATACGATATTTGTTTCGATCATGTATGTGAATAATGAAATTGGCAGTGTTCAGCCAATAAAAGAAGCTGGTGAGATCATTAAAGCCCAGTCTGGCGCACGCTTTCATTCAGATGCTGTACAGGGTTTTGGGAAACTTCCGACGGACTTTGATTGTCTGGACCTGATTACTTTGTCAGCGCATAAATTTCATGGGCTAAAGGGTTCCGGCCTGCTTGCTTTTAAAAAGGGTCTGAGCATCACGCCGGAAATGATTGGCGGAGGACAGCAGGAAGGGTTCAGGAGCGGAACTCTGAATACAGCTGGAGTGGTGGCACTCGCTAAGGCCATGCGTCTTGCTTCAGAAAGTCGGGAAGACGCTTTCAATAGGCTGTCTGTTTATAATCAATTGCTGAGACGCTTTTTTGAAGGTCAAAATGAGGTGACAGTCATTTCTTCACACAATGCTGCTCCTCATATTTTATCAATTGCAGTACCGGGATTAACAGGCGAAGTGATCGTACATGCACTTGATCAAAGAGAAGTGTATATCACCACTTCAAGCGCATGTTCATCTAAATTAAACAAAAAAAGCCACGTGCTTTCTGCATGTGGACTTAATGATCAAGATATACGCGGTGCTGTAAGGATCAGTCTGGGTGCCATGCAGTCAGAAAAGGACATAAAAGAATTTATCAGGACCTGGCAGGAAGTCATTCCGCCATTACTGAAAGGAGTAAAGTAATCATGCAAATAGACCGGATATTAATCCGTTACGGGGAAATTTCTACTAAAGGAAGGAACCGTAATAAATTTATCAAACGACTCCAGCAAAATATAGCAGATGCATGTTCAGATCTCACCCGGTTTCATATTGAATCAGGGAGAGACAGAATGCATTTAGAGCTGAACAATGCTGATGAAGCAGATCAGATCATGGACAGGCTTAAAATTATTTTCGGTATTCAATCATTCAGTCCGGTAGTGAAATCAGGAAGAGATCTGGATGAAGTGAAAAATCATGCTTCACAGCTTGTGAAGTCAGTTGCAACAGAAGGTACTTTATTCAAAGTAAAAGCGAGAAGAGCTGATAAAAATTATCCGCTGGATACAAACGAGTTGAATTACGAAATCGGTTCTCACGTACTAAGAGAGGTCCCTGGCTTAAAAGTTGAAATGAAAAAACCCGAAGTTGAACTGACTGTTGAAGTAAGAAGTGAAGCGGTGTATTTGTCGGCGCAAACGATCCAGGGTGCAGGCGGAATGCCAATCGGTTCAGGAAATAAAGCAGTACTGATGCTATCAGGAGGCCTCGACAGTCCTGTTGCAGGATATCAGATGATGAAAAGAGGTGTCGAACTGGAGGCCGTTCACTTCTTCAGTCCGCCATTTACCAGTGAAAAATCTAAAGAAAAAGTAAAACAATTGGCATCTGAGCTTGCAGGATTTTCTGGTTCAGTTAAACTTCATATTGTACCTTTTACAAAAATTCAGCAGACTATTCACCAGCAGGTTCCTGAAAATTACACAATGACGTCAACGCGAAGAATGATGCTCCGTATATCAGATGAGATTAAGAATAAAACAGGGGCAAGAGCGATTGTAACAGGTGAAAGTCTCGGTCAGGTAGCAAGTCAGACACTTGAAAGTATGGAGGCGATCAATGCCGTTACACATGCACCCGTTTTGCGCCCGCTGATTGCTTCGGATAAAACGGATATTATAGAGATCGCAAAAAAGATCGGCACGTATGAAACGTCTATTCTGCCTTACGAAGACTGCTGTACAATTTTTACGCCTGCAGCCCCGAAAACAAGGCCCAAAACTGAAAAAGTTGCATTCTACGAAAGCTTTATTGATTTTGATGAAATGATCCGGGAAGCTGTCGAAAATACTGAAGTAATCACCTTAAAACCCGGTTATCAGTCAGATGAAGATGAAGAAATTGACCTTTTTTAAACTCTTGTGAACATTTACCATTAATAAGCCGTGTGTTATTGCACATTCTATAGTCACAAGGAGGTGATAGCACATGGCAAACAGAAGCTCAAATCAGCTTGTTGTTCCAGGTGTAGAACAAGCTCTTGATCAAATGAAATACGAAATTGCTACTGAGTTTGGCGTACAGCTTGGAGCTGACTCTACAGCACGCGCAAACGGTTCAGTAGGTGGGGAAATCACTAAGCGTCTAGTTCAGATGGCTGAACAACAGCTTAGCGGATACCAGAAATAATGAATAAAAAACAGCAGGTGTCCATTATGGCGCCTGCTGTTTTTACGATTTGCCATTCCTCAATACAGATTTAAAGTGAAAACACTTCATCTTTCGAAATATTTTTTGTACACTGAGTATAAATGTGTCGAAAGTAGAGGGATTACATATGCTGCAGCTTTTTAAAAATGGAACAATTTATACAATGGAAAATGAACATACAACGGTCGATGCCTTATTAACAAGTAACGGTAAAATAAAAGCGGTTGGATCTGAAAAAGAAGTCAGGTCTGCTGCAGGAAGTGAAGAAATAACGACAGTGGATTTAGACGGAAAAACCATGTTCCCCGGTTTTGTGGACAGCCATTTACATCTGGTTGGTGTAGGGGAAACGCTACTCAGACTTGATTTGTCCGACATGACTTCAAAGAACGAAGTGCTTGAAGCCGTAAGAAAAAAAGCCCGCGAATTATCAAAAGGTGAATGGATTCAGGGTGACGGCTGGAATGAAAACCAATGGGAGGATTCATCAGTACCAACTGCGGAAGAACTGGATGAGGCAGCGCCGGATCATCCTGTAATTTTAAAAAGAATTTGCCGGCATGCAGTTGTGGTTAATTCTTTTGCGTTATTTCTTGCAAGAATTGATGCCGGGACTCCTGACCCTGAAGGTGGAGTGATTGAACGGCGTGAAGAGAAGCTTACCGGACAATTAAAGGATCAGGCACAGGATTTAATGATTCCTGCACTGCCACCTATTGAAGAAGAGTATATTCAAACTGCATTAAAAACAGCACTTGAACACGCGTGGTCTCTCGGGTTAACAGGAGGTCATACTGAAGATTTAAGCTATTATGGTGATTTTACACGAACGTACCGTGCATTCCAGAAAGTCATTGAAGAAGATGGACGTCCTTTCCGTGCACATCTGCTGGTACATCACCATGTAATCGAAGACTGGCACAGGCAGGGGCACTCGTTCAGATCAGGTTCACGCTACGTTGAATTTGGTGCAATGAAAATCTTTGCCGACGGAGCACTTGGAGGGCGGACCGCACTCCTGAAAAATGGTTATGCAGATGACCCGGGTGAAAAAGGCGTCGCAATCCATTCACCTGAAAAACTAAAACAGCTCGTTTGGAAAGCGAGGCAGTACGATATGCCGGTTGCTGTTCATACAATTGGTGATCAGGCATTTGAATATATCATTGATGCAATTGAAGCGTTTCCTTCCAATGGAGAAAGAGATCGATTGATCCACGCACAGATCCTTGATGAAGAATTAATCAAGCGAGCAGAGAAGCTGCCGATTGTGCTGGATATTCAGCCAAGATTTGTGCCCTCAGATTTTCCATGGGTAGAAGTCCGAATAGGAAAAGACCGGATGAAATGGAACTATGCATGGAAAACACTCATGGACAGAGGAATTGCACTTGCCGGAGGCTCAGATGCACCAATCGAACCGGTGGCACCACTACTAGGCATTCATGCAGCGGTTACGCGTACAAAGCCGGAGGATGAAAATAAAACAGTGTATGGTGAAAGTGAAAAATTATCAATGTATGAAGCCATTTCACTATTCACTAAAGGGAGTGCGTTCGCCTGTCATCACGAACATGACAGAGGCATTATCAAGCCAGGTTTTGCTGCAGACTTTACTGTACTAGAAGCGGATCCGTTCAAAGAAAATCCGGATCGTCTGCTTACAATGGATGTCGAACGCACAATCGTGGATGGAAAGACGGTTTACTCAAAAAAATGATGATTATTTGAACCGCTGCCCCTCTCCATGGAGGACTGCGCTTTCCGCACCCGTCCGGACGAGCCTCCTCACCGCTTCGCGCCTGCGGGGTCTCGTCTGTCCTTACTGGTGCAGGAGTCTCCGTCCTCCACTACGAGGGCCAGCTGAATGTCTTTGAGAAGGTAAAACAACTTTTTAAAAGGGGTTATATGTTTAATTAATCCTTGTAAAAATTCGAGATTAGCCATTAACTTATCTAATGGTGTGAATTGAATGGTAGAACGGGGCGGTATGATGGAGAATGAAGAAAGAAGAGGCATAATTTATACTGCCCTTGCTTATACATTATGGGGATTACTGCCGCTTTACTGGAAGTTTGTTCAGCATGTATCGGCAGATGAAATTCTGGCAAATCGCATTTTCTGGTCATTTTGGTTTATGCTCGTATTGCTGATTGCAACAAAGCAGTTCAACCACTTTAAAACAGAGGCACTTTCTCTTTTCAAAAGACCCAAACTGCTTGCTGCTTTAGTAACGGCATCTGTTTTGATCAGCATTAACTGGTTTGTATACATATGGGCAGTGAATTCAGAACAAATGGTAGAAGCAAGTTTGGGGTATTATATTAACCCACTGGTTTCTGTTTTGTTAGGTGTTTTTGTATTGAAGGAAGTTCTATCGAAAGCACAGGTTTTATCTTTTATTTTAGCGCTTATAGGTGTATTGATATTAACCATTTCATATGGCAGTTTCCCCTGGATCGCTTTTGCACTGGCATTTTCATTCGGTCTCTACGGGCTTGTGAAGAAAATGCTGCGCGTGAATGCAGCAATTGGTTTAACACTCGAAACGATGACGATTATGCCGATTGCACTTCTTTATCTTGGCTATTTGCAACAAACAGAAGTTTTATCAATATTGCACGTGTCATTAAGCACGGATTTATTGTTAATTGGTGCCGGAGCAGTAACTGCTATACCACTGCTATTATTCGCGAATGGCGCTCAGCGGATTCCGCTGTTTATGGTCGGTTTCCTTCAGTATATTGCACCGACACTTACATTGATTCTCGGGGTGTTTTTATATGGAGAACCTTTTACAGCAATTGATTTAATATCATTTATATTTATTTGGCTCAGTCTGACTGTCTTTACAGTTTCAAGAATGAGGCTGTCAAGACAGACGAGATTGCGCAGAAAACAATAAAAGCTGCGGGGGAATCCCGCAGCTTTACTGTTATAAAAATGTTCTCTTCACTTTTTCCCAGAAAGAATTATCTTTCAGCTTTACAGTTTTAACGAGATTGTCGCTTAATGACAGATCAACGTGATTAACATGGCTGATCCCGAGCGCTTCGTTGTCGAGGCCCATAACAGGGTAGTCATTGCCATCCTGTGTGACTGAAAGTCGAAGCTTTCGCTGACCGCTCAGGATAAATGACGAACCAAGTGTACGGAACCTGTTGCTGTTCACAGAAGCGAGTTCGCTTACCTGCATACATGGAAGCATTGGATCCACGACAGCGCCACCAACTGATTTATTATATGCAGAGCTTCCTGTAGGTGTCGAAATAATCATGCCGTCACCACGGAACGTTTCAAAGTGCAGGTCATCAATATGTACATCCATCACGAATGTTTTAATGATACCAGAGCGGATACTGAATTCATTCAGACAAAGGAAGCTTGTTTCATCATCAACTGTAACCTGAATTGTAGGGTACTTTCTAATTTCAATCTGATCCTGTGTCATCGCTTCAATCATAGATGAAATGTCATCTACATGAAAGTCGCAGTAGAGGCTCTTTTTACCTGAGTCTGACACGCCTGCATAGAGGCAGTCCTGTCTGAATCCGGTTTTTCTGACAGCCTGAAGAAATGCACCATCACCACCAAGACTTACAATAATATTAGCTTTTTTATAGTCCTGAACAACGGTGAAGTTGTAACGTTCAGCAAGTTCCTGAAGCATACGAAGGTGCTCTTTTGCAGTTTCAGTTTTACGTGCGTAAAAATAAATATTTCTTCTTTCAGTCATGTGAATCCCTCCAAATCAAACTTTAATGAATGGTGTTAAATTAAGCATACAAAAAGAATGATTAAAGTGTATCATGAAATGAAACATATCTGAAAGCAGAACGTATAGACAAGAGAGAGAATACAGGAGGTTTTAGAAATGAATACAAAAAGATGGATTGCGCTCGGAATTGCAGGAGTATTATTTATTGTGTCCGCTGGTATTAACTTTGCGACAGCTGCGCTTTCGACTGATTTTAACGAAATGTTTTCTTCGTTTGAAACAACGGATGGTCTTTCTGAAGAGGTTATTGAAACTGGCAGTGCCACTAACCGGATTGCTGTGATTGATTTAAATGGAACGATTCAGGATACAGGTGAAACTGGTGGATTACTTGGTGCTGCCGGTTATAATCACGCTCACTTCATGGAACAGCTTAACCAGGTGAAAGAAGATGTTTCCATTAAAGGGGTCGTATTAAGTGTCAATACACCAGGTGGCGGTGTCGTTGAAAGTGCACAAATTCACGATAAGATTTTAGAAATTCAGGAAGAAGCCGGTAAGACTGTGTATGTATCGATGGGTGCACAGGCTACATCAGGCGGTTATTATGTAGCTGCGCCTGCTGATAAAATTTTTGCCAGCAGGGAAACGATGACAGGCTCACTTGGCGTTATTCTGCAAAGCATTAATTATGGAGAGCTTGCTGAGAATTACGGTGTAGAGTTCGTTACAGTTACTTCAGGCGAATTTAAAGACATGCTGAATCCGGCAGAAGAAGTGCGGGAAGAGGACCTCGAAATCGTACGCAGTATTTTAAATGATTCTTACGATGGTTTTGTTGATGTGATTGCAAACGGACGTGAAATGTCTGAGGACAGAGTAAGAGAGATTGCTGATGGCCGTATTTACAATGGCGTTCAGGCACTTGAGCTTGATCTGATTGACGAATTTGGGTATGAAGAAGATGTGATCAGCGCAATAAAAACAGATCTTGACATTGAAAATGCATCTGTCATCCATTATGGAATGCCAAATGACCTGAGCTCACTGCTTTCACTGCAGGTGCAAAAGACGCTCGGCGGACTTGAGGGTCAAATTCTTTCAGAAGTGATGAGTCATACTGGCGGACCACGCCCAATGTACTTGTACGCTGATTAAAAGGAGGAAGCTGAATGGAAACGAATGAAACAAATCACCTGGCAACACCAGCTTTCCTACCTCATTACGGCGGATTCTGGATCCGGGTATGCGCATATCTATTCGATCTGCTTGTCATTGGCGCACTTAACGGGTTATTGGTTTATCCTGTGTTCAGATTAAGCGGTCTGGAAATGGGAAGCGGTATGTTCAGTGGCGTTAACATAGTCACAGCCATAGTGTTTTTTGCTTATTTTGTATTAATGACAAAATTCTTTGGTCAGACTCTTGGAAAAATGATTTTCGGTTTGAGAGTTGTTTCAAAAGAAGGAAAACGTCCCGGCTGGATAACTGTGATCATCAGAGAGCTTGCAGGCCGCTACATTTACACTTCGATTACTTTTTTTGGACTTCCTTTCCTGGCGATTCTTTACGCGGTTGCAGCATTTACGCCAAAAAAGCAGGGTATCCACGATATTTTTGCGGATACTGCGGTTGTTCATGAGAGAACAGTTGTCAGACCTGAAACGGCTAACGTATAAATAAAACATAAAAGGGCAGTTTATCATAGAGGTGCGATCTATGATAAAGCTGCTCTTTTTATTATTACTCCCATTATTTTTAATGTGCAGGTGTAAATGTCATATTAATGCCGATTGGAAAGGAAAGTATATTAATATGTTCATCGTGATCAAAGTAGCAGGAATTAAAATTAAACGCTGGCATATACCAATTGAGTTATCTTTGGAACCTGATTATAAGCTCAACAGCAATAATAAGAAATTTACTAAAAATGACCTCCACAGTGTTAAAGAAAACCTTCAAAAGATTAAAGAGAAAGTTTTTGATTTGAAACACTGGATAAAAGACAGTTTGAAAGGATTTAAAGTTGACTCGTTACATTTATCAGCAGGTGTAGGAGTGGACAGACCTGACTGGTGTGCCTGGCTAAATGGAGGTATTGGTATTTTACAGTCAATCATTGTTCAACAGATTTCCAGATTTATAAAGCTGGATACGCGACCTTATATTTCAATTCATCCCATCTATTACTCATCACCATTTACCGCAGCATGCACCTGCATAATTTCGGTTTCTTTTGCACACCTTATTAAAGCAGGCGTGATTCTATTATTCAGAAGAATCACAGTGAAGCAGAAAAAAGCGAGGAAGCAGGTGGCTTAGTTGGAACATCCAATCGAAGGTGTTATGACGACAGCAATGGAACAGCTTAAGGAAATGGTTGATGTAAATACGATTATAGGAGATCCGGTGGAAACGGCAGACGGAAGTACAATTATGACCGTATCACGCGTCCGCTTCGGTTTTGCAGCTGGTGGAAGTGATTATCAGACTACTTATGAAGAAGCAGCAGAGCTTCCTTTTGGTGGTGGCAGCGGAGGCGGTGTGTCAATTACCCCGGTCGCATTTCTGATAGTTGGCAAAGACGGTATTCATCTTCACCACATGAATGAGGGTGCACATTTACTTGAAAAATTAATGGATATGGCACCGGATGCTGTCAGCAGAATATCGGATGTGTTTCGCCGGGATGAAACATATTAGTTGATTGCCTCTTCTCCCTTTCAGTATGATGAAGAAGAATACATATACTGAAGGAGGATTTACATGGCTTCTATTACTTTTAAAAACAATCCGGTAACATTACTTGGCAATGAGGTAAAAGTAGGTGACAAGGCACCTGAGTTTACAGTTCTTGCAAATGATTTGTCACCTTTTCATCTGAAAGATTCTGCAGAAAAAGTAAAAATTATCAGTGTTGTTCCTTCACTTGATACAGGAGTTTGCGATGCTCAGACACGAAAATTCAATGAAGAAGCAGCAAAGCTTAACAACACTGAGGTTCTGACTATCTCTGTTGACCTTCCATTTGCTCAAAGACGCTGGTGCGGTGATAATGGACTCGAACACGTCATTACACTTTCAGACCACCGGGATTTATCATTCGGACAGGCTTACGGTGTAGCCATTGAAGAGATGAGATTGCTTGCGCGTGCGGTATTCGTTATCGACACAAATGACAAGATTACGCACGTTGAGTATGTGCAAGAAGCAACTAATCATCCAAATTACGATGAAGCGATTGAAGCTGCAAAAAAAGCAGCGTAATGTAAGAAAGCCGTCATGGCTTTCTTTTTTTTTGATACATGTTAAAATGAATCGTCAGAAATTAAACAGGAGGCACGAACCTATGAGCATATCACCTGTAGAATCTATTTTTACATTATTGAATGAAACTGCTCAGCAAATGCAGGAAGTTCATTCAATTTCATACCTTGAAGCACTCGCAGAATCAGGAGAACACTGGTTTACAAACAATGTGGAGGAAACAGACCCCAAACTGAAGAAGAAGCTTGAAGAACAGTATGCAAAATATTCACTTGAATCCTTCTCACAGGATGACAGACGAAAAGCTTTTCAGCTCGCTGTTCTTAAAGGGATGAAAG
Organism: Jeotgalibacillus salarius; assembly: GCF_004405125.1. Classification (GTDB taxonomy): domain Bacteria; phylum Bacillota; class Bacilli; order Bacillales; family Jeotgalibacillaceae; genus Jeotgalibacillus; species Jeotgalibacillus salarius. The sequence continues at coordinate 47,773 of NZ_SORX01000005.1, forward strand.
AACACACCCAGCCGAATCATCAAATGACACCGGATTCCATTGCAATGGTTATCGGCTATTTGCTTGAGAAGTTCACAGAAGGTCAGGAGAAAATTACGCTGCTTGATCCTGCACTTGGAACAGGTAATCTGGTACTTTCAATGATGAATCAGTTAAATGGTAAAATTGAAGTGGCACACGGTGTGGAGATTGATGAGGTCCTTATCAGATTAGCCTATACCGGCGCAAACCTTTCGCAGCAGCCGATTCATTTATATACACAGGATTCACTTGAACCATTATTTATCGATCCGGCGGACTCAGTGGTTAGCGATCTGCCTGTTGGGTATTACCCGAATGATGATAGAGCAGCAGATTATAAGCTGAAGGCGAAAGAAGGCCATTCTTACGCACATCATTTATTTATCGAGCAGTCACTTAAACATGTTAAAGACGGAGGATATTTATTTTTCCTTGTGCCTAACGGATTATTTGAATCTCCGCTTTCAGGACAATTGCATGAATTCTTAAAAGAGGAAGCGCATATTCAGGGGCTGATTAAACTGCCGCAATCCCTATTTAAAAATGAGCAGTCTGCAAAAAGTGTTCTGATCCTGCAAAAACAGGGTGAACATACAAAACCGCCAAAACAGGTCTTGCTTGCTGAAATGCCTAAACTCTCGAATGGTCCTGCCGTACAGCAGATGATGACTAAGATACAGCAGTGGATGAAAGAGAATAAATAAGTTAAAAATCCGCATTATTCATTCGAACATGAAGATGCGGATTTTATTTTAATTGCTTCAGTTCAGCACATACACCCCCTATATTCCTGCTTCAACTTTTCGATGGATCCAATTCCGGCGCCCAGTCCTTCGGGTCATAAGCTACGGAGCGAAGAAGGGGAAGAGCACTTTTTTCCCGCTCCGCGCCTTATACCTGTCAGAGCTAAGCAAGCGCCCTCTACTTTTCTTTGTCCAGTTCCAGACGCTAGCTTCTCGGGTCATAAGCCACGTAGCGAAAAAAGAAAAGAGCACCCTTCTCCAGCTCCGCGTCTTATGCCTGTCGAAGCTGAACAAGCGCCTTACACTTTTCTGAAAATAAACACTTTTACATGTAAACGTTGCCACTGCAAGCTTTCCCTTGAAGCCATTCAGTTAGAGTGATTAAATGAACATGGATAGTAAATTGTTTAACAGGGTATAAAGTTAATACCTATGTTTTTCACATAAAAGGAGCGATTAAATTTTATGACTAAAGTCATTGCAATTAACGCAGGAAGCTCTTCACTGAAATTTCAGCTTTTCGAAATGCCACAGGAAGAAGTAATCACAAAAGGTTTAATCGAACGAATCGGATTAAATGATAGTGTATTCACAATCTCAGTAAATGGAGAAAAGCAAAAAGAAGTAACGGATATTCCTGATCATGAAGTAGCAGTGAAGCTTCTGCTTGATAAGCTGACTTCAGCAGGTATTATTCAATCACTTGATGAAATCAATGGTGTAGGACACCGCGTTGTTCACGGTGGTGAAGTATACAGTGATTCGGTTTTGATTACAGATAAAGACATTGAGAAATTTGAAGAATTGTCAGAGCTTGCACCGCTTCATAATCCTGCAAACATTACAGGTATTAAGGCATTCCAGAATGTGTTGCCAAATGTACCTGCAGTTGCAGTATTTGATACAGCCTTCCATCAGACAATGCCAGATAGCTCTTTCTTATACAGTCTTCCATACGACTATTATAAAGATTTCGGTATCCGTAAGTATGGTTTCCATGGCACGTCACATAAATATGTGTCACAGCGAGCTTCAGAGATGCTTGGACGTCCGCTTGAACAGCTCCGTCTAATTTCATGTCACCTTGGTAATGGTGCGAGTATTGCTGCAATTGAAGGCGGCCGTTCAATCGATACATCTATGGGCTTTACGCCTCTTGCAGGTGTTACGATGGGTACGAGAAGCGGTAATATTGACCCTGCACTGATTCCATTTATCATGGAAAAAACAGATCAGTCAGCAGAAGGTGTGCTGAACGTACTGAATAAACAATCAGGTATGCTAGGTGTATCAGGTTTCTCAAGTGATCTGCGTGATATCGAAGTTCAATCAGCAGAAGGTAACGAACGTGCTAAATTAGCACTTGATGTATTCTCAAACCGTATTCACAAATATATTGGATCATATGCTGCACGTATGAATGGTGTTGATGCCATTATCTTCACTGCAGGTATCGGAGAAAACAGTGACGTAATCCGTGCAGAGGTACTCAAAGGTCTTGAGTTCATGGGTGTTTACTGGGATCCGGCACTGAACAAAACGCGCGGAGAAGAAGCATTCATCAACTATCCTCATTCTCCTGTAAAAGTTTTAGTGATTCCAACGGATGAAGAAGTCATGATCGCACGCGATGTAACGCGTTTAACTTAATAAGGAATCCTAACTGCACATCTATGTTTGTTTACTAAACGTAGATGTGCAGTTTTTGTTTATTATTACGTTTCATTGTAATTATGCAATTGAGCTGCCACTTGGAGTACGGGGCGTAGACTCCTGTGGAAAAACGGATGGCTAAGACCCCGCAGGACAGTGGTTTTCTGCCTGAGGAGGCTTAGACGTTCGTCCACGGAAAGCGGAGTCCCGGACGGAAAGGGGGCAGCGGTTTTTAAAAGAGTTTATGTTTTTTAAATAACATTCAATAGTATAATAAAGGAAAAGAAAGGTGAGGTGGTTGGATGAGTTGGACAGCTCGCGATCAGGAAGTGTTAAACGAAATAGAACAATGGAGACAGACCCTTGGGAAAGTTGCAGGAAACGACCTGACAAACGTCTATTCAAAATGGATAGAGCGCTCATTTTCACTAATGCCGGATGACTTAAAAAAAGAAATTTTCTCACACATCGACACATCGTTATTTCATATACATAGTACAATGCAGGGGTTCCAGCTGCAGCAGGATGAAAGAGAAAGCATTTTAAGAACAGCAAAAGCTTTTGATGACTCAATTTTTCAGATAGAAGATATACGGAAACTGAAAATTGATCAGCTTAACTATCTCTCACTTCAACAGCGCGGGAGACACAGGCTGTATTCACTTCTTCAAGGCGGTATAGCAGGGTCAGGGGGAACGGCAGCTTTTATAAGTGATCTGATTGCGCTGCTGATTATTAATATACGTGCGATTCAATATACAGCAGCTGCATATGGCCGTGATGTACACACCCCATATGAAATGACGATCGCATTAAAGCTTTTCCATGCATCAACTTTACCAAGGAAGTTTCAGGGAGAAGCCTGGGATGAACTATTAGACACATTAAACAATGTACAGAGCGATTATTTCTTTACCGGCAGTGACGAATTAACGAATGAACGATGGCTTGAAGGACCGGGTCTGCAGCTTTTTAAAACGCTTGCGATCAGAATGTTTAAAAATAAACGTGCAGGAGGATACCCTGTCATATCTATGGCGATCGGTGCAGCTGCCAACTATCAGCTCACAAGAAATGTAACTGAATATGCAGAGCGATTTTATCAATACCGCTATCTGGTGGAAAAGAACAGTTAACGCTGTTCTTTTTTATTTTGTTTACTTTTATAAACTGTGCAGGGGAATTCCTTCACTTTTCGCGGACGAACGATCAGACCAATGTAGAAAAGCAGAGCCTTCCGGAATCTTGGTCGATGGTTTTCCACAGTGAGTATTTGGAATACGCCGTCACTTATATTTACAAATCATAAATCATATAAAATCAGAATATTTAATCTTTTATTTTTTTATTCAGATGTGTTGCATCTTTATAAATAGCCTGTTATGATACATTCATCATATAAAGAATAAATATACAAATTAATTTATAAAAATACGAAAGAGGTTGATTTTAATGACAAAAAATAAAAAAGTAGTTTTAGCATATTCAGGCGGACTTGATACATCAGTTGCAATTCAGTGGTTAAAAGATCAGGGATACTCGGTAGTTGCATGCTGCCTTGACGTAGGTGAAGGAAAAGATCTTGATTTTGTGAAAGAAAAAGCGTTGACGGTTGGTGCTGTTGACAGTTATGTCATTGATGCAAAAGAAGAGTTCGCTCAGGACTTTGCTTTGATCGCACTGCAGGCTCATACAATGTATGAAGGGAAGTATCCACTTGTATCAGCACTGTCAAGACCATTGATTGCTAAAAAGTTAGTTGAAGTTGCTGAAAAGACCGGTGCATCTGCTGTTGCACACGGCTGTACTGGAAAAGGCAACGATCAGGTACGTTTTGAAGTAGCGATCAACGGCTTGAACCCTGAACTTGAAGTATTGGCACCTGTACGTGAGTGGGGATGGTCGAGAGAAGAAGAAATTAATTATGCAAAAGAGCATAATATTCCGATTCCGATTAACCTGGACAGCCCGTACTCAATTGACCAGAATCTTTGGGGCAGAAGTAATGAGTGCGGCGTTCTTGAAGATCCGTGGGCAGCTCCTCCAGAAGGTGCTTATGACCTTACATCTTCAATTGAGACTGCACCAAACTCACCTGAAATGATTGAAATTACATTTGAAAATGGTGTGCCGATTGCTCTGAATGGACAAGGCATGGAATTATCAGCAATGATTCTGAAGCTGAACGATATTGCAGGTAAACACGGTGTTGGAAGAATCGACCATGTTGAAAATCGTCTTGTAGGAATCAAGTCGAGAGAAGTGTATGAGTGCCCTGGTGCAATTACGCTAATGAAGGCGCACAAGGAGCTTGAAGATTTGACACTTGTAAAAGAAATGGCTCACTTTAAGCCGGTTATTGAAAAGAAACTGACTGAAATGATTTATGAAGGACTATGGTTCTCTCCGCTCACTGATGCTTTGAAAGCATTTTTGCAGGAAACACAGCAGTATGTAAATGGCGTTGCGAGAGTTAAACTGTTTAAAGGACACGCAATTGTTGAAGGAAGAACTTCTCCAAATTCTCTATATAATGAAAAGCTTGCAACTTATACTTCTGATGACGAGTTTGATCATGCTGCAGCTGTTGGTTTTATCAAGCTTTGGGGACTTCCAACGAAAGTTCATTCAATGGTTCAGAAGGAATCAAAAGGTGTGACGACTTCATGAGTAAACTTTGGGGAGGACGCTTTTCGCAGTCACCCGAAGAGTGGGTTGATGAATTCAATGCCTCAATCGGGTTCGATCAAAATTTAGTAATGGAAGACCTGGAAGGGTCTGAAGCTCATGTCACTATGCTTGGTGAATGTGGCATATTAGAACAATCAGAAGTGAACGACATACTAAAAGGCCTTTCTGTGCTGAAAGAAAAAGCGCAGAAAGGTGAACTTCCATATTCCGTTCAAAATGAAGATATTCATTTGAACCTTGAGCATTTTCTGATTCAGGAAATCGGTCAGGTCGGTGGAAAGCTTCACACAGGCAGAAGCAGAAATGACCAGGTCGCAACGGATATGCACTTATATTTAAAAAACAGAGTCATTGAAATTCAGGAGCTGATCCGTTCTGTACAACAGGCAATCGTCAAACAGGCGGAACAGCATGTGGAAACAATTGCACCGGGATATACTCATCTTCAGCGTGCCCAGCCAGTATCATTTGCGCATCATCTGATGGCTTACTTCTGGATGCTTGAAAGAGATTATGAGCGGTTAAATGATTCGTTGAAAAGAATTGATGTCTCACCGCTTGGTGCTGGAGCACTTGCCGGAACGACTTTTCCGATCAATAGAAAGCGTTCTGCAGAATTGCTTGGTTTCGCTGGAGTTTATGAAAATAGTATGGACGCTGTGAGCGACCGTGACTTTATCGTGGAATTTCTGTCAAACGCATCAATGACAATCATGCATCTCTCAAGATTTTCTGAAGAAATGATTATCTGGTCAAGCCAGGAATTTCAATTTATTGAGCTGGCAGATGCTTTTTCAACCGGCAGCAGTATTATGCCGCAGAAAAAAAATCCTGATATGGCTGAGCTTGTGAGAGGGAAAACCGGGAGAGTGTTTGGACATTTAGTCTCAATGCTGACTGTGCTGAAAGGTCTTCCTCTAGCGTATAACAAAGATATGCAGGAAGACAAAGAAGGTATGTTCGATACAGTTCATACGTTAATGGGATCATTAAAAATCTTCGCAGGTATGATTAATACAATGAAGATAAAGACCGATCAATTAGCAAAAGCAGTCAATGAAGATTTTTCGAATGCCACAGAACTTGCGGATTACCTTGCATCTAAAGGAATGCCGTTCCGTGAAGCGCATGAAGTTGTTGGCAAGCTTGTGCTGACATGCATTAATCAGGGGATCTATCTGAAAGACCTACCATTAAGCGAAATGACAGCCGCTTCTTCATTAATCCAGAATGATATCTATCATGTGCTGGAACCTGCACAGGCAGTGAAGCGACGTGAATCAGAAGGCGGTACAGGCTTTGAACAGGTTAAAATTCAGCTGAAGAAAGCTGAAGGAATTATTAAAGATAGTGTAAAGGCTTAAAACAGTATAAAAAAGAGAGAACTTTTTGACGAGTTCTCTCTTTTGCTATTTAAATATCCAAATCCTTCGCTTCTTTTTCCGGAGGCTGGTCGGTACGGACAACGAGTACATCGCACTTGGCAGCCCGCACTATGTGCTCTGAAATACTTCCGATCAGGAAACGTTCCATCGCATTAAGACCAGTCGCGCCACAAATGATGAGGTCTGCTTCAACTTTATGTGCAAATTCCTTAGGAACAAGCACTTTCGGAGAACCGTATTCTACAAATACATTAACCTTTCCAACACCTTTGCTTTCCGCTTCTTTCTTGTAATCGTTCAGCATTTCTTCAGCAAAAGTTTCTGCTCTCTTCGCAACACTTCTGTCGTACGCTTCAACAACCGCAAAAGAGCGTGTATCAATTACATGAAGCAGGTTCAGTGTTGCATCATTTCTTTTCGCGATATCAATTGACTTTTTAAAAGCCCACTCCGCTTCCTTAGAGCCGTCTACGGCAACTAGAATGTGGTCATAGCTTAATGTCATTTTGATCGCCTCCTTTACTTATATATTACACCGAATCATGTCAATATTCCTGCTAATTATGAGAAATTTCTGACTGATTTGTGACTAAATTTTGTAAAAGGGTATAAAAGATACAGGCTGAAGTAAATACAATCAAACCAGGTGATAGATTGTCAGGTATCAGTAAATATATAGGAACAAAAAGGGTTACTGTTAACAGTGCTGAGAAGTTTGTATAATGACCTCCCATTCCCAAACGGGTGAGGTGTTCCTTTTTAATAGACAGTTTTTTAATAAAGAGATAATCCGCAATGATGACTGCTGATAAAGGAATAACGGCTGCACCAAGCAGTGAAATATATTTTTCTGCTTCATCAACGATTGAAGGAAACAGACTTAGCGCTGTTGCTGCGACTCCGAAAATAAGTGCACTCTTAACACGTCCAAGCCTGGGAACAGCATTTAACAAGCTGTAACCACCTGTATAAGCATTGCTGAGATTAATAGAAATCATTGAAATAATCGCACCAGCAGCGATCAATAGGATAGCAGGTGAAGAATCTGTTAACTGACTGGCCGATACAAATGGGTTAACTGATTGGAGCGCTGAAGCAAATAATGCACCAAGTAATGCCACAACAGTAAAGCCAGCAACATTACCTGCAAGTACGCCAAGAAACCCTTCACGAGGTGATTTTGCATAGCGTGTAATGTCCGATGAAGCGCTGACGCCGGAAACATATTGCATAAAAGCAAGACTTCCGTAAAAGAAACATGTACCAAGAGAAAATTCACCTTTAGCAATTAAACTGGTGTCTTGAGAGATCAATTCAATGATCAGGTACAACATGAGCAATTGGCTGATAAATAAAATTGGAATGAACCATTTGATTGTTTTCTTTACAGCCTCAAAACCGATTAAAGCAAGTACGCCCATAATGATTGAAAATAGCGGAGCGAGTAAATAAAGAGAAAGATAAACCCCTGCAAATTCCAAAAGCAGAAATTGGACAACAATAGAGCCACCAATTGTCTGCACTGCAAACCAATATAATGAAGTGAGAGAGCGTACAGGTGAGGCAAAGTGCATGGAAAGCCTGGACCCGATCATCGTTCTGATGACATATTGAGCAGGAAGGCCGTATCTTGCTCCTGGAAGTGATAATAGAGAAACTAAAATAAATGCCATGATGGCACCAGTCAAAGTTGACGCAATAGCCCAGCCGGCAGATAGGCCACCTGCAGTGACTGCTAAGGCAGGGACAAGGACATTGCCTGTATTGACAGAGAAAGCCATCTGGATAAATGCATAATCATACCAGCGTGTTTTTTTCTCGGATTCAGGCACTTCAGAAAGACCGATTGTTTCAATTTGAATTTTTCTTTTACTTGTTACACTCGTCATCATTAAACCCCTGTCATTAGAATATGGATATTTTAACACATTAGAGTAGTTACGAAAACGGTTTCAAAAAGTGTGAATAGTCAATCAATTTAGAAGTGTAAAATAAGTGCGGACAAGGGTTAGGCTATTTGTTAAAATGGAACTGCGTAATGGAAGGTTAAAAACTTTATCAGTATTTGAGGAGGAATTTACATGCGTGTCGGTATTCCAAGAGAAGTTAAAAATAATGAAAATCGTGTAGCAATCACTCCATCCGGTGTATATCATTTTGTGAACCAGGGGCATGAGGTATTAGTTGAAGATGCAGCAGGTGAAGGCTCAGGATTCACAAATGAAGATTACACTGCTGCGGGAGCGAAAATTGCAGCAACTGCAGAAGAGGCCTGGTCGTGTGAAATGGTCATGAAAGTAAAAGAGCCGATTGCAAGTGAATACGGTTATTTTCATGAAGGCCTGATTCTGTTTACGTATTTACATTTAGCACCTGAACCGGAACTGACTAAAGCATTGATTGACAATAAAGTTGTATCTATTGCATATGAAACAGTTCAGCTTCCTAATGGTTCGCTTCCATTGCTAACACCTATGAGTGAAGTAGCAGGCAGAATGGCTACACAGATCGGCGCGCAGTTCCTTGAGAAAATCCATGGTGGTATGGGCATTCTTTTAGCCGGAGTACCAGGTGTTTCACGTGGTAAAGTAACAGTAATTGGCGGAGGAGTCGCTGGAACAAACGCTGCAAAAATGGCTGTAGGATTAGGAGCGGAAGTGACCATTCTCGACTTGAATCCTGAAAGACTTCGCCAGCTGGATGACTTATTCGGAAAAGACGTGACAACACTCATGTCTAATCCACTCAATATTGCTCATAGCGTTGCAGAATCTGACCTTGTCATTGGAGCGGTTCTGATCCCTGGTGCAAGAGCACCTAAACTGGTTAGTGAAGAGATGATTAAAGCGATGAAACCTGGAGCAGTTATTGTAGATATCGCGATTGATCAGGGCGGTATTTTTGAAACGACTGATAAAATTACGACGCATGATAACCCAACGTATACAAAACACGGAGTTGTTCATTATGCAGTTGCGAATATGCCAGGCGCAGTACCGCGTACTTCTACAATTGCGCTGACAAATGTAACAGTTCCATACGGCATTCAGATTGCCAACAAAGGATATCGACAGGCTTGCATCGATAATGATGCACTGATGAGCGGTATTAACACGCTCGATGGCTTTGTTACTTATAATGCAGTAGCAGAAGCTCACAATCTTGAGTATGCGAATGTTAGGGACTTGCTGATTAATTAAATTAGTGAACATTAAAAAAATCCCCATTTTTCTGGAGGACACTGAAAAATGTCGAGTATTTTAAGTCAAAGAAAAGAAGACAATGCTCTTTTTCTTGAGCATTGTCTTCTTTTTCATTACATTGAGACTTCTTGAAAGCTTAGGTTCATTGCAGTGGAGGGCGGGGACTCCGGGACGACTAGCCTGTCAGCTGAGACCCCGCAGTCGAAGACGAGGAGGCTTAGTGCAGGCCGTCCGGAAAGCTTCCGCCCGAAACGGAAATGAACCGGACATTTTCACGAGACTTTTTCAGTAGCTACTTTTCTAATTTGGGGTCATCTTTTGCTGTTGAAGCAGTGTAGCATTATACTTTTATTGTTTGCAGCGTTTTAGGGAATTTTGTTAATGTTTCATAGCCGTCTTTCGTGACCAGGACATCGTCTTCGATTCTGACTCCGGCTACTTTTGGTACGTAGATGCCCGGTTCAATTGTGAATGTCATCCCTTCTTCTAAGACAAAGTCACTTTCGGATGTGATAGAAGGAAACTCGTGCACGTTCAGTCCAAGTCCATGTCCAAGGCGATGTGGGAAGTAGTCTCCATACCCTGCATCCTCAATGACCTTTCTTGCGGCTTTATCAAGTTGACTCGCTTTGACCCCAGGTTTAACCATTTCCAGGGCGGTCAATTCTGCCTTTAAAACAGTCTCATAAATCTCCTGCTGCTTATTTGAAATTTCCCCGAATGCCACTGTCCTCGTAATATCTGAACAGTACCCTTTGTAAACAACACCTAAATCAAACAGCACTAAATCACCTTTTTTAATCGTGGTGTCTCCTGGCGTACCATGTGGGGAGGATGCATTTTCACCTGTAAGCACCATAGTTGAGAAGGACATTTCTGTGATGCCTTTCTTTTTCAATTCATATTCAATCTTAGACAGGACATCAAGCTCTGTTTTTCCCTCTGTAAGTTCACTGCATGCTGTTTCAATTGCAAAATCAGCCAGTTCCGCAGCTTTTTTTAACAGCTTAAGCTCGTCATCAGACTTAATCACTCTTAATTCATTCATGAAGTTTTCCGCTGGATATGTTTTGAAATCCCCAAACACTTCGTGAAGAAGTTCTAATCTTTCAACGGTTAAATGATTCTTTTCGATCGCGAGGCTGTTAAAAGATTGAACGTTTTCTTTTAGTAATTGAAGCGGGTTTTCTGTGTCACTATACCCAATAATCGGGCCGCTCCATCCGGCTGCCCCGGCATCTTCAACTTCCATCCCCGGACAGATTAAAATGGCCTCACCTTCAGCCGGCACATAAACAGCAAGCCATCTTTCATGCGGATCACTTCTGAATCCTGTTGTATATGTAACATTTTCAGTTGATGTTAAAAAAGCACTGTCTATCTGTTCTTTTTTTAAATATGCCTGAATTTTTTTTATCATTTATCTCATCCTTTCAAGTTCAGCCAGTTCAAAATTATCACTAAATTTAGCACATGTAAATGTTTCACGATTCGCAGGAAGGGAAAAGTTGAGGGAGAAACCGTAACCTAGGAGGAATGAAGATGAAAATTTCTTACCATGGACATTCAATTATTAAAATTGAAACAAACGGCAAAACAATTTTGATGGATCCTTTTATCAATGGGAATGATCAGACAGACCTGAAAGCAGATGATCAGAACCCGGATGTGATTATTCTGACACACGGACATAATGATCATGTAGGGGATACAGTAGAGATTGCTAAACGAAGTAACGCACTTGTAATAGCTCCATTCGAACTTGCTAACTATATGGAAATGCAAGGGTTGAACACTCACCCGATGCATATAGGCGGAGCGTATGAATTTGAATTCGGAAAAGTGAAATTCACCCAGGCTTTTCATGGTTCTTCCTATACAACTGAAGAGAATGAAATTATTTATACCGGTATGCCTGCAGGTGTTTTATTTATGTCAGAAGGAAAAACAGTTTACCATGCGGGAGATACAGCGCTTTTCGGCGACATGAAACTGATCGGTGACAGACATCCAATCGACATTGCTTTTCTCCCGATCGGAGATAACTTTACAATGGGACCTGACGATGCTGCCTACGCTGCAGAACTGCTCCAGGCAAAACACGTCGTACCAATTCACTACAATACATTCCCACCAATCAAACAGGATCCTGAAAAATTCATCAGCATGCTCAAAAACGGACAGGGTAAAATGATGCATGCAGGAGATCATGTAGAATTATAAAAAGGTTTGGATGTGAATAACAATACATTGATTAATAATATTAAAGTGCAGCGAAGCGTAAGGTGGCGACTCCAGCGGGATCTGACGGATAGCTGAGACCCCGGAAGCCGCAGGCTGAGGAGGCTCAGCGACGTCCCCGCGGAAAGCGTCCGCCTGAAGCGAAGCGAAACGATTTGGAAGGGTTAAGACATATTCGTCTTAGCCTTTTTGTTTTGTGTCTTCACATCGATTTGAACCTTTCTTACCACTGCGGTTATAATAAAGGAACGAATGTACGATGAAGAAAGCGGGGATTAGCGATTGGCTACTAAACACGAACAAATACTTCAGCATATAGAATCCCTGCCTGTCGGGAATAAAATTTCAGTCAGACAGGTAGCAAAGCATATGGCTGTGAGTGAAGGAACAGCTTACCGGGCAATAAAAGAAGCTGAAAACAACGGCCTGGTGAGTACAATTGAGCGGGTTGGAACAATCCGGATAGAGAAAAAAGTACGGGAAAACATTGAACGGCTTACATATGCAGAAGTCGTAAACATTGTTGATGGACATGTTGTGGGAGGCCGTTCAGGTCTGCACAAAACACTGAATAAATTTGTGATTGGTGCCATGAAGCTTGAAGCGATGATGCGTTATACAGAAGCTGGAAACCTGCTAATCGTGGGGAACCGTACAAAAGCCCATGAGTATGCGCTGAATGCAGGAGCAGCTGTATTAATTACCGGTGGATTTGATGCAGAAGAACCTGTAAAAAAGCTCGCTGACCACCTTGAGCTGCCTGTGATTTCTACAAGTTATGACACATTTACAGTTGCAGCAATGATCAATCGGGCAATATACGATCAGATGATCAAAAAAGAAATCGTGCTTGTTAACGATATCCTGATCCCACTTGAAAAATCATACTACCTTACTTCAAAATCAACGATCCGGCAGTGGGAAGAATTGAATAAAGAAACTCATCATAGCCGCTTTCCGGTCGTCGATGGTTCGACTTTAAAAGTAACCGGCATGGTTACAGCAAAGGATATCCTTGGACGCAGTAAGGATGAACTTCTTGAAAAAGTAATGACAAAATATCCTCTCACGGTAAATGCGAAAACAAGTGTAGCGTCTGCAGCTCACATCATGATTTGGGAAGGGATTGAATTGCTTCCGGTCGTGAATGAAGCACATCAGCTGAAGGGTGTAATCAGCAGACAGGATGTATTAAAAGCAATGCAGATGATCCAGCGACAGCCTCAAATGGGGGAAACAATCGATGATCTGATATTACAGGAACTTCAAGTGGAAAAGAATGAAAACAACCGTCACGTTTTTCAGGTGACGCCACAGATGACAAACCATCTTGGTGCCATTTCATATGGCGTTTTTACGACACTGGTTACAGAAGCAGCCAACCAGTTGTTGAAAGAGTACAAACGAAGTGATCTCGTTGTTGAAAATATCACCATTTACTTTATTAAGCCGGTTCAGATCGACAGTGTGCTTGAAGTACTACCGAAACTGCTTGATGTAGGACGCAAATTCGGTAAAGTGGATGTGGAAGTCTTCAGTGAAGGAAACCTGGTAGGAAAAGCAATGATGATGTGTCAACTGCTTGAAAAATAATTAAACCGGCTGTCAGCAGCCGGTTTAAGTACTTTTTATATTTAATCAATTAATTATTCCAGTTGTTTTCTTCTTCCGCAAGTAAAGGCGTATAATGTTTGTAAGCTTTATAGCGAATCCATGCGCTGGAAAATCCGATAATGATGAACAATAGCGCAACGATATAAGTAAATATCAGATTTGACGCAAGCTCAAAGTTAAAAAGAAAAAGAGTGTTTATCCCTACAAGCCCCATTCCAACGCCAAGTGCCATTCCTGCACGGCTGGCCTGCCACTCTTTTTCAACAGGGCGGGGAGTACGGATTTGCTTTGTTTTAAAATATAAGTAAGCAACTCCGGACATAATAATTAAAAAAACTAAAATCGCCATTTCGATTCCTCCAATAATAAACTACTATTATTGTAATGGCTTATGAGGTTAAATTCCACTAATTCAGGGAGTGACATTCATTGAAACAACAAATCATTCAAGAGATTAAACAATATGACAAAATTATTATACATAGACATGTAAGACCGGATCCTGATGCATACGGTTCTCAGGCAGGACTTGCTGAACTGATTAAAGCATCTTTTCCGGGAAAAAAAGTTTACACAACAGGTGAGCCGGAGCCCACACTTGCGTTTTTACATCAGCTTGATGAATGTACGGATGAAGACTTTAATGGCGCACTCATTATTGTGTGTGATACAGCAAACACTGATCGAATTGATGATCAGAGATATAAAAACGGTGCAAAACTGATAAAAATTGACCATCATCCTAATGAAGATGCATACGGGGATCTCTTATGGGTTGATACATCAGCAAGTTCAGCGAGTGAAATGATTTTTGAACTGTATCTTGAAGGCAAAGCAGAAGGACTCAAAATGTCAGATGCTGCTGCAAGACTGATTTATGCGGGTATCGTGGGTGACACCGGACGCTTTTTATATCCGAGTGCGACGCAAAAAACTTTTGATTACGCGGGAGAGCTGATCAAATATTCATTTGACCGCAGTGAACTGTATAATTTTCTTTATGAGATGGAGGCACATGTGCTAAAGCTTCAGGGGTATGTGCTTCAGAACTTCCACATGTCACCAAATGGGGCAGCGCATGTGAAGCTGACAAAAGAAAAACTTGCTGAATTCAATGCTGCACCTTCAGAAGCTTCTCTTCTTGTAAGCACGCTGGGAAGTGTTAAAGGAATTAAGGCGTGGGTATTTTTTATTGAGGAAGAAAAAGAAATACGTGTACGCCTCCGTTCGAAAGGTCCAATCGTAAATGAATTAGCAAAACAATATAACGGTGGGGGACATCCGGTTGCAGCTGGCGCATCCATCCACCACTGGGAAGAAGCTGAACAGGTTATTCAAAAATTAGAGGCAATTTGTAATTCTTAGGTGTCTGAAAGCATGATGAAAGGAGAGAGAGGATGGCTTTTACTCATTTGCATGTCACAAGTGCTTACAGTCTTCTGAGCAGTACTGTATCGATATCACAACTGATCGCACTGGCGAAGCGTGAGAAGCTGTCTGCACTTGCTCTGACTGATCACAATACAATGTACGGTGTCATTCCTTTTTATAAAGCGTGTCAACAAGAAGGGATTAAGCCGATTATCGGTTTGAAAGCTGATATCAGCGGAAATGATGAACAATCATTTCCGCTTGTTTTACTTGCAGAAACAGATGAAGGATATAAAAACTTAATCAAAATCTCCAGTGCGATCTCGACCACCGGACATTCTCTTCCTGAAAAGTGGCTTAAAGCCTACGCTGGCGGTTTAATTGCGATCACACCCGGTAGTGACGGGGAAATTGAAACATGTTTAATGAATGGTCACTCTGAAGAAGCAGCAGATCGTGCAAAACAACTCAGTGAAATGATGGGTGAGGATCAGTTTTACTTTGGTCTTTCCAACCACAGTCGTCAGGAAGACAATGAATGTATTCAATTGTTATCTGAACTGTCTTTGGAGACCGGTATACCCTTAGCTGCAACTTCAGAGGTGAGATACAGCGATCGTGAGGACAAAAGAGCTTATGAAGCAATGGCGGCTTTAAAAGAAGGGTTAACCGTTGATGAAGTTCAGCTGGATGGAGATTTTGATTTTCAGTCTCCTCGTGAAGTCGAGAATAAACTGTCGGATTATCCGGAAGCAGTTGAAAACACATATCAAATTGCATCACGCTGTCAGATAAATATTGATTTTTCCTCTTCTCATTTGCCGGTTTATCCTGTGCCGGACGAGGTCACGCAAAAAGAAGTGCTTGCACATTTATGTGAAGAAGGCTTGAAAAAGCGGGTAGGACACATCACACCTGAGTACCGGGAGCGGCTGCAATATGAATTAAGTGTGATTGATCAGATGGGGTTTAATGATTATTTTCTTATCATTTGGGATGTCATGAAGTTCGCGCGGGAGCAGCATATTCTCGCCGGGCCAGGGCGGGGCTCAGCAGCTGGATCACTGACCGCTTTTGCGCTTTATATTACGCATGTAGATCCGATTGAACACCGGTTACTTTTTGAAAGGTTTTTAAATCCGGAGCGTGTGACGCTTCCGGATATTGATCTAGACTTTCCCGACGATCGGCGTGATGAAGTGATTCAGTATACGGCTGAGAAATACAGCAGGAAAAAAGTAGCTCAGATTGCTACATTCGGAACATTATCCGCTAAAGCAGTCGCTAGGGATATGGCAAGAGTGTATGGCATGAGCTCAGGGGAAATGGAGGTTATTTCAAAATCAATTCCTTCCCTGCATGGCATTACGCTAAAAGAAGCCTATCAGCAATCTCCCCAATTACAGCGCTTTGTCAATCAGTCAGAACGGTATAAAGAATGGTTTGCTACAGCGATGAAGCTTGAAGGGCTGCCAAGACATACATCAGTCCATGCTGCAGGTGTGATTATCAGTGATGTTCCGCTCGCAGAAGTTGTACCTCTTCAAAAAGGAACGGAGTACGCACACATTACGCAGTGGCCTATGGGTGTGCTTGAAGAAATTGGGCTGCTGAAAATGGATTATCTCGGTCTTCGCAACCTTACCATTCTGAATAGAGTCATTCAGACAGTCAGACAATCGGATCCTCATTTTAAAATAGAAGAAATTACGGATCATGACCAGGCAACTTTCAAACTGCTCGGAAAAGGCTGGACAAGCGGCATATTTCAGTTCGAAGCTGAAGGTGTAACAAAAGTACTGATGACGCTCAAGCCATCAGAGTTTGAAGATCTTGTAGCCGTGAACGCATTAAATCGTCCTGGACCAATGGAGTTTATCCCACAATATATTAAAAGGAAATATGGACAGGAACAGGTAACTTATATTCACGATGATCTTAAACCTGTCTTATCATCAACCTACGGCATCATTGTGTATCAGGAACAAATCATGGAAATTGCTTCAAAGTTTGCAGGGTTTTCTCTAGGACAGGCGGATGTGTTAAGAAGAGCTGTCAGTAAAAAGAAAAAAGATGATCTAGACAGAGAGAGAAAAAGATTTACTGATGGTGCAGTTAACAAAGGCTACTCCATTCAGGCTGCGACTGAGTTATATGATCTGATCGTTCGGTTTGCTGACTATGGATTCAATAGAAGCCATGCAGTCGCATACAGTAAAATCGGTTATCAGCTTGCTTATTTAAAAGCACATCACCCAGTGGAGTTTATGTCCTCACTCATGACGACAGCTACAGGGAATGAAGATAAAACAGCGCAATATATAAAAGAGTGCAAAAAGCTCTCTATTGAAGTATTACCACCGGATATTAATAAAAGCATGCGTTATTTCAAAGGTGAACACCAGTCGATCATATACAGCTTAAGTGCAGTAAAAGGCATAAGCAAAGCTGCTGCTGAAGAAATCATCAGTGTCAGAAAAGACCAGCCTTATCGTGATTTTTTTGATTTGTGCAGCAGATTAAACCCTAAGCTTGTTAATCGCAAATTACTTGAGCCGCTCATTCTTTCAGGTGCGCTTGACTGCTTTGGACAGGATCGTTCGGTTCTGCTTGCTTCTATTGAAATTGCGATTGATCATGCGGGTCTTGTTCAGGGAGAAGGAAGCCTGTTTGAAGATCTCGATATAAAACCAAAACATGCAAAAGCAGCCCCTATGCCAGTCGATCAGAAATTGTCATACGAAAAAGAGGTTTTAGGCGTTTACTTATCTTCTCACCCGGTTTCTGTTTATCGTCAGTTGCTGAGTGAGGCAGGTGCTTTCAAAGCAGATGAAGCTTTGGCTGGTAAAAAAGGAATAATGGGTGCTTTTATAACTGACGTCAGGGTCATCAGAACAAAAAAAGGTGAAAATATGTGCTTTATTGCGTTAAGTGATGATTCGGGAGATATAGATGCAGTAGTATTTCCGGATGTATTCAGAAAGTTCTCCTCCGTTATTCAAAAAGGTATAACGGCAGTGTTCACCGGTAAAATAGAAGAAAGAAATGGCAAGCTTCAGTTTGTAGTTCAGCAGGCGGTTCCTGCCGACCAGTTCCATTCTGATCAAAAAATAAAAACGTTATTCCTGAGAATTCCTCAAACGATGGAACTGGAAGATTCTATTTCAATTATTTCAAGACATTGTGGTCAGTTTCCCGGTCATTCACCTGTTGTGGTTTATGATGAAGAATCAAAAAATAAAATTAAATTGAATATCGATGGGGTAGAAGTTCAACATGAACTTCGTAACAGGCTGATTCAGCTGCTGGGAGAAGGAAATGTCGTCGAACAATAAATTGCAAATGTAGAATTGTTTTTGTTATAGTGAATAAGAATGTGGTCTGACCAATTGTTAAATAAAGGGGTAACCCATAAAATAGGAGTGAAGTTCGTTGTCCTTACGAGATGAAGCACTACATATGCACAGAGTGAATCAGGGGAAACTGGAAACAAAATCTAAAGTGGCAGTGAGAAATGCTGAGGAACTAAGCCTTGCTTATTCACCTGGAGTGGCAGAACCCTGTAAAGAGATCTATGACAAACCTGAAACGGTCTATGATTATACAATGAAGGGAAACATGGTAGCCGTTGTATCGGATGGAACAGCGGTACTTGGCCTTGGGAACATTGGTCCTGAAGCGTCACTTCCTGTTATGGAAGGAAAAGCTGTACTATTTAAAAGTTTCGCAGGTGTAGATGCTTTCCCAATCTGTCTGAATACGACTGAGATTGATAAAATCGTAGAGACTGTAAAACTAATGGAGCCTACTTTCGGAGGCGTTAATCTGGAAGATATCGCAGCACCCAGATGTTTCGAAATTGAAGAGCGATTAAAGAAAGAAACAAATATACCAATTTTCCATGATGATCAGCACGGTACTGCGATTGTGACAGTCGCAGGATTAGTCAATGCGCTGAAGATTACAAACAAAGAATTTTCTTCTATCAGAGTTGTGATGAACGGAGCAGGGGCTGCCGGAATTGCAATCATTAAACTTTTATATAGCTATGGTGTAAGAGATATCATTATGTGTGATTCTAAGGGTGCGATCTATGAAGGACGACCGTATGGTATGAATGAGGTCAAGCACAACGTGGCTAAGATCACTAATAGGGAGCGGCTTGAAGGTTCACTTTCAGATGTGATTGAAGGTGCAGATGTATTCATCGGAGTATCTGTTGCGGGTGCGCTGACAGAAGAAATGGTTCAAAAAATGAACGACGATTCTATCATCTTTGCAATGGCGAATCCCGTCCCTGAAATAATGCCTGCGCTGGCAAAAGCGAATGGTGCCAGAGTGGTGGGTACAGGACGTTCTGATTTTCCGAATCAGGTTAACAATGTGCTCGCTTTCCCTGGAATATTCAGAGGCGCATTAGATGTAAGAGCAACACATATTAATGAAAAAATGAAGATTGCTGCGGTTGAAGCAATTGCATCATTAATTTCAGAAGATGAACTGAATGAAGATTACGTTATTCCTGCTCCATTCGATGCAAGAGTTGCACCAGCTGTGGCATCCCGTGTTGCAAACGCTGCGATGGAAACAGGTGTTGCCAGAATTAAAGTGGACCCTGAAGAAGTCAGAGAAAAAACTGCTCGCTTATCTCAGATTGGGAAAAGTGAGTGAGAGGCATTTGAAAGAACACAAAAGGTATATATCTGTTGTCCATCAAATCAGGGATATGATTCAACTGGATCGTCTTTCAGCTGGCAGCAGAATCCCTTCAGAGCGTGAACTGTCGGAACGATTCGGCGTTGCACGCTCTTCTGTGCGAGAAGCGTTAAGAGCACTCGAGCTGCTGGGGCTAATTGAGACAAGAAGAGGAGAAGGTACCTTTCTCAGGGATTTCAGGGACCATCACCTGATCGATCTGCTTGGTATGTTTATATTGCAGGATGGCCGTGCAATCAGTGATGTAGCAGAAGTGAAGAGCTGGATTGAGGCGGATTCAATTCGCCGGCTGATGTCGCTGACAAATAAAGAGATGTTACATGTGTATGAGCACATATCAGCAAAATATAATAAATCTGAACTCCAGACATTTTCACATTTTAAAAAAGAAATAGTTGAAGCTGGAGGCAACCAGCTCTATGTCAAGATCTGGCTGGTGCTAAATGATTTTTATTATGCAGATAGTCAGGATACTGTTGCCTTAACACATGAAAAAATATCCGATTTTTATCATTATTTGCAATCTGAAGATACTGACAGCTTACTGAATCTGCTGAATGAACAAGCATAAAACAACAAGGGAGGACGACAGGTTGCTGAAGGATATATTTGCAAAAAAGAAAAAATATGCAACAATTCCATCCGAGCATGATAAAAACGATGTGCCGGAAGGGATATTGACGAAATGTCCTAAATGTAAAAAGATTATTTACACAAAAGAAATATATAAAAATCATAAAGTCTGTCTGCAGTGCGGATATCATCATTCAATGAATGCTGCAGAAAGAATTGAATGTCTCGCAGATGAGGGTTCTTTTCAGGAATTTAACCAGCATCTGACTTCTGAAAATCCACTGGGATTTCCTGATTACCTGGAGAAGCTTGAAAAGGACAAAAAGAAAACGGGATTAAATGAAGCGGTAGTTACAGGTGTATGTACAATCGATGGACATAAAACGGTGTTAACGATCATGGATTCAACATTCAGAATGGGCAGTATGGGTTCTGTAGTTGGTGAAAAAATCGCAGATGCAGTTCGGGTTGCTGAAGATCAAAACCTGCCATTCATCATTTTCACAGCAAGTGGAGGCGCACGTATGCAGGAAGGTGTGCTGTCTCTCATGCAAATGGCAAAAACCAGTATTGCTCTTAAGCGCTTCAGTGATAAAGGCGGTTTAATTGTGTCGGTCATGACTCATCCGACTACCGGTGGGGTTTCGGCAAGCTTTGCATCACTTGGAGATTATAATTTCGCAGAGCCTGGCGCATTAATCGGGTTCGCTGGCAGACGGATTATAGAACAGACGATTAGAGAGAAACTGCCTGAAGATTTTCAAACCGCAGAGTTTTTAATGGAACATGGCCAGCTTGATCAGGTGATCTCCCGTCTCGACATGAAGCAAAAATTAAGTGTGCTTCTTTCAATGCATGAAAAAGGGGGAGAATCATGGTAAATGAATTAGAGTTTGAAAAGCCGTTGAATCAATTGAGAGAAAAAATCAACGAACTAAAAGCTTTTACAACTGATTCAGAAGTTGATTTAAGTGAGGAAATTGCAAAGCTTGAAGAGCGTCTTACACGTCTGGAAGAAGACATCTATTCCTCTATAAAACCCTGGGATCGCGTTCAACTGGCCCGTCATCCCGAGCGGCCGACAGCATTGGAGTACATAGAAGAGCTGTTTGAAGATTTTATGGAAATGCATGGAGACCGTTTATATGGTGATGATCATGCAATTGTTGGCGGAATCGCGAGGTATAAAGGGAAGGCAGTCACAGTGATTGGCCACCAGAGAGGGAAAGACACGAAGGAAAATATTAAGCGGAACTTCGGAATGCCTCATCCTGAAGGATATAGAAAAGCACTTCGACTGATGAAACAGGCTGAAAAGTTTAAGCGCCCTATTATATGTTTTATTGATACAAAAGGCGCTTATCCTGGTAAAGCTGCTGAAGAACGCGGACAAAGTGAGGCAATTGCGCGTAATTTGTTCGAAATGGCAGGTCTGACTGTACCGGTTATTTGTATCGTGATCGGTGAAGGTGGAAGCGGTGGTGCACTGGCACTCGGCGTTGGGAACCATCTTCACATGCTTGAAAATTCCACTTACTCAGTGATTTCTCCTGAAGGGGCTGCGTCAATTCTATGGAAAGATGCCAGCCTTGCAAAACAGGCAGCAGAATCAATGAAAATTACAGCACCAGACCTGAAAGGAATGGGAATTATTGATGAAATTATTCCTGAAGTAAGAGGTGGTGCACATAGAGATATAAAAACACAGGCGAAAGCAATTGATCAGGTTCTATTGCGATCTCTGAAAGAGTTATCAAAAATGGATGAACAATCACTAGTTGCGCAACGATATGACAAGTTTCAATCAATCGGTGAATTTACTAAAGAAACAGTGTAACTCACTTGCCTTTTCAGAACATTTCTGAAAAGGTTTTTTCTTTAGTGAAATGTGTAAACAATAAATGAAAGCGATCAAAAAGTTATTTTGTGTCTAAAATGTGTATGTGATTCGAAATTAAAACGTTTTCATTTTTGCGATTATCAGAAGTTTGTCAGGGATAAAAGACTTTTGATTGAGAACAAAGCGTCTTCATGTTATTTTTAAAAGGATGAAAACGAACTTGTACATCCAACTTCGGAACACTATTTCTGTGAAATAGTTAACATAATTTTTCAATTAAAGGTGGGAACATCAAAATGAAAAGAATAGGCGTGCTGACCAGTGGCGGAGATGCACCTGGTATGAATCCTGCTGTAAGAGCTGTTGTACGTAAAGCCATTTATCATGGGCTTGAAGTATACGGCGTCTATCAGGGGTATCAAGGTTTAATCTCAGGTAATATTGAAAAGCTTGAGCTTGGTTCTGTAGGTGATATTATTCATCGCGGTGGAACGAAGCTTTATTCTGCGCGTTGCGAAGAGTTTAAAACGCCGGAAGGGCAGAAAAAAGGTATTGAACAGCTTGAAAAATTTGGTATCGAAGGCCTTGTCGTAATTGGTGGAGACGGTTCTTATATGGGCGCTAAAGCATTGACAGAACATGGTTATCCATGTGTAGGTGTACCGGGGACAATTGATAATGACATCCCTGGGACTGACTTCACAATTGGCTTTGACACTGCGCTTAATACAGTGATCGATGCGATTGATAAAATCCGTGATACTGCGACTTCCCATGAACGCACTTTCATTATTGAGGTAATGGGCAGAAACGCTGGAGATATTGCTTTATGGGCAGGTCTTTCAGGAGGCGCGGAAACGATTTTAATTCCAGAGGACCCGTATGATATAGAAAAGGTCGTGAATAAAATTGAAAAAGGGCATGCCCGCGGTAAAAAGCATAGTATTATTATTGTCGCAGAAGGGGTTATGTCCGGGGGAGAATTAGCTGCCCTTATGAAAGAAAAAACAGGCATTGAAACTAGAGTTTCAGTCCTTGGTCATATGCAGCGAGGCGGTTCACCAACGGCATCTGACCGCGTGCTTGCAAGTCGTCTTGGTGCACGTGCAGTTGAACTGCTCATGAATGACAAAGGCGGACGGGCTGTAGGAATACAGCGCAATGAACTGGTTGACTATGATATTATTGAAGCATTGAAAATGAAACATCAGGCAGACATTGACCTGTATCGCTTATCCCAGGAGCTATCTATTTAACTTCATCATGTTTTAAAAACAAAGTTTGATGAAATTGATGAATTTGCAGATTTAACACGATTTGCATGAATTAAAAACTATTTTTAATAGATTTTCAGGAGGTTTAACATGAGGAAAACTAAGATTGTATGTACGATTGGACCGGCAAGTGAAAGCATTGAAAAACTGACTCAGCTTATGGAATCGGGGATGAACGTAGCCCGACTGAACTTCTCACACGGGGACTTTGAAGAGCACGGCGCACGAATTAAAAACATTCGTGAAGCAGCTGCAAAGTTAGGTAAAAATGTTGGGATTCTTTTAGATACAAAAGGTCCGGAAATTCGGACAAACACGATGGAAAACGGGGCAATTGAACTTGAAGCAGGTAACGAAATCACCGTTTCGATGGAAGAAGTAGTAGGGACGACTGAAAAGTTTTCTATTACTTACAGCGATCTTGTGAATGATGTCGATACAGGCTCTAAAATTCTGCTTGATGATGGATTGATCGGACTTGAAGTGCTGTCTGTTGATAAAGGCGCAGGTGAAATCAAAACAAAAATTCTTAACACAGGTACACTGAAAAATAAAAAAGGCGTAAACGTTCCTGGTGTATCAGTAAACCTTCCCGGGATTACTGATAAAGATGCGAAAGACATTCTTTTCGGTATTGAGCAGGGCGTAGACTTTATTGCTGCATCATTTGTAAGACGATCTTCTGACGTAATGGATATCCGTGAACTACTCGAGAAAAACGGATCACCGAAAATCAACATTATTCCTAAGATTGAAAACCAGGAAGGCGTCGATAACATTGATGAGATTCTTCAAGTATCTGACGGCCTGATGGTTGCCCGTGGTGACCTTGGTGTTGAGATTCCTGCTGAAGAAGTACCATTAGTACAAAAACAGCTGATCCGTAAATGTAATGCTGTAGGTAAGCCGGTTATTACAGCGACACAAATGCTTGATTCCATGCAGCGCAATCCACGCCCAACGCGTGCTGAAGCATCTGACGTAGCAAACGCAATCTTTGATGGCACAGATGCAATCATGCTATCCGGTGAAACAGCTGCGGGAGATTATCCTGTAGAATCAGTTCAGACAATGAATAACATTGCTTCAAGAGCTGAAGAGGCGCTGGATTATAAAGCGATTCTTTCTAAACGCAGTAAAGGTTTTGAGCGTAACATGACGGATGCGATCGGTCAGGCAGTTGCTCACACTGCTTTAAATCTTGAAGTGAACGCAATTATTGCACCTACTGAAAGTGGACACACTGCAAAAATGATTTCGAAGTATCGCCCGGAAGCAACAATTGTAGCCGTTACATCGGACTCTTCAGTTTCCAGACGTCTTGCACTTGTATGGGGTGTATACCCTCAGGTTGGGGTTAAAACAGAAACAACAGATGAAATGCTTGATATGGCAGTGACTGAAAGCTTAAACAGCGGCTGTGTCAGCCACGGCGACCTGGTAGTGATTACTGCAGGCGTTCCAGTTGGTGAATCAGGTACAACGAATCTGATGAAGATTCATATTGTTGGTGACGTTCTTGCAAAAGGTCAGGGAATTGGCCGTAAGTCAGGGTTCGGAAAAGTGGTTACAGCTTCGAATGCGAAAGATGCATTAGAAAAAGTAACAGAAGGGTCAATTCTGGTTACAATCGGTACTGATAAGGAAATGATGCCTGCAATCGAAAAGTGTTCAGCACTAATCGTTGAAGAAGGCGGATTGACAAGTCATGCTGCAGTAGTTGGTTTGAATCTGGGCCTTCCTGTAATTGTTGGAGTGGACAATGCAGTAGCTACATTCACTGATGGTCAGGAAGTAACAGTTGATGCAGAACGTGGCGTAGTCTACAACGGACACGCGAGCGTACTATAAATAATTCAAAACCTGAACGGATTCTTCCGTTCAGGTTTTTTTAAAAAGCTGCTGCTTATGGTAAAATTAAATTAGCGTGTAATGTGAAAGGAGAAATTCCTTGTGAGATGGTTAATGCTTTTAATTATCATTGTTCCGGCACTTGAAATTGCGATTTTAATTAGTGCTGGAAATTTAATCGGTGTCATTCCAACTGTATTGCTAATCATACTGACAGGTGTACTGGGTGCTTATCTTGCGAAGTCGCAGGGGCTTCAGGCACTGAAGAGAGTACAAAATATGACGGTCATAGATGGTGGTCCGGGAGATGCGGTCATTGATGGACTGTGTATTCTGATCGGTGGAGTTGTACTCCTGACACCAGGCTTTATTACAGATGCCATCGGGTTTTTACTGTTGATTCCGATTACAAGAAACAAAATGAAACCACTCATTTATAAATGGGTTCAGAGAAAAATGAAAAATGGGAATGTTATTATCCACAGACCATGACACACAGCCGAGGCTGTGTGTTTTTTTAGTGAGCAGTTAAATGCGTGGAATGGTACCAAACCGTATGTAATGACAAATCATTGAAAACAATTTGACTTTTAATAAAACTGATAAAAAAATAAGGAGAAGCGGTGTAATCACAATACCCGTAAATCCTAATAATTCTACAGAAGCATATAGCACCATTAATGCAGCTAACGGATGAATGCCCATTCTGTCTCCGATAATTTTGGGCTCAGTCACTTGTCTGACCCCGATGATGATGAGGTAAATGACCATGATTCCTGCTGCTAAGGCAGGGCCGGTATAAACCATATTAAAAATGATCAGGGGTAAGAACAGCAGCATTGAACCGGCAATGGGAACAAAGTCAAGAGCAGCCGACAAAAGCGCAAATAGAAATGGATGAGGGATACCTAAGATTAAAAAACCGGAAAGCGTAATCGTAAATGTGATCGACGAGAGGAGCAGCTGCGATATAAAGTATGAACCAGTTTCTTTCAGTCCCAGCTCCCGTAAAAGTTTGAAGTAGCGTGCCCATGGCCCGGGCAACTTATTTGTCCACGTTTTAAAATCAACAAGTATGTAATACGCAGCAATCAACATAATTCCGAATGAAAAAAGTAAGGATGGAAGATGACTAGCAAATTTTGATGATGTTGTGATCAATTGTTTACCTGAAGTCAGCAGCATTTGCTCAATTTCATCAGACAATAATGTTAAGTGTGCGTGGGTAAGATAAGGGTGTGTCAGTTCATGAAAAAAAGCAGGTAAGCTTTGAAGAAGATTTTTCAAAGAAGTTAGCATTAAAGCTGAGTAAACAGGTATTTGATTTAGGAAGAATATGATTTCATTTTCGAGAAGGGCAATGCATCCTGTTAAGATGAGTGGGCCGGATATAAATACGATAATCAAACCGAGTACTACGCTGAATTTATAAGGCAATTTTATGTACGTGAACAATAACATGACAATTGGATAAACCACCAGAGACAGAAGTGCCCCAACTGCGAAGGGCCAAAAGTAAACAAAGACCGTCCGACAGATTAACATGAGTAGCATGATTGTTATAATCAAATAGAAACAGCGTTTTATCATATATATTTCCTCCCTTGCTAAGACGGAAATAAACGAATTCGGAGGTGCTGAGATGATTAACCCGGCAATGATTTTTCTAATCTTATTACTTGCGATCGGTTTTTTTGCCAAAAACAATTCACTGATGATTGCAGTGCTATTTTTAATTCTATTAAAGGTTGCAGGCGCAGATGAAAAGATTTTTGGATTAATTCAATCTAAAGGGATTAACTGGGGTGTTACGATCATTACGATTGCAGTGCTGGCCCCAATCGCAAGCGGTGTGATTGGATTTAAAGAATTAACTGACGCAGTTAAATCTCCTTACGCATGGGTAGCATTAGCTTCAGGCATTGCAGTAGCGCTGATTGCAAAAGGAGGTATTTCTCTTTTGCAGGAAGATCCGCATATTACGGTTGCACTCGTTTTCGGCACCATTCTTGCGGTTGCATTATTCAACGGAATTGCCGTTGGACCATTAATAGGAGCAGGAATTGCATACAGTGCAATGAAAATTTTTGAATGGGCAGGCAGGTTCATTTAAAGCTGTCAATTTTCTTCAAAATAAAATAATACCGGTAAAATAATGCGTTTTCATTCACAAAGTTCCGCTTTTTGATTATAATGGACAATGAAAGCGCATCCTAAATGACGAATTCTATACTGTCAGCTGACTGAGCATCCGCTCAGTTTTTAATGTGATGACAATCGTATTTTAAACGCCTGCATGGCTTTAAATACAAATACTAAGTTTAAAGGAGAGATTTATTTATGACAGCAACGAGAGGATTAGAAAATGTTGTAGCTACTACATCATCAATCAGCTCAATAATTGATGACACACTTACATATGTTGGTTACAATATCGATGATTTAACTGAGAACGCAAGCTTTGAGGAAATCATTTATCTTTTATGGCATTTACGTCTGCCTAAAGAAAGCGAACTTGCCGAACTTAAAAAACAGCTTGCTGACAATATGGCGATTCCTGATGAAGTAATCGCGCAGATTAAAGCAATGCCTGTACAGAACATCCACCCGATGGCTGCAGTCCGTACGGCTGTATCTGCACTGGGACTGTTTGATGAAGAAGCTGACGTCATGGAAGAAGCTGCAAACTACCGTAAGGCAGTTCGTCTCCAGGCTAAAATCGCAACAATTGTTACTGCTTTCGCCCGTATCCGTAAAGGGCAGGAGCCTGTTGCACCTAAGAATGACCTGAGCTTTGCAGCAAACTTCCTATACATGCTGAATGGCGAAATGCCAGAGGATATTGAAGTGGAAGCAATGAATAAAGCACTTGTTCTTCACGCTGACCACGAACTGAATGCTTCTACTTTCACAGCGCGTGTATGTGTAGCAACTCTGTCTGATGTTTATTCAGGTGTTACTGCGGCAATCGGAGCACTTAAAGGACCACTTCACGGTGGAGCGAACGAACAGGTTATGAAAACGCTGACTGAGATCGGTTCAGTTGAAAACGTTGAATCTGTTATCCGTAAAAAGCTTGAAAATAAAGAGAAAATTATGGGCTTTGGTCACCGCGTTTACGAGCAGGGTGACCCTCGTGCGAAACACCTTCGTGAAATGTCGAAGAAGCTGACTGAGCTTCGTGGAGAGTCAAAATGGTACGAGATGTCAGTTAAGATCGAAGAAATCGTCACTTCTGAAAAGAAACTTCCGCCAAACGTGGACTTCTATTCTGCGTCTGTCTACCACAGCTTAGGAATTGATCACGATCTTTTCACACCAATCTTTGCTGTCAGCCGTGTATCAGGATGGTTAGCTCACATTCTTGAGCAGTATTCAAACAACCGCCTGATTCGTCCAAGAGCAGAATATACAGGTCCTGGTATGCAGGAATATGTACCGCTTGAAAAGCGTTAATTTTCACGGATCATTTTACAAACTGACAGATAACTGATGTAATAGTTTATAGAGCCTGGGGACTGCCGGAAACCGTCAGTCCCCGGACAATGATATTTGGAGGGAAAGACTTATGACACAAGGTGAAAAAATTTCAGTATCAAACGGCAATCTTCAGGTGCCAAACAACCCGATCGTACCATTTATTGAAGGAGACGGAACAGGTCCTGATATCTGGGCATCTGCTCAGCGTGTTTTAGACGCTGCTGTTGAGAAAGCTTACAATGGTGAAAAGAAAATTGAATGGAAAGAAGTTCTTGCTGGACAAAAAGCATTTGACCAGACTGGAGAATGGCTGCCACAGGCAACACTTGATGCAATCAATGAATACTTCATCGCAATTAAAGGGCCTCTTACAACGCCAATCGGTGGCGGGATCCGTTCACTTAACGTAGCACTGCGTCAGCAGCTTGATCTATTCACTTGCCTGCGACCTGTACGTTACTTTGAAGGTGTACCATCACCAGTTAAACGTCCTGAAGATACTGACATGGTGATCTTCCGTGAAAATACTGAAGATATTTATGCAGGTATTGAATTTGCTGAAGGGTCAGATGAAGTGAAAAAACTGATCAGCTTCCTTCAGGATGAAATGGGAGCTAAAAATATCCGCTTCCCTGAAACGTCAGGAATCGGAATTAAGCCTGTTTCCAAGGAAGGTACTGAACGTCTTGTACGTGCTTCTATTAACTATGCACTGACTGAAGGACGTAAATCAGTAACGCTTGTACACAAAGGAAACATCATGAAGTTTACTGAAGGTGCTTTTAAGCGCTGGGGTTATGATCTTGCTGAACGTGAATTCGGAGATAAAGTATTCACTTGGAACCAATATGATCAAATTAAAGATGAACAGGGTACAGATGCAGCTAATAAAGCACAAAGTGATGCTGAAGCAGCTGGAAAGATTATCATCAAAGATTCGATTGCTGATATCTTCCTCCAACAGATCCTTACACGTCCTGCAGAATTCGATGTTGTTGCGACGATGAACCTGAACGGTGACTACGTTTCTGATGCACTTGCTGCACAGGTTGGCGGAATTGGTATCGCACCTGGAGCAAACATTAACTATGATACTGGACATGCAATCTTTGAAGCTACGCACGGAACTGCTCCAAAGTATGCCGGTCTTGATAAAGTAAACCCATCTTCAGTCATCCTTTCAGGTGTGCTTCTACTTGAACACCTTGGCTGGAATGAAGCTGCGGATCTAATCTCAAAATCAATGGAAAAAACCATTGCTTCTAAAGTCGTAACATATGACTTTGCACGTTTGATGGATGGCGCTACAGAAGTTAAGTGCTCTGAATTCGGAACTGCACTTATTGAAAATATGTAAGTTCTAAAGGCCGGCAATTGCCGGCCTTTACATACATAAGAGGAGGAATTACGAATGGCATTCACACGTAAAAAAATCTCAGTAGTCGGAGCAGGCTTCACAGGTGCAACAACTGCATTGTTTTTAGCTCAAAAAGAACTTGGAGATATCGTGCTTGTAGACATTCCTCAAAATGAAGATCCAACAAAAGGTAAAGCACTTGATATGCTTGAAGCGGGTCCTGTCTTTGGGTATGACGTTACGATTAAGGGAACATCTGATTACGCAGATACAGCCGGATCGGACGTTGTAATCATTACTGCGGGAATTCCTAGAAAGCCCGGCATGAGCCGTGATGACCTTGTGCAGACCAATGAAAAGATCATGAAATCTGTGACTGCAGAAATCGTTAAGCATTCTCCTGATACAACGATCCTTGTATTGTCAAATCCGGTAGATGCAATGACTTATACTGTATTTAAAGAATCAGGGCTTCCGAAAGAACGAGTGATAGGACAATCAGGAGTACTTGACACAGCACGTTTTAACACATTTGTAGCTGAAGAACTCGGATTATCTGTTAAGGATATTCAAGGCTTTGTATTGGGTGGTCATGGAGACGATATGGTTCCGTTAACACGTTATTCAAGTGCTGGCGGTGTACCGCTCGAAACGCTTATCCCGAAAGACCGTCTTGATGCAATCGTTGAACGCACAAGAAAAGGCGGCGGTGAAATCGTAGCACTGCTGGGCAATGGTTCCGCGTACTATGCACCAGCTGCAGCACTGATGGAGATGACCGAAGCAATTCTGAAAGATCAGAAACGTGTACTGCCTTCAGTTGCTTATCTCGAGGGTGAGTATGGCTTTGAAGGTATTTATCTCGGTGTGCCAACTGTACTTGGAGGCAATGGGATTGAAAAAATCATGGAACTTGAACTGACAGACCATGAAAAAACACAGCTACAACAATCTGCTGATTCAGTTCGCAGCGTGATGAGCGCTTTATCATCAACATAATCATCAACAGGAACTGCTTTTGAGAGTAGTTCCTTTTTTACAAAACGAACGCTTCACGATCCAGTCAATTAGGGGTTAAGATTAACGTCATCAAGGGGGAAAGCACATGTTATTGGGAAAGAAAAGAAAAATCGGACGTCAGATAGAAGAAATGTCAATTGGAGAAAAATTAACGCTCACTGAAAAGATCGAGGATAAAGATCTATTGTTATTTCTGGGATTAACAAACGATTCAAATCCATTGTATATCCAGCATGACTATGCTTCACAGACAAAATATAAAAAACCGATTGTCCCGACAATCATGCTGACTGGCTTTGTCACATCAGCTGTTTCAAAATATATGCCTGGTCCCGGCACACATATTAAAAGTCACAACTTAAGTTTTCCGAAACCGCTGTATCATTACGCAACAGTTGATTATGTTTTTGAAATTAAAGCAATTGACCGTCCTAAATCAGAAGTTGAAATCAGCGTGCGTGGTGTCGATGAGAGTGGAGATACAGTCATCGAAGGAACAGTGATCGTCTGCCCTCCAGACAAACTTCAAAAATTCAACAGCTCAGCATTGGATAACTTCTAAAAAGGCCTTTAAGGTCTTTTTATTTTTGAAAAATATAGTGTGACTTCTTTTTCTCTTGGCTAATAATCCGAGGGTAAGGTGGCGACTCCGGGACAGCGGGGAGCTGAGACCCCGCAAGACAAAGCATGAGTGGTAAAGGCTGGACCACAAAAAGGTACGCCGTACGGAAAGCGTTCTCCTGAAACGGAGATCAGGAGCGGTCAAATTATACATTACAATTCACATAATAAAATCACCATCTCTGAAGAATATGTACTATAATGGAATCGGATGATCTGGGGTTAATAATAGCTTCTGGAGGTTTATGATGAATAAAAAAGTACTGGTTGTAGATGATGAACAATCAATCGTTACACTGTTGAAGTACAATTTGGAACAATCGGGCTATGATGTGCTGACGGCATATGATGGTGCAGAGGGAATCGCGCTCGTCGAAAGTGAGCACCCGGATCTGCTGGTACTTGATTTAATGCTTCCTGTTATGGATGGGATCGAAGTGTGTAAACAGCTTCGCCAGAAACAAATTCATATTCCCATCATCATGCTGACTGCGAAAGATGAAGAGTTTGATAAAGTGCTTGGTCTCGAACTGGGTGCTGATGATTATATGACTAAACCGTTCAGTCCAAGGGAAGTCGTTGCAAGAGTTAAAGCGATCTTGCGAAGAGCCGGACGTTTAGAAGTAAAAGAACCTGAAGTAGAAGAAGAATTTATGGAAATTGGTGAAGTGAAGGTTTTCCCGGAGCAATATGAAGCTTTCTTTAAGGGTGAACAGATTGATTTAACACCAAAAGAGTTTGAGTTACTCGTCTATTTAATTGAAAACAAAGGGCGCGTGCTGACTAGAGACCAGCTATTGCAGACGGTCTGGAATTATGATTTTGCCGGAGATACAAGAATTGTAGACGTGCATATCAGTCATTTGCGAGAAAAAATTGAAGAGAATACAAAAAAGCCGGTTTATATTAAAACAATCAGGGGTCTTGGATACAAAATGGAGAAGCCGAAAGCGACGTGAAACTGACTTCATTTAAAAGCCGGCTGCTTTTTGCATTAATCACACTCATCGTACTGGTGCTGATCGGATTAGGCATTATTATTGGAGAGCTTGTTAAATCTTATTACCTCAATGCACTGCATTCAAGAATTGAAAAAGAGATGAATATTGTCATCAACCAGACAGAACAGGAGCCTTCATTTAGCGAATTAAGGTCAGAGCTTTTTGATGAACTGAGTGATGTGCTTGAAACGAGAATCGCAATTTTAACAGAGGACTCAGAGATCGTATACGATTCAAGGGTCGCCATTTCAAATATTGACCATGATCAGATGATGGAAGAAATTAATGATTCTCTGCCTGATCCTTCTGATGGCATTATCAGATTCCCGGCAGATGAAAACAACTATTACTATATCAGCAGTGTTGAAACCGGTTTGGAGAACGGATATGTTGTCCTGGCTGCTTCCTTCGATAATCTGGAAGAAGTCTATCGTCAAATATGGCTGATCCTGATTATTACGCTTGGCGCTGCGATGGGGATGATCAT
This sequence comes from Jeotgalibacillus salarius, assembly GCF_004405125.1. Lineage (GTDB taxonomy): Bacteria > Bacillota > Bacilli > Bacillales > Jeotgalibacillaceae > Jeotgalibacillus > Jeotgalibacillus salarius. The sequence goes on from NZ_SORX01000005.1 coordinate 80,915, forward strand.
TTATGTCGGTGCAAGAATTACGAATCAGTACACAAAGCCGATAGAATCAGCTACTGAAGTTGCAATTCAACTTGCTAAAGGAAATTACAAAGCGAGAACGTTTGAAGATAGAGCTGATGAAACGGGCATGCTGAGTAATGCGATTAATATACTTGCGAGAAACCTTCAGGAAATGGTGAGTGAACAATCTGTGCAGCAGGACCGTCTGAGAACGCTGATTGAGAATATGGGAAGTGGACTGATTATGATTGATAAACAAGGTTACATTGTTCTTGTGAATCGTCCATTCCTTTCTTTCTTTCATTCGCAGATTGAAGAAGTTCTTAATGAGAGTTATGTGGACATTTTTAAAAATGAACAGGTACACGCCCTGGCTGAAGAAGTTTTTCTTACTGAACAGCGGGTGCGCAGACAAATTTTAATTGATGAGACTTTTCCGCAAAAGCATCTTGAAGTATATGGTGCACCTATCATTGGTGAAAGAAGTGCGTGGCAGGGGATTGTACTTGTTTTCCATGATATTTCAGAGCTGAAAAAACTTGAACAAATGAGAAAAGACTTTGTGGCAAATGTGTCTCATGAAGTTAAAACACCAATTACCTCTATCAAAGGATTTACTGAAACACTCCTGGATGGCGCAATGAATGATAAAGAAGCGCTCGAGTCATTTTTGCATATCATCGCAAAAGAGAGCGACAGACTTCAGATGCTGATTCAGGATCTGTTAGAACTGTCCAGGGTAGAACAACAAGGTTTTAAGTTGTCACTGAGACAGGTGGACCTCGCTGATATTCTGAAGGATGTTTCAGTCATGATGGAGCACAAAGCAGGCAAGAAAAATGCTAATATTCAGCTGGATATTCAAAAGCCACTAATGATTGAAGGCGATGCTGACCGGTTGAAGCAGGTTTTTATTAATCTCCTGACTAATGCGTTAACATACTCGTACCCTGATCAGGATATCATGATTAAATCCGAAAAATCGACAGATGAAGTAAAAATTAAGTTTATTGACCAGGGTATAGGGATGGAAAAAGAAGAGTTATCCCGTATTTTTGAGCGCTTTTACAGAGTTGATAAAGCCCGCAGCAGAAATTCCGGAGGCACTGGTCTTGGACTCGCAATTGTAAAGCATATCATTGAAGTTCATAAAGGTGATATTCAAGTTGAAAGTGAACCTGAAAAAGGAACAGTTTTCACGATCACATTGCCAATTAAAATGAATTAATCACAGCAATGTGAATCTTTACATGAAATTTACACAAAAGTGACAGTTGTTTAATATTTCATTGATAAGATACTAAGTGAAAACCCCTTCATCCAGGGAACCCCAAGAGAAAGCGTGAACAGACCCCGTTCACGCTTTTTCTATTGTCTTGGCTCTGTTAAAGTTGGCTGTTGATTTCCACTTCAGGCGGATGCTTTCCGTGGCCGTGCTTCGCCGTGATCGTCTCATCTGTCCCTTCCTGCCACAGGAGTCACCGACTTACGCTCCATCACCAACTGTGTGGAAACAACAATGAACTTTTACAAAGCGATTGTCTTAAAAAATTGAAACTTTTCTGTAACATAAGACGTATTTAAGTTAATACATACAGAAGGGGAGAATGTCATGAGTTTGAAGAGAATCATGGCTGGTATTGGGCTTGTTATAGGTTCTGCTCTATTATTAATCATTTTATTTACTTCATGGTACACAGTAGATGAATCAGAACAGGCACTCGTATTGACTTTCGGTGAAGCAAATGAAACGATCACCGAATCGGGGCTGAAGTTTAAGCTGCCGTGGCCAATCCAGCAGGTTGAAATTTTATCAAAAGAAACGTTCAGTTTACAGTTTGGTTATGAAGAAGAAAATGGAGAAATTACTTCTTTTCCTGAAGAAACCGTAATGATTACAGGGGATGAGTATATTGTTCTTACAGACCTGGTCGTACAGTGGAAGATTACAGAACCTAAGGATTACTTATTTAATGCTGAGGACCCGCGGGATGTTATATATGATGCTACATCTGCATCAATCAGAAGTATTATCGGAAGCTCCACAATTGATGACGCCCTGACTTCAGGTAAGGCAGAAATTGAAGCTGAAACAAGAGAATTACTGGCGTCATTAATTGAAAAATACGAGATCGGCGTTTCAGTACAGGCAGTCCAATTACAGGATGTTGAACTCCCGAATGATGAAGTGCGTCAGGCTTTTACTGCTGTAACAGATGCTCGTGAAGGAGCGATCACGAAGAAAAATGAAGCAGATAAATACCGCAGTCAGAAAGTGAATGAAGCAGAAGGTGAAAAAGACGCAATTATTTCAAGAGCCGAGGGTGAAAGAGCTTCAAGAATCGAACAGGCGCGTGGAGATATTGCAATCTTCAACGAGATTTTGACTGAGTATCAAAATAACCCTGATATCACACGAAAGCGTTTGACACTAGAAACATTAGAACAAGTGCTTCCCGGCACAAAGCTCTATATCATGAATGATGATGGAGATACAATGAAGTACCTTCCTTTGCAGCCTGAACGCCAGCAACAGCCTGCCGTGACTGAAGAAAGCGAGGAATCTGCAAATGGACAATGATCAGAATAAAATTTTCGAATTTAATAAAAAGCCTAAAACAAACAAACCAAAAGCAGAGCTCGAGTGGAGAAAATACACAAAGGCCTTTATTCTCATCGGCTTATTGCTGTTCCTCTTGATTACGACACTATTAAATGTATTCATTGTAAAAGAAGGCGAATACCGTGTTGTAAGACAGTTTGGGGAAGTTGTTAAAATTATTGATGAACCTGGTTTGAACGCAAAAATACCTTTTGTGCAATCAGTGACAACGCTGCCTAAATATCAAATGACATATGATGTATCGGAAGCGGAAATTAACACAAAGGACAAAAAGAGATTGATTATTGATAATTATTCAGTCTGGCGCATCACTGATCCGGTTGCTATGATTTCAAACGCCGGTACAATGGTAAATGCTGAGTCGAGAATGGAAGAATATATCTATTCAGTCGTCAGATCTGAACTGGGTCAGTTTGACTATGATCAGATTATCAACGATGAAAAATCCTCCCGGGGAAGTCTGAATGACCGTATTACTGATAGAGTCAATGAACTTCTCAGCCGGGAGCAATTTGGAATTGAAGTTGTGGATGTAAGAATGAAACAAACTAACCTTCCTGAGGAAAATGAACAGGCAGTTTATACGAATATGATTTCTGAGCGTCAGGCAACAGCGCAGGATTACCTTTCTACAGGTGATGCCAACAAAAACAGAATTGAAGCAAACACAGACCGTGAAGTTAGAGAGCTTCTTTCAAAAGCAAATGCTGATGCAGACGTCATCCGTGCTGAAGGTGAAGCAGAAGCGGCAAGAATGTATAATGAATCATTTTCTGAAGATCCTGAGTTCTATGAGTTTTATAGAACGCTCGAGTCATATAAGACAACAGTCAATGAAGAAACAATGATCATTCTGCCATCTGACTCTCCTTATGCGGCACTTTTACAAGGCATAACAGAATAAGACCCGCTGTTTTCCCTTTCATTTTGGACATGCTAAAATGAAGAGGGAAAACAGTTTTTTATTGTTTAAATTTAAATGATATTATCAATCACCGTTAAAGGCGGACGCTTTTTAGAGATATGAGAACAAAGGAGATGATCAGTTTGTCGAAAAAATTGATGCTGATAGATGGAAACAGCATTGCTTACCGTGCGTTCTTTGCACTTCCACTGCTTAATAATGATAAAGGTATACATACAAACGCGATTTATGGTTTTACAACAATGCTGATGAAACTGCTGGAGGAAGAAAAGCCGACTCATCTAATGGTGGCTTTTGATGCAGGTAAAACAACATTCCGCCATAAAACGTTTGAAGATTATAAAGGCGGGAGACAGAAGACACCGCCTGAGCTTTCTGAGCAGTTTCCATTCGTCCGTGATTTATTGGATGCGCATAACATTAAATACTATGAGCTTGATCAGTATGAAGCAGATGACATTATCGGGACTTTGAGTAAGCAGGCTGAAAAAGATGGATTTGAAACGGTTATCATTTCTGGTGATAAAGATTTAACCCAACTTGCTTCAGAACATATCAGAGTCGATATTACGAAAAAAGGAATCACTGATCTTGAGCGTTATACACCTGCACATATTGAAGAGAAATATGGTCTAACCCCCGATCAGATCATTGATATGAAAGGGTTGATGGGAGATTCTTCTGATAATATCCCAGGAGTACCCGGTGTAGGAGAGAAAACGGCGATCAAGCTGCTGAAGCAATTTGGAACGCTCGAGAAAGTACTGGACTCTATAGATGATATCAGTGGTAAAAAGCTGAAGGAAAGGCTTGAAGAAAATAAACATCTTGCTGAAATGAGTAAACAGCTTGCGACCATCACACTTACAGCCCCGGTTACCGTGAAGCTGACTGAGCTTGAAAAGCAGGAAGCAGATTACGAGAAACTGACTAAACTTTACAAAGAACTCGGTTTCAACTCATTGCTAGATAAGCTGGATGGTGAAGAAGAAGAGGTTGAATTAAAAGACATTGACTGGGAAGAAGTCACTGATTTTGAAAAAGATGACCTGCCATCCCAGGCCGAATTATATGTAGAGTTGTACGACGAAAACTACCATACAGCAGATATTTTAGGAATTTCAGTACACGCTGACAAGAAGACTTATTTCATTTCACCGGAACATGCGTCCAAATCGAAAGTATTTAAAAGTTGGATTGAAGACGAGAATCATTCAAAGTCTGTCTACGATGCGAAAGGTTCGATCGTAGCATTCGGACGTCTTGGAATGGATTTGAAAGGGATAGACTTTGATCTGCTGATTGCTTCTTACGTCATTGACGCTTCTGAAGCCGCGGATGATTTCGCCTCTATTGCTAAAAGGCATGGCGCTGATGCAGTGCCAACTGATGAGTCAATATACGGCAAGGGTGCGAAGAAGAAAGTGCCGGAAGCAGAAGTACTGAAACAGCATACGGCAAGAAAAGCTGCTGCCATTCATCACATTAAAGAAACATGCATCCAATCTCTTGAGAAAAATGAACAGCTTGAACTTTTCGAAAAGCTCGAACTGCCTCTTGCGACAGTGCTTGCTGAAATGGAGAGAAAAGGTGTTAAAGTTGATATTGACCGGCTAAAGGATATGGGTGTGGAACTGAAGAAGAGGCTTGAAGAGATTCAAACAGATATTTTCAGGATTGCCGGAGAAGAATTTAATATTAATTCACCTAAACAACTGGGTGTGGTTCTGTTTGAAAACTTGAAGCTTCCTGTACTAAAGAAAACGAAAACAGGCTATTCAACATCAGCTGATATTTTAGAGAAACTGAAACCTGAACATGAAATAATTGAACATATTCTGCATTTCAGACAGTTGGGGAAATTACAGTCTACGTACATTGAAGGACTGATAAAAGTCATTCATGATGATTCAAATAAAATTCATACACGCTACAATCAGGTACTCACGCAGACTGGCCGTTTAAGTTCAACTGACCCTAATCTGCAAAATATCCCGATCAGACTTGAAGAAGGCCGGAAAATCAGACAGGCATTTGTTCCTTCTGAAAAAGACTGGGTCATGTTTGCGGCCGATTATTCACAAATCGAACTGAGGGTACTGGCACACATTTCGGATGATACCGGCTTAAAAGAAGCCTTTCATAAAGGGATGGATGTTCATACGAAAACGGCAATGGATGTCTTCGGCGTTAAAAAAGAAGATGTGACTTCAGGTATGAGAAGACACGCGAAAGCTGTTAACTTCGGAATTGTGTATGGTATTAGTGATTATGGTCTTTCTCAAAGTCTTGATATTACCAGAAAAGAAGCAGCTGAATTTATCAAAAAGTATTTAGACAGCTATCCAAAAGTAAAAGAATACATGGATGACATTATCCATGAAGCAAAACAAAAAGGGTATGTTGAAACACTGCTGCACCGAAGAAGATATATTCCAGAAATTACGAGCAGAAATTTTAATCTGAGAGGATTTGCAGAACGTACGGCCATGAACACGCCTATTCAGGGAACTGCCGCTGATATTATAAAAAAAGCAATGATTGAAATGGCAGACCGCCTGAAAGCCGAATCACTTCAGACACGCATGCTGCTTCAGGTGCACGATGAATTAATATTTGAGTGTCCCAAAGACGAGATTGAAAAACTTGAAAAGATCGTGCCGGAAGTAATGGAATCAGCCGTTGAACTCTCTGTACCTTTAAAGGTTGATTATTCATACGGAAACACCTGGTACGATGCGAAATAAGAAAGGAGAGATGGGACATGCCTGAATTACCGGAAGTGGAACATGTAAAAAGGGGCCTCTCTCCTAAAATAGAAGGACTCACCATACAGGATGTGACCTTCTCAGAAACTGTGATTAAAGCGCATGATGCAGGAAGAAAAGCAGTCGTGAAAGGAGAAGGTCTTGATTCTTTCAAATACGCTGTAGAAAACAGAGTCATTTCATCAATTGACCGCCGCAGTAAATACTTACTCTTTCGACTCGGAGAAGCTGAAGAAGGTATGCTGATTTTGTCTCATCTCGGAATGACGGGGGCATGGTTTGTGGTAGAAGAGCTTGGTGAAATCCTTGAAGACAGGTTTCGCAACCATGTACACGTAATTTTTACCCTGTCAAACGGACAGAAGCTGGTTTATTCAGATATCAGACGGTTTGGTGAAATGAGATTTCTGCCTTCAGAAGAAGCACATCCGCCGCTTGCCGAAATCGGCCCTGAACCTTTTGATGAGGATGCAGATATCAGGTTTTTAGCTGCATTGTCCATCCCGAAATTTTCTCGCAAACCGATAAAAGAGGCGATTATGCATCACAGTGTGATCGCTGGGTGCGGTAACATTTATGCTACTGAAGCTTTGTTCAAAGCGGGAGTAAGCCCTAAAAGACGGACTGACCGGCTCAGCCTGAAAAAGAAAAAGGAACTGTTTCAGCATATTGTGGATGTATTGCATGAAGGTATTGCTGCAGGAGGAAGCAGCATTTCCGATTACAGAAATGTAAATGGTGAAGCAGGAGGCATGCAGGAACGACTTCAGATGTATGCGAAATCTGTTTGTCCCGTTTGTCAGTCTCCAGTTAAAAAAGCAGTGGTTGGTGGCAGAACATCTCACTACTGTACTACATGTCAAAGGTAACCAGAGGGGAATAAAATGATTATCGGATTAACAGGAAGTATTGCCACAGGGAAAAGTACAATCGCAAGTGAATTAATTCGTTTGGGATATACCGTAGTAGACGCTGACCAGTCAGCCAGAAAAGTAGTGCAACCGGGTGAACAAGCAAGCTTAAAGATAAGGGAAACCTTTGGTGATGAAGTATTTACTGAACATGGTCAGTTGGATAGACCGAAATTGGGAGAAATTATATTTAATCATGAACATAAACGCAAGCAGTTAAATGAAATTGTCCATCCTGCAGTGCGTGCAGATATGCTGTCGCAAAAAGATCAGGCTTTAGAAAAAGGTAAAAAAACTGTTTTTCTGGATATCCCACTATTATTTGAAAGCGAATTACAGTGGATGGTTGACAAGGTACTGGTTGTCTATGCACCGGAAAAAACGCAAAAAGAACGCCTGATGAAACGCAATGACTATAATGAAGAAGAAGCTGCATCAAGAATCTCTTCTCAAATTTCCATTGAAAAAAAGCGGGAACAGGCCAATGCTGTTATTGATAACAGCGGTTCGATCGAACAATCAATCGATCAACTGAACAAGCTGATTAAAGACTGGGGACTCACGCCTTAAATACTCAAAGAAGATGGGACAAAAGCTGTCTCATCTTCTTTCTCGTTTCGCTGCGCTTCAGGCGGATGCTTTCCGCGTGTGGGCCGTTTTGTGGCCCCATTTGACCTCCTCCTCCTCATTGCTTCGCGTCTGCGGGGTCTCACCTGTCCGTCTCCTCGCGCTGGAGTCACCGCCCTACGCTCCGCTGCACTTAAGTTTTTCAATAAAAATATTGTTTAACTCTACAAAAGAATTTGTTTTTACACATCCTCTTTTTGTTAAAAAAATTGTCATTATGTATTTGCAAGCGCTTTTAATATGTTATACTAATTCTAGTTAATTTGAACATAAGTATAACATTAATAGGGGGATCCTCATGAACAAGACGAACATTGCAATCAACGGGTTTGGCCGAATTGGCCGTATGGTGTTTAGAAAAGCGGTAATGGAAGATGGGTTGAATATCGTTGCAATCAATGCCAGCTATCCACCCGAAACACTGGCACACCTGATTAAATATGACTCTACTCATGGTATTTTCACTGCAGAAGTTATTGTGCAGGAGGACTCATTAATTGTGAACGGTAAAGAAATTAAAATTGTTAATGACAGAGACCCAGCCAATTTACCATGGTCTTCGATGAACATTGACATTGTAATAGAAGCGACTGGTAAATTTAATGCAAGAGATAAAGCAGCGTTACACCTTGATGCAGGAGCAAAAAAAGTTGTTCTGACTGCACCTGGCAAACAGGAAGATGTGATGATTGTAATGGGCGTGAATGAAAAAGATCTTAATATTGGTCAGCATGATGTGATTTCAAATGCTTCTTGCACAACAAATTGTCTTGCACCCATTGCAAAAATACTGGATGAAGAGTTTGGTATTGAAAACGGATTAATGACAACAGTGCACGCATATACGAATGACCAGAATAACATTGATAACCCTCACAAAGATCTGCGCCGTGCGCGTTCATGCGGACAATCTATCATTCCAACATCCACCGGTGCTGCCAAAGCGCTCGGGAAAGTATTGCCGAACCTGCAGGGCAAACTGCATGGTATGGCACTCCGCGTACCAACACCGAACGTCTCACTCGTAGACCTGGTAGTTGATGTAAAGCGTGAAGTAACTGTTGAAGAAGTAAATACTGCGTTCAAAAAAGCAGCTGATCACGAAATGAATGGAATTGTTTCATATACTACAGAACCACTGGTATCAATCGACTTTAATACAAACCCAAGTTCTGCAATCGTAGACGGACTTTCAACAATGGTAATGGGCGCTACAAAAGTAAAAGTACTTGCATGGTACGACAACGAATGGGGCTACTCATGCCGCGTAGTCGATCTCGTGCAGCACCTTGCAAAACAAATGGAACAATCCCAAAAAGAAGTAACAGCTTAGTAATAAATATATAAGTGTAATAAGAAGAACTGCATGTATTAGTGCAGTTCTTCTTTTATTTACATTAGGGGACCGGAGCGTAAGGCGGTGACTCCAGCGCGAGTAGCCGGACAGGTGAGACCCCGCAGACACGAAGTGGCGAGGAGGCTCACCGCCGGCCGCGCGGAAAGCGTCCGCCTGAAGCGCAGGTCCCCGGTTACTGAAGATACCTGTTTTAATCAATCATCTCAATTTAAAAACAAATCATTGCAAAATCCTTCAAAAAACCTTATACTGATTTTCGTGATCTTATTCCGGTTCACACAACATAACTTCTGCTTAAAGGGTTAGGACCTCATTGGACTAACTTTCCCCCGTGGCAGTAAGTGTCTGAACAACCGGGTAAGTTCAAATCTTCAATAAGGGGGAACGATCAATGGAAACGATGGGTCGTCATGTAATAGCTGAATTATGGGGCTGTGACTTTGAAAAGTTAAACAGCATGGAATTAATTGAACAGACATTTGTAGATGCTGCGCTGAAATCAGGTGCTGAAGTAAGAGAAGTTGCATTTCATAAATTTGCGCCGCAGGGAGTAAGTGGAGTTGTGATTATTTCAGAATCACACCTAACGATTCACAGCTTTCCTGAACACGGTTATGCAAGCATAGATGTTTATACATGCGGAGATCTTGATCCGAATGTTGCAGCGAATCACATTGCTGAATCACTTGGAGCTGAGACACGTGAAACGATTGAAGTACCACGTGGTATGGGTCCGGTCAAAGTGCCACAATCAACTGTACACGCAGGTTAATCAGACAAAAGAGGTGCAAATTCGCATCTCTTTTTTATTTTCTGCAAAAAACTGATAAACTAATAGTATATAGATCGAGGAGGAGTTACATTGGCCAAGTTAAAAGGAATATTTAAAAGGTTCAGCCAGGAATGTGAAACGGCGGACCGTCATCAGGAGAAAGAGCTCGAAACACGCTATTATAAAGTATCACTCGACAAAGTGTATGAACAGGTAAAGCAGTACTTTACTGGTTCGGAATATGAAATTTCATCAGAATCGAGAGACCATGGTGAAATTATGATCACACGTACGAAGAGTCCAAAAATGTTTCTTATTGCAACCGTTGTCAGTACGCGGCCAATGCACACAGCAGTGGACCTGAAAGCATCGACTGATCAAATGGTCGTTGGCGGTGCTTATCCAAAACTGAAAGAAGAGATTTTAGCTTGTTACCAGGCACTGGGAAGGGAAATGAGAGAGGCTGACAAATAAGTCGGACCCTTGTGATTTCAGACTTTTTTCGATATCATGAAAGGAAATAGATTCGATGTGGAGCTGGTGTAATGAAATGTCCGTCCTGTCATGAAAATGCAACAAGAGTGATCGATTCCAGACAGGTTGACGATGGGAAATCGATTAGACGCAGAAGAGAATGCGAAGATTGTCAATATCGGTTTACAACTTTCGAAAAAGTTGAAGAAATTCCGTTAATTGTTGTAAAACGGGATGGTATACGTGAACAGTTCAGCAGAGACAAAATACTTCGAGGGTTGATCAAGGCATGTGAAAAACGTCCAGTGCCGTTCGAGGAACTTGAACAGATTTCATCAGATATTGAAAGAGAACTTCGCAGTCAGGGTATATCTGAGACGCCCTCTGTCGACATTGGTGAAATGGTCATGGACAGACTTTCGTCAGTTGATGAAGTTGCTTACGTCAGATTTGCGTCCGTTTACCGTGAATTTAAGGACTTAAATGTGTTTATTGAGGAAATGAAAGAACTTTTAAATAAAGAAAGAAAGTAGAGAGCAGTGATCTGCTCTTTTTTTTAGATCGGCAATTAAGAAAGGTCTGAGCTTATGACGAGTTTATGGAAAGAAATACAGCCATCAGATGCATACAAAATTCAGTTGAACGGTCAGCTGAATGAGAAAGACAGGGAGCTGCTGTTGTACCTGTACCAGCCGCTGCTTGGAGCAGATGCAATCAGTCTTTACAATATACTGTGGCTTGAAGTCGATCGCCATACCCTTGAAAGTGATGTGCGAACTCATAAAACTCTGATGGACCTGATGGCAGTTTCAATTGAGAGGATATTTCAGGCCAGAATCCGACTGGAAGGGATGGGCCTGCTGAAAACATATCTTAAAACAGGAGAATCTAAGGAATATGCTTATCAGCTGCAGCCACCGCTTAGCGCGAAAGCTTTCTTTGAAGATCCGATGTTAAGTGTTTTTTTATACCGTCAAATTGGAACGGGTCAGTTTCAAAGGCTGAAGAAAAAGTTTACGATTCCATTTGATGATCTTCATACTTACGAAGAGGTCACCAGATCATTTCAGGATGTTTTTTATTCAGATGCAAAAGTTTCACCTCATATTCCTGAAAAAACAGAAGAAGGAAAAACACTGGTTTTCAGAGCAGAAAACAGTGGGGTTGCAGCTGATTTTCAAAACTTTGATTTTCATGCACTTTATGCCGGTCTGTCAGAAGCGATGGTTCCGCGTAAAGCATTAACCTATGATGTGAAACAGTTGATTGTGAAACTTTCATTGTTATACGGATTATCGGAGCAGGATATGAAAAACCCGATCCTCTCATCAGTGACTGAAGAAGATAAAGTTGATAAAGAAGCGTTGCGAAAAGCATGCCGGGATTCATTCCAGCTTAAAAACAAATCTGCTTTACCAGCTTTAAAAAAGTATGCTGAAGCAAAGCCGGTTCAGGAATTACCAGGATCAGAAGACCAGACGCTCAAGTATTTAAAAAAGAGTTCTCCTGTTCAGGTACTGATTGATGCATCAAAAGGTGTTAAGCCATCTACTGCTGAATTGCAACTGATCGACTATCTGATTCATGAGAAGAAATTACCTGATGAAGTGGTGAATGTGTTGATTCAGTTTGTATTACTGCGGACAAACATGAAACTGACAAAAGGCTTCACAGAACAGATTGCATCACAGTGGGTCAGAATCGGAATCGAAACAGCCGAGCAGGCAATGGCAGAAGCGAAAAAAGAACATAAAAATTATTTAACCTGGAAAAAGTCAGGCGGTAACAAGCCTGCCAGAAAAGAAAAAACCATTCGCAAGGAAAAACTTCCGGAATGGTTTACTTCTGACGAATCAGAAGAATCAGAAGATCCGGCATTCCTTGAAGAGCGGGCACGCTATTTAAAAGAGCGTGAATTGAAAAAGCGTAAGGCGGGTGACGAATAATGGATCCGATTAATAGAACAATCAGACGGTTATCCGGTTCTAATGAATTTCAGCAACGCTATGAAATGATGAAAAAAGAAATTTCATCTGATCCTGAAATTCAGCATTTTCTCCAGAAGAATCAAAACCTCCTGGCAAGGAATGCTGCTGATCAGGGAATGATTAAGCTTTATGAATTTATGACAAGATCCAGAAAATGTGCTGATTGTCCAAGCCTGGCAGAATGTCGAAATACAATGAAGGGCTACGAACCAAAACTGATGATTCAAAATGGTTATATTGATATGCAGTACGCACCTTGTCCGAAACAGATAGCTTCATCAGAACAGCGTAAAACTGAAAAACTTGTGCAAAGTATGTATGTACCTAAAGATGTACTGAATGCTACTTTTGATCATGTGGACGTAGACAATCAAACAAGAATGAAGGCGCTTCAGGCAGCAGAAGATACCGTACGTCTACTCGTAGAAGATCCTGAACATTATAAAGGACTTTATTTGTACGGGAAATTTGGTGTGGGGAAAAGTTATCTGCTTGGTGCCATTGCAAATGAATTAAAAAAACAAAATAAAGCAAGTTTCCTTATCTATTTTCCTGAATTTTTAAAAGAGATGAAGCAGTCTCTGGGAGATCAATCATTTTCAGGTAAAATTGATGCCGTTAAAAAATCATCTATACTGATGCTTGATGATATAGGAGCTGAATCGCTATCAAGCTGGGCAAGAGACGAAGTGCTCGGAACGATTCTTCAATACCGCATGGCGGAAGGATTACCTACATTTTTCAGTTCGAATTTTGATTACCTGGAGCTTGAGCACCATCTTACCTACTCACAGCGGGGTGAGGAGGAGCCCGTAAAAGCGGCGAGAATTATGGAAAGGATAAAGTTTTTATCTTTTCCTGTTGAAATGAAGGGGAAAAATAAACGAAATACTTAAAAATCGGTTATTGTTTAAATAAAGTGTTTATTTCAATTCATTACTAAGTCTTAAGATCAATCACCTATTATGTTCAGCGTTGATTGCAGTGGAAGGCGGGGACTGCAGCGTGAGAAGACGGTTAGGTGAGACCCCGCAGAGCTCTAGCTCGAGGAGGTAAGATGGGGCCAAAAAACGGCCCACGCGGAAAGCCTCCGCCTGGAACGGAGATCGAACGCCGAAAGTTTAAATTCAGAATATAGCTTGCTTTTCAAGGAAACCTAATCTAAAATGACACTTATCAAATCAATTTATAACCTAGAGGCATTGACAGGGACAACAATCATTTACAGCCGATTCAAAAGAGAGAGAGGACCAGGCTGAAATCCTCTCATGACGCGTGATGCATTTACCACCCTTGAGCCGTACAAGTGAAACATCGCAGTAATTTGTACCGGAAGCAGCCCGTTAGCTGAACCAGAGATTCTGGACTTATGTTCAGAAAGAAGGGTGGAACCGCGGGTTATTATAACTCCGTCCCTTTACCAGGGATGGGGTTTTTTTATGTGCAAAAATTTAACTGAGGGAGTGTTTAATATGGAAGAACAAATTAAAGTGACTTTTCCTGATGGAAACAGTAAGGAGTATCCAAAGGGAATTACAGTTGAAAAAATTGCGTCATCAATTTCTTCAGGCCTAAAAAAGAAAGCTGTAGCCGGTAGAGTGAATGACCAGCTGCTTGACCTTCGCACGCCGCTTGAGCAGGATTCAGCAGTTGCAATTTTAACGCCGGATGATGAGGAATCACTTGAAATTATGCGACACAGTTCAGCCCACCTGATGGCACAGGCTGTTAAGCGTCTTTATCCGGATGCGAAATTCGGCGTTGGTCCGGTTATTGAAGGCGGATTCTATTATGACATTGATACAGATTCTTCAATCTCAACTGAAGATCTTCCCCGTATTGAAAAAGAGATGAAAAAAATTACTGGTGACAATATAAACGTTGAGCGTGAGGTTGTCAGCCGTGATGAAGCAATCAGCCGTTTTAAAGAAATCAATGACCCTTATAAGCTTGAACTGATTGAGGCCATTCCTGCTGATGAAGATGTAACAATTTACAAACAGGGAGAGTTTTTCGACCTTTGCCGTGGTATTCACGTACCATCTACAAAGCACATTAAAGAATTTAAGCTTCTCAGTGTTGCCGGAGCTTACTGGAGAGGCGACAGTGACAATAAAATGCTGCAGCGTATTTATGGCACAGCATTCTTCAAAAAAGAAGATCTTGACCACCACCTGGAAATGCTTGAAGAAGCAAAACAGCGTGACCATCGTAAAATCGGTAAAGAGCTTGATCTTTTCACAAGCTCTCAGCTGGTAGGACAGGGTCTACCGATCTGGCTGCCAAAAGGTGCGACAATCCGCCGTACAATTGAACGCTATATTGTAGATAAAGAAATCTCTCTTGGCTATGATCATGTGTACACGCCTGCACTGGGTAGCGCTGAACTTTATAAAACAAGCGGTCACTGGGATCACTATGAAGAAGGCATGTTCCCTCCAATGGAAATGGATAATGAAACACTTGTCCTTCGTCCAATGAACTGTCCTCACCATATGATGGTCTACAAGCAGGATATTCACAGCTATCGTGAGCTGCCGATCAGAATTGCAGAGCTTGGTTTGATGCACCGTTACGAAATGTCAGGCGCACTGTCAGGTCTTCAGCGTGTACGTGCCATGACGCTGAACGATGCACACATATTTGCGCGTCCTGACCAGATTAAAGAAGAGTTTCAGCGCGTTGTCCGTTTAATTGAAGAAGTATATAAAGACTTCGGTTTACATGAATATAAATTCCGACTTTCTTATCGTGATCCAGAGGATACTGAAAAATACTTTGACGACAATGAAATGTGGGAAAAGGCTCAGGCTATGCTGAAAGAAGCAATGGACGATATGGGTCATGATTATTTTGAAGCAGAAGGTGAAGCGGCATTCTACGGACCGAAGCTCGATGTACAGGTAAAAACTGCAATTGGCAAAGAAGAAACGCTTTCCACTGTTCAGCTTGACTTCCTGCTGCCTGAGCGTTTTGACCTAAACTATATTGCTGAAGACGGAAAGCAGCATCGTCCAGTAGTGATACACCGTGGCGTTGTATCCACAATGGAGCGCTTTGTTGCTTTCCTGATTGAAGAACATAAAGGTGCATTACCTGCATGGCTGGCTCCAGTCCAGGTACAGGTCATTCCGGTTTCACCATCTATTCACCTCGACTTTGCAAAAAAAGTACAGGATGAGCTTCAGCTCGCAGGTGCACGTGTAGAAGTTGATACGCGTGATGAGAAAATGGGCTACAAAATCCGTGAAGCACAAATGAAAAAGATTCCTTACATGCTTGTAGTAGGGGATAAAGAAATGGAAAATAACGAAGTGAACATCCGTAAATACGGTGAGCAGGATACAGAAACTGCCTCACTATCGGACTTCGCTCAACAGTTAAAACAGGAAATCACTCGATAAAAGGTTAAAAATCTGCCGGAGCTATAAGCTTTTGATGAATTTAGAATTATTGATGATAAGCAAAAGAAAGGAAGACGATGCTCTGGAAACTGAGCATCGTCTTCCTTTTCGTTATATTATATTGAATAAATAACTTTGGTTCATTGCAGTGGAAGGCGGGGACTCCGGGACGATTAGCCTGTCAGCTGAGACCCCGCAGTCGAAGACGAGGAGGCTTAGTGCAGGCCGTCCGGAAAGCCTCCGACTGAAACGGAAATGAACCGGTCACTTTTACAATACTGTAGAGTTGGCATGGAGAGCTCTGGCAGATTTTTTAACTTCCGCGTTCATATTCTTTTTCAGTTCCATCTTCGAATTTGATTTCTACTTCAATTGAATTAAAACCTTCTTCAATTTCAAAACCTTCAATCACTCTGTCGATCACTTCATCATCTTCCGTTTCAGGAGTGAAATCAAACTCGCTCAATACCGGCTGAATCTCCTGGAATGCGTCATCCCCTGACATCGTCATCATGTCACGCTCATTTTCATAGGAAGCTTCAATTTCGCTTCCCTCAGAATCGTATGAGATTTCAAAGTCGTTGTCGTTCCCTTCATAAGATGCGTCCATATCGAATTCGAGGAAAGTGATTCCCGCTTCCTCCTGATTCGCATTCCCGCCTTCTGATTCACTGGCCTGCTCAGTATCTTCAACTGGTTCAGGATTTTCGACAGTTTCATCTTCCTCGCCGCATGCAGTTAATAGCAGGCTCAAGCTGGTGACTGCTGTAATACCATATCGTTTTTTCATTTACATTACCTCCAGCAATTTATTGAATTACCTTAGGTTTAGCCGTTTAGAAAGATCTTAAAACTCATTTTGATAAATAAATAATTCTGAGTTAATGCTGTTATAAAGGATGATAAAATAATTCAATGAAAAAAATGCTTTTTAGCCTGCTGTAAAGGCAATAGATGATCATGTCATTTGTTACAGAATTAAATCTGTTTTCAAAAAAAGAATCATATTACGGAGGTATTTGTCGAAATGGTGTTGCGTCAAGTTCACTTATCTGATATCATCAGTTTTGTTGATTAAGAACTTGGATTGACATTCAACTCATTAGTTGCTACAATAGCTAGAGTGAATCGAATACGAATTTGTGTACAAGAAGAAGCACCCGCTTCTCACCTTCCCGGCTAACAAGCTGGATGGTAACACGCATTTATGAACTCTTTTAAGGGTAATATGTGCATGGCAGCGGGAGACTTCAGAAGTTTCCGGCTTTTTTTTATTGCTGAAAACATGTCACAATGGTATTCAAAATCAATCCGGAGGTGGATTACTATTAGCAAGGATAACACACAGATTAATGAAAGCATCCGTTCACGCGAGGTGCGTCTGATTGATCAAAACGGTGAACAGTTAGGTGTAAAATCAAAGAATGAAGCGCTTGAAATCGCAGCGCGCGTCAACCTTGACCTCGTTCTTGTTGCACCGAATGCAAAGCCGCCTGTTGGGAGAATTATGGATTATGGTAAATATAAATTCGAACAGCAGAAAAAAGAAAAAGAAGCACGTAAAAATCAAAAAATCATCAATTTGAAAGAGGTTCGTCTGAGCCCTGGAATTGAAGAACATGATTTCAATACAAAGCTTCGTAATGCACGAAAGTTCCTTGAAAAAGGCGATAAAGTAAAAGCATCGATCCGTTTCCGCGGACGTGCGATTACACACAAGGAAATCGGCCAGAGAGTGCTTGAGCGTTTCGCTGAGGAATGTAAAGACCTTTCCACAATCGAAACCAAGCCTAAAATGGACGGCCGTAGCATGTTCCTAATGCTTGCACCAACGAACGAAAAGTAATGATTTAAGGAGGATACTACTCATGCCAAAAATGAAAACTCACCGTGGATCAGCTAAGCGTTTCAAGAAGACAGGTAAAGGGAAACTTAAGCGTTCACGTGCATTTACTAGTCACCTTTTCGCTAACAAGTCTACAAAAGCTAAGCGTAAGCTGCGTAAAGGCTCACTTGTGTCATCAGGCGATTACAAGCGCATCAAACACATGATCTAATACAAAAATAACGAACATGATTTATTAGGAGGTAATTATTATGCCACGTGTTAAAGGTGGAATCGTTTCTCGTAAACGTAGAAAAAGAGTTCTTAAACTCGCAAAAGGTTATTATGGTTCAAAACACACGCTATACAAAGTAGCTAATCAGCAGGTAATGAAGTCAGGAAACTATGCTTTCCGTGACCGTCGTCAGAAGAAGCGTGACTTCCGTAAGCTATGGATCACTCGTATCAACGCAGCTGCTCGTACAAACGGCCTTTCTTATAGCCGTCTTATGCACGGACTTAAGCTTGCAGGTATCGATGTAAACCGTAAAATGCTTGCTGATCTTGCTGTTGCAGATGAAAAAGCATTCGCACAGCTTGCAGACGCTGCTAAAACAGAACTAAACAAGTAATAATGATCAGACTGTCCTTTAATGGGCAGTCTTTTTATGTGGTTCTGTTAAATCTTGCTGTTGATTTCTTCTCTAATCACCAGGTGTACTAACACAACGAGTGTCTTAACATAGCTATCATGAAATAGAGAAAGAGGTGTCCTTTTGGAATCAGTACTTACTTTGTATTATTTTATCTTGTCTGTAGTTGGTTTTATATCAATGAAAATAGATAAGAAGCGGGCTAGGAATGATGAGTATAGGATTTCTGAGAAAACGCTTTGGGTGATTGCGCTATTAGGTGGTGCGCTTGGCTCGTGGGCTGGTATGAATGTGTTCAGACATAAGACGAAACATCTTACATTCAGAGTTGGTATGCCGGTTCTTGTCATTTTACACAGCGCGCTGATCATATGGGCAGTACGTTAAAAAAGAAACCTGATTAAAGGCTGTCATGTGGCAGCCATTGTCAGGTTTCTTTTCCGAGCAGTTCTCTAATGGGACTTTTCCAGTCAATTTTAGCATGCGGGTAATTGCTTCTGATATCTGTTTCCATAAAGCGAAAATCTTCTACTTTGAACCCCTGCAGGTTTGATGGGTCATCAGGCCACACAAAAATATTAACGACATCAAACGATCTATCAGCTTCCCCAAGATATTTTTCTCCCTGAAACATAACCCCTTTGTAAGTGATAAAGAAGTTTTTTCGCGGATTATGCGCATCATCATGAAAGAAATACTCCTGTTTTTCATGAGCCAATTCAAGCTTTCTTTTTGGATCAAATAAATATTTTATACCTTTATATAGTAAATAAAAAATTAATACTGTGATCAGTACGCGAAGAAATATTAATATCATAAAAGGTCCTCCTGTAACATCGTTCCCATTTTTACGTTTGGGATACAACAAAAGTTTCAGATTCAACATATTTTTTTGATACACTATGCTTGAAGGAGTGTGGAATATGCTTAACTGGGAAGAACTTTATCAAATGCAGCATGAATTAGATTCTTTTATAGAAGAAGAGAATAATCTGACTGAACAAAATTTGTTGAGAGACAAGTTGCTTGCTTTGTCCGTTGAGGCGGGAGAGCTTGCCAATGAAACGAGATGCTTCAAATTCTGGAGTCGTAAAGGTCCTTCAGAAAAAAGCATCATTTTGGAAGAGTATGTGGATGGTATTCATTTTTTATTATCAATTGGTCTGGAAACGAACTATAGATTTGCAGGAGTTGAACCTGATCAAAATGATACTTCGCTTACGGAATTATTTCTTCAATTTAACAGGAGCATTAGCGAATTTGAGAAAGTGCAATCCGAAGACCATTACATTCATATGTGGAACGTCTATTTATCAATAGGAAACAACCTCAACTTCAGTGCAAATGATACGATTAAAGCATATAAATTAAAAAACGAAGTAAATGTTGAACGCCAAAAAAATGAGTACTAATTTTGTGAATACTCTGTCGAAGTGATATAATAGCTGTTGGAAATATGTTAGGGAGGCGAAGAAATGACAAAGTATAATGAACAGCTTACAATGCTGAAAGATTTAACAGATGCAAAAGGGATTCCTGGTAACGAACGTGAACCGAGAGAGGTTATGAAGAAATACATATCGCCGTTTGCTGATGAAGTGAAAACAGACGGCATTGGCAGTTTAATCGCGAAAAAATCAGGTGAAGAAGGCGGGCCGCGTGTTATGGTTGCCGGGCACCTTGATGAAGTCGGGTTTATGATTACTCAGATTGACGACAAAGGCTTTCTGAAATTCCAGACGGTTGGTGGCTGGTGGTCACAGGTCATGCTTGCACAGCGTGTCACGATCGTTACGAAAAAAGGGGACGTTACCGGTGTGATTGGCTCTAAGCCACCTCATATTCTGCCACCGGAAGCGCGTAAAAAACCTGTTGATATTAAAGATATGTTTATTGATATCGGTGCTTCATCAAGAGAAGAAGCAATGGAATGGGGCATAACGCCAGGTGATATGGCAGTTCCCTATTTTGAATTCACAGTAATGAATAACGAAAAAATGCTCCTTGCTAAAGCATGGGATAACCGTATTGGCTGTGCGATTGCGATTGACGTAATGAGACACCTTAAAAATCAGCAGCACCCTAACGAGGTATATGGTGTAGGGACAGTTCAGGAGGAAGTCGGTCTCCGCGGTGCACGAACTGCAGCGGCTGCTGTAAATCCGGATATTGGCATTGCAGTTGATGTTGGAATTGCAGGCGATACACCTGGTATCACGGCAAAAGAAGCGAGCTCAAAAATGGGTAAAGGTCCGCAGATCATCCTTTATGATGCATCAATGGTTGGACATAAAGGCCTCAGAGACTTCATCACAAACATTGCAGATGAGCATAATATTCCTTACCAGTTTGATGCAATTGCAGGCGGCGGGACAGATGCTGGTTCGATTCACTTATCTGCTACAGGCGCACCTTCAATCGCAATCACTGTTGCATCACGCTATATTCACTCACATGCTGCGATGATTCACAAAGATGATTACGAGAATGCTGTGAAGCTGATCGTAGAAGTGATTAAGAAACTGGATCGAGACGCAGTTAATTCAATTACGTTCGACTGAAACAAAAAAGATGCCTCTTTTCAGGGGGCATCTTTTTTAGTGATATACTGAATAAAATAATAATAATTTTAAAGGAGTCACATTATGCTTATCGTCGAATATGCACTGCTTTTTTTAGCCGCTGCTACACCATGGCTGGAAATTGCACTGGTAGTGCCGCTTGGCATTATCAGAGGACTTTCACCATTTTGGGTAATGATAACAGGATTTGCAGGAAATCTGCTTACTGTATTTCTTCTGATCGTTTTATTTCAAAAAGTGAAAGAGTATTTAGCAAACAGGAATGAGAAAAAGCAAAGCCAAAAAGAAAGCAAGCGGCAGACCAGAGCTCGTAATATATGGAACAAATACGGTTTGCCCGGGCTGTCACTACTAGGACCAATTCTGATCGGGACCCACATCGCAGCTTTTATCGCATTATCGTTAGGTGCTGATAAAACCCGCGTACTTATTTGGCAGGTTGTCAGTATTGCATTGTGGACGCTTGCTTTTGGTTATGCTGCTATTTACGGGATCGATTTTCTAATCAATACTTAATGCTTTAATCCGTTTTCCAGCTTCTGCAACATTTGCTGCTGATCCTGTTCTGCACTTTCTTTCCAAATAATTTCAAATAATACACCCAGTCCTGGAAGGAGTTGTTCTTCTTCCCGCTGAATGGAGTCGACAATCGTATCCTGTAACTGTTCAGTGTTATTATCTTTTACATTTTGTACAACTGTTTGTCTGATATTTAAATTCATCATCATACCTCCAATTTGTTAATAGTATTATTTTCTCCGCATTCCCTTTGTCTATACATGAAAACTCGGATATAATAGGAAAATCGATTATACAGGGAGTGTATATATGTGATTCAATCACTGCAAAATACGAAAGTGAAAGAGTGGAAAAAGCTTACGACAAAAAAAGGCCGTGATAAAACCGGGATGTTTATTGCAGAAGGCTGGCATCTGACTGAAGAGGCTGTAAAGGCAGAGGCTGCAGTTGAGGTGATTGTAAAAGAAGGTGTAGCGCTGCCTTCTTACCTTGATTCAGCAGACATCCACTTTGTAACAGAGGAGATCGCCTTAGCACTTGCTGAAACTGAACATACTCAAGGTGTGTTTGCGGTTTGCAAACAGTCGGAAGCTGATGTTGAAAATCTGGACCTGTCAAATATTTTACTGCTTGACGCGATACAGGATCCCGGTAATATCGGCACGATGATCAGAACAGCAGATGCAGTTGGAATGGATGCGGTGATTCTGGGCAAAGGGACTGCAGATCCATATAACGCAAAAGTTTTGCGATCTGCACAGGGTAGTCATTATCACCTTCCTATTATCAAACAGGATTTGTTATCAGCAATTGAAACCTGTAAAAGAAAAGGAATTCCCGTTTACGGTACTTCACTTCAAAACGCTGAACCATACAGCAAAACATCTTCACAGAAAAAATTTGCACTCATTATGGGCAATGAAGGCGCGGGAATGGATGAGGATCTCCTTAACCAAACAGACCACAACCTTTACATCCCAATTTACGGAAAAAGTGAATCGCTTAATGTCGCAATTGCTGCAGGTATTCTGCTTTATCATTTAAAAAGTGAATGATTGTCTTTAAAGTCACAATAGAGTAGTATATACTTGTTAAGGAATGAATTGAAAAACATTGACGGAGAAAAGTAATCTGGTCAATCTGTTATGTAGGGAAGGCGGATCCAAGACTGAAAATCTGCCTGCAGAAACCATGATGAAGTTCACCTCCAGAGTTGTCACCGGGACCGCGTTATGCGTAAAGGTGTACCGGCTAAACGCCGTTATCAGTCTTATGAGCGGATCTGTTATATTGTGCAGATCAATCAGGGTGGTACCACGGAATCTTAGCACTTCGTCCCTTTTACCAGGGGATGGAGTGCTTTTTTGTATTGAATTAAAGGAGGAACGCTGAAATGGAACAACGTTTACAGGAATTAAAGCAGGAAGCACTTGAAAAAATTCAGCATGCTGCAGACTTAAAAGAACTGAATGATGTCCGGGTAGCTTATCTAGGCAAAAAAGGACCAATTACAGAAGTACTCAAAGGAATGGGTAAGCTTTCTGCTGAAGAGCGTCCAAAAATGGGCGCACTGGCAAATGAAGTGCGCGACACGATTACAAACGCAATTGAAGAGAAGCAGGAAGGACTTGAGAAGGAAGCGGTTGAAAAGCAGCTTGCTGAAGAGTCGATCGATGTAACGCTTCCGGGACGTCCGGTACCTGCAGGTCATGCGCATCCATTAACAACAGTTATTGAAGAAATTGAAGATTTATTTATTTCAATGGGCTATACAGTAGAAGAGGGACCGGAAGTTGAAAAGGACTATTACAACTTTGAAGCATTGAACTTGCCAAAAGGCCATCCTGCAAGAGACATGCAGGATTCGTTCTATATTACTGAGGACGTACTTTTACGTACACATACGTCTCCGGTACAGGCAAGAACGATGGAGCGTCACGCAGGAAAAGGTCCTGTCAAAATTATCTGTCCTGGTAAAGTGTACCGACGTGACAATGATGATGCGACTCACTCTCATCAGTTCATGCAGATAGAAGGCCTCGTTGTAGATGAAAACATCCGAATGAGCGATTTAAAAGGGACGTTAAATGTATTTGCGAAGAAAATGTTCGGTGAAGACCGTGAAATCAGACTGCGTCCAAGTTTCTTCCCGTTTACAGAGCCTTCAGTTGAAATGGACATTTCATGTAAGATTTGCGGCGGAAAAGGCTGCAGTGTATGTAAAGGCACTGGCTGGATTGAAATTCTCGGAGCCGGAATGGTACATCCTAATGTATTAAAAATGGCCGGATTTGATCCTGAGAAATATACAGGGTTTGCATTCGGTATGGGACCGGAGCGTATTGCGATGCTGAAATACGGCATTGATGATATCCGACATTTCTACACAAATGATGACCGTTTCTTAAAACAATTCGCCCGTAAAGAAATTCGCTAAGGAGGACTAACCATGTTTGTATCTTATAAATGGCTTGAAGAATATATAGATTTAACTGATGTAACGCCTGAAGAACTAGCTGAGAAGATTACCCGCTCCGGTATCGAAGTTGAAGGAGTGGAAGTTCCGGCAGAAGGTATTAAAAATGTTGTGATTGGCCACGTCGTCTCTTGTGAAAAGCACCCTGAAGCTGACAAGCTGAATATTTGTCAGGTAGATGTTGGTGAAGAAGAAAATGTACAGATTATCTGCGGTGCACCAAATGTTGCTGAAGGCCAGAAGGTTGCTGTGGCAAAAGTAGGCGCAGTATTACCGGGAAACTTCAAAATTAAAAAAGCCAAACTGCGCGGAGAAGCTTCACATGGCATGATCTGTTCACTGCAGGAGCTCGGAGTCGAAGCGAAGCTGGTTGAGAAAAAGTATGCTGAAGGTATTTTCAATTTCCCTCAGAATGCAGAAGTTGGAGCAGATGCACTTGAAGCACTCATGCTGGATGATGCGATACTTGAACTGGGTCTGACACCAAACCGTGCAGATGCCATGAGCATGATCGGGGTAGCATATGAAACTGGAGCGATTCTAGATCGTCCTGTAAAGCTGCCTGAACTCGGATATGAAACTGCTGCAGAGCGTGCAGAAGATGCGATCAAAGTAACAGTTGAAGCAGTTGAAGAGAATCCGATTTACCTTGCTAAAGTAGTAAAAGGTGTGAAAGTCGGCGAATCTCCACAATGGATGAAAAACCGCCTTGTTGCTGCCGGAATCAGACCGCATAATAATGTTGTTGATATTACGAACTACATTCTCATTGAATACGGTCAACCACTTCACGCATTTGATCTTGATCAGATCGGGACAGGGGAAATTGTTGTCCGTCTTGCAAAGCAGAATGAAAAAATTAAAACGCTTGATGAAGCTGAACGAACGCTGAATGAAAACCATTTAGTCATCACAAATGGTGAAGTGCCAATGGCAATCGCAGGTGTCATGGGTGGTTATGACAGCGAAGTAACAGACAAAACTGTTAATGTCGTGATTGAGTCTGCGTATTTCGCACCGTCAACTGTCCGCCAGACATCTAAAGAACTTGGCCTTCGCAGTGAAGCGAGCTCACGTTTTGAAAAAGGTGTAGACCCGAAGCGTGCTTCCCTTGCAGCAGAACGCGCGGCACAGCTGCTGTCACTTTACGCTGATGGGGAAGTCCTTTCAGGTACTTCTGCATCTGAAAACATGGTGATAAAAGAAAAAGAAATTTCAATCAGCCTGGAAAAAATCAATCGAGTGACAGGTACTGAGCTATCTGAACAGGACGTTCTGGAAATTTTCCGCCGTCTGCAAATCGAGGCATCAGTAAATAGTGGACTGATTACAGTTTCAGCTCCAACACGACGCGGTGACCTTGAAATTGAAGAAGATCTGATTGAGGAAGTGGCCCGTCTTTATGGATATGACAATATCCCGATGACACTACCGGTACACGAAACAAATCCGGGCGGACTGTCACCGAGACAGCAAAAACGCCGTCTAATCCGTCAAACGATGGAAGGCGCGGGATTAGTACAGGCAGTCACATATTCATTAACAAATCAGCAAAAAGTAACTGAGTTTGCACTGGCGGCCAAAACGCCGGTTGAATTAATGATGCCTATGAGTGAAGAAAGAAGTCAGCTCAGACAAAGCATTATTCCTCAACTGCTTGAAAGTGTGGCATATAACAGTGCCAGACAAAAAGACTCTTCAGCCTTTTATGAAACAGGTTCAGTATTCCTGGCTGATGGTTCAGAACTGCCGAATGAAGATGAACACCTTGCAGGGGCACTGACTGGTCTTTGGCAGCAGCACCCATGGCAGGGCGAAAAGAAGCCGGTAGATTTCTATGTTGCAAAAGGAATGTTAGATGCGCTTTGGGAAAAACTCGGCATCAGTGATGAAATCCGATATGAAGCATCTAACATGGATCACATGCACCCTGGCAGAACAGCTGCAGTTTTATATAAAGAAAAGCAGGTCGGCGTTGTTGGTCAGGTTCACCCTGTCAAAGCAAAAGAGCTTGATTTAAAAGAGACATATGTATTTGAAATTAAGCTTGAAGACATTTACGGAGATGAAACGGCACCGCTTAAATACAATGCGATTCCTAGATATCCATCGATTTCAAGAGATATTGCACTTGTGACAGACAGATCTGTTGACGCCGGAACACTTGAATCAATTATCAAAGATGCTGGCGGCAAGCTGCTTAAAAATGTACAGCTTTTCGATTTGTATCAGGGAGATAAGATGGAAGAAGGTAAGAAATCACTTGCATTCTCACTGACCTATATGGATCCTGAACGTACACTGACTGATGAAGAAGTCGTGAAGGCGCACGATCAGGTGCTTGAAGCAGTTAAAGAAAAAACTGGCGCAGCATTGCGTTCATAATAAGAAGCCGGAACCTCAAAAAAGGTTCCGGCTTTCGTTATTAAACAAGCTTTTTCGCTTTTTGTGTATTAGCAAAATGTGTTTTAGTGAAATGATCCAGGCTGCTTTCCCCTTTAGAGCGAATTAGTCTGGCAGCTGCATGATCTACTTTTGCGCCTGCTCCTTTAGGTAATGTGAAGCCTGCTTCCTTACTCAATTGGTCCATTGCTTTAATAAATGCATAGCGCGCAATAATTGAAGCTGCAGCAACCGCTAAATGAATACCTTCAGCTTTCGTACTGAAATACACATTTTCTTTATAAATCGATTTTTCACCGCTGATATGTCTGTAGTAAATCTTTTCTTCAGCAAACTGGTCAATTAATACACATTCAGGTGTAACTGGTTCAATCTTATTTCTTAAATGCAGAATAGCCTGATTATGAAGCACCGCTTTAATTTTCCCCTGAGTCCACCCCTGCTTTTGCTTCGCATTATATTTTTCATTGGGCAGTGTAAGCAGGCTGTATGGAATTGTATGAATCAGATCTTTTGCGATTTTAACGATCGTGTCATCTGTCAGATGCTTTGAATCTTTTACGCCCAGCTCCTTTAAAAGCTTCAGCTGGTCTCTTGATACATAAGCAGCAACAACTGTAATCGGACCAAAATAATCTCCTGTTCCAACTTCATCTGTTCCGATAATAGACATATTTGCAATATCTTCCGGAAGGTTTTTATTAGAAGGTGAAGACGTCTTTTTCGCTGGTTGGGCCGGCTTTCCCCATTTGGCAGCTTCCTGCTCACCATTCTGTCCCTGGAATAATACTTTTCCTGATTTGTAAGCAGTGATTGAATAGGAAGGGCCCTTTGCAGCAAACGAAGCGCCTGCAGGTGGATTAGGCTTTAAAAAGCTTTGATAATGTTTTTTCATTTCATTGATGGTTGAATTAGATAAAGTTAAAACTGCATTTGCCATTTGGTTCTCCTTTATGTAAGCAATATTTGCTTTGACAGCTTACCATATTTAATATAGATGTGGCCTATGTTGAAATCTCGTGTTGTTTTTGCACAGCTGGAGCGGAAATCAACTTTCGACATTAAGAGAGTATAGATGTAAATAAAATCAACTTTTCTTTTCATCTGTAAATTGTACATGTTATGATAGTGAATAGGATTCTTGAGAATGGGGGCAGCTGCGTTGTCGAACAACAATAAAAACCGCACAAGTGTTGACATCTATGGACAATCTTACTCCATCGTAGGCAGTGAGTCCACGTCTCATATCAGACTTGTTGCCTCAATGGTTGACGATAAAATGAGAGAAATCAGCTCGGCTAATCCCGCGCTGGATACTTCTAAGCTGGCAGTACTGACAGCTGTAAATGCAGTACATGATTATTTAAAGTTAAAAGAAGAAATGGAAGAACTCGAGAAAGAATTAAAAAAATTAAGGGATTGAATGCTAGATGCTGGATTTGCTGTTATTTATTTTGCTTGTGGCCGGCTTCCTGATCGGACTGCGCCGAGGGTTTATTTTACAACTGATCCATATGATCGGTTTCATTATTGCTTTTTTCCTTGCTTATCGTTATTACGAACAACTAGCGCCAAAGCTGGTGCTATGGGTGCCTTATCCTGCTTTTGATACTGATTCACAACTTCATTTGATTGCTGAGTCCGTGAACCTGGAAGATGCTTATTACCGGATCATCGCTTTTGCAATTATTTTCTTTGCTGCAAAAATTGTTATGCAACTGATTGGGTCAATGTTTGATTCTGTTGCCCAGTTCCCGATGCTCCGTCCGTTAAATGTTGCTGGTGGGGGACTCATGGGTTTTATAGAAATGTACATCGTGCTCTTTGTACTGATTTATATCGCTGCGATGATACCGATGGGAATGATACAAAACGCTTTGGCTGATTCCTGGATTGCAGCATTTATTCTTGAACATACACCCGTGTTTTCAGAGCAAGTGAAGGACTGGTGGCTGGAAACGCGTTCGTCATCATCTTAACCATGCAGAAAGCCCGGAATTCCCCATAGTGGATTCCGGGCTTTTTAACGAAAGGAAGCGTTCACCTTGAATAAAAAAGACATTATTAAATTACTAGAGACAATTGCAGTTTACATGGAATTAAAAGGAGAAAACCCATTTAAGATCAGCGCGTTCAGGAAAGCTGCTCAGGCAGTTGAAACTGATCAGAGAAGTTTATCGCAGATTGATGATTTCACAGCTTTAAAAGGTGTAGGTAAAGGAACCGCAGCGGTCATTAAGGAATACGTTGACACGGGTGAGTCTGAAGTGCTCGACTCCCTGAAAAAAGAAGTGCCTGAAGGTTTGATTCCGTTATTGAAACTTCCGGGTCTCGGCGGTAAAAAGATTGCCCGGTTATATCAGGAGCTGGGAGTGCAGTCAATTGAAGATTTAAAAAAAGTCTGTGAAGAAGGCAAAGTGCAGGCATTATCCGGATTCGGTGCAAAAACTGAAGAAAAGATTCTCGCAGCAGTTGAAAATGCAGGCAGCAGACCGGAACGTCTTCCGATTGCAACCGTATTGCCGATTGCAGAAGAAATTGATTTACTGCTCGGCGGGATAAAGGAAATTATTCGCTACTCCAGGGCAGGCAGTCTGCGCAGAACATCAGAAACTGTAAAAGATCTTGATTTTATTGCATCTACTGATCAGCCTCAAGAGGTAAGGGAACAGATTTTAAAAGTTGAAGGATTAAAAGAAGTCATCTCAAATGGTGACACAAAAGTTTCAATTGTACTTGAGCGGGGAGTTGAAATATCTGTAGACATCAGGCTGATTGAAGATCAGGCGTTTCCTTCAACACTCCATCACTTTACAGGCTCTAAAGATCATAACGTAAGGCTGCGACAAATCGCTAAAGAGCGGGGTGAAAAGATTAGTGAGTATGGTGTGGAAAACATTGAAACCGGAGAAGTGAAAACGTTTGAAACAGAAAAAGACTTTTTCAGCTATTTTAATCTTGAATTTCTCTCACCTGAACTTCGTGAAAACGGCAGAGAAATAGAGAGACATGAAGAGGCAGCGTCACTCATTACCTTAGAAGATATTAAAGGCGATCTGCACATGCACACAACATGGAGTGATGGTGCGTATTCTCTGGAGGAAATGATTGAAGCATGTATTGAAAAAGGATACGATTACATGGCCATCACAGACCATTCTGCCTATTTAAAAGTTGCGAATGGATTGTCTGCTGACCGCTTAAGAAAGCAAATGGTTGAGATTAAAGAATTGAATAAGAAGTATAGTGAGATTGAAGTGCTTGCAGGAATAGAAATGGATATTCTGCCTGATGGTACACTTGATTATGATGATGATCTGCTGGCGGAACTCGATATAGTGATCGCTTCAATTCACTCATCATTTTCACAATCTCAGGAAAAAATCATGGCACGCCTTGAAACTGCGCTCCAAAATCCGCACGTAGACTTTATTGCGCATCCGACCGGGAGAATAGTGGGAGAACGCATAGGATATGATCCGGACATGGACCAGCTGATTAAAAGAGCTGCAGAAACAAAAACCGGACTCGAACTGAATGCAAATTCATACAGATTTGATTTGAATCATGAACATATTGCCAAAGCGCAGGACATGGGTGTATCTGTCTTTATTAATACGGATGCACACGATAAAGCCCATTTGAACTTTATGGATCTCGGGGTGAAGGTCGGGCGAAAAGGATGGCTGAAAAAAGAATCAGTGATCAATGCCATGACTTTTGAAGGACTGTCCAAATTCTTAAAACGCCACGAGTAAGGAGAGAAACCTGTTGAATAAATCAATCAAAACACTTGAATTTAATAAAATAAAAAGTTTGGTGATGGAGCACGCTGCTTCATCACTTGGTTCAATGAGAATCGAAAAGCTGGCGCCTTCATTCTCTTTAGAAGAAGTCTCAAGGCTTCAGGATGAAACGGATGAAGCAGCTACGATTCTCAGAGTAAAAGGTGGTATGCCACTCGGAGGGATCTTTGATATCAGAGCTCATATCAAACGTTCACAAATTGGCGGAATGCTGAGCGCAGCTGAATTAATTCAGGTTGCAAGCACGATCAGAGCAGGGAAAAACATTAGAAATTTTGTCGAAGATCTTCATGAAGAGCGCGAAATTTCCATTCCAATCATTACAGAAAAAAAAGAGATGCTCGCGATTCTGACGCCTTTGGAACATCAGATCTTTGATTCAATAGACGAAAGCGGAGAAGTGCTTGATTCAGCGAGCACTGAGTTGCGCGCCATCCGCCAGAGGATCAGAACGAGCGAAAGCAGAGTGAGAGAAAAACTGGAAAGTGCCATCCGTTCAAAAAACGCTGCAACGATGCTTTCAGATGCAGTCATCACAATCCGAAATGACCGTTATGTGATCCCGGTCAAACAGGAATACAGAAGCCACTACGGCGGGATTGTCCATGATCAGTCTTCATCAGGTCAAACGCTCTTTATTGAACCAGCTTCAATTGTACAATTCAACAATCAGCTGAGAGAGCAGCGTCTGAAGGAGCAGGAGGAAATCGAAAAAATTCTGATTGCCCTTTCACTTGAAGTGCAGCAGGAAGCAGACAGTCTGCTGTTGACCGTTAATATTCTTGCTGATTTGGATTTCATGTTCGCAAAAGCTAAATATGGCAGAACAATAAAAGCAACGAAACCTGAAGTCAATGATCAGGGGATTATAAAGCTTAATAAAGCCCGTCATCCACTTCTGACAATGGAAGAAGCAGTTGCAAATGATATTTATCTTGGTGAAGAATTTTCTACAATTGTCATTACTGGACCTAACACAGGTGGTAAAACAGTCACGCTGAAAACGATTGGACTATGTACGCTGATGGCACAGGCAGGACTTCCGTTACCCGTATTAGATGGATCAAAGATTGCTGTATTTCAGTCGATTCATGCTGATATCGGTGATGAACAGTCCATTGAGCAGAGCTTAAGTACTTTCTCTTCTCATATGGTCAATATCGTGGAAATTTTAAAACAGGCAGACAATGAAAGTTTAGTTTTATTTGATGAACTTGGTGCCGGTACTGATCCTCAGGAAGGTGCCGCGCTGGCAATTTCAATTTTAGACGAAGTACATGGTCTTGGCGCAAGAGTAGTTGCTACAACGCACTATCCGGAGTTAAAAGCATATGGATACAATCGGGACGGTGTGGTCAATGCAAGTGTTGAGTTTGATGTCGAGACACTCAGCCCGACTTACAGGTTATTGATCGGAGTACCCGGACGCAGTAATGCTTTTGATATTTCCAGACGTCTCGGTCTGAATGATCATGTGATCGAACACGCTAAATCTTTTGTTGGCACAGACAGTAAAGCTGTAGAAGCCATGATTGCATCACTTGAAACGAGCAGAAGAAGCGCTGAAACTGACTATGAGGAAGCGCATGAACTATTAAAAGATGCAGAAAAAATTCATCGCGATCTTCAAAAACAAATGGCTGAGTACTATGAGAAAAAAGAAGAGTTGGTCGAAAAGGCAAAAGCGAAAGCACAGGAGATCGTAGAAAAGTCAAAAACCGAAGCAGAAGAAGTGATGTCAGAGCTTCGTCAATTGAGGTTTGAAAAACAGGCAGATGTGAAAGAGCATGAACTCATTGATGCAAGAAAACGTCTTGATGACGCTGCTCCTAAAGCTTCTGCCAAGAAAAAGCAGGAAAAAGTGAAGTCAGAAAGAAAACTGCAGCCTGGTGATGAAGTGAATGTTCTGAGCTTTGGGCAAAAAGGTACGCTTATCAAAAAAACAGACGACAAAGAGTGGGCAGTTCAAATGGGTATTTTGAAAATGAAAGTAAATGAATCTGACCTTGAGTTTATTAAAGGTGAGAAAAAACCTGATCCTAAACCGCTGGCAACAGTGAAAGGAAAAGACTTTCATGTCAGTCTGGAACTTGACCTGCGGGGTGAACGTTTCGAAAATGCAATCATGAGAGTGGATAAATATATTGATGACGCGCTCCTTGCGGGATATCCGCGCGTGTCCATTATTCATGGTAAAGGCACCGGTGCTCTCCGTTCAGGTGTGCAGGAAAAACTGAAAAACCATCGTTCGGTTAAAAAAGTACGTCTGGGTGAAGACGGTGAAGGTGGCAGCGGTGTGACCGTTGTTGAGTTTAAATAATGGGACAGAAGGTGAGCGGCATGGAAGGATTCTGGCAGCACCCTCTGATCGAAACCGCAGGCTATTTCAGTGTTGTTGTTGTCTGTATGATCGTTTTCTTATCAATTTTTGAACTAGTAACAAAGTACAAGAATTGGGAAGAAATTAAGAACGGTAACATCTCCGTTGCCATGGCAACTGGAGGAAAGGTATTCGGAATCGCAAATATATTCCGCAGTTCAATCAGCCAGCATGATACCCTTTTAACAATGATGGGCTGGGGATTGTATGGATTTATTTTATTGTTATTCGCTTACTTCGTTTTTGAATTTCTGACACCAGGCTTTAAAGTCGATGAAGAAATTAAAGCCGACAATAGAGCAGTAGGGTTAATTTCAATGCTCATTTCAATCGGGTTGTCATATGTGATTGGCGCAAGTATAAACTAGAGGAGAACGTAAAATGGAGAATTTAATTAAAATACTCATCGTCTGTTGTGCAGTATTTATGGTGATTGGAATTGTTTATTTAGTTACACTGTAATCAAATATAAAACCGCTGTTGATTTCCGTGGGGGAACTCCGCTTTCCGCACCAGTCCTGACGAACCTCGTCGCTTCGCGTATGTCCTGTCTCTCCTTACTGGTGCAGGAGTCTCAGTTCTCCACTCTAATCTGCAGCTCAGTAAAGTAACTACCAATTATTTATTAGTTAGTAAATAGCAATGTTGATTTTGCACAGCTGTGATTGGAGCGTAAGGCGGCGACTCCAGCATGAACGACGGACAGGTGAGACCCCACAGGCGCTTGCGCCGAGGAGGCTCACCGCCGTCCATGCGGAAAGCGTCCGCCTGAAGCGGAAATCACCAGCCAACATCAATGGAGTATTAATAAAAAGGCACTCTGTGTCTTTTTTCTCATAATAAAATTGTAACCGTTTTCTTTTTAGCTTATAATGGAATCAGAAATGAGAATTTTCTAATTATTTTACTAATAAGAAGGAGGTTTTACAATGACATCACAGCCTTGGCTGAAGCTTTACCCCGATTCAATTCCTACACACCTGGAATATGAGCCGAAACCCGTCCATGCGTACTTAACCGAAGCGGCACAAAAGTACCCGGAAAAAATTGCAGTACATTTTATGGGGAAAGAGTTCACATTTAAAGAAATGTATGAATCATCACTCAAAATGGCGAAGTATTTACAGGATATTGGTATCCAAAAAGGTGATCGTGTAGCAATTATGCTTCCGAACATGCCTGCTTCCGTTATTGCGTATTATGGAATTTTATATGCAGGTGGCGTAGTCGTGCAGACAAACCCGCTCTATACAGAACGGGAACTTGAATATCAGATGAAAGATTCCGGAGCAAAAGCAATTATTTCGATGGATATTTTATTTCCACGTATTTCTAAAGTTTTTAATGATACTGATCTGGAACACATTATTATTTCAGCAATTAAAGATTTTCTACCTTTCCCAAAAAATTTAATCTACCCATTTATTCAGAAAAAGCAATACGGTATCACAGTGAAGGTAGAGCATTCAGGAAGCAATCACCTGCTGACTGAAATTTTGAAAACGGCGACACCGGATCCGAATATACCGCCGCTGGATTTTGAGGAAGATATTGCGATTTTACAATATACAGGTGGTACAACAGGTTTTCCTAAAGGTGTAATGCTGACACACAAAAACCTGATCGCTAATGCATCAATGTGTGACGCATGGCTGTATAAAAACAAAAAAGGTGAAGAAAGCATTTTAGGGATCTTACCATTTTTCCACGTTTATGGAATGACCACTGTGATGATTCTTTCTATTATGCAGGGTTATAAAATGATTCTGCTTCCAAAGTTTGATGTGGAAACAGCATTGAAGACAATACACAAACAAAAGCCGACAATATTCCCGGGAGCACCAACCATTTACATTGGGATCTTAAATCACCCTGATCTCAAGAAATATGACCTCACTTCTGTTGAATCATGCCTTAGCGGATCAGCACCGCTACCGGTTGAAGTTCAGGAAGAGTTTGAAAAAGTAACCGGAGGTAAATTGGTAGAAGGGTATGGACTGACAGAATCTTCACCCGTCACGCACTCGAACTTTATATGGGATGCAAAGCGTATAAAAGGAAGCGTTGGTGTACCGTGGCCGGATACTGAGTCGAAGATTATTTCAATGGAAACCGGTGAAGAACTTCCTGCTGGAGAAGTTGGAGAAATTATTGTGAAAGGTCCTCAGGTAATGAAAGGTTACTGGCACCAGCCTGAAGAAACATCAGCAATTCTTCGTGACGGATGGCTTTACACTGGCGATCTGGGTTATATGGACGAAGAAGGTTACTTCTATGTTGTGGATCGTAAGAAAGATATGATTATCGCTGGCGGTTTTAACATCTATCCACGTGAGATTGAAGAAGTGATGTATGAACACCCTGCTATTCAGGAAGTAGTAGCTGTTGGAGTGCCCGATGCATACCGTGGGGAAACAGTTAAACTCTTTGTCGTATTAAAACAAAATCACCAGGCGACTGAAGAAGAATTAGATGAATTTGCTAGAAAACATATGGCTTCTTATAAAGTACCAAGAATCTACGAATTCCGGGAAGAGCTGCCTAAAACAGCTGTTGGTAAAATTCTGAGAAGAAAATTAGTTGAAGAAGAAAGAGAAAAGCAGCAGCAAAAACATTCTTCTTAGATAAATGATTATTCTTGACGAATAGAGGTTTTCTTAGTAAGATGAAAATATGAATGAATAGTCATTCATATTTTCGTCTTTTTTATATGTGATTGAAGGGTGATGACCAGATGAAGAAAGATAAACCAAAATATAAATTAATTATTGATGCAGCCGTAGTGGTCATTGCTGAAAACGGCTACCATCATGCACAAGTTTCAAAGATTGCTAAACAGGCTGGTGTAGCAGACGGCACGATTTATTTATACTTTAAGAATAAAGAAGACATACTGATTTCTCTTTTTGAAGAAAAAATGGGGCAGTTTGTTCAAAAAATCAGAAGAAAAATGGATGATACTGAAGATGCAGTTGACCAATTGAAAGTACTTGTTGAAAGTCACTTTCAAATGCTTTCTGATGATCACCATCTTGCTATTGTAACACAGCTTGAGCTGAGGCAATCCAATAAGGATATCAGAATGAAAATTAATAAAGTGCTGAAAGAATATCTGGTGCTGGTCGATGACGTACTTCAGAATGGTGTTGATACTGGCGTTTTATCTGAGGATCTGGATATACGATTGGCAAGGCAGATGGTATTTGGTACGATTGATGAGGTGGCAACGACCTGGGTGATTAATGATCAGAAGTATTCAATCACTGAACTGTCGCCAGGGATACATAGGCTTTTAGTTAAGGGATTATGTAAATGAAGGAGAGATCATTAAATGAGCTTCTTGAAATGGGAGAATGATCAGTACATCTCTACTGCAGTCATCAACCGGCCGCCGGCTAACGCACTTGCCAGCGATTTGATTAATGAAGTTGACGGCTGGCTTGATGCTGTTGAGCATGATGACAATGTTCGTGTATTGCTGATTCACGGAGAAGGACGTTTCTTTTCAGCAGGCGCGGATATTAAAGAATTTACTCAGATTGATTCGGGAGCAGCGTTCTCAAAACTGGCTGAGAGAGGCCAAAAAGTATTCGAAAGAATGGAAGCGTTCTCAAAGCCAATCATTGCCTCTATTCACGGAGCTGCACTAGGTGGCGGACTGGAGCTCGCGATGGGTTGCCACATTCGTTATGTGAGCGAAACAGCTAAGCTTGGACTTCCTGAGCTTCAGCTTGGACTGGTACCGGGATTTGCCGGTTCACAGCGCCTTCCGCGTTTCGTTGGATTTGCGAAGGCAGCAGAAATGCTGCTATCCAGTGATCCAATCACCGGAGAAGAAGCAGTTCAATGGGGGCTGGCGAATAAAGCTTTTCCGGAGGATGAAGTGTTAGAAAAATCGAAAGCGCTTGCATCTAAGCTTGCCGGAAAAAGTCCGGTTTCAGTAAAAGCAGCTTTAGATTTGCTTCAATATTCTAAGACAGCTGATTTTCATGAAGGTGTAGCAAAAGAAGCTGAGATTTTCGGAGAAGTTTTTGTTTCTGAAGATGCAAAAGAAGGTATCAAGGCATTTATTGACAAAAGAAAGCCTGAATTTAAAGGACGTTAATTATATTATTACCAGGAGGGAACATACATGAACATTTACGTGCTAATGAAAAGAACTTTTGACACTGAGGAAAGAATCTCTGTCCAAGGCGGAAAAATCGCTGAAGACGGTGCAGAATTCATTATCAACCCTTACGATGAGTATGCAATAGAAGAGGCAATCCAGTTAAAGGATGCTCACGGCGGAGAAGTTACAGTCATTTCTGTTGGAGATGAAGAAACTGAAAAGCAGCTTCGAACTGCGCTTGCAATGGGAGCTGACAAAGCAGTTTTAATTAACATTGAAGACGACGTTGATATGACAGACGAATTTTCGATTGCGAAAATTTTATCTGAATACCTGAAAGATAAAGAAGCAGATTTAATTATTGGTGGAAATGTCGCGATCGATGGCGGTTCAGGGCAAGTAGCACCACGTGTTGCAGATTACCTGAACATTCCTTATGTAACTACAATTACAAGCATCAAAATAGATGGTGAAAAAGTAGAAATCGTGCGTGATGTAGAAGGGGATTCAGAAACAATTGAAACGTCACTGCCACTTCTTGTTACTGCTCAGCAGGGACTGAATGATCCACGATACCCATCACTTCCAGGAATTATGAAAGCAAAGAAAAAGCCGCTTGATGAAATTGAGCTCGACGATCTTGACTTAGAAGAAGACGATGTAGAACCAAAAACGGAAACTGTTGAAATTTATCTTCCGCCGGCAAAAGAGGCTGGACGCATTCTTGAAGGTGAAGTTGACGACCAGGTAAAAGAACTGGTTCAATTACTTCGCACTGAAGCAAAAGTAGTCTAATCGATATCAACTAATTATTCAGGAGGTTTAACTGATGAGCAAAAAAGTACTTGTATTAGCAGAAACTAGAGAAGGTTCATTAAGAAACGTATCATTTGAAGCGATTGCAGCTGGTAAGACAATTGCTGACGGTGGTGAAGTAATCAGCGTATTGATCGGACATGGAATTGCTGAAGTTGCACAGGAATTAGTGGCATATGGTGCTGACCGTGTGATTACTGTTGAAGATGCGAAACTCGAGCAGTATTCTTCGGATGGCTTCTCGCAGGCTCTACTTGCTGTCATTGAGCAGGAAAATCCTGAAGGCATTGTAATGGGTCACACAGCACTTGGTAAAGATCTTTCGCCTAAACTTGCCAGCAGATTAAACAGCGGTCTTGTGTCAGACGTAACAGCAATTGAAGCTGACGGAGATTCACCAAAATTCATCCGCCCGATTTACAGTGGAAAAGCTTTCGAGAAAAAAGTAATTAAAGACGGACTAACTTTCATTACGATTCGCCCTAACAATATCCCGGCACTTGAGAAGGAAGATGGCCGTTCAGGTGATGTCTCTTCTGTAAGCGTTGACATTACTGACCTTCGTACAATTATTAAAGAAGTAGTAAGAAAAGCGACTGACGGTGTTGATCTGTCGGAAGCAAAAGTAATTGTTGCGGGTGGACGCGGCGTGAAGAGTGAAGACGGATTTGAACCTCTTAAAGAGTTAGCAGACCTTCTTGGCGGAGCAGTAGGAGCTTCCCGTGGAGCGTGTGACGCTGATTATTGTGATTACTCACTCCAAATCGGTCAGACTGGTAAAGTCGTAACACCTGATCTCTACATTGCATGCGGAATCTCAGGCGCAATCCAGCACATGGCTGGGATGTCGAACTCTAAAGTAATTGTAGCGATCAATAAAGATCCGGAAGCAAATATTTTTAAAGTAGCTGACTACGGAATTGTGGGAGACCTGTTTGACGTACTACCATTACTAATCGAAGAGTTCAAAAAAGTTAAGGTATCATAATTTGGTGTAAATTAGGTTAAAATATATCATAAAATTTAGAGTGAAATATAGTGCAGCGAAGCGTAAGATGGCGACTCCGGGACGATTAGAGGGAAGTTGAGACCCCGGAAGGCGAAGCCTGAGGAGGCTCAACAACCTCCGTCCGGAAAGCGTCCGTCTGAAGCATAGCGATACGATTGTTAGAGCCTGACACTTTGTCTTAGGCTCTTTTCAATTCTCAGGCAAAAACGTGGAAATACAATATACTCCCTGCTATACTTTCATTATATTCGCATTCAACAAGGAGGAATTTTAAATGGCAATTGCACACGCAACTGATCAAACATTCGCTACTGAAACACAAGAAGGTTTAGTACTGGCAGACTTCTGGGCTACTTGGTGCGGACCTTGTAAAATGATTGCACCAGTTCTTGAAGAACTTGATACAGATATGGGAGACAAAGTTAAAATCGTAAAGCTTGATGTTGATGAAAATCAGGAAACTGCAAGCAAATACGGCGTAATGAGCATCCCAACACTAGTCGTTTTTAAAGACGGAGAAATCGTTGACAAAGTTGTAGGTTTCCAGCCGAAAGAAGCATTGGAAGAACTGCTGAACAAACACGCATAATAATGAAGCCGGGCCATGTGCCCGGCTTTTATTATGATTTTGCTTCTGAATTGAGTAAAATATAGGTAATATGCGTGCAGGAGGCTAATGAAATGAAAGATCAACTTAAACATAAACTTGCAGTCCTTCCTGACCAGCCTGGTTGTTATCTCATGAAGGACAGACAAAGTACGATTATCTATGTAGGGAAAGCAAAAGTGCTTAAAAATAGAGTCAGATCTTATTTTACGGGTTCCCATGATGGAAAAACCCAGCGACTCGTTTCTGAAATTGAAGACTTTGAATATATCGTGACTTCATCCAATATGGAAGCGCTCGTTCTCGAGCTGAATCTGATAAAAAAACATGATCCGAAATACAATGTCATGTTAAAGGACGATAAACATTATCCTTTCATAAAGGTAACTGCTGAGCGACATCCAAGACTGTTAATTACACGGAAAGTAAAAAAAGATAAAGGGAAATATTTTGGTCCTTATCCAAACGCTCAGGCTGCGAATGAAACGAAAAAGCTGCTGGACAGAATGTATCCCTTAAGAAAGTGCAGAACAATGCCTGATAAAGTTTGCCTGTATTATCATATGGGACAATGTCTGGCGCCATGTGAGTTCAAAGTAGAGCAGAGTACCTACCGACAAATGACAGAAGACATTTCCCGTTTTCTAAACGGCGGGTTTAAAGAGGTTAAAAAAGATCTGAAAGTAAAAATGGAAAAGGCAGCCGAAAACCTTGAGTTCGAAAGGGCGAAAGAGTTCCGTGATCAGATCGTTCATATTGAAGCAACAATGGAAAAACAGAAAATGACGATGAATGACTTTACTAACAGGGATATATTCGGCTATGCAGTTGATAAGGGCTGGATGTGTGTACAGGTATTTTTCATTCGTCAGGGTAAACTGATTGAGCGTGATGTTTCACTTTTTCCAATTTATGATGACGCTGAGGGAGAGTTTTTATCATTCCTTGGACAGTTCTATATGAAACCGAATCACTTTATACCTAAAGAAGTACTGATTCCTCAATCAATTGATCAAACCATGGCAGAAGAACTTCTCGAAACAAATGTACGGCAGCCGGTCAGAGGGCAGAAGAAAGACCTGGTGAATTTAGCTGCTAAAAACGCTTCAATTGCATTAAAAGAAAAGTTTGCATTAATCGAGCGTGATGAAGAAAGAACGATTAAGGCGGCTGAAAATCTCGGACAAGCCATGAATATCTACACTCCATACAGAATTGAAGCCTTCGATAATTCAAATATTCAAGGTTCAGACGCTGTCTCAGCGATGG
This sequence comes from Jeotgalibacillus salarius, assembly GCF_004405125.1. Lineage (GTDB taxonomy): Bacteria > Bacillota > Bacilli > Bacillales > Jeotgalibacillaceae > Jeotgalibacillus > Jeotgalibacillus salarius. Next base: position 121,220 of record NZ_SORX01000005.1, read on the forward strand.
TCGTCTTTGTTGATGGTAAACCTGCCAGAAAAGATTATCGTAAATTTAAAATCAAGACGGTTCAGGGGCCGGATGATTATGAATCAATGAGAGAAGTCGTGAGAAGAAGGTATACAAGAGTGTTAAAAGACGGTCTTCCACTTCCTGATTTGATAGTAATAGATGGCGGGAAAGGTCAGATCGAAGCTGCTAAAGAAATTCTTCGTCATGAACTTGGTCTGGATATCCCGGTTGCAGGTCTTGCAAAGGATGAGAGACATAATACTTCCCAGCTGTTATTCGGGGATCCTTTAGAAGTTGTACCGCTCAATAGACGCAGCCAGGAATTTTATTTTATGCAGCGCATACAGGATGAAGTGCACCGGTTTGCCATTGCATTTCACAGACAGCTGCGCGGGAAAAATTCCATTCAGTCAGTGCTTGATGATATAGATGGAGTAGGACCTCAACGTAAGAAACAGCTGTTAAAATATTTCGGCTCGGTAAAAAAACTGCGTGAGGCGACACTTGAAGAAGTGGTCAAAGCAGGAGTGCCTTCTAAAACAGCTGAGAAAATCATTGAAAAATTACAGGAATAACATTGCTGCCAAAAACTACTCATGCTATAATGATTGACAATTAAACACTTTATTTAAAGTGGTGATAGAGGTGCGGACGCAAAGAGTACCGCTGTTGAGGGTGATGAACCCCTTTGATACAGCGTGAAAGGTGCGGATCGCCGAAGCAGAAAATCATTCATCAGATTTTTTGCTGGTTCTGTATTTAAAAAATGCAGGGCTGTCAGAGCTGTAATGCTTTGGAGAGCTATCTCACCTGTGCGATTCAGATGATTTTGTCTGTACAAAAGCAATGGGGAGACTTCTTCCTGTTGCTTTTTTTGTTGTCGCAATTGGCTGAGAAATAATGTAAGAGAAGAGGAACATAAAGTGGGAATCATCGTTCAAAAATTTGGAGGAACATCAGTCGGGTCTGTTGAGAAAATACACCATGTTGCAAACAGAGTCATTTTGGAAAAAGAAAAAGGAAATGATGTGATTGTGGTCGTTTCTGCCATGGGTAAAACAACTGACGAGTTAGTGAGACTTGCAGGTGAAATGACATCACGACCTGAGAAAAGAGAAATGGATATGCTGTTGACTACCGGAGAGCAAATGTCTACTTCTTTGCTGGCAATGGCGCTTCAAAACCGAGGTTATAAGAGCACTTCTTTAACAGGATGGCAGGCAGGAATTCGAACTGAACCTGTCTTTAGTAACGCCAGAATTACTGATGTAAAAACAAATCGCGTGACAACTTTACTTGATGAAGGAAGGGTTATTGTTGTAGCAGGTTTTCAGGGAATGGACGAAAACGGTGAAATTACAACGCTTGGACGTGGAGGTTCCGATACGACTGCCGTAGCGCTTGCCGCTGCTTTGAATGCTGAGAGATGTGACATATATACAGACGTGGACGGCGTGTATTCTACAGACCCTCGTTATGTGAAGGGCGCCAGAAAACTAAACGGGATATCTTATGATGAAATGCTTGAGCTTGCTAACCTCGGAGCTGGTGTCCTGCACCCGAGAGCTGTCGAATTTGCCAAAAACTACGGAATTAAACTGACAGTAAGATCAAGTATGGAAGAAATAGAAGGAACGTTAATTGAGGAGGATGCACCAATGGAAGAGCATTTAGTCGTAAGAGGCGTAGCATTTGATAAAGAAATTGTAAGAATGACAGTCGTTGGTCTTGAAAATGAGCTGACAGGTTTTCCGGCGGTCTTTTCAATTCTAGCCCAAAATCATATCGATGTTGATATTATTATTCAGAGTAAGCTGGATACAGGTAAAGTGAATCTTTCCTTTTCCATCAAAGAATCTTCATTAGAAGAAACGCTGCAAATACTTGCCGATTATAAAGAAAAGATAGGCTATCAGGAAATTGAACACGAAACGAATCTTTCCAAAGTGTCAATTGTCGGATCCGGCATGGTTTCCAATCCCGGGGTCGCTGCACAGATGTTCAGCGTGCTGGCAGAGCAGAAAATTCAGGTTAAAATGGTCAGCACTTCTGAAATTAAAGTTTCAGCTGTTGTGGATACAGACAATATGATCAAAGCAGCAAATGCAATTCATGAAAGCTTCGGTTTAAATAAACACACTGTAGAAGTTTAAAAATCAGCAGGTTCCGATTTTCAGGAACCTGCTGTTATTTTGTCATTTATTCTGTCCGGTTTTTCGGGATGGCAATATGTAAGGGTCTTTCTGATCCCATTTCAGCTCGATTTCCACAAAGTTTTTTTTATTTCTGGTGTAAACAGCCTCAGTCTGGTATTGCTTTATCATCGCGATCTGTTCAGCGATAAATCCTGCTTCTAAAGTGAATACAGGATCATGATGATGAATTCTTTCCATCACCACATTTCCGGAAAGTTCAAAGTGTATCTCTTCACCTTTTTGTTTTACGATAGAGAGGTCTCCCCACTCTGCACGATCAAAAAATGAAATGATCTCACCTTCATTTTTGCATTCATAGCTTCTGGCTAGTTTTTTGCCGGCCCAATATAAAATATCTTTTGTATGGCTCCCTAAAAGATCCGGTATCAGTTCATCCCTGATTAACCGGTAGCCAAATAAGTCCTGGGTCGTTTTTTCATTCTCACTCATTGCTTACCGAACCTCACTTTCAATCTCTTAATTATAAAGTGTAAGTAGATAAAGTGTAAGGTCAAAAAGAGATTTTATAGTGAAATCGGCAAATTGTCACATAGAAGAGCAGTTTTTTTGAAATAATAAATTGTGAAAAATGATTTTGTGGACGTTTTGTGAAGTTTCCATACGTTTTTGGCAGCTCATCACTCATTTTACTTTGGGGATTGTATGATAATATTTTGAATTGTTTTTATGTATACGTTTTCTTGACGCTCCATTAGTAGAGGAGTACAATAAATTTGTCACATAAATGTTATACTGTGCGAAATTTTTGCTGAATCTATCATTCTAGGGAGTGGATTTCAGCAGCTTTACTTATTTAAGAGGGGGTTACATTCGATGGCGGAAAATCGAGAGTTTTATTGGAGGAGGCTGCACTCTTTGCTGGGTGTTATACCAGTAGGGATCTTCCTGATTCAACATTTAGTTGTCAACCATTTCGCTACTAGAGGCGAACAGGCTTTCAACGATGCAGCTCATTTTATGGAAAGTTTACCATTTAGAATTTTCTTAGAACTATTTATTATCTTTATCCCATTATACTTCCACGCAATTTACGGGGTATACATTGCTTTCACAGCCAAGAACAATACGAGACGTTATGGAACACTTCGTAACTATATGTTCTTCCTGCAGCGTATCACAGGTGTAATTACTCTGATCTTTGTCACATGGCATGTGTGGGAAACAAGGATTCAGGCAGCACTTGGAGCAGATGTTAATTTCGGCATGATGGAAGCAATTCTGGCGAATCCATGGATGGTTGCTTTTTACATACTTGGAGTCGTATCTACAACATTCCACTTTGCTAACGGGCTATGGTCATTTATGGTCAGCTGGGGAATCACTGTGAGCGCTCGTTCACAGAAAATCTCAACGTATGCAACTCTAGGCATATTTGTTGTACTGACAATCATTGGTATCCGTTCAATTCTTGCATTTGTTTAATAAAAAGAACTTTCAGCTGCAATAGGCAGCTTTTGATATCAGTAAGGAGAGTGACAAAATGAGTAAAGGTAGAATTATCGTTGTAGGTGGCGGACTAGCCGGCCTGATGGCAACGATTAAAGCAGCTGAAGCAGGAATGTCAGTAGACCTCTTCTCGCTTGTACCTGTAAAACGATCACACTCTGTTTGTGCCCAGGGCGGTATAAATGGAGCAGTTAATACAAAAGGAGAAGGAGACTCTCCGTGGGAACATTTTGATGACTCGGTTTACGGTGGGGACTTCCTTGCAAACCAGCCTCCTGTAAAAGCAATGTGCGATGCAGCACCGGGCATCATTCACCTTCTTGACCGTATGGGTGTTATGTTCAACAGAACGCCTGAAGGACTTCTTGATTTCAGACGTTTTGGAGGAACACAGCACCACCGTACTGCATTTGCTGGTGCTACAACTGGACAGCAGCTGCTTTACGCTTTAGATGAGCAGGTGCGCCGTCATGAAGTTGCCGGTCTTGTAACGAAATATGAAGGATGGGAATTCCTCGGTTCTGTTTTGGACGACGACGGCGTATGCCGCGGCGTTGTGTCACAAGACCTTAAAACCATGGAAATTAAGTCTTTCAAAGGTGATTCAGTCATCCTTGCTACAGGCGGACCGGGAATTATATTTGGAAAGTCTACAAACTCAGTGATTAATACTGGTGCAGCGGCATCAGTCGCTTATCAGCAAGGTGTGTATTATGCGAATGGGGAATTCATTCAGATTCACCCGACAGCAATTCCTGGTGATGACAAACTGCGTTTAATGAGTGAGTCAGCACGTGGAGAAGGCGGGCGTGTCTGGACTTACAAAGACGGTAAGCCTTGGTACTTCCTTGAAGAAAAATATCCTGCATACGGAAACCTTGTGCCCCGGGATATTGCAACACGTGAGATATTTGACGTATGTGTGCGTCAAAAGCTTGGGATCAATGGAGAAAACATGGTTTATCTTGATCTTTCCCATAAAGATCCTAAAGAGCTTGATATTAAACTTGGCGGCATCATTGAAATTTACGAAAAGTTCATGGGTGATGACCCACGTAAAGTTCCAATGAAAATTTTCCCTGCAGTACACTATTCAATGGGTGGTCTGTGGGTAGATTTCGATCAGATGACGAATATCCCCGGTCTTTTTGCAGCCGGTGAATGTGATTACTCAATTCACGGCGCAAACCGTCTGGGAGCAAACTCACTGTTATCATCCATTTATGGCGGTATGGTTGCCGGACCTAACGCAGTTAAATATATTCAGGGACTTGAGAAAACAGTCGAAGATATGCCGGAAGAAATCTACACTCGCTTTGAAAAGGAGAAACAACAGGAGTGGGATGAAATTATGGCAATGGACGGCGACGAAAACGCATATGTCATTCATAAAGAGCTTGGTGAATGGATGACAGATAACGTAACTGTTGTTCGTCACAATGACAAACTGCGTGAAACTGATGCGAAAATCCAGGAGCTTCAGGAACGTTTTAACCGCATCAATATTAATGATACGGCTAAATGGAGTAACCAGGGTGCAGTGTTTACGCGCCAGTTGAAAGGCATGCTTCACTTAGCACGCGTTGTGACAATTGGTGCACTAAACCGTGATGAGAGCCGTGGAGCGCATTATAAACCTGACTTCCCGGAACGTAATGACGAAAAGTTCCTGAAAACAACAATGGCGAAATATAATCCATCAACCAACTCACCGGAGTTCCATTTTGAAGATGTTGATGTATCACTAATTGAACCGCGTAAGCGCGACTACTCTAAGAAGAAAGGAGCAAAATGATCATGACAACTGCTACGGAAGAAAAAGTAATTAAGTTTCAAATTCACCGCCAGGATGATGAGAATGCTGCACCTTATTTCGAAGAGTTTGAAATTCCATACCGTGCGAATATGAATGTTATTTCTGCATTAATGGAAATCAGACGAAACCCATTCAATAAAAAAGGTGATAAAACAACGCCTGTTTCGTGGGATATGGGTTGTCTTGAAGAAGTATGTGGTGCGTGTTCAATGGTGATCAACGGTAAGCCGCGTCAGTCTTGTACGGCGTTAGTTGATCAGCTTGAACAGCCAATCAGACTTGAGCCGATGAAAACATTCCCGGTTGTGCGTGACCTCCAGGTTGACAGAAGCCGAATGTTTGATTCACTCAAAAAGGTAAAAGCATGGATTCCGATCGATGGAACTTACGACCTTGGACCCGGACCACGTATGCCGGAGAAAAAACGTCAGTGGGCGTATGAACTGTCTAAGTGCATGACTTGCGGCGTTTGTCTTGAGGCTTGTCCGAACGTGAACAGTAAATCTGACTTCATCGGCCCTGCGCCACTTTCACAAGTACGTCTTTTCAACGCACATCCAACTGGTGCGATGAATAAAAACGAACGTCTGCAGGCGCTGATGGAAGATGGCGGTCTTTCAGGATGCGGTAACTCACAAAACTGTGTAGAAGCTTGTCCTAAAGGCATTCCGTTAACAACGTCAATTGCAGCATTAAATCGTGACACAAACCTTCAAATGTTCAGAAACTTCTTTGGAAGCGATAAAGAAGTCTAAAATGAATGAACCAGATGCCACAGTGCATCTGGTTTTTTACTGTTCAAAACGCATTCTATTGTGTAAAATAAAAATGAATGATCATTCATTCGATGGATGAAGGGAGATGGCAGTGAATGAAAGTACCTTACATAAAAGATTTAAAAGAATGGAGAGCGGGGTTTGACTTTCACTACCCTGTGAAAGTCAGATTTTCAGAAACAGATTTATTTGGACATATGAATAATACTGTCCCTTTTATTTATTTTGAACAGGCAAGAATTGAATATTTTAAACATCTTGGCTTTATGCAGGATTGGATCGATCCTGCAAGTGACTCCATACCAGTAGTGGCGAATTTACAATGTGACTTTCTTAACCAGGCTTTTTTTGATGAAGAAATAAAAGTCTATGTCAAAGCAGACTCTGTTGGGAATTCATCTGTAGACATACATTATTTCGGAATAAATGAGAATGGACAGCCTGTTTTTTGCGGCAGAGGAACAATGGTACAGATGGCTAAAAAAACCGGCAAAGGCTTAAAGTGGACAGAAGAGCAGAAAGAATTATTTCTTGCTCCAGCTTTAAAATAGACTGCTGAACCCTCACTTATCAATCCTTTTATTCATACACTGAACAAACGGTGTTTTTGGATAAGGGGGAAGAGAGTGTGGCGCGGAGAACTTCAATTTTAACGAAAAGAGAACGGGAAGTCTTTATACTTTTACTTAAAGATAAGACGACTAAAGATATTGCTTCAGAATTATTTATCAGTGAAAAAACAGTTCGTAATCATATATCAAATGTAATTCAAAAGCTTGGAGTGAAAGGCAGATCACAGGCAATTGTTGAACTGCTGAGACTCGAAGAACTGTCCCTTTAACGAGGAGACAGTTTTTTTGTTTCTGTGCGTTTATGTAAATTTTCTTGATTATTCCCATTAAAAAAGCGACAATATTAGTATCACGAAACATAGGGAGTGTATGAACCGATGGAAACGAAAGATATACAGGAGCTTCATCCAAGAGAGGTTGTAGCAGATATCGAAAAAGACCTCCGCTATATTTCCGGACTGATCAAACAGAAAGGTCGCGAAATCCTTAGTCAGTATACAATTACTCCGCCGCAATTTGTGGCACTCCAATGGCTTTTTGAAGCAGGAGACATGACGATTGGCGAACTATCAAATAAAATGTATCTTGCATGCAGTACGACAACAGACTTAATTGATCGGATGGAAAGAAGCAACCTTGTGGTCAGAGTGAAAGATGAACACGACCGTCGTGTTGTCAGAATTCACCTTTTAGAAGAGGGTGAAAGAATTATTGAAGAAGTAATTAAAAAGCGTCAGCATGATTTAAGTGATGTTCTATCAGAGTTTACTGAAGAAGAAGTCTCTTCACTTGCGAAAGCGCTGAATAAATTACATGGAGAAATGAAATAAGAGTGAGGCGTTTTTCTTGAGTAGAGCAATAGGTGTAATGGACTCTGGTGTTGGTGGACTAACAGTTGCCAAAGAAATCATCTACCAGCTTCCAAATGAAAATATTATTTATTTAGGAGACACAGCCCGCTGTCCATATGGACCAAGAGATGAAGAGGAAGTCAGAAAGTTCACCTGGGAAATGGCTGAGTTTTTATACAGACAGGATATCAAAATGCTAGTGATCGCCTGTAATACAGCGACAGCTGCTGCGCTTGAAGAAATCAAGACTGCTTTTGATATTCCGGTCATCGGTGTTATCTCGCCGGGAGCCCGATCAGCAATTAAATACACGAAAAACAATTGTGTAGGGATACTGGGGACTGCCGGAACAATTAAAAGTGAAGCTTATGAAAAAGTGCTGCGCAGCTTAAAAGAAAGCATTCAGACCTTTCCGAAGGCGTGTCCGAAATTTGTGCCGCTGGTGGAAAGTGGTGAATATAACAGTTCAATGGCGAAAAAAATTGTAGCAGAGACACTAAGTGAAATGAGGCAGCACCCAATTGATACACTGATCCTTGGATGCACTCATTATCCACTGCTGCAACCTTTAATTGAACAATATGTTGGACAAACTGTAAAAGTGATAAGTTCCGGTGATGAAACTGCGAGAGAAGTAAGTGCGATATTGTCTTACCGTGGAGAACTGAATGCCCGTCACGAAAAGAAACTAAATGTTTTTTATACAACAGGTTCTTCTGTGATATTTGGACAAGTTGCAAGAGAATGGATGAACGATCACTCTCTGCTGGTTGAATCCGTAAAATTGCCGTGAGCTGATCACGGCTTTTGTCGTGTTACGAAAAAATTAGATGGAGTGGATAACTGTGAGACCCGATGGTAGAACAACTTCAGAAATGAGACATGTTAAAATCGAAAAAAATTATTTGATTCACCCGGAAGGGTCTGTACTCGTTTCTTTTGGTGACACAAAAGTCATTTGTACAGCAAGCATTGAAGAGAGGGTACCTCCATTTATGAGGGGGCAGGGAAAAGGCTGGATTACTGCTGAATACGCAATGCTGCCAAGAGCTACCGGACAGAGAACGATACGTGAATCTTCCAAAGGTAAAGTCAGCGGGCGCACAATGGAAATTCAGAGGTTAATCGGCCGCGCATTGCGCTCAGTTGTTGATCTCGATGCGCTTGGTGAGAGAACAGTATGGATTGATTGTGATGTTATTCAGGCTGATGGAGGTACGCGTACTGCATCTATTTCCGGAGCTTATGCTGCAATGGTGATTGCAATAGACAAAGTTGTTAAAGAAAAAGAACTGACTGTTTTACCAGTGAAAGATTTTCTCGCAGCCGTATCGGCAGGTATTAATACAGATGGTGAGGCAATTCTTGATTTGAATTATGCTGAGGATAGTACAGCGGATGTAGACATGAATATTGTCATGACTGGAAAAGGAAACTTCGTTGAGCTGCAGGGTACGGGTGAAGAAGCAGAGTTTACTCATCAGCAACTGCTTGATATGCTGAGCATTGGTAAAACCGGTATTGAAAACATCATTCGCAAACAGCAGGAAATACTCGGAGAAGAACTGACTGCACTCATTCTTAGTGGTGTAAAATAATGAAACCGATTATTATAGCAACGAATAATCAGGGAAAAGCGAAAGACTTTGAAAGGCTATTCAACCCGCTTGGTTATGAAGTGAAGACACTTACTGACTATCCTGAACTTGAAGAAGTTGAAGAAACAGGGACTACTTTTGCTGAAAATGCGGCTTTAAAAGCTGAAACAATTTCTAATCAATTGAAGGAAATTGTCATTGCTGATGACAGCGGCTTAATGATTGACGCGCTAAACGGTGAACCGGGTGTTTACTCAGCACGGTATGCGGGTGCCGATAAAAGTGATCAGAAAAATATTGAAAAAGTGTTATTAAAGATGGATGGGATCCCTAAGGAAAAAAGGACTGCCCGTTTCCATTGTACGCTTGCATTAGCTGAACCGGATAAAGATACATTGCTGTTTACGGGTGAAACTGAAGGGTATATTACTTTCAAACGAGCCGGCGAAAACGGTTTCGGCTATGACCCGATTTTTTTCACAGACATTTTTGGAAAAACGTTTGCCGAACTGACACATGATGAAAAAAATCAAATCAGCCACCGGGCAAAAGCACTCAAGAAATTGCAATCAAAGTTTCAGTGAGGTGATCATATGAAATTATTAGTTGTCAGCGATAATCATGGAGATGAAAATATTATTTCAGAAGTGAAAAATCGCTGGATTAGCAAAGTGGATTATATGTTACACGCAGGAGATTCAGAACTTCCCTATGCTTCAGAGACAATGAGTCATTTCACGAAGGTCAGAGGCAATTGTGATTTTGATTCATCGTATCCGGAAGATGCGCTGGTTGAATGCGGTGACAAAAAGGTTTTTATCACACATGGCCATCTGTATGGGATTAAGTCATCACTGGACAGAATCAGATATAAAGCAGAAGAGCAACAGGCTGATATCGTGATTTTCGGCCATTCACATCAACTTGGTGCTGAAATGACCGATCATATTCTGTTTTTGAATCCAGGCAGTGTAAGGTTGCCACGGGATCGGAATGAACCAACTTATGCAGTTGTGGAGATTGAGGGTAATCATGTAGAGGTCGTGTTCTATACGGATGAACATGAAAAACTGTTATCATGGGATGGATCTTTTTAGAAAAACCTCAAATAAAAAGGAATTGCGGGGATCCGGATGCGCTGATATCAAGGTGTTCGGACTCTCCTGCATCTATCCACCCGCATGATATTAGCCTGATTTAACTTATTTTAAAATAATATTTAAAAATGCGTTGACTTTTAATCAATGTATTAATATAATAATAAGTGTCCTTAACACAGACTACATATTGTCCCAGTAGCTCAGCTGGATAGAGCAACGCCCTTCTAAGGCGTCGGTCGGGAGTTCGAATCTCTCCTGGGACGCTATCAAAAACCTGTCCGTTACAATCCGTAACTGGCAGGTTTTTTCTTTGTGTACAGAACGGGGCTTTTCTTGGCATTATTTTAATGACAATGCTACACTCAATTCACAAATTAAAACGGAAGGTGGTTCATCGCATATGTCTGAGCAGCAAGGCAGACGTGTAATCCCGTTTCCCGGGTTAAAAGACCGGCTGGTTGAGCGTGGATTAGACATGCTGCAGAATCAGGAAAATGTTGAAGCCATCAGCCTTTTAGAGCAAGCGCTTGAAATGGATCAGGAAGATGCAGCAGCAGGTACTTCATTAGCTGTAGCCTATTATGAAAATAATCAGTGGTCTGAATCTGCAGATCTTTGTAAAAAAATGCTTCAGCAGGGGTCAGGGGAATATGACGAACTAATTGAACTTTATGTAATGAATTTAATACAATTAAGAAAGTTTAATGAGATATCCTCATTTATTGAGCCTTTGTTAGAAGAGCATGAATTGCAGCCGGAGAAAGCAGCTCGCCTTAAAAGCCTGATAGACCTGAGTCAGGAGCAAAAAGAAGTAAAGGAAGCAGAAGACGAATCCTTTGAGTCTTTTCAATTACAGAAAGACTTAGAACAGCAAATGATTCAGTCAGCTGCTCTGTCAAAACAGAATATCAGACCGATGAAGGACGATATTATCAGTGAGATTGAGACAGAGCAAACGCATCCTTTTATTAAAACCATGCTTTTAAATATCCTGAGAGAACAGGGCATCACAGATGAAGTGGTGGTGACTAAGTGGGGAACCCAGATTTCAGTAAACCCATCTGAGTTGGTAGAACCATTTGATCAGGACCTGTTTCAAAAAGCTGCAGTGATTATTGGAGAAGAAAATAATCAGCCTCAACTAGCAGAAATTGCGGCAGAACTATTGCAAAAACATGTGTTTTTACTTTATCCTTTCACATGGAGAAGCGGTTCTCATGATTTGATCGCAGATGCGTATTTGCGGCTTGCAAAAGAGTATATGGGTATTGAGAATGCATTTGAAGACTTTGAGCATCAGGATTTTCTTGAAGAAATCAGAAGCCTTGAGAAAGTAGACATGGGCTAATGGTTTGCAGTTGAAAGACAAACCGCGTATGTTATAATAAAATGGTTGTATAATGGGATTCTTAATCGATAAATGAAAGAATCATTGATTTCATGGTCAACATGAAACCATTAACTTAATAGATGTCTTGGAGGGAATTATTTATGTCAGCAAAATGGGAAAAGCAAGAAGGAAACGAAGGCGTATTGACGATTGAAGTAGACGCTGAAACAGTTAATCAGGGATTGGATAGTGCATTCAAAAAGGTAGTTAAACAAATTAACGTACCTGGATTCCGTAAAGGGAAAATGCCTCGCCAAATGTTTGAAAAACGTTTCGGAGTGGAATCACTGTATCAGGATGCTTTAGATGAAATCCTTCCTGAAGCTTATGCGAATGCAGTAGACGAAGCAGGTATCATACCGGTTGATCGTCCTGAAATCGACGTAGAGCAAATGGAAAAAGGTAAAGAGTTAATTTTCACAGCTAAAGTGACTGTTAAGCCAGAAGTTAAACTTGGCGAATACAAAGGACTTGAAGTGGAAAAGCTTGATGCTGAAGTAACTGATGAAGATGTTGATGCAGAGCTTGTTCAACTTCAGGAGCGCCAGGCTGAGCTTGTCGTGAAAGAAGATGCAAAAGTTGAAGATGGAAACACAGTTGTAATCGACTTTGAAGGCTTCGTAGACGGAGAAGCATTCGAAGGCGGTCAAGCTGAAAACTATTCACTTGAAATTGGATCCGGATCATTTATTCCAGGATTTGAAGAACAGTTAATCGGTCTTTCTACTGGAGAAGAAAAAGACGTAGAAGTTTCTTTCCCTGAGGAATACCATGCAGAAGAACTTGCTGGAAAGCCGGCAACATTTAAAGTGAAACTTCATGAAATTAAAGCGAAGGAACTTCCTGAGCTTGATGATGAATTTGCTAAAGATGCAGACGAAGAAGTAGAAACGCTTGCTGAACTTAAAGAAAAAACGAAGAATCGCCTTGTAGAAGAAAAACAAAATGCTGCTGACATGGCTCTTCGTGACTCAGTAGTCGAAAAAGCTTCTGAAAACGCTGAAATTGACATTCCGGAATCAATGGTTAACACTGAAGTTGACCGCATGATGCAGGAATTCGAACAGCGCCTTAGTGGACAGGGAATGAACCTGGATCTTTACTTCCAGTTCAGCGGTCAGGATGAGGAAGCATTACGTGGACAAATGCAGGAAGATGCTGCGAAGCGAGTGCGCACAAACCTTGTACTTGAAGCAATTGCGAATGCTGAAAACATTACTGTAACTGCAGAAGATATTGAATCTGAGCTTAGCAGCATGACTGAGCAATTCAATATGTCTGTAGATCAAATCAAAGCTGCACTTGGTGGATCAACTGAAATTCTTGAAAATGATCTGCGTGTTCAAAAAGCAATTGATTTTCTTGTAGATAACAGCAAGACTGTTGCATAATAATAAGTAAGAGTGAAGCAAGGCGCGATAAAATCGTGCCTTGTTTTATAACATATGAGTGAAGAAATGATTTTTGATCGCGGCTTGAATGATACATACATAATTGTTTATTAGCGAAGCATATCGTAAAAATCGAGTTAGTTCCGTCTAATGGTTCAGTATGGTACAATTTTTTCTACAGAGTTAACTGTTGCTCTAAATCAGAGCGAGAATGATAAAGGGGTGAACGTAATGTTTAAATTTAATGACGAAAAAGGACAGCTGAAATGTTCTTTCTGCGGCAAAACCCAGGAGCAGGTAAGGAAGCTTGTTGCGGGGCCGGGTGTATACATTTGTGATGAGTGCATTGAACTATGTACTGAAATCGTAGAAGAAGAATTAGGTACAGAAGAAGAAGTAGAATTTAAAGATGTACCAAAACCGAAAGAAATTCTCTCTATATTAGGGGATTATGTAATCGGCCAGGAACGTGCGAAGAAGTCTCTTTCAGTAGCCGTTTATAACCATTACAAACGAATTAAATCCAATAGTAAAGTGGATGATGTAGAACTTTCTAAAAGTAATATTTGTCTGATCGGGCCAACTGGTTCAGGTAAAACGCTATTAGCTCAAACACTGGCAAGAATTCTGAATGTGCCATTTGCGATTGCGGATGCTACTTCTCTCACTGAAGCAGGTTACGTAGGTGAAGATGTAGAGAACATTCTGCTCAAACTGATTCAGGCTGCAGACTATGATGTTGAGCGTGCAGAAAAAGGAATCATCTATATTGATGAAATTGACAAAGTTGCGCGTAAGTCTGAAAATCCGTCAATTACTCGTGACGTATCAGGTGAAGGCGTACAGCAGGCACTTCTTAAGATTCTTGAAGGTACAACCGCGAGCGTACCTCCTCAGGGTGGAAGAAAACATCCGCACCAGGAATTCATTCAAATTGACACAACCAACATTTTATTCATTGTTGGAGGTGCGTTTGACGGTGTCGATCAAATTATCAAGCGCCGTCTTGGCCAAAAGGTAATCGGATTTGGATCAGGAGAATCAAAAGGTGACCTGACTGAACGTGAACTGCTTTCCAAGCTTGTTCCTGAAGATCTTCTGAAATTCGGATTAATTCCTGAATTTATCGGCCGTCTTCCTGTTACAGCAACGCTTGAAACGCTTGATGAAGAAGCCTTAATTTCAATTCTGACTCAGCCGAAAAACGCATTAGTAAAACAATATCAGAAAATGCTGGAGCTCGATGATGTTGAACTTGAGTTTGAAGATGAAGCTTTACGTGAAATCTCTAAAAAAGCGATTGAACGTAAAACGGGTGCCCGTGGACTTCGTTCGATTATTGAAAATCTAATGTTGGACGTTATGTTTGACCTTCCTTCCAGAGAAGAAATTAAGAAGTGTATTATTACACCTGGAGCGGTCGCACAGACTGAACGTCCAATTCTTCAACGAGAAGATGGATCTGAAATTAATCTTGATGATGAAGAAAAAACATCTGCTTAAAGTCTAAGACAAAAGCTGGCTCATCATATAGAGCCAGCTTTTTTTCATCTTTTTATTGGATGTTTTGCACAGTGAAAGGGTACAGTATTGTTAAGAACCAAATAACTGAAGTTTATTGATATTACCTGGAGGTGTTACATATGGCTGAACATAAAACACAAACATTGCCATTACTGCCGTTGCGCGGTTTATTAGTATATCCAACGATGGTGCTGCACATTGATGTTGGAAGAGAAAGATCTATACAGGCACTGGAAAAAGCAATGATGGATGATCACATGATTTTCCTGTCTACACAAAAAGATATGGCCATTGATCAGCCGGAAGAGGACGACCTGGCTGAAATGGGTACACTGACAAAAGTAAAACAGATGCTGAAATTACCGAATGGTACAATTCGGGTGTTAGTTGAAGGCATAGAACGGGCAAAAGTAACTTCTTTTGAAGACAATGATCCGTTTTATACTGTTACTGTTGAATCCCTTCCTGACGATCCTGATAAGACGCCTGAATTTGAAGCTTTGATGCGAACGCTGACGGATTACTTTGAACAATACATTGCTTTGTCTAAAAAGGTTTCCAAGGAAACGCTTAATACTGTTATTGACATTGAAGAACCAGGTCGACTCGCAGATATCGTTGCTTCCCACTTACCGCTAAAACTTAAAATGAAGCAGGAGATTCTTAATACGACTGATATAAAGAAAAGGATCACAAGGCTGATTGAAACAATTAATAATGAAAAAGAAGTTTTAAGTCTCGAAAAGAAGATTGGTCAACGTGTAAAGAAATCAATGGAAAGAACGCAAAAAGAATATTATCTTCGTGAACAAATGAAGGCGATTCAAAAAGAACTTGGAGATAAAGATGGAAAAACAGGAGAGATTTCTGATCTTGCGAAAAGAATAAGACAGGCAGAAATGCCGGATTCTATCGAAAAAATAGCACGAAAAGAGCTGGATCGCTATGAAAAAGTACCTGCAACATCAGCTGAGAGCTCTGTCATTCGCAATTATATTGAATGGCTCATCACCGTTCCCTGGTCTCAGTCGACTAAAGATGATTTAAACATTAAGAAAGCTGAAAAGATTCTGGACCGCGATCACTACGGCCTCGAAAAAGTCAAAGAACGCGTGCTGGAATATCTGGCAGTTCAACAGCTGACGAAATCATTGAAGGGACCAATCCTTTGTTTGGCAGGACCTCCCGGTGTAGGTAAAACAAGCCTTGCCCGATCTATTGCTGAGTCTGTAGGGCGTAAATTTGTCCGTGCATCACTTGGTGGTGTAAGAGATGAATCGGAAATCAGGGGGCACAGAAGAACTTATGTAGGTGCGATGCCTGGACGGATTATTCAGGGGATGAAAAAGGCAGGTACTGTAAACCCTGTTTTCCTCCTAGATGAAATTGATAAAATGTCTAATGACTTCAGAGGAGATCCTTCTTCTGCAATGCTTGAAGTATTAGATCCTGAACAGAACAACTCATTCAGTGATCATTTTATTGAAGAACCTTATGATCTTTCTAAAGTAATGTTTATTGCGACGGCCAATAATTTATCTACCATCCCCGGACCACTCCGCGACCGGATGGAGATCATTACGATTGCAGGTTATACAGAGATTGAAAAGATCAATATTGCGAAAAACCACTTGCTTACAAAGCAGATTAAAGAAAATGGATTAACAAAATCGCAAATTCAGGTAAGAGATGAAGCAATTAAAGATATTGTACGCTATCATACCCGTGAAGCCGGTGTGAGAAGCCTGGAACGTCAGCTGGCAACGGTTTGCAGAAAAGCTGCTAAAATGATCGTCGGCGAAGAGAAGAAAAAAGTTGTCGTTACGTCAAAAAGCCTGTCAGACTTTCTTGGTAAGAAAAAGTTCCGATATGGTCAGGCTGAAGCAGAGGATCAAATTGGTGTAGCAACAGGTCTCGCTTATACCACTGTAGGCGGAGATACGTTGCAAATTGAAGTGTCACTTTCTCCGGGTAAAGGCAAACTCGTGTTAACGGGTAAGCTGGGAGATGTCATGAAAGAGTCTGCACAAACTGCTTTATCATTTGTGAGATCCAGAGCTGAGCAGCTAAACCTGGATGAAAATTTTCATGAAAAACAAGATATTCATATCCACGTGCCTGAAGGTGCAGTACCTAAAGATGGTCCATCAGCAGGAATTACAATCGTTACGGCACTTGTATCTGCACTGACAGATCGACCAATAAAAAAAGAAATAGGCATGACTGGTGAAGTAACACTTAGAGGAAGAGTGTTGCCGATCGGTGGTCTTAAAGAAAAGTCGTTAAGTGCACACCGAGCTGGCCTTACGACAATTATTATTCCAAAAGATAATGAGCGCGATATTGATGACATTCCGGAAAGTGTTCGTGCTGAACTGACATTTATACCGGTATCACACGTAGATGAAGTGCTTAAAATTGCACTGGCAGGTGGAAAAGAATGAAAATTACCCAATCAGAAATTGTAATAAGTGCTGTTAAGCCCGAACAATATCCAGAAGGAGGTCTGCCCGAATTTGCACTAGCGGGCAGATCAAATGTCGGTAAGTCCTCCTTTATTAATAAGATGATAAACCGTAAAGCGTTAGCCCGTATCTCTTCAAAGCCCGGCAAAACACAGACGCTGAATTTTTACCTTCTGAACGAACTGCTCTACTTTGTAGACGTACCAGGTTATGGTTATGCAAAAGTATCAAAAACAGAACGTGCGGCATGGGGAAAAATGATCGAAACATACATGACAGACAGAGCGCCTTTAAAAGCCGTCATCATGATCGTCGATTTGCGTCATCCGCCAACCAGGGATGACATCATGATGTATGATTTCCTGAAGCATTTCGATATCCCATGTTTAATCGTTGCCACAAAAGCTGATAAAATTCCAAAAGGTAAATGGCAAAAGCATCTAAGCGTAACGCGCAAAGAACTTGGTATCGAAGAAGGCGATGAGCTCATCATGTTCTCATCAGAAACTGGCCTCGGCAAAGACAACGCGTGGAACTTTATTCAGAAAAAAATGAAAGAGTAATAGATTAGTTATAAAAGAGAAACTCTCTGATTCACTCAGTGCGTTTCTCTTTTTATTTGTTTAAATTACTTCCGAGTTCTACTAAATATTTATTATGCACAGCGACGATCGTAGTGGAAGGCGGCGACTCCAGAGCGATAAGTGGGACAGCTAAGACCCCACAGGCGAAGCCGAGGAGGCTTAGCGACCACCGCTCGGAAAGCGTCCGCCTGAAGCGGAGATCGATCGCCAAAGTTATAGCACGAATTAATTATCAGGTTTATAAATGACTAAAGTAGTGAATCATTATATTATTAAAACGTTTTCATAGAAGATTCTGATATTGAGCGGAAGTGTTGAAAACGCCCGGGTGGTTTGGTAACCTTAGTTCAGATGAAAACGATATACAGTTGTGCGAACTGGTAGTAATCAGTAACTGTGTAGTCAGTTTCAAGGCTTGTTCACATTTACCAATAGGACATGTTACATAACATGTTATAATAGTAGTAATGATTAATTCGTGGGGGTGTCATTCAGCACATGCACATTATAGTGGTAGGTTTGAATTACAAAACGGCCCCTGTAGAGATGAGAGAGCGTCTTTCTTTCCAGGAAGCGGATCTAAGTAAAGCTATGACGGAGCTCCAGTCCCGTAAGAGTATTCTGGAGAACGTCATCGTTTCGACATGTAACCGTACTGAGATTTACGCAGTAGTAGATCAGCTTCACACAGGTCGTTATTATATAAAACAATTTTTGGCTGACTGGTTTAATCTTGATAAAGAGGAATTCAGTCCATATCTATTTATTTATGAAAAAGACGGTGCGATGGAACACTTGTTTAAAGTCAGCTGCGGTCTCGACTCAATGATTGTAGGCGAAACACAAATCCTTGGACAGGTTCGTAAAAGCTTCTTTACAGGTCAGGAAAATGGTACGACCGGTACCGTTTTTAATGAGCTTTTTAAGCAGGCTGTTACACTGGCGAAAAAAGCACATTCTGAAACTGACATTGCATCTAATGCAGTATCAGTATCCTATGCTGCAGTAGAACTAGCTAAAAAGATTTTTGGAGACTTAAATAAAAAACATGTTTTGATTCTTGGTGCCGGAAAAATGGGTGAACTGGCAATCCAGAATCTTCAGGGCAGTGGTGCAACGAAAGTGACTGTCATTAATCGCACATTTGAAAAAGCTTCTGCGCTGGCAGACAAGTTTTCAGGTAACGCAAAACACTTAAGAGAACTTCAATGCGCCTTAATCGAAGCAGATATTCTGATCACTTCAACTGGAGCCCAGGAAGCGCTGATCAGTAAAGAAATGATGACGGATGTTGAAAGAATGCGAAAAGGCCGTCCATTTTTCATGGTGGATATTGCAGTGCCAAGAGATCTTGATCCTGCAATTAACGAACTTGATAATGTATTTTTATATGATATTGATGATTTAGAAGGGATCGTCCAGGCGAACCTTGAAGAACGCAAACAGGCTGCTGAAGAAATCGGTCTGATGGTAGAAGAGTCCATTGTTGCTTTTAAAGAATGGCTTAATATGCTGGGAGTCGTTCCAGTTATTTCAGAACTCCGTGAAAAAGCGCTGGCTATTCAGGCTGATACAATGGAAAGCATTGAACGTAAAATGCCAAGTCTTACAGATCGTGAACGGAAAGTGTTGAACAAGCATACAAAGAGCATCATTAATCAGTTATTAAAAGATCCGATTTTGCAGGCGAAAGAGCTGGCAGCACTGCCAGATGGAGATGAAAAACTTGAGCTGTTCAAGCAGATCTTCAACTTGAAACAGGAAGCAGAACATCATGAAGTTGAAACTGCAAAATCAGAAACTCTACAGCCACAGCTTTCACTGCAAAGTTAATTTGGAGGATGAAACATGTTTGAACTGTCAATGACACGGCTGCATGAAGTAATGATTATCCTCTATGCAATCAGCGTGCTCTTATATTTTATGGATTATTTACAAAAAGACCAGAAGGCGAATCGCGTTGCCTTCTGGCTTTTATCAATTGTTTGGGTTCTTCAAACAATTTTTTTATTTCTGTATATGTTCAGAACGGGAAGATTTCCAGTTCTGACCTTGTTTGAAGGAATCTATTTTTATGCCTGGGTGCTAGTAACACTATCATTAGCTTTAAACCGTTTAATGAGAGTGGACTTTACCGTTTTTTTTGTCAACGTAATCGGCTTTACATTTATGGCCATACATACATTCGCCCCGGTACAGGCCAGTACTGAAGCAGCAGCCGAGAGACTGATGTCTGAACTGCTGCTTGTCCATATTACAATGGCGATTGTGTCATATGCGGCATTTTCCATATCGGTTGTCTTCTCAATTCTTTATTTGCTTCAGTACAGATTATTGAAGCAAAAAAAGTGGGGACAAAAAATTCAGCGTATCACAGACCTTGCTAAGCTGGAAAAAGGTTCAGTGATTTTAAATAGTATAGGTTTCCCGATGCTCCTTTTAAGTTTGATTTTAGGCGTACAGTGGGCTGTCGTTTCATTACCTACCGTCCTATGGTATGACATTAAAATCTCAGGATCATTTTTACTGTTAGCGATATATGGTGTGTTTTTATACAGAAGGTTTGGAAAAGGGCAGTCCGGAAAATCACTCGCTTTGTTCAACACTGTAGCTTTTGGCTGTCTGCTAATCAATTTCCTGCTGGGTAGCAGGTTGTCATCATTTCATTTTTGGTCAGTCTGAGCTTGAATTAATTATTACTGGAGGCATTTTAACCATGAGAAAAATTATTGTAGGATCACGCAGAAGTAAACTGGCAATTACGCAGACTAAATGGGTCATTGAAAAATTAAAAGAACTTGATCCGGGTACTGAATTTGAGATAAAAGAAATTGTCACAAAAGGTGACCAGATTCAAAACGTGAAACTTTCTAAAGTTGGTGGAAAAGGGCTGTTCGTAAAAGAAATTGAGCAGGCGATGATCGACGGTGACATTGACATGGCTGTTCACAGTATGAAAGATATGCCGGCTGAGTTACCTGAGGGACTGATCATAGGAAGTATTCCGGAGCGTGAGGATCCAAGAGATGCGCTTATTTCAAAAAACAAACAAACGCTGGCTGAGCTGCCGGCAGGTGCAATTGTCGGTACTAGCAGTCTGCGTCGTGGTGCCCAGGTACTTGCTGCACGCCCTGATCTTAAAGTTGAATGGATCAGAGGAAACATTGATACGCGTCTGAAGAAACTTGAGACTGAAAATTTCGATGCTATTATTCTTGCAGCAGCTGGTCTTTCAAGAATGGGATGGTCTAAAGACGTTGTATCTGAATTCCTTTCACCAGAGGATTGTCTTCCTGCAATCGGACAGGGAGCCTTAGCGATTGAGTGCAGAGATAATGATACTGAGCTGAGAGAACTGTTAGGTCGCTTCAGCGATCAGGAAACAACGTTAACGGTTACTGCTGAACGTACTTTCCTTCACAAGATGGAGGGCGGATGCCAGGTTCCGATCGCAGGTTATGCAACTCAGATTGAAGATGGTGTGTCATTAACGGTGTTAGTCGCTTCGCCGGATGGCAAAACTGTTTATAAAGAAGTAGTGAATGGAAATGACCCTGTTGAAGTTGGACTTGAAGCAGCAGGAATTCTGACAGAGCAAGGTGCAAAAACGTTAATTGACCAGGTAAAAGAAGAACAGGAAGGTCAGTGAAATGACTGCCCTTAACGGCAGAAAGATCGCCTTAACGAGAGATGAGTTTTCATCCGAAACCGGCAGAATACTTGTTGAAAAAATGGGTGGGATACCAATTGTATCTCCGATGATTCAGATTGAACCCTCCGGTATTGAACTTGATGCGTGTAAAGTTAATCAACTTAAAGAATGCGAGTGGATCATTTTCACGAGTAAGAACGGCGTTCAGTATTTCTATGAACTTATACAGGATGCCCGGAGAGAACATTTAACGGTCAATAAAAAGATAGGTGCGGTTGGCAAAAAAACAGCTGAAGCTTTAAGCAAAGCAGGTGTGAAAGTCGATTATATTCCACCTTTCTTTTCGGCCGCAAGTTTCGCTGAAGATTTTAAAGAAAATATAGATGGTCCTGTGCTTTTTCCTCAGGGGAATTTGTCCCGTGGTGAAATTGCAAAGTTTTTAACTGCACGAGGAAATCATTGTTTTGAATGGACTGTCTATCAGAATGTTATTCCTGAAATGACCTCAGAAATGATATTCAGTTTGAAGCAGTCAGATACAATTACGTTTTTCTCACCATCTGCTGTTGAAAATTTTTATGAGGCAGTCTGTGATGATCATGAATTTATTGATCAGATAAAAATAGGCAGCTATCAGATTGCGAGCATAGGCCCTACAACGACCCATGCTTTGCAGGAAAAAGGTCTGCCTGTACATATCCAACCTTCAGAATATACAATTGAAGCGATGATGCTTGAAATTGTGGCGTCCCTGAGATAAGCAAATAAATGAAACATTGAAGCGTTAAATAGAAGCAGGAGGGTTTATTGATGAAAGAACTGGAATTTGATCGGCACCGCAGATTGAGAGGTTCTGATGCCTTACGCGCAATGGTCCGGGAAACATGGCTTAGAACTGAAGATTTTATTTACCCGCTTTTTGTTGTCGAAGGTGAAAATATTCATCGTGAAGTACCTTCTATGCCAGGAGTATTCCACGTATCACTTGATGGCGTGATGAATGAAATTAATGAATGTATAGAACTTGGAATAAAATCTATTATACTGTTCGGTGTTCCTAAAGATAAAGATTCTCACGGAAGTCAGGCGTATGCTGAAGAAGGGATTGTTCAGCAGGCGACCAGACTGATTAAAAAAGAAGCACCAGAGATGGTTGTCATCGCAGATACATGTTTATGCCAATATACAGACCACGGACACTGCGGCATCGTTGAAAATGGCAAGGTTCTAAATGACCCGACTCTTGACTTACTTGCTAAAACAGCTGTCAGCCAGGCAAAAGCTGGAGCAGATATCATTGCGCCATCAAATATGATGGATGGTTTTGTAACAGCAATCCGCTACGGATTAGATGAAGCGGGCTTTCATGATGTGCCAATTATGAGTTATGCTGTTAAATACTCTTCAAGCTTTTACGGCCCGTTCAGAGACGCAGCACACAGCTCACCTCAGTTTGGTGATCGTAAAACGTATCAGATGGATCCGGCTAACCGTCTTGAAGCACTCAGAGAAGCAGACTCTGATGTGAATGAAGGTGCAGACTTTTTAATTGTAAAACCTGCGCTTTCTTACCTGGATATCATGAGAGAAGTGAAGGACCGTCATGCTTTACCGATTGTTGCTTATAACGTAAGCGGAGAATATTCGATGATTAAGGCAGCTGCAGCGAATGGCTGGATTAATGAACAGGAAGTTATTCTTGAAAAACTGACAAGCATGAA
The DNA here is from genome assembly GCF_004405125.1 of Jeotgalibacillus salarius. Classification (GTDB taxonomy): domain Bacteria; phylum Bacillota; class Bacilli; order Bacillales; family Jeotgalibacillaceae; genus Jeotgalibacillus; species Jeotgalibacillus salarius. Next base: position 144,325 of record NZ_SORX01000005.1, read on the forward strand.
GCGTGCAGGTGCAGACTTAATCATCACTTACCACGCAAAAGAAGCAGCACGGTGGATTAAAGAGCAATAAGAAGGGAGCGGTAACATGCGTTCATATGAAAAGTCTCAAGAAGCATTCAAAATAGCCTCGGAACTAATGCCAGGAGGCGTTAACAGCCCGGTTCGCGCATTTAAATCCGTGAACATGGATCCAATTTTTATGGAAAAAGGTAAAGGGTCAAAAATCTATGACATTGATGGTAATGAGTATATTGACTACGTACTGTCATGGGGACCTTTAATTCTTGGTCACGCTGATGATCATGTAATTGATGAAATTAAGAAAACAGCTGAAAGCGGAACAAGCTTTGGAGCGCCAAGCCTTGCTGAGAACAAATTAGCTGAGCTTGTGATCGAGCGGGTGCCGTCTATTGAAAAAGTAAGAATGGTGTCTTCAGGAACAGAAGCGACAATGAGTGCGCTGCGTCTTGCACGCGGATTCACGGGAAGAGACAAAATCGTTAAGTTTGAAGGCTGCTATCATGGACACGGAGACAGCCTTTTGATCAAAGCGGGTTCAGGCGTTGCAACATTGGGCCTTCCTGATTCACCCGGCGTACCTGCAAGTGTCGCTCAGAATACAATAACAGTTCCGTTTAATGATTTTGAATCGATTCAATATGTATTTAAAGAGTACGGGAGTGAAATTGCTGGTGTCATTGTAGAACCCGTAGCTGGAAATATGGGTGTTGTGCCACCAGTTGAAGGTTTTCTTGAAGAGTTAAAAAGCTTAACGGAAGAACACGGTTCACTGCTCATTTTTGATGAAGTCATGACCGGTTTCCGTGTTGGTTACAATTGTGCACAAGGTCATCTGGGCGTAACGCCGGATCTTACATGCCTTGGAAAAGTAATTGGTGGAGGTCTGCCAGTCGGTGCATTTGGCGGACGTAAAGATATCATGGAGCACATTGCACCTGCAGGTCCAATTTATCAGGCTGGAACACTTTCGGGTAACCCGCTTGCAATGGCTGCAGGATATGCGACTCTCTCACAGCTTACAGAAGACAGCTACAAGCATTTCATTAAAGCTGGTGATCAACTTGAAGCAGGCTTTACTGAACTTGCTGAAAGATACAATATTCCGCATTCAGTTAACCGTGCCGGTTCAATGCTGGGCTTTTTCTTTACAAATGAAAAAGTGACAGACTTTGATAAGGCTAAAACGTCAGACTTAGAGCTGTTCGGTGAATTTTACAGGCTGATGGCCGAAAATGGCGTCTTTTTACCACCTTCACAATTCGAAGGCTGGTTCCTGTCAACGGTGCATTCTGACGAAGACATTGAACGCACGCTTAAAGCTGTGGAAGCGTCATTTAAAGAAATTGCATCTAAAAGATAAATCCTGCCAGCCCGGTATCATGATCGGGCTGGTTTTTTATTCATACGCGCGCCAATTTTTTCATAGGCTGTAAGAGAACCTATTTGAAGGAGGCAGCGATGGCTAAAAACACAATATATAAATTACAGGAACATATTACTTTCAAAGGTGAAAATGCTTTAAGTGAATTACGCTCTCTGTCATTTGAGCCAAGCGTATCAATTACAGAGCATTCTGATCAGGTAGTTGTTGAAGGTACACTTCTGCTTGCTGGAGAAGGTGATTTTGAACCTTCTGATGAACCTCGGGATTCAAAATATGCAGAGGTTCAGGCTGCAACAATCAAGGAAGATATTTTATATTTCGAGCATCATTTTCCACTGTCAATTTCAATTGCTTCAGGTAGAGTTCCGAGAAAGCAGGATGTAGAAGTCTATATTGATCACGTTGATTATGAGATTCCTGAAAACGGAATTTTGCAAGTGACTGCCGACATTATGATTGAAGGAATTTCTGAACCTGAACCAGAACCTGAACCAGAAATTGAAGAGGTGTATGAAGATTCCAGGGTGCTCCCTAACCCTCTTGAAGAATGGACAGGGTTAATGGTTGAAGAAGAGCCACAAAAAGATGAAGAGCAAAGTGTATATAATGAGGAAGAAGCAGTAAGTGAGGAAAATGTAATTGAGGAGCCAGATCGAACGCCTGAAGACGAAACTGTGGAGCCTGAGTCAGACGAGGACCAGCAGAACGACGGGGACGATAACGTCGAACCAAGAGCTGACGGTGAAGAAGGATCATCCGAAAAAAACAATGAGGAAGATACTTTTACACGTTTTATTAAGTCGCTTGATGAAGAGCGTACAGTCATTAAAATACATATCGCTCAGCAGGATGAAACACCTGAAACTGTAGCTGAGCGTTATGGTGTACCGATGCTTCAGCTGATGAAAGTGAACCAATTTGAATCCAGGCGTCCATTTGACAGAGGAGAGCTGATTCGAATTCCGGATCGTCAAACCCATTCAAAATAAAGGACGCAGGCAACCCCTACTAAAAAACCGAGTATCAGAACGTCTAGCGTTGAAGGAATGAGCAGCAGACGGATCGTTTGGAAGATGCAGAGTGGTAAGATGATGGTTTGCATATAGCAGCGGCATTTTCTCCACCACGGCGGTTTGGGTTTTGGAAATAATCTCTTTCCCATGGGTTACCCCCTATTAAAAAATCATGGTATGCAATATCTTATGCACAGTAAGATTTTTTGCGATTTTTATTGACGAAACAACTGGATTTTGATTATGATAGATCATATATAAGATGCATTGATCAGGAGTAGTAAGCAGCCTGTCGTTCTTCAGAGAAGAAATTCATGTGGTGAGAGAATTTCCAGAATTGACCCTGCCGAAGTCGCCTGTGAGCAGTACTGGTGAATGAAAAGTAGCCCGTGCCGGTTAGAAGCCGTTATCTAAATTAAGTGCACAGGCAGCAGTCTGTGTAAAAAGGTGGTACCGCGAATCAAATCCCTTCGTCCTTTTACGGCGAGAGGGATTTTTTTGTTTTCTTCTTTACAGCGTGCATTATCGTTTATTGATTCCAACAGGACGAGCATGGGACAGGCTATTAGAAAGTACTAAATACAGCGATGGAGGGAATATTATGAGTGAAACATCAATGCCTACGAAGTACGATCCAAAGGCAATAGAAGAAGGCCGTTACGAATGGTGGCTGAAAGAAAAAGTATTTGAAGCGAAAAGTGATGAAAGTAAAGACCCGTATACGATCGTCATTCCACCACCTAACGTAACAGGTAAACTGCACCTGGGACATGCATGGGATACAGCACTCCAGGATATCCTGACACGCATGAAGCGGATGCAGGGCTATGATGTTCTGTGGCTGCCTGGAATGGATCATGCCGGAATTGCAACACAGGCTAAAGTTGACCAGAAGCTTCGTGAACAGGGTAAATCACGCTATGAATTAGGGCGCGAAGCATTTCTTGAGGAATCATGGAAATGGAAAGATGAGTACGCTGAACATATTCGTGAGCAGTGGTCGAAGCTTGGTCTTGGCCTTGACTACAGCCGTGAAAGGTTCACGTTGGATGAAGGCTTATCAAAAGCCGTTCAAAAGGTATTTATTGACCTTTATAATAAAGGTCTGATCTACCGCGGTGAGTATATTATTAACTGGGATCCTGCGACAAAGACTGCCCTTTCAGATATTGAGGTCATTCATAAAGATGTGCAGGGTGCGTTTTATCATATGAGATATCCACTTACAGATGGCAGCGGTCATATTGAGATTGCGACTACGCGTCCTGAAACAATGCTGGGTGATACTGCAGTAGCTGTGCATCCTGAAGATGACCGCTACAAGCATCTGATAGGCAAAACAGTTAAGCTTCCGATCGTAGGCCGTGAAATTGAGATTGTAGCAGATGATTATGTTGACATGGAATTTGGTTCAGGTGCAGTAAAGATTACACCTGCACACGACCCTAATGACTTTGAAATCGGTAACCGTCATAACCTTGAGCGAGTACTTGTGATGAATGAAGACGGCTCGATGAATGACAATGCCGGGAAGTATAAAGGCATGGACCGTTTTGAGTGCCGTAAGCAGATCGTAAAAGACCTTCAGGAAGACGGCGTATTGTTTGAAATTGAAGAGCATCTGCATTCAGTAGGACACTCTGAGAGAAGCGGTGCGGTCGTTGAACCTTATCTATCAACGCAGTGGTTTGTCAAGATGGAACCACTTGCGAAACAGGCGATGGACATTCAGGAAACTGAAGGTAAGGTAAACTTTGTGCCGAACCGATTTGAAAATACGTATATGAGATGGATGGAAAATATCAGAGACTGGTGTATCTCAAGACAGCTTTGGTGGGGTCACCGCATTCCGGCCTGGTATCATAATGAAACTGGTGAACTTTATGTAGGTGAAGAAGCACCGTCAGATCTTGAAAACTGGCACCAGGATGAAGATGTGCTGGATACTTGGTTTTCTTCAGCGCTCTGGCCATTTTCAACGATGGGCTGGCCAGATAAAGAAGCAGCTGATTTCAAGCGCTACTATCCGACTGCAGCGCTCGTGACGGGCTATGATATTATCGCATTCTGGGTATCACGTATGATTTTCCAGGGCGTTGAATTCACAGGTGAGCGTCCATTTAATGACGTGTTAATCCACGGTCTGGTACGTGACGCAGATGGGCGTAAGATGTCGAAGTCCCTTGGTAACGGTATTGACCCGATGGATGTAATCGAACAATATGGCGCTGATTCACTGCGTTATGTGCTGACAACCGGTTCATCTCCTGGTCAGGATCTCCGTTTTTCAATGGAAAAGGTGGAGTCAATCTGGAACTTTGCGAACAAAATCTGGAATGCTTCGAGATTTGCTTTGATGAACATGGATGGACTGTCTGTCGAGGAAATTGACTTAACAGGTAAGAAATCTGTTGCGGATAAGTGGATTCTTACACGTTTGAATGACACAATTGAAAATGTAACGAGCCTGGCGGACCGCTATGAATTCGGAGAAGTAGGCCGTACGCTGTATAATTTCATTTGGGATGACTTCTGCAGCTGGTATATTGAAATGGCAAAACTGCCGCTAAATGGTGAAGACGAAGAAGCGAAGAAGACAACCCGTTCAATCCTTGCATATGTGCTGGATCAGACAATGCGTCTGCTTCACCCGTTTATGCCATTTATTACGGAAGAAATCTGGCAGAACCTGCCGCATGACGGTAAATCTATTACAGAAGCAGCCTGGCCGACAGTGGATGAATCTTTCAACGATCGTGAAGCGGAAGAGGAAATGAAGCTTCTGATCGAAGTGATCCGTTCAGTACGTAATATCCGGGCAGAAGTGAATACACCAATGAGTAAGAAAGTCAGCCTGATGATCCGTGCATCAAATGATCAGACAGCGGATCGTTTGAATAAAAACAGTGCTTATATTGAAAAGTTCTGTAACCCTGAAAACCTGATCATTGGCACAGATGTAAAAGCACCTGAGAAAGCTATGACTGCTGTTGTGACAAATGCAGAGCTATTCCTTCCTCTTGAAGGATTACTCAACATTGACGAAGAAATTGAGCGCCTTGAAAAAGAATTGGACAAGTGGACCAAAGAAGTTGAGAGAGTTGAGAAGAAGCTTGGCAATGAGCGTTTTGTAAGTAAAGCACCGGAGTCAGTTGTAGAAGAAGAACGTGCAAAGCAAAAAGATTATCTGTCAAAACATGCTGCTGTTAAGACAAGAATTGAAGAAATGCGAACGATATAAATTGATGAGCGGATAGACATAACTGTCTGTCCGCTTTTTTAGGAGTGAATAAAATGATTCAAAATTACGAAGAAGCAGTCCACTGGATTCACGGAAGGTTAAGATTAGGGATCAAACCCGGCCTTGAACGTATGGAATGGATGATGAATCGGCTGGGGAACCCTCATTTAAAAATAAAAGCAGTACATATAGGCGGTACAAATGGAAAAGGGTCAACACTTAGCTTTCTGAGGCAGATCCTCCAGGAAGACGGCTATTCAGTGGGCACATTTACTTCACCTTACTTTGAGTTTTTTAATGAAAGAATTTCTGTAAATGGATATCCTGCTCCTGAAGAGGAGTGGACGAAATTAGTAAATAAGATTAAACCTCTGGCTGATGAGCTTGAACAGCACGACCTAGGAGGACCTACTGAATTTGAAGTCATTACTGCCATGATGTTTTATTACTTTGGAGAAATGAAAAAAGTAGATATTGCGCTCATTGAAGTAGGGTTGGGTGGAAGGTTTGACTCAACAAATATTGTTCAGCCCGTTTGTACATGCATCACTTCAATCGGTCTGGACCATGTCAGCATACTCGGAAATTCTTATGAGGAGATTGCTTTTGAAAAAGCGGGCATTATCAAAGACGATATCCCGCTTGTCTTAAATGTAAATCATAATGGAGCCAGAGGAGTCATTATAAGACAAGCTGAAAAAATGCGTTCATCTGTTTATGAATTGGGCAGACAGTTTCACATTGCGCATGAACAGTCAAATGAGCAGGGAGAAAAATTTGTATATAATGGCACCCTGCATTTGAAAACGGCAATGAGCGGTCTGCATCAGGCAGAAAACGCATCTCTTGCTGTGACAATAGCCAGGCTGATTAAACCTGAAATGACGGATCAGGTAATTCAGACAGGGTTACAAAACACCTATTGGCCGGGACGTTTTGAATTGATCAGTCAGGATCCGCTGATCGTCATGGATGGTGCACATAATCCTGAAGGAATTGAAATGATGATGAAGACAATACAAGAAAAATACAGTGATAAAAAAGTTCATTTTATATTTGCGGCTGTTTCGGATAAGGACTTATCACAAATGATCGGAGTACTTGATCATCATGCTGATAAAATCACTTTTACTTCATTTGATTTTCCGAGAGCAGCGAAATCAGATCAGTTATATGAGTTGAGCAGTCATCATAATAAGAAAACTGCTGATCAGAGAGATTGGATAACTGAAATTAAGCGTTCAAATGATATTTTATATATGGTGACAGGATCTTTATACTTTCTGTCAGGCATCTACCGGGAATTAAAGAAAATTCACTCCAATTGAAAGAATATTGTCATTAATTTAAATTTATGTGACTATACCCATTTAATTTGGTATGATTAGTTTTACATGAGACTATTATCATAATAAAATGAGGTGAAATAAGATGAAAGAAATAACTATGCCAGTTAAATGGGTATTATGGATTATGTGGTTAATTGTTTTCCCAACTGGTCTGCTGATCGCTTATCAGATTAGTCCAATTCCTGATTTGGACTGGAGGATTGCACTAAGTCTGATCTTATTGGCAGTTATTTCTGCTTATCTCCCGTTTAAAGTAGATCACTCTACTATATTTATTATTCACTGGATCAATCTTGCAGCCTTTCTAACCTATGGCCTATTTTATGAAATGATTTTAATGCAGCTCGTGTTAATTCCTTTACTGATCAGATCAAAAATTACACTGAAAACACTTTACCGGTTTCCTCTGAATTCAACGATGTTTATGCTGATCAGCCTGCTGGCAGGAATGATCTTTTACAGCACCGGAATAGGATCAGCTGACGGTTTCTGGGCGCTGGTATTCGCATCAGCCATATACATTTTTATTCATATTTTCGCTAATCATGTATATTTATTTTCATTTAATCGACTAATCGGTAACAAATATCCATTTTTCAGCAGCGATACAAAGCTGGACTATGCAGCCACGATGTTAAGTATGCCGTTTGGTCTTGCACTCTATTATTTACTTCAATCAGTAGGCCCGGCAGCAACACTATTATTAGGGATCCCTTTTTTAGCCGTAACCATTATATTAAGGTTGTACAATACGTCTGAAAAAGTAAATAATGACCTGGCAAAATCAGCAAAAATCGGACATCAGCTCACTGAGCGTTTAAATGTGAATGAAGTACTGGATTTATTTACAAATAAACTAGCAGACTTAATGCCTTTGGACTATACATACATCTTAGACGTTAACACAAAAAAGAATGAACTGATCCTTTTAAGAAGAATTGAAAACGGACAATTGGAATCAAATAATTTGTCTCCAGTCCGGAAAGGTGAAGGCATCTCAGGGAAAGTGTGGGGAACAGGGGAAGCTCTCCTCTTTAACAAGAAAAAGGATTGGATTGAAGAGGTTGAGGGCTATATTCCATCTGATATTGAAAGTATCATTTGTGTGCCGATTCAGCGAAATAAAAGAACCGTTGCAGTCCTTTTAGCAGCATCAAAAAAGAAGAATGCTTTTGGCACACATTTACTGGCAATCCTGGAAATTCTCTGTTCTTATCTCGCAATTGCCATGCAAAACGCAAGAAACTATCAGCGCAATGTAAAGAGAAGTGAGCGCTGCGCATTAACGGGTTTATATAATTTCAGATATTTTGATGAACAGCTGAGTAATGAATTTTCAAGACTGGAACAGGGACGTATGAATGCACTCTCACTCATTTTGCTGGATATCGATCACTTCAAAAAAGTGAATGATACTTATGGTCACCAGAGCGGAAATGACCTTCTACAGGAGCTCGCAGGTCTGCTAATTGAGACTGCGGGAAGAGAAGCATTGATTGCACGCTACGGCGGAGAGGAATTTGTCCTGCTGTTAAGTGATAAAACAAAAGAAGAAGCACAGTCAATAGGAGAAAAAATCAGAGCAGTGATCGAAAACCATCAATTTGAAATTCAGCATGATTTGAGTCAGAACAGAGAAATCACAAAAATAAATATGACAGTCAGCATCGGTGTCGCATCTTCACCGGAAGATACAGACTCAGCAAAAAATCTCCTCAGAAATGCTGACAGAGCGCTATATATAGGGGCTAAACAAAAAGGCCGGAATAAGGTTGCGGTTTATTCGAAGTAAATATGTAATGATCATGCTTTTATGAGTTAAAAGTATGATTTTATAAAATTTATGTTAAAATAATCATATAGTATTAGATACAAAGGAGTGGGCGATTGTGAGGAAAGTACTTTTTCTACTTTTATCGGTTTTAATAGTATGGGTGCCTTTCAGTGCCCACTTTTTGGACGAAGCATCAGCATCGAATCACAAATTAAATGAAGTGTATTTGCTGGAAATTACTGATGATGGACATTCTACAGGTCTTGATTTCAGTAATGCAAGTCAATATAACGTTAAAGTTGATACCGTCTCAATGAAGAAATTTGTCGCAAGCAGAGAAGAAATTGATGGGAAGTATGACGGCATTATTATTGGTGAAGGAACGTATTCTACTCAAGAGGTTAATGGGCGAAACCATAACACTTCAAATGTGCAGAATGATATTACAAACTATAAAGCGAATCAAATCATTAATCACTTTGCAGCAAAAAACCAGCCTGTTTTTTTACATGGAAAAAGTATGGAAAACGGTGGTATCCTTCAGCAGAAATTTTCAGGTCTAAATTCCAGCTCTGTTATTTACTATGGTAATGAAATTGTAACGGAACAGGAAAACTGCAGATACTTCTGGATTTGGTATTTATGTGATGAAACAGTGTCGACTTCAAATGGTTTCTCAAAGGTGTTTGAAAACTATATGAATGAAAGCTTTATCAAAAAACCTTCATTCGAAGTTGCATCTAAACCTGCTGTTGGAAATGCCTCTTTCTCAAATGTATATAAAGCAGGTGACAGCATCAATTTTTCTGTCAATGTTCATAATTCATCTGTTAATCGTATGAAACTCCGACTTTACATTGATCAGGATTTTAATGACAGCTTTGAACCTGAAGAAATTGTTAAAGAGATTGACGTACGGGGAAATGAAAATGTTCTTAACTATGAGCTTCCATTTGGATTTTCAGGACCACGAATGTGGAAGCTTGAACTCGTACAACCTCAAAATAATTACGTACTAAGTGATTATGAAACCGGACAGTTCCTATTTGAAGATAAGCCAGTTGAAATTAATGTACTGCAGGTGTATAGAAATAGTAACAGTTCTTTGAAAAATAGTAACAACATGAAGCAAAGTTACTTAACAAGCAATAATCAATATCAGATAAATATTGATGCAACAAGCTTTGACGTTTTTAATAGCAGTGCAAATGCTTCATCTCAAAGCAGATTATATTCTCATGAGAAGATTAACGGCAAGTATGATATGGTCATTTTTGGTTTTTCTGATACTTATAATTACGCTAATCTAAGTCAGGGAGCTGTAGGTTCTTTAAAACAATATATCGATTCCCAGCAGAGTGTCATGTTTACACATGATACGATATTTAACCGAAATAATGTTTGGGTGGATAATTTTATGGAGACTACGGGTCAAATTGCACCAGAAACGAATCTGGGTAATGGCGCTCCAAACACGTCTAAAAGTACTAAAAAAGTAAATGAAGGACTAATGACGACATTTCCATTTGATCTACCTGAAAATGTGTCAATCGCAACTACTCACAATCAGTACTACACGCTCGATCTTGAAGATGAAAATGTAATTCCGTGGTATAACATCATTGGCAGTAATCGTGACGAAGATGATAGCTGGAACCACTTCTATACTTATTCGAAAGGAAATGTGACCTACTCCGGGACTGGGCACACCTCGTCCAATTTTCCGGACTCAGAGCAGCGACTGTTTGTTAATACAATGTACCGTGCATTTTTTGGTGCTAATCATGCACCTGAGATTAACGTGCATACGCCTCAGGACGATGAACGTTTTCCTATTAATCAAAAAATTCCTTTAAGTTTTACAGTGGAGGACTATGACCTCTCTGCTAAAACTAACAACGTAGAAGTGTTTGTGAATGACTTACTAACTTATACAAAGGAAAACTCCAGAAATGGGGAAACGATCAATCTTCAGCTTGAACACGGTGTGGAGAGTGAAGGACCTGTTGTCATTCGAATTGTGGCAACTGATGAAAAAGGTGCAGAGACGATTGAGGAACGAACTGTCAGCGTATATGAGTCTGAAAGCCTTCTTGAAATTTCACGTTCGATCCAACCGGTTAAATCAATTTATGAAGTAGTAAATGATGTGATTGAGCTGGATTATACACTTAATCCAAAGCCTGTTCGCAGAAGTGAAATTAAAGGCAATCAAACAGCTGCATTAGAAAACATTGAGTTTGAAGAAGTGTTTCCTGCAGGGATAGAGATCTTGAATCTTCCTGCTGGATTTACAAAAAGCGGTGACATCGATTCAGGATATACAGTTAAAGGGTTGATTAAAGACATTAATTATTCTAAAGACTTTAATGGAGATACCCCGGATAATAGTCCACCAGGCGGTTGGAGAAGTGCCGATCCGGTAAACTTTACAATTGCAATTAGTGCACTTCAGGGAGGCAGCTATTCCCTGTCTGATTCAGCCGTCGTATATGACGTGGACTATCTGAATGAAAGTTTTACAGAAACGTTCAACCGGATTGATTTCACAGCAGGCTACCCTTTGGAAGAAGTGAACCTGACTGAATCCATTACAATTGATGAAGGCTTGGAAAGAAACCTTACAGCTTCAGGGGATTTCAGTTATGGACCTGCTGAAGCTGCCATCGAAAAAATTGAATGGGAGTCTTCCAGACCGGATGTAATTACAGTTACTCAGGATGGCATTATCAGGGCAAATGGAAAAGGTGATGCTGTCGTAACAGTTTCTGTAACAGATTCATTTGGCAACCAGATTACAAAAACGTCAAATGTGTCAGTGCGGGTACCAATTGAATCAATTAGTTTAGATAATGTTGAAGTGTTTGCAGGAGAGACTGTTGATCTTCCGTTGACTGTTAATCCATCTGATGGTTCAGGCAGCATCGAGATCACTCTTGAGAATAATGAGATTGCTTCTGTTAATGCAGCAACACGGAAGGTTACAGGGTTGAAGCCTGGGACAACGAAAGCAATAGCTCGTGGTATTAATGCAAATGGAACTGTCGTAACTGCAGAAGCGATTATCCAAGTGAGAAGTAAAGAAATTACCGGTTTGAATGTTGAACCGGGGGAAATCACGATTAATAAATATGAAACATTTGATTCATTTACTGTTTCAGTTGAACCTCAATATGCAGAAACTGATAACCTGACATGGACTTCCGCAAATGCTTCGATTGCTGAAATGGTATCCCCTGGCGTGATTAGAGGTGTTGGGGCTGGAAGAACTGTTATATACATTCAAGCGCCAAATGGTATCCGGGATGAAGTAACAGTGAATGTGACTTCTCCATTAACAGATGCAGGTTTTGTTAAAGATGTCATCGTCATTGGTAAGGGTGATACCTATCCTCTCGCGACAGAATTGCAAATTACACCGGCTGATGCGACCGATATAGAGAGTATTATTTATACAGATGTTACGAATGATGGACCAAATCCTTTTATCACAGTCGATAATAACGGAGAAGTGTTCGGTCAGCGCATCGGGGAAAATAATACTGTTCGGGTAACAGTAACAACGAATGATGGAAACATCTTTACAGATACAATCATCATTCACGTAAGAGAGAAAGATGATGAAGAAAGTCCTGAGAACGGTGACAGATATTAAAAGGCTGAGAAATCAGCCTTTTCTTTTTTAAGGAATGGTTTTGTGGGGGGAAGCACAATGAGTAAAAAATGGATCATCATCCTGTCGGCAATACTATTAGTCATCATCATATTAACTGTATTTTATCTGAACGAACCAAAAGAAATAGATAATGAAGCTTTATTCGAATCTATTGCGAGCGGTGATCAGGAAGCTGTTTCTGAACTGATCGAAGAGGGGCAGGCTTTAAATATAAAGGGTGAAAACGGAATGACTGCATTTCAGACTGCAATTTCATACCAACAGCCGGATATTGCGAAAATGCTCCTTTCTGAGGGAGCGGAACCTGTTGAGGGTGATGCATGGCTGTCAGCACAGTCCATGATTGACCCGGCGATTGATGAAGACAACTTGAATGAGAAACTCCTTGAGATCATAAAAGAAATTCACAGTCAAAAAAGCGAATTAATCTCAGATGTGAATGCACAGGATGAAACGTTGCTATTTGAAGCAATAAGGCTGCGACATGAAGAGTTGTTCAACTGGCTGCATAATCAAGGTCTTAATACAGATGTCATAAACGCTTCGGGTGAAACAATCTTTCATTCAGCTGCAAGGTTTCCTTATTCCTCACTTTCATTTATAACTGATGAAGCTGATTATTCGGGTGGTAAAACAAATATTGACGGTGATACACCTTTATTAATTGCAGTTAAATCAAATCACACTGAATGGATTAAAGAGTTTTTGAAAACAGACGATGTCAACACTCAAAATGAAGCTGGATGGACCCCGCTTATGTTCGCTGCGGATTATGGATTTACGGAGTCAGCACAAGTTCTGATGGAGCTTGGCGCGGACCCGGAACTGCAAAACGATAGCGGAGAAAGTGCTTTGGATATCGCACTTAAATATGATAATAAGGCATTAATAGCCTTGTTGAACGCCAATTAAAAAAGCAGCGGGAGAATTTATTCCCGCTGCTTTTATGATTCATTTTGGTCCACTCTTCTATATGAATCTTCTATGACATCAAGTTTTTCCACGGCGGGAAGTGCCTGAAGTTTATCAAGAAACAACCTCTGATTGTTGCGAATATATAGGCGTGATTTCTGAAACGCTGATTCTCCATCAGATGAGGGACTGAAAATGATGTCATTTTCTCCTTCTGCAGTATCACCCCGGAAGCTGTTAAACTCAAGAGTTCCTTTGCTGAAAATTCCTCCATCAATGTAGACATAGGAGCCAACTGAATAGATCTCAGCATCCTGATCTGTATATAAAAAAGCATTTAACTGATTTGGAAATTCAGTATAATCAGTCGGATTACTGAAGGAATTAAGTAAAGCAATGTCAAGAGGTCCTCTGCTCATTAAAATCAGTTCACCTTCTCCGCTGATCTTTTGAATATTCGCATTAAAAACTGTTGTGCTTCCCAATGCGTATAAAACTGAGTCCATTGCTAACTCACCACGCATGATTACATTACCAAAAACAATAATATTTGAACTGATTTGAGCCGGTTCCCCGGCAGCACTTTCTAAGATCAGATCGCCCATTACAATCACCCACTTATCTTGATCAACAGATAATGAGGAAGTATTAAGATAGGCATCTGAAAGGAATATATGATTCCGGTCAGATTGAAGTGTGCTGATAACATTTTCAGTATGAAGAACGGTGTCTGCAGAAAGAATGCTTTCATATTCCTCAGGACTTGAAAATCCTCTTACAGTAAGAGGAGAGGCACCTGCTGCAATCGCTTCTGCATGCGTATCCTCGAATGAAGTATCCATTACCTTCATTTTTGAAGTAACTGTCGGGAGCAGTCTAACATCAATGTAATCAGCTTCTTCACCAAGTGTAGGAGACTGGTAGCTGAATGCATTTGAAAGTAACTCTTCAACAGATCTTTGCTGCCAGTGAATAGATTTGGTGAAATTGTTGCCATTGGTTTCAAAGCACCCCGGCACAGATTGATGGTCACAGCTGCTTGCCACACCTTCAAGTATAAGTCTTGACCGTTCAGATACCGTTGGAAAGTCATTTTTCACAGTATTATAACTGCCTTCATAAATATATTTTGCTTCATTAGATATGTTTAACTGCTGATTTGCATAAACGTCACCATCAATATACATACCTCCATGGAGATTCAATTCATCTCTTGCGCCAGCTGCGTACTTCAGGAAGCTGGGCATAGCTGTAATATAAACGAGTTTGGAGTAGTCCTCGTTATAACCGCTGCTTCTAATCTCGTAGACACGCGTATAATCATGGTTAAGACTGATATCGTAGCCTGATGACTTATCAGTTATATCAATATTTAAGCCTTCAGAAGATAGTGCTGCAATGATTGTATCCAGTTCATTTTGATATAGGGGGCCAGGGGATGGAAATTGATTATTTTGAACTTGATACTTCAGAATGGCTGTTCCCTGTTCAATCGCTCTGATCGCATCCGAATCCTCCACAATTGTATCTTCTCTCAGCTCTGTACGCTGCGTGCTTCCAATTGTAACCGTCAGCAGAACAGCACCAAGAGTCGTGAAGACCAGTATGATCAACATCACTGTGAGCAATGTGTAGCCTTGTTCATTTTTCATATACTTCACCTCTTAATACCCAAAGTCTGATCGTAATTGTATAGGGTCCATTGTTTCTGCTACACGTGAATTACCTGGTAGAATGGACAGATTCAGTTCAATAATACCGCTGGGCAATCCTTCTGAACAATCTGCCTGACACCTCATTCGGATATAGCTGTCAGCAGGCTGTAGAACGATCGTTTCTCCGGTTAATACAAGTTCGGGGGAAGTTCCTGCCTCAGGGCTGCCTGAAGTTTTTTCGTCTGCCGTGATCGTGTCAAATACAATTCGGTTTTGTTCAAAGTATATATATGTGTCATCTGAAGTATCAGGCTGTTCTATCAAATAGTTCTCAACTTCTTTCTCTGAGAACCTTCTAAGCATAACGCCTGACTTTTCACCATCTTCATATGGTATAACGAAATCAGGTTTTTGGATGTACATTTCATTCATAATCATTGTTGCAAGATAATCAGTTTCATCACGTGCCTGTCCTAATGAAGATGTTTTCTCATAAAGTGATAAGCCTGAAACGAATACTCCATATATAGATGCACTGAAAATGGCAGCAACGGTAACACCTGCTAATACTTCAATCAGTGTCATGCCGCTTTCATTTAATCTATTCACGGCGTAACACCCCCCTTACCGTGACTTCATCATTCCTTTTTCTCTCCCAGACAACTGTAGATTCGACCTGAATCATTTCATCTTTTAATGCTTCGGTTTGCTGGGTTGTGTCAGCAATGTAAAAAGTCAGACTCACTTCTGAAGTATAGGACTGATTATTAATAACAGGTTGAAAGACAGCCAGGCATGCATTGGGTTCTTCAAAAAGATTCGTCCCGTTGACACTAGCAGTACAGTCACCAGCCGTAAGAGTTCTATCACCGCCACCAGCATTTAAATAGCTTTGAAATAGTAAAAAGTCCTGACTTTCTATATATGTAACTGTATTCCGGGCAACGTTACTACCGACCGTTTGATCCTGATTAGCAAATGTATAATTATAAGAATTAAGAAAAAACGTTAAAAATGAGAAAATGATGATATTTAAAAGTGTAATAGATGCAAGTACTTCTATTAAAGTGAATCCTTTTTTATTTTGAAATATGTAAAAAGACATGCTTTTTCACTTCTTTCAATTTAGATAGTTTTATTATACAATAATAAACGTATATATCATATGTACTAATTCAAGTGAATAGGAGTGAAGTAATGGCAACTTATGTATTTGCCATCATTGGAATGCTGATCGTGATTCCAATTTTATATTTTCTTCCACTCGGTTTCTCATCTGGAGGAACGTTTATTATGGTGGGGATTGCTTTCACAGCAGCATTATTGATGATTTCACTTCAGAATATACTGAATATCTGGACGGCACTGCTTGCGAGTATCGCTTTAATCTTACTCGGTGTCATTGTTCTTCAGAAAAAAGGAAAGTCTTTCATGATAGAAGAGGAAGAAGAGCCGGATTTGAATTTCACAGATAAAGATCATGCTAAAGATGATATACATATAAGCGAAGAGTCAGATAGAGCAGAAGAGCCAGATGAACCTTCTGATGTCATTTTGTCCACAGATACCTGGATAATGAGTTCGTCAGAAGAAGTTGATGAGGATAAACAGGAGAAGGCAGTTGATGAGGAAGATTTCTCACTTGCAGAGAAAGAATTAACTGAAGTATCTGAAGACAAGCGGTCAGATTCAGAGAGAAGTGAATCTGACGAAGTTGACGAACTTCTAATATCGAGAAATGAATTCATGTTGTCAGAAAATATCGAAAAAGATAAAGAACTGTCAGACAAAGAGCATTTTGAGAAACAATATTCTCAGGAGGAATCACTTGAGGATGAACCTGATGTCTTATCAAAAGAGGAAAATACAATAGAAACTGATCGTTCGTGGCTTGAAAGTGCTGCAATCTACGATGTTGATATAAATCAGCCGGTTGAGATTCAGGATGAGCCAACTATTGAAAGTGATAAAATATCTGAACCAGATGAAGATGGTGACATTGAAACCCCGCATATTCAGGAAAGCGAAGATATAGCCACTCCTTTATTTAGTAATTTAGAGATTGAAGACAATACTATTGAACCGGAATCAGCGCAAAAACATGAACTGAATCTAATAGAAAATAGTCATGAACCAGAAGAAACGGCAGATGAACAAGAATCAGAAGCTTTCGTTTTCACTGATTCAGCAATTGATGACCGAATGAAAGATCATCCTGACACTGACAATGATGCTGCGATCGAACAACCAGCAGCAGAGGAAGAAGACACCTTACATGATGAAGCAGATGATGTTGAATCACAAATATCTTCCCCTGGCAGGATTAATGACGACATTTTCAGCATGATAACATTGGAGTTTAATTCCTATGTGGGATCAGATATACAACTCTTTAAAAATGAAGTGCATGAAACGATAGGGCTGACATCAGATGAATCTCAGCAATTCGCACTTTATAGAATAATGATAGAATTTTTTATGAGACAAGAACTTTATAATGAAGCGATTGAATCGAGTGAAGAAGTATCAATGAAATTTGATCATCCGGTGATCAAAAGAGAAATGGAAGAACTGCGTAATTTACTCACATAGTTATAAAAATTAAACTTTAATAGAATAGGTGTGAAATTGATGAAAAATAGTACAGAACTTATCGGCCTTCCAGTCATTTCAATCACAGATGGAACAGAAATTGGAACGGTTAAATCAATCGTTGTAAACCCAGAAAAAAGATCGGTTGATTTTATTGCGATCGAACATGAAGACTGGCAAACCAGTGTCAGAGCGATCCCTTTTAAGAAAATTATTGGGCTTGGCGGTTATGCAATCACTGTTGAAAACAGCGGGGCAGTCATTGATCTGAATGAAATCCCAATTGCAAATCAGTTGTTAAACAGAAAGATTTCTGTCTCAGATACAAAAGCAATCACAAAAAAAGGTGCACTTGCCGGAGAGATCATAGAATATTACTTCAATGAAGATACAGGTTCAATAGAGAAACTGAACATTGAATCATCTGAAAAAAACGGGTTTATTGACGCTGATCACGTGATCACATATGGAAAAGACATTATTGTGCTTGAAGAAGAAGCATTGTCTGCCATCAGTGAATCTCTTGAAACAGCCACAGCTGAAGTCTCAAAAGTTGATCAGATGAAAGAAAAACAGATGACGATGCTTGTCGGTAAAACACTGAAAAATGATATTACTGACTACAGTGGTGAAAAAATTCTTTCAGCAGGTGACGTGCTGACACAAGAACAAATAGAATTGACCAAGCAAAAAGGACCTTCCACTTTTGCAAAGCTGGCAACATCAGTTGAATAATGAAAGTTGGTGGATCATATGAGCCAAAACCAGGCTTTGAAAATGCTTACAGTGATCTTGCTGTCATTCTTTATCATCGCTGGAGCTACGCAGGCCGGACCGCTGCTGCTTCCCGGTTCGAACAATGAATCGGTTCCCTTTAGTCAAGGTACGGTTGTAGGAAGTACGGATGTCTCCGGGCTGTCTCAAGAAGAAGCTGTTGCATCAGTGTCAGAGGATATTGCAGTCTGGAAACAACAATCTTCTTTAAAGGTCTCTTATGGTGAAGAAGTATCTGTGCTCAGTCCTGAACTGATAGAGTTTTTCCCTGAAGAAGCCGTAAGCACTGCAGTTGATGGAGAGTCGAATCCTGTTCAATTGAACGTAAAAATGGGAGATGTAATTACACTGCTGAAGCGTGACTTCGGGTTACCGGAATCAGATGTGCTTGATCCAATGAAAGTACAAAATGAAATTGAGCAAAGATCTGCTTTTCTGGAATCGAATGAGATCACCTCAATTCCGTTATCGAACCTGCTGTCTGCTGGTTCAGGTGAAACATTAATTGCTGAGGCAGCTGGAACATTTACAGTTACGGCAGGTCAGCAGAACTATCTTTTCGCCAATGAATCCGTGACGCTGTCTCCAGGTCAGTATTACTCGGTATTAAATCTTTCAGAAGCAATCATTGAGACTTCAGATGACTACGAAATCTCTGATGAGGAACTTTCAAAAATTGCGACTGTCATTCATGAAGCAGTTTTAGATACGCCACTTACGATTGCTGAGCGTCATATTAGTACGCGCCTTCCTGAATACGCTTCACCGGGCAAAGAAGCAAGGGTTACATCAAGTAGCGGGAATGACTATAAGGTATTAAACGCCACTGAATCTGAATTTACGGTTCAGGCTGAATCAGTTCAGGGAACACTTTATATCCGGGTAACAGGACCTGAGCAACCATTTACATTCAGTGCTGATATTAGTGAATCGGAAGTACTGCCATTCAGAACGATTCGTCAATATAGTCCTTTCGTAGCTGATGGGGCAACTGAAGTGCCTGAAACGGGTATTGATGGTCAGCTCATACCTGTTGAGAGGGTCACACTTGATGCTGATTCCATTGAGATTGAGAGAGAATTGCTGTATGAAGACTTTTACCCTCCAGTTCATCGGGTAGAAGTCAGCAGTCTTGAGTCGCCTGAACAACAGGCGGAAGACGATCAGGACTCTGTTGATACTGATGGTGATGACACAAGTTCCGGCAATGATAGTGGAACGGGTCAAAATGGATCAAATAATGAAAATAATGACAATGAATCCGTAGATCGTAATGATTCAGACAATCTCACAGACAATCATTCTGGAAGTCCATCAGAAAACGACAATACGAATAACCCTGGATCTGATCGTGAGAGTTCATCAGGAGAAGCTGATGACGACAACTCACAGAGTCAGCAACAGGGAAGAAACGAAAACGGTCAGAATCGTTCAACTGATCAGAACAGAGATCCGAAATAATAGTCAGGAGGAAAGGCTGATGTCAGTTCAACCGAAGAAGCGTCTTGGTGATATGCTGCTCGAGGCAGGTGTACTTACACAGGAGCAGCTTGAAAAAACACTTGCTGAAAAACAGCAGCACCTGAAGCTTGGTGATGCGCTCCTTGAAAGAGGTTACATCACGGAACAGCAGCTGATCGAAGTACTCGAAGTGCAGCTTGGGATTGAACGGGTCAGCCTTTACAGATATCCGTTTGATACAAATCTGTTCACGCTTATTCCGAAAGAAGATGCACAAAGAAAGCTTATTATTCCATTGAAAAAAGAGGGCGATAAACTGTTTGTCGCCATGAGCGACCCAATGGACTTTTACACAATTGAAGACCTTAGACTTTCAACCGGCTTTGATATAAGGCCGGTTATTTCTACAAAAGATGACATTATCCGCTCAATCAATAAATATTATGAAACTGAAGAAGGCTTTGAAGACCTGAAAATAGAAGAAACGAAGGATGTGTCAGCTCAGGAACTGACTGATATGGAGTCCCCCATCATAAGACTTGTGAACCAGCTCTTATCTGCGGCTTCTTCTCAACGGGCAAGTGATATACATATAGACCCTCAGGAAACGAAAGTACTTGTCAGAATCAGGGTTGACGGTGTGCTTAGGACAGAGCGTGTGCTGCCAAAACATATTCAAGCCATGCTGACAGCAAGAATTAAAATACTTGCGAATATTGACATTACAGAACAGCGTATTCCACAGGATGGAAGAATTAAAATCAATGTGGATTACAAGCCGATTGACCTCCGTGTCTCTACGCTTCCGACAGTTTACGGCGAAAAAATTGTGCTGCGTATTCTGGATTTGAGCAGCTCGCTTAATGATATCCAGACGCTAGGATTTAACAGCCTCAACATGAAACGTTTTCAGTCTATGATTGAAAAGCCAACCGGCATTGTGCTGATCACAGGTCCAACCGGTTCTGGTAAATCATCAACCCTTTATGCGGCTTTGAACAAATTAAACAGTGAAGATGTGAATATTATCACTGTTGAGGACCCGGTTGAGTATCAGCTTGAAGGAATTAATCAGATTCAGGTAAACACGAATGTAGGGCTTACGTTTGCAAAAGGACTTCGGGCAATCCTCCGTCAGGATCCAAACATCATTATGGTCGGTGAGATCCGTGACCAGGAAACAGCTGAAGTCGCAATCAGAGCATCGCTGACCGGTCACCTCGTTTTAAGTACAATTCACACGAATGATTCACTTAGCACCGTGACAAGGCTTTTCGATATGAGCGTTGAACCATTTCTTATTGCCTCTTCTTTAAGTGGTGTAGTAGCGCAGCGTCTAGTTCGTAAAGTTTGCCGCGATTGTGCAGAACAACAGGAAGCTTCTGTCAGTGAAAAAGAAATTTTTGCGAGAAGAGGCATTAAGATCGAAACCGTCTATAAAGGGCGGGGCTGTACATCTTGTAACATGACCGGCTACAAAGGCCGGATTGCGATTCATGAGGTACTGATGATCGATGAAGTGATGAGAAGTATTATTCTGAACAGGGAGTCTTTTTCAAAACTTCGTGAAGTAGCGATTAAAAATAAAACGATCTTTTTGATTGATGACGGTCTTTTAAAAGTAAAGCAGGGCATCACAACAACTGAAGAGATTATGCGCGTAGCAATAGAATAGGGGACGTTTATATGAAAGAGGAAATTCACTATTTGCTAAAAACTGCATTTGAACTCGGAGCTTCAGATATGCATCTCACAGTCGGATCTCCACCGGTTCTCAGAATCGATGGCAGCTTAAAGAGGCTCGGGAAAGATAAGCTGAAAATGGAACATACCGAAAACATGGCAGAAGCGATTTTTCCGGAAGGTAAATGGGATGATTTTAAAGAAAAAGGAGAGCTAGATTTTTCATATGGCCTTCCAGGGGTATCGCGTTTCAGGATAAATGTCTATCATCAGAGAAACTGTATATCGCTTGCAGTAAGGGTGATTCCAACATCAATCCCTACATTGAAAAGTCTCCAGCTTCCTTCAGTGCTTGAAGATATTGCCCATTATCCACAGGGACTGGTGCTGGTAACCGGTCCAACGGGAAGCGGCAAATCCACAACGCTTGCATCAATGATTCAGTACATTAATCAGACTGAAAAAAAGCATATTATTACGCTCGAAGATCCGATTGAATACTTACACAGCCATAGCGGCTGTATTATTGATCAGCGGGAAGTCGGCTATGATACAAAAACGTTTGCCAATGGTCTGAGAAGTGCGCTCAGGCAGGACCCGGATATTATTCTGGTAGGAGAAATGCGTGACCTTGAAACAATCCAGACGGCGATTACAGCAGCTGAAACAGGGCATCTGGTTTTCGCAACACTTCACACATCGAGTGCCGCATCAACGGTTGAACGTATTATAGATGTGTTTCCGCCTGAACAGCAGCCACAAATCAGACTGCAGCTGGCAAGCGTATTAAAAGGAGTAATCTCACAGCGGTTACTCCCGCTTAAAGAGAAGAAAGGCAGAATTGCAGCCGTTGAAATTATGACGAATAATGCAGCTGTTGCCAATCTGATCCGCACAGAAAAAGTGCATCAGCTGCCGTCAGTCATACAAACGTCAATGGCGCAGGGTATGCAGCTTATTCAATCCAGTGTGAAAGAGCTGTATGATAAAAATATGATTTCGCAGGAAACCGCGAAACCTTATATGTAAGGGGAGTCTGTCATGGCACGTTTTAAATACGAAGGCAGAACGAAAAGTGGTTTGAAAAAAGGTATTGTATCAGCAGTTACAAGAAGAGAAGCGATCCAACAGCTGGCAGGCGACGGAATACGGGTAACGGATATTGAAGAGCAGCAGGAAACGCTGCTCAATAAAGATATCGC
This sequence comes from Jeotgalibacillus salarius, assembly GCF_004405125.1. GTDB lineage: Bacteria > Bacillota > Bacilli > Bacillales > Jeotgalibacillaceae > Jeotgalibacillus > Jeotgalibacillus salarius. Next base: position 167,062 of record NZ_SORX01000005.1, read on the forward strand.
GATCGGGAATCCGGTTAAGCTGCAGCACCTTGTTATTTTCGTCAGACAATTCTCAACTTTGCTGAAAGCAGGCGTTACGGTCGTGGATGCGACTGCCATTCTTGCACAACAGACTGAAAGTAAACCGCTGAAAAAAGCGCTGTTATCTGTTGAATCAGAACTGCGTGAAGGAAATACTCTGTCTGATGCACTCAGTAAATTCAATCGGATATTCGAGCCTTTTTTCGTCAACATGCTGAGATCCGGGGAAGCCTCCGGGAACCTTGATGAGACGCTTGAGCGATTGGGAGATCACTATGAAAAGCAATATAATACGAGACAAAAGATTCGCTCAGCGCTTTCATATCCGATCGTGGTCGGGATTGTCGCACTGGGCGTAGTCATTTTCCTTTTAACTTCAGTCGTACCTACATTCGTCAATATGTTTGCTGATTTTGGCGGTGAACTGCCTCTGATTACGCAGTTCGTGCTGAACGCCAGTGACTTTATGGTTGATTGGTGGTATATCGTTATATTGTTGATTGTTGGCCTGTTTGCAGGCATTTCAACATTGAAAAAGCATCCGAAAACGAAATATCAGTTTGATTCTTTCGTGCTGAGGATCCCTCTTTTTGGGAAGTTGATCCAAAAAGCTGTGCTGGCGAGACTGACAAGAACACTGAGCTCACTTTTTTCAAGCTCAGTACCAATTTTACAGGCGCTTGCAATAGCTGAAACCATTGTTGAAAACGAAGTAGTCGCAAAGGTTATTCGTGAATCAAGAGACTCTCTTGAGCGGGGTAATTCTTTAACAGAACCGATGAAAAATCACTGGGCATTTCCACCGCTGATCTCACAAATGATCCAGATCGGTGAACAGACGGGGTCTTTAGATGCGATGCTCGGAAAAGTTGCAGATTTCTATGAAAAAGAAGTTGATCACGCAACTGAACAGCTCAAGTCGCTTATCGAACCACTGATGATCGTATTTCTGGCGGCAGTTGTAGGCACAATTGTGACCGCGATTATGGTACCGATGTTCGAGATATTTAACGACGTTCAACAATATTAGACACATTCTAGTTATTTTATACTGTATTTTTCATAGGTAAATGTAGTAGTATAAAAGTACAGTAATGCTGAATACTATCTTGGAGGTAAATATATGTTTAAGAAAATGAAATCAATGATTAAAAATGAACGCGGTCTTACTCTGATTGAATTGCTCGCAGTTGTCGTCATTCTCGGTATCATCGCTGCAATCGCAATCCCGGCAATTGGTGGTATTATCGACAACACACGTAAAGATGCACATGTTGCGAATGCGCAGCAGATGATTAGTTCGGCGAAAATAGCTGTGGCGGGGGATAATCGATTTATACCTGCAGAAGAGAATAGTACTTTTATTACTCTTGAAGAATTAGAAGATGGTGGATATATTGAAACGTTGGAGGATCCTGATAATGGGGGTTACACTTCAGCTGATGCTCCGGATACAGCACCTCTAACGACAAGACCAACAACTGGGTCTTATGTAGAAATAGCTAGAGGGGATGCCACTACCCAATTAACTTATAATGTTCACCTTGACGGGAGTGAGCGGGATATTGGTACGCCTGCAGCCCCAGAAGCTGAAGGTGACTTAAATCGTTCAGTTTTCGACTAAAAACAAGCCCTCGGGCTTGTTTTTTTACTATCCAAAAGTTCTGAATACGTTATAATAGTATTATCCTATTTTAGTATAGGTCCATTTGCATTGACAGCTGAACTCAGCTTAGAAGGGGTTATTTTCTATGATACAGTCCTTATTTAAAAGATCAGGTCAGCTTGTACATATTGTGTTTTCAGAGAATGCCATCCGTATGGTGGAGCTCAGATCGCTTGAACCGCTTGACATTAAGCAGGTTCAGTTTTATGAGCTGCCAGATGGGATCATTGAGCGTGGCAGGGTTGAAGATGCTGAAACGCTTGAAACAATTCTGGAACAGTGTGTCCGCGACTGGAAAATTAAAAATAAAAAAGTGCAATTCACTGTACCTGACCCGTTTGTGATTGTCAGACAGCTTGAATTGAAAGAGAATCTTTCAGATCAGGAAATTCACGGTTATTTATATATGGAGCTCGGCAACAGAATTCAGATTCCCTTTGAGGACCCCGTATTTGATTTTGTGAAATTGCCGGGTGATGAAAAGAAGGAAATTGTTATTTTTGCTTCTCCTGTAGATATTGTGAGCAGCTACAGAGATTTGCTGGACAAGGTTCATCTGGAGCCGTTAACAGCAGATATCACGCCACTTGCTCTTTACAGATACTATGACCACACAGGGACACTTGATCAGAAAGATCACCTGATGTTTATACATATGGAATCGCATCAGCTGACAATCTCAGTGTTTCACGATGGCTTCCCCCTCTTTATGAGGCCGATAGCGCTCGAAGAAACGACAGAATTCGAAGAACTGTACAGTGAAATCGAAAAGATTATGCGCTTTTACCGTTATTCAGTCCTGCAGGATGACGGTGAGATCAGCAGCATTTATTTAAGCGGGGACCACGCAGAGATCCAGGATTTTCATGATGGTCTGAATGCAGAAACAACTGTCCGGGTGGAAAAACCGTCAAAAACAAGAGAGTTTGAACGCCTGCTGGACCACGATATAAGAGGATTTGAAGTAGCAATCGGACTGTCGTTAAAAGAGGGAATCAGATGAGTCAGATTTCAATCAATTTACTACCGAAAAAACAAAAGAAGCAGCGGTTCAGAATGGCGTTTATTATTCCGATCATTGCAGTACTTGTTTTACTTACAGCTACTGTATTTGTCTTGCAGTGGTCCAAAGGGGAAGAACTCGAAAGAATCGACTCGCAGCTGTCGCAGGCGCAACAGGAAAAGGCATTACTTGAACAGCAAAATCAGCGTAATGAATCAGTTGGCGGAATTGATCAGCTTGAATCGGCTATTCAGTTCATGGAAAGTTATCCGATTCCAACAGTAGAGGTACTGAACCACTTTACCGAACTTCTCCCTGAAAGAGGGTTCTTCGAATCATTTCAGTATACTGACACAGGACTGATTACGCTAACTGTTCAATTTGACATGAGCAGAGAAGCAGCTTTTTATCTGCATCAGCTTGAACAGTCAGAAAAAGTTACGCAGGCGTCTCTGCAAAGTATTGTCACAGAAGAATTGGATTCGGCTGGATCAGATGAAGTTTTACCGCGGTATGTCGCACAATATACAGTAATGCTGAATCAGCAGGCTATCAGGGAGGGTGAAGTAATTGAATAATAGGTTTAATAGAACTTCACTTCTGACCATTGCCCTCGGTACGGTTGCACTTTTACTCCCTGTCATACTTTATTTTTTACTGATTTATCCGCTGAATGCTGAAGTGGATTTAAAACAGCAGCAGCTTAAAAACGAAGAACAGCTGATCGAAGCGATGCTGCTAAGCAGAGGTGACGGTCAAGCTGTGTCACTCGAAAGCAGCGCTGAGCTTCAGAAGCAGATTCCGGTTAAACCGCTTGTCGATCAGCTTATTCTTGAACTGGAGAAAGCTGAACTTGTTTCAGACAGTATGATTGCATCAATCGCCATAACTGAGGCGGAAGTCACGTCTCTTTCAGAAGTTGAAGAAGCACCGGAGCAGATGGAAAATCCGATTGATACTCCTTCAGAAGGGAATGCATCTGTGGACGAAGAAACTGATGAAGTGATTGTAGATTCTGATCCTGCTCCCGCAGACATTCAGGCGCCATCAGGACTTTATAAAGTACTAATGAACCTTTCAGTTACTTCAGACAGCTATTTTGAAATGCAGCAGTTTTTAAATGTTTTAGAAGATTCCAATCGGATAATGGAAGTTGAACAGATCAGCTTTTCTGATGACAGCGAGCAGATTTCTGTAAATGATTTATCAGAACCGCTTATTTATACAATGGCAGTCGCTGCATTTTACTATCCGGAACTTGAGGAGCTAATTAATGAACTGCCGCTGATTAATGCACCGCCACCTGCTGATAAAAATAATCCTCTATCACAGTTTCCGGATCTAGAAAGTGAGGAAGAAGAGTGACAAGATTAAGAAGCGAGCGTGGGTTTACATTAATTGAATTGCTGGCTGTACTCGTTATTCTCGGGATTATTCTTGCAATTGGTGCACTCATGATTCAGACAACTGTGTCAAAAGCAAAGCAGGATGCTTTTATATCAAATGCCTATACGATGAAGGAAGCAGCCAGAAAGTATGCGCTCTATCACCGCATAGATGAATCGCCGGTCGATCAGGTTACTTATCAGGAATTATTAGCTGAAGGTCTGATCGAAAAAATGCAGGATCCGTTTACCGGCGAGCTTCTGGCAGATAACAATGGGAGCTATGTCATGTTTTCTGAAATTGAGCCAATAACCATTTGTCTTTATGCCGAAAATTATAAAATATGCGGAAGTGAAGACGAAGAAGCGCCATCGTCGTTCAGTGAACTTTCCCGCGACAGTATTACTCCGAATTAGCCCCCAAATTTATTAAAAGGAGTCAATCCACATGTCGATCTTTCTGACAGCGTTATTTTTTCTTTACGGTACAATCTTTGGCTCTTTTTATAATGTTGTGGGTCTTCGGGTACCTAAAAAGCAGTCTATATCCTATCCGGGATCTGCCTGTCCGCAGTGTGGCCATCAATTGAAATGGTATGAATTAATCCCTGTGATTTCTTACTTATTGTTAAAGGGAAAGTGTAAAAGCTGCCGCTTAAAAATTCCTATTAAATATCCTGCGATCGAACTGTTCACAGGACTTTTATTTGCTTACAGTTTTTATTATTTTGGATTTACTGGTGAACTGTTCGTCAGTCTCATATTTGTATCTCTTTTAATGATTATTACTGTTTCAGATATTGAGTACATGATTATTCCTGATCGGATTTTACTTTTTTTCGGTGTCATGATGGTTGCACTGAGAATACTAATTCCGTTATCACCGTGGTGGGACGCTTTCGCAGGTGCAGCTGCCGGTTTCGTACTGTTGCTCCTGATTGGGATTATCTCAAGAGGAGGAATGGGTGGCGGAGATATTAAGCTGTATGCTGTGATTGGACTGGTGCTTGGTGTGAAGCTGACATTGCTTTCATTTTTTCTTGCGACGTTTATCGGGACAGCGGCAGGGCTGTATGCGATATATGTGAAAAAGAAATCGAGAAAAGAGCCTGTTCCGTTCGGTCCTTCAATTGCGATTGGTGCTTTAATTGCTTATTTTTGGGGTGAGATCTTCATCACGTCATATATGAATCTGTTTTTCTGATTTTCATTAAATGTGTCGGAAAATCACGTGAACAAGACGACAAATGTCTTGTTCTTTTTTTGATTTCACGTGCTAGTCTCTTACTATATAAGTAATAGAAGGAGCTGCATAAATGAAACAGGAACCGGCCTCGAAAAACAAAGATGGAACGATTATTCATTTTCCGGCATCTCAGGATAAGAGAAAAACAAAAGGGTTAATACTATTTCCGATTTTTTCTGGTATCCTCTGTGCGGTAATTTTTGGACTAATACTCAATCTTTTTTTAGAAAAGCCTGATCAGCAGCCGCTGCTCGCAGAACCTGTGGAAGAGACAACCTTATTTGAAGTGCCGCCAATATCTTTCTGGGTGTTGCAGGCCGGGGCGTTCAGCACTGAAGAAGCAGCCGGTGATTTCATTTCAACACTGCCCGCTGACACCTCCCACGTGCTTGTGAAGCAGGATGATATGCAACTTTTATGGATAGGGGCAGCCGGAACCGAAGAAAAGGCAAAAGCACTCTCAGCAGGACATGCTGGTGATGTTTATGTAAAAAAAGTAATGATTGATGCCTTTCAACTCAATGTCTCTGAAAAAGATCATGAATGGCTATCAGCTACAATCGGTGCCATGAATCAAAAGTTGTCATCACCGAGTACATCATTTACTGCAATTCCCGTTGACCAATTGGAGCATAGTGATCTGCAAAATCTTCATCGCTCAATCGAAAACGGAAACAGTGAAACAGCTTTTCTTCAAAGTTTGAGTGCGATTTTACAGATTGAACAGAAAATCAGTGAGTAATTCTTCATTTGTAATTAAATGTTATTGATATCAGGGAGATATGCTATACTATAGCTATCTCCCTATTATTATTTTGCATTGAGGTGAATGAATCATGGACATTATTTTAGCTTCACAATCTCCTCGTCGAAAAGAATTGATGGCAATGCTTCCTTACCCTTTCCTGATACATCCTTCAGAATTTGATGAATCCACGATCAAAGAGAAAGATCCGGAAAAAGCCGTTTTAAAAATTGCTGAAGGAAAAGCTGCTGATGTAGCAGAGAAGTTTCCTGAATCAGTTGTCATCGGCAGTGATACGATTGTTTTTCAACAACAAATTTTAGGTAAACCGAAAACGGCTGAGGAAGCAGCGGAAATGCTCAGAAGTTTATCCGGTCAGACACATACTGTTTACACAGGGGTTGTGTTGATGAAAGATGGAATAGCTACTTCATTTGCCGAAAAGACGTCTGTCACATTCTGGCCGCTGTCTGAGAAAGAAATAAGCGATTACGCTGCGACAGAGGACCCTTACGACAAGGCAGGAGCATACGGTATCCAATCCGGAGGCGCATTATTTGTGAAAGAGATTACCGGTGATTACTATGCTGTAGTCGGACTTCCCCTTGCCCGGTTAAAAAGAGAGCTTGACGCTTTGCTTTCTTAGCTGTTTTCCACCAAACAGGAGGAAAATGATGCTGATTCCACAGAAAACGTTAATGATCAGAGATTACCATGACGAGGACAAGCCCCGTGAACGCTTTATAAATCAAGGTGCTCAAAGTTTATCAAACCAGGAATTAATTGCGATTTTACTCCGGACTGGCTCTAAAGAAGAGTCGGTGATCAATCTTGCGAATAAACTGCTTCAGGAGTTTAATGGATTAAGAACGTTAAAAGAAGCTTCTTTTGACGAGCTGATTTCAATTAAAGGAATTGGTCATGCAAAAGCAGTACAGGTTTTAGCGGCTGTTGAAGTCGGACGCCGTATTGCAAATATTACATTTGAAGACAGGTTCACAATTCGTTCACCTGAAGATGGTGCGACTTTCCTGATGAATGAAATGCGCTTTTTGACCCAGGAGCATTTCGTCGCCCTGTATCTCAATACGAAAAATCAGATTATCCACCAGCAAACGATTTTTATAGGATCGTTAAATTCCTCCATAGTTCACCCCAGAGAGGTCTTCAAAGAAGCCTTCAAGCGCTCCGCCGCCTCTATTATCTGTGCTCACAACCACCCGAGCGGTGACCCGACACCTTCTAAAGAAGATATTGATGTGACAAGAAGATTGGTCGAATGTGGAAAAATGATCGGCATAGAAGTGCTTGATCATTTAATCATTGGTGAAAAGAAGTATGTAAGTTTAAAGGAAAAAGGGTATATGTAACGTTGTTAAAATGGATGCGTGTAAGCTATAATTAAAGCTATGGTTTTTGACCGGCCTGTAAAAGGCTATTTGCTTAATGAGAAAGGGAGATACTCCATGTTTGGAACGAAAGATATAGGAATTGATTTAGGAACAGCTAATACACTTGTTTACATAAAAGGTAAGGGGATCGTTGTAAGAGAACCTTCAGTCGTAGCGCTTAGACAGGATACGAAAGATATTGTAGCAGTGGGAAATGAAGCAAGAAATATGATTGGCAGAACGCCAGGAAACATTGTAGCACTACGCCCGATGAAAGACGGTGTCATTGCAGACTTTGAAACTACTTCTACGATGATCAAGTATTATATGAATCAGGCATTGAAAAGTGGTTCATTTTCTAGAAAGCCGTATGTTATGGTGTGTGTGCCATCAGGGATCACATCAGTAGAGAAACGTGCAGTGATTGATGCTGCAAGGCAGGCGGGTGCAAAAGACGCATTCCCGATCGAAGAACCATTCGCAGCTGCAATCGGTGCCGGGCTTCCTGTTTGGGAACCGACTGGCAGTATGGTTGTTGATATTGGTGGCGGTACTACGGAAGTAGCAGTCATTTCGCTTGGAGGAATTGTAACAAGTGAATCCATCCGTGTAGCTGGTGATGAAATGGATGATGCAATTGTTTCATACATTAGAAAACAATATAATCTGATGATTGGTGAACGTACTGCTGAAGCAGTCAAAATGGAAATTGGATCTGCAGTATCAAATGAAACTGAAGTGAAGATGGAAATAAGAGGCCGTGATTTGTTAACGGGACTTCCAAAAACAATTGAAATTACGCAAAAAGAAATTCAGGGTGCTTTGGCAGATACGATTTCTACAATTATCGAATCAGTGAAAAGTACACTTGAGCATACACCGCCCGAACTTTCAGCGGATATTATGGATCGCGGAATTGTATTGACAGGTGGAGGAGCGCTTCTGAAAGGACTGGATCAATTGATGACGCAAGAAACATCAATGCCGGTTCATATTGCCGAAGAGCCTCTTGATTGTGTGGCAATTGGTACAGGTAAAGCGTTAGATAACATCGACTACTTTAAGAAACAGAAGTAACAGGGAAAACAGCTAATTGGGGTGTGCAGAAAATGCCTTCTTTTTTTAGAAATAAAAGGCTGATTGTGCTGCTCGTCAGTATTATACTGCTTGTTGCATTAATTGGGTTTTCACTTAGAGAAAGAGAAAATATTTCTCTTCCGGAGCAATTTGTAAAAGATATCGTCGGGTTTGGACAGAATATTGCATCGAAGCCGGCAAGCTTTGTTCAGGGTGGTGTTGAAAGCGTTCAGGACCTTCTGAATACTTACAGCGAAAATAAGAAATTGAAATCTAGTCTTGAAGAACTTGCTTTGCTTGAAACGCAGGTAACGGATTTGCAAAGAGACAATGATGAGTTGAGGGAACAGACGAATGTGGAAGGTAACATTCGTGATTACAGCATCATTAATGCAACAGTCATTGCCCGCAACCCTGATCAATGGCAGGATACGATCATTATTGACAAGGGTCAGGTGAACGGGATTGAAGCAGATATGGCCGTTCAGACGGCAGGCGGTATGATCGGCAGAGTAAAAGATACCGGTCAGTTTACATCTACGATTGAACTGTTGAGTGCCAGAAACTCCCTTAATAGAGTTTCAGCACTTCTCCAGACAGAAGAATCCAATGTTTTTGGGACTGTAGAAGGTTTTGACACGGAGCGTGAAGAACTAATGGTCAAGAAGATTCCATTCGACGTACCTGTTGAAGTAGGTTCTCAGGTTATTACTTCAGGACTTGGAGGTATTTTCCCAAGAGGTCTTTTGATCGGGGAAGTAACTGAAGTAACTTCGGATGAATACGGACTGACACAAACAGCTTTTGTGAACCCCGCTGCAAGTCTTTATGACATTGAACATGTGATGGTGCTTGAAAGAACCGCTGCCGGAGCAGAAGAGATCGAAACGGAAGCTGAGGAGGATGAAGAATGATCCGATTTATGCTTCCGTTAATCGGTATTGCAGTCTTTTACAGTGAAAGTATTTTTGCGACTTTCTCTCCAATAGAAGCTGCAGGTGATACAAGGCTTCTGGTTCCGCGCTTTCTGGTTGTGTTTCTGATATTTTTAAGTTTTTATTATAACCGGAATGCATCTTATGTTTATGCATTCGTTTTTGGATTGATGTATGATGTTTTCTTTACAGGTGTTCTGGGGATTTATATGTTTTTATTTCCGCTGTTAATTTATATCTCAGCGATGATCGTCAGGGTGATTTATCAAAACATTGCAGTCAGTGGTCTTGTGACACTGGTTATGATTGCGCTGCTTGAGTGGATTGTTTATCAGTTTAACCTCCTGATTGGTATAGCTGATATGAATGTAGAAACATTTTTAAATCAGAGACTATATTCAACACTGCTTTTCAATGCGGTCTTTATCTTGATTGCCGCTTATCCTTTCAAGGTTTGGATGGCATCTGTCAGACTCAAACATCTGGAGGACTAATACGCTACGGTTTGGGGTGAATAATGTGGGTGCGCAAAACGTAATGATTAAAGGTACAAAGGATGGCTTTATTTTAATGCTGAATGACCAGTGTGGTTATGAAGTGTTAAAAGAGGAACTAATCGAAAAGCTTTCTGTTCAATATAAAGCGCCTGCGGATGGTCAGGCTGTGAAAGCCAGGATAGAAGCTGGTAACCGCTTTTTAACTGAGGAGCAGCAGGAAGAAATCAGGCAAATTGTTCATCAGCAGAAAAGCCTTCTCGTAGACGATATCTACAGTAACGTCATCACGAAAGACGAGGCTGAACAAAGAGTTAGAGAGAAAGAAATGTCATCCATGACCGGAATTGTGAGATCAGGTCAGGTGATCGAGGTTGAAGGCGACTTTTTGCTGGTTGGAGATGTAAATCCAGGCGGCATGATTATGGCAGGCGGTAATATTTATATTCTTGGTACATTAAGAGGAATTGCACATGCAGGCTGTTATGGCAAAAAAGAGGCAGTAATTGTTGCTTCACAAATGCTTCCTGCCCAGATTCGTATTGCATCAAAACTGAATCGGGCACCTGATCAGGATGATGAATCACACGAAATGGAATGTGCTTACATAGATGACAGAGATCAAATTGTTGTTGACCGTTTACAGGTTTTAAGAAAAATCCGTCCCGGTATGACTAAGGTTGAAGGAGGAATATAACAGTGGGCGAAGCAATTGTCATTACATCAGGTAAAGGCGGTGTCGGTAAAACGACCACGACTGCCAATCTAGGTACAGCAATCGCGATGCAGGGAAAGAAAGTATGTTTAATTGATACTGATATTGGCCTGCGCAACCTGGACGTTATTCTCGGTTTGGATAACAGAATTATTTATGATCTCGTAGACGTAGTGGAGGGAAGATGCAAGCCGAATCAGGCACTTGTAAAAGATAAGCGCTTTGATGGTCTGCTGTATCTTCTGCCGGCTGCTCAGACGAGTGATAAATCAGCCGTAAATCCTGAACAGATGAAAGAGCTTGTCGATCAGCTGAAACAGGATTATGACTATATATTGATTGACTGTCCTGCAGGGATCGAACAGGGTTACAAAAATGCAGTTGCAGGTGCGGATCGTGCAATTGTTGTTACGACACCTGAACGATCTGCTGTACGGGATGCTGACAGAATTATCGGACTTCTTGAACAGGAAACCCATGAGCCTCCTGTATTGATCATTAATAGAATCAGAAACCATTTAATGGAGTCAGGTGACATGCTGGATATTGATGAAGTCACGACACATCTGTCTATTGATCTGCTTGGGATCGTTGTGGATGATGATATGGTTATTACCGCTTCTAACAAAGGTGAACCTATTACGATGAACCCGGATAGTAAAGCATCGATTGCTTATCGCAACATTGCGAAAAGAATTCTGGGAGAATCAATTCCACTTATGTCATTATCAGATGAAAAACCGACATTCTTTCAAAAGATATTTAAACTTCTCGGCAAGAAGTAAAAAGCCGGCAGCGAATGTGCTGCCGGTTTTTTTCATAGGATGAAGCAGAAGGCTGAGAAAAGGGAGAGTGCAGGTATGTCCCCTGTCAAAAAATATGCAGATAAAATGCGTGAAAAACGCGGCGTGAGACCAGGGTTCCCGGAAAAGTTTCTGGTAAAAACGATCTTTGCAGGATTAATTGCCGTTTTATTTACTGCGAGTGAAGACGATCTTTGGTCACTGCCGCAGCTTATTGATGCACAGGATGTACTTTATTCATCTTTTGAATTTGCCACTCATTACGAAAACTGGGGTAAACATTTGGGGTTGTCAAATGAAGGAATGACAAATCATCAAACAGTTATGCCTGTATCAGTATCTTTTAGCCAGGAAGCACTCGAAGGAAATCAAACATCTATTGCATCCGTAGCGGGTGAGCCGATTTTTGCTCCAAGAAGCGGGGTCATCTTATTTGCAGGTCAGTCAGCAGGCGAAAACGTGGTAGTGATGCAGCATACTGACAGAAAGAAAACGGTGTATGTGTCAGTTGTGCCGGATAAGATCAAAACGTTTGATTTGATCAGTGCAGGAGAGCAGATTGGATACGCAGAAAACGACGTATACCAATTTATATTGAAGCCGGAAAATACACCAATGAATATGAATGATCTGTTGAATGAAATCAATGAAAGGAATTAAACTGAATGTTATCATCCATCCAATGTTATGGCTGATGGCTGCAGCTTCATTTTTGACGGGGCAATTTTTATCTTTCTTCATTTTGTTTATGCTTGTCATTTTTCATGAAGCTGCACATGGACTGACTGCAGCTTTTTTTAAATGGGACATAAAAAAACTGACACTGATGCCATTTGGTGGTCAGCTTGAAGTGAAAGGCATCCTAAATAAATCAATTTCTGAAGAAATGGCAGTTGCAATTAGTGGACCACTGTTTCACATTCTGCTCCATTTGCTGTTGGTCTCTGTTCATCCTTCAATCCCGTATTTTGAGGAAATCTATTATCTTAATATTCAGCTGCTCATTTTTAATCTTTTACCTGTCTGGCCGCTTGATGGCGGGAGGATGGTGTATTGTGTCTTGTGTTTGATGTTTCCTTTTAAAAAAAGCATTCATTTGTCCGTCATGATCAGCATTGTCTGTCTAACAGTTTCACTGGTCGTAATGATTGACCAGCTGCAGTTTCAGTGGCTGTTGTTATTTATATACAGCGGGGTGAGTATTTGGCTTATGCATCGTAACAGGCATATGCAGCATCACCAATTTATACTTGAAAAGTGGAATGCGCCAACTGATTCACAGAAGAAAAAAGTAGAAATAATCGATGCGGAAGTAAGTGTAAGAGAGTTGATAGACAGACTATATAAAGGCAGAAGTCAGCAGTTCATCCTGTTAAAAGACGGAAAGATGATCGGAAATGTAAGTGATGATATGATAATAAAACGATACTTTTCCGCAATCAAATAAAAGCGGCTTCAGAAGAGGTGCACAAATTGAAACAACTCATTATAAGTGATAAAACCAGCGAAAAAAAATGGGCACTCGTCAACGACAAACGTCTTGACCGTCTTGAATTGTATCCGCCATTTTCACAAACAAAAGTAGGCAACATATACAGCGGTACGATTGCGAGTATTAAACCGTCACTGCATGCTGCTTTTGTGATGTTTGACAATGGGCCTAAAGGTTATTTGCCATTAAAAAGCATCCCTGATGCCGGACCGGTCCATCAGGGAATGAGACTATTAGTACAGGTGAAAAAAGATGAGGAAGCGTCCAAAGGGCCTGTCCTGACAGGAGATATCGAATTATCCGGCAGATATATGGTGTATTTCCCTTTTACACAAATGGTCAGGCATTCCAAGAAGATCAGTCCGGCTAAACGAAAAACGCTGAACAAATGGGCGGAACATTCGCTTAAGAAAAACGGTGGTCTGTTAATTAGAAGTGAAGCTGAATTTGCAGATGAAGCACTTCTTTCGGCTGAACTAAATGAATTGCAAAGTCGTTTCAGCATGCTTATTCAAACTTTTAATTCAAAAAAAGGTGTTCACTTGCTGGACAAGCCTTCAAAATTTCTTGATGATATTAAAGAAGTTGTATTAAAGAGCCCACCGGATGAAGTGATTACTGACACAGCCGGAATGTCGAGCCGTCTTAAATCCTTTGTGAGCGAGTCAAATCTGAAAACGAACATTGAACTGCACGCAGCAGACGAAGATTTATTTCAAGCATATTTAAAAGAAGATATCGTTCAGCTGATGACGAGGCAAATTGTCTGGCTGGATGGCGGGAGTTCAATTGTCATTGATCCTCTTGAGGCGATGACTGTGATCGATGTCAATTCTTCGAAACAGACTGGTAGTAAACATCATCAGACGGCTGCTAAAGAAATCAATACAAAAGCAGCACTGGAATCGCTTCGCCAAATGAGGATCAGGGATATGCATGGGATCATTGTCATTGATTTCATTAATATGGAAAGTGCCAGTGATCGTGCTGAGATTGATTTAATCATTAAAGAAGAAGCTAAAAAAGATGTCAAACATGTATTTACTGCAGGTTTTACCGAACTGGGTCTTTATCAGTTAACCCGTAAAAAAACAAAGGCATCCTATCACGCCGTCTATACAGTTCCGTGTCCGGTCTGCGCCGGAAAAGGCCGTGTCCCTTCACCGGAAAGCTGTCTGCTTGAACTGGAGAAAGAATTGTTAATCAGGAGAAGAATCATTGAAAAAGCTGAAATTAAGCTCACAAAAGATATACTCAGTCTGATTAAAGAAGATCCAGCATTTCTTACCTGGATTGAAGACGAATTGAACATTCCGGTAAAATTAATAGAAATCGAACATACGCATTCTTATTATGAACTTAGGTGAAAATAGAGAATGTCATTGACACTGTTCTCGTTCATGTGATAACATTCATATGTTACTGTTTGTAGCACCCGTGCTGCAACCGCTCATAACAGGTCTTTAAGCACTGAAAAGTCACCTGGTATATGGCGAGTCTGAGTGAACTCAAGGAGGTGCATTGGAATGTACGCAATTATTGAAACAGGCGGAAAGCAGATTAAAGTAGTTGAAGGCCAGGAGGTCTACATCGAAAAGCTTAACGCTGAAGCAGGCGAAGAAATTACGTTTGACAAAGTTCTTTTCGTAGGCGGAGATAATGTAAAAGTAGGAAGCCCACTAGTTGGTGGCGCTACTGTTACAGGTAAAGTTGAAAAACAGGGTCGCGCTAAAAAGATCACTGTATTCAAATACAAGCCGAAGAAAAATCAACACCGTAAGCTTGGTCACCGTCAGCCTTACACTAAAGTTGTAATCGGCAAGATCAACGCTTAATAGGTCCCGATATGATACAGGTTGTCATTGAACAGGAGCCGAACGGTCTGATAAGAGCTTTTCAAATGGAAGGGCACGCTGATTATGCGGAGCATGGCAAAGACTTAGTCTGTGCCGGCGCATCTGCAGTTTCCTTTGGCGCAGTGAACGCAGTTTTTTCTCTTACTGGGACTGAACCGGTCATTCACCAGGGAGATGATGGAGGTTATCTCAGAGTAGAATTTCCTCGTGATGCAGGTGAAGCAGGCAGCCGTACTCAACTGATCTTGGAAAGTATGATTGTCTCCTTGCAGACAATTGAACAGGAATACGGGCAATACATTAAAATAACCTTCAAAAAGTAGGAGGTGGAAAACCATGCTAAGATTAGATCTTCAATTTTTCGCTTCGAAAAAGGGAGTAGGTTCAACTAAGAACGGTCGTGATTCAATCTCTAAGCGTCTAGGCGCTAAGCGTGCGGATGGCCAGTTCGTTACAGGCGGATCAATCCTTTACCGTCAGCGTGGAACTAAGATTTATCCTGGAGAAAACGTAGGCCGCGGAGGAGACGACACTCTATTCGCGAAAGCTGATGGCGTTGTACGCTTCGAGCGTATGGGCCGTGACAAGAAAAAGGTCAGCGTATACCCAGCTGCACAAGAAGCTTAATTTCTTAAGAAACTCTGGTTATAAACAGCCAGAGTTTCTTTTTATATTCAGCATTAGCGCGTACTTTGATATACTGTAGGTTAAGTAACACTCTTTAGGAGGAGCCTGATGATAGAATCAAAGCTAAAGCTCGAACTCCTGCAGCATTGCCGTCATGACTGGATGAATAAATTGCAGATGATTAAAGGAAACCTCGAGCTGTTGAATACAGACAGAGCGGCACAAATGATTGACGAAATGGTCATTGAATCCAGGCAGGAGGCATTACTGACTGCACTGGGAACGCCACGTTTTTCAGAATGGCTGCTGACATATAATTGGTATCGTCCCGGGCCGTTAAAGCTCGGATACGAATTCACAGAAAGAATGAAAATTCCGGAAGCGTATGATATGCTGCTTCTAAATTGGGCGAAAAAAACTGCTGCAGCGGTGGATAAAGCATTAAATACACCGTCGGATCAGGAGCTTTACTTTTTATTTGAACAGCAGGAAGAAAGCTTTTCCATTGTTGTGGAATATGAAGGGGAGCCTCTTCAATCCTCTCCGGAAAACATTATACAGGAGCCGGAAGAAGCACAGGTTGAATGGATTCACGATACATGCGCATCCTTTTCAATAAAGCTGACCTTTGATTACCCTGTACCAAGAGTGAAAGTTTAACAATAGGAGGATCCACAATTATGTTTGTCGATCAGGTAAAGATATATGTAAAAGGCGGAGACGGCGGAGATGGAATGGTCGCTTTCCGTAGAGAAAAATATGTACCAAAGGGCGGACCTGCCGGTGGAGACGGCGGACAAGGCGCCAATGTAATCTTTCTAGTTGAAGAAGGCTTAAGAACACTGATGGATTTCCGTTATCAGCGCCACTTCAAAGCACCTAAAGGTGAAAACGGAATGACTAAAAATCAGCACGGCAGAGGTGCGTCTGACATGGTCGTAAAAGTTCCACCAGGCACAGTCGTAAAAGATGAAGCAACTGGTGAAGTCATTGCTGACCTTACAGAACACGGACAACAGGCTGTGATTGCAAAAGGCGGACGCGGAGGCAGAGGAAATTCC
Source organism: Jeotgalibacillus salarius (assembly GCF_004405125.1). GTDB lineage: Bacteria > Bacillota > Bacilli > Bacillales > Jeotgalibacillaceae > Jeotgalibacillus > Jeotgalibacillus salarius. Next base: position 183,579 of record NZ_SORX01000005.1, read on the forward strand.
CGTTTTGCTTCTCCTTCAAATCCTGCGCCGGAACTGTCTGAAAAAGGCGAACCGGGTCAGGAAAAAACCATCGTAATGGAATTGAAATTACTTGCCGATGTTGGGCTTGTAGGATTCCCTAGTGTAGGGAAGTCAACGCTATTATCTGTTGTATCTGCTGCAAAGCCAAAAATTGCTGAGTACCACTTTACGACAATTGCACCGAACCTGGGCATGGTGGAAACTGAAGATAACCGGACATTTGTCATGGCAGACCTTCCGGGATTAATTGAAGGTGCGCATGAAGGGGTTGGGCTTGGACATCAATTCCTCAGACATATTGAAAGAACACGTGTTATTGTACACGTTGTTGATATGTCAGCACTTGAAGGAAGAGATCCTTATGACGATTATATGACGATCAATAATGAGCTGAATGAATATAACTTACGCTTATCTGAACGTCCTCAGGTAGTTGTTGCAAATAAAATGGACATGCCTGAAGCAGAAGAGAACCTGAAGAAATTTAAAGAACAGATTGGTGAAGATGTACAAGTCTTTCCTGTTTCGGCCATTTCCAGACAGGGTCTTAAGGAGCTTCTTTATACTGTTGCTGATCTTGTTGAATCTACACCTGAATTCCCTCTGCAGGAAGCTGAAAAGGATGAAACAATCAACCGCGTTCTTTATAAGCATCAGGAAGAAGCGAAATTCGAGATTACACGCGATCCTGATGGAAGCTTCGTGATTACAGGAGATTCACTTGAAAGATTATTTAAAATGACTGATTTCAGCCGTGAAGAATCAATCAGACGATTTTCGCGTCAGATGCGTGGAATGGGTATTGATGATGCACTTCGTGAAAAAGGTGCGAAGAACGGTGATACAGTTAAGATCATTGAATTTGAATTTGATTTCGTAGAGTAAAGCGGGAGGGTATAAGGTGCCAAAAAAGGAACTAAATGAGAAATTCTATCTGGTAAGAGAAGATGTGCTTCCTGAAGCGATGCAAAAAACGCTTGAAGCAAAGCAGCTGCTTGAGAGGGGACATGCAGGATCTGTATGGGAAGCTGTGCGCTCAGTCGATTTAAGCCGAAGCGCATTTTATAAATACAGAGACACTGTTTTCCCGTTTCATACGGTTGTGAAAGAAAAAATCATCACGCTCTTTTTCCATCTGGAAGACCGCTCAGGCACCTTATCTCAGCTGCTTGAGCTGGTTGCTACCTGTGGTGGGAACATATTGACCATTCATCAGACAATTCCGCTCCAGGGGCGGGCAAACGTTACCTTATCACTCAATGTAACAGATATGAATGTGACGCTTGATGAGATGATGAACAGACTAAAAAGACTTGAGTTTGTTGAGAAAGTTGAAGTGCTGGGCTCAGGTGCCTGATTTTGATGAAGAAGGTGAACAAATGAGAATTGGTTATTTAGGTCCGGAAGCTTCATTTACCCATTATGCGGTAAAAAGCGTGTTCATAAATGAAGAATATATTGCATTTCCTACTATTCCTGACTGCCTGGAGGCACTTGCAGAGAAAAAGGTAGACCGGGCAGTTGTCCCGCTCGAAAATGCACTTGAGGGTTCTGTCCCGATCACTGTAGACTATTTATTTCATGATGTGGATTTACATATTACTGCCGAATTAATCTCACCGATTGAGCAGCACTTAATGGTTCACCCGGATCATGAGCACGAATGGCAGGACGTAAGCAGGATTATGTCACATTCACATGCGCTTGCTCAATGCCATAAGTACTTATATTACCGATTCAGAGGAGTAACACTTGAGCCATCTACCTCTACATCAGCTGCTGCTCAATATGTGAGCGCGCATCCTGAAGAGAATATTGCCGCGATTGGTAATGCGCTGGCTGCAGATACATACGGGTTAACAGTTGTTGAAGAAAATATTCATGACTTTCATTTCAATCACACACGCTTTGTTGTATTGACCAGTGAATTAGAGACTGAATTGCTGCCTTTTGAGCATGATGCTGAAAAAACTACATTAATGGTTACACTTCCTTCAGACGACAGGCCAGGTGCGCTCCATCAGGTGCTTTCTGCTTTTTCATGGCGCCAGCTCAGCCTCAGTAAAATTGAATCGAGACCTCTCAAAACAGGTCTGGGTAATTACTTTTTCATCATTGACGTTGAGCGTCCTGTTGATGGCATATTGATGCAGGGAGCAATTGAAGAGCTTGAAGCACTGGGCTGTACAGTAAAAGTTCTCGGAAGTTATAAAAAACATATGCTACTGCCGCAGAAATAAAAAACTGATTCTCTCCTCACATTGAGAGAATCAGTTTTTTTAGCCTTTATGCAATATTCCTGCATGATCAAGCTCCTGTTCAATATGATCCAATATTGCAGCATTTTCAGCTTCGATTTCATGCATGTGAACGCCATCTGTTAGTTCTGACAAAAGTGAAGACTCAGAAGAAGAGAGTTGATCTGTAAACCGTTTCACTTCAGCCTGATTGTGCAGCATGAGTGAAGCGGTCATCTCACCGTAGACAGGGTGTTCAATCACGACATTTTTAACAATTGCTCCGTGTTTAACGATTAGCTGCAATTCTTGTTCGGTCTGCTCAGGCGTATGCCTGCAGACGATCAATCTTGAAACCCGGCTAACAGGATTTGAAGGCATATATAAATAACCCTGACTTGTAGCAAGTATTGGTTCGTTTTTTGCTTTTAACAAATTAATATCGCTCACAATGACCTGTCTGCTCACATTCATTTCTTTGGCGAGAGAGCGGCCGGTAATTGGTCCAATGGAATGCCGGAGAGCTAGTAATATTTTTTCTCTTCTGGCTTCACCTGTTTTCTGGCGGTCACTTGGCATCTGCTACCCTTCTTTCCTAGGATGTTCTGAAAGTATTGTATCATAAATCCATTTCGTTCATAGGATATATGGAATGAATAATGGAGGTGGCAATATGAAAATTCATGTTGTTCAAAAAGGAGATACACTTTGGACGATCGCAAAACATTATCAGGTATCTTTCGAGGAACTGAAAGCAATTAACGCTCATCTGGCTAATCCTGATATGATCATGCCTGGTATGAAAATTAAAATTCCTGCAGAAAAGTCAGCTGAAAAAACAGCTGGAAAGAAAAGCGAATACATGCATCCATATACAAATGATAAACCTGCTTCTCCGCAACTGCCAGAAGAGACATTTCCAATGCCTGCTATGCCTTATCCCAGTTTTATGATGCCTGCGACGCCTCAGATGCCTGTAATGCCAAAAATGCAGAAGATGCCTGATATGTCTGCAATGCCTCAGATCCCAAAGATGCCTGAAATGCCTAAAGCCCATGAAAAGAATGAATGGGAAAAAATGATTGGGGAAAAATATTGCAGCTGTAACGAGAAACCTTCTGTAAAATCTATGGAGCATATGATGCCTCACATGATGCAGCCGCAGCAAATGCATATGCCTCCTATGCCTGAACAAATGTTTCATCCTATGATGGACCACAACTGTCATCCGATGCCGGTTTGTTGCTGTTGTGGTTGTCCGTGTCATTTTCCATACAGAGGACCTTTTTAAAACCTGTGAATAAAAACAGCTAAAACACAAACCCTATCTTAAAGAGCATATTTTAGGAGAGGGTTTAATGAAAATATTCGTCACAATGTTAATGTGTCTGTTATTATCGAGCATTCACGTGGATCAAACCTATGCAGCTCAGCTTTCATTAAATTTAGCAATAGAAACCATTTACCAAAATGGAGAAAAAGGGATTGAGCACAGAACGGAGTCTTTTGAAGCAATGGAAGACTTCTTTGCGGCTTACTCCAGTTTGCAAATTATTGATATGAGTAATGAGCTGATTACGTTGAGAACATCTGAAAAGGAAGTTTCTCCACTCGTGAAATTGAGCGGATATTATGAAATTGATTAAACAGCCCAAGCGGCTGTTTTTTCTATTGCTGAAAAAAGTAACCTTACATGATAAAATAGAACAGATGTTTTGTTAGAAGAACAGGACTCAACAACGAACGATCATAAAAAAGTCAGACATATCAGCAACTAGAAATTGTGTTACAATGAAGTTTGCATTGAAAGGAAGATTCTATCATGTATGAATATATAAAAGGTGAAATTACATATATCTCAACAGAGTATATTGTTTCTGATCATCATGGGTTAGGCTACAAAATTTATATGCCTAATCCTTTTGTGATGTCTTCTAAGCAGGGAGAAACAGTACAGGTATTTACTTATCAGCACGTCAGAGAAGATCAGCTCACATTGTTTGGGTTTCCTACGATGGAGGAAAAGCTTTTATTTACGAAGCTATTGAATGTATCGGGAATCGGTCCAAAGGGTGCCTTAGCTATTCTTGCCTCCGGTGCGCCTGAGCAGGTCATTCAGGCAATTGAAGATGAAAATGAAACGCTGCTTGTTAAATTCCCTGGTGTAGGGAAGAAAACTGCCAGACAAATTATCCTCGATCTGAAAGGAAAACTACAGGACGTAGTACCGGATTACTTTCCAAATCTGTTTAATGATGCAGCAGAATTGAAGGGACAGGATGACTCGGCACTTGACGAAGCAGTGATGGCATTACAGGCGCTGGGATATTCCGAGCGTGAAGTGAAAAAAATAAAACCTGTTTTGCAAAAAGAATCGATGACAACAGATCAATATATTAAAAAAGGTCTTCAGCTCATGCTGAAGCTTAAGTAAAGGAGGGATTAGATGGAAGAGCGTATTGTATCAGGGGAAGCTAATCTGGATGAAACATCGCTGGAACAATCGATCAGACCGCAGTTGCTTGAAACCTATATTGGGCAGGATCAGGTAAAGAAGAATCTTGCAATTTATATCGAAGCAGCGAAAAATCGGCAGGAAACCCTTGACCATGTTCTTCTGTATGGTCCCCCGGGGTTAGGTAAAACAACGCTCGCCGCGGTGATCGCTAATGAGATGGGTGTGAATCTCAGAACGACTGCGGGTCCCGCGGTTGAAAGAGCAGGCGACCTTGCAGCAATTCTTACAGCACTTGAACCGGGAGATGTGCTTTTTATTGATGAAATTCACAGGCTGCCAAGAGCGATTGAAGAAGTATTATATCCTGCGATGGAGGATTTTTGTCTTGATATTGTGATTGGCAGCGGTCCGAGCGCAAGATCAGTGAGGCTGGATCTTCCTCCATTTACACTGGTCGGTGCAACTACACGAGCAGGTGCCATTTCTGCACCTTTAAGAGACAGGTTTGGCGTACTAAGCAGACTTGAGTATTATAATGAAAACCAATTAAAAGAAATTGTAAATCGATCTGCTGATATATTTGCAACCGAGATTGATGATTACGGTGCTACTGAAATTGCGCGCCGTTCGAGAGGAACACCGCGTATTGCGAACCGTCTCCTTAGAAGAGTGAGAGATTATGCTCAAGTTAAAGGTGAGGGTGATATTACGCTGCCGATTGCTAAAGCCTCACTTGAGCTTTTGCAGGTGGATCAGCTGGGATTAGATCATATCGATCACAAGCTCCTCAGAGGGATCGTCGAGCGTTTCAGGGGTGGTCCTGTAGGGCTTGATACGATTGCAGCGAGTATCGGCGAGGAATCTTCAACAATTGAGGATGTATACGAACCATATCTGCTGCAAATCGGTTTTCTCCAACGCACGCCGCGCGGAAGAATTGCGACCCCTCTCGTTTACGAACACTTTAATTTGGAGGTGCCTGAATGACACTGCCAAAAATGCTGATGATTGCAGGTGCTGCACTTTTAGTGGCTGGATTTTTACTGCAGTTTATTAAAGCTGGCAGACTGCCGGGTGACATTGTGATTAAAAAAGAAAATATGACATTTTATTTTCCGATCGTTACGTCTATATTAATTAGTTTAATTTTGACTGGAATCTTCTTTTTAATCGGAAGGTTCAGGTAAGGAGCTGCCATAATGAATATTCATGATTTTGATTTTGAACTTCCAGAGGAGCTGATCGCTCAGGTTCCGCTTGAAGATCGTACTTCAAGCAGACTGATGGTGCTGGATAAGGTTACAGGGAAAGTTGAACATCAGTCATTCAAAAATATATTGGATTATTTACATGAAGGCGATTGCCTTGTGTTGAACGATACAAAAGTGCTTCCTGCTCGCCTGATTGGAGAAAAAAAGGAGACTGGTGCTGCAATAGAAGTACTGTTGCTTAAGCAGCTTGAAGGGGAACGCTGGGAAACGCTCGTGAAGCCGGCGAAAAGAATTAAACCTGGAACGGTGATCACTTTTGGTGAAGGATTGCTGACTGCTGAATGCATCGATACAGGTGATCAGGGTGGACGTATCCTCGAGTTCAGTTATGACGGCATTTTTTACGAGCTGCTTGACCAGCTGGGTGATATGCCACTTCCTCCATATATCAAAGAAAAACTTGACGACAAGGACCGTTACCAGACCGTTTTTGCAAAAGAGCGAGGTTCTGCTGCCGCGCCTACGGCAGGACTTCACTTTACAGAAGATATTCTTGATGAGATCAGATCTAAAGGTGTGAGTATTGCTTTTATTACGCTGCACGTAGGGCTTGGAACCTTCAGGCCTGTATCAGTGGACTCAATTGAAGAACACGATATGCACAGCGAATATTATCAATTATCTGCTGAAAATGCAGACATTCTTAATCAGGCAAGAGCAAACGGCGGAAAAATTATTACAGTTGGCACAACATCCACCCGTACGTTGGAGACAATTGCAGATGAGCAGGGACATTTTGAAGCGCAATCGGGATGGACAGACATTTTTATTTATCCCGGATATACATTTAAAGCATCCGATGTACTGCTGACGAACTTCCATCTGCCAAAGTCAACGCTTATCATGCTGGTGAGTGCAATGGCAGGAAGAGAACAGACACTTACTGCTTATCAAGCTGCTGTAGAAAAAAAGTACCGGTTTTTCAGTTTTGGCGATGCCATGCTGATCAAATAGAGAGGAGAAATTTTTTTGAGTGCAATCACATATGAACATATTAAAACATGTAAACAGACAGGTGCCCGGCTGGGAATCGTGCACACGCCGCACGGCTCTTTCGAAACGCCGACATTCATGCCGGTGGGAACGATGGCTACAGTCAAAACAATGTCACCGGAAGATTTGAAGGAATTAAATGCAGGTATTATTTTAAGTAACACGTATCACCTCTGGCTGCGTCCGGGCCACGATATTATTAAAGAAGCGGGTGGACTTCACAAGTTCATGAATTGGGATCGCCCGATATTGACTGATTCAGGCGGCTTCCAGGTGTTTTCACTGAGTAAATTCCGTAATATTCAGGAAGAAGGCGTACATTTCAGAAATCATATTAATGGAGACAAGCTATTCCTTAGCCCTGAAAAAGCAATGGAAATTCAAAACGCGCTGGGCTCAGATATTATGATGGCATTTGATGAATGCCCGCCATATCCTGCTGAAGAAAAGTATATGAAAGATTCCGTTGAAAGGACGACAAGATGGGCTGAACGTTGTCTGGAGGCTCATGGCCGTCCTGAAGATCAGGGTCTGTTTGGTATTGTGCAGGGAGGAGAGTATGAACACTTGCGCCGTCAAAGTGCCAACGACCTTGTATCTATGGATTTTCCGGGTTATGCAATCGGCGGACTTTCAGTTGGAGAACCTAAAGATGTCATGAATCGTGTACTGGAATTCACAACCCCCTGGCTGCCGGAAGATAAGCCTCGATATTTGATGGGTGTTGGATCTCCTGACTCTCTGATAGATGGTGCGATGAGAGGGATCGATATGTTTGACTGTGTGCTGCCAACGCGTATTGCCCGAAACGGGACCTTAATGACAAGTGAGGGCAGACTGGTTGTAAAGAATGCGAAGTATGCTCGCGACTTTTCTCCAATCGATCCTAACTGTGATTGCCATGTTTGTAAAAATTATTCAAGAGCGTATATCAGACACTTAATTAAATGTGAAGAAACGTTCGGAATTAGACTTACGACTTATCATAACCTTCATTTTCTGATAAACTTAATGGGGAATGTCCGCCAGGCGATAAAAGAAGACAGACTGGGAGACTTTCGTGAAGAGTTTTTTGAGCAATACGGTTTCAACCAGCCGAATGCAAAAAACTTTTAATAGATATATGAAAGAAAGGGGGAGTTTAGTGTAATGGATATGATCGTAACCTTGCTGCCGCTTATTCTGATGTTCGGATTAATGTACCTTTTCTTAATCCGACCTCAGCAGAAGCGTCAGAAAAAAGTTGCAGAAATGCAAAATAGCTTAAGTAAAGGTGACAAGATTGTCACGATTGGTGGTCTGCACGGATTCATTGATGCAATTGATGAAGGTCAGGTAGTTGTTAAGTGTGGAGATGGAAGCCGCTTAACTTATGACCGCAACGCAATTCGTGAAGTGGTAGAGAAAGATTCAGTCATGTAATACAAAAATAAAAAAGCTGCAGCTGCAGCTTTTTTATTTTGCATGAATATGCTAACTGTCTTTTGAGCGTCCGAATACATTAACGCCTGCGATACCACCGGCCATCCCGCAAGCGAGTAAAAGACCGTAATGAATCAGGTGAGACCATTCAAAAGTTGACTCTTTCAATAACAGTGCCCCGCCAATTACACCCAATGCGGTAAGAAGACCGATATAAATTCCTTTTTGACCGGAGGCAGCACTTCCGATGATACTCCCGATACATACAGCGGCAGCACCTGCCATGCCGTGCCACTTCTGTAAAGAGAATTCAGTGATATCAGTAAAGTGCAGAATTGATGCTGCTACAGCCGCATACAGGCTAATCATAATGACTACAAGTCCAAAAGAGAGACCCAGGCCTGCAGCTGTCTTTTTCCACGTAACCATATTGATCACACACCCTTTCTTATAAACGATTTCAAATTTATTAAAATGCTGTTTAACGCACACACTAAGTGAAAGGTGGTGCGGAACATTGATAGAGATGTACAGTCTGATAGGTATAAAAGCGGTTACTTTATATTTGCTGATATTATTAATCTTCAGGCTGATGGGGAAGCGTGAAATTGGAGAACTGAGCCTGCTGGATCTGATTGTGTTTATGATGATTGCTGAGATGGCAGCTTTTGCGATAGAAGACCCTTATATGAGTTTTATGCAGGCTGCTTTTCCGATGGTTTTATTAATGGGTTTGCAAATCCTGTTATCCTGGTTCTCACTGAAATCAAAAAAGTTTCGTGATCTGATGGATGGCAGACCGTCTATATTAATTCATAATGGTGAACTTGTTGAAAATGAAATGAGAAAAAATCGATATAATATAGATGATCTTATGCAGCAGTTAAGAGAAAAAGAAGTTTTTGACCTGCAGGAAGTATCTTTTGCGATTTTAGAGCCTTCGGGTACATTGTCTGTGTTGAGAAAAGAGCGGAGTGCAGGTCAGCTCTCCCTTCCACTCGTGATGGATGGAAGAATTCAAAGCCGTCATTTAGATCTGATCGGGAAAAATGAAAGCTGGCTGAGAAAAGAACTGAAGGAACAGGGCCATAATGATGTAAAAAATATATTTTTTTGCACGTATGAAGATGGACAATGGTTTATCAGTTCTTCTTAAACACTTTGAAAAATGCCCAATCTTCGCGTTGAATCAATTGAACACGTGATGCCAGGAAACAAAATATAATGATCATGATCATGATTCTAACGGGCGCTTCCATGGATGAAATCCCTGTGTGAATGAGCCAGCAGCATAATGCGACAAGCAATATAGCTGCGTACTGTCCGATGGGTAATGGTAAATGACACAGTTTTTTAACAGTTTTAAAATGTAAAAATGTAACTGCTGCTGTGCCGATTGCAAGACCGATCGCTGCACCTTTAATATCTTCCAGATAAATCATAAAACCAGCCATAGCAGTCAGTTTAATCACAGATCCGATGATACTGTTGACCATGGCTTTGCCGGCAGCTTCAAATGCCTGAAGAACGGCATGTAATGGTCCCTGATAGTAATAAAAGATAAACAATAATGCCATCAGTTTTAATAGCCCTAATCCTTTATCTGAACCATACAAAAGCTGAAGAATTGTGTCTCCTTCGAGGAATAAAATAAGACAGCAAAGCGTTCCTGTTACTGCGGACAGTCTTAAAGCCTGGGTGATTCTGTGCATGACAGCACTTTCCTGGGATAATGCTTTGGCTTCACTTATAGAAGGAACAAGTGCCATGCTGAGCGATACTGTAATAAATGATGGGAGCAGCAGGACAGGCAGAATAAAGCCGGTTAAAAGGCCGTAATCAGCTGTTACCGCTGTTGCCGTCATTCCTGTGAATACAAGACACTTCATCACAATTACAGGTTCAAGAAACCAAGCAACTGAGCCGACAAATCTGCTTCCTGCGCTTGGAAGTGCAATTTTAAGCAGCTTATTTGCCGTATAGATAAAAGTTTTTTCTGACCTTACATTCGCTTTTTCTTTTTTGATTTTAAACATGAACAGCAAAAACAGCAGGGAGCATAATTCTCCAATTACAGCAGCGAGCATGGCTCCGCCAGCAGCATAGGCGGCACCTTTAGAGCTCAAAAAACCGACAGCTGCAATTAACAGGACAATCCGGATTGTTTGTTCAATAACTGAACCTGCTGCAGTAACGCCCATTTGCTGCCTGCCCATGAAGTAACCCCGTACAACTGCTGAAAAAGCAGCGATCGGTATTATTGGAAGCACAGCGATAAAAGGGATTAATGTTCTTTCATCGTTCAGAAGTGTCGAAGAAATAAAAGGTGCTGCAAAAAACAGGCAAGGGGTCAGAATGAGTGCCAATGAACCCGTTATCCATAATGACACTGACAGTATTTTACGGACGTCCTGTTCATTTTTATTAGCAGTCGCTTCTGATACATATTTTGAAATTGCAATCGGTAATCCGAGCTGGGTCACCGTGATTGCGAGCATGAGCGCCGGGAAAGTCATCATATAGAGACCTACGCCTTCTTCACCGGCCATATCTGCAAGAATAATTCTATGTACAAATCCCAATACTTTTGTCACTAACGCTGCTGCCATAAGCAGTAAGGTACCTTTAATAAGTTTTGACACTTTGTCCTCCATCTTCTCAAAAGCACATATTTTAGATACAATAAATCATATGCCATGATGATGAGCGGCTATGCCACAAATATAGAAGGGAGCAACAGAATGAATCAGCACACCAGCTACAAAGAAGCTTTTCCGGTTGTTGGTCCTGCTTTGATCAGTAAAGCGCAGGAACTCAGGCTGTATGGATATGATACGGCAACACCTGAAAACATATGGCGTTACTTAACCAACAAAAAATGGAAAAGAGAAAGTGAACATTTCAGACTCCACAAAGTCGTTCAGGAGATTCTTCAGGTGAAAGCCGGAGACTATATGAACTTTATGACAAATGAGCAATATAAACAGACAGCAGGCAGAACCGGGCTTGAGGATGAAGAATTACAACTTCTGCTGCATGGCAATCAGAATCATGAACATTAACTGACATAATCAGAGAGTTCGTTGACACCCACAGGGAAGTAATACATAATAAGTCTGTTGCTGAAATTTCAGTACAATTACAGACCTGTTACATGAGGGGCAGTTCTTATATAGTCATCGACTATATACATATGAGGAGGATTTTTACATAATGATTAAGCGCAGCAGGATTGTCGCGTTCTTTCTATTAGTCATATTAATTGGCGGCACGATTGGACTGACTTCCAATACAATTTTGAATAATATTAAACTGGGGCTCGACCTGCAGGGTGGGTTTGAAGTTCTCTATCAGGTAAATCCTGCCGAAGAAGGACAGGAAATTACTGAAGATGTCGTAGCAGATACAGCTGAAGCACTTGATCGGCGTGTCAACGTTCTTGGTGTAAACGAACCAGTCATTCAGGTTGAAGATGGAAACAGAATCCGTGTTCAGCTTGCTGGTGTTGAAGATCAGAACCAGGCACGTGAAATTCTTTCAACGGAAGCAAACCTGACATTTCGTGACGTTAATGACGAGGTGAAAATGACCGGTGCTGATCTTGTTGAAGGCGGCGCGACACAGACATTTAACCCTGACACAAACGCACCAATCGTTCAGGTAGAACTGAAGGATGCAGATCAATTCGGACAAATCACTCAGGAAATTTTAGCAATGGCACCTCAAAATCAGCTGGTCATCTGGCTTGATTATGAAGAGGGCGATTCGTACGAAGAAGAAAGAACGAAAGAAGATCCTAAATTTATTTCAGCACCGAATGTAAGTGAGGTACTGAATACTGATACAGTTACCATCACGGGAAACTTTACACTGGAAGAGGCTAATAATTTAGCGGACTTGTTAAGTGCAGGCTCATTACCAGTTGAGCTTGAGGAAGTATATTCTACTTCAGTAGGTGCTTCGTTCGGACTGCTTGCGATGGAACAGACTATATTAGCAGGCATTGTCGGCGTTTCGCTTATTTTTCTATTTATGCTTGCCGTTTACCGTTTCCCAGGCTTTATCGGGATTGTTACGCTTTCAGTATATATTTATCTTATTCTGGTGATCTTTGACTGGATGAATGGTGTGCTGACGCTGCCGGGTATTGCAGCCTTAATTCTTGGTGTTGGTATGGCGATTGACGCCAATATTATCACTTATGAGCGGATGAAAGAAGAATTAAGAGTTGGCAGAACTGTTCGTGAAGCCTGGAAAAAAGGCAGCAGTTCATCATTGCTGACGATTGTAGATGCAAACGTGACAACAATGCTTGCCGGTATCGTACTTTTCACATTTGGTACGAGTTCTGTAAAAGGTTTTGCAACGATGCTGCTGATCAGTATTGTGACAAGCTTCATTACGGCAGTGTTTGGAACCCGCTTGTTTATGAGTCTTTGGGTGAGAAGTAAATTCCTTGATCAGCGTAAAGGCTGGTTTGGGGTTAAAAAATCAGAGATTCTTGAGTATAAGGAAGACGAAGAACCCGATTCACTCGATCTGCCTACAAAGTTTGACCGCTTTGACTTCGTAACAGTAAGAAAGAAGTTCTTTATTCTATCTGCTGTATTACTTGTCGCCGGTCTGGCAGTTCTACTGGCATTCAGACTAAACCTGGGTATTGAATTTACTGAGGGTTCTAGGATGGAAGTTTTATCTGAGACACCGTTGACGAATGAATCTTTTGCGGAGGATATTGAAGCAGCAGGTTACGAGGCTTCTAATGTTGTTATTTCAGGTAATAATCAGGAAATTGGTGTTGCCAGATTTTCAGAAGAACTGGATCAATCTGAAATTGCTGAATTGAGATCATTTTTCACTGAAGAATATGGATCAGATCCTAACATTTCTACCGTCAATCCGGTTATCGGAGAAGAGTTGGCAAGAAATGCGTTATTGGCAGTAGCAATCGCTTCAATCGGAATTATCTTATATGTAACACTTCGTTTTGAATGGCAAATGGCCGCCGCGTCAATTGTTGCGCTTGTCCATGATGCATTCTTTATCGTAGCCATCTTCAGTTTAACAAGACTTGAAGTGGACATTACATTCATTGCTGCAGTGTTAACGGTTATAGGTTATTCAATTAATGATACCATCGTAACCTTTGACAGGCTCAGGGAAAATATGCGCAAGATGAAGCGTATTGAGACGAAAGAAGAGCTGGCTTCAATCGTGAATAAATCACTGAGACAGACGCTTGGCCGTTCTGTGAATACAGTATTAACAGTCGTATTGGTAGTTGTTGCACTGATTATATTTGGTGCCACATCTATATTAAACTTCTCGATCGCTTTATTGATCGGTTTAATTGCAGGTACGTATTCATCAGTGTTTATCGCTGCACAGCTCTGGTATGTCCTGAAGAAACGCCAGTTGAAAAAGAATGGTGTTCTGGTTACGTACAAAGAGAAAAAAGAATGGACTGACGAACCAGTCGTATAATACAAAGAGGATGGGACATAAGCTGTCTCATCCTCTTACTCGTTTCGCTGCGCTTCAGGCGGACGCTTTCCGCGCGGCCGGCGGTGAGCCTCCTCATCGCTTCGCGCCTGCGGGGTCTCACCTGTCCGTCTTCTCGCGCTGGAGTCACCGCCTTACGCTCCGCTACACTTAGATTTAATATAAATATTGTTTAACTAAACAAAAGAGTTTGTTTTGTCTCAGCCTCTTTTTACATCTAAAATTCGTTAATGGTAAACAATATTGAATACATTTGACGAACCCAAAGGCTGTTTAGGAATAAAGTCTCTGCATAGAGGGTAAAAATTATTAAGTTCTTGTTGAATATTGATATAATAAGAAGAAAGGAGGTTATGACATGAAATTTCAGTGGACATTAATATTAGGTATTGTATTTGCACTTATTGTAGCCATTTTTGCAGTCATTAACGTAGATCCTGTCACAGTTAACTTCGGATTCTCAGAAGCTGATCTTCCTCTCATACTAGTCATTCTCGGATCAGTCCTAATGGGTGGGATTATTATGGGTTCAGTCGGACTCTTCAGGCTGTTTATTGCTCAAAGAAAAGTGAAGCAGCTTGAAACGGAAAATAAGCAGTTGAATGAAAAGCTTACAGAAGCACAAAAATCGCAAAATGGAGAATTGCCAAGCCGCGAAGAGTATCGTAAAACTGCACCTGACTCAGCGGGAGAATGATTCACAAACATATCATTGCCTCTTCAGTTCATTGAATCATGACGATTGCTCATGTATAATGAAGACATCTGAAGAGGTGAAATTATGCTAACGTCTAAAACAAGATGGAATGTTAGGGAGAGCAGCACAGCTGAAACTGAAAAGCTTGCAGCTGATCTTAACATTCCGCTTTTTATTGCAAAATTACTGGTACAAAGAGGAATGACAACCTCTGAACTTGCAGCTGATTTTTTACATATTGATAAGAAGGAATTTCACGATCCATTTTTATTCAGCGATATGGAAAAAGCTGTAGAGCGAATTCAACTTGCCATTAAACAAAGTGAATCCATTTTAATTTATGGGGATTATGATGCTGATGGCGTAACAAGTACTTCAGTGATGCTGAGCGCGCTGCAAAAACTCGGTGCACAGCCTGACTTTTATATTCCAAATCGGTTTACCGAAGGATATGGGCCCAATGAAGAAGCTTTTCGCTATGCGGCAGAACAGGGTTACAAGCTTGTTATAACTGTTGACAATGGAATATCGGGAGTTCAGGAGGCCAGAGTATTAAAAGAGCTTGGTGTAGATCTCATCATCACGGATCATCATGAAGCCGGACCTGAAATACCTGAAGCATATGCAATTATTCATCCGAATCTCGAAAATGGTTCCTATCCATTCAAAGAACTTGCCGGTGTCGGGGTTGCATTTAAACTGGCTCACGCATTATTAGGTGAACCACCAGTTGAACTGATGGATCTTGCAGCAATTGGAACAATCGCTGACCTTGTACCATTAACGGGTGAAAACCGTTTATTAGTGAAGAAAGGGCTTAAACAGCTAAGAACTTCTGAACGCAAAGGACTTCACGCTTTACTGAAAAAATCAAGCGCTTCTATACATGAAGCTGATGAAGAAACAGTAGGGTTTGCAATCGGGCCGCGCTTGAATGCGGTTGGAAGACTTTCTGATGCCGATCCGGCCGTCGAGTTATTGATGACTGATGATCCGGCAACTGCTGAGGCACTTGCCAGTGAAATAGATGCAATGAATAAAGAACGGCAGTCGATTGTGGCGGAAATTTCCAAGGAAGCAATGGAAATGGCAGAATCACAATTTAATAACGATCGCGTTCTTATACTAACCAAAGAAGGATGGAATCCGGGGGTAGTTGGTATTGTCGCATCCAAGCTGGTAGAAAAATTTTACCGGCCGGTTATTATTCTGTGTGAAGATCATGGAAAGGGAACGGCAAAAGGATCAGCAAGAAGTATAGAAGGATTCAATATGTTTAAAGAGCTTTCTGAAAATCGTTCTATCCTGCCGCACTTTGGCGGACATCCGATGGCTGCGGGAATGACACTAAATTTACAGGATATAGATAAGCTGCGTATCAACCTGAACACTCAGGCTGAAAAAATGAGTGACGAAGATTTTATACCAGTCACAAACATTGATGTGAAGGCATCAGTTCAGGAAATTGATCTTGAATCAATTCAGCAACTGCAAATGCTTGCTCCTTTTGGAATGAAAAACCCTAAGCCAAAAGTGCTGATTGAACAGACTGATATCGCTTCTATCAGGAAAATCGGAGCTGGTCAGAACCACCTGAAGCTTTCGGTCAGACATGAAGACCAAGCACTTGATGCAATTGCATTTGGTATGGGAGAAGTTGCAGACCAGATTTCCCCGATTGCAAAGCTTGATTTAATCGGAGAGCTTTCTATCAATGAGTGGAATAATATGAAAAAGCCGCAGCTGTTTGTCAGTGACTTACGGATAAATGAATGGCAGTTATTCGATATAAGAGGCATTTCTCAGGCTGCAAGGTGGGCACCAACAATTCCTGATGATTCAATTGTGGTGGCGTTTAACCCAGCAACCGTTGAAAGGTTTAATCCTGTCCTGACTGATCACCATATTATGCTCATACAGACTCTTGAATCTGCTGCGAAATTAAATACTGATGATAAAACAGTTGTATTTCTCGATCTTCCTGAAGACTCGAACCTGCTCGAAGGTGTTTTACAGAGTTGTAAACCTTCCAGAATTTATGCGCATTTTTATCTGGAAGACCCGCAATTCTTCAGTTCTGTTCCAAAAAGAGAAGACTTTGCATGGTTTTTTGCTTTTTTAAAGAAAAGAAAAACATTCCATTTAAACCAGCATGGGAAAGCACTTGGTTCTCATAAAGGTTGGTCTATGGACACAATTAATTTTATGACAAAGGTGTTTTTTGAACTGGATTTTGTTACAATAAACGATGGATTCATTACGCTGAATGACCACATAGACAAGCGTGAGCTGACAGAATCCCCTGCTTATCAGGCAAAATCTAAGCTGGCTAATTTAGAGCAGGAATTGTTATATTCATCATTTCAGGATTTTAAAAAATGGTTTGAAGAGCGCTCTGGGTGGATGGAGCAACTTGAGGAGGAAAAGTTATGGATTTAAAGCAATACGTGACAATAGTGGAAGACTGGCCGAAAAAAGGCGTGCGTTTTAAAGATATTACTACTTTAATGGACAATGGTGATGCATACCGTTATGCAACTGATCAAATTGTCGAGTATGCAAAAGAAATGAACATTGATCTTGTTGTAGGTCCTGAAGCGCGCGGGTTCATTATCGGTTGTCCGGTTGCTTATGTTCTGGGAGTAGGCTTTGCTCCAGTAAGAAAAGAAGGTAAACTGCCTAGAGAAACAGTAAAAGTTGACTATGGCTTAGAATATGGAAAAGATGTTCTGACAATTCATAAAGATGCAATCAGACCTGGACAGCGTGTTCTGATCACTGACGATCTTCTAGCTACTGGTGGTACGATTGAAGCAACAATTAAGCTGGTTGAAGAACTTGGCGGTGTTGTTGCAGGTTGTGCATTCCTGATTGAATTAACTTATCTGAATGGCCGTGAAAAATTGAACGGTTACGACATGCTTCGCTTAATGGAATATTAATGAACAATTGTTAAAAGAGTCCTTCTTCAGGGACTCTTTTTAATATATTTCCGCTTTATTTAATGAAATGTCTGTAATGGCTTTACATAAATTGATTTTTTATTAATAATAGAAACAATACTCAAAACTACTAAACATGATAAAGGTGATAAATTGTATGGCAAATGATCGGGTGCTTACCGTTGAAGAAGTGTTCGAGATTACCTCTAGTTATATGAATGAAAGTCAGGTAGAGTTCGTTCAAAAAGCATATCTACTGGCTGAAGAAGCACACAAAGAGCAGTTCAGAAAATCAGGTGAGCCTTATATCATCCACCCTGTTCAAGTTGCAGGTATTCTTGCTGAACTTCAAATGGATCCATCCACAGTCGCGGCAGGATTTCTTCATGATGTAATTGAAGATACTATTTTTACGTATGTGGATCTGGCTGAAAAGTTTAACGAAGAAGTTGCCATGCTGGTTGACGGCGTAACTAAACTGGGTAAAATTAAATATAAATCGAAAGAAGAACAACAGGCGGAAAACCATCGTAAAATGTTTATCGCGATGGCACAGGATATCAGAGTGATTTTAATTAAACTCGCTGACCGTCTTCATAATATGCGGACATTAAAGCATATGCCCGTGGAAAAACAGATACGTATTTCCAATGAAACGCTTGAAATATTTGCACCGCTAGCACACAGGCTAGGGATATCCACAATTAAGTGGGAGCTGGAGGATACATCTCTCAGATACCTGAACCCTCAGCAGTATTACCGTATCGTTAATCTGATGAAGAAGAAACGCAATGAGCGTGAAGAATATGTAGAGGAAGTCATCACTGAAATCAAACAACAGGTGAAAGATGTTGGGATAGACGTTGATATTCTTGGCAGACCAAAGCATATTTATTCTATTTATAAAAAGATGGCGGTTCAGAATAAACAGTTCAATGAAATCTATGATCTTCTTGCTGTGCGTGTAGTCGTTGACAGTATAAAAGACTGTTATGCAGTCCTGGGTATCATTCATACCTGCTGGAAGCCGATGCCGGGACGATTCAAAGATTACATTGCAATGCCGAAGCCAAATATGTACCAGTCTCTTCATACAACGGTTATTGGTCCAAAAGGTGATCCGCTTGAAGTGCAGATCAGAACAGCTGATATGCACCGGATTGCTGAATATGGTGTTGCTGCACACTGGGCATATAAAGAAGGTACGGTAGTAAATGAAGATAGTAAACAGACGATCGAGAAAAAATTAACATGGTTCAGAGAGATCCTTGAATTTCAGCAGGATTCATCAGACGCTGAAGAATTCATGGATGCTTTAAAATTCGATTTATTTTCAGATATGGTATATGTATTCACACCTAAAGGCGACGTAATGGAACTGCCATCGGGTTCAGTTCCAATCGATTTTGCCTATCGTGTTCACTCGGAAATTGGGAACAAAACAATAGGTGCCAAGATTAATGGTAAAATGGTTCCTCTTGACTCAGCTCTGCAAACGGGTGATATTATCGAAATTATGACGTCTAAGCATTCATATGGTCCGAGTCAGGACTGGCTAAAACTGGCACAGACGTCACAGGCAAAAAATAAAATTAAAGCATTTTTCAAAAAACAGAGACGTGATGAAAATGTTGAAAAAGGCCGCGATTCAGTAGATCGTGAAATTCGTGCGCTCGATTTCTCACCAAAAGAAGTGCTGACGGAAGAAAATATGAAACGTGTGTATGAAAAATATAATTTTGCGAGTGAAGAAGACCTTTATGCAGCTGTCGGCTACGGAGGCATTACCGGTGCTCAGATTGCAAACCGTTTAACTGATCGCCTGCGCAAATTACGTGATGAAGAAGATACACTTGAAAAAGCCATGGCAGATATAAAACCGCCGTCCACCAAAAAGAAAAAGGATGCAGGCGTTACTGTTAAGGGGATAGATAACCTGCTGGTCAGACTATCAAAGTGCTGCAGTCCTGTGCCTGGAGATGAAATCATCGGTTTTATTACGAGAGGCCGTGGCGTATCTGTTCATAGAAGCGACTGCCCTAATATTCAGGGTGACTCTGAGGCAAGACTGATCCCGGTAGAATGGGAAGGGACCACTGAAAATAGAAAAGAATACAATGTTGACATTGAAATTTCGGGCTATGACAGGAGAGGTCTGCTGAACGAAGTCCTGCAGGCTGTGAATGAAACGAAGACAAATATTTCAGCGGTAAGCGGTAGAAGTGACCGTAATAAAATGGCTACGATCAGTATGTCGATCATGATTCAGAATGTGACACACTTGCAGAGAGTAGTTGACCGGATCAAACAAATACCGGATATTTACGCTGTTCAAAGAATCGTAAATTAGTTTGGGAGGCACATGATTTTGAAAGTTGTCGTTCAGCGAAGTAAAGAAGCAAAAGTGACAGTAGAAGGTCAGGTTGAAGGTAAAATTGATTCAGGATTAGTCCTTTTAGTTGGCATCAGTCAGGAAGATACAGAATCTGACTGCCGTTATGCTGCAGACAAAATTGCAAACCTCCGTATATTTGAAGATGAGGAAGGTAAAATGAACAATTCCGTACTGGAACAGGGTGGAGAAATCCTGTCTATTTCACAATTCACTCTCTATGGTGATACGAAAAAGGGGAGACGACCTAATTTTATGAATGCTGCCAAACCTGACCATGCTGAGCCTTTGTATAAAAGATTTAATGATTTATTAATAGAAAAAGGGATTAAGGTGGAAACAGGAGTTTTCGGTGCAATGATGGACGTATCACTCGTCAATGATGGACCTGTCACTCTAATCGTTGAAAGTTAAAAAAGCGCTTCTCCGAAAAAATCGGAGAAGCGCTTTTAATAATTTGAAGCTCTTTTTTTGCGCAGCTGGTGGCTGAAGCTTTAAGGGAGTGAAACCTGCATCAGACTGCGGAAAGTACCAGGTTGATGAGGAAACCAACAGCCAACCTAAATAGAGCCATTTAATTAGAAAAGTAATCAGTCAGACCATTATAAATCCCTTTAGCAGCGATTTCTCTGAAACGGTCATTCGTTACCGACGCTTCTTCTGAAGGGTTACTAATAAAACCGAGTTCTAAAAGTACAGATGGAGCTACATTATCTCTTAAAACCAGGAAGTTACCGTGATGCACGCCGCGGTTTTTTATTGTCATACTGTCAGACAGACCTTCGTGAACGGAGTCAGCGAGAAGTTCATCAGGCCCCCCATAGTAATAAGTAGTGAATCCTTTCACACTCCGATCATGAATTGCATCATAATGAATAGACACAAAAGCGTCTGCATGATGATCTTTTGAAGCAGCAACACGGCTGTAAAGATCAATATAACGGTCATCTTCCCGCGTCATTATGACATTTGCACCAGTACTTGATAGCATATGGTAGAGTGCTTCAGCGGTTCTGATCGTTAATGATTTTTCTAAGGTTCCTGCAGCCCCGATAGCTCCGCCGTCACGACCGCCGTGACCTGCATCTATGACGATTGTAGCGTCAGAAATTGATTTTACCGGTTCATCACTTTCTTCCTCAGTTTGCACTGCTACTTCCTGATCAGTCGAAATAATCCAATTAGCAATATATCCGCTGCCACCGCCAGGTATAGTAATTTCAAACCAATCTCCATTTTGACTTACAATTGAGAAAGACTCTCCGGCATTGGCTTTGTATAAAACCGGAGCGTCTGTAGAAGCCTCAGTTCGTATATTCGAACCATTATATAAAATAGTCACTTTTTCACTTTCAGCAATCTCCATATTGCTTTCTGCGTGAATGCCGCGCTCAGTAAACCAGGCTGCAATCCAACCATTTTGACCGGACTCATACTCGATTCTGAGCCATTCACCTGACTGCTCTTCTACTGTAAAAGAGTCATATAAATTAACCGTTCCAACAACTTCAGCATTTCGATCCGGTTCGTCGCGTACCTGAAGTCCATCAACAGTGATATGAATGTCATCCGTGCTTGTTTCTTCGGGTGTTGCCTGAATCAATTCAGCATGGTATTCAACATAATCTGAGCTGATCCATCCGCTTAATGAGCCTGTGCTTATGTATAACCATCCGTATTTTTCGTCACTGACTGTTACCTGATCGCCTGTGTTCAGTGTGCCAATCACGCTTCCATCAGTAGAAAAATCAACTCTGACATTTAATCTGTCTACCAGAATCGTACCATTGCTATCTTCAACATTCGTTTCAGACGGCTGAACATCCTGTTGTTCTTCTGGAATGTCGTTGTCTGTACTTAATAGCCAATCGGCAATCCATCCTGTTCCATCATCAAGTGAAACTTCAACCCAACCGTTACTTCGCTGCAGCTCTGTGTAAGTATCGCCATCATTTCCTGAAGCAACTGCGGGATAGGAAAGCCCGGGACCTTCCCGAATCAGGATATTATCATGTGCAGATTCAACCACATTACCTTCAGCCGATACATTGACAATCGGAAAAAAAGAAATGAATAAAATAAAAGTAATCAGTCCAGACAGCAGTTTCAATCCTATCACCTCAAATTCGTCATGTCTTAATCATATAGAAAACTGAATCTATCGTCATTAGAATTTTTAAAATTAAATACTATGTTTAACCCCTTGACAACACAGCTTTTGGTGATTATGATTGATTACATTATATGAACGAATACCGATGATGGAGAATAGTAAACGAGAGAATGTATGTATAGAGAGAGTTTGCCACAGGCTGGAAGCAGACTTACATTACGCCTTGTTGAATGAACACTCCGTAGGTTTTTTCCTGAAATGCAGTAGGGAAGAACGTCAGCAGGCGTTAACTGCTTAAAGTGGAAGCTCAGGCTTCAATTAGGGTGGCACCGCGGAAAATCCCGTCCCTTGTTTTCGAACAAGGGACGGGATTTTTTTATTTTGTCTGCACACCAGCAGGATTTAATCGAAGGAGGAAATATAAATGGCAATTAATATACCCAGAGGTACTCAGGATATTTTACCTGGTGTCTCAGAGCACTGGCAGTTTATTGAACAGACTGCAGCAGAAATCTGCAGGCAGTATCAATATAAAGAAATTCGTACGCCGATCTTTGAACACACAGAGTTATTTGAAAGAGGCGTTGGAGATACAACGGATATTGTTCAAAAAGAAATGTATACATTTAAAGACCGGGGAGATCGGAATTTAACACTTCGTCCTGAAGGTACTGCAAGCGTAGTGCGTTCATATGTTCAGCATAAGATGCATGGTCAGCCGGTTCAGCCGGTCAAGCTGTTCTATACGGGGCCTATGTTCAGATACGAGAGACCGCAGGCAGGCCGTTTTCGTCAATTTGTTCAATTCGGTGTTGAAGCGATCGGCAGTGATGATCCTGCAATTGATGCAGAAGTCATTTCACTTGCAATGGAATTATACAGCCGTCTCGGATTGAAAAAAGTAAAGCTTGTCCTGAATAGTCTTGGGGATACAGAAAGCCGGAGCGCTCATAAAAATGCGCTCATTGAACACTTCAGTCCGAGAATTGATGAATTTTGTTCAGACTGCCAGGTTCGTCTCGATAAAAACCCGCTTAGAATTCTTGATTGTAAAAAAGACCGGGGACATGAATTGATAGAAAATGCTTCTTCCTTAAAGGATTATTTGAATGAAGATTCTCAACACTACTTTGAAAAAGTGAAGCGATATTTAGATGTTATGGGGATTGAATATGAACTTGATCCTAATCTGGTGCGCGGACTTGACTATTATAACCACACAGCTTTTGAAATTATGAGTGATGCTGAAGGCTTTGGTGCGATTACAACGTTGTGTGGAGGCGGCCGTTATAACGGACTGACTGAAGAAATTGGCGGTCCTGCATCGCCGGGCATTGGTTTTGCACTGAGTATTGAGAGATTGATGGCAGCACTTGAAGCTGAAAATATTGCGCTTCCGATCAATGATCAGGTGGACTGTTACTTTGTTGCAATGGGAGAAGCAGCGAAAGAAAAAGCAGTTGCTTTATCTTTTGAAGCCCGTAAAAATGGGTTAAGCGTTGAACTTGATTACCTGAATCGCAAAATGAAGGGGCAGTTTAAGGCGGCAGATCGTATGAAAGCAGCTAATGTTGTAATTATCGGTGAAGATGAGTTGAATACAGGTAAGGCAGCTGTAAAGAATATGGAAAGCGGCACACAGGAAGAAGTGCTTTTTGATGAAATTTTACAATATATAGAGAAAGCTTAGGGAGGAATTCAAATGTTTGGACGTTCATTTTACTGCGGTGAAGTACCTGAAGCCGCAATTGGAGAAAAGATTACTTTAAAAGGGTGGGTCCAAAAAAGACGGGACCTTGGAGGACTGATATTTATTGACCTGCGTGACAGGTCAGGCATCGTTCAGGTTGTCTTTAACCCTGAAACATCAAAAGAAGCGCTTGAGACTGCTGAAGGAATTCGCAGCGAATATGTTTTAAGTATTGAAGGTACTGTGCAGGCTCGGGGAGAGGGGACTGTAAACCCAAACCTCGCAACCGGATCAATCGAAATACAGGCAGAAGAAGTAACTGTTTTAAGCAGTGCAAAAACCCCTCCATTCGCGATCGAGGATAAAGCCGAAACTGCTGAAGAGATCCGTCTGAAGTATCGTTACCTTGATCTTCGTCGTCCTGTGATGGCAGAGACTTTTAAAATGCGTCACAGTATCACAAAGTCTGTTCGCAGATTCCTTGATGATGAGCAATTTATCGAAGTTGAAACACCAATGCTGACTAAGAGCACGCCTGAAGGTGCGCGTGACTATCTTGTACCGAGCAGAGTGCATGAAGGTGAGTTTTACGCACTGCCGCAGTCACCACAACTTTTTAAACAGCTGTTAATGGTCGGCGGTTTTGACCGCTATTATCAAATTGCGAGATGTTTCCGTGATGAGGACCTTCGAGCTGACAGACAGCCTGAGTTCACTCAGATTGATATTGAGACGAGCTTCATGAGCCAGGAAGACATCATGACGATGAACGAAAACATGCTTTTCCAGATGATGAAAGACGTGAAAGGCCTTGAAATTCAGCTGCCAATTCCGCGTATGACTTATTCGGATGCAATGGAACGTTTTGGTTCTGACAAGCCGGATACGCGTTTTGGTATGGAACTGATTAATGTTTCATCCATTGTTGAAAGTTCAGGCTTTAAGGTATTCAGTGGAGCAGTATCGAGCGGAGGTCAGGTTAAACTGATCAATGCAAAACAGGCAGCAGATCAGTATTCCCGAAAAGATATTGATGCACTTGGAGAATTTGCAGGTCGCTACGGAGCAAAAGGTCTTGCATGGCTAAAAGTAACAGAAGAAGGTTTTGCAGGACCAATTGCAAAGTTCTTTGATGAAAAAGAACAAAAAGAGCTGACTGCAGCAGCTGGAGCAGAAGCTGGAGATCTTCTTTTATTCGTAGCCGATAAGAAATCAGTTGTAGCGGATGCACTTGGTGCGCTCCGTTCGAAACTTGGTAAAGAGCTTGACCTGATCGATGAAACTGCATTTAACTTCCTGTGGGTAACTGACTGGCCGTTATTTGAGTATGATGAAGACGAGGGCCGTTATTACGCAGCACATCATCCTTTCACAATGCCGGTAAGGGAAGATCTTCACCTGCTGGATTCAGATCCTGGCGCAGTCAGAGCGCAGGCATATGACATAGTGTTAAATGGCTATGAATTGGGCGGTGGATCTCTTCGTATTTTCGAAAGGGACATACAGGAGAAGATGTTTGAAGTTCTTGGATTTTCTAAAGAAGAAGCAGTAGATCAATTTGGATTCCTGCTTGAAGCATTTGAATACGGCACTCCTCCACATGGTGGGATCGCACTTGGGCTTGACCGACTAGTTATGCTTCTTGCCGGAAGTACAAACCTGCGCGACACAATTGCTTTCCCAAAAACAGCGAGTGCAAGCTGTGTGTTAACAGACGCTCCGGGCCAGGTGAGCGAGGCACAATTGGATGAATTAAATCTATCACTGAATCTTCAGAAAAATCTATAATTTTTCGTCTTAACAATTGTTTTTTGATTAATCGTATGCTATGATGATTTCACAAGGTAAGTCCTGAAGTGTTCGTTTTAATATCCATCAGTTTTGACCGAACAATTCAATATCCGGGAGTTCGCGTTTTTCAGTCGCTTGCACGCCCTTTGCGGGGAAGCATAAAACTGAAAATAGGACACCCACCTGCTGAGAGCGGGTTCAAAACGATAGATTCCTACATCAAACGGCACAATCGGGATTTACCCACATCTTACATACGAAACAAGCCTGGAGCTTTTGCTCCGGGCTTGTTTTATGTAAGGTGTTGAAAAAGATAAACAGTAAGTTGCATGAAGTTAAAATTTACGCTATTCTAAAAACCGCTAATCCAATAAACGGAGTTGATCTTATGCTTCACCAATTTTCCAGAAATGAACTTGCGATCGGGTCGGAAGGACTTGATCTTTTAAAAGGTAAAACTGTAGCAGTACTTGGCATCGGAGGCGTTGGTTCTTTTGCGGCTGAGGCTCTGGCAAGAAGCGGAGTCGGCCGTTTGATCCTTGTAGATAAAGATGATGTGGATATTACAAATGTTAATCGACAAATCATTGCTTTACTGTCAACGGTTGGTCAGCCAAAAGCTGATCTGATGAAAGAAAGAATTGCGGATATTAACCCTGACTGCGAAGTACACTCTTTAAAAATGTTCTATACAGAAGAAACATACGAAGAGTTTTTCAGTTACGGTCTTGATTTTGTTGTGGATGCTTCAGACACAATATCATATAAGATTCATTTGATGAAGGAGTGTCTGAAAAGAGATATTCCAATTATTTCAAGTATGGGCGCAGCCAACAAAATGGATCCAACGGGCTTTCAGATTTCAGACATATCTAAAACGCACACAGATCCAATTGCGAAAATCATTCGAAAACACTTACGAAAAGATGGAATTAAAAAAGGTATTCCGGTTATTTTTTCAGATGAAAGTCCAATTATTACACGTGAAGAGGTAAATAAAACAGTCGGAAAAGAAAATGCGCCGATAAGAAAAGCAAAAATGCCGCCATCCTCGAATGCTTTTGTTCCATCAGCAGCAGGGCTGATTGCGGCAAGTTATGTAATGAGAGAATTCTTAAAGGATATCGAGATTAAAACTGTAAGATAAAAAACGGCTTTCATGCCGTTTTTTTATTTTGTCTGAAACTTTTTTCCATTTGGTGCGTAAATAGTATCAGAAAGAAAAAAGGGGAGTGGAAAATGAGCACGCAAGTTGTTGAACTTAGAAAAGTCACGAAAAAAATTCGCAGTAAAACAATTATTGATGATATTTCTTTCAACGTTTACACTGGTGAAGTTTTTGGTTTTCTGGGGCCAAATGGCGCTGGTAAAACGACGACAATCCGTATGATTGTGGGCTTGATGGAGATGTCTTCAGGTGACATTGTGATTAATGGTAAAAGTATTAAAACCGATTTTGAAGATGCAGTTCGCCATGTAGGCGCAATCGTTGAAAATCCTGAAATGTATAAATTCATGTCAGGTTATAAGAATTTAGTCCATTATTCAAGAATGTACAAAGGAATTTCCAAAGAAAAAATTGATGAAGTAGTCAAGCTGGTAGGTCTTGAAGGCAGGATCAATGAAAAGGTTAAAACATACTCTCTTGGTATGAGACAAAGACTTGGCATCGCTCAAAGTCTGCTTCATGACCCAAAAGTACTTATTCTTGATGAACCGACAAATGGACTTGATCCTGCAGGAATACGTGAGATCAGAGATTACATAAGAAAACTTGCAAAAGAAAGAGATATGGCTGTCATTGTCTCGAGTCACCTGCTTTCAGAGATGGAAATGATGTGCGACCGAATTGGGATTATTCAGCATGGGAAATTGAAAGATGTGCAATTAATTGAAGACTTTGTCGGCACGCAGTCTCAAGTATATAAAATTGAGATCTCGAATGCTGATCAGATCGTAGCCAAGATGAGAGCGTCATTTTCTGCTTGGGAGATTGAACTGGTGAATCAGGATCTGCTGATCAATTGTAAGAAAGAAGATATACCGGAAATTATCAAGTGGTGTGTCGAAGAAGGGGTTGCAGTGTATGGCGCAGCAAAGGCTGCAAGAACACTGGAAGACAGATTCCTTGAAGTAACCTCTGATAAAAAGGGGGAACCGGCTAATGTTTAATTTGATCAGAAATGAATGGATGAAGTTGTTCAGCAGACCGGCTACCTATGTGATGACCGGATTGATCGTCCTTGCTGTCATTGCTGCAACAGTCATTACGCTATTTATCAGCTCACTGGGAGAAGAACAGAGTGATAATTGGCAATCTCAGCTTCAGGCTGAAAATGCGCAGCTTGAACAGACAATTGAAAATGGGGAAGAATGGTTTGCGGGACAGGATCCGGAAGAACAGCTCGCGATCAATCAATATGCACTTGATAACAACATCCCTCCAAATGATATGAACACTGTCTGGACATACCTTGAGAACAGTACCTTTTTGATTTCAATCATCGGATTGTTTGCCATCATAGTCGCATCTGGTATCGTCGCAGGTGAGTTCTCCTGGGGAACGATCAAACTACTGATGATCCGGCCGATTGCCAGGTGGAAAATTCTTTTATCAAAATTTATAACGGTAGGTGCTTTTGGACTTTTCCTGGTGGCAATTACTGCAGTCCTTTCAGTTATTTTAGGATTTATCTTCTTTGATCCGGGTTCTTCCGTCAGACTTGTTTTTGAAGATGGACAGATAGTTGAAAAAAGTATGGCAGCATACATTGTGCGTGTATACTTGTTCAATTCAATTGATGTCATCATGCTGACAACGATGGCATTTATGATTTCAGCAGTTTTTCGCAGCAGTTCTCTCGCGATTGGGATCAGTCTGTTCCTGCTGTTTGTTGGCGGAACAGCAACAGGCTTTATCGCAGTATATTATGACTGGGCAAAATACAGTCTCTTTGCAAATACGAATCTTTCATTATACGAAATGAACATGCCGCTGGTTGAAGGGATGACGATGCAATTTTCCATCATCATGATCCTGATTTATTTCTCTGTATTTATGACATTGGCTTTTACTATTTTTACAAAAAGAGATATCGCTTCATAATAAAAAATAGGGTGCTCTTCGGCACCCTATTTTAATTTTTCGTATATTTGCTTTAAGGCCTGTTCAAACTTTCCTGTTTCTTTCGGTTCATAATAAGCTGCCCGTTTAATCGTGTCAGGTAAATACTGCTGCTTCACCCAGCCGCCCGAATAACTGTGAGGATACTTATATTCGGTTCCACGTCCAAGCTTTTCCGCTCCTTTGTAGTGCGCATCTTTTAAATGGTCAGGAACAGCGCCTGCTTTTCCTTTTCTAATATCACTTAATGCGCTGTCGATCGCTGAAATCGCTGAATTTGATTTCGGGGACAGACAAAGCTCAATCACTGCATTGGCAAGTGGAATACGTGCTTCAGGAAAACCGAGGCGTTCTGCTGATTCAATTGCAGCTAATGTTCGCTGACCTGCCTGAGGACTTGCTAACCCAACATCCTCGTATGCGATCACCAGCAGCCTGCGTGCAATAGTAGGTAAATCACCAGCTTCAATTAACCTTCCTAAATAATGAAGTGCTGCATTGGCATCACTTCCGCGAATTGATTTCTGAAATGCACTCATCACATCATAATGCGCATCGCCATCTTTATCATGAGAAAAGTATTTTTTCTGAAGACATTCTTCAGCTGTCTGGACGGTAATCTTTATCTTTCCATCTTCATTTTCTTTTGTTGACAAAACCGCAAGTTCTAAAGCGTTCAGTGCACTTCTAACATCGCCTCCGCTTGCTGATGCAAAGTGACCAAGCGCGTCATCAGTAATATCTATCACCTTATCGCCGAAACCTCTTCCGTTATCATGAATGGCTCTTTCAACAGCGGCTCTCATTTCACGCTCTTCAAGCGGCTTCAATTCAAAAATCTGGACTCTGCTTCTAATGGCAGGGTTAATCGCATGATATGGATTGCTGGTTGTTGCGCCAATTAAGATGACTGTGCCGTTTTCCAGATGAGGGAGTAAAAAATCCTGTTTAGTTTTATCGAGGCGGTGCACTTCATCCAACAGGAGAATTACACGGCCGGACATCTTACCTTCCTGAACAACTGCTTCCATATCTTTCTTATTATTGGACACTGCATTCAGCATTCTGAAGGCATATTTCGTACTGCCCGCAATTGCTGAAGCAATAGACGTCTTTCCAATTCCGGGAGGACCGTACAAAATCATCGATGACAACTGATTAGCCTCTACCATTCTTCTGATAATCTTACCTTCTCCAACCAGATGTTCCTGCCCGATGATTTCATCAATCTCAGCAGGACGCATTCTGAAAGCCAGTGGTTTAACTGCCATTTAATCCCCTCCGTTTACTTTATACATCATAATCATATAAACTGCATCAATGCCAATTCTAAGGGTTATATGCTATAATGGCAAAAGCAAATTAGGCGTAAAGGTGGATGACACATGAAAGTCTCAACAAAAGGCCGCTACGGTCTGACAATCATGATTGAACTGGCAAAAAATTATGGAGAAGGTCCAATCTCTTTGAAATCTATTGCAACAACACATAGTTTATCTGAACATTATCTTGAGCAGCTAATCGCTCCGCTCAGAAATTCAGGCTTTGTAAAGAGCGTCAGAGGCGCTTATGGCGGATATGTTTTAGCAGATGAACCTGCGAATATTACAGCAGGAGATATTATCAGAACGTTAGAAGGGCCAATCAGTCCTGTTGAAGGTCTTGAAAATGAAGCGCCGCCACAAAAGGAATTATGGATCCGAATCAGGGATGCTGTAAGGAATGTTCTGGACCATACGACAATTGAAGATTTAGCAAACTATACAGAAGAAGG
This sequence comes from Jeotgalibacillus salarius, assembly GCF_004405125.1. GTDB lineage: Bacteria > Bacillota > Bacilli > Bacillales > Jeotgalibacillaceae > Jeotgalibacillus > Jeotgalibacillus salarius. Next base: position 214,006 of record NZ_SORX01000005.1, read on the forward strand.
CGAATCAGACGCCTACATGTTCTATATTTAACAGGAGGGTTTTGGTTTGAACAGAATTTATGCTGATCACGCTGCAACGACCCCTATGCTTCCTGAAGTATCCACTGTAATGATAAAGATCATGGAGGAGACATATGGAAACCCTTCAAGTATCCATCAGACAGGAAGAGCAGCGAGAAAAATATTGGATGATGCGAGAACGCTGATAGCTGGTAAGCTTGGCGTTCATTTTAATGAGATTCATTTTACGAGCGGTGGCACTGAAGCGGACAACCTCGCTATTTTCGGTGCAGTTGATGCGATGAAAGATAAAGGTAAACACATTATTACGACTGCTGTTGAGCACCATGCAGTATTACACCCTTGCCAGGAGCTTGAAAAACGAGGGTTTGATGTCACATATCTTCAAGTGGATGACACTGGCAGGGTTAAGATGGAAGAGTTTGAAGCGGCTCTTCGTGAAGATACGATATTGGTAACCATCATGTATGGCAATAATGAATCAGGCACGCTTCAGCCGATCAGCGAAATTGGACAAGTAGTAAAGAGCCATCAGGCTATTTTTCATACAGATGCTGTCCAGGCTTTGGGACTGATAAAAATTGATGTTGAAGCAGAAGGAATTGATATGTTGTCTGCCTCTTCACATAAGATTAACGGTCCAAAAGGTGCGGGGTTTTTGTATATCAAAAATGGAACCCCTCATCACGCAACAGTATTTGGCGGGGAGCAGGAACGTAAGAAAAGAGCAGGGACAGAAAATTTATCAGCGATTGCAGGCTTTGCTGAAGCTTTTAAAATGAGCTTTGCTAAAAGTGAAGAAAAATCAGCGTATCTGGTTGAATTAAAAGAAACGCTCCTTTCAGAATTAAATCAACAGGACGTTCAATTTGAGGTAAACGGATCTCTTGAGCATTCACTTCCACACGTGATAAACTTAAGCATTCCAGGAGCTGAGATTGAATCCCTGCTCATTAATCTTGATCTGGAAGGGATTGCTGCATCAAGCGGCTCAGCCTGCACAGCAGGATCAGTAGAACCATCACACGTGCTCGCTGCTATGTATGGAGCAAATAGTGAAAAGCTTTTTAATTCAGTCCGGTTTAGCTTTGGATATAACAACACGGTTGAAGATGCAGCGTTTATTGCTCAAAGTATAAAGAAAATTACAGACCGCTTTTAGCGGTTAATGATAAAGGTGATATAAATGACAAAAACACCCGCTGAAACAAGAGTGGTAGTGGGGATGTCCGGAGGCGTTGACTCATCTGTAGCTGCATACCTATTAAAGCAGCAGGGTTATGATGTCATCGGAATCTTCATGAAAAACTGGGATGATACTGATGAAAACGGCGTATGTACAGCCACGGAAGATTATAATGATGTGATCCGTGTATGTAATCAGATCGGTATTCCTTACTATGCAGTTAATTTTGAAAAACAATATTGGGATAAAGTGTTCACTTATTTCCTGGAAGAATATAAAGCAGGCAGAACACCTAACCCTGACGTGATGTGCAATAAGGAAATCAAGTTCAAAGCATTTCTTGATCACGCGATGAAGCTTGGTGCAGATTATCTCGCTACAGGTCATTACGCTCAAGCAGATCGCACTGGTGACGAAGTGAAAATGCTGCGCGGAATTGACCAGAATAAAGATCAGACTTACTTCCTTAACCAGTTATCCCAGGAACAGCTTTCAAAGGTAATGTTCCCAATCGGTGATATCGATAAAAAAGATGTTAGAAAAATAGCAGCTGAAGCAGGTCTTGCTACTGCAGCGAAAAAAGACAGTACGGGTATCTGTTTCATCGGCGAAAGGAACTTCAAAGAATTCCTGGGTCAGTATCTTCCTGCACAGCCGGGACAGATGGTGACGATGGACGGAGAAAAAGTCGGCAAGCATGACGGTCTTATGTATTACACTATCGGTCAGCGCCACGGATTAGGCATCGGTGGTTCAGGTGAGCCATGGTTTGTTCTTGGTAAAATCCTAGAAACGAACGAGCTTTATGTAGGCCAGGGGTTTGATCATGAAGCGCTTTATTCAGATTCAATTACAGCTGTCGATATGGGATTCACTTCTGAACAAACGCCTTCAGAATCATTCCATTGCACAGCGAAATTTCGTTATCGTCAGCCGGATCAGGGTGTTACTGTGCATATGAAAGATAACGGTACAGCAGAAATCGTATTTGACGAGCCTGTACGTGCCGTTACACCAGGTCAGGCAGTCGTTCTCTACAACGGAGACGAATGTCTTGGCGGCGGTACAATTGATAAAATCTTTAAAAGCGCGAAACAACTGATGTACGTAGGTTAATTTCTGGGTTTGATTTTATTTTTGTGAGGATAATAACCTTGTACTAGCACACTGTTTATCTCTGCGGAAGGCGATGGCTCAGAAAAGCGTGACAGCTGAGACCCCACAGAGCTTTAGCTCGAGGAAGCTCAGCGCACGCCGCGCGGAAAGCTTCCGCCTGGAGCTGCGATAAACAGCAATGTTACAGAGTTTTTATAAGTGTGACCTTTTGTGAAGCTGATTCACATCAGGTCATTTTTTGTGCCTTATGGTATACTATGCCCAAATCAAAGTGATCGAAGGAGACAGGACACATGCAATCATTAAATGAACAAGCGATCGAACTTATTCAGAAAGGTGAAATCGAAACAGCATTAAAGCTGTTAAATGAGCAAATTGAAAAAAACCCTGAGGATCCGGCAGCATATATTAACTTTGGAAATATTCTGGCAAGATTCGAAGAAGTTGAAAAAGCAGAGCGTTTTTATCAAAAAGCGCTTACACTGGATGAGAATGCAGGTGCGGCATACTATGCACTCGCTAACCTTTACTATAATCAGGAACGTTTTAAAGAAGCAGCAGTGCTTTACGAGAAAGCATTAAAAGCAGGACTTGACGATCATGATGCTTACTTTATGCTTGGCATGTCGTTTATGAACAATGATCAGGTAAAGCTTGCTGTTCCTTATTTACAAAGAGCTGCGGAACTATCAAAAGAAGATGCTGAAGTTCATTTTCAGTTCGGACTTGCTTTAGCTAAGCTTGAGCACGGTACTGAAGCGGTATCTCAGCTGAAACGTGCGGTTGAACTGGACCCTGAACATGCAGATGCACTTTACAATCTTGGCGTAGCATATGCAGGTTTTGAAGAAGATGCACAAGCTGCGCTCAGCTGTTTTGAAAAAGCGGTCGAAGTACAGCCTGACCATTACCTTGCATTAAATGGCCGGGAAATGATGAAGCAGGCGATAGACGGAAATTGATAGGAGGGGTCTTTGATGAAGGATCAGCAGACGGATCTGTTTACTGAAGAAGAGTTATATGTGAAGGGAACGTTAATCGTTTCAATTTTTTATAATGAAGACAATATGTATTCAGTCGTCAGAATCCGTGTTTCTGATACCAACATTGCAAATGCTGAGAAGGAAATGGTCGTGACCGGTCATTTTCCTTCTATGCAGGAAGAGGATACGTATATCTTTTTCGGCAGAGTCAAAGAACATCCCCGCTTTGGTCCTCAATTCATTACAGAGCGGTTCAAAAAAGAGCTGCCCCAGACAAAACAGGGAATGATTCATTATCTGTCCAGCGATCTGTTTACCGGGGTAGGAAGAAAAACCGCAGAAAAAATTGTTGAGACGCTTGGTGAAAATGCCATTACTAAAATTATGGAGAATGAGTCTGTTCTGTTTGAAGTGCCAAAACTTTCAGAGGAAAAGGCTCACCATATCCATGAAGTGCTGATTGAACATCAGGGTCTTGAGCGAATCATGGTGCTATTAAACGACTGGGGATTCGGTCCGCAGCTTTCCATGAAGATTTATCAGTTTTATCAGGAAAAAACAGTCGAAGTGCTTGAAGAAAATCCTTATCAGCTAGTGAATGATATAGAAGGTGTAGGATTCGGTAAAGCAGATGAGCTGGGCAGGCAGCTTGGACTGTCAGGCAGTCACCCTGACCGGATCAAGGCGGCCTGCCTATATACAGTGACCCAGCTTTCTATGCAGGAAGGACACGTCTATGCTGACTCAAAACAGCTCCTGGTCAGGGTGAAAGAACTCCTTGAGAAGCATCAGCCTGAAAAGATTGAGTACAGTGATATTTCTAAAAGTCTTGTTGCGCTTCATGAAGAAGGGAAAATTGTTGGAGAAAATAAGAAAGTTTATTTGCCTTCGCTCTATTACTCAGAAGTTGGAATCGCATCGAGTATTGAAAGTATCACGTCCAATACAGACGTACATGATCAATTTCCCGAAGCGGAATTTCTGCTTGCACTTGGTGATTTAGAGGAGCGCATTCAGGTTACATATGCCCCTTCGCAAAAAGAAGCGATCCAAACTGCATTGTCTTCGCCTATTATGATTCTTACGGGTGGACCGGGGACAGGTAAAACCACCGTAATTAAAGGAATAGTAGAGCTTTATGCTGAACTTCACGGTCTTTCACTTGATCCGGATAATTATTCAAAAGATGAACCGTTTCCTGTTGTACTTGCTGCACCGACAGGAAGAGCTGCGAAAAGAATGACAGAATCAACCGGACTTAAAGCAATGACCATTCACCGCTTACTTGGATTTAATGGTCAGGAAGACATGGACGAAGATGAAGAGGACCGAATGATTTCGGGCAGGCTGCTGATCATTGATGAAATGTCCATGGTTGATACGTGGCTGGCCAACAAACTTCTGCAGGCGGTGCCGGAATCAATGCAGGTTGTTCTTGTCGGGGATCAGGATCAGCTTCCATCTGTTGGTCCGGGCCAGGTACTGCAGGACTTACTTGAGGCAAAAAAAGTACCAGCAGTCGAGCTGACTGATATATACAGACAGGAAGAGGGCTCATCAATTATTGAGCTTGCCCATCACATGAAAAAAAGGCAAGTACCTGATTCGATCAGGCAGCCTTTTCCGGACAGGTCATTTATTCCATGCAAGGCGCATCAGATGGATGATGTCGTAGGGAAAATCGTAAAGAATGCCATGAAAAAAGGGTATACTGCAAAAGAAATTCAAGTACTTGCTCCCATGTACAGAGGACCGGCTGGAATAGATAAATTAAACTCACTTCTTCAGCAGTTAATGAACCCGAATGATGACGGGTCGAGAAAAGAGCTGAAGTGGGGAGATGTCGTTTATAGAATCGGCGATAAAGTTTTACAGCTGGTGAATCAACCTGAAAGCAACGTATTTAATGGAGATATGGGTGAAGTGATTTCAATTTTTTATGCGAAAGAAAACACTGAGAAGCAGGATATGATTCTCGTTTCATTTGATGGAGTAGAGGTTACTTATACGAGGCAGGATCTCAATCAGATCACACACGCATTCTGCTGCTCAATTCATAAATCCCAGGGCAGTGAATTTCCGATTGTTGTATTACCCGTTGTAAAAAGTTATTCAAGAATGCTGAGACGAAATCTTCTTTATACGGCAATTACGCGAAGCAGTAAGTTTCTGATTATGTGTGGTGAAGAGGATGCTTTTCGTTATGGTGTAGAAAGAAAAGACGATCTTTCGAGAATGACTTCCCTTAAAGAGAGACTTGCAGGTGAACAGATTCAAATTGAAGAAGGGGCAGATCCATTTGAAGGTGGAGCGGACCCAATGATCGGAATGGATGACATCACACCATATGATTTTCTCGAAACCTCACAAGGTTAAATTGACAAACCGTGACGATCTTTCATATAATTTCATATAGGATAATAAATCTCGAAGATGGAACAAGTACACAGACAACTCGTTTGAAGAGAGAATTCCCTCAGGCTGTAAGGAATTTATCGATGTATCTGTGGAAAGCTGATCCGGAGTGCAGTAAAATACTGCCGTCTGCTGCGTTAAAGCAATGAGAGTGATGGGTTGTCAATCCATAACCAGGGTGGTACCGCGAGTGTAATCTCGTCCCTGTGTATGATTGAGGACCCTTTTCTATTTTCAGGACGTTTCGGGAATTAAAAGGAGGATACATGAATGGAAAAATGGACAGGTGCACAACTCAGACAAATGTATTTAGATTTCTTTAAGGAAAAAAATCACGACGTAGAACCGAGTGCTTCACTTGTACCTCATGAAGATCCATCTCTTTTATGGATCAACAGCGGTGTTGCTACTTTAAAAAAATATTTTGACGGTCGCGTTGTTCCTCAAAATCCGAGGATTGTGAACGCACAAAAATCGATCAGAACGAACGATATCGAAAACGTAGGTAAAACTGCAAGACATCATACGTTTTTTGAAATGCTCGGAAACTTCTCAATTGGAGAATATTTTAAAGAAGAAGCAATTGAATGGGCATGGGAATTCCTTACTTCGGAAAAATGGGTCGGTTTCGATCCTGAAAAACTGTCAGTAACCATCCATCCTGAAGATGATGAGGCATATGATATCTGGAATAAAAAAGTAGGCGTGCCTGAAGAGAGAATTATCAGGCTGGAAGGAAACTTCTGGGATATCGGAGAAGGGCCAAGTGGTCCCAACTCAGAGATTTTCTACGACCGCGGAGAAGAATACGGTCATGACCCGTCTGATCCTGAATTATACGCTGGTGGAGAAAACGAGCGTTACCTTGAAATCTGGAATCTTGTATTTTCTCAGTTTAATCATAATGCTGACGATACGTACACGCCACTTCCTAAGCAGAACATAGATACTGGTATGGGCCTTGAAAGAATGGCGTGTGTTGTTCAGGATGTACCGACAAACTTTGAAACGGATCTCTTTATGCCAATCATCGAAGCGACTGAGCTGGTTGCCAAAAGGCGTTATGGTAAAAATGAAGAAGAAGACACGGCATTTAAAGTAGTCGCTGATCATATCAGAACTGTCTCATTTGCAGTCGGTGACGGTGCATTGCCATCAAATGAAGGCAGAGGCTACGTGCTTCGCCGATTATTGAGAAGAGCGGTAAGATACGCGAAGCAAATTGGTATTAACCGTCCATTTATGTATGAACTGGTTCCTGTTGTGGCAGATATCATGATTGATTTCTATCCGGAAGTGAAAAGTAAACAGGAATTCATTCAAAAGGTCATTAAAACTGAAGAAGAGCGTTTCCATGAGACACTGAATGAAGGTCTTTCAATTCTCACTGAATTAATGAAAAAAGCGCAGGAAGATGGCTCCAATGAAATTAGTGGAAAAGATGTTTTCAGATTATATGACACATTTGGTTTTCCAGTAGAACTTACACAGGAATATGCTGAAGAAAAAGGTCTTTCGATCGATCAGAATGGTTTTGAGCATGAAATGGAAGGGCAAAGAAGTCGTGCAAGAGCTGCCCGTCAGGAAAGTGGATCGATGCAAGTCCAGGGTGGTGTTCTTGGAGATATCCACACTAAAAGTAAGTTCGTAGGTTACAGCACTTTGTCCCATACAACAACGATTGAAGAACTTGTTGTTGCAGGTGATTTTGCTGAAGAAGTGATTGCAGGCTCAGAAGTTCAATTTGTCCTTGCTGAAACACCGTTTTACGCTGAAAGTGGCGGTCAAATCGGTGATAAAGGCACTGTCTTACATGACAACGGCGTCATTGAAGTTCAGGATGTTAAAAAGGCTCCGAATGGACAAAATCTTCATACGGGGATTGTAATAAGCGGCAAATTTATTAAAGGCGAACGCATTCAGGCTAATGTGAGTGATGCGTCAAGAAATAAAATTACAAAAAATCATACTGCAACGCACTTGCTTCACCAGGCTCTTAAAGATGTATTAGGTGATCATGTTAATCAGGCAGGCTCACTTGTTGAACCGGATCGTCTGCGTTTTGATTTCTCTCACTTCGGTCAAGTGACTAAAGAAGAATTGAGTAAAATTGAAGAGATTGTGAATGAGAAGATTTGGACAAGCTATTCAGTGGACACTGCGCTAAAATCTTTAGATGAAGCAAAAGCGATGGGTGCGATGGCATTATTCGGAGAAAAATATGGCTCTGAAGTACGTGTTGTATCAATTGGTGATTACAGCCTTGAACTGTGTGGGGGATGCCACGTAGGCAACACTGCTGAAATCGGTCTTTTCAGAATTGCTTCTGAAGCTGGTATTGGAGCTGGAACACGACGTATTGAAGCAGTGACCGGAGAATCAGCATATCGTCTGATGAACGAACAAATTGCTGTATTAAATCGTTCAGCACAATTGCTTAAAGCGAACCCGAAAGACCTTGAAAGCAGAATTGAAGCAGTTCAAACGGATCTTAAATCTGTTCAAAGAGAAAATGAATCTCTGCATGCAAAGCTTTCAAACATTGAAGCAAAAAGTATTATGGATCAAGTTCAGGAAGTAGATGGTGTCAGAGTACTCGCTGAGAAAGTCCAGGCGACAGATATGAACACACTCAGAACAATGGCAGATGATGTGAAAAACAAAATCGGTTCAGGTGTACTCTTGTTACTGGCTGTTAATGATGATAAAGTACAAATTATCGCAGGAGTGACAAAAGACTTAATCGAAGAAGGTTATCATGCAGGTAAACTCGTGAAAGAAATTGCAGCAATTTGTGGCGGCGGTGGTGGTGGCCGTCCAGATATGGCACAAGCTGGCGGTAAAGATCCATCCCGTGTAGACGAAGCACTTCAATTTGTGCCGGAATGGGTAAAATCAATTTGATTCTAATGCTATCTGGTGTACAATAGCAATAGTTGGATAATAGGAATTCGATTCCGTAGTGAGGTGTTGTTGATGAGCTCATTTGATAAAACGATGCGGTTTGACTTTGGAGATGATTCAGCTGATCAGGAAGTGCAGCGCGTTCTGGTACAGGTATTCGAAGCTCTTGAAGAAAAAGGGTACAATCCGATCAATCAAATTGTAGGGTATCTTTTGTCAGGTGACCCTGCCTATATTCCACGTCATAATGATGCAAGGAATGTTATCCGTAAACTTGAACGGGACGAAATGATTGAAGAATTGGTGAAGTTCTATCTTCAGCATCATAAAGAGGGTTAAACATGAGAACAATGGGACTTGACGTTGGCTCTAAAACAATTGGAGTTGCCGTCAGTGATGCCCTCGGGTGGACTGCCCAGGGAATTGAAACTGTTAAAATTGATGAAGCTGCAGGGCAATTTGGCTTCAAGCGGATTAAAGAATTAATTGATGAACATGAAGTATCAAAAATTGTCATAGGTTTACCGAAGAATATGAACAATTCTATCGGTCCCCGTGCTGAAGCGAGTCAAAGATATGCTGATATGCTCGGCAGAAGAGTGGAAGCTGAGATCATATTCTGGGATGAGCGATTAAGTACAATGGCGGCCGAGCGGGTATTGCTCGAAGCTGATGTAAGCCGGAGTAAAAGAAAAAAAGTAATCGACAAGATGGCGGCTGTTATGATCCTTCAAGGGTATTTAGACAGCACTACTAAATGAGGTGACTGAAATGGAACACGGAGAAAAGCAAATTACAGTAATTGATGAACAGGGAAATGAAGTACTTTGTGAGGTATTATTCACATTCGATTCAGATCAATTCCAAAAATCTTATGTTCTTTACTATCCACTAGGAGATACAGAGGAAGAAGAGATCGAAATTCATGCTTCTTCATTTGAACCTAACGATGAAAACTCAGAAGGCGAGCTTAAGCCTGTTGAAACTGACGAAGAGTGGGATCTGATTGAGGAAATGCTTAATACATTCCTTGATGAAGAAGAAAGCGAATAACACATTTAAAAGCGGGGGCAGCTATTTGCCCCCGCTTCTTTTTATTGTATAATGAGACCATTGGGAAAATTGAGCAGTAGTTTTTGGAGGGAAATTGATTGAGTGAAAAATCAAGTTTAATAGATCAGTGGAAGTTGAACCTGCAGGAAAGAAAAAATGAGGCAAAGCAAGTCAGAAAGATCGTATTTATCCTGTTAATCGTTTTTTTGTTTTTGACAGTAGGTGCTGTGTTAGGCGCATACTCTTACATCAGTTCTGCGTTAGAACCAATGGATGATACAGATGAAAATGCAGTCTCTGTGGAAATTCCTATCGGTTCATCAGTTGATGGGATTACTGAAACGCTCGAGGAAAATGGCATCATCAAAAATGCCCAGGTATTCAAGTACTACCTGAAGTTTAACAATGAATCGGATTTTCAGGCAGGGACGTATAACCTGACACCTTCAATGACACTCAGCGAAATAGCAGAGAGTCTTAAATCGGGCAAAATTTATCATGAACCAATTTTTAACGTGACCATTCCAGAAGGGTTAAGGCTGGAAGAGATCGGGGAAATTATCGCTGAAAATACCGATTACAGTCAGGAAGAATTTATGGAGAAAGTAACAGATGAAGCATTTATTGATTCTCTGATGGGGCAATACCCATCACTTATTACTGAAGAGATAAAAGGTGAAAATGTAAAGCTGGCGCTCGAAGGATATTTGTATCCCGCGACGTATCCTTACTACGAAGAAAATCCGTCACTCGAAGTGATCATTACACAAATGGTTGATGCAATGAATAATAATGTTGCACCTTACGTGGACATGCTTGCAGAATTTTCGGAAGGCGACTTCACAGGTGCCGAAGCTGAAGATGGAAAGGTGATGACAGTTCATGACCTCATCACAATGGCATCTCTTCTTGAAGAGGAAGCAGCAGCAACAACTGACAGAGCAATGATCGCCGGAATTTTCTATAATCGATTAGAAGAAGGCATGCCGCTGCAAACAGATCCTACCGTTCTTTACGCTAAAGGTCAGTGGCAGGAAAGAGTACTGTTTGAAGACCTTGAAATAGAAGATCCTTATAATACTTATCAGGTTCAGGGATTACCACCGGGTCCAATTGCAGCTCCAGGTGCAACTTCAATAGAAGCCGCGATTCTTCCGGAGGATTCTGATTACTTTTACTTCCTTACGTCTGCAGAAGATGGTGCAATGTATTACTCCGAAACACTGGATGAGCATGAAAGAAAAGCTGAAGAGTATATCTATAATGTGAATAACGAAGAATAATGTATTGAAAGAGGGAAAGAACATTCACTTTCCCTCAATCTTTGTGTTAGAATAAGTAAAGAATTTTTAGCGTTTATCACTACTTTCCGGATTTCGATCTCAAGGATTGTATGTGAGCGCTCTTTTTTATGGAACCCGAGAGCAGAAAAGGTGAGATAACATTGGATAAAGTCCATCAATATATTGAAAATCTGTTTACTTCCCGCTCTGAGATAGCGGAAGAAATGGCTCAATTCGCAAAAGAAAATGACGTGCCGATTATGGAACCATCCGGAATCGAAACGCTGCTTCAACTGTTAAGAATTCAACAGCCCCAAAGGATTCTGGAAATCGGCACTGCCATTGGGTATTCGGCTGTCAGAATGGCTGAAGCACTTCCTGAGGCAGAAATTGTATCGATAGAAAGAGATTCAGAAAGAGCACGGCTGGCAAAAAAGTTTGTACTAAAATCAGGGTTTCATAAACAGATCCACCTGCTTGAAGGGGATGCCTTGGAGATTTCGGATCAAGTTGCCGGTTTTGGTGATTTTGATGCAGTGTTTATAGATGCTGCCAAGAGCCAGAATATTCGTTTCTTTGAACTGTATGAACCACTTTTCTCTGCAAGTGCATGCATTTATACTGATAATGTACTGTTTAAAGGGCTTGTAGCAGAGCAGAGTGGGACGGAAAGCAGAAATGTAAAACAAATGCTTAGAAAGCTCGACCGTTTTAATCAGTGGATTGCAGATCATGAAGAATATCATACTGTGATCCTGCCTGTTGGCGACGGATTGTCAATTAGTAAGAAGAAGTGACAATATCATGAGGAAAGCATAAATCGCTGAAGTGTTTTTCAGCGTTTAATACTTGTAAAACCTTTTCTGTATGTGGTTAAATTAAAATTTGAAAGTCTTAAGCTATGTTAAAGTCCATATTGTTGTTTTTGAACTGCAGGTAATTAGAGCATAAGGTGACACCACATGCGCCCGACCGTGGAAAGCGTCCGTCTGAAGCGGAAATTAGCCGGCAGCTTTAACATCGAAAAATTTTAATTAACATCAGAATATAAGGCTTTGTCGTAACATAGTGTTGTTCAACTCTTATAGCAAAATGTGAATTATTTTTACTGAATTAACTTTATATTTTCCAAAACAAAATCAGACGCCGCAAGACATCCGCTTCAAATTGTAAAATTTAAAGTGAATAAGCCGCCGCGTCCACTCAACAAATTGAGAAAGGAGCTAACGGCAAAATGACGAATAATAAACCCGTTATTATTGGAGTAACAGGCGGTTCCGGTTCAGGAAAAACTTCCGTAACCAAAGCAATTTACGATGTTTTTCAGGACCAGTCAATCGCAATGATTGAACAGGATTATTACTACAAGGATCAAAGCAACATTCCATATGAGGAGCGTTTAAATACAAATTATGATCATCCGCTCGCTTTTGACAATGATCTTCTGATCGAACATATCGGTTTGCTTTTAAACAGAAATGCTATTGAAAAACCGGTATATGATTATACTGTACACACGAGGTCGGACAAAACGATTCCGGTAGAACCAAAGGATGTTATCATTGTCGAGGGGATATTAGTACTTGAGGATGAACGACTGCGTAACCTGATGGATATTAAATTATATGTAGACACTGACTCAGACCTTAGGATTATCCGCCGTCTGCTGCGTGATATAAATGAAAGAGGACGTACGATTGATTCTGTAGTAGATCAGTATATAAATGTCGTACGGCCGATGCACAACCAATTTATTGAGCCTACAAAACGCTACGCAGACATTATTATTCCGGAAGGCGGGCAAAACCACGTTGCCATTGATTTAATGGTAACGAAAATTCAAACAATTCTTGAACAAAAGTCTATTGTGTAATATGATAGCAAAGGCTGAGAGGATAATTTATCCTCTTTTTAGCATACTTCATAAAAGGGGTTTCAGTCACATAGCATGAACTAGCTCATGCATTTTTAAAGGAGTGAAGGGATTTGGCAAACGAGAAAATATTTCCAATGACAGAAGAAGGTAAGCAAAAGCTTGAACTTGAGCTTGAGCAGTTAAAATCAGTAAAGAGAAAAGAAGTTGTAGAGAGAATTAAAATCGCCAGAAGCTTCGGAGATCTTTCGGAGAACTCGGAGTACGATTCAGCTAAAGAAGAACAGGCATTTGTAGAAGGACGTATCTCTACACTTGAATCAATGATCCGTAACGCGAAAATAATTGAAGATGACCAAACACTTGATGGTGTTGTTTCTCTAGGTAAAAAAGTTACTTTTGTGGAACTCCCTGACGGTGACGAAGAATCATACACGATTGTTGGAAGTGCAGAAGCAGATCCATTTGAAGGAAAAATTTCAAACGATTCTCCTATCGCCAAAAGTCTTATTGGCAAAGTAGTCGGCGATGAAGTAAAAGTTCAAACGCCAGGCGGCGACATGGACGTTCGTATTACGTCAATCAACTAATCTAAAGGTATTCCGTGATAACTCCCGGAATACCTTTTTTCATTCTGCATGAACAGGAACTGAAACTTTTAATGAATTATTACGTCTAATGAAATACGGGACAGATGTACTGTTTTTATAAAAGGAAAAGTGGCTCTTGTAACTGAAACCGTTAACCGTGATATGCTAGTTTAGATTTAAGTGACAAGGGAAGAGTTGAACGAGGAGTGATAAAGTGAATAATTCAAGAGCAAAAGTTCAAAGTAAGAAGAGAAAACAAAATATACTTCTTAACGGTTCAATTGCAGTTGTTTTTCTCTTAATAGCCGGTGTTTCTGCATTTATATTTTTAGGAGATAACGAAAATCAGGCGGCTGAGACAAGTGAAGAAAAAACAATTGCTGAACAGGTCCAGGAAAATTCAGGCGTTGAGGATGAAAATGAAGATTCATCTGATCAGGGTGAAAATAATGAACTTTCAGCTAGCGAAATAGAGTCAGAAGAGAAAGAGAATACTGATGAGAAAAATGAAACACAATCATCTGAAGAAGTCGAAGAAAAAAAGAAAGAAGATGAACAAAAAGAAGAACAACAAAAACAAGATGAAGAAAAAGAAGAACAACAGAAACGAGATGAAGAAAAAGAAGATGCCGAGAACGACAGGGAAACAGCAAGTCCTCAAGATGGAGAGTGGAAGCCAGTAGGCACAAAGCAGACAGGTGAGCATGTATCTTCTTATGAAGAGGGCAGTGTAGACTGGAATGAAAAATTAAAGGCAGCTGCATATGCTACAGGTCTTGACACCAGCACAATGACTGTATGGTGGGTAGGAAATGATGGTGGACCTCAAAAATCAGTCGTAGAAGTTTCCTCGTCAGCCGGGGGTCAGGCTGAATATCGTGTTCATATGGAATGGGTAGATAAAAAAGGCTGGAAACCAGTGAAAGTGGATGAACTGTAAAAAGCATTCGTCACAAAATATTTCTGATATTAAAAAATGCTGCGGATGCCCGCAGCATTTTCTTATGATTGAGGCTTTGTTAAAGCCTATTGTTGTTATTGTACAGCTGGTGGTTGGAGCGTAAGGCGGTGACTCCTGCGGCAGGAAGGGACAGGTGAGACGATCACGGCGAAGCCTGATGGCTCAGCGCCCGGCCGCGGAAAGCATCCGCCTGAAGCGGAAACTAACAGCCGACTTTGAAAGGGTTATGATTTAAAGTGAACGCTTGCCGTATAATATGGTTTTCCTTCAGGTGTAAATACGGTTTGATGATCCACATGGTGCACACGCAGCATTAATGCATGGTTATTCTCAATTTGCACCTGTATTTTTTTCTCGAGATCCTTTAAAGAGCCTGCTTCAAATAGCTCTATTTTATCCTTAATTAAATCCAGCTGAAAACTCATTGTCATCCTCCGATTCACGTTTTAGACCATTATATCATGGGGTTATTGATCTTTACGATTCTCTATGGTAAGTTCAAATAAGTTTTCAGAATGAGACAGAAGGCAGGGATTCGGATGAAATTAGGTATCATCGGTGCAATGGAAGAAGAAGTGAAATATCTTCGTTCCAGTATGGAAGATGTTCAAACAAAAACAATTGCGAATAGTGAATTTACATCTGGCATTTTAAAAGGTAAAGAAGTCGTTTTAGTCAAAAGTGGTATTGGAAAAGTAAATGCGGCAATGACCACTACAATTCTGATGGAGCGCTATCAACCTGATGTAATCATTAATACTGGTTCTGCCGGCGGCTTTGACCCGGAACTCAGTGTTGGAGATATTGTCATTTCAAATGAAGTGCGGCATCACGATGTAGATGTAACTGCTTTTAATTATGAGTATGGTCAGGTGCCGGATATGCCAGCTGCTTTTAAAGCTGACGAAAATTTAAAATTAACAGCTTTAAAGTGTGCGGGTTTAATTGAGGATATAAAAACCGTATCAGGGCTGATTGCAACTGGTGATTCATTTATGAATGATCCAATTAGAGTTGAGGCACTGCAGGGTAAATTTGAAGGATTACAGGCATTGGAAATGGAGGCGGCAGCAATTGCTCAGGTCGCATATCAATATCAGATTCCATTTGTAATCATTCGTTCTCTTTCAGATATTGCCGGGAAAGAATCACATATCTCTTTTGATCAGTATTTGAAAACAGCTGCCATCAACTCTGCAAATCTGATTATTAGTATGACAGAAGAAATTTAATACGTGTCCTCATCAAACTGGTGAAACAGTTTCATTAATGCTCTTTTTTCAATTCGTGAAACGTAGCTTCTCGAGATGCCCAGCTCTTTGGCGATCTCACGCTGCGTTTTTTCTTCTTCACCATTTATCCCAAAACGTGCACTGATGACGTCACGCTCACGTTCATCTAGCTTCGTTACAAAACGTCTGATTTTTTCTCCATTCATTTTTTGTGCGATCACTTCATCCAATTCATCCTCATCGCTCTGCAACACATCAATCAGGCTGATTGCATTTCCATCTTTGTCTTCTCCAATGGGGTCATGAAGAGAAATATCTTTTTTTGTTTTTTTAAGAGAACGTAAAAACATGAGCACTTCATTTTCAATGCATCGCGCAGCGTACGTAGCAAGCTTAGTTCCTTTGTCATAGGAATAGCTGTCGATCGCTTTGATTAAACCGATTGTACCAATTGATATCAGGTCTTCTGTCGTCTCTCCCGTGTTCTCAAATTTTTTGATAATATGTGCCACAAGCCTGAGATTATGTTCAATTAACAGTTTCTTCGCATCATCACTTCCGTTTTGCAGTTGTAAAATTGCTTTTTTTTCTTCTTCTTTGCTGAGCGGCTCAGGGAATGCATTTTGTTTAAAGTAACCTGTGAGTGCAGGCAGATCAATCAATGCAGATAAAATTAAAAAAATAGACAAGCTTTCTCCTCCTTTCACCGGTTATTACACCGTATGACAGAAAACAGAAAACTTGCCAGTCCCATTAATTCATCTTATATTCAGCGAGTGTTTTGCTGATCTTTCCTGAGCCGTTACATTCAGAACATTTTCGTAACAGCAGGCCAGCTTTCTTAACAGAGCCACTTCCACGAC
Source organism: Jeotgalibacillus salarius (assembly GCF_004405125.1). Taxonomy (GTDB): domain Bacteria; phylum Bacillota; class Bacilli; order Bacillales; family Jeotgalibacillaceae; genus Jeotgalibacillus; species Jeotgalibacillus salarius. The sequence continues at coordinate 230,486 of NZ_SORX01000005.1, forward strand.
AGCCTGGACAAATCACAATCATTCTCATGATGGGTCCTCCTGTATTGAATATTCCGAACTCTTTATTTTATTTTACCTGACTCTGCTGCTCGTTGCTGCTATATCAATCTAGTATTATTTTTTTTTCAAAATTTCTATTTCAAGCAGATGAAGAAAATCATCGGACAGTTTTTGTTTTTTCGCTGCTTCATATGCTTTGATCAGCGCGTCAAGAGATAAAACATCCATAATCAATACTCCTTTCAAGTTTTCCTATAAAAATCGTATCAGATGAACAACTTAAGAACAAGCGTTCTCTTATCCACAAGCACCCGTGTATAACCTGTGTAAAAGTTGTGAATAACGGTTAAATAGTTAACAAGGACAGTCAATGGGTCATATCAAAACTTATCCACAGATTTTTGAAAAGACGATATTTGTCGAACGATTTCTGTGATAACGAAGGAGAAAGTGAAATGGTGTTTAGATTGTGCACATCTGGTGATGACAGCGTAATCGCACTTCCCGGAGCAATGGTCAAATGAGGTCGTACAGTGTGGAATGGAAGGAAAGGTTGCCGCTGTCCGTCTGAAGCAGAACTCATCAGGTGATTGAAAAAGATCTACAGAATAAGATTCATTTTGAACTAAACAGACAGATGATGTATGATATAGACTTGAAGTAAAGAGGTGGAGAACAATGATAAAACTATTTTTGCCTAATGAATACGTAGACAGCGTATTTGAAATAACGCCTGCAAAACTTAAAGAGCAGGGAATTAAAGCCGTGATTACAGATCTTGATAATACATTAGTGGAATGGGATCGGAAAAATGCAACACCAAAGCTGATTGAATGGCTTGAAGATATGCAGAGGGAAGGTATTCTCGTAACGATTGTTTCAAATAACAATCAGTTAAGAGTAGGTGCTTTTTCTGATCCAATCGGTGTTCCATTTATTTATCATGCAAGAAAACCGATGGGACGCGCATTCAGACGTGCTATACGGGATATGAATGTAAAAAAAGATGAAACAGTCGTGATCGGCGATCAATTAATGACAGATGTACTCGGTGGCAATTTGAACAAGTTGTATACAATACTAGTTGTGCCAGTTGCTAAGACAGATGGATTTTTTACTAAATTCAATCGTCTAATTGAAAAAAGACTGTTAAATTTCTTTAAAAGAAAAAACATGATCCAGTGGGAGGATAAAAAGTGAGTGAGGAAAAAATGAGCTGTATCGGCTGTGGAGTTGACATACAGACTACCGATAAAGAGGGGCTGGGCTATGCACCGCCATCTAGTCTTGAAAAAGAACAGATCGTCTGTCAGCGCTGTTTTAAGCTGAAACATTATAATGAGGTTCAGGATGTAGCATTGACAGATGATGATTTCCTTAAGATTCTGAATGGTTTGGGTGAGGCTGATGCACTCATCGTTAAAGTTGTAGATATTTCAGATTTTAATGGAAGCTTCCTGACGGGACTGCACCGCTTTGTAGGTAAGAACCCTGTCCTGTTAATTGGGAACAAAGCTGACGTATTACCTAAATCAGTTAAAAAGAATAAGCTGATCAATTGGATGAAATATGAGGCCAGCCAAATGGGTCTGAAGCCGGTGGATGTGTTGCTTTGCAGCGCAGATAAAGGCAGCCATATTGATGATGTTCTTCGTGCGATAGACCGTGAGCGTGAAGGAAGAGATGTTTACGTTGTCGGATGTACGAATGTAGGAAAATCGACGCTGATTAATCGTATTATTAAAGAAGTAACAGGTGAACAGGATATTATTACTACATCACAATTTCCGGGGACTACACTAGATATGATCGAAATCCCGCTGGATGACGGTAAAGCGATTATCGATACACCAGGAATAATCAACCGTGATCAGATGGCTCACGTGATCAATAAGAAAGACTTGAAAAAAGTGTTGCCGAAAAAAGAATTAAAGCCTAAAGTGTTTCAGCTAAACGAACAACAGACACTTTTCATTGCAGGGCTTGCCCGCTTTGATTACATCAGTGGAGGAAGAAAATCGTTTACATGCTATTTTTCAAATGAAATTGACATCCACAGAACGAAGCTGGAAAAGGCTGATGATTTGTACGAACGTCATGCAGGTGAAATGCTGTCACCACCTAGAAAAGAGGATCTTGAATCTTTTCCTCCATTGAAACGCCATGAATTTACGGTGAAAGAAGGTAAGATGGACATCGTATTTTCAGGTCTTGGGTGGATCACGATTAATGAGCCTGCGACAATAGTAGCAGCATACGTTCCTGAAGGTGTAAGTGTAATTATTAGAAAATCATTGATTTAACGATGGAGGGGGAAGCTATACATGAAGCTTGCTGTGATTGGTTATCCTATCAAACACTCAAAATCACCTTATATGCATAATTTCTGGCTCGACCAGGCTGGTGTTGATGGGGAATACGAAGCAATTGAGGTTCCTCCTGAGCATCTTGAAAACAATGTATATGAGCTGATAAAAAGTGGATTTACTGGCTTTAATGTTACGATCCCCCATAAAGAATCGATTATTCAGTACCTTGATGAGGTGGACGCAGCTGCGAAATCATTAGGGGCTGTGAATACAGTATTGATCAATGATGGTAAAAGTTACGGATATAATACTGATGGTAATGGTTTTCTGAAATCGTTATTAACTAAACGGGATACTGAAGAAATTAAAAAAGCAAATATGCTAATCATCGGAGCCGGCGGAGCTGCTAAAGGAATGATTGGCGCGTTAAAAAGCTTTGGGTGTGACCGGATCAGCGTAACGAACCGTACAATAGAAAAAGCTGACTTATTGATAAAGGATCATAGAGTGAATGGTCAAGCCCTTCAATTGTCGGATGCGGAACAACGATTAAATGAGTATGATATTGTCATCAACACGACCTCTGCAGGAATGTTCCCGAAAGTTCAAGAGAGACCGATTGATTCAGCAAAAATGAAACATGGATCTCTCGCAGCAGATATTATTTATAACCCACAAAAAACATCATTTCTGAAGCAGGCAGAACAGGCTGGTGCAGAATCGTTGAATGGAATCGGGATGTTTGTGTATCAGGGTGCGCTGGCATTCGAAATGTGGACAGGCATTCAGTCGGACGCAGCTGAAATGATTAAAAAAATGACAGAACTAATGAATCAGGAGTGAAAACATGTTAACAGGTAAACAAAAGCGTTTTCTTCGTGCAGAAGCACACAATCTATCGCCGATTTTTCAAGTAGGTAAGGGCGGCGTAAATGATAATATGATCAAACAAATTACAGAAGCATTAGAAGTAAGGGAATTAATTAAAATCAGTATTCTGCAAAACTGTGAGCAGGATAAAGATGAAGTAGCAAAATTACTTTCTAAAGGCGCAAAGGCAGAACTTGTCCAAGTGATTGGTCACACGATTGTTTTATATAAAGAATCCCGTGAAAATAAAAAAATCGAGCTGCCGAAAGCAAAAAAATAATGAAAAAGCGGATTGGAATCATAGGCGGAACATTTGATCCTATCCATATCGCGCACCTGATTATGGCAAATGAAGCCTACCATGCTCTGGAGCTTGATGAAGTGCGCTTCCTTCCAAATGCCGCGCCGCCCCATAAAGAAATTTCGGGTCAGACAACTGCTGATGAAAGATGCAGGATGATTGAGAAGAGTATAGCAGGAATACCCTATTTTAAACTTGACCCTTCCGAAGTGTTAAGAGAAGGAAAATCCTATACTTACGATACAATGAAAGACTTTAAACACAATGAACCGGACTCTGATTTCTTCTTCATGATCGGCGGAGATATGATAGCATCTCTCTCCACATGGTATTGTATTCAGGAGTTAAAGAAACTGGTTACATTCGTAGGTTTTGAGCGTCCCGGTTATCAAACCACTGAATCAGAAGGGGTTTTAATGTTAAAGGGTCCTGTCGTTGATCTATCTTCAACGCTATTACGAAAACGGTTGGTTGAAAAGAAAAATTGCAGTTTTTTAATTCCGGAAGCAGCGTACCGATATATTTTAGAGGAGGGACTCTATGAATCTTGAGCAGGCTAAAAAGATCGTAAAAGATATTCTGCCTGAAAAGAGATATAGGCACACACTCGGAGTGATTGAGACTGCGCTGGCGCTGGCCAGAGAACACGGAGTGAGTGAAGAAGATGCCGGTCTCGCGGCTGCACTTCATGATATGGCGAAATTTCATGATAAAGAAGAAATGAAAGATGTGATTAAGTCACACAGCCTCAACCCTGAACTTTTAAAATTTCATCATGAATTATGGCATGCACCGGTTGGCGCAATTTTTGCAAAAGAGAAGCTTGGGATTGTGAATGAAGACATTCTTAACGCGATTAAATACCATACGACAGGACGTACGGGAATGAGTAAGCTTGAAAAAGTCATTTACATTGCGGATTATATTGAACCGGGCAGAACCTTCAGCGGTGTGGAAAATGTCAGAGCTGTTGCCTATAACGATTTAAATGAAGGCATGAAGACTGCACTGAAGCAATCAATGTTATTTTTAATTAATAAAAATCAGCCTGTGTTTCCTGACACATTAGCAAGTTACAACGAATATACGCAATAAAAAGGAGAAATAAGTATGATAAAAGCAAACGAAATATTATCACTTGCATATAATGCAGCTGACGATAAAAGAGCAGAAGATATTGTCGCGTTAAATATGAATGGAATTTCACTGATTGCAGATTACTTTATTATTTGCCATGGTAATTCAGACAAGCAGGTACAGGCGATTGCGAAAGAGGTAAAAGACCGTGCTGAGGAAGAAGGGCTCTCTGTTAAACGCATGGAAGGCTATGACGAAGCAAGATGGGTGCTTGTAGACCTTGATAGCGTGATTGTGCACGTTTTCCACCGTGACGAACGAGACTATTATAAACTCGAAAAGCTTTGGGGAGACGCTCAGATTGAAGATATGACGAGCACAATCAGCTAATGGCTTACGAACAGTTTGCATATGTGTACGACAGACTCATGAGTGACGTACCATATGACGAATGGATGAGCTTTCTGCTACGTCAGAAAAAAGCTTTCAATGTAGAGGGCATGAGATTACTTGATGTAGGCTGTGGTACCGGTGAGTGGACTGTTAAAGCCTCTTCAGCCGGTTTTGAAACCGTCGGGATTGACCTTTCGGAATCCATGCTGTCAATGGCTCAGCAGAAAGCAATGGAAGCTGGACAATCTATCAGGTTTTTTCAAATGGACATGTCTGAAGCTGAAGAACTTGGGCATTTTGATCTTATCACCATTTTCTGTGATTCTTTAAATTACCTTGAGACTGAAGAAGCTGTTCAGCAAACGTTTCAAAAAATGTACGATATGCTAACGTCTGAAGGGCTTTTATTGTTCGACGTTCATTCCGTTTACAAAGTAAATGAACTGTTTGCTGGTCAGACATACTCTTATGATGATGGTGAAGCAGCATATATATGGAATTCGTTTGAGGGTGAACATGAAAACAGTGCTGAACATGAATTGACTTTCTTTATCAAAGAGGAAAGAAATTTGTACGCAAGGTTTGATGAATTTCATAAACAGCGCACATTTTCAATCGGACAGTATCAGACTTGGCTGACTGAAGCGGGTTTTCATGTAGAAGCAGTCACTGCTGATTTTTCAGAAAATCAACCAGTGGAAACAAGCGAACGAATATTTTTTACCTGCACGAAGAGATAACTCTTCGTGTTTTTTATTGACTTTCTGAATAGTCATAATATAATGAATGTAATCTTCTGACAGTCTTCTGCAAGATCAAGGAGGACTTTAATGTGAAACTTTGGGTAAAGAATTACCAGAAATACCTTCTTTTTATAATCCCGCTCGTTTTACTCTCCAGCTTCTTCTTTTTTAACCACTCCACTAAAAGCTCTATACCGGTCTCAAATCCACTTACTGAAAATCCTGCTCAAACGACCGACTCAACCACACTGATAGAAAATAAGTCCCAGTCGATTTTTGTAGATATAAAAGGGGAAATTCTGAATGAAGGTGTTTATGAAATGGAAGAGGGAGACAGAGTCATTGATCTCGTGGCAAAAGCTGGCGGTGAATTATCAGGAGCTGATATGACAGCTGTCAATAAGGCACAAAAGCTACAGGATGAAATGGTCATTATGATCCCTCCGGAAACATCAGGTCAGCCCTTAGAGGAACATGCAGACACTGGTAAAATAAATATTAACAATGCTTCACCAGCAGAACTTGAATCCATTCCGGGGATCGGACCATCTAAAGCGGCAGCAATTGTAAATTACAGAGAAGAAAATGGTTATTTTACATCAATCGAAGAAATTATGAATATTTCTGGTATAGGTGAAAAAACATTTGATAAACTGAAAGAGTCAATCAGTACTTATTAACGAAATAACAGCAGGAGCTGTCAGGAGGGCATTATATGAACAGAATCTCATGGAATCAGTACTTTATGGCACAAAGTCATTTGCTGGCTCTCAGAAGCACCTGTACAAGGCTGACGGTAGGGGCAACAATAGTCAGAGAACAGCGTATTATTGCAGGTGGCTATAACGGGTCAATTAAAGGTGGTACACATTGCATTGATGAAGGCTGTTATGTGATTGATCATCACTGTGTGAGGACGATCCATGCTGAAATGAATGCGATACTTCAATGCGCTAAGTTTGGAGCTGCTACTGAAGGGGCCAGTATGTATGTCACTCATTTCCCTTGTCTTCAATGTACAAAAGCGATTATTCAGGCCGGTATTGTAAAAATATATTATGCAAACGATTATAAGAATCACCCATATGCAATAGAGTTGCTGGAGCAGTCAGGTGTTGAAACAGAACATGTCCCGTTTGACCCGAAAGCGCTTGAACCGCTCTTGTCTCCTGCGTCAGAGCAAGGATATAAGTCTTGAAATTGATATTATATAGTGGTCCTGCAGCATTAGCTGGTGCTGCAGGTGCCTATCATCCGCAACTGATTCCCCTTATAGCCATTCTCCTCTTTCTCTTCTTGCTGAGATCTTCTGATATAAAAAGTATGATGGTGATCATCTTTATTTCCACGCTATTTTTTCTGCATACAGAAAACCACCTGCATTCACTGCAAACTTCAATTCCCTCTCATATAGATAAACTTTCACTTAAGATTCAGACTCCTTTTCAAGGAAAGAAAAATAAACGAGCAGTAGGCTTACATGAACATGAAAAAATGATCCTCATTGTGCCTGAACAGCATTTATATTTGATTGAAAAAATTCCTCTGCGTTCTATTTGCGAATGGGAAGGTGAGTTGATAAAGCCTTCCGAAGCAGAAAACTTTAATGCCTTCGATTACCGTCAGTATTTATACTATCAGGATATTCACTGGACTTTTAAGACAACCGGATTTAGTAACTGTAAAATCGTAAACACATCATTTCTGCAATCGCTTAGAGAAATCAGGTATCAGGGGATAAAAAGAATTGAACAGATTTTTCATTCCGATATTCATGGCATAGCAGGTGCTTTATTATTTGGTGATCGCAGTAACATGGATGATGATCAGGTCAGAATGTACCAAAGGCTTGGTGTCATACACCTGTTAGCGATATCAGGGATGCATGTTGGCATGATCACCCTGTTTTTATGGCTGGTTTTATTGAGAACAGGGTTAACAAGAGAGACAATCAGGCTCACGCTGTTTTTTATATTGCCTTTTTATGCTGTAATGGCTGGTGCGGCACCACCCGTTTTAAGAGCGGTGGGCATGGTGCTGTTAGGATTAGGATTACAATATATTTTTGTGCGTTTACCTTTACTCCATATTTTAAATACAGTGTTTATCATTCATCTGTTTTTATTCCCGTCAGAACTTGTGAATGCAGGTTTTCAACTAAGCTATGCCGTCAGTTTTGCTCTGGCAATCTCTGCAGGGAAAGTCCTGCGATCCCCTCATAAGTTGGTTAGTCTGCTGCTGGTCACTTCAGTTGCGCAGGCTGGCGCACTTCCAATTATTATGTGGCACTTTTATGAGTTCTCATTATCCTCGTTTGTTGTAAATCTTGTATATGTTCCTCTATTTACGCTTATTATTCTTCCAGCTTTGATCGTCATTTATTTAATCTCATTCCTATCGATGGATGTAGCTTCAGGCATTTCAATGATTCCATATTTTATAATCAAATCGACAGAATCTCTTTCTGCATTTATTTCCAATCAGAAATTTTCAATTCTGATCACTGGTAAGCCCTCAATTGTAACTGTATGTATGTTAATCTTAATCATTTTTCTCATGATGAGTCTTTTTGAGAGACACAAATATCATTATGCGGGTTGTTGTCTGCTCATGATCACCCTCTTTTTGGCCAGTTTGCCTTATTTAAATAAAGAAGGCAGTGTGACTTTCATTAATGTAGGTCAGGGTGACAGTATTCTCATTCAGCTTGCTTATAATCAGGGTAATTATTTAATTGATACAGGTGGACAGGTAAATTTCGGCCAGGCTGAAGATCGAGATTCGGTTGGAGAAAATATCGTACTGCCTTATATAAAAAGTATGGGCATCTCAACAATTGACCTGCTCATATTAACTCACCATGACTGGGACCATATTGGAGGGACAGAAGCGCTGTTAAAAGAGGTGAATATTAAAGAAGTTTGGACAAGTGCAGGTTCCACGGAAAAAGAAGAAATGAAGGATTTACTCAGTGTTTTTCAACACTACACTGTTCCCGTAAAAGAAATCACAACATCCTTTGACTGGACAGTTGGAAACAATGATTTCCGTTTGATTGTGCCTGGAGATCATGCTGAAGGTAATAATGGTTCGCTTATTCTGACTGCAGGTATAGGAGGGAAGAACTGGCTGTTCACCGGCGATATTGAAGAGGAAACCGAGATGATGCTGATGGAAGAGTGGGAGGATATTGATGTATTGAAGGTCGCACACCATGGCAGTAAATCTTCAACAACCGAAGCTTTTCTGAAAATTGTTAAACCTGAAACGGCCGTAATTTCTGCAGGGAAAAACAATCATTACGGACACCCGCATCCTGATGTAGTAGAGAGGCTGAAGATAATGAGAAGTACTGTATATTCGACTTCATATCATGGTGCGATCAGGTACTCATTTATTGGAGAAAAAGGCACTTTCGAACTTGCTTCACCATATAATATAAAAAAATAAAAGAGCCATAAAGGCTCTTCAAAAGTTAGGATCCCACGACTGAGATAATTGTTCCAACTGCGAATAGTGCTGCGAAAAATCCAAATGATACAATAAATGCTACGCCGGAATCAATCAGGTCGTTTCGTTTCGATTGTACATTCTGTTCGAATTCGTTCATGGTTACCCCTCCTATATACAATTTTAGTATAGTGCATCATTTTAGAAAAATCCATAGTTACCATATAAAATTCCTTACAAATATCAGCATATCACAAATAATTCATAAATTGATACAAATACTACATTCACAAGCGTAAACTACTGCTCAGACGGTATCCCGGGCCCGTTTGGTCAGTGTTTATATAAGGCAGCTTACCCCTGCCCTTTCCACTGTTGTATAGGTGTTAAGTTTTCCTATACAATAGTGGAGATACATACTAAAGCGAGGCGGATTCAATTGATCATTAAAGAGTGGAATGCAATAAAAAAACAACAGTTTTCTCCCGTTTATTTATTGTACGGTGAGGAAGAGTATCTGCTTCACGAAACGAAACAGCTTCTTATACAGCATGTCGTACCCGAAGACGAAATGGACTTTAACTTTTCTCTTCATGACCTCGCGGATGAAGCAAGCCTGGAGGCAGCAGTAGAAGATGCAGAATCATTTCCTTTTATGGGTGAAAGAAGATTAGTTTTCGTTGATGGCGCGATGTTTTTTACAGCTGAAAAGAAAAAAGAAGGAAAACAGGTAACAGATGTATTAGAAGCTTATCTGCAGTCGCCTGCTCCGTACACTGTAATGGTGATTCATGTGCCTGCTGAAAAATTGGATGAGCGGAAGAAAATTACCAAATTAACAAAAAAAAATGCGACTGTGATTGAAGCGAAGAAATTAACTGTCAATGATATTAAAGGGTGGATTAAAAGCAAGGTGGCTGATCACAGACTTCAAATTGAAGATAAGGCTGTTGAAAAACTGACGGTCCTTGCAGGCACGAATCTCTTCATGCTGGCCGGAGAAATTGACAAGCTCGCTTTATATGCAGAGGGTTCAGATATGATTAAATATGAGGATGTCGTACTGCTTACACCGAAATCGGTTGAACATAATGTGTTTGATCTGATTGAGTATACGTTAAATGGACGTACTGCACAGGCGATAGAACTTTATCATGATCTGCTCAGACAAAAAGAAGAACCGCTTAAGTTGCTCGCGTTATTAAGCGGCCAATTCAGACTGATTTATCAAGTGAAGAACATGAGCGGGAAAGGCTTCAGTCAGCAGCAAATCGCATCAAGATTAAAAGTTCATCCCTTCAGAGTGAAGCTGGCAGGTCAGCATGCAGCTAAGTTGCAAAATGAACATTTAAAAACCATTATGCTCGAAATGGCTGAATGCGATCTTTCCTTAAAATCTTCATCAGGAAGAAAAGACATGATTATAGAAATTTTCTTAACCAAACTTCCAAAACTCGTCAGTTGATAAAAAAACCGCTGCTCAAATTGAGCAGCGGTTTTTTAAAATTACGCGTTAAGCTTTTTCGTTAGACGAGACTTTTGACGGTCTGCGTTGTTTTTGTGAATAAGCCCTTTTTGTGCAGCTTTGTCAAGCTGTTTTACAGCGCTTGATAGCAATTCTGTTTTGTTGTCAGAATCATTCTGAACAGCAGTTTCGAAACGCTTGATCGCTGTACGCATAGATGATTTTTGCTGAATGTTCGCTTCGTGGCGGACAGCATTTGTCTTTGTGCGTTTGATAGCAGATTTAATGTTTGGCATTTATGTCACCTCCCGAACTGAATCGAGGACTATTAAAAACTCGATTTACATGATTCACGCCATTAAAGGCATACGGTTTCTTATCAAAAACCGGTTAGATTCAATTACATTAGAACAAGGGATATTTTATCAAACGGACCACAAGAATGCAATAGCAAGGAAAATAATTATTTAACTAAAGGATAGAAAAGGAGAGTTAGAACCATGATATATAAAAATGTGAAAAGGGGAGAAAGATATGGCTTTTCGTACAGACCTGGCGCTTGAAGCTTATGAAGCACTGTCTTATGAGCAGGATCATGAGCTTATTGTTGAAGAAGAAGAAATTAATGAATTTACCTTAAAAAAAATAAATGTAAATAAAGCTGCCGCAGCTTTTACTGGTAAAAAGGAAGGTGATTACTGGACATTTGAAGCACCTCAGCTTCGTACACAAAATGAAGAATGGATTGAAAAAGCTTCAACTGCACTTTCATATGTGATCAGATCATTTCTTGAAAAGATGAATATCAGCGAAGAGGGTCCAATTCTTATTGCAGGATTAGGGAATTGGCAGATTACACCTGATGCACTCGGTCCCGATGTGTGCAGGAAGGTTTTTGTGACCAATCATTTATTTGAATTTGAGCCACAGGCAGTAGAAGGAGGTTTCCGGAGAACTGCTGCGCTTGCACCCGGTGTGATGGGACTGACAGGCATGGAAACTGCTGCAACGCTAAAAGGGGTCATTGAACAGCTCAAACCTGCCGCTGTGATCGTCATTGATGCGCTTGCTGCCAGATCGGCTTCTCGCCTTCATACAACCGTTCAGATTTCCTCAGCCGGAATTAACCCTGGGGCCGGTGTAGGGAACAATCGTCAGGAAATAAACAGCGAACTTTTTGGCGTGCCAGTCATTGCAATCGGTATACCAACCGTTGTAGATGCTGCTTCGATTACACAGGATACGCTCGATTATTTTGAAAAAACGTTGAAGATGAAAAGTAAAAAGGATAAGAAGCCATCTTCACTTCTTATGACGAAGCCTTCCCTTGAAGAGTTAGATGAAAATGAAGCTGAGCCTCATGAAAAAAGTGCATATCTCGGTTTAATCGGTGAGCTTGATGAAGATGAGAAGCAAAAGTTATTCAGAGAAATTCTGTCTCCTATTGGTCAGAATTTAATTGTTACACCGAAGGAGACGGATCTTTATATTAAACAGGCATCAGATATGCTTGCGTCTGCACTTGATCACGCACTTCACCACCCTGAAGAACGTTCTGAATAAATCATTGATGCATATACTGCAAAAAGATTTCAATCAGGAGGTGGCCTGGTGAAAAAAACGCAGACAATGTATTCAATTAATCTATTTCTAAAAACATTTCTCCTGCTAATTTCTGTTATGACTGCGGGGCTTTATCTGCCGAATGTGAAACAGGAAATTTCATCCTTTTCATTTAATTTGCCGGATGAGCTGCCGCAAAGCATTACATATTTAATGCTCCAGACTGAATATGCCTATCTGACTCCCCAGGATGAATTAAAAGAGGTTTGGGACACTTTATCAAATACAGTATTTAATCCGGTAAACTGGCTCGCAATGGAGGGTTTCACCGGTGAAGTGGCTGCGAATGAGTTTCCGGCACCTTCGGAATCCGTACCACCTTCCGAATGGTTTTTCAGCGATGAAGAAGGTGAGGCCGTAGAATTAAATCAAAGCACTGTTGAAACGGAAGAATCTGATGATCCCCGTGTATTTATATACTTTACTCACTCAAGAGAATCTTTTTTACCCTATTTACCTGAAACAAAAAATCCCAATCTGGCGCATCATTCAAAAGTGAATATTACACAAACCGGTCAGTATTTTAAACAGTCTTTTAATCAAAAAGGTATACCTGTCAAAGTAGATACGACCGATATTGTCGCTCAGTTAAAAGACAGTGGAACAGATTACTGGCAGGCATACGATGCGTCAAGAAATGTTGTCCAGGAAGCGATGAGCTCTAATGATACATTGGATTATTTTATAGATGTACACAGAGATTCACTCAGAAGGGAAGCCACAACTTTAAATCATGAAGGAAACGTATATGCTAAAGTCGCGTTTGTTGTAGGAGGAGAGCACGAAGGAAGTGCAGATAACACAAAAATCGCTGAAGAGCTCCATAAACGCCTTAACCAGAAGGTCCCGGGGATCTCAAGAGGTGTGTATGTAAAAAAAGGAGAACACACAAACGGGAAATTTAATCAGGATTTATCACCAAGGTCGGTATTACTTGAGCTTGGAGGCGTTGATAATAAGTTCGAGGAACTGGAAGCGACAACTGAAATCTTCACACAAGCGATGAGTGAATACATGCTGGAGTCTGAACCAGTCAGTGCGCCATAAAGGATGCAATTGAAACACGCCTGTTTAACTGATATACTTTACGCTAGTACAATTGCGTCGAAAAAACAGGAGTGGACATTGAATGAATCAGGAACAGCGTGGAAATAGACAAAAAAACATTAGAAACTTTTCAATTATTGCCCATATTGATCATGGGAAATCAACTTTAGCTGACAGAATTCTTGAACAGACTAAAGCATTGACTTCGCGTGAAATGAAAGCTCAACTTCTTGATTCTATGGATCTTGAGAGAGAACGTGGGATTACAATCAAATTAAATGCAGTACAATTGAAATATCAGGCTAAAAACGGAGAGGAATATACTTTTCACCTGATTGATACGCCGGGGCACGTCGATTTTACCTATGAGGTTTCACGGAGTCTTGCAGCTTGTGAAGGTGCGATCCTAGTAGTGGATGCTGCACAGGGAATAGAAGCTCAAACGCTTGCTAACGTGTATCTTGCCCTTGATAATGATCTTGAAATACTGCCGGTTATAAATAAGATCGATCTGCCTGCTGCAGATCCGGAACGCGTACGTCAGGAAGTTGAAGACGTAATTGGTCTGGATGCTTCGGAGGCAGTGCTTGCTTCTGCAAAAGCAGGAATTGGTATTGAGGATATTCTTGAGCAGATCGTAGAAAAAGTACCTGCTCCAACAGGAGACCCTGATGCGCCTTTAAAAGCACTGATCTTCGACTCTTTATATGATCCATATAGAGGCGTTGTTGCTTATATCAGAATTGTAGAAGGCAGAGTAAAGCCTGGAGACAAAGTGCGAATGATGGCTACAGGGAAAGAGTTCGAAGTAAATGAAATTGGTGTCTTCACACCGAAAGCTACAGCTCAGGATGAACTGACAGTCGGTGATGTTGGTTATCTGACAGCAGCGATAAAAAATGTGAGTGATACACGCGTTGGTGATACGATTACGAGCGCGGTCAAACCGACTGAAGAGGCGCTTCCAGGTTACCGCAAGCTTAATCCAATGGTATATTGCGGTCTTTATCCAATTGATACTGCAAAATACGTTGACCTTCGTGATGCGCTTGAAAAGCTAGAACTGAATGATTCTGCGCTTCAGTACGAACCGGAAACTTCGCAGGCGCTCGGTTTTGGATTCCGCTGTGGATTTCTTGGATTACTTCATATGGAAATCATTCAGGAACGTATTGAACGCGAATTTAATATTGATCTTATTACAACCGCGCCAAGTGTAATTTATGATGTCTACCTTACAGACGGTGAACATGTAAAAGTGGACAACCCTTCAGCGATGCCGGATGCACAATCAGTTAATCATGTGGAAGAACCATATGTTAAAGCAACAATCATGGTTCCAAATGATTATGTTGGTCCGGTAATGGAACTGTCCCAGTCAAAACGGGGTAATTTCATTGACATGGAATATATGGATGAATCACGAGTGAATGTCGTATATGAAATCCCGCTCGCTGAAATTGTTTACGATTTCTTTGACCAACTTAAATCCAGTACAAAAGGATACGCTTCATTCGATTATGAATTAATCGGCTATCGCGAATCGAAACTTGTGAAAATGGACATTTTATTGAACTCAGAAAAAGTAGATGCGCTTAGCTTTATCGTACACAATGATTTTGCGTATGAACGCGGCAAGCTGATTGTAGAAAAGCTGAAGAAACTAATTCCCCGTCAACAGTTCGAAGTGCCGGTTCAGGCAACGATCGGGAATAAGGTAGTGGCGCGGTCATCTATTAAAGCAATTCGTAAAAATGTTCTGGCTAAATGTTACGGCGGAGATATCTCACGTAAAAGAAAATTGCTTGAAAAGCAAAAAGCTGGTAAGAAACGTATGAAGATGGTCGGATCTGTCGAAGTTCCTCAAGAAGCCTTTATGGCTGTCCTGCAGATGGATGAGGATGAAAAATAATTTTACACGTTTGATAGGGGAACGGGTTCTGCCAATAGCAGAAAACGTCCCTTTTTCTGTGTTAAAGGAATGAGGGGAAATATGACATCAGCAGTATATATACACATTCCGTTTTGTCATCATATTTGTCACTACTGTGATTTTAATAAGGTATTTATGAAAAATCAGCCGGTTGACACTTATCTGGATATGCTGATTAAAGAAATGCAATCAGTCCATAAAAGTAATGAACCCATGAAGAGCATATTCGTAGGTGGAGGGACACCAACTGCATTAAACGCAGCGCAGCTGGAAAAGCTTTGTGAAGGCATCCAGTCTGTTTTCAATATTACGGACTCAACTGAATATACCTTTGAAGCAAACCCTGGTGATCTGAGTAAAGATAAGATCAGCGTATTGAAGTCCCATGGTGTTAACAGACTCAGTTTTGGTGTTCAATCTTTCAATGACAGACTTCTTGAAAAAATTGGCCGTAACCATAGATCTGAGGATGTTTACCGTTCACTTACTCAGGCTCAGGATGAAGGTTTTGAAAATATTAGTATTGATTTGATCTATGCATTACCTGAACAGACACTGAGTGACTTTGAAGATACGGTGGATCGCGCGCTTGAATTGGAATTACCACACTACTCAGGTTACTCACTGATCGTGGAACCGAAAACTGTTTTCTATAATCTGATGAGAAAAGGTCGTCTTCCTTTACCGGGTGAGGATACTGAAGCAGCCATGTACGATTCACTTATGAACAAAATGGCAGCAAAAGGACTTGAACAATACGAAATCAGTAATTTCTCCAAAACTGGATATGAAAGCATTCACAACCTGACTTATTGGGAAAACGAATCGTATTATGGTTTTGGGGCGGGGGCTCACGGTTATGTAAATGGTGTTCGCTATTCGAATATTGGTCCGGTTTCCAAATACATTCAGTCTCTAGAAGAAGAAAAGCTGCCTGTATTTCACCGTTCTGAAGTAACGCTGAATGAAAAAATGGAAGAGGAAATGTTTCTTGGATTAAGAAAAACAAATGGGGTTTCATTACAGGTATTTGAAAAGAAATTCGGTATTAACATGAAGAATATATTTGAAGAACCACTAAAAGAAATGATCAATAAAAACCTGCTTGAAGAGAAAAATGGACATGTCAGGCTGACTAAGGAAGGCAGATTTCTTGGAAATGAAGTTTTTCAATCATTTCTTGGATTAAAATAGTGCATACTCGTTGACAGTAAAATCATCATTTGATAACTTAGAAAATAGATTTAGCACTCAAGATTAGCGAGTGCTAACAGGGGTGATAAAAGATGTTAACAGGTCGGCAATTACTTATACTTCAAGTGATTATTGATGATTTTATTCGCTCTGCCCAGCCGGTAGGCTCGAGAAGTCTGTCTAAAAAAGATGATATCCCATACAGTTCTGCAACAATCCGGAACGAAATGTATGACCTTGAAGAAATGGGGTTGTTAGAAAAAACCCACACATCTTCGGGTCGCATTCCATCAGAAAAAGGATATCGTTTTTATGTGGATCATCTGCTCTCGCCTCAGGCACTTAAGAAAAAAGATATGTCCCAGATTCAGTCGATTTTTGCTGACAGGATTTTAGAAATTGAAAATGTTGTCCAGCGATCAGCTGAGATTTTATCACAAATGACCAACTATACATCCATTGTACTGGGACCTGACCATCATGAAAACAAAGTGAAAAGCGTTCAAATTATTCCACTGAATCAGGATAGTGCAATAGCAATCATTGTGACTGACACTGGTCACGTTGAAAACAAGAGATTTACAATCCCTCCTGGTTTGAATCCGGAAGATATTGAGCGGATGGTCAAGATTTTAAATGATAAATTAACCGGTACTCCACTGGTGGAACTGCATGACAAGATGTACAGAGAAGTCGCATTGTTCTTAAAGCGTCATATCGCGAATTATGATTTGATGATTGAAGCATTTGCGCAGATCATGAACGTTCCGGTTCACGATAAACTGTTCTTTGGCGGTAAGATGAATATGATGAATCAGCCTGAATTCAATGATATCGATAAGCTGAGAATGCTGATGGATGTGATTGATAAGGAAGATTATCTTTATCCTCTTATTAAAGAAAACAGTGGTTCCGGCATTCAGATACGAATCGGTAAAGAGAATAATAATGAAGCACTCAAAGATATTTCTCTCATTACTGCTTCATTTCCTGTCATTGGAGGTCAAAGCGGCTCGCTCGCTATCCTGGGACCGACCAGAATGGAGTACTCAAGAGTAATCAGTCTGTTAAACGTAATCAGTCTGGATTTATCCAAAGCATTATCAAGCTTTTACGATGCTGATGATAAATAGATGCCTGCTTTGGGGCGTAACCCCCGGCAGTGCATTTTTTACTGTGAAAGCAAAATTAAAGCGTTTAGGGCTGTTTTAAAAGGGAATGCATTTCAAGGAGGTGAAAGATCGTGTCAGAAAAAGACTTACAGCAGGAAGCTACAGAAGAGATCAAGCAGGATACGGTCGAAGAGTCAGTTGAGCAGGAAACAGTTGCTGAAGAAAACTGGCAGCAAAAAGCAGAAGAAGCTGAAAACAAATATTTAAGGCTTCATGCGGACTTCAATAATTACAAACGCCGTATTCAAAATGAAAATGAAATTTCACAAAAGTATCGTGCTCAAAATATCGTGACAGGGATTCTGCCTGCACTGGATAATTTTGAACGCGCGCTTAACATAGAAACGACGAACGATGAATCAGCGTCGCTGTTAAAAGGCATGGAGATGGTTCATTCAAGTCTGCTGGAAGCTTTGAAGGCTGAAGGTGTGGAAATCATTGAATCAGTAGGTCAGCAGTTTGACCCAAATCTTCATCAGGCAGTCATTCAGGTGTCAGAAGAAGGTGCTGAATCAAACACAGTCGTTGAAGAATTACAAAAAGGTTATAAACTGAAGGACCGCGTGATTCGTCCTTCAATGGTTAAAGTAAACGAATAATTGTATTTGGGAGGATGAATTTAAAATGAGTAAAATTATCGGAATTGACTTAGGAACAACAAACTCTTGTGTGTCAGTACTTGAAGGTGGAGAAGCAAAGGTTATTGCTAATCCTGAAGGTAACCGTACGTCACCATCAGTTGTATCATTCAAAAATGGTGAAAAGCAGGTAGGGGAAGTAGCGAAGCGTCAGGCAATTACAAACCCTAACACAATTATGTCTGTGAAAAGACACATGGGTACAGACCATAAAGTAGAAGCAGAAGGTAAAGAGTATTCACCTCAGGAAATTTCTGCAATGATTCTACAATACTTAAAAGGTTATGCAGAGAGCTATCTTGGCGAGGAAGTAACGAAAGCTGTTATTACAGTTCCTGCTTACTTTAACGATGCTGAACGTCAGGCAACAAAAGATGCTGGGAAGATCGCAGGACTTGAAGTAGAACGTATTATCAACGAGCCGACTGCAGCAGCACTTGCATATGGTCTTGATAAGATGGAAGAAGATCAGACTATCCTTGTTTATGACCTTGGTGGCGGTACATTTGACGTATCTATCCTTGAGCTTGGAGACGGCGTATTCGAAGTACGTTCAACTGCTGGTGATAACCGTCTTGGCGGGGACGACTTTGACCAGGTAGTAATTGACCATTTAGTAGCAGAATTCAAAAAAGAAAACAGCATTGATCTTTCAAAAGATAAAATGGCTCTTCAGCGTTTAAAAGATGCTGCTGAAAAAGCCAAGAAGGATCTTTCTGGTGTAACATCAACTCAGATTTCACTTCCATTTATTACAGCTGGAGAATCAGGTCCTCTTCACCTTGAAATGAACCTGACTCGTGCAAAGTTTGAAGAGCTTGCTTCTTCATTAATTGAACGTACAATGGGACCAACTCGTCAGGCGATTAAAGATGCAGGCATGTCTGCTTCTGAAATTGATAAAGTAATCCTTGTAGGGGGATCTACACGTATCCCTGCTGTACAGGAAGCAATTAAGAAAGAAACTGGTAAAGAGCCTTCTAAAGGCGTTAACCCTGATGAAGTTGTCGCAATGGGTGCAGCAATCCAGGGTGGTGTGTTAACTGGTGATGTTAAAGATGTTGTGCTTTTAGATGTAACACCACTATCACTTGGTATTGAAACAATGGGTGGCGTATCTACAGTTCTGATTGAGCGTAATACGACAATCCCGACATCAAAATCACAGACATTCTCCACTGCAGCTGATAACCAGAACGCAGTTGATATCCACGTACTTCAGGGTGAACGCCCGATGGCAGCGGATAACAAAACAATGGGCCGCTTCCAACTTGGAGATATCCCGCCGGCACCACGCGGCGTACCACAAATCGAAGTTACATTTGATATCGATAAAAACGGTATCGTAAATGTAAGTGCGAAAGATCTGGGTACTGGTAAAGAACAGAAGATCACAATTAAATCTTCTACTTCACTTTCAGACGATGATATTGAACGTATGGTAAGAGAGGCTGAAGAAAATGCTGATGCAGATAAACAGCGTAAAGAAGAAGCTGAACTGCGCAATGAAGCTGACCAGCTAGTGTTCCAAACAGACAAAACGCTATCTGATCTTGGTGAAAATGTGGATGAAGAAGAAAAGCAGAAAGCTGAAGCAGCGCGTGATGAGCTGAAAGAAGCGATTGAAAAGAATGAGCTTGAAGAAATTAAGACGAAGAAAGATGCACTTCAGGAAATTTTACAGGCACTTTCAATGAAAATGTACGAAGAAGCTGCTAAGAAAGCGGAAGCTGAGCAGCAATCTGAAGGCGAAAATGCTGAAGACGACGTTGTTGACGCAGACTTTGAAGAAGTAGACGACGACAAGAAATAATTTCAAAAGATAGAAAAAGTCAAAGTCACGGTGCTTTGGCTTTTTCTTTGCCATTGCAAGGGCACTTGAAAAAATGATAAAATAACCTTTATGCAAAAGGACCGGGGAGTGGAATTATGAGTAAACGGGATTATTATGAAGTGCTTGGTCTATCTGAGGGTGCTTCTAAAGAAGAAATTAAAAAAGCTTATCGTAAGCTTTCCAAAAAGTATCATCCGGATATTAATAAAGATGAGAATGCCGGGGAACAGTTTAAAGAAGTGAAAGAAGCATACGAAGTACTGAGTGACGATCAGAAGCGAGCGCATTATGACCAGTTTGGCCATACTGATCCAAATCAGGGCTTTGGCGGCGGTGCCGGTTTTGACGGCTTCGGCGGATTTGAAGATATATTCAGTTCATTCTTTGGCGGCGGCGGAAGAAGACGTGATCCAAATGCGCCAAGACAGGGGAATGACCTGCAATACACGATGGCAATTAAATTTGAGGAAGCAGTCTTCGGTAAAGAAACTGATATTGAAATTCCTAAAGAAGAACAGTGTGAAACTTGTGGGGGAGACGGTGCGAAACCGGGAACAAAACCTGAAACATGTCACCACTGTAATGGCTCAGGCCAGTTAAATGTTGAACAGCAGACTCCATTTGGACGCATAGTGAACAGAAGAGTCTGTCACCATTGTGAAGGGTCAGGCAAACTTGTTAAAGATAAATGTACAACGTGCGGTGGACAGGGCAAAGTTCAAAAACGCAAGAAAATCCATGTTAAAATTCCTGCCGGTGTTGACGACGGTCAGCAGATGAGAGTTGCAGGTCAGGGTGAACCAGGTGTAAATGGTGGACCCCCAGGCGATCTCTATGTTGTATTCCGTGTAAGACCGCATGAGATATTTGAACGTGAAGGCGATGACGTTTTCCTCGACATGCCGATTACATTTGTTCAGGCAGCGCTTGGAGATGAACTTGAAGTGCCAACAGTCCATGGTAAAGTGAAGTGGAAGCTTCCGGCAGGAACTCAGTCTGGAACAGCTTTCCGTCTTAAAGGTAAAGGTGTTAAAAATGTCCACGGATATGGTCAGGGAGACCAGCATATCCGCGTAAAAGTCATTACGCCTAAGAAACTGACAGACAGACAAAAAACACTGCTGCGAGAATTTGCGGAGATCAGTGGTGAAGTGCCCGATGAACAGCATGATAACTTCTTCGAAAAAGTGAAGCGTGCATTTAAAGGTGAATAATAAACATTGAACTGCAGGGACAACTTGTATTGTCCCTGCAGCCTGATGTGAAATGGAGCTGGTCTGATGAAGTGGTCAGAAATAAGTATTCATACAACGAATGAAGCGATAGAACCGATTTCCAATATTTTGCATGAATCTGGCGCGAGCGGGGTTGTCATTGAGGATCCGGGTGAACTGTTAAAAGACAGAGAAGACCAATTCGGTGAAATCTATGATCTGAATCCTGAAGATTATCCTGACTCAGGTGTAATTGTTAAAGCATATTTGCCGGTTAACAGCTTTCTAGCTGAGGCAGTGGACGGGATCAAACAGGAAATCAGTAACCTCATATCATTTAACATCGATATAGGTGAAAATAAGGTTGAAGTCAGTGAAGTAAATGAAGAAGACTGGGCAACTGCCTGGAAAAAATACTATTACCCTGTAAAAATCTCATCTACATTCACAATCGTTCCTACCTGGGAAGACTATGAGAGGGTTTCGAGTGACGAATGTATTATTGAATTGGATCCGGGTATGGCATTCGGTACAGGTACACACCCGACTACTGTAATGTGTATTCAGGCTTTGGAACGAACGGTTATAAAAGGGGATACTGTGATTGACGTTGGAACGGGTTCAGGCGTATTGAGTATTGCATCAGCTTTACTTGAAGCCGATTCTGTACATGCACTTGATCTGGATGAAGTTGCGGTAAAATCAGCATTGGAGAATATTAAGCTCAACAATGTTGAGGATATTGTTTCAGTTACACAGGGTAATCTCTTGAGCGGCACGACAGAACAGGCCGATGTGATCGTAGCGAATATTCTTGCTGAAGTCATTCTGACGTTTACTGACGATGCGTATTCGTTGACCAGACCAGGCGGCACTTTTATCACTTCAGGCATTATTAAGCAGAAAAAAGACATTGTGAAAGAAGCGCTGAGGAGCGCAGGCTTTGAAATTGATGAAGTCATGACAATGGAAGACTGGGTAGCTATCATTGCTACTAAACCGGAAGAGTGAAACTAGATGCAGCGATATTTTATCGAAAATAAAGTGGATGAAAACGGCTTTTTTATCATAAATGGAGAAGATTACAAACATATTGTGCGTGTCATGCGTATGAATGCGGGGGACAGGTTCATCGCAGTGTTCACTTCTGAAGACGTTTTTGAATCTGAGATCACAGATATTGAAGATTCCTATCTGCGTGCTAAACCGGTTCATAAAATTGAGCATCAATCCGAACTTCCAGTCAAAGTAACGATTGCGCACGGCCTGCCCAAAGGTGATAAACTTGAATATGTGATTCAGAAATCGACTGAGCTTGGCCTATACAGTTTGAAACCATTCAGCGCAGAGCGATCAATCGTGAAGTGGGATCAAAAGAAAGGTAAGAAAAAAGCCGAACGCTGGAACAAAATTGCAAAAGAAGCTGCCGAACAATCTCATCGCTCGGTCATTCCAGCTGTAGAGGAGCCAGTTAAACTGAATCAATTACGTTCGTCTTTTCATGAATATGATGCTATCATGATGGCGTACGAAGAAGATGCAAAAGCAGGGGAAACATCTAATTTCACAAAGCTACTAAATCAACTTAGACCCGGAAGCAGAATGCTTGTAATAATCGGACCTGAAGGCGGATTATCTGAAGCTGAAGTTGAAACATTCATTGCAGATGGAGCAGTCAGCTGTGGTTTAGGACCAAGAATATTAAGAACTGAAACCGCACCATTATACATATTGGCTGCGATTTCCTATCATTTTGAATTAATGAGGTGAAGAAATGGGAACAGTCGCATTTCATACTTTGGGATGTAAAGTAAACCATTATGAAACAGAAGCGATTTGGCAACTGTTTAAATCTAACGGTTACGACAGGGTGGACTATGAGCAGCCGTCAGACGTGTATGTAATTAATACATGTACAGTAACGAATACTGGTGATAAAAAAAGCCGTCAGGTAATCAGAAGAGCAATTCGTAAAAATCCGGATGCTGTCATTTGTGTAACTGGCTGTTATGCACAGACTTCTCCGGCTGAAATTATGGCGATTCCCGGGGTAGATATCGTTGTAGGGACACAGGATCGGACGAAGATGCTTGATTATATCGAGCAATACAGACAAGAGCGACAGCCGATTAATGGTGTAACGAATATTATGAAAAACCGTGTCTATGAAGAGCTTGACGTGCCTGCTTTCACTGATAGAACGCGTGCATCACTTAAGATTCAGGAAGGCTGTAATAATTTCTGCACGTTCTGTATCATTCCTTGGGCGCGCGGACTGATGCGTTCAAGAGATCCTGAAGAAGTTGTAAAACAGGCACAGCAGCTAGTAGCGGCAGGCTACAAGGAAATCGTCCTGACAGGAATTCATACGGGCGGATATGGTGAAGATATGAAGGATTATAACCTCGCCATGCTACTTACTGATTTAGAAACTCAGGTAAAAGGACTTAAGCGTATCCGCATCTCATCAATTGAAGCCAGTCAGCTGACCGATGAAGTAATAGAAGTGATTGATCGATCAAAAATGGTTGTAAACCATCTTCATATTCCGCTTCAATCAGGTTCGAATACTGTGCTGAAAAGAATGAGAAGAAAATATACGATGGAGTTTTTCGCTGAAAGACTTGAAAGACTTAAAATAGCTCTTCCTGGTCTGGCAGTTACTTCTGATGTCATAGTCGGGTTCCCGGGTGAAACAGAAGAAGAGTTCATGGAAACGTATAATTTTATCCGTGAGCAGAAATTCTCTGAACTTCATGTTTTTCCGTATTCAAAACGTACCGGTACACCGGCTGCACGAATGGATGACCAGGTTGATGAAGAAGTTAAGAACGAACGCGTTCACAGATTGATTTCTTTATCTGATCAGCTTGCTAAAGAGTACTCATCCAACTATCAGGATGAAGTGCTTGAAGTGATTCCTGAAGAACGATTCAAAGAAGATTCCACCGGGTCAACGTATGTTGGATATACTGACAATTATTTAAAAGTCGTATTTCCTGCAACAGAAGACATGGTTGGCAAACTTGTCAAAGTAAAAATTACGGAATCAGGGTATCCTTACAACAAAGGAGAATTCGTAAGAGTACTTGAAGATGAAGAATTAACAGTCTGAAACTCTGCTTTTGCAGAGTTTTTCTTTCGATTTAATAGGATTTTTTCCGTAACCGTGTTAAAATAGGTACGTACATCTAAACGAAAAGGGGAACTAACGATGACTTCAATTGCAAAAATGATCGACCATACACTTTTAAAGCCGGATGCAACGAAAGAACAAATTACTCAACTATGTGAAGAAGCTGCAGAACACGGCTTTATGTCCGTCTGCGTAAATCCATACTGGGTTAAACTTTCAAGCGAACTGCTGAATACAACAGATGTGAAAGTCTGTACAGTAATCGGATTTCCATTAGGAGCTTCTGCTGCTGAAACAAAAGCATTTGAAACAAAGCAGGCAATTGCAGACGGAGCTACTGAAGTAGACATGGTCATTAATATTGGTGCACTTAAAAGCGGAGATTTTGATACTGTTAAGCAGGATATTCAAGCGGTAACAGCTGCTGCTAAAGGTAAGGCGTTAACGAAAGTAATCATTGAAACATCTCTTATTACTGACGATGAAAAAGTAAAAGCATGTGAACTGGCTGTTGAAGCAGGATCTGATTTTGTTAAGACATCTACCGGATTTTCTGGTGGAGGTGCAACACCTGAGGATATCGCGCTTATGAGAAAAACTGTCGGTCCTGATCTTGGCGTAAAAGCATCAGGTGGAGTACGTTCAGCTGAAGATGCACAAGCGATGATCGATGCTGGTGCTACACGTCTTGGTGCGAGCGCAGGTATTAAAATTATTCAAGGTGAAACTGCAGACAGCGATTATTAAGATTAATTTTCAGTCAAAAAGTCGTCACTTAAACTCGAAGTCTTTTCATCTCACAAAAATGAGTTGAAAAGGCTTCTTATTCTTTCGAAAACCTGTTGACCAGCACAAATTGTTGGTTTATACTGTATAAGTACATGGGAATACCCATGAATGTCAGTAAGTATCCCTATCTTACTGCATGCAATGAAGAATACACTTTTGTTATTCTCTTTGCTTGAATATGTAAGCGTAGTGTTCGGAGGGAGGGAATTAGAGATGTCAAAAACGGTCGTTCGTAAAAACGAATCACTCGAAGATGCTCTTCGCCGCTTTAAAAAGACTACATCAAAGGCTGGTACTCTTCAGGAGTTCAGAAAACGTGAATTCTATGAAAAGCCAAGCGTTAAGCGTAAGAAAAAGTCTGAAGCTGCAAGAAAGCGCAAATTCTAATATAGGAGCAGGTGTCTGAAGTGAGTATGTTGGATCGTCTGAATGAAGATATGAAAACAGCAATGAGGAATAAGGAAAAAGAGCGTCTTTCTGTTATTCGAATGGTTAAGTCTTCGTTGCAAAATGAGGGATACAAACTTGGTCACAGTGAATTAACGGAAGATGAAGAACTTACCGTGCTTTCACGCGAGCTAAAACAGCGTAAAGATTCTTATGCTGAGTTTAAATCTGCAGGCAGAGATGATCTTTCTGAAAAACTTCTTGATGAAATTGCCTTAATTGAAACCTATATGCCCCGTCAGTTAACTGAAGATGAGCTTGAAATCATTGTAGTCGAAACGATCAATGAAACAAATGCTACTTCTAAAGCTGATATGGGCAAAGTGATGAGCAGCATTATGCCTAAAGTCAAAGGCAGAGCTGATGGAGCCCGTATTAATAAAATGGTACTTCAGCACTTATCATAAAACTGAATTTGTTTATTCAGGTTCAGACGAATCAAGCCGCGTTCACAATGTGTAACGCGGCTTGATTTTTTTATATTTTACATTCAAAATAAAAGAAAGGTTAAAAATGAAACCTTTCTGAAATACATACGTATAGTAAGTAAGTCATTAATTGCTGATCAGTCACGGGCAGATAGAAGGGGGGAGAAAGATGAAACATATCGGAGTGAAAATGTTCGCTGCTTTTATTGTTTTGCTATCAGTTTTTTCGTTTGTGCAGCCTGCAGATGCGGATGGTCAGAAAGTTTACGTGGCGCCAGTTAAGAAAGAAGTTGAAAGAGGTTTAGCTTCTTTTCTTGAAAGGTCTATAGAAGAAGCGGAAGAGAATGGCGCGGAAGCCTTAATACTTGATATCAATACGCCTGGCGGAGCAGTGAATGCGGCAGAAGAAATTGGACAAATTATGGTGAACAGCACGATCGAGACAATTGCTTTTATCAATCCAAATGCACTATCAGCTGGTTCATACATTGCATTATATGCTGATCAGATCTATATGTCTCCTTCAGGTAAAATGGGTGCTTCGGCAGTCATTACAAGTGCTGGAAGTGATGCTGACAGAAAAGCGCAAAGCTCCTGGCTTGCGGCAATGAAAAATGCGGCAGAATCCTCCGATAGGGATCGTGATCCGCTTTATGCAGAAGCAATGGTTGACCAGTCAATTGAAATAGATGGTCTGGTTGAAGCTGGTGAGCTTTTAACATTCACACCGGCAGATGCTGAAGAATTTGGCTATTCTGAAGGTACTCATGATAATCTCGATGACCTGATAGCTTCTCTCGGTTATGAGGATGCTGAAGTCATCTCAATTGAACCTACTTTTACTGAGAACCTTGCAAGATTTATTACCAATCCAATTGTAGTCCCAATACTGCTTTCAGTAGCGAGTCTGGGACTGGTATTGGAATTGTATTCTCCAGGCTTTGGTATTGCAGGTTCAATGGGAATTGGTGCGCTGCTGCTGTTTTTCTTCGGACACTTGATAGCAGGGCTTGCTGGTATGGAAGTACTTATTCTATTCCTGGTTGGTGTCGGATTGATTATCGCAGAGTTCTTTGTACCGGGCGGCATACTCGGAATAGCGGGGCTGGTTGCAATCGTGATCAGTATTCTGCTTGCAGGAGAGAGTATCGCATTTATGGGTATTGCATTATCTGTGGCGCTTTTAGTCGCAGTAATTGGGATGGTGATTATGGTGAAATTCTTAGGTAAAAACCTTCACCTGTTAAAGAAAATTATATTAAGTGATTCTACAAGTACCGAAAGCGGTTACGTATCAAATGTGAATCGTCATGAATTGGTTGGGAAAACTGGCATAGCCAGAACTGCATTGCGCCCTTCAGGAACAATCATCATTGATGAGGAACGAATTGATGCTGTGAGTGAAGGCGGATACGTAAATAAGGATCAAAAAGTAATTGTCGTTAAAGTCGAAGGATCCCGCATTGTCGTTAGAGAAACAGATAAATTTTAAGGAGTGAATGGAATGGGGACAGAAGCAATTACGTTAATCATTGTTGTAGTAGCTGCAGTTATTGCCCTTAGTGTACTGTTTACATTTGTACCAGTAGCACTATGGATTTCGGCATTAGCAGCAGGTGTTAAAGTAAGTATTTTCACACTGATCGGGATGAGACTGAGAAGGGTTATTCCAAGTCGTGTCATTAACCCAATGATTAAAGCACATAAAGCCGGTGTGGACGTTAGCATTAACCAGTTGGAAAGTCATTATCTTGCCGGTGGTAACGTTGACCGGGTAGTAAACGCTTTAATTGCAGCTCAGCGTGCAAACATTGAACTGGCATTTGAACGATGTGCAGCAATTGATCTTGCTGGCCGTGATGTGCTTCAGGCAGTTCAAATGAGTGTAAATCCAAAAGTGATTGAAACACCATTTATCGCCGGTGTCGCGATGGACGGAATTGAAGTAAAAGCAAAAGCAAGAATTACAGTGCGTGCGAACATTGAACGACTTGTTGGTGGTGCAGGTGAAGATACAATTGTAGCCCGTGTAGGTGAAGGGATTGTAAGTACAATCGGTTCAAGTGATAACCACAAGAAGGTTCTTGAAAATCCTGACCTGATTTCACAAACCGTGCTGGGCAAAGGATTAGATTCCGGTACAGCATTTGAAATTCTATCGATCGATATTGCTGACGTTGATATCGGCAAAAATATTGGTGCAGAACTTCAAACTGAACAGGCTGAAGCAGATAAGAATATTGCACAGGCGAAAGCAGAAGAGCGTCGAGCGATGGCTGTTGCCCAAGAACAGGAAATGAAAGCAAGAGTTGAAGAAATGCGTGCCAAAGTTGTGGAGGCTGAGGCTGAAGTTCCACTTGCAATGGCAGAAGCACTTCGCGAAGGTAACATTGGTGTGATGGATTATATGAATATTAAAAACATTGATGCGGACACTGATATGAGAGACTCAATTGGTAAGATCACAGGTAACAAAGATGACAAGGGTGACAGCAGAAACTAACATTAGGAGGCTGACTCCGTGGAAATTATCATAATGGCAATTATTGCAGGTGTAATCGGTCTTCTAAATAAACAGAAGAAACAGCAGGAGCCTGCAGAAAAACCGCCAACTCAAAAACCTACAGTGTCGAAACCAAGGAATCTCAAAGAGACATTTGACAGACATGCGAAAGAGCTTGCTGAAGAATATGATAAGCAAAGAAAAACATTTGAAAATAAGTCGGAAGAGGCTCCAAGACAACGGCAGTTAAAACGAGATCAGGGACCGCCGCGCAATCAGCCTGAACCGTTAGCCGCCGCAGAAATCTCTGGGGAAAGCAGAAAGAGTCATTTAAAAAAGAAGGCTGATCCAATTAAAGAGTCTGATATCACGATCAATAAAGAATTACAGCCCAGAGATATAGTGAATGGGATTATATTTTCAGAAGTTCTTGGACCTCCAAGGTCAAAGCGCAGACATGGTAATCGAATATAAGGTTATGCCCCTTTCATTTAAGACATATTCTTAAATGGAGGGGGTTTTTTACATGGTTAAAAAACAATGGTTAAACCGTGCTGCCGATTGGCTGAACCTGCCTGAAGATCTAATAACAGATTTGCCCAGGATCGAATGGGTGGCAATTAAAACAGTGAAAATAGAAAATCATAAAGGGTTAATGCATTATGCCAGCTCGTCAATAAAGTTTTACGTTAAGTCAGGAGTGATAACAATTGCAGGAGAGCATTTAATGGTCAGCAGCCTTACAAATGAATATGCTTCTGTTTCCGGAGACATTAAAGAAATACTTTTTAATGGTCAGCATGATGATTAAAAAGCTGTTACGTGTAAGAGTAGAAATTAAGGGGGAAAACGGCAGTCTCATATTAAGCAGGTTGCTGATAGATCGTATTCACTTAAAGGACATTGTGAATGATTCGGGAAATATGACATTTGTTATGCATTATTCAGAACTTCATAAGCTAAGAAAAGCAGCACGTCATACCGGCTGCAGTATTTCATTGAGCCGGGAAGGTAAAAATAGTGAAATTCTTACGTCTTTAAAATCAAACATCTCATCTGTCATGGCGTTTTTCATTTCTCTCATCATTTTCTTAAATGCTTTTCAATACATATGGACAATAGACATAACAGGTGCTAATCCTGAAATCAGGAGTGAAGCAGCTGAAGTATTAACGAAAAATGGAGTAAGGACAGGGATTCGTCATTCAGATCTGTTATCGAATCAGGAAAGTGCAGCCATTTTGTATAAAGAAATAGAGCAACTTTCCTGGACGGACTTTGAATTGAAAGGTTCTAAATTAATCGTATCACTAAGAGAAAAGGATTTTCTTGCTGATCAGGAAGATGAAAAGAATGCGCACCTTGTTGCTTCAAAAACAGGTACCGTTCACACTATATCAGTCAGTTCCGGCACGCCCGTTGTCAAAAGGGATGAAGTTGTATCTAAGGGAGAGATTCTTGTTTCGGGATATATTGGCAGAGAAGGTTATGAAAAAGCTGTGACGGCAAAAGGTACTGTAAAAGCTTTGACATGGTATACAGTAAACGTAAGTATGCCTCAAATAAAGAAAGGAAATAAATTCACAGGACAAACATACAACAAATATGCACTGAAAATTGACTCTTTTACTACACCTTTTGTATCTCTTGAAAGAGATGAGTATAACAGGCAGATCAGAAGTACAGACGAAAAGCGGTTCACATTATTTGGATATGAGTTACCATTTCAAATCATAAAGCAGGAGTATAAAGAGGTGTCAGAAGAGGAGATGACATTAACAAGTGATCAATATAAAGAAGTGTTAACCACCATTGCAGCAAAAGATGTACTTTCTGTAACAGACGGAAACGGGCAGATTCTTGAGGAGAAAATTTTGCATGAAGATATTGAGAATGGTAAAGTTAAATTAACAATATTTTATCAAGTTATAGAAAATATAGCAGAAACTAAACCTTTTACTGAGGAGACACGCGAATGATTGAAGAACGTATTACTGTAGATATCAGTTTGGAAGATCCGAATGAGGCTGTACAGCTTTTTGGGAATTCTGACACACATCTTAAAACAATTGAAGAAGATTTAAATATATCGATTATCTCACGCGGAGAATCCTTGCGTATTACAGGCAAGAATGAAGACATTGAAAAAGCCAGAAGCGTGATCAGCCAACTTCTTGGTGTAATTAGAAAAGGAGTTCAAATCAGTCAGAGGGATGTCATCTATGCAGTTCAGATGTCACATCGCGGAACGATTGAATACTTCGATGAATTGTATGATGAGGAAATTACTAAAAATGCAAAAGGTAAACCAATTCGTGCTAAAACGATGGGACAGCGCCAATACATTAATGAAATTCGGAAGAAAGACCTCGTTTTCGGAATCGGTCCTGCAGGAACAGGGAAAACATATCTTGCAGTTGTGCTGGCTGTACATGCGTTGAAAAACAACAAGGTAAAAAAGATTATTTTAACCAGACCTGCTGTTGAGGCGGGAGAAAGTCTTGGATTTCTTCCGGGGGACCTGAAGGAAAAAGTAGATCCTTATTTAAGACCATTATACGATGCACTTCATGACGTTTTGGGCACAGAGCAGACTCAGCGATTCATTGAGAGAGGTGTGATTGAAATTGCACCCCTCGCTTACATGAGAGGGCGTACATTAGATGACGCTTTTGTAATCCTGGATGAAGCTCAGAACACAACTTATGCCCAGATGAAGATGTTTCTGACCCGTCTTGGGTTCGGCTCTAAAATGGTGATCACAGGTGACCAGAGTCAGGTTGACCTTCCTAAAGGAATGGAGTCAGGTTTAGTAGCGGCTCAAAAGATACTGAAGGGTGTTCCTGGAATCGGATTTAATTATCTGGATCAGGCCGATGTTGTCAGACACCCGCTCGTTGCAAAAATAATTGGTGCCTATGATCAAAAAGGCAGCGTATAATGAAAGCCTGTATTCTCAATCAAATGGGAATGCAGGCTTTTTTATATTGTTTATCCGCGTTCATTATCGTATCGTTACAATTTTTGCTATACTATAAATAAAGTTGATTCTAAATTCTTACATACTAGTTTTCCGGGAGAGGATTTTATGCAGAAATGGGTCCGAAATATGAAGGATCTTCTAAATTATACGTTCTTTAAATGGATTCTATTAACGATCATAGGTCTGGCTTCTTTTCTGCTGCTTTTATCACATGTTAGTCCCGATACATACAATACCAGACTTTTCTCAGTAGCGGAGGAAACAATCCGATCTCCTAAAACGATCGTCGATGAGCGATTATCTGAAGCAGAAAGAGAACGTGCTGCTTCAGAAGTTGAAGAAGTCTATCAATATAAACCTGAAATCACCAATAACCGGACTTCATTAATCAGTTCGATCTTTGATTTTGCGCAGGAATTTAACATATCTGCAGAAGAAGACGTACCTCCCGCAGACCAGGTCGTATCGAACGAAATGCTGGAAAATCTAAAAGAAGCATTATCTGAAGACGTATCAGAAAACGTAACAGAATTCATCAGCGACCAGACTTTCATACAGCTTCTTGCAGCTACTGATCAGGGACTTGAAGATGCAAAGGGGATCACAATCGATCAGGTGGAGCGGGTCATGCAGGAGCCATTTAAACAGGAAGAAGCAGCTTTAAAGAAAAATAGTGCTGCTGAATATGTTGCCCAGTTTACATTAAGTGATGATTTAAAGAGTGCATCAATGGATCTAGCAAAATTTGCGGTCGTTGAAAATAATATTTTAGATCCTGAACAGACTGAAGCCCGTATCGCTCAGGCAGTTGAGGCAGTTGACCCGGTCCAAATCCTGGAGGGACAGGTAATTGTTCAAAAAGGATATTTGATTGACCGGGATGTATACAGACAACTTGAAGCACTCGGATTAACAACAAGTAATACGAGTACTGAGCCATTTATAGGGTTAGCTTTATTTTCATTATTAATCATGTTAATCATCCATTTCCATTTTTCATCCTGGAAAATAAACGAAGAATCTAAAGGTCTATACTTAGTTTTAGTCAGTATCATTCTCATACTGTCACTTTCACTGATGAAAGCTGCTGAGTTAGTCAGAGAGCTTGAAGTCCTGCAGGTTGCATACCTGTTTCCTGCTGCAATGGCACCTATGTTGCTGAAAAGTATGATCAATACAAGAGTGGCGTTAATCATTACAATGATTCAGGCACTTTGTGCGAGTATTATTTTTAACGATATGATGACTGGTGCAATCAATGTTGAAGTGTCATTGTATTTCCTATTCAGTGGACTGGCGGGAATTCTGTTCTTATCAGATAACAGGAGAAGAACTCACTTACTGAGGGCAGGATTATTTGTATCTGTTGCGAATCTGATCTTCCTGTTTTCGATTACGCTGATTGAAAGCGGTCAGTTATCTGCCATTGATTATACAATTTTTGCAGTGTATGCAGTGATCTCAGGGGTTTTTGCTTCAATATTAACGATCGGACTGCTCCCTTTATTTGAATCAGGCTTTGGTATTTTATCAACGATGAAGCTGGTGGAACTTTCCAACCCGAATCATCCTTTATTAAAGAAGATTCTGACTGAAGCACCAGGTACTTATCATCATAGTGTGATGGTAGCGAACCTTGCAGAGGCTGGTTGTGAAGCGATCGGAGCGAATGGCCTGTTAGCACGGGTAGGATGCTACTATCATGATATTGGTAAAACAAAGAGACCACACTATTTTATCGAAAATCAGATGTCGGGCCATAATCCCCATGATCATTTGGATCCGCAAACATCGCGTGATATTATTATTGCTCATGCAAAAGAAGGTGCAGATCTTCTTCGCAAGTACAAGCTGCCAAATGAATTTATTGATATTGCTGAGCAGCATCATGGTACCACACTGTTGAAATATTTTTATTATAAAGCGAAAGAAAAAGGGCTTGAGCCTGATGAAGATTCATACAGGTACCCCGGCCCCAGACCTCAAACCAGGGAAGCTGCAGTTATCTCTATAGCTGACAGTGTTGAGGCAGCTGTCCGTTCTATGAAAGAGCCCACACCCGAAAAAATAAAAAAACTGGTTGAATCAATTATTCAGGACAGGCTGCAGGATGGACAATTTAATGAATGCGATATTACCATTAAGCAGCTTGAAACAATTAAGAAAGTCTTATGTGAAACGATGAACGGTATTTTTCATTCGAGAATTGAATATCCCGAATTTAAAAAAGAAGAGAGGAAGAAGGAAGCATGACAACACTACTCATTGATTATATTGACGAAACATCACTGCTGTCAGAGGAAGATACAAAATTAATTAGCGACCTTCTTTCATTTGCGGCAAAAGAAGAAGGCGTTGTTGATGCTGAATGTTCAATATCATTTGTGACAAACGAGCACATTCAGGAAATCAACCATGAATACAGAGGAAAAAATAAGCCGACAGATGTCATTTCATTTGCGCTTGAAGAAATGACTGATGAAGAAGTACACATTACAAATGACTTAGACATGCCCAGAATGCTTGGTGATATTATTATTTCAGTTGAAAAAGCAAAAGAACAGGCTGATGAGTATGGCCATTCCTTCACAAGAGAACTTGGTTTTCTGGCGCTGCACGGCTTTCTTCATCTGTTAGGGTATGACCATATGACTGAGAGTGATGAGACAGTGATGTTTGGAAGACAGAATGAATTATTGAAGGAATTTGGTCTGACGAGGTCCTGATGATGAAACCGAAGAAATTCTTGCTTTCTTTTAAATATGCCGGTCATGGTTTAAAGGATGTTTTCAATCAGGAACAGAACTTTAGAATTCATTCAGTGGCTGCTCTTTTAACAATCTCAGCAGGTTTCATTTTTCGTATAACACTGATTGAGTGGCTGGTTATTATCATTGCCATCGGAAATGTATTGGCACTCGAATTGATTAATACAGCGGTGGAAAGAACTGTTGATCTGATCTCACCTGAGGATCATCCGCTTGCGAAAAAGGCAAAAGATGCAGGGGCAGCTTCAGTTTTAATATTTTCCTGTGCTGCTGCGATTGCAGGGGCAGTCATTTTTATACCAAAGGTGCTCTCATTATTATAATAAGCCGCAGAAAAATATAGAGTTTTTGATTATAAGCAAAAGAAAGATGATGTTCTCTGTTTCCTGAACACCATTCTTCTTTACATTAAATTAACTTTATAGAAACTTAGGTTCATTGTAGCGGAAGGCGTGGACTCCGAGACGATTAGCCTGTCAGCAGAGACCCCGCAGTCGAAGACAAGGAGGCTCTGTGCAGGCCGTCCGGAAAGCCTAAGTCTGAAGCGTAAATGAACCGGCCTCTTTTATAGACTTTTTCAGTGGCTTCTTTTTATAATACAGAGTTTTTTCATTAACTTACTGATCATTTATAGTATAATGATGTAGAAGGAGAATTACTTAACCGTTTCGGTGAGTCTTCTCCTTTTTTTAACCCGAAAATTTACTTATTAAAGGAGTACTAACCATGGATTTTAATCAACTTATTAAAGAAGCTAAAGAAGCACGTGAAAAAGCTTACGTGCCTTATTCTAAATTTAAAGTCGGTGCTGCACTGCTGACTGAAGATGGCAAAGTGCATCACGGCTGTAATATTGAAAATGCAGCTTACAGCATGTGTAACTGTGCTGAGCGTACAGCATTGTTTAAAGCATTTGCAGAAGGCGACCGTAAATTTAAAGCGATCGCAGTCGTAGCTGATACGAAACGTCCTGTGCCGCCATGCGGAGCCTGCCGTCAGGTAATCGCAGAACTTTGTCCGCAGGAAATGACAGTCTACTTAACAAATTTATCAGGGGATATTCAGGAACTGACTGTTGCTGAACTGCTTCCTGGTGCATTTATGCCGGAGGATTTAAATGGAGAATAAACACAAATCAGGATTTATATCAATTGTAGGCAGACCAAATGTAGGAAAATCAACATTTCTGAACCGTGTAATCGGTCAAAAAATTGCCATCATGAGCGATAAGCCTCAAACAACAAGAAATAAAATTCAAGGGGTACTGACGACAAATGACAGTCAGATGATTTTTATCGATACACCTGGCATTCATAAACCAAAGCATAAGCTTGGTGACTTCATGATCAAAATGGCGACAAATACTTTTCGTGAGGTTGACCTGATCTTATTTATGATTAATGTGGATGAGGGGTATGGTCGTGGTGATGAATATATTATGGACCTGCTCAAGGATGTAAAAACTCCTGTCTTTTTAGTATTGAACAAAATTGACACAGTGCAGCCGGATGATTTACTGCCAATTATTGATCAATATAGAACAAAATTTAATTTTACTGAAATTGTTCCGATTTCCGCTCTCGAGGGGAATAATGTGGAAGTATTATTGAATCAAATCTCTGAATATCTGCCGGAAGGACCTCAATATTATCCGGCTGATCAGGTGACGGACCACCCGGAAAGATTTATTATATCTGAATTGATCCGTGAGAAAGCACTGCATATGACACGTGAAGAAATTCCGCATTCAATTGCAGTTTCAATTGAGCAGATTAAAAAAGAAAATGGCAGAGAAGTCGTTGATATTATGGCTACAATTGTGGTGGAGAGGGACTCCCAAAAAGGCATTGTCATTGGTAAAAGAGGGGCAATGCTGAAGGAAATTGGTCAACGGGCAAGAGAAGATATCGAAAATCTCCTGGGATCAAAAGTATATCTTGAATTATGGGTGAAAGTACAAAAAGACTGGCGCAATAAAGCGAACAGCTTAAGAGATTTCGGTTTTAATGATAAGGAATATTAAGCCTGTCTAAAGGAGATCTGACGAATGCTTCATAAATGTGAAGGAATTGTCATCCGGGCAAGAGATTACGGTGAAACGAATAAAGTCGTGACACTCTATACAAGAGAACTGGGGAAGGTGGCACTGATGGCGCGAGGCGCTAAGAAAACAAACAGCCGCCTTTCTTCTGTTTCTCAAATGTTTACACATGGTATTTATCTTTATCATGGTGGAAGTGGAATGGGTTCACTGCAGCAGGGTGACATGATTAGTTCATCCAGGACAATGAAAGAGGATCTTTATAAAGCTGCCTATGCTTCATATATGGCTGAACTGCTCGATAAGGCTGTGGAAGACAAAAAACCGAATCCTTTTTTATTTGAGTTGATGCAGCAGTCATATGCGCTGATCAACGAAGGATACGATGAAGAAGTCATCTGCTATATTTTTGAGTTGAAGCTTTTACCGTTATTTGGTGTGCAGCCCGTTTTAAACCAGTGTGTTAATTGCGGATCAGGTGAAGGGGACTTCTCTTTTTCATTCAGAATGAATGGCTTTTTATGTCACCGCTGTTCACACCTTGACGATTACCGGTTACCACTTAGCAGCAAGGCAGTAAGAATGATCAGGCTTTTTTACTTCATCGACCTTCAGCGCCTTGGTAAAGTTTCGCTTCAGGAAAGCACGAAGCAGGAACTTAAAAAGGTAATCAGAACGTATTATGATGAATATGTAGGCGTTTATGCAAAATCAAGATCATTTCTCGATCAAATGGAGCACATGAAGAAAACGATGGAAGGTCCTGAAAACAAATAAAAAGCGTGCGAATAAGTAATCGCACGCTTTTTTTATATATAAAATTTGATGTAAGATCATTAGCGTTGATCGCAGTGGAAGGCGGTGTCTCCAGCGCGATAAGCGTGACAGCTGAGACCCCGCAGAGCTTTAGCTCGAGGAGGCTCAGCGCACCCCGCGTGGAAAGTGTCCGCCTGGAACGGAGATCAAACGCCAAGGTCTTAATTCAATCTTTGAGGATTAAAATTTAATCTTATCTTCAATGAACGACTGAACTTCAGCAATCGGCATACGGATCTGTTCCATCGTATCACGATTACGTACAGTCACCTGCTGGTCTTCAAGAGAATCGAAATCAAACGTAATGCAATAAGGCGTGCCGATTTCATCCTGTCTTCTATAGCGCTTACCAATTGACTGCGACTCGTCATAATCAACCATAAAGTGCTGTGACAGCTGTTCAAATACTTTGATGGCCTCTCCACCCAGCTTTTTAGAAAGAGGCAGTACGGCAGCTTTGTAAGGCGCTAGTGCAGGGTGGAACCTGAGGACAGTTCTGCTGTCATTTTCAAGTTCTTCCTGTTCATAAGCATCACACAGAAAAGCAAGTGTTACGCGGTCAGCTCCAAGTGATGGCTCGATGCAGTAAGGAACGTACTTTTCATTTGTCTGCTGATCAAGATAAGTGAAGTCTTCATTTGAATGCTCCATATGCTGTTTCAGGTCAAAGTCTGTACGGTCAGCGATGCCCCAAAGTTCGCCCCAGCCAAATGGGAACTTGAACTCTATATCAGTCGTCGCGTTACTATAATGAGAAAGTTCATCTTCATCGTGGTCTCGCAGTCGCATACTGTCTTCTTTCATACCAAGATTGAGCAGCCAGTTTTTACAAAATTCTCTCCAGTAGCCAAACCATTCGAGGTCTTCGCCCGGCTTACAGAAAAACTCAAGCTCCATCTGTTCAAATTCCCGTGTACGGAATGTGAAGTTACCAGGTGTGATTTCATTTCTGAAACTTTTACCAATTTGACCAATTCCAAAAGGAACCCGCTTTCTCATTGTACGCTGAACATTTTTAAAGTTAACGAAAATTCCCTGTGCAGTTTCAGGGCGGAGGAAGATCTCATTCGTTGATCCTTCAGTAACACCCTGGTGCGTTTTGAACATTAAATTAAACTGTCTGATATCAGTGAAGTCTTTTGCACCACAAGTAGGACAGGCAACATCATATTCTTCAATCAGTTCTGACATTCTGCTGAAAGGAAGTCCATCAACAATAATTTCTTCACCTTTAGCCTCAATCGCCGCTTCAATCAGCTTATCGGCACGGTGTCTTGATTTACAGCTTTTACAATCGATCATCGGATCATTAAAGTTTCCAATATGTCCCGAAGCTTCCCACGTTTTAGGGTTCATCAGAATTGATGCATCAAGACCGACATTATGCGGAGATTCCTGAATGAATTTTTTCCACCAGGCTTTTTTGATGTTATTCTTCAATTCGATACCCAGAGGACCGTAATCCCAAGTGTTTGCAAGACCTCCATAGATTTCAGAACCTGGAAATACAAAACCTCTGTGTTTTGCTATGTGTACGATATCATCCATATTTTTGCTCATATAATCCCACTCCTTTTAAGTGAATCTTGCTGTGCAATATAAAAAGCACCGTCCCTGGACTAGATTGATCTAGTCCAGGGACGGTGCTTTTTGACCGCGGTTCCACCCTGGTTGGTGCATGATAGCACCCGCCTTAATTCGCTGCATTGCTCCGGAGTGCCGTTTCCCTTTAACCCGGGCTTTCACCATTCCCGGTCGCTTTCAACAAGGTACTTATATCTCCTTCATAGCGCACATCATTTATCTTTTAACAATCCTACCACTCTTTCTTTGAATAAACAATAAAAACATGTTTCAGGTTTAAATCATTTACTATGATGATGCATTCATTTAGTATATAATATTGGGAAACAGTATAACACTATTGAGTTTTGGGTGGTGAATAACATCGAATTGAATAAAAGGCAAACCCAGATTCTGCAGATCGTAAAAGCAGATGGTCCAATTACAGGCGAACAGATTGCAGTCAGGCTTCACTTGACACGAGCCACATTGCGACCGGATTTAGCAATTTTAACAATGGCCGGTTTTCTGGATGCAAGA
The DNA here is from genome assembly GCF_004405125.1 of Jeotgalibacillus salarius. GTDB lineage: Bacteria > Bacillota > Bacilli > Bacillales > Jeotgalibacillaceae > Jeotgalibacillus > Jeotgalibacillus salarius. The sequence goes on from NZ_SORX01000005.1 coordinate 269,763, forward strand.
CCCAGAGTCGGGTATTTTTATTCGGGAAAATCAGGCACACAGCTATTGACTGAAAACCTGAAAAAGCTGCATGTAAAGGATTATCAGTCCATGCCGGTGGCAGTTCAGGACAATGTATCAGTTTATGATGCGATCTGCCATATGTTTTTAGAAGATGTTGGTACATTATTCGTGCTTGACCAGCAGGGTCACTTAGCAGGAGTTGTATCACGTAAAGATCTTCTCAGAGCAAGCATTGGGCAACAGGATTTAACGAGCCTCCCTGTCAATGTTATTATGACGAGGATGCCGAACGTTACTTATTGCAAGCCGGATGACCTTTTAGTTTCTGTCGCTTCAAAATTAATCAGTAAACAAATTGATTCTCTGCCCGTCGTAAAAAAAACAGATACAGGATTCGAAGTTTCAGGCAGAATAACAAAAACAAATATTACTAAAGCATTTGTCAGCTTGTCAAAGGATGAAGGATAGGATGGTGGAGTCATGAACGAAGTCAATGTTTATGTCGTATCGGACTCGGTCGGTGAAACTGCTGAACTTGTTGCTAAAGCAAGTGTCAGTCAGTTCCGTCAGTCAAGAAAGGCAATTACAATTAAACGGTTTCCTTATATAGAAGACAAAGGACATGTTGATGAAGTCGTGTTGCTCGCCAAAGAAAATCAGGCGATTATTGTCTACACGCTTGTAAAACCACACATACGATCTTACATAGAGGAGCAAGTCAAAAAACATAAACTGACTGCTCACGATGTAATGGGGCCGATTGTTTCTTCATTGCAGGAAGTGTGTGAAGAGTCCCCGATTAATGAACCGGGAATGGTCCATGACCTTGATGAAGATTATTTCAGAAAAATAGAAGCAATCGAATTTGCTGTAAAATACGATGATGGCAGGGATCCCAGAGGAATTTTAAAAGCGGATATTGTATTGGTTGGTGTTTCAAGGACTTCGAAAACCCCTCTGTCACAGTATCTTGCACACAAGAGGCTGAAAGTTGCAAACGTTCCTCTTGTTCCGGAAATAGATCCTCCGGAGGAATTGTTCATGGTCAGTCCTGACAAGTGTTACGGGCTGAAAATCAGTTCTGATAAATTAAATCATATTAGAAAAGAAAGATTAATTGCACTCGGACTTAAAGACGATGCAACGTACGCGAAAATGGAAAGAATTAAAGAAGAATTGAAGCATTTTGACAATGTGATCAGCAGAATGAATTGCCCTGTAATTGATGTAACCAATAAAGCAGTTGAAGAAACTGCAAATGTGATCTTAAACGATTTAATGAATGTGTGAGGCTGAAACAGATGTCTAAAAGGCATCTGTTTTTGAGTGTCTCTCCAATTACTCCAGCGTTTCTCAGGTAACTAGTTTATACAAAGGAAAAATATTCAACCGTATAAATGATAAAAAATAATGGCGGCAATCTCACAAATGTACTATAATAAAAAATTGTGATAAAAAGATACGCTAAAAAAGGATTTTTGCGTAAAAATGCAGAATGGTACCTTTATGAATAACATGAAAAAAATTAATATTTTTGTAGATGCCGATGCTTGTCCTGGAGCAATAAAAGATTTAATCCTCGAATATGCATCACACGTTAACATCAGATTTATTGCAACTTATAACCATTACAGTGCGGATGCCGACCAGTCGTTGTGGACTTTTATTGATGAAGGAAGCGAGGCTGCTGACCTTTATATTATGAACAGGGTCTATCCTGGTGATTTAGTCATCACACAGGATATCGGTCTGGCATCTCTCGTTCTGGCAAAAGGGGTTTATGCAATTTCACCCCGGGGAAAAGAGTACAATCAAGATACGATTGAAACCAGCCTGTCATTCAGATATTTGTATCAGGAAGAAAGAAAAAAAGGAAGGTTTCATTCGGGTCCAAAGAAAGCTTCTTCACATGACCTGGACGCTTTTTCAAAACTGCTCACAAAGTTTTTGACTAAAAATGCAGGAAAAAATTGATTTTTGACGAATCATTACAGTATCACAGGTTAAGTTGGTGGTGAATAAGTGTCAGAAAGAATACCGGAAGAAGTTGTAGACCAAATAAGGTTAAACACGGATATCGTCGATGTGATCAGTGAATATGTACAGTTAAAAAAGCAGGGACGTAATTACTTTGGTCTTTGTCCTTTTCATGGAGAAAACTCGCCCTCTTTTTCAGTGTCACCGGAAAAACAGATTTTTCACTGTTTTGGCTGCGGTGCCGGAGGGAATGTCTTTACTTTTTTAATGGATCACAACGGGATGTCTTTTCAGGAGGCAGTAGCATCGCTTGGTGAAAAATCAGATGTGCCATTTCAATTCACCTCTGAAGAGATTGAACCAAGTCATGCAAATCTTAATGAAAGATCGCAATTGGAAGGCATCAGTCTTCTTGAAAAACTGTTCCATCATTTGCTTATGAATACAGAAGAGGGTCATGATGCGCTGGAATATCTTTTGAATCGCGGGTTTAACGAATCTCAACTTAACCAATATAAGGTTGGATGGGCGCTGCCCGGTTGGGAGACTGCTGCGAAACTGCTCGAAAAAAAAGGTTTTGATCTTTCGTTAATGGAAGACGCGGGACTTTTAATTAAAAGAGATGATGGATCATATTTTGACCGTTTCAAAAATCGCGTTATGTTCCCGATTGAAGATTCGAAAGGCAGGACAGTTGGCTTTTCAGGACGGATTATTTCACCTGAGAAAAATGAACCAAAATATCTTAACAGCCCTGAAACACCTTTATTTCAAAAAAACAGTTTACTATTTAATTTTCATAGAGCCAGAGGCGCGATCAGAAAAGAAAAATTTGCTGTCTTATTTGAAGGTTTTGCAGATGTGATTGCTGCATCAGAAACAGTATCGAATGCTGTTGCAACTATGGGTACATCTCTGACAAAGCAACACATCCAGCAGATCAAGAGGCTGACTGATACTGTTGTAATCTGCTACGATGGAGATCATGCAGGTACTGAAGCTGCTTATAAGTCTTCCAGGGAATTGGCTTCAAACGGTATGACTGTAAAAGTTGCCAAACTTCCTTCTGGAGAAGATCCTGATGACTACATTCAAAAATTTGGAGCTGAGAAGTTCAGAACGGACATTATTCAGCAGCCATTGTCACTTATGGCATTCAAGATGTGGTATTTACGTTCCGGGAAAAGTCTTCAGTCGGAAGATGGAAGATTATCTTATATTAATGCTGTATTGCCGGAAATTTCCGAATTAAGCAGTGCGGTTGAGAAAGAACTTTATTTAAAACAGCTGTCAGATGATACGGGTGTTTCTTTTTCATCTCTTGAAGAACAAATGAAAAGTTACTCACCCGTGCAAAAACAGATTCAGGTAATTCCGGAATCTGTTCAGCCTCAAAAGAAGTCATCTATATTAAAGGCTTATCAGAGAGCGGAGAGATATCTGCTTGCCTATATGATGACCGGAAATGAAACAGCTTATTCAGTCCGGGATCTAATGGCGGACATGTCTTTTCATTCAGATGATTATCAGGCAATTTATACGTATCTTCTTGCATATGTGGAAGAAGGCGGATCACTGGAGCCCGGTGCTTTTATTGAATATTTACCGGATCGGCATTTGCGTTCAGCTGCATCAGAATTAACAATGCTGGAATTAAATGCCGAAGTAACAAAAGCAGAATTAGCAGATTATATTAATGAATTGAATAAGCATAAACAATTGATTTTGATCAAACAAAAAGAAGCCGAGCTAAAGCAGGCCGAACAAATGAATGATATAAAAACAGCCACAGCACTTGGAATGGAAATTTTCCAATTGTGGAAAGCTCTAAAAGGGCAACATCGTTAGGAAGTTGGAAGGAGGGGGACCAATGGCTGAGAAGTCAACACGTTCCAAGCAGACAGAACCTGAAACAGCAACACTGGAATCAGTAAAAGCACAATTATTAGAAGCAGCGAAAAAAAATGGTGAAATTACCTATGAAGATATTGCTGAAAAACTGGCAGGGTTTGAATTAGATACAGAACAAATAGAAGAATTTTACGAGCAAATCGGTGAGCAGGGCGTAGAAGTATTGAAAGAAAATGCTGAAGCGGATCCTTCTGTGACAGAATTAGGTAAAGAAGCTGAAGAAGAATTCGACTTGAACGATTTAAGCGTTCCTCCAGGTGTTAAAATTAATGACCCGGTGAGAATGTATCTGAAAGAAATTGGCCGGGTGGATCTTCTATCTGCGCAGGAAGAAATTAATCTTGCAACAAGAATTGAAGAAGGCGATGAAGAAGCGAAAAGACGTCTTGCAGAAGCAAACCTTCGACTGGTAGTCAGTATCGCTAAGCGTTACGTCGGAAGAGGGATGCTGTTTCTGGATTTAATTCAGGAAGGTAATATGGGTCTGATTAAGGCTGTTGAAAAGTTTGACCACAGTAAAGGGTTTAAATTCAGTACTTACGCCACTTGGTGGATCAGACAGGCAATTACGCGTGCGATTGCTGACCAGGCGCGAACGATTCGAATCCCGGTTCATATGGTGGAAACGATAAACAAACTGATTCGTGTGCAGCGCCAGCTCCTTCAGGATTTAGGAAGAGAGCCTTCCCCTGAAGAAATTTCAGAAGAAATGGATCTGACTCCTGAAAAAGTAAGAGAAATTCTTAAAATAGCACAGGAACCGGTTTCCCTTGAAACACCAATCGGAGAGGAAGACGATTCTCATCTCGGAGATTTCATTGAAGATTCCGAGGCACAGTCTCCATCTGATCATGCTGCTTATGAGTTATTAAAAGAACAGTTAGAAGATGTACTGGATACACTGACTGACCGTGAAGAAAATGTATTGCGTCTGCGATTTGGTCTTGATGACGGACGTACCCGCACGCTCGAGGAAGTCGGTAAAGTGTTCGGTGTAACGAGAGAACGTATCAGGCAAATTGAGGCTAAGGCTTTAAGAAAACTGCGTCATCCGAGCAGAAGTAAACGTCTGAAAGATTTTCTTGAATAAAAAGCTGGCATCTGCCAGCTTTTTTTTTACCTTTTTTTTCTTTCTCTAATCCAGTATAGTCAATTACATAAGGCCATGGAGGTTGGGAAATGGATAAAAAGAGAAAAGAAGTTATTATAAATGAGATTAAATACTGGAAACAAAATAAACTTCTCCCGGAAGCTTATTGCGATTTCTTAATAAATTTATATACGAGCGGAGAGTATGAAGAATCAAAAGAAATGGAAGAAAAAAAAGTTAGTAAAGAAACCAGTCATAAACAAAATATATTTGTTGCAGGATTTACACTTGCCGGGAGCTTATTAGCCGTTACTGCACTCGTTTTTGGAGAACTGGCATTAGTGATTCAGGCGATCATATCCATATTAATCAGTGTAGGTATCATGATTGTCAGCTTCAGGCCCAGTGCGTCACCGGCCGTCAAAATATTCAGCAGAATTATTGCCGCCTTTGTCATACTTCTCCTGTCCATCGAAGTTTGGCGTTACTACTACAATGGGGATATAACAATTCTCTACATCATCATTGGTTTTCAGTGTGTCGTCTGGACAATAGCAGGAGTCCTGTTTAAACAGCATTATTTTACCGTCTCAGGCATTTTAGGAACAATTGTATTACTCATTTTACTGTTTTAAATATTGCGGAAAAAATTTAAGACTGTGACTTTTCAGTCTTTTCTTTTATAATGATAATGTAAGCGCATTCAAACAAGGGGGATTAACATGAATTTTGATTTGACTCAAGAACAGCAAATGATCCAGCGGACGATTAGGGAATTTTCACAGGATAGGGTTGCACCCGGTGCACTCGATCGTGATCGCAATAAAGAATTTCCAAAAGAGATCTTTAAAGAATTGTCATCATTGGGGATGATGGGCCTGCCATTTCCGGAAGAATTCGGAGGTGCAGGAGGAGATACGACCAGCTTTGCCATTGTTACTGAAGAATTAAGCAGAGCATGCGGATCTACCGGGATTACTTATTCGGCTCACATATCTCTTGGAGGTGCGCCAATCAATATGTTTGGCACACAGGAACAGAAAGAGAAGTACTTAACAAGAATCTGCTCAGGGGAATCGTTTGGTTCTTTTGGGCTAACAGAGCCAAATGCAGGTTCAGACGCTGGGGGCACTCAGACTTCAGCTAAAGAAATAAACGGATCTTATGTGATCAGTGGAAATAAGAGCTATATTACGAATGCAAGTTATGCTAAATTCCTGGCATTAACAGCTGTGACAGGAAATAATGAAGGCAAGAAAGAAATCAGTGCAATTATTGTGCCGACAGATGCAGACGGGTTCAAGGTAATTGATAATTATGAAAAAATGGGTCTGCATTCATCAAATACAACAGAACTTGTTTTAGATGAAGTATCAGTTCCAGCAGAAAATCTGCTTGGGAAGAAGGGCGAAGGCTTCAGACAATTCCTGATGACATTAGACGGTGGAAGAATCGGAATTGCAGCAATGGCAGTTGGAATTGCACAGGCTGCATACGAGCGAGCGCTCAGTTACTCAAAAGAAAGAATGCAGTTTGGTAAAAGCATTTCATCTTTTCAGGCGACACAATTCAAACTTGCAGATATGGCAATGAAAATAGAGTTAGCCAGAAATATGACTTATAAAGCAGCCTGGTTAAAAGATCAGGGGAGAAAATTTACGAAAGAAGCTTCGATGGCAAAACTTTATGCATCTGAAATATGCATGGAAGTTTGTGATGAAGCAATTCAAATTCACGGAGGCTACGGATACATGAAAGAGTATCATGTAGAAAGATATCTTCGTGACGCCAAACTGCTTGAAATCGGAGAGGGAACATCCGAAATTCAAAGAATGGTGATTTCAAGAGAAATCGGCGCCTATTAAGTTTTTTTTATTGTTTGTGTCTAAAATGCGACAAAAGGGGAAAAGTTGAGTATTGGGTCTTTCCGATTCCCATAAAGTAAAGTAAAATATGAATTGTTCATACCTGCAATTATAGGGTTGATAATTACATATTTTTTGTTAAAAGGGAGGGTAAACTATTGAATAAGAATCCGATTATTCCATTTTTATTAATTATGGTATTAGGTTTCGGTGTCGTTTTCTTCATGTCGGTTCAGGGTCTTGATGACTCAGAAGAGATGGCAGGAGAAGAAGAAGGCGGCGGTGAAGAAGCATCAGGCGGTGACTTCGATCCTGAAGCACATTACCAGAGCACTTGTATCGGCTGTCACGGTGAAAACTATGAAGGTGCTAGCGGACCGGCACTTGAAGGTGTTGGAGAAAGACTTTCAACTGATGAAATCGCTGACATCATGGTAAACGGTCAGGGCGGAATGCCTGGCGGTCAGGTTGATGAGGAAAATGCTGATCAAATGGCTGAATGGGTAGCACAAATTGGAGCTGAAGGCGGCGGTGAAGAAGGCGCTGAGGAAGGTTCTGAAGAAGAGTCAGAAGAAGGCGGAGACGCTGAAGAAGGATCTGAAGAAGAATCTTCTGAAGAGGATGCAGCTTAATCTGCTTATATTTAAAGATAACAAGGGGCGGCCGTCAACGGTTGGCCCCTTTTTCGACATGAAGGGGTCAACCTTTTATAAATGGCTTTGTTAAAGCTTTTGTTGTTTTTTTATGGCTGGTGGTTGGGAGTATATGGTGGTGACTCCTTTGCCCGCCAGCGAAAAACATTCGCCTGAAGTGAAAACCAATAGCCAAATTTAGCAAAGCTTTTAAAAAAAGAAATAAACTTTTTTTGTGAGATGCCGTTAAAAAGGACGTGTAAAAATGAATAGCAATCAATTATCTCAAAGGTTGAAAGCTGTAGCGGATTATGTAGAACCGGGAGAAACTGTTGCAGATATAGGATCAGATCATGCCTATCTCCCATGTTACCTTGTGAAAGCCAACAAAGTATCTCAGGCGATTGCAGGTGAAGTAGTTGAAGGTCCATACCAATCAGCTGTTAATCAGGTGAAAGAAGATAAACTGACTCGTCATATTGACGTAAGAAAAGGAAATGGGTTAACTGTCATTCAGCCTGGTGAAGTAACAACTGTGACGATCGCTGGTATGGGAGGTCCTCTGATCAGTGAAATCCTTGAAAAAGGGAAAGATCGATTAGAAGGCGTTCAAAAATTAATTCTTCAACCGAATATTAGCGCCATTTCAATCAGGCAGTGGCTGCAGGATAATGGTTGGCAGATAACGAATGAAAAAATTTTAGAAGAAGATCGTAAAATTTATGAAGTGATTCTAGCCGAACGCACGACTGAAATTCAAAAGTTGTCACAGCTCGAGCTTTTATTAGGCCCGGTTTTGTTAAAGGAGAAGTCCGATGTATTTAAACAAAAGTGGGAGCATGAACTTGTCCAGCTATTAAAAATAATGAAACAGATGGAAATGGCCGAACAGAGCCCTTCACTTAAAGAAAAGAAAAAGCAGTTAAGAGAAAAAATACTAATCATTGAGGAGGCGATTAAATGAAACAGGCAAACGGTCATCAGGTTGTGCAATTACTCGAACAATTTTCTCCTAAATCACTTGCGATGGAGGGTGACCCAATCGGTTTACAGACAGGTGCTTTAAATCAAAAAGTTTCGAAAGTCATGACAACGCTTGATGTTACGAATGAAGTGGTGGAGGAAGCAATTGAAAAAGGTGCAAACTTTATTATTGCTCATCATCCGCTTATTTTTCGTCCGTTAAAGTCAATAAACCTCGAAACGAATGCCGGACAAATCATTGAAAAATGTATTAAAAATGATATAACTGTATATGCTGCACATACGAACCTTGATGTAGCCAGAGGGGGCGTCAACGATATGCTGGCAAAAGCCCTAGGACTGAAAGACACTAAAGTTCTTGTACAAACGTATGAGGATACTTATAAAAAGTTAATCGCGTTCGTCCCCGAGAGTCATGCTTCAGAGGTGCGTGAAGCCATTACAGCAGCCGGAGCAGGGGACATTGGTGACTATTCTGCCTGTACATTTACTACAACCGGAACAGGAAGATTCCTACCTGGGGATCAGGCAGAGCCATTCATAGGCGAAAAAGGGAAAGTGGAAGAAGTGAATGAAGTCAAAGTTGAAAGTATCTATTTAGCTTCTCTAGAAAAGCAGGTTTTAAAAGCTTTAAAATCATCACACCCTTACGAAGAACCTGCGTATGATCTGTTTGAAGAGTCGATTCCGGGTGATTCATACGGTTTGGGGCGTATTGGTAAATTAAATGAACAGACTACCCTTGGAGAATTCTCTGAATATGTGAAAAAGCAATTGAACGTACCAGCATTAAGAGTAACAGGAAATCCGGATAAGAAAATAAAAAAAGCTGCTGTTTTAGGCGGTATGGGCAGTAAATACTATCAAACGGCGAAATTTGCCGGAGCGGATGTATATATTACAGGAGATGTAGATTTCCACACTGCCCAGGATGCTGAAGCAGCCGGCATTTCAATCATTGACCCAGGCCATCATGTAGAAGAAATCATGAAGTCAGGTTTAGCTTGTGAGCTGCGTTTGAGAGCGGAAGCTGATGGGTTGAATATTGAGTTTTTGCCATCTGAACAATCTACAGAGCCTTTCAGATTCATATAAAAAAGAGCTGCCGAGGCAGCTCTTTTTTATTTAGAATAAGGTAAAATCGTTTCAGGCTTGGTAGGTGTTTTTATTTTAGGCAGAATTTTTCCAAGTGGTACATTTTTTTCGCCTAACCATGTTTCCGGATCTTCCGGATCAAACTGGTTAACATAATTCATTACTTCTTTAACAATTGGAGTTGGTGTTGAGGCACCGGCAGTGACAGCCACAGTTTCACAGCCGAACAGCCACTCATGCTTAATTTCTGACACATCAGCAACCCGGTGTGCAGGTGTGCCGGCAATTTCTTCGGATACCTGTGCCAGCCGGTTTGAGTTATTACTCATAGGGTCGCCTACTACGATTAACAGATCAGCTTCACCTGCCTGTTCCGCAACTGCTTCCTGACGAACCTGAGTAGCCATGCAGATTTCTTTATGTTCTTCAGTATGTGGATATTTTTCCTTTACTTTAACCATGACATCGGCCACGTCCCACTGGCTCATTGTCGTTTGGTTTGTGACAATAATTTTATCATTATCAATATTCAGGCTTTCGACATCTCCCGGTTTTTCAACAAGATGCACAACGTCCGGAGCAACACCAACAGCACCTTCAGGCTCAGGATGTCCTTTTTTACCAATGTACACAATATGATAGCCTTCAGCTTTCTTCTGGCGTATCAAATCATGGGTTCTGGTTACATCAGGACATGTTGCATCTATCGAGATTAAACCTTTTTGACGGGCAATTTCACGTACCTCAGGGGATACCCCGTGTGCAGTGAAAATGACTGTTCCCTCATGAACCTTTTCAAGAATGTCTTTCCGATTCTCACCATCGAGCGTAATAATACCTTCTTCCTCAAATGCGTCTGTTACATGTTTATTATGAACGATCATGCCCAGAATATAGATAGGACGGGGCAGCGATTTATCCATTGCAGCATTTCTTGCGATCACCATTGCATCAACTACGCCATAACAATAGCCGCGCGGTGTTATTTTTAGTGTCTTCATCAGAATCCTCCTGCACGTAAGACTTTATACGTTCAGTATAAAGCAGATGAAGAGAAGGAACAATTAAAAGCTATATATAAAGCTTAGGAATTGACTCAGTTATTCTTACAGGTTCTTTTTTGGGGGGAATGTTACTTGAATCTTTTGTATCCTCCTTTTTTGTATTAGCATCTTCTAACTCATTAAATGCTTTATAAAGCCTCCACATTGCAGGGAAATTTTTAACCATTGGACCGTATTGCTGAACATATGGCATATACTGATTAGCTGTTTTAATAAATTGTTGAGCGGTTCCGGCCCATTTTTGCAGTGAAGCCAGGGAAATTGCAGTTGATCTGGGTGCAGTATTTACAACCTGATAAGGGAAGTAATACGGACGATAACCATACATGATATACACCTCCTGTACAGTGTTATCATATGCGGTAATTGATAAATTGGAGATGGTCTTCAGGATGAAGTTCAGATTTACATAGCTTTTTACTAAGAAAAGAATTATAATTAAGTTTTGATGCGAATAGAAGGAGTGACGTATATGTCATCATTTAAACAATATAATTTTCAAACATTTATTATGGATGCTATTGATAAATTAGGTTTTCGTTCACCTACACCGATTCAGGAAAAAATGATCCCTATGGTTCAACGAAAACAAAGTGCAATCGGACAGTCTCAGACAGGCACCGGAAAAACTCATTCATATTTACTTCCACTAATTAACGAGGTAAATAGTGAACGCCTGGAAGTCCAGGTTGTAATCACTGCTCCAACAAGAGAGCTGGCGAAACAGATTCACCAGGAAGTAAAATTACTGACTGAGAATACGTCGTTGACAAGTAAAGTTTTTGTAGGCGGTACTGATAAGCAGAGAACGATTGAAAAGCTTAAGCAGCAGCCTCAGATTGTAGTAGGAACACCTGGCAGAATTAATGATCTCGCCAAAGAACAGGCACTGCAGGTCTACACTGCACAGGCAATCGTCATTGATGAAGCGGATCTCATGCTTGAAATGGGCTTCCTTGAGGATGTGGATCAGATTGCTTCAAGAATGAAAGATGATCTTCAGATTTATGTGTTCTCAGCGACAATTCCTGAAAAACTGAAACCATTTTTGAAGAAGTATATGGAAAACCCTCAATATGCTCATATTGAACCTAAACAGATTCAGGCTGAAAATATTGAGTTTGTACTAGTGCCACAGAAGAGCAGATCTAGGGAGCATGTTCTTTTGGACACGCTTAACGCAATTAATCCTTATCTGGCCATCGTATTTACGAATACTAAATCAAAGGCTGATGATGTTGCAGACTTTCTTCTTAGTAAAGGGTTGAAAACCGGACGGATACATGGCGGTCTATCTCCTCGCGAGAGAAATAAAATGATGAAACAAGTCAGAGACCTTGAATATCAGTATATTGTTGCAACTGATTTAGCTGCACGAGGAATTGATATTCCTGGAGTAAGCCATATTATTAACTTTGAACTTCCTGAGGACCTGGACTTCTTCATTCACCGGGTAGGAAGAACTGCGCGTGCAGGACACTCTGGCACCGCCATTACGATCTATGAACCTTCAGATGAAGATGCGATTGCACAGATTGAAAAGAAAGGCATTAAGTTCAGTCATCAGGAGGTCAAAGCTGGTGAATGGGTAGTGCTGAATGACCGTCATAAACGATCAAGCCGTCCTAAAGGCGAAAATGAAATTGATAAAAAAGCAAAGTCTCTGATTCGTAAGCCTAAAAAGGTAAAACCGGGTTACAAGAAAAAAATGAATTACAAGATGGAACAAGTTAAAAAGAAAGAACGCAGAAAAAACAGACGAAATAATAGCTAATTGGGGGCAATCAGTATGTTGAAGATCGGATCACACGTATCTATGGGTGGCAAAAAAATGCTTCTCGGTGCTAGTGAAGAAGCTGTATCATACGGATCATCCACATTTATGATTTATACAGGAGCACCTCAAAACACGCGCAGAAAGCCGATTGAGGATTTGAATATTGAGGCAGGAATGGCTCATATGAAAGAACATGGCATGACAGACATTGTGGTACATGCTCCTTATATTATTAATATTGCGAACACGACAAAGCCTGAGACGTTTGAATTAGGCGTTAACTTTCTCAGGTCTGAAACAGAGAGAACAGCTGCTTTGGGTGCAAAACAAATTGTATTGCATCCCGGTGCACATGTCGGTGCAGGAGTGGATAAAGGAATAGAGAGAATCATCGAAGGGTTAAATGAAGTGCTGACTAAGGATCAGACAGTCCAGGTAGCATTAGAAACCATGGCTGGAAAAGGTACTGAAATTGGCCGCTCATTCGATGAAATCGCAAAAATTATTGATGGTGTTACACACAATGAAAGACTATCAGTATGCTTTGATACCTGCCACGTTCATGATGCAGGCTATGATATCGTCAAAGACTTTGACGGAGTGCTGGAAGAGTTCGATAGAATCGTAGGTCTTGACCGGATTAAAGTCGTTCATGTCAATGATAGTAAAAACCCAAAAGGTGCATCTAAAGACCGTCATGAAAATATTGGTTTCGGTCACATTGGTTACGAAGCAATAGAACGTATCGTTCATCATGAAGTGTTTGCTGAAATCCCGAAAATTCTGGAGACTCCTTATGTAGGAGAAGATAAGAAGAATAAAAAGCCGCCTTACAAACATGAAATTCAAATGCTACAAGGCAGATCGTTCAATGAAAAATTGATCGAAGAGATTGAAAAAAATGCATAAAAGACGGACTGTCTCCGGACAGTCCGTTTTTTAATGGTTAAAGAAAAGAAGCTGCCTTTAACAAAAGTTCTTTTATTCTCTTCCTTCCAATGACCTGTTCCATTTCTGACAGCAGTGATTGAATACAAGTGCGGTTTTCCTTCAATATCTGTTGGATTTTGCTGCATTCTGTAAGAGACATTGATACACCGATTGCTAAAAGGTATAACTGCATTTTTGCGGGTGAAAGCGTTAATAAGTAATCGATATTAAATGACTGGTTTTTCATATGTCCTCCTTCATTAACAATATTTAATGGATTGTCATACAATCAAAATTCGTTTGAAAACACCGATAAGTTTAAGCGGATGAAAAAGTTAAAATCGTTTACAGAACAAATATACAGGTGTATACTAATTAATTGTTAAAACGGAATCATTCTAATTTGAAAGAGGTGACAGGATGGACCGTCATGTTATCGAGTTAAAAGGTGTAAATTATCGCTACGACAAGGAACAGGTATTATCTGATATCAACCTTTCTATTCCAAAAGGTTCGTTTCTTGCAATCGTCGGACCGAATGGATCAGGGAAATCGACGATGCTTAAATTAATTCTTGGTTTGCTTAAGCCGAGAGATGGGGAAGTAAAGATTTTTGGACAACCTCTGTTAAAATTTAAAGAGTGGGAAAAAATCGGTTACGTATCACAGAAAGCGAATGCTTTTAATTCGGGATTCCCTGCTACTGTCTATGAAGTCGTTGCAAGTGGACTGACAAAGAAAGCAGGTTTGTTCAAAAGAGTGGAACGAAAATATAAAGACGAAATTATGAGTGCAATTAAAGCTGTTGACATGCAGGATTTTGTATATCGAAATATTGGTGAACTCTCAGGAGGACAGCAGCAGCGGATTTTCATCGCCAGAGCCATCGTTAGCCGCCCGGAAGTGTTGATTCTGGATGAGCCGACGGTAGGGGTAGATGCAAAAAACGTTCAGACATTTTATGATATGCTGGAACGTTTAAATGTTGAACTGGGAATTACGCTTGTTCTGGTTACACACGATACAGGAACAGTCTCAAATAAGATCACACATGTAGCCTGCTTAAATAACACACTGCACTTTCATGGAAGCGCAGCTGACTTTGAACAGGTTAAAGATCATGAGTTATCTGCGTTTTATGGTCATGATGTACAGACCATCCATCACGATCACAGTCACGGGGTGCACTAAATGATAGAGGCATTATTAAACTATGAATTTTTACAAAACGCATTTGCAGCAGGAATTTTAATTGGGCTTATTGCGCCTTTACTGGGAGCTTTTATAGTGGTCAGAAGGCTCTCGCTCATTGCTGATGCACTCAGTCATGTTACTTTATCAGGAATTGCAGCCAGCTTATTTCTGAGCAAAACAGTTGTGGCTTTTAACGGATTAAATCCATTGTGGCTTGGAATGGGATTTTCGGTTGCGGGATCATTATTAATCGAAAGGCTGAGATCTGTTTACAAACACTATCAGGAACTGGCGATTCCAATCCTTTTATCTGGTGGAATTGGTGTGGGTGTTATTTTTATATCACTTGCAGATGGTTTTAATACCGATTTATTCAGTTACTTGTTTGGCAGCGTCAGCGCTGTAGGCAGAAGTGATCTGTATTTAATTACTGGAATATCAATCATTGTATTGTTAGTTGTATCGCTTTTATATAAAGAACTTTTTCTGTTATCATTTGATGAAGAATTTGGTAAAGCATCCGGTCTGTCGACTAAAGTATTACACTTGATTTTTATGGTCATGACGGCACTGGTTATAGCAGCTTCAATGAGGATTGTCGGTATACTTCTGGTGTCATCATTAATGACGCTTCCTGTCGCGGCTGCAATGAGGCTCTCAAGAGGTTTTAAACAAACAATCGGATTGTCTGTTTTATTTGGTGAAATTGCGGTTGTCGTCGGTTTGATCAGTGCATTCTATTTAGATTTAGCACCAGGTGGTACAATTGTTGTCTCGTCAATTATCATATTGCTCGGAGCTATAGGTTTTCGAAATTGGTTCGCTGTAAAGAATTAACAATGGGGTGAGAGATGTGAACCTTCAGGAAGCAATTGAATTATTGAAGCAAGAGGGCTTTAAACAAACGGGTAAGAGAAAGATGATGCTGGAACTGTTCGATAAGCATGACCGCTACATGACAGCAAAAGAAGTACTTGAAGAAATGAGTCTGGAGTTTAAAGGATTAAGCTTTGATACGATATACAGAAACCTATCGACATTTGTCTCGCTGAACATTCTTGAAGAAACAGAACTATCAGGAGAGAAACACTTCAGGTTCGTCTGTAACAGTGGACACCATCATCATCATTTTATTTGTCTTGATTGTGGTAAAACAAGACAAATCCATACCTGTCCAATGTCAGCCCTGGATGAAAATTTGAGCGGGTATGACATTTCAGGTCACAAGTTTGAGATTTATGGTACATGTCCTGCATGCCAATAAAATATGGAATTAAAAAAACCCTTAGTTCGCTTATGTTTGCGAACTAAGGGTTTTTTCGAGCTTTTGGATCCACAAATTTGCCTCTTGCCATGAAAAAACTCTGATTACACCTTCAGGATGCGGTTTTCGGTTATATGGGGCATCAAATAGTAAAACAGGTATATCTGCTGACTCGTGTATGTCAACTGCGTTATCATGCTTATCTTCAAGAAAAAGCTCAATTTGGTGGTTCTGGACTGCCTGAAGTTTATTGTGTGATCCGGTTAGAATAATCTGATCAAAATGAATATTGTGCTGATCAAACCAGTTTTTTGTCAGATGATGATGTTCAGATCCGCGGGCACTGATATAAAAAAGCTCATGATCATGCTGTAAATGTTTTAATACAAGATCCGCCTGCTCGTTCAGCGGAGAATTTTCATAAATCTCTGCTTCTGAAGCTTGAAACCAGCGTGCAAAAGTTTCCGGGCTAATATCAGGCAATGCTTTCGTCAGATCATACTCTTTAATATCATCCAATTTCAGCTCTTTATCAAAAGCCTGATTGATATGAGGTATCAATGATGAAGGGCAAGTCACTGTTCCATCTATGTCAATTCCTAAACGCATGTTTATTTGCTCCTTTTACATTCTTTATCATTACCTTAACACAGAAAGACATTTTTTCCATACATAGATTTAAGGACTATGCTCAAGCTAAATGAAGAACGTGGAGGAGGGAATGTGATTGAATGATGAGAAAAATGAAGAAAAAAATAAAGAAATTCCTGAAGCGCAACAGTTTGATGAAGAGATAGGTAATGAACTCTCACAGATGAGTCCATCGTGGTATGCAGATACTGAACGGAAGAGAGACGGTGTCATTAAAAATACGAATAAGGGCATTTGGCTTGCTTATGCTTCAATTATCCTTGGGATTCTTGCTTTTTTCACCGCTCCTGTTATTTTTGGTGCGGCGGCCATTATTCTGGGGTTTCTTGCCAGAAGATCAAAAGAAGCAAAAGCAGGAGGCATTGGTATTGCGATCGGTCTCATTGCGATGCTCCTCGGAGTATTAATCTATCCATTATTTTAAAAAAATCTCCCGGCTGTTTGCCGGGAGATTTAGGTTAATTTTGTAAAGCTGCTTCTTCAGCCTGCTTTTTGTAATGTTCTTCAGCCAGTTTATCAATTTCAATTTTTAACTCTTCAACCATTGTTTCTTCAGGAACTTTACGTACAGTTTTTCCCTTCATAAAGAGAAGACCCTCGCCTCTTGCTCCTGCAATACCAATATCAGCCTCACGGGCTTCACCAGGACCGTTGACTGCACATCCAAGAACTGCAACCTTGAGTGGTGCTTTGATTGTTGAGATGTATTCTTCAACTTCATTTGCAATTGATATCAAATCAATTTCAATTCTTCCGCATGTTGGGCATGAAATCAGTGTAGCTGCATTTGAAGCAAGACCAAATGATTTCAGCAATTCTCTTGCAACTTTCACTTCTTCGACAGGATCAGCACTCAATGAAATGCGCAGTGTATTACCAATGCCTTTGCTTAGGATTGCGCCAAGGCCTGCTGCACTTTTAACAGTTCCTGCAAATAAAGTACCTGATTCAGTTATACCTAAATGAAGTGGATAATCAAAAGCTTTTGATGCTTTTTCATAAGCTTCAATCGCAAGGCTTACATCAGATGCTTTCATGGATACGATAATATCGTGAAAGTCCAGATCTTCAAGGATCTTGATATGATGAAGTGCACTTTCAACCATACCATCTGCTGTAGGATAACCATATTTCTCGACGATCTTTCTTTCAAGGCTGCCTGCGTTTACGCCTATACGAATTGGAATGTTTTTCGCTTTAGCAGCTTTCACAACAGCTTCTACTTTTTCTCGGCGGCCGATGTTACCTGGGTTAATTCTGATTTTGTCAGCGCCGCCTTCAATTGCTTTTAAGGCAAGCTTATAGTCGAAGTGAATATCCACTACTAATGGAATATTGATTCGTTTTTTTATTTCCGGAATTGCATCAGCAGCTCTTTCATCAGGACAGGCTACACGTACTACCTGGCAGCCGGCTTCTTCAAGACGAAGAATTTCTGCGACTGTCGCTTCAACATCATGTGTTTTTGTTGTCGTCATACTTTGAATAAAAAGTTCATTGCTTCCACCTATAGTTAAATCCCCGACTTTTACAGGGCGCGTATTCGAACGATGTGTAATTTCTCCCACCAGTCATTCGCTCCTTTATTGATTGCTCATATTTTTCTACTATTTTATTCTAACAGTGTTTATTTCATGTTGACAAGAAATAGAACACCTATGACTGTTCACTTATCTTCTTTTTAGGCTTTGGAATTTCGTTTATTGAAAGATAAAGCATCATCCCTGTTACAAACCAGTTAATAAGCATTGCGAATGGGATGAGTGATCCTGCCAGATCTGCAATGAGAAAGAAAACAGCAGGCAGTGCAGAACTGTAAGCAGCAATTCTGAAAGAGTGGCGATAAGTAAGCTTTCTATTAACAGATTTTGCAAGCTTTGTTCCGATCCAGCCGAAAATGGTTGCTTTCACAAATAACATGCCGGCAACCAGGACGAAAATGAAGGAGAGAATAAAGAAATAAATAATGTATTTTGCTCCTTCAAGAGAACTTAGCAGAGATGCAATTCCCTCACTGCTCAGATTAATACCTTCAAATGTATTATATTGATATTCCTGGACACTTCCTGCTGTAGATACCGCCAAACGGTCAGATAAAAAAGCAACAGCAGCGTCATCATTGACTAAATCATCAGCAGTCATTTCATTCGATCCATCTACATAAAAAGTAAACCCGCTGCTGTCTGCTGTGACAGCCTCTTCAGCATCAGTCTGTAACTGTCCATTGTCCACTTCAAAAGAAGGAAGTTCATTAAGCAGAAGATCTTCCCCTTCAGCAAACAAACCTTCACCAATGACAGACACCTGTATGACAGCAGGGATGATTGAGAGAAATGCTAAAAGAAAAACAAATAAAATCGTTTTTCCGATTCCCTGAAACCTGAATCTTGCAATATCTTTTGGTGAATACAAGCTTTTTAATAATTGTTTAAAAATATTCAATGATAAACCCTCCGGTATAAAATAGGCACAATTATATTGTACTTTTATATTGTAGAAAAGGGCAAATGAACGAATAATGAAAAAGTAAGCGTTTCTTTTTGTAACACAATTGTAATATTACGCGTCTATTATTAACCGATTGTAAAGATTTCAGTTAACCCCTTTACTTATATCACTCAAAGAATTAATAATTGTAGAGGGTTTTCAAGAAGTATGTCTAAATTTGTTTATAGGGGTTGAAATCATGGAAGTGAATTGGCAGGAAGTCTTCTTTATGTTTATCGGGGGACTTGGTATATTCCTATTTGGTTTGAAATACATGGGAGACGGCTTGCAGAAGTCTGCAGGTGACCGTCTGCGTGAAATCCTGGATCGTTTCACGACAAACCCATTTATGGGCGTTTTAGCTGGTATATTCGTAACGATACTTTTACAGACGAGTACAGGAACAACTGTTATTACGATCGGACTTGTTAGCGCAGGATTTATGACACTTCGTCAGGCAATCGGTGTCATTATGGGGGCAAATATCGGTACGACCGTTACTGCTTTCATTATTGGTATTGATATTGGTGCCTATGCACTTCCAATTATTGCAGTTGGTGCGATTCTTCTGTTTTTCGTTAAAAATCATAAAGTAAATAATTTTGGGCAGATTGTATTTGGTTTTGGAGCACTTTTCTACGGGCTTGAATTGATGGGGGACGGAATGAAACCCCTTAGAGAACTTCAGGCGTTTATTGACCTGACACAGAGTATGAGTGAAGTGCCGATTTTAGGTGTTGTTGTAGGTACTGTTTTCACGGTGATTGTGCAAAGTTCAAGTGCTACAATTGGTGTGCTGCAGGGACTATATGCTGAAGACTTGATTTCACTGGACGCAGCAATTCCCGTATTATTTGGAGACAACATTGGTACAACAATCACGGCAGTATTAGCTGCGATTGGGGCTTCAGTTGCTGCCAAACGTGCTGCCGCTGTTCACGTTATGTTTAATATTATAGGTACCGCTATTTTTCTTATTCTGCTGATTCCATTCACAGCATTTATTGTATGGATCGATCAGTTCTTAAACCTTGAACCTGCTATGCAGATTGCATTTGCACATGGTACTTTCAATGTAAGTAATACGATTGTCCAATTCCCATTCATTGCAGCTCTTGCATGGATTGTAACAAAGATAATCCCTGGTAAGGATGTTGTGGTTGAATTCAAACCAAAACACCTTGACCCGCACTTTATTGAACAGTCACCTTCAATTGCGTTGGGACAGGCCAAAGAAGAAGTGCTGCGCATGGGACATTTTGCTGTTCAGGGTCTTAATGAATCATACGAATACCTGAAAACAAAGAATAAGAAAAATGCTGAACTCGGCTATCAGGTTGAAGATGCAATTAACAACCTGGATACTAAAATTACTGATTATCTGATTAAATTATCAGGAAGTTCATTGTCTTCTCAGGAATCTGAACGTCATTCTTTATTAATGGATACTGTTCGTGATATTGAACGTATTGGTGACCATTTTGAAAATGTCATTGAACTCGTTGATTATCAACAGGCTAATAAAGTGAAGCTGACTGATGAAGCAATGGCTGACTTGAATGAAATGTTTACACTTACCATAGAAGCTGTATCACAATCTATTGAATCACTTGATCTGAATGATCAGGATAAAGCACGAAGCGTTGCAGAAAAAGAAGATCTGATTGACAAAATGGAACGTAAATTCCGTAAAAAGCATATTCTGCGTCTGAACGAGGGCGTATGCAGCGGCCAGGCTGGAATAGTTTTCGTCGATATCGTTTCTAACCTTGAAAGAATTGGCGATCACTCTGTAAACATAGCCGAAGCTGTACTGGGTATCAGAAAATAACTTGAAAAGCCGGCTGACACATCAGCCGGCTTTTTTGCTATAATGAATGGAAATGTTTGTGATTTAAAGGAGTGGTGGTCATCGAGGTATTATTTTGGACACTGATTGTATTAAGTTTTGCTGTAGCATTTATCGGGTTAATCTACCCGATTATTCCAAGTGTGTTATTTATCCTGCTGGGCTTTATTTTGTACGGATTGTTTTTTACATTTTCTGATTTCACCTGGTTTTTCTGGACAATTCAGATTCTGTTTATCATATTACTTTTCGGTGCTGACTATGCTGCAAATTTATTCGGCGTTAAAAAATTCGGAGGATCAAAAGCAGGAATATGGGGGAGTACCATCGGGCTTTTAATTGGACCATTTGTGATACCATTGCTCGGTATTCTGATTGGACCTCTGGCGGGCGCAGTAATAGGTGAGTTAGTTGTTAACCGAACACCTTTCAAGCAGGCGCTGAAAATCGGTGTTGGCTCATTAATCGGTTTTATTACATCGGTTATAACAAAAGGTACAATTCAAGCGGTGATGGTCATTATCTTCTTTATATACGTATAAATTCGGTCTTTAGGCTGAAAAAAGCGTTTACAGTGCTTATTAATTGAATAGATTTATCTATTCTGATAATCTGAAAACAGTTGATTCCGCATCATGCGGAAAAATACACTACATACAAGGAGGAATTCAATCATGGCTTATACATTACCAGAACTACCTTATTCTTACGATGCGCTAGAACCGCATATCGACAAGGAAACAATGAATATCCACCACACGAAACACCATAACACGTACGTAACGAAATTGAATGATGCACTAGAAGGTCACGACGATCTTAAGGCAAAATCAATTGATGAACTCGTTGCAGATCTGAACAGCGTACCGGAATCAATTCGTACAGCAGTCCGCAACAATGGCGGCGGTCACGCTAATCACTCTTTCTTCTGGAAGATCCTTTCACCAAATGGTGGCGGCGAACCTTCAGGCGACCTTGCTTCTGCAATTAATGGGAAATTTGGCAGTTTTGAAAAGTTCAAAGAAGAATTTGCAGCAGCTGGTGCAGGCCGATTCGGCTCAGGCTGGGCTTGGCTGGTAGTTAATAATGGCGAACTTGAAATTACTAGCACACCAAATCAGGATTCACCACTTACTGATGGTAAAACACCGGTACTTGGCCTGGATGTATGGGAGCACGCTTATTACCTGAAGTATCAGAACAAGCGTCCTGACTACATTAATGCATTCTGGAGCGTTGTAGACTGGAACGCAGTAGAAAAGCTTTATACTTCTGCAAAATAATTTCATAAAAAAAGACTGGCGATTTTCGTCAGTCTTTTTTATGTGGAAAATGAGATGGATGATTATCTGACCGGATATGTCCTTTTAATGAAAAAGCATGTCATCCTCTAGTAATATATGAAATTTTCCTTTAAGATTAGCCTATATGAATATAAAAAGAAAGGGAGACTCTTATTGAAAAAGAATCAGTCCCGTACGAAGAAACCTAAAAAAATCAAAAAGAATTTTCTTGCTGCAAGAATGAATATATTATTTTTCGCAGTGTTTATATTATTTTCCGCACTCATTCTCAGACTCGGCGTTCTACAGATTGTGAATGGTGAAGATTTTACAAGACAGCTGGAAAGAACTGAGGAAGTTGTTGTCAATTCAAGCGTACCACGGGGGAAAATATTCGATCGGAATGGAAAAGTAATTGTGGATAATCGACCGGTTAATGCAATTACATATACAAAAACACAGCAAACTTCTCAGAAAGAAATGATGGAAGTGGCTACAAAACTTGCAGGGATGATCGAACTTGATGATGATCAGGTTACTGACCGGGACATCCAGGACTACTGGATTCGTGAAAACAAAGAAAGAGCTGAAGCCAAAATCACAGAAGAAGAGCGCGCTCTTTATGATGAAGGCGAGCTTTCTCAGAGTGAATATGATAAAAATATCCGTGACAGAATTACTGAGGAAGAGCTGGCAGAAATCACTGATCAGGATATGGAAATACTGGCAGTGTACAGACAGATGCAGACTGGATATAATCTTTCTCCTCAAATTATAAAAAATGAAGGTGTCACAGATGAAGAATTTGCTACTGTCAGCGAGCAGTTGAGTTCGCTGCCCGGTGTGAATTCTACAGTGGACTGGAAAAGAGAGTATCCTTACGGTGACGTGCTGAGAACGGTACTGGGAAGTGTCAGATCAATACCTGAAGATAAAATAGAGTATTATCTTGCACGTGATTACGCACGCAATGACAGGGTTGGCACGAGTTACCTTGAACTTCAATATGAAGATGTGCTGCAGGGTCAAAAGTCAAAAGTCCGTACCATTACCGATAAGGCTGGAAATGTCATTGATTCACAGCTGATTCAGCAGGGAGAGCGTGGCAAGGATCTTGTTCTGTCAATTGATATTGAATTGCAGCAGGCGCTTGAACAGGTAGTAGAGGATGAATTGAGAAGGCTTAAACAGGATTATGGACGAAACTTAATGGACCGTCTGTTTCTGGTGATGATGGATCCGAATACCGGCGAGCTGCTTGCAATGGCAGGGAAACAGTATGTAGAAACTGAAGATGGACCGGAAATCCAGGATTATAATATTGGAACTTTTACTAGTGCTTATGAAGCCGGTTCTTCTATAAAGGGTGCAACGGTCCTTTCCGGTTATCAGGATGGCGTTATTCAACCTTATTCTTTAATAAGAGATGAAGCCATTAGAATTAAAGGATCTGAACCTAAATCATCATGGTATGGATCATTACCAAACCCAATAAGTGATTTATATGCGCTAGAACGTTCATCGAATGGATATATGTTTAAAATTGCAATAAAAATGGCAGGAGCAACTTATACTCCAGGGGAGCCAATTGATATCGGTTCAAGCGCATTCACAAAAATGCGTAACTACTTTGGTCAATTCGGACTTGGCAGTGAAACAGGCATTGATTTACCTGGAGAAAGTGTCGGATACCAGACGAATAATCCACTGGACCTGACACCGGGTAAACTGCTCGATTTATCGATTGGTCAGTTTGATACCTATACGCCGATGCAGATGGTGCAGTATGTTTCTACCGTGATCAATGGCGGTAACAGAGTCGCGCCTACGACTGTTAAAGAAATCAGAGATCCGAGTTCAGATAATGAAACATTGGGGCCGCTGGTAAAAGCGATGAAACCAAGAGTATTAAACAAACTCGATAATACTCAGGCGGAATTGGACCATGTGAAACAGGGATTTTACCGTTCTTTCAATGGTACTCAGGGAACCGGGCTGGATTTTAAAGGGAATGGTTATGTAGCCGGAGGTAAAACAGGAACTGCGGAAGTGGTTTACTTTGGTCCGAAATATGACGAACTGTATCGCTCTAAAGGATTATTGCCTCCTGAAACGACAAATTCCACATTAGTTGGATTTGCACCATACGATCAACCTGAAGTTGCATTTTCAGTTCTCGCTCCGTGGGTTTATCCGAATGACGGAACTACTGCTCTGCGTGAAGATGTAAATGAAAACGTAGGAACTGCAGCACTTGAAGTGTATTTCGATATTAGAGAAAAAAGAATGAATGAAGGCGGAGCTGATCAGGAAGTTGAAATAACAGCTGAAGAAGCCGAAGAAGGACAATAAATCATCTACTAAACTGAGTATTGCATATTGCAGTACTCAGTTTTTTTATGCGTTTACAAAACCTTTACATTACATTTATATGAGATTAATAGAAGGGGTGTATTGTATTACCTGTAGGACAAACCAACCAAACCACAGGGGGAATTACAGAATGAAAAACGCAAAAATGTTAGCAATGTCTACTATTTTAGGATCAGCAGTTTTTCTAGCTGCTTGCGGTAGTGAAGATGAAGCGAATGGATCAGATAACGGCTCTGAAGGTTCATCAGAAGAGCTAAGCGGTCAGGTTCAGGGTGATGGTTCATCGACTGTAGCTCCTATTATGGAAGCGATTGTTGAAGAATATGCTGCTGCACAGCCGGGTGTCCAGGTATCATCAGGCGTATCCGGTACAGGTGGCGGATTTGAAAAATTCATTGCGGGAGAAACTTCATTCTCAAATGCATCCCGTCCAATTAAAGAAGAAGAAGAAGCTGGTCTTGAAGAAGAAGGTGTTGAATACACAGAAGTTGAACTTGGTTATGACGGGCTTTCTGTTGTAGTGAACCAGGAAAACGACTGGGTGGATTCACTGACTGTAGATGAATTGAAAGAAATGTGGGTTGAAACAGGGGAAGAAAAAACTTGGGCTGATATCCGTGATGGCTGGCCTGAAGAACCAATCGAGTTTTACTCTCCTGGAACTGACTCTGGTACTTACGATTACTTCAATGAAGTCATTCTTGAGGAAGATGACATCGTAAGGTCTGCAACACTTTCAGAAGACGATAACGTGCTTGTACAGGGTGTTCTTGGATCACCTAATGCAATCGGATACTTCGGTTATGCTTACTATCTTGAAAATAAAGATACATTAAAAGTAGTGCCGATCGATAATGGAGAAGGTGCTGTTGAGCCTAACAATGAAACAATTGAATCAGGTGAATACGCTCCACTTTCTCGTCCATTGTTCACTTATGTAAGAAATGACAAAGTAGCTGAAGATCCGGCAGTAGCAGACTTTATCATGTTTGCGATTGAAAACGCTGGAGATCTTGCAGAAGCAGTTGGATATGTAAGAGCACCACAGGAAGTGTATGACGAAGATATGGCAACGATTGAAGAGCTTGCAGCTGAATAATTAATTCCAGCGGGGAGCGTGTACTACACGCTTCTCGTATCATCATGTTCTTTGGATAATTGAGGAGGTTTTCATTATGGCAATGAATGAGCCAAAGCAACTTTCGGTTCAGGAATTGATCGCTCAGAAAAGCAACAGGGGTCTTCTGGCGTTCACAGAAAAATTAATACCAAAAATTTTGCTGCTCATCGCAACAGTTTCTGTTCTGACAACCATCGGAATAGTGTTTACATTAATATTTGAAACCATTACTTTCTTTACTGAGGTAAATGTTTTAAGTTTTCTAACAGGTACTGAATGGTATCCTTTCGCTAATTCCACACCTACTTATGGAATTCTTCCGTTAATTGTAGGGACTTTAAAAATTACTGCAATCGCCACATTTGTAGCTGTGCCGATTGGTATTGCTACAGCCATTTATTTGAGTGAGTATGCGAGTGACCGGGTTAGAAGAATTGTAAAACCTGTTCTTGAAGTGCTCGCAGGTGTACCTACAATTGTTTACGGGTTTTTTGCCTTAACATTCGTAACACCGATTCTGCGTTCGGTTTTCCCGGAAATTTCAATTTTCAATGCAATCAGTCCGGGTATTGTAGTAGGTATTATGGTTATTCCTATGATTGCCTCTCTATCAGAAGATGCGATGACGTCAGTACCAAATGCAATGAGAGACGGTGCCTATGCGCTTGGCGCAACTAAATTTGAAGTGGCAGTGAAAATTGTGTTGCCAGCAGCACTCTCAGGAATCGTTGCATCAATCGTATTGGCAATTTCGCGCGCAATTGGAGAAACAATGATTGTGGCAGTTGCTGCCGGTTCAACTCCAGGATTTGATTGGGATGTTACCGGATCTATTCAGACAATGACTGCATATATTGTTCAGGTTACGACTGGAGATGCAGGTTATGGAACAACAATTTATTACAGTATCTATGCTGTAGGCTTCACGCTGTTCCTGTTTACATTATTTATGAATATGCTTGCCCAGTTTATCTCCAAGCGTTTTAGGGAGGAATATTAAAATGAGGTATATTAACCATGAAGAGGTGGCTTCGAAAACCAAAAAAAGACTGACTAAGAACACGATATTTAAAGGTGTTTTTGCAGCTGCAACAACATTTGGGTTAATCGTGCTTACCATTCTTCTGTATCGTATCATCACTCAAGGAAGTGGCTATATCAGCTTAGATTTTTTCACTAGTTTTGCTTCCAGAATTCCTGAAAACTCAGGCATAAAGGCTGCGATCGCAGGATCTATCTATTTAATGCTTGTCGTTGCACCTGTTTCTATGTTTTTAGGGGTTGGAACTGCTATTTATTTAGAGGAATATGCAACAAAAAATAGATTTAACACATTTATCAAAATCAATATTTCAAATCTTGCCGGTGTTCCTTCTGTCGTATTCGGTCTCCTTGGACTGACAATCTTTGCCCGTTTCTTTGATTTAGGTATCTCTATTCTTGCAGCGGGTTTGACAATGAGTTTGTTAATCCTTCCAATTATTATTGTAGCTTCACAGGAGGCAATCAGAGCTGTGCCCAATGAATTAAGAGAAGCTTCATTTGCAATGGGTGCTACAAAGTGGCAGACCATTCTCCGTGTAGTACTGCCAGCCTCAATACCGGGAATTCTGACGGGAAGTATTCTCGCATTATCACGTGCGATTGGAGAAACAGCGCCGCTAGTTGTTCTCGGTATTCCAACGATATTAATGTTCATGCCTGACGGGCTTTTGAGTACTTTTACTGCTCTGCCGATGCAGATTTTTGACTGGACAAAACGTCCGCAGGTTGAATTCCATGATGTAGCAGCCGGGGGTATCATTGTATTAATGGCATTGCTGCTTTTCATGAATTCTATTGCAGTATTTATAAGAAACAAGTATCAAAATCGTTATTAATTTAATTGGATGAAGGGAGCTTTTCAACATGACTACAACAATTAAACCTGCCAGCGATGTACTGGAGAAAAAAGAACCAGCCGTGAAAAGTAATAAAGCATCAGTATATAAAACGAATCAGCTCAATTTATGGTATGGGTCTAACCATGCATTGAAAAATATTGATCTTGATATTAAAGAAAACGAAGTGACAGCAATTATAGGTCCTTCGGGATGTGGAAAATCAACTTTTATCAAAACGCTTAATCGTATGATTGAAACCATTCCATCAGTGAAAACCTCCGGTGAAATTATTTACCGCGACCGCAATATTTTTAGTAAAAAATACCAGGTTGAAGAATTGCGCACAAAGGTTGGTATGGTCTTTCAAAAGCCTAATCCATTCCCTAAATCGATCTATGAAAATATTGCGTATGGTCCACGCATTCATGGAATTAAAAACAAGAAAACGCTCGATGAAATTGTTGAAAAATCACTTCGAGGTGCAGCGATCTGGGACGAAGTAAAAGATCGCCTGAATGAAAATGCATACGGTCTTTCGGGCGGACAGCAGCAGCGTATCTGTATTGCGCGATGCCTTGCGATTGAACCTGATGTTATTTTAATGGACGAGCCGACTTCAGCACTTGATCCGATCTCCACACTCAAAGTTGAAGAGCTTGTGCAGAACCTGAAAAAAGAATACAGCATCATTATCGTAACGCACAACATGCAGCAGGCCGCACGTATTTCAGATAAAACTGCTTTCTTTCTAAATGGGGAAGTAGTTGAATATGATGAAACAAATAAAATCTTTTCTAACCCGACTGATGACAGAACAGAAGATTATATCTCAGGCAGATTTGGATAAGGAGTGAAGAAATTGTCAGTGAGAGAACGGTACGATACGGATTTGGAGACATTGAATAACAAAATAGTGGAGCTGGGTAAGTTTGCGCAGCAGGCATTAAAGAGCTCACTTACAGCACTAGATCATAAGGATATTGAAAAATCTCTTTTGATCATGGATGAAGATGTAAAAGCCAACAGAATAGAAGAAGAAATTAACGATCTTGCCATTTTGCTGATTGCTAAACAGCAGCCGGTTGCTACGGATTTGAGAAGAATCATTGTGGCAATTAAAATCGCCGCTGATCTTGAAAGAATTGCAGATTTTGCAGTGAACATCGCAAAATCAACGATTCGAATAGGTGATGACAGTTCTGTTAGTTCGATAGAAAATGTGCATAAAATGTACAACATTACGGAAGAAATGATTGAACTAGTTTTAGAAGCTTATACAGATGAAGATGTTGTTAAAGCAAAAAAAATTGCAGAGCTTGATGACGGGGTTGACCAGCTTTATGGAGAGACAATACAAAAACTGCTTTCTTCAAGCGCATCTCAGCCTGATAAGTTAGCTCAGATTACGCAACTTTCCTTTGTTTGCCGTTACCTTGAGCGCGCTGCTGATCATGTGACCAATATTTCAGAGAATATATTCTACCTTGTAAAAGGGAAAAGGTACGATCTGAATAAATAAAAAGAAGCCTCAGGGCTTCTTTTTTTCAGACTGTTGAAATTCTAAAATATGTATATAACCAATAAAATAAACCATTCATTT
>NZ_SORX01000006.1 GCF_004405125.1 Jeotgalibacillus salarius
AGACTTAAAATCTTAAACGTTGACGTTTGGTTGTTTAGTTTTCAAGGTTCAAATGCTTCTGATTGAAGCGCGTCTCTCGTAAGCGACTTGATTATCATATCATGGTGTTTGATATTTTGTAAAGTCTTTCTTAAAACTTTTTTAATTTCTTTTTTTAATGATAATCTTCACATTAAAAAAGAGAAAAGAAAAAAGCATTAGCGATCATATTAAAAATGCCCGCCTCTTCAAAAGAGAACTTTACTAATCTATCACACCTCCATAAAATAAGTCAAACCTTTAAGAGCATTTCAATTATATAATTTAATTCTGAATATTGCAATACTTATCCGATAAATATTTTTAGCATTTTATTCAAGTGCCATTTTTCAATGAACACCATCTATTTTTCTTTCCCGGATCCGCATGATATATCCTTTTTTAATAATGAGCTGTTAAAGCCGGCTGCTTGATTCCAACATTCAGATACTGAGCAGACTATGAATATCTCACGTGCCTGAGCTGCCTTCTCACGCTTCAACCATCCGCTGTACAAAAAACAAAAGACTATAAATTTAAAAATCGCCGTACCAGTTTCACAACCAGTACGGCGATAAGTTTTATTTCACTTCTATAATAGAAGAATCTCCTCTATTAACTCTGGATTTCTTCACTTTAACAGTTTCTTCATTCATTAAGTTCGTAAACACAATTGGAGTCATAATAGAAGGAACACGGTCTTTAATCTGATCAAGATCTGCTTCAAGCAGAAGATCTCCCGCTTTAACCTGGTCACCCTCATTTACATGAACAGTAAATCCTTCACCATTCAGCTTAACTGTATCAATTCCAAAATGAATCAGGATTTCCTGTCCATTTTCAGATTCAATACCTACAGCGTGTTTTGTTGGTGAGACATTTACTATTTTACCGTTCACAGGCGAATGCACAATGCCGTCAGATGGGATAATTGCGAAACCATCCCCCATCATTTTGCCTGAGAATACCTGATCCGGAACTTCAGTAATCGAAACTGCTTCTCCGTTTAACGGTGAGATGAAATCCTGTAATAAAGGTTGATCATTTTGGATTGCAGAAGCCGTTGTTTCTTCAATTTCTTTTTTCACTTCTTTTTCAGCATCAACTTTTACAGGCCGTGGTGTTTTCCCTTCCATAATATCTTTCATCTGATGTTTTAAACTGTCTGAGCGCGGACCGAAAATCGCCTGAATGTTGTCACCGATCTCAAGTACACCTGAAGCACCAAGATGCTTCAATTCTTTTTTATCAACTTTTGATGGTTCTTTAACCTGTACGCGAAGGCGCGTAATACATGCATCAAGATTTGCAATGTTTGAAGATCCACCCATTGCATCCAAAATGTCATGAGGCAGATCCGATTTAGAAGAAGCTGCACGCGGATTTTCATCGCCATCTTCTTCTTTCTCACGACCTGGTGTTGCCAGATTAAACTTACGGATCGCAAAACGGAAACCGAAGTAATAAATCACAGCAAATACTGCGCCTACCGGTAATACTAGCCACCAGTTAGTCTGAGGATTCAAAGCTCCGAATAGTAGAAAGTCAATTAAACCACCAGAGAAGGTCATACCAATTTTTACATCAAGTAAATGCATAGTCAGGAATGAAAGACCTGCAAATACCGCGTGTACTGCAAACAGGATTGGTGCAACAAATAGGAATGCAAATTCAATAGGTTCTGTAATACCTGTCAGGAATGAAGTCAGTGCAGCTGAACCCATAATCCCTGCAACAAGCTTTTTCTTTTCAGCACGCGCCTCGTGATAAATTGCAAGCGCTGCTGCCGGAAGACCAAACATCATGAAAGGATACTTACCAGTCATAAACGTACCTGCAGTAAGATCCTGAACATTGTCACGGATCTGAGCCTGGAAGATTGAGTTATCTCCACGGACCGTTTCACCCGCTGCGTTTACATAAGTACCAAATTCAAACCAGAACGGTGTATAGAAAATGTGATGAAGACCGAACGGAATCAGTGCTCGTTCAATAACACCGAACACGAATGCTGAAATGGCAAGATTTGAATTCAGCATAAGGTTTGAAAATGCATTCAGCCCTTCCTGTACCACAGGCCAAACAAAAATCATCACAAGACCTAACACAACTGCAGATGCAGCTGTTACGATTGGAACAAACCGTTTACCTGCGAAGAATCCTAGATAAGTAGGCAGTTCAATGTTAAAGAACCGATTATACATGTAAGCGGCAAGCGCACCGACTATGATACCACCGAATACACCGGATGAAAGTGTCGGGATCCCAAGCATTAACGTATAGGCCGGGTCTACTCCTTCACCGGTTACATCCGCAAGCTCAAGACCAAGCGCTGTTCCCATTGTGGCGTTCATAATCAGGTAACCTACGATTGCTGCAAGACCGGCAACACCGTCACCGCCAGCGAGTCCAATCGCTACCCCTACTGCAAATAATAATGGAAGGTTATCAAAAACAATTCCACCTGAGTTCTCCATGACACTTGCCACCATAACAATCCAGTCGCTTGTCAGAAATGGCGCAAGGTTTGTCAGCGTATCATTTTGCAAAGCGTTACCGAATGCTAAAAGCAGACCGGCAGCCGGCAAAATCGCAACTGGTAACATAAGCGCTTTACCAATCTTCTGAAGCTGACCAAAAAACTTCTTAAACATACTATTTCCTCCTTTTTGTGTTACACAGCAAACAAAAAAGGCATGAGTAAAAGAAGAATATACGTGAGGGTACACGTATCCCGTCAAACGGGAATTCTTCATTTACTCATGCCTGATCGTATCAGTAACACGTAAATGTATTATTTCATTTTGGTCTGAATACGCTGCAGATGCATGGTCAGATAGACCGCTTCTGCGTCATAAACAGGTTTTTTCAATGTTTGCTGCATAATTTTTATCAGTTTCCATGAGAGATTATAGCACATCGGGTATTCTTCTTTCAAGAGCAAAGCGATTTTTTCCGGCTCATCAACTTTTTCTCCCCGCACCACCCGCTCCACGGTATAGCGCAGATGCCTGACCAACCTCATGTAGTCAATACTTTCTTTATCGAGATTTACATCAAATTGGGTTTCAATCAATTGTACTAGCCGTCCGATCAGCTGCGAATGAGAGTTCACTTCGTGTACATTCCGATTGAGCATCGCACTGTGGATATGCAGCGCAATGAAACCAATCTCGCCCTCAGGCAGGTAAATGTGAGCACGATCATTGATTAACTGTACAACTTCTTTTGCAATTTCGTATTCGTAAGGGTAAAGCGCTTTCGTCTCAAGTAGAAACGGATTCGAAATCGACATCCCTCTCATCAGCCGATTAACAGCAAATATAAGGTGATCAGTTAACGCCACATGAATATGCTCGTTTAAAAAAGTTTGTGTTCGCTCCCGGATCAACTCTATAGAGGAAATGATGACTTTTAATAAATCTTCTTCTACATATGGAAGCAGTTTTTTAAACTGATCCTGCTCTTTTTCGTTACGCAGAACAAAAAGCTTCTCAACTTCTTCTTCACTGATAGTTGACTGCGTCTGACGCTTAAAGCCGATCCCTTTGCCGATCATGACGACTTCTGAGCTATTTAATTCAGCAATCAACACGTTGTTATTCAGTATTTTTTTTACTATATAGCTCACGTCCATCACATCCGCCCGTTTATTATTCAGGTTATGGTAAAGCTGGTTGTTGACTTCCGCTCCAGCTGTGCAAAAATCACATTGAACTATAACATAACCATTATTTAAAGTATAAGTTACTTTCGAGTTTGTATCGTTGAATTTAAAAAAGAGCTGTCCGAATAAATCGGAAGCAGCTCTTTTAGCATATTACGACAGGAACATGAAGTAAAGCACAAAGATTACAAATAAACCGTACATAATTGGGTGAATTTGCTTACCTCTGCCCATGACAAGCATCGTAATCGGATAGAAGATAAATCCAATCGCAATACCTGATGCAATGCTGTACGTAAGTGGCATTGTGATAATTGTCAGAAATGCCGGTACTGCAATTTCAAAGCGTGTCCAGTCAATTTTACCAAGCGCTGAAACCATAAGCACCCCAACGATGATTAAAGCTGGTGCTGTTACTGCACTTGTGATCACTTCCAGCAATGGGAAGAAGAATATAGATAAAATGAAAAGCACTGCTGTAACGACTGAAGCGAAACCTGTACGCGCGCCCGCTGCTACGCCCGCAGAAGATTCAATGTAAGAAGTGGTTGTAGACGTACCAAGTACTGCTCCGAATACAGTTGCTGTTGAATCTGCAAAAAGGGCGCGATTTGCACGTGGCAGCTTTCCGTCTTTCATCAGGCCTGCCTGATTCGTTACTGCAACAAGTGTTCCTGCAGTGTCAAAGAAATCAACGAATAGAAAAGTTAAGACGACAACTAACAATTGGACCGTAAATAAGTCACCAGGGCTTGAGAAGATCGGCTCCAATGCTGCACCAAATGTCGGTGCAAGACTTGGTGGTGTCGGATCAATAAAGCCGCTCGGACGGTCTATTAAACCAACGATCATTCCGACAACTGCTGTAATCACAATCCCGAAGAAGATACCGCCTTTAATTTTACGTGTCATTAAAATAACAGTGATAAAAATACCAAAAATTGCAAGCAGTGTGTTTCCCTGCGTAAGATCACCAAGCGCTACAAGCGTCGCGTCGTTGCCAACGATAATTCCAGCATTCTGAAAACCTACAAATGTAATAAAAAGCCCGATCCCTGCTCCAACTGAAAATTTCAATTCTGCCGGAATCGCATTAATAATTCTTTCACGTACGCCTGTAACTGTTAAAACCATAAATATAAGTCCTGAAAATAAAACGCCCGTTAAAGCTGTCTGCCACGGAATTTCCTGTGTCAGGATAACGGAGTAAGCAAAAAAAGCATTTAACCCCATACCCGGCGCAAGTGCGATTGGATATTTGGCAAGCACCCCCATCACAAGTGAGCCGATCGCTGCTGCAAGCGCAGTAGCTACGAATACAGCGCCATAATCCATACGCATTGCGTCAGGCAAACCTTCAACGTCTGCCAGTGTCAGCGTTAATGGGTTAACGACCAAAATATACGCCATCGCGAGGAAAGTCGTTAATCCTCCAATGAATTCACGCTTGTAGTTCGTGTTTAATTCTTCAAACTGAAAATACTTCTTCACTGCTGTTCCCTCCGAAAATACGAAGTATAACGAAAAAATCCCTGAACGCACACTCGTCGTTCAGGGATGACTAAAAGGGTGAAAAAAGCTCACAATGAACTCATAACAACCTGCGTAGTCAAGCTATTTACGGTAGCTTGGTAGAGACTTTCGGGCCATATCCCCGACGTTATACGACGAAATATTATTTAATTGATGATGTTATTGTAACAACGTGTCAGAGAGACGTCAATATAAAATACGAACATTATATAATAGTTTTAATGGTAATATTCGTTATTCCCACTCAATTGTACTAGGTGGCTTACTCGTCACATCATACAGCACGCGGTTAATTGAATTTACCTCATTTACTAATCGGACAGAGATTTTCTCAAGAACATCCCATGGAATTCTCGCCCAGTCAGATGTCATACCGTCAATTGATGTCACTGCACGAATACCGATGGCATAGTCATAGGTTCTTGCATCACCCATTACACCGACACTTCGAATGTCAGGAAGCACAGTGAAATACTGCCAAATATCACGGTCAAGTCCCGCTTTTTTAATTTCTTCTCGCAAAATATGATCTGATTCACGAACGATTTCCAGTTTTTCGTCTGTAATTTCTCCAAGCACCCGAATACCAAGACCCGGTCCAGGGAAAGGCTGGCGCCAAACGATTTCATCGGGTATACCAAGTTCACTTCCCAGCGCACGCACTTCATCTTTGAAAAGTGTGTTCAACGGTTCAATCAGTTTGAACTGCATATCTTCAGGCAGACCACCCACGTTATGGTGAGATTTGATCGTCTGTGCAGTCGCAGTACCACTTTCGATAATGTCAGTATAAAGCGTCCCCTGTGCAAGGAAGTCAATTCCATCAAGTTTCGTTGCTTCATCATCAAAAACATAAATGAATTCATTTCCGATGATCTTACGTTTTTGCTCAGGATCTGATACACCTTTGAGTTTGTTCAGGAAACGGTCCTGTGCATCTACTTTTATGACATTCATATTGAATCCATCAGCAAATGTCTTCATTACGCTGTCTGCCTCACCTTTACGAAGAAGGCCGTGATCAACGAAAATACATGTCAGCTGATCGCCGATTGCTTTATGAATCAGTACGGCTACAACTGAAGAATCCACCCCACCGCTCAGTGCACACAGCACCTGGCGATCTCCAACTTCCTGACGGATCTTTTCAAGTTCAATTTCAATAAAGTTTTCCATTGACCAGTCACCCGTGCAGCCACATGCATCAAACACAAAATTTCTCAGCATCTCGTTACCGTGTTCAGAATGACGAACTTCCGGATGGAATTGAACCGCATAAAGCTTCTGCTCATCATTACTGATTGATGCGACCGGACATGAAGGGTTCGTTGCAACCACATCGAATGACGGCGGCGCTTCAACAACCAGATCTCCATGACTCATCCACACTGACTGCGTTAAAGGAAGGTCCTTAAACAGACCTTTAGCTTCCTGAACCTGAATATCCGCTTTCCCATATTCACGATTTTTAGCCTTTTCAACTTTACCGCCAAAGTGCATTGTCATAAGCTGCATCCCGTAACAGATGCCCAGAACCGGAATACCAAGATCAAAAATACGCTCATCAGCACGGAACGAATTCTCATCATAAACAGAATTCGGTCCACCAGAGAAAATGATGCCCGAAGGATTCAATTCTTTAATTTCCTCAGCAGTAATCGTATGCGGGTGTAACTCACTATACACACCAAACTCACGGATACGGCGTGTAATTAACTGATTATATTGACTACCAAAATCAAGTACTACGATCATTTCCTGACCGTGCATTTCTTCTTTACCTAGCATCGATGGTCACCTCATTCAATTATTTAAAATCTATACATTTACACCCTCAAAACAGAAAAAACGCCTGTCCGAAAAAGAGTCATCCTCTTCTTCCCTTCAAGCGTTTTAACAAGGCGGTCTTTTTACAAAGGTAAAAGTTTAAGAAGGTTTAACACCAACAAATAGCACTCTTACATTTTTTTAAGATTCTGTTTCATATACAGCGTTGACCGAAGCGTAAGGCGGCGACTCCTGCGGCGGAAAGGGACAGGTGAGACCGCTCACGGCGAAGCCTGAGGGGCTCAGCGCCCGGCCGCGGAAAGCGTCCGCCTGGAGCGTAGGTCAACAGACAAACTAACAGAGAAATCTTAAAAAGACCGCCTTCATAGTCAGACCATTTAAGGTGATCCGGTAGAAACATCCGACCCATATTATCGGACATATATGAAGGGGTGTTATGAAATTGTCTTTAATTTTCACCATTTTAACGCCTTGCACATGCCCGGTCAACCTGTTGTCTTTTTAATTAAATCTTCCCACAATTCGCGCATATTCGACCATTTATCCTTCGGGTCTTCACTACGGTACAAAATCCGTTCATATTGATCCGTCAGACGGCTCATTTCATGCGTGCCGAAAAAGTTGTCCACTTCTTTTGCATAAGCCCTTAATGTCTGAGTTTCTTTTCTTCTGAGCCCGTAACGTCTCAACTGTTTCAGGAGTGAGCTGTAAGCTTTCGGATATACTTCACTTCCCTTTTGTGATCGGTAATAACGAATCAGCACATACGGCATCCACCGGTTTCTGTTTCTGTAAAGACCAGTTCCAACAGCAACTAGCAAAACACTTACCAAAAATAACATCAGACGATTTTCAGATATAAAAGTCTTGAAAGCTGTCCACCCACCTGTACCGGATGAGCCATCTTCATCAACTTGTCCAATTGCACCTGTATCTTCCTCAAGCGGTTCCGGCGATTCCGGCTCTGGCGTTTCAGCCGGTTCAGGTGTTTCTGTTGTGTCATCATCTGTATCCAAATCAAGATCATAGTTCAGAGAAATATTATTTGAAAATGAAACTGTAGGCTCAAATGGTACCCATCCAATTTCCGGAAAGAATACTTCGACCCATGAATGGGCATTATTATTCGTTACTTCGTAAATTGAACGTCCATCTCCTAAGTTCTCAAGTACTTCCCCGCCCGTATAACCTTTCACCCAGCGGGCCGGAATATCGATTGATCGCAGCATGACAACCATTGCAGTTGAGTAATTATCACAATATCCCCGCTGCGTTTCAAAAAGAAATTGGTCTACATAGTCCTCATTGCCTTCTGGTACAGGGACATCTTCCTGCTCGTAGACAAAGCCGCTTCTTGAGAAATAACCTTCAACCGCTTTTGCTTTGTCATACCAGTTATCTTCACTTTCAGTAATATCTAAAGAAAGCTCACGAATTCTTTCAGGTACATTTTCAGGAAGCTGTAAGTATTGTTCCATGGATCCTGCATTCTCACCTAAGCCGGTGGTATTTCTCAAAGCCTGCAAGCTGTATCTTGGCTCGCGGAATTCCCATTCATATTCACTCAGTTCCACAAGATCACCGTCTTCATAAGACGTGACTTTGTCAGAAACCGGATTATAACGCAATTCATCCGCCTCACCATTAATAACCTGATCAGGTGCATAAGGATACACAAGATGATTATAGGTGAGGTCGACATCAACAGATACAGTTTGCGTTTCAGATTCTTCGTCGATCGCAGATAATGTTAATGGAACAGCTTCGTTCACGCTGAAAGGTGTTAAACTTTCTGCCTCTCGGGATTGCTCCCATCCTTTACCGGTGTAAGTATCTTTTGTCTCAATCCGCCAGTATTGTTCGCCCTGGACGGTCGCTTCGAACACTTTTGTTTCATCACCTACAAAAGAACCGCCTAACTCTGAATCATCAACGCCGTAACCAAGACGATTCACGCCGCCTGAACCAACACCGGAGCCATCACTGAATGAAGTAAGAAATGGAACAGGGTCAGGCCAGATTGGCTCAGACTTTGGTGCAGCATATGCAGCCGCTGAACTGAAGGCGATGAGGGCAGCAAGCGGAATCAGCCACTTTTGCAATTGCCCCATCGAAAGAGTGATTCTTTCGTGATCTGCCATTCTTTGAAGCCCGAGTAACCCCATTAGCATAAAGCCAAACAGAATCACTCTTACAATTGCCATGCTTCCATCATACGGACTGAAAGTATCCAGTATTGTGATGTATACAACGGTAAACAGGTAGAATAAAAACATTTGTTTTCGAACTGCCAGCCAGTAATGCATCAAATACGCTGTTAGCCATAGCAGCACAAAAAATAACAAACTGCGAAACAAATCTGATACCCCACTCCAGTTTTGCTGTACGGTCAGAACTACACTTTCTCCTACCAATGCAGTTAGTT
Source organism: Jeotgalibacillus salarius (assembly GCF_004405125.1). GTDB lineage: Bacteria > Bacillota > Bacilli > Bacillales > Jeotgalibacillaceae > Jeotgalibacillus > Jeotgalibacillus salarius. Next base: position 9,432 of record NZ_SORX01000006.1, read on the forward strand.
CACCAAACCATTCCCCTTCACCGAAGAACGGCACATCGAAATACAAATACTGCAGCACAACTAAAATGAACATCGCTTTTATTGCCCCGGAAATAATCCAATTTAATTCAAAATAATATAGAAGGAGTGACAAACCGGCAAAAATGATAAAGAAATGCACATTTGCAGTTTCAGTGATTTGCTCAACCGGTCTTAGCCACTCCCAAAGGAGAAAGAAGCTCAGGACGTATAAAATCAGTGTAGCGACGTCTTCCCAGCCGTAATCTGTTTTCACGCCTGCTTCACCTCCTTGAAAACTGATGAGAATTGCCGTTTATCGCATTCTCTTAAAACGATCCCTTTTGATGCTGCCAATCCTGCGAGCTGTCTGTGATCCTGACTTAACCTCACAGAAGGATGTTTCACAAATAGAATCATTGGTGCCTGACTATCTCTGGAAACCTTGCTGATCTCATCAATTCTTTCTCTTGTCAGCTGAGAAGTAATGAGTATCAGCGCTGATGTTTTGGAAATTGCAGATGCATTTTGCTTCAAAACACTTTCAAAGGAACCGCTCTGATCAGGCTGAACCTTAGCGAGATAATAGTCTATTTGCCTTTGATGACTCTCTCCACTTTTAAGCGGTGCATATTGAACGGTTTCACCCTGTGAGAAGTAGCCCGCCTGTGCACCTTTCCTAATTACACCTCTGATCACTGACGCTGTCAGCACAACCATATCTTCAAACGCCTGACTTGGTGTGCGGTCAAGGACGACCATTACGTCATGCGATTTGCGTTCTTCAAATTCCTTCGTTTTCAAATCATTTGTACGGGCGAAGGATTTCCAGTGGATCCATGACACGCGGTCTCCCGTTTCATAATCTCTTACACCCGTTACAAGTGTAGTATCCTGTTGAATTCTCACATTTGATGAAGAAACACCCTGATCGAATCTCGCTTGCAGAGGTTGATAATCAAGCGTGACATAAGAAGGGTATACAAGAATCGCCTGTGATTGTTCCAGATGATCCGACTTTTGGATGAGACCCAGGAAATCTCCTGTTTTTAATTCCAGGCTCTCAAATGTGTGCTCACCTCTCGGAACATCCTGAATCTCGTACTCTAAGACAATTTCACGCTTAAACCAGGGGTGAACAAGTTTTTTGGCTGTATCTCCCTGCTGAAAGGCCTCCCCTGTTATATGTTCTTCAGCTACTAAATAAAAGAGTGGAAATGGGAGCGACCTTTTCAAGTGAATTTTCACAGCTACATTTGCTCCGGCTTTTAGTTCTTTAGATTTAATTACCCTGACTACATTGAAGTCATTCAACGGATAAACCATCATCATTAAAGAATACAGCCCAAATGGAAGAAAACTGTAAAACAGAAACCAGCTGACAAATCCTCCCTGAAACATGGCATATGAAAATGTACCAACTAAAAGCACTGCAACCAGCAAAACTTTTGCAATACCAAGCAGGATTCGTATTTTCATTACTTAGCCATCCGATGAACTGGAACTCTTGTCCGGGCAAGAATCCGTTCTATTACTTCTTCTGGTTCAATGCCTTCGTATCTCGCTTCCGATTTCAGAATCATACGGTGAGCGAAAATATAAGGAACTAAGAACTGTACATCATCAGGCAGGACATAATCCCTCCCGTGCAGCATTGCATATGCCTGGCTTGCTTTCATCAGTGCAATTGATCCACGGGGACTTACGCCAAGATATACATTCGCATGGTCCCGTGTTTTTCCAGCCAGATCCACAATATATTCTTTAATTTTTTCATCTACAATTACTTTTCTGACTTCGTCCTGAAGGTGCTGCAATTCTTCTAAAGTGATTGCGGGCTGCAGATCATCGATTGGCGGCGCGAGTTGAATACGATTTAGTACTTCCATCTCCTCTTTAGCATCCGGATAACCCATTTGCATCTTCAGAAGAAAACGGTCAAGCTGCGCTTCAGGCAGCGGATAAGTACCTTCATATTCAATCGGATTCTGTGTGGCCATGACGAAAAATGGTTTAGTCAGCTTATGAGTGAATCCGTCAACTGTCACACTGCCTTCCTCCATACTCTCTAAAAGAGAAGACTGCGTTTTTGGTGACGTACGGTTAATTTCATCAGCAAGCACAATATTGCCCATGATTGGGCCCGGTCGGAATTGAAAAGTCATTTCTTTTGGATTATAGATCGAAACACCGATAACATCTGAGGGAAGTAAATCCGGAGTAAATTGTATGCGGGTAAACTTAGCACCTACAGATTTGGCAAGTGCACGAACCATCATCGTTTTCCCTACGCCGGGTACGTCTTCAAGCAACACGTGTCCCTGGGCCAATAATGAAACAAGACTTAACTCAGCCACTGTTCTTTTCCCGATCATGACACGTTCAATATTCATCAAAACCTGCTCTAACTTTTGGTGATACATGGTATTCCCTCCCATTTCCAGTTTGATTTCTCTATACATTTAAGGTGATATCACCTGTTTGACCCTATTAATAACACTCTATTTAGAATAATAGAAATAAGAGTTACTTACAACTAATGTTAAGCAGTAAGTATTCTTAGCATACAAAAACCGGGCGAAGAGGATACCTTCTTCAACCCGGTTGTAAAGAATCAGCAGGGCGAATCAGGCTATTACCATTATGGACCAGCCTTGCTGAAACTAACCATTATTTCCAAAAATCATCGAATACCGTGATTGGTAAGTGACGCTTATGCTGCGTCTTCAGATAATGATTTTCGATCGTTTTTTTTGCATCTTCACTTACTTGTTTACCCTCAAGGTAATCATCGATTTCATCATAAGTAACACCCAGCGCTTCTTCGTCAGAAACTTGCGGGCGGTCGTCTTCCAGGTCTGCTGTCGGTGCCTTCATATAAAGGTGTTCCGGTGCTCCAAGCTCTTTCAGCAACAACTTTCCCTGCCGCTTATTCAGCCTGAATAATGGGAGTATATCTGCGCCTCCATCTCCATGTTTCGTATAGAAACCTGTAATGGCTTCAGCCGGGTGGTCCGTGCCGATTACTACTCCGTTCCGCATAGCTGCAACAGCATACTGGGCTTTCATACGCTCTCTGGCTTTTTCATTGCCTTTGACGAAATCGCTCAGCTGCACACCTGCTTCCGCAAGTGATTTCACACCGGCATCAACAGCTGGTTTGATGTTAATGATGACTGTATCATCAGCTTTCATGAAGCTGATCGCATCTTTTGCATCCTGCTCGTCCGCCTGCTCACCATAAGGAAGTCTCAATGCGATAAACGTATATTCCTTTTCTCCTGCTTCCTCATTCAATTCATTTACAGCCATTTGCGCAAGCGTCCCTGCCAATGTCGAGTCCTGACCACCAGAGATACCTAATACAAATGATGTGAGGAATGTATGTTTTTTTGCATAATCCTTTAAAAAATCAATGCTGCGTCGAATTTCGTGCCGGGGATCAATCTCAGGATTAACACCCATTTCTTTTACGATTTGGTCCTGCAGTGTTGCCACAACTATCACCTCATTACATTATTGTGCTGCATGTGCATTTCTGACTGCCTGTTTCACTTCCTGAATGTTGCGCATCTTGTTATCCCAACATTGCTGACTGAGATCTACCGGATATTCTTCCGGGTTCATTGAACGCTTGTATTCATCCCACAGTAATTGCAGGTTTTCTGCCAGGTACTGCTTAATGCGTTCTGGTGACGGAAGTTCATATTGAAGCTCCCCATTATCAATCACTGTCTGATGAAGGTCTCTCGCTTCGAAATTTGTCACGAATTTTGTTACAAATGTATGCACAGGGTGAAACATCTTCAAATGATCTTCCGCCTGAGGGTCTTCACCTTCCAGCGTGATATAGTCACCTTCTGACTTATTATTTACCCTGTTTATAATGCGGTACACCCGTTTCATCCCTGGTGTGGTAACTTTTTCAGCGTTACTTGAAATTTTAATCGTATCAACCATTTCTCCATGCTCATTTTCAATAGATACCAGTTTATATACGCCTCCAAGTGCAGGCTGGTCGTAGGCTGTGATCAGCTTTGTACCAATTCCCCAGATATCCACGACTGCTCCCTGCGCTTTAAGGTTGAGTATCGTGTACTCATCCAGATCATTTGAGGCAATAATTTTCGCATCCTCAAAACCGGCTTCATCAAGCATTTTGCGGGCTTCTTTGGATAAATAGGCAATGTCTCCGCTGTCTAAGCGAATCCCTCTGAAGTTAATGCGATCACCCATTTCTTTTGCGACTGCAATGGCTGCTGGTACACCTGATTTGAGTGTGTTATACGTATCAACCAGAAAGACGCAGTCCTGATGAGTTTCAGCATATTTTTTAAAAGCAATATATTCATCACGATAAGCTTGAATCATTGCATGGGAGTGCGTGCCGGCAATTGGCAAACCGAACATTTTACCCGCCCGGACGTTACTTGTTGCAGAAAACCCACCGAGATATGCAGCTCTCGTCCCCCAGACCGCAGCATCCAGTTCATGGGCCCGGCGCGTACCAAACTCCATCAGTACTTCATCCCCTACGACTTGTTTGATCCGCGAAGCTTTTGTCGCAATAAGTGTCTGGTAGTTCACAATATTCAACAAAGCTGTCTCAATTAATTGTGCTTCAATAAGCGGTGCTTCGACACGCATAATCGGTTCATTGCCGAAAACGAGCTCGCCTTCGATCATTGAACGAACAGTACCTGAAAAGCGCAGGTTTCTGAGAAATTCAATAAACTCCTCTTCATACCCCACTTCTGATTGCAAATATGTCAGGTCAGACTCGGTGAACTTAAAATTCGTTAAAAAATCCAGCGCTCTTTCAAGACCGGCAAAAACCGCATAACCGTTCCCAAAAGGAAGCGATCTGAAATAAAGATCAAAAACGGCAGTGCGCTCGTGCATGCCGTCTTCCCAATATGTTTTTGCCATGTTGATCTGGTAGAGGTCTGTATGCAGCATCAGACTGTCATCAGTGTAATTGCCCAATGTATCCATTAACGATTAGCTCCTTATAATTACCTTACTTCCGCTCCAAGCGACGAGGCAAAATGATCAAGCGCCCATTCGTGACCAGCCTGGTTAAAGCTGGCTGCCGCTTCCCTGTGCACAACAATGTTAAAACCCTGATTATAAGCGTCTACAGCAGTGTGCAGCACACAAATATCCGTGCATACACCGATCAGGTGCACTTCCGTAATGCCCCGTTCACGCAGCAGTTGTTCAAGGTTTGTTCCAGCGAAAGCACTGTAACGCGTTTTATCTATATATATCACATTTTTATCACCTTGAATCATATCATATAAGTTTTGGAGCGACCCATAAAGATTTCTTCCTTCTGTTCCACGAATATTATGCGGTGGAAAGAGCTTGGTCTCAGGATGATGAGGATCTTCTTTTTCATGAAGATCAATTGCGAATACAACGAGATCTTTATTTTGATGAAACTCTCTTGTCAGTTGCACGACCTTTTCTTCAATTGCCTGACCTGGTTTTCCGCAAGTCAAAGCGCCATTTTCTGCTACAAAGTCATTCGTATAATCAATATTTATTAACGCACGTTTCGTCATCAGTCATATCTCCTTTAAGAACAGTTAACATTATTCTAACTTTACTCCTGTCAAGACACAAGGAAACACCATGGATTTTGCCTATGTAAAAAGCTCCAGCAAATGCTGAAGCTTTTTATCAAATAATTTGTTTACCCTGTTGACTGAGCGCATAATAAATTCCGTGCTGCAGTGTCTGGAAGCAGTGGAAATCAGAAATATTAATCCCGGATTCTGCAATCGTCATACTCAGTTTTGCTGACAGACCAACCAGCACTGTCTCTGTACCGATCAGTGAAGCCGCACCGCTAATCTTTTCAAGCAGACTGGTGGTCAGATTATCGATATCATCATCAAGCGCTGTCAAATCAAGCACAAGGTAACTTGCCTGATAAGATGGAAGCTTACTCAAGGTGTTAAACACGAGCTCTTCTGCGCGTTCCTGATCATACTTTCCGAGCAGCGGCACAACGACAACTCCTTCAAGCACAGGAATAATCGGAGAAGAAATCTGTTTGATCAACTCTTTCAAATCACGCGTCTTATCCTCCACCATCGCTTCAAGCTGAAGAATTTGCTGTGACTCTTTCTTTCTTGAAAGTGCATGAATATTTTCAGAAATCGTAACATTTGATGGGAAATATTCGATCACTGTAGATTCTGCACCTGCCAGCTGATCTTCTTTAATCTCAAACCAGACATTTTCGTTGAAAAACATACTGAAAATTCCCGCATAGTGGGCAGGCAGGAAATTCCCTCTGCGCTTTTTCCCCTGTGCTTTGTTAATTTTATATTCCCAGCTGTCTTTCAGTCTCACTCTCAATGTCTTTGATTCCATATCAAGATCTTCAATATGCGCATATCCCCACCCTGCTGCTGCATAAGTGGAGGTAATCATTTCAGCAGCTTCTTCTACTTTCACATGTTTTAAATCCTCGAAATACTTTCCGACAACTGCACCCTGACGATATCCCGAGGCTTCAAACACAAGCGTGGAAGCTTCCTCACCTGAAATTTCCTCTATCGTATCGAAAAACTCTTTCATAGCGCTTGTTATCCAGAATAAAACTGCATCCTCCTGTTCAAAAAGAAACTTTCCATTTTGTAAATCCCAATCAAATTGCAGTCCGCTAATATTCGCACTGTGATTATTGTCCGTCATATGATCACCTTTGTTATATGTATTTAAAATGTTTAGTTCTATACTACCAAAATTATAGCCATTTCACTAACAGTTTTGAAATACTAATCAAATATACGTGTCAATTCGTCAGCGTAATAATTCCTTTGCGAGTAACAGCAGTAGCGGACTAATCATGACTAGGCCGTTTACAATCGAAAGCCATATTCTTCTGTCAGCCGCCGCACATGCTGCTCCAACCGCACCGAAAATAGGAAGTAATAAATCTACAGGTGTCATTCGATCATTTACAAGGATTAACAGCCAAACCAGCATCCCACCAGCAAGACACAAATATGCTGTTATTTCGAGTTTACTCATTTCCAGATTTCGCCGACCTTTCAATCATTGGCATCATAATTTTTTTATACATAAATGCTGCTCCATTTAATAATCGTTCCGGCATTTTCTTTGGGAAATACCAGCTTTTATAAAATGTCCACGCACGCTTAAGATCTTCCCATTGCTGATCATAGTCCTTATTTTGCCTGAATCTTGCAAGATCAATCATCATAATATGACCATCCGGCTTCAAAATAATATTACGCAAGTGGACGTCTGATGGCTTTAATCCAGCATTCCGGGCAACACCAAGCGCTTCATCCACCTCCTCAATGTGCTGTTTCTTAATAAAAACCCCTTGATTTAAACACTGAAACAAGGTCTTACCCTCCACATAGTCAATGACAAGGTAATTATTCCCTGCATCATAAACAGCCGGATAAAACTCACTTCCTGAAAGAAGCTGATAAATTTCCGCTTCTTCTGCTGCAGTCTTTTCAAAGCCTGGAAAAAACACTTTGATCACTTTTTGCTCATTTTCTATTTTGAAAACCGCTGCACTTCGGCCAACACCGATTAAAGAACATTCATGCGCAGCCGCTAAAATTGTATAATCATTATCAAATCTAATACTTTCAGCTAAATCGCTGTAGTCATTCACAAGACCAGCCCTCTCGTCTCCGTAGCAACTGAATGCTTTTTATTCTATTTTACAGCAATTTCCCCACCGGCAGAAGTTGTTTCTTTTTCCTAAAGCTCTGTTAAAGGTGGCTGTTGATTTCCGCTGCAGGGGAACGCTTTCCGCAGGTGTGCCGTTTTATGGCGCCATTCTCGCCTCCTCGACGCGATGCGTCTGCGGGGTCTCACCTGTCACGCTTTTCCTGCTGGAGTCGTCCCCTTCCACTACAATCACCAGCTGTGCTAAAAAAACATTGGGCTTTAACATAGCCTTTCATAAAAGAAAACGGCCCTCAGGGGAGCCGCTTCAAGTTACATCGTATTTCCTTTAGCAGGGATTGGATTTTCTTTTAGTATTTTTGCTAAATGTAATGTGTTATAGGCAAGCATTTGTATGTGCGATTGAGTAAATTCACTCTTATATCCTTCCGCTTCAATATACGATGCGCCTGGCCCTGCCTCTCCTACCCAGTAAGCATCAACATTGGGCGGAATGACGAAACCGATATGTGATAATCCATATAGTACAGAAGCAGCCGCCTGCTTTGCACCATCTTCATTTCCTGTGACTAACACACCACCTACTTTGTTGTAGTAAACAGCCTGCCCTTTCTCATTTGTGTCACTGCTCCCGCCATACAGCCTTTCCATCGCAACAGTTGCCAGACTGCTTTTTTCACCGATCCAAAGAGGTGTTCCAATCATGACAATGTCTGCTTCTTTTACTTTTTCATAAATCTGCGGCCACTCATCACCATTTCCCATATCTGTGTCTATTCCATAAGCGATGTGATAATCAGCTAACCGCAAAATTTCTGTTTCAACTTCTTCTTTTTCTAAAATGGCTGCCACTTCTTTTGCCATGTAACCCGTGTTGGATTCTTCATCAGAAGATTTTAACGAAGCGTTAAGTATTAGAGCTTTTATTTGATTCATCGTATCCCTCCAAAAATTGTCTGTCTTATTTAACTACCCGGCATCGAATATTTAAACCACAGAAGTGCATAATACTCTTGACTGTTAAAGTCAATTTCACAAAGGGGGATCATCATGGGAATATTAAGTGGGTCACCAAAAAATGAACCATTACATTACGGAGAAATCTATGGGGTATGGTCTGCACTGTTAAGTGCAAAATCCAGTATTGCTGCTAATCAGACGTTGCTGAATCATGCAGGAGACCGTGAATTAAGAGAGCTGATTGAAGAAGCGATCAAACTGGGTCAGGATGAAAGCCGCCAGCTTGAAGAGCTGCTTATTGAGCACCAGATTCAGGTACCTCCTTCACCACCGGCACGTGCCAAAGCGAGTATTGATCAAATACCTGACGGGGCACGCTTTCAGGATCCGGAAATCATTGTTTCTGTTGGAATGAGTACAGGCGCTGCCATGACAGCTGCAAGTCAGATGATCACCCAGTGTATCCGTGAAGACGTGGGATTAATGTTTGCAAAGTTTCACACAGAAAAAGTGGCATTTGCCGCAAAAACATTGCGTCTCAGCAAGGAAAAAGGCTGGCTGATTCCTCCTCCACTTTATCAGGTGAAAGAGATGGCTCACCAGTCGTAACGCAACTAAAGCTGACGGAAACAGCAGTTTCCGTCAGCTTTTATATATTCAGAAATTTTTTTACATTTAATAATGACCAAACTAAGTTTATTGGGTTAAAATTAAGGGAATTGAATACTTTAAAGAACAGATTTTTTTAATAAAGAAAGGGTTTATATATGAATATAAGTAGAGTGAACTCCGTCAAATTCAAAAACTTTGATGAAGCCGCCGATTCTATTTTGAAAATGATTGCCGGTATTCTGGATATCAATACGTTATTCATTGCTAAGAACGATCAAAAGGTGAATGAAATTATTAAAGTGGTGAATAAGGATGAAACCCTGTTAAGAGCCGGGGAGAAACTTCCTTTTGAAGATACATATTGTAAAGTCAGCGTTGATCATGGAAATGAACCTATCATGATCTCAGATATCACGCAGCATGAAAAAACTAAGGATCTCGGTGTGACTCAGAACCTTGGTAGCGGCAGTTTTATTGGTATTCCAATTTATTTTGGCGATGGAAAAAATTACGGAACAATTTGTGGTTTGGATACTGAGCCATTCCAGCTTTCTGAAGAGCATCTTGAGCTGCTGGAGACAATGAGTTCTTTATTGTCATACGTTTTGGAGCTTGATGGAGCACAGAAACAGATTGATAACTTATCTGTTCCGATCGTACCTATCACAAAAGGTGTAGCTGTACTACCAATTATAGGTAGTATTAATGTGATCAGAGTGGAAAGAATCATTGAACTGACGCTCAGCAGAAGCCAGGAGCTTGACCTGGATCATCTGGTGATCGATTTGTCCGGTATTATTGAGGTGGATGAACTGATGATCGGCTCTCTCCTGAAAATTGTAAACCTGTTGAAGTTATTAGGCGTTCACGCTGTACTGACGGGTATTCGCCCTGAAACTGCTATGCAGGCAAATCAGTCGAGCGTAGACTTCACTAAATTTGATGTGGAAACAAACCTTGAAAGAGCACTAACAAAGCTCGGGTTCCACCTGGAGAAAAAATAAAAAGTGCTCATCCAAGTGAGCACTTTTTATTTTTTCACTATACTTTATCCTTCCACTCAGATGAAAGCATTCCATACACTGCAGAATCCACATAATGGTCGTACAGCCACTCTGTCTGACGCAGCGTTCCTTCCAGTTTGAACCCGAGACGCTCTGGTACACCTCTGCTCTTATGATTCTCAACAGCTGCCCGGATGTCTACTTTGTTCATGTTCAGTTCATCAAATGCGTAATCTGTCAGCCCTTTAGCTACACGCGTCATGATCCCATTCCCCTGATAATGCTGATCGAGCCAATACCCGATATATGCGACCTTATTCGTCCAGTTCAATTCATTGAATGACGCAGCACCGACGATCTCACCTTTATACAGGATCATCGTTGTCATACTGGTATTTGCAGCAAGTCCTTTCATACTGAACGTAATAAAATCACGTGTATCTTCAACTGTTTTTGTACCATCCAGCCATGGTAGCCATTCCCGCAAGTAATGTCTTGAACGGTCCGTCAGTTCGAATAATCTTTCTGCGTCGTTCATTGCAACAAGTTTTAGCGAAACTTCTTCATCGATTTTATGTAAGAACATCCTGCCACTCCCCTATGGAACTTTTCTATACTTTACCATTTAGCAGAGAAGTCTGCTCGATAAAAAATCATCCACTTCGAAAGGAAGAAGCGGATGACTCTGCAAATAAATTCCTTATTAAATTTAATCCCGCTTATCCCTCTACAGCCTCTGTCTTTTTCATTTTTTTAACTGTATAGAAGAAATACAAACCAATCATTGCATAAGTCGCAAGCAGACCGGTGATCAGTCTCGCTTCTAACCCTAATGATGTCATTTTAAGTAACAGATCCGGCACATGCACAGCTGCAAGCATCACAAGCAGCACTGCTGTTTTCGCCCACACTGAGATTCCTATTAAAATCACAAAGAGTATTGCACCAACAATCATACTCGCTGTTACACCCAATTCAATGCCTGGCAGCTCAGTGTACATATCCCAGAATATCAGTGCCATGAATAACACCATATTAACAAATATCGGGATCATCATCAGCAGGAATTCCTTAACCCTTGAGACCTGTCTGCTCGCAGTGTATTTAAACACGCTGAATACCAGCAGAATAAAGAGAATACTGACAGCAAGACTTCCACCAACAAACACATAACTGTAGCTGAGTCTCATATTTTCCATCAACTGCCCGATCACAGAAAATGAAATAGCGCCGAAGATAATTAACGGAACATATTTAAGCCAGGCTTTTTTGTCAAACTTCATTTCGCTTGAAATCATCTCCATATATTCCCTTGGCGATTCACCAACCACTTGTTCAATCGGCTTCCCGTTTCTCTCTGCTTCTTCTAAGTGAGCTTCGAGCTCTTCAGCGATTTCTTTTATCTCCTGATCATTTTTACCCGATGAAAATAAATAAAGTCTAAGGTCATCAATAAATCTCCGGCTTTCCTTTGATAATTCAGGCACTGCCTTCACTCCCCTCTTTTGTCTCCTGTCTGATTGCTTCATTTACGCTTTTCTCTAACCGCTTCCATCTTTCAAGGAACGCCTCGAGCTCTTCGTGTCCCTTGTCAGTAAGAGAGTAGTACTTCCTTTTCGGACCGGCTGTCGATGCCTTCTTAATTGAAGAAACCAGTCCTTCACGCTGCATTCTCATCAGCAGCGGATAAATGGTCCCCTCACTTACTTCACCGAATCCATACTCACTCAGTCGTTCAGCCATTTCGTATCCATACACTTCTTTACCGCGAATAATCGCCAGCAGGCATCCGTCAAGAATACCTTTCATCATTTGAGTTTGAGACATCAGCATCCCGCCGTTTCTTTATCTTGTATTACAAGGTATATACTCAATATAAATGACGGTATCTTGTAATGCAAGGTATATTGTATGATCGATTAAATTTCCTGCAGTGCTTTAACATTTACATCTAAATACAACCTGTGCTAAATTAATCCCTATCATACAAATAGGAATTGGAGGTTTTCACTTTGGCTCAACAGGTTCAGGAAACACCTAAAGGGTGGCAGCGCGGTCGCACAACGGTCGTAACAGATCTTGCGCCTATGCAAAAACCTTTTGTACTATTAGGTATCGTGGCAGCAATCGCTTTATTTGCAATCATTCTTTTTACAACTGACGCGGTTCAGAGCATACTGTTCCTGGTCGGAATTGCACTCGGTTTAACACTTTTATATGCACGATTCGGTTTCACTTCTGCTTTCAGAAGATTAATGGCCGTCGGTAATGTGCAGGGTATTCAGGCACATATGGTGATGCTCGCTGTGGCATCAACGTTATTTGCAGTCATCTTAAGCACCGGCTTCAGTTTTACCGGTACCGCGCCTTCGGGTTATGTATCACCAGTTGGAATTAGCGTACTTTTTGGCGCGTTTATTTTTGGCATTGGGATGCAGCTCGGGAGCGGTTGCGCTTCAGGCACACTCTATTCAGTTGGCGGGGGTTCCTCATCTATGATCCTTACGCTGATCGGTTTTATTGCAGGTTCTGTGATTGGAGCATATCATTTCACATTCTGGATGGAGGAAACATGGTCACTTGAACCATTCTCTTTAGCCGAATCTACCAATCTTGGGTTTTTTGGTGCATGGGTCGTCCAGATGGGACTTTTTGCAGCCATTTATTTCGGACTTAAATTTATTGCCAGCAAGAAGAACCCACCGGCAATGAAACCATTGCCTACAACTACAGGATTCAAAAAAGTCTTCCGTGGTGCGTGGCCGCTTTTCGCAGCAGCGATCATTTTGGCCTTGTTAAATGCATTAACGCTCACGATCAGAGGGAATCCATGGGGAATTACATCTGCCTTTGCTCTTTGGGGATCAAAATTTCTTGAAATGTTTGGCGTAAATGTTGCTTCATGGGGTTACTGGCAGGGTAATGCTGAACAGCTTCAAAATTCAATTCTTGCAGACTCAACAAGCGTAATGAATTTCGGGATCATCATTGGTGCGTTCATTGCAGCAGCCGCAACTGGTGCATTCAAGCCTGGTAAAATTAAACCTGGTATTGCAGCCGGTTCCATCATCGGCGGGCTGCTGATGGGTTATGGTGCACGTCTTGCATTCGGCTGTAACATTGGTGCATACTTCGGCGGAATTGCATCGTTCAGTCTTCACGGCTGGGTATGGGCTATCATGGCTATGCTCGGAACTGGACTTGCATTATTTATCAGACCGATTTTCGGGTTGAAGAATCCAAAGCCTAAAGATACAATATGCTAATTTAACAGAGCTCCCGGAATCGACTCCGGGAGCTCTGTTTTGTTAAAAACGATCAGTTTCTGCTGCTCAATTTCAGAAGTACTTTTGTTATAAGTGCCAATACAGGCAGTTCAATTAAAGGCCCAATGACTAAGGTTAATGCAATAAGCGGTTCACTTGGAAAAGCTGCGACTGCAATGGCCAGCGCAAGCGGTGAGTTTCTGGCCATCGTAGTCATCGTCAGACTTACGCGATCTTTTGCTGGAAGTTTGCATAGACGACCTGTTTTCTGACTGATAAAAAAGTTTACAATAAAAAATATGACCAGCGCTGGCAAAATATTCACAAGGATGCCTGCGTGCTCAAACAGACTGTTTCCCTGCGCTGCAAACATCGCGATAATTGCCAACAACAGTAAAACTGTTGGCAGGTTTTGTACCGTCGAGCTGGATAACAGGCTTTTCTTCTTCACCAAAACCATTGTTAACTGCGCCATAACAAATGGAATAATCAGTACCCATAAGACACCTTCAGCTAAGTAAGCAGCATCCACTGTTTCACTCGCTCCGAAAAAGATGAACAAATAAACAGGCAGAAGAATAATCTGCAGAATTAAATTAAGCGGAAGGATCGCTGTTGCCAGTGCCGTATTCCCTTTCGCAATGCCTGTGAAAATCAGATACCAATCTGTGCATGGGGTCACTAACAGCATCATTAATCCAATGGCAAGTGCCGGTTGATCAGGCAGAAACACCATAGTTAACAGCCATGCAAAAACCGGCGTCCAGACAAAGTTGATCAGTAAAGACGCTAAACTGAACGTTTTATTTTGAAACGAGGCTTTCAAGTCCTTAAACGGAATCTGTAAAAACGTTATATAAATCATGAATGCAAGAAGTGGCAGGATTGCCTTCTCTGTATAAGGGCTAATTTCTGTCGACTGACTGAGTAAGAGCCCAAGCGCTACAGCTCCAATGATAAAGAACGAATATAATTTTTCAAATTGACTCAACAACGATCACACCTATCGATTAAACAAAATCAAATCCATCTCTGAATATTTTCCCTACCCCTCTGAACAGCCAGTATATCAGACGCAACGGCAAGATGACGATCTCCGGAAGCCAGATCATCTCATCAATTAGAAAATCAAAAAGTTATAGTTTCCTTCTTTGCGACGCTTCCTAGAACGGGATGTTTTCTTTTCCCACCATTTTCTCAACACGGCCACCTCAGTTTTTTATTTTTCTAATCATACGATTCATTAACTGAAATGTTTCATGATCTGGTGAAACCCGGGAAGCTTTTAGAGCGTATATAGTCTATAACAATTTTTACGGAGGGTCTTATGAGAATTTTGATTAAAGTTTTATTAAGTGCATTAGTTATTGCAGTTGCAGGTTACAGTTTTTTAACTGGTGACCGTACAGTCATACCCCTCTATATGTTCCCGCTCGCACTGTTATTACTGATGACAGGAATTGAAAACCTGAAGGATAATAAGACCTTCTACGGAGTCATCTCAATTATAGTCTCAGCATTTGTTTTCTTCGTAGCTGGTTATATTTCTTTAGCTGCATGATACAAAAAACTGCCCTGGAAGAGCTAAACCACTGAAAAATAAAAAAGGTGACGCTCTGTTTTGCTGAGTTTCACCTTCTTTTCATTACACGATATTCTATTGGAAACTTTGGTTCATTGCAGTGGAAGGCGGGGACTCCAGGGCGATGAGCGACCGCCGTTTTGTAAACCTCCATGGGGCCTGTTCATCACGGTGCAAACCCGTAAAAAGTCAGTACGAAAGCAAACATTGCTATGTAACCGCCAAATATCAGTGATGCAATCAGCACAAACTTCATCGCAATGCGTGACAAGGCCGTATGAAACGCTTTGTTCACCCATTTAAATAATTTATACGATAAAAGAATAATAAATGGAATGATATAAAGATAAGCAAAAGTCGCTACCCAATTAAATTTAGCAGCAAATCCTCCATCCACAGGGTCAGTATATAGCTGGTAATTACTATCAATCTGATTCAAACCAATGATAAAAACGACAGACAGAATGATGTAATAACCCAGTACAGTAAACATCAATTTTCTGCTGCCTTTTCTTAATACTGCATACAGCACTGCGAGCAGCATAAGACATAATATAATTTCTAACAAACAACCACTCCTAACGATAGGCTAAAACAATTATTCCCCTGCCTCTTTAACTTCTTTATTGAATTTTTCAACAAGCTCATGATGATCATTCGTCTCATATGCTTTTTCGAGCTCCGGCTTCAGCTTTTCCCACAATAAGTTTTTTTCGTAAACATCCTGATCAAATTCATGATTCAATTGTTCAACTGTTAAACCCAGTATATCAGCATATGCCAGCTGGAGAGGTGATTCATATGATTTCGTGATATTGTCTATGTAATCATTTAATTCATCATCACTGATTACGATTCCGTATTTTATTTCAGCGGCTTTTTTCCAGGCCTGATCCTCAGATAAACGCTCTTTGGACAAAGCTAATATTTCTGCTTCAGTTAAGTCATCATGATAATATAGAGCTTCTTCTGCAAGCGTTCTGATGATCCATTTTTTAAGAATAGGATTTACTTCAAAGGTTTCTGCTGAATCCATCACATGACTCAACGCATGACGATAGTCTTCACGGGTGTAGGAATCAGTCATGACTGATAGCTCTTCTTTACTTTTCATTTCAATGTCAGCTACTGCACTTTCTTCCGGTGCACATCCGGACAATAACAATAGCATCACAATCACTGTAAGTAATATGAAGCTTTTCATCAATAACCACACCTCCCTGTCAGAATTATTCGACAATAAGTGACTTAAGTCCTCCTTATTTTAAACAAAAATATGAAAAATGATTCACATCTTTTATTTATGATAAGGTTTACTAAACATCACATCTAATAAGTGAAAGGAAGTTATACATGAGAATACTGTGGGATTATGATGGTACATTGTTTAATACTTATCCTGCCTATGCAAAAAGGATGAGCCGGGTGCTGAACGGAAAAGTGTCTGAAGAAGCCTGTTACACGGAGTTGAAAGTATCGGCTTCCCATGCAATCAGCACTTTCAATATGACGCCATCACAAATCGAAGAATATAACCGGTTGATCAGCAGCATATCGCCTGAGGAGATGCCCCCTTTCGAACACCTGGAAGAAATACTGAAGCAGGCGGAATGTAATGTCATCATGACTCATAAGGATTTGAACGGTGCGCTTCATGTCCTCGATCACTACGATTTCACAAAATATTTTTCGGAAATTGTCACCGCTGACCATGGATTTCCGCGTAAACCGGACCCGGCTGCCTATGAATACCTTCATTACAAGTATCAAATTGATCTTGCAATTGGTGATCGTGAACTCGATATCATTCCGGCAAAACGACTCGGGATGCACACTTGCCTGTTTCAAAATAAAAGTGAACTGGCAGATTTCCGTTTACAGAATTATAAAGACTTTGATCGTGTCGTTCTTTTATAGAATGGCTGTGTTAAAGTTGGCTGTTGATCTCCGCTTCATGCGGACGCGCACGGACGGCGGTGAGCCTCCTCGAGCTGAAGCTCTGCGGGGTCTCACCTAACCGTCTTCTCATGCTGGAGTCGCCGCCTTACGCTGCAATCACAGCTGTGCTAAAACAACCTTGGGCTTGGCTTTAACATAGCTTATAGAATAAATAAATGACGATCATCCAGCACTTTCCTATTTACAAAACAGAACAAACGTTCCTATAATGGTATAAAGGGGCGTGAAGTAAATGAACAAAGATCGTGGCACAATTAAATGGACTTCCATGATGCTTCCCGAACATGTAAAGATGCTGAAGGATTTTTATGAAGAAATTGAACAGGAAACCAAGCCTGAGCTTGATGAGCAAATGTTTGAAATGATTTTTCTCGGTATCCAGGAAGCGCTCGAATTCAGACAGGAAGTTGACCTGAAAGTATTCGAACATCACAAACGGGAAAGCGTAAAAGGAATCATTACGCTGGTCAATTATCAGCAGCGCTATATTTTGATGACGACAACAGGTCATATGAAAAAAACCATCTCATTTGATCAGGTGATCGGTCTTGAAGTCGTATGATAAAAACCGGAATCGCCGCTTGACGATTCCGGTTAGTGATTAAAATGTATACTCAGCAAGTAAAGATTCAAGTTTCAGTGCGTACCCCATCTTACCTTCAACCTTCAGCTTTCCAAACATGAATGCACCTGAAGCACTTAAGTCTCCTTCAACCATTTTCACTAAATCTTTTTCGCTCAGCTTCAATGTACAATTCGGCTCAGCTGCCCCCGCTTCTTCAATAGAGGCCGCACCATGCTTCAGCACGAGCTGTTTAGCTTCCCCTTCCTTCAGCTGAAACTCATACCTGACATTTTCATTCTGAATCGGCTCCGGATTAGCGTTCATCACAGATGTAATTCTTGACCATATTTCTGACAATGCAGATCTCCCCTTTATTCGAAAAATTGAATGACTATTCACTCATCTTATCATAACAACTTCATTTGGCAGAACAATTCCCCGATTAATATTTACAAAAAACAGCCGCTTATCTCAGCGGCTGATCCGTTGTACTTATTGTTCAAGCCAATCGTAAAACTCTTCAACAGAAGATGCTCCAACATATCCCATCGGCGTATCACCATACGGGTCAATCATTGATGGATCAGCTCCATACTCCACTAGTAAAGAAGCCAGCTCACGGTCATCATAACTGACTGCTGTCATTAGTGGTGTAGAATATTCATCCTGCGTATTAGGGTCTGCTTCTGCTTCGAGTAACAATGTAAGCATTTCAAAATCACCATTATATGCTGCATACATGAGGGCAGTAGAACCTTCTGTATCAGTTTCTTCCAGATCTGCTCCTTCATTAATTAAAGAAGAGGCTAAATCAATATCCCCTGCGTTTACAGCATCCATCAAGGGTGTGGCTCTAAAATCAACATCTTCATAAAACTCATCATCTGCTGCGCTCAATTCATCAGGGATCAGAGAAGCAAATACCAGGCCGGAAACCGTGATAGTGACGACCACTGCAACGTAAGCACCTGCAAGCCCTCCAAATAACAATCCAGCGCCTACAGCAATTCTTCCTGGCTGCTGACGATAAGTATAAGTCGTTGATGGATTCATAAAGCGTTCTACTGATAAAATTCTTTTCGGCAAAAGCGGATGAGTTGATAATACTTCACTGAGCCAAACTGCTCCATTGGACTCCAAATGAATCTGCTCAAGGTAAGCATCTTCATTCACTTCCAGGTACATCACTTTTCCAACACCTAAAAGTGTAAGTGCACGCTTGGCTGCATCAACGTTTTTAATCTGATAAGCAGCTTCTCTGTCACATGTATATTCACATGAACGGCTGTATGCCTGAGATAAAAAAGGGACAAATTGCGCCGGGAGAATCAAGATGTTTTTCCACACATGATTACGTTTAATATGAGCGAGCTCATGTGCAATAATAAAGTCGAGTTCTTCTTCACCTTTTTGTCTTGCAAGTTCAAATACCTCTGAATACAGTACAATCATATTGCGTCCAAAAAACCTTGTAGCAAATGCGTTTAGCGCTCCTTCAGAGTGAATCACAAAGAAGTCAGGAACTTTTTTCAAGCCCATCTCCTGAGATAAAATTGCTGCACGCTCGTATACATCATGAAATTGCCTTTCGCTGATTTTAACACCATTTCCCCGGATAGAGCCAAGCATTAAAGCATTCATAAATAGCACCACTGCAAATATAGCAAGAGCTATACCAATTCCAATAATCGAGACAGCTGCTGCAATGTACACAAGCACACTGAAAATAACAGCCAATATAAAATAGACTGTTTCTCGTTCTGATTTGATCCCCTGTTGATTCAATTATCTTTCCTCCTGATGTTAACTGATTTTGTAAACTATTTCTAAATATTAGCGGATCGCTCAATAAAATACAATATGAAAATAGTTTTTTTAGATGAAGACTCATAGCTTGGGAGTTGAATACGAATGCAATTTCTATTTATGTTACGATATGATTAACCAAATACTTTTGATAAGAGGATACTGATATGGAACAAATACGTACCAGAACTAAAAGAGTAACTAAAAAAGGTGTCGTTGGGATACAGAAGTATGATATCCGAAAAAAAGACGATAAATATTATGTGTTTTTCAGCTCAAAATCGCAAAATAGCCACTATTACAGTGATGAAGAGCTGGCAGGTGAATACACTTCTCTTGATGAAGCTCAATCCTATCTCAAAGAACAGATGGGGGCATTTGATTCAAAACCACTTTCATTCAAACTGACGTGGAGTGTTATCAATCTGATTATCTCCGTTATAGTCGGCTTTTTTGTTTATGAACTAAGCGAAGAATTACTTGCAGCAGGAGCAATGGCAGAGGGCACCGCCCAGACAGCAGGAATGATGATCGGGGTCGTAGTCACCTTTATTTCTTTAATTTTAATCAACCGTATTTTAAGCCGCTGGAGCTGATGAAACTCCTAATAATCCCTACATTTCATGATATAATAGCAGTATAGGAACTCTTTTAAAGGTGGGAATCGCTGAATGAAAGATGTTAAAATCGAGTCACCGGAGTTTAAACGAATTATGAAAAATCTGCACTTAGAAAACTTGTCATTAAACGAGAGACTGCAGGAGAAAGTGCTGGAGATTGTGAATGCAGATAAGCCGATCACACCTTCAGTCATTAAGGATCTGTTAGCACGTGGATAAGTATGTCAGCAGTGAAAATGATGATTTCCTGCTGAAGTACAATCTGCTTGGCGTGAAGGATGAAGATTCACTGATGGAAGCTGAAGCACTTACTTTTTCACTGCGTGCTGCAGAGTTTGTCAGAAAGCAATATAAAGTTTCTTCATTTGATATCCAGAGTTTTAAAGATCTGCACCGTCATTTTTTTCAGGACATCTACCCTTTTGCCGGTCAGTTTCGCACTGTTCAGCTGATGAAGGGCAACACTCGTTTTTGTCAGGCTCAGTTTATAGACAGCTATGCCCGGGAAATCTTCCAGGCGCTTTCTGCTGAACAGCAGTGGCAGACGCTGGATGAGGCCGCTAAAAGGCTGGCTTATTTTAAATCAGAACTGAACATGCTCCATCCTTTCCGGGAAGGAAACGGCCGGACGATTCGTTCGTTTCTTCATGAATTTGCCCGCTCCAGAGGAATCGAATGGCAGTATGACCAGCTTGACCGAACTGATTATATTAATGCCATGATTCGGGCTGTCACCGATCCAACTGATCTGAAAAAACTTTTTAGACAGACAATCAGTTTCACAGAAAAGCCCGTTTAAAAAACGTTCAGCGAATTGAGCTGAACGTTTTTTATTTAATACGGGAGTACCAATTCAACGACTGTTCCTGCCCCTACGATGCTGGAGATTTTCATTTCTCCATGATGCAGTTTCATAATGTTGTGACACATCGGAATTCCAAGACCATTCCCGGTTTGTTTCGTTGTAAAAAAAGGCGTATCGATCTTCTGAAGTATTTCTTCAGGCATTCCGTCTCCATCATCCTTAATCACAATTGACATTTCTTTTTCTTTATAGCGATAGGAAATGTGAATGTGTCCTCCCTGTCTCATTGCTTCGATTGCATTTTTCAACACATTCATCACGACTTGTTTCATCTGATTACTTTCACATAACACTTCAGCTGAAGGACTATTCCCATCGCAGCTCAAATTGATATTTTTCAATGCAAGTTCGGGCTGAAGGAAAATACATATACTGCGAACGAGCTCCTCAATTTTCACAAGCTTCATTTCTACTTTTTGAGGTTTCGCAAGCATCATTAACTCGTTCACCGTGTATTCAATCCGGTCAATCTCTGATTTAAGTACTGAAATATAAGCTTTTTTATCTTTCTCAGTTTCTCTTTCTTCTAATAAAGCAGTGAAACCCTTTAGAGAAGTAAGCGGATTTCTGATTTCATGGGCAATCCCTGCAGCAAGTTCACCCAATACTGAAAGTTTTTCTGAGCGTAGAGCAAGCTGCTCAGCATTTTTCATCTGAGTGATATCATTGCTCACAAAGATATACCGGTGAGCATTTTCACCGTAATCAATAAAGGGAAAAATACGCGTGTTTGTCCAACGGGCTTCTCCATCTATCGTTTGAGTTTGTACTTCACCTGACCAAATATCTCCACTTCGGACAGTTTGCCACATTTCTTCATAAAAGCAGTCAGGATGACACCTGGCATTCAGCACGTCAAGGCTCTTTCCGATAATATCAGATGCACGGCAATTCATCAGTGTTTCAAACTGTTCATTCGCATACAGAATATGCCTGTCATGATCAATGATCGTTACAATTGATGACTGATTTAAAACATGCTTTAAATAATTTAGTTCGTTCACTGAAAGCTCCAGCTGTTTCTCAGTCGCTTTCAGTTTTTTTTCAATTTTAATGCGATCCGAAATATCGTTTTTATAGGTGAAGTAACGGGCCGGTTTGCCTTCTTCATCCAGGAGAGGAACAATCGTTGAATGCACCCAGTAAAGCGTTCCGTCTTTTTTTCTGTTCAGCACTTCTCCTTGCCAGATATCACCTGATCGAACTTTTTTAAAAGCTTCTGAAACCTGGTCTTCAAAACCTGAATCAGGAAGAAGCATAGAAAAATGCTGGTCAATCAATTCTTCAGACGAAAATTGTGTTTTTCTGCAGAAATTATCATTCACATATTCAAAGTGTCCATTAAGATCTATAAATGCGATGACTAAGTTATGGTCGACAGCTGTGAGAATATTTTCAATTTCTAAAGAATTAGAGTAGGGCATAGATTCGTTCCTTTTTTTGTAATTATCATACTCTTAATAGGTATAATTGAAAAGGGTTATTTGGAAATTTTTTTATAGGAATATTACTAAAATGCTCCGGATCCCACGTATACAGTGAAAAACATTTATTTTTTATCTATCTTTTAAATTCCTTGTAGATTCGCCAACTCTCAATCTCTTTGTTAGAACGAGTCCAATCAAGGCGCCACTAATACTAGACAAAAGAAATCCTGGCATGAAAAAGAAAACTGCTGCTTCAGTTCCCATTAAAATTGCTGCATACGGAACTGCAATCAATGATGCCAGAAGACCTGTACCGATGATTTCTCCAATTGCCCCCAGCCAGACACGACCGTAAGCTGCATAAAAGATGCCAGCCAAACCGGCTCCAATCATCCCTCCAGGAAATGCAAGAAGCGATCCGGTCCCGGTCACTATGCGAACAAAACCAGTCATGAAGGCAATCACGATCGCAGGTCCCGGACCGAATAAGACTGCCGCTACAACATTTATCGCATGCTGAACAGGGTAAGCTCTGGCAACACCTGCCGGGAACGAAACAAACGCTGATCCGGCAACAGCAATGGCTACTAACATTGCCATTAAAACAAGTTTTTTAGTATTCATTACTCCACACCCGTACAAGAAATCTTCAAACGCCTTATTTCTTCAGCAATATTTTCTGCATCAACAATTGCAGAAATAACTGCAATTCCTGCCGCTCCAGCCTCCCATACTGGACCTGCGTTATAAGATGTGATGCCTCCTATCCCGATAACCTGCGCAACAGGAAACCGCTTTTTCACTTCCTCAATTTTCGTAACGCCAGAAGGTTTCTTTGCATCTGATTTACTGTTAGTTCCGTATACCGGACCCATACCCAGGTAATCTGCTCCATCTTCCAAAGCTCTTTTTGCTTCTTCAACTGAATGTACCGAAACACCAAGCGTCATCCCTTTTCCAATGTACGCTCTCACAGATGCTGCAGATAAATCTTCCTGTCCCACGTGAATACCATCTGCTTGAATGTCGTGGGCAAGATCAACATCATCATTTACGATGAAAGGAACATTGTGTAACCGGCATAATGACTGACATTTTAGTGCGAACTCTTTTAGCTCACGTCCCACGAGTGCATTGGATCCTTTTTCTCTTAACTGAAAATAATTAATCCCTCCTTTTAATGCTTCTTCCAAAAGTTTGAGAGGGTCCCGGTTGACTGCGTTTTGTGTCCCTAGAATAAAGTATATGGAAGGTTTACTGTACATATTGAATCGACTCCTTTGAAGAATTACTCCGATAGGCCGCATGATTTGTCGGTCCATGCCCTGCGCCAATATTCAAAGGATTCGTTATAGCGGCGTGAACAAACTGCTTTGCGATGAAAAATGCTTCTTCGATTGACTTACCTTTAGCAAATTCTGCTGCAAGCGCAGCTGAAAATGTACATCCCGTTCCATGTGTCTGATTAGTTTTTTTTCGCGGAGCCCTCAGGATCAACATCCTGCCATGCCGATCTAGATAAAAATCTTCAGCAAAATCAGACTCTTTTCCATGGCCGCCTTTTATCAGTATTCCTCTTACACCGGTTGAAAGGATTGCTTTTGCAGCTTCCATTCTTGACTCTTCATCGTGAATCCTGATATTACTTAGTGCCTCTGCTTCCGGAATATTGGGTGTGACAACTGCTGCAAGTGGTAAAAGATCCATGATCAACGCTTCCGAGGCTTCCTCCTTTAACAGACTGGCACCCCCTTTAGCAATCATGACAGGATCTACAATCAGATTCTGCCAGTTGTAATGTTTAATATATTTCGCCACTAACTCGATCGTCTCAGCATCAAATAACATACCTGTTTTCAAAGCCGCTATCTCAAAATCCTCACCGATTGCTTCCAGCTGTTTTTGAATATTATTGAGAGGCACAGGTGCAACATCGGTCACGCCAAGCGTATTTTGTGCCGTCACTGCCGTAATAACTGAGGTTCCAAATACACTCAGTTCCTGAAACGTTTTGATATCTGCCTGAATACCCGCTCCGCCCCCGGAATCAGACCCTGCAATTGTCAGTACTTGTTTCAATTCAATTTACCTCCTTTGTGCAGATCGCTTTCAGCCAATGAAAAAAGCGTATCTATAAAAGCAGTTTTAAAACTTCCTGGACCCAGTGAAACTTTCGCAGCTCTTTCACCAGCCTCTCCATAAAACTGCATGGCTTTTGCAACCGCATCTGCTGATTCTTCAACTGTCAGGAAAGCTGCTGTTACACTACTAAGCAAACACCCCATACCAGTAACAGACGACATGATAGCATGTCCAGATTTAATTTCATGGACAACTTTACCATTCGTTATGACATCTGTTGCTCCTGTAACAGCAACGATCAACTTAAACTTTTTCGCAGCCTGTACAGCAAGGTCAGAAATATCAGCGTCCCCTTCACCTGCGTCCACTCCTTTAGCAGCCCAGTCTTTTCGCATAATGGCTGCAAACTCACCGGTATTGCATCGCAAAGCGGAAATCTTTACTTCATTTAATATTTGCTCAATGACTGACAAACGATAACGCGTTGCACCGGCACCTACCGGATCAAGCACAATCGGAATGCCTTTTTGATTAGCTGCCTTTCCTGCAAGTATCATGCTTTTAACGGATCGCTGATTCAAAGTACCAATATTCAATGACAGTGCATCAGCAATTGATGCCAATTCTTCTACCTCTTCAACCTCATCACCCATCACCGGAGATGCACCGAGCGACAGCAACCCGTTTGCCTGAAAATTTGCGACAACGTAATTCGTTATACAGTGGATCAGTGGTTTCTTTTTTCTCACTTCATTAATCATGAGCGGCACCTTCCTTTTTGTTAATTGTCCAAAACTCCATCGTCCAAGCTTGTTCCCAGAAATTCCATTCATAATAACTGCTTCTTCTAAAGTGGTTTTTCAACTCCTTGATCCGTTCAGCAGGAAGTTCTTCTGCTAACTGATTCATTCTGTTAATCTGCTCTTCTACAAGTTCACCAAACCATTCTGAACCATAGGTTTGAATCCATTTCTGATAGATTGGCTGATCAGGTTTCGCTTCTTTTAATCGTTCGCCAATCTCATAGTAAAGCCAGTAGCACGGCAAGATTGCAGCAAGTAAATCTGCAAGCTCCCCTTCTGCCGACCGGTACATATGTGAAACGTAAGCGTACGCTGAAGGGGAAGGTTCAAATGCTGCCCAGTCTTCCTGAGTTACGCCGAGCAGATCCATAAAGGATTCGTGGAGCGCCATTTCTGCCGCACAGGTCTGTTCTGAATGATGCGCAAAGCTCCTTGTCGTCTTCAGGTCTTTAGCTTTTACAGCGCCAATTGCCTGCACTTTTGCAAAATGCTCCAAATAATACGCATCCTGCATGACATAAAACTTAAATGTGTCTATCGGTAATGTTCCATCCGCAATTCCCTTTACAAAAGGGTGTTCAAAACTCTCTTCCCAAAGCTGATTACACTCCTGTCTTATTTCTCTGCAAAATGTCATTTCACGTCACTCCTTCAAAAAATTTTTTAGCTTGGCTGAGAAAAAATTTCACCAATAAAAAAACGCCGCTTCCCATATATGGAAAGCGGCGTATACTAATAGATTCACGCATACGGCCACTTCCCTACGCTGGTATAATCCAGATCAGGTTCAAAGGGTCCGGACTTAAGTCCGTCTCAGTCGATTCGATCGACTCCCCCAGTGGGTTAACTGTATTCAATTATATTTACTGCAGGCTGTCTACTGTTCTTCCATCCTCTTCAACACCTTTTAAATACTTAATCCGGCGCTGAGCGGATGTTTCACTTACCTGCTCATCTGCATGATAAGAAGAACGTACCATCGGCCCTGCTTCACAATGCTTAAAGCCTTTTGATAGTGCAATTTCTTTCAGCTCTGCAAATTCATCCGGGTGGTAGTATCGCACGACATCAAGATGCTTTTTCGTCGGTTGCAGATACTGTCCAAGCGTCAGGATATCCACTTTGTGTGCACGCAGATCATCCATTGCCTCAATCAGCTCTTCTTTCGTTTCGCCCAGTCCAACCATAATACTTGATTTTGTCGGCACGTTTGGCGCGATTTCTTTCACACGCTCAAGCAGTTCAAGGGAACGGTCATACATCGCACGTGCACGGACTCTTTTCGTCAGACGGCGCACCGTTTCAATATTGTGATTGAAAATATCAGGTTCACTGTCCATCAGCGTGTGAAGGCTCTCGTAATCACCTTTCATATCCGACGGCAGTACTTCTACTGTACAGCTAGGCAGACGGCGATGGATCGCACGTACCGTTTCGGCAAATACTGCCGCACCTCCGTCATTCAGGTCATCACGGGCTACAGCTGTTACAACGACGTGCTTCAAGCCCATCATTTCAACTGATTCAGCTACACGCTCCGGCTCTCCCCAGTCAAGTTCATTTGGCAATCCCGTTTTGACCGCACAGAAACGGCAAGCTCGCGTACAAGTATCTCCCAGGATCATAAATGTTGCTGTTTTCCGCTCGCTCCAGCACTCGTGAATGTTCGGGCACTTCGCCTCTTCACAAACTGTGTTGAGGTTCTTTTCACGCATCATTTTCTTCAGCTTTTTATATGAATCATTCGTATTCAGCTTCACCTTCAGCCATTCCGGTTTACGTACGTGTTCTTTTGCATTCGTCATATTTTCTGTCTCCCTTCCCGCTTATAACTCCATTCCTCGCTCTTATACTTCTTCTCAAGCTCTGCTGCCTCATTTAACATCTCTTCTGGCGGTGTAAAAGGCTCCAGGTCAATTTCAAGCCCTTTTGCGAAACCTTTTCTAAATGCGTCCTTCACTTCATCGAATGAAACAGGACGATCAAGCACATCATTAATCGCTACTGCCCGTTTGGTAAAAGCGCGGCGTGCCCGTTCTTTCACTTTTTCACTCGGATAAATAAACAAATCAAATAATTTTTCAAGGTCCATCTCAATTGGTACTGAACCATGCTGGAGGATGACACCCTTTTTACGCGTTTGTGCGCTGCCGGCTGCTTTCTTGCCATCCACCATCAGCTCATACCAGGATGGTTCCTCAAAACAGACTGCAGAACCCGCCTGCTTCTTTTTTTCTTCAGGCATCGAAAATTCAGCTGGAATTCCCAATTCCCGGTAACCTTCAAGAATTCCTCTGGATAAAACAAGATAAGCCTCTTTTACCGATTTCGGCATTGCATGATGATCTTCAGAAATCAGCACACTGTAGGTCAGTTCCTGGTCGTGCAGCACAGCTCTGCCACCGGTTTGTCTCCGCACAAGCTCAACACCGTACTTTTCAGCATTCTCAAGATCTATACTGCCGCCGACTTTTTGAAAAAATCCTACTGATATACCTGCAGGCTCCCATCCATAAAACCTTAGTACCGGCGGAATCTTTCCTGCACTGTGCCAATTCAACAGCACTTCATCCATCGCCATATTAAAAGCCGGTGTCCCATGGCCGGAATCAAGGAAGTACCATGTTTCAGTCATTGTCTGCCTCCTTTTTTACTTTACAATAAAAAACACCGCTACCTATTTTAGGAAGCGGCAATTACATGAAGTCACACTATGTAAGCAAACTTCCCTACGCTGGCATCATCCAGATCAGGTGCAAAGGGTTCAGATCAATCCTGTCTCAGCCATACGGCTCCCCCAGTAAACAAATTAATTCAATTGTCAGTTAAAGATTATCACAGACCATTTCATAACGCAAAGAGATTTTTGTGTTACAGCATCTGTTTTATAGTAATACAGATCTAACATATGCTATTGTAATCGCAACCATTGCTTTTATATTAGACTTTAAAATTCTAAATCTGTTATATACGTTTACTGTACTAACACAATAACAGGCGAAAAATCACGACTAAAGATGTTACTTTTAGGTCAAAAGACTAAGCGCCCTGCAGAAGTATACTGCAAGGCGCTGGACGATCACGATTCTACAGGATCATCCGCAAGTCTGATCCCGCTGAATTGCCATCTCATATGGGGATAGAAAAAATTCCTGTATGTCAGTCTGATATGCGAAAGCGGCGTGACACATGATCCGCCTTTTAACACAATCTGATTGGACATGAACTTTGCGTTGTATTCACCAAGCGCACCATCGAGCGGTTTGCTGCGCGGATAAGGCGTATATGGGCTCTGCGTCCATTCCCACACATCACCAAATGCTTTCTCAAATCGAGCGCCGTGGTAATGAGCATCAGGCTGATAGCGGTCATGATCCATAAAGTTTCCCTTTATCTCCTCATTCTTCATCGCATGTTCCCATTCCTGTTCGGTAGGCAAGCGCTTCCCTGCCCAGCGTGCGTAAGCATCCGCTTCATAATAACTGACGTGTGTGACCGGCGCTTCCCAATCAACCGGCTGCAATCCACTTAGTGTGAAATATGACCATCCTCCGTCATTTCTCACCCAGTAAAGCGGCGCCTCCCACTGCTCTTTTTTCACAAGCTGCCAGCCATCAGACAGCCACAACTCTGCTTTCTCATAACCGCCATCTTCAATGAATGACAGATACTCCCGATTCGTTACAGGCCGATTGGCAATTTGACAGCCATTGAGAAAAGTATCGTGACACGGCGTTTCATTATCAAAAGCAAATTCTTCCCCATTCGTACCGATTTTCGTCATTCCCTTTTCGAATGAGGTGAACGACAGCTCAGGTGCTTGAACATTCGTCGATTCCTTCGGTTCAAATAAAGCAGGAAATAACGGGTTGAATGAAAGGTTGTACTTGATATCCATTAAAATTAATTCCTGATGCTGCTGTTCATGCTGCAGCCCCATTTCGATCAACTCATATAAATGGTCTGTCATTTCGGTTGTATCCAATAGTTCATTTACCTTGTCGTTTACATACTGACGATAAGCCATTGTTTCCTTCACAGTTGGGCGGGATATCAGTCCCCTCATAGACTGCGGATGAAATTTCCCTACTGTTTCGTAATACGAGTTGAACAGATAGAAAAACTGTTCATTAAAAGGCTCATATCCTTTCATAAACTCTGTTAAAACAAACTTTTCAAAAAACCAGGTTGTGTGAGCCAGATGCCATTTTGTCGGGCTGACGAAAGAATCGGCCTGCAGGATGAAATCCTCAATCTCCATACCGGCAACCAGTTTCTCGCTATAAGCACGAACATCCTGAAACATCTGCTGAATATTCTTTGATTTTGTTACACTCATGTTCTTCTCTCCCTTGTATGTAAATTCCAATAGTGAACTATTCCCTCCATGAGACTGGCATACACTTGAGACTGAAAGTTTTTAAAGGAAACACCTTCTTTTTTCCATTTAGGGCCGTTATGATGAAATAACTAAGACGATGAAAGAAAGAGTGATGAATGATGAAGCCATGGGAAGCTACACATCCGGTTTCAATGAAGAAAGCAAAACAGAAAATTGAACGTGCATTTCCAGAGTTAAAGCCAGTCGGTATTAAAAACTGTGGAACCGGGTTTGATCACACTGTCTATGAAGTCAATGAAGAGTGGGTATTCAGGTTTCCGCGCAGACAAATGGGGTTTGAAGCAATGAGAATTGAAACCAGAATGCTTAGAAGTCTGACTGAAATTGAATTCAAAAGTGAATTTGAATATCCATCATTAGCTTATTATAGGGAGGCTGAAGATGATGACTACCCGTATGTAGGATTTTCAAATATTAGAGGACATGTATTAACTGAAGAAACAAATACTGATTTTCTACATCAGCATGCTGTTCAAATCGGTACTTTCCTGAAAAAACTGCATTCACTCCCCTCAGAAAAAGTGGATGCTGATCCGGATCATCTGCAGCGGTTGTCCACTAAGCTCAGGAAAAATCACTTTTACGATATAGCTGAACAATCTTCATCAGTCATTCCGGGAGTATTCTATGAAAAACTGTTATCTTATATTGACCAGCTCGAAGAATGGGAGAACGCGACGGGCACCACTCCTCTCCACGGAGATCTGCATCCGAAGAATATGATTGTATACAATGGCCGCCTGGCCGGCATCATTGACTGGGGAGATGCACATATCGGCCACCCCGCTGTTGATCTTTCTATCGCATATGCATGTATGACCCCTGAAGTGCGCAAAGATTTTTTTGAAGCTTATGGAGACGTAAATCAGCGGACCCATGAACTCGCCCGCTTCAAAGCAGTCTTTATTATGACCGTGCTTTTACGCTATGCAAAGGATACCGGTGACCAGGACGTACTGAGGTGGGGACTGGCCGGATTGAAAAAGTCACTTGCCTGAGCGAGTGACTTTTACTTTATAGCTATATTAAATAATATCGTTGATTTTGTGCACATATACAGGGAAGAATCACGTGACCATTTTCCCTGTGTGTTTATTAAATCACTCATCAAGTTTCAGGATGGTCCTTTGCATCGGGACTCCCCCCATGCTCACATTTCTCTCAATAAACAAATAATGTTTTCCATCTATCTTAAATCTGCCATTTCCCTCGTAATAAACTTCTCTACCTTCATTTTCAAGTTTATTTTTAATCGCTTCTACATATTCTTTTTGATTGAAATAGCGCTCTTCGAAATCAATCGTTATATTTCCTTTCCTATAACCCATTAACCAATTAAATAATAGAAGTAGTCCAATACTTGCAGTAATAAAGACAATGATAGAAATGAACATTAATATTCCTCCTTAGTCAATGGAAATATAAATCAAATGAATATACTGAGTTGTTAAACATCACAAGCTATTCATATCATTACATGGATGTCGGCCTACTTTATCGCCTTATCCTTCCTCGCACTCCAATACGCTCCCTCGTCCATATGAACAAAAGGAATATCCGTATTTACTTCGCCCGTGATTTTCTCAAGCATTACATCTTCCCCATCAAGCCACTTTGCGAAGTCAAACTCTACCGGTTCCTGGTCCCCGCCCAGTGCGAACCACGTTTTCTTCTCCTGCGGAAGGTAGCCTGACGTATGAATCGTACCAGCCCACTGACTGTAAAGATCTGAAAACACACCTTTATCCGTATCATTCATCAGCCGGAATGCGTCATATGCCGTTTTAAGATGCTTCCGATTTTCATTCATAGCATCAAGACGTTTCTTTGAATCTACCAGATGATTTCTGTTTTCTTCCTTCATGATCTCAAAATGATTCGTACATACATTGGACTCCCGAACCGCTACACCTCGAGGAGAAGTTTCAATTACATAAGTCCGGTTGCTTTTATCATGCACTGTATAACTGAATGAGTGACGGTGCGGGATCTCTTTTAACATCGCAACCGCATCATCCACATTGGCACACGTTTCTAAAATCAGACGGCCAATCGTACAGCAGATAAAACCATTCCCGGGCTTTTTGCGATGCATAAAATTGTAGCCCATTGTCAGTCCATGTTCATTCATTCCATCCATACGGCCAGTGATTCTCTGGGTTGGACCTGCAATGGCATACCCCGAATCAGACGGCTGAAAAAAGCTGTAGCGCCCTTCATACGTTTTCGGCATATAATCATAATTTCTGATCAGATAATTATCACCGGTTAAAATCGAACATCCCGACCGCTTATAATCTGTCCGATATCCCCCGAACTCCATCATGACACGCTCCATCGGCCATTCAAGTGAATCTCTGAGACCAATCAATTCATCCCATATACCAGGCGCCACTTTTGTAATGGCATCCTTCACTTCCTGCTCTTTTACAGAAAAACGCGGAATTCTGACCTTCCACTGCTTTTCTCTATTTCTAACGGTTAATGAATCTTTCAGTTTCTTCCCCTGAAATACACCAAAATCGTAGTGCGTCCCTCTGAATTGCAGAATATCGCTATGTACTGACTTCATGTTAATTCCTCCAGTATTTGGTTATGGATTTAGTTTAAAAGAGTTCAGTGGGGAATGCAAAAAGTAGAGGGCTGTGTGTTGTTGTATCGTGGCTGCCCAGTGCGCGACACACCCGGATTGACGGTTGTATTTCGACCGCCGACGGTCGTGACAGCTCCAACCACGGTCGTATCACCGCAAACTGACTGTTGCACCATCTCTCCTAATGCCTTTAAGAAACTAAAATCCTGTTTCCTAAGAGCATCAAGAGGGATAAGCACATGAAATGTTGTATGATGCCCACTGACGGTTGTATGAGCGCTGATGAGTGCGCGATACACCCGGGTTGACGGTCGTATTTCGGCCGACAACGGTCGTGACAGCCACGCCGACTGTTGCATCAGCCAATTTGACCGTCGGATTGACCGCCGCCCAACGCCTTTTCCACAAAGTCGGTTCTACTCCGCTCCCTCCAGCCGCTCCATAATTTTTCGCTTCTGATACAGCATCGTACCAGTCTCAGCAAGCTCATCTATCATCGTTCTGTTAATTAACGCACCAATGAGAATACCTGCAATCGGCACAATTTGAAGCAGTTTTTTCAATCCGAACTGTTCTGTAAAGGTAAGTGTAACTTCACGCCATCCTTGAATCTGTGAAATGACATCATTTGATTTTGCACCATGATGATAATTTGAAAGTTCTTTTAAAATTGCCTCTTTCCCAACAACATCAGACGTTGAAAATTGAAGACATTTAATAATGAAGACGCGCTCCTTTTTATCGTCAGGATCGTATCCATGCATGATCGCAATTTCCTGCAATGTCGTAAGGGAGATGGTCAGAATGGCAGGGATATCAATGGCCAAAGTGAAGATGCCGCCGACACCGGTGCTTGCTCCCTGAACAGTTGCAGTATTTTTCATACGCGTCCCGACTTTCAATGAAGCTTTTTTCATATCTTCAACCGGGACGTGCTGAAAATCTTCCTTCGATTGGATATGATGACCAGTTGTGTGTTCAAAAAACCGGTATACCCTTTTTTCACTGGCAAGGTAGCGTCCGCCTGTCTGAATGAAACTACCAATTTCATCAAGCAGTGTACCGATTTTTTTCTGAATAAATTTCGGTGTCACCCTGTCCAGCAGTTTAAATGGGACACGCATCAGCTTATCCCAAAACCATCCTCCACCTTGATCTTTTTCCCATCTTTTAATCCTGTTTAATTCATTTTCCAAATAAGCTTTCGATTCCATCCTTCACTCCACCATCCTTTAATGACTATACGTAACAATAGCCTTCCCTGTTTCAATACCCTTTAATATACACAGTTTAAAACTGCTGATTAAGGAAATACCAAACTATGAGATACATATTAGGAGGTTGCATTGTGAATGAACTATATATGTGGATTGGGATTACTCTCCTGGTCATCGCATTAATTGATTTTATCTGGACGACATTATGGATTGAAGGTGGCGCAGGTCCTATAACAAACAATTTGGCTAACGTGACCTGGCGTGTGACGAAGCTGATCAGTGGTGGAAATTCAACAATATTAAGTCTTGCCGGACCGCTTGCCCTTGTAATGATCATCATCGTCTGGGTCGTGCTTTTCTGGTCAGGCTGGACATTTGTTTTCGCCAGTCAGTACGGCGCTCTCTTCAACACAGAAAATGGTCTCCCGGCAGATTTTATGGATCATATTTATTTTACCGGATATGTGTTCTTCACACTTGGTAATGGAGAGATTGTTCCGAATGGGAACAATTGGAAAATGATGACGATTATAGCAACTGGTACGGGGATGTTTTCAATTACATTCGCAGTCACTTTTCTTTTATCAGTGCTGGAAGCAGTTACGCAGAAAAGGGCTTTCGCACAAAGTGTCAGCGGAATCGGTAAAAGTGGCGCAGACATCGTCCGTTCAGCCTGGAATGGGAAAGACCTGCATAACCTCGATCTGCTGCTTAATTCCTTTTCAACTGAACTGAGTAAGCTGACAGCTCAGCATAAAGCTTACCCAATCCTTCACCATTATCACAGTATTAATGCGCAGACAGAAGGAGTTGTGGCTGTCGCTGCGCTCGATGAAGCAATCACAGTGATCTATCACAGCGTGCCAAAACGTTACTGGCCGAATGCTTTACTTTTGAAAGAAAACAGGTCTTCAATTGATGACTATCTTCAGACTTTACACGGCACGCATATTGGATCAGCTAAAGAAGAACCGCCTATTCCTGACATCGCTTTACTGAGTGAGGCGGGAATACCTGTAAACGAGAAACAAGAATTTGAATCTGCTGTAAAACAACTGTCAGATCGCAGGAAACAGCTGCTCGGTCTGCTAAAGGATAACGACAGCAAATGGCCGGGCGAGTGAACACTGCCCGGCCTAAGTCATTTCATATTTAACGTGAGAGAATAGTTGTAAGAAGTGGATCTGAATAAAGTCTTTCAACCACTTTCTTTACAAACATCCCGCACTTCTCACCATCAGAGCGCTGCGGGGAAAGCTCCACCTTCAGGGTTACTGCAAGATTACTATGAACGTACAACATATCCCGAAACCGGTCCACTGCACCGCAAAAGTGAGCGTAGCACTGATCGCCCGTACCAGCTATAGCGGTCACCATTTCTGAAACCTCTTTGCGCTCAAACGCTTCATATAATGAAACCATTTCTTTGGGTACATCACCGGTTCCCCAGGTATAAGTGACAACTATACATGCCTGATAAAAAGACAGCTGATTCAAATCAAAATCTTCAATTCTTGTATAATCAGCAGCCAAACCATTGCGTCCAAGTTCTTTCTGTATTAGCCAGGCCAGCTGCTCTGTATTTCCTGTCCTGCTTGCATAAACTATCATAATGTTCAAAGCTCATCAAATCCATTGGAAGACGACACCTTTGTATACGTTCTGGACTTCTGCTCAAAGAAATCTGATTTTGTCTCATTCATCATTTCATCACTGAACACCTGAATCCACGGCATCGGATTTTTCAGTTCTGCAAATGCATTCTCAAGACCAAGCTGCCTTAAGCGTTTATTTGCCAGATACTCCACATAGAGCTCAAATTCGTCCAGATCAATTCCCTCGATCTCCGCTAAAATTTCACGTGACCATTCCTTTTCAAGTTCAACCGCCCTGCCAATAGATTGATAAATATAATCTATATTTTCAGCCGAATTCAGCTCAGGATTCTCCGCTAAAAGAATTCTGATAAACTGTGACATGAAATAAGCATGCTGCATCTCATCACGCTGAATATAGCTGATCATCGTACTCGTTTTCAGCATCTTCTGGTTTCGTGCCAGATGATAAAAGAATGCAAAGCCCGCATAGAAGTAAATCCCTTCAAGGTTGATTGAATTGACAGCCAGTTTAAATAAGTTTGAAGGTGTCGGGTTTTCCCGGAATTGTTCGTAAGCTTCTAAAATATATTCATTACGCTTTCTTACAATTGGGTCGTTTTTGGCTTCATTAAATCTCTGATTCTGTTCACTAACCGGAACGAGCGAGCTCAGAATATATGAATAAGATTCATTATGCACTGCTTCCTGCTGTGAAATAACAGCAAATATGGCCTTAAAGCTTGAATCAG
The DNA here is from genome assembly GCF_004405125.1 of Jeotgalibacillus salarius. Lineage (GTDB taxonomy): Bacteria > Bacillota > Bacilli > Bacillales > Jeotgalibacillaceae > Jeotgalibacillus > Jeotgalibacillus salarius. Next base: position 45,225 of record NZ_SORX01000006.1, read on the forward strand.
TGACATAATCCATTACCTGATTCATCGTGGGCGTCTGCAGACTGTCGAGTGAAGCAAGCTGCGTATTGATACGAAGAAAGATATCCTTCTCTTTTTTACTCAGCTGATCCCACTGTTTAATATCATCCTGCATATTAATCTCCTGCGCTTTCCAGAAGTTTGATAGCAGTGTCTGATACAGATCGTACATTTGCGGGTGGGCAATATCATTCCAGTTTAACAACCCTGAATTTTCACCGTTAATAATCCCGGTTGATTTATTCGGGTGCACCGGATTCAGCAGCTTCATTTTCTTAAGTGTCTGTGTCATCATTTTCCTCCTTAACTGTGGCAAGCTTCACATTCATCAATCTCAGCCTGTGATGTACTTCTAACGTAATACGTTGTCTTCAGACCGTTTTTCCACGCTTCCATATGCATATTCAGCAGTTCTTTCGCTTTAATCGTATGCTTCACATAAAAATTAAAGCTGATCGACTGATCGATATGCTTCTGACGGGCAGCGTTCTGACGGATACTCCAAAGTTGATCCAGTTCATGACGGCTCTTTTTGTAGTAGCTGTATGTTTTGTGATCAAGATCCGGCACAGTGACTTTAAACTTAAAATTCTTTTTCTCCTCGGCATATTCGACCGCATAAATGGGATCAATCCCATCTGTGGAACCACCGATTTTCGCTGTTGAAGAATTAGGCGCCACTGCCATCAGCCAGCCGTTTCGAACACCTTTTTCAACAACTTCTTTTTGTAAGCCTCTCCACTTTTCAGCGTGATAGCCTTTTCTTTCAAAATAGCGTCCACTCTGCCATTCAGAATCTTTAAATTGGCTGAACTGCCCTTTCTCTTCTGCAAGATCTTTAGATGCTTTTATCGTTTCAAAAGCAATGGTTTCATATAAATTGTCCGCGTATTGAACGGCTTCCTCAGATTCCCACTGGATATTTTCAAGTGCCAGCAGATGGTGCCAACCGAATGTACCAAGACCAATCGCACGGTATTTTTTATTCGTTCGCTGTGCCTGACCGACAGAAATATTGTTCAGATCGATCACGTTATCAAGCATTCTTACCTGAATCGGTATGAGTCTTTCAAGTACGTTCTCTTTAACTGAACGCGCAAGATTAATAGATGACAGATTGCACACAACAAAGTCTCCCGGCTTTCGGACAATGACAATGTTCCCGTCTTCATCTTCGAACTCTTTTGTAATGGTTGTTGCAGACATGTTCTGTGCAATTTCAGTACATAGATTACTGCAGTAAATAGACGTCCGGCCCTCTTGAAGCTTATTTGGATTTTGTCGATTTACTTCATCTCTGTAAAACATATATGGCGTTCCCGTCTCAAGCTGCGACACCATAATACGTGCCATCATATCCATTGCACGGTACGTTTTTCTCGGCAACAGCGGATGGTTCACTGCCTCTTCGTATTTTTCAGTAAAGTATTTCTGATCCGTTTCATCATAAAAATCTTCCAACCCGAGCGGCTGACCCTGTTCATCCTTCCATCCCATAGTCGTTTTCACTTCATGCGGGCAAAACGTATGCCATTCTCCAATGCTGCGACCCGTTTCATCTGTCTCTTCAAGCTTTTGCATAAACAAGTCCGGAATTGTGACACCTGTAAAAATATCATGCGCTTTTCTTCTTTCATCACCGTTATTCGTTTTCAGGTCCAGGAATCCATTCATCATATCCTTATGAAAAATATCCAGATAGACAGCAACTGCTCCCTGCCGCTGACCAAGCTGATCAACACTGACTGCCGTGTTATTTAACAAACGAATCCACGGAATCACACCTGATGAATTCCCTTTAAACTTTTTAATATCAGAACCAAGCGCTCTCACTTTTCCGTAATACACACCGATCCCGCCGCCGTCTTTACTGAGCCTTGCGATATCCCAGTTATTTGTGTAAATGCCGTCCAGCGAATCTTCCACAGTATCAATAAAACATGAAGCAAGCTGTCCACTTTTTTTACCAGCGTTTGATAATGTTGGTGTAGCGACTGTCATGTAAAGGTTACTCATCGCCCAGTACGCTTCTTTTACAAACCCGAGACGTTTCGATGGTTCCTCATCTTTCATCAGCAGCATGGCAATAACCATAAAACGCTCCTGCGGCAGCTCGAACAGATTGCGGTCATGATCGCGTGCCAGGTAGCGGTCGGCAAGAAGAAACAGGCCGATATAATTGAAGAGATGGTCTCGTTCAGGTTCAATCACCCGGCCCAGTTCATGAATATCAGTTGTTGAATAAGTATTGAGCTCTTCACTGTAAATGTCTTTATGTATTAAGGTTTCAATCAGTTCATGGAAGTCCCCGTATTTTTGAGACGGGTCATATTTTCTGTTTGAAGACGCCTGCTCATACAGTTCATCCAGATATAATCTCGCTGCTAAAAACGTCCAGTCAGGTGTATCCATCGCGACATTGTTCAGTGCATAATGCATCGCATAGTCTCTGGCGGTGTCTTCCCGGTGTGAGAGCTGTGCCATCAATTCTGTTGCATCCAGTTTGTATTCAACTGCAGTGTCTTTGATTGTCTGCAGTGTTTGATTGAGATTGATTTGTTTTTGTATTGCTGTCATGTTGTTCCCCTCCGATTTATATAAGTTACTAGGTTTTCAGCAGACACCGCAGCCCCTTTCCGTGGAGGACTTCGCTTTCCTGCCCCCGGGCGGTGAGCCTCCTCGGCTTCGCCTGCGGGGTCTCACCTGTCCCTTCCTGGGGCGGGAGTCTACGTCCTCCACTACAAGAGGCTGCTGGGGATTGCTAGAATTATCTACAACTATTTCAAGGGTAGATTAAAAGGAAAAGTACAAAATAAAAACCGCCCATCGGAATAGGCGGTAAGATAAACGATTTGCATTATAAGAGCACAGTCCACAAGAAGAACCTGTCTGATAAAGCCATCGTTTCTTTCCTCACACCCCGAAGAAATGAAAACAAAAAATAAGACAGGTCTCCTGACTTGTGCGTCACTCTACTCTGAACCCTTCCCGTATAAGCACCCGTTAGAGCTTTCTTATACAGTGGACTGTTCATTTCGTCAGCACATACAGTTGCGGGGGCAGTTCCGGATTCTCACCGGATTCCCTTTTAAGCGATTTCTCGCATCTTATCTTCTGGCAACACTATATGTAGTTGTTTCATAAACAATCAATACTATATATTGAATATTGATATCTTACATGAAAGAGTTCGATTTGGCAAGAAACTTTAAGCAGGCAATTTGAAAGGTCGCTTTAGGACACGATCTTTTTAAATATCCGGTCACTCGATTCTTTTTTTATGTACGATTAGTGCGGTAGTAGCACCTACTACTGTGATCACTCCGCACGAATATAAAAATGTGTGAAGTCCAAGTGTTTTAAACCCAAGCAGTACAACAATGCCGTCTATGATAAAAATAAGAACCCCTGCATTTATAGATGTCGCTTTCGAAACCATATGAGCCAACAGGTCTGTGCCACCTGTGCTCGTTTCAAAACGCAGCATAAGTCCTATACCGAAACCGATGAACAGTCCCCCTGTCATCATACTTGGAAAAATCGGCATATGAATAAATGTTCTCAGCGGCGATAGCCAGTCTATTAACAACGATGAAACCAATAAGCCATGCAGACTATTATAAAAATACACTCTTTTAAAGAACCATGCATATATAAAAAGCGGCAGACTTAATAGGATCATTGCCAGACCTGCCTGTACTTCGAAATAATAATGAACAATTAACGCAAGTCCGATTATGCCGCCATCAAGTAAATGATGAGGTACTAAGAAACAGTTGATTCCGATGCTTAACAAAAGGCTTCCGAAAATGATCGCCATGCTTTGTTTTAAAAACATATGACTCCCTTCGAGAGATCTTTAATGCTTATTGTATGAATGCATGCAAAATGTATTACGAACTCTCTTGTGAAAGGTGTTATGAGTAGTAGGTATTTCAATCATTCAACACACCCAAAAAAGGTTAAAATTAACTATATATAAATTAATTTTAGTTCTTTGGGTTTACTTTATATCAATAAAGGATATAGGTATAAAAACCTCTACAAAATTGAATACGCAGCCTGAACAATACGTTCAGATTGTCCACTAAGGAGATAGAACGAATGACTATTTACGATTTTAAGGTTAAAACATCAAGCGGCTTTACAAAAAGTCTCGATTCATACCAGGGAAAACTTTTATTAATTGTTAATACAGCGACTAAATGTGGCTTCACTCCACAGTTGGAAGATTTACAAAAGCTTCAGGAGCGTTACGAGGAACAAGGGCTGCAGATACTCGGTTTCCCTTCGAATCAATTTGCTGAGCAGGAGCCGCTTAACGACGGAGAGATTACACAGTTTTGCTCAATGAATTACGGTGTGAACTTTCCTATCTTCAAGAAGATTAATGTGAGAGATCAGGATGCATCTCCACTATTCAACTATCTGACTGAACAAATACCTTTTCAGGGTTTTGATATGACTCACCCTACCTCAAAATTATTGGTTTCCATCATTAATGAGCGTTTCCCTCACTATATGTCTGGAGATTCTATTAAGTGGAACTTCACGAAATTTTTAGTTGATCGTGATGGACGTGTAATAGAGCGCTTTGAATCCACAACAGAGCCGTTTGATATGGAAGAAAAGATTAAAGTTGCTCTTTAATAACGTAGCCACATTTAAGTGACCTGACCCCCAAAAGTTGAACTTTTGGGGGTCAGCGTATAATTAACTATATGAAAAACACCAGCATGGTGACCACACGGACATTTATCTGTTAAGCAACTTTCTTTTTAAAACGTGGAAACTGAATCGCAATCGCGATTGCCCCTGATAAAGCAAGCAAGATCGGATAGATACAATATGGTACAATTTCCGCCGGCGAAATACCTGCTACACCTGCAACGGCAAGAAGCTGCGCACCATAAGGGATTATACCCTGTACAGAGCTTGAGAAAATGTCGAGCAGACTGGCTGATCTGCGGTTATCAATTCCGTACTCATCTGAAATCTGTTTTGCGAGTGGTCCTGCTGTAATAATCGAAATGGTGTTATTCGCTGTAGCCAGATTTACTGTACTCACAAGTCCGGCGATACCAGCTTCCCCACCTTTTTTCGTCTTCACACGCTTTGTGACTGACTGAAGCAGGAATTCAATTCCGCCGTTTGCTCTGATTAATTCAACAAGTCCTCCAAGCAGAATCGCGATCATCGCAAGCTCCTGCATATTTGAAAAACCTGTTCCAATCAACCCGATTAAGTCCATAAAACTGTATTGTCCGAGCGCCAGACCGACAACACCTGCAAAGATGATTCCGCCAAGTAAAACCAGAATCACATTTGCACCGGCTACAGCAAAAATCAAGACGCCCAGATAAGGCAGTACCTGAACAAGATTATAAGGGTTATCCCCATCAATAGAAGCGCTGTTACCTGTTGTCATTACCCCAAAGATGATTGCTGTAATAATTGCTGCAGGCAGAACAATAAAAATATTCGCCTTAAATTTATCTTTCATTTTCGTACCCTGTGTACGCACAGCTGCAATGGTGGTATCAGAAATGATTGATAGATTATCACCAAACATTGCACCACTGACGATTGCACCCATCGCTAATGCAACCCCAATATCAGTCTGTTCAGAAAGCCCGAGACCGATTGGTGCAAGTGCAACGATTGTTCCGACTGAAGTTCCCATTGAAATTGAAATAAAACACGCAATTACAAACAGCCCGACAATCAGCAGGTTCTGAGGAAGCAGTGACAGCCCAAGGTTGACTGTTGAATCAACTGCACCTGCACCTTCTGCTACTGAAGCAAATGCACCGGCTAAAAGAAAAATCACGACCATTAGGATGATATTCGGATGGCCGCCACCCTTAGCAAGCTGCATCGTTTTCGTCTGAAAATCTGTCTTTCTGTTCATTAACATTGCCACTAAAATCGCTGTGAACAATGCTACTAATACAGGCATGAAATAAAAGTCACCTGTTAAAATTCCTGATCCGATAAAAAGTAAAATAAAAACACCAAAGGGTATAAGAGCAAGCGGATTGCTCTTCATTGTTTCCTGTTCCATAAAAAAAGCCTCCTATCTATCGTTTTCGTGTCCTGACTTTACCGAATGTATTACTTTCTCTTAAAGCAAAATACGAACAGGTTTTTCAGACACAGAAAAAACCTCTCCAATAAGAAAAAGAAGAGGCTAATAAAAGCAAACAACTTTTCTTATCTCTCAGGCAAACGCCTGCTGGAATTGGCACAGTACTCAACGCTCGAGTCCGCTGCCGAGGCTTCAAAGGGCCAGTCCCTCCGCCTCTCATCATAAGAAGATGTGTATTTAATTATTAATGATTGTTGAAATATAAGTGATTCAGTTGGATAAGTCAATACAATCTTTTAAATTAAGAATTTTCAATCTTATACTCAGGAAGTGCGCTCAGCTTCACTCTTCACTCTTTCAAGGAATTCAAAGACCACTTTGTTATCCTGTTTTTTGCCTGCAAGCTTCATCATTGCTTTGCCAACAAAATTAGCTCCCTTATTAACTCCCTCATAAATCAGCCTGGTCTGCTGTTCACTTTCTTTTAACAATCTAAAAGAAAAAGTAATATCAAACGCTTTGCCTAACACAAAGCTGATTTTCTTGAATTTCTCATTTTCATGATCTTCATACGCCAGAGTATGCACTGTGTAAGTTTCTACACGTTTACCTTCACTATAGGTTTGCTGGTGCTTCGCGCCTGCCTCCGTTTCTTCACCTTCTACCAGTTCGTGTGACATGACCTTTGGCATAATTCTCTTAATATTTTTATCTGTGAACAAGTCCCACACGTGTTCAATATTCGCATCAATTAATATTTCTTCTTTCCACGTAATCACATTTCATCATCCTTTCCAGATTCTAAAAATTGATCAATTTCTTCGATCTTAGCCTTCATTTCCTCAATTTCATTCAATATTTTTTGCCGCTTCTGCTTCAGCATAGCTTCCAGGTTTTCAAAAGATTCATCTCTCATCACTTCAGACATTTCCTGAATACTGAAGCCGAAACTCCTCAACTTCACAAGCAGGCTCGCTAAAAAATAGCTCCCATCGTCATAATAACGGTAACGATTTTCCGGATCTATGTAAGCAGGCTCAAGAAGGCCGACCTCTGCATAATATCGAAGTGTCTCTCTGCTCAAACCCGTAATTTCAGCAAATTCACGTACTTTGTACATCATGACCAGCCCCCTGTGTTTATCTTAAACTATGTGGTGCACGACAAGGTCAATTAATCGAATAAAAAAAACGCCGCATTAGGCGACGTTTCTGTTAGTTAGCCAACAATTTTTCGAGATGTCTGATGGTAGGCGTGAGATTTGCTAAAAAGTAAGCTTCCCTGAGCCTTCGTGCAGGATGGCTTTTTTGAAGGTAAGCTGCACCTCCGTTGTGCAGCATATCCGCCTGAACAGCTTTTAAAGTAAGTTGTGCTGTTTCAAGACGAACTTTTAGGATCTCCTGCCAGTCATTTTCTGCGATTAAATGGTCAGCCCGATTTCGAAGCAGCTTAAGTTCTTGTGACAGCTCATCAGCCTGGACAGATAAATAGGCGTTCGCACCACCCTGTTTAGCTGAAGCCTTCTCAATAGACTGAATAGAAGCAGCCGTTACACCAAAGCCTAGCGGGATCTGATAGAGCACGAAGTATGGACGAATGCTTTGAACAAAGCTCTGCGCATCGGTAGAAATCACATATTTCGCAGGGATATGAACGTCCCGGAACTGACAGGCATACGTAGCACTTCCGTTCACACCAAGATACTCAGCTTTCTCCTTCAGTGTCAGTCCACCGGTATAACAAGGTACAAGCGCCATTACTTCATGATTCTCATCAGCGGATGCAACTACACCGAACCAATGATCCTGACCTAAATTAGATACTGAAGGTAAATTTCCATTCAGGATGTACTCATCATCAGCCTTTTCAGCTGTTAAATGCAGCATTTCTAAACCTGCATAATTTTTCATTGGATTAGAAAGCCCGGTAGCCCCAAGTGTAGACCCATCTTCCAGCTTTTTGAGCAGTTCGTCTTTTAACAGCTGATTATCACTGCTGCGTATATATGTCAGCGATGCCAAATGACACCACAGGTTGAACGCGGTTGTCATACAGCTTTTCGCTGTTTCTTCTACAACTGCCATTTCTCTTGCAACCACTTCTGCAGTAACCTGACCGGGAGAAAGTAATAACCCTGCCTCTCCTAAGCTTTTCAAATAATCTTCTGCATAAAATGCTTCCAAATCTATTTTTTTCACATGAGGCTTCAATTTATTGCTTATTAAAGGTGCTACAATTTTTTCAACCTCTGTGTTTTCTTTCAGCATCTTATTGCCTCCCATCTCATCATGCATGCTTGAAACCTCCGGGACTAGCCCTCCCGGAGGAGATGCGACTTACTTATTAATTTCTGTAATGGAGTCAAGTGGTGTCTTAACAGCCTCACGCGCACGCTTTACTGCATCTTCATCCGGTGCATCATAGAAACAGAGACATTTCGACATATCTTCGCATACATACGTTCTTGCGAATGATACCTCAGGTACTTCTGCATAGTGAACTGAATTTTTCTTCTTGCGTGCTAAATACTGATCCATCGTCAGATCCTCCGGAAGATTCCACTCAACGAGATAATTTACGTTGTTCGCTTCCTTCTTCACTTCATCCAGATCTTTTCCGACGATTCTGACTTCTTTTAATAAATCAACTTGAATATTTTTCTCTTTAAGTAAAGATTCAAGCTGGTCAGCTACATCTGCTTCAAAAATATAGAACACTCGGCTGAAATCTTTTGAAACCTGAACTTCTATCAGGTTAATCCCATTTGATGCAAACGATGTTTTTAATGCTGATGTTTCATTCTCAAAACCTTCCTTATGACTGATCGCCTTTTTTAAAGTTGATTCCACTAAATATAAACTCATTTTAACCGCTCCTTTTTTAAAATTGAATAATTCCGATAAAAATAATCAGCTTTAGCTGTTAGGGTTATATTATTATACTAAGTTCAAAAAATCAACCTTGTTACGAATTTAAAATATGTTATGCTCTAGATAATGTAAAATAGCCTGGAGGGACGACAATGAAAGCAACATACGACTTACCATGTAACATCGCCCAAACGTTAAATATCATCGGTGACCGGTGGACATTACTGATCGTTCATGAAATTTTGACTGGCCGAAAAACGTTCAGTGAAATGAAAAAAGGACTGAATGGAATTTCATCCAATCTCCTTTCGGATCGCCTGAAGTATTTAGAAAGCAGCGGCTTGATCTCAGCTTCTCTATACTCCGACCATCCACCACGCTATGAATACAACCTCACTGAGAGCGGTCAAGATCTTGAAGATGTTTTTAACGCAATTATTTTATGGGGTAGAGCAAATTTGGATAAATGCTATAAAAAATTAATTCATGAAAAATGTCGGACAGAAGTGAATATTGCTTACTATTGTCCACACTGCGATGAAAATGTTGATGAACTTTCAGTCGTTGAAGTGGATTAATGTGTAATAAAAGACAGAGACATGATGCTCTGTCTTTTATTATTTCTGATCATTCGGTATTACGCCCCACTGCTTTTCAATCCATCTCTCAAACAATCTGATTCCTTTATCAAGCAGCAATCCACAAATTCCAATGAATATAATGCCCGCAAGGACCAGGTCAAGTCTCAACAGATTTCTAGCATCCACAATTAAATATCCCAGCCCTGACTGAGATCCCACCATCTCCCCTGAGACGAGGAAGATCCAGGCGGTACCTAATCCAATATGGAGACCATTTGCAATAGATGGGAAAGCAGCAGGAAAGATGATTTTAGTCATGAGCTGCGGCTGTTTGATTTCAAGGTTCTTAGCAAGCTTTAAATAGGTCTGATCAACCTTTTTCACACCTGAAACCGTTGACAGCAGCACTGGGAAAAATGCCGCAATAAAAATAATTACGATCGCTGGTGCATTACCAATACCGAACCACAGGACGATAAAAGGTGACCATGCAATTGGTGACACCGGTCTTAACACCTGAACGATCGGGTCAACGACCGCCCATACTCTTTCCATCCTGCCAAGCAGAAGGCCCAGAAAAACAGCCAGTACAACAGCTGAAAGATACCCTGCCAAAAAACGCAGCATGCTGACACTGAGGTGCTCGAATAATGTACCATCAGCGATCAGACTGACAATGCCCTGAGCGACCATTAACGGTGTAGGAAGAAGTGCTTCCGGCATATCAGTCAACATCGTAGTCACCTGCCAAATGGCTATGATGATAGTTGCACCAATGAATACATTTCCAGATTTTTTAAGCCATTTCATCCAATCACATCGCTTCGTCTATTAGAGTTTGGTCTACAAATTCTTCGTAGGAAGGCGGGTTATCTGTCAGTCCCATCTCCTTAAGATATGTTCTCAGCTGTTCATAGGAATCCTCAGGAATTCTTAAGTCATCATAAGAGATCCACTCAAATGAAAGATCCATTACTTCATCATTTACATCCATGTATTCTGATGAAATTTCTTTTACATGGTCATCCTTCAGCTCCGCTTTGTTACCTGCTTCTACATAGCTATTTACAAACGCCTGAGCAGTCTCCTGATTATCCTGAATAAAATCATTGTGTAAGATTAGTGCACAATCGACTGAATTCTCCCATACTTCGTTATCCTGATATAAAACTTTTCCTGTCTCCAGTACAACTGACTGGGCACCGAATGGTTCTGCTACAACATAACCAGCGATTCTTCCTTCTGAAAGTGCAGCAGGCATTTCAGCCGGTGGCATTTCTACAACATCCACATCTTCATATGCCACGCCTTCTGTCTTCAGCATTTGATATAAAAGAACATTGTGAGTTGAGAATTTATGAGGAACAGCAAACGTTTCTCCGACAAGGTCCTGAACACTATCAATTTCATTTGCAGCAATCAGCACATTACCATCACGATGACCAAGCGCTACTGCCTTCAGGTCAATTCCCTGCTCTTTTGCTCTCATAGCAACAGTTACAAGTGCTGAAGCACCATCAATTCTCCCCGTATTCAATGCATCCATCAAATCTGGCCACGACGGAAATTTAACCAGTTCAATATTAAACGGCTGATCCTCCTCTTCATTCATCTGGGCTTCAATATACAGAGGTACTGCATGTGTAATCGGTAAATACCCAAGCTTTATTGTAGGTTTATCTGAACTGCCTTCACCGCTGTCATTGCTACCGCACGCACTTAACACCATCGATACAGCTAAAAGAAGACTAAGGCTAATCAATTTTTGACGTTTCATTTCTTTTCCTCCATCCGGTTAAATATTATATTCAATTGGCGGTTTTGAGCTGGCCAATTGGAACTCCTCCAAAATCATTTTCCGGTAATACTGAAAATCGTCACTGCTCCTGTCTCTCGGTTTATATGAATCAATTTTAATTTCTTTCTGAATGTGCCCTGGATTAGAGCGCATGACCATCACCCGGTCGGAAAGATAGATTGCTTCGTCAATATCATGTGTAACGAGTACTACAGTTGTTTTTGCTTCTTTTTGAATCTTCAACAGTTCATCCTGCAAGTAATAACGGTTAAAAGTATCAAGCGCACCAAATGGCTCATCCATTAAAAGTAATTCAGGTTCAATGGCAAGCGCTCTTGCAATTGCTACACGCTGTTGCATCCCACCTGAGAGGTGACGCGGAAATCGATCTGCCTTATCTGCCAAACCAACCATGTCTAAGTAATGCAGCGCACGTTTTTTACGATCACCCGTACTGAGTGGCAGATCCTCTATGCCAAGCTCTACATTTTTCAACGCTGACCGCCATGGCAGCAAACCATAATGCTGAAATAACATGACACTTTTTCTGCCCGGTTCGGTAACTGGTTCACCATTAAAATTCACACTACCTTTATCTGGTGTTTCGAATCCTCCAATCAAATTCAGCAGCGTACTTTTTCCACACCCGCTTTGACCCAGTATTGAAATCGTTTCTCCCTTTTTAATATTAAATTGAATATTTTCTAATACCTGTTCTCTTTTCTCACTGCCCGGATAACTTTTAGAAAGCTCTTTTATCTCAATAACTGAATCACTCAACCTGCCAACCTCCAATTCCCTTAATCCTGATAAATTTAGTTGGTTTTAATAATGTCAGTAATTTTATTATACTTTGTTCAAAAAAACAACTCTATTTTAGGAAAAAGCCAAATTTTCTGTAAAGTATTTTATGAAAAATAGTGCGCTATGGTTTTCCATCTCAGCATGTTATGCACAAAAAAACGAACCTCTTCACGTTCAAGAGATTCGCTCCTGTACATTATTTACCTGCATAAACGTAAATCGCATCACGCAAAAATACTGTTAAGCCTTTAATGTGCTGATCGTAATATGCAGTAAACCGTTCATCGCTCACATACATATCTGCAAGACCCGCATGTGCTTCTTTTGAATATTTCGGCCATGTGAAGGCAAGCCACTTTCTGTGAAGGTCTACTGCTTTCTGCGCTTCAGCTGAAGCAGGGTCACCTGTTTCATATGCTTTTTTCAGTTCAGAAATAAACGATTTTTCAATGTCATTCATACGCACGTAATCTGCTTCTGACAGCCCCATCATTTTAGCATTACTGTCGTCCATTAACTGATCACCATATTTATCGCGGACTTCCTTACCGTATTTCTCTTCATTTTCATCGATCATTTTTTGCTTAAACCCCTCAAACTTTTCATGATCTGACATCGAAATGCCTCCTCCTTTACTTTCAATCGTCTTTTGAACGGTTGAAATAATCTGTTCAAGACGGGCATGTTTATCCTGCAGTTTTTGAATATGCTGCTGCAAAGCCGGAACCAGGTCAAAGTCCGGATGATGAATGATTTTTGTGATCTCTTCCAGGCTGACATCGAGCTCCCGGTAAAACAGAATCTGCTGCAGCAGATCCACTTCTTTTCCGCCGTAAATGCGATAGCCTGAAGAACTCATTCTTGCAGGTTTCAATAGACCAATCTCATCATAATATCTGAGTGTGCGGCCGCTCACACCAGACAGCTTTGCAAGTTGATGTACCGTATATTCCATCTGCACCCCTCCTGACAAATTAAGCATAAGGCTTTACGCAACGTGAAGGTCAATAGATTAATCCCAACTATTTTAATCAATGTAATTTGTACAATGTCATCGATAAAAAACAGTGATCTTCATCTGATTCTTCAAAAATTCATCATTTTTTTTCACATACATCTAATATAAATTCGATTAATTGGAAATTAAAGTTTTTAACTACATCATTTTAGGTTAAAGGAATAGAAAGTACATACCTGAGGTGGTGATACGATGAGCGATTCATATTATACATTGGGATTAATTACTGCTCCCGGCTATCCCAGTGAACTGGTTGGGACCATCAAAAGCGATCTGCCTGACCTGTTGGCATATTATGTGGATGATACGCGGAAATGGAAGATTGATTGTAAAGTCGATTCGTTAACAGGAGGAACTGATCAGTCAGATGAAGTCATGAAATCGATTATTGAAAAAAGATCTGAAAATGAATGGGATTTCACTGTCGCCCTGACGGACCTTCCACTTTTAAAAATGAAGAAAGCGATTATAGCTGAAGCTTATCAGGAGGAAGGTGTCGCTTTGATCAGCCTACCCGGACTAGGCGCTGTGCCACTTGCAAGAAGGGTAAGAGATTCGATTCTTCAGCTGGTCAATGAGATGTTTTACACGAGTACTGAAGAAGGACGTGAAAAGGCGGAAGTACGGCTGGAGCATAAAGATCAGCAGGAAGATAGAAACCTGAAAAATAGAGATCCAAAGCGTCTGGTCGGGAGAAGGGGCATTGATAAGCTTTCACCAATTAAAAGAGAAACGCCTGAAGGGACAGAGAATATAGATGTTCAATTTAAAGTGAATTCCTACGGTGGAAGTATGTTGAGACTTGTTACCGGCATGGTTCGGGCTAATCAGCCTTGGGCGATGTTCCCTTCGTTTAAAAAGGTAATCATGATTGCATTTACAACCGGTACTTACGCACTTGTATTTCCTACTTTGTGGCTTCTCAGTAACGATTACAGTGTATGGCGCATGTTCATGCTCTCGGTTATCTCAATTCTGGCAATGGTATTCTGGATAATATCTGCTCATAACCTGTGGGAAAAAAAGAGAGTGACTGAGAAAGAAGTCCACATTAGAAAACTGTATAATGCGACAACATTTCTGACCTTATTTACTTCAGTATGTCTTTATTACGGGCTGCTGTTCATACTGTTTTCGATTGCAGTGATGGTGCTGATTCCAATGAGCCTTCTGCAATCAGAGGTTTCACCTGATACAGGGTACATCAATTATTTTTATATTGCATGGACGGCTACCAGTGTCGCAACGATCATTGGTGCTCTTGGTTCAGCGCTTGAAGATGAAGAAGTTGTGTTATCTTCAACGTACGGATACAGACAGCGTCAGCGGTATGAAACGATCAGAGAAATGGAAGAAGAAAAAGAGGAAAACAATAGGTAATAAAAGGAGTCCTTTCATAAGATCAGCCTTCAATAGTGATCTTCTGAGAGGACTCTTCTCACATGATTAAATAATCAGTTTTTCTTTTTTAATCAAAGGTTTCATAGAGAGTACCCGGTCATAGTGAAAAGTCCGAACCGCTCTTCTTTTAAGGCAAAATGCTGTAAATGATGTATCTCCAAGCTTCCTGATTAAAACTCTGCGTTCTGAACAAACGCCATCACTTTTCATATAAATCATTTTGACCACAAGCCCCTGCTTCCAGTAGCGGAACAATTTTTCTTTCATGACCATTCCTCCTCTTACTTTTATTATACGAACAAATGTTCTAAAAGTAAACTGTAAAGCTGTTGTGATAATAATTTAATGATAAAAAGCTGACAGGTGAATTATGCCTGTCAGCCGGAAGATGGTTATGAAATTGTACATCTAACATGTAGGTATTTAGACATGATTCCGCGAACATCTGTGTTTATTCTAAGAACGCGACCTGTCTTTCTACGAACAGCAGCGGCTATTCTCCGAACCGCGCACATTTTTCTACGAACCCTAAACGTTTTTCCACGAACCCTTTATCTGAAAAGGTCCAGCAGACGATCCCAGAAGCTCTTCTCTTCCACAGTTTCTTCTTCTGTTTCTTCAGCATCTTCTTTCTTCACGCTGTCTGTCTTAATGACAAATTGAACCGATTCAACACTTTCATTTTCCTCAGATACAAATGAAACCGGCTCGAAATCTGATTTATCAAATTCACTCAGCATCGCATCAATTTCTACCTGAAGCTGATCCGGCAGCTCGCTTGTAGCTGAGGCTAGCTCTGATGTTCCACTGTATAACGCGCCTGCACCATTTTTAAGCTCATCAGTACCGCCTGTCAATCCGCCAAGTCCACTGTGCAGCTCCCCATATGAACCTGCAAGCTGACTGACGCCGCCGGTATATTCATTCAATCCTGAATGGAATTCTGCATAGTTTGCTGCGAGCGTTGCAAGTCCCTGCTGCAGCTGACCCAGTGATTCATCCATATTGGTTGCTGCGAGTCCATTTTCAAGCTGGTCAGCAATCGTATGCAGGCTACTGCTCATTTCACCTAAAGCACCTGTACTACCTGAAAGTGCACCAGGGACGGCTGCAAATGCTTCCTGCGTCTGTCTGTATGTTTCTTTAACAGCAAGTGATGACTGATAGCTTTCAACGAGCTTATTGACTGTTGCTTCATCTGCTCCGCTTTCATAAAGCGCTGCGATCTCCGCTTCACTCACATGATGTTCAGGCATCCCTGCGATGGCCTGATTGAGCGCATGGTAAGCCTGCTCATAGCTTCCGCTTAAGTTTGTCAGACCGGTTCCTACTTCATCAAGTCCGCCGGCGATCTGTCTGAATGCGCCCGGAAGCTCACTGAATTCACTTGTATCAACGTCGCCAATACCCGCTCCGACAGATTCACTCATCTGATTTAATGCCTGCTGAATAGAAGATGATCCTTCTATTAATCCACCGGCATTTTGCGAAAGCTGCGTGATGCCATCCCGGAACTGCGCTGATCCGTCATACAGGCTCGCTGTACCATTATTCAGCTCAGCGATTCCGGTCTGCAGCTCACCCACGCCGTTATTCACTTCAGCAGTGGCATCAGAAAGTGATGTCATTTCCTCTTTCACTTCTGTTGTATCCGGTTCATCAATGGACATCGATGACGGGACGGCTGCAATTTCAATCGCTTCCATTTCAAGATCCGTTACATCTGCGCTGACTGTATAGCTTTCTTCTTTTTCTGGCAGCACGGTAAACGTCACCTGTCTATTCTTACCGGCAGTTGCAATTGTTCCATCAGTCGCTTCGATATTTTTAACCCGCTCACCGTCAAATGTCATTGTGATCTGAACCATATAGTTGTTAAAAAAGAGTTCTTCTCCGGCAGTGTTTTGGGAGGAATCAATTTGAATCTTGAGCGCCCCCTCCTGACCAACCAGGGAATCAGCAGCTGCAGCTTCACCATTTAACGAGTAGCTGATATCAAAATCCCATGGCAGGGCACGGTTCTCAAGGTTACCCTGATAATAGAATTCTTCTTCCTGCGCGTTCAGTGTGATCTGACGCTCCTGCTGTTCAATTGGTGTCAGGTCAGTCAGGTTTTGAACGCTGGTATACTCACCGAAATCAGTAATCTCACCGAAGTTACTGACAGTGAAGTTATTGACGACATAAAGATCCTTTTGATCACCGGCAGCATCGAGCGTTGCATAGACGACTTCTGTTTTTTTATCAAAAGCGCCTTCTCCTGCCTGTTCGTTGTTTTCAGCAGTATTTTGTGTTTCTGCTGAGACCAGAAGCGCTGGCATTGCCAGTAGAAATGCTGCAAAACCTGCGCTTGTGCGTTTAAATTTCATTGTCATTTCCCCTTATAAAAGTTTGCTTTCCATGTTGTTTTTTCAATCACTTTATCAAAAATCACCAGCAGTGCCGGCAGAACGAATACAACCATGATAAACGCCAGCAGCGCCCCTCTTCCAAGCAGTAAGCCGATTGAAGAGACCACCGGGTTGGTTGAAGTCAGCCAGAGAATAAAGCCGACGCTGGAAAGAATTGAAGCAGATACGAAGATCGCAAACAGCTTTTCATCAATTGTTTTCTTAATCGCTTCAAGTGCCGGCATTTCCTGCCTGAGTTTGTAGTAATTCTCTGTAAATAATATGCCGTAGTCCACTGTAGCAGCGAGCTGAATCGTACTGATCAGCAGATAGCCGATATAGACAAGCGGCGCATCAGTAAAGTACGGAATTGCCAGGTTGATCCAAACTGATGCCTGAATCGTAATTAACAGCACAACCGGAATTGAGAGTGAACGGAATGTAATGAGTAAAACCAATGCAACCGTCACAACTGTCATGATATTTACTAACGTATTATCCTTCTGAACAATCTCTCTCATATCATATAAAGTGACACTTTCACCGAGCAAATGCGTGTCATCGTAATAGCGATCCGCAGTCTCTTTGACTTCTTCAATGAGTGAGAATGCAGCCTCACCTTCCGTTGCAGTGTCTGCAAAAATTGTGATTCTTGCATAATGTTCTGAATAGAACTGTTCCGTTACGGATTCGTCGAGATATTCCGGTGGAACGGCTGCTCCAGCAATATTGATATATGACATAACACCTGAGACGTGCTCTAGCGTTTCAAGCTCGCGGACAAGTTCTTCCTCTGTCCCTCTGTCTTCAGCAGGTACCAGCAGCACCATTGGCGTTTCTTTTCCAAAAACCTCTTCAGTTGCAATGGCATCCTGACCTGCCCGGGTATTTTCCGGATGCTCCCCGGCTCCGTAAATAAACGTCGTATTGTTTTGAGCTAAAAAGGCTGGGACAATGAGCAGCAGTACAAGTATCAAACTTGGCACTCTGAACTTAATGACACGTTTCCCTACACCTTTAAAGTCTGGAATGAACTGACGGTGTTTTGTCCGGTCAATCCATTTATAAAACATGAGGGTCAGTGCCGGTAAAAAGATAATGACACTGATGAAACTTAGCAGGATACCTTTTACGAGATTAATCCCTAAATCTGACCCGATGCCAAACTCCATAAATGTGAGCGCCATAAATCCGAAAAATGTCGTAGATGCGCTCGCTATGATTGCAGGAAAAGACCGTTTCATCGCAAGCTTCATCGCAACAGTCGGATCCTCCACTTTTTTACGGTAGTCAGAAAAACTATGAAGCAGGAATATGGCATAGTCGAGCGACACCGCCAGCTGCAGGATCGGAGCGACTGACTGTGTGATAAATGAAACTTCTCCTAAAAATATGTTTGTTCCTAAGTTGATCAGAATCGATACACCGATTGCTGTTAAGAAAAATACCGGTTCAATCCATGAGTTCGTCGACAATATCAGAATCAGAATAATAATCGGAACAAGCAATAGCGCTGCGTACATTGATTCGTCACCGGCCATTTGCTGAGAAACTGCAGTCGTGACCGCTTCACCTGTCAGTGCATTTTCTTCACCAATCAGGTCATACACTGCGTTCGTGACTTCCACTTCTCTTTCATCTTCAATTGTAATGGAAATCAGCGCTGCCTCGTCCTGGTAGTAAGATGACATCATTTCATCATCTGCCATTTCAAGCGGAACAGTCAGATCCATGACATCATCGAGCCATGTGACGCTGCTGATTCCATCAATTCCTTCGAGCTGCTCTTTATAATCAAGCGCTTGAGCAATAGTGACATCCTGAATCATCACTCTCGCATTCGGTACAGGTTCGTCAAATTCACCCTGCATGATATCAACCGCCTCGATTGACGGTGCGTCATCAGGCAGATAATCTGCCATATTGTAATTTACAGATACAGCAAATTGAGCTGCCACACTGATGATTGTGATGATAAAAAACGTAATGACGATCCTTTTCTTATGTTGAATTACCCGTGATGTCCAGTCGATAAAGCGTCATCCTCTCTTGCATCGCACATCTTTGCATTCTATTATTATATTGACACTGTGTTGGGTATTCAACAGACAGTCTGTTTTGTTCTGTCAGTTTTCCAACACGTCGTCTATTAAATGTTGGATTTTCACAAATTTTTAACATGAGGATGGTATGATTTGAACAAAAAATTGGATCAGCGAAAAAAATATACACGACGGGTACTGAAAGAAAGTCTGATTGGACTGCTTGCACAAAAACCGATTTCATCTGTAACTGTGAAAGAAATATGTGAAATCGCCGACATTAACCGCTCTACCTTTTACACACATTATCAGGATCACCTTGACCTGCTGAATAAGATCGAAGAAGAAATCATCGAAGATATGAACAGCTATCTTCAGCGATATAGCGCTGAGCTGGATGAAGAAGCCATTCGAATAACAGAAAAAATACTGGATTATATGATTGAGCACAAGCTTGTGATTCAGGCGCTGCTGAATCACAACAGTTCTACAACCTTCGAGAAGAAAATCATGGAACTGACTCGACGTTATATGATGAATAACTGGATGAAAGAAAATGGCGTACACCAAGAAGAATCTAAGTATTTAAGTACATTTGTCATCAGTGGGGCAATTCATGTGATCAAAGAATGGCTTGCGAATGATGCCGACAAATCAACAAATGAAATGGCAACGATGATCAATGGAATGGTGAATGATGGGCTCTCATATTTAGAGGTGTAATGTTGATTCAGCGTTTGAACAGTGTTTTTCGCTTCTTAATAGAGACTGTTCAGTGTTTAAACGTTGCGATTCGCCTTACAAGAGTTGATATTCGACGCTTCGGGACTTAAAACACATCATGATGATTCATCAAAAAACCGAAAAGTGCACAAACACACTTTTCGGTCATCAATACATTCATCGCTCAACCTTTACAGAAGGAGCAGATTCTTTGTTCTCCAGATTCACAGAGGTTACGTAATATTGATCCCCCGCCTGGCCTTCCTCGTCAAAATAACTTTTACGTTCATGTGCTGAAACGCTGGCTACGTGGACAAAACGTGCATCATTCTCAGTTTTTTTGTACACGCGGTAGCCAATGACCGTATCATTACGGACTGCGTGCCATGAAACTGTGCCTGCTTCAGACACTACGTTCTCAGGCGCTTTGGGAACCTTCAATTCTCCTGAAGGATCGTTCTCAGAAACGAGTTCAGTATAAATAACAAGTCTGTCAGGATACAGGTGCTGGTCACGGTCAAATGTACCTGTACATGTAATAATATTCAGGTTTCTCTTGTCAGACGGTCCGAAGATTTTTTCAATCGGTGATTCGTCTGTCGGATAACTTTCTTTTGTTTTTACTTCAAATGTCAGTTCAACACCATTTTCATCCGTTACGATGATTTCTTCCCCGGGCTCTATGTCTTTTAAATAGAAGAAAATCGCTGGCCCTTCTTTACTGTCTACGTGGCCTGCAATGACGGAGTTCCCTGTTTCACCAGGCTGGACACCGCGGTTATACCACCCCGTTACATCTGTTTCCTCCGGCACTTCCATTTCACCATTTTCAAGAAGTCCAACCGGAATGACGCCTGTGTCAATATCAAGGCTTGGAATCTGAATACGTGAAGGTGTAATTCCCTCTTCTTGAATCTTTAATTGTTCTTCAAGCTCTGCCTGGCGCTTTTTTAAAGAGTCAAGAAGAACAAATTCGTCTCCCTTATGTGCGACCGCTTTTGTGGCTTTGGCAGTCTCTTCTTCAATCTCTTCTTTTAAATTGTCCTGCGAATCCTGATTTCCCTGTGAAACGTTAACTTCCTCTGTCTGATTCATTGCGATCGCCTGATAGCTGACAACCCCAAGTAATATAATTGCAGATAAAAATACAAATAACTTTTTCTTCATGCTGTTTCCTCCAATGATATGAATAGAGAAGAGCGGAAAATCCGCTCTTCTGCTCATTCATTGATTTACTTATTCCTGATTAGCTGTTTTCTTTTTCACAACAAATCCTGCTGCTGCGAGCATTGCTGCTGCAAGTGCAATCCATACTGCTACTGGTGTCTGCTGTTCTGCTGCTCCACCAAGACCAGTGTTAGGCATATCAGCTGGCATGTCTGAAGCGAACTGATCAGGCATTTGCTTCACAATTGCGTCTCCAAGCGCCTGACCTACACCAAACATGAATGCATAGCCTTCACGGAATGTATCTGTGCTTGTCTGGTAGTCTTCAGCTACATAAGCGTCAAATGCTGCTACAACCTGATCTTCATGCGTTTTTAATGAAGAGATCGCTGCGTCTTCAGGAAGATTTCCTTCAGTTGCAGTCGCAAGGAACATCCCAAACTCTTCAGTAAACATTGACAGGCTCTCTTTCGCTGCTGTAACGCCTTCTTCATCTCCTGCTACCGTTGCACTGACAAGGTCTGCCTGAGCGTTAATGTGTTCGCTAGTCCATAGCTGCTTGAACTGTGCAGCACCTTCTTCACCATAAATTGAACCGATTGCTGCAGTGAACTCTTCTGTGTTCATATCTTCAGCCCACGTTGCGAAGTCATAGTCAGGAGCTCCACTTACACCTTTTTGCATGCTCATTACCGCAAGTGCAAAGTGTTCAGCGGCAACGTTGTTTAAAGTAGATCTTAAATCAGCTGCTGATGAATCTGCTGTTGATCCTTCAAAATTATCAGGCATTTGCGTAACGATTGCGACAGATAATGCTTTACTGATATCAAACATTCTGTCATAGCCTTCCATAAAGTGTGTGAAGTAAGCTTCGTAGTCACCTTCTACATAACTGTCAAACGCGTTGATGACATCCTGTTCGTGAGCAACAAGTACTTCTACTGCTGCTTCTTCAGGAAGATTCCCTTCAGTTGCAGTGGCAAGAAAACCGCCAAATTCCTGTGTAAATTCTTCAACTTCCGCCTCTGCTGCTGCTCTCATATCAGTGTCATCTGATTGTGCCGCTTCCACAAAGTCCGGAGAATAATCATTATGATTTACAAAGATTTCTTCAAACTGCTGAGCACCTTCTGCTCCGTAGATTGATTCAATGGCAGGTGTCATATCCAGCGCATTTTGCTCAAGTGCGGCATATGCCTGTTCTTCATCCGGCGCATCGTTGTAATCTTTGACCATTGCGTTTACTGCCAGTACATAGTGTTCTGAAAGTAACTGATCCAGTGTTGATCGTAAATCTGAAGCCGGTGTAATGGCTGTCGGCTCCTCTGCCGCAAGCCCTGTTGTTGGTGCGATTAATGATAGTCCCAATACTGGTGCTGCAATTCTTTTAAGTAATTTTTTGTTTTTCATGATATGTCTCCTTTTTGAACAGTTTTTTTTAACTCTGAACAGCTAACGAAGACAATTTAGTTTTGGATCACTTTTTTTAAAAGTTTTTTTAAACCGCTGCTTCTTTCCGTGGAGGAAGATGTAGTGATTCCTGCCTGAGCGGTAGCATTCCTCGCTTGAGAGGTAGCGATACACCCGGAAACTTGTAGCAATCATCCCGGCACCCGGTAGCAATCAACAATTTTCGTTGTCCTTTCCATCTTCTAAACAGCCCACAAAAAAAGAAGCCAGTTACGGCTCCTTAATTACTAATAACTCGTATTAAATAAAATACCGCTTCAATTTCGCCATCACTTTTCTCACATCGGCTGATCCATCGTGGAAGCCGACGTGTCCGTCCGGACGGATAAAGAGTGTGCTTCCTTTTTGCATCCCGAGGTTTTTGTCCAGGTCGCGGTGAACGTCGTAAATGATTGGGAGTTCGTCCCGTCCTGTTAAGACTGTTCCGCCTCTGGCAACAAGATACACCTTTAGCATATCCGGAAATGCCTGGTTTGCTTTCTCTGCAAACTCGTACGCATAGTCAATCAGGTCCTGCTCATAGCAATCGATATAGATCAGACAGACGTAACCAATCCGCTGAATCAACGGATAAAGTCGTTCATCTGTTGTTCCTTCATTAAAAAGTATCTGATCAGGCACACGCTCTCCTGCCTGAATCGCTTTTCGTGACAATGACTGATCTTTGAAAGACTGATTGATTGGTGTTTTATCATAGTCACTGTGAACATGTGATAACTCATTTGCAAACCTTGACTGTACCCAGCCTTGTGTCAGTACTGCTTTTCCTGACCAGTTTCGCGCTTTACCGAGCAGTCCCTTCATGTCGATCAGTTTTAGTTCCATTGTCGTATTTCTGATCACTTCTCTTGCAACAGGCGCGCGTTCTTCGTGGTAAGTATCCAGGAACGGGTTGCCTGCATAGCCTTTTAACACGGTATCGATTTTCCAGCACAGGTTACCCACGTCCTCTAAACCAATATTCATTCCCTGGCCACCAAGTGGGTTATTCACGTGTGCAGCATCACCGACGAAAAACACATTCCCTACACGATAATTCGGCACCTGTCTGTGTGCGGTCCCAAAATAAGCGAGCCACTTCGGATTCTCCACTTTATAAGATTTGTCCAAAATCGTATCCAGCGTATCCTGAAGTTCCTGCAGCTTCATCTCTCTCTTACGTGGACCGCCCTGCCTGGTTCGGTCAAACCCCACAACGCGGTATGTTCCATCTTTATATGGAAAGAACGCAGCTGCTCCACGGTCGTTCAGGTGAAGATTAATATGAATTTCCTTCATTTCAGGCACTTCAACGTCGCCCGTAAAGAAAGTAATGCCTTCATCCTCACCTTCAAACGGCACGTCGAGCTCCTTACGTACTTTACTATGTGCGCCATCGCATGCAAGTAAATATTTAGCTAAATAGGTTTTTGTTTTCCCATGGTGAGCAGCAGTAACATATACGCCTTCTTTTTTCTGTACGATATCCAGCACTTCATGCTCTCTGGAAATCTCCCCGCCTCTGTCGTTTAAATGGTTTTCAAGAATTTCTTCTATTTCATGCTGTGGAATAATTAATAAATAAGGATATCTGCTTTTGATATGATACATCTCTACATATGATGGGTGCTTTCCGGCTAAATGAAGCTTCGCACCTGGGCCCGGGTATCCTCTTTTGAGAAATGGTTTGTTGACACCGAGAAATTCAAACAGCTCAAGCGATCTTGCCTGTATACCGAGTGCTTTTGATAAGACAGATCGTCCGGGCTTTTTCTCGAGACAGACATAGTCTACTCCTCTTTTCTGCATCACATTCGCAGCCATCAGTCCCGCGGGCCCTGCTCCTATAATCAGTACATCTGTTTCGATCACAGCCATAAAAAGAGCTCCTTTCGTTCATCATCCGTCCGGTATATTTATTCTGAATATATTGGTCATGCGCTTTTAACACGAATTTTTCGCGGTTGAGATAAGCTTACAGAATAATTGAACTTACCATATCGATACCCTTATTCAGCTGCATCATGCATAGACGAGCGTATTAGTCAGTTTCGTTAAATGGATTTATATGAACGAGCACCTGATTCACATCTTCATGCTGCTCAAGGAGTATACGTTTTACATTTTTAGAAATACGGTGCCCTTCTTCTACAGTGATATAAGGATCCACACTGACTTTAATATCGATGACGATATAGTGACCATGTGTTCTGGCAAGCAATTTGTCTACTCTTTTAACACCCGGTATACTGAGAACAGTTTTTACAAATGGATCGGTTCTATCTGCATCGAGCACCTGTTCCATCATGATCGAACTTGCTTCTTTTGCTAAAGAGAAACCTATTTTAATGACGACAAGCGAAACGACTAATCCAGCAACCGGATCGGCATACAGCAAAAACGTCAAGTCAAACATGTCCCCCATAATCGCACCAAAGACACCAAGGAATGCAGCAATGGAAGAAAGCGCATCAGATCTGTGATGCCAGGCTTCAGCCATTAAAGCTGAGCTGTTGATTCTTTTCGCAAGACGGTGCTTATAATGAAATAGCGCCTCTTTTAATACAATTGAAAACACAATTACGACTAATGCAATGCCCCCTGGCGCTTTTGGGACTTCTCCGAAAAACACACCTGCTGAAGATGTCGCGATTTCAATACCTACAACAACGAGCAGAATTGCTACAATAATCGTTGCAATATTTTCTGCCTTCCCATGTCCATATGGATGATCTTCATCAGGCGGCTTTTTCGCTGTTCGCAGCCCTGCCAGAACAGCAACGGAACCTGCCACATCTGATGCAGAATGCGCGGCATCAGCGACAAGCGCACGGCTTCCGGAAATATATCCAAATATACCTTTTAATATCGTTAACAGCGTATTTGCAACAATACCAACCCACGTGGCAAATTCCGCTTCTTTAAATCGATTGTCCATTCCTACACCACCTGTGCAATTTTTTTGCAGCTATATTATCCTAACAGAGAGAGACTCAGTGGGTCTATGGAAACCTTTTTACCGCTTATCATGAGTTTTTAGAGTGATAAATGAATTGAAAGCAAGGGAAATATGTTGGTCAAAGGCAAAAACTGCTCTTCGGTTGATACTTTTCGGATTATTCTTTAACTATACAAAAATTACCTGCCGACTGTATTTTAACCTAATAAATGAAAAACGATTCTGTCACTAATCAGTGACAGAATCGCTTTTTAATATTCAGGACATTATTCGTGATCTCCGAGCTTTTCTTCCAATACTTCAAGCGCTTTTTCTATAAAATCATCTTTACCGTTCTTCACTGATTCAAGCGTATAATTAACCGGCACATCAGGCTGAATACCGATCAGATGATGCTGTGATCCATCTCCTTTTAACACTTTCATACCTGTATAGTAAATTGTAATATGCTCCATCAGTTTGAACCCGTTCACATTTCCATTAGTGCCGGCGGATGGTTGCCCGACAATTGTACCCAGCTCATTATTTTCAGCAATGCCTAACAGTGTTTCTGCGTAGCTTATAGCCAACCCATCTGATAAAAAGATCATCTCGCCGTCAAATACAGGCTCCTTTGGTTCAAGCTCCCATGAACCATCCTCATATGTGATTTCCCCTTCCTGATCAGGCAGCACATATTGAGGGATAAGGAATTGAGATGTTGGGAGCGGTTCTTTCACCAGATGCCCAAACAGTTCAATTGCAGATGAAGAAGGGTAATATCTCAAATCCAAAATCAAAGCTTTCGCGCTGGCAAGCTCTTCGTAGTATTCAGCATATTTCTCCTCCGGCACATTCTGATAAAGAGGAAGATAATATATACCATCCTCCAGCTCCACAACTGGTTCGTGAACCTTTAATGTGGAATCTAGATAAGAAGATCCATTTTCAGCACTTAATTCCATTATTTCACCATCACGATTAACTTCTATTACTGTATGGGAATCTCCAATCACAAACATTCTTTCAGCTAACGCCTCTTTGTATTGAGGAGAACCAGAGGTTTTATCCATCAGATTCTTCATCAGTTCTTTTGCAGCAGTTCCATCTTTTTTCAGAACAATATCGCCCGCTTTAAACGGAGAATCCTCTAAAGCTTCAACAACAATAACCTCATCTTTAATAACATGAACACGTATCGGTAGTGTATCTCCGTATGATGATTTGCGAGAGATCACCATTGAATGTCCGTCCTGAGCTTTTTCAATCATGTCCTCTAAAACAGCCGTATAATCTTCATGACCCTGCTCCTCTTCTGCAAGGCTGAGAAATACAGGCAGTTGCTCTTCCCAGTTGACGTCCACCACATCAAAATAAGGATAAAAGTGCTGATAGATATTCCACGTCTGGATCACACCCGCTAAACGCCCATGCACGCTTTGAACCGAAGTCCCACCAAATTTCGCAGCAATCACTTCATCCTTCAAGGCTTTAAATGCATCCTTTGATTCATCCGTAGTTCCTAAACTGCCTTCTTCTCCGTAAGGAAGCACTACTGGAAAGAAAGCTGTTATATCATCTGTTAACTGCTTTTCTGCAAGATATTCTTCCTCTGCAGGTACCATTTCAAAAACCGGATCATCAAGCACTGCTTCTTCATTTTCCATTTCAAATATAACTCTGTCACTCTGATAAACATCTTCAGAACTGCGGTAGATCGCAGTTGTAAAATCTGTAGTGATCCCTCTGTGCTGCCAGAAAATATATTGGCCTTGATTCTTCTGAAGTAAGTTTGCTATGTCTGTTTTATTAGGGTCAAAGGATTGATCAGTCGTCAATATTAACGTTGGAGCAACCGGTTGAAACAGGGTTTCCAGCTGTGTCATCAGAGCCTCGGTATCTTCAGCATTTCTTACCTGATTAGCTCCATATGAAGCAAACCCTTCCCAGTCAAAATCAGCCACTTCATCACTAGGGTGGAAATACTTTATGAATCCGTACAATTTAGCAAACGCAACTAAATTCTGAGTAACTAGTTCTTCCGGCACTTCTGGTCCTTCTTCAGTTTCAATATCTCCAGCTACCCCAGGGGTCACTGACTGCTGAAAGAATATTAAATAAACACCTGCAGATACTAACATAACAATAAACCCCAATATAAGTGCTTTCCAACGCAACTTCATCCAATCCCTCCCTTTTTAAAAGGTATTACGTGGAAAAATTGAAAAGGTTTCGGATAATTTAAATAATTTTTAACAAAAAAAAGAACAGCTCTGCACTTGCGTATAATGAACCCGCAGGATTTGAGCTGTTCTATTTTAGATATTTATTTTTCCAAAGCAGCTTTAGGTGAAGATGCTTTAGCAGTTGATTTCGCTGTTAATTCTTTTTCTTTCTTCGCAGAATTTAGATACGTGTACAGTACCCCAACGAAGAACGCGCCGCCGACGATGTTGCCGAGCGTGACGATCAGCACATTTTCAACTGCAGCCTGCATTGTCACAAGTGCCGTATGTGGTGCAGTCAGTGCGATCGAGAATAAAGCCATGTTGGCAATGCTGTGTTCGTACCCTGAGATAAAGAAGGTGAAAACGAATAATACCATCAGTACAATTTTAGACATATCATCTTTTACCTGAAGCGGGATCCAGACGGCAAGGCAGACGAGCCAGTTTGCAAGGATCGCTCTGAAAAACATCTCTGAGTACGGGAGATTCATCTTCTTTTCAGCTGCTGTGATCAAGTAAGATTCTGTTGGATCCATTGTCGCGAATAACCCGGTCATGATAATTAATCCTGTGAAAAATATAATACCCACAAGATTACCAAGATAGCAGGCGCCCCATACGCGCAGCATGTCCATCCAGTTGGTCGTTTTCTTCATCGCACCGACGACCATATACATTGTATTCGATGTAAACAGTTCAGTTTTTCCGTATAAAATTAAACAAAATGCTACGCCAAAGAAAATCGCATTAATAAAATAAGTAGCTGGTGATGCTGCTTCATAAAATGGCTGTGCCAGACGAAACGCCATGACGACTGCCATTCCAACGTACATGCCTGCGAGCATTGCACGTACGATGTAGTGATTGGGCTGTTCTTTAAGTAAATCGCGTTTTAAAGCCGCCGCGCTTAATAACTTATCTATAGTAGACTTTTCCATACTTCACCATCCTGAATTCCATGTAAATTTTGTGATTCAATTCACAGATCAGTGTAAATGGGTAAGCGCTACCAGTACAATAGGGTTTTTTATTGTTTGATTTGCAAGTTAATTCCGCTCCAATATGATTCTTACTGCCCGCTCTGCTGAACGGATTGCCCCTTCTAAATGACCGCCGGAATCTGAAGACGTCTCAGTTCCTGCGAAGACAAGATTATCCTGCCATTCTCCCGTTATTTCCAGCGGATGATACTGAGGGAAATCCGTCAGCGGAAGCGCATCTTCGACTGTTGCTGTATCAGCGTCTGCTGACCAGTCTTTGTATAATATAGCAACGGGCTGTTCAGCTTCACTGCCATAAAGTCTGATCAATTGCTCGAGGGCCAGTTTCTTTACTTTTTCCTCACCCATTTCACGACGCTGTTTGGCCGTTAAACTGAAAAAGCCAAACAAAGCACCTGGTCCTTTAATTGGAGAGGCATCATGAATTTCCTGAAGTGGTCCCGTCCAGCTCATAGCCTGACCTGAAAGATTTTTTTCACGCCAGAATGGACGATCATACACTGCAATCATTTTCGCCTGCCCTGCCATCCAGGTTGGCAGATCAGAAAGTTCCTGAAGTTCAGGTTCAAATGAGATGCGTTTCGTAAGCCGTGGGGGAAGTGCAAGAACGACAGAGGATGCCTCCAATGTCCTGTCTTCTCCATCATCATTTAAAACATTTACAGTCATCTCATGATGGGCATTCATTTTGATGGCAGTCACCTGGGTCTTCAATTTGATTGTCTCAACAGGTAACGTTTCAGCAATCGACTCAATAAGAGAGTAGATTCCACCTTCAATCCGCTCCGACCGTTCTACCGCGTGAGCCGGCAGTGTGTGATGCTGAGCCGGATGATCAGCATACTGTTCAAATAAAAGGTCGCCCGCAGTATGCTGCGTAAATGTTTTCAACCCAAGTTTTTTGACTAGCGCTGTAATGCGAGGCTCGTGCTGCGGCCAGAACCATGTTGGTCCCAGGTCGAACTTTGCACCGGCAGCCTCTTCAGTCAGTATTCTTCCGCCTATTCTGTCTCTTGATTCGATGACTTTACACTTGATTCCTTTCGCCGAGAGTAAAGATGCAGTATATATTCCACTTATTCCTGCTCCAACAATAATGACTGGTTTA
Organism: Jeotgalibacillus salarius; assembly: GCF_004405125.1. Taxonomy (GTDB): domain Bacteria; phylum Bacillota; class Bacilli; order Bacillales; family Jeotgalibacillaceae; genus Jeotgalibacillus; species Jeotgalibacillus salarius. The sequence goes on from NZ_SORX01000006.1 coordinate 74,849, forward strand.
TTCATTTTTAATCTCCTGTCTATATGCAAAAGTTTAATATGTTCGTTCAGATGTTTTCATTGTACTGACCATCTTTCACGCAAACAATTGAGACGCTTTAATGAAAGAACTTTCAGCTATTCTTTAATCACGCCTTTTAAAAGAAACTATGCTACAATTATCACAAACTAAGCTATTAGGAGGCGCATAAATGGGCAAAAGAATTTTACTCTTTTTATTAACGAACATCCTTGTCATGACGACAATTGTGATCGTCTGGTCACTCATTGTTTCATATACAGGAATTAATGGTTCATTCCAGACAGGTGGACCCGGACTAGGTATTGATTTCATTTCACTTGGGGTATTCAGTTTACTCGTAGGTTTTGCCGGAGCATTCATTTCACTCGCTATGTCACGCATGATGGCTAAATGGATGATGAAGGTAAAGGTTTTAGACCCGGATGGCAGTCTGTCAATGCAGGAACGTGAAGTTGTTGAAAAAGTACACCGCTTCTCACGCGCTGCCGGCTTAACGCATATGCCTCAGGTTGGGATCTATCCTTCTCCTGAAGTAAACGCATTTGCCACAGGTCCATCTAAGAAAAAATCACTTGTAGCGGTATCTCAGGGGTTACTTGATAACATGGATGATGATGCAGTAGAAGGCGTTATCGCACACGAAGTAGCGCACGTGTCAAACGGAGATATGGTCACAATGACGCTGCTTCAGGGCGTTGTGAATACATTCGTTGTATTCCTGGCACGCATCGTGGCAATCGTTGTCAGCCGTTTTGTACGTGAAGAGTTGCAGTTTGTGGTTCAGTTCGCAGCAATAATCATCTTCCAGATTCTATTCTCAATTCTTGGAAGCATGGTCGTAAGTGCATACTCAAGGCACCGTGAGTTTCACGCAGACCGTGGCGGCGGCGACTTAGCCGGTAACGATAAAATGGCACACGCGCTTCGTTCACTGAAAGCGCAAGTAAGCCGGGCAAATGTAAAAGATCGTACTGATGATTCAGCTGTTGCAACAATGAAAATCAGTGGTAAAGGTGGCGTAATGAGATTATTCTCTACTCACCCTGACCTTGATGAACGTATTGCACGTCTGGAACAGCGATAATAGATTGATTGGGAACCGCCGGTGATGGCGGTTCTTTTTTGTTTGCTCATAGGCCCGGAGTATCTCAGGTTACATCCGCTGAATTAGAGGTCAGATTCTTCTGGTTTCAGATCATATCCGGCGATCCTTAGGTCACATTTTTCGAAAAACTGAATTTTTGGGTCAGAAACTAAAAAACTCAGGTCACATTCACTGTTTTTCAGGTCATACCCCGGTAATCACAGGTCATATCCCTCTCGTCTCCCTGCTTCCTAACTTCTATCCCCCACCCTCCCTGCATATACTCATCAGGTAATCTGAATTCACAGGAGGGACTACTATGTCTCAGCAACAAAATCCGTTCAGACGATATTATTTACCGTTTAGAGGAAGGTTCGATCCCTGTCCACCGCTCGGCCCAAAAGTGTTCGTGGTCCCGCCGAATGTGTTAACCGGTTTTCAGCCGCCCGATTATCCTCAGTTTCCTCCTCTGGAAGCATTGCAAAAAGGCACACTGTGGGAGCCGTTTTTTGATTATTATGAGAGCCCCTACAGAAAGTAAAGGAGGTTCACCCATTGGCAAAGCAGCTGCCCAAAGAATATTACGTAAAACTTGAGGCAATACAGGCAATTGATTTTGTCATTTATGAACTGGTTTTATATCTCGACACTCATCAGGATGATGCGCAGGCTATACAGCAATACAACTACTATGCTGCCTACAGCAACAGGCTGAAAACTGACTTTGAAGCCTGTTATGGACCACTTCGTTTCGGAATGCCAGTACAGGAACAACCGCCTTGGGCCTGGGCCGAAGCACCTTGGCCATGGCAGGTCTGAGACAGTTAGGAGGAATGCGATTTGTGGAGCTATGAAAAGAAACTGATGTACCCTGTGAAAGTAAGTACCTGCAACCCCACGCTCGCAAAATACTTAATGGAACAGTACGGGGGAGCTGACGGTGAGCTCGCAGCAGCATTGCGTTACTTAAATCAGCGTTACACGATTCCTGACAAAGTGATCGGACTATTAACCGATATTGGTACAGAAGAATTTGCCCACCTTGAGATGATTGCCACAATGATCTACAAACTAACCAAAGACGCGACCCCGGATCAGCTCAGAGAAGCCGGGCTTGCCGAGCACTACGTCAGCCATGACAGCGCCCTCTTTTACAACAACGCTGCGGGTGTCCCTTTCACCGCTTCCTATATCCAGGCAAAAGGCGATCCAATTGCTGACCTCTACGAAGACATCGCTGCGGAAGAAAAAGCACGTGCCACCTACCAGTGGATCATTGATCAGTCAGATGACCCCGATCTAAATGATGGACTTCGCTTCCTAAGAGAACGGGAGATTATTCATGCACAGCGGTTTAAGGAAGCTGTCATGCTGATTAGTGATGACCGGGATCAAAAGAAGGTGTTTTGATATAGTTAGTCAATAACAAAACTGATTAACGATCACTATAAAATCCAATCTCTGCTTCTGCTTAAAGAAGCTAAGGTTGGGTTTTATTAATGTCTATGTATGAAATAAATACTCTGCTCCTCACCAAATCTTATTACCTTTTTGCCCAGGGTCATCCCGACCTTTTCTAATAGTCTGCAGGAAGAATGATTTGCGCTCTGTGTTTCAGCAACAACTTTAACCAGCATCAATTCATTAAAGGCATATTTCAATACTTCTATTACTGCCTCACTCCCAAATCCCTTCCGCCACCACTGTGGTAGTAACTGATATGAAATTTCGATATCTTCTCCCTCATGGTGAGGATCCAAAGACACGAGTCCTATAAATTCATGAGTCTCTCTATTTCTGATTGTCAGATATATTGATGTGTCATCTGATCGTAGCATTTCTTTTAAAATGAACGGGATAGTTCCTTCACTTCGAACACCGCCAAGATATTTTCTTACTGTAGGGTCGGTAGAAAGCGCCTTAATTTCTTCACTATCTAATTCATTCACCTCTTCGATTATCGTGCGCTCTGTCAGCATTAATCCAGCCTCTTTTCACATAATAATATTTTCCATATTACCATTTTTGACTATGAAAGTACGGGTTGATCTGAATACTTTCACAATAACTAGCTACTCTAAATCTCTGAAACACCTGTTTCAAACAACTTACAAGATACTCTATCATTCATATGCTACGATATGTAAGGACATATTATAAGCAGATGGGAGTATCTGTGATGAAACAAACCGCTAAATCGGGCTATACCCTTTTTATACTTTTATACGTACTAACACACTTTATTGTCTCTCTGATACAAGCTGATTCTCTGACAATGCCACTCTCTATATTCGGACTTACAGCTTTCGTGATCGGTTATTTTTTTCTACCTATTAAGCAGGCTTCTATTTCACTTATGCTTTTTATGATTGCAATTATCATCCATTTCACTGCCGGTACGTCTCTTTTAGAAGCAAGTGTATCCGGGTTCACAGTGATGAGCGGACTGATTGCACTCTTGCTTATTGTGCCGGTGATCAGCTGGGTATTGGAAGAGAAGCCGTATATAGAATCCGTGATTAATTACGCACAGAATCTTCTCAATACAAGCCGGAAATTCTATTTTGGTATGCTGGTGATTACGCAAATTATCTCTTACTTCCTCTTGTTTGGGGCAATCCCAATGGTTTACGGAATGATCAATGGTTTTCTGAGTGATCAGCAGGGAGAAGCATGGGAAAACTATAAAGGAACTGCATTGCTTCGCGCATTCGCATTAACCACCATGTGGGTTGTGAGCATTCCAAGTTTTATCTTTGCCGTTGATGCACTCGGCGCCTCATTAGGGTTATCGATCCTTCAGGGCTTTTTCATCTCATTTGCCGGAGTACTGCTGGCTGTCCTCTTTTCATATTTTCAGGAGCGCCACTATGGAATTGATCTCACTGAGGGTATTCAGGAACAGCTTGCGAAAATTACGGAGAATCAGAGACAGGATCCTAAAGGGAATCACAACGTAACCGATTTTATTATATTATTTGTTACTCTGTTCGGATCTATTTTTCTATTAAATGCACTTTGGGATACAAGTCTTCTGCTGATTATTCCAATCGTCATTATTGTCTGGGTTATTCTGAACTTTATCATTCGAAATAAACCAGGCAAAATAATCGAAAATGGAAGAGAATATGCTAAGACAGGCATTCCAAACAAGGCGCAGCAGTTCTCTATCCTACTGGCTGCAGGATTTTTAATTGATGCCATGAATCAGTCGGGTTACGGGGAATATATAGTAGATGGATTATTTTTTGTGTCTGATGCCGTTCCTTTCCTGAATTTCCTGTGGGTACTGCCTTTCGTCGTTATTATCTTAGGCTTTATCGGTCTCGGACCACTAACCGTGATCGTCCTTGTATCAGGCATCCTGCAGGGTGTTGAGGTGCCTTATCCACCTGAGATTGTGTTACTTGGCATTACATCGGGAAGCGTAATTTCCATTATGATTTCACCGCTTATTCTGCCAACCATCGTGCTCAGTGCGGTGAATGGATTAAGTATTGTAAAGAATAGTTTTCTATTTAACTATAAATTTGCCATCGCGTTTTATTTGATGGTGCAGATTTATTTACAGGGGTTTGTAGTGTTTTTCTTATAAGTAAAAGGTGCAGCCTTGCAGAGGGCTGCACCTTTTTTCATTTGGCTGTGTTAAAGTTGGCTGTTGATTTCCGCTTCAGGCTGACGCGCACGGACGGCGGTGAGCCTCCTCGAGCTGAAGCTCTGCGGGGTCTCACCTAACCGTCTTCTCATGCAGGAGTCGCCGCCTTACGCTGCAATCACAGCTGTGCTAAAACAACATTGGGCTTTAACATAGCTTTTCATTTAAATACGATTTACACAGTTAATAATTTATACAGACACTGACAGTCAACCATACATATTTCAATTCTTATCATACCTTATTAATAAAGAGAATAATTTTATTCTAGTTTTTTATCAATAGAGATGAAGGTGTACAAGTCAGATACATAACCTGAGAGGATGGGATCCACGTCCGGTTATTCAATATCCATTCGGTAAAGGAGGTGATTGTTCGTGCGCCGTAAAAAAAGATACAAATGGCTTAAATTTTGTGTACTTCCGGGTTATCGCTGGTGCGGACCGGGATGCAGCGGACCAGGAGACCCAATAAATAAAACTGATGCCGCGTGCAAAGCCCATGATGAATGTTATAGAGATACGGGAAATCGTTGCGCCTGCGACAAAGAATTTATTAAAAAACTTTCCTCCCTGCAATCACCCCGCTCAAAAGAAGGTCGTCATGCATGGCTGATCCTTCAATACTTCAGACTTCAGCGAATTTTCACCTGCTTGTTTTGAACATCGTATATGTCCCTGTGCTGAACACAACTCCCTCATAATATAGTCGCATGATATAAGCGAGTGAGATTTTGTAAGTGTTATAGCAGACACAGGGTATATTTCTTTAATTTCATTACGATATATTCCATCCTCTATCCTTTTTCTACCAACAATAGTTAAAATCTCAAAAACTTGGTTATACTACTCTTACAAATCATCTGCGAATTGGAGGAGTTAGAATGAAGATCACTGCGGTTATGATGACACTAGCTATTATTTTTTCCTTTGCAGGGTTTGTGGCTGAAGCTGAAGAGAGTACAAGTATATATAAAGTACGTTCAGGTGATACATTATGGAGTATTGCGACTGAACATCATACAGATGTCAATACGCTTAAGACGCTTAACCACCTTCCCTCAAATGTAATTATTACAAATCAAGTACTGAAGGTACCGGCAACTTCAAATGGAGATATTCCGGAAACGGTTAGAGGCAGCATTTATACAGTAAAATCCGGTGATACTTTAGCTTCAATTGCCAGAAAACATGAAACGACAGTTGCTGAGCTGATGGAAACGAATCATCTTTCCGGGAATTTAATTTTGCCGGGACAACAATTAAGTGTCAGTTTTGATGTTAATGCTCCCGCTGCTATAGATACATATTCTATTAGTAACTCATCGCGGGTACAAAATGTGATTGATATTGCGATGATACAGCTTGGGATCCCTTACGTATGGGGCGGATCTGCTCCTGATGGATTTGATTGCAGCGGATTCGTCTATTATGTATTCAGAGAAGCTGGCTTAGTGATCAGTCGTACGAATGCAGAAGATCAACACGCGCGTTCCTATGCCGTCAACTCTCCGGAGCCTGGAGACTTAGTTTTCTTTGAAAACACCTATAAAACTGGCATTTCCCATGTAGGAATCTACATTGGAAACGATCAGTTTATCCATGCAAACGATGGTGATGGCGTACAAATCACCAGTTTAGGAAACTCATATTGGCAAGAGAAGTTTGAAGGGTTCAGGCGGTTGAGGTAGACACGTGCCTGTCCCGGTTCTGCCATTGGTGACTGACTAAGGAATCACATTGCGTGGAATTGTTTGTGACTCAGGGAGCAATTCGAAGCAGTAATGTGTTAGAACGAATACGAATGGGTATATGCCCCTTATGCTCACTTCTTTACATTTCGATAAAAGTTATAAGGGTTTGAAACTCCCCTGCTTAATTATCAGATTTGTAACTAGCAATTAATCTAAGGAGTTCACAATCTTATGACATGGTTATATATCAGTATTTTTATTATTTCTGCGATCATATCTGCTTATTCTGCGATTCATTTGTCCAGACATGCGGATACGATTAGTAAACAAACGAAGCTCGGTGGATTCTTAGCTGGAACGCTTCTTCTTGCTGTCGCCACATCTTTACCTGAATTAACGACGACAGTTTCAGCAAGTGTGATCGGGAACGCCGATATTGCAGTAGGTAATGGCCTGGGAAGTATCATATTTAACACACTCGTTTTGTTTGTATTGGATATTTACTTCCGAAAGAAACGCCTGTTTCTCAGTGCCTCCCATACTCATGTCTATACGGGTATGATTGCTCTCCTGTTGTGTGTAGTCACGGCAATCGGCTTAATCACTAGTTTTAATATTTCATTATTCAATATTGGTCTGACAAGTTTGATCGTCACCCTGATCTATGTATTTGGCATGTGGTTTATTTCTAAAACACAGGAAGAACCAGAGCCATCTGAAGAAATCCCTCCAACGAAGCTCTCAGATAATCCGTCTATTCGTCACGCGGTAAAAAGGTTTGTCATATACGCCATCGCTATTTTTATTTTCGGAAGTGCTCTTTCTCTCTCCGGTGATGCGATATCACAAAGTACCGGCATCAGCGCAACGGTCGTAGGAAGCGTTCTGGTTGCTCTGGCTACATCACTTCCAGATGCGATGGGCGTATTCATGGCTTTAAGACTGGGCAATGTTAATATGGCAATCGGTGCAATCCTCGGCAGTAACGTGTTCAATATATTAGTGATTGCGATTGGGGATGTATTTTACTTCGAGGGAAGTATTTGGAGAGACACCAGCAATGAATTAATTTATATTTCAATCGTTGGTTTCCTGTTAACTGTTTTAGTGATGGTAATTGTGAAAAGAGACCATACACGTAACAATTTCACTTATCTTCTGCCTTCTTTACTGGCAATTGCTTCGTATCTGATCGTAATTGGCGTTGTATTGTTTTAATTAATAAAAAAATCTCCCTGTCCTGCGTAAACGATTGACCTGTAAAGGTTCGGTTGTTTACAGAACAGGGAGACTTTTTCATTCTAAATGTTTAAGGCAGTAATAAAATCTTACCAAGCTTCCCCTTACTTTTAAAATAAACCTGGGCTTCTTTCGCTTCTTCTAAAGGAAAGCTCTTGTCAATGACTGGCTTTATTTTCTCTTCTGATATCGCCTGAAGCATGTCTTTGAACTCTGATCTTGTACCAAGCACTGAGCCATACATCGTAATATGTTTCAGATACAAAGTTCTGAAATCAAGATTAGTTTTTTGACCGCCTGCAGATCCGGAAGTACAGAACTTCCCGCCTTTCTTTAACACCTGAAGAGATGTCTCAAATAAAGCATCTCCCACCACATCTAAAACCGAGTCAACCGGGCCACCATTTACTTTTAAAATGTCCTCAGGAAGATGATCAGATTGATAAGATAAAACATGCGTTGCGCCTAAATCCTTCATTTTTTCCTCATCTTTTAAATCACCAACAATGGCAATCACCTTAGCGCCAAATACTTTAGAGGCAATTTGAACGTTCAGGGATCCAACTCCGCCATTTGCACCTGTTACCATCACAGTCTCACCAGGTTGAACCTGAATTTGTTTGACCATGTGCCATGCCGTTAAACCACTCACTGAAAAAACGGCGCTTTCAGGATAAGTGTCAAGAGGCATGTCATAACAGAGCTCAGCTGGCCAAACTACATATTCAGCATAACCCCCGTCGTATTCTGATCCTATGAAGGACATATCCTCAGAGATATGTTCAGTCCCCTCTTCTCCACTTGAAGTAAACGGAAATAGTACCACACTTTTTCCGACCATCGATTTGTCTACCTGGTCACCAACACTAACAATATCTCCAGTTATATCTGATCCAGGTGTACGGGGAAACTGCACACCTTCCGGACGCCAGCCCGATTTAGAGCCTGTTCCATATGCGCCCTCTCTCATCCAGATTTCTGTATTGTTAATCGCGCATGCCTTTACTTTTACAAGCACTTCATTTTCTTTAGGTTCCGGCCTGGGAATGTCCACTAACTTTAACTGATCAACATCTCCGTATCCTGTTACTTGTACCGCTCTCATACAATCATCTCCTTTCCGGAATTTACACTCTGTTGGTGCCTGGTCAATTTTTGATAGGACTCTATCTATTCTTATTTATAACTTGATAAACGAACAGGCAAGCTCACTAAACAAATGACTAGTTGTCATCTTCTTGCTGTATATTGTAACTTTGTTTCCTGAACATAGTCTAGTGAGTGCTATTAATAGGAATTCAATTGACTAGAGCAACGCATTTTATTAAATGTCTACAGTAAAACCCCTATAAAAAAAGAATCATTCCTATTTACAAATCGTAATGATTACGATATAGTTCTCTTTGTACTTTTAAAAGGAGGAGAACTATGAATAGAAAATGGTTTATGTCATTAAGTTTATTAAGTGCCCTGGCACTTGCTGCGTGTGGAAATAGTGAGAATTCAGCTTCATCTACTGATTCTTCAGTTTCCCTTACAATCTATACTACGGTCTATCCATTACAGTTTTTCGCAGAACGTATTGCCGGCGATGAAGCAGAGGTAAACTCAATTCTTCCACCCGGTTCCGATTCACATACATATGAGCCCACCTCCAAGGATGTGATTGAAATTGCTGAAGCAGATGCTTTTATCATGAACGGAGCCGGTCTTGAAGGTTACGCTGACAGTATCGCTGAAGCTATTGATACCGAAGATGTAAAAATTGTAGAAGCTGCTGATGGCATTGCATTAAATAAAAGTTCACATGATCACGAGCATGGAGATGATCATGGCCACGACCACGACCACGGAGACAATGACCCACACATATGGCTTGATCCAACCCTTTCGATTGAAATGGCTGAGAATATAAAAGATATACTGATAGAAATGAAACCGGAAGACGAAGGTTTATTTAGCGAAAATTTCGAAGCACTAAGAGAGGATCTTGAAGCACTCGACCATGAATTCTCAACTGGATTTGAATCATCATCCGGCAATCATTTTATTGTCTCACATGCTGCTTATGGTTACTGGGAAGAAGCTTATGGTATTCATCAAATTGCAGTTTCCGGATTAAGTCCAACACAGGAGCCGTCTCAGAAGGAACTGCAGACATTAGTTGAAACCGCTGATGAATATGGATTGCGGCACGTATTTTTCGAACAGAACATAACAACTAAAATCGCCGAAGTCGTCAGAGATGAAATTGGTGCACAAACACTCAGACTGCATAACCTCTCAGTTCTGACAGATGATGACATTGCAAATGATGAGGATTATTTCACATTGATGAGAAGAAATCTTGAGCAATTGAATATTGCACTCTCTGCTTCACCCTCTGTGGAAGCTGAAAATCATGATCATGATCACAGTCACGAACACGATGAAGAAGCCCAAAAGATTTACGATGGATATTTTGAAGATGGTCAAATCAAAGACCGCACACTTTCTGACTGGGAAGGCGACTGGCAGTCAGTCTATCCTTATCTTCAGGACGGCACTCTTGATGAAGTATTTGAACATAAAGCCGAAGATGGCAAAAAAACGAATGAAGAATACAAAAATTATTACACAGAAGGTTATGTGACTGATATAGATCGTATGATCATTGAGGACGATACTTTCACTTTTTATGAAGATGGCGAACAGTCTTCCGGCGTATACGTATATGACGGCTACGAAGTGTTAACGTATGAAGCAGGAAATCGCGGCGTGCGTTATATTCTTAAGCTTGTAGATGAACTAGAAGGAGCAATGCCTGGTTACATTCAATTCAGCGACCACAGCATCTCACCAACTGATTCTCACCATTTCCACCTGTACTGGGGAGATGATCGTGAAGCTTTGCTTGAGGAAGTCGTAAACTGGCCAACTTATTATCCGTCTGAAATGAGTGGAGAAGAGATTGCTCATGAGATGATGGCCCATTAATCAATATGCAAAAGCGGCACCTGATTGAATATAGGTGCCGCTTTTATCATTTAATCAAACAATCAATCAAACCAAAGAAACCTGCCATCACCTGATACAGCCGTATAATAACTCAGCACAACAACCTCTTCTTTGCCGTCCCACCTGATTTCTATATCCAGCTGATCTGACACAGGATGATCCATATTTACGTTTGCTTGAATGACTTCTTCTATTGCATTTTTATCCAAAGCCAGAACATCCTCTTCTGCTTGCTGAAATGAAACACGTTCACTGATATCGGACCCAGTCACAGAAATCTCAGCCTCAATGTCAGGCAGTTCACCATGAAAAGTAATCAGCAGCTTATCTTCAGGACGGTTTCCTTCATGATGTGCAATATATTCAAGCTGAACCTCCCAGCTCTCACTTTCACCCTGGAAGATGAAAACCGTATAATGATCAGGGTCGCCGAACGTACAGCCGCTCAACAGTAACGTATAAAACAATGCAAATACGAATACTTTTCTCATCTCATCACCACTTCACTTTCACATGCACTCAGTCAGATCAAAAACCAAACAACGCCCCCACTTACTAACATCGCAAGCCCAACTGCAGGCCTGAAAAATTGAAGAATATAGGCTGCAATCATGTACACAATGGCAAACCATTTCAGATGATAAGCAGGGTAAATCGTTTCAGCTATGTATCCCATCATGGTTGAAAATGACAAGAATAAGATCAGAAAAGGCATCAGGATTCTAATCACTATTTTCGCTATGTACAATAAAACCTCCTCCATCCATAAACTTCTTTTGACAGTCCATCAATATGAAAAATGAAATCGATCAATCATTACCCACTTGAGTGTCGCTTCAGCTCATTCAAAAGTCGTATGATCTCTTCATTTTGCCGGTTATTCTCTTTTAAGTATTTTTCAATATTAATAGAACTGATAAACAATATGATTACAATCGCTATAAGTGCAAATAAGTACATGAACTTCTCCTTTGTTACGTTTTTACATATATTACAAAATTATATTTGTTTTCTTCAATACGTTTCAAGACTGGCATAAGTTTCAAAAAGGTGAGAGGTTTTTTCATCTCTCACCTTTTACCATCTATCATACATTCCTTCAGGCAACCCCGGACTTTCTACAATCTCCACACTGCCATCTGCAAGATTCACTTTAAGCGCATCATACTCAAAAATCTCATGAAACCCATCCGGGACAGTCGTTCCTTCACTGACAGTAGCCATCGGAATAAACGTCACTGATTCTGCAAGTGGGCTTAAATCATGTAATGTGGCTGTCCAGTGAAGATCCTCTCTCGTTCCTTCTCCATAAGCAGTTCCGCTATTATAAGGTACTTCATATTCGTTTCCAAGGTTATCAATCGCAAACAGCTCCGCTTCCACAGCCATCATTTCCGTTAAAAACTCTGGATCCACAATCTGCTGGTAAGCAATATCAACCTGATTACCCATAAGTGATACTTCTGTAAAATGTATCTTCACAAATTCCTCATTTACTTCTTCATCCAGTGAATATACTGCCTCTTTAGGCCTACTAAGCTCTCCAGCTCCGGACCCTGTTGTGAAATCTGATTCTGTAAAAGGTAAATATGATATCATCTGCTGGCCTGCAGGCGTTGTAAACAACAGTGTACCGCTCAATCCCAGTACAAGTACCGCGGCTGAAAGTTGTTTTACATGCTCTCTGCTCCCTCTTTTTTTCCTTACTGTATGATTGAAAACAGACTGATCAATAATCATGTCTAAACGATCTTCTGGTAACGGAATGGATCCCATTGCAGATTTAATTGAATCTCTTTCCAGCGTCATCTTCATACACTCCTTTTAATTGAGTTTTCAGCTGTGATAACCCTCTGTGAATATTGGTTTTAACCGTGCCAAGCGGACAATTCAGGACATTCGCAATATCCTGTACCGACAAATCTTTGTAAAAGCGGAGGATCAGCACGGTTTTATATTTATCAGGCAGCGCTTCAAGTGCTTCCTTCACATCCAGACCATGAACGACTTCTCCTGAAAAATCCTGTGCACCTGACTGTCTGATTAACTCGGTCAGATGAATCAGTTTTTTCCCTTTTCGTTTTAATGACAACGCCTCATTAATACAGATCCTGGTCAGCCAGGTGGAGAAAAATTCGGGGCGTTTAAGCTGATGAATAGATTCGATACATTTCAAAACAGTCTGCTGAAAGACTTCAACTGCTTCATCTTCATTTCTCACATATGTGTAAGCCATCCGGTACAGTTTTGGCTTTTCGATATGTAATAACTCCTGCAGCGCAAAACGGTCACCTTCAATTGCGCGCCTCACTGTTTCAAGATTTTGCTCCAACAGGATCAACTCCTTTGTCTATTAGAGTCACAGGGAGTGGAAAACGTTTCAAAAAGTAGACCCGGGTCTGTCCCGCCTCTACCTTTCCACAAAAAAAGAGACGCAAAAACCGCGTCTCAATGTCTTATCTATCGATTCAAAAACACCTCAGTCGCAAGCTCAGAAACGTATGTGCTGCCACCCAGGTCTTCAACGCCTTCAATCATCATCGCAAGAACGAATTCAGGATTGTTTTCATCATAGGCAACGAAAAATCCATTTTCTTTCCCGGATTCTTCACCTGCAAGTTTCAGTTCAGCTGTACCTGTTTTTCCTGCGATACTGACCTCTTCAATATTCGCAGGCTGTGCGAACCCTTCAGTAACAACATCTCGTAAATCAGTTCTTAAAATTGAAGCATTTTCTGCTGACAGAAGACCTTCCTTCCATACTTCAGGCTCTTCTTCTTCAAGCAGTAAAGGTTTCATCATTGTTCCATCCGTTAATACAATTTCGTACATAGAAGCAAGATGCAAAATGTTTGTCAGCATTTCTCCCTGACCGTAAGAGGTATCAACAAGCTGACCTTCCGAACCGATCGTTCCATCATTTGATATTTGAGAAACACGCATAGGATAGGTAAATGGCATTTCTTCTTCATATCCTAAGGATTCCAGTCCATCGATCAATGTCTCACTTCCCATATCCAGTGCAACCATAGCAAAATAAATATTGTCTGAGAAAACCAGACCTTTATTCAGATTAACCGGATTAGGTGTCTCATGAACGCGCGTTACACGGAAGTCACCCCAGCCTTCTTTTTGCCAGGTCAATCCACCATCAATCGTAAAACCTTCTGCCGGATCCAGCGTGTCAGCTTCCATTCCAATCGCAGCGGTCAGCGTCTTTTGCGTTGATCCGGGCGCATAAGCAGTTGAAAATCGATTCGTTAAAGGATCACCGGGATCTTCTTCAAGCTCGGCTCTGCGTTCACCACTTATACCGAGTGCCAGCTCTGCCGGATCGAAACCGGGTGAGCTTGCCAGTACGAGCGTTTCCCCTGTTTCCGGATCAACTGCTGCAGCTGTCCCAGGCTGCCCTTCCATTGCTTCAAAAGCTGTTCTCTGAAGATCCGCATCAATTGTTAATTTGATCGTCTCCCCATCCTGCGCTTCCTTTTCAGCAACTGTGATCGTGTCGTCTTCTTTTACGATCGCAATACTGGCACCTGACTCTGCCCGCAATCGATCTTCCAATAATTGTTCGAGACCTCTTCTGCCTATCATGTCAGTGGATGTATACCCTTCACCTTCAAGCTCCTCTAAATCTTCAGCAGTGACTGGACCGATATATCCTGTTAAATGGGATACAACTTCTCCAAATGGATACTCTCTCATTCCAACCGACTGTGAATAAACTCCAGGCAACTCAGTGATCGCTGATACTTTCTCCTGCTGGGTGCCTGACACTTTTTTCAATGGCACAAATAAATCATCCTCAACCCATGCTTGAGAAAGTTCACCATCGATTGCTTCAACACTGATAGACAGCTCCTCGGCTAATGTGCTTTTCGCTTCATCCGTCAACTCACCCGGCACCACGCCTACCTGATAACCGGAGCCGTTGATCGCTAACGGGTTGCCATTACGGTCATGCAGTTCTCCACGCACTCCCGGTACAGTTGATATATCAATGGAATCATTCTGCTCATATTCAGCGAAAATGAAAGAAGGCGCCCAATCGACATACCAGTTCACTTCTTCCTCCCGCTCTTCCTGAATCAGTGTCACCTGCTTTTCAAAAGAAACAGGTCCTGCCATGGTCTCAAATGAAACATCGACCCCTATCTCAGCAGGCTCATCTTCTGCCCACTCCGTATCCTCAGGAATGTCCTGCATCGACACTTCCAGACTGGATACTTCGATATCCTGATACACCTTACTCCAATAATCAACCATCTCATCCGTCTTAAATGTTTCCTTCGATTTAGTGGTTGCATATTCTTCATACATCACATCAAATGCTTCATCATTCCAATGTGACACGTATTCACCTAACCGTTCTTCCGGCGTAATCGGCTCCTGACACCCCGCCAAAAACACGACAGCCAGTAAGAACATAAATCCTGCCAATTTTATTTTCATCAAAGACCTCCAAGTTGAATTCTTAGTTCCATGGTAACAAATATACAACAGTGATTACATTTCTTATGTACGAGAGGAAACTAAAGTTGTAGATTTTATAAGTTTTAAGACATAGTTCTAACTTAGTAAAATCCTTTTAATAACTGATTATAAAGACGAAGTAAGTTGTTACTCCGATTCAAAAACTCAGGCTTTAATTAAAACAGATTATCAATTTTTCACGACATAACCTTTATATAGAATATGTCAGCGCGGTTTAGATAAAATAAATTTCAAAATGTATCTCTGGCATGATTTTACTTGTCATGCAAAAAGCCACTCTCAAATGAAAGTGGCTTTCGAAATCTGATCGGTATAGTGGCTGTGAAAATTTAATAACATTTCTCCGCGTTATAAATGTTGGATTAAAGGTACTTTAATTAACTCCAGTTTCCCTTATAAACTTTAGATAAGCTTTTGCACTCAACACAGAAATCAAATAAATGCCTATGAACGAAACTACATATGCAAAAAGCATGTAAATGAACATATTTGTTGTGCCTATATCCAAATTTAAATAGACAAATATAGAAATCAACAATGAAATCCCGATCGCTTTTATTAAATGTTTATGGCTCATGCTTGCATACTCCCTACTTTGTATTCCACATCATTTGTGTATCTCCATAAACTTTTACATTAATTTTCTTTTGTTTAAATTTCTCAATTCCAGTAAACAGATGACCATTTTTTCTATTTTGCTAAATATTGCTCCAACCGATTCATCTGTGAGTTAAACCCTTCTACCATACCCATTTCAAGCATTTTCTCCAGTGCCTCTGCTGAGTCAAGTGTTGTCGTCGCAACATATTTTGTACCACCATCTGCTGGTATGAACTCAACTTCAATTTCCATTGCCGGCAAGTCTGTGTTCACGTTTCCTTCTTCATCAGAGAACATGTCCTGGTATGAAAATTTTTCAGGAGCGTGTATTTCTTTGAACTGCCCAAGGCCCCAAGATTCCATTCCGTAAAAATCACCCTGAGCTTGATCCTCGCATTTCATGCAGTAATGCCAGTGTCCTCCGGGCTCAAACTCAAATCGTTTATTCTTCGTTTGCCAGCCTTCAGGTCCCCACCAATTTTCCAGCTCCTCCGAAGTTGTAAATGCCTGGAACAGCCTCTCCTGTGAAACTAAAAGCGTACGCTCGATAATCAGCTGATTACCCTTTACCTGAGTTTTCATTTTGCGGCCTCCAATTTTTAAAAGCATAAAACTACTTTTCAAAACAGCAAAACCCTGCATGCTAAATGTAGAAATTGTATAAAACAATAAACAGACTTTCTCTGAGTAATCCTGGCTGACTCACACCAAACAATTTATCATAAATAATATATCAAAATTTTCAGATTTTTAATAGATGAATTTTGCCTTATATCATAATCAGCCGTGCGCAATATAATATTCAAAATCATTTTCATTACTCTAGAGAGAACTTCGTTCAAAAAGTACCTCACTCGCACAAAAGATATATCTCTTAAGCCTTCTATTAGCTAGGACAGCATAGTTTTTATAAATTACTCGTCCTCACCAAGCATGTGAACTGTCTTCTCGTTCATGTCCTTCAATCCACACACATGTGCGTATGCAACTTCACTAATAGGAATCTTGATTTTTTATTCTAACCTTTATTAAAAGTTAAAGCTTGTTTTTAATATGTTTATCATGATAGTAACTTTCATTCATTCCCCAAGTAATATATCCAAATAAAAGTCCACCAACCATGAAAGATACCAAACCTTTCGAGAATAAAGATATCCAGTCACCAGTAAAATATTGCGATAGACTTAATCCGTGGTCAAAGATTTCTCCTATGAGGAAAAATAAAAGTCCTGTTGTTACACCCCAGCCTATGATCCCATAGTAAAGAATGTAATTTTTCTTCCCTTTCCCTCGAACTTTCTCCCACTTCTTAATTCTATTTTCCTTAGACATTAAACCTCTCCTTATTTCTGCAATTTCAGTAAGATAAAAAAAGTTCTATATCAGTTCTTAGAACAATTCCCACACAATTTATTTAACCAATTTATAAGCATCAAATTGCATGATTGTTGTGTTCTCTTTTACAGGCAACAGCTATAAGGTTTTTATCTACGACTGACAATAAGCGCGCCAATTCCGCTAACAAACATATAAGACACAACAAAGATCCAAAGATAGAGAAGTGAAATTTGTTCATGACCCATATAGGTCAATGCAGAGAGTGCCAGAAAAAGAATCCCCAGGAACACATTAGCGATTATAGCGTAATACTTACGCATATTATGTACGATCCTTTCATCCACTTCAGGAGTCTGGTCATTCTTTGATCTTACATACAAAAGATTAATTACGAAGATTATGATGAAAGCTGTCAATGCTCCCAGGATCGCTGACCAGTCAGCTCCACTGAAAATAAGCGTTCCAAGGATCATCCCCCCCAGTCCTCCCATTGCAGCAATTGTAAATCCCCATTTTTGCAGTTTCTTCTTTTTCATCAGGATTCCTCCTCTTCCAGGATAAATACTTCCTCAATAGGAAGATCAAAATACTGTACGATTTTTAAAGCAAGCTCCAGACTTGGATTGTATTTATTCTTTTCGATTGCTGTAAACGTCTGGCGGGTGACCTGTAAATCTTCAGCCATTTTAATTTGCTTAATCCCTTTCTCTTTCCGGATCTTCTGGATATTGTTCTTAACCGGCATGCTTCTCACTACTTTCCGGAACTAAAATGTAAACATATCTTTACATTTATTATAATCAACCCACGTATCAAAGTAAAGATATCTTTACATTAAATTGGAGTCATTCTGATTTTGGTTATTCGTTATAGTCCAGAATGTTCTTCGTGCACAGCTTGTAGAATTCCCCTGTAACAATTAAAAGGATGAAACTATTAAAAACATTATTCCTCACTGGACAGAACATTCTCTGCCCATTCCACTGGCCGCTCCATTGCGCCGTTGCCAGAGATCTATATGTCAGGCTCTATGCCGACAGATTTTCTTCCTGCACTACTTAGTCCGCGTCTTCACATGCAGCCAGCATCAGGACTTACAATAATACAGGTCCAAACATTTTTTCATTCCATCTCTACTCTTTCAATAGTTCTTCTGGGTAGAAATTTTTTGAAAAATTCATATATTACTACATTGGTAACTTTATGGATTGCAGAACAATTTGAAAGTTACTAGGAAAAGGGATTTAATTACCACATATGAAAACTCATGATAAACTAAGATAATCTTGTTACATGACGGAAGGGAGGTTATTTATTTGTCAGAACTGCTTGGCATATTTACTTTTATTTTGATTCTCCTAATTGTAGTGATATTCACCTTTCTAAGCTCACTTAATTTCACACACCCTACCGCAGTTCAAATACAACTATTCGGCATTCATATAACTATAGTCGGTGGGTTCTTATTACTTAATAATGGACTTATAACATCATATTTAATTTTGATATTAGGAGTCTGTATAGGTGTTTATGGGAGTTTCAAACAAAATAAATCTATTAGTCAAAGTGATGAAAGAAATTAGTGGACGATGCGGGGTTAAGATTTTACTTATGTATTTTAAAATTTCAAATACCACTAAGTAAGAAAAAAAGTTATAAAACAAGTTATTTTTAAAGGGTATATTCTCCCGTAATTTTCATTATATTAGGAGGTATTTACTAATGCTGTATTTCCAGAGAGTTAAAAATTTGTCCAAGGCTTTTTTCGGAATAAGTGGATTATTTATTTTTCTATTAGTTATCAGTTATATGAATCCATCTGAGATCAGAAACACTAACTTATACCCATTGGCGTTAATCATTTTTTCAATAGTCAGCTTATCTCTTGGCATCGCACTAAAGTACGTTGTTAAGGATGCCCGTGAGTACATTGAGAGAGAACTGAATGCTGGGGAGTGAATTTAGAGTGCGGTAAAATATGCACATAAGAGACAGAGATCGCATAGAAAGATCATGTCTGTCCCTACAGTGTACATCTCATATAACTTTAACCTCCGTCCCCAAGGTATCTTACTTTTTAAGAACATTCTATTTTCCGTTCCATTGCGCCTCTGCCATTCAATAGAACATACTTATCTCCACCAAGAACGAATTGAATTTTCGATGCTAAAGAAAAACGATGCTGATCCCCGAAGAGGCAGCATCGTTTTTATCATTTACTCATCCGCACCAAGCATCTGAACCGCCATCTCGTGCATGTTCTTTAATCCAGACACAAGTGCGTATTCAGCTACAATAATTGGGCCTGCAGCTTTGACCTCTTCGATATGCTCCTGCATCCCGGACCAGGTTCGGCCACCTGCATTGTCATATGCATGAATCAGTTTTTGCAGGCCTTCTTTTCCGAAGATTTGAAGATGTGCTGTAAAATCAACTGATACATCGCCCACGCTAATCTCTGTCCAGTCAATGAACCCGGTTACAGCACTTTGATGATTAATCAGGATGTGACCCGGGTGCAGATCGCCATGTCTGACACCAGCACGTGCAGGCCAGATCCGCTCATTAGCCAGCCAGGCCTCCCAACGCTCCCAAAGTGCGGGGTTAACGTTGAAATGCTCCCTAATATGATTCATTCTTTTTTTCATATCAGGCCTCATACCTTTACCTTCAATGATGTTTATCCCTGTACCTTTGAATTGACGAATGTCCAAAGTATGCAGTTCCGCCATCGCTTTACCTAAAGAACGATAAAATGCCTCAGGTGGGTTCTGCTCATCCAGCCCCCATACATACGCTTGCTCATCCATATCAATTGTAGCTGCTGGAACGCCTTCCAGCTGCTTATAGGCAATCAGATGATTCGTAAATACTGACCAGCTCGGTACCTCGAAAGTGACATTTTCACTCAGGATATCCAGCCCACGCTTCTCAACATCTGCATGTCTCATAGACTCTTTTTGGCGTGGAACTCTTAATATCCACTTGTCACCATGCTGATCTGTTGCATGCCCAACTCTGAAATCCACTCCCGACTCATTGATCTTGAACACCTCTTCTGATAAAACCAAACCTTCTTGTTTCGCTAAATGTATAATCTCAGATTGTTTCATGTTTCATTCCTCCATTTATATGATTATTTCACTCTTGTTAAATCTCTGTCACTGATCTTATACACTGAGTCCGCTACCCTTTTTACAAACTCCCGATCATGACTGACCAGTAAAACGGTTCCCTCATAATAATGAAGAAAAGTTTCAAGTGCTCTAATACTGTCCAGGTCCAGAAAGTTAGTCGGCTCATCAAGCACCAGAATGTTGTAAGCACCTGAGAACAGCTGACAAAGATGAAGTCTGATCGATTCTCCACCACTTAACTGGTTGACTTCTTTAATCAAATCATTGCCTACAAATTTCATCTCATGCAAAATAGCACGAATATTACTTTCTTCAAATTCACTCTTTTCTTTCATAAAAGCGAGCACTGTTTTATTTTCTTTTATTTGATAACTAAGCTGATGGTATACGCCAAACTCAGCTTTTGGTGAGATCGTCAACCCTTCTCCCTGACCCACAACATGCTTAAGCAAAGTTGATTTTCCTGAACCATTTGCACCACTGATTACAATGTTTTCTCCAAGTGGAAACTGAAAACTCACATTTTCTAGCAAAACTTTTTCTCCAGATTTAAGTGTGAGCTGGTCTGCCATAATCGGAAAACGATTATGAAGTCGAAGTGATTTAGACTGTTGAAAGTGAATAGGCTTTTCTGTTTCGACCGGTAATATTTCTTCTAACTGCTCCACCCTTTTCTCAAGTGCCTTTGCAGTTTTTTGAATCGCTTTTTGACTTGTATCCTTTTGCTTTGTCATATACATCCGGTTCGCGTTGGCATGAACTTCTTTTTTAGCACCTGACTGCTTCGACTGTGTAATCTTACTTGCCTTCTTCATCTTTTCATCTGCAGCCGCCAGCAGCCTCTGCTTTTCTTTCAGATATCTTTCATGCAGCTCCTGCTGCTGTTGCCGCTCGAGCTCTTTTTGCAACTCATAGTCAGAGTAGTTCCCGGTGTATTCCGTTACTTGACCATCATGCACTTCCCATATTTTCGTCACAAGTTGATCAAGTACATAGCGATCATGGCTAACAAGTACAAGTGCTCCATAATAATACTTCAGCTCTTCAACCAGAAAATCAATACCTGCTGCATCAAGATGAGTAGTCGGTTCATCAATAAGCAGTCCCTCGTGATAATCAGATAATAGCTGAGCGAGCTTCAGTCTTGTCTGCTCACCACCACTGAGTTCTTCCTCGTGATCAGGAACATTCAGCTGACCAAGTAGTCTAAAATCAATACCATCTCTTACAAATGATGCTTCCTTCTGCTCGAAATAGTTGAACTCAATCTGATGATTTACACTGCCCAGGTCTGGCTTCAAATCACCACTCATCAGCTTCAGAAGCGTACTTTTCCCACTACCGTTCTTTCCAACTATTCCAATCCGGTCAAACTGATGAATACGAAGATTTTTTATATCCAGAATGATTTTATCTAAAAACGATACCTCTATCTCTTTTAACTCCAAAACTAACCTTTCCATGATAACACTTCCTTTTTTAAAATAATTTAAGGAATGTAATCACAAAAAACCCACAGACTGCTCTGCGGGTTGCGGGTAAACGGGCGTACACCAAAAAATGTCTCCCTTTATATACAAAAAGAAAGACAGACCTCATCTGCCTTTCTTCATCGTCAAAAAACTGATCCGTTGAAGGTTATTAAAAATGTGCAGACTTCTCCCGTTTACCCTGCTTATGAAAACAGAGCCTTTGAACATATGAAATTACTGATTGTTCAAAGTTTGCTGGCGTAGTCTCACTGAATACATTTTTAACAACCCTCCTTTAATTTAGTAAGTCCACTATACCTTATTTCATTTATAGTGTCACGGGAAATACAATTTCAATCTCTAAATATATATTACTAAACTATATCATTTATACTTTCAATATTAGTCTTGTTCTCCATTTATTTACTGGTAATATTATGTATGTGCTGATATACAGGAGGGATTTATATGGATTGTAGAATTAAACAAAGAAACGGATTTGAAGGAAAAGTTGGTGAGCTTGTTTCTATGCTGGAGTATTCACGAGGGGTGCTGCTTGAAGATATTAAAGATTTGAGTCAGTCAGACCTTGATTTCATTGCCTATGATGGTGCGAATTCAATTGCGGCACTGTTGATGCACATTGCTTCAGTAGAATTCGTTTACCAACTGATCACACATGAAAACAGAGACTTTAACGAAGAAGAGTTATCTGAATGGAAAACTGCATTGCTTCTTGATCCTGAAGCTACCAATGAAATCAAAAACCAGCCACTGGAACATTACATAGATATACTTGAAGAGACTAGGAAAAAGACTTTAAGCATTCTTGCATCCAAAAATGAAGAATGGCTGTTTGAAGAAGGTGAATGGGAAAACGGTGTAGCCTATAATAAATACTGGTTCTGGTATCACGTCATGGAAGATGAAATCAATCACCGCGGGCAGATCAGAGTGATTAAGAAGATGCTTTTAAATCATAATCAGTAACCACGAAAGAGTGATGAAACAATTGAGGTTTCTAAAGATAATCTACATCCTGCTGACAGGAAGCATTCTCTCATACTATTATAGTATGTTCATGCCCAAGGATGGCGTCGTGCAGGGAATTATTTATATTACATTCGGGATAGGTTTAGGTGTTCCTTACTATTTAATCTACAGGTGGATTTTTGGCAGGTTTGAGCGGCATGTACATACTGGGACGGAGGTTAAAGTGCGATGAAATGCACACTGCAGGGACAGAGGTTGTTTCAATATCTCAAATCTGTCCCTGCAGTGCACACTTCGTGTAAATCTAACCTCCGTCCCCAGAGTTCGAACTCCGATTACAGTATGTAAAAGCAGGTGCTTTATATAAAACTAGAATAATTCGTTTCAACTTTTCATCACTTCGAGCAAAAACTTCTTATCCTCCGGGTAGACGTGTTTCATATCCTCTACATGAGATAACGACATCCACTCTGCTAATTCTATGATCTTGTCAGGATCGTCAATCCCTCTGCTTTTTCCGATTTTGTCTACCTTAAAATAATGGGTTTTTACTTCTATCCCTTTAATCATTGTTTCCTTCATAAACAGGTGATCTGTTATTTTAACTTCATATCCCGTCTCTTCCATCACCTCTCTCACACAGCATTCCTCCGGTGTTTCACCCTCTTCAATCCCACCTGAAGGAACCGCCCATGCATCCGAGTCATGACTTTTCACCATTAGCACTTCATTATTTTCATTCAAACAAACTGCAGCTGTGCCATACCATTTTCTCATTCGTACCTCTCCCTTGTTCTTCACGAAGAAGTAAATTCCTCTCTCAAAATCGAATACACCTTTCCATCCCAGTGCTTCCCTTTGATAAATAAGCTTTTCCTTAAAACCCCTTCAAACAACATGCCCGCTTTTTGCATCACTTTCTCTGACCCTTCATTCTCTGGGAAACATCTTGCCTGAATTCGGACGAGATCCATATTTTCAAAGCCAAATTCGATGATTTTTTTCGCTGCCTCTGTTGCAATCCCTTTGCCCCAGTAATCCTGCGAAATGACATACCCAATCTCAGCTGTGTGATTTTTTGGCTGCCAGGAAACAAAATCAACGGTTCCAATCAGCTTGCCGTTTTCCTTGTACTCAATTCCCCACGGTGCAACCTTATGATTTCGATATTGATTCAAGACAAATTCAACAAACTCTTTAGTGTCGGATAATGTCCTGTGAGTATTCCACGTAACGTATCTCGTTACTTCATCATTTGAGCCGTAATGATACATATCATCAAGATCTTCTGGCGTTAATTTCCTCAATATAAGACGTTCTGTTTCGAGTACTGGTAATTCGGTAAAAATATCTTCGATTCTCATAGAAACAACTCCTATTATCTGATTTCACTTTTCTCAGCATCCATTTATTATAAATTCTCGCTGCACACAATCAATTCCTCTTAAAAACCGCTTAACTTTTTGGGGACGGAGGTGAAATTGTCGTCATATGTGCACGTCTGGGACAGAGTTGACGTTAAGTATTTCAAGCCTGTCCCCGACGTGCACATTTCATGTCACTCTAACCTCCGTCCCCACAGTGACATAGTAAGCCATCCTAATAGCAACAGTACACCACAACAAACGAAACCATTTCCCAAATCAAACGTATAGACTAATATCCAAACCAAGGAGGAATTTCAATGTCAAAGTACTCCATCAAGCAATTTGTACAGAATACAAAGCAGGAAGAAAGCGCGCGTGATTTTTTTGAGCTTGAGACCGATCGTATGCTGGAAGTGAACCTGAATGGGCAGGTCTGGGCAAAGGCAGGATCAATGATCTCTTATGAAGGTAAGATTAAGTTTGAACGTGAAGGTATGCTTGAACACGGACTGGGTAAGTTTATGAAGAAAGCATTTAGTGGTGAAGGCGCCCAGCTGATGAAGGCAAATGGACAGGGGAAACTTTATATAGCTGATATGGGTAAGAAAATCACCGTTTTGGATCTGGAAGGCGAAAGTATCTTTATTAACGGAAATGACCTGCTCGCTTTTCAGGATGGGCTTGATTGGGATATCAAACTCATGCGCCGTGTGGCCGGTATGATGGCAGGCGGTCTGTTCAATGTCCGTCTGGAGGGCAATGGACTTGTTGCTTTCACATCCCACTATGAACCGCTCACGTTACTCGTTACACCTGGCAGGCCTGTATTCACAGACCCAAATGCAACCGTTGCATGGTCCGGTAACCTTGAGCCTGAGTTTGTAACGGATATTCAGCTGAAAAGCTTATTCGGGCGAGGCAGCGGAGAGTCCGTGCAGATGAAGTTTGAAGGGAATGGATTTGTTGTTGTTCAGCCTTTCGAGGAAGTATATCAGGCGCAACAGAGCTGATTAAACGATTAATAGCTGTTCATGACACTGGAAATGAAGCAATTCCAAAAACTGCTCTGACGGAATGTTGAGCCGAAGAAAATAAACGTGAAATAACTAATTTTTCTAATAGAAAAGCAGATCCCATCAATGCTCAGCACTGACAGGATCTGCTTTCCTCATTCTCCTTATTCCATCAGGCAGCTTTTTCTACCCTCCACCCTGATGTTGATTTGTTATGCTTATGATTCAGCTGCTCAATCTTCTCCTTTTTTGTCTTCGTTTTTCTCACATGTGTGCTGATGTCAGTCTGTGTACCGCGCTTTATTTCCACATCAAATGCACCATTCCTTACCGCATGCTGCCGCCGTTTTTTAGCTCTGCTTTTACTCATCGTTATCTCTCCTTTGATTAAAAAGATTTGTTCACTTTTATTATAACAAATAAATGGAAAGGTAGAAGCTGGTTGACCCGCCTCTATCTTTCCTCAATTACTCCAGCTTCACTTTTCAGGAAAATATGATAAAACTCTACTAAGAATATAATCTTCAAAAGCATTAGAACACCCATTAATATTTGCGTAATTTCCGGGACCATTGAAAAAAGGAAATAAAACATTCCTGCCAGAACGTATGTAGTCATCATCCCTGCGCACAGTCTTTTTAATCTTCTTGTATGAGGTGTCTCGCCTTGTTCATTCTCCAATCCTTCAAGCAGGCGGGAGGTAATGACGAATACCATAAACATCCCTGCGATGACAAAGCCCAGTCCCACATAAGATATAATGGCCAAATATGTATCGAGAGGAAGTGTTAAAGGTGAGTTTCCGGAAGCATTTAGAATGAGAAATGAAAGACTATGAAAAATCATGAAGACGACTAATGGTTGAACCTTTTCGATGCTTTCATATTTCCTCCCTAACGCTCTCACGCCGAAAAACACCAGGATATATCCAATCAGGTTAGTTAAATAATATGCAATACCGATATCTAAGAAATTGATATTTGTTTTAAAGAATACTAGAAGCAGTCCGAGTAAAATTTGTCCCATAAGCGAGTTGGCTCCTTTTATGCTTTCCCTGTACTGAACACAATGTTAACACAATTCCTTTTACTATTATAAGTGGGATAAATTGTGTTGTGATTGTTTCTTATCACAGGGAACAATCCAACTCAAACTCCTTTCCCACCCACAGTCTTAAGTGTACTAATTCTTTCCATGCCAGCTATGATTGGTTTTGCACGACTGATCAGCGTCTGGGTCGCTTCAAGTGATAATGAAGCCTGATGAGCCTCTTCATTATCCCATGTTTCATATACGTATACTGCATCCGGCTCATTTTCAGACATACTCACAAGGTAGACTTCGCACTCATCAAGATCTTTCATTGATTCAGCCGCCTCTAATAGAATGTCAGCCAGCAAATCCCGCTTCCCTTCCTGCACTATGAACTTGCCGAACAGGCTATATTTACTCATTATAACTCCTCCTCTTATCAAACTTTTATTACTTTTGTTTTCGCAATCGTGTCATAGACTGATTGCCTGTCTTTCGTAAAAACAGCTGTCAGGATATACAGCAACATCAGTCCATAAATCAATGCACCGAATACAATTAAAAAAGCTGTATTATCATTACCGGCAGTGATTTGATAGACAAAAAAATGTGAGAGCTCCCATGGCAAAAACTTAAGGAATGTTCTAAATGTCATACGTAAGACTGATACGGATTTTCCATTTATATCTACTACCTGTATCCTTAACTTCTTTTTCCCAAAAGACTGACGGCCGATTTTTGAATCACTGAGAATGAAGTAAAGAGACACTGGGAAAGTCACGAGCATAAAGCCTGCAAATTGTCTCATAAACAGAGATGCTCCATTAAAAAAGTGCTGCAGATCAGGTATAACGAACAAGCTTAAGAGCAATAGTGCAATTAAATAAAAGATTATGAGGACATAATCCAGCAAAAAAGCTCTAAGACGGAGTATAAATGATGCTTTCAATTATACTCTCTCCTTCACTATCATTTTGATGTGAATTGCGCTACCTGGAGAAATTCATTTTCGACCATACACTGTTAGAGTTCTCTAAAATTCCATATATTCCTTCTCTCCACCGACAAATATAAACATTTTTACAACTCGCTTTTGATACTTCAACCTAAAAAGAGCCCCGGTCACAATACCGGAACCCTTTCATATCTTATTCTACTATTTCCCCGGTAAAACCGCTCTAGCTGAAACGAGTCCTTTTTCCACTAACTCATCCCAAAAACCAGCCGGAATGTCCGCTTTCAGTGCCTGCAGATCTTCCTTAATGCGTTCAGGCCTTGTAGACCCTGTCACCACTGCTTTCACTGCTGGATGTGCAGTTGAAAACTGAAGCGCAGCATCCTTAAGCTTCACCCCGTGATTAAGTGCGACTTCATTGAATTTATCGACACGTGCTTTAATCTCAGGTGTAATTTCCTGATAATCAAAGTGATCTCCTCCCAGCAATGCACCAGAGTTAAATGCTGAGCCGATCACAAGTCCGCCTCCACTCTTCTCCGCAAGCGGCATCATCCGCTCAAGTGCACGGTCATGCTGAAGCAGCGTGTATTGAGTAGCTGATAAACTTAAATCAGGATGTGCTTCTTCAAGTTCAAGTGCCACTTCAATCGGAGTCGTCGTATTAACGCCAAGCCCCCACGCTTTAATCACACCTTCATCTCTCAGGCGATCCAGCACCTTGAACGCACCATGTCGCGCTTCATCAAACTTCGTGATCCACTCATCTCCCAGAAAGTCAGGTGAAATATCGTGCACATACACCATATCCAGTCGATCCGTTTTCAGACGCTTCAGACTGTCTTCAATCGATTTAAGCGTGCCTTCTTCTGTATAGTCTGTCTGGATCTTATTCTTACGGCCATACTCAAACAGCCCTTCTTTTTCTTCTGTTTCATCCAGCACAAGCCTGCCTATCTTCGTGCTTAGTAGATAATCATCCCGCTTATAAGATGACAAAACCTCTCCAAGTCTGATCTCTGCTAATCCCGCTCCATAAAACGGTGCTGTATCGAAATAACGGATGCCTTCATCCCATGCAGATTGAATCGTCTCCCGCGCTTCTTCTTCAGGTACATCTCTGAACATATTGCCAAGCGGCGCGGTTCCGAGACCGAGTTTATGCTGTATTGTTAAGTCATTTTTCATGATCAAACACCTCTTTCAGATAGTTGATGATTCAAAGGATATATGTAGATATCTACCCGGTGTGAAAATGGTTAAACGGGTGATTGTCGCCTGTAAAAAACGAAGCTGATCATTTAAATAAAGGCAGCACATAGCATAAGTCACTTTGTTTGATAATGTGGCTGATTAGGATTAGACTACGAAAACGGCTTAAATATTGAGGGTCTTCACGAGAAACATCTTTTTCATGTAGAGCCAATATTGACTATAAAAGCCGGCAATATAAGTGTGCATCAAAAAGATAAGAAATAAGGATGATCAGTCCTTACACCACAAAATTCTGTTTAGGAGTGATTGTCGATGAAATTACAATTAGCATTAGATTTAGTAAATATTCCAGAGGCCATTGAATTGGTGAAGGAAGTAGAAGACCATGTAGACGTAGTAGAAATTGGTACACCAGTTGTGATTAACGAGGGACTTAAAGCAGTAAAAGAAATGAAGGCTGCGTTCCCAGAACTGACTGTACTTGCTGACCTGAAAATCATGGATGCAGCCGGTTATGAAGTAAGTCAGGCATCTGCTGCAGGTGCTGATATTGTGACAATTCTTGG
Source organism: Jeotgalibacillus salarius (assembly GCF_004405125.1). Taxonomy (GTDB): domain Bacteria; phylum Bacillota; class Bacilli; order Bacillales; family Jeotgalibacillaceae; genus Jeotgalibacillus; species Jeotgalibacillus salarius. The sequence goes on from NZ_SORX01000006.1 coordinate 103,723, forward strand.
CGCTGCTGAAGACGCATCAATTAAAGGCGCCGTTGAAGAAGCGAAAAAACAGGGCAAGCAGATCCTTGTTGATATGATTGCTGTAAAAGATATTGCCACTCGTGCGAAAGAGCTGGATGAGCTTGGTGTAGATTATATCTGTGTTCACACTGGATATGACCTGCAGGCAGCCGGCCAGAATTCATTTGAAGACCTGGCAACGATTAAAAGCGTTGTGAAAAATGCTAAAACAGCTGTTGCTGGCGGCATCAAGCTTGATACACTTCCGGAAGTCATTAAAGCACAGCCGGATCTTGTCATCGTTGGCGGTGGCATTACAGGAGAAGACGACAAGCAGGCTGCAGCTGCTAAAATGAAAGAACTCATCACACAGGGGTAATCTGTTATGACGCAGACGACTCACTATTTCAAAGACATTCTTGATGAGTTAAGCCGCGCAGCAGACTTACTGTCAGATGAGCAGGCTGAACAGCTTGTAAATCAGCTCATTGCCACCAATAAAATCTTTGTGGCAGGCGCCGGCAGATCAGGGCTCATGGGCAAATCCTTTGTGATGCGTATGATGCATATGGGGCTGGATGCTTATGTAGTTGGCGAGACAGTGACAGCGAACCTGGAACATGACGATATCCTGATCATCGCTTCCGGATCCGGTGAAACAAAAAGCTTAGTCTCAATGGCTGAAAAGGCCAAAAGTCTGGGCGGAATGGTCATTGCCGTCACGATTAACCCAGATTCAACGATTGGACAACTCGCGGACCAGGTCATTAAAATGCCAGGTTCTCCTAAAGACCAATCGGAAAGTGCATATGAAACCATTCAGCCGATGGGATCCCTTTTCGAGCAAACCCTTCTATTATTCTTTGACGCAGTGATTCTGCGTTTTATGGAGAAAAAAGGACTGGATTCTGATACGATGTATGGCAAACATGCAAACTTAGAATAAATCACGCACACAGAAAGACCGAAAGCGCTCAAAAGCGTTTTGCGGTCTTTCTGTTTTTTTATGAGCTTATTGTCCGAAAGTCAAAGTAAATCGTATCACTCTGCGCAACCTGCCTCTACAACTTCACCCTCACCCTCTTCGTTGTCGCCCGAATCACCCACAGAGATAACGCTATGAATACAAACGATATGCCGAATGAAATAAATATTGATAGGTTTTCAGGTGCCTGCAGCGACAGCAAGCGGTGCAGTGGTGTCTCCAGTTCATTAGACCAGAGAAGGTCCATCATAAAAATCAGTACAAGTGCACCGATAATATAAAAGAGTAATCCCCAGCCGTCAAAGCGATAATACCCGGCTCCGATCAGCCATCCTGCAAGGTAGTATACAAAGATATTTAATGTATAGACAATAAAGATCAGAAACCAGGATGCGCCTTCACCTAAAAATGTCACAAAATCAACAGGTGCAATCAGCTGTTCTATTCCTGCTATGATGAGCGCAATGATCATAAAAATTGCCGATAGTGCTGCCGAAGCAATGGCAGCGCCTGTGAAATAATCTTTCCTCGTGACACCCGTTTTCACAAACCAGCTTAAAAACTTTGGTGCTGACAGAATGCCGACAACCAGCATGAAAATTTTATAAGGATTTTCTATAAAGTGAATGAACCCCTGAAAAGCTGCTTCTTCATCATTTAATACCAATTTAAAATCAGTGAAAACCTGTAACCCGACGAACAATAACAGCACAATTCCAATCATCCACGTTGACCAGCCTAACTGCATGAATGTCATATCGAAAGCAATTTTTAAGTCCTTGCGTTTACTTTGATCCATGCTGCCCCTCCTCCTTAGTAAGATGAATAAATAGATCCTGAAGTGAGACAGGACCGATTTCAAGTCCAGATTGCGAGGCGCGGGCCTGTTGCTCTTCACTAAGCGGATCAATCACCATCACTGACTTAGTACCGCCGAGTTTTTGTGTGTGAATCTGATTCATACCGCTGACAAACTCATCTACCACTTCTGCAGCTCCAGTGACAGATGCTCCTTTTTCAAGTACAACATCAACAGGCTCATGTAGAAGCACTTTTCCCTTATGAAGAATCACTGCTTCTTCAAATAGATAATCCATTTCAGATACGAGGTGTGTAGATAAAATTATTGTTCTCGGATGACGTGCGTGATCTTCCAGGAGCTGCTGATAAAAAATCTCGCGTGTCGGTGCGTCCATCCCGGAGTATGCTTCATCGAAAATTGTAATTGGTGAGCGCGAAGCAAGCCCGATGACTACATTGAGTACAGACTGCATCCCTTTTGAAAGCTTATACACTGGCTTATTCAGTGGGAGATTAAAGGTTTCAACCAATTCCATCGCATATTCAGCATCAAAATTCGGCTTATATTCAGCTGTTGCGTTAAGGTAGGTTTTTACTTTTTCTGACTCTTCTTTGAGGTCTTTCTCATAGACAAATGTCACTTGTTGCATCAGTTCAGCATTTTCAAATAGAGGGTGTCCGTTCACTTGGATAGACCCTTCATCCGGCTCTGCAAATGAAGCAAGCAGTGACAGAAGCGTCGTTTTCCCGGCACCGTTGCGGCCAATTAATCCATAGATCTTTTCTCTATCCAGATTCAGCGAGACATTGTCAAGTGCATGGAAATTTTTATATTTAACAGAAACCTTGTCAATCAGAATATCAGCCGTCACTGTTCACCCCGTCCTTTCATCTGTTTCATGATTTTTGTTAATTCGTCCTGAGATATGCCCAGCTTCTCTGCTTCCTGCAGCATAGGTAACATATATTGATCAACAAACCCCTTCTTCCTCTGTTCAATCAGCATTTCTTTTGCCCCCTCTGCAACAAACATGCCAACACCCCTTTTTTTATAAATAACGCCTGCATCTACAAGCAGATTAATACCCTTCGCGACGGTTAAATGATTAATTTTATAAAAGCTGACAAGCTGGGTAGTTGATGGAATCTGATCATTTGCCTTCAGCTGATCATTCACAATCTGGTCTTCAACCCGATCCTTGATCTGCATAAAGATCGGCTTACTATCATTCAGTGAGTGGCTCAATCGTAAATCACCGCCTTATGTTTTATGGTTATATAGTGTTGTATATAACTATATATCCAAAGGAAATTTTAGTCAATGTAAATATATTTGGAATATAAAGAAAGACACAAAAAAAGACAGGTGATGTTCAGTCATCACATGCCTCTTATTCCTACGCTATTAGTATCTATTATTTCTGACTCTCATCCTCAGTTGCGGTTGACCCGATCATTCAGCTTCTTACGGTGCAGATCTATCCAGCTTTTTTCACCTTTAATCAATTCATCGCAAAAAGCAGCTACATCTTCACCAGTGAGATCAGTGACCTTCCTGCCTTCAGCAGCGCCTTGTTCAAATAAATCCAATATTCCTTCAAAAATACGTCTCGTATCCTGCCAGTCAGACGGTGCACCAGCAATCCATAAATATTTTTTAATCGCTTCATATGCATTTTTGTATTCAGCTGGAAGTGCTTTACTACGTTCTTCTAATGCTCTCCATTCACGCTTATCATTCAGATTGCCAACCACCTTCTCGAAAATATTCATATCATTTCTCCTCCCTCTCTCTTCAGGTTTTTAACCTCATTCATTTTATCCGAGATGAAAGACCATTTTCTCCAAAAGCTTTCCAGATATTCGTGACCTGCTTCATTAAGCGTATAAAATTTTCTCGGCGGTCCAATTGTTGAAGGCTTTTTTTCGATTGTGACCAGATTATTTTTCTCAAGACGCATCGTGATCGTATAAACGGTGCCTTCCACCACATCCGTAAATCCAAGCTCACGCAGCTGCTGAGTAATTTCATAGCCGTAAGTTTCTCCACGGCTGATGATCTCAAGCACGCAGCCTTCAAGAACGCCTTTCAGCATCTCCCTGAAATTGTCCATTTGATCCTCCCTTTATGGATGAAGCATATTAGATATCTTTTTAATTCAAGCGGTACTATTTAATACTTACTACCACTATATAGTATAACGTACTAGCATAGCTGTCAAGGTCGCTATATTGTCTGTGTCAGGTGCGGTCCACACGATTTCATATGCATATAAAATCGGGAGGAAATTGTCTTTAACTTAGGGAACGATCCAGCAATAATATGAATACCTTAAAAAGAATATGGATCTAATGTGAGAAGGAGTGAAATGACATGCCCATCGTTAGTGGTACACATCATGTCTACACCGTCCAGCCAGGGGATACGCTGTATTCGATCGCCCGAAGATTTGGGAGCAGCGTTTCTGATATTGAATCTGCTAATGCACTGTATCCTCCATTTACAGATCCAGGTTTAATTTTCCCCGGGCAGGTCCTTATCGTGACCAGACCAGGGACCAACCAGACGAATCATATCATCGCACCGGGAAATAATCTCTATCGCCTCGCTCAGCGCTATTCCACCACTGTCGATTTACTTTTTGGGATTAACACGCAGCTGACTGATCCAGGATTGATTTTTGTTGATCAGATGCTTCTCGTTCCGGCGTTTGTTTATCAGGTGAAATCAGGAGATACGCTTAATCGGATTGCCACTATGTTCGGAGTTTCACTGTCTGAATTACTACAGGCAAATGCACAGCGGCCTGGACTCTCGCCGGATGTCATCTTCCCGGGCTACCGGCTGCTGATCCCACTTCCTTCATCTAATAATATTGTCGTCTTTCGCCCGTTGCCGGCTACGAGAATCAGCCGGGGTACAATGCTCGCCGGCTTTGCAAGGGCTTTTGAAGGTGCCATTCTGTATAAAATTGTTGATGACTCAGGAACGATCGTAACGAATGAAGCACCGATCCAGACATCTGCCGGCGGACCCGCGTTCGGATCATACTCTATCCCGATGAAATTTGATCGTAGCCCTTCGGCGCAAACAGGAGAACTATGGGTCTATGCAAGAAGCGCGAATGATGGCAGCATTGTGGATTTAGTGAAAGTGAGGGTATTATTTTAAACGGTCTTCACTCAGACCTCTCCTTATGTCGCGGGAGAGGTTTTTTGGCGGGTATAATGGTCACGTATTCTTTGCACACAACTAACCTGAAAAATATAGACTGTTTTTTTATTCAACTGTTCCATACACTTAGATTAAAAGGATTAATCGTCCTCAGTCCGTTTAATAGAAAGAGGTCATTCCATGAAAATTGAAAAACCTAAAATTCCAGGTGAACTACCTATCAGAAATTTTAACGATATTTTAAATGAGGATTATCCTGAGCTCGACAAGTGCCTGATACACGATGCTGATTTTGAAAATAAAGAGCTGCACAGAGTAAATCTGTCCGGAATGATGATCAGGAACTCCCGCTTTATCGGAACCGACTTTAGCCATATCAGCATGACAGACGTTCAGTTTGAAAACTGTGATTTTTCTAATGCCAATCTGAGCAAATCTTCGATCCACCGAACCAGCTTCAACAACTGCAAATTCGTTGGCACTGACCTCACGGACTCACGTCTCGGTAACGTGCTAATCGAAGAGTCTATTCTGAATCTGTCTGCGTTCGGGAATTCCAAACTTGAAAAAGTCCAATTTCAAAACGCTTTATTAGAAAGCTCAGACTTCTATGAATGCGTGTTAAAGAAAGTAGAATTTAACGTATGTAATCTTAACGGCACGAATTTTGAAAGAACTCCACTCAAAGCGGTTGATATAAGTTCTTCCACTTTTGACTCACTCATGCTTTCTCTAGAAGACTTAAGGGGTTGTAAAGTTTCCACCCAACAGGCGATTCAGTTTGCTGCGCTGCTCGGGCTGGTAATTGTAGAGTGATCTCAGACCAGAGAAAAACTCCACTTTTAAAATGATTAAAGTGGAGTCACATGCTTTAATTTTGAATGTTTTGTAATGTGGACTGAACACTCTCTCCACCTTCTTTCTTCACTACAGAAAAACTTCCATCTGTTTCCAGCACGACGGCCAGTACTTCTTCAAAAGAACTAAGACCATTTGAACGGGCTGCCTGCAACATTTCTATCTCCAGGATGCGTGACTTCTTCATCGCACCTCTGTAAAATTCCCCATTATAAAAAAGCAATTCAGGCTGAGACTTGATCAATTTACTTACCGTAACTGACCTTACTGATAGCCATGTAAAGATGTACTGCATCGCGATCAGAACAAAATATGCAGTGATTCCCTCAGCGAGCGCAACGTCTTTACTAAGGAGAATCGTTGCAAGCGTGGAACCAAGCGCTACAGTTACAATCAGATCAAACGCATTCATTTTTGAAAGCGTACGTTTACCGGATACCCGCAGGATCATGATCAAACCTATGTAAGCCAGTACACCAACCAGCAGCGTTCTCCCTATCGTTTCCCAATCATTAAAAAACATCCAACTCCCCCAGTCATTTCATTTCTAAGGGATTTCCCTTGCTCAATGATTGTAAACGGAGAACTTGAAATCTTTAGATAAAAGTATTTATTTAACCTTTTCGCTCTTACTTTTTTCTTTGGTTCAATTTGAATTAAGAATTCCTACAAATACAATAGCCAATCCCAGGCTAATAAGAAGCGTCATACTCCAGTCCAGTTTACTGGTTGTCTTTAGAAGAATATTGAGAATGGACCCAATCAGGAACATGACAACAAATGTAAAAATGATTGCTACTAAATCAAAAGGCACTTATGCATCCCTCCCTCTTTTGAATAAATATATAACGAACTAACTTCAATTTATTTGACGGTTAACAAGTGGTATAATTAACCATATTCACCTTTACTTTTTATGTCAAGCAGATTAGGGGATTGGATCATATGAAGCTTAAAACGTTTACTTCTTCATTTATCGCTTTTTACATATTACTGAGCCTTCCCGGCATGCTTGGGATAGGATATGTAATCGACTGGACTTCAGAGGCAACATTATTCCAAAAGTTAAGAGGATATGTGCTAGAAGGACTCGTTAGCCACTTCTATGTAAAGGTTGCAGTTTCGATCGTTATTAGTGCAGTTTTGAGTATTTTTTTATACAGACGTCAGGTAAGAGCTGACTAATTAAGGAGGATTACAATGAAAAAATTCTGGATACTTCTTATAAGCGGAATTGTCATTGGAATCATTATTTCTATATTTCAATACAGCGACGAATCACTGTTCTTTCAATATACTGCGAAATATTCGGATACGACGCTCTCAATTACAGAGCAGAATTTTGATGTAACCATTGGATCTATACGTATTATTATTTTGTCTGTATTAGCGATTATGCTCGGGTGGTTTTTAATTGAGAAGATTGCAGGTTATTTGCGGAAAAAGGATGTGAATTGAATTAGATTTATCTATTGCTCCAATGTAGCACTCTAGCATTTTTCACAAAAAAAAGACTGCTCTGCACAGTCTTTTCGTTGTCTAATCATTTCTTTTCATTCTCCAGTTCGTTAATCGCTTCATCCATTTTCTTTTTATCTTCATCTGAAATCTCCGGGAATTGCGGATCTATTTTTTCCAGACAATTAACCATTACTTCTGTAATAATGTAACGGGAATACAACTCGTCATCTGCCGGCAGGATATACCACGGGGCAAACTCAGTTGATGTATGGTTCAGCATATCTTCAAAAACTTCCTGGTATGTATCCCAGTGTCGTCGTTCTTTTACATCATTGAAAGAAAACTCCCAGTTCTTTTTGGGATCTTTCATGCGCTCAAGCAGTCGCTCTCTTTGTTCTTCTTTTGACATGTTAAAGAAGAATTTGATCACCTCAAAACCATTTTCCGACAGGTGCTGTTCAAAATCATTAATCTGTCGGAAACGCATTGGCCATACTTCATCCTTGTTCATATCGTCAGGATACATCTCGTCTTTCAGCTCATCTTTATGGACTCTCGGAAATATCACTTCTTCATAATGTGACCGGTTCAGGATCCCGATTTGCCCTCTGGCTGGAAGGCCTTCACGAATACGCCATAGGTAGTCATGCTTAAGCTCCGTTTCAGAAGGCTTTTGGAATGATGCCGTCGTCAAACCCTGTGCTGTTAAATTAGAAAAAATATAGCTGATCGCCTCATCCTTACCCGCAGCATCCATTGCCTGTAATACAACCACTATGCCTCTTTTCTCTTCAGCATGAAGGCGCCAATGCAAATCCTTCAGCTTTTCAATACTTTCCGCCAGGCGTTCTTCAGAAAGCTCTTTTTCCTCAATACCATGATCTTCTTTCGTATCATAATCTTTTAATTTCAATTTTTTATTCTTTTCAACCTTATACTTGCTAATGTCCATCTCTTTCTCACATGCCTTCCCTTGATAACAGAACTTCTGCATTTTTTATATTAGATTGTGAATACCTCTCATCATTACCCCCGTTTTTGTCAGGCTAAACGATATCTGACTTCAATTCGCTTCAGGTCAGCTATTCATTAACCTATTGAAACACAATAAACTAATCTTTTAATTGAACTTTCATCACACGTAATCCTCAGATGGAAAATTGTGCTAGAATTGTCTTGTATCTTTTCAACTTTAATCATTGCTTAATTTTCATATTTAATTCACTTACACACCTAAGTTTAGAGGGTTTAGCATGAAGAAAAATATCGTGCTGTGGGATTTGATCTGCTACGCGGTCTTTCCATTAGTGATCTGGCATGCTTCAAGAGAATATATCGGTGATTACTACGCCATGCTGGTGTCGACAATTCCGGGTTTAGTCTATAGTGTAATTCGTTTTATGGTATTAAAGAAGGTCAACTTTTTAGGGATTTATATGATTGTGACGCTGGCAATTGGTACACTGATAGACGTTTTGGCAGGATCAGCCATCCAAATGCTCTGGAACAGTGTCATTTACAGCTTTACGCTTTCTCTCCTGCTCATTTTCAGCATCATCATCAATAAACCGCTCTATCTGCTATTCGCTACAGATGTTATGGAACTTCAGGGAAGAGACCGGAATATTCTTAAACAGGAATTCTACCAAAAGAAAATCCTGTTTATATTTAAGTTGATAACGCTCGGCTTTGCTTTTCAGGGGATTCTGCCGGCATCAATTAAAGTGTGGCTGATCCTGAACTACGGCGTGGAAGCTTTCGATAAAGGCATCGTGCTCAGACAGGTCATCAGCTGGACAATTTCAGCTGTGCTGATTTATGGGTTCGTACATATTGCAAAGTTATTAAACTACAAATCGGATGCTGAGCTTGAACGGGAATCTCAGCAGGCAAAAGGAGGCAGTATATGATCAGCAAACTCCAGGAAAACATGCAGAACAGAAACAAATATCTGCTGGTACTGAAGATTCTTTTTAACGCGATTGCATTGTTTTATTCCGTACAAATTATTTATCTGGCATTCTCCGCATTGTTTAGTCAGGATGCATCAAACGGAGTTACAGATACAATGCTATCGGGTATGATCTTCTTTTTGGCACTGTCCAATGCTGTCACTCTGGCAGAGATGGCTGCAACTGGTAAGAAAGAGTATTTCAAGCTCCTGCTCATCACTACATTATTTATGTTCCTCGTTGCATTTTTGATTGTGTAATGATTAGACCTGAAAGGAAACATTCAATGAAAATACTCAAATTTACTTTAATTGCGATCGGCATGTTCCTATGCGCCTATGGTATGATCACAGATCAAGTCAGTGTTACAGCTCCCTATATCTTACTGACTGTCGGCGTTGCGTTCGTCATTAACGGTATGAATGAATTTAAAAACCGGAACACATACGCTTTAACATTGTTCTTTTCAGCAGGATTCGTTCTTGTTGTTGGGGTCTATATCCTACTCTCTAGTTAAAAAAGCTCATTTTCTCAAGTGAAACACTGAGGAAATGAGCTTTTGTCGTTTCTTTAACATAAATTTTATTTTAATTCAATATACAATGTTTAACCAATGATCTTAGAAGGAATTACCTCTAATACCATTTAAGTGGTAAAAACAACACGGATTAATTTACTCGTTTTATTTATGTAAAACTTTCGTAATTTAAACCCGTGTTTTCGGATTGCTAGGAGGCTAATCATGAAATTTTCAGGTGTGTGGCTAATCATTATTGCAGCTGTTCTCTGGGGAATTAGTGGTGGGATTGCCGATATCCTGATGGAAAAAGAATGGGAAGCAACTGTCATTTCCTTTTTCAGAGGTGCTGTTGGACTGATCTTTTTCTCCATCTGGTTTTTTTCGCGGTTCAAGCAAAGCCGGGGCATGTCAGTGAAGCTTGTAACATGGTCGATCCTTGCAGGTGTTGGCGTTGCAGGTAACTTTACTTTTTATTTTCTGAGTATAGAGAACTCAAGTATGGCTGTAGCAGCTACATTAATGTATACTGCTCCCATCTTTGTTCTGTTAATCTCTTTTATCTTTCATATAGAGCGCTCCACGTGGTTTAAGTGGGGCTGTATCGGCAGCGTGCTGATCGGCATTATCATGCTTACCGGTGCTTATGATCTAGGTTCACTTTCTGTAGGTGTGATCGGTGCATCAGCAGGTCTTGCTGCAGGACTCTCCTATGCGATGTTCATCTTCGGCTTTAAGTATGCTTCTGATGCAGGAAAGCCACAGACGTCATTGACGATCGCCTTTTTCACTTTTAGCATCATTTTGTTTCTGATTAGTGATCAGCAGCAGCTGGCAAAGGCAGTAACATCAGGAGACATTGGCTGGTTTATATTAATAGGCGTGCTAGGCGGGGGGATTTCATTTATCCTGTATGTATTTGGAATCCGACATACAACGGCCACTACTGCTTCAATGGTTGCGATGGTAGAACCGGTGACTGCTTCACTTTTTGGTGTTCTATTACTTGGTGACGCCCTCACTATTCCACAGACGGCTGGCATGGTGCTGATCCTTGCGACAGTTACTTACCTGAGTAAAAACAAAGCCGCATCTCCCATTCTTCTCTCTACCTTTATTATACTACTTTCTTTTTAACATTTGCAGACTACTCTTTTCAAAAATACTGCCCTATACTGATGTAGACAAAGCCGAAAATACAGGAGGCAGACCACTTATGCACGATAACAAAGACGTCTTGGATCAGGGTCCTTTCTTTCATGGCACAAAAGCTGAATTGAAAATTGGGGACTTATTAGAACCTCAGCACCTTTCAAACTATCAGGACAAAAAATCCAACCATATCTATTTCACAGCAACTCTTGAAGCAGCTAAATGGGGTGCAGAGCTGGCAGCATCCAATTCAAAAGAAAGAATTTATATCGTAGAGCCGCTCGGTGATTTTGAAAATGATCCAAACGTTACTGACAAAAGGTTTCCTGGAAACCCGACGCGCTCCTACAGATCCAAATCATCTCTAAGGATTATTGCTGAATTAGGTTCATGGGAAAGACATTCCGATGAACAAATAAATCATATGCTTACCTCTTTAAAGACATTGCGTGAGCAGGGAAAAGCGGTCATACTTGATTGATCCTTTATATGGTACAAATATCTTAATTTGAAAAAGAAAGGGCGTAAAATATGTTGCATATACCTGACATGAATGAATATCCCCAGGCCTTCCAGCACTATATTGACCATGTGCCTGATGGGAACTTTATTGAAATACTTAAATCACATCAGAATACGACGAGTGACTTCCTCAAGTCTGTTCCTGCTTCCCAGTGGCAGGCACGGTATGCTGAAGATAAATGGAATGCCAAAGAAGTGCTTGGCCACATGATTGATAACGAAATCAATATGCTTTATCGCATATTCAGAATCACCAGAGGCTTTTCAGCTTCCTTACCTTCTTTCGATCGTGAAAAGTCTATTCGTCATTTCGAATACGATTCCATCCCGGTTGAGGAGTTGATTCAGTATTTTTGGGACACTCGTCAGCTGATGATCACAACCTGTGAAAATGTCAGAGATGAAAACTGGCTGAACTGCGGTAAAATGGGTAAATCTACATTCTCAGCACGCGCACTTGCATATGTTTCCGCTGGTCACGAACTGCATCATCTTCATGCGCTGAAAACCAAGTACTTTTCGCCTTAAGAGAATTTCTTTTTACCATAATATATAAAAAGCAGGTCCACTCATTGCTATTTTAGCTTTCAGTGGACCTTTTTTTTCTTAAAAAGGTAGAATTAGGACAAGACCACCCATCCCTCTACCCCACCACCACGTTAAAGAATTAAATGAAAAAGTATTGACTTTTTATCTGCTTCCGCTATACTTACATACAATTCCGATTAAATACATAGGATTAAAGAGATAAGCAGGTGATGTCATGTTTTTATCAATTAATAATTTACATAAATCATTCACGAACAATGGAAAGACTGAGCTTGTGCTTTCGGATATTCAGCTCGATGTGAATGAAGGCGAGTTTGTTTCGATTCTGGGACCATCAGGGTGCGGTAAGTCAACGCTCTTATCGATCGTCGCTGGTCTTACGAATGCGACTGATGGATCGATTGAGCTTTCAGGTAAGACGATTAAAGGACCCGGTAAGGAACGCGGAATGGTGTTCCAGCAGGCAGCTTTGTTTCCCTGGCTGTCAGTTGAGGAGAATGTGATGTTTCCTCTTTTACCTGAGATGTCTAAAAAAGAAGCGCAGCAAAAAGCCCATCAGTATTTACAAATGGTGCAGCTGAGTGCTTATACGAAGCATTCACCTCATGAGATTTCAGGCGGGATGCAGCAGCGTGTGGCAATCGCACGGGCACTGGCGATGGATCCGGCCCTGCTGCTGATGGATGAACCGTTTGGTGCGCTTGATGAACAGACACGTTCACGACTGCACGAAATTGTGGAGAAGATCTTCCTTGAGACAAAGAAGACGATTCTTTTTGTCACCCACAGTATTGCTGAATCGCTCAAGCTTTCTGACCGGATTGTTGTCATGGGAACACAGCCCGGCACGATTTTAGATGTGATTGAACTGGACTTTCCGAGACCCCGCTCTCAATCAAAGGAAGAGCTTCTATATTATGAAGAAAAAATACAGGCGTTATTGAAATCTGAAATTGATAAGGTAACGGAAAAGGAGCAGAAAAATGCAGCCAGCCGTTAAACGAATTATTTTCTACGTACTACTATTTACTATCTGGCAGGGTGCCGTCTACGTATTTGACGTATCACCATCCCTTCTGCCTGCACCGACTGATGTTTTTGCTTCATTATATGAAGGTTTCAGTAATCTCACACTCGTCTATGACCTTGTAGCCAGCTTCAGACGATTATTTATCGGCCTCGCGATTGCACTCGTGTTAGGACTTTTACTCGGTGTACTGTTAGCGAAATCAAAAACAGCTGATGAAACGCTTGGTTCTCTGATTTTGGCACTGCAATCTGTACCGAGTATTGTGTGGCTCCCGCTTGCGATTATGTGGTTTGGACTGAATGAAATGGCCGTGATCTTTATTGTCGTACTTGGTGCAACCATTGTGATGACCATTAATGTCCGTACAGGGATCATCAATGTACCTCCGCTTTTTATAAAAGCAGCAAAGACGATGAATTACAGAGGTTTTCGTTTATTCAGTAAGGTAACAATCCCTGCTTCTATCCCCTATGCCGTTACTGGTATGCGGCTTGCATGGGCATTTGCATGGCGCGCACTGATGGCCGGTGAACTGCTCAGCACAGGTCCCGGACTTGGCTATTCATTAAGATTTGCATCAGATTTTGGAGATATGAGCCGTGTTATTGCGATCATGCTCTTAATTATGCTGATTGGTATTATTGTCGATTTACTATTTTTCCAGCGTGTTGAAAAGAAGGTTCTTAAAAAATGGGGACTGGCAACATCATAAAATTTTGGAGGCGAAAACAATGAAAAAGAATCTTAGTGTACTATTTTTCCTGGCAGCAGTATTGGTGTTATCAGCATGTGGATCAGACAGCTCCTCCGGCAGTAAAGACGAAGTTGTGATTGGCTACTTCCCGAACATTGACCATGTTCCAGCGATGATCGCAAAAGAAAAGCAATATTTTGAAGAAGCAATTGGTGATGACAAGGAAGTAACATATAAGACGTTCCCTGACGGCGGTGCATTCATGACTGCCTTGAAAACAGGTGATATTGACGCAGGATTTGTAGGACCCGGTCCTGTCATGAACAACTACGCAAATGGTGCGGATGTTAAAATTCTTGCCGGCGCATCTTCAGGCGGTACAGTTGTTGTTGCAAGTGAACAAAGCGGTATTGAAGGCTTAGAAGATCTTGATAACCATACATTTATTACACCGGGAATCGGCTGTACGCATGACGTGCAAATGGAAACATTCCTGAAAGAACAGGGCATCACTTCAGCCCGTATTGGCGGAACATTGAAGCACGTGACTGGTAACCCGGCACAATATCAGGCGATGTTTGAATCAGGTAAGGTAGATCTTGCAGCAGTTCCAGAGCCATGGGCTTCAACGCTTGTAGCAAATGGCGCAAAAATCATCGTTGATACGGATGAAATTGCCTATGGAACAACTTTGCCGAATACAGTATTGGTGACAAGTGGAAAACTGCTTGAAGAAGAAAGCGAAATGATTCAGCAAATCACTGAAGCGCACGAAAAGAGTATTGCATTTATCAACGAAAATCCTGAAGAAGCCCAAACAATTGCAGTAGATTCTATTGAAGAAATCACAAACCAGCGCATGGATGAAGCTATTATTGCAAGTGCATGGGAGCGCGTGACTTACACGACTGAAGTCAATGCTGACGTGATTCAGGCATTCGCTGAATCGTCACACGACCTGCAGTTCCTGAAAGAAAAGCCTAAGTTTGATGACCTCGTGGTTTCACAGGACACACAAGTAGGAAGTGCAGAATAATTATGAAAAAATGGATCACAGCATGCTTCGCTCTGATGATCCTACAGGGATGTTCATCCGGGGTTAACCTGGATGAACATTTTCCCTTAAACGGAGAAGTCACCGACCTGGAGGCAGTGAATCAAAGTGAAGAACCCTTTCACACCGATGATATGGAAGACGAAATCTGGCTTGCTGCCTTCATTTTCACAAACTGTGATACTGTCTGTATGCCCATGACTTACAACATGTCAGAGCTGCAGAAGCAATTAGATGAAAAGGATCTCGACTATCAGTTCGTCTCCTTCACCATAGATCCTGAACGCGATACACCAGACGTTCTGCAGTCATACGGAGAACAGTTTGAAGTGGATTTTGGGAACTGGGATTTCGTCTCAGGCTATGAACAGGAAGAAGTAGAGCTGTTTGCCAACAGAGGCTTCCTCTCCCCTGCCGCACAGGTGGAAGGATCTGATCAGTTCGTGCATAGTACGTCTCTTTACCTGATGGTTGGTGACCGGATATTGGAGAAGTATGAAATGTCTGTGGATGTACCTTATGAAGAGATTGTTGAGGCGGTTGAGTTGCTACAAAATTACTAGAGAAATAAATATGTTAAAAATGGCCGGGACAATTTATATTGTTTCGGCTTTTTTAATCGTTTCCCTGCGCTTCAGGTGGACGCTTTCCGGACGATGGACCGTTTTGTGATCACTCGGCTTCGCCTGTGGGGTCTCAGCAAGCTCTAATCGTCCCGGAGTCGACACCTTACGCTCTGCTGCACTAAGATTTTAATCTATATTTTGTTTCATATTACAGAACAAAGCTCTTAGCCACATTTTGTTACGTTAGATAATGTTTTTAAACACATGGAAAGCCTTCAATTAGTGCCCTCCAGCATGTGGAATAGTTTTTATAAATGTTGTTTCTGTTACATCCTCAGACTTTGGAAGGGATTGAGTAACTGTATCAAACATCCAGAAAACTCCAACTAACAATACAACAATGCCACTAAATAAGATGACATATGTACTTCCTATCATCATTCCTAATATTCCACCGATCAAAGAACCTAACGGCATCGCCATACCACTTAAGCTAAATGATGCTGAAAATACTCTGCCCAATAAATGCTTCGGTATCCCCCGTTGCATACAAGTATTTATTAATATATTTGTCACTCCACCCGGGAACCAGGCAAGGCCGTAGATCGCTATCATTAACCATGTCCACGGGCTAAAAATAGATGTAGCCCATAATATTCCGCTGATGATAAAAGCTGTGCCATAAACCCTTCCCAATCCAAATTTTTCTAGTTTTAAGTATGGTGCTAATAGTGCCCCAGCAAGGCTACCCAAGGCTTGTGCCATTAATAAAAAGCCAAATACTTCTGCCCCACCCTGTTGTTTACTAAACTCAGGCAAGACAACAAAAGTAGCGCCACCCACGAGATTTATGGCAATCACACCCAGCAATAGTCTGGAAAATGTTTTATTCAGAAGAATGCTAAACCCTTCTTTTAAATCGACTCCATATTTTTTGAAATGAGTAATAATTGGTTGCTTATCAGATACTTTTTCTCTTTTGGTTTGCTTAGGTAAATTGATCATCGAAAAAATTAAAGCACCTATTAAAAACATAATAGAATCTAAAAGGTAAATAGAAACGGCACCTATCGTAACCAATAGTATCCCCGCAATTGCATTACAACCTGTTTCAATTCCCTGATAAGCAAAAGTGAATAGAGAATTCGCTTTTGTTAAATCTTTCTCTTCTACAAACTTAGGTAAAGAAGCCATTTGTGCAGGATAAACTAACATATTAAATGTTGTAATAATTGGAGATATGATTAACACAAGTGAGACGCTTAAAAGATCAAAATAGTATGCTAGAGGGATTATTAGCAGCATAAAGGATTGAATACATTGTGTAATAATTAACAAGGGTCGAATTGGAATTCTATCAATCAGCGGTCCCCCAAAGAACTGAATAAACCTTGGTATAATAGTGAGAAATCCAGCTAACCCTGTAAAAAATGTAGACCCACCTAAATCAGAAACTAACCACATTGCCGCAACTGCATATAGAGTATCACCAATATTTGTGACGATTCTTCCTAAAAACATATATAAGAAATTCTTGTTAGAGAATATTCTCATAACTTTTCTTCCGTATCCCCTTCTTCTTTTTGTTTAGTTGAAACGATTTTTACCCCTATACTAAATTCTTCTCCATTGCTATAATTCCTGACTGACGTCTTGACCACCCAACTCTCAAGAAACTTTTTAAATTCTTCTTTTATTTCTTCCTGTTGCTCAGTAGTTAAATTTAATCGAAGGCTCAATGAGGTTGAGTCTCTAGAAAGGTAATCATCATTTAATACAGGATCCATTGGTGTATTACCTACAGAGTTAAACCACTTTGCCTTCGCTAAGTAATACTTCTCTTTAACTCCGCCATATTGCCTTTCTTCCACTAATTCAATGAGTCCGCCTTCATGTAACTTTTTAATATGATAATGAACATTTCCACCAGACTGGTCTAATAAATTTGCCACTTGCTTCGCTGTCTTTGGAACGTCTATTAATTGACTGATTATCTTTACTCTTAGGGCGTTTCCGAGTAATTTTGCCTGTTCAAGTGAAACATTTAGTGGTTGGTCGTTCATAAGTCTCCTCCTTAACGATCTATTTTTTTAGATCGTTGATCTGTAAAAATAGATTAACATACGTAATTATTATTGTATATACTTTTTATTCCATACAAAAAAGCCGCTATTCAGTAGCTTTTTCTTTCTGCAACTTCTTAAAGTTGTTGTTCTGTCATATGCGATAAAATCAAATCACTCTGTCCTAGAGCTGTTTATGAATATTTATTTGTATCTGGCATTTAAAAATTCTAGTTTTCAGCACTATGCTTATTAGAGATAATGTATAGTTAGATTAAGAACTCATTGTATATTTAACCATTTTTATTCAGATGAACTTATTAGTCTTGTTCAACTAACGGGGCAGGTTAGTACAAGAAGAACTGGCTAAATACTCTTATATAGCTATATTGGTTTAGTTAGGAAATTGGAGGTGAATAATGAATTTTTTTGATTGGAAAATAGAAATGGTAGAAAGTTTTAAACCCTATATAGATATTGATAACAAAAGAATGGCTATTCTGACTACTGAAGATGATGAAATTCATATGGCTTTAGAATTGGATGAAAAAAATAATTTAGTTATGCACCCTCGGTGGAATATAAACATATAAAATTCACTACAAACTCATAAAGATACTCTTAAAGTAAAGGTGAGCATTTCTTTAAGAGTTAAATCGGACCTGCTTATTGAAGTAACGGAGCAGTAAAGTTTAATAAAGAAAGTCGGCAATAGAAGGGATCCTAATTTTTATGAATTGTGTTAAATTTTTCATTTATCAATTTAGCTTATTTATTGCACTCCTCCTTCTAAACATCTACTTTGACCCTTACATCAGCAAACCTTTTTCATTCGTTGATTTAATAGCAATATGTATATCAGTTCCTATCTATATTCTTCTTGTCAGCCTGATAATTAAGTTATATAGACGTTTCAATACCAGATTACGCAACAAGGTTTTGATCTCTATAACAGCTTTTATTATAGCAACCATATTTTTAGCGATAATAGAGAACATTTGGTTTGGAATAAAAGGTGAGATGTTATTCAACTAACGGTGAACTTTAGTTAAATAACCTCATAATCACAAAAGACCTCCAATTTCTACCACTTTATACAATGGTAGTTTGTTGAAGGTCTATTGATATGAAAAATATACTTCCATGCTCTTCTTCTCGCTACCTCCCCACACATTTCAAGCAACACTGCTTCAATTTCTTCTGTTTTATTGTAGTCATTGAGAATGATCTGGCTCTTTTCGTAGCCCATCTGCCCCTGAATAATCGATGCGCCAATTTCAGAACGGTCAATTCCGTGTGCATGATAATACTATTGATTGTCCATTACATCAAAAACTGATTCAAGATGGCTCATGTCGTGTGCTGCAAGATCACCAACTGAGTAAATCCTCATATGATTTTAACGTTTTTCAAGCTGGCGTCCGATTCCTCACATTGCTGAAAGATGCTGAAGTGGCCAGAGCTTCTTTGGAATATCCTCAAAATTCAGTCACAGATACCTTTCTTTTTCGCTTTAAGATCAAGACAAAGCTTGGCATGGTTATATGCCGCTAGCACATGACAAACCAAAATCACGCATCATAAATCGTGGACAGCATGCGGTCCTTCCCACAATGAAGAAGTGCCATCCACCTGAATAAAGCTTTCGTCCACACTGTAAACGTGGATGTTTTCTTTTGGAACGAACCTTGTAAAAATCTTCGTACTTTCAGTGGACTCCTGAGGTACTGTCCTATATTCGGTTAGATTAACTTAAGGTAATCTTGGAACAGCCCCCCTCTATCTTTGTAAGTATCTTAACTGATGGTTGGTGACCGGATATTGGAGAAGTATGAAATATCTGTGGATGTACCTTATGAAGAGATTGTTGAGGCGGTTGAATTGTTGCAGGATTACTAGATAGACAGACCATATAATTTAAAAAGAATACATGCACAATGGCGTTTTCTTGTGCATGTATTCTTTTTATTTCTGGCTCTGTTAAAGTGAGATGCTGTATGAAAGAGCAATTATAAAACCTTTAACATCGTAAATAAATTCAATTCTTATGCAAAGTACTTATTCCTTCTAATAGAACATTATAAATGTTTTTATCAGTATTTCCTTAAAATTTGATAGGAAAAAAGTATTAATATATACTTAAATAACCATGATAAAAGAAGGTGCAATAGGTGCTATCTAAATACATTTTACCCAGATGGGTCATTTACATCATTCTGATCCTTTCAGGCGCAGCAAGTTTTTATTATATCCCTACATTATTCGGTATAGATTTTCTGATTGGATCTTTTTTAACCTTCCTTTTATATAGATTATTCGGTTTTAGAATCGCATTGATTCATTCAATGATTTTTGCTTTTGCGACCTATTATATATGGGGTCACTTCTATGGCTCTGCAGCAATGTTGATGGAGTTTCTGACAGTCATTCTCCTTTATAAAAAATATAAACAATCGCTTATAATGGCTGATATGATTTATTGGCTGACTTTGGGTATTCCATTCGTATTTGTAACCTATTACTATTTACTGGACCTCTCATTTGTCGATTCGCTCATTGTAGCGCTAAAAGATACTGTGAATGGCATTATTAATATTTTGCTTGCGAATTTATTACTTTTTATCGTCAGTTATTTTTTCTTTAAAAAGCATCGTCAAAAAATTCAACTAGAAGATGTTATTTTTCATACGATTTTAACTCTTTTCCTCATTCCTGCATTCACTATGCTTTTATTTGAAATGTCCAGTGATTCAGAAGATGTACAACAACAAATTCAGAGTGATTCACAGAAAGAGTACACGGATGCACAGGATACGTTAAATATGTGGATGTATGAAGTCAGAACCGTTTTATCATCTCAGGGAAATTTTGTTTATTCTGCTGATGTCATTGAGGATGAACTTTACCTGGCAACACTCAGCGAAGCTGTCTGGGGCGCTGATGAAATCGTCTTAATGGATAGCGATATGAATGTGATTGCAGACTATCCTGAGAATCGGTTAAACACTTTGAACGAATCGAATTATCCTGATTTTATGCCTAATCAGGTTCGCTATTCACCTTTTTACTTCGACGCAAATAATGATCCCTATGTAATCGCGACAATACCTTTAACAAAACCATCTGAATTTACGGATGAAGAAACATTGTATTTTGCAGTCAGTATAGAGATGAAGGAATGGGAAAATTTATATGGCAATGACAGGCGTGTTACTGTCCATGACCAATCAGGTATGCGGATGGATGGAACAGCGAACCCTGATGATGATCCATTCTTTGAATCTATTCAGAGCACTTTTAATCAGGGAAACGAGGAGGAACTATCATTCTTATGGATGCCTTCTGACACAGATACAAAGATTTCAAGCTGGAAAAACGCAACGTATGTAACAATGGGCGAAAATGAAAATACGCCATGGACTGTGATATCGACTGTTAATACGGGCCCTTATCACAAGGAGTTGTTCACACAGCATCTCTACAGACTAATTTTTATATCTATTATACTTGCATTCAGTATTTTCCTATCAACAAAAATTACCAAAAAAATCTTACGTCCTATTCACGAGCTGGAATTAATCACAAAAAATCTGCCTGAAAGGGTTAAAGACAGTCAATCAATTGTATGGCCACGAACACGTTTAATTGATGTCCAGTTACTCATCATTAACTTTCGAAAGATGACCAGAAAACTATCTAAAGCGTTTGACGAAGTTTCTGACCAGCAAAATAAATTATCACGTTTAGCAAAGTTTGACCCTTTAACCAATCTGCAAAATCGTATGGGAATTGACGAAAGCTTTCAGGAACATATGAGTCCAGAAACAGCACTGGGCATAATGTTTATGGATTTAGATCACTTTAAAAAAGTAAATGATACACTTGGTCACGGAGTTGGAGACTTAGTGTTAGTAGAAGTTGCAAGTAAATTAATAGAAGTTTCAAGCGCAGAGACCACAGTCGGCAGACTAGGCGGCGATGAGTTTATTTTATTAGTACCTGACACATCAGAAGAAGATTTGCGTAAGTTTTCATCTGCTATTCTTAAAGTGTTTAAATCACCTTTGAATATTGATGGACACATGATTGCCATTACACCAAGTATCGGTCTAGCGCTTGCACCGGATCACGGGACCGAATTGACTGAAGTGATGCAAAACGCAGACATTGCCTTGTATGAATCAAAACGTAATGGAAAGAATCAGGCAACGTTTTTTAATAACTATTTAAATATCGAAAATGAAAAGAACCAGATTTTCGAACAGAGATTACGCAATGCATTGAAAGAAAACCTTCTTACGATTCATTATGATCCAATATACAAAAGAAATTCCGCTGATCTGACATCAGCAGCAGCTAAAATCACCTGGCCACATGGGGAAATGACAATTGCTCAATGGAGAACGCTGTCTAAGTCAGTACATTTGAGTAAAGAGCTTGGAAACTACATTGTGAATAAGGCAATTGCTGATGCAAGCAAACTTTCTAAAGAGGGGTATCATATTGACATCATGCTGCCTTTGTTGATTGATCAGTGCTATGATCCTAAGTTTTTTACGTCGATTGAAAAATTGCTAAAAAAGTATGAAGTGAATGGTTGTGCTTTGCGATTTGTGCTAAGTGAACATATTCCACCTGCCGAAATGAGTTTTTTCAACGACCTGTTTAAACAGTTGAACCAGATTGGAATCAAAATTGTGTTAGATGAGTTTGGAGTAGGCTACAGTGCCTTACTATATATGAACGAGCTGCCAATCGATCAAATCAAAATTAATGCACAAGTCTTAGAAAAAAACGGAGAAAAGCAAGCTGCTGATCACATCGTCAAAGGTGTAATGTCGATTGCAGGATCAATGGGCTTGAAAACAATCGCGGTGAATATCAAAAATAAAAAACAGGAAGCTTTTTTTGAAGAACAAAATGCAGATGAAGTTCAATTTTCAAACCGCAAGCCTATTAATATAACTGAATTAAAGAAAAGATTAGAAAACGAAAAAATCTCGTGAACTCAAACACGGGATTTTTTCGTTTTCTAATTCATTGGTGGTTTCTTTACTGAAAGTACTCAGGCAACTATTTTAATTGAGTTCCCTAATCGATATGAAAAATATCAATTCCCCCTCCTCTTAATTAGACAAATTTAAGAGTATTTACTTAAGATGATCAAACCCCTCTCACCGTTGCCAGTTCCCTTCTCTTCAATATACAATTGCAGTAAATGTACAAAATCATTTTCAGACCAGGAGGAATTTAGAAATGAATATCTATCTTTTCTGGCTCATTCAGTTATCCTGGGGTCTGCTGATTAATCTATTAGGCTTGTTCATCGCAATCATTCTAATGTGCACAGGCATAAAACCAAAACGATTCAACCATGCCATTTATTTTGAGGTCGGTGAAAAATGGGGTGGTGTTAATTTTGGAGGCTTCTTCTTTGTTCAAAAACATGCCTCCGTCAGACTCAAATCACACGAGTATGGACACAGTTTTCAAAACTTGCTGTTAGGACCATT
This sequence comes from Jeotgalibacillus salarius, assembly GCF_004405125.1. Lineage (GTDB taxonomy): Bacteria > Bacillota > Bacilli > Bacillales > Jeotgalibacillaceae > Jeotgalibacillus > Jeotgalibacillus salarius. The sequence continues at coordinate 126,615 of NZ_SORX01000006.1, forward strand.
CATGGTTTTTGCCGTCACTATTCCTTCGTCGATCCGTTATCATGTTCGGAATCACAAAAATAAAAAAGGATACACTTTAAAACCGTATGATGATTTCTGGTGTGAATCGTGGGCGACAAGGTTAGGAGAAAAACATTCTTAGAAAATCTCTCTGTCTGATATATCAATATTTACTGTAAATGATAAAGAAATGTAGAAATAAATCAGATTGACAGAGGTTTTTTTTGAAAGAAAAAGTGTGAATTTAGAAGCTTTCTAAAAATTTTCCCAACAACATAGAGTTTGAATAGTTAACACCTCGTACAAACCATTACATATAAAGGGAATTATACCCCTTCACCGTATGAACACCCCTTTAATTTTCCCGATAAACAAGACACACTTCTTTTGTTAGGATGAACCTATTCACAAAATATTTCGACAAAAGGAGTCGTGGGAAATGAAGAAATCGAGAAGTGTCATGATGAGTTTATTATTAGCAGCAAGCCTCGCAGTACCAGCTGGGGCAAGTGCTGCACCGGATCAGCAGTCGAACAATGCTGAAAAATTCCGCGTTTATGTAGAGGTATCAGGAGAGTCTGCTCAAAAGAAAAAAGCTGCATTGCAGAAGCAATATGATTCTCGCTGGGAACTGAGTGCTAACGGATTTTCAACTGATATGAACGAGGCACAATTCAAAGCCCTTCAAAACAATAAGAATCTTATACTGACAAAAGTTGATGAGGTGTCGGTGGATACATTAAGAAACACTGAAAATGTAACAACTGCGTTTTCAGCTCCTGCAGATCAGACACCCTGGGGCATTGAAGCAATTTATAACGATGCGAATGTTACTGCAACATCAGGTGGAACAGGCATTAATGTAGCGGTACTGGATACAGGCGTATTCACGGGTCACCATGACCTTCAGGGAACAGTTGAGCAGTGTAAAGACTTCACACAGGCGACTCCGCTTGTAAACGGATCTTGTAATGATGTTGATGGTCACGGTACGCACGTTGCAGGCTCTGTGCTTGCTGATGGCGGAAGTGACGGTTCAGGCGTATACGGTGTTGTACCGGATGCAGATCTTTGGGCATACAAAGTACTTGGTGATGACGGATCTGGTTACTCAGATGATATCGCTGCAGCAATCCGCCACACAGCTGATCAGGCAGTTGCAACTGGTACAAACACAGTCATCAATATGTCTCTAGGTTCATCAGCTAACAGCCCGCTGATTGAAGACGCAGTAAACTATGCATATGATAAAGGCGTTCTTGTTGTAGCAGCTGCTGGTAACTCAGGATTCCGCGTTGGTTCAATCGGTTACCCTGGCGCACTTGAAAATGCAGTTGCAGTTGCAGCACTTGAAAACAGATTCGAAAACGGTACATACCGTGTAGCAGATTTCTCTTCAAGAGGTGTACGTAAAGGCGATGGCGATTACCTGATCCAGGAAGGCGACGTTGAAATTTCTGCTCCTGGTGCAGCGATCTTCTCCACTTGGCCAAATGGCGGTTATAACACAATCAGTGGTACATCAATGGCATCTCCACACGTAGCAGGACTTGCAGCAAAAGTATGGGCAGAAAACCCTGGCTTCTCCCACGTCCAGCTTCGCACTGAGATTCAAAATCGTGCAAAATCAAATGACATCCTTGGCGGACGCAGCGCTGCTGTTGGTGATGATGTGGCATCAGGGTTCGGATTTGCGAAAGTGAATTGATTTTATTGAGCGAAGTTTGGGTCAGGCCCAAACTTCGCTTTTATTCACTCAGCCCTTCAGTATTCATCAGTACAATCCTCCATTTATCCGGATCCTCTATTGTGACACCTTTATCTTTCCAGTATGGATTCTCAGGTTCAACCTGCTGATAGCCCATTTCCACTAAGCGATCTGCCGTCTGATCAAGCTGAACAGGATCAGGTATATAAAATACCAACAGCTGATCACGTCCCGGGTCCGGACAAGGGCTGCCTGACACGTGGCTCGTAAACTCTAAATGCACCTCTGTCCCCGGCAATCCGTACATGACACCGTCATAATCTTCGTGATCCTGGAACTCTGCCACTCTTTTAAGACCAAGTCCTTTCTCGTAAAAGTTAATGATCTCATTCATCCTGTCAGTCGGTCTGGCCATCCTGATTTGCATTGCATGAAAATATGTAAAATCCATCATGACACCTCCATTTGCTTTAGTGTAAAACAATGGAGACGTCCTATGACGATTCAAAAGGGTGAATTTAATCTCAGTAATAGGTCTTAGACAATGCCTTCAATCTTTCTATCAGTAGAATCAAATGTTCCTTGTTCAATCAAAACGCCCCGTTAGTCCAACATAATCTCCATCTTCCTGCTCTTCGTTGTCATCCCAATTGACTTATAGAATTCAATGGCAGATGTATTTTCCTCGGATACGCCCAATTCAATACTATCGACTTTAAGGCTTCTTCCAAAATCAAAAACGTATTCAGTCAGTTTCTTTCCGATCCCTTTCTTTCTATGAGTTTCAGCAACGCATAAGCTATTTACCAATAACATTTTCCTCTCATTAACAAAAGTATTTTCAGTTACCACTTCTTCCTTTGTCACTACAACGCCGACAAGTTCATTGCTGATTACAGCCACAAAAATATGCTGTGTGTCATCAATTAATTGATTCTCAAAAAACGCTTGTTCAACTGGAGTGTCATTCTCTTTGTACAAATCAGGTCTGACATGAACGTGGAATGCATGAACCTGTCTAAATAAAGGCAGCAAAGATTCGTAGTCGCTTGAGCTGGCTGCCCGAATGAATATATTCATATATTTCACCTCTCGGCCATTTTCTAATGAAATACTGTGAGAATTGAGTTCGACATAGGGAACGGTTTTCTATGAACATTATAACTGAAACAGTTTCTATCACTATTTCAACTGACCTAAAACCCGCTCCCACACCTCTTCCTCCGACATACGGTCAGTCAGCAGGGTTTCGCCTTCCACTCCAAGCTCATCATTTGGATTCCACCAGGCGCGTAATGAGTCTTCACCAAAATCTATCTTTTTGTCACGCATGTTATGTCGTCTCACTGTTTCCTCAAAGGATAAATCAAAATAATATGTATGCGCCTTATCGTCATAGAGCTTAATTAACCCTTTTAACATGTCACCATAGCGCTTTTTGTTAAAAATACCTTCCACTATGACAAATTCACAAGTCCCTTTACCGTATTCCGCAATCTGACGGGTCAGATCAATTGAAGGGTTACCCTCCCTGTCGTGAACCATTAGCATATTCCGGCGAATGACATCCTGGGAAACCAGAAGCGTGCCGTGGCCTAAATGCTTTTGAAGTCTTTGCGCAATTGTCGTTTTGCCGCTGCCTGAATTGCCGCGTAAAATAATAAGTGTAGATTCCATCAATTCTTCCCCTGTCTTAGTCATAGTAAAAAAAATCTATACTCCCAATTATTTCAACATATGCATGGGAACTCAAGTTTAATTTAGCGTCTGCTTTCAGATAGGAACTTTCAAGTATGCTATACGTCTACTGTTAAAAAGGGGGGCAAACTTTTATGAAAAAGGGCATTTGCTACTTAGCAATTTGCACATTTACTGCACTCATACTAGTTGGTTGTGCTAGTGACCAAAGCAAAACACAAGAATATAATGAAGCAAAAAAAGCCGCCTGGGATTTTGTGAAGGAAGAAGGCTGGGATAATACTGCAGATGAGGATTGGCAGAGTGCCGAGGTAACAGAGGTGATTGCTGATCAAACTTTTGAATTATTGGATGACACTTTTGAGGGGAATGAGGCCTTGAGAGTTTCCTTTAAAGATAAAGAAAATGTTGTGACTGGCACGCCACTCATACTAATTGACCCTGATACGAATGAGGTGATCGGATATATGCCGGGTGAATAGGTATACAACTCTCACACGATTTCTTTTATTCATTTAGATATAAGATATCGTGTGAGAATGCTATTTAACACAGTAAACACTTCATCAATCTTTAATTACTTTCCTCTTCTTCATCCGCTTTACCAGCCTCTGTTCCTCCACCCGCTTCTGGCGGTCATTCATTTTGCTTTGTGCGAGACTTCTGTCCTGATAAAACATAGTGCCACCTGCTTTCATGTTATAAGCTGAGTTCCCCGTAGTTGGCAACATCATATCTGGAATCAACCGGTTGATCAGCGCTTTCTACACTTCCATCATTTAGACGCAGGAGTGACTTGATAATGCCTTTGATTTCAGGAGTTTCTGTTACAATGGTGCCCAAAAGGTCGATATTTTTTATTGTAGTTTTGAGTTCTGTTGCGCTCAGATCTTCTTCGAAAATCAACTTTCCTGCCACGATCAGTGTGACCGGTTTATCGTAAAATGCATATTCTTCTGTGTCCCATTTTTCTTCGTTTTCAATCACCACATATTGTCCTTCATAAGACAAAATCTCCGCTTCAATATTTGTTTTTTCATAAAGCAGATCCTCAAGATCTTCGTCCACGACCACAATAGAAGTCGTCTGGATCTGATCAATGGCTTGCTCCAGCAGCTCACGTGATACGTCTTTTTCAAAATAAATTGGATTTGTCGTCATTAGCTTCGCTCCATTTAAACGGCGCAATGTGCGGGCTGAATAAGACTGAGATGAAGTCAGCAGGGTAAAGCCCTCCGGAATCTTGACGGATTTCCCATTGATGGTGTGTGGAAGCCCGAAGACAGCCGATTCCTGTGACTCATGAAAATACAGGATTCCATTCACAGTCAGGTTCTCAATTTTTTGATTTAACGATTCAGTTGATAAGTGCTTATCGAGTTTTAACTTTCCATTGACGGTTAGTTTTACAGACGATTGAATGGATTCAAGATAGGCATTAGTCAACTCATGTTTTCCATTAATCACTCTTGGTTTTTCACCCTCATAAGGTTCAAACATGCCTGTCATGTGCTTTACTTTACTTTGAATGTGTCCCTGTAAGTGAGCTGGTGCGTACACTGTCCCCACCACAAAAAGTCCATCAATTTTACCTTCCAGATCAGCTTCTTCTATTTTTTCATCAAACGTGATGCTGCCAACAGTCAGCAACTGGACAGGTGTTGTAAGAGACTGAAAATAATTGCGGGATAAAACTGTTTCTCCTGTGAGCGTCTGATAGTCACCGTTAATTTCTATGCTTGCCCCAACATTTTGAACCTTTAAGGCAGATTGCAAATGAGCTGTTTCTCTTGAGTAAATAATGCAGCCGACATTTTCGATGCTTTCAATTCCTGCAATTGTTTTCTCATTCACCTTTGTTAAATTAAGTACACCTATATTACCAATTCGCTGTTTTGTCATTTTATTCTTCCTCCAATTTCTTTTTAAGCTGTTTTAAAGCCTGACTCAATTTGTAGCGGACAGTAGCAGCAGGTAATTGCAGCTGCTGACCGATTTCCTGACTTGATAAGCCAATCCAATACCGCTTAAACACAATGTCCCTGTACTCCTGCGACAGAATTGCAAGTAGTTCAGTTACTTCAATATGAGTAAACCGCTGATCTAACTGAATCTGATCAAAATCATCCTCCCACCCTGTCAGACGCTTTTCCTTTCTCCTGTCATCAACCAATTGATTTTTTATCACCCGGAAAAACCAGGCCCGCTGCTTATATACAGGCATTTCCTGAAGCAGACTTTCATGAGCGAGCGATTTGATAACAGCCTGCTGGACCAGATCATCCGCTTCCTGCTCATGTCGTGCAATTGACCTGGCAAACCTGCGCAGATCCGTTTCCAATCCCAGATACACCTCACTGGATTTCATGGACTTCACTCACTTTTTTGTAGTCTCATGTATATAACGTTTCAACACAAAGAAGTGTTGGACCTTTTTATATTTTTCTTAAATAAAAAAGCTTCCCTGGTAGAGAGAAGGTTTTAATCTTTTATCATTCTCAATTTACGGAGATATTTTAGGCAGTCTGGGTCTGTCCCCATAACTATATCTCACGTCCAGCTTCGCACTGAGATTCAAAACCGTGCAAAAGCAAATGACATTCCTGGCGGACGCAGCGCTGCTGTCGGTGATGATCTAGCTTCCGGGTTTGGTTTTGCGAAAGTGAATTAATTAAGCGGAGACAAGGATAGACCCTGCCTCCGCTTTTTTAATGCACCGTCTGCTTACTTCCAGACAGAATTGAGACCTAATCACGCTAACTACTCAAATATAACAAAAATCAAATATGACTTGTTTTTTACTTCTATCTAGTTCAAGATATTGTCTAAATAACATTTTAACTAGAGCGTATTTGTGAGGGAGGTCATACTTTGAAAATACTAATTGCCGATGATGAAAAGTTTTCAAGAATGCTGATTCGCGACACGCTGGAGGATTTAGATGCTGAACTGGACTTTGCTTCAGATGGACATGAGGCTTTAGAAAAACTGAAGAATGAGGATTACCATGTTTGCGTAATTGATAACATTATGCCGAAACTGTCTGGTATTGAAGTAATAGAAAACCTGGCGAGCGATCGCTGTCCAGAACATATTATTATGTTAACTGCAATGACGCAGCAAAGAGATCAGGAAAACGCTCGTAACTGCGGAATTAAACATTTTATTACCAAGCCATTCAGCCCGGTGAAATTAAAAACTTTTATTCAAGATCTTTTCGACGACCTCAAATAAAATATTAAAGAATGCTTACAGCAAATCATTTAAACTCAGAAGCAACATACAAAGAAGCTTATAGATCAAGCTTCTTTTTTGATGATCAGTATTGTAATCACTTCAGCAAAATCTCCATTTTTCTGCTTTTGTTGTCATACCAAGCGATTGATAAAATCCGATGGCAGATGCATTCTCCTCAGCCACACATAAACTTTGAATTAATCATACTTTCCTCGCTTTTACAAAAATATTCTCAGGTATATTTTCTTTCTTCGTTACGATAACGTCAACGATCTCATTGCCTGTACCAGCTATAAAAATATGCTGTTTATCGTCAATGAATGCCAACACATTTACTTTTTCTAAAAGGTTCAATCTGTTTATCCAAGCCCTTCAGTATTCATCAACACAATGCGCCATTTATCAGGATCTTCAATCGTGACCCCTTTTTCTGTCCAGTAAGAATTTTCAGGCTCCACCTGCAGATACCCCATTTTCACAAGCCTGTCTGCAGTCTCTTTTAGCTGCGCAGCATTCGGAATATAGAATACCAGCAGCTGATCGCGTCCAGGGTCGGGACACGGGCTACCTGACTTGTGACTTGTAAACTCTAAGTGCACCTCAGTTCCCGGTAACCCATACATGACACCGTCGTAACCATCATGATCCTGAAAAGCTGCCACCCTTTTAAGGCCCAGCCCTTCTTCATAAAATCGATTGATCTCTTGCATCTGATCAGTCGGTCTCGCCATTCTAATTTGTAACGCATTGAAATATGTAAACTCCATCGTGACACCTCCATTTGCTTAAGTGTAAAACAATAGGAATGCCAGAGGGCGAGTCAAAAGGCGGATTCTTAATTCAATCATTAGCCTGACAATTTTTTTTAAAAAACAATCATCTTCTTAACTTAAGTCAATGATCGCTTTTGAGCTACGCCTTACAATCGAAGTGAAATCAGATAAGAGGAGGTTTTTAAAAATGAGATCCATGCACATGTCGAATCAGCAAATTCACCAAAAGGCTGCAGTTTACTCAGGTGTCTCACTGCTCATCATGACACTCGCTGCATTCTTTGCGCAGGGATATGTCCATAGCTCACTGGTTGTCGAAGGGGGTCCGTCTGCTACATTGGCAAATATTCAATCATCCCAGCTCCTGTTTCGTCTTGAGATTCTTGGATGGGTGATTATTATTGTGACAGACTTAATTGTCTCCTGGGGATTCTATCAATTTCTAAAGCCGTTCCACTCCGGTTACGCCTTGTTAGCCGGAGGGCTTCGCCTGATATATACTGCGATCCTGACAATTGCTGTTGTAAACCTCATTTCAGCTGATCAGGCGGTAACAGCTGTGTCGGCTTCACAGCAGGTCATGAACTCCATCATGTCATTTGAAACAATCTGGTCACTGGGCTTAATTGTCTTTGGCGTTCATCTCACAGCAGTTGGAGCCGTCGCGTTGAAAACAGCAAAAATACCAAAGGTCATCAGTACAATGTTGATTATGGCAGGCATAAGTTATTCGCTGATCCATTTCATGTACAACTTCATCCCTGAAATAGCGCAATTTACAGGCATACTAGAATTAGCTCTTATGGCGCCAATGTTTATCGGTGAATTAAGCTTTGGTATTTGGCTGCTGGTCAAAGGAAGAAAGCTGATAGCTGATTAATCAACAATTCTGAGGTGGGTGGCTGCAGCTCTTTTCTTGATCCGGCTCAATGATTCAGGCTTGATGCCAAGATAACTGGCTAACTGGTACTGTGGCACTCTTTCAATGAGCTCTGGCCTTTTATCCATCAAAGCCTGATAACGTTCTTCCGGTGTCGAAGAAGTAAAAGAAGAGAATTCATCTCTCATTGTGCCCATGTCTTCAAAGACCATTTTACGTGTCATCGTCTCTAACACAGGGTTCATATCGTAAGCTTCCTGCTCTGTGGTTAAATCACCGACAATCAGCGTACAGTCTTCAAGACAGCCCAGTGAATATTGAGACGCCTGTTCACTGAAGATGGTGACACTTTGCTCTTCAGTATAAAACTGATACGTATGCTCATTACCGTTTTCATCTACAGCAAACTGGCGCACACAGCCTTTTAAAATAAAATAACATTTATCAGGTACATCTCCCTGAGACAGCAAAATCGTTCCTTTTTTAAATACAGCGACAGGTATGTCTTCCGTCAGCTTCATTAATTCTGGTTCACTGAGATCTGAGAAACGTTTCATATACTGAATAAGCACTTCTTTCATTTTTTTATCCACCTCTCATAAGTGATATGTCTGTCTTATCAGTATAGCAACATTCAAACTCTTTAGAAATAAGATCAGAGAAAGCGAGTAAACCCATTTCACAGGAGCAAACACAACCAATTTAAAAACCCACATCATTCAGGAGGAGATCATTTTGGATATATTTATTTTTATTTTAATCATTGTTGGATTTACTTTCATTTTCCTGTATTTCATCTTAACGCTGGATTTGAAAAAGAAGAAGCTTGAGTTAGAAAAAGAAAAGCTGGAGCTTGAGAAGAGAAAATTGTCATTCAGTGATGCGCCGCAAGCTAAGAAAAGAAATTAAAATACGTATGACTTTTAAAGTTCCATGCTGAATGCAATCTCCATCTAATTTCATAAGTAACCTGAATGAATTAGATGGAACTTGTGTTCAACTACGGTTATTCGTTTCGCATATCATTATTTCTCATCTGAATGCTTCTTCCGTTTAGTAGAAATATAAATCGCATATCCTGAAATAATGAAAGCTACAATACCCAGGTAGATCATCACAAAGATCAGATTCAGTTCACGCAAAACTATGAAAATACCAAGGAAAGTACCAAGCATTGCCGCAACAGTATATACACTTAACTTCCATTCCGATTGACTCAAATGATTCACTTCAAACGCCTCCTCACTGATACCTTAGTAACGTCTACCCTTACATTACACTAAGAAAAACCATATAATGGATTCACCACTGAATTAGGATATCAAAGGAGTGCGAGATATGAAAAATAACAGATTACTGTACATATTCTATTGGCTGATTATTGGTATCGGCGTGTTATCATTTGTGAGCCCTATTTTTCGTGAATATGGAATTGTTGATACGATCATTACCACATTCATTTGCGGTCTGGTCAGCTTTCTGATTGCAAGTGTGCTAAAGGAACGTAAATTTGCGTATGTGAGCGCACTGCTTATTTTGAGTCCATGGACGTTTCTTATGGTTAAAGGGATTATCAGCTAAATTAAAAGAATCCGAATCTAATGGGGGTTATGACGTTGAGAGGTTTTTGGGCTCTTATGATTGTGATATTTTTAAGCTGGTTAATTGTTTCTCACCTTTATCCTGACCCAAGCTGGTGGTCTATATTTCATTCAAACCGCAGCACGCATACGCCGCTCATTGAGCATATTTCGCTTGTGAAAGTTACATTGGTGGGTGTGTTTTTTATCGGAGGATTTTACTTATTGCGAATATCAAGAAAGAGTAGAAAATGAAAAGATCTAAAAAAGCGAAGCCCAGGCCGGACTTCGCTTGACTTCCCCTTAATTTCTTTCCGTTCTTGGCACTGTAAAAAACGTCACAACTGCAAACAGGAAAAACGCAATTAACAAAATCGTTCCCCCAACAATAAAGAACACGAGGACAAACGTGTCACCTAGATTCAACGGATTCAGGTTATAAAACCACATACCCGACGTTAATCCAACTGCCCCAATCATCGCAGCGATACTATGAATTGTAACCAGCTTTTTATATTTAATCTCAAAAATCTGATAGAAGATTCCCCAGGCAAAGACTGATAACCAGCCCACTAATAATATATGTGCGTGAATCGGACGCAGTGAATAATCCATTACCCCTGCCATATGTGAGCCAAGATACGTTCCGATAAAACCGAATATTGCAGAGAACTGGATTAACCGTAATCCCCATTTCCTTTCCATTCCTTATTCCTCCTTATATGTCGGAAGGTGCACTTTAACCCTTGTGCCTTCTCCATCTATACTTTCAAATTCAACTTTTCCTTTATGCAGCTTTACGATCTCCTGCACAATCGCAAGACCTAAGCCTGTACCTTCCTCGCTTCTCGACTGGTCCGCCCGATAGAACCGCTCTTTAATATGCGGCAGATCCGCTGCAGAGATTCCGGTTCCGTTATCTTCAATCACAACCGAGATCCCGTCCTCATTTGATAAATGAACGCGAATTGAACTTGTTGCCGGAGAATATTTAATCGCATTGGAGATCAGATTGTCCCAGACATAATTCATTAACTCCCGGTCTGCATACACGTCTGTCTTCATCAGTTTCAAGCTGACATCAAGCTCTTTTTCATCAAGGCGCCACCTGTAATGCCTGATCGCTTTCCTGATCTGTTGATCCAGCGCATACGTTTCCTCTTTCAGCTGATAAACCGGCTGATCAAGCGAGCTCAAAAGTAATAGCTGTTTTGCAAGTCCCGACAAACGCTTCGCTTCAGATTCTATCACTTCCGCATACTCTTGCTCATCAGATCCAGCCGCTGCTTTAGCTGAAAGCAGCTCTGCATACCCTTTAATATTCATTAATGGAGATTGCAGATCATGCGAGACATTGGTGATAAACGTTTTGCGCGACTCATCATTTTGTCTCAGGCGGCCAATCATTTCATTAAAACTGTTGGCCAGATCCCCAATTTCATCCGGACGTGAAATCGTAAGCGTATGACTGTAATTATCATTCGCGACTTCCCTTGTTGCCTGCTGCAGCAGACTGATCGGACGCGTGAGCTGTTTTGCCATCAGGAACATCCCGGCCAGATTAACAACTGCAATCGACAGCAGAAATGCCAGCAGCAGCGTATGAATATCTGAAGACAATAGGTTCATATCCTGCCGCAGGAATAGTGCGTATTGCTGATCGTCCACTTGAAACGGCACGCCCACCGTATTATCAAGACGGCTTGAAAAATGACTGGTCATAAAAAAGGACAGTCCAGCATTTTCACCTGTATAGATTTGCTGATCTGACATCACCTGCTCCGCCTGATCAGTCAGCGTCAGATCCTCAAACGGCTCGCCAAAAGTCGTGAACTGCTGCTCGGAATCAAGCAGTGCAATCTGATAACCGAGATTGGCAACGGATGATAAAAATGGCTCCAGCGCAGCAGTATCGCCGTGCATCTGTTCCAGTGTTACAGCAACCTCCTGCGCACGCTCCAGGTTCTGATCAATCGTTTCCTGCTTCGTAAAAGATACGTAATACACATTCGTCAAAATGACCCCAAGCACAATACTGAGCGCTAAAAACAATAAGCTGGTCTGGATAAATTGCCGGTAAAGTGTCTTCATCCAGTCACCTCTAACCGGTAGCCGATCCCGCGTACTGTCTGGATTTCGACTTTCGCACCGTATTGATTCAGGCGTTCACGCAGCCTGGTAATATGTGTGTTCAGTGAAAATTCGTGCTTTCCTTCCTCATCACCCCATACATCCCTCAGGATAACAGACCGGGGAATCGTCTGGCCGGATGAATTAGCTAACACAGCCAGAATATCGAATTCCTTCATTGGAATGATCAGCGTTTCATCATTGATTGTGACGTCATAGGTCGTCCGGTCAAGTACAACATTCGCAAGCTGAATTTTATTGCGCTGTGATTTTCCGTAACGCCGCAAAATCGCATTCAGCCGGAACAGTAATTCTTTCGGCTCAAACGGCTTGACGAGATAGTCCTCTGAACCAGCAAGAAAGCCTTCTTCCTTATCCTCAAGCTGTCCCTTCGCTGTCACAAGAATAACCGGAATATCCAGTTCCTGAGACAAAATTTCCGTCAGTTCAAAGCCGGTCATCCCCGGCATCATCACGTCCACAATCGCAGCACTGACCTCTTCATCCTCAAGATAAAGGAGTGCTTCCTGCGCATCCTTCGCGAGAACAGCTTCATAGCCTGCCTGCTGCAACTGAATGGCAATTAACTGCCGGATATGAAGTTCATCGTCTACGACTAAAATGCGCATGATGCTCTCCCCTTTTATGTTGACGTTGTTTTTTCCTTTTCAAAAAATAGGATCAGTGCCGGTAATAACACACCGCGCACAAGGAATGTATCAATCAAAATTCCGATTGCCACGATAAAGCCGAATACGAATAAGTCTGCAATCGGCATTGTCATAAGTGCAGCAAACGTCGCTGCTAAAATCACACCGGCTGATGAAATGACCCCGCCAGTCGAGGCAATCGAACGTTTTAATGCAGGCAAGATCGCATCTTTCCGTCGTTCCTCCATAAAACGTGACACCAGTATAATATTATAGTCGATTCCAAGCGCCACCAGGAAAATGAATGCATATAACGGTACACGAGTACTGATCGCTTCATAACCAAACAGGACATCAACCGCAAAAATCCCAATGCCAAGCGCTGCCGTAAATGACAGTAGAATCGTTGCCATCATATAGAGCGGCATCTTCCATGAATGTGTCATAAAGAACAGTAGCACGATGATTAACAGCGTTTCTGCAATGACAATGTTCACGATATCCTGATTATTCACATTCTGCTCATCTATTAGTTTCGGTGTCATACCTGACCAGTATATTTCAGCATCCCCATAATCACCTGTCTCTGCCCTCATCTTCTCAACAGCGTCCATCGCTTCAGTTGTATAAGGGTTTAATGAGAGCGTAACAGAATAACTGATAGCTGATCCGTCATCTGTTTCATTGGACTGACGGAAAGAAGCCACTGCATCATCATTCGCCAGCAGTTCTTCAAATGATGTGCGTGCGTCTTCACTTACATCCTCTTCTCCTTCGAGCACAACCGTTATCGGCGCCAGCTGACCTTTATCAAACTGTGCCTCTACAATTTCATAGCCGGACCTTGAAGGTAAATTCTCAGGGAATGATTTGACCATATCGAATTCATATTCCAGATTAAATAAGTTCAGTGAAGCGACTGTCAGCAATATCAGCACTGTTCCACCTGATATAGCAGGACGACGCGTCACAATTTCTGCAATACGTGCCCACAATCCTTTTTCCTGCTTCGGCTGTTTGCCGTAATGCGGTACCTTCGGCCAGAAGGCTTTACGGCCAAACAATGTAAATAAAGCCGGTACAAGTGTAACTGACGCTAAAATAATGACAACCAGCGCTGTACTGAATACAGGCGCGAAGTTCTGATAATCACGGAAATCCGCCATAAACAGGACAAGCATCGCAGCAAGAACGGTTGCCCCGGCAAAGAACACCGGCTTCCCTGTTGCTCTCATCGCGACTGCCATCGCTGTATGCTTATTCTCATGCTGATACAGCTCTTCTTTAAAACGTGAAAATACAAACAGTGAATAATCGGTCACTGCTGCAAACAGTAAAATACTCATAATTGACGTTGTCGCATTATTGATCTCAAGACCGCCTGCTCCAAGCAAGCCAATGATCTGGTTCGTTACCTGATATACAATTGCCGTCGCAAGCAGTGGAATGATTGCAAGCAGCGGTGAACGATAGATCAGAATTAATAACACTAAGATAATCCCAATTGTCGCAAGTAATAAAACAAAATCAGCTTCCTCAAACAATTTTAACGTATCACCTGCAATGCCTGCAGGTCCTGTTACATAAAAATCAAAAGCGTTCTGTTCTTCCCCGTAAGTCTGACCAATTGAGAGAATTTCATCATTGATCTCACTGTATTTATCACTCCCGATACCGGACTCTAGCTCAATCGGGAAGATAAATGTCTGACTGTCTTCTGAGAAAAACCCCTCAATTGCCTGAGGCGGCAGATCAGAGAGCTCCATCATTTCCTGGACGCCTGTCAGATCGGCTTCCCTGATCTCATTCAGTACAGCCTGCACATCTGACACCTCTACCTCCTTCTCTGCATCAAATACAAGAATGCCAGGTGTCGCCTGATCATCAGGGAACAGTTCTTTCACTTTATTTTCTGCAATGATACTCTGCGCATCATCCGGGAGTGATTGAAAGCTTGCACTCCGGTACTCAGATGCAGCCGGCCCCGCACTTAATACGACCGCCAGCACGACCCATGCGATCAATGTGATCCACATGCCTTTTCGTGTAGACACGAAATCTGTGATTGACTGTAAAATTCGATTCATCCTGTCACTTCCTTTTTAGTCTTCACAGGGAAGTCTACATGGTGAATATAAACGCAATATAAACTTCCGGGAAGAAAGGTCAGTGATTGTGTCCGGTTGACTATTTCCTATACAATTGAACTATACGTATCACTTCATGTTAAGGAGACGATCCTATGAACTTCGAACATTTTGCGAAAGAACGCTGGCAGGGAAATTTAGTTACTTTTATCAAGGAAGCGCTGGACTTTTTTCAGATGAAATCCCGTATTGAACAGGACGGAGAGCCTCACCTCTACCTGGACTCTATTGCAGAAGAAAATATGTTAACGAGACTCGTTGAAGCTACCGGGAAATACGCGGATATTGAGGCGGCTTTTGGTGGAAGAGTGATCAGGAATTATTGAGAGGCTGATTAATTGTCATTACAAAGGAGCTGGATATTATTACTTCAATTCATATTATCAGACACGGTGAAACAGACTGGAACGCAGAAGGACGGCTGCAGGGGGCAACGGATATTCCGATCAATAACACCGGGATTTTACAGGCACAGGAATGCGGATATTTTCTGAAAAGTAGGCAGTGGGATGTATTGATTACGAGCCCCCTTCAAAGGGCAAAAAAGACTGCTGAAATTATGAATGAGGAACTGCGCCTCCCATTCGTTGTGATGAATGAATTTTCGGAGCGGTATTTTGGTGACGCTGAAGGCATGACCAGAGAAGAGAGAATGGTCGCTTTTCCGGATAAAGCATATCCAAATCAGGAAACCACAGAAGTGCTTCAGCAGCGACTCCTGAGCGGGTTGCAGCAAATCAACAGTGATTACGGGAACAAAAATGTACTGCTGGTCGCCCACGGCGCGATCATTGGTGCGGTTTTATCCATGCTTTCAGACGGTGAAATCGGTTCAAGAAAAACGAGATTAATTAACGGTGGCATCACAACGATAGATTTTGCTGAAGGCCGCTGGCACATCAGAGATTATAACCGTGTTGATCATCTGTCGGCGCATAGTGAGAGAGGGAGAGTTTGAGTTTGTCTGATCTTTAATGTCAGATAAACCCCACCCCATATAACACAAAAGGAATTGTCACTAAACTGAGCAGTGTACTGAAAAGAGTAGCACTCGAAACAAAATCAGGATCAGTTTCATATTGAATGGCATACATCGTTGTATTAGCAGCAGTCGGCATTGCAGCAAGTATCACCATGATCTGCTTCAACTGTGCATCAATCGGTAGAAACAGAACAATCAATAGAGCAATGACCGGCGACACCACCAGTCTAAGCGTTAAAGATAGAGACAGTGGAGCAAGTGAGAACTTGTTGAATGGAATTTTTGCAAGTTGCATACCAAGTATCACCATTACAACTGGAATCGCAGCACCGCCCACCATGGAAACTGCCTCCATGAGCGGTCGGGAAAGCTCAACTGAGATCAATTGCAGCAAAACGCCTAGTGCAGCACTGTACATAATTGGTATGCGGAGAACTTCCTTCAGTGAGTACTTAAACGTAGCATCTTCAGAAGAACCTTTTGCAGCATAATAGACCCCCACAGTGCACATCAATATTTGCTGAAGAACCATGATGATAATGGCATATTTCATTCCTGTCTCTCCAAATATAAATAATACTAACGGCGTCCCGTAATTTCCGTTATTCATAAAAGCAGAGGCCAGAATCATTCCGGATTTCTTCTTCTGCGAGTACCCTCTAAAATAACCAATTACATACACAACACTAATTAAGCTAAAAGCTAAAACCACAGTATAGAAAAGCATCATGACATAATCGATATTTAGATCTGCCTCGTAAAATACCTGGAACGTTAAAAACGGTGTTAATAAATATAGCGCCATCGTTGAAAGAGCCTTTGTGTCAAAACCGATTATTTTCTGTCCGATATAGCCGATCCCAAATATGAGAAAAACCGGAATAAGCACTGTGAAAAACCCCATCATTCATCACCATCATCCTATATCATTTATTCAAAAAGAGACCAAAACGGAATCGATCTCCGCTTTGGTCCAGCCTGATTTAATTCATATCTACCAGTACGCCTAACTTCACCATCTGATCAGTTTTGTTTGATTCAAGGGCACCTAAAATTACATCAAGAGATTTCATTCCCTCTTCTCCAGTAATTAATGGCTCTTTATTTTCAATAATTGATTCAACAAAATGATCAATCACATGTGTGTTTGTCTGTCCGCCAGCATCATTAGATTGAATTTTTGCCAGTTCATATTTTACAATGTCTCCGTTACTATACTGAACAATCAGTGGATAGTCCGGATCTGCTTCAATTTTCAGTACAGCTTTTTCTGTATAGATGATCGTAGAATTATCTCCGCCGGACACATACGACCAGCTTGCTGCTAAAGTTCCGATCACACCAGACTGCATTCTTAAAATACAAACTGCATTATCGTCAATATCTGTACCTTCCTTCGCACTCGATTCAACAAAGGCTCCGACCTGACTTACTTCGCCTAATAAATAGCGGATTAAATCTGACTTATGTACCCCCAGATCGCCAAGGGCTCCAATGAAGGCTTTATCCTTATCAAAAAACCAGCTGGATCTGCCATCAACACTCCAGCGTTCAGGACCCGGGTGACCGAATGTTGTCTTAAAGCTATACACCTTCCCAAGTTCACCGCTGTCTAAAAGCTTTTTCGCCCTCTGATGTGAAGGAACAAAGCGCTGATTGTGGGCAATCATTAACTTTTTATTATTCGTCTTTGCTGCCAGATTCATTTCTTCGGCTTCTTCTCTTGAAGTAGCCATTGGCTTTTCACAAAGCACATGCTTCCCTGCGTTCAGTGCATCAATGCTGACTTTGGCATGAAGATAGTTCGGTAAGCACACACTGACAGCGTCTATCGTTTCGTCCTGCAGCATCTCCTCATAACGCGTATAAGCTTTAGCACCGAATGCTTCAGCCATTTCCTGCGCACGTTCTTCTACTATATCTACAACTGCAGCAATCTCTGCACCCTCATTTTGCTGATATTCAAGCAGATGTCTTCTACTCGCAATACTTCCACATCCAATTACCCCGACTCTTAACTTTTTAATATTCATGTTTGTTCTCCTTCCATCCTATCAAAATATTAAACTAACTCTTATTCCTTTTATCCTTTTACCGCTCCGCCAGTCAGGCCTTTGACAACCTTTTCCTGAGAGAACAGATATACGACTAAAATTGGTAAACTCGCTAAAGTCAATGCGGCCATTAAACCTGGAACATTTACAGCAAAATCTCCTCTGAATGCCTGCAGACCCAATGGGAGTGTCATACTTTCCGGACTGGAGATCAGCACAAGTGCAAAGACGAATTCATTCCATAAATGAATGGCGTTATAAATGATAACAGCCATTAATGCAGGCTTCAGCATTGGCATAATGACATGACGGAAAATTCCCAGATGCGTACAGCCATCCATCTGCGCTGCTTCTTCAAGCGATTTAGGAATCTCCCTCATAAACTGAGTCAAAATAAAGATAGAAATTGGTAAGCTGAATGCAATGTAAGGACCAATTAAAGCATACAGCGTATCGTAAATGCCCATGCTTTCTGACAGTTTGAAAATTGGAATGAGCGTTGCATGAATCGGAAGCATCATCCCTGAGATAAACAGCAGAAAGAGCACACGATTAAACTTAAATTTCATACGGCTGATCGGGTAGCTGGCAAGCGCTCCAATGATGACAACTGCTCCAACCGCTATGACTGTTACAATGACACTGTTGACAAAATAACTGGTCAGTCCGAGCTGGAATACATTTGTGAAGTTCTCAAGTGTAAATGATGTAAAAAGTGAAAAAGGCTGTTCAAAGAACTCACCCTGTGTTTTCAGAGCTGTTGAGATCATATAGACAAAAGGATAGCCGGAGACAATCAGCAGAATAACTGCTACGAGGTACAATGGAATTTTTGATAGTGATTTCATTCAGAAAATACCCCCTTCTTTTGTCGATAGTAATCCAGCACCTGAATGATAATGACAACGATCAGTGCGATAAAGAACATCACGAATGCAATCGCACTTGCATAACCCATGTTAAAGTTCACAAAAGCCTGCTTAAACATATACGTCCCCATTAGTTCTGTCGCATGGTTGGGACCTCCGCCTGTCATGACATAGAAAATATCAAACGCTTTGAGTGAACCGACAATCGCCAAAATTGATGAACTGACAATTGTTGGCATCAGTAGTGGTAAGGTGATTTTGATAAATTTATGCCAGGGCTTTGCACCATCGATCTCAGCAGCTTCATATAATTCTTCCGGAATACCTACAATGGCTGCGCGGAAAAGAATCATATAAAACGGAGCAAACTGCCACACAATAACGAATAATACAGCAATCAAAGCAGAATTTTCACCGCTTAGCCATGCTACATTTTCAAATCCAAAAAAGTTGATTAACTGGTTAATTGACCCGTTGATTGGATCGAACATATAAATCCATAACAGACCGATCGCAACAGTCGACATCAGAAACGGAAAGAAGTAAACGCTGCTCATCAGCTTGATCCCTTTGATTGGTGCAAATAACATTAATGCCATGATTAACCCAAGTGGGATCTGCACAAAGACTGATGTTAAAGTAATCCAGGTATTATTCAATAATGCAGTCCAGAAAATACTGTCATTAAAAAGCTGAACATAGTTCTGCAGGCCAATAAATGTCCCGACATTACTGCCGCTCCAGTCATAAAAACTGTAATTCAGGGTTGCAAGTATTGGATAGATCACATAAAGCGCATAAACAATCAGAGCAGGAGAGACAAAAAGAGTAATCGTAAGTACATTTTTCATTTTTCGTTTTTTTGCTTTCACTTTTGCTTCTGCTTTAACCTGTGAAAGTGAAGTGTGAACCTGCTGCATGGATAATCCCCCTTTAACAAAAGAAAGGGGATCGCTCCCCTTCCTGACTATTGGTTACTCCAAATCCTCTTTTGCCTTAGCCTCCATTTTTTCAGCTGCTTCTTCAGGCGTCATTGATAGTCCGAAAAGTGCCTGTGTTGTATCCTTATGCAATTCTGCTAACTCAGGAGGAAGCGTCTGGTCATAAGGCATCTGAAGGTGATTAGCTTCTTCAGCGATCTGATACATGCGGTTAACAAATTCATCCTCAGGCTCAACACCGCTAACGCCAGTTAATGAACCAGTACGATTTGTATATGCCTCTGCTGTTTCAGTACTTGTTAGTTCCTTAATCAGTTCAGTTGCAAGATCAGGATGCTCACTTGCGGCAGCAACAGACCATACAGGCCCCGTTGATGCACCTACATCGGCGCTGCTACCTTCTCCACCTTCGACCTCTGGGAATACAAAGAAATCAAGCTTCTCTTCAAATTCAGGTGCTTCAGTGCGCACGTTATTCAGGAATGAGATCGTAATATCCATCATTGCCGCCTGTCCTGAATACATCAGCTGACGACCCTGGCCTTCATCATAAGGAACACCGTTGAATCCGGAATTAAACGCATCCATTTCGACAAGCTCCTGAATGTACTCGCCTGCTTCAACATAAGCAGGATCATCAAACCCTCTGCCATCTCTGGTGAATGCTTCGTTGAATAGTTCAGGACCGCCAATACGGCTGGCAAAGTTCATTAAATAATACGCACCAGGCCATTTTGTCTGGTTTGCTAAAGCAAGTGGGATCACATCATTTTCTTTCAGGGTCTCGATAATCTGAACCAACTCATCATACGTTTCAGGCGGCGTCAAACCGTATTCATCAAAAATTTCTGTGTTATAGAAAACAAGATCAAGAGACAATCCTAAAGGAAGACCATAGACTTCATTTTCAAAAGTAGCATTATCAAGCGCAAGCTCATTAAAATGTTCTTTATCAATACTGTCTGTTACATCAAGCACCTGACCTTCTTCAACAAACTGATTTAACCAGCCGCCACCCCAGCTGTGAAAAACATCCGGAGGATTTCCACCTGACATTGAAACCGCAAGCTTCTGCTTATATGCATCATTCGCTGCACGCAGCATTTTCACTTCAACATCAGGATTATTTTCTTCAAACCGCGCAACAGCTTCTTCATACACCTTTTCTTTTTCGCCGGGATCTATGTACCAAAATTCCAATACCTTGTTTTCTGAATCAGATTCCTCAGCTGATCCATTTCCTGAACTGGACTCAGTACCGGATCCACCACCTGGTGCACAAGCCGTGACGACCAACATTGATAATGCTGTAGTAAGTAAAAAGAATCGATTCATCAGTTAAATCCCCCTATGTTTTATTTATTGCTCCACTTTCTTCCCCTTTGTTCGTGTTACACTGTTTGTTTTTTCAAATAATTGATGCTTTGCTCTATACTCTCCAGTGGCGTTTTTCTGCTTTGATCCTGTTCAATGATCCACCATTCCACAGGGACAGAAGCTGTATGTTCGAGCACTGCTTCAATGTCAACTCCTCCTGTACCCAGTTCTGCAAAAAACTCTTCTCCGTCTGTCGTCATATCTTTTAAATGGACAAGAGGTGTACGTTCTTGATATTTCTTTAGCCATTCAACCGGATCTTCTCCAGCCTTTTTCAGCCAGTACACATCAAATTCTGCTTTTACCCAATCAGGATTGGACTGGTCCATAATGTACGCAAGCGGAACGACTCCATCTTCAAATGGGAGAAGTTCAAAATCATGATTATGATAAGAAAGCGTGATTCCTTCAGCGGCGCTCATTTCTCCAACCTCATTCAAAGTCTGAACGAGTTTTTCGTAATCCTCTCTTGAGTGACGATCCCTTGGCAGCACCGGACAGACAATGTGATCGCAGCCCAATACCTTCTGCTCACGAATGACCTGTTCAGGCTCTGATTCCAATCGTGCAAGCTGCACATGATTGGAAGCCGCTTTTAAATTCAGATTATCCAGAACGGCTTTTAACTCCGCAGCTGACATTCCTCCATAGCCAGCAAGCTCCACCCCATCAAACCCTAAATCAGCAACTTTTTTCAGCGTTCCGGTAAAATCCTTTTCACACTCGTTTCTTAAAGAATACATCTGCACTGCAATTCCATTTTTACTCATTCATGCTCCTCCTTTTAAAATGTAATCGTTTACATTTTTGTTTTTACTACTTCTTATTTATAAGGTAAATACCACACGCGAAAAATGTAATCGATTACATTTTATTATTCAAGACTTCACTGTGAAGTCTCAACGATATTCGACCCACATGATTCACGAATGATTAATTCACTTTTTAATGTAATTCTCTTGTTCTCAAAATCCGGATCATCAAGCTTTTGAAGTAATAGCTCCATTGCGATATTGCCCATTTCCACCGCTGGCTGCGCGATCGTTGTCACACCAGGATCGAATATAGATGAGAAACGGATATTATCAAATCCTACTACTGCCAGGTCTTTGGGAACGGATAATCCCTTTTTCTTTGACGCATTAATTGCGCCCATTGCCATTTCATCATTTGCAGCAAAGACGGCAGTTGGCGGTTCTGGAAGTATTAAAAGTTCACACATTTGCTGATAACCAGTTTCATAGGAGAAATCTCCTTCGCGGATCAGATCTTTACTCTCATCAATATGGTACTCCTTCAACGCCTGATTATAACCGGATAAACGATCAAAACTAAGCAGAGAGTTCATTGGACCTGAAATATGACCAATTCTTTTGTGTCCCTGTTTAATTAAATGTTCAGTAGCTTCGAAGCTGCTTTTAATGTTATCAATACAAACTGTTGCAATCTCGACATCATCCACATATTCAGAAGCTAATACCAGGGGATATTTATCTTTCAACTCAGATAGAATGTCGTGATCGATCTTTCCAGACAGCAAAATCAATCCATCTACCTGTCTTTGATGCAGTAAGTTCAGGAAGTCGTATTCCTTCTCCACATCGCGATTTGTATTACCGAGCAAAACCCGGAAATTTTTCTCAGAGGCTGTAGCTTCAATCCCACGTACAATCTGAGAAAAGATCGTGTTAGCAATGTTGGGGACGATTACTAAAATCGTATTGGTCTTATTTCTTCTGAAATGACGCGCCAGCACATTCGGCTGATAATTTAACTCTTCAATACTGTTTAATACTTTTAGACGTGTATGCTCTTTCACACTCTCAGGATTACGTAAAACCCTCGAAACAGTTGCAGTCGATACATTAGCTAATCTAGCTACATCAACCATTTTCACCATCAGGCTTCTCTCCTTACATTGATCACACCTTTAAAAACAAATTGGCTACAATCTGTAATGTAATCGATTACATTTTCAGTATAGAGAACTTAATTCTGAATTGCAAGACAATTTTTAAAAAATATTTTCAGACTAAAAAATTGAATGTCTAATCATTAAATAACACTTTTTTTGATTGCTGTACGTTACATTCAACTCATTTTCATCAAGGTTCTGCTAAAGCCGGCTGTTGATTTCCGCTTCAGGCGGACGCTTTCCGCGGCCGGGCGCTGAGCTATCAGGCTTCGCCGTGATGATCTCACCTGTCCCTTCCTGCCGCAGGAGTCACCGCCTTACGCTCCAATCACCAGCTGTGCAGAAACAACAATGAACTTTAACAAAGCTTTCATCAAAAGAAATACAAATAACCTCTTGTTCACCATTTCCTCCCATCTTTCCTCTTTGCTATACTTCTACTTGAAAGCGCAGGTGATTCTATTGTTTAAGATTCTATTAATTGAAGATGATGAAACGCTATTTAAAGAGATAAAAGAACGGCTGATGGCCTGGCAGTACAATATATATGGGGTGAAAGATTTCCAGAGGGTCATGGAGAGTTTTGCTGAAGTTCAGCCCGATCTGGTGATTATTGATATTCAGCTGCCTAAGTTTGATGGCTTCCACTGGTGCCGAATGATCCGTGAACATTCGAATGTGCCGATTGTCTTTCTGTCTTCACGTGATCATCCGACTGACATGGTGATGTCGATGAATCTCGGAGCGGATGATTTTATTCAGAAGCCATTCCACTTTGAAGTACTGATTGCGAAAGTTCAGGCCATTTTGCGCCGGGTGTATAACTACAGCACAACGACTTCCGACCTCAGAACATGGATGGGCGCTACGATTGATATGGAAAGCAACCGTGTGAAAAGTGATCAGGGTGTGATTGAGCTCACTAAAAATGAAATCTTTATTCTGAAACTGCTCGTGGAACGAAAAAATAAAGTCGTCAGCAGAGAGGATTTGATGAATCTGCTGTGGGATGATCACCGGTTTGTCAGTGATAATACGTTGACTGTCAATGTGAACAGACTACGAAAGAAACTCGCTGAGATCGGACTTGGCGATGCGATTGAAACGAAGGTTGGTCAGGGGTATATTGCACTTGAGCAGGTGGAGAAATGATTAAAAAATTTCTGCTGGAGAGAGTCAGCTGGATGATGCTGATTGTGCTTTTACTTTTTTTAGCGATGATCATTGCCTATCTGGACCCTTCCCTTTCGATCAGCTCAATGACCTATTATGTGTTTCTGTCACTTCTCATCACCACTGTGTTTGTCACGGTACGCTATTTTAAAGAGACGACGTTTTATAAACAACTTGACTCACGGGATCCTTCAACAGATCTATCCAGCTTCCCCGAACCGAACAGTCCGTTTGAAGCATCGATTTATGAGCAGGTGACCTCCTCATTGGAGCAGCTTGAAAAGGAGGCTTCTTCGAATAAGGTGCTGCTCGAACAGGAAAAGGATGAGCTGATGTCATGGATTCATGAAGTGAAAACGCCGTTAACTGCGATGAAATTGATGATTGACCGGACAGAAGATCACAAGTTAAAGTCTGAGCTGATGTATGAATGGCTGAGAATCCATTACCTACTCGATCAGCAGCTCCACCAAAAGCGGATTCCATTTATCGAAAATGATCTGTTCATTGAAAAGGTTGACCTTGAATCAGTGGTCTATAATGAAATACATACGCTGCGTGCATGGTGTCTGAGAAAGAAAATCGGATTTGAAATAGACCTTGTTGATACACATGTGCTGTCAGATACAAAGTGGCTCTCCTTTATTCTCCGTCAGCTGTTAACAAACGCTGTAAAGTATAGCGGTGAGGGATCAGAAATTACAATACAGTCATCAGAGCAATCGGGTCAGACCGTCCTCACTGTAGCGGATCAGGGACGCGGTATTGACCCGCGCGATCTGCCGAGAATTTTTGAGAAAGGCTTCACATCCACCGCCAATCATGATCAGCATGCAACAGGAATGGGATTGTATCTGGCAAAAAAGGCTGCCGTTCCGCTTGAAATCAACATCACCGCTCAATCAAAGTACGGAGCCGGTACGACGATGACACTGACCTTCCCAAAAGAAAATGAATTTCTCGAGATACAGGGCGTGTGACAATAATGTCACACGCTTTGCTTTTTTGTCAGGAGAATCGAAGGACTTCACCTGTCAGACCCGATACAATAAATGTATCTTAACACCTGGAGGAATTTTCAATGACGATACTTGAAGCAAAGAAAATCCATAAAAGCTACGGCAATAAATTCACAAAGCAGGAAGTCTTAAAAGGCATTGATATCAGCATTCAAAAAGGTGAATTTGTGACAATCATGGGCGCCTCAGGCTCAGGTAAAACCACGCTTTTGAATGTCCTGTCAACGATCGATCGGCTGAGTCACGGTTCCCTGATCATCGAAAATGAGGATCTGACTAAAAGTAAGGAAAAGAAGCTGGCGGAATTCAGAAAGCACCATTTAGGGTTTGTTTTTCAGGACTATAACCTGCTGGA
Organism: Jeotgalibacillus salarius; assembly: GCF_004405125.1. Classification (GTDB taxonomy): domain Bacteria; phylum Bacillota; class Bacilli; order Bacillales; family Jeotgalibacillaceae; genus Jeotgalibacillus; species Jeotgalibacillus salarius. Next base: position 152,103 of record NZ_SORX01000006.1, read on the forward strand.
TACGCTGACTGTTAAAGAAAATATTCTGCTCCCCCTCTCGATCACAAGTACTTCTAAAAAAGAAGCACAGGCTAAATTTCAAAGTGTCGCCGAGGATCTTGGGATTGAAGATATTGCAGGGAAGTACCCGAATGAAATTTCTGGTGGTCAGAAGCAGCGGACATCTGCCGCACGCGCATTTATTCATGAGCCAAGTATTATCTTTGCCGATGAGCCAACCGGTGCACTTGATTCCAAAGCTGCGTCAGACCTGCTTGGTAAACTGACTCATTTGAACGAAAAGCGTCAAACAACGATTGTGATGGTTAGTCACGATCCGGTTGCAGCAAGCTACAGCAGTCGCGTCATTTTTATTAAAGACGGGCAAATTTATACGCAACTGAATAAAGGTGACGAGACCCGCAATTCATTCCTGAAGGATATTATGAAAACGCAGGGCGTACTTGGTGGTGTGCAGTATGAGCATTAATCAGCTGATTTTTCGCAGTTTCAGAAAGAACCTGAAAAGCTATTACCTGTACGTTTTTGCATTGATCTTCAGCGCCGCTCTCTATTTTGCCTTCGTTACACTGCAGTTTGATCCTTCAATGGATGAAGCTGAAGGGTCTGTCAGAGGTGCTGCAGGTATTGGAGCAGCTTCTGTCCTGTTAATCGGGATTGTCTCGATCTTTTTGCTATATGCAAATAATTTATTTATTAAACGACGTAGTAAAGAGATTGGTCTGTTTCAGTTAATCGGTATGACGAAAAACCGGATCTTTGCCATTTTGAGTGCTGAGAATTTATTGCTCTATTACAGCTCTCTAGTCGTTGGAACTGCGATCGGCTTTGCTATTTCGAAGTTAGTCGCGATGATCTTTTTCAGGTTAACAGGCGTGGATGAAACAGCGACACTCAGTTTTTCCGGACCCGCATTTGTCCAGACATTACTTGTATTCAGTGCTGTGTATCTTTTAATCATGGTGATGAATCTGCTTTATATTAAGCGGCAAAGTATCCTGTCACTCTTCCATGTGAAAAGTAAGGCTGAAAGCAGGGTGAAAAAGATATCGATTCTCGAAATCCTGATTGGTCTTCTTGGAATCATTCTGATTGGTACCGGCTATTATGTATCTGCACGGCTGTTTGACGGGGATTTTGCATCAATCACTCAATTGTTCACTGCAATGGTCTTTATCCTTGCCAGTGTCATTATCGGAACTTACTTTTTCTACAAAGGTTCTGTCAGCTTTATTGCCAATCTGATCAGAAAAAATAAAGGCGGATACCTTAATATTAACGAGGTCATGTCTCTATCTTCTATCATGTTCCGGATGAAATCAAATGCAATGCTGCTGACAATTATCACAACAGTATCAGCACTTGCAATCGGGCTGTTGTCATTAAGCTACATTTCATATTACTCTGCTGAAAGATCAGCTGAGACCTCTGCTCCTGATGACTTTATCTTTATCACAGCAGAGAATGCTGAAACATTCGGCGACGTATTAAGTGAAAACGGCATTGCTTACAGTGAAAAAAAGATTGATGTGATCCAGGCAGATATAGGGATTGAAGAAATTCTGGGTACAGAAATTGAAAATGTGCAATTTGATGCTGATCGGATGAATATGTCAGTCGTTAGTGATCGTCAGGTTGAAGGTGTGGACGTGAGTATAGATGACATTTTATTCTCAGGTTCGAGTGATGCGATCCAGGCGCTTATGAACCTGCAGGATGAAGGAACACTTACCTTGTACGGTGATACAAATGAGATTGAAAAAGAATATGCCGGATTACGTGATGATTACGTATTGCCTGCTTTATTAACTGGTGGCTTACCTGCAGTAGTGGTTGATGAAACGGTTTATGACATGCTTGCTGAAGATTTGGATGAGGAAATCCAGCGTGAATCTTCTCTGTATGTCGGACTTACATTAGAGGACCCGGACACCGTGGAAAAAGCTGATGAACTGTTTCGCAGCATGCCTTTCAGTGAGGAGGCTGGAAGCGCCTCCCAATATTCCATGGAACGTATGCAAAAATTGAGTATGGGCTTTATCATGTTTGTAGTCGGATTCCTCGGACTCACCTTTCTGATCACTTCAGGCTGTATTCTTTACTTTAAGCAGGTAGAAGAAGGTGACGAAGAACAGCCGAATTACAGAATCCTGAGAAAGCTCGGCTTTACACGACAGGATCTTCTGAAGGGCATCCTTCAAAAGCAGATGATTAACTTCGGGATCCCACTCGCAGTCGGCCTTCTGCACAGCTACTTCGCCGTCCGATCAGGCTGGTTCTTCTTCGGAACCGAGCTGTGGACGCCGATGATTATTGTGATGGTACTGTACGCAGGGCTATATTCGATTTTTGGGATTTTGTCGGTAGTTTATTATAAGAAAGTGATTAGGACAGCGTTGTAAATGATAAAACTCCCCGCATTATATAATTGAATCGTGCGGGGAGTTTATTTTTTAAAATTATTTAGTTTTTAACTTTGTGTACACATTGATGAATAGTTAATGCAGATAATTAATATTCAAACAGAAGTGCTGGGTGTTCAATCTTACATATGTAATAAATGTTCCAAATCGTTTTCAGAACAGGGAGATTTTTTGTATTTTTACGTTCATAATAATTTATTATTTCTTACCTCTACGTTCTAAAAATATAGGTAATATATTTAGTAAGATAGAAGCAATTGTCAAAAACCATAATGCTCTTTCCATACCAGGTACTACATCCCCTAAAGCTGACCAGTCTTCCACTTCTACCCAGTCCGATACAACACTGTATTCTGCACAAAGTGTTAAGGCTGTAAATGATAGTCCTAACGCCATCGCGAGCTTATAATCCTTCCCTGCTGCATACAAATACAGATTTATAAATGTTACAACGATTGCAATCACTCCAAATATTACCCACACACCGATTTCCCCCGCATATTTTTATTTATAACGCGCATGTTTACAATACGAACCACCAAACAATACTCCGCACGATCAGGATTACGCCAAACCATGTCTTGTAAAACTGAAGCATATATCCTGCGATCATGCCTACTATTGCAAGCCACTTATCATCATATTAATCTCTGATCATTTCAGCGATGTATCCGATACAACTGCTAAAGATCAAAAATAAGATGATGAAAGGGAGAATACATTATACATTGATAAATTTCTTTTCAATGTATGTCCAAATCACAAAAATCAAAATAGATACCCCAATTATTATGATTCCGACATTAAAAATGAAATTGAAATCTAATTCTTTTACAGTTTTTGAAGTGATACCGTAATAATTCCCCAATTCATATCCTGTGTCTCTATAATCCATTAAAAAGAAAGATATGATTCCTCCAAAAAATATCCCTCCCAGTAAAGAGAAGAAAAATTTCTTCATCATACACCTCCAGAAAGTCTCAATCATAGTAAGTGCTCAGAATCGTTTTCAGGACAAGGGGAATAAAAATTTATTTCCCATTAAATACTTTGCGTATTAATTCTTCCTCATTCTCCCCTCTTACAATAATCATATAAGTTTCATCTTTAGATGGACTGGTTGCGTTACCTAACAATCTATTGGTTACGTTAACTAGTTCTGTTAAATTGCCCTCGACATCCTCATCAGATTTTACAAAAGATGTTTTTAAAATCAGTCTTTTTGTTTCGTCGTTCACATCAATCGCAATTCCCTCATACTCACTAAACATACTCTCCAGATACTCTTCAATGTGAGGCGTTACTTCAAACCAGCTTTTTTCTGTATCACTCAATGCTAATATTTCAGCTTTATTAGCGTTGTTCCATTGGAAAATCAGGACAAATAAAATGCCGAGCATAACCGCGATCGCTTCAAGTGAATACCTGCTCTTCTTTTTTTGATGTGCAAGTTCTGTCCTGTAATGCTGTTGTATGCTTTTTGCTTTCGGATGATTTTTCATCAGAGATTTATTGCACCTCCATTTTATATTCACATTCGTGTAAATATCGGAAACAACAACTCACTATTACTTTGTATAGATCACACAACATACTTCGCAGTGCTTTTTTAAGGCTTAACATAGTGTTCGACAACTGGAATTAAATTCCCTTTATTATTTACAGCTTCTCTTATCCTACGGATTTATGAAGATCTAATACGAACAAATATAGTCAGCGTCTAATCAGAATAATTATTTCAAAATAACTATTTGTAGTGGGGTTTGGCGGCACTTTGAGCACAGTAATATGAACTAAAAAAGATGAGGGTTGATACCTTTCAAATATTTTTTAAATTGATCCCTGTATCTCTTCTAATATACTGATAAATACTAGTTTTGTTTATGATGAAAACAAAAAAACGTCCCCCCTTTTCCCTCCATAAAATGCAACGGAAATGGGGACGCTCTATATGTTTATCTTCGTTTTACTTTAAACACTGAAATCTGTTCCTGAAGATTCACAGCCATTTTAGACAGAACGGTAGCAGAAGAACTGATTTCCTCCATTGACGCCAGCTGTTCTTCCGCTGAGGCAGCTACTGTCTGCGAGTGGTCACTGTTCCGTTGTGAAATAGATGTGATATCACGGATAGAGCCATTCACATTCATAGTATGCTCAGATACCTCTTTTGCAAAACCATTCATAGATGTAATGCTCTGACGGATGTTTTCCATCGCTTCAAGGATCTCTCTGAAGTTAGTTCTCGTATGCTGGATGAGTGAAAGTCCCTCATCCACATCTTGTGTCACCTGATCAAATGATGTTGTAGACTGCGCAATATCTGATTGAATATCTGCAATCAATGTATTGATTTGCGCAGATGATTGCTGAGATTCTTCTGCAAGTTTTCTCACTTCATCTGCCACAACAGCAAAGCCTTTTCCATGCTCCCCTGCTCTTGCAGCTTCAATGGCCGCATTTAGTGCGAGCAGGTTCGTCTGATCAGCAATCTCAGATATGACATGAGAGATTTCACTAATTTGCTTCGATCGCTCATCAAGAGAATGGACAACTTTACTATTTAACGATACTGAATGGTGTATTGCATTCATCTGATTGGATGTCTTTTCCACCATCCGATCGCCTTCCCGTGACTTTTCAGTGGCATGGCTGCTTTTATCAGAGATATCAGACGAACTGGCAGCGATAGACTGGACGCCTTTTGTCACGTCAGTCATCATTTGTTCAGCTCTGCTGACGCTGTCTGATTGATCTTCAGCACCTGTTGCTACTTCCTGAATCGTATGAGAAATCACTTCTGTCGCCATACTTGTTTCCTCAGAACTTGCATTCAGCTCTTCAGAAGCAGCAGCGACCTGTTCAGAAATCTGAGAAACCTCAAGAACCATATCAGCCAGGTTGCTTCTCATTTTATTATAACTCTCCGCCAGATCAGTCAATTCATCTTTTCCGGTATCAGTCACTTCCTGAGTAAAGTCACCTTCTCCAGCCATTTTAATCGCTCCACCCACTGTCACAAGTCGTTTTTTTAGTCGGCGTGTAAAGAGATAAACGATCATCAGAACAATGACCAGAATAACCGCAACCACTGCAGCAAGTGTAATTAAAAATGTTGAAATTGTCGCATCAATTAATTCCTGAGGTGCACCGACATAATAGATGCCGATTGTCTCTCCAGCTGCATTCACAATTGGCATGTATGCACTTTGATAGATATTCCCCGCAGCATTTGCCTCACCGTAATAGGTTTGATTATTTTCAAGCACTGCATTCGCAACGACGTCAGATACAGTTGTTCCAATGGCGCGCTCTCCATCACTCATCACATTCGTCGCAACACGGGTATCACGCAGGAAGAATGTAACTGTATCACCTGTGTCGGCACCGATTTTATCAACCAGCTCATCGTTTCCATTTACGAGCAGGTCACCTTTATATAATTGATCATCCCGGATTTCCCAGTCTCCAGGATAAGCAGCATCGATGTAGCTGTAGCTCATCGTCAAATCCCTTGCAGCTTTTTCAATGGCAAATGTTTTGATACCGGAAGTAATCTGATAGAGTGCCAGCACTCCGAGCGAAATCGTGACGAATAAAATCGTTCCGATCATTAACGCATTAATTTTTGAACTTAAGTTAAATCTCATATCCTTCCACCTTTTCATATGTATTCAAAACTATTATCGTCAGGCGAAGTTATTTTTGAACCATAAATTACTAAATAATTTTAGTTCTTTATACACACTAATTTGCTATAGTAGAGAATAATCGCCTCTTGAAAAGTCTCCAAATCTGTTTATTTTCAAAAAACCCTTGACCTCCTCCATCATCTTTTATAAGATAAAACAGAAAATTATGAACAAATTTTGAACTTTCTTTAGAGTCCCTCAAATCTCAGGCTGATACGAATAGCGACCCTGTTCCTCTGCCAGCTTTGATTTGAAAGCGCTTTAAAGATCGTAGTGGTTATATGCAGCGAACCTGTATGTTTAGCTACCGTCACACTTTTCCGGGCATCATTGCCAGGAAACCGTTGTGGCGGTTTTTTATGTCAAAAAAAGATTAAAGGAGTTTGAATGATGAAAAAGACAAAAAATCGTTGGCTTATCGCTTTATCAGCTGTCGGGATTCACATCTCAATCGGGTCAGTCTACGCTTGGAGTAATTTCACGAATCCGCTCATCGATGAATTTGGCTGGAGTTCAAGTCAGGTTCAGCTCACATTCAGTCTTGCGATTCTCTTCCTCGGGCTTTCAGCAGCTTTTATGGGTCACTTTGTTGAAAAGCGCGGACCGAGAAAATCAGGGATTGTCGCAGCAGTATTTTTCGGAATCGGTGTAACCGGCTCCGGATTTGCCGTTCAGCTCGGCTCATTACCGCTGCTCTATTTATTCTACGGGGTATTCGGCGGAATTGGACTTGGGGTTGGTTATATCGCGCCAGTTTCGACACTCGTCAAATGGTTCCCTGACCGCCGCGGACTTGCGACAGGTCTTGCCATTATGGGCTTTGGGTTCGCAGCAGCAATCGCAAGCCCGGTCATGAACAGCCTGATCACATCAATCGGAATTGCAGGCACATTTTTCACATTAGGCATTGTGTATTTTACTGTGATGATTCTGTCATCACTTTATCTTGAGCGTCCGGCAGCTGACTGGGCACCAAAAGGCTTTAATGCCGAGAATCCAGGTAAAAAGAAAAAAGTACCTCAGGACCTCTCACAGCTTACGGCAAATGAAGCAATCAAAACGAAACGTTTTTACTTCCTATGGCTTATGTTATTCATTAACGTAACGTGCGGAATTGCGATTTTATCAGCGGCAAAACCACTCGCTGAGGAAAGTATCGGTCTGTCAGTTGAAGAAGCAGCCATCCTTGTCGGTGCGCTTGGTATTTTCAACGGACTCGGCAGAATTGGCTGGGCATCGGTATCAGATTTTATTGGCAGAACAAATACATATACAACGTTTTTCGTTCTGCAGGCCGCACTGTTCTTCATGCTGCCACTGACGTCAGAAGCAATTCTGTTCCAGATTATGCTTGCAGTGATTTACACGTGCTACGGCGGTGGATTTGCATCTATTCCTGCCTATATCGGAGACATGTTCGGAACAAAGCAGCTCGGTGCGATTCATGGCTACATCCTGACTGCCTGGGCAGCAGCCGGTCTTGCAGGACCATTGTTTGCTGCATGGATCAAGGATACAACCGGAAGTTACGCAAACAGTCTGAACTTCTTTGCCGCACTATTTCTGGTGGCACTTGTGATTTCATTCCTGACACGCATGGATATTAACAAGCTGAAGCGCGAGAACAGTGTGAAGGAAGCAGACAAGCTGGCCGGATAAAAAAATTAGTGTACATTTCTTTCAGGTGCTATCATAATAAACATAAATAAAGATAAATAAATGATGAGGGATTGTCGTAACATTGGGTAAATACGAAGCGGAATTCAGCAACCTTGTAAGAGCATTCAGAAAGCGTCATATGGGGAAAGGCCCAAGCCAGATTAAGACGACATTCTGTAAAAACTGGGCGATCTGTGAAATGGAAGGCAATCTTTCACCCGTTGAAAAGTTCATCGCAGGAGCAAATGAAGGAAAACAAATGCTCCGCGCAGCGAGAACTGAAATGGTCAAAGACCTCTACCAAAAACACAGACCTGTTGAAATGGAAGAACTGGTCGGCGCAAACTTCGTGGATCTGTATGTGGACATCAATATAGAAAAAGATGCAGGTATGTCCATATTCATTTTTGATGAAAACCTTGAAGACAAATTTCGTGACAACTAATTGCATATAAACGTGGATTGGCGCTTGGCAGCGATCCTGTTAAAGACTAACCACCTGAAATACCGTTCAAATTTGAGCGGTATTTCAGGTGGTTTTTTCATTTCAAAACTTAGAAAAAGGATGATTAAAATGGGAAAAACACAGCACCCGGGACCGGTAAAAATTTCGAAAAAGCCTGATCCGTCGCTTTGGGTCAGTAAAGTCCCGTTCGGCGTCGGCAAAATTAAACCGCACCACTTTACAGATACAGCAAAGATCGCATGGAAAAACCGCGATAACCTTGGCTATGCAACATCTATCATTACAAAAGGCGTATGTGACGGCTGCGCACTTGGCGTATCCGGTCTCTATGACCAGACACTGAAAGGTCCCCACGTCTGCACCACCCGACTGAATGTACTCAGACTAAATACCATGCCGGCAGTGAAGCCTGACATTCTTCATGCAGACATTGATGAGCTGCGCAAGTATACAAGCGCAGAGCTGCGGGAACTTGGCCGTATCCCCTACCCGCTGATCAGACGACCTGGCGAGCGGACATTCTCACGTCTCGACTGGGATGATGCAATGGATATGATTGCAGCGAAAATGAAAAAGCTTGATCCGAAGCAGTATGCATTCTTCCTGACAGCGCGCGGTATTACGAATGAGTCCTACTATGTGGCAGGAAAAGTAGCACGTTTTCTTGGTACAAATCATATCGACAACGCATCAAGAATTTGTCACTCACCGAGTAAAACTGCAATGAAGCGTTCGATCGGAGTCGGCGCAAGTACCTCTAACTATCTTGACTGGATCGGAACAGACGTCCTGCTGTTCTGGGGAAGCGTCGCATCAAACTCGTCGCCTGTCTCAACGAAATACATGCTCGCTGCAAAGAAAAAGGGTACGAAAATCATAGTCGTTAATCCTTACCGTGAGCCTGCAATGGACAATTACTGGGTTCCGTCAAATATGGAATCAGCGATGTTTGGCACAAAAATTGCTGATGACTTTTACCAGGTCAATATCGGTGGAGACATCGCCTTTATGCATGGGATCATGAAGCACTGGTTTGAAATGGAGCAGGAAAAAGCAGGTTCTGCGATCAATCACTCATTTGTCCAGGAACATGTGAACGGGTATGAAGAACTCAAGCAAACGGTGATGGATCAGTCATGGGAAGACATCATTGAATCATCAGGTGTGCCGAAAGAGAGGATCATTGAGCTTTCAACACTGCTTGCCAACAGTAAAAATGCAGTCTATGCGTGGGCGCTTGGCCTGACAATGCACTCTTTCGCAACAGATAACATCTCTCAGGTGGCAAATCTTGCCCTGCTGCGCGGTCATCTCGGACGTGAGTATGCCGGACTGATGCCGTTCCGCGGACATTCATCTGTTCAGGGAAGCGGTGAAATGGGTGCCGATCCTTTCGTACTGCCGGGCAGTGATTTTAACGATGCGAACATTGAACGCATGGAGAAGCTGTGGAATTTCGAGATTCCGAAATGGCAGGGTGATATTGTCGGCGTCACGCTTGAAAATGCTGTGCTGCCTGAGGATCATGAGCGCAAAATTAAAATGTATTACCTTTCAGGAGGTAACTTCCTTGAAACGATGCCTGACCCTGACTTTGTTGAACAGGCACTGTCAGAACTCGATATCCGCGTGCATCAGGATATTATTTTGAATACAAGCACGCTTGTCGATGCAAAAGAAGCGGTCATCGTCCTCCCTGCCAAAACGCGTTATGAACAGGAAGGCGGCGGAACGAGCACGTCAACTGAGCGCATGGTCTACTTCTCACCTGAGATTGAAGGGAATAAAAATCAGGTGGAGGAAGCGCGCGCTGAATGGAAGATCTATATTGACCTTGCAAAACGTGTGAAGCCTGAGACAGCTCATCTTGTTGATTTTAAAGATGGACAGTCCATACGCGAAGAAATTGCGAAAGCAAACACAAACTATGACGGTGTTCAGCATTTGAAAAAGCAGGGAGATGTCTTTCAGTGGGGCGGCGCCTGGTTGTGTGAAGACGGGATCTGTCCGACGCCTGACGGTAAAGGAAATCTGATCTCTGTTGATATTCCTGACCTCGGCAAAAAAGATGGACAGTTTGTCGTTACATCACGCCGTGGTAAGCAGTTCAACTCTATGGTGTATAAGGAAAAGGATCCGTTTAATAATGCGGGTCGCTATGACGTGCTGATGAATGCTGAGGACGGAAGAAGAATGAGTATTGCTGAAGGTGAAGGCATTGTTGTCTACAACGGATTCGGTGTATTCCAGGGCCGTGCGAAGTTCGTTGATATCGCAAAAGGCAACCTTGAAGTCCACTTCCCTGAAGGTAACTTCCTGCTGCCACGCGGCCGCTATGAAAAGTACGCAGGGATTCCGGATTACAACATTACCGTAACGGTCGAAAAGGCTGAACGTTTCAACGCGCGCAAGGATACACAGTACCTTGAAAAGCGCATTGACGACCTTGAGACTGAAGCGAACTAACGAGGTGTTCACGGTGAATGAAGAAGTGATGGAGCAAAGAACGATCATCCGCTACGACGGTGAATCACTGAGTGAAACAGACGATCAGATCGCAACTGAATACGCCATGACGATCTACGTGAACGGTGAAGAATTTGCGACAATGGTCTGCACCCCCTCTCATCTTGAGGAGCTGATCATCGGCTTTCTCGCTTCAGAAGGCATGATCAGAAGAGTGGATGAAATTGAGTCGCTCGAAATCAATGAGGATCGCGGTTTTGCATACGCTGAGCTGGTGAATAAATCTCCTGCAGGCAGGGAATTTCACTCAAAGCGCTTTATCGGCTCATGCTGCGGTAAAAGCAGACAATTTTATTTCCAGAATGACGTCAAGACAGCTAAAACGATTCCAAAAAAGTCTACCATTCCGGTCAGAAACTGTCTAAGCCTCATGAAAAAAATGCAGGAAAGCTCTACAGATTTTCAAAAAACAGGCGGGCTGCATAACGCGGCCCTCTGCACAACAGACGATATTGTGATCGCTCATTCTGACATCGGACGCCACAACGCACTTGATAAGATCTACGGTCACTGCCTGAAGAACCGGATTCCACTGAAGGGCAAAGTCATTGTTTTCAGCGGACGGATTTCATCTGAAGTGCTGCTGAAGGTATCAAAAATCGGTGTCGGGATCGTGCTGTCAAAGTCAGCACCAACTACGCTTGCGATTGAGCTTGCACATGATCTTGGGATTACAGCGTGTGGGTTTATCAGAGGAAACAGTTTGAATATTTATAGTCATGCTGACAGGATTACGGAATGAGACCGGGTGTGGACCCGGTCTTTTCATTTTAATTAAATGCTTTTTGATAATAAGCTCTTAAATCAGCGGCATTCTCTTTCCATTCCACTGGATGTTCATTAACAATTTGATCAAATACGTCCAGACAGCGATGCCACCCCGCAGCAGTATTTACTGCCCACGCGTTGTCATCAAAAGTATGAGTAAAAGTCATTTGGGAACCGCTCTCTTTTTGTTCTATAGAGACCCTTATCAGATCTCCTTCTTCACGAAACCCAAAAAGTACTGGCTCTTCTATCTCTGTAATAATGCCTTTATATGTTGTTCCTTCCCCATCATCGAAGCTAATTTCACCACCAGGTTTGAGATCCATCTCTCCTGTGGCAAAAGGATACCACTGTACAAAATAATCAGGCGTCGTAAGGATACGAAAAACATCGTGTGGATTTTGAGAAAAAGAGCGTTCAAACCTTAAAACATAGTGATCATTTGATTCATGCAACGTACCGTATTCACTCATATTCTGCCTCACCTCTTGGATTCTATTTTATTTATTCACTTATATTTCATTCTAGAGTGTTCTATTATTTACCTGCTTTCTAGATTTCACTAAAAGTCCTCAGTGTAAGTTCAAAACTTTTACGAAACAAAGCAAAATTATATAAATTTAAAAAACGAACCTGAGATCAACCCAGATTCGCTCCTTCTTATTGTTTGATCATTCCCCTGATTGACACTTCTCCTGTACTTACCTTGAGGTTGATATTCTTAAGAGAATCATTAGGGAATTGTAAACTTGTTAATGCATACTCTCCTTCATTCAAAAGTAATTCCACCGAAAATGTGTCAATTACCACTGTGAGTTGAAGATCTGCTATATCACTGAAGAATAATTCCTGATCTTTTGAAAACAGTTCTGAAAAATTTACTCTTCCTGACTTCGAACGTTTGAGTGAAAGTTTTTTCTCATTAAAATTTAACTGAATGAGAGTATACGTCTGTTCAGAATAGTTCAATGCGATTTGGAGTTCACCACTCTTTGGACGCTGTGTATTCAGTGATAAATATACCGGCCCCTGTTCAACCTCAATATTCAGCCCGCTTGAATCTACAGTTCTTTCTATCTCACTTGTATGATTAAACCAGTTATCAAGTTCCTTCGGGAAATGCTGAACCAGCTTTGTATTTCCTTCGAATTCCTTCAAAGTGAGTTCACGCGGCAGCGTCATCTGACTTCTCCAGCCTTCAGTCGGAACCTGATTTGCATAACGCCAATTACTCATCCAGCCGATTAGCATTCTGCGACTGTCTTCTTGCGGGATGTCTGAAAAAGTAACTCCTGCATACTGATCCCTTCCATAGTCCAGCCATTTCGCTTCACTGTGCTCTGAGATAAATTCTTTTCCATTAAAGGACCCTGTAAAGTACTGTGTGCGTGAACCATAAGTAAGACCTTCTCCATCACCAATACTGACAATCATGACCCACTTTACTTCTTTAGTTCCTTCAACTTTCAGTGCAAACAAATCCGGACATTCCCATACGCCTTCATGTGAACCGATATTTGTACCAAACTCACTTTCAAATACCCAGTTAATTAAGTTTTGGGATGAGTAGATGGAGATGGTCTGATCTGTAGCCAACACCATAATCCATTTGTCTGTTTCATGATGCCAAAATACTTTTGGATCTCTGAAATCCGGATTTGTTGGATGGCTCAGTACCGGGTTACCTTTATACTTTATCCATGTTCTTCCGTCATCTAAGCTGTACGCAAGGCTTTGGGATTGAACCACCTTTGAATCTGTGTCTTTATGATGTGTGAAAATCGCAACCAGCCCGGGCTCATCGTCAAAAAATCCAGTGGTATTGTGCCAGTCCACTACAGCACTTCCCGAGAAAATCATGCCATGCTGATCAGGGTACAATGCAATCGGCAGCTCTTCCCAGTCAATCAGGTTACGGCTTACTGCATGTCCCCAGTGCATTGGCCCCCATGTAGTGCCATTAGGGTGATACTGATAAAACAGATGGTATTCATTATTGAAAAACACAAGTCCGTTAGGATCATTCATCCAGTTTTTTTCAGGCGCGTAATGCAGGTAAGGTCTTGATGGGTTCACTTTAGTAACACTCATGCTCCACCCTCCATATGCTGCTCAAAGCCTCGCTGTTTGATTTCCAGCCAATCTGATAAGCCCAGTCTTTCCAGCTCAGCCAGGTACTCTTCCCACTCTTCTTCAACCATACCGTTGGTGATCCATTCTGCACGTTTTCGTTCTACATAAGGAATCAGGTCCGCTTCCACTTCAGCCAGACGCTCAAGGTCTTCTGCAGGGAAGAATACTTTTGGATAGATGTGATCAGCAGTCATATCCGGTACCATGACCTCTTTCATCAAGTCCAGTCTCCACGCTGCATCTTCAGGTTTTGTTGTCACACTTCCATAGTACTCATCCAAAATCGCAAGCGGTCCTCCAATTGAAGTTTCTTCCCTTAATTCCACAGGTGCAGTTCCTTCAAGTGGTAAATGCTTTAACATAGTTGCTGCTTCATCATATTCAAAGATGTTCTGCTTTTCAGTATCTCCATATGTTCCCCAGTTGTTTTGGACAGACTGTACCGGATCGTAAAGCTGGTCAATCCATTTAGCTGTAAGCTCCAGGTTTTGATTCGCACTTGTAATGACCATTTTCGCTCTGTCAAAGCCCATACCGTTTGTGCGGGCAACGTTCTTATGACCATCAGGGCCTTCAAGAGCAGGCATTAATGTGTACTGTTCATTCATGCCGGTAATGTTTCCTTTATCCCAAGTGAAATAGAGTCCGTAGCGGTTTTCTCTTCCTTTCGCAAGATACGTATTCCAGTCCTGTTCAAAAGCTTCTACATCCATTAGGTCTTCTTCATACAGTTCGTTAAAAAACTTCATTGCTTCTTTATAACCTTCGTCAGCAGCGGTTAATTTCACTTCCCCATCATTCGTTACAACAGTATGGTCCCAGTTATCTCCAAGACCAAATGATCCGAATAGAAACGAAAGGTCCTCTCCACCATGATTGATAATGAAAGACATTGGAATGGTCTGTCCATCACCAGCCGGATCGTTATCTCTGAACGCAATTAACACTTCTTTAAGCTCTTCTGTTGTTTCTGGTACTTCAAGACCCAGTTCATCCAGCCAGCCCTGGTTGATCCACGGGAATGCATCAACTGAATGAATACTTTCTTTATCAGCTCCGAGTTCTTCTATCCACGGGAAAGAATAAATGTGACCATCAGGCGCAGTCATCATTGCTTTATATTCAGGTGCCTGCTCAAGTACAGCCTGTAAGTTTGGCATATAATCTTCAATCAGATCTTCGACTGCAATAATACTGCCGTCTTCTGCAAGATTAAGAAGTTCATTGTCACTCAGTGCAGCATTCATAATCGCGTCAGGGTGCTCCCCGCTCGCCATCGCAAGATTTCGTTTCTCTACAAAGGAATCAGACGTATAATTGGTCCATTCAACCTTTACACCTGTTTCCTCCTGCATCCGCTGTAAGATCAGCTTATCGTTCGGATCTTCAGGTGCAATTGGAGAACTCTGAGTCATAAATTTCAGCGTGACTTCTTCCTCTAATGGAAACGTAATATCAGACAGACCATAATCTTCAGATGAGGCATTACCCCCGGAATTACATCCCGATACGATCAGTGCGCCAGCAGCAATCGGCATCATTACTCTTAACATTTTCTTCATTCATAAAACCCCCATTTATATTATTTTAATGACCCGACCATGACACCTTTTTCAAAGTATTTCTGGAAGAACGGGTACATGATTAACAGTGGAAGACTGGCAACAACAATAGATGAATACTTGATCATTTCTGAAATCCGCTGAAGTTCGGCTCTGGCCATTTGATCGCCAATCATGCCGGGCTGGACTTCGTTTTGAATCAGGATTGATCGTAAGACCAGCTGCAGCGGATGCAGCTCTCTGTCTTCGAGATAGATCATTGCATCAAAGTACGCATTCCACTGGCCAATAAATGCGTATAGCGCAAGTACAAAAATAATCGGTTTGGACAACGGAAGAATAATTTTCAGGAAAATCATGAAGTCAGAAGCACCATCTATTCTCGCAGCCTCTTTTAACTCATTTGGAATCGCCTTGAAATAGGTTCTTGCTAAAATGATGAACCATACTGAAATGGCGTTTGGCAGAATGATTGCCCAGACCGTATTCAGCATGCCGAGATCTCTGACAAGAAGGTACGTTGGAATCAGACCTCCATTGAAGAACATCGTCACGATGAAAAAAATCATGATTGTTTTTTTGCCGACCAGACCGTCCTGCGATAGCGTGTATCCGGCAAGAATACTGACCACTACGGTGACAAACGTAAATCCGGTGGCATATAAAACAGAGTTAAAGAATCCTCTTAAAATGGTGCCGTCTGCAAATAATCTTGCATAACCATCAAGACTGAAATCAGAGAAACTAAGCATGATCCCTTTATTTAAAAGGGTGTTCGGCTGAAGAAATGAAGACAGGAATACGTACAGTAATGGCAGCAATACAAGCAGTGAGACAATCACAAGCAACATTTTATTTACTGTTAAAAGAATACGGTCACTTTTTGTTAAATTCATTTCATTACCCCTTTCTACATGAGACCTTCGCCTTCATTTAGTTTTTTAACTACGCTGTTCACAAAGACTAAAAGGAATACGTTAATGACTGCGTTAAACAATCCGACCGCAGTTGCAAATGAATAATCTCCCGCCTGGAGTCCGAGCTTATAGACATAGGTTGGAATAATTTCAGATGCAGGTATATTCATAGATGTCTGAAGAAGATAAGCTTTTTCAAAACCAATGGCCATAATGCCGCCTGCTGCAAGAATGAACAGGACTGCCATCACAGGCTTTAATACCGGCAGATCGATATGCCAGATTCTTCTTAACAGTGAAGCACCATCAATTTTTGCCGCATCGTGAAGCTGCGGATCAACATTCGCCAGAGCTGCTACATAAATAATGGATGCCCACCCGGCTCCCTGCCAAATGCCTGAAATGATATAAATTGAGCGGAAAGCATCCGGGTCCGACATTAAAGAGTAAGTGTTTCCTGTTACGAGAGAAACGAGAGAATTAATCGGTCCTGTAGGTGAGAGGAATAAAAATACCATTCCGGAAATGACGACCACGGAAATAAAGTGTGGTGCGTACAAAATCAGTTGTATATTTTTCTTAGCATTTGCCCTTCTGATCTGGTTGAGCATTAAGGCTAAAATGATCGGGATCGGAAACCCGAGCAGTAATTCAAAGGAACTCAATTTCAGTGTGTTCATAAATATATTCAGGAAATTTGGAGAAGTCAGGAATCCTGTGAAGTGTTCCAGGCCTACCCATTCACTTCCCATAATCCCCCGCATCGGGCTGAAGTCTTTAAAGGCAATCACAGCACCGTACATCGGAATGTATTTAAAAACAATCGTCAGAATAATAGCCGGGGCAATAAAAAGATATAACAGATAGTTCTTTTTGATATACTCCAGGTTCTTGTTTTTCTTTTTGTCCGGCTGATGGCCCGGCTGTTTATCAGGCTCTTTTTGCTTTTGATGCTGAACGTGTTCTTCCTGTAATTCTCTGGCTGCATTTTGCATTGTATCCCCCCTGCTTAGAAAGCGTTTTCATAAGTTGATTTCAATATAACAGAGAAAAAATAGAGGCGATTTTAAAATCTTTGGAATCTGACTTTCATTTTTTTCGGGTTGTGAAAACATAAAAAAAAGATCCGCTGAACGGACCTTTACTGGGGAAATGAATATATATCGTTTGCATAGCTGTTTTGTTCCTGAATTCCGTTATCTATTTTATTGACCGCCCGATCGGCAGCTTCTTTTACTTCTGCATTCTCTATCACAATTTCCTCAAAAAGCGTTTTGATCGCATCACTTAAAAACGGATACGCTGGTGTGACCGGACGGCTTTTGGAATAAATCTGAGACTGAGTCAGAAAAATATTTTCAGGATACTCAAGAAATTCCGGAAAGGATTGCACAATTGACTGCCGTGCAGGTGGTTCTCCAGTCTGATCAACATAAATACTCATTGCCTCATAGTCTGTCATATAAGAAATGAACGTCCAGGCTTCATCCGGATATTGCGTGTTGGATGAGATGCCCATCGACCAGCCTCCATTTGGTGCAACCTGTGCCGTACCTTTCGGGAGCGGGGCAATATCGAAGTCTTCTCCAATTTCAAAATCCGGATCCGTTTCTTTCAGTCTGCTTAATTCCCAGGAACCAAACACACTCATCCCAAGCTTCCCATTTTCAAACGCTTTAGGAGGCAGCTGAACTTCAGCCACATCATAGCGGTGATATAAATCCTTATAAAATGTCAGTGCCTCAATTGACTCAGGCGCATTCAAGTATCCATCTGCCGTTGAACCATCAGGACTCAGTAATTCCCCTCCGAACTGCCAGATGAAAGGGGATTTAAAATAAGAGGGTGCTTCTCCTCCGGGAAAACCCTGTGCCGGGTCAATTCCAATGATCCCTTTGTCAGGATCTGTGATTTTTTGGGCAGCCGCAAGTACTTCATCCCACGTCATTGGATCATGCGGATTTTTTGACGGGTAAGGAATACCCGCCTCCTGAAAGAGATGACGATTATAATAAAGCGCTGCGCCAGGCTGTACGAGCGGCATCAGATAGACTTCATCCTCATAGCTTACCCCTTCAAGAAGCGCCGGTGGAAGATCTTGATCCAACTGCTCTTCCAAAAAATGATCTGTTAACGGCTCGAGCACGCCAATTCGCGCATAAAGTGCCAGATTCGGGCTGTCAATCAGCATCAAATCAGGCGGCTTTCCAGTGGCAATCTCCGTACGCAGCTTCAATTCATAATCCCCATACTGAATCGCGTTCATTTCTATATCGATATGAGGATAAGCCCGTTCAAAAGATGCGATCATTAATTCAAAGGCCTGATTTTCAGCCACATTCCCGTAGTTTCTCCAGAATGTTAATACTGTCTGGTCATCTGTTTCAGTAACCGGTGTGATCGTCATGTCATTCTCTGAATCTAGATTGAATCTCACTGCGATCACGATCCCAACAATCATTACAATAATAGGAGCTGAAAATATGATTCCCTTCTTCATATCAATCCACTTCCCTGTCAACAGAACCATTATCCTGTTGCCTGCGGTATTCAACCGGTGAACAGGCATAATGCTTTTTAAATACTGTACTGAAGTAACCTGCACTCGAGTACCCTGTCAGTTCAGCTACATCGATAATTTTCAGACGATGATCCTTTAGAAAATCTGCAGCTTTCTTCATCCTTACTTTCACAAGGTAATCTGTAAAGTTCTGACCCGTCTGCTGCTTAAATAACTCTGATAAGTAGGTCCCGTTCATATGAAACAGATCAGAGAGCATTGACAGAGAAATATCTTCAGCATAATGCATATCCAGGTATTGTTTGACTGAATCCGTCACCTTTGAACCTGAAAAACGAACAGAATGAACAGCCTGCGTAATCGTTTCAGAGACAAGAACAATGGAATTCATCACTGTTACATAATTTGTCATCTGACGAACTTCCTGCTGACACAACCAGATAGACTGGGAGATTGATGGATCTTTTAATTCATACTTTTGAACAATGGTTCCTAATAGAAAAAGAATTCGATTTGCACCCACTGTGAATGAATAAGCTGAGTGCTGTCCTGACTTAACCAATTCTTTTTTTATCAGATCCGAAACCGGTTTTACATCGCCCTGCTCACTTGCACTCATCATAATTCTTTCAAATTCCGGTGATAGCCCGGTCCCCTGTAAACTGTGCTGATCTTCTTTATAAAGGTGAGCACCTGTTTCAAGAGGGGATTGACTCCAGGCAAGCAGACTTGAAATATACGTATCCTTCATTTTGTCAAAGCCGATTACGCTTTCCCCTGCGCCGATCACGGTGTATAGATTGAGCAGTGATTTGGATTGATCCTGTACTTTTCTTATAAAGGATTGTTCATACTTTTGATGTAACAGACTGACCGCATGAATCAAAGAAGGGTAAGCCGGATTCTCAAACAGCCAGATTTGATCGAATTGACTGCTGATCTCGTTACATAATAATCTGAACGATTCCCACAGCTTTTTAGGTCTTGAGGATTCGCCATCTGTCCCTCTTGCTTCGATTGTTAAGATTCTGATCACTGCATCCGGGTCTGCCAGTTCGTTAAATTGCAATTGCTTCAGCCGTTCACTCACTGCATCCTGATTCAGCCAGTCCCCATTGGCAACGTACAGAAGATACTTCCTGCGTTCATCTTCAAAGGCATATCTCGCTGCTCTTTTCATTTTATTCAGTTCATGCTTTTCAACTTTTTCATGCTCTATTTCTTGTTTCATTTTACTGAGGGTGGTTTCAAGATCATCAGGTGACACCGGCTTGAGTAAGTAATCACTCGCCCCTTCTTTCATCGCATTCTTCACATAGTCAAAATCGGAGTAGCCTGAGAGGACAATGATTTTGATATGCGGATACTGCTTCTTACATTCTTTAGTAAATGCAAGACCATCCATCACAGGCATTCTCATATCAGTAATCACTAGGTCGACCGCGTTTGAAGCAAGCTTTTCAAGTGCTTCCTTCCCATCCGAGGCTTCCCCAATCACCTCATACGCCTGATCTGTTAAGTTAAGTTTCAAATGCATGCCTTTTCTGATCTGGACTTCATCGTCTACGATCATGATCTTCATCATTTTCCACCCCCTCATTTGTATAGAAATATAGATACATGTCTGTTCCAAGACCTGGTCTGGACTTGATGTCATAGCTGAACCTGTCGCCAAAATAAAGCTTTAACCTGCCTATGACATTACGTAATCCAATACTGTACCCTTTACTTTTCAGTACATCTGACTCCTCAAAATCTTTTAAGTTTGTAATTAAATCCTCTGTCATCCCTTCCCCTTTATCTGAGACAGCTACAATGACGCTATGATTCTGATCAGTGATACTAATGTCAATTTCAGCATGATGTTTTTGCGTGAAGCTGTATTTAACTGCATTTTCAACGAGCGGCTGTAAGGTAAACTTAGGAACCAGTAAACCGAGTGCGCTGCTATCATCTTTAATGGTTACCTTCAGCTGATCGCCATATCTTATTTTTAAAATGTCAGTATAACTTTTTATATACATTAATTCTTCAGCGAGCGGGACCTCTGTATGCTCTGTTTTCAGTGAATACCGCAGCATTTTGCCTAACGCCACACTCACATTCATCACTTCCCGGTTCTTCTCCTGCAGGGCCAGACTCCCGATAATTTCAAGCGTATTATTCAAAAAGTGAGGATTGATCTGCAGCAGCAAAGCATTGTATTCAGCGTCCTTACGTCTCAGGTTCGCCTTATACTCTGTTTCAATCATGCGATTGAGCTGGTCTATCGTATGATCAGCTGCATGAATCAGGTACCCGACCTCGTCTTTTCCTGATCGCACTGATGGAAGAGCGCTTTTTGCGCCTTTAAAATCCCCGCGTTCAATAAAAGACATCGCTTTTGTTAACCCGCTCACAGGAAGGATAATCGTTGATGAGAAAATAAATGATGCAATCATGGTTAAGATAAAGATGCCAAATGAGATGAATAATAAAGTCCGCTGCAGGTCGTTAACCTCACTGAACAGCTCTGATTCTGCTACTTCGTTCATCAGTACCCAATCTGCAAAAGGCAGTTTCTGATAAAAGATCAGAAACTTTTCCCCTTCTTCCACCCGCTCAATCATGCCTTTCTCCAGGTCTGAAAGGTTGATCGCCCCGATCGTTTGAGTTAAATCTGTCTTCTCAGAAGGAACCCGCTGGCTCAATACCTTTTCAGCATTCGAATCCACTAAATATGTATAACCTGTTTGAACGATTGCCTGATTATCCAGGGCATTTTCAAGAATATGAGTCGGAAAGCTGACCTTAATGACGCCTCCGTTCATCATCGTATTCAGATCAAAAAGAGGCACCAGAAAACTATTCACCTGCTGATTGATCATTTCAGAAGATTGCTGGAAAGAGTCAAGATGCGCACCTGTGTAAATACGTTCATCATTCAAATACTCGCTATACCAGCCTTCAGCTGTCCAGCCCAACCCTTCTCCCCATACTGTTGCACCATCATTTAAAAAAACGTTAATTGACATTGAATTAGAGTTATTGATCATCATGGCTGCTAATTGAGATTCCAGATTCGTCTCAGCCAGAAACTTTTCTCCAACAGTTGCATCCGGATTGCCATTCACCCTCAACCAATCCTGCGTCAGCTCATTAAGCAGCACCTGCTTACCGATATCTTCAGCCTGGGTAGCGATAGACTCAATATATAAAGAATACTGATCCATTACTTCGACTGATAACTCCCTTGTTTGATCTTTGATCGACTCAGTTAACCAGGCAGGAATTAAAATAGACAACACTAAAAAAGGTATGGTTAATAAAATCGTAAAAATAATAAACAACCTATTTCTTAGCGAAAAAAACATACTCATCCCCACCCTCTGCATTCAATTAAGAACTTAGCACACTTATTCGGAATATTCTATATGGGTTAAATAAGTATCGTGCGTAGTGACGCAGGAAATACGAGGAAATTACAAATAAACAAAGAAAAACTGCAAGGGCCCCATACCTTGCAGTTTTCTTCTATAATAACCTGAATGTTCAACAGAGAGTTATAGTCTACTTAGTTATTCAATAGGGGTTTTGAGCGTACAGATACATATAAATGATGAGTAAAATGCTCACAACAATCAATAAAGTAATCGATCCGATGATTAATTTTTTTCTTTTTTGATTGCACCATAAATAATCCCAATGACGCCAAGCAATATGAGCATTCCAACGAGAACCATATGAGCCCCCTCCCTTTGGAAGATATAACTTTCTTACAATTAAGATGCGTTATATAAATGAACTCAACTGTGTAGAAATTTTTTCAACACAGGGTCCCAGTTTCACTCATCAGCTATACACTCACCTAAAAAGTTCTCCAGCACCTCCGGATTAGATGCAAAATGAAGATGTGTATATCCCGCAACAACATTTTTATATAAGTATCCTTCCTCCGCTGTTCCAAAAAAGCTGCTCACATGATAAGCACTTGAAAGTTCTTCGTGAGGCTTGAAGGTTGAGTAGTGAAATTCATGTCCGCGCATTGCCGTTTCTTTCTTAAAAAACTTATTGCCTTCTGCTCCTGTGATTTCACGATAACCGATCGCAGCGATATTCATCTGCATCTCAGTTTTTCCGGGCAACACACCGGCCATCGGGTACGTTTCACCTTCAACATTCGTGATCGATTCAGACAAATACATTAATCCGCCGCATTCCGCCAGCACCGGAAGGCCTTTTTCAATCGCGTCTTTAATCGACTGTTTTACTTCATTATGATCTGCCAGCTCTTTTAAAAACTGTTCCGGAAAACCTCCGCCTAAATAAAGTCCGTCTGCTTCAGGCGGAAGCACCTCTCCTTTTAACGGGGAAAAGTAAATGACTTCAGCACCAAATGCTTCAATCAATTCAAGGTTTTCCTGATAATAAAAATTAAACGCCTGATCATAGGCAACTGCTACTTTAACGTTCATGGGACTTCTTTGTTTGAACAATGAGTTCTCAGTTGTCACAGATGACTGAGAACTCATCTGATAAATCCGGTCAAGATCGACTGTCTCTGCAACTGCTTCCCCTAATCTTTCAAGCTGTTCATTCAGTTCACCACGTTCAATTGACGGCACTAGACCGAGGTGCCTCTCCGGCATATGAATCTGCTCATTTTCAGTCAGATATCCGCAGACTGGAACGCCGCATTCCTGCTCCACCGCTTCTTTAATCAGTTTGTAGTGACCTTCGCTTCCTACTCTGTTGGCAATGACACCAGCGATATTCACGTCCGGATCTAAATGCTGAAATCCTTTCACAACTGCAGCTGCACTCCGGGCCATCGCTGAACAATCAACAACCAGAATGACCGGGCATTTAAGTAGTGAACTGATTTCTGCAGCAGATCCCCTGTTCGATGTTGGTGACTCTCCATCATAAAGCCCCATCATGCCTTCAATGATCGAAATATCAGCACCTTCACTTCCATTGACGAAAATTTCCTTCATCACATCAGAAGTAAGCATCCAGCTGTCCAGGTTTCGTGAAGGACGATTCGTGATTGCAGTGTGATAAGCAGGATCTATATAGTCGGGACCGCACTTAAAGCCCTGAACAGATAGACCTTTTTTCATAAAAGCTGCCATTAACCCGAGTGTGATGCTGGTTTTGCCAACTCCGCTTGATACGCCTGCGATGAGGATACGGTGGCTGGTCACAACTGATCACCAAAACAAATCATTCGCGAATGGATGTTGAATACTGGTGAATCAAACCTTTTCCTGTTCATCGTTTTTCCTCCTGTATATCAATCTCGTTTTCGTTTTTCTATAAATAAATTATAATGCAGAATTTATTTAAAATCACAGGTTATCTATTTCACTATTCTTCCTCAAGATAATCAGTCATCAATATTAAAAATCCGGGCAGCGACGACTAGTCACTGCCCGGATTAATATATAAATGATTGAATCATCATTGATCGCAAATGTCGATCACCGTTATTGTCACATTCACATCATTCAGGACTCCTGATCTTCCAAAAGGTGAAATAAAGATAACATCTTAGCATGTTCACTATAGAATGGTGACATGACCAGTTCCTGATCAGTCATGATGTAGTGAAATAACTTCATGACTTGAATATACTCATCTGCAGTTACTTTAGATGCATCAAATGAACATACCATCAGCCACTCATATTCATTCAGCTCTTTGCCACAGGTTTCAACAAATGATTTGATATAGTAAAAAGAATCTTTTCTATCTGAGGAAGTATCATTGATCCACATACTGAAATATGTATCAGGCTTTACTTGTTCATGTATAAATGTAAACAGGTGCTGAGGGAGTTCGTCAAGACTGATATTATGCTCAAAAAAATGTACATATTTTTCGATTGTACTTTTCGGAAGCAAGTATTTCAACTCACTGACAACTCTTGAATAGTTTTTGTATTGGTCTATGATGATGCAATGAACGTTTTGTTCTACTTTTGACAGGATAAATTTAATCATATTGTTATGAGACGCCTCATTACTGCCGTAATGGTACATCACATAACCATTTTTTCTGGATCTCAAATGAGAAAACCCATCATGATTTAAATGTACCGTTTTTTTTAAGGGGGAACTTAAGTCACCAAAATAAATATAGTCCGTAAAAAACCTTAAAAAGTTAAAATCTAATACTTTTGCAATATTCTCAGCTACTGATGGACTAGGGTCGCGCAAGCCATTTTCCAGCTGAGAATAATAGGACCGGTCAATAAAAGATTGATCTGCAACCTTTTGTTGCGTAAGCCCTGTAGATTTCCTAAGTTCGATCAACCATTCCCGCTTCATTCTATCCCCCGATTTCCTAACCTTTAAAAAATCCAATCATGTATTCATACTCATATATTCAATAAAACATATATCGAACTGCTAATTCCATGGTAATTAAAACCACCATGATATTGATCTTATTTAAAACGCTCATAAACAATCTACTAATACTTTATTAAATCACAAAGCTGCACCTGATAGATTGAATGTGGCAAATAGAAACACTAAAGACCGATTGTTACAAATTGCCACATTATTTCGTGAAAATATGTAGAATGGTGAAGAAATAGAAACTAAAATTAGGAAAATAGATCACTTGAAATATGTGTTAATTTCTAAACAAAAAGATCTACATACGTTCTACTCGTCTTGTATCAGTTTTATAGTTTCTAAATATGACGTCTAACTTATAAGGAGCTAATCACATGAACAAATCAGAAAGTGAATTAGAGGTTAATATCCGTTGTAAACGCGAGGCCATGATCAAAAGCGGATTATTAAACGGGCTCCTGCACACAGAAACGCTCAAGCTAAGTCGGGAGCTGGACCAATTAATTTATGAATCCCAAAAAAGAAAACAACGAGTTTCTAAACAGAGTACAACACAGAAAGTTTAAATCAGTATATAGAAAAGCCATCGAATAGAAACCCTCGATGGCTTTGTTATTAACGTCCCTTTTATGAACCCTGTCTAATTGACATTCACTTTTATTCCTGTCTCTTCCAGCACTTCTCTTTCCAGTCATTCTTCATGTGTTTCACCGTGTTAAATCCTCCACTGGGAAGGAAATGATTTTTATTTCGAACCTGAATGACTGCAATCTTATCTTTATTAGAATTGAACATCACACCATATACGGCCAGTCTTGTTATGTAGGTCTTTCCGTTTTCTTTTTCTCCGAATGTCAGCATTGTCTTCACTCCTTTATATGGGATGATGTACCAGATCAAATTAAATCATTTATCCATAAAGTAAATCCTTCCCTTATCTTACACTATATTCTTGACCAAAATGACCATATAATGGATTAGACAAGAAGCAATTTGGAGGTTATGAACAATGGAAAAGTATATTTGTATCACTTGTGGTACACAGTACCCGCCTTCTTCTCGGGAACCTGAGCAATGTGTGATCTGTGAGGAAGAAAGACAGTACGTGCACCCGGATGGGCAACAGTGGACGACTTTAGAAAAGATGCAACAGTCAGGCATATACTCAAATCAATTGATTGAAGAACAAAAGGGCCTGAAGAGTATCACCACCAGTCCTGAATTCGGTATCGGACAAACAGTATACATAATAGAAGAACAAGGCTTCAGACTTTTATGGGATTGTATGGCTTACATAGATGATCAGACCATCACCCGTATAAATGAGGCAGGCGGACTTGATGCGATTGCACTCTCCCACCCTCATTACTACACAACGCAGGTTGAGTGGGCTGAGACATTCAATTGTCCGATCTACATACACAAAGATGATAAACAATGGGTGCAGGAGCCAAGCGACCGCATCATTTATTGGAGCGGTGAATCGCTTGTGCTCTCAGAAGGATTAACCCTCCACAGACTTGGCGGACATTTTGACGGTGGTGCTGTTTTGCATTGGACAAAAACTGACGGCGAGGCTGTACTGCTAACCGGTGATATTATTCAGGTCGCGGCAGATCGTCAGTGGGTCAGCTTTATGTACAGTTACCCTAATATGATTCCGCTGCCGGCAGAGACAGTGAGAGAGATTGCTTTAAAACTGAAGCCTTTGAAGTTCAGTGAATTGTATAATGCATTTCACAGAGAAGTATCAGGACAGGCGGATGTTGCTGTACAGCGGTCGGCTGAGAGGTATGTGGCGGCTTTGGAGGGTCGGTTGTTTTAATCGAAGAACTTAGTATTTAGTATTCGTCGTCATATAGAAAATGAAATTTACATAGAGGTGAAATTATATGCCTAAAACCGACAACATGTTAGCGATTCTATGGATGCTTCGTTCAGGTGAAAAAATGACTGCGAAACAAATATCAGAAAAGCTGGAGATGAATATAAGGACTGTGTATCGTTATATTGATACGATTTCAACAAGTGGCGTACCGATCGTTTCAGAACCAGGACATAACGGTGGATACACTTTATTAGACAATTTTATTGATGCTCCTCTCTTCTTTGATTCTGAGGAGCAGACTTCACTATTTCACGCTGCTGTTTTTGCAGAAGAAGCCGGATATTATGGAGGAGAAGCACTCAATAGAGCCATTTCAAAACTAAGTAACTATTCAAATCAAGAACAGGAAATAAAGGTAAACCAGCATTTAACCAGTCTTGAAGTAATCAGTGGATTAAGTTCGCACTCTATGGAACCTTTTTTGAAGGAATTGGGGCAGGCCGTAGCTGACGGGTACTCAGTAAAAATCCTTTACCCTAAAAGTGGTGAAAAGCATTTAAATGATAGATTAGTTGATCCGTACAGAATGATCTATTGGAATCATAAGTGGTATGTGATTGGATATTGTCATCTTAGAACGGATATCCGTAGTTTTAGAGTAGATCGAATTGAAGACCTGACCCTAACCGAAAATAAGTTTGAACGGCCGGATGATTTTTCAGCACGTGACTATTTTACAGAAAGCCTTCTTCCAACGATAGATGATAAGGAAGAGGTTCTCTCTTTGGTTATTACCGGGGATAAAAACGTATTAGCTGACATTTGCCAGCATTGGTATTTAGGACATTATTTACAAGAACGAACTGACAATCAAGCCGTTTTTCTTCTTGAAAAAGATGTGATACATACTTATGTACCTTATTTACTTTTACCATACAATCAATCTATTAAAGTGATAGAGCCAATCAGTCTTAAGGAAAGACTAGTTGAAGTTCTATCGGAATTAATAAAATTTCATCAATCATGATCACTTCCCTGACGCTAACTGTCAGGGATGTTTTATTATACTGGCTATATTAAGTGATTGGAGTGTGATTGGATGCAAACGAAAAAAGCTTTTCTATATGTATTTAATACAATGTCAGACTGGGAATATGGATATTTGATGGCTGAACTAAACTCAGGAAGGTATTTCAAAGAGGAATTAGCACCTTTAAAAGTAATAACAGTAGGAGCTAATAAAGAAATGGTTACCACTATGGGAGGACTGAGTATAAAACCGGATATTTCTCTTGATGAATGTTCTTTTGAGAGTAAGGATCTTTTAATCCTGCCGGGAGGGACTACGTGGAGTGAAGACATTCAACAGCCTATCTTAAAGAGAACCGGGCAGGCGCTAGAAAATGACACGATTGTTGCGGCAATTTGTGGTGCAGTTGAGGGCCTTGCGAATATGGGGTACTTAGATACAAGAAGTCATACAAGTAATAACTTAGAATATACCAGGATGGTATGTCCTAACTATAAAGGAGAAAAGTATTATGAAATGGGATCTGCGGTGTCTGATGAGAATTTAGTTACTGCATCAGGAATAGCTCCTCTGGAATTTGCGATGGAGGTACTGAAAAAATTAGAAGTATTTACACCTAATACATTACATTCATGGTATAGCCTGAATAAAACGCATGAAGATGAACACTTTTTTCAGTTGATGAGTGCAATGAATAAATGAAGTAACTGAAAAGCTCAATTTCTCTATTTAGATTTGTAGAGAAGTTGAGCTTTTTAAAATGAAATAGTTGTCACTCATGTGCGGGATTCAACAAAGACCACCTGATATGGTCTTCCCAAGCCCCATCAACCTTCATCATCTTGTTTGTTATCCCTTCATTTACAAAACCCAGTCTTTTCAAGACATTGATTGATGAAGTATTTTTAGGCATTACCGGTGCTTCTATTCTATGTAAATAATATTCAGAGAACATCACATGTACCGCCTTCTTTAACGCCTCGCCCAAATACCCTTTTCCTGTTTCTGAAAAATCTAATTTATACCCTAGAATACAAGATTGCATAATACTACGAAGGATATTCTGAAAAGAAACACATCCAATTATATTTTCTTCGTCCCCTTTTTTAAATATCCAAAATTTTATCGAACTACCTCTTTTGTAAGACTCAACGTCTTGCTCCAGTTGAAGTTTTTGACTCTTTAATGTGTAGAAGTCATCTTCTCTTTCTGCTTCCCACTCTTTTAAAAATTCTTTATTTCTTATGTAATAATCTAATACTAATTCTGCATCATTTGAATCCAGCTGTTTTAAGACAAGGCGATCAGTGCAATAGGTCTTATTCAATTATGTTTCTTTCCTTTCATCATTAAAATAAAAACATCCAAATATACGTAAAACAATCACTGAAATACTCCCTGTGTCAGGTACAATTTCGGGAATTGTATTCAACGCAGAGTTTTGGTTTCATTCACAGCACGATCTATTTTCAAGTAGACTTCCTCTCAACCAGCGTATAAGGAAGTTCAACCGCATGTTCCTTTAGCAGGTTTCCATTGATTAATGAAATCACCGTTTTGACAGATCTGTAACCAAGGTCTCTGGCCGGCTGATCAATGGTTGTAATATCAAGTGCGTGTGCAATTGGCTGATTATCAAACCCAAGTACTGCAAGGTCTCCGGGTATATCAAGTCCAACCTTTGCTGCTGCAATCATGATACCCGCTGCGAGCTGGTCACTCCCTGTAAAGATCGCATCCGGACGGTCATCTGATTGTATGATCTGCTTCACGATCTCCTCGCCATCCAGTATTGAATGAGAGGTCGTGTAAACCCATTTCGCATCCATACCGTGATCCTCGAGTGCCTGTCTGCAGGCTTTTTCGCGATCGCGGGAAACAACCCCCGCCGGAGGAGCAATACAAATCGCAATTTTAGAATAGCCCTGATTCACTAAATACTTCATGCCGTCATAGGCGCTATTATAGTGATTCATATAATTAGACGGCGCATTCGAATCAAGCTCATATTCATGACAAAGCACAACCGGTCCGTACTGAGTGATCGGCGATATTAAATCCCACGGTTGTATTAATTCAGAGATGACAATACCGTCAACCTGTTTTGTCTTCAGCATATTCAAATACTCCTGCTCTTTCTCAATGCTGTTTTCCCTCTGACACAAAATAAGATGATAATGCTCCTCTAATGCAGCTGTTGACATTCCTTCAATTAATTTACCAAAGAAAGGATGATCAATGATTGGCAATATCACAGCAAGCGCATTTGTCTTCTGCTTCTTAAGATTCACAGCAGACGCGTTCGGAATATAGTTAAGCCGCTTAATTGCTTCACGAACCGCCTGTCTCTTTTCCTCTGATACATATGGATGATTATTTAATACCCTGGATACAGTCGTCACAGTGACACCAGCTGCTGCAGCAATATCTTTAATAGTAGGCAACTTTGTTTCCTCCAGTTTTTTCCCTTGTGTTGATTGTGAATAGACACCTGTGTCATTACTTTTGTGATTGATTTCATAGTAATAGTAGTACTTATTTTAAAGTGTTTCCTTTATCAGATGCAATCTCTCCACCATTTCGTTATATAAATGTATTAAATTGTGCGGAAGTTGTGTTCAACACAGGGTTCAGGTTGATAGCAAGATGTTCCAAGGTTGAGCCGATCATGTGCGGACACAAGATACGAACTAACTCAGGCCGGAGTTAGCCAGCCTGATTGGAAGTTACTCTACGAAATCCCATGCAGGATTCCATACAACCTCCCACAGATGACCATCTGGATCCTGGAAGTGACCGGAGTATCCTCCCCAAAACGTCTCATGGGCAGGATCAGTGATGTTAGCGCCAGCTCTTTTTGCTTTATCCATGACCTCATCAACTTCTGACTTACTATTTACATTGTGTCCAAGAGTAAACTCTGTAGGACTCGGACTGCTGACACTAACTTTAGTTTCATGTGCAATATCTTTCCGATTCCATATAGCAAGTTTTAAACCAGGTTGCAATTCAAAAAATGCTACTGAACCGTGGTCAAACTCTGCACCTACAATACCATCAGTAGGAAACCCTAAGCCATCACGATAAAAATGTAAAGATTCTTCAAGATTATCTACTCCAATAGTAATGACAGATACTCTTGGTTTCATTTAAAATCACCTCTTATATGTAATGAGTATATTTTATCATTAAGCTTTACCTTCATTAAAATCTATTAAATCTTCCCTGTCCTATACACACTTATGAATGTTAAGAATCGTTTTTAGGACAGGAAGGAATTATTAAATTTATAGTTGTCACGGTAATTATCTTCTTTGAAGTATCTATTTATACCCCCCAATATGTTTTCAGCATAGAGTTGTGGGTCAATTATCAGCTTTGATGAATTCTTGTATGTAGCTTTTTGTTTTTAAAGAACCAATGAAATGCAAGAACAACTGGGGTAATGAGCGGAATAATAATAAATACAGAGACTGTAAAAGCTGTACTGAAAAATACATTTAGATCACTGCAGCCCGTACAAGCCACTTCTCTTAAGCCCCTATCACTGATGGCTGAAAAATAACCAACTAATCTTATGCCAAATAATAAAAACCATACAATCAAAATCGCAGATAAAATTAAAATCAGTTTTAACTTTAACTCTCGTTGAGTCATTTCCACCCTCCTTCTCCCTACCACTTCATCAGTTTCTTGTAATGTTTCAGTCTGCGAATACATGTTCAGGCAGATCCTGCTTAACAACCCTTTTAACAAACTCAATTCTCTTACTTGGCAGTATGCTCTTTTGATAAACATCTGTTTTCAGAATCACAAATTCCAATTCAAGATGTTCCGTGTAGGCGTACATGCCACTGGCGAACCGTTTTGTATATTTAATGATGTGCTCATAGTTTTTCTGTTCATCTTCAATTAGATAGATGTAATTGAACAATTCTTTTTGCGAATCAGTATAAGTAACAAGGTAGCCCAACACCTCTCTTGATCGCCCATCCCAGTATTCATCAAAGTTATCACCGTTATTAATCCCCATTATAAAAAAGAATTCTAAATTCGAAGTCCGCATGAACCGTGTAAAATCGTAAGTTTCAAAATCATTTCTTTTTAACTTTTCAAATTCTTTATCAAACAAACATAACTCCCCTTCTCGATTTAATGACTGAGCAACTTATATTAAGAACCAGATAAATATACTTAATACGATAAGTGTTATACCCACCCATGTTTTATAAAACTGAAGAATATATCCTGCAACGATGCCCACAATCGCAAGCCATTTAAAATCATAATAATTCCCGTAATTTTCAGCGATGTAGCCGACTCAGGTACTGAAGGTCAGAAATAGTATGAGGAAAGGAACGATGATAATGGCACCGATTTTCAAAGCTTTCATTCAGCCGCTCCTTTCAAAGTTACCAATCGTTATTGTTAAAAAGATACACAAAACCGAGCTACCTTAACGTGCACCTTTCACCATCTCATAAAACTCCGGAACCTGCTTTGCCAGCACGGCTTCATCCGATCGCCATTCAAAAGCAGGGCCAACTCCACCGTATTCTAATGCAGCTACCCACGGTTCCTGCCATTCACCATTTTTAATTTTCTTTAATACCCAGAATGCCAGCTCCCAATCCTCTTCTGTCATAGGCATACTGTCACGTAACCTACCTTTAGAGTCCGGCTGGATACCTGTAATATGCAATTCTTTCAATTGATCAACAGGTAATCTTGATATGTATTCCTTCACATCAAAACCAAGACTTTTTGAACTCATCTGAGCATGAGCTGTATCAAGTAGAAATCCACATCCAGTTTTCTTCACAATGTTTGAAAGCACTTCAGGATCAATCGCTGCCTTCATCATATTTTCACCCTGACCTCTGCAGATGACGTTCTCTATGATGACTTTTTCAGCACCAATCTCTCCATCAAGAATTTCAATATCCCGAAGTATGGCATCAGTCATTTCACTGATGTGGGAGGGCTGGCTCGTTTCAACATCATATTCAGGGTAGTGCTTTGCCATAGCTACAGCATGAACATTGATATAGGGAGTCTGAGTCTGGCTTTGCAGGTCTCTGATCAGTCCCCAATCAATATTCTTCATTTGGTCGTTTCCTGCTTTTAAGCCAAAATGGATGTAGCTTGGCTTTATTTCTGTCCCGTCCTGGATTAGTTCCATGCTGAAATCTGGGCATTTGAACAGGTCGATTTCTATCGCTGAACTGCTCAGTAATTTCTTCGCTTCAACTGAATAATTTACGGCAACCTTCATTTGAACACCTCGCATAATAATATTTTTATATGTAAAGGATTAAAGTTATACGTTTTAAATGAATCATCATAGCTTACTTTAGTCCATTCACTTAAGTTGTTAGTACCAATTATTTCAAATAGCAGAATCAGATACAACGTATTTATAGAAAATTCTTACTATATTATATTAATTACATTTGAATAACCGTAAAAAAGAACCTCCCTATCCCCAGGAGGTTTCTCTCATCAAATATTCTTAAATCCCTGGCAACACACCAAAAAACAAGCTCAATACATAGACCATTCCTAAAGCAGTTAGTCCAGCTAAGAATCCACCAACTGTCCATGCCTTCAGCGTCTGAGGAATGGTCAGCTTACCAAATTTATTCACAACCCAGAAGCCTAAGTCGTTTGGCAGTGAGAGTCCGATTGCGACATCATAGATAGTAAAGTATTGCAAGGTTGAGCCGATAATGTGCGGTGTACCTCATCTGTTTTATGTTCACTATTTCAATTAATACACTAGTGTAGAGTGCCACAGACATATCTGACACAAGAAAAGTAGTAAAAGAATGTAAAAATTTAAAAAAGTCAGAGCAATCGCCCTGACTTTAGGAGGGGTATAACTCAGCAGACAGGTCCAGTCTACAGTGAAGTTGTCTGCGTCAATAACAATTTCTCCAATTGCTAAATCAAATATTCAATAAGCAAAATTATTTTTCATCTTTTTCATATGGAAATAATTCGTTGGAGGATTCTACCTGCAATTGTCCTGTTGAGTTTGTTGTTTGTTTTTCAGAATTACTCTTCACTTTTTCATGATCCAAACTTCGTGCAACAGATTGGTGGAAAAAGTACTCAAATACGGTCAGTGATATAGCTGAAATGCTCGTAGCAATAAAAACATCATCTCCAACAGTCAAAGCATCCGTCATAAAATAAATGACCGCAAAAGACATGATGAAATCAGCAGTAGTCGCTACAACATTGTTCGATTTAGACAAAATTAATAAATCGCCAATGACATATGCTGCTGCAGTTAAAACGATAGTGATCCACAAGATATTCTGAAACGATACATCAAAACCAGCACCTAGGATAATACCTAAAACGAGTAAGGTAGCAATAAACTTAAGGGCAAATAATTTTAAATGTGTCATTATAAACACCTCCAATCAATATTAGGTTCTCCATTTGATTGAGTTTTAACCAAAAAATTAATGAAATTTAAATTGGATAATGAATGCTTTGTAATGACTCTTTCCGAAAAAACCACGTCGTAAAGGTATTTCAATCCACGCACTCAAGGAGAGTGCGCCAGCGATTTTCAGCATAAAGAAAGGAAAATATACGCATAAAATCGCTCTTAAGGAGGGGTAATATAATTTAAAGAGCTTTTAACGCAACTTCCCTCTCGAAAACATTTAAAATAAGGTGCGAATACAATTGTATATTTATGTTAGCTATAGGTTCGCACTAATAAACTTCAATCTGTTACACCTTGTCTTCTTCTACAGATATGTCTAAAAACCACTCCCTGTCCTAAACACGATTCTGACAATTCAAGTCAATTGTATAAGTGAAAGTAAGAAGTGAGTAATGAAAGTATCTTAGTGTGGTTATGTTGAATAGTTATTTGTAAGTGTAAATATTCATAAATGTGTGGCGGACAGGGAGTTGTGGATTATTTTCTCTAATGTCCATGATGCCAGTGCCCAATCATCATCTGTCATCGGCAAACTGTCTCTTAACCGACCATTATTGTCGGGTTTAATACCCGTAATAGGTAGTTCTTTCAAATGATCAACAGGAAGTCTTGAAATATACTCTTTCACACCAAAACCAAGACTCTTTGAACTCATTTGAGCGTGGGCAGTATCAAGCAGAAAGCCGCAGCCCGTTTTTTCTATAATTCGTGAAAGCACTTCAGGATCAATCGCTGCACGCATCATGTATTCACCCTGTCCCCTGTAAATAACATTCTCCACGATGACCTTTTCCGCCCCAATTTCCCTATCAAGAATTTCAATATCCCGAAGAATCGCATCCGTCATTTCATTAATGTGGGAGGGCTGGCTCGTTTCAACATCATATTCAGGGTAGTGCTTTGCCATAGCTACAGCATGAACATTAATATAGGGAGTCTCAGTTTGACTTTGCAGTTCTCTGATCAGTCCCCAGTCAACATTCTTCATTTGGCCGTTCTCTGCATTTAATCCAAAGTGAATGTAACTTGGTATCATCTCTTTGGCATCCTGAATAAGTTCCGTGCTGAAATCAGGGCATTTGAACAGATCAATGTCTATGAGTGAATTGGTTAATAAATTCCTAGCTTCAACTGAATAATTTACGGCAACTTTCATTTGGACACCTCGTTTATAAATTTCGTTTCATTTAATCCTCAAATAAAAGCAGGATAAAAAATAACATTTATTCCTTATTAAATCCTACTTTAGTATAGATCTATGTTAAAATCTGATTATTACCAATTTACTAATAAATATTAAGATTGTAAATGAATACCACTAAAAACCGTATAGGAGGAACCACCATGGAACAATTTTCTGACCAGATTAAGATGATTTCGAAAAGAATTGAAAAGATTAAAGGTAATATTTCTACTGAAGAATCCACCAAGACAAGTTTGATCCTTCCTTTCTTCCAGGCGCTCGGCTATGACATTTTTGATCCATCAGAATTTACACCTGAGTTCATTGCAGATGTTGGGATTAAAAAGGGTGAAAAAGTAGATTATGCGATTATGAATGAAGGTCAGCCTGTCATTCTCATAGAAGCAAAATCAGTGAGTGAAAAGTTATCCAAACACGATTCTCAGCTATTCCGATATTTCGGCACTACGGCTGCTAAGTTCGCTATTCTTACTAATGGTTTAATCTATCGCTTCTATACGGATTTAGAAGAGCAAAATAAAATGGATTCCGCCCCCTTCTTTGAAATCAACCTGGAAGATTTAAAAGAAACCCACATTATTGAGCTGGCAAAGTTCCGTAAAGATAGCTTTGATCTTGAAAAAATATTTACAACCGCTTCTGATTTAAAATACTTAAATAAAGTGAAGTCGTTTCTTTATGAGCAGTGGGAAAACCCGACAGAGGATTTTATTAAATACATTGTTGGAGAAGTATATGACGGGATGAAAACGAGGAACACGCTTGAGAAGTTTGACCCAATTATTAAAAAATCATTTAGCCAGTTTATTAACGAGCAGGTGAACGAAAAACTGAGCAAAGCATTAAAATCAACGACTACTCCTGCTGATCAGGTCAGCCAGGAAGCTGCTGCCACATCATTACCAGAGCACGAACCGATCGATCTCCCAACCGAACCACTTATCATTACAACTGAGGATGAAATTCAGGGTTACACTGTCATAAAGGTCATCGCCAGCGAGATTATAGATGCTGATCGTGTATTCTACCGGGACAACCAGAGCTATTTTAACGTGCTGCTCGATGACAACATTCGAAAATGGATAGTCAGGCTGGATCTTGATCGGGCTAAAAAGACGATTATTTTTAACGATGATGATAAATCTAAAGTTCAGATTGATCGGGTGACGGATGTGCTGCAGTATAAAGATAGGATTTTGGCGGTAATTGAGAAATTTAATAACTGAACAGCTTAAATTGAATACTGTTTCGAGGAGTTGGATCATGGAAATCAGTGAAAGTGTATCTGCATTATTAAATGAAATGGCAATGAGAGTGGCATTTCTTAGGGTTGTAATCATCGCTGCTTATGCATTGCCATACTTAGTATTAAGATCATTGAGAGCCCCTAGATGGCTGTGCGGGTTTGTATCTACTATTATAACTGGAGTTGTTGGATACCAGTATATGATGAATTATTACTTAACTTCTTTATAGACCTTTGCATTAATGGACCGCTTTAAAATCTTAACCACCTTTTTTAACAGAGAATGAGAGTCCGTTAGCTTTCTTTTTGAAACAAGAAATTAGTAGGGAATGTTATTACTTGATTTATTAATCAACTTTTTATGTAAGTAAGATTCTATCAATACAAAAGAACCTCTAGTAAACTTGGAGGTTCTTTTGTAGAAGTATTCTTATAGCTCAGGCAACATTTGCAAGAAGAAGCTCATCATATACAAGTTGCTAATGCTGTCAGCTCCGCTAAGACTCCTCCAACTGTCATGACTCCAATGTCTGAGCAATGATCAGTTTTACAATAAAAACCTTCCCAGTATTACGTTCAACTTCTAAATAATTAAAATTGTATTCAACATAGGGAATGACTATATAAAATTGTATGTAATTTACCTCTAACACCGCTTACTTGTTTAACAACTAAAACCTCGCTTGTTCAAAGCCTCAGATAAAGAAGTATCTGAAATGAACCTGTCCAAAAGCTCATTAGTTTTTTGTAATTCAGTGTTTGTATAAATATTCTCCAGCTGCTGATAAACACCATTTTCAATTTCAAGAATAGATGAATATTTCTCCTGACCTAATTTTGTCAGCTTTAACCTTACAAATCGACTGTCTGCCGAATCTTTAATTCGTTCAATCAATTGTTCCTTTACCATCCTGTCAATCAGTCTTGAAGGACTTCCTTCCTCACATATCAAGAGATAACCTAATTGCTTTAACGTAATATTTTCATTGTTTTTTAGTACACTAATCACTTCAGATTGTGAAGGAGTTATGCCGATTTCTTTTAATAAATCCTTCAATAGCTTGTTTCCATGTCTTTGGACTGCAAGAATCAGATACCGAAACTTTTCTGCTTCTTTAAATCTCTTATTCACTTAATTCACCCTTTTTAAGTTATAATCCCCGGTTTAATTGTAGTGTCGTGATTTGCTATTACCCGGTAGCAATCGTCTCTCTCTGAAAAATCCCTCAGCCATTTTAATGACTGATAGGCTGCATCCTGATTTGTTGTTAACCCGGGCAACATCATTTCCTTCCAGGATCTCTCTGCATACCCAATATCACTGGCTAATACCAGCCAGCCATTTTGATGTTTTACCAATACACAAAATATCCCGTCAGTATGTCCTGGTGTATGTACCAAGTATACCGAACCGTCTCCGAATAAATCATGTCCTTTTTCAAATGGACCATATGGAATATCTGACAGCATATATCTATCGACGTGAATGCCTTCCCACATTGATTTAATATAACCTACTCTGTTCGAAGCTGCCTCCCACTCTAATTCGCTTGTTAAGACTTTCTTCGCATTTTTCACCCGGCTTAACCCACTCACATGATCAGCGTGTAAATGTGTAAGTAATACAAAATCCAAATCACTAACCTTTATACCTAAAGCATGCAACTGCTCTGAAACTGACTCTCCTTCAGGAAGGCGTCCTTTAAACATAGAGTGCGCTAAAAATCCAAGATGTTTTTTCTGATTTCCCCTGATGTCTTCATTCCATCCAGTATCAACTAATATTAACCCTTTCGGATGTTCTATAAGATAAGCTGAAACAGGCACCCACATCTTCTTCTTTTTTCCTCTTAACCAACCTGAATAAGGAATTGGATGGAGTGATTGTTCTTTGTATGCAAGTGCCTGATCGATGTAGACTTCACCTGTGTGTAGTATATGTACTTTCATAGATTAACCTCTTCTCAATTAAATGACGTATCATTTAATATAATAGATGACACGTCATTTAATTGTCAATAAGGCCGGTGGCGAGGTAAATTATTTAAATGTGATCGACAATAACGTTACAGTGAAGTTCTTTATGTAAAAATAAACCTGCTGCTGACTACCGCTTTAATTCCAAGCGTGTCATCATCACTCAGTTTGGCTCCCACTGCACACTGGTGCATAGATATAATGAATCGCTTTTTCTTTAAGGCAGTTTTCGTATAGATTGTTTTTTGTAAATATTTACTATTTAAAGAATTTTCTGTTATGATAAAGTAAACTGGTTAATACTTGGAGGTGCTTATGAAAAGAATAATGTTGCTATCGCTATTACTTATATTTATGATTTCTTACTCTGTTCAAGCGTTGTCTTGGGCTATTACTTTTGTTGTATGGGAAGGAAAAGTTTATGAAGTTAAACAAGAAGAAATTATCGAAAATAGTGAAATTAGTAAAATCATTGGAGAAGTAAAGACCAAGCCTGATGATATGACTGGTGATTACTATGGAGATGCTTCAAACTTTTATCCAATAGGAACAAAATATTATGAAATAAAAGGGACTTCAACTTCTACTGCAATTGCAGTAAAAGAAGAGAACCAGTGGGTAAAGGCTGTTTATGTTCATAAAGCACCTTTTCACATAATGAATGTAATCTCTAACTTCTATTTCATATCTGCTGTTATAATAATTGCACTTATTATAGTCGGAGTTGTATTGCGAAATAAAAAGTTAAGAAAATCACCGATAATATAATAACGGTCAAGAAAACCACAATCTATACGAAAGAAGCCTTCTCTAATAAGGGATGCTACCTAACCTCTGCAGTTAGATGATGAGCAGCGCTTCCTCAGACAATCGATTGGATTGACACATCCAGACATCCAGATCCATCACCCCTGCAGCAGCCCCGAAGCGTATGTCAAAACCATCATCATCTGCCTACGTACTCGCTTACGAGACGATCCGTGACAGAATTCTAAACGGAGAATTAGAAGGCGGAACAAAATTAACAGAAGAACGTCTTGCTGAAGAACTCGGCGTCAGCCGCACCCCAATCAGAGAATCCATCCGGCGGCTCGAGCAGGAAGGCTTAATCAAAAAGAAACGCGTCGTCAAACCAACCGAAAGCGACCTGCGCCACATGTTCCAGGTACGTATGATCGATCCTAGAAGGACATGCCACTAA
This sequence comes from Jeotgalibacillus salarius, assembly GCF_004405125.1. Lineage (GTDB taxonomy): Bacteria > Bacillota > Bacilli > Bacillales > Jeotgalibacillaceae > Jeotgalibacillus > Jeotgalibacillus salarius. The sequence goes on from NZ_SORX01000006.1 coordinate 192,063, forward strand.
AACCGCAGCTACCTATATGACAGACGATGAGCTCATCGCACTCGCCGAATGCGTCCATATCGGCCGCACAGGCACTATCGAAGAAATCATGAAAGCCAACAAACAATTCCACGATTTAATTGTTCAAGCGAGTCGCAACCCTGTCATGATCGATATCATTGATCAGATGCAGTCGATTATTTATCTGTTCAGAAAAACGGTTGTATATCATAAGAGACCTGGATTGATTGATGAGCATGAGGAGATTTATGAAGCGATTAAGAGTAGAGATGCCGAGAAGGCTGAGGAATTGATGAAGAAGCATTTGCAGGCGGATTTGGATTTTTCGGTGCATGTTTTATGATTTAAAGATAATTTGAAAAGCGCTGATACGTGGATCAGTGCTTTTCTCGTTAACACAATTATATTATCAACTACTCATAAACTTTATGAAAGAAAGATTTAAGATTCTAGAATGTTAATTTCAATTGTAAATAGTTTAATAATAATCCTAATTGTATATTTATGTCAAAAAATCATTTAGTCCTTCATGACCATCTATATGAGAAGTTTCAATTAATATAGTAGAAATTCCTTCTTCACCATTTACCTTTAAAAAAGGTTGAGAATGTGCATCAGATGCATAATTAATTAAATCCCTATACTTATTTTTTCCTATTAACTCAGTGATAGTTAAACGATTCTCATCTTCTTTCTTACCTGGTGAACACATGTATAATCCAGATAATTCTTGTAAATTACTTCCGTTTGTTCTTGGAGCTGAGGTAACTTTTATATTCTTCCTCTTAAAGTTTTTATTAAGAGTATTCTCTAGTAACACCCATACTAATTTTGACCAATCTTTTTTATTTTTAGCTGCTTTCTCCCTATAAATTCTTTTCCTTCTTCAAACAATAATATCTTGAGCATTGTATGTGCAAGGTTATGCAGTGGGATTAAAGTATTATCTACCTCGGCAGTTGTATATGTAAAAGAAAAAGAACTAATATGATTTTTATTGTCAATTAACAAGTATTTTGCTCCTTGATGAGCTTGATTTGGAACTATATTAATATTAATTCCTTTAATTATTGGCTTTACAAAGCTAAATTCTGGCCAATTATTATACAGTAGAAATTGATGGTCGTTGGATTTAACATTTGCCGTGTGCAAGGTTTTCATTTTTGCCTGTAATAATAATGCTGTTCTTTTACTTTTTCCTTTTTTAGGATGATATACATGAACTATTAATAAATCTCCGATCTCTGGATTTTTTTCTGACAAGTTATGCTTTACAATAGGTCGTTGGTGACAAAATACAGATACAATTGACGTGGAAATCCCATAAAGTTCTAAGGTTTCTTTCCATGAATTTGCTATGTTTTTTATTCCTTCAGTTGCCATTTTAGCTATAAAATCTGGTTCTTGAGGTGATTTAGATAGTTTAAGCGTATTTGAATGTGCCTCATTAATTGAACGAATTCCAGCTTCGTAAAGGAGTTTTTTATTTTTTAAAATTATTTTTTTGTAAGTAATTATGTCTATTTTGATTCATCTCCTACTCTATTGAATTCTACAAATCTAATTAATAAGTTAAAAGTTAAAAATCAAAATGAATAAAGTCTTGACGGTTATAGGTAGTGTCGATTATTTTATCAATTAGTTTTTTTGATGTGTGTTCGAGAAGTGGAATTAACTCTGAAATACCATTGATCGCTTCTATTGTATAATCTTCTCCTCCATGAACAAGGTTACTTCTTCTATCATGCATTTGATCTATCCATTGGTCCGGCAACTCCCATGTGTTAATATCTCCAAAATAATCAATAAAACATTGATATATTTTATTTTTGACTCCTATAGATGTCCGTTCAGTCTCTGTATGGAATTCTTTACCCAATATTTCAATTACACTCCAAAATGCTAAAAATTGATCAAATGTATTTTCAGATATTTTCCCTTTAGAGTACCAACCAATAGCTCTTAATAATTTTGGTTGGTTAACTTCAAATTCTCTTGCCATTTTGAACGCAGATATAATGTCAGATTTATCTAATAACCTTCTACTTCTATAAACTTCCTGATTATTATACCTAAAATTATTGAATGAACCTTTTGGTCTATAATAATCTTTTTTAATTTTATTTATTTGTATTGGAATATCATTTTCTAGTGAGAGTACATCCCTCATCCTGCCGAAATAAACAAAAGCAACTGTTTCAGCAATATGCAAAGTGTCTGCATATGCAGTGATTGTAGCTCTAAGTCCATAATTACTTTTCCTCAAGCTAATATCGCTGTAAAATTGCTGTTGCTCAAACCCTTTTTCTTGTCGGAAATTAATATTATTCACTATTGAAATTGGACCTATAACGTCAAAATCAATTTCCCAAACTTTGAAATTTGTCATTGTTGTACATCTCCTTAAAAAATACCCTGTAAAACGCACTTGTGAATGTTCCAAATCTTTCTCAGGACAGGGAGGAATTAAGATCGTTGATAATTAATCTCCATCTTCTAGCATCTAATTTTTATATCATAAAGTCTGCTGTATATAATCTATAAGGATTTATAAAATGTAGAGAGATATTTACTTTGCCAAAAAAATCAAAGAACAGAATGTTTTAGACCATTTAAAAATAGGTATAATTGATTGTAGACATTCCTATTCATTTCGAATATGATGTTGTTATAAGATTAAGGAAGTGATGGCAACCTGTATTGGTTAGGCGTCACTTCTTTTGTTTTTCTTTAAATCATAAATTAAAAGCAGCCTTCTTAAATTTGTATTTATTTTGCTTTCTCCTGCTACTACAAGATCCATTACTTTCTCTCTTATATAGTCTTCAACTTCGCTAAAATCTAACCTATTTATATTATAAGAAATTAAGCTAAACTCTCTGTCATTAACATGACTATTTGATAAAATTTTCTCAATACTTTCAAATTCTTGCCTATAAGTTTTGTTAATTTTCTCAACTTGAGCTTCTAAATCTCCATGACTATTCAACCTCTGCCTCAGTTTTTCTTTTTCATAATCATGTAAATTAGATTCTTCTATTTTTTCTTCTGATACATATTTTATAAATGGGTATCGCCCTGAAACAGGTTCATTTGCTAAAAAGCGTAAAACTACATCTGAAGTTAATTCATCTTTTTCAAAAATATAATCTTCTAAATATGTCAACTTATTTGGAATTTTGAAAATTACAGTTGAATCCCCTAATGCGACAACAACTTTTTCCTTAATTTCGTTTCCACTGGTCAAGTTTCTTTCGAGTTCATCTAACTCGATAGGGGAAAGAAGAACAGATTTTAATGCTCCCTCTTTACCTTTATCTATTATAAGTCGTTTAATAATGCGTTGATACTTGTTGATTTCTGATGGAGCAACACCTTGATCAATTTGCTGTAAGTGCTCAAAAACTTTACTATAATTATCTGTTTTAATAACTGTAAACCTACAATTTAACTCTTGGTCAAAAGTAATTTCTTCTAAAAGCTCACCTTCTCCCTCTTTCCATTCCACAATTATCAACCTTTCTTCAAGAGAAACCGGATCTTCAGAACTCAAAGACGATGCAAAATCTTTTATAAAACCTCTAACATTAAGATCTGTTAATGAATATCCAAAGAAAATAATTGGAGAATGAATTAGCATGGATATAACTTTAGCACTAATTAATATAGAATTTTTACTAAAGTTATCATAATCTTCAGACGAAATAACAATAGAATTTGGATGCTCTACTGACCCATGAATTTTGAATAATTCAGCATAACCCATTGTTTGTTCAAAAAAACCTTTTTGGCCTATATAAGTTTTCACTCCATATTGACTAGATTGGTTATAACTATCTTCAATGAAAGAGTCATAGTTAGTGGTTATCATAATCTGAGATTTAGTTATTGCCTTATTAAATACTGCAATTTCATCAGACATTTCAGTTCGAATTTCATATCTTTTTAAAGCCTTACTTATAGCCATTTTAAAAGGAGAAATACCTGTTGCATAAACATCTTTAGGAGAAAAATCATCAATTTGTATTTGACCTTCGTTGAATTTTTTATTGTATATTTGTTCGATTTTTGAACTCATTTCTATATTACTTAAATAATCTATTTCTGTTTCTAAAATATCTTTTTTCTCTCTTCTAATGCTTTCTCTTAAAATGTTTAATTGGCCGTAAAAATCTAAAACTTCAACTTGATCCCAAAAATGTTTCAAGAGTTCATCCCAGCTCTTAAAATCTATTAAATACCTTCTAGGCAACCCAGAACCGATAAACAATATAGGAAATTCATTTTTCTCCATCAATTTTTTAAAAATAGACAATGACAACCCCTCCTACTATTAAAAAGATATATTGACGAGTAACTTCACCAATAAATAGCAATATGAAATACATCTGCTTTTCTCCCAAAAAACATACATTTCACACTATCTTCACCATAATGCAAAGATTTTACTGAAGTCTCTTCAAATGCTTCACTATACATATAAATAATATCTTTAGTTCTCTCACCAGTTGAATTCAAAAAAGGAAAATAATTCATTCTTCTGTAATCGATTTCTGGATGTGCACCCCTAGTCTTTCCTAATTGAACAATCTGGCTAAATCTATCAACAACATTAAACCACCCAATGACAAAAGCTCTTTTACCTTTTTTCCCTGCTTTTCTCTCGTTTAGAAGCCAATCAAAGTCTCTTTCTATCTCATTCCATCCTGTACTATTAGAATTTCCACCTTTGCTTTTATAATTTTTCAAAAGCTTAACTTCTATATTAAAATCTTTTTCTTTCACCACAATGTCATTACCTGATGCCTTCGATTTCCCCTGCATATTAAATGTTGCCATATGTTTAAAAGGGTATCCTAACCTTACAACTATATCTGCCTCAGAGTATTCATTATTAGATATATCCTTTAATTCTTGTCTTGATAAAGCTTTATACCTTTCATTAAATTCATCCAAAATAAATAAGCAATTTGATACTAAGTATTTTTCAATCAATAGTCCCGCCCTCTACTGTATTAAATTTCTTATTACTTTTAATTCTAAATAAGGTTTTAGCTTTTCAATTGAAAAGAGATAAATATTATTAAAATTTCGTTTATTTTCCAATAATTAATGATATCATATAAATAATTTATCTTTGTTTATAATTCTCAATTTATTTTCATTAAAATATTCTAGTATCTACTCTCTAATTATCTTTACAGATTTATCATCAAAAGATCAAGATTCCTTTAAAACTTGTTTTATTCCTCCAACCCCGCAACCCCAAATCCCCCAGGTCCCGAATGCGTCGAAATCATCCCCCCAGCCTGAATCCATCTCACGTGTTTAAATCCATGCTCTTTCGCAACCTCATCCATTCGCTGCTTGATCTCTTCATCAAGTCCAATAGAGTAAATTAGGTAAAGCTGCTCTCGATCTATATTGAATTCTTTTAAATAATCACTAAAAAGCTTCTCAGTCGCTCCGCTCATTTTCCCGCGGTATTTCTTTGTGGAGACGAGCTTTCCATCTTTTAGTTCGATACATGGCTTAATTTTTAGCAGTGCGCCGATCAGGGATGCCATGTTGCTGACGCGGCCTCCTGCTTTTAGGAATTCGAGGCTGCCTGGAATGAAGGCGAGTTTTGATTTTGGAACGACTGCTTCTATTTTTTCGATTAGGCGTTGCGGTTCGATGTCAGGTTCTTTTTCGAGTAGGTCTGCGGCATATAAGACAACTGCTGCTAGTCCTCCGGTTACGTTTAGCGCGTCGATCAGGTGAAGGTTTTCGAATTCTTCTGCAGCGATGACTGCGTTTTGAAAGGATGAGGATGCCTGTGATGTATAGCCGATATGTACGATAGTGCTGTCAGGCTACTGTTCTTTGATTGATGTGAAAAATTCCTGGTACTCGTGAATATTCGTGGCAGTTGTGGAGGGTATTTTCTTCGTGCGGTCATAGTAGTCATAGATGTCCTGGACTGGTAAAGAGCCGTCCAGATAATCTTTCCCGTCCATAATGATGTGCATCGGAACGACTTGCAGGTTGTGCTTTTCAACGAGATCATTCGGCAGGTCGGCGCCGCTTTCGGTTGATAGGATGATGTTACGCATGTGAACTCCCTCTTGATTGTTTGTAGCGTTTGTTTTTCCAGTTATTGCTTTAACTATACAGGAGATTGTGGGGTTAGTGATGTGACAAATATAATTTTATGGAAGAAAAAGAGCTCCCTCTCAGCTATATGAGAAAGAGCTCTTCCGTTTCAAATGAATTTATTCAACAAACAAACTCACCCTTCTCAACCAGCCGATCCGCAATCCTCCGATTCTTCTCAATCAATCCGCCAAGAGAACTAAAACGACTGCATGCCCGTACCGTCAATGCGATCATCTCTTCCCGCTTCTCACCTGTGCACACATTCCCGGCAATCACCCGCGAAATCCGCTCTGCATCCCACATTGCGCTGCCAAGGTATGTTCTCATCAGATCAACTTTCAGTGATTCCTTCTCTTCTCCATTTTTCATAACAGCCTTTTGCGTTCTCGCTACTGCTGACTCTGCTGCGAACAGGATAATCGCCAGGTCTGCAAGATTCATCAATGCTTCCTGCTCCTCCACTAATGACTCGCCGTACGCTTCATAGACAAGTCCTGCGTTTACCAGAAACAGATTCCTGATTGTTTCAACTGCCGCCCGCTCCTGCGTCAGAACACCATCTTTACTCGGTGCAATGTTCCCAAGTCCTTTAAAGGCCTCCTGCACACGAGCTGCCAGATCCACTTCGCCCTTCATCACTTTTCTGAATAAATGAGTCGGGATCAGCAGACGGTTGATTTCATTCGTGCCTTCAAAGATCCGGTTAATTCTTGAATCGCGGTACATCTGCTCAATGCCGTATTCCTGGATAAATCCGGCGCCGCCGTGCAGCTGCAGTGCTTCATCCACAACATAATCAAGCGTTTCTGAGCCAAACACCTTACACACCGCACACTCCACTGCGTATTCACCCATCTGTTTGCCGATCAGCTTATAGTCAAATGTCTCAGCTAAGTCACCGAGTGCATCTTCAATGAGACTCGCCGTCCGGTACTGCAGGGAATCTGCTGCGTAAATGCGTGCAGCCATCCAGGAGATCTTTTGCTTTGTCGCTGGGAATTCAGCAATCGCCCGTTTGAACTGCTTGCGCTCTTTTACAAATCCGATCGTTTTCTTTAAGGCAGTTTTTGAAACGCCTGCACCTGCAGAACCTAAGTTAAAGCGTCCGAGGTTCAGTACGTTCAGCGCAATGACATGCCCTCTGCCGACTTCCCCTAACAGGTTTTCAATCGGCACCAGGCAGTCTTCGAAAATGACTGACCTTGTAGACGACCCTTTAATCCCCATCTTCTTTTCCTCATGTCCAAGCGATAATCCCGGGAAATCCTTTTCCACGATAAACGCTGTGAAGTGCTGGCCGTCCACTTTTGCATAAACGATAAAGGTGTCTGAGAAGACTGCATTCGTAATGTAGAGTTTCGTTCCGTTTAATACGAAATGCGTTTCTTCTTCATTTAATACTGCTGTCGTCTGAGCGGCAAGTGCGTCTGATCCGGCGTTTGGTTCTGTTAAGCAGTACGCCCCGATATACTCACCTGACGCAAGCTTCGGCAGGTACTTCTGCTTCTGTTCTTCAGTACCAAAGTACGTAATCGGCAGCGTCGCAATACACGTATGATTGGAATGCGCGACCCCGTAACCGCCGCCTGAACCGATCATTTCACCGACAATGCCTTTACTGATTTTATCGAGTCCAAGTCCACCGTATTTTTCAGGAATGCTGTGTGCGAGCAGACCGAGGTCCCCTGCTTTTCGCATGAGCTCAGGTACGACTTCAAACTCCTGACGTTCAATCCGCTCAGCATATGGTGCGACTTCCTTTTCTAGAAACTGTCTGGCTGTCGCGCCGATCATTTTGTGCTCCTCTGTCAGATCCTCCGGTGTGAAGATCTCCTCAGGATCAGATGAGGTATATAAATAGCTGGCCCCTTTATGTAGTACAGTCCGTTTTTCCATTTCAAAAACCTCCTGAAGTTTATTCTTCAATTACACTTGCACCGTGCACGAGTAACGTTTTAACAAACTGATCAAAATGAGCAAACCGCTGATCGTTTGTCTGTCCTTTTTGATAACGGAAATAGATCTGCTGGCAGATGACAGCAAGCTTGAAATAGGCAAACGTTAAATAGAAATCCATATTGCTTACGTCACGCCCGCTTTTTTTCGCATAGGCTTCAATAAATTCGTTTCGCGTCATAAACCCTTCATTGACCGTCACAGAAGGCTTACCTAATCCATGCTTTAACAGGTGTGGGTCATCATGCTGAATCCAGTAGCTCATCGCAGCGCCAAGGTCAGCGAGTGGGTCCCCGACCGTCGACATCTCCCAGTCAAACAGCCCAACCATTTCAGTTAAGTCATCAGTGAACATCGCATTATTCAATTTATAATCGTAGTGAATGACTGTTGGCGCCTGACTCACTGGGATATGTTCCATCATCCACTGCTGCAGCCGCTCAGCCTCTGGAATCTCATCTGTCTTCGCACGCTCATACCGCCCGATCCAGCCGTGAACCTGCCTTTCCATAAAACCGTCCGGGTTACTGATCTCAACCAGTCCCGTTTTCGTATAATCAATCGCATGCAGCTCCACCAGCCGGTCGACCATCGTCTGTGACAGCCCGCGGCAGATCTCAGGCGTGACTTCAACGCCTTCAGGGAATGATGTATCCAGCACAATCCCGCGCTTTCTTTCCATGATAAAAAATGGACTGCCGACAATCGATTCATCATCTGAAAAGAGAACCGGCTTTGGTGCAGGTGAGAACAATGGCTGGAGCTCTGATAAAATCTTAAACTCACGATTCATATCATGTGCTTTCGGCGCAACCGGTCCGAGCGGCGGACGTCTGAGTACCGCCTCCCAATCACCGATGGTCAACTGATACGTTAGGTTTGAATGCCCAGCCCAGAATTGTTTTAAATCAAGTGTTCCATCCGGCAGATCCAGTTTCCTCCGGAGAAAGGTTTCCAGTACGCCAAGGTCGAGTCCTTCGCCTTCTTTTACCTGGGTTGTATCGGCCTGCTTCATACGCGTCCCTCCTCAGTGACGAGATGCTGTTCAAGCTCGGTTCTCATCTCATCTGGAATGGCCGCGCTTACCTGGTTGTCAAAGTCAAAATACACGACAACTGCATTCCCGACTGCAATCAGAATGCCAGTCTGCGCACAGGATACCCGGTGTTCAAGCTCAAAGCTTTTCGTGCCAATACGGGTTACATAGCTTTCCACTTTTAACTTTTGATCAAAATAACCCTGACTCTTAAATTCACATTTCGTTGAAGCAAGGATAAACCGCCAGTCTTTGACGTCCATACCGTAGCCGAGTGAGGCAATAAACTGCACACGCGCTTCTTCAAAATAAATAAAATAACTCGTATTATTCACATGACCTAATGCATCTGTTTCACAAAATCTGACCGTCACTTCATTCGTATGCATGCACCTGTCTCCCTTCTATTTAGTCACTGCTGCTTTTGAATAGTCATAGAAACCCTTGCCTGTCTTCCGGCCGAGCTCGCCTTTTTCCACTTTTTCAAGAATGCACGCAAACGGTTTGTCTGCCGGATCACCCGTCTCCTGATAGCGCTGCTCCATCACAAACTGCGCAACATCAAGTCCTGACAGATCCATCAGTTCAAACGGTCCGATCGGGTGGTTCAGCGCTTTTTTGCAGATCAGGTCAATGTCCTTAAAATCTGCGATACCCTGTTCATACAGTGAGACTGCTTCTTTTTGCAGCGCGCCTAGAATGCGGTTCGCGACAAATCCTGAGATCTCTTTTTCTAACAGCACGCCCGTCCGGTTGATCTCTTGGCACACCTCCATCGCAAGTGCAGCCGTTTCATCACTCGTCTTATCGCTTTTTACGACTTCGACCAAGTCCATCACAAGCGGCGGAAAGAAGAAATGCATATTGACGACTTTATCCGGACGCCCGGTGACGTCTGCAATCAGGCTGTTGACGATTGTTGAGCTGTTTGTCGCAAATACGGTATGAGGCGGTGCATAGGCTTCAAGCTTTCTGAAGACTTCTCTTTTTACAACGAGTTTCTCTGTTACTGCTTCAATGACAAGGTCTGCGTGCTTCACGGCCTCTTCAATATCCTGAGAAAAACGCAGCCTTTGAAACGCTTTCATTTTATCGTTCTCAGAAATTTTTTCTTTTGATACCCAGCGTTCCATGATGGTATGTAGCTTTGACTCTGCGTCCTGCAGTGCTTTTTCGTTGATGTCCTGGATGACTGTTTCGTACCCGCCAAGTGCACATAGCATGCCAATCTGATGTCCCATACTGCCTGATCCGATTACTGTTACGTTTTTCACTTTACTCATATTGCTTCCTCCTTTGTACTGACCGGTTGGTATGTTTTGTGTAAAAAAACTGAACTGCCTCTGCTAACCGTTTCGCTGTGCTTCAGGCGGACGCTTTCCGGACGGTTGTTGCTGAGCCTCCTCGCGCTTCGCACTGCGGGGTCTCAGCTTCCAACTAATCGTCCCGGAGTCGCCGCCTTACGCTCCGCTACACTAAGATAACTTTTTAAATATGAAGCTGCTAAATACTTTTCGACCTCACAGTTCGATTCCTTTTAAAATCATGTCTGTAAATAGACGAGCTACCTCTTCTTCAGACTGGTCGCCTTCAGGGTTGTACCACTGGTAGCTCCAGTTTGCCATGCCTAGTACGCCGAACGTTGCGATAGAAGCATTCAGATCTGAACGGAATTCGCCTTTTTCAATGCCTTCTTTAATCAGCTCTTCAATCGTCAGGCGGAACTGATCACGCTTTGGAATAATCTCTGCGAGTCTTTCCTCATTCAGGTTTCGCATTTCCCTGAAAAACACTTTGGCACTTGCACCCTGCGTTTTGATGTTGCCGATCAGCATATGCACCATATCATAGAGCTTTGTTTTGCAGTTTTTCGCGTCATCACGCATGATTTTCTCCTGCTGCTCAAGTAGCTCATTGATATAGCGCAGCTGAATATCCATGAGGAGCTCTTCTTTACTGGAGAAATAATAGTAAAAGGTTCCTTTCGTTACGCCATTTGCTTCCACAATATCCTGAATCGACGTTTCACTGAAACCCTTTTTCTCAAATAATCTTATGCTATGTTCCGTAATTTTTTCCTTCACTGTCTTCACGCCTCTGTTTTTAAAAGTATGGCTAAAAGTATATCATATGCCCTTACATCGCATGCGTGCCGCCATCGACAATGAGCACGTCCCCTGTCACGTAAGCAGATGCTTTTGATGCAAGGAATAACGCTGCTCCCTTCAGGTCATCATCTGACCCGAACCGCTTCATCGGTGTTACTTCCATGATCGGATCCTTCCCCTGATCAATGATTGCTTTTGACATCTTTGTCGGGAAAAAGCCCGGCGCAATCGCATTGACGTTGATGTTATGTCTGCCCCATTTCACAGCGAGATCCTTCGTCATGGTAATAACCGCACCCTTACTCGTGTTGTAGCCGATCGTATCCATCACCCGAGGATCCGTTCCGCCAAGCCCTGCAACTGAAGCAATGTTAATGATCTTACCTGACTTTTGCTCAATCATTTTTCTCCCTGCAGCCTGACTCATTAAAAATGTGCCTGTCACATTGACGTCCATTACCTTTTTCCACGCTTCAAGCGGCATCTCTTCAGCACGCGCACCCCACGTCGCCCCGCTGTTATTCACTAAAATATCAATCGAACCAAATGCTTCTACTGTTTCATCCACTACGCGCTGCGCGTCAGCCGGATCAGAAATATCACACTGCAGCGCAAGCGTTTTGACGCCGAGCTTTGCTAAACGGTCAGCAACTTCCTGACACGCCTCAAGCTTTCTTGAACAAATGACTACATTCGCACCAGCCTCAGCAAACCCTTCTGCAATCTGCTCACCAAGTCCGCGGCCTCCACCAGTCACAAGTGCTGTCTTTCCCGTCAGATCAAACAATTCCATTACCTTCATTTTTCATTCCTCCCGTTCCCCTGATATTTTTTCAGCTCAAGTCTGCCAATCTGCGCGCGGTGCACTTCATCCGGTCCATCCGCGAGCCTAAGCGTTCTCGCACTCGCCCAATGCGCAGCGAGCGGAAAGTCCTCTGAGACACCTGCTGCACCAAGCGCCTGAATTGCCCGGTCAATGACCTTCAATGCCATCGAAGGCGCCACAACTTTAATCATCGCAATCTCCGCTTTTGCGACTTTATTGCCGACTGTATCCATCATATAAGCAGCCTTTAATGTCAGCAGTCTCGCCTGCTCAATCTCAATCCGCGAATCCGCAATCCACTCCCGGATCACTCCTTGATTCGCAAGCGGCTTGCCAAATGCATGCCGGTCAACAACGCGCTTACATAACTCCTCAAGCGCACGTTCTGCCGCCCCGATCAGCCGCATGCAGTGATGAATTCTTCCAGGACCAAGCCTTCCCTGCGCAATCGCAAAGCCTTTTCCTTCACCTAAAATCATATTCTCAGCTGGCACCCTGACATTTTCAAATGTAATCTCTCCGTGACCATGCGGCGCATGATCATAGCCAAACACCGGCAGCATCCGCTCAATGGTCACACCCGGCGTATCAAGCGGCACAAGAATCATTGACTGCTGCTCATACTTATCAGCACCGGGATCCGTCTTCCCCATCACGATCCCAATCTGACAGCGCGGATCCCCGGCGCCGGACGACCACCACTTCCGGCCGTTAATCACATACTCATCTTCGTCCCGCTCAATCCGCGCTTCAATATTTGTCGCATCAGATGAAGCCACATCAGGCTCTGTCATCGAAAAGCACGAGCGGATCTTACCAGCAAGCAACGGCTTCAGCCACTTCTCCTTCTGCTCCTCTGTTCCGTAACGCACCAGGACCTCCATGTTCCCCGTATCAGGCGCATTACAGTTAAACACCTCAGGCCCAATCATCGAACGCCCCATGATTTCACATAGCGGTGCGTATTCAACATTACTGAGACCAGCCCCGTACTCACTTTCAGGCAAAAATAGATTCCACAGCCCCTCAGCTTTTGCTTTCTCCTTTAGCTCTTCCATGATTGGCGGCACTGTGCTCCAGCGGTTCTCCCCCTCATTTACCTGCCGCTCATACAACGCTTCATTCGGATACACATGTTCCTCCATAAATGCGGTGAGCTTTTTCTCAAGATCTTTCACCTTTGCAGAATACGAAAAATCCATACTTCCATCCCCTTTTGAATTCACTAACTAACCGGTCGGTATGTATGATTTTAGTATAACGGATTTGTTTGAATAATCAAATTAAATTCATTTTAAAGATGGAAATATATGATAGACTAACATTGAATATTGTTACTAAATAAAGATTAACTATTTTTATAGGGGGATTCGGTTTATGTGGTTCATATTAGGACTTATTGCAATCGCAGCAACATTGCTCAATATTTATTTATTTTCAGCAGGAAAAGATTACAAACTCGCAATGGCGGCAGGGTTATCATTTACAGCCCTCACGATTTGTGGACATATCAGCCTTTTAGCAGAGCAGGCAGGCAGAGAAGATTGGTCAGCTGTCAGCGAAGTAGTGAATTATGCATGGGCATTGTGGGCGTTGACGATCGCTTCTATTTTTATCAATGTGTTGCCGATATTTTTTGAGCGAAAAGATAAGAAGAAAAGACTTCGTGTTCAACAACGATAATTTTTATCATATTAACTCTTTATTACTGCATTCAATACAGGACTGGATTTTTCGAATAACCTCCCCGTCCCATGTACATATTTGTTCTACAGGAACATTTTATTGAATATATTTTGGATACCTCTCCCTCTCATTTTAGTAAAGGTTCTTTTATTAAAGGAGGGCAAACCATCTCAGCCGAACCCGAGTCAACATAAGATCCCTGAAAAATGTTAATAAAAGGATTTTTTAACAAATAAAATAAATATTGACATCTTTTTTGCGATTCGATAACATAAAAACCAAGTATTTTTATCGGAATACTTTATAAACTCAATAGATCGTCTTATCAAGAGAGGTTAAGGGACTGGCCCAATGACACCTCGGCAGCAGACTGACTCGTCAGTACTGTGCCAATTCCAGCAAGTGTTTCTTGATAGATAAGACTGGATTGACGTTTTTTTCTTCCAGTTTATTTTTCTGACTGGGAGTTTTTTTATGTTGAAAATTCATTTAGAGGAGGAAGTTGTGTGGACATTTTTTTAGTTAGCCTGAATTTACTTGTGTTAGTTGGTCTCATTATTTTTCTTTATGCTCTTAAAAAGAAGCACGTATCATTTTCAAAAAGGGTTTTACTTGGTTTAGCGTTCGGTATTGTATTTGGATTCGCATTGCAATGGATCTATTCATCCGAGTCCCCTGTTATTACGACTACGGCTGATTGGTTTAATCTAATTGGTGGTTCTTACATCAGGCTATTACAGATGATCGCCATCCCGCTCGTATTCATTTCTATTCTTGCGGCTTTTACGAAGCTGACTTTAACAAAGAATATCGGGAAAATCAGTGCACTTATTATTGGGATTTTAGTTGGAACAACCGCGATTGCAGCTGCTGTTGGGATTGCCACAACGGCTGGTTTTAATCTTGAAGCGATTCAAATCGAACAGGGTGAAGCAGAAACAGGTCGTGCTGCTTCATTGGAAGAGACGTATGGGACAGTGGAAAATGTGACGTTTCCACAGCAAATTCTTTCTTTAGTCCCGTCAAATGTTTTCCTGGACTTCACAGGCGCCCGCCCGACTTCTACGATTTCAGTTGTCATTTTCGCAGCTTTTCTTGGTCTGGCGTTTCTTGGGGTCAGAAGAAAGCAGCCGGAACAGGCAGAGTTATTTTCAAAGATTGTCGACTCTCTTTATGCGATCGTGATGCGTGTCGTTACATTAATTTTAAGATTGACGCCTTATGGTGTGCTTGCGGTCATGGCGAGAACGGTTGCAACAACAAACTTTGATGCCATCGTGAATCTCGGTAAATTTGTGATTGCTTCATATGTTGCACTGGGTGTGGTCTTTGTTATTCACTTGATTCTGCTGACAATCTCAGGCTTAAATCCAGTGACTTTTGTCAAAAAAGCATTTCCTGTTCTCGCTTTTGCGTTTACAACCCGTACAAGTGCCGGGGCTTTGCCAATGAACATCCGGACTCAGCAGAACTTAGGTGTAAAAGATGGTACAGCTAATTTCGCGGGATCATTCGGATTGTCAATTGGACAAAACGGCTGTGCAGGTGTGTACCCTGCCATGCTCGCCATCATGATTGCGCCAACCGTCGGAATCAATCCCCTTACACCGACGTTTATCTTAACGGTCATCGCCGTTGTTGCAATCAGTTCCTTTGGTGTGGCAGGCGTTGGAGGCGGCGCAACATTTGCTGCAATTCTTGTCCTGTCAGCCCTGAACCTTCCGATCGGCTTGGCTGGTCTGTTGATTTCCATTGAACCATTAATTGATATGGGAAGAACCGCTGTGAACGTGAGTGGAAGTATGACAGCCGGTGTGTTAACGAGTAAGGTAACAAATGAGTTAGATGTTGATATGTATAATGATCGGTCTACACGGGTAAGTGTTGAGGCTTAAGTGAATAACACATTAAAAGAGAGCAGCCATTTGGTTGCTCTCTTTTCAAACATTTTTCGTGTTCTACATTTGTAGTGAATGTTTAAAATCTTATTTAGGACAGTGAAGTATTTTCAATAACCAATATTTAAGATCATCATTTTAAGATGGAAATTTATGATAGACTAACATTGTCTAATTTTACTAGATAAAGGTTATTGATAAATTCAGGAGGGACTTCGTTATGTGGATCATATTAGGGTTTATTGCAATCGCGGCAACACTGCTCAATATTTACTTGTTTTCAGCAGGAAAGGATTATAAGCTCGCCATGGCGGCAGGGTTATCATTTACAGCCCTCACGCTTTGTGCAGAAATCAGTTTTATAGCGGGTCAGGCAGCAAGGGAAGACTGGTCAGCTGTGAGGGAAGTCGTTCATTTTCAACGGGCATTGTGGGCTTTGACTGGTGCTTCTATCTTTATAAATGTATTGCCTGTATTTATAGAGCGGAGAGATAAGAAAAAGAAAATTAACGCCGCTTCTTAGAGCAGCTAACTGTAATATAAAGTCTTAATGAATGGAGGCACGTCATAATTACAGAAATGGTTGCGGGCTTAGAAGAAATGTACATACTCATTTATTGTTTTTTAATTTTGTGGATTAATATCGATTATTTGAGAGACCATGCAAATATAAAAAAAGGTCTAAATGAAATTTACTCTGAAGATGAATTGCTTTTTAACCCCCATGATATATCCATCGCAACCATGGGATTGGCATTCAATTTTTTCAGAAGATGGTTAATTTATTTGCTGGCAGTCATTATGACAGAAAGTATGATGGTTCTAATGATTTCAATTGTCCTGTTTATCGTAAGTCTGTATGACATTTTATTTAATTACACACTGGAAAAGTTGAGAAAAGCGAATATTGGTTTATATGTAATAATCGCTGATGTGATTTATATTAGTATTTTTGTTATTTATATTTTTCTAAGAATGTAAACACTAACTAGAAAGTTGTCATACACTCCTTCTGACAAATACAACTCTCACACAATTTAGATTAATGATCTGGATCTGTTAAATCTTAATATTGCTTTAGTGTATAAAAAATAATCTTCATATCATCGACATTTATATGAGGATTATGAACTATTCAATTTCTTCCCGGTTCTTTCGATTATAATTAAATTGTTTAACGTAAAACTTAATTATGTAGTATGCAGACCCTGTTATGACCACTACAAATGCTAATAAACTTAAGGTCATCAAAAATCCCCCAACAGCAGTTTGCAGGACATGATTTAAGATAAAGGTCACAGCTGTAAAAACAATCGCTAAAATCAAAAAAGTTTTTTTGTTCATCCTAAGACCTCCCTTATTGTTTTTTCAATAACACGAAAAAACTACTTAAAGGCTGATATTTGCTTGTTATGGCATCTTGAGTGTTTTCCTATTTAACTAGGCGTACACCATATTTCGTATGCGAAGTTGAATCAGAAACAATGATTATGTCGAGAACCTAGTTAACCTGAGTTGATCAAATGTCTCGATAATTAGAGTTAAATTCCTTTTAACTATCATATCATTCATCGTTAATTGATTCAGTTGGTGCTTGTATGCTTTTGAGAATACATTTGTAGTAACTGTGCAGCATCGTTTCCAGTACATTAAAGGTTGGTTTTACGGTTATGTTTTAACCATAAGAACCAACCTCTAAATGATCACCCATCAAGCCGCCTTCGAATGCTTCTCCCCACCCGAATACGTCCACTTCTTCCACACATACTCCATCGGCCCCTGCTTATATCGCTTCAGCAACACATGACTCAACACAACCTGGACGGTGTAAATGGCAATTGCAATCAGCACACCCTGCGTTTTTGATACCTGACCGAATAAACCAAAGCCATAGCCGTTGAAAATAATGACTGCAATGATCGACTGCATCAAATAATTCGTCAGCGCCATCCGGCCAACTGAAGCAAACGGCATCAGCATCTTTTCAATAGATGATTTTCTCGTGATTAACACGATTGAAGCTACGTAAAATAACATCAAAAATGGTCCGCCAAAAGTATTTAACCCTTCCGCAATGGGCGTGGTTAAATAGGGTTCCCAGCCAAACACATTGTACCCAATCGCTACCGACAGTCCCACAATCGGAGCACCAACTGCAAGTCCAACCCACATCACTTTTTTCCAACGCTTGATATGCGGCTCGATATCAGTGAACATCCCTGTCTTTCCTAAATAAAGCCCAATCAGAAATAGCGGTAAAATCGTCGGTAAGTAAAGCAGCACTTGAAGTAGAACCGGCACCACTTCATTTATAAAACGAAAAGCCAGTATCTCCCCAAAACTCCCATTTGCCATAACTGAATTCGCACTAACTGCAGATGCATTCAGATTTTGAAGCGTATCCATACCCTCGCTGATCATAAAATTAATCCCAACGCTATTAAGCAACATCAGTGCTGTGATAAAAAAAGTGCTAAAAACGAGCAAAGATATCGCCCAGATTCTGATTACTTTTACGGAACGTTCAATAAACAATGGAAGTAAAAAGCCTGTAATCGCATACGTATGTAAAATATCTCCTGTCCAAATAAATATAAGGTGAACAAGTCCAATCAGTAGCAAAAACACCAGACGACGCATAAACATTTTTTTCGCCGGCAGTCCCCGCTTCATCAGCCTGCTGTAAAAAATATAAAATCCAAGTCCAAACAACATCGAAAACATCGGATAGAATTTTCCATCCACAAAAATTGCTGTGAGCAGTGTCAAAGCCGCATTCATCCCGCCCTCCGGCAGACTGCTTCCCTCTACTAAATCACTAATATTTGTAAAAACAGGCGTCTTAAACGCAATCATATTCGCAATCAAAATCCCAAACAGCGCAAACCCCCGAATGATATCCAGTGTATGAATCCTTTCTTTCAATGAAACCGAACTCATCATGCCATCCCCCTAAATGATCTTTCTAAATTTATCTTAATTCAACCTGTCTGATTAAACAATCAAATTCTGGAAATCCCGATAACACTCTTTTCTTTAAACAACTAAACCTCATCTCCTGCTATACTAAATACATAAAATAAGTACTCAAGAAAGTTGGATATTCTGTTGAAACAGCTGCCACAAACAACCCAATCAATTTACACATATGCCTATAACAGTGAAGATGCACCGCTTTGCCACATGGAAATGCGTGCACTTTTCGGAACACATACGCAAGGAAAAACCCTCAAAACTGACGTCAATATTGATCCCAGCAGAAGTCCGTTTATCAAGGAACGGATCGAAGTCCTTTTTGAAGGCAACGACCTCCAGGACTTATACGATCAATTACACCTCATCAATATGCAGGATGACACGTTCAAAGTCCTCTTTGTGAAAATAAATGACCAAACCGGGCCAGGCAAAGTGGAATACGATGAAAAAAGGCAAATCGAACGCGATACAGGTATGCATATCACAGGAGAACTCGATCTTCACGAGCCTGACATCACATTCGGCTTAGTGCCATACGAGGATCGCTGGTATCTCGGTATTTACACAAAAGCGGAACCCGTCTGGCTGAATCATGTCAAAAAACCGCGTGAATACTCAACCGCCCTCGGCACCCGCACAGCGAGAGCCATCGCGAACATCGCGGTTCCTGATCCAGCAGGCAAAAAAGCGATTGATCCATGCTGCGGCATCGGCACCGTCCTGGTCGAAGCACTCTCGATGGGCATCAATATCGACGGTCGCGACATCAACCCGCTAGTCGTCGAAGGTTCCCGCGAAAACATAAAATATTTTGGTTTTACAGGCAACGTTACACTCGGTGCAATCGCTGACGTCCAGGACACCTACGACGCCACCATCATCGACCTGCCATACAATCTCTACACCCATGCAACACCAGAAGATCAGCTCGCCATCCTTAAAAATGCACGGCATTTTACCAGAAAACTCGTGCTGGTCACCATCGAAAACATCGATCACATGATCACTCAGGCAGGCTTCACCGTCAAAGACCGCTGCATCGCTAAAAAAGGAAAAGCCTCTGCGTTTTCAAGAGAAATACTCGTTTGTGAATAAACTAAGGGCCAGTCCTCCGGCGAAATGTTTGCTGCCGGGTGACGACTGGCCCTGATCTATGTAAATCGTTGAGTAATAAACTTATTGACCTTAAATTACATTCGAAAATAAATCTTCTTCCACAAAAAACTCAAAAGACAAATCTCTATCAAGGCCCCTTACTCATTTCCCGCTATGAAAACCGCACTGGCTAAGACATATTTATTAATATTTACTGCAAATAATTATCATTCAAAAGCCCAACTATATTACTTGCTTCACACTATTAAATATTCAATTGTAGTTAATGTTTAAAATCGTTTTCAGGGAGAAACCACTTTCTTATCTATTTAATTGACGCCTTATTCATATATTCGTAATAAATAGGGAAATTTTAGATTATTCTCTGTGTTATATTACCCTAGAGGTGGTTTTTATGGAAAACGTTACAATATTTTTAGCTTTTGCTGGTGGTTTATTAGCCTTCATTTCTCCATGTTGTTTGCCGCTATACCCATCATTTATTTCTTACATAACAGGTATTTCAATAAATGAATTGAAAGATAATAAAGGAAATTCTTTTAAGAAAAAAACGTTAATTCATTCTCTATTTTTTTCAGCCGGATTTTCTCTTGTTTACTACATTCTAGGATTTTCTTTGAGTGCTGTTGGAAATTTATTCACAGCTAATCAAACGCTAATACAAATGTTAGGTGGCATATTTCTTGTACTCATGGGATTATTTATGATGGGTATTATCAAACCAGAGTTCATGTTCAGTGAAAAACGTTTTAATTATCCAAAAAGATCAGCAACGTATCTAAACTCTTTCATCGTTGGTTTTATCTTTTCGGCAGGATGGACTCCATGTATCGGTCCAATTTTTGGGTCCATTATAACGTACGGTAGTTTAGTCAATCCTGCACAAACTATGGCAGTTGTTACAGCTTACTCTTTAGGATTCTGTATTCCATTTATTCTGATGGCTTTTTTTATCGGAAAAACCAAGTTCATTTTAAAATATTCAGAAATGCTAATGAAACTTGGTGGGGCGATTATTGTAATCCTAGGAGTTATGATTTATTTCGATAAGATGTTTTATTTAAATATATGGACATCTGAAATTCAGTTCTTTCTGGAATCCTTATTAAACCAATAATTCTAGGAGCAACTTTATAAAGAAGCTCAAGTATTTGAGCTTAGTCAGCGTTTAAGATATGTAAGAAAAATAAAAAGCGCTAAAATTTTAGTGTTTTTTACTTCTAGATATAAATTTACAGTGATTACTCAAATTCGTTTTCAGAACAGAGGTAAATATATAATTTTTGTTATATAAACGAATATAGTTGTGTTTAACACAGGAACCTTTTTTCATATCTTACTATCACAACGATTTAAGGATTATAAGAGAAAGCTAACATCCAACTTCTAACTTCTCTGTTTAATTCTCACTTCTCAAAAGTTATCTCATCTATTACTTTTCTATAAGGCTATTGTACAGGCATTTAGTCACTCTCCTTCATATAGTATTAATGCAACTACTATTATGAAAAGGAGAGATTGATTTTGAGTTGCGGAAAAAAAGATTCATGTGTATGTCATACGGTTCAAGAGATTGTGCGCGTGCAAGATGAGGTAGCTGAAGCTAATGGATGCTGTGTAACAGGCTGTGATCAGTCATTGAGAAACTTGCTATCACCAATGATGGCTAATGGGAATGGAAATGGTCCCACTACCATCCCATTTGCGCTTTATTGTAAGGGGGATTGTGAACCGTTTATCGGAAGCGGCGTGTTCAGATCTCCTGTCGGCGGATCAGGAATGACCGCTTTAAGATGTGTCAAAACACCAATCTTTCGTGCGAAAAAGTTTGTGGATAAAGACAAAGACAGAGAGAAAGATAAGTGCTGTGTCCAGCTGGAGCTGCTGCTTCCAATTACAATGGGAGGATCTACTCCTGGACCATCTGGCGACGGGACGCAAATTTGTGACTTTTTCCCGGGTAACAGCATCAGAAACCTGCAAGCAACTGGCATCTGCCTGACTGTCGACTTGAATTGCTTCTGCGGTATCGTATGTCTGGATCCACTGACACCTCGACCTGCATCTGAATTTAATATGGATGACGAGGACTAAGTACTAAAGCGTTACAAAGACTGAAATGGGGTAGCAAAAAGGGGCAACTTATTACCTTTTTGCTCCTTTTTATTCTAGTAAACCTTAATCTATGAAATTTCATGATTACTAGTGCTAGTAGATTTCGAGTTTTGCTTTTTCATTTCACACGTATGGCTTATTACATAAAAGTGTAAGAAAAAAGGAAATTGAACCCCAATTATAAGTATCTATGTTAATATAAATGTACCTAATTTTACAAAACAATCAGACTTTAAATTGTTAAAAAGGCTGAACGAATTTCATGCATAGAGTCATCCCATAATTGGCAGGAGGAATATAATGAAAAAGTTTTTTAATCTGAATACGTTTTACATAGCATTAGCAATCATTGCCCTCAGTATTTTATTCGTTCCGCGTATTTTTGATAAAATCGATTTTCAGACAGAAGGAATCAATTATTTTATTGAACACGATGAAAATTATCATCAAAACGCACATGCTCTTGAGGGTGAATATACAATTGAGATTGATCTGAGTCATCTGGAAAATAATAAAGGTAAAGTGCTTTTTGACGACGGGGAAAACCAAATTATTGTGTCGGAAGTAACTTCTTCCCGGACAGGGGAATATGAATTCTTCTTTAGGGCAAACGGCGTTTCTGATTTGGGAGGTGCCACCATCATATCAGGTGTGGAACACACGCAGCATCATGATGGGTTAACGAGTGATTTTCAAGCAAAAGCAGAAGCAGTGCATCAAGGTGAAACCTATGATTTAACCCCTTCAGCATATACAGGCTTAACCGAGAGTGACCAGGATGAGTTTGGCTTTCATCTGGCATTGCCAAACGATATCATGACTGACCTTGAAGAAAACGGAACGATTGATATAGTAGTGACTGATTTATATATAAACATTTGGGCAAGGAAACCGGTTTGAATTGTGAACCCTGTAATAGACACAACTCCCATACTATTCACTTTGATGATATAAGCGAATAGTATGGGAGTTGTATTTTACACAGAGAAAGGTTTAAGCTTTTCTACTTCTCCAACCCAGCAACCCCAAATCCCCCAGGCCCCGAATGCGTCGAAATCATCCCGCCAGCCTGAATCCATCTCACATTCTTAAATCCATTCTCCTTCGCAACTTCATCCATCCGCTGCTTGATCCCTTCATCAAAACCAATCGAGTAAATCAAATAAAGCTGTTCTCGATCAATATCGAATTCCTGTAAGTAATCACTAAATAGCTTCTCAGTAGCTCCGCTCATTTTCCCGCGGTACTTCTTTGTAGACATCAACTTTCCATCCTTCAATTCTATACATGGCTTTATTTTCAGCAAAGTACCAATCAGAGAAGCCATGTTGCTGACCCGGCCTCCTGCTTTTAGAAACTCCAGGCTGCCTGGGATGAAAGCGAGTCTTGATTTTGGAACGACTGCTTCTATTTTTCCGACTAAGCTTTCCGGTTCGATGCCAGGTTCTTTTTCCAATAAGTCAGCTGCGTACAATACAACCGCAGCTAATCCTCCCGTCACGTTTAGCGCGTCGATCAGGTAAAGATCTTCAAATTCTTCTGCAGCAATCACAGCGTTTTGAAATGATGAAGATGCTTTTGATGTATAACCGATATGTACAATCGTGCAATCAGGAAACTTTTCTTTGATGGATGTAAAAAACTCCTGGTACTCATGAATGTTTGTGGCTGTCGTGGAGGGTATTTTCTTCGTGCGGTCGTAGTAATCATAGATGTCCTGGACTGGTAAAGAACCGTCTAAATAATCTTTTCCATCCATAATGATGTGCATGGGAACGACTTGCAGGTTGTACTTTTCAACTAAGTCCTTCGGTAAGTCCGCACCGCTTTCGGTTGAAAAGATAATTTTTTTCATGTTAAATCCCCCTTGGTTTTTTTAAAGCGCTTACTTTTCCAGTATTATGCTTAACTATACAGGAGATCACTGGTTTAGTAATGTGACAAGTATAATTAATTATATTGAAAGAACTCCTACTCACAATGTGAGAAGGAGTTCTTCCTCTTTAATTATATAAAGTTAAGATCATGCTTTCCATTCACACACCATCTTCAAAACGCCATCATTTAATTCAGCTGAAATGGTTCCATTCATTTTTTTCATCAGACTTTTCGCAATAGGAAGTCCTAATCCCGTTCCTGTTCCCATTCTTGTCTGATCAGCCTTATAAAAACGGTCAAACATGTGATCAACATCAAACCCATTTAGTGTATGGATTGCATTTGTAACCTCAAACTGAGTGACCGATTCTTCCACACGAATACTGACTGTGACCTCTCCACTTGAATGTTTTATCGCATTTAGTAATAGATTTTCTATTACTCTCTTCACAGCTGATGAATCCAGAAGGACCACTACATCGTGATCTGGTATTTGGACAACCGGTTCTATATTTCTATTTTTAAATTCTTCGTAGAAGCCTAACAATACTTCAATTACGGTTTCATTCAATTTAATTCTCTCGGGTTTTAATGGATAATCTTCTTGTTCAACGATCGAAAGTTCAAAGAAATCTTCAAGTAATTCCTTCAGTCTTACAGCGCTTGTTTTGATCGTATCTATATACTCCGCTTTCATTTCCTCACTGATCGCATCAGACTCAAGAAATTGAATGTATCCCATGATTGATGTCATAGGCGTCCGAATATCATGAGAAATATGAGAGATTGCCTGTTTTAATTCATTTTCCGAAGCCCGTTTTTCTGCTATTGCTTTTTTTGTGTGGTCAATCTGGTGGTTTATTTCTACTGCTAAAGCTTCAAAATCCCGATCGTAAAAATGAATATCAACTTTTTTTGAAGATTCTTTTTGATTGAGCAATCGCAATTGATTGGTGGTCTCTTTCATTTCTTTTTTCAGCAAATGAAAACGGATGAGGACATAAATTAAAAGGACTGTTATCAATATAAGTAGATAAAGCATATATCCTCACCGCTTTCTGCTTACTTAATTTCTTTTCTGAGATATATAAAGCTCCCTAAAATGCCAAACACAAAAAATGTAACAATTGGAACGAGAACGAGTTTAAATAACTCACTACCCCCGAGACTGCTTACAATACTGATATCATAGATTAATTTAAAAACTGAGTGATTTACCACAGGTTCAAAGATTGGAACTTTTGCAGCCAGCACCTGGAGAGGCCAGTCAATAAAAATAAAAAACATGAGCAGGAAACCGATTGTTTTTCCGCTATCCGTAAAGATGATAGAAAAAAAGGCCATAATTGAAGCGAAAGCAGCACCATACAATACAATTAACCCGATCGTTCCGAAATAAAATGACCATGCCGGAAGTTCTTCAAATCCAAAGTAAATTGCACTTGTTCCAGTCATAAATATTGGCAGGATTAACGAAATAATGACAGTGCCAATCGAGAATACAATCAGTTTAGCAAAATAAATTTTAATTCTGTTATTGCCGGAAGAGGCAATACTTTTCATCGTACCCATTGCATATTCCGCTGATATATAAAATCCTGCAAGAATACTCGGGATCAGTTTTACAATATTATTGTGTGTCGCCAATATACTTTCCAGATAGTAATCCTTAACCAGTGGCAGATTCGGACCTCCATTATCGAATTCAATGAGGGGAAACAGGACTGACAAGGCAAGAAGCATCAAAGTGAGAAATCTGAACGAGCGGTCTTTTTTCAATTTATACCATTCGGTTTTGATCAGGTTACCCATTCTTCACACCCCCTATAAGATGGCTGAAATAAGTTTCCAAATCTTCCCCCATTGGCATAAATTCTTCGATAATCAGCCCTGCATCCGTTAAGATTTTTGATACTTTACCTGGGGTATCAGTAAAGGCGAATAACTTTAACGTTCCGTCCGGCATGACTTCAAATGCCCGTGTGGCTAATTGGGTTTCAATAACAGCCGTAGCTTTATTAAGGTCGTCCACTTTTATATGAATGTATAACTGACATTTTTCGTTGAGTTCTTTTGCCGACAGCTGTTCAATTAACTCTCCATTGTGAATGATGCCATAATGGGTAGCTAACAGATGCAGCTCGCTTAAGATATGACTGGAGATCAGAATTGTTATCCCGTATTCATGGTTTAGTTTTTTCAGCAACTCACGGATTTCCACTACGCCCATAGGATCTAACCCATTAATAGGCTCATCGAGAATTAAAAACTCCGGATCACCTAATAATGCAATTGCAAGACCTAGGCGCTGCTTCATGCCCAGTGAAAAGTTCTTCACTTTTATTCTTCCCGTATCCTGCAAATTAACTATTTCAAGTGTCTTAATGATTCCTTCTTTTCCGGGAATTCCTTTAAGCAGACGATGCGCTTCCAAATTTTCTACAGCTGTCATTTGAGGATATAATGCCGGCCCTTCAATAATTGTGCCGATTCTTTTTCTGGTGGCAATTAACTCTTGTCCGCTCTTTTTTTCAAATAACTCAAATGTGCCATCAGTTGGATATGCCAATCCTGTAATTAACCTGATTAAAGTGGATTTCCCAGCACCATTTTGTCCAATAAAACCATAAATTGACCCACTTTTAATAGACATACTTACTTTATCTACCGCCATTTTATTTTTGTACTTTTTTGATAACTGATTTGTCTTCAGTATATAATCACTCATTCGGCTTCCCCCTTCATATATTCGACTTCTTTATTATAAGAAGGAAACCATAAGAAATTATTAAATCAAACCTTAAGAAAAGCTTAAGAATTCATTTTATATCCCATGCCCCATATCGTTTCAATATAAGTTTCATCAGGATTAGCTTCATAAAGCTTATTTCTGACATGACTCAAATGAACATTAATTGTGTTGTCATCTCCATAATAAGGTTCATTCCATACCCGCTCGAATAAATCTGCTTTAGCATATACTTTGCCCGGAGAAGAGACCAGTAAATATAAGATGTCGTATTCTCTGGCAGTAAGCTTAACTGTCTTATTATTCACTGTGACTTGTTTTGCCTCAGGCACTATTCTAATGTCCTTATAATTAATTTCAGCAGGTTGTTTTTCAACAGTTCTGCCACCATATCTTCTTAGGCAGGAATCTATTCTGGCTGAAACCTCCTCAACATCAAAAGGTTTTGTTATGTAATCATCAGCACCGCCCCTCAAAGCATTGATTTTGGATTGTGTTTCAAGCTTTGCAGATATAATGATCACCGGACAATCACCAGCGGCAGTCACTTCTTCCAGAATTCTTTCTCCTGACATGCCTGGAAGCATTAAATCAATAAGCACCATGTCCCACCTTCTCTGTTCAAGGTAAATCATCGCTTCAGTACCTGAATAAGCCGGCTTAGGATGATAACCGCTTCTTTTAACAATACTGCAAAGTAAACGGTTAATCGCTTCGTCATCTTCAATTATTAGTATGTCTATTGATTCATTCATACCATCACCCTTTTTTAATAAAATGTTACCGTGTCTGAGACATATTTCGGATACTTGTCACAAAGTTGCATTCTGCTTCAACTATACAAGAAATCACTGGTTTAGTAATGTGAAAATAAACTTCCCGTTGTCATAACCGAATTCGCACGAATAGCTGAAGCATTCATCCCGTCTTTATGAATCAGTCCATCGTGAATAAAAACTGAGGCAAGTAAACGGTCATACTCTTTTTTACGTATATACTCTGATGAGATTCCACCTAAATCGTATAAAATTTCAGGCTGTGTTAATCCGCCAATTGCTGATATATAGAGAAAAGTAATGGTATTTAAAAGTACAAAAATGACCGTGGTGGGGGATAAAGATAAGAAGGTTTCAATCAATTATAGGAAGATTATTGGGATTTTTTCTATCATAACACAAAGAACTCCCTCAAATTTTGAGAGAGTTCTTTCTTAAATAGCGAACTGTTCTGATATATACAACTTTGCTGCAAAGTGTTTATTTAATCGGATTCAGACAGCAAAACTCTATACAACTGATCATCATTTTCCTCAGGATTTCCTCTGCCGTCAGTGTTATTGCTAATAAATTAAAGCGTATCTCCCTCAATGAACAAATTACGTATTCTACCCAGAGCGGATATGAGGGTTTGCTGTTCATTTGTTTCAGGGTTAAATTCCAAAATTGCCGTTCCTCTTAAGGCTGCTACATACAATTTCCCCCTCATGATATCCCATTCCAGATGGTGCCCAGGTCGCATCATCTCCGGAAGTAAACAGTGGGGACACCATATTATCCTGTTTATCAATTCACCATGGAATCTCAAGATTTTCTGCGATCACTTCTATGTCCTGATCAGGTACAGATCCTTCTTCAACCTGTTCGTTTGAAGAGCAGCCTGTTATGAATAGGAATGCGGCGAATGAGATAATTAAAGTGTTTTTCAATTGACTTGAGTCCCCCTCCTTATTTGTATAAATGTTTACCAAACCATACCCCTCATGACCTGACAAAAAATTTTCAAGGTGTTCCACCCATATAAAAAGAAGCTAAAGATCAAACGCTCCTTAACTTCTTTTAGAAATACCTATTCATTTACCTGGTAGTTACTCTTACTTTCCAAGTCTAACAGCCATTTCTTTCTTATACTTCCCCCAGCGTATCCTCCTGTTGAACCGTCGCTGAGGATCACCCGGTGACAGGGAATCACGAGTGCGAGTTGATTAGCACCGTTGGCTCTGGCAACCGCACGTACAGCGGTGGGCTTTCCG
Source organism: Jeotgalibacillus salarius (assembly GCF_004405125.1). Lineage (GTDB taxonomy): Bacteria > Bacillota > Bacilli > Bacillales > Jeotgalibacillaceae > Jeotgalibacillus > Jeotgalibacillus salarius. The sequence continues at coordinate 220,574 of NZ_SORX01000006.1, forward strand.
ATTTCGCAGGCAATATCAGTATAGGACCGGGTTTCACCTGCAGGTATTTTCTTCAGCTTGTCCCATACCATCATTTGAAAAGGCGTTCCCAGCAGCCTGACTGGTGTATTAAATTTGAACAATTCACCTTTGAAATACAGATCGAGCTCTCTTTCGATTAATTCAATCGGGCTGGTCTTTCCCGGAATAATCGCTGAACGGGTTTTGCTCCTGAGTACTTCAATCTCTTTTTCAAGACCGCGCCGATCCACAAATTCCAGGAGAAATAACTGTGTTTCATCTGCAATGGCAACCATGGGGCCTACTCTTGTATCTAACCAGGATGCTTTTAGAATATGATCCTCCTGAACTGACGAAGGAGCCTCTCCCATTATTCGTAAAAATGCATCTCTGAAACCGCTGCTCGATTCATATCCTGTGGTCAGCTGGGCATCAATCATTGGCTTACCAGATCTGATTTCCTTCATTGCAAGACCCATTCTTCTTGCACGCGCATACTGTACAAACGTCATCCCAAAACGCTTTTTGAATTGCCGGCGCGCCGTTGATTCATCCACAGCTAATTCCCGGAAGTCCTTCTCCCTCCACTTCTTCTCTGGATTTTCCTCCACAGCCTGCACCAGGGTTTGCACAAGTTCAGACACCTGGTTCGGATGAGAAAGCGGAGAACACCTTTTACACGGACGAAATGAAGCCAGAAGCGCCTCCTCAGCAGTGTAATAAAACTCACAGTTCTCAAACTTCGGCTTTCTGGCAGGACAAGTCGGCCGGCAAAAAACACCGGTACTTTTTACACCAACAAAGAAAAAGCCCTCGTACTCTGTATTTCTCTCAAGCAACGCATCATAAAACTCCTGCTTTCTATCTCCAGTCATCATCTGAACACCTCAATCTTTACGTATTCTTATCTCTATTATAATCAGAACAAAAACTTTCGCAGCCGGAAATCAGGCATTGATTTTATTCTTTCCTCAACAGTAACTGAGACAGATATATAAGAAATCCCCTCTTAAAGATTGGCTATGGTAGTTGTTTATCATTATATTAAGGACGGTGTCTCTTCTACTATAAATAGAAAAAGCATTGATACGATATATGCTACAATATTAAAAAAGGTAAACATTGGAGACACACCACTGGCATGAGACTTATATCCACATTATGTTCTTGGTATATCTGTTAAGGACTTAGTTTGAAACAGTACTTTAATAAAGGAGTTGGGTAGAATGAATGAAAATAAAGGTACTGAAATAAAACGCTCTTCGAAAGCAGAAAACATTCTCCATCAGATCAATAATAAAACTAAGCTAGGCGACCTGCGAAAAATCGCGAAGGATATTAAAAAAGATCACGAACTAGCTATGGAACTGTGGTCATCCGAATTGTTTCTGCCCAGACTATTAGCAATCTTAATTATGGACAAAAAGCTTCTTTCACAAGATGTGATAAATAAGCTTGATCAGGATATGCAGACTCACACTTTTGATGAACGAAATCATTTAATCGATTGGTTTATGGCTAATCAACTCACCAAAGACAAGAAGAAAATTGCATTGATGGAGTCATGGGAAAATAGCCCTTCTGCTCTTCAAAGGCGAGTTTTCTGGTATTATCAAGGGCGATTGAGATGGACTGGACAAACACCGCCTGAAAACACCGCAGACTTGCTAGCTGCGATAGAAGCTAATATTGCGCAGGAAGAACCGGAAGTTCAATGGGCCATGAATTTCACGGCAGGCTGGATAGGCGTTTATGATGAAAAGTATCGTGCACGTTGTACTAAACTTGGTGAGAAAACGGGTCTTTACAAAGATGAATTTGTATCAAAAGGATGTACGCCCAACTATTTACCGGAGTTCATTACGATTGAAGTTAACAAACGACTTAATAAATAGTTACCTCTGAAAACATATTAGGGTTTAATGCAAAAAATGAAAATTGTAATAGGATTAGCTGTGCAGTACAACTATTCTTAAAATTTCGATCACATCATTTTACCATATAGAATACGGATGGATTCATTGTTAAGTAAATACCCGTTCCATCTGAATGCTCCCTTTTAAATGTATAGTAAAATAAATTTAAAAGATAGAAAGAGAGGAAAAAGGATGCCGCTTAGATGGAAACGAGAAGATATACTATTCGATAGTTTATACGAAGCAGATGTATGGGCTGATTCGATTGGGAATGAAATGTATGCAAGACTGTATGATGGTTATGATACGCGGGATTATAAAATAGCTTATGCCTTAGCCTTCAGACTCGCTGAGGTGAATGAATTCAGAGTTCATACAGAAACGACAATAAATAATGATACAAGATATAAAGTTTGGGTGAGTTTATTGCAAGAGCGTTCCTCAAACTCATAAAATTTATCGTGGATCAGGTTATGATGTGTGGCCGATGTGACATAAAACAATCCGCTAAACCTATGTTTTACAAATCAACACATGGAAAAAATTCAAGCTGTCTTTCACATCATTTGCTTCCTGGTTAAAGTTAACAGTACGATAAGAGAAGCATCATAATACATTTCAATGGAGGAATTCAGATGAAGTATACAGTGATCACAGGCGCAAGCTCGGGAATTGGCTACGAAGCTGCACTCGCTTTCGCATCTCGCGACAAAAACCTGATTCTTGTGGCAAGACGCGAAGCCGAGCTCAATAATCTTAAAGAGAAAATTCAAAGTATGAACGCTGATCTCGACGTCATCATTAGCACAATAGACCTTTCTGAAAGTGAACAGGTTCATGCGTTTTACGAGAGTCTCAAAGAATACGATATTGAAACCTTTGTTAACAACGCCGGCTTTGGAAACAGCGCGGCAGTTGCTGAGCAGGATGTAAAGAAAACTGAAAAGATGCTCCGTGTAAACGTTGAAGCACTCACAACCCTTTCCACCCTTTACGCACATGATTATGCTGACCGGGATGGTGCACAACTCATCAACGTTTCCTCTGACTTAGGGTACAGAATCGTGCCAAATGCAGTTACATACGCCGCAACCAAATTTTACGTAAGCGCATTTACAGAAGGACTTGCACAGGAGCTTCAGGATAACGGAGCTGCCCTGAAAGTGAAAATCCTGGCGCCTTCCATGACAGAAACCGAATTCGTGAAGACTGCACGGGAGATTGATGAGTTCAGTTACAGTGAGAACGTGCAGAAATTCCATACTGCGAAAGAGATGGCTGGGTTTATGCTGGAGCTTTATGATAGTGAGAAGGTTCTGGGGAAGGTAAATAGTGAGAGTTATGAGTTTGAGTTGATGGATCCGGTTTTTGGGTATACTTCGAAGAAGAAGGCGGATTGATTTTTTCATTTAACATTTAAATTACTTTAACATTAGTGATATAATTATGTTTGTAAAGCTGAAGTAGTTCTGTTGTTCAATTGAATTACATTACGTCTTTGTGTTAGAAGCCTTGTAGCGTGTCGTATGATACGTTACAGGGCTTTGTGTGTTTTTGGGGCTTGTTCCCGTGTCAGGTACAAAGTTTTGAGTACAAAGGCAAATTTTCAAGCTAAAGTTGTCTAAATTACAAAAGTAATCATATGTCATACTCTACTAAATAGGCTGGTTTATAACGGATAGGGGATAAAATAAATGTTAAAAGAAATGGAACAGTTTTATAATAAAGTAGCAAAATCACCTAAGGTATTTTTAATATACTCTTTTATAGCGATTCTATTTTTCTCTGGAATCACATTTACATTCAGCATTCCTGGACTGAAGGGGTTTAGTCTATACTTTATGATTTTAGCGCTATTGATGTACTTTCTGGTAGCGAATATCTTTGTCGGTCTATTCAAAGAGAGAGTATGGTTAGTTCTAATGATTGGCTTGCTATTAAGTAGCCTTGGAATGGGTTGGAGATTGTGGCTTGAGTGGGGCGAATATAGCTTGCTTGAATATATGAACCCAACAGTTTATTTTGGCTACCCAATCGTTATCGCTCTTATAATCACAGCATTTTATAGCATTAGCAGTACTATGCGTGGAAGAAATGTTGATTAAATACATACTGTACTGGTCAATTTGCGAAATATTTCACTTAAGTCAACAGTTTACGCTAGTTGAAGAGGCTGCAAAAGAACAAGATTAACTTTCAACATATTCAATCATATTAACGTACTTTGAGTTGTGTTCCGACACAATCATTGATCAAAATATTTTAAAATGTATCATCATTTCTCTGGAGCCAGGTTGTCTCTTAAAATGTTTCTTGTATCAGTTAAAACTCCTACAAAATTTCGTTAACGATCTAAATGAAATTGTGTGAGAATCGTCCAGGACAGGGACACATCTACACAACCATTTAGAAAAAGCCTTCCATTTATGAATGGAAGGCTACTTTATTGGATCTAAAAATCAAATTTCTTCAACATCAAGTTTTTCTTCTACCTCTGACAGTAACACATTATACTCTGATAAAATTTGCTGCAATTCCTGATTGACTTCAGTTTTCTCTTCAATCGTAGAGGCTGAATTGAATTGTTGAAAATTATCAATCACTCTTCTTGTAAATTCTTCAAACTCTCTGGACAGACTTTGATCGTTTAACAAAATACCCAGGATTGATTGTCCGTGATCAATCAGACTGGTTGTATATTGAGCATTTAAAGTCATAGACTCCACTTCTGCATTGTTCATAAGTTCCTGCTGTTGAACGTTCAAATTCTGCAATTGAGTTTTGTAATGAGTTGTTAAGCTTACACTGATCTCTTCATAAAACTCTACTTCTTTATTTAGGTTATCATTATCAATGATAAAGTAGACTGATATTGGAATAATAAGTACTACCAGCAAAGTTAATATTGCTTTTAATTTCAAAAAATCACTCCTTATAATTTTACTGAAGTGGCAAGATCAACATAGCCAGTTGTAACTCGAAGTACTTGTGGTAAAGCCAACTCCTTTACAGCGTTCCCTGTGACAGAAACAACTTCCACACAATTTCGTCGACTTATATAAATGAATTAAATTGTGTGAGAATTGTGTTCGACACAGGGTCACGGTCACTAAAGTTACCAATCTGCGAAAAGTGTTTTTATGTAAATTGGGATTACACCATCCACTCCATATTATCAACCATTAAAGAGTATCTTTGTTTATATTAAAAATTTCTTGATTTTGTCTCCGTGTAATTTACTATTCTTCGTTTGCAATTAGAGTTTTTTCTATTAGCATTTCTGAATAACCAATAGCATCGTAGGGCAAGTCATACATTTCACCAATTAACCAATCCGACATTATATATCTAAATCTCCCATCCATATTTGTCAAAAGGTTAATTTCCCTTATTAGTAATATATCTACGTTTTCCATTTCAAAATTGGATTCTGGCACTAACTGGAGGATTTCATTTACTCTTGGATCCTCGCAAAATAGAATAATTTTATCTATATGGAAAAAGGATTCATTTTTATAAAAGTCCTTGATAGTAGATACTATATTCTTAGTTAAATAATTCTCATTATTATCTTCAGTTATAAAAAAATTATGATACCTTAATTTCCAGTCAACAATTATTGTTTTCAAATATGAACTAATTCTCTTATTAACTAGTAATTGTATTGAGTAATCTTCAAATCGGTCTGAAGCAATCTGTGTAGCAAACTTTTTAACTATTGGTTCTAATCTTAAGTTCAAATCTAATCCTAATTTCATTTCAATATTTGCTTGCCTATAGTAAGTAATTTTCTCATTGATTAATGTATCTAAATAATGAGCATCAATAATAATAATATTCCTATATTGTGAAATTGATCCTTCTAATCTTTTCTTAATAAGAGCGTCACTTCTTAGCCTTATATATTTAAAGTCAAAATCATATAATAAATCTAAATCTAAAACCAAACTCTCTAAACCGTTTTCTATAATAAATTCTTCCCTAGGGATAAAGGTAGTTGGGGAAGAATTAATCATGTATCTTAAAGGAATTAATTCATTACTAGCAGAGCAATCTCTTAAAAACGTAGCAATATTCAAAGAAGGAAGTATTGCATATTTAACTTCGTTTGCACATCTTTTGATCCACAGTTTTATTTGATCTGTTACACTGAAAGCATTAATAGTTATAAAAACTCTAGAATTAGTCTGAAAATCATAAAACACTACATAATGGGGGATTACAGTATTTAAAGTCTTCACAATAGATTCAAGGACATACTTATTTTCCTTTAATTTTTTTTGAATAGCTTTATCAAAGAAGTATCTATAATCACCATTGTAACTAGAAGCATAAAAGATTGTATCGTATCTACAAAGTAACGAAATTACATTTTTATTTTCAATATTATTTGAGAAATGATACATAAGATCTTTACACCATTTTATGTCATCCCCCAAATATAAACCAAAATATGCCCCTCCAACTCCATATTGAATATAATGATGTTTTAAGGACATACACTGTAATGTGCTGATTACATTAGCTAAATAAATCCCATTGTCGTTTTGATTTTCATTATCATACTCATTGATAACTTCTTTTATAGCTGATGACAAATTTGGAATTAAGTTACCTGAGCCGATACTTATAAATTCTTCTATTTCTTTAAACTTTGAATTTTTCAAGTGAAATATTCTATTTTTATCTTCAGTTTTGGAAATTACAATAAGTTCGAATTCATCGCTAGTATATGAGTTGCAAATCATATATAGAATTTCTTTAATACTAACTGTATCTATATAATAAAAATTATTTATCACATCTAAAGCTAATTTTTCATCATTACAACTATAAGCAACAGCTGTATTCTCATTTACTTTAATTATTTTCTGTGAAGTTTCTCGAACCCAATAATTGGTATACAAACCTTCTATTTCACCAAATGAGGATGTTCCAGTTAAAAAGTCTTCCTCCAATAAAGTTGAAGTTATAGAATCCGCTAGTAAAAATACATGTTCGTTCTTTTTCCATGCAACACAATATGTCATAAAATTTCTCCTTTCAACCCCAACCTATTCCAACTATGTATATTTTCTTCGAACTGTATTAATGATTCAATAAGAAACTGATTCATAACATGATATTAGCAATTCTTCATAAGACTAACTATATGAGTTTTCTAATTAAACAGAAATTAAAAAAGCGTCCCCCCCCTATAAAACAGAGTTTGACGCTCTTGTATGAGAATTGTGACTTACATCGTTCCGCCCATATCAGGCATTCCGCCGCCGCTTTCCTGTTCTGGAATGTCTGCTACGACAGCTTCTGTTGTCAGGAACATTGCTGCTACTGATGCAGCGTTTTGAAGTGCTGAGTGTGTAACCTTTAAAGCGTTCCCTGTGTCAGATAAAAATCCCATACAATTTAGTTCAATTATATAAATACCTTGAATTATGAGGGAATTGTGTGCAGCAGAGGCTCACATTTTAATATTTATTTAAATAAATATTAAAATCATTTTCAAGAAAAAGAGCGACTATAAAGCATTAAAAACTAGTACCAAACAACCTTCCTTCATTGTTTTCTCTATCATCTAAAGTTATTGTTATTTCATCATCCTTTATGCTAAATAATTCATCTTTAGAATTTCTTGGTATATCTTCTTCTAAAGCTGTAAATATGTATTGAATATTTTTAGTTTTACACAATTCTCTTACTTTATTTATATATTTGATTTTTTTTGTATCCGACATTGATTCCATACTTCCATCATGGTAAACAAATTGGTAGAATCTATTAGTTGGATAGTTAATTAACACTGCTAAGTCAAAACAAACACAGAGCATTTTTCTATAGGAATATCCATCAGATTTAGATGTCAATTGATTTTCATCTAAACCAACAATTTTCACTTTAAAATCAATATTATTTGAACCATTGATTTCATAAAATAAGATAGCTGTTTCACCTAATATTTCTAAAACCAATTGAGAAAAGTCTTTTTTGATAGCTTTAAATAAATCACTACCATTATTTATATGGCTTTCAATTTTTTGAATCAATTTTTTTAAGACATCAGACTTTTCTCTAATATCATTGTCTATATCTTTAAGTATGTCGTAGTTGTCAATTTTGCTCAATAGATTGCTAATGTCGTTATCTAATTCTACCAAAGTCATTTGATACTTCTTAAATTTAGCAAAAGAGTCCTTTTCTTTTAATACTGATAAAATTTCGTTCCTTCTTCTATTTTCTAGAATTAGTTCTTGGTTAACTTTGTTAAGTTGGTTTTTTAAATCCGCTAAATTTTGTATTAAATAACGGTTTCTTTCTTCTGTAATATCTTGGTTAAACTTAATTAATGCATCATAATCTTTTTTCAAATGACCGGGAAATAGTATTTCCATTTCGCTGAACAAATCATAAACTTTTTTCATATCAAATGGTATGCTATTTTTAATTGAATCTTCCGTTTTCTCAAGTTCATATTTAATTTTATATTCTTTGCTGTTTAAATTAGATATTTTAGCCTCTATGTCTTCGATTAATTCTCTATTTAGATCTCGCTCTTTTAAATAAAAGTCAAAATTATCTATCTTAGTTTCAAGTTGTTCTTTTTTCAAATAATTAATATCTAACAGTGATTGTATTTGATCAAGTTCGTTAATATTTAAATTCAAGTTAGTTTGCAATTCAGTTAACTGACGCTGACAACTGGCAATTTCAGATTCCAATAGATATTTTTCTTTCAAAAAAGACCCATTGAAACCAAATAAGTCTGCAATTGCTGGTTTCCAATTTGAGTCTGAACCTTTAAATTTTGTTAATTTAAAAACCTCATCATAATCATACTGTGTTCTTAGAAAATAATTTAAATACTGTCTATAATTATAGTGAAATAACTCATCAAACCCCCAATACCTATTTAAAACTTCCTTAGGATTTCTCTCCTTGTCCTCTGTAGTTAAAGGTAAATCTTTATGATCCCAATTAGTTTCGTAACGAAAATCTTGTTTACCTTTAGAATGAAATTTAAAAGAAACTTTGGTATTACTTTTAACTTTTCGTTTTATTGTTATAAAATCATCTTCAGATTTCTTAAGCTCCATAAAAAAGATATGATTTTGAAATTTATCAAAATGATCTTTTAAAAAATTCCCCTTTTTGATTTCTTTTAAAAACATAAAGTCAATTAAACTAATTAAAGTGCTTTTACCAAGATTATGGGAATCGGATTCTAAATTTTCCTTATTAATTACTTTTCCCATAATTATATTTAACTCGTCACTAAAATCTAGCTCTCTAAATTTTTTATTATTTGAATATATCTTTGAAATTTTCATAATAGCAGCTCCACAACGTCTAAGTCCTTATTATAATGAATTTTACCTAATGCATACAAAAAAGTTAATGACAGATTGAAAAGTTCCATGAGTCCTTCTTCTTCGATTTCCCTGGAAACAGATCTGTATAAATCTTCATATGGATACTTGTTTTTTTCTTTAAGTTTGTGAATTATAATGTAGCTGAGGTTAAAAATCGAAAGTTTTAAATCCATATATTTATGAGGTCTTATCATATTTTTCACCTATATCACAGTTATAATACATAAAATGGAGAAATACCCAAATCAAATCTTTATCAAAAGGTAAATCATTGCTTGCCTTTTCTACTACATAAGTGTAAATAGCATCGAAGATTACTTCAAAACGCTCAAAGTCATCTCTGTTACAAACAATTTTACGATTTATTTCTCTTGTAGTGCTTAAATACATTTCTAGAAACCCTTTATTCCTTGGGTCTTGGAGAAAAATGGTTACCTTATCAAAGTAGGCTAGATTATCTTGTTTTATGTGTTCGAAGTATTTTTCGGATAAATTGTTTAAATCATTTTTCATTTCTATGTGAGGTCTTTCTAAATCTCTTGTATTTTCCACAATATCACTAATAACCTCAACGTCGTCTGAGAACACACATATAATTTCCTTAAGATCATCTTCATAAAACCTTATAGGATGAGGATTATAATTGTATATGTGATTAATTTCATTTATGTCCCTACCTGCTGATTTGTTATCTCTTCCAACAATTGCTTGCATAATTTTAGAAAACATTATTTTATGTCATTCCCTGCAGTTTTATTATCTCTACCAAATACTGTTTGTTTCCTTGAATTATCTTGAGTTAAGTTATTTGTTATTTTGACAACTTGATTCGCAACAAACAAACTAATTATTAGTGATAAAATTGAACAAACTCCTGCAATAAAAGTAAAAGTATCCATAACTACCCCCATTTTTTTCAAAAAAAGATTAAAAAGCCCTTTATTAGGACTATTATATCATTTATCTTTTTTTGGTCAATATTCATAAAAATTGATATTCAACAATAAAAAAACTCCTCTTACCAAGTAAGAGGAGTTTTCTTATTGAACGGATGACTTACATCATGCCGCCCATTCCGCCCATATCAGGCATTCCGCCGCCGCCATTCTCTTCTGGAATGTCAGCTACAACAGCTTCTGTTGTTAGGAACATTGCTGCTACGGATGCAGCGTTTTGTAGTGCTGAGCGTGTAACCTTTGTTGGATCCACGATACCAGCTTCGATCATGTTGACCCATTGGCCGTTGGCAGCGTTGAAGCCTACGCCAACTTCTTCTTTCTTCAGGCGGTCAACAATGATTGATCCTTCAAGGCCTGCGTTGTGTGCGATTTGACGGATTGGCTCTTCAAGTGCGCGAAGCACGATGTTGATACCAGTTGCCACGTCTTCTTCAGCTTCGATCGCAGCGACTTTGTTGTATACGTTCACTAGCGCTGTACCACCACCTGATACGATACCTTCTTCAACTGCTGCGCGCGTTGAGTTCAGGGCATCTTCAATGCGGAGTTTACGCTCTTTCAATTCAGTTTCAGTTGCAGCACCAACTTTGATGACTGCTACGCCGCCTGCAAGTTTTGCAAGACGTTCCTGAAGCTTTTCTCTGTCGAAATCAGAAGTTGATTCTTCGATTTGAGAACGGATTTGTGAAACGCGTCCGCCGATTTGCTGAGCGTCTCCAGCACCTTCAACTACTGTTGTGTTTTCTTTTGTAACAACAACTTTTGCTGCGCGTCCAAGCTGTGAAATGTTTGCAGACTTCAGATCAAGTCCAAGGTCTTCAGTAATCACTTCACCGCCAGTCAGGATTGACAGGTCTTCAAGCATTGCTTTACGACGGTCGCCGAATCCTGGTGCTTTTACAGCGACTGCATTGAATGTTCCACGAAGCTTGTTCACAACAAGTGTTGCAAGTGCTTCACCTTCAACGTCTTCAGCAACGATTAGCAGTGATTTGTTCTGCTGAACAACCTGCTCAAGTACAGGAAGAACTTCCTGGATGTTGTTGATCTTCTTATCAGTGATCAGGATATATGGATTTTCAAGAACTGCTTCCATCTTGTCAGAGTCAGTTACCATGTATGGTGATGCGTAGCCGCGGTCGAATTGCATACCTTCTACAACATCAAGCTCTGTCGTGAAGCCTTTAGATTCTTCAATTGTAATAACGCCGTCGTTTCCAACGCGCTCCATTGCTTCAGCGATCAGCTGGCCAACTTCTTCGTCAGCTGCAGAGATTGCCGCAACTTGTGCGATAGACTCTTTGCCTTCGATTGGCTTAGAGATTGCTTTCAGCTCTTCAAGTGCTGCAACAACTGCTTTTTCAATCCCTTTACGTACGCCAACAGGGTTTGCACCAGCTGTAACGTTTTTCAGACCTTCACGGATCATTGCCTGTGCAAGAACCGTTGCAGTTGTTGTACCGTCACCTGCGATTTCATTTGTCTTGCTCGCTACTTCAGCTACAAGCTTTGCACCCATATTTTCAAATGCATCTTCAAGCTCGATTTCTTTAGCAATCGTTACACCGTCATTTGTAATCAGCGGTGAACCGAATTTCTTTTCAAGAACAACGTTACGTCCTTTTGGTCCAAGCGTTACCTTTACTGCATCAGCAAGCTGATCAACACCGCGAAGCATTGCACGGCGTGCTTCTTCACTAAATTTAATTTCTTTAGCCATTTGTAAGGTTCCTCCCAGAGTTTAAATATGATTTTAAATCGTTATGTTTTTAAATGATTGAATTAGTTTACGACAGCCAGAATATCACTTTCGCGAAGGATTAAGTATTCTGTGCCCTGGTATTTCACTTCTGTACCAGCGTATTTAGAGAAAATGATACGGTCCTCAACAGATACCTCAAGCTCAACACGTTCGCCATTTTCAAGCACACGTCCTGTACCTACGGCAACGATCTTACCTTCCTGCGGCTTTTCCTGCGCACTGTCCGGAAGTACAATCCCGCTTGACGTTTTCTCTTCAGACTCTACCAGTTCAATTATTACGCGATCACCTAATGGTTTTAACAAGTGAAACAACCTCCTTGAATTATGTTCTTCGTTTATTAGCACTCTATATATATGAGTGCTAACACAAGTATTAGTTTAAATAATCTCACTACTTTTTGCAAGTATTAGACACGCAAATTTTTAAAAATTTCCTTAAGATAACCACTGCCCTTTTCCGCAGAGAACTTCGCTTTCCGCGGACGAACGTTCGAGTCTCCTCATGCAGAAGATCACTCCCCTGCGAGGTATCGAACGCCCTTTTTTCCACAGAAGCCTTCGTCCTCCACTACAAGAGGCAGCTCAGTTGAGTAAAATGAATATGTAATTAGATGGGATTTTGAAAAGTGCACCTCCTTTTTTAAAAGTGAGCTTGTCCTTCTTTATTAATAATTGCGTTATGACAATACTCTCCAGCTGCCCTTCGGAGTGCAGGACGCAGACTCCCGCCCCGAAAAGGGACAGAGGATACTCACCTCCTGGAAGCAGGAAAGCGAAGTCCTGCATGGAAAAGGGCAACGGTCTCTAAGAAATCAGTATATGCACATCCTTTTCACAAAATGTCTACTTAATCCGTCCGACACGGCAGCTTTGAATTGAAGGCGGTGTAGTTCAATAGTAGAATGAACTGTATGAATCTTTTTTAAAGGGGTATGCCTGTGAACCGCACCTTTCTCATTATATTAATTACTTACGTGGCTATGCAGCTTTCTACATTTATAGCTGTGCCGATTGCGTTATTTATCAGCGGGATGGTTAGTGACAGTGAACCGGCCGTGCTACTGTATCAGATATCCGGCTATTGGATCTTCATCAGCTTTACAATTGCGCTCATTATTATTTTGCTTGTGATGAACAAAAATAAAGGCGTGATGGACCTTCCAGGTAAAAAAGCAACGCCCGGAATGGCAGCGCTTTGGTCGTTTATCGGGATATTCCTGGCGTTCTTCAGTCAGGCGATTGCGGTCGGAATTGAGTCGCTGATTGGAATTGATCCGGGGTCACAGAACACAGCTGACATTATCAGTCTGCTGTCATATGTCCCGCTTGCAGCTGTTGCAGTTGCAGTAATTGGACCAATTTTAGAGGAAATCGTCTTTCGTGGCGTGATCTTCGGCTGGTTCTACCGTAAATATAATTTCTTTATCTCAGGGTTGATCAGTGCACTGATTTTCGCGGTGATTCATTTTGATTTCACCCATATTTTGATTTATGCGGCAATGGGCTATGCATTCGCGTTCCTTTATGCATATACTAAACGCATCATCGTACCAATCATCGCGCATATGGCGATCAATACATTTGTCGTGATGACGCAGTTCTTCTTCGCTGAAGAACTTGAACGGCTGATTGAAATGAGCGAAACTGCATTCGTGCTGTGGCGCTTTGTATTAGGAGGAATTTTGTAAATGAAATCTCCATTAGGGCAAGGAATCTTCTATCTGATTCTTGGGGTCTTCTTCATTTATTTCGCTGTAAATAGCGTGAACGAAAACGGCTGGGGATTCTTCGCCTACCTGTTCGTTGCCTTCGCAACCTACGATACCGGCGCAGGACTCCGACTGATTGGACTCCATTTTAAGATTAAGAAGCATATGAAAGACAAGAAGAAGTAGCGGCTTGAGGCCGCTGCTTTTTTGTTTGTGGCTGGCATTTGCGGGATGGGTATTTGGTCATGAAGTGGCGAACCTGGCATGAGATACGTCGAACACCACGTGCTTTGCGTTGAACAAGCGGGTCTAAGTATTGAACATCGCCTTATGAGTGGCGAACACAACACCTTTTTCGCCGAACCATCCCCCACAAAAAAAAAGCAGCCGGGATCACTCCCCGCTGCTTTCCTTTTTCGCAAGCTCGCGGTCGATCCGCTCCCTGCGTTCCTGTTCTTCCTGCTCAAGTCTTTCGGCTTCCGCTTTTTGCGCTTTCTTGTAACCGATTTTCGCGATCCACAAGCTGATTTCATAAAGCAAAATCAGTGGCACCGTTACGATCATGTGCGAGAAAATATCAGGTGGTGTCACGAATGCTGCGACAACAAGCAGTCCGAAGTATGCGTACTTACGGATGCTTGCCAGAAACATTGGTGTGACGATGCCCAGTCTTGTCACAAATAACATAATCACCGGCAGTTGGAATAAGAAGCCGAATGGAATCGTCATTTGGAATAAGAACTGGAAGAATTCATTAATCCCGATGACCTGTTCAATCTCCAGATTGTTCGACAGGTTCATCATGAAACGGACAACGAATGGGAATAAAATAAAGTATGCAAATGCCAGACCTGATAAAAACAGAATGACCGAAGCCGGAATATAACTGAGCGTTACTTTCCGCTCTCTGTCCTGCAGACCAGGACTGATAAACGCCCAAAGCTGATACAGTATAATTGGTGCCGTCATGATCAACGCAGTGAACATGATAATCTGGAAATAGATCTTTACAGGATCCGTTACCCGGAATGCGTTCAATGTCATTTGCGCGGCTTCGTCTGAAGACTGAAGGAATTTCATCAGCGGTTCGGCTAAGAAAAACCCTCCTACCATCGCAATGACAAAGAAAACGACTACAATGATGAGTCGTTTTCTTATTTCACCTATATGTTCATGGACGGTCATATCTTGCTGGTTCATATGGCCACCATCCCGTAATTATTGCTGTTTTTCATCTTTTTTCGAATGTTTTACATCATCGTCGTCATCTACAAGTCCTTTTGTCGCATCCTTGAATTCACGAAGGGTGCTGCCTGCTGCTTTTCCTAGCTCCGGCAGTTTTTTAGGACCAAAAATTAATAATGCAACGACTGCGATCACGGCAAGGCTGATTCCACCTGGTAACATGATGCATGCACCTCCTCTTTCTCCTCTAATCATAAATCAAAATAAGCTGTTTGGCTATTCTATATTATCTTCTAATTGTGACGTTTCTACGTCATCTGTACTGTAATGCTTTAAGAAGTAAATGAGCGACTGAAGCTCGACAGCCAGATCAATATGATGAATTCTCATATGCTCCGGAACCGTCAGTCTCGCTGGTGTGAAATTGAGTATGCCTTTTACATTTAAATCAACGAGCCGATCCGTAATTTTCTGCGCAGGACCAGCCGGCACTGTCAGGATTGCAACCTCAATGTCGCTGCCCTTCACTCTGTCTTCAAGCTCGTCCATGGCATAGACCGGTACATCACCAATCGATGTATCCGCTTTTTTCGGATCAGCATCAAACGCCATTTCAATCTTCGTATTGTTATTCTTAAGGAAATTATAATGTAAAAACGCAGTACCAAGGTTTCCGACACCAATCAGCACTACCTTCGTCGTTTCATCCTGATCAAGCGTTTTACGGAAAAAGGACAGCAGGTATTCTACATTATAACCATAACCCTTTTTACCAAGTGCACCAAAATACGAAAAGTCCCGTCTGATTGTCGCTGAATCAACCTTGACAGCCTCACTCAGCTCTTTTGAAGAAACACGCTGCTTTCCTGATGAATGCAGGTTCTTCAAAAAGCGATAATAAAGCGGCAGCCGCTTCGCAGTTGCCTGAGGAATCTTCATTTGTTCCTGACTCATTCCTGTACTCCCCCTAAATCCAACAGTGCCCACGAGACACCGCATATAAAGTGAAGCTGTGAACGCTTCCAAAATGTAAATTTGTCGATGCTTCTTTCAAGACCGCTGACCCTCTCCGCAGAGGGCTTCGATTTCCTGCCCCCGGGCGGTGAGCCCCTCCATGCTTCGCATGAATGGTCTCACCTGTCCCTTTCCGGGGCGGGAGTCCTCGCCCTCTACTCCAAGGGTCAGCTGAGTTACAATTAAAACTTAAAATTGCTTATTAAAGCTTCAATTATGAATGGAATTTAATTAATATACCTTTTTCATAAGAACAATGATGTCTTATGCACAGCGTTGATCGCAGTGGAAGGCGGTGACTCCGGAACGATAAGCGGGACAGCTGAGACCCCGCAGCCTAAGGCGAGCGATAAAGATAGGACCACAAAACGGTCCTCCGCTCGGAAAGCATCCGCCTGGAACGTAGATCAGACGCCGGGATATTAAAGTCCAAACTATATATATGTCACAACAAATTCCTTTTAAATACAATCCAAGTTCCTATTGTATCATACACCATTACGGTATCCGGTTGCAAAGTCTGCAGCATTTACACAATAGCATCCGATTGCTTATCATCACGCGGATACGATACACTTATATAAGGAAGAAAACGAGGTGAAAAGCAGATGATTTTACTGCAGGTCAATAATCTCTCCAAGTCATTTGGCGCAGAAGAGATTCTTTCAAATATAAAATTAGAAGTCCAGACCAAAGACCGGATTGCACTTGTCGGCCGGAATGGTGCCGGTAAGTCAACACTATTGAAAATCATCGCTGGTCAGCTTTCTCATGATGGCGGCGATTTGAATAAGCCTAAAGGCGTTTCGATCGGCTACCTTGAACAGCATAGCGGACTCGAATCAGAGCTGTCGATCTGGGAAGAAATGATGAGTGTTTTTGATTATTTAAAAGTGATGGAAAAAAGGCTGCGTGAAGCGGAGCAGCAGATGGCTGACCCTGAAGTGTACGAAAACGAGGAAAGCTATAACCGGATTATGACTGAATATGATGAATTGCAGGTTCATTTCAAGGACGCCGGTGGTTATCAGTATGAATCGGATATCAGAACGGTCCTCCACGGGCTCCGTTTTCAGTCATTTGATTATGACACACCGATTTTCACATTGAGCGGTGGACAGAAAACCCGCCTGGCACTCGGTAAATTGCTGCTGACAAAACCTGACGTCATGGTTCTTGATGAGCCGACCAACCACCTGGATATTGATACGCTCAGCTGGCTGGAGTCTTATCTGCAGGGTTACCCTGGCGCAATTTTGATCGTGTCCCATGACCGCTACTTTTTAGATAAAATCGTGAATCAGGTTGTTGAGATCTCCCGCAGACGCTCAAAGAAGTTTCACGGTAACTACAGCCGCTACCTGGACCAGAAAGCGCTCGACTATGAACGTGAAATGAAGGAATTTGAAAAGCAGCAGGAAGAAATTGCGAACCTAGAAGACTTTATTGCGCGTAACCTTGTCCGTGCTTCTACTACTAAGCAGGCACAGAGCCGCCGTAAAAAACTGCAGAAGATGGATAAGATGGACCGTCCAAAAGGTGATGAAAAATCAGCCAGCTTTGGCTTTTCGATTGACCGTCAAAGCGGGAATGATGTTCTGAAACTGCAGGACCTTTCAGTTGGCTATGACACACCTGTATCGCAGCATATCAATGCAGCTGCAACTCGGGAAGACAGCATTGCGCTGATCGGACCAAACGGTGTGGGGAAGTCCACCCTTTTAAAAACGATTGTGAAAAAGCTGCCTGCATTGGCCGGTCAGATTCAATACGGATCAAATGTCAGCATTGGCTATTATGATCAGGAACAGGCTGAGCTCCATTCCAATAAAACTGTGTTAAACGAGTTATGGGATGACTACCCGATGAAGAATGAAAAGGATATCCGCACCGTACTTGGCAACTTCCTCTTTTCGGGGGATGATGTGATCAAATCGGTAGCGACTTTAAGCGGTGGCGAAAAAGCGCGTCTCGCACTGGCAAAGCTGATGATGCAAAAGTCGAACCTGCTGATTCTCGATGAGCCGACCAACCACCTTGATCTCGACAGTAAAGAGATTCTGGAAAACGCGCTCATCGATTATCCGGGCACCATTCTGTTTGTCTCGCATGACCGTTATTTCATCAACAGACTTGCAACGAAAGTACTTGAGCTTTCAACAGATGGCAGTACAGAGTACCTTGGAGACTATGATTATTATATTGAGAAAATCAATGAACAGGCTGAGCTCGCGGCGATAGAAGAACGTGAGCGTTTAGAGAAAGCGCCGGCATCTGAAAAGCCTACAGACAAATCGGCCTTTGCGCTTGATAAAGAAAAGCAGAAAGCTGAGCGAAAAAAACGAAGACGGTTAGAGGAAATTGAGCTTCGGATAACTGAGCTTGAAAGTACGATTGAAGAACATGAAAACCTGTTGTGTGACCCGGAAATCTTCCAGGATCACGAGCGTGTGATGGAATCGAACCAGGCCATTGAACAGGCGAAAACAGAGATGGATCAGCTGCTTGAAGAGTGGGCTGAGCTTGAAGAGGAATTGAGTGAATGAATGGGCAGGAATCCTTTGGGGTTCCTTTTTTTTGTTTGTCAGCGTGTGGTTCAGGAGATTGTGTCATTAGGCCTAGCTCCCGGCCAGCGTGCTATGCTATGTCTTGCTGGAAAAGACGAGGTTCGGAGAATAAACGGTCATGTTCGTAGAAAAACTCGGCTTCTTCGTAGAAAAACATCGCATGTTCAAAGGTCAACTGACCCTGTTCGGAGAAAAATCAAAGTGTTTCTTAGAATATTGTGATTTAGCCTATTCGCCCGCCCTGCAATATCGCCCTAAAATTCAGCAACATTTTTCACAAACTCCTGAGCCCGGACATCTTAATCCTACCCTAATCCCCCTTATTCTCACCCATTCTTCCATATCCGAAATATCTGTCAATTGTGAATAACTTTTTGCTTATATTTGTGTGAAAATTGCAAATGAATTGTGTATAGAGTGTGAAATTAATGTTACAGAATGGTTACAACACACAGAGTTATGCACACTACACACAGCGAATTCATGCTTTTCAACAGAGTTATGCACACTATGCACAGGGTTGTACACAATTATCAACATTATCCACAGGAAAAGACACACTGAGTTATATACAGACCTCTTTACACTTATCAACAACTTATCCACAGAAAAACTCAGCTTTTTTACAACTGAGTTTCATTTCTCATCGTTTTTGAACCTCGTGCCCAAAAGATCAACGGAATCAATATCAGCGACAGCAGTCCTCCCCACAATGAAAGCATTGAAAAACTTGAAGCTCCTACAACCATTCCGGAAAGTGCTCCGCCTGCCGCTCCAGATAATGCAATAAAAACATCAACTGATCCCTGCGTTTTTGCTCTCACTGATGGGTGTGTCGCATCAACAATTGTTGCAGTGCCACTGATCAGACCGAAATTCCAGCCTAACCCCAACAGCATCAGTGCCACAATCATTCCTGTCAGCGACTCTCCCGGCGCAAATGCACCTACGACACCAGCCGCAAGCAGCGTGACGCCTGAAGCTGCAGCCATGAATGTACGCCCAAGTTTATCTACCAGTACACCTGTCACTAAAGACGGAAGGTACATCGCTGCAATATGCAGGCCAATGACAAGACCAACCGCATTTAAATCGTGACCATGATGCCCCATATGAACCGGCGTCATTGTCATCACAGCAACCATCACTATCTGCGTCAGCACCATAACGATTGCACCGGTAATGACACCTCTTCTTTTCAAACCCGACACGTCAAACTGATCAATTGCAACACTTTCATCTTTTACAGATTCTGATAGCGCCCTTGCGATAAGCAGCGGATCAGGCTTTAACATGATGAATAATACTAGTCCAGCAGTAATATAAGCCGCTGCCGCTAAAATAAACGGACCGCCAAGCGCCGGGACGCCGATGGATTCAGCAAATCGTCCCATCACCCCTACAAGATTTGGTCCGGCAACAGCACCAAATGTTGTAGACACCATCGCGATGCTGACGGCAGTCGCACGCTGCTTATCATTCGCCAGATCCGTCCCGGCATATCTCGCCTGAAGATTGGTTGCAGTGCCTGCCCCGTAGATCAACAGTGAAATCAATAACAGCGGAACATTATCCAGCACAGCAGCACCGACAACACCGAGCGCACCGATGCCTCCTGTAATAAATCCTGCACCAAGTCCGACCCGTCTTCCAGCTTTTTGCGACAGTCTCCCTACTAAAAGCGCAGCACCTGCAGATCCAAGCGTGAATAGCGCTACCGGAAGTCCGGCAAAGCTATCCGTCCCGAGCATATCCTGCGCAAGCAGCGCACCGACTGTTATACCCGCCGCAAGTCCTGCACCACCGAAGATTTGTGACAGCACAACAACCCACAATGTTTTCTTGTAAAGTTGTGCACGTTTTTCCTCACTGTTTATGTATTCCTGTATAACCTGATCATTGTTCATGCACAACCGCTCCATTTCATCATTCGCTGACTGTATTGTACGTTTACATTCACTAAAATACAACGCAAAAAGACGCCTGCCCTGATCAGCAGACGCCTTACATTTATAACATCAGTCCCGGATTCGCATTCATCGCCAATGTTGAGCGTTTCCCCTGCTCATACATCACTGTACCTGCAGCCGCAATCATCGCTGCGTTATCCGTACACAATGACAACGGCGGAATCACAAGCTCTACGTCACTCGTCTCAAACATCTCTGTCAAACGCGTCCGCAGTCCTTTGTTAGCAGCGACGCCTCCAGCAAGCAACAGTTGTTTCACATCATACTCTTCAACCGCACGCTTCGCTTTCTCTGTCAGCACTTCCACAACGCTCTCCTGAAAGCTAGCAGCAAGATCCTTCACATCGATCTCTTCACCACGCTGTTCTGCATTATGAAGCGTATTAATCACAGCAGACTTTAACCCGCTGAAGCTGAAATCGTACGAACCTTCCTCAAGCCACGCTCTCGGTAACTTCACAGAAGGTGTCCCCTCATGAGCAAGACGGTCAATATGAGGTCCACCCGGATAAGGCAGTCCAAGCGTTCTCGCCACTTTATCATATGCCTCACCCGCAGCATCATCACGCGTCTCACCAATCACTTCAAAAGAACCGTGTTCCTTCATTAATACAAGTTCAGTGTGACCACCCGACACTACCAGTGATAACAGCGGAAACTTCATTTCTTCTATTAAACGGTTCGCATAGATATGCCCCGCGATATGATGAACGCCTATCAAAGGTTTCTGATGAGCAAAAGCCATTGCTTTAGCAGCATTTACTCCTATAATTAAGGCACCTACAAGTCCGGGACCTTCTGTAACAGCAATGGCATCAATCTCATCCATTGTTACGTCAGCCTTTTCCAAAGCTTCCTCCACCACAATCGTCATCTGTTCTACATGATGACGGGAAGCAATCTCAGGTACCACACCGCCAAAACGCTTATGACTTTCAATCTGTGAAGCGACTACATTCGAAACGATTTCCGTTCCATTTCTCACAACAGATGCAGCAGTCTCATCACAGCTCGTCTCAATTCCTAAAATCAACGTTTCACTGCTCATTTAACTTCACCCACATGACCAATGCATCCTCTCCATTATCTGAATAATAATTCTTCCTGATGCCGCCTTTTGAAAAACCAAGCCCTTCATACAGTGACTGGGCAATATGATTACTTACTCTCACTTCAAGCGTCATCATCGTTGCCCCTTCTGAACGGAGCATGTCCATTACTTTCACCATCATTTTCTTACCAAGCTGGTGCCCCCTCAGTTCAGGCACAACAGCTACATTTGTAATATGCGCCTCATCCATCACAAGCCAAAGCCCGCAATAACCTGCAATCTTCCCATCCACTTCAAGCAGCAGGTACTTCGCAAACTGATTAATCGTCATCTCATTTTCAAACGCTTCCCGACTCCACGGTGAACTGAAAGAAGCTTCCTCTACGGCAAGCACTCCATCAATATCACCATACGTCATCCAGCGAAAGCGGATCTCATCCATTCTTCTTTTCCTGCTCTTTCAGCCAATTTGATTCCGCTTCTGCCAGACGGATATAATTCGGCACAAAACCATGCGCATCCTCATCCGGCAATCCTTCAGCATGCTTCGCCATCACAGCAGCACTCGGAAATGCCTCTTCTGTCGAAACATGATATGCCCTCTCACCAAGTACCGACTGAATCTCTTCCCAGAACACTTCCACATCAGCACCCGTGAACAACACATTCTCTTCACGCTCAGCTAGATGTGTGAGCCATTCACTCATTGCCATATTGCGATCCTCTTCAAGCGTCTGCCAACCGTCTTGATACTCATAAAGCCCGGTATAAACATTACCTCTCCGCGCATTCATCAGGGGCACAACAACCCCATCAAAATACTTTCCAGGCCACGCAAGACTAAGCAGACTCGACACACCTACAATCGGTATCTTTAATGACCAGGCCATAGTCTTAGCCAATGTCACACCAATTCTCACACCTGTATATGAACCAGGTCCTTTTGCTACAACAATGCGGTCTAAAGCGCCCGGCTTTAAATCAAGCGAACCCAGCAGCTCCTCTACCGCACTCATCGCCTGCAGCGAATGATTTCTCTTTATATTAATCAGCTTCTCACCCATCACCGCACCATCCTTCATGACAGCAAGCGACAGCGGCTGATTCGACGTATCCATTGCAAGTACAATCATTCTAAAATCTCCTCACATAACGATTCATAACGTCCGCCACGCGGCACAAGCTCAAATCTTCTGGACGCCTCATCTATATAGTAGATAAACATCTCAAGTCTTTCTTCAGGCAGCTGATCCGCAATCAAATGCGCCCACTCAACCACACAAACGCCATCCCCATTAAAATATTCATCAAATCCAAGATCCTCAAACTCATTCTCCACACGATACACATCCATATGGTAAAGCGGCAGTCTCCCCTGGTATTCCTTCATTATAGTAAAAGTCGGGCTGTTCACCGTTCTTTTAATGTCAAGCCCCTTAGCAAGCCCTTTTGTAAATGTTGTCTTCCCTGCGCCAAGATCGCCTTCAAGCGTCAGCACATCTCCTGCCTGCAACAGCGCACCCAGCTTTTCTGCAAATTCAGCAGTCTCTTCAGACGAAGAAGATCTCCATTCAAATGTCTTCAATCTATTCACCCCGCCGTTCTATATCAATAAAAAAGACTCACCCGCATGGAGTCAGTCCGTCAGTTCATCTATAAGTTTACACGAAAAAGTTTAGTCTTTAAACAAAAAAATAACCATGACCAGTGTCATGGAAAACGTTATGGCGGTCCCGACCGGGATCGAACCGGCGATCTCCTGCGTGACAGGCAGGCATG
>NZ_SORX01000007.1 GCF_004405125.1 Jeotgalibacillus salarius
ACCCTTGCCGTTAGCTAACAGTTCCTACTGCCAAGCCTGTAGCGGACTTTCACCGTCAAGTTATTACCCATGCCGGGCACACCAAAAAAAGAGAAGAACTGCTCATTCTTCTCTCATGAAAAATACTTATTCATTTGTTTGATGGCACCTTTTTCAAGCCTTGAAACCTGTGCCTGGGATATTCCGATCTCTTCAGCTACTTCCATTTGGGTTTTACCATTGAAGAACCTGTTTTTTAAGATGAGCCGCTCCCTATCTTCTAAATCGAGCATTCCTTCTCTAATTGATAATTCCTCTATCCAACGTTCATCACTGACGCGTGTGTCTTTCACCTGGTCCATCACATACACCGGATCTCCGCCGTCCTGATAGACAGGCTCGAATAGTGAAACAGGTTCCTGAATCGCATCAAGTGCAAATACAATATCCTCTTCTGGAATTTCGGTCCGCTCGGCAATTTCGCGCAATGTAGGTTCTTTTGAAGTTTCTGTGATTAATTCCTCTTTTGCTTTTAATGATTTATAGGCGATATCACGAAGAGACCTTGAAACACGGATTGGATTATTATCTCTGAGATGTCTTCTGATCTCTCCTATGATCATAGGTACTGCATAAGTTGAAAAACGGACATTTTGACCAAGGTCAAAGTTGTCAATTGATTTTAACAGGCCAATACAGCCTACCTGAAATAAGTCATCCGGATTTTCACTCCGGTGGCTGAAACGTTGAATAACACTTAGTACCAGTCTTAAGTTTCCGTAAACCAGCTTTTCCCTGGCTTCGCTATCGCCATTTTGTAAAGCAGAAAAATACTGTCTCATTTCTTCATTTTTATATATTGGGAGTGAAGAAGTATCAACACCACATATTTCAACTTTCCGGGACATGAGATTTCCTCCAGTCGGGAGTAATTGTTCTCGTTCAGTATGTCCCTGCAGAAAAAAAATATGCGGGTATTCACCATAGGAAAAGAATGGATGCTACACTAATTTTGCTACTTCCCGCTGCAGCCGCTTAATGATTCTTTTTTCAAGTCTGGATATGTAGGACTGGGAAATGCCCATCATATCTGCTACATCTTTTTGCGTATGCTCCTTCCTGCCATTCAGCCCAAAACGGGATTCAATAATAAATGATTCTTTCTCATCCAAAATATTTAAAGCCTGATAAAGTAGTACTCTGTCCATTTTCTCTTCAATACCCTTTACGATCAGATCGTTTTCCGTTCCTAAGACATCGGATAACAACAGTTCATTTCCGTCCCAGTCAGTATTCAGTGGTTCATCAAATGATACTTCAGATCTTAATTTACTTGTTCTTCTCAAATACATCAGAATTTCATTCTCAATACACCTTGATGCGTATGTCGCAAGTTTGATGTTTTTTTCAATATTAAAAGTGTTAATTGCTTTGATTAATCCTATTGTGCCGATACTAATTAAATCTTCAAGATTAATACCTGTATTCTCAAATTTTCTCGAGATGTAGACAACCAATCTTAAGTTTCTTTCTATCAGTAGCGACCTTGCCTGTTCATCACCTTTTGCCAGTCTTGCCAGCACCTTGGCTTCTTCAGGTCTTTCGAGTGGAGACGGGAGTGCTTCACTACCTCCAATGTAATGAATTTCTTTTACCTTTATCTTTCCGGTAACCTGAACGAGCCATAATTGAACTTTCTTTTTTGCATCCAGTAAATTCATTTCACAGCACCCCTTATTTTTGATAGCAGTGAAGCATTTGTAATGGACTCAGAAGACAATGACATGATTGCTCCACATAATAATTTTCCTTGCTGAAAACCACAGGCATTTTTTCAAAAACAAATTTATTTCCACCTGAAAGTACCTCCACACTGTCACATTCAACACTGATCAGGATTTCACATTCCTTATGAATCGACTTTGATGGAATGAAAGAAATTTTTTGTTTCCATTCATGAGGACATTCTGCTTGACCATTGAGATAATAAACCATTTCTTCAGGTAAAAGATGCGCTGCAACAGATGAATCAGCAAACATAACCGGCTTCCCATTAAAGGGAGTTGAGAGGGCATTTCCAGAATCCAAATATCCCCTTCCTGTCCAATGCTTGTTCTTTTGTGTCAGTTTCACTTCACAAACGAAAGATGCTTGTACAGAAGAATAGGTGAGCCCTTGAGATATTCTTTGAGTCACTAAGGAATGCCCCACTAAAATGAGCAACAGCATGATGAAATGATAATAATATGACTGAATATTCAGTAAATTATTTGTAAAAGTAGTCAATGATCCTGAAGAAAAAACGATTAAAATAATAAGTGCAACATGCGAAACAGCTTGACCTTTTACAGCATATTTACTGATGACCAAAATGGAAACTGCTGAAAGCAAACCTGAAACTTGTGGGTAATATGAAAAAACAATCCATTCCATGGCAGTGTGCAAAAGTAGTATGGTACATGCGGACCGAACCTTTATTCCCGTTCTTAGACACTTGTTCGCCGCAAATAACAAAAGCAGCCCTCCACAAATATTTACCAAAAGTAAATACTCGATATACAATGTCATTGATCCTGCCCTCCTGATAACCACATTCTACAAACAACTACGAACGAAACTTGTCAGTTCATCAATAAAATTAAATAATTCGTTGGATAAATTACGCCACTAACCCACAAAAAAAAGCCCGGCGTAAAAACGCCGAACTTTCTAAAAATATTAGATTATCCTCTTCGTCTGTTACGATTACGAAGAAATGTTGGAATATCAAGTGTATCTTCTACAGGCTGCTGATTACGGGTTTGCTGTTCTGCCTGAGGAGCTTCCTCACGCTGATGGTGCTGTTCTCTTACAGGCTCTCTATCCCTTTCTCTTTCACGCTTAGGGGGTTGAGGCTGTTGTCTTACCTGACCACCCATTTGCGGGCGAGTCGGTTTAGCCTGGTTTGGTGTTTCGTTAAATCCTGTCGCAATAACAGTTACAAGAATTTCATCCTTCAGATCCTCATCAATAACAGACCCAAAGATCATGTTTACTTCCTGATCTGAAGCACTTGCAACAATGTCAGCTGCTTCCTGAACTTCATATAAGCTTAAGTTCGTACCGCCGGTGATATTCATTAGCACACCCTGCGCCCCATCAATAGATGTCTCAAGCAATGGGCTTGAAATGGCTTTTTTAGCTGCTTCTGACGCACGATTTTCTCCAGATGCAACACCAATACCCATTAAAGCAGAACCTTTATTAGACATGATTGTTTTCACATCTGCAAAGTCGAGGTTAATGAGACCGGGAACTGCAATTAAATCTGAAATACCCTGAACACCCTGACGAAGTACATTATCAGCTTCACGGAATGCCTCAAGCATAGGTGTACTCTTATCAACGATTTCAAGCAGTCTGTCATTTGGAATGACAATCAGTGTATCAACCGCTTCTTTCATTGAACTGATACCGCCTGCGGCCTGAGTTGCACGTTTGCGTCCTTCAAAAGTAAACGGACGAGTTACTACTCCGACAGTCAGGCTGCCAAGTTCTCTCGCAATTTGAGCAATAACCGGTGCAGCACCCGTTCCGGTACCGCCGCCCATACCAGCTGTTACGAATACCATGTCCGCACCTTTGATTGCTTCTTCAATTTGCTCGCGGCTCTCTTCAGCTGCTTTTTTACCTACTTCAGGATTTGCACCCGCTCCAAGTCCGCGTGTAAGCTTACCGCCGATTTGCATCTTAATTTCCGCTTTAGAAAGATTAAGTGCCTGGGCATCTGTGTTAACTGCTATAAATTCTACTCCCTGAACGCCGTGCTCGATCATTCGGTTAACAGCGTTGTTACCGCCGCCGCCTACACCGATGACTTTTATCGTTGCCAGGGAATCAACATTCGTATCGAAATCTAACATCGCAAATCCTCCTAAATTCAAATTACTTTCCAGAACTCCTATTCAAAGAAGTATCCAAATAGTTTTTTAAATCTTCCCTCTTCATTTTTCTGCTTTGGTTTCTGCTGCTTTGAGCCCGATTCAGTATTTCTGGTTTTTTTCGGTGCATACTCATTGTTTTCAAACTCTGAGGCAGAAGGCTGCTTATCTGCATGACCCTGCAGCTTCGCATGTTTATATGCATATTTAATTAATCCGACTGCTGTTGTGTATTGAGGCTCTCTTACACCAATATAATCCGGCACTGCTACCCGAACCTGATTTTGAAGCACTGCCTGTCCAAGTTCTAATACTCCCGGTATAGCAGCTGATCCACCAGTAAGGACGAATCCTCCAGGTAAATCATGGATGTTCAGTCTTTTTAATTCGTTCAGTACTAATTCAAACATCTCTTCCATTCTTACTTCAATGATATCAGAGATTTCCAGCTGGTTAAATTGCTGATGCTGGTCACTGCCGATGATCGGCACACTGAACACTTCATCTTCTGAAGCGTAATCATAAAATGCATGACCATGTTTGCGCTTGATTTTTTCAGCGTCATCCGTTGTCGTGCGGAGGCCGATTGAAAGATCTTTCGTAATATGCTCTCCACCTGCCGGAACAGTCGATGCCGCTATCAGATGACCATGTTCAAACACCGCGATGCTGGTAGAACCCCCGCCAATATCAATGATTGCGGTACCAAGATCCTGTTCATCTTTAGATAAAGCAATCGTTCCTGCAGCAAGAGGCTGAAGAAAAATGTCTGAAACTTCAAGTCCAGCTTTCTCTACACAGCGTAAAATGTTGTGCAGCATTGTTTTCGACCCTGTTACTACAGTGCCTTCCAGCTCCAGCCGGACACCGATCATACCACGCGGATCCTTAATTTCATCCAAACCATCCACGATAAACTGTCGTGGTATTACATTAATTAATTCTCTGTCCGGTGACATAGGCATTACCTGTGCCGCATCCAAAACGCGTGCAATATCTTCATCACGAATTTCTTTATCTTCTGTAGAAACTGCCACTACCCCATGGCATGGCTGTAAAGCTACATGATTAGCCGGTATTCCGACAATTACATTATGTATTGAAAGGCCCGTCATCCGTTCAGCCTGATCTACTGCTTTCTGAATAGATTGCACGGTTTCATCAATATCAACAATTGATCCTTTACGGATTCCCTCAGATTCTACATTTCCGACTCCAATAATATTTACTGAATCATGGACCAGTTCTGCAATAACAACTTTCACAGATGATGATCCAATGTCAAGACTGACATAATATTCGTTATTGCTCAAGTGTGGCACCTCCTTCAAACCTGTAAACATACATGTTTAGTTTTAAATAATTATTTTTCATTTGCTTTTTTAAAGTTAACTGCTGATTTCCGTTTCAGGTGAACGCCTACGGACGGCAGTGAGCCGCCGCTTTACGCTCCAACCATAAAACGATGCAGAATCAACAATGAACATTATGAAAGCATTTCATTTAAGAATTCGTATTTTATTTTCAATAAACACTAGACTTTTAAAAGAATAGCATTCTTGCTGTTTCACCTATGAAACCTCAATAGATATAGTCTACACCAATTGAGATACTCAGAAAAGTAATAAATGACCGATTTTACTGACAAATTAATACTTTAACAGAATTTATCCTCCTGAGTTTTCCTCGATGGATGGTACATCGTTATCAGGCAATCCCTCAGCAGCTTCTTCAATCTGCTCATCAAGCGTTTCGTCTGTCTCCCCGTTTGCCGCTTCTCCTGCATTATAAGCCCTGAAATAAGATCCTACTTCCAGGTCAATTACACCTTTAACTTCTGGATCAAGCTGACTTACAATCGAAGGATAGTGAGTCATTTTTTCTGCAAGTGTAGGTATTACTGCATGAACTTCAAATCCATCATTCATGTATAATATGATTCTGTTGGGATCAACTTCGGAAGGAGAATAGTGCACTTCAGAAATGGCGTTTAACACATTTCCAGGAAGATCCGACAGAGCTGCAGCAAGATCATTCACTGCCTCCCCCTGCTGGAAGCCATTCAATACCGGAGCGCTAAAATCAATATCCTGCACTGGTTGGGGTTCACTCACAAAGCCATTTTCGTAGACCGCTCTATAAAGCTGTCCCTCTCTGCTAAGCGCCACTTTTTCAAATTCTTCAATTGTAACTTCGACATTTAAAGGTAAATCCCTTTTTACTTCTGCATCTCTGATCATCTTATTATCTTTGAGTCTTTTTTCGGCATCATCCGTGCTTAAAGTCCAATAAGGGTCTCCGGCTAAAATTCCGCTAAGCTGAACAGCCTGCTCATCAGAGATCCCACTGTTTCCTGTTATATGAATATTCTGCACTTTACTGTAAGGAGATTGAAAATATAACACGATAATAATTAAGAAGACGAATAGCAGAACAACTCCAACTAAGCGCCTGTTCGCTTTTTTACGCCGGCGCTGTCTTAACTGCGGCACTCTGTCTTCAAGTGAGACAACCGGCTTGCGTTTCATTCAATTCACTCCAGTCACGCGGTTGAACCGCAATAACATTAGTCTTTCTGAATCTACCTTAATACTACACTATTGTATGCGTATAACATACAGAAACTTGTTGATCGTCATGAAAATGTAAAATACCTAAATTCTAGAATGCCGGCTAATATTCAGTAAGATCCCGCACATACACAGGACTACCATGAGAGATGAGCCGCCATAACTGAAAAAAGGCAGTGTAATACCTGTAACAGGAATCAGCCCAATCACAACAGATATGTTGATTACAGCCTGCAGTCCAAGCGAGATCACAATTCCACCGGCAAGCATTTTACTGAAGACATCCGGTGCTCCAAGTGCGATTAATATTCCTCTCCAGATCACACTTGAAAACAACAATACGATTATCACACTTCCTGCCAGCCCCATTTCTTCAGCAGCAATAGCAAAGATAAAATCGTTCTGAGGTTCAGGAAGATAAAAATGTTTTTGTCTGCTATCAAAAAATCCGGCCCCAAATAACCCTCCCGGTCCAGCTGCGTAGAGGGACTGAATGATTTGAAAACCTGCGCCTAATGGGTCCTGCCAGGGATCAATGAATGAGTAAATTCTTTGCATTCTGTATGGAGCAGCAATCACCAGTGCTGCAAACCCTGTGATGCCCGCACCAAATAAAAATAGAAAAAAGCGAATGCTTACGCCGGCTAAAAAAAGCAGCGATAGACCGCTTCCTGCTAAAACTGTACCTGTACCAAGGTCTGGCTGGAGCATGACGATCCCAAAAGGCATCAGCACAACTGACATTAACAAAATCATTTTCTTCATTGTTAATTTTCTCGTGGACCTGCTGATTAATGCAGCCGTCATCATTAATACGCCTGCTTTAGCCAACTCAGCAGGCTGAATGGAAATAGGTCCAACACCAATCCAGCTTTGAGATCCATTGCGCTCTAACCCAATACCAGGAATTAAAACAAGCACTAATAATAAAGCTGAAAATATGTAAATTAATTTTGCGTGTCTGTACCAGAATAGATAATCCAGTTTCGAAATAATCATCATGGCGACTAATCCTGCTGCTAAATATACTGCTTGTCTTTTCGAAAAAAAATGGGCATCACCAAAACGGTCAAATGCCCACACACTGCTTGCGCTGTCAATTAAAACAACACCAAATATTGAACAGATCAGTACGAAAGAAAACAGCAGACGATCCATTACATTCGTCCCTTCAACTTATTTACTTCAGCTTATTCACCGCATCAATAAATATGTCTCCACGCACTTCAAATGTTGGATACTGATCCCAGCTTGCACATGCAGGTGACAATAAGACGACATCACCACTAATTGCAACTTCTGAAGCTGCAGCAACAGCTTCTTCAACATCTTTTACTTTAATTATATTTTCCACACCTGCACTTTTTGCAGTTTCAGACATTTTGTCTGCAGTTTCACCAAAAACAATTGCTGATTTCACATTGGACATTGATGATGCCAATTCATCAAAACTGTTACCGCGATCCAGACCGCCGCATAAAAGCACTGTAGGTACTTTAAATGCTTCAAGTGCACTTTGAGTTGCAAGTACATTTGTTGCTTTTGAATCATTATAAAACTTAATATCGTTCAACTCTCTAACAAATTGTGTACGGTGTTTAACACCTGAAAATTCTCCGAGGACTTTTCTGATACTTTCATTAGAAACACCATATGTTTTAGCTGCACCGATTGCAGCCATGATGTTTTCAAGGTTGTGTCTTCCTGGAAGAACGATATCTCTAAGTGCAATCACAGATTCACCATTCATCACAATGTGCTCACCATCTGAAGAAATCCCTTCAGAGAGTACTTTTTTGGTTGAAAACGGAATAACTGTTGCTCTTGTGTTTTCTACTGCAGACATTAATTCTTCCTGGTCTGCATTTACTATTAACATATCTTCTTCACTCTGGTTTTTTGTGATTGCAGCTTTCGCTTCCACGTATTCCTGTTTAGAAGAATGATAGTCAAGGTGGGCATCATAGATGTTCGTAATGATTGAAATAGATGGTGCAAATTGACGTATTCCCATCAGCTGAAAGGACGATAATTCAATGACCATCGCCTCTCCTTTGTTCGCAATTTGAGCAACCTCACATGCAACAGTTCCAATATTCCCTGCTACATAAGACTTTTTATCATCATTTGTAATCATTTCATGAATGAGTGTAGTTGTTGTAGTCTTACCATTTGTACCCGTTACGCCAATTAGTTGAGCTTCACTGATGTGATATGCAAGTTCCACTTCTGTAATGACTGGCATTCCTTTTGCAATCGCACCTTTGATAAGCGGGTTTGAGTAAGGAATACCTGGGTTCTTAACGATGAGTTCAAACCCTTCATCAAGAAGTTCTACAGGATGACTCCCGCAGATCACTTTGATACCCTGATCCAGCAGCTGTTGCGCATCTTTGTTTTCTGACAGCGGCTTCCAGTCATTCACTGTAACAAATGCCCCAAGCTTATGAAGAAGCAAAGAAGCAGCTACTCCGCTTTTGGCTAGTCCGACCACCAGAATTTTTTTATTTTGATAACCTTTGTAATCAATCATTAACCAAACACTCCCATCAGAACGCCCAGAACACCCGCTGTAAGACCGACTGTCCAGAAAACAGTGACCACTTTCCATTCTGACCAGCCAGTCAGTTCGAAGTGGTGATGAAGCGGGCTCATTTTGAACACTCTTTTTCCTGTAGTTTTAAAAGAAGTAACCTGTATCATGACAGATAATGTTTCTAATACAAAAACGATCCCAATTAATAATAGCAATACTTCCTGCTTGGCCAGAAGGGAAACTGTACCAATCGCACCACCGAGTGCCAGTGAACCTGTATCTCCCATAAAAACTTTAGCAGGGTGCGCATTAAATAATAGAAATCCAAGCAGTGCGCCTACTGCAGCCATACAAAATATCGCCAGAGCAAGCTGATCCTGCTGCCATGCAATCAATGCAAATGCACCAAATGCGATCACGGCTGTTCCGGACACAAGACCATCCAGACCATCAGTCAGGTTAACAGCATTTGAAAAACCAACTAACCAGAAAATAACGAATGCAACATATAAAATTCCAAGATTCAGTTCAAATGATGTGAACGGAATGGAAATAATAGATGAAAAGTCATTTGCACTGAAAATAATATAAAAAATAATTGCGATCACAATTTGCCCCAAAAGCTTTTGCTTAGAGGTCAGGCCAAGATTTCTTTTTTTAGCTACTTTGATGAAATCATCTAAGAAGCCAAGCACCCCAAATGTAATCATAACCATTAATAATAATAATGTTGTAACAGAAAGAACAGCGTAAATCGCACTGACTATGATTGTCGCGAGTGTAATTGCACTGATAATAATCAGTCCGCCCATTGTAGGTGTTCCCGATTTTTTCTGGTGTGATTCAGGACCCTCTTCCCTGATACTTTGTCCAAATTTTAATCTTCTTAGATAAGGAATAAATACCGGAGCTGTCGCTGCCGAAATTCCAAATCCAAATATTGCCGCCCATATTACAGCCCATACTGACATCTTGCTTCCTCCTAACAAATCGGTCCATTTTATTTTACTTTTTACGTTGTATGCTGACAATCTCCCATTTTACCATAATCATGATGGTTACAACGGTAAATTTTTTGACATTTTAATTTCGATACAAAAGTCCTTTTATGTTTGTTTTACATCAGTAAGACATATTAAAAAGCACAACGATTTTACGCTGTGCTAAATAACTGATGCTATTAATTAAACGTCTTCAATCAACATTTCGTTTAATATACTTTCAGCAACAGACTTATCATCAAAAGGGATTTTCTCTTTATTTATTAGCTGATATTTCTCGTGTCCCTTTCCGGCAATAATAATGATGTCACCTGCTTCTGCTGATTTTAGTGCATATTTTATGGCTGCACGACGGTCTACAAGTGAAATATAGCTGTTACCCTGGACGCCTTTTTCCATGTCTCTTAGAATTTTTTTGGGATCTTCACTTCTTGGATTATCTGAAGTGAATACTGCATAATCAGCAAATTCACATGCGATTTTAGCCATAATAGGTCGTTTGGCGCGATCTCTGTCCCCTCCACAGCCGATCACTGTGATCAATTTATTAGGCTTCATTTCGCCCGCCGCCTGCAAAATATTTTTTAAGCTGTCAGGGGTGTGTGCATAATCAACGATGACAGTATACGGCCCATTGTGCTTAACGATTTCAAAACGGCCCGGTACCCCCGATACACTTTCTAATCCTTTGGCAATCACTCCAGTCGGAATTCTTTTTACAAATCCAACTGCCGCAGCCGCTAGTGCATTATAGACATTAAACATTCCTGCAAACCTTAATTCAACATCTGTTTCTCCAGAAGGGGTACAGATCGTAAATGAAGTCGTTTCACTGTATGAATGAATGTTTTTTGCATAAACATCTGCTTCACTGGTGATTCCATAAGTAATGATATGGGCAGATGTTGCTGTTGCTACCTCTTTCGAAAAAGGGTCGTCATGATTCAACACGGCAAACTTGGGAGCGTTTTTTACATGCGTGTGACCCAGTTGTGAAAATAAAAGTGTTTTCGCACACTTATAATGTTCCATTGTTTCATGATAATCGAGGTGATCCTGTGTTAAATTCGTTAAAATCGCAATATCAACATCACAGCCGTACATTCTTCCTTGTGACAATCCGTGTGAAGAGGCTTCAAGAACAGCAGCCCGTGATCCTTCATCTCTGAATTCTGCAAGTGTCTGCTGAAGAAGCAAACTATCAGGCGTTGTATTCTCAGATTTCTTAATGCGATCTCCCTGTTTCATATAGAGAGTACCTATGATACCTGTTTTAATCCCAGCTGATTCAAGTACACCGTGAACCATATGTGTAACTGTAGTTTTACCATTCGTTCCTGTTACACCGATCACATTCAGGCCGAAGCTCGGATAATCATAAAAATGATTGGCGATATACGCTAAAGCATGACGTGGCTGCTTGACCATGATGAGGGGAACAGACAAGTCATATTCAGTGTCAGAAAGAACTGCTGCTGCACCTTTTTCAATTGCTTTTTCTATATAAAACCTGCCATCAGACTTTTCACCTTTAATAGCTGTAAATAGTGATCCCGGTTCTACATCCTGATGGTGATGACAAACCTTCACGATCTCAGGGTCTGATTCAGGGCCTTTCATCACATAAAATGGCAGGCAGCCTGTCAGCTCTGAAAGTCTCATACATTCAACTCCTCGAACATTTCTTATATTTCTATTTTAACTGATAGGTCAAAAGAATGCTATTGACCTACAAATATTCGAAGTGTTTCTCCCTCTGATATTACTGCTCCCGGCTCGGGTGACTGCCTGATAATTTTTTCTCCTTCGCCTTTAATATCAAGCTTAATCGGGAGGTTCATTGTCAATAATTCTTTTTTTGACATTCCATTCAGATCCGGCACCTCAATCTCCAGCGGATCCGTCCATCTGACTTCTTTTTCAATTTGTTCTGTTCTTCTTTCCACACCAAGTACATTTAAAGACTCTTCAATGATGTTTCCTACAATAGGTGCAGCAACTACCCCACCAAACTGTATCGTATTCTTAGGGTGGTCTACCGCCAGATAAATAAGTAATTCAGGGTCATCACTCGGTGCGAAACCGATAAAGGAAACGATATAATTATCTTTCAGATATTGTCCATTTTCTACTTTCTGCGCCGTTCCCGTTTTGCCGCCTACCCGATATCCTTCAACAAATGCGCCTCTGCCTGTACCCTGAGCCACTACTGACTCAAGAGCTTCTCTCATTTCTGCAGAAACTTCCTCAGATATCACTTTTCTCGTTGTTTTAACAGGGACTTCCTGAATCGTTTTTCCTGTTGTTGGATCAGTCCATTTTTTTGTAATGGTAGGCACGATCAGGTTGCCTCCATTTATGACCGCTGAAACAGCTGCTG
This sequence comes from Jeotgalibacillus salarius, assembly GCF_004405125.1. GTDB lineage: Bacteria > Bacillota > Bacilli > Bacillales > Jeotgalibacillaceae > Jeotgalibacillus > Jeotgalibacillus salarius. Next base: position 12,387 of record NZ_SORX01000007.1, read on the forward strand.
CCTGTTGGATTGGCGTAACCGAAACCCCCTGACCAAAAGCCGTAGTTGCCTGTTCAACCGGACCCATATTTTCCGGCTTGAATAAGATCCCACTCGCTTCCCCAGTTAAATCAATCCCTGTTTTTTGACCAAATCCAAAGTCATGAATGTAAGATAAAAGTCTGTCTTTTCCCAGTCTGTTACCCAGCTCAATAAATCCCGGGTTACAGGAATTCTGTACCACCTCAAGGAATGTCTGGCTTCCGTGCCCCTCTCTTTGCCAGCAGTGAAGGTGTACGCCTGCTACTTCAACATGGCCACTGTCATAAAACTGCTCTTTCTCAAGGTCAACAAGCCCTTCTTCCAAAGCTGCTGCAAGTGTAATGATCTTGAATGTCGAACCCGGTTCATACGTTCTCCAAATTGGCAGTACCCTGTTATAAATATCCGGAGAAAACTTTTGATAATTCGCGGGATCGAAGTCTGGTCGCGAAGCCATCCCTAAAATTTCACCAGTTTTCGGATTCATCGCAATGGCTAAGATCTGATCGGCCTCATATTTCTCCTGTGCATTCGTTAATTCCCGCTCGAGTACATTTTGCACATTTAAATCAATCGTTAAATGCAGATCCGTGCCATGCTCGGGATCTTTATGGTAGGATCCTGCTTTCTCCATCTCTTTTCCCTTTGCATCTGTAAATAGACCTTCTGCACCCTGTACACCATACAACTGCTGATCATATAAAAGCTCAAGTCCCGACAGACCTCTGTTATCTACACCTATAAAACCAAGAACATGGGACAGCATTCTCCCATTCGGATAGGAGCGTTTATAATCATCTGCTATATAAACCCCTGGCAGTGCTGCCTCTTCAATCGCCCTTACCTGCTCATAACTAAGCTTTCTTCCTTCAGGATGCAATTTTTCAATTGACCCATTTCTCCCTACATATTCTTCTGCTCTTTTCTTTGAGATTTTCAGTATTTCACTTAAATGACCCGCTGTACGTTTACGATCTTCTACCTGCTTCGGAATGATGAATAGGCTCGGTGCTGATTCATTTAATACAATGGCCTCTCCATTCCGATCGTATATTGCTCCTCTTTTGGGTTCTAAAGGTAACTCTCTGGTCCAGCTTTCAACAGCTTTTTCATATAACTCTTCGTGTGAAAAAACCTGTACATAAAACAGGCGGACAACGATGACAGTAAAAATAATAAGAAACAACACAAAGACAGCCATCAACCTTTTTTTCAGTAGCCTTTCCGAAAAATGCTGCACTCCGCTCCTCCTGTCTCTTGCATCTATACTGACATCGTATGTTGAGATTCTTTCCGTATGCAAAAAAGCCTTTTCTGACTTTTTGTCAGAAAAGGCTTTTGCCGGAAAACAGCTTAGCCCTGCGGAAGTTCATCTTCATCTTCACCCTGCGGCTGACTTAATCTTGTCCTCGTCTCTTCAGGCGTTTCAAACTTCACTGTTAGAGGCTGACTTTGATCAATTGCCGTATTAGCTGTCAGGTTCTGCTGTGTTGCAAACCCGGTGCCGGTTGCATTAAGCTCGAGGTCTGCCGTTGCAGCAGCTTTCACCACATCTCTGTATGACCACCCGGTGAAATCAGGAATCGTTAATTCCTCATCAGTGACTAAAATGAGTCGTTCTCCAGCCATCAATTCATCATGCATGTTGGATTGATGGTTAATGCTGGAACCATTGCCCATTACTTCAACAGAAAGTCCTTCACCTTCTAATTTTTCTTTAACAGACTGAGGATCTTGTCCAGTGTAATCTTCAACTGTCACATTTTCTTTTACAGGTGCTTCTGCAGGCTGGATATTACGGTATTTTAAGCTATTTAACATAACAGGATTAAAAACTTTTGATACAGGAATTGAACTGATTTCGTCTGCAGGGAGATCAGGCTGTTGCACTCCAATATAGACGATTAATTCAGGATCATCTGCCGGCGCCATTCCGATGAATGAGAACAGGTAGTTACTTCTTCCTGTCATATATCTGCCCGTCTGAGAGTCAGGAATCTGTGCTGTACCGGATTTCCCCGCAACCTCATAGCCAGGAATATTGAACGGTTGCCCGGTACCAACCTCACTTGTTACTGTTGATGCAAGATACTCCCTTACTTTTGACGCAGTATCTGCTGAGATCGGCTGACCACTCACTTCCGGTTCACCTTCGTACACTGCATCTCCGGTTTCCGGATCTACCACTTTTGATAAGACAAACGGTTTTTTCATCTTTCCATCACCTGCAATCGCGGTTTCCGCCTGAATCATCTGCAGAGGTGTAACAGTAGTGCCCTGCCCGAAAATTGTTGTTACTTTTTCAATCGGATAGTTATAAAGGATATTTCCAGGTGCTTCATTCGGAAGGTCTATATCCGTCATTTGACCAAATCCGAAATCATCCAGATAATTTCGATAGACATCATCACCCATTTGCTCCAGTAGTTTTGCAAAAGCGGTATTTGAAGAACGCTGAACACCTTCTAAATAGCTGATCGTTCCCCAGCCGCTTACATTATGGTCGTTAATTTTTTGTCCGAGTACATCGTATGAACCCGATTGATAAGTTGCATTTGGATTAAAAACACCTTCTTCAACGGCTGCTGCAAGTGAGAACGTTTTAAAGGTGGAACCGGGTTCAAAAGTACTTTCAACAATCTGGTTGTACCAATTTTCACTTAAACCAACCCTTGTGTCAGGATCAAATGTAGGCCGCTGACTCATGGCAAGAATTTCACCTGTTTTTGCATCGGCTACAATGCCGAACATATTTCCAGGATTGTACTCATCTGAAACCTGGCTCATTGCGTCTTCGAGAAAAGTTTGAATTTTTTTATCAAGCGTCAAATATACATCATGACCATCTTTTGCCTTAGTAAGAGCTTCTTCACCACCTGGCAGCAAATAACCGCGTGCATCAGTCTCAAAAGAAAGCTCACCATTTTTTCCTTCAAGATATTCATTCAGATTTTTCTCTACACCCATTTGCCCAACCGTTTTAACCATTCCATCTTCTGTCGTTTCAGGCTGTGCATAGCCGATCAGGTGGGATGAAAAAATTCCATTCGGATAGAACCGTTTTAAATCCTGGAGGAAAAAGATGCCAGGCAGTTCTGCATCTTCAATCTGCTGCTTGATTTCAAGCGGAATGTCTTTTCCCTCAGTCCCGAATTCAACCTGTTTACGTTCCTGTGTTAAAATCTCCATAATTTCAGCTTCGCTTAAATCCAGATACTCTGAAAGTGTTGAAGCTGTTGTTTGAGGATCAATAACGTGCCTCGGATTTTCTTCGTTTGTAGTCAGGTTTTCATCTAAAACTGCAACAATTTTATACGTCTGGGTATCTTCAGCAATCACTTCACCGTTGCGGTCAAGGATCTTACCCCTTTCAGCTTCGAGAATCTGACTTCTTGCATACTGAGCCTGGGCCTGAGCCGCCAGGTCTCTTCCTTCAGCTTCTCCGGTAATCTGTAATGTCAAAAATCTTGTTATCAATAAAAAAAAGAGAGCACCAAATACCATAAATAACAGGTAGGCTCCCCAATTCTTTTTCAACTTTCTCATGGCTGCTGCACAACCTTAACATTTGAATCATTCAGTGTGAGTCCAAGTTCTTTCGCTTTCTCCCAGACACGCTCATATGTACTCATTTGGCTAACTTGAATCGTCAGATCATTATTTACATTTTCCTGGGCCAGCACATCTGATTCCAGCTGCTGAATATCTTTATTGGTACTGTAAATCTCCGCCTGAGCGGTAATGATATGAAGACTTGCAAAGCATACAAATGCAGCAAATACAGCAGCGATTACTTTTTCCCCAAGTGTAAACGGAGAAGATCTTTTTTTAAGTACTTTCTTCTGTGTAACCTGAACCGAAGGGTTTTGCTCGACCTTCTTTGCAGTGTTCATCATTCTATTTCCCCCATTTCAATTTTATCTGTTTTTTTCTATAATTCTGAGCTTTGCTGATCTCGACCGATTGTTGTGTTCAAGTTCTTCTTCGCTTGCTGTAATCGGTTTTCTTGTAATTAGTTTCATTTCAGGCTCGTAGCCTTCAGGTATAACCGGCAGACCATGAGGCAATTCCGGACCTTTAGATGCTTCTTTAAACATTGTTTTGCATATTCTGTCCTCTAAAGAATGGAACGTAATGACGCTGATCCTTCCCCCGGGATTCAGCATTTCCATTGCCTGTTCCAAAGACTCCTCAATTACACCAAGCTCATCGTTCACAGCAATTCTAATCGCCTGAAAAATTCTTTTAGCCGGATGTCCACCTTTTCTTCTGGCTGGTGCCGGGATTCCGTCTTTAATTAGTTCAACCAGTTCAGCAGTGGTTTCAATTGTTCTCTGTTCGCGTGCCGCCTCTATCTTTCGGGCAATCTGCTTCGAAAACTTTTCTTCCCCATAACGGAAAAAAATTCTTAACAAATCAGAATATGACCATTGATTTACCACTTCTTTTGCAGTTAGTGAAGAAGACTGATCCATTCTCATATCCAGTGGCGCATCGTGGTGGTAGCTGAATCCCCTTTCAGGTGTATCCAGCTGTGGCGATGAGACACCCAGGTCATAAAGAATTCCGTCTACCTTCTCAACGCCCCGTTCATTTAACTCACTTTTTAAATGTCTGAAGTTCGACTGAATAAAAGTAACTTGTCCTTCATATGACTTCAATTTTTCTTTCGCATGTTCAATTGCGGTTTCATCCTGGTCAAAGCAATAAAGATGTCCTTTGCTGGATAACTGGGATAATAAGTATTCACTGTGACCTGCACCACCAAGTGTACAGTCCACATAAATTCCATCTGTTTTTATATTTAGTCCATCAACTGTTTCTTTAAGAAGGACAGTAGTATGATCAAACATCCTTGCCACCTCAACACATTCTGAATTCTATAAGTCAAAATCAATCAGATTTTCTGCAATTTCCGCGAATGATTCTTCTGATTCAGATAAGTAATCATTCCACACTGCTTTATCCCAGATCTCAATTCTTGAAGATACGCCAATGATCATGCATTCTTTATCAATTTTAGCGTAGTCGATTAAATTTTTCGGAAGATTAATTCTTCCCTGCTTGTCAATTTCACATTCAACTGCACCTGAGAAGAAGAATCTCGCAAACGCTCTGGCGTCTTTCTTAGTAACAGGAAGTGAACGTACTTTTTCTTCGAGGCGTCGCCATTCATCCATAGGATAACCAAATAAACACTGGTCAAGACCTCTTGTAATGACAAAAAGATCTTTCACATGTTCACGGTACTTTGCAGGGACAATGATTCTCCCTTTCGTATCGATTGAATGCTGATACTCCCCCATGAACATTAGGCTTCCCACCTCTCAAAATAAATGTACCACAGTCCCCCACTTTGTACCACTCGTTTCTCATATTCTAACACAACTGTAATATTAAAAAATGAAATGTGAATGAATTTTCTAAAAACATTTATATATTTGATTACATTGTCCACTGATCATAATTTAAAAGGCTTCAATAGATGCTCAAATAAGATATTATTATGTCTTTATTCCATTGCTGCTGATTTCCGCTTCGGGCGGTCGCGGCGACATTACGCTGGGGTTAGGTTCTCTAACCACAAACATCAGCTGTTCAAAAACGAAAGCGCACTTAAAGCGAGAAATATTTTTCAAAATAAAAAAGCTGCCAGGTTATTGTCTGGCAGCTCCTCGGTATTACACATATATAATATTGTGCTTGTGATTAAATTCAACTTCTGACTTCACTAAATCGTCAAGAAAAGAATCACCGTAACGGTTAATATAGTAGTAAATATTCCAGATTCTTTCCTGTGGACCACCTGAAGGTCTGAGGGCATTTGCTACACGGTCGTATTTTCTCAATATATTGTCGTGCTTTAACTTGATTGCCTCATCTGATTTCAGTTGAAGATAAGAGAGCTGCTTCATATGAAAATTCAGGTTTTTTTCCACCACCTGATTAAAGTTAGGGTCATATTCAGAAGTCAGGTGTTTAATTTGATGGTATTGTTCAATTAACTGTTCTTCTGTTTCTTCTATTAAGGTACACAATGATTGATCTTTAACTTCTTCCCAGAAATGAGTCTTCTCATTTTCAACGCCTCTGCTGATCACTTCATTAACAGATAGATCCAACTCTTTTGCATCCTGTTCAATATTTCTTTCAACAATTGTAAATGTAAGGCGTGGTACGACGGGTGGCATCTGAAAACCTGCTTTCTCAAAACCGGTTTTTAATTCCGCCCAATAAGCAATCTCACCAGGTCCGCCGATAAATGCAAGTGTCGGGATGAGCCACTCCTGCATTAACGGTCTGGTCACAACATTATTACTCAGATTTTCAGGCGTACTCTCTGCAGCTGCCATTAATTCTTCCAATGAATATGTTCTGCCGGATTTATCATAAAACTCACCGTTTCTGTTAAATAACAATTGCCGTTCCCCATCAACTCTTATAAATAAGTTTGACGCATCATCTTCTAATTCGATCATTGGAGTAAAACCATCATTTTTTAATACTTCCTGCTGTGATAAAACAGCCTGATTCAATGTTGCATGCTGTTCAATCAGCTGTTTGAAAAATGATGATTCAATCTTTCTGAGTTCAGGGTCTGCTGCATCCAGTACGAGAAGGCCTGTATCCTTGAACAGATCCATTACAAGCCAGGCAAACATTTTTGATATATTTTGATTTTCTGATGCAGCCCGATACAGTGTTTTGCGCAATTTTGCTGTATGAGAGGTCTCGCCGAATTCAGCAAGAATCTCATCAATCCAGGATTGCATATCTGAAAGAGTATACTGAATATCTGAAGCCATCTTTTTAGTTAACACTCTTTCAGGATAACCCTTCTTTTTTAGCTTTCCACCTGATTCAGTATACACATGATTGATTTCCAGAAAGTCATGATCTTCACCGGCAATCCAGAAAACAGGAATTACTTTTCTGCCGAGATCTTTAGACTGCTGTTCAGCGAGCTTTATAATTGAAATAACTTTATGTATTGAATAAAGAGGTCCGGTTAATAATCCTGCCTGCTGACCGCCAACGACTGCGACTGCATCTTCTTTTAATGCTGACAGTGAAACCTTGGTCTCGTCAGATATGGGCAACTCATTCATATACGTTTCTATACATGCTGCTAATTCTTTGCGCATAAACGTTCTCTGATCAAGATCAGCCAGCCTCTTATTAAAGTCGTGCTGATATGAATAATGAAAATGTTTCATTGCAATAGAAGATTCGTTTATATATGCCGAAGCAAATGGCTGTATAGCCGGAAGATCCAATTGTTTTACGAGCATCGATAAAAACTCCTTTAATCCACATTAGTCCATCGTCATTATACCATCTACTTTTCGAAAGCCGAAAGAATAATGCTTGTTAAAGTAATGATTTATAAACTGCGAGTGCCGTTCCCGCAATGACCAATGTGAAGTGGATCATAAAAAAAATTAAAAAGGACAGTCTCCATGTACTTTTTAAAATGTGACCAAATGTGAAATCATCTTTTTTACTTCTAATGTAAAATGCAGCCATAATCCCTATGGATGCGATAATCAAAGAGATCATCCACAACATCGAAATATCCCAAATAAAAAGGATGAGGAAATAAACTGACCCGATTAAAAATGGAGTTGTGATATTAATCCCTGATGAGACTGCTAACCTGTGTCTGGATGACAGCTTTTTTATTGCTATAAATACAATCAGATAAATCAGATACGGGGCATATAACAGTACACTGATGAATATAGCTGCAGCCTCCACTAGTCTGTTTCCCTCCCTGTTTCGATTGCAAGAATACCTTTCTCCAGAAATGGCAGAATGACAGGTAAGTAATTTTTTTCTTCAGCAACTTTCAATGCATATCCAGTCATAGACTCAATTTCTGTTTTGCGCCCGGCATTAATATCTGACAGCATAGATGATTCGTTTTCTGCGGTTCTTCTGCAAAGATCCAGGATATCTTCAAAACTGCACTTTTCAGCTGCCGCCGGAAATAGGGTGGACAGTTCACCGTAAAGTGTTTTCATCATATCTTTGAAGTATTGATTTTCGGCTAAAGAACCATTTTTCACCATAAAGATAGCTGTAAGAGGGTTAATCATCAGATTTTTAATTAATTTTATTGTTAGTAAACTTTCATAATCCTGGTCGAATGCAATCGGGAAATTTGATTGATTACAATTTATTATTTCAAGGACTAGATCATCATTTCCCCGGAATTTTGCGATTCTCCACCAGCCAATTCCATTATGCTGAAATGAATGTGATGTCAGTTTTTTTACACCGTGTTCAACTGTGCTGACAAAAATATGATTGTGATTCAAATCCGGGAAAAGCTGCACGTGTGCCATCCCGTTTTGCAGAAATATTAATGGTACGTCTGCTGGTATTCGCTGAAGGTCAGGAATAATCCCCGCTAAATGATATTGTTTTACAGCAATGATTACTGCATCGGTCCGTGTAAATGCTTCACGTCCCAATACAGATGCTGTAACCGGCTGGTTTGAACCTCCTGAAGCTGAAACTCCATGGAGGTTAATCTGGTCTGACTGCTGCTCAGTTCTTGTACATATATGTATGTGATGGCCGCATTGCTTAAGTTGATGTGCAAAGAGAAGGCCGATTGACCCTGCACCAATGATATGTATATGTATGCTGATCACCCCTTTTCATCTAGTTTATCAAAATTAAGAGATGGAAAAGCATCATTTTTCAGAAAAATACCGCCAGAAGCTACTTCTGGCGGTTCGTACGTTATACAGGGTATACAGAATGCTTCTTTGGCGGCATTGGGATCTTTTTTGATGCGTAGTATTCAAATCGGCTGATCAGAACATCTCTCAGTTCATCAGGCTCAACTATGTCATCAATAATCATTTCAGATGCCAGTCTGTAAATATCTATCTCTTCCTGATATTCTTTATGTTTTTTCTGCACATAAGCAATTTTTTCTTTAGGATCTTCAATTTCCTGAATTTTATTAGAATATACTGCATTGACAGCTGCTTCAGGTCCCATTACGGCTATTTGAGCTGAAGGCAGTGCAATACAGCAGTCAGGTTCAAATGCCGGTCCAGCCATTGCATAAAGGCCGGCGCCATAAGCTTTTCTGACCACAACCGATATTTTAGGCACAGTAGCAGAGCTCATAGCTGAAATCAGCTTGGCACCATGACGGATAATACCTGCACGCTCGACCTTCGTTCCGATCATAAAGCCTGGCACGTCAGCAAGGAAAAGTAATGGAATGTTGAATGCATCACACAGCTGAATAAATTTCGCGCCTTTATCAGCTGAGTCAACAAATAATACGCCACCTTTAGCTTTTGGCTGGTTTGCAATCATTCCGACCGGCTTACCGTTCATTCTTGCAAAACCGGTAATCAGTTCAGGAGCAAAAAGCTTCTTAATCTCAAAAAAACTGTCCTGATCAATGAGCGTGTCAATGGCATCATACATATTAAATGGAGCATTTTGATTTGCCGGGATTAATCCTGACAGCTGCTCCTTACTATGAGACACTGCCGGTTCCTTCACCGGTACCTCACCTTCAAAGTTAAGAGGAAAATAGCTTAAGTAATTGATTGCATGATGAATGGCTTCTTCTTCATTTTTGGCCAGGATATCTCCGCATCCACTTACTGAACAGTGCATTTTTGCACCACCCATTTCTTCAAGCGTCACTTTTTCACCGATCACTTTTTCAGCCATTCTCGGGGAACCGAGATACATAGACGCATTTCCTTCAACCATAATGACGATATCACAAAAAGCAGGAATATAAGCGCCGCCTGCTGCTGACGGACCAAACAACAGACAAATTTGCGGGATGAAACCGGACAGTCTTACCTGATTGTGAAATATTCTTCCTGCGCCTCTGCGGTTTGGAAACATGTCAAGCTGATCTGTAATGCGGGCTCCTGCAGAGTCCACTAAGTAAAGCATCGGAACACGCAGCTTTTCAGCGGTTTCCTGTATGCGGATAATCTTTTCAACCGTTCTCGCTCCCCAGGAACCGGCTTTAATGGTAGAATCATTGGCCATGATGCATACAGGTCTTCCATCCACAAGACCTGTTCCTGTAATGACGCCATCAGCCGGCAGGTCGCCTGCATTGAAGTTCGCAAACATTGCATCTTCTTTGAAAGAATCTTTGTCCACTAAGCGTTCTATTCTTGTTCTGGCAAACATCTTACCCTGATCGTTCAGTTTTTCATGATACTTTGGTTTACCGCCTTTTTGTATCTCTTCACGGGCTTCTTTCAGCCTGCTCTGAATCGTTTCAGATTGCATGTATTTTCCTCTCCTTTCGGGATTATTCAAGAATTAGCAGCGTGTCACCTTCATTTACAAAATCACCAGCATTTACTTTAACCTCACTCACTTTACCTGCAGCTTCAGCCTCTACAGGAATTTCCATTTTCATTGATTCAAGCATCATCACTGGTTGTCCACTTTCAATCTGATCGCCATTGTTAACCAAAACTTGTAAAACTGTACCTGCCATCGTTGATGTAATCTGTGTCATCGTCATCATTCTCCTTTAATTTTCTCTAATGTTTGTGTGTGGTATTTCCCATCCATAAATTCAGCAGAATCCAAAACGAGTTTATGGAGAGGAGTGTTTGTCTTTACACCCTCTATTTTGACTGAATCAAATGCCTGTCTTGCAGTTTTTATACATGACTGACGTGAATCAGCTGTCACGATAAATTTAGCGATCATCGGATCATAGTAAGGTGTAATTTTATTATTTCTTTCATATCCGATATCTACCCTGATCCCCTGCCCTTCAGGAAATTCAACTGTCTCTAGTGTTCCTGGAGAAGGATAAAACGTTTTCGGATCTTCTGCGTAGATTCTGAACTCAATTGAATGTCCTGATGACTTTATCTCATCCTGTTTTTGAACAGGAAGCCTTTCTCCAAATGCAGTAAGGATCTGCCATTCCACCAGGTCAAACCCTGTTATTTGTTCGGTAACTGGATGTTCAACCTGTAATCGGGTGTTCATTTCTAAAAAGAACGGATTCTCGTCAGTGTCCAATATACATTCAATCGTTCCTGCGTTTTTATATCCTACTGCTTTTCCAGCCTGCACGGCTAAATGATAAAGTCTTTCCTTTGCAGGTTCTGACAGGGAAGGAGACGGCGATTCTTCAATCACTTTTTGATTTCGTCTCTGAATTGAACAATTCCGTTCAAATAAATGAAATACTTCCCCTTCAGCATTCCCGAATATTTGCACTTCAATGTGGCGTGCTTTGGGGATGTATTTTTCTATAAACAATTTTCCGGATCCAAAGTAAGTTTGGGAGCGTTTGATTGTCGGTTCAAAATGCTGAGTGAGCGCTTGTTCATTTTTGCAAAGCACCATTCCCACTCCGCCTCCGCCACTACTTGCTTTCAACATAACAGGGTAGCCGATTTTACCCGCTTCAAATTTCGCATCATCCAATGTCATATTGTCACTTTCATAACCAGGTACAACTGGGACTCCGGCTTCCATCATCGTTTTTCTTGCTTCTATTTTGTCTCCCATCTTGCGCATGACTGAAGACGAAGGACCTATAAAGATGAACCCTTCCTTTTCTACTTGTTCAGCAAAATCTGCGTTTTCAGATAAAAGACCATAGCCTGGATGAATCGCATCAACGTTTTCCTCGGAAGCAATTTCAAGCAGTCTTTCAATATGTAAGTATGACTGGGCCACTGGAGGCGGACCGATCAACTTAGCTGTATCTGCTGCTTTCACATAAGGAAGATCCTGGTCGGCTTCAGAATACACAGCTACCGTTTCTATATTCATTTTATTACATGTTTTAATAACTCGAAGCGCTATTTCCCCACGGTTAGCAATTAGTATTTTTCTCACAACAATCCCCTTTCTAAACATTTTATCTCCATCCCCACCTTCTATTGTAAACGCTTTCTAATGAAATGTGCAGAATTTTTTGACCTGTTGCGCTATAATATAGCTATATACCGTTTTAAGCGGTTACATCATAATCTCATCATACTTACAGGGAGTGTACGAAATGTCTTATAAAGTAGAGAATTTAAAAATTAATTACAAAACTCTTGAAGAGTTTAATAAATTTCGTGAAGTTGGCGTTCAGGAGCTTTCAATGAAAGAGGAACTTGAAACCAATATGGTCGAAAATGATAGTGAATCACCTTTCTACGGGATTTACTTAGGCAATAAACTGGTAGCAAGAATGAATCTTTTTAAAAGAGATGCACGCTTTGACCAGTATTTCGAACCTCCACAAAATTATCTGGAGCTCTGGAAAGTAGAAGTACTGCCTGATTATCAAAAAAAAGGCTACGGATCGAAAATGGTTGAGTATGCCAAAAGCTTCGGTCTTCCGATAAAAACGAATCCAAGAGTAAATTCAAGAGCTTTTTGGGAGCGGATGGGCTTTGAGTATGTCACTTATGATCTGGAAAGAGACTTAGGAGAAAATCCAATGGTCTGGTACCCGGATGGAGTTACAGAACAAATTCACGAATAAAAAATAGAAACGAGGGCTGTTCGCAGCCCTCGTTTCTATATTACCTAAAAATGCTCTGAAGATTCGTTAACAGCTTTCTTTTCCATCCTGAACAGGTTGCCGTTAGGTTCCATCTTAAAAACACTTGATGATCTATCTCCATCTTCTGTCCCCAATTTTCTTGCTTTTTCAATCAGATAGAGTAATGCATGATAGTCTTCTTTTAATTCAGATATTTGTTCTTTTAGAAGTTGATTATCTTTTTCAAGTTTTTCACGATCTTTCTCTGCTTCTATTACTCTTAGTTCCATCTCTTCCGCAGGCTTACTCTGCTCAAGTCTGCTGATCCACTGATTCATCCTCATAATAAGCTGTTCTGCATTCCAGTCGCTGCTTTTTTCAACAGACTTCTTTTCTTCTTCTCTTCTTTTTGCATACCTTACTTTTTTAGCTTCAGAGATCTGTTTCTGACATTCTTTTCTAAGACACGAATTCCACCGGAACCCGCATGCTGCCGGCGTCCTGTTCAGTTCAATTGCAATCTCTTCAAATGCATTCAGCTGCGTACTTCCTCTTTCGATATGCGCAAGAACTCTCTCTTTTAACAACTGATCTTCATGCGATGTCCAGCCATCCTGTCTTAACTTCACTCTGATTCCCCCATTTTCATATTAATATAGCTGATATACAGTTTTGTAATCTATTGATATTCTATGCCCGAATATAAAAAAATAGACATAAAAAAATACGAAAAACGTATTTTTTATGTCTACTATTATTTTTCAAAGAATTTTTCAACAGCTTGATGGTGCTCTTCTTTCTCCCATAGCACTGAACACTCATAGATTTCGCTTTCCATCCGGGCTTTTAAATCTCCGGCAGTCCACTTTTGAGTGAGCATTTTTTTGTATGCTCCCAGGACTGCTCCTGATTTTTCAAATACCGGTTTAAACATATCAATCAGTTCATCAACTGATTCAACCTGAACTGTCTGATCGATAAAGCCTAATTCGTATAATGTGCTTTCATGGTGTACTTTCGCTTCTGATAATAGGCGAAACACCTGATTTGCAGGTAATCTTTCATATAATAATGTACCTCCACCCCAGCCGGTAGTGATCGCGAGATTAGCCTGAACAAAGCCCATTTTAATGCCTGGACGGGCTATTCTGTAATCACAGGCTGCTGCAATTTCACAGCCACCACCAACCGCAGCACCATTTATGTATGCTACAGTTACTTTATTCAATGTAGCAAGCTGATAGAGTATCGAGCCCATGTTTGATAACATGCCATAGGCTTCTTTTTGAGTTTTTAACCGGTGAAACTCCTGCAGGTCCCCACCAGCACAAAATGCCTCATTCCCTTCACCGGTTACGATCAGTGCTTTTACATAATCGTTTTTTTGTGCTTGATTTATCGCTATTTGAAGCCCGTCCATGACTTCATAGTTAACTGCATTTCTGCGTTCCGGACGAGAAATTGTAAAAATTAATGCATGATTATTTTGCTGAATCGTATACCCCATATTTTTTCCCCTTTACGCTAATCTGCAAATTATTGTAACACGAGACATACGAGTGGTGTTTAAGCAAAACTGCAATAACACAAAAAACCTGCAAAGGGCCATGGTCCCTGTTGCAGGTTTTCAGAAGAAGCAATTATTTTCCAACTACTTCTTTGCCTTTATAAGTTCCGCACGCTTTACACACGCGGTGAGAAAGCTTCATTTCTCCACAGTTAGAGCACTCTACCATACCTGGTACAGATAGCTTGACATGCGTACGACGCTTTCTTTTAGCGGTTTTCGATGTTCTTCTAAATGGTACTGCCATGTTTCCCACCTCCTTAAAGAGAGTGATTGTAAAATGAACCATAGGTCCAGTTTTTACGTTTATTTTTTTTCGTCGAAAAATTTCGCAAGATCAGCAAGTCTTGGGTCTGCTGCAGGTTCATCCTGCTGCTCTTCATTTCTTGCTTCTTCAAGCTCCTCTTCGGATAAAACTTCCCAGCCGTTTCCGCTGTCCATGCCTTCTTCTTTAAGTGCTTTATCGCTAAAGACCTGAAGCGGCACCTGGAGCAATAGAATTTCTTCAATAACCGGACGAAGATTGATTACTTCACCTTCCAGTTCATGTACTTCTTCATGCAATTCTTCATCAATATAAGATGAATTCAGGATAAAAGTTTCTACGGTTTGAAGAGAAACTGGATACTTAACATCTACTAGTGTTCTCGCACATGGCAGAGTAAGTGTTGTTTCAATCTGAAGGTGAAACGTTATTCTGGATGAACTAATATCCCCGCGACCTGTAACACGGACAGGTTCAACCTGCCGGATATCACGGTGCCGTTCAGTCAGTTCATTCATTTCTACCGTTTCATTGATCTTAAAGTCTTCATTGCGATATTTCTGCAGCTGAATGATTGACCATTTCATCTGTCATCACCTCAAGGCACAAAGTAGATTATATTCCCTGTATAAAGGAATGTCAAGATTTTTTCTTTACAACTGAAAATGCCGGCCTGAAAGTATTCGCGCTTTAGGCTGCACAATAAAAGACCGGTTGCTTTACCGGTCGAAACTACATATTATTATAACGCAGATGAGTTAAAATATAAAGGGATTGTTCAACAAATGTTATCTTTAATAAATCTGACTATAAAATCTGTTTGCGCTGTCTATTACTGTAGAGAAATTTACTTACTGCAAATGTGCGATTAAACATCAACAAACGATCATGATCACTAAATTTTAATACAATTCAAATTAACATTTAAAGAAAGGAATGATTTGGTTGAAGGCTTGTGGAATCGTTGTAGAATATAATCCTTTTCACAATGGACATCAATTACACGCTGACCAGTCACGCACAGTTACCAATAGCGAAATTGTCATCGCAGTCATGAGCGGGAATTTTCTTCAGAGAGGAGAACCTGCACTGCTGCCAAAACAGGAGCGTGCAGAGATGGCACTGCGCTCTGGAGTTGATATCGTTTTCGAACTGCCTTATCAGTTTGCGGTGCAGCATGCTTCGATCTTTGCTGAAGGAGCAGTCAAACTATTGGATGCAGCCGGGTGCAGCTCAATTTGTTTTGGAAGTGAAAACGGCAAAATCGAACCATTTATTCAGCAGCTTCAGCTTGAGAAGGATCAACGCCCGGAGTTACAGCATAAAATCAGGGAGCAGATGAAACTGGGCAAAAGCTACCCTGCAGCAGCTGCAGAAAGCTACAAGCAACTATTTGAAGATCAATCTCAGCTTGATTTAGCCAAACCTAACAATATGCTGGGCTATCAGTACATAACCGCAGTGGATGTTTTCTCGGACAAAATAAAACCTTATACGATTCAGAGAACTTCATCACAGTATCATGATGAGTCGCTGAATCATTCGTTCATATCAAGTGCTACTTCAATCAGAAAGAAAATTTTTGAAGACGGCGTTGAAAGTGTTAAGAACCACGTACCAGAATCGACGTATTCAGTTCTGGATAAATATTTAGGTAATCATGGTCAACTGCTGAATTGGAGCAGCTACTGGTCTTATATCCAGCATATTTTGCTTACAAACTCTCCTTCTTCTCTTGAGCGCATTTATGAAATGGAAGAAGGTATTCAATACAGACTGATTGAGGCAGCTTTGGATAGCAGAAACTTCGGGGAATTCATGCATAAGGTAAAGACGAAGAGATATACATGGACGAGAATTCAGCGGATTCTGACTCACCTGTTAACGACAACAACAAAAGAGGAAATGCAATCAAATCATTCTCCGGCCTATTTAAGAATGCTTGGCATGAATGCTAAAGGGCGGGAATATTTAAATCTGTATAAAAATGATTTTACACTCCCAATCATCAGTAACCTAAACCGTAATCACCATGAGCAATGCGCAATTGATATCAGAGCAGGCAGGGCATACGCCATGGGATACAGTAATCCCATTAAAAGACAGGAAATGATTGTAAAAGATTTCAAATCTGCACCCGTTATCATATAGTCATTATCCAAAAAAGAGGCTGAGACAAAAAAACTCTTTTGTTGAATTAAACAATATTTATATTAAAATCTAAGTGTAGCGGAGCGTAAGGCGGTGACTCCAGCGCGAGAAGACGGACAGGTGAGACCCCGCAGGCGCGAAGCGATGAGGAGGCTCACCGCCGGCCGCGCGGAAAGCGTCCGCCTGAAGCGCAGCGAAACGAGTAAGAGGATGAGACAGCTTATGTCCCATCCTCTTTTAACCTATAATGAATTTAAATATTCCAAAGCATCTTCAAATTTTTTGACAGGTACAATTTTCATATCAGTTCCTATCTTTTCAGCAGTTTCAACGGCTGCCTCATAATTTGTTTTAACATCCGGATTTTCTTCCCGAATGTCTTCAGGCAGTTCATCATCAGGCGCAAAAAAGATGTCTATATCCTGTTTGTCAGCAGCAACTATTTTTTGCTCAATTCCACCGATTCTCCCCACATCACCTTCTGAAGAAATTGTACCTGTACCGGCCACCATCAACCCGGCTGTCAGATCTTCTTCAACAAGCTGATCATAAATCTCAAGAGAATACATTAAGCCCGCTGAGGGACCGCCAATCCCGCCTGAATCAATCTCTACACTTGGGTCTGTTTCCAGCTCCACGTCATCTACAAGAGAGATACCCATCCCTACCTGATCATTATTTTCCGGAAACGTATCAAGTACAATATCATCTGTCATGTCTTTTCCTTCTCTGTCATATACGAGTGTGACACGATCTCCCGCTTCTTTTTCAGCAACATAATCAATAAATTGTTCGGAAGATTCCAGCTTTATCCCGTCAACTTCAATTACGCGGTCTCCTGCTTTTAAAATATTTTCAGCAGGCATACCGGGAAACACGTTCAATATATAGATTCCATTGTATTGAAACTCATACTCAGCTCCAGCTTCTCTAAATGCTACTTCAATTGCTTGAGCTGCAGAATTATCCATTAAGTATAATTGTCTGACAGAATACTCATCTTCACTTTCATGAGGATTTCTTACTTCTTCAACATCGTAAATTTCCTGATATTCACTAAAGTATGCCCACGCGTATGCAAACACATTGGCCTGCACCTGTGAAACCGTCATTAATGAAAAGTCCCCTTCACTTTCAGTCCCATTTTCCACTTCTACGATTTCATCAAGCGCAAACGCGTTGCCCGGTTTCTGAACATAATATGGCAGCGAATAAAAGCTAAGAAACACTGCAATAACCATAACTATTAACAGTGTAAGCATCATTTTTCTATTCATTGCGGTGCTCCTTCCAGCGTTCTATTTCCTCTAGTATATCCGGCAAAGCTGCTTCTGCAGCTTCTTGCCCCAATTGTATAATCTGTTCTGCAAACTGAAATGATTTACTGCTGTATTGATCCACTTTAGGAGAAATCAGTATATCTGCTCCTGTCATCTTCAAATGAACGATTTCAGTTTGCAATATATCAATACTTTGAATAATGACATCATAAATCGTGTTGATTTCAGCATTTTTCTTCACTTGAGAAACATCTACACCGATCACAATATCCGCCCCCATATTCCTTGCAACTGAAGCAGGAACCCGGTCAATCACACCACCATCAACAAGCAGTTTTCCATCTATTTTTTCCGGTACAAATATACCCGGTATTGCTGTACTCGCTCTTACAGCCCGGTCTACCGGACCTTCAGTAAAGATGAATTTTTCAGCTTTAATGAGATCGGTTGCAACGATTGAAAGTGGAATGTTTAACTCTTCAATATTTTTATTATGAGTAAACAGCTTTACAAACTGTCTGAATTTTTCTCCGGATATAAAGCCCATTTTAGGTACTGTCAGATCCATAAAATATTTACTTCTGAATGTAGCCGCCAGTCTCTCCATATCATAAACGCTTTGCCCGGCACTATACAGCGCACCTACAAGTGACCCCATACTGCTTCCTGCTATGTAATCCACTTTGATATTTTCACGCTCAAGTACTTTCAGCACACCGAGATGTGCAAAGCCCCTTGAACCGCCTGAACCAAGTGCCAGCCCTATTTTAGGATTCATATTTTCACACCCTTTCACAGCAGTTCTAAACAGCTTGTCATTTCATACAATCAACTTATAGTTAATTTTAGCATTGCTGGTACTTAAAAAGAACTAATCATACTGCAATGGAGCCGATTGCAATGAAATTAAAAGACCACATCATTTCACTATTGTTTTTTTTATCTTTTATTTTTCTACTCGTGAATCCCGAATCTACGATTGAAGCAGCTATAAATGGTATGCAATTATTCATCGAAATCATTTTTCCGTCTCTATTTCCGTTTTTTGTATTAACCTCCATGTTACCTTCAATTTCCTGGCTGAATAACTTCTCCAAATTTTTCGGACATGTCATGAAGCCGGTTTTTAATGTTTCCGGACAGGGAGCTCTGGTCTTTTTAACTGGCTCTTTATCAGGGTTTCCAGTTGGTGCGAAAATGACAGCTGATATGCTGAAGAAAAATAAAATCAGTCTTCCTGATGCACAACGTCTGATTTGTTATACGAATGGCGCAAGTCCAATGTTTCTGATTGGCGCTGTAGCCGGTGGCCTGATGAATCAGCCCTCACTTGGCATTATACTATTCCTATGTCATTTGGCGGGCAATATGATCATAGGTATATTTGCAGGGAGGCTCATTAAAGGTGATTCATTGGTTAAAGTACCAGAACGTAATGAGTCTGTTGATTATATTACATTGTTTCGAGAATCCGTCGTAATATCTATGAAACAGCTTGTAGTGATTGGCGGCTTTATTATTTTTTTTTCAGTGGCCATTCATTCAATCGAAAATGGCATACAATCTCTTCACAGTGACATCCCTAATGAAAAGTTGGAAATTTTAGCTTCAGGGATCCTCGAGCTATCTAACGGTGTTGATGCAGCTGTCAGGCAATCCGAAAACCTTCAAACCACTGCCATGATCGTTTTAGCTATGGTTTCTTTTAGCGGTCTGTGCATACATATGCAAGTTGTATCATTCATTGACCATCTTCCCATATCTTATAAGCCTTACTTGCTTTCAAGGCTCTTTCACATGATACTATCACCACTTATTTTTATTATATATACTCACTTTTCCCCGTTCGCATACGATGAAGTACCAGCTGTTCAACATGTGATCATGACATTCAGTCGGCCGGTTCCTTATTCACAATTGATCACAATTATCAGTTTTTCGCTGTGCATCATCGTTATGCTAGTGAATGTAAACAAACAAAAGTCCCGGCTTTAGTCCGGGACAAATATTATTTCACTATATACTTTTGCCTTAAAGCTTCTTCCACTTCAGGAGGTACAAGTTCAGAAATATCACCACTGTAACGTGCAACCTCTTTTACAATACTTGAGCTTAAAAATGAATACTGATTATTTGTCATAATAAAGAAAGTTTCGAGATCACTATGTAATACTCTGTTCATTGAAGTAATTTGCATCTCATACTCAAAATCAGATACTGCCCTCAAACCACGAATGATTACATTTGCACCTATTTCTCTGGCATAATCTACTAATAGACCCTGATAAGAGTCAACTTTAATGTTTGGAATATCTTTTGTCACAGTCCTGATTAAATCCATTCTCTCCTCAACTGAAAACGCCGGTTTTTTTGAAGAGTTATTCAAAACGACAATATGTAATTCATCAAAATTTTTGGCACCACGGGAAATGATGTCTAAATGTCCGAGAGTAATTGGATCAAAGCTCCCTGGACATACTGCTTTACGCTTCATTATTTTCTTCCTCTCTCTTTTGCAGATAATAAATTGATATACCAGTCGTTCCATATATTTCATGTTTTGCTCTTATTAAATTGCCTGAAGCCTCTGGAACTATTGTAGAAGCATCATGTTCACACATTACAACACCGGTATCTGAAAGCAAATGATGTTCATTTATATAGGCTAAATACATATCCAGCTGCTTATTCTTATAAGGAGGATCGAGAAAGATACATTCAAATTTGATTTCTCTTTTCGCAACCGCTTTCAATGCCCGTTCCGCTTCATTCCGGAATAACTCAGTTTGTTTCTCATAGGAACATTTTTGTATATTGTCTTTAATGGTCTGAAATGCTTTTCTGTCTTTATCTACAAATATCATACGGTCCAGCCCTCTGCTCAAAGCTTCAAGCCCCAGGTTTCCGCTGCCTGCAAACAAATCCAGTCCTGTACCTCCTTCAAAGTACGGACCAATCATATTAAAAATTGCTTCTTTTACTTTATCAGTGGTCGGCCTAGTACCAGTCCCCGGAACCGCCTGAAGTTGTATGCCTCTTTTTTCTCCTGAAATAATCCTCATATTATCACCGCGATCTTTTATTCTCTTAACTCTGGCTGTTGATTTCCGCTTCAGACGGACGCTCTCTACAGTCTGGCGCAGAACCATTATGCTTTATCCGTCTCTTCCTGCCGGAGTCACCGCCTTACGCTCCGATCACCAGCTGTGAAGAAACAAACACTAGTCTTTAACAAAACCATTCTCTTAGTTAAAATAACTCAATTGACATCAGCTCACACATTTCGTACTTATGCTACCATAATTGACTATAATCTGCCATGAGATACCCCGCAATTTTTGCATAAAATAAAACCGGCCTCAGAGCCGGCATATATACTCAATTTATACATGTTTGCTGTACTTGAATTGAAATTTTTAAAAAGGCTGAATGATTAATTTGACAGCACAAAATAAACTTGAAATGACTGAGAAAGCTTTACGATTGTTTACATTCAATAGAAGAAATCACATATCGTTTACATCAATCATTTGATCATTACTTAACATGTTTTCTACAACAACATCCAGATCCGGTAATTCTTCATTTTGATTCAAAGCCTCACGAAGGTCAGCAAGTGTCATTTCTTTCAATTCATCTTCCCTGGCCAGCTCAATTAATCCGTAGGTGACAAGCGCAGTCACAATTGCTGCTACAATCCACCCTTCATCTTTAAATTCTTTCTCACTATGACCTCCGGGGATAAAATAGACGACAATTAATGTTATGACTAATAAAATTACGACAACATGCATCAAAACCACCTCTAATCATCATATTTTTAATCATATTCACTTAAGACTATTTTCATCACATGTGTTACATTATTGATGTGCAATAGCAAATCTGCGTTTGCAAAACAACTTTAATTAAGCAGGTGACTTGATGATTCAACGTTTTATTGAACTCGGTGAGGGTTATGCAGATATATACGAGTTTTTGGATATGATTCATTTCAATCAGGACCGCGCAATGCGGGTTGCAGTGTTACATGCGGTTGTAAATGATCGAAAAGTAGTTTCTCCGGCATTAATCATGAAAAAAACCGGCATGGGGAATTTTCAGGCAATCTATATTTCAAGAGAGGGCATTCCTGACCTTGAACAACCTTCTGAAAGATTAAAGCTGATCGAATCGGCTGCCGAACAAGCAGGTATCCCCTTAGTGCATCTGGAGGTTCAGCCTTCAACGGCATTTGGTGAAAAAGAGCTTTATTTTCAACATTTGATCGGTATATTGAGAATGAACCGATACATTGCACCGCTCTCTTAAAATTTGATACACAAAAAGGCGGAGCATATGCCCGCCTTTTTTAAATTGTCAAAGACCCATTTTATAATCGTACTCTTTCGCTTTATCCGGTCTTGCGTTTTCATATTCTGTTTTGACAAACGGTCTTAACGATACGTCCACTTTTTTTACATAAGAATAATTCGACAGCTTTTCTGTCAGTTTTTCAATTTCGTTCTGGTTACAGTATAATAAAACATATTTCATTTTTCTCGATACGTAATGCACATTCCCAAAGCGCCTGAGCGTTTTAGCGTGCTTTAAGCTGTGCAGCCATACGATTAATCCTTGACGCTCTATCAGCATAGTCATTACCTCACTCGTTTTTCTTAATAAAAATTGTAGCATATAGTATGCCTTTCCGGCAATGAAAGGAAGCGCTTATATGGATGTAAATGACATTTGGAAGCGATTTATTTCATTACTAAGTGAAGAGCCAGGAGTAATTGATGTTTATTGGAAAAAATCAGCAGGCATCCCCTTTTTATATTTACATTCAATAAAAGCTGACCGCCATGAAATTGAACTGACAATTAAGAAGTGTGCTGTCAGATCAATGAGAGGGAAAAGACTGAATGCAGAAACGGTTTTTGTAAGGTCTGACAATGGCAAATGGGTCTATCGCCATCGTTTTTATGTACCCCAGCAGAAAATGTTCTGCTGCGGCAACCTCTGCAGTGACTGTATTCGTTTCAGGTGAGCTCATGTTTGTGAACCACCCCTCATCGTGCTAACATTAAATGGTGAAATATTTGTATAAGGGAGGATTCGAAATGGGAAAGAAAACGAATATCGGCCTTGCTCTTGCAGCGTCTGGCGCAGCAATCTGGGCAGGTACTAAAATGACATCAAATCCAGTAAAGAGACCGACTAAAAAATTCTTTGAAGGGGAAAAGCCCCGGGTATTCGCACATAGAGGCGGTGCAGAACTGGCGCCTGAAAGTTCATTTGCTGCATTCAGAAATGCTGCTGAACTTGGCGTGGACGGATTTGAAATTGACATCCGTATGACTAAAGATGAAGAGTTAGTTGTTTTCCATGATCAGTTTATTGACCGGACAACCAACGGAGCCGGACGAATTTCTGACTACACTTTATCTGAGCTTAAAGAATTTGATATGGGCTACCACTTCAGAGACCTTCAGGGTGAACAGACCTACAGAGGAAAAGAAGAAAAAATATTAAGCCTTAAAGAAGCGCTTGAGGCTTTCCCGGATCACCTTTTTAATATTGATATGAAAGAAGATCCTGATACTTACGAAGGAAGCCTAATGCCTTCAAAGCTATGGCGTCTGATTGAAAAGCTCGGCGTTGAAGACAGAGTCCTTGTGACAAGCTTTTACGATGAACAAATCGATCGCTTTTCACTTTACTCGCAGGACCGGGTAGCGATTGGCGGTGGTGAAAATGAAGCACGCAAAGCATTTTCATTATATCGCAGCGGGTTTGGACACCTTTACCATCCAAATGCTGACGCAATTCAAATCCCGACAAAACACAAATCAATCCCACTCGATTCAAAAGGTTTTATTGAGTTTTTAACTTCGCTTAATATTAAGGTGGAGTATTGGACTGTTAATGACGTGGAGACTATGGACCGATTATTAAGACTAGGTGCTGACGGTATCATTACAGACCGTCCTGATATTGCCATGCAATTAGTTAAAAGTGAGTAATATAAAAAAGAACTGACGGGCTTTCCGTCAGTTCTTTTTGTATAATATTTACTGTCTCATCACTTATTTTGAGCTTAAGCAGAGCAGGAACAGCCTCCACCCGATCCGCAGCCGCCGCTGCATCCGGATTGAGAATCAAAAAATGGATTTCCAGTTGGAATTTTCACATTTTCAGATACCGCGTGACCAATTAATGAACTTACCTCATCAAGCAGTTGCTGCAGTTCATTTTCTGCTACTCTGAACTGTGCCACATGTTGATCCATGTCCATATCTCTTTTTGTCTCACGTATTTCTTTCATCACTCTGCCATAGTCAGGATGGTACCTGCCAAAACGCTGAACCTCTTCATATAGTTCCTTCAGAGAGTTGAATTTATATATTTTATCCATTGACGTGATGGACGCTTTTAGTGTTTGGTACTTTTCATAGTAGTTCTCTAATGTTTCTGAGTGCAGGATGGCTTCAGACAATTCATCTGATGCATCAAGCAGCTGGATTCTTTCCATCGTTGCTAACATGTTCGCACCTCCATACTTATCATAACATGAATTGTTATGAATGAATGCCCCCTATTGTTTCCACTGATTCATAAATGCATCATTTTTTGTTTCACTCTGTTTATTAAAGTTGTTTAACATTTCCTGAAAAAAATCTAAACCTGTTTGTATCTGTTTCGAATATTTTTCAATTTGTGACGGATCAATGTGTTGTATCTTCTCTTTTACTGCTGAAAAAACCTGTTCAAATTCTATACTGGAGCTTTTACGTTCATTTCCAAATATAAGCCAATCTTCATATAATTCCTGCCAGGTAGCTTCCTCACGTCTAACCTTTTTGATGAGGTCAGGGTTTTTTCTCAGGTATTCCTTGAAATCATTCATCTGATCGATGTGTGTACTCATCTCATCCCTCCTATTTCCTTTCCATCATTTATTTTATGGTAAAATGAAATGAATGGTTAAAGGGGGCACATGATGGATACAGTTAATCAAATGTATATTGAACAGTTAAACGAAGATGAAAAAAATATTATTGAACAAGTGCTGAAAGGCTTTGAATCAAAACGTCAGGGAACAAGCACTTCCTATGTTAGTGCAATGTATGCAATGGAACACGAATTTGACGGTGAGACGCTCAGCATTACCATGCCCGTCACACCGATTGTTTATAACTCATTAGGTATGATGCACGGTGGAATTACCGCGACGGCGATTGATACTGCAATGGGAATGCTCGCAAATAAAATAGCGCCATCTAATAAAGCAGCTGTAACGAGTCAGCTCAACCTTCATTATACTGCCCCTATTTACGGAGGTATAGTTCGTGCTTATGCAAAAATCATCCATCACGGAAGCAAAAGTATGGTTATTGAAGGATGGATCGAGACCGACGCAGGAAAAAGAGCTGCCCATGCAACAGGGTCATTTTATTTAATAGACAAAAAACAATAAAAGGCTGCCGGTGCAGCCTTTTATTGTTCATTTTGTGCTGTACTTTCTGAATACTCTTCTGACTGATCAAACTGAACGAAATCCTGGGTAAAATAACTGCCGTACACGCCTGATCCTGTATGAGTAAACATTTCATTCAGCATCGTATCTCTGTGTCCTTCTGAATTTAACCACCCATGGACCACTGCAGGCGTAAGGTAGTATTGTGAAGCGGTATTTTCACCGGCTGATTTGTAGGTTCTGTCGAGCAATGACAACCTGTCAGATAATCCTGAATCGTCCTGGTCGCTATCACCCTCCAACATTTGTTTACGCATTACGCTAAGCTCTCTGGCAGCCTCAGCAATCCGGTCATCCCACTCCAGTCCGTTCAACCCATTTAATTCCCGGACATAATTCACGATATCAAAAATTTGACGTTCATTCGCTTCATTCACTTCATCCCTGATTAACTGGTCTTTTTCCGCAGCAGGTCCACCTTCAACTGATACTTCATAAGGCTGCTGATCCAGAAGCGTTTCTTTATCCAGATAATATACACCCATTAACGTATTTGAAATTGAATCAATCATAAGCTGGGCATAAATGTCGTCAAATTGAACTAATAACCTCGTATGCAAGTCCTGTTCGCTCAATTCAAGCTGATATACCTTTCCTTCATTCTCAACTACAATCTCACTGTTTATCATCGTAAAACGATATATATCCTGTACAGACTGTCCAGTATGGTAAGGTGTGCTGTCATAAGCATTTCCCATCACAAATAATGCTTTTACCTTATTTTCTTTCACGGCTGCCTGCATATAACCATCTTCATCCATATAAATATACCAGGTAAGTTCATTTCTCCCCGGATCGGTTCTGTCGGGCTCTCCATAAGCCTCTTTAAGACTGTCTGCATCCTCACCTATAAAAACAGATACGCCGGACTTCGGCCGTGTCAGCCCATCAGATGAAGGCACTTCAACGTTATCGCTATTAGAGTCAACATTGAATGGCTCATTTTCAAGTTCTTCATTTTCCTGAAAAGAAGGACCATTATAAAAACCAATGAGGAATATGACTAAAATAACCACGCCTATTCTAACCATTGTTTTCACTTATGTCCCCCCCTTTCATTAATATATCTATATTATACATATGAACAGCTTATAATAATAGCAAGAGGCAGTATTAGAACTGTCATCTTTTTGCCACAAAAAAACATGAAATTAATAGCTGACATAATTGCAACTTCTTATTGTTTCGACTATTATTAAGCATGAGACGACTTATTATTAAAACTGGTTTACAGGAGGAGATTTTCAAATGCGATTTGAAAATACGGGATTAGAATCTCTATTAATTGAATTTGATCCATTGGAAGATACGATGAATGAACACGGTATGGTTCGTGCAGGACAATGGGACTGGGAACGTGTTACATATGACAGAAAGTTCGAAATCAGAGAAGGCACATTTTACCTGCGCATTTTCGGCTTTACTGAAAAAGGGGACATCGGCTCCAGCGATGCGGATGTAAAACTGCTTACACCACTATTGGGTAAACATTATTATCCCCATGGTGTTGAATATGGTGAAGGGGAAGAATTCCCTGAACATCTCGTACAAACTTGTGAAAAAATCTTAGTTGCCATTTATGAGGATCTTGCAAAGATCGCCATTTAATGGTCAGGAGCCATGGTTTATATGGCTCTTTTATTTTATATATAAACGCTAAGCATATCTTCTATTAATTGATCAGGAAATTTTATTATCCTCAATACAAACATTTTTATATATTTTGAAAGGGGACCGGCATTGAACAAGTTATTTACGAAAAGAAATGTGATCGCCACATTGGTTATTATCGCTGTAATCATGTTAATTTACTTTATTCTTCCTGTGTCTGTACCGCTTATCGCCGCGCTTATTACAGCACTTATACTGGATCCAATCGTTAAGTTAATTGAAAATAAAACGAAATTTAATAGAAAAATGTCTGTTGGGACAGTTTTTATATTATTCATGGGTACAATAGGCCTTCTTTCTTATTTTGCTGTAACGAAACTGATTGGTCAGGCAATTCAATTCGTTGAAAATACACCTGATTACGTAAATGAACTTGCTCTTTGGTGGAAGACTGTTGAAACTGACATGGCCATTACCTTTGCCCAGGTTCCTCAACAGGTAATGGAACAGACCAGTTCAGAAATTAATAATTTTATTAATGAATTCCGAACGAGCATTACAAACTCGATTAATGCCGAAAGCGTTACAGGGATCATAACGAATATCCCTGATTATCTAGTCAGCTTCCTAGTCTATTTAATTGCTTTGTTTTTGATCATGCTCGATCTGCCAACAATCAGAAGTAACATTTATAAGCATTTTAAAGAACAGACCGCTGAAAAGGTCAGGTTTATGACAGCAAGACTATCGAAGGTCATTTGGGGTTTTGCTAAGGCACAATTCCTTGTCAGTCTGCTGATTTTTGCAGGCTCATTAATTGGTTTATCTCTTATTGCACCTGAAGTAGCACTTGTCATGTCTCTGATCATCTGGATCATTGATTTCATACCGATCATTGGTTCAATTGTGATACTCGGTCCCTGGGCAATTTTCCAATTAATAACCGGTGATATAGAACAGGGAACGCAACTTGCTATTCTTGCTGCAGTACTTTTAATTATCAGAAGAACTGTTGAGCCTAAAGTGATGGGCACTCATATTGGCTTATCTCCTCTTGCCACATTAATCGCAAT
Organism: Jeotgalibacillus salarius; assembly: GCF_004405125.1. GTDB lineage: Bacteria > Bacillota > Bacilli > Bacillales > Jeotgalibacillaceae > Jeotgalibacillus > Jeotgalibacillus salarius. The sequence continues at coordinate 40,385 of NZ_SORX01000007.1, forward strand.
GTTTATTGGTCTAAAACTTTTTGGGCTGCTCGGCTTTGTGATCGGACCATTAATCTTAATTATCTTTAATTCTGCAAAAGAAGCTGGCATCATCAAAATGAATTTCAAGTTCTAAGCTAATATTTTCAGCGAATAGATGTAAAAAAAGCGTAACCGGTTAAAAATAGCCGGTTACGCTTTTTAAATGAACTGAATTTTGCAGTTAAGTTCCTAATATCGCTTTAATGACAGAAGTTGTTTCTCCCCCGTCATATAACACATATAAAAGAAGGTAAACCATTACTCCGGTAATCGCAGTAGCAAACCAGATCACTGATGTGATCGGACCAATTTTACGGTGTTTCTTAATACGGTTCTTGTAGCCGAGCCAAATTGTCACAAGTCCAAAAACTGCACCTGTAGTGGCTAAAATGATATGAAAAATCAAAAACAGTGTGTAATAGATTTTCATATCTTCAGGACCGCCAAAAGCTGTATTACCCGTAAAGATTGTTCTGCTCATATAAATGATAAAAAACGTTAATGCTGCAACTGCAGCAGCAAACATTGTTTTCTTATGTGCCTCTATTTTTCTTTTTCTGACAAGTGCCCAGCCAATTGCGACTAGTATTGCACTTAATACGATAAAAATTGTACTCAACGTAGGTAATAAAGGTAACGTCATGTAGATATCCTCTTTCTATCAATTATATATGTTATTGAATGTTTGGTTCTCTTGCTGCGTATAATGATGCATTTAACGCATCTTCTTCTGATTTCTCTTTTCTGTACCATTCAAAAAATACTTGAGCCAGTATGACTCCGTAAATGATTTCCTGAATGATCTTCATCACTACTCCACCTACTTGCTGATCTTCCAAAGGAGCCATGTCTGTGAAAAGTTCAGGTCCCGTAATGCCGAGTCCTGCAAGTCCCTGCAAAGTTCCAGCAGGCACACAAAGTGCCATTGCCTCAAGCCAGGCACCACCATTGAAGAATGTTTCATACATGGGGCTGTCAGCAAAAATAATCAATGCACAGGCGGGAGTCAATAATATGCCATCGGCAAAAATATAACCGATTTTTTTTACTCCGCTTAATTTATACTCCCCTTCGAGTGTATTAACGAGCGGCCACCACATCAAGAAAGCAAATATGAAAATTGATCCTGTAACGATAGAATGAAGCAGCATATCAACTTTAATCGTATCGAATATTAATGGAATATGATAAAAAGAAAAAGCTCCATTAAATACAATCAGTGCGATTAATGGTTTAGTTAAGAATCCAAATACTGGTTTGACAACCGGAAGATTTAATAATGCCTTCCACATATAATTCGGAACACCGGCAATTAATAAAGGCGGAACTAGTAAATAAAATATACCCATTTGCACCATATGAACCGAAAACAATATATGGCCAAGTAAATCTATAGGTGACCCTTTTATCGTATATATAATCACAACGGCTGTTAAAACTAACGTGACTTCTTTCCTGGTCATCGATCTGGAGTAAGTTATTTTGTGTCTCCACTTCGTTGCTAACAGAAAGAATAATATTGTAAGGATTATCAGACTTATTAAAAAGTATGGACTCCATAAAGCCTGGAACCCAAAAATACTGATCGACATCAGGCACCTTCCTTTCCGAATACTCCTGTATCATCTACTTCATTATAATCCTGACAGCCGGTTACTTCAATGGAACCAGATGACAAGTTCATGAACGATACAGAAATTTACGCATGAAAAAGGACCGGCATATGCCGGTCCCGTATCATTTACCACCAAACGATCGTTAAGAAAGTCAGTATCGTAACAAATGCAATCAGTGCACCAGAATACAGAAATAGTGCTGCTGTTCCGTGTCCTTTATGACTCATATGCATGAAATAGTAAAGCTGAAGTACGACCTGAGCTCCTGCTAAAACAAGAAGTACAGGAAATGCATAAAACTTATCAAAGTCTGCAATGACAATGATAAATGCAATAAATGTCATAAAGATCATCATTGCAAATGATGTTACCTGCCCGCGCATTTCATCGCGTGCTTTTCTTCGGCGGTATTCATAATTGACTTTAGGGTTTGCTGAAGTTGATTCATGTGCCATCAGTTTATCCCACCATTCCCATTAAGTATACAACCGTGAAGATGAATACCCATACAACGTCAATGAAGTGCCAGTATAGAGAAGCTGTAAAGAACTTCGGTGCGTTGTAAAGATTCAATCCACGCTTGCCGTTACGTACCAGCAGAAGAGTAAACCATCCAAGCCCGACAACAACGTGGGCTCCGTGGAATCCTACCAGTGTATAGAAAGCTGAACCAAATGCACTGCTTGTAAATGTATGGTGAAATTCATGAACATAGTGGTTAAACTCATAAATTTCAAATCCAAGGAATGCAAGGCCCAAAAATACTGTAATCAGTAACCATGTCTGCATTTTCTGGTAGTTATGATTCTTCATGTGATACATCGCATACACACTTGTTAATGATGATGTTAAGAGTAACATCGTCATAATAAATACAAGCGGCAGTTCAAACATATCTGCTGCCAGCGCATGATCATTACCAGGAACTTTATCTTTTAATGCAAGATAAGTTGCAAATAATGAAGCGAAAAGAACTGTTTCTCCACCAAGGAAGAGCCAGAATCCTAAAAATTTATTTTTACCTTCAAGGGTAGTTTTTTCAGGAGATTCAGGCCACGTGCGAGCCGTGTATTTTTGGTTCATATCCATTACTCCCTACCCCCTTTATCATCGTGATCATCCATCAGTTCTTCTTTGTGAATATGGTATCCGTGATCATCTTTCAATGAACGTACAGCCATAGAACCGATTGTGATTAACATACCAATGATTAATACCGGAATTGACCAGACATAGTCTGCCCCGTCAGAAGCTCTCCAGTCAACCTGATACATCGCACCAAATGCTGCGATGAATAAACCAAGAGACATGACGAATGGAATGAAAGAATTGTTAGGCATGTGAATGTCACCAAGCGGTTCTGCCGGCGTCATTTCTTTACGGCCTTCCATTTTTTCAATCCAAAGCGGATCAAGTCCACGTACGAGAGGAAGCTGCTTAAAGTTATAGTAAGGCGGTGGTGATGGAATCGCCCACTCAAGTGTACGTCCATCTCCCCACGGGTCGTTTCCAACACGTACATTTTTAATCTGTGTAATCACTACATTGTATAATAGTACGATTACAGCAAGTGCCATGAAGAATGCACCAACAGTACTGATCATGTTAAATAAATCTAAACCTTGGTTAGGAAGGAACTTCCAAATACGTCTAGGCATACCCATCAGTCCAAGGAAATGCTGGATAAAGAACGTTCCATGGAAACCGATCAGGAATAGCCAGAATGTAATTTTACCGAGAGTTTCATTTAACATTGTACCGAACATTTTTGGCCAGTAGAAATGTGTACCGGCTAATAGTCCAAGTACAACCCCACCAATGATTACATAGTGGAAGTGAGCAACTACGAAATAAGAATCGTGGTACTGGTAGTCAGCTGCAGCTGATGCAAGCATAACCCCTGTCACACCACCGGCAACGAATGAAGGAATGAACGCTACAGCGTAAAGCATTGGCGTTGTAAAACGAATGCTTCCGCCCCACATCGTAAGAAGCCAGTTAAAGATCTTAACTCCTGTAGGAACGGCGATTGCCATTGTCGCTACAGCAAAGATTGCGTTCGCAGTCGGCCCAAGACCGGTTGTGAACATGTGGTGCGCCCATACCATGAATCCAAGGAACCCGATCAGCACTGTTGCGAATACCATCGCAGCGTAACCGAACAGACGCTTTTTAGAAAATGTAGAGATAATGTCAGAGAAAATACCGAATGCCGGAAGGATCAGTATGTATACTTCCGGGTGACCGAAGATCCAGAATAAATGCTCCCAGATAATCGTATTTCCTCCCATTGTTACATCGAAAAAGTTCGCACCAAACATTCTGTCAAACAGCATTAGGAAAAGTCCTACAGTCAGTGGAGGGAATGCAAACAGAATAAGTGCTGATGCTACAAACGTTGACCATGTGAATAGCGGCATACGCATGTAAGTCATCCCAGGTGCTCGCATATTAATAATCGTTACAAGGAAGTTAATCCCCGCAATTAATGTACCGGCCCCTGATATCTGCAGACCTAATACGTAGAAGTCAATTCCATGACCAGGTGATGCTAGTGACAGTGAAGCATATGAAGTCCACCCGGCATCAGGTGCGCCACCTAAAAACCAAGAAAGGTTAAGGAAAATTCCTCCGAAGAAAAATAACCAGAATCCAAGTGAGTTCAGGAATGGAAAAGCAACGTCACGTGCACCAATTTGTAATGGTACAACTGCGTTCATAAAAGCAAATAATAGCGGCATGGCTGCCAGGAAAATCATTGTTGTTCCATGCATGGTAAGTAATTCATTGTATAGTCCTGCTGACACAAAATCATTATCAGGAATCGCAAGCTGAATACGGATCAGCATTGCTTCTATACCGCCGACCAGGAAGAAAAATCCGCCTGAAACAAGATAAAGAATGGCGATTTTCTTGTGGTCGACCGTTGTGAGGTAGTCCCATAGGACTGCTAAGAACCCTCTTTTTTCAGCAACGGTACTCACTAATTATACCTCCCTTAGAAATCAAATTATTCAGAATAAACTTTTAAGCTCATTAAGTATTCAGTTAATGCATCAAGATCTTCATCTGACAGATCGTCTTCGTTATATCCACCCATTGTATTGCCAGGCTTAAGAACGTCTGCATTACGGATCCAGTTTTGAATATTTTCTGCATGTACTTCATCAGAATCCTCATTATCCAGGATTCCGGCTGTATATGAACGTTCACCGAAGTTTGTAAGGTTAGGTCCGGCAGATGAGCCAATCTGTTGAGTAGGGTCTACAGCGTGACACCCGATACAACCCTGTTCTTCAAACACGGCAAATCCATCAGCGACAGTATCATTTTCAAAGTCCTGCTCGCTTTCAGCTGATTCCTGCATTGCTGCAATCCAGCCGTCAAAGTCTTCCTGAGACATTGTCTGAACTTTAAAGTCCATTAATGCGTGTGAAGGACCACACAGCTCAGCACATTTACCATAGAACAGATTGTTCGCTTCTTCAGCTTTTTCACCGTCAAAGTTCAGGTAGAATGTGTTCATATTATCAACGTTCGTATCAATCTTTCCTCCTACTGCAGGAATCCAGAATGAATGCTTAACGTCAGAAGCAATTACGTTAAAGTAAACATTTTGATCTGTAGGGACAACTAGGTCCTGTGCAGTTACAACTCCCTGGTCAGGATAAGCAAACTCCCACCAGTAAAGGTTTGCGCGTACATCAATCACAAGTGCCTCTCTGTTTCCTTCTTCATCTTCCGCTTCCATTCCTGACTGATCGCCAAGCTCAAATGTCAGTGCTACAGTCGGGACTGCAAGAATCAAAAGAAGAATAATCGGAATAACAGTCCAGATTACTTCCAGTCTGTGGCTTCCTTCAACCTGTTTCGGAATGAAGTCATCCCCAAGCTTGGAGCGGCGGAACTTAGTAATCGCGATAACATATACAATTGCTACAACAATAATTACCAGAACCATAATTGCCACACTCAGCATCATCAGGTTGAATTGCTTCTGTGCTACTTCACCCGCAGGTTGAAGCGTTGACAGAAATGGCTCTCCACAGCCGGAAAGAATAAACGCCATTGCCGCAAAAAGCGGCAGAAAACGCCATTTCTTAAGCCCATTTTTCATAGCTTTGTTAAACCCCTCTTTCATTCAAATATTCTTGTTGATTGAAATTATTTATGTGGATTTCTCTTAAGAAAGAATTCCCTAAATAAATGTAAGGATGACCATACCTGTAAACATAATTGTCAGGTAATTCAGTGAATAAACGAACATCATTGTCGCCCATTTATGGTCATTTTTCGTTTTGTAACCTGCAAGCGCGAGCGCAAGCCAGCCTACATTCAATATTGTTGCCAACACAATAAAAGCGGTACCAAGTGAAGGCAATAAAAATGGCAGCGGGAACAAGGCGATAACCCACAGAAGCATCGACAGCTTCGTTCTCGCAAACCCTTTTACTACAGGAAGCATTGGTATTCCTGCAGCTCTGTATTCTTCCACTCTTCTCATCGCAATTGCGTAAAAATGAGGTGGCTGCCAGACAAACATAATTAAAAATAGTGCAAACGGAATCGCTCCAAGTCCCGGATCAATTGCTGCCCACCCAATCAGTGGAGGAACCGCACCTGAAATACTCCCGACAATCGTATTGCTGGCGTATTTTCTTTTTGTCCACATGGAGTACAGGACAACATAACTGAACACACCAAACAACCCTATTAAACCAGCTGTAACTGTTGTCATAAACAACATGATTTCACCAACAATTACCAGGCTGATGCCCAGTCCAAGAGCTTTCGTTGGCGCTACACGTCCAGTTACTGTCGGACGGTTCTTCGTTCTTTCCATTAAAGGATCGATATCACGGTCTATGTAATTATTAATACTGCATGAGCCCGCAACAACTAGTGAAGATCCGAGTAATGCTAAAAACATAACATCAAGAGATCCCAGAAAATAAGTATCGGTGAAATATAGCGCAAGCCATAATCCGGTAAACGCTGTTATAAAATTCGAGTTTACAATACCGATTTTGATCAGAGCGAGGAAATCTTTCCAAGCAGTTGTTCCAGAAAAATCTGCCCCATTTACAGCCGACACAACTCGACTATTTGACACACTTTCCCCTCCTCTCCAAACTTGCTAATACATTATACTACATCTACTATAAAGGATAGCGAACATGATTTCTATATTTAAAATGAAATTCAGACAACTTCTGAAATTGAGCCATTAATTAAATGTAACAATTCCTTCACATCTTACAGTCTTTTCATTGATATGAATTATTTTTATATAGTATTGCAATGTGAAAATTATTTGTCATGACACTTAAAGAATATTTGATTTTTACACAAAAAAGGTACACCTGAAGTTTATTCTGTACCATAATAGAGATTGTGAGAATCAGATTACACGCTGCCTGGCAGTTTAGTTATAAATTTATGAGAAGGTGAAACTTTTGCAATCTAAAGGATTAAAATTTTTAGGAGTTGTTACGACTCTGGTGATGCTGATGGTATTACTGGGCGGGGCGCTGGTTACTAAGACTGGCTCAGGACAGGGATGCGGACAGTCATTTCCATTGTGTCACGGTAAAATCATACCTGATCAATTAGAAATAGAAACACTCATTGAACTTTCACACAGAGTCATTTCTGCCGGCGCCGGATTTCTGGTACTTGCATTATCAATCTGGTCATGGCGTGCTATGGGACATATAAGAGAGACGAACTTTCTTGCCATCCTTGCATTTTTCTTTTTAATGCTGCAGGCGCTCCTCGGAGCCGGTGCAGTTGTGTGGGGACACTCAGATATCATTTTGGCCGCTCATTTTGGCATTTCGCTCATTTCATTCGCTGCAGTGTTGCTCTTGACACTTCTGATTTTTGAAGTTGATAAAAAGTTTAACGCGTATACAATTGTTATCGACAAAAGAATTAAACGTCATACCTACGGACTGATGATCTACATATTTGCTGTCGTTTATTCAGGTGCTTTTGTGAGACATACTGAAGCGAGCCTCGCATGTCCAGACTGGCCGTTTTGTGTAAACTCATCTCCCGGTGACTTATCATTGAATTCCATCCAATGGATTCAAATGGGACACCGCATGGCAGCTGCATTTATATTTATATGGATTATCTATGTTGCCATTATCGCCATTAAAAATTACAAGCATCAAAAAGTCGTGTATTATGGCTGGATCATTGCTTTAATACTTGTTACTGCACAGGTGATTACCGGCGCACTTGTCGTAGTTACCAAGCTGAACTTACTGATCGCACTTTCTCACGCCCTTATTATTTCATTGTTATTCGGGCTGTTGAGCTACTTTGTACTACTCATTTCAAGAAGCAAAATAAATCGAAAAAAAGAAAGTTGAGCGAAATTGCTCAACTTTCTTTTTTTGATTAGCTGTCTTTTTTCAGTCTGATCATAAGGTCACCCGGCGAAAGTGATTCTCCACTCTCCACGCAAACTTCCTCAACCGTACCATCAAATGGTGCCTGAACTGTTGTTTCCATCTTCATCGCCTCTGTGATGATCAGGTGTTCGCCTTTCTCTACCTGGTCTCCAACTGATACGACAACCTGAATAACTGTGCCAGGCATAGTCGCGCCAAGTTGTTCAGGATTAGATGGGTCAACTTTTTGTTTTACCGCAACAGTTGATTTAACACTCTCATCCTTAATGGCAATTTCACGCTGCTGACCATTTAAATCGAAATAAAGAACTCTTGTACCATCTGCTCTCGCTTCACCAATCGATACAAGTTTCAAAATTAGTGTTTTACCAGTCTCAATCTCAACTTCGATTTCTTCATTTAATTTCATGCCATAGAAGAATGTTGGCGTATTAATAACTGATACATCACCAAATTGTGCAGCAGTGTCAGTAAATTCTTTAAACACCTTCGGGTACAGTGCATGTGCCAAAGCATCAAAGTTTGTAACAGGTCTGCCAAGTTCATGGAATAACTCTTCTTTCAGCTTTTCGAAATCAATCGGCTCCATCAATTCACCCGGTCTTACTGTAATCGGTTCTTTTCCTTTTAAGATAACCTTTTGCAGTTCTTCAGGGAAACCTCCGTGCGGCTGTCCTAAGTAACCTGAGAACAACTCGACCACTGAGTCAGGGAAATCAATCGAATAGCCTTTTTCAATTACAGAATGCTCATCCAGGTCATTTTGGACCATGAATAATGCCATGTCGCCTACCACTTTAGAAGATGGTGTAACTTTTACAATATCTCCAAACATCTGGTTTACGCGGGCATACATTTCTTTTACTTCTTCCCAGCGACCGCCAAGTCCAACCGCTTTTGCCTGCTGCTGAAGGTTAGAGTACTGTCCTCCCGGCATTTCATGCTTATAAATTTCTGAATGCGGAGAGTTCATCCCACTCTCAAATGGCGCATAGTATTTACGTACATCTTCCCAATAATGAGAAAGCGTTTCTGAATGGTCCACATCCAGTTTCAATTGTCTGGTATTACCCTTCATTGCATAAGCGAGTGAACTTGCACTCGGCTGAGAAGTTAATCCGCTCATTGATCCAAGGGCTGTATCTACAATATCCACTCCTGCCTCAATCGCACGGGCATATTGGAAAATACCGTTGCCGCTCGTGTCGTGTGTATGAAGATGAATCGGAAGATCAACTGTATCCTTCAGTTCAGAAATCAGACGATACGCTGCTTCCGGCTTAAGCAGTCCTGCCATATCTTTAATTGCTAAAATATGAGCACCCTGATTTTCAAGTTCTTTCGCTAATGACTTATAGTACTCAGTATCATATTTCGTACGGGTCGGATCAAGAATATCACCTGTATAGCAGATGGCTGCTTCTGCAACTTTCCCTGAATCTCTTACCGCTTTAATTGCTGTTTCCATTCCTTCAATCCAGTTCAGGCTGTCAAAGATTCTGAAGACGTCAATACCAGCATAGGCAGAACGCTTCACAAATTCTTCAATGACATTATCCGGATAATTTTTATAACCAACCGCATTGGATGCGCGAAGCAGCATCTGGAACATGACGTTCGGAATTTTCTCTCTTAAAGTAATTAATCTCATCCATGGATCTTCTTTCAGGAATCGGTATGCAACATCAAACGTTGCTCCTCCCCACATTTCAAATGAGAATAAGTCACTTTGCATACGTGCAGATGCGTCAGCAATATTTTTCAGGTCTACTGTTCTCACACGAGTAGCGAGTAATGATTGATGCGCATCCCGGAACGTTGTATCTGTAACCAGTACTTCATCCTGTTCCTTCACCCATTCCTTCAGGCCGTCAGCGCCTCTTTCATCAAGAATCTGCTTTGTGCCGCCAGGTGGCTTTTCGAGTAAATTCACTTTTGGAATCCTAGGCTGACCAAACTCAGGCTTTTCGGCTTTATCAATTCCCGGGAAGCCATTTACTGTTACATTACCGATGTAAGCCAGCATTTTTGTTCCACGGTCTTTTCGTTTAGGGAAAAGGAAAAGCTCAGGAGTATGATCAATGAATGATGTATCATATTTTCCACTCAGGAACATTTCATGTTTTACTACATTTTCAAGAAACGGAATATTCGTCTTAATTCCGCGAATACGGAATTCTTGTAAATTTCTGACCATTTTAGCTGCAGCTTGTTCAAAAGTCAGCGCCCATGTTGAAACCTTTACCAATAGAGAATCGTAATGAGCTGAAATTTCTGCTCCCTGGTAACCATTACCGGCATCCAGACGCACACCAAAACCTCCGCCTGAACGATACGCCATTATGCGTCCGGAGTCAGGCATAAAACCATTCAGCGGATCCTCAGTTGTCACACGGGACTGAATAGCAAAACCATTCTGCTGGATATCCTCCTGCATTGGAATGCCCATCGTTGGACTATGCAATGTGTGGCCTTCTGCTATAAATAGCTGGGATTGTACAATATCAACACCCGTGATCATCTCAGTGATCGTATGCTCTACCTGAACACGCGGGTTTACTTCAATAAAGAAGAACTCATTATTTGCTACAAGAAATTCCACTGTCCCTGCGTTAACGTATGAAATGTTATTTGCTAGCTTCACAGCAGCATCACAAATTTCATCGCGCAAACTTCTTGGAAGAGATACAGATGGTGCCACTTCTACAACTTTCTGGTGTCTTCTCTGAATAGAGCAGTCACGTTCATAAAGGTGAATAATTTCCCCTGCATGATCTCCTAAGATCTGAACTTCAATATGCTTAGGATTCTCAATGAACTTCTCAACATATACTTCGTCGTTACCAAACGCTGCTTTCGCTTCTGATTTAGCACGATCGTAGGATTCTTTCACATCACTGGCAGATCGGACAATTCTCATTCCGCGGCCACCGCCACCCAGTGATGCCTTAATAATGAACGGAAATCCAAAGTCTTTACCAAATTGTTCAACTTCTTCAACGCTGGTTACAGGACCATCGCTGCCCGGTATAACCGGAATCCCTGCTTTAATTGCCTGTTCCCGTGCTTTCACTTTATCTCCAAACATATCAAGGTGTTCAGAAGTAGGACCTACAAATGTAATCCCTTCTTCTTCACATCGTCTTGCAAAGTGAATATTTTCAGATAGGAACCCATACCCCGGGTGAATGGCATCAACATTAGCCCGCTTTGCAATTTCAATAATCCCTTCAATGTCCAGATAAGCATCAATCGGCTTCTTTCCCTCACCTACAATATATGCTTCATCCGCTTTAAAACGGTGAAATGATCCGCTGTCTTCTTTGGAATAAACTGCGACTGTACGAATATTTAATTCCGTACATGCACGGAATACTCTGATTGCGATTTCTCCACGATTTGCTACTAATACCTTTTTAATTTTCTTCATAATGATCCTCCTCTATGATGTCAAACTTCTAGCGGTACAATCTTGCTGTGTTTTTTTCATTCATTGAAGATGTATTACTCTTATGATCCGGCATACTCTGACTTTCTTTCGCAAAATACTTTTCCTCATACTTTACAAACATAGATACATTCATAAGCAGTCCCATTGATAACGATAGAAGAATTAATGAAGATCCACCATAACTGATAAATGGCAGCGGGACTCCTGTAATTGGAATTAATCCTGACATGCCGCCAAGATTGATGAAGGTTTGAATACCAATCATGCTTGAAATGCCTATTGCAAGCATTTTACCAAACTGGTTCCTGCACCGAAGTCCTATTACGATGCCTTTTAAAACTATGTAGGCGAGACCTAACAGAACAAAACTTACGCCGAAAATCCCTAACTCTTCGGCAATGATTGCCATAATAAAGTCTGTATGCGGTTCAGGAAGAAATCCAAGTTTCTGAATACTTTGTCCGAGACCAGTGCCCCAAAGCCCGCCATTACCAATCGCATAATAAGAGCCTACAAGCTGCCAGCCATTATCACTGATATGTGCGAAAGGATCCTGATAAGCAGCAATTCTTCCTAATCGTTCCTCTGAAAAAATGTTCTGAAATGTATTCCGGTTAAAAAGAAAAAGTATTCCTGTGAATAAACTGATCACACCACCGGCTAAAGCTGCCAGTTTCAGCATACTTTTCACTTTCATCCCGGATGCCACAATGACGCTCATACCGATCGCAAAGATAATCGCTGCCGTTCCAAAATCCGGTTCAGCTGCAACTAGAAAACATGCGAAAACAAGTATGATAATCGGCGGCATTACCCCTTTGTTAAATTCATTGATGTAGGACTGTTTCTTTGCGTAAACTGCGGACAAGTAAACGATCATACCAAGCTTTGCAAATTCTGCAGGCTGCAGCTGAAAGCCAGGAAGCATGATCCAGCTCTTTGCGTTATTAACTTCAGATCCGATTATATGTACTGCAATCAGGAGAACAAACATCAGCCCAAAAATTAATTTTAGCATAAACCCTTCCTTATAAAGTTTATAAGGAATTAATGCCATAACGGTAAAGCCAATCACCCCTATAATTAAGTTTCTGAGCTGCTTTGTGTAAAAATAATCAGGGTTCTGGTCAAGGATTTCTACTGCGTACACCATTCCTGCACTGTAAACCATGACAACCCCGAATATTCCTAAGAGTATGTATACAGCCATTAATGAATAATCGTAAGACCTGAACATTCTTTTCAGAATGATCGACATTCTTATCAGTCCCATCTGTATATTTATTCAACAGGAAATGTGTAAAATCCTCTTTTTTTGATATAAAAAAACCCAAACAATCTGAAAAGTTTGTTTGAGTGGGTAAAAGTTATTTATTGGTGAAAGCATCATGGAGCACTGACATTTCTTTCTCAAGGGAGTCTATTAATGTCTTTCCATCTACTTCATCCACAAGCCCGAGCCTGACGGCGAATTCTATTTCACGGGATAACCCAAACATTTGCGTATCTAATACTTCTTCATACAATGGACACTGGGGCATCGTTAAGTTATCCATTTGAACTTTAATTAGCTGCGCTATTTTTTCGGCATCTTTGCGTAAAAGCTCATAGGCTTTTTCACGATGATCGACCTTCATTTCTGATGTCACACTGATCCCCCCAATCCATTCAGTTTTCATGCGATACATCATATCTTCTTAACCTAAAGTGTAGCGTTTTATCAAAGAAATTGCAAGCAGTGTCTTGCATATACAGAGCGTTTTTACCTTATGTGACACATTTTAGAATAGGATGTATACTCATAGGACAGATAAAAAAGGGGATGATGATGTGAACAATGTTATACCAATTACAGGACGGGTGAAATTTCAGCTGACAATAGACCCGAGCGTGTGGATTTTCGATGAAAGAAAAATAGATCTTACCACTTATTTCGATGAAGAGCGCGTAGAAATCGATGAGAATGAAAAGTATTCCAAAGCCGTCGCTGAACACTTTTCAAAGGAAATTAAAGAAGGTGCTGCACTACCAAAGCCGGCCTCACAATCAAAAAAAAGATACGAAAAAGAAAAATTGCTTAATGGTACTTTCGGTATAAAGATGAAACCATTTATTTTGAACGCCGAACCGGATAATAGCGCTGAAAAAGTAATGATTTCAACTGCTGAAGGCGTTCATTCCTTCACAATTGAAGAAGCCGGTGAATTAATACTGGCGTTTTCTAAAGATGGAAAACCACTGCTTGAGGATGGACCGGTTCATGTTTTATTTGAAGATGGTTCAAATCGAAATAACCCGATCACACATGTCCGAAAAATTACATTGTCTTGACGATCAAAAGCACTGACGCTGTCAGTGCTTTTGTAATTCGCCCATCACTTGCTGATCAAGATTTCTTGCTGCCTGTTCATCATAAGTTTTTGCAAATGCAGGTTCAGTAACAATTTTAGCTCCATAAAACATCACATCTCTCACTTCATCAATATTCAGTTCAATAATTGACAAACCAATCGGTACATCAGCAGAAGACTGACCGACTACTTTCGCTTTTCCACTAATGGAATAAGTACTCCCGCCTGCTATGATTGAAAGAGAGCATAAGGGCTGCTTGCCGATATTCTGAATAATTCTTGATCGGTGATCTACAGCAAAAATTAATGTAGCTTCATCTTTTGCATGCACCCAGGAAAGTGACGCCACGTTAGTACCGCCGGTTTGCGCATCTACTGTCGCCAGCTGAACAAATCGCTCATGCTGAAACTCTTCATACAAACCCGGTGTCAGATGATCTTCAACTCTGTTTGCCATAATTCCACTCCTTTTCGGCTTATTATACAGCAGTTTCTTCAACCTTAACAGTTGATACTTCACACATGTTATACTATAAGCATAATGCTGGATGAAAGGAGCTTGGAAATGAGAGTTAAATGTTTTTTATGCGATAAAATAGAATCAATTGAAGACTTCAGTCCGCTTGCAAAGAAGCTCCGCAATCGGCCAATTCATACTTATTTATGTGAAGAATGTAATAGTCGGATTGCCAGTAACACGAAGGCAAGAATTGCAACCGGTAACTTTAAACAATATAAAAGCTCAAGAAAAATCGAAAAAGAATTTTAGCCAGCGTAAAACCCCAAAGCTCAATGCTTTGGGGTTTTTTACTTAAATAATCAACTTGCGTTTTGGTTCCTTCACTTCCCCGGCTAACTCAATACATCTGCCGAGTTTGGCTGCATCAAAATTTCCGCCGCTTACAATCACGCCTGTCTGACCTGAATAAGGTGATAAGGTATTACTAAGAAGAGCTGCAATTCCGGCAGCGCCTGCTCCCTCAACCAACATTTTTTCTCGTTCAAGCATGAAGAGGATTGCTTTAGCAATTTCTCCTTCAGTTACTGTCACCATATCATCTACATATTTATTGATGATAGAAGTTGTCAGTGTTCCTGGTGATTTCACTTTAATTCCTTCAGCGATTGTAGGTAAGAATGGCACCTCACTGCTCGATTGTCCAAAAAATGAGGCAGCGATCGCCGGAGCAGCTGCAGACTGCACACCGATCACTTTTACTGATGGCTTTAATGCCTTCACCGCAAGTGCTGTACCGGCCAGTAATCCTCCGCCACCAGCTGGCACAAAAACTCTTTCAAGGTGTGGGCACTGCTGCAGCATTTCAATAGCCGCTGTTGCCTGGCCTTCAATGATTTTCAAATCATCAAATGGATGAATGAATACTGCACCCGTTTCCTCCTGCTTTTGACAAGCGGCTGCGTAAGCATCATCAAATGTTTCACCAATCAACACAACCTCCGCACCATACTCACGCGTTGCATTCACTTTAGCAATTGGAGTAGTCTTTGGCATAAAGATCGTAACCTCGATCCCTTTTTTCTGCCCTGCTAATGCAACTCCCTGAGCGTGGTTACCTGCTGATGCTGCGATAATACCTCTCTTACATTCAATTTCAGTTAGTGAAGAAATTTTATTCATTGCACCTCTTACTTTAAATGAACCTGTCTTCTGAAGGTTTTCAAGCTTCATCCATACCTGCTGACCCGTCATCTTATTCAGTGTGTCAGACTGCTTACATGGCGTTCTGTGTACGTAACTGCTTAGTTCTTCTGCTGCGTCGAATAATGCGCTCGTGTTATAGAAATTCCCAAGTTGATCATCCTCTCATTGTAGTTAGACATTTGATGCTTCATATTTGCTGATTGCCTCTTCATATTGGAATGTAATCGCAATCTCATCCCAGCCGTTCAGGAGCATCTGCTTCCAGTAGGAATCAATTTCAAAGTGCCATGTCTCACCATCACAGCTAACTGTTTGTGATTCCAGGTCCACCGTAGCATCCTTTTCATCTTTTCCAGCCTGGATTATTTTATTCGCTTCTTTCAATCTGATGGCGAGTATACCATTTTTCACACAATTATTGTAAAAAATATCTGCAAAACCCGGTGCAATAATTACTTTAAAACCATAATCCTGCAGGGCCCAGGGAGCGTGTTCTCTCGAAGAACCACAGCCAAAGTTTTCACCTGCTGCCAGAATTTCAGACCCTTTGTAAGCAGGGTCATTTAATACAAAATTCTGATTCGGTGTACCATCTTCATTGAACCGCCAGCCATAAAAGAGAAACTGACCAAATCCGGTACGTTCAATCCTTTTAAGAAACTGCTTCGGTATGATCTGATCAGTATCTACATTGATTCGATCAAGTGGTGTAATATTGCTTGTTAATTTTTTTACCGGTTCCATCAACTTCCCTCCTTATGCATGAACTTGAAGTTTTCTTACATCTGTGAATTTACCTTCGACTGCAGCAGCTGCAGCCATAGCTGGACTGACAAGGTGTGTTCGTGATCCCGCTCCCTGCCTGCCTTCAAAATTACGGTTAGATGTAGACGCACAACGCTCGCCGGCTGGTACGATATCATCATTCATCGCAAGGCACATGCTGCAGCCCGATTCACGCCACTCAAAACCTGCATCTTTGAAAACCTGATCCAGCCCTTCCTCTTCTGCTTTCATTTTTACTGTGAAAGAACCCGGTACAACAATGGCTGTAACATTTTCGTGTACTTTTTTACCTTCAATGACTTTAGCAGCTGCTCTTAAATCTCCAATACGGGAATTCGTACATGATCCAATGAAGACATGCTGGATTTCAATATCTGTAATTGGCATTCCTTCTGAAAGATCCATATATTCGAGCGCCTGTTTTAACTCTTCTTGTTTAGCAGGCTGGGCAAAGTCTTCAGATCTTGGGACTGAAGCAGAAATGCCTGATCCCATTGAAGGATTGGTGCCCCAGGTAACAAATGGTTCTATTTCATCTGTATGAATCGTCAGTGTCCGATCATACACTGCACCTTCCTCGGAAGCGTAGCTGAGCCATTTCTTTTTCAACTCTTCATACTGCTCTGCCGGAACGTGCGCTCGGTTCTTTAAAAATTCAGCAGTTTTTTCATCTGGGCTGATTAATCCTGCCCGTGCCCCTGCTTCAATTGACATGTTACATACAGTCATACGTTCTTCCATCGACATTTTTCTAATTGCATCACCAGTATATTCCACAATATACCCTGTTCCTGCATCGACGCCGAATTTCGAGATAATCGCAAGAATGACGTCCTTAGCTGTTACGCCGAAGCCAAGTTCACCTTCCACTTTAATCTCCATCGTTTTCGGTTTAGATTGCCAGAGCGTTTGAGTCGACAATACGTGTTCTACTTCGCTCGTTCCAATCCCGAATGCCAGCGCACCAAATGCACCATGAGTTGAAGTATGACTGTCTCCACACACAATTGTTTTGCCAGGCTGAGTCAGACCCAGTTCCGGACCAATTACGTGAACAATCCCCTGATCAGGATGATGCATATGAGCGAGAGGAATGCCAAACTCTTTACAGTTATCTGCAAGTGTATTCATTTGCTGTTGTGACACCGGATCTTTGATCACTTCACGATTTTTCGTTGGGACATTATGGTCCATTGTGGCGAAGCTTAAATCCGGGCGCCTTACTTTTCTATTCTTCAATCTCAAACCTTCAAAAGCCTGCGGTGAAGTTACTTCATGAATCAGGTGCAGGTCAATATAGAGAAGATCCGGCTTTTTTTGCTCTTCATGCACGATATGATCGTTCCAAACTTTTTCAATAATCGTCTTCGCCATAAGACTGTTTCCCTCCTCACTTATACATAAGCAGACAAGATATGATCTGATACCAGTTCTCTTTCAAGTTCTTCAATGACCTTTTCCACAAAGGCAGAAGTTGTCAGTACGCGATGCCCTGACTTTTGAACATCTGTCGTGCAATAACCATCATCAAACACACTGTATACAGCTGTTTCAACAGCAAATGCTTCTGTCTCCATTCCAAATGAATACTTTAACATCATTGCTACGGATAAAATTGCTGCTGAAGGGTTGGCAATATTCATACCGGCAATATCAGGTGCTGATCCGTGGACCGGTTCGTATAAGCCAAACCCGTCTGAACGAATACTTGCTGAAGGCAGCATGCCCAGCGAGCCGGTCAGAACAGACGCTTCATCACTTAAAATATCACCAAATAGATTTTCTGTTACGATGACATCGAAAGAAGCTGGCTGAGTGATCAGTTTCATTGCTGCAGCATCAACCAATAGATGTTCTACTTCCACATCCGGGTATTGCGCTTTCTTTTCTTCTACAACTTCTCTCCAAAGCTTGCTCGTTTCCAGCACATTCGCTTTATCAACTGAAGTAACCTTCCCTTTTCTAAGACGTGCCAGTTCAAATCCCTGTTCAACGATCCGCTCAATTTCTTCACGGGAATACGTAAGAGAGTCAACAGCACCATTGTGCGTTTTTCTCTTTGGTTCGCCAAAGTAAAGGCCTCCAGTCAATTCCCTGACGATCATCATGTCAACACCTTTTGACAAGTGATCTTTCAGTGGTGAAGCTTCACTCATTCCCTTGACTGCTTTAACAGGTCTCAGATTAGCGAATAGACCAAAGTGTTTTCTAATTTCAAGTAAGCCTTTTTCGGGGCGAAGTGCTGAAGGGTTTTGATCCCACTTTGGACCTCCTACTGCACCGAGTAAAACTGCATCACTTTTCTCACAAACTTCAATGGTTTCTTTAGGCAGAGGATTTCCTGTCTGATCAATAGCAATTCCACCAATTAGTCCTTTTTTAACCTCAAATGTATGGTCAAATCTCCGTCCAACTGACTGGAGAACTTTTACTGCTGCCTCTGTTACTTCCTGTCCTACTCCGTCTCCATGCAGAACTGCTACTGTTTTTTTCATGATGGTTCCTCCCCTTTGCTATACAGTTTTTGCGTATGATTTTTTGCTTTCATTAACCAGCTGGCGGTTTATTGCATTCAGATAAGCTTTTGCTGAGGCTTCGAGCACATCCTGTGCAACATCGCGTCCGGTAACTGATTTTCCATTATAAGTCATGTTTACAACAGCTTCGCCCAGTGCATCACGACCTTTACCAATTGAGGTTACCCGATAATCGAGCAGATGGACTGTTCCTTTCACAAGACGTTCCAGCGTATTACAAATGGCTTCAACACTGCCTGACCCAGTAGATGCTTCCTGCAGCAAGTCACCATCCGGCGAAATGACTGAAACTGAAGCAGTAGGAATACTGCCATTACCATATTGAACCTGAACGGATTTCAGTTCGTATACCGGTACATCTTCTTCCTGAATCTGCTGATCTGTCAGCAATACATACAGGTCATCTTCTGAAATTTCCTTCTTTTTATCAGCAAGCACTTTGAAATTTTTAAATGCCTCATTTATCTTTTCATCACTTAATTCAAACCCGAGTTCAATTGCTCTGTTTTTAAATGCGTGGCGTCCAGAATGTTTACCAAGCACAAGCTGAGTGGAATTTTCACCAATTAATTCCGGCGTAATAATTTCATAAGTTGTGCGCTCTTTCAGCATGCCATCCTGGTGAATACCCGATTCATGAGCAAATGCATTCTTACCGACTACTGCTTTGTTTGCCTGAATCGCCATGCCTGTTAACTGACTGACAAGCTGACTCGTACGCTTAATCTCATCCAGTTTCACATCGGTTCCAAAAGTGAACTTGTCTTTCCTGATGTGAAGTGCTACCGCCAGCTCTTCAAGAGCAGCATTGCCTGCGCGTTCACCAAGTCCGTTAATCGTTCCTTCAACCTGATCTGCACCATTTTCAATCGCAGCGATCGTATTGGCTACCGCCATGCCAAGATCGTTATGGCAGTGCGCTGAAAGCTTAACGCGATCAATGCCTGGTACATTTTCCTTCAGGTGTCTGAACATTGCTCCATACTCTGAGGGTGTAGCATACCCCACAGTATCAGGCAGGTTGATCGTTGTAGCACCTGCTTTAATGACTTCTTTTACAACTCTTATCAGGAATTCAGGGTCTGATCTGAAAGCATCTTCAGCTGACCACTGTACAAGTGGAAATTTTTTCTTGGCATGTTTTACTGATTCAACTGCAATTTCCACTACCTGATCAGGTGTTTTCTTCAATTTATGGGTCATGTGAATTGGTGATGTGGCCAGAAAAATGTGAATATGCGGCTGTTCACCATACTTGAGTGCTTCCCAGGATGTGTCAATATCACTTTTCACTGATCTGGCGAGTCCAGTAATGATTGAGCCTTTAACAGTCTGTGCGATTTTCTTTACTGCTTCGAAATCACCTTGTGATGAAGCAGGAAATCCTGCTTCAATCACATCAGCGTTAAACCGTTCAAGCTGCTTGGCGATTTCAAGCTTTTCAGCTGTATTCAAATTGATCCCTGCTGACTGTTCACCGTCTCTCAGCGTTGTATCAAAAACATCAATTTTTCGCACTCGCAACCACTTCCTTCTGTTTTTCTTTTCCTGCTTTAACAAATGGCATCATGCTGCGCAGCTCTCTACCCACCTTTTCGATCTGATGTTCGTTTTCACGATTTGCAATTGCAGTGAACTCCGGACGATTCAACTGATTCTCAAGCAGCCAGCCTTTAGCAAACTTACCGTTCTGGATATCAGTCAGGATATCTTTCATCCGTTTCTTAGTATCTTCATCAACTACTCGTGGACCTGAAACAAAGTCACCCCACTGAGCTGTGTCAGAGATAGAGTATCTCATCCCGCTCATTCCATCTTCATACATTAGATCCACAATCAATTTCAGCTCATGTAAACATTCGAAGTATGCTAGTTCAGGCTGATAACCTGCTTCTACCAGGGTTTCAAAACCGGCTTTAACTAATGAAGTAAGTCCTCCGCAAAGAACTGCCTGTTCACCGAAAAGATCTGTTTCAGTTTCTTCTTTAAATGTAGTTTTCAATACACCGGCACGCGCACTGCCAATTCCTTTTGCGTATGCAAGGGCAGTTTCTTCAGCATGTCCTGATTGATCCTGATACACTGCGTATAATGCAGGGACACCAGCTCCAGATTCAAAAGTTCTGCGAACAAGGTGTCCAGGTCCTTTCGGTGCTACAAGAAATACATCTACATCAGCCGGAGGAACAATCTGATTGAAATGAACGTTAAAACCGTGTGCGAAAACGAGTGATTTGCCAGCGCGTAATCCCGGCTTAATTTCTTCTTCATATACTTGTGTCTGTCTTTCATCAGGAAGCAGGACCATTACGATATCCGCTTCTTCCGCTGCATCTCTTACTGTTTTCACTTCAAGTCCATCCTGCTCCGCCTGGTCCCATGACTTACCTTTTCTAACACCTACCACTACGTTATGTCCTGTGTCTTTCAGGTTTTGTGCGTGAGCGTGACCTTGAGATCCGTATCCGATTACTGCTACTTTCTTTCCTTCTAGTGAGCTGTTGATGTCCTGATTGTAATAAACTTTTACCATGATAAATTCCTCCAGTGTTTGTTTGAGATTTTAGTTTGTTTATTTAACGTTGATCCTCTCCGTGGAGGACTTCGCTTTCTGCCATCTGGCGGTGAGCCTCCTGGGCCGGGAGTCTATATCCTCCACTCCAGGATTCAACTGAGATTAAATGTCCTTAGATATGATCTTTAAAATGTTTTCTTATAAAATTGATAATTGCTGAGATGGTGTTTTTTGATTTTCTCTGACAAAGGATGTTGCACCTGTTCTTGTCATTTCCTTTATGCCATATGGTTTGACCAGATCAATGAATGCTTCCACCTTTTCCGGGTCACCGGTCACCTGGACAGTGATGACATTTTTACTCATATCAATGACAGTTGCTCTGAAAGGCTCTATGATGCTCGTGATTTCACTTCGCACAGCCGGCGGTGAAAGAATTTTGATCAGTGCGAGTTCTCTTGTAACAATCGCTTTGTCTGAAATATCATTTACTTTTAATACATCGATTTGTTTTTGCAGCTGCTTTAACAGCTGTTCAAGCTTTCTTTGATCTTCGACGTGTACGACGAACGTCATTTTTGAAATTCCGGGCTGTTCGGTGTGTCCTACTGTAATACTTTCAATGTTGAACTGTCTTTTCATTAATAACCCTGTTACCCGATTCAGCACACCGCTTTGATTGATCACGGTTGTTGTAATTATGCGCTTCATCATTTCACCCCTAACATTTCATGCAACCCTTTTCCTGGCGCAACCATCGGGTACACATTTTCGATCTGTTTTACCCGGCAGTCGATCAGCACCGGTTTATTGGATTGTAATGCTTTTTTAAATACCTCATCTGCTTCATCCAGGCTGCTAACTTTATACCCTTCCAGGTCGTATGCCTGAGCAAGCTTTACAAAGTCTGGCTGAGACGGCATTAACGACTGTGAATATCTTTCCTGATAAAAAGTCTCCTGCCACTGACGAACCATTCCAAGACACTGGTTATTTAAAATAACAACTTTTACAGGGATCTGACTTTCCTGAAGCAGCGAAAGTTCCTGAAGCGTCATTTGAAATCCTCCATCACCGGTGATTGCTACTACTGTTTCATTCGGCTTGGCAAGCTGTGCACCGATCGCGGCTGGAAAACCAAAGCCCATCGTGCCCAGTCCGCCTGAAGTCACCCAGTGATCAGGGTGGTTAAACTTGTAATACTGTGCTGTCCACATCTGGTGCTGACCGACGTCTGTTGTGACAATCGCATCTCCTCCAGTATGCTTGTGGATCATCTCAATCGCTTCCTGTGGTAAAATTCCTTCTTCTTCATTTTTATAATGAAGTGGGAATTCCTGTTTCATTCCATTCAAATGTGCTGTCCAATCCCCGATTCCTTCTGTAACTACTCCAAGTTTTAGCAGTGCCTGAATCGCTTCTTTTGCATCTGCAACAATCGGAATATCAGTAGGAACGTTTTTGCCTATTTCTGCCGGATCGATATCAATATGAATGATCTGAGCGTTTGGTGCAAAGTGTTCAAGATTTCCAGTTAAGCGGTCATCAAATCTTGCACCAATGTTGATAAGTAAATCACATTCACAGATTGCCATGTTGGCTGCATAAGTTCCATGCATGCCCGCCATTCCAAGAAATTGAGAATGCTCTCCATGAATCGTACCAAGCCCCAGCAAAGTATTCGTAACCGGTAGACCAGTTTGTTCTATAAAAGAGGTAAACTCTTTAGAAGCTTTCGCATGTAGTATCCCTGCCCCTGCAAGCACGAGTGGCTTTTCTGCTTTTTGAATTGCCTGAGCCACTTTCTGAATCTGCAGAAAATTCGGTGTAGTAGTAGGCTGGTAACCCGGCAGATTCACTTCATTCTGTTTTACATCTGCCTTTGTAAATATTTCATTTGAAACGTTTTTCGGAATATCCACTAATACTGGACCCGGTCTGCCTGTCGAAGCAATATGAAATGCTTCATGAATGATTCTCGGAAGATCATTAACATCTTTAACCTGATAATTATGCTTTGTGATCGGCTGAGTAATCCCGACGATATCCGCTTCCTGGAATGCATCAGTTCCGATCACTGCACTGGCGACCTGTCCGGTAAATACAACGAGCGGCAGTGAATCCATCATAGCGTCAGCAATCCCTGTCACAAGGTTTGTAGCTCCGGGACCGGATGTTGCTATGACCACGCCCGCTTTACCTGACACTCTTGCATATCCTTCAGCTGCATGGATTGCTCCCTGCTCATGTCTGGCAAGAATATGAGGAATCGGGTTTTTGTATAGTGCATCATAGATTGGCAGCACTGCTCCTCCGGGATAACCAAAAATCATTTCTACACCTTCGTTTTGAAGGGATTGAATAAAAATATCTGCTCCCTGAACCGCCTGCTTTTCTACATCACCGCCAAGTGCCTCTGCCTGCTTTGCATTTACTTGCACACTCATTGAAACATGCCTCCTTCAATTCCTTTTATTAACAAATAAAAAAGTCTTTCAAACCCATACAAAAAGATACGTGATCCTTTGTATAGGGATGAAAAACTTTTCATGGTACCACCCTACTTCGCAGCATAAGCTGCCTCATGAACAGAAACTCTGTTCTTTGATAACGAACAACTGAATGTCCGTGAACACCTACTGAAAATTTTCAGTGTCCCACTCCGAGGGGATGTCGTACACAGCGGGCTATATCGGGTTCCACCTATCCCGACTCTCTGTAAAAGCCCCTTGCTGCATACTTTAACCTCATCAATGATTTAACGTATAATTGCTTTAACTCACAAAAGCGAATAGATAAAATTAACCAGCGTTTAATGCTGAATTATATACTTTCACACCATCTTTTATGACTAATTCTCTAAACGAATCTAATAAATCATTTGTAATTTCTCCTGGAACACCTTTTCCAACTACCCGTCCATCTACCTTAACAACTGCGATCACTTCTGCTGCAGTACCTGTTAAGAAGACTTCGTCAGCCACATATACATCGTGCCTTGTAAACACTGCTTCTTCCATTTCATAACCTTTATCTTTAGCTAATTCGATAATTGCATTTCTTGTAATTCCTTCGAGCGCACCAACATAACCGGGTGGTGTTAGAATCCTGTTGCCTCTGATAATAAAAATGTTGTCAGCCGAACCTTCAGCAACATAACCTTGATCATTCAACATGAGCGCTTCAGGTACACCTGCGAGCCCTGCTTCAATTTTCACCAGTATATTGTTTAAATAGTTAAGTGATTTAACTTTGGGGCTCAGTACGTCTGAGCGATTTCTTCTGCTGGCCACTGTAACGATCTCAATGCCAGTTTCATAAAGCTTCTTCGGAAAAAGTGCTAAGGATTCGGCGATGACAATGACACTCGGCCTTTTACAAGTAAATGGATCCAGTCCAAGATTGCCAACTCCCCGTGAAACAACTAATCGGATGTAACCATCTTTCAAATTGTTCTTCTGCAGCGTTTCAATAATAATCTGCTGCATCTCCTCTTTCGTATAAGGGATCTCCAGCAAAATTGATTTTGCAGAATCATATAACCTGACCAGGTGTTCTTCGAGACGAAACACGTTGCCGTTGTAAGAGCGAATACCTTCGAAAACCCCATCTCCGTATAGAAAACCATGATCATAAACGGAGATCTTCGCATTATCCTTTGAA
The DNA here is from genome assembly GCF_004405125.1 of Jeotgalibacillus salarius. Taxonomy (GTDB): domain Bacteria; phylum Bacillota; class Bacilli; order Bacillales; family Jeotgalibacillaceae; genus Jeotgalibacillus; species Jeotgalibacillus salarius. Next base: position 65,410 of record NZ_SORX01000007.1, read on the forward strand.
ACGAATTCTCCATCTAAAAAAATTAATTGTTCACTCACCTTATTCACTCCTTCCATTGCTTGATCGTTGCCCGTAGGCTTGAATTGTTGACAATCATAACGCGGATATACAAGTCCGTCAACAGCCTAAATTCAAATTTTTAGACTAATTAGAATTTTTAAATAAAATGTATGCGTTTACATTGTTGATACCATGCATTTTTTTGCAGGATAAAATTTTTTTATTTTTTACACACCCATGTAAGATTTTTATCTGTAAATGCTTATATATAGGTGTCTTGACAACTGTTCATACATTTTATTTTACAATATTAGCGGAATTATTATTGATTATCATTGTATTCACTATTCCGGTTTAATATTCATCGTTATTCATTATGTTTTATTACCTTTATGCTAATTTCCGTTGATACATCAGAGATTTTAATGTTTTTCCGCGTTGAACAACTCCCCTAAACTTATACATTCATGTGTCAAATCCATTCAAAAAAAAGAACACCTGCTATGCAGATGTCCTTCGGTTATTATATGGTCCCCTTAGCCTGTTCTCTTCTCAATCTGACCTTATAGATGATCAGAATGAGCGCTGCGATAATCAGCCCTTCTGTAACTGGCAGAAAAACAGCCAGGAATGTCAGTACTGTACACCCGAGAATCAGGAAGAGATAAATTAAAGCTGATTTAAACAGCGGAAGTTTTTTTGCGAAGCCAAGCTTAAACACAACAATCGACAGTATCACAATTGTGAGGTATAGCATCCACATCCCTGTATCAGGGTTTGCTTCAACTCTGTACAACGCAGGAAAAAACGATAAGCGGTCTTCTACATTCACCATGAAGGCAGTCAGCTCCTCTTAATTAATTACCTGTTTCAGCGTACTTCTGTTTTTTCTGCGAACGCTCACGCTCACTCTTATCAAGAATTTTTTTACGGATTCTGATTGATTCAGGTGTAATCTCACAAAGCTCATCATCATTCAGATACTCTAATGATTCTTCAAGTGTCATCAGTCTTGCTTTTTTAAGCGTTGTTGTCTGTTCTTTATTAGCTGAACGGATATTATTAGCTGCTTTAATTTTCGTAACGTTTACAGTCAGGTCATTTTCGCGTGTATGCTCTCCAACAACCATTCCTTCGTAAACTTCTGTTCCAGGCTCGATAAAGATTGTACCGCGGTCTTCTACTCCAAGGATTGCATACTGGGATGCCTGTCCTTTATCCATAGAAACAAGTACACCGGCACGACGGCCACCTACACGACCCTGCTGCATCGGCTGATAAGTGTCAAACGTATGGTTAATAATTCCGAAACCTCGAGTGATTGTCATGAACTCTGTTGTATATCCAATTAATCCACGTGCAGGAATCATAAACACAAGACGGACTTGTCCGTTTCCGTTATTTACCATATCCAGCATTTCGCCTTTTCTGGCTCCCATGGATTCAATGATAGAACCAGTGTTATCTTCAGGAACATCAATTTGAACACGTTCAACCGGTTCACAACGTACGCCGTCAATTTCACGTACGATAACCTGAGGTTTAGAAACCTGAAGCTCGTATCCTTCACGTCTCATGTTTTCAATCAGTATAGACAGGTGAAGTTCGCCACGTCCTGATACAATCCACGCGTCCGGAGAATCAGTCTGATCTACTCGAAGACTTACATCTGTCTCGAGTTGTGCTTCAAGACGCTCTTCGATTTTACGCGCAGTTACAAATTTACCTTCACGACCGGCAAATGGACTGTTGTTTACTGAAAATGTCATTTGAAGTGTAGGCTCATCAATACGCAGAATCGGAAGTGCATCCTGATGTTCAATAGGACAAACTGTTTCTCCTACGTTAATATCTTCCATTCCTGATACGGCAATCAGATCTCCCGCTTTAGCTGATTTAATTTCTTCACGCTTCAGCCCAAAGAAACCAAATATTTTAGTAACACGGAAGTTTTTCACAGTTCCATCAAGTTTCATTAACGAAACCTGCTGGCCGACTTCGATTGTCCCTCTGAATACACGTCCAATCCCAATACGTCCAACGTAATCATTATAATCAAGAAGGGCGATTTGGAACTGAAGCGGATCAGTACTGTTGTCTATAGGTGCAGGGATGTTTTCTACGATTGAGTCGTACAGACACTCCATCGTTTCATCCTGCTGTTCAGGATCAAGACTTGCTGTACCATTTATCGCAGATGCGTAGACAACCGGGAACTCAAGCTGATCTTCATTTGCATCAAGCTCAATGAACAGGTTAAGAACCTCATCAATCACTTCTGCAGGACGGGCAGCTTCACGGTCAATCTTATTAACGACTACAATTGGTGTCAGGTTCTGCTCAAGCGCTTTTTTCAAAACAAAACGTGTTTGAGGCATACACCCTTCATAAGCATCAACAATAAGCAAAACGCCATCAACCATTTTCATGATTCGTTCTACTTCTCCGCCAAAGTCAGCGTGTCCTGGCGTATCAAGAATGTTAATACGTGTATCTTTATATTGAATCGCTGTATTTTTCGCAAGGATTGTAATACCACGCTCTTTTTCAATATCATTCGAGTCCATCGCACGTTCTTCCACATGCTCATTTGATCGATAGATACCAGATTGTTTCAATAGCTGGTCTACTAAAGTTGTTTTACCATGGTCAACGTGGGCAATAATTGCAATGTTTCGTAAATCTCGCCTTAAATTCGTCATTATTTCACTCCTGTTTATACGTACTAATCTTTTTCTAACTGTACTATTGTATCACAATAGGTGGAAATATAAAAACGAATTATGTAAAATGTTCGTATAGAGGAGGCTGACGATGAAAAACAATACGGTTTTTATACTGTTTGCATTTGCTGCTGTGATTGCAATGTCAGGGATTGGAATCGCGATTGCAGAACGCAGTGCATTAGGCGCAATCGTTTCAATAATCGGTGTTATTGCAGTATTTGGAATGGGCTTCAAGACTAAAAAACGATTTCGTGAACAAGCAGAAAATTAAACTTAAAACGTGCAGAATTTCCTGCACGTTTTAAGTTTAACCATTATAATTTACTTAAATATTTTTTTTGCACTTCACGGTGCACTGAAGGATTCCCTGCAAAAACAGGTGAATGGTTGACCATCGAAAGCTCACTGCCATTTAAATCCGTAACGACGCCACCTACTTCTTCAATCAGCACTTTTCCACCCGCAAAATCCCACGGTGCCAGTCTCATTGTGATATATCCATCAAGCCGGCCCGCCGCAATATAAGCAAGCTCTATTGCTGCAGATCCGTATGATCGTGTTCCGCGCACCCTATGTACTAGAGGTACAAAAACTTCATGATTAACTTTTTTATTGGGCACAAGCCAAGTTGCATTTAACGACAGAATAGCCTCTTCAAGTGGAACATCTTTAAGAGGAGAAAGCTTCTCACCGTTCAGATAGGCACCTTCATCTTTCTTTGCGTGGTAAAGATCATCAGAGACTACGTCGTAAATGTAACCGAGCATCCCTTTTCCTTCATGGTACACACCGATTGAGATGGCAAAGTTTCTTTGCTGGTGTACAAAATTCATTGTTCCGTCAATCGGATCAATAATCCATACTGTCCCTTCCATATCTGTAACCTGATCTCCGAATCCCTCTTCCCCCATTACTCTATGGTGGGGAAAAAGATCCTTTATTTTTTCGACAAATAGTTTTTCAATTTGTTTATCCATATTTGTTACTAAATCATTTACATTACTTTTTGTTTGTATTTTTAAAACTTCATCAAATGAATCAATGATTTCCTGCCCTGCTTCCTTAATTGAACTTTTGGCGAACTCATCGATCTCAAGCCAATTTTCTTCCATGGAACTACCTCCTATAAGAAACAACCATATTTAAACTGTATAAAATTTTAGTTCATATATCAAGAAAAGACATTACATAAGCAAGGCTAAGACGAACGCTTAACTTATAAGCGTTCGTCTTAGCCTTGCTTAATGTGATTATGATCTAAGAGTTTCATTTTGCAAATCCATCCAGTTCATTTATTTCATGACGAATGAGAGTAAGCTTTTCTTTCGTACTTTCAATATCCACTTTGTTTTCAAGTTCTATCGCCTCAAATAATACCGCCAATTCATAATCAAGTTCCAATCTAAGTACAGCGAGTCTCTCCTGGATATAGTCTCTTTTTCTGGTTACCTGGATCACTTGCTTCATACCCTTCCACTCCTCTCAAAATATTGTTATTAAAGCAGTTTATTCAATTCGAATCAGTTTATTCACAAAGAAGATGTGTGCTAGAATAAATTCAGTTTCAGGCGGCCTGTTATATGTATTATAGCCATTTTTAGCATGGCTCAAACTGATAAAACTTTTTAAAACACAATGGAGGGTTTGTTCATGTCTGGTTTTTTCAGCAAAGAAGATTTTGAAGTATTTAATATTGAAGGGTTAGATGAACGAATGGAAGGTATCCGCTCGCACATTCAGCCTAAATTTCAAGAGTTAGGCGATCAGACGGTTCCAGTGCTTTCTGAGCAAACTGGCGAAGACATGCATTTGCACATTGCCAGACATTTAAGACGTTCAGTTAATCCGCCTGATGATACCTGGATGGCAGCCGCACCGAGCAAAAGAGGATACAAGAAAATGCCTCATTTTCAGTTTGGTTTGTGGGGTGATCATTTATTTATCTGGACAGCATTTATTTATGAACTGCCTAGAAAAGAGAGTATTGCTAAAACAATGATCGAAAGTTTTGATGCAATCATGAAGGTATTGCCTGAAGATGGATCGATCAGTTCTGATCATACAAAAAAAGAAGCAAAAAAGATAAGAGAAATGAACGAAGGGGATATTTTACACGTACTTGAAAGATTTGAAAATGTTAAAAAAGCTGAGTTTCTGGCGGGCCGTCGGATAGCAGCTTCTGATGCAGTCGAATTAAGCAAAGAAGAATTAGTCGAACTGATTCTGCAAACCTGGACAGAACTTCTGCCACTATATAAGATAGGTACTCGTGTGCAGCAGGCAGTCTGAACCAATAAGTTGATGGAAGTGCAATTGCAAAGTCATGCACTTCCTTTTTTTATCTATTCATTGAAATTTTTTCGCCTTGAGCACTTTCTCTGGCTTTTTTCTGTGTTCTATATATTGAATATCCGCTCATTTCAAGAAATTCCTTATCGATTGTCTTTTCTTCAGCCTTTGAAGGAACAATTTCCTTGAAACGTTTGTAAAGATTCATGAATTCATCTCTTTCGATTGATTTTTCATAGGCTTTTTCAACCGATTCATAAAATTTTACCACGTCAATAATTTCCTCAGTTGACCAGTCCATTGAGAGCGGGTACTGATATTCCATCTGACAACTTCCTTTCTGTTCCACCCTGATTTATTTCTTTTTATGTGGTGAAATGCTATAATTTTTCTGTTATCCTTCTTTAGATAACAATACCGTTAATGAGGTGAATTTTCAATTGTCCAATACACCTTCATCCCTACTCAATGTAGAGAGAAAAGATCATGTTTTAACTCAAAATCATACACCATTATTCACAGGATTAAAGAAGCACGCAGAACGAAACCCGGTTCAGTTCCATATTCCGGGTCATAAAAAAGGAGCCGGAATGGACCCTGAATTCAGAGCGTTCGCCGGTGATAATATACTGTCCATCGATCTGATTAATATCGCGCCGCTTGATGACCTGCATCAGCCAAAATCACTCATAAAAGATGCCCAGGATCTTGCAGCAAAAGCGTTTGGTGCTGACCATACATTCTTTTCTGTACAAGGAACAAGCGGCGCTATCATGACAATGGTTATGAGCGTTTGCAGTCCCGGTGAAAAAATAATTGTACCCAGAAATGTTCATAAATCTGTCATGACTGCGATTGTTTTTTGTGGAGCAATTCCAATCTTTATTCATCCGGAAGTAGATAAAGAACTTGGTATTTCTCACGGCATTACACCGATTTCTGTTGCGCATGCGCTTGAACAGCACCCTGATGCTAAAGGTGTACTGGTTATCAACCCAACATATTTTGGTATTGCTGCAGATTTGAAAGAAATCGTAAAGATTGCTCACGCTCAACAAGTACCTGTATTAGTGGATGAAGCTCACGGAGTTCATATTCATTTTCACGACAGACTTCCAGCTTCTGCAATGCAGGCCGGCGCTGACATGGCTGCTACCAGCGTGCATAAATTAGGCGGTTCTATGACACAAAGTTCAGTACTAAATGTGAAAGAAGGGCTTGTATCACCAAAGCGTGTCCAAACGATTCTGAGTATGCTGACGACAACCTCGACATCATACCCTCTTCTCGCATCATTGGATACTGCCCGAAGAAGACTTGCAACTGAAGGAAAAGAATTAATTTCACAATCCATTGATTTAGCTGAAAGCATCAGGAAGCGCTTAAGCGCCATTGATCAAATCACATGTATTGGAAATGAGATTCTCGGTACTCCTGCGACCTACGACTATGATCCGACTAAAATTATTATATCTATTAAAGAATTAGGTATTACAGGTTACCAGGCTGAAGTGTGGTTAAGAGAACACTATAACTTAGAAGTTGAACTTTCTGATCTCTATAACATTTTGTGTATCGTAACACCGGGCGACACTCAGTACGAGGCTGATATACTGGTGGACGCAATGAATGCACTGGCAAGGGAATTCAGACACGATAGCAATGATCCTGTACCTGAAGTCTTTTTGCCTGACATTCCAGTATTGGCTGTTAGTCCACGGGAAGCGTTTTATGCTGAAACTGAACTATTGCCTCTGGATGATACTGCAGGAAGAGTATGCGCTGAGTTCATCATGGTTTATCCACCAGGTATCCCTATTTTTATACCGGGTGAAATTATTACTGAAGATAATTTGAAGTATATCCATGAGAATATAGAAGCCGGACTGCCGGTTCAGGGTCCGCAGGATGAAACACTAACAAAGCTCCGTGTGATTAAAGAGCACCGGGCGATAAAATAAAGGATGTAAAAAGCTAATGCCTAGTCATTAGCTTTTTTCTATTAAGTTGAAATTTTAAATGATGCATATTTTTTTATAAAACCTAGATTTTATTTCTTTCATCAAGGCACCTCATTGCTCACATTGGTTCTTCTGCTCTTTAATTGAGTGTGAGAACCATTTTTTGGTTTTAACTGGCAACCTTGAGGTCAGCATCCTAGTCCTGACTGATCAAATCCCCGAACATAACGGATTAATCTTGTAGCTTTAAATATCCCTGTAATGGAATAGTTAATTTAATATGCCAATTCTTTATAACAAGTATGTCCAATTCATTTTTTTGGAATATGATTGAGAAAAATGAAAAGTTGTAATTTTTTCTATTTAATCATTTATTTAGCATTAAAAGATGATAGAATAAGAGGAAAATAATTAGCATTACTTTACAGGGAGAAATGTTTTTTGAATCGTCTATTACTAGTTGCGATTAGTCTATTTTTAATCAGCGCATGCACAACTGAAACAGTCTATTTTGCCCCCCGTGATTCCAGCAGCCAAAACAGTGCAGAAGAAGAAACTGAATTAATTAACTCAGCTCATTTTACCGCAGTTGGGGATTTATTAGTGGAACGGCCTATTTTATACGATGCTCAGCAAAAAAACGGAGCTTACGATTTCGATCCTCTCCTCTCAAATGTGGAACATTTAATTAAAAAAGGTGACTTTGCATATGCCAATCAGGAAACGCCGATTACGGGTGCCGAATTCGGTCTTGGTGACGGAGACTTTGTATTCAATAACCCGTATGAGCTTGGTCATCATTACTATGAGACCGGCTTTAATATGCTACAGCTAGCCAACAACCATACCCTTGATATGGCATTTACCGGTCTTGAACGAAATCTTCATTTTTGGCGAAATCATTATCCGGACGTTCTGTTAAGTGGAGCACATCAATCTTTGAAAGATCGTCATACTATCCCTACAATTGAAAAAAATGGGATATCTATTGCTCTTATTTCGAGCACCTACAGTTCAAATCTTCCAGTAGAATTCCCTTATTCCGTGAATGTTTTTACAGACAATGAAGATCAGCTTCTGAGCGATGTAGCCCGTGCCAATGAAATGGCTGATCTTGTCGCTGTTGGTATTCATTGGGGAGAGGAATATCAGCAACCAGTTCAAGCACAGGAAGAGCTTGCTCACAGCCTGGTTCAAAATGGTGCGGATATTATTCTGGGACACCACCCTCACGTACTGCAGCCAATTGAATGGATTGACGGACCAGACAATAAACGTGCGCTAGTTGCGTATTCACTTGGGAATTTTGTGTCCGGTCCTTTTGATGACCGAGTTCCGCACCTTGACTGTGAACGGCTGACAGGTTCAATGATAGGATTTGATCTGAAAAGAGAAGAAGATCATGTGCAAATTGAATCTGTTTATGCTGTTCCTACTTTTACTTCTTTTACAGAGGATTATACAGATTATCAGGTTATACCATTAGGAGATTTCAAGCACAATGATTTCAGATGGTGTGATCTTGAAGCTCACAAAAAACATGTAAGCGAAATACTTTCCAAAGAAATGAGCGATTTGGAAATCAGAATGAGTGATACAGAATTAAAATGAATTAAAACTGCATAAGTTGATCTAGTTATCATTTTCGCTTTAAATATGACTCTCTCAAAGTTTGCTGTTGATTTCTGCAGCATAAAAAAAGCTGATGCACCCTGCATCAGCTTTTTCTTTCCCTCAAATTCATGACGAGTATATATTGATTGCTCATCCGTTCAGCTTACTCCCATCCCCAAATGCTTGTAAGCGCTTCCGTTTTATATTTTAACGCTTCAGGATAATAAATACAATATCAAATTGTCCGGTTTTTAATATTTATATGTTCTGAAAATTTATGGAATATATAAATAAAGAGTAAGGCAACTATGCCTTACTCCAGAATTAATTTTCTTCGTATCCTTTAATTGTTTTTGGATCAACGATTGTATAGTCTTTTGCTCTGAGACCTTCAACAATATCTGTTAATGCCTCATTTGTCCAAGAGCGATCATGCATAAGAAGATTTGCTCCATTTGATAAATATTCGGTATTCACCATGATATCAGCAAGGGCTGCAGCATCCTGGTAATTTGCTTCCCAGTCATAGCCATAAGTCCAGTTCATCAGTACCATACCCTCTTCTTTAGCAAGAGCTTCTGTAAAGTCAGTATTGGCTCCGAATGGCGCTCTGAAAAACTTCGGCCGTTCCCCAATGATTTCTTCAACACGATCACTCAAAGAAACGATTTCTTCACGCTGCTCTTCTTCTGGAATATCTCTTAAGTTTGGATGTGAGTAAGTATGGTTTCCGATTGGAAATCCAAGTTCATGAATCTCTTTTAGCATTTCTTCTTCTTCAGGAGTATCAAGAAAGTGACCGTTTACAAAGAAGATAGCCTGTGCATTTGCATCGTGAAGCTTCTGTGCCATTTCAACTGCATGCTGATCAGGTGCATCATCTATTGTCAGTAGTACGACGTTTTCTGGCGCATCACTGATTGGTGTGACAGACCAGTTTGCTTCATTGATTTCATATAATGGCTCAAATGGTTCCGCAGCAGTTTCTTCTACAATTTCTTTCTCTTCTTCAATTTCTTCCTCTGAGCCCTCTTCTACTGTCTCATCTGTTGTTTCTTCTGTGCTCTCGTCAGATGAAACCGCCTGTTCCTGCTCCGCTGGCTGTTCCGCCTCATCTGAACCGCAGGCAGCAAGTAATAACACTGCCGACATGGCTACTGGTGCATAAATTTTCAACGATTAACCTCACCTTTCAAAATATGTATGTGATCAGTGTATCACAATTAACTTTTCTTAATATCATGTAAGTTTGACAATTTTAAAAAAAGAGCTGTGCATAAGTGCACAGCTCCAGTTATATTATTTTACGATATGAATAGGTGTTCCCATAGCTACTTCAGCAGCTTCCATTGAAATTTCACCTAATGTAGGGTGAGCGTGAATTGTCATTGCTACATCTTCAGCAGTCATTCCTGCTTCAATTGCAAGACCAAGCTCAGCGATCATATCGGAAGCGCCATCTCCAGCGATTTGTGCTCCGATGATCAGCCCATCTTCTTTACGAGTTACAAGCTTTACGAAACCTTCAGTCTGATTAAGTGCAAGTGCACGGCCATTCGCTCCGAATGGGAATTTTGCAGCAACTACTTCAATACCTTCTTCTTTAGCTTCAGCTTCATTGTAACCAACTGTAGCAAGTTCAGGATCTGTAAAGCAAACTGCCGGGATTGCAAGATAATCTACTTCAGATTTTTCACCGCTGATTACTTCAGCAGCGATCTTGCCTTCGTAAGAAGCCTTGTGTGCCAGTGGTGGTCCGTCAACGATATCACCAATCGCATAGATATTGTCTACGCTTGTACGGCACTGCTTGTCAGTTTTGATAATCCCTTTATCAGTCATATCAATTCCAACCTGATCAAGACCAAGTTCATCTGTGTTTGGACGACGGCCTACAGTCACTAATACATAGTCAGCATCAATTGAAACTTCTTCGCCTTTTGCTTCATATGAAACTTTCACGCCGTCTTCTGATTCTTCTACGCCTTTAGCCATCGCTTTCGTAATAACTTCAACGCCTTTTTTCTTAAGGCCTTTTTTAACGACTGATGTCATCTGCTTCTCGAATCCACCAAGAATGTCATCAGCACCTTCAAGAATTGTTACTTCAGATCCCATGTTTGCATAAGCAGTTCCAAGCTCAGTACCGATGTACCCACCACCGATTACAATAAGCTTTTTAGGGATTTCTTTAAGTGCAAGTGCGCCTGTTGAGTCAAGAACACGCTTTGAAAATTTAAAAGATGGAATCTCAATTGGGCGTGAACCAGTAGCAACAATTGCATTCTTAAACTTGTACGTTTGAGAATTTTTATCGTCCATAACTTTTACTGTTTCACTGTCAACAAAGTATGCTTCGCCGCGTACGATTTCAACTTTATTTCCTTTAAGAAGCCCCTCAACTCCGCCAGTCAATTTATTGACTACGCCAGCTTTCCATTCCTGAGCTTTTTCAAAATTAATTTTTACATTTTCAGCAATAACGCCCATATCTTCTGAGCCTTTTGCATGCTCATAACGATGGCCAATTGAAATCATTGCTTTAGACGGGATACAACCTACGTTCAGGCAAACTCCGCCAAGGTTTTCTTTTTCAACGATTGTTACTTTTTGTCCAAGCTGTGCTGCACGGATTGCCGCAACATATCCTCCTGGACCTGATCCAATGACGAGAGTATCTGTTTCGATTGGGAAATCTCCAACTACCATTGTTTTACGCCTCCATTAATAAAAGTTCTGGATCGTTCAATAAACGTTTGATGTGGTTCAAAGCATTTTGCGCTGTTGCTCCATCAATCATACGGTGATCGAAGCTCAATGATAATGCTAACACAGGAGCCGCTACAATTTCACCATTTTTCACAACAGGCTTTTCAGCAATACGGCCAATTCCTAAGATTGCAACTTCAGGATGGTTAATAACCGGTGTGAACCACTGTCCACCAGCTGAACCAATATTTGTAATTGTGCAAGAAGCACCTTTCATCTCATCACCTGAAAGTTTGCCGTCACGCGCTTTACCTGCTAATTGATTAATTTCATCAGAAATACTGAATACAGATTTACGGTCAGCATGTTTAACTACTGGCACTACAAGACCTTTTTCTGTATCAGCAGCTATACCGATATTATAGTAATGCTTCTGAACAATTTCCTGAGTTTCATCATCAAGCATTGTATTTAGAACAGGATACTCACGCAGAGCAGATACAAGTGCTTTAACGACATAAGGAAGGAATGTCAGTTTCACATCTTTTTCAAGCGCAATTTCTTTGAACTTTTTACGGTGTGCAACAAGTTTCTCCACATCTACTTCATCCATCAATGTAACGTGAGGAGCTGTGTGCTTAGAGTTCACCATTGCTTTTGCAATTGCTTTTCTCATACCGCTCATCTTCTCACGCGTTTCAGGGAATTCACCTTCTGGAGCAGGAGTTGGCGCTGACTTTTCTTCTTTTTGCTCAGCAGGCTGTTCTGATGTTTCAGACTTAGATTCAGCTGTATCACCTTTCAGATATGCATCGATATCTTCTTTGGATACGCGGCCATTTTTACCTGAGCCTGATACATAACGGATATCAACGTCGTTATCGCGAGCATATTTACGTACTGAAGGCATAGCAATAACCCGGCGGTCAGGATCAACATCTTCCTGAGGCTTAGCTTCTGCTGATTCTTCAGAACCTTTATCTTCAGATGAAGAATCTTCTTTCTTTTCTTCTTTTGGCTCTTCTTTTGGTTCTTCTTTTTTCTCATCGCTGCTGTCAGAACCTTTGAACTGAAGGTTTTCATATCCAGGCGCATCAAGTTTAATTAATGTATCACCTACAACAGCTACCGTACCTTCATCAACTAGGATTTCTTCTACAGTACCGGCTACCGGAGATGGAATTTCTACGACTGCTTTGTCGTTCTGTACTTCACAAAGTACATCATCTTCTTCTACTTTATCTCCTACACTAATAAACCACTTTACAATTTCACCTTCGTGAATACCTTCACCGATATCAGGTAATTTAAATTCAAATGACAATGTTTTCACCCTCCTGGTTAGGAATTTTCTATTATTACTTTAGTTTTATAAAAAGGGAAAACGGAGAAAAATCTCCGTTTTTACTCATTAAAATTCAAGAACTTTTTTAGCTGTTGCTACAACATCTTTAGCATTTGGAAGCCATACTGATTCCGCTTGTGAAAATGGGAAAACAGTATCTGCTGCTGCAACACGCAGTACCGGAGCTTCCAGGCTGAGAATTGCACGGTCGTTAATTTCAGCTACGACACTTGCTGCAATTCCTGCCTGTTTTTGTGCTTCCTGTACAACAATTGCACGGTTTGTTTTTTCAACAGATTTGATAATTGTTTCAATATCAATTGGCTGAATTGTACGTAGATCAATAACTTCAACAGAGTGACCATCTTTTTCAAGCTGATCAGCGGCTTTCAATGATTCATGAACCATCGCACCATAAGTAACAATCGTCAGGTCTGACCCTTCACGTTTTACATCAGCTTTCCCGATTTCGATTGTGTACTCTTCTTCAGGTACATCTTCACGGAATGAACGGTAAAGTTTCATGTGCTCAAGGAAAATAACCGGATCGTTATCACGGATTGCTGAGATCAGAAGACCTTTTGCATCAGTCGGCGTTGAAGGAATTACAACCTTCAGGCCAGGCTGCTGCGCCATCAGGCCTTCAAGAGAGTCAGCGTGAAGTTCAGGTGTATGAACGCCGCCGCCAAATGGAGAACGAATCGTGATTGGTGAACTATATTTCCCACCACTGCGGTATCTCATACGTGCCATCTGACCATTTACTGAGTCCATTACTTCAAATACGAAGCCGAAGAACTGAATTTCCGGCACTGGACGGTAGCCTTCAAGTGCAAGACCAATTGCAAGACCGCCAATACCTGATTCTGCTAGTGGCGTATCAAACACGCGTTCTTCACCAAATTCTTTTTGCAGACCTTCAGTTGCACGGAATACGCCTCCGTTATTACCAACGTCTTCACCGAACACAAGAACATTTTCGTCATTTTTAAGTTCTGTCCGGAGTGCATCTGTAATTGCCTGAATCATCGTCATTTGTGCCATGGCTTACTTCGACTCCTTCTCTTTATAAATTTCATATTGTTCATTTAGGTTGTAAGGCATTTCTTCATACATAATTTCCATCAGATCAGTAACCTTTTGCTTAGGCGTATCATCAGCTTCTTTAATCGCTGCTTTGATTTCCTCTTTCGCTTTTTCAATTACTTCATTTTCTTTTTCTTCATTCCAAAGGTCTTTCTCTTCAAGGAATTTACGGAAACGAACTAGTGGATCTTTCTTTTCCCACTCAGTATCCATGTCATCAGTACGGTAACGGGTTGGATCGTCACCAGCCATCGTATGAGGTCCGTAACGATAGCAGAGCGTTTCAATTAATGATGGACCTTCACCAGCTACTGCGCGGTCACGGGCATCTTTCGTAGCTGCATAGACCGCCAGAGGATCCATACCGTCTACGAGAATTCCGGGAATACCTGCTGAAACTGCTTTTTGAGCAATTGTTTTACCCTTTGTTTGCTTATCACGTGGAGTAGAAATAGCGAACTGATTATTCTGCACTACAAAGATTGCCGGTGCGTTATATGAACCTGCAAAATTAATTCCTTCATAGAAATCGCCCTGAGATGATCCGCCATCACCTGTGTATGTGATTGCTACAGCTTCTTTACCGCGCTTTTTAAGTCCTAGTGCGATACCGGCTGTCTGTACATATTGTGCACCGATAATGATTTGAGGAGGAAGTACATTTACACCTTCAGGAGATTTATTCCCTTTGAAGTGTCCTCTTGAGAATAGGAATGCCTGTGCAAGCGGAAGGCCATGCCAGATAATCTGAGGCACATCACGGTAACCCGGTACAACCCAGTCCTCTTTTTCAAGTGCGTAATGAGAAGCAATTTGTGAAGCTTCCTGCCCGGCAGTTGGCGCATAGAAACCAAGACGCCCCTGACGATTCAGAGAGATTGAACGCTGATCAAGAATACGCGTATAAACCATACGGCTCATTAATTCCTGAAGCTGCTCATCGCTAAGATCCGGCATTGCATCTTCATTTACTACCTTTCCTTCTTCATTAAGAATCTGGAACATTTCAAATTTTTCTTCGATCTGCTCTAATACTTTAACAGCATCGAATGGTGTCTTCTTTTTAGAAGCCATGTAATCCACCTATCCTTTCGGTTTTGTCAAAATGTGCGTTCTTCCAAAGAACACAATTACTTTATATTTTTCCACAAATCAAGTGGTAAAAAACCTAAAGTGCTAAATTCTTTTTATCTGTATTAATTTTATTAGAGAAATGGTTAATACAGTTTACGAAATAAATTTTACATGACTGCTGAAATATCGTCAATCATAAAGTTCTAAGGTGTTTTTATTTGAAAATCTTTTACATAACTAAATACAACTGTATTAATTTAAAACCTTTCTGTACTATATTAATTCATTTAAATGATATCTGTTATATGTCTGATTAACTGGTTTCCCACTTTTACTTCTTCTGACAATGAATGTTATTTAAATAAAAGCTATGTTAAAGTCCAGAGTTGTTTATACACAGCTGTTGATTGGAGTGTAGGGCGGTGACTCCTGCGGCAGGAAAAGACAGGTGGAACAGTCGAAGCACAGTCGCGGAAAGCAACTGCCAACCTTAACAGAGCTTAAATAAAAAAAGAGCAGACAAATGTCTACTCCTCGCTTTCAATCTCTGCAAGCTCATAAAATTCAGCTTTAAGTTCATTATATTCGTTCGTTAAATCATTAAAAGTTGAATTCGCCTCAATAATGACAGCATTTTGATCATTGACTGAGGTAATTTGCCCTTCAAGTTCCTCTAACTGAAGCTCTTCATTCTTCAAAGAATTATACAGCTCCCTATTTAACTCAAGTCCGTTTGAATAAGCAGAGCTAAGTTCTTCATGAGACGAGTATCTGTTATTCATGGTTTCAACCATTGATTCCACATGCTGCGTGAGATCTTCTGAGTCCAGATCGGAAGCAAGTTCCTCCACGCCGCTGAATTCTTCTTCAGAGCTTTCGATAGCTGTTCTTTCTTCAGCAAGCTTTTCCTCTCGCTGATCCAAATTGTTCAGTGCTTCGTCCGCTAAAGAATTGATCTGCTCAAATTCTTCCATACTAAGCGACATAATCTCATCGTATAATTGCTGTTCTTCAGTTTCTAAATCGCGTAAATCGTTTTGTGCACTCACGTAGCCTTCTTCTGCTGCTACAGCAGCTTCAAGCTTTTCGCTGATTTCTTCTTCAGCAGGTGTTCCAAATACACACCCTGATAAAAAAATAGCCGAAAAACAGAAAGCGGTTGCTATGTATGTTTTCAATTAAAGTAACCTCCTTGAATAATAACACTTAATATCATATCTGTGATTACTACAAACTTCAATCTTTTTTAGTTACGAACACGAAGTAAATGTTCAATTATGAAAAACAATTGTCGGTTTTTATCGTTTATTTGCGTGATTTATACGCAGCAATTTTTTTCACCATGAGAATCTGATATGATTAACTCTATAATGATTTGTCCGGGAGGAAAGAAAGATGATTACTATGAATGAAATTGTACGGGATGGACATCCTGTACTTAGACAAAAAGCTGAAGCGGTTAAATTGCCGCTATCAGAAAATGATAAAAATACAATGAACTCGTTGCTGGAATACATTCAAAACAGTCAGGATCCTGATATTGCAGAAAAACATCAGCTGCGGCCCGGTATTGGTCTTGCCGCACCCCAGATTAATATTTCTAAGCAAATTTTTGCACTCCAATTGGTTGATAGTAATGACAGGGAATACAGCTTTAGTATTGCCAATCCTAAAATTATCAGCCACTCAGTTGATAAAACTTATCTTACCTCCGGGGAAGGCTGCCTGTCCGTTGATGAAAATATTCCCGGTTATGTTGTGCGTTATGCAAGAGTCACCATTCGCGGAATAGATATAGATGGCAATGAAGTAAAATACCGTTTAAAAGGACTCGCTGCTGTTGCAGCGCAGCATGAAATTGACCACTTGAACGGAATCATGTTCTACGATCATATTAATCAGGAAGATCCGTTTAAAGAGCCTGATGATGCTGAGCCATTAGAAAGATAATTAAATAACTTTTTTTGTGGTTTATGTCAAGAACCTTATCTTTACAGATCGTTCATTCCGCGTTATGATAATGATAAGGAGTGATCCGCCATGTTGAAGAAGCTTAAGAAAAAGCTTGCACGACAGTGGAGAGACATGCTGCGTAAAAAGACAATCGCCTGAGCCCCTGTAAGCCCTTCATAATCAGGAGGGCTGTTCTTTGTGTTCATACCTGCGATTATAATTTTTATTATAAATGGTCATTATTATTTATAACACCATTTATGGTTGAAACAGTATTTATACCTGTTATACAAAATAATTAAAGCGCAAAGACTGCGCTTTTTTAGTAATTAGATGAAGGAGAGATACACATGATTTTTAAGGTTTATTACCAGGAAGTAGCAACAGAGGTACCGGTACGTGAAAAAACAAAGGCAATGTATATTGAGGCTGAGACGGAAGAAGAAATTCGTAAAAAACTTAGCGGACACGGCTTTAATATTGAATTTGTACAACAGCTAGAGGGCAAATATTTAGAGTACGAACAAAACCATCAAAACTATAAACTGGAACAGCTGTAATAAATGAAATTCGTTAAAAACGACCAGACTGCTGTGTTTGCCCTCGGTGGTCTGGGTGAAATCGGAAAAAACACTTATGGTGTACAGTTTCAGGATGAAATTATCATTATTGACGCAGGTATTAAATTCCCGGAAGATGAACTGCTTGGAATTGACTATGTGATACCGGATTATACATATCTGGAAAAAAATCTGGATAAAATTAAAGGTGTTTTTGTTACCCACGGTCATGAAGATCACCTGGGAGGTATTCCTTACCTGCTTCGCAAAGTTAATGTCCCTGTATACGGTGGTAAGCTGGCACTCGGACTTTTAAAAAATAAGCTCGAAGAACACGGTTTACTGAGATCAACAACTCTACATCCGATTGATGAAGACGATGTGATTAAATTCCGAAAAACCTCAGTGAGCTTTTTCCGTACAACTCACAGTATCCCGGATTCTTTTGGGGTTGTTGTGAAGACTCCTCCTGGCAATATTGTTCATACAGGAGATTTTAAATTTGATTTTACACCAGTCGGTGAACCGGCAAACTTAACAAAAATGGCTGAAATAGGAAAAGAAGGTGTACTGGCTTTATTGTCTGACAGTACAAATAGTGAAGTACCAAACTTTACATTATCTGAGCGTAAAGTTGGTGAAAGCATTGATGACATCTTCCAGACAGTAAACGGCCGAATCATTTTTGCTACCTTTGCATCTAATATCTACCGTCTTCAACAGGTTGTAGAATCAGCTGTAAAATACGGTCGTAAAGTGGCAGTTTTCGGACGCAGTATGGATAACGCGATTAATATTGGTCATGAACTGGGCTATATTAACGCTCCAAAAGATACTTTTATTGATGCATATACACTTAACAGGATGCCTGCAGACAAAGTAGTGATTTTATGTACAGGAAGCCAGGGTGAACCAATGGCTGCCCTATCTAGGATTGCCAATGGTACACACAGGCAGATCCAGATCATTCCTGGAGATACAGTCGTATTTTCTTCATCGCCAATTCCAGGTAATACGATCAGTGTAAACCGTACGATTAATCTGTTGTACCGTGCAGGAGCGAACGTCATACATGGATCTCTCAACAATATCCATACGTCAGGACACGGTTCTCAGGAAGAACAAAAGCTGATGCTCCGTTTAATCAAACCAAAGTTCTTTATGCCAATTCATGGTGAGTACAGAATGCAGAAGATGCATGCCAGTCTTGCAATTGATTGCGATGTTCCAGAAGAAAATTGCTTCCTGATGGAAAATGGTGAAGTGCTTGCGCTAAGCAGTGATGAAGCTTCAATAGCCGGTAAGATTCCATCGGGCAATGTATATATTGATGGAAGTGGTATTGGGGATATCGGAAATATCGTACTCAGAGACAGACGTTTATTATCTGAAGAAGGTCTTGTGGTTGTAGTTGTGAGCCTGAATCTTAAAGAGCACAAAATTGCATCCGGTCCCGATTTAATTTCCCGTGGGTTTGTGTATATGAGAGAATCTGGAGAATTGATCAATCAGGCACAGCGTCTGATTTATAAACATTTAAACCAGGTATTATCAAATAACACCAGCCAGTGGTCAGAAATTAAGAATGAAATTACAGATACGCTGGAACCATTTTTATATGAAAAAACTAAAAGACGACCAATGATTCTTCCGATTATAATGGAAGTGTGATCAAAAAAGCTCCGGAGATTCCGGAGCTTTTTTATGTACATTTACCGTGACAATCTGAAACCTCAGCGCCTGCCTAAGAACACCATAAACACACTTTGCAAGTCAATATAAAAAGGTTTGGCCACAATTGACCAAACCCATCCCTACTATTGCATAACCCGCTTTTCAAACCGGTTAATATCATTATCTGCTCCGATTACGATTAAAATATCATCTTTACGAATGACATCATTTGCCTGAGGGGAAACGATTATATCATCCCCTCTTTT
The DNA here is from genome assembly GCF_004405125.1 of Jeotgalibacillus salarius. Lineage (GTDB taxonomy): Bacteria > Bacillota > Bacilli > Bacillales > Jeotgalibacillaceae > Jeotgalibacillus > Jeotgalibacillus salarius. The sequence continues at coordinate 84,667 of NZ_SORX01000007.1, forward strand.
AATTGCTACTATATTAATTCCGTATTTTGCGCGAATATCCAGCTCAATAATTGAATTGCCAATTAACAAATTGTTGGCCACAATTTCCACAATTGAATGTTCATCTGATAACTCAAGATAATCCAGCACATTATTTGAAACAATATTATGAGCAATACGTTTCCCCATATCTCTTTCGGGGTGAACGACTTTATCAGCACCGATTCGTTCCAATACTTTTTCATGATAATCATTTTGAGCTTTTACAGTGATTCTCTTTACACCAATTTCTTTTAACATCAGTGTAGTCAGTATACTTGCCTGAATATCATCACCAATCGCAACGATTACATGGTCAAAATTTCTGATACCCAGACTGCGCAGCGCAGCTTCATCTGTTGAGTCAGCCACTACTGCATGAGTTGCAATGGTTGAATATTCATCAACTTTATCTTCAAATTTATCTATTGCCATTACTTCCATTCCCTGTTCAACCAATTCACGAACGATACTGCCGCCAAAACGTCCCAATCCAATAACTACAAATTCTTTTTTCACTGTTCTTCCCCCACGATCCTGACCTTAATATCATTTTAGCACAGGAAATTTCAGAAAATGAGCTTATTTTTTCCCTTTTACATAATCAGCATCGAATAAAAAGAGTCGCATTAACAAGTACAGTGATGGAATTAACAAACATAGCCCCAGAATAAACACAATAATCAGTGCCATTCCCATTGTTTCATTCACTACGCTGCCTTCAAGTGTAATATAAGGGTATAAAATATACGGCAAGTGAGAAGCACCATAACCGAAAAATGCAAAGAAAAATTGTAGCATAACCATGAGAAATGCTGTTCCATAATTCTTTTTCTTGAAAATCATGTAGCCTGCGATCAGGAAGAATACAAGTGACAAGCCAAACATCCACCATAAATCAAGCGCTCTTTCAAAGTGATCACCATTGTGTGAACGCAGTCCGGCAAAAACCATCAAACTTGCGATAATGGTAGGCGCGCCCCAAAAAAGGGCAAACTTTCTCATAATCGCCCTTGAATCATAATCTTCTGCACGATCTGCATAATAAGTTAAAAAGCTCGCGCTGATATACAATACAGATACAATTGCTAGAAATACAACACTCCATGAATATGGACTTGTAAACAATTCACCCGCTAAAAACGTAACGCCATTTTCATCTTCTCTCAAATATCCACCCTCTGAGATCGTTAATGCCGTTGATAGTGAAGCAGGAATTAAAAGTCCGGTGGCACCGTATAAAAATAAGTATAGTGTGCTGTTTTTTGAACCATAATTACCAAAGGCATAAAACGAGCCTCTGATCGCAATCAGAATAATTGCTACTGACCCCGGCAGTAACAAGGCCGTTCCGTAATAATAAGCAGTATCAGGGAAAAAACCAACTAACCCTACAAAGAAGAAAACGAAAAATACGTTCGTTACTTCCCATACGGGTGATAAATATCTGCTGATCAGTTTACTCATAATATGCTCTTTTTTTGAGATTCTTGCGTAATATGCAAAAAAACCTGCTCCAAAGTCAATTGAGGCAACAATTAAATAGCCATATAAAAACAGCCATAATACGGTGATTCCAGCAACTTCTAAACTCATCGTGATAACTCCTTCCCCCGGCTTATTTCAAAGTAAAGTATAAGATTTGCAGCTAAAGCAGTCAGGGGCAAACGATATTGGCCCCTGATCGCATTGCTTGTCTTATAAACCATCCAGTCTGCCTCCAGGGAAGCGCTTTTCAAGTTCTGCTTTAGGTGGTTTGTCTTTAAACATTTTTAAGAGTACTCTTACACAGAAGAAACCGAGTACTGCATATAATCCAAGGAAGAGACCAAACGCGATTCCGACTGAACTGGATGTTGTGGCTGCTTCATCAACAGTCATTATACCTCTCAAAATCCAAGGCTGACGGCCAACCTCTGCATAAATCCAGCCGAATTCAATCGCAAGCATGGCTAATGGTCCACTAGCTACAATACCCATCAACAGAAGTTTATTCCATTCATTAAATCGTTTGATAAGTGTGAACATCACAAACAGTCCTGCTATAAATAAAGAATACATGCCTATACCAACCATCATATCAAACATGTAGTGGACCCATAAAGGCGGCCTTTCTTCTTCAGGAAATTCATTCAGTCCCACAACTTCTGTATCAAATGAGTTACCGGCTAAGAAACTGAGCATTCCCGGGATACGGATTTCGTTACTGATCTCGTTATCTTCGTTAATTGTCCCAAAGAGAATCAAATCCGCGTTGGACTCCGTCTCAAAGTGCCATTCAGCAGCAGCCAGTTTTTCAGGCTGTTCTTTTGCGAGAAATTTAGCTGATAGGTCACCTGCAAGTGCAGTACCGGCAGCAAAAATCAACCCGGCTGTCATTGTCAGTCTAAGTGCTTTTTTATGATAATCCGTACCTTTTTTCATCAAAATGATAAAAGCTGTAATAGCAGCAAGTATTAAAGCTGACGTCATATAACTTGATGTAACGACGTGAAATACTTTCGTTGGCGTAGCAGGGTTAAACATCGCCGCAAGCGGGCTGATATTAACTGTTTCCCCATCTATAATATCAAATCCCTGTGGCGTATTCATAAATGCATTTACTGTTGTAATAAAAAACGCTGACAGTGTAGCACCAATCACAATTGGTATATTTAACAGCCAGTGAGTCCAGCGGTTTTTAAACCGGTCCCAAGTGTATAAGTATATGCCTAAAAATATCGCTTCGAAGAAAAATGCAAATGTCTCCATAAATAGCGGCAGTGCAATTACCTGTCCTGCTACCTGCATAAAGCTTGGCCACAGCAGTGAAAGCTGGAGACCAATTGCAGTACCAGTTACAACACCGACTGCGACAGTGATGGTGAATCCTCTCGCCCATCGTCTGGCGAGCAATAAATAATGGGGATCTTTTCTTTTAATTCCCAGGAACTCTGCAATTGCAATCATCACTGGAATCCCAACACCGATTGTCGCAAATATAACATGGAATATAAGAGTCGAAGCTGTTAACAGCCGACTGAGCGTAACGCCATCTAATTCCAACATGATTTCCCTCCTAGATTACTTCATACTTGTAAATTTACTATATCACTGTTCATCAAACATTTTACAATAATAACGCTATATGTGATGTGTCGAACTTGAACAATTTGTGACATCCTTCACAAAGTTACTGAATTCATTATATCCCCCTTTCAAGCTTTTTTCAATTTAGGAATGCTGATCATGTTTACAACATCTAAAATAAAGGCTTTGTTATAGTTCAATGTTGTTTTGCACAGCTGATGATTGGAGCGGAAGAGGGCGACTCCTGTGGCAGGAAAGGACAGGTGAGACAATCATGGCGAAGCCTGATGGCTCAGCGCCCGGCCGCGGCGTCCCCTGAAGCGGAAATCAACACCCAACTTCAACAGAGCTGAAATAAAAAAGCTGATCAGGTTTTATCCCCTGATCAGCTGCTCATTAACCTGTACTCTTTTGCATTGTAAACTGCGAGTGAACAAGCCCTTGATAAATGCCTTTATGTTTCATTAACTCATCATGATTGCCGCTTTCCATCAATCTGCCGTGATCGAGTACATAAATTCTGTCTGCATCACGAATCGTGGATAAACGGTGTGCAATGATGATTGCCGTTCTTCCTTCCAAAAGTGTGCCTAATGCCTTTTGAATCACTACTTCTGTTTCTGTATCAATAGAGGCAGTAGCTTCATCTAATATGATGATTCTCGGATCTGCCAGCAATGCCCGCGCGAAAGAAATCAGCTGACGTTCTCCAACAGAAAGTATGTTTCCTCTCTCTTCTACCTCAGTGTCATATCCTTTAGGAAGCTTTTCAATAAAGCCGTGTGCCCCGACAGCTTTTGCTGCATCGATCAGTTGCTCATCTTTGGCATGCGGAAAACCGAATCGGATATTATCCTTAATTGTACCTGAAAAGATAAATGTGTCCTGGAGTACGATAGAAATTTGAGAACGAAGACTTCTTAAAGAAACATCACGGAGATCATGTCCGTCCATTTTAATTGATCCTGCTGTCGGATCATAGAATCGCGTAATCATATTTGCGATTGTCGTTTTGCCTGAACCTGTATGTCCTACAAGCGCAATCGTCTCACCTGCTTTTATATCAAGGTTAATGCCATCAAGCGCCTTTCGGTCATTTGAATATGCAAAGTCAACTTTGTTAAACTCCACATCACCTTTGATTTCATCGAGTTCTACTGCATCATTCTTTTCAGCTACGTTAGGCTGCTCATCCAGGAATTCAAATATTCTTTCAGAGGAAGCCATACCCATTAGCAATTGATTATAGACCATTCCGAGCCTCGAAATCGGTTCCCAGAACATGCCGATTAAAAATGCGAACGTAACGAACTCTCCAATTTCCAGATTGCCACTTTGGATTAGGTTTGCACCATACCATATTAAAATGGCTGAACCAACAGCGTTTGTCATTTCAACAAGCGGTCTGAAGGTGGCATTTTTCTTAGTTGCATCACGCCAGCTTTCAAAAGTTTCGTTATTTACTCCTTCGAAATACTGTGCGTTTTCTTTTTCCTGAGTGAAGGATTGAGTTATTCTCATTCCCTGCAAACTTTCATTCAGATGAGAATTCAGTTTGGATTGCTTCAAGCGAACAGTTTGCCATGATCTTCTGATCTTTTTGCGAAGTTTCGTTGAAATAAAGAACATAATAGGCAGAACAATCATGACTGCGAGTGCCAGCTCCGGACTGATCGTGAATAATACGATAAATATACCGATCAGCATAAGAATGTCCATTAATAAATTTATAACTCCGTTTGTAAACAACTCTTGCAATGAATTAATATCATTCATAATTCTTACGAGAATAGACCCTGCAGACCGCTTATCAAAAAAGCGGTTACTGAGCCATTGAACGTGAGTAAACAGGTGTTTACGCAAATCATAGATGACACTTTGACCTAAAATATTCATCCATTTAATCCTGAACACATTCGCAACATAATTAACAATGTACAAGCCTGCAATGATTCCGACAAGCTGCATGAGGAGATTTCCATCTCTGCCGGCAATTGCTTCATCAATAACATACATCCCGATTAAAATCGGAATCACTAATCTGATGCCTGTTGTGATCAACACCATGATGATTGACAAAGGAAGCAATTTTTTCGAGTAAGGCTTTAAGTATCTGAAAAGTCTCCACAACTGCATCCAGTTGAAGGGCTTTTCAATCACCTGATCAGTCGAATACTTAAATCTGTTCTGTATTTTTTTCTGGGCTTCATTGCTCATCCCCTCACCTCGTTCCTGACGCAGACAGCGCTTTTTGATCTTTATATTGAATGTCATAAATTCTCTTATATTGTCCTTCTGTCTCAATTAATTCTTCGTGAGAACCACGATGGGTAATTTCTCCATTTTCAAACACAAAAATTTCATCAGCATGTTTTAATGAAGAAATCCGGTGGGCTATAATAAATGTTGTACGTCCCGCCATTACTTCTTTTAATGCTTTTTGTATCTTAAATTCAGTTTGCATATCTACTGCACTCGTCGCGTCATCAAGAATCAATATACTTGGATCAAGACAAATGGCACGTGCGATGGCAATTCTCTGCTTTTGACCGCCCGAAAGACCCAAGCCCCTCTCACCTAGCATCGTATCGTATCCGTCCGGCATTTCCATGATAAAGTCGTGCGCTTCTGCTTTCTTCGCAGATTCAACAATTTCGTCCATCGTTGCTTCCGGACGCCCAAATGCAATATTTGCTTTAATTGTAGACGAAAACAAAAATGACTCCTGAAGTACAAATCCTACGTTTTTACGTAGTGAGCGCAGCGTATAGTCGCTTACTTCTTTCCCATCAATCAGGACAGAACCTTCTGAAGGCTCATAAAACCTGGTCATCAATTGTGTGACACTCGTTTTGCCTGATCCCGTAGCACCTATAAGACCAATCGTTTTTCCGTTCTCTGCTTTAAAAGAAATTTGATTAATTGCTTTCTCATCATCTTCTGTATAGCGTAATGATACATTCTTGAATTCAACTTCACCCAATGAGCGGGTCATTTCTACAGCATCCGGCTTCTCTTTGATTGTCTCCTCAGCTTCAAGAATCTCAAGCAAACGCTCACCGGAAGCTTTAGATTGTGAAAATTGGTTAATTGTAAACCCAAGATTCATAATTGGCCAGATGATAAAACCAACAAGACTGTAAAATGCTGTGAGCTCACCTGCTGTCAGGCTGTCATTCACGACCAGATATCCTCCATAACCCAGAAGCATCACAACACTAACGTTTCCTAAGAACTCCATAAGAGGAAAATACTTTGCCCAAACATCTGATGTAAACAAGTACTTATCTTTATAATCCTTGTTTGAGCTGTTGAATTTATCAATCTGATGCTCTTCTCTGGAAAGAGATTTAACTGTGTTGATTCCACTTATATTTTCCTGTACATTGGTGTTTAGTTTTCCAAATGATTTTCTGACACCTCTGAACGCAGGGTGTACTTTTTTATCAAATTTGTATACAGCTATTGCAAGAAATGGAATCGATAACATCGTCACAATCGTCAACGGTACTGAATAATAAAGCATGACTCCAGTAGTAACTACCAACAGTAATACTAATCTGATGAGCTCGGCAAAGCCGAAGGACAAAAAGAATCGGAATCCTTCTACATCAGCAGTAAGACGTGACATAATGTCACCGGTTTTTGCATTATCATAGTATTGGAACGGAAGACTTTGAAGTTTCTCATAAAGCCGCTCACGTAAATCGTATACAGCTATGATCCCAAATAAATCCCCGTTATATTGAGAGATAAATGTCGCAATCCCTTTTATCACCATGATACCTATAAATCCAAATGCCAGATATGGAATCAGACCATATCTCCCTTCACCCACTACATCATCAATTGTGATCTGCAATATAATTGGATAAACAATTGTAATTAACGTCATAACAAATAAGAATATGATTGAAAGTATAAAATGTCGCTTATGAGGCCAGTAAAATTCTTTCAATTTTTTAAATACATCCACCGTTTATCCCTCCTTTTCAATTTACTTCTATATAATAGACACCTATTAAATATATCGGGTTTCGAAATATATTTCCACCCTTATTTGAATTTTTTCTCATTTCTTACTATTTACTTATGAGTTTATCTATGAAGTCATAAAAAAAGATCAGCCCGGGGGCTGATCTTTTTTCGTTTATTAGTCTTAAAGTGTTTTTTGACCCGGCTTCCAGTTAGCTGGGCAAAGTCCACCAGTTTGCAGTGCCTGAAGCACACGAAGTGTCTCATCAACGTCACGGCCAATGTTGTTATGGAAGACAGTCTGGTACATCAATTCGCCTTCAGGGCTGATAATGTAAAGTCCGCGAAGTGCCACACCTTCATCTTCAATCAGCACGCCATACTCACGTGATACCTGATGGTTTGTGTCAGCTGCAAGTGGAAAGTTCAAATCTCCAAGGCCATTGTCCTTGCGCTCCGTATTGATCCATGCAAGATGAGTGTGGATTGTATCGGTAGAAACGCCAATTACTTCTGCGTCAAGATCTTCAAATTCATCGTAACGGTCAGACATTGCAGTGATTTCTGTTGGACATACGAAAGTAAAGTCCATTGGATAAAAGAATAACACTGTCCATTTATCTTCTTTCATATTTTGTTCCAGATTAACTTTCCCGAATTCTTTATTCGCAAGTACAGCGTCCATTTCAAATCTTGGCGCCTGCTTGCCTACCATGCGTTCTGCCATTAAAAATCCCTCCAAAAAAATTCTAAATGAGAACAGGATTCCTGCTTCTCAATTTACTCACGATTTACATGATAATATACGGCTTTTGAATAGTCAATTTTAATAAAAAAGTATTGATGTTATCCGAAAGAAACGTGACGATTCCTTGAATCCCGTTTTCAGATTTGTTATAAGGGTATAGTAGGACGATATATGAATTTGTACTGACAGAAAGGATGACAGTCTTTGGAAGCTTTATTAAACTTTAATGCGCTAAGCGCAAGACTTGCAGAGTATGAATGGGGGGCTTTATTTATTTCCATCGGAATAGCCGCCTTGAAGATCATAGGGGTAATAATCATATTCATGATTGCTAAAGCGATCGGAAACAGAATACTCTCACGGGTGTTTGCAAAGTATGAGCACAAAGAAAATATTTCAGTCGGAAGAGCCCGTACTTTAGAGAGTCTAACCAAAAATGTGTTGGGATATGTACTGATCTTTATTTTAATCGTAACTATTCTTCAAGTAGTAAATATTGATGTTACAGCATTGATTGCGGGTGCCGGTATTATTGGCCTTGCTATTGGTTTCGGAGCACAGGGACTTGTCAGTGATGTTGTGACAGGATTCTTTATTCTTTTAGAAAAACAAATTGATATTGGTGACTATATTACAACGGGCAGTTTTTCAGGAATCTGTGAAGAAGTTGGTTTAAGACAGACTAAAATCAGAGGATTTGATGGTACCCTTCATTACGTACCTAACCGTGAAATCACGAGCATGAGTAATCACTCACGCGGTAATATGCGTGCCATGATTGATATTGGTATTTCCTATGATGATGATATTGATAAAGCGATCACAGTGCTGCAGGAAGTGTGTGATAAAGTTGCTGAATCTAATAGCAACATTGTTGAAGGACCAAATGTAGTAGGTGTTCAGGAATTAGGTTCATCTGATGTAGTGATTCGTGTAATCGGGAAGACTCAGAATATGGAACAATGGAGTGTTGAAAGAGAATTAAGAAAAGAGATGAAAGAAGCACTTGATCGCAACGGAATTGAAATCCCATTTCCGCATCAGGTATATGTGCAGAAAGAAGCATAAGAAAAGGCGGCCAGTGAGCCGCCTTTTTTGTTTACTATTCAGCAGCGCTACTTGTACCACTTATTTGCTTCTTAAATAATCAATAATGAATTGAATAGCAGGCCCAATAGCATTTTCATCGGGGTTCAGTTTTGCATGATGAAGGCCATAGTCGGAACCGACCCCAAGCCAGAACATAAAACCTGGAATTTCTTTAAGGAAATAGCCAAAGTCCTCTCCGGTCATCGCCTTCTCACATTCAATACACTGAATTCCATCGTAGTGAGCGGCGAATCTCATAAATTGTTCTGTCAGTTCATGATCATTGTAAACCATATAATAAGGCTGATTAAACTCAACATGGACTTTACAATCAAAGGAAAGTGCAATACCATCGCAAATTGCTTTCACTCTCGTTTTTAAGGTTTCCATGACCTCGGGATCAAGACTTCTCATCGTGCCATCCAGCTGTGCAGTTTCCGCAATAATATTGCCAACCGTTCCCGATTCAAGTTTGCCGACCGTCACCACAGCACTATTTAACGGATCTATAGATCGTGACACAACAGATTGCAGTTGTGTAATCAAATGTGCACCTGCCACGATCATATCCTTCGTTTTATGAGGATAAGCTGCATGTCCACCTTTGCCTGTTAATACAATCTTCAACTCAGAAGTATTGGCAAAAAGCAGTCCTTTTTTTACAGCAATTTCGCCAGCTGTATATTCCGGTGCAATATGAAGCCCCATCATTTCATCAGGCATCCACTGCTTCATCTCTTCTGATTGAAGCATACGCTCAGCACCGCCCGGCCCTTCTTCAGCAGGCTGGAATATAAATAATACGTTATCTTCTAATGGTTTTGCAGCCATCGATGTTAAAACACCGAGCGCAATACTCATATGAAAATCATGACCGCATGCATGCATGAAACCGGGATGCTCTGAAGAAAATGGCAATTCTGTCTGCTCTTTAATTGGCAGTCCATCGATATCTGTCCGGTAGCCTAGCGTTTTTGGGGCAACCCCTTGACCTTTTACTAAAACAAAAATCCCGGTTTCCCACTTTTTAACTGACAGGCTTTCCTGGGGAAGCTTTTCAATATAGTTCAATAAGTATTCCTGAGTTTTAAATTCTTTATAACCGACTTCAGGAATTTTATGAAGATCCCTGCGAATGTTTACAAATGTCTCCATGCGAACGAATTTCCTCCTGACAAATGATTTTAGATCAAGAAAAAAAAACGCAGAATCAAATCTGCGTTTTTTTCAGCAGCTTTTATAGCTGGCGTAGTTCCTGCTTAATTTCAGTTTTGGATTTAGTCTTCTCATCGATTTTCTTAAGAAGTTTCGCAGGTGTTCCAGCTACTACCGTATACGGCTCTACGTCTTCCACTACAATTGCTCCGGCAGCTACTACTGCTCCTTTACCAACGGTTACTCCTTCAAGAACAACTGCGTTGGCACCAACAACAACATCATCTTCTATGATAACCGGTTTAGCTGAAGGCGGCTCAATTACACCTGCCAGGACAGCTCCTGCACCAATATGACAGTTTTTACCGACAGTCGCGCGTCCGCCTAAAACTACGTTCATATCAATCATTGTTCCAGCACCAACTACAGATCCAATGTTAATTGAAGCACCCATCATGATCACTGCATTGTCGCCTATTTCAACCTGGTCACGAATAATGGCACCCGGCTCAATACGCGCTTTGATATTTTTAAGATCAAGCATCGGGATTGCTGAGTTTCTACGGTCATTTTCTACGACATAATCCCAGATCTGGTCCGTATGTTTTTCAAGAGATGGTTGAATATCAGCCCACTCTCCAAAAACAACACCTGAACCTTCAGAAAGAAATGTTTGAGAATTGTCCCCGAAATTAATTTTGTGAAGGTCTGCACCTTTCACATATACCTTTACAGGCGTAGATTTCTTCGCATTTTGTATATAAGAAATAATTTCATTTGCATCCATTGTATTCATTTATATTCCCCTCTCAATCTTTTAAACATTTAACTGACTTTTACTTTATCAGATCACCGTACCACAAGACAAGTGATCAATGTTAGAAAATTTCATTTTATTAATTGGATGAGTCTTCCATTCGTTTCAATCATACGATTCAATCATCCAGGTGCTTTTTGACTGATTCTATAAAAGCCTGAACCTGTGGGAGTTCAAATGCTGATTGATAGCCGATCAGCCAGGTATCCCTCTTTAACGTCTGTTCTTCAGTATGTAGCGGCGTACAGTATACATGTTCATTGCCGGTTAACGTAATAGAAGGCAGAATTGCATAACCTATTCCGTTAAGGGCCATCTGCTTGCACGTTTCTATCTGATCCACGAGAATATTTTGTCTCGGTGAAATGTGAAATTGCCTGCTCCACCACTCCTGTATTTCCTGATAATAAGTAGAATCGCTTTTAAACTGGATGAAGGGTCTGTCTGTTAAATGCAGATCTTCCACTCGCCTGATTTCCTTATCAACCAGAAACAGCTGATCCTGGAACAGGTGCATTTTGGGGCCTTTCCAATCAGGCGTTCCTCTTATGATGCCAACGTGTACTTCCCCATTATATACTGCCTGTAAAATTTCACTGCTCCAGCCTGTCATGAGAGAAATTCTCGCATGGGCATTAGTATCAACAAAATCCTTGAGCACTTTAGGCAGCCAATTCTGACCTACGATTGATGCGCAGGCAATTTTCAGTGTGCCGTAAATTTTTGAATCCATTGCGAGAATTTGTTCTTTTACCGCTTCTTCTTTTTTGATAATCTCTCTTGCCATAGAGACAATCATTTCCCCGGCGGGTGTTAAGGTCAGTCCTTTTCTGGAACGGATAAAAAAGGATTGTTCCCAGTCTTTTTCGATCGACTGAAGCCGCTGGGATAGTGCAGGCTGGGATACAAACAGTCTTTCAGCTGCCTTTCTCATATTCATCTCTTCTGCTAAAACATCAAGCATACGGTAATCTGAATGGTTCATGTATCATACACCCTATTCTTTTCTAGGTAGAAACAGAATGAAAAACAAGCTGATTAAAGCAAATGCAAATACAATATAATAGACAATATTTAAACCGTTCGTCATCGCTATTTGCAGCTGCTCAAGTACACCAGGCTCTAATTGGCTCCTCTGTTCAGCCTCGAGCAGACGGTTAACAGCATCCACGCCTAAAGACTTTACCTCCTGATTTTCATTATTTTCAAATGAAGACCTGATGGAGGAATTCAGAACACCACCAAGCAGTGCCACGCCTACTGTACTTCCCAAATTTCTCATAAACATATTTGCTGCGGTAGCTGCTCCGCGTAATTTCCAGGGCACGGAGCTTTGAATTGAAACAATAAAGGATGTCGTTGTCAGACCCATGCCAATACCAACAAAAAATGAGGAAATTGCAGGCCATAACGGACCGTATTCCGGTTCCATCAATACAAAAAGCAGTGTCCCTATGATTAAGGATATCCCGCCAATCAGGCTGGTTCGATAATAGCCGATTCTGATCAGAAGACTGCCTGCGACGGTTGCAGCAATTGGCCATCCTATTGACATGGCGGTTAACGTGAAACCGGCCACACTTGCACTTTCCTCCATCACACCCGTGACAAAGGCCGGCAGGTAACTTGAGATGCCTATCAACAGAACGCCTGTCGTGAGTGAAACGATGTTTGCAATAAATATGGCACGATTCTTCCAGATCGAAAATGGCATCATTGGATCAGGCGATCTTAATTCATGCCTGACGAACAGAATTAACAGTAGAACTGACACTGTGAACATACCCAATGCAGCCCCAGATAACCAGGGTATTGAGATTCCGCCTTCCACCAGCAGATATAACAGAACTGTCAATGAAGCAGAAAGAAGAGCCGCCCCTTTGTAATCAATAGGTGAAGTATTCTTCTCTACATTTTCTTTCAGGAAAATCCAAAGGACGGTTAATGAAAGGACACCAAGAGGTACGTTAATCCAAAAAACATATTGCCAGCCAATTGTCTCTACAAGAAGACCTCCAATGGCTGGACCCATAACGGCAGAAATTCCCCATACGCTGGACAGATAACCCTGGATCTTCGCACGTTCTTCTTTTGAATAAATATCTCCAACAATCGTTGATGCAATTGGCATAACAGCCCCTGCACCAAGCCCTTGAATAAAACGGAAAGCGATCAGCCATTCCATTGATTCAGCAAATCCGCACAGGATCGATCCTATTAAGAAAAGTGACATACCAAAAGTCAGTACAGGTTTTCTGCCGAACAAATCGGACAGTTTCCCATATAATAAAACAGTTACTGTACTCATCAATAAATACGATGAAAAAACCCAGCTATACAGCTGGAAACCGCCCAGGTCAGCTGTTATGGCCGGCATGGCGGTCGAAACAATCGTCGCTTCAATCGCTCCGACAAACATAGCCAGCATCACGGCTGCCAGAATAAAAGGACGATATTTTATTTCTCGGCGCTCATGATCTGCATAATCCATATAGAAGCTCCCTTGACGTTAAGAACGCTGAATTTGTTTGTGAATATGCCTTTGTAATTGTTTTAACATCACTCTTCTTGTTAAGAGTCCTTCAAAATACCCTTGCGGACTCATCACACACACGAATGGGTGATCTACAAGCAGATTAAGCGCATACTGAAATTGATCTTCCTTTTTCAATGAAGGCAGATCTGACCGCATGACATCTTTCACTTTTTTTTCGTTTAACCTGCTAAATTCTATTTCTTCAAGTCCGAGCATTGAATCAGTGATCATCTGCACACTGATTAAGCCTTTCAGATGGTAAGTTGCGTCCAGAACGGGAATGGAGGAATAACCGCTTTTTGTTAATACGAGTAGCGCGTGTTCGGCAGTATTCATTTCCTGAACGTGGGCAATTTTTTCAGAAGGTATAATATATTGACTGATAGGTGTTTCCAGAAATTCTTTATGTTCTGTTGTTAACATTAGTCAAACCCCTTTTACAAAATCTCTCTATATTAATCATAACATAATAGAAGAATACTCCTCCACTTTAGAAAAAGCTATGTTAAAATTGGCTGTTGATTTCCGCTTCAGGCGGACACGCACGGACGGCAGTGAGCCTTTTCGTGCTTCGCACTGCGGGGTCTCACCTAACCGTCTTTTCATGCTGAAGTCGCCGCCTTACGCTTCAATCACAGCTGTGCTAAAACAACATTGTACTTTAACAAAAGGCTTAAAAAAAACGCAAAAAAAAACCGGTTACACCGGTTTTTTTATTAAGCCTGATTATTATTTTCTTCCTGAAGCAGTTCATAGATCTCAATTGCAGTCATATCAATGTTGTCAAAAGGATATTTTTGCGGTTTTTGATCTTTATCGTACACTTCAAGCTCGAACGTGTCGTTTGTGCCAAAATATTTCACCTGGCATACTCTTATACCGTTCAATTCGAAAAAGCGGGAAGGAACATCACCTGACTGATCCTGCTCCTGCAAAGTTTTAAGTCTTTGAATAATACCCATAAGTTGAGACATGCGGTATTCTCCCTTCTTGTTTGTTAATCATTTCATTATAACATTCGATCGGGAAAGGCAGATAGTATTGAATCGATTTAATGAAATCTCCTTCATCACATTTCCCTGATTCGGCCGTAACAAAACAAAGAATACTATAACACACAATATCAACTCTGAACAATGCAATTTGAAGTTCACAGGCAGCTGCTTGCAAATCCTTTGACACAGCTCTTTATTTAAGCGAAACTGTTAGCAGATTTAAAATCGCTAAAAGGAAGTGAGCAGCGTGCAAAAAGTTATTTTGTACACACAGCCTCAGTGCCCCCCATGTGAAGTTGTTAAACGTTTTTTTAAAGCTAACCACATACAGTTCAGTGAAGTAAATATTAAAGAAGACCTGACATCTCAGCAATACATGATAAAAACGCTGGAGTCATATTCAACCCCAACGGTATTGATAGACGATCGTGAAATAGTCAGAGGCTTTAACCTGGAAGCACTGGCTGAAAAGCTGAATATTTCATGTGATTAAACCGGCCTGCGCCGGTTTTTTCAATTTGAATAAACGATTCATTCCAGACTGTTTAAAGCATATAAAATAAAACAATACTTACTCCGGCTATACCTGCCAGACTATAAATAATGATAACTGGGTTAAAAAGCACCGGATGGTTCTTTACTGTCTCTGATACCTCATCCTTTTCATCTTTTTTATGCCCTGCCTGTAAGGTAACTGCAAGTCCAATCCCGCATATCATTACAACCGCTATCAGCGTGATCACTACTGTCATACAAACGCCACCTTTTAGTTCTCTTTTAATATAAGATGGTCATAAACAGCAGTGATTATGCGCTGAAGGTGTTAAATGCTGTACGATCAATAGAGATTCAGATTAAACCGAAGATCTGAACATTCGTTTAGAAAGCTCTGCTAAAGTTGGCAGTTAATCTCCGCTTCAGCAGCTGTGCATTAAAAACTATAAACTTCAACAAAGCTTTTTAGAACGGAAAAGCATTCAGCCACTGGCCACCGTCCATTGTCACACATTCACCATTCATATAAGTTGCCTCATCGGACAGCATGTATGCAGCAAGTCCCGCAATTTCTTCAGGCTTACCGAGTCTTTTCATCGGAACACTCTGAAGCGTTCGTTTTGCAGCTTCTTCAGATTCCCAGAGCTTATCTGCCCCACCTGTTCTTTCAATCGGTCCCGGCGCAATTGCGTTCGCTCTGATTCCGTACTTATGTCCCCATTCAACTGCGATTGTTCTGGTTAACGATAGTACACCCGCTTTAGCAGCTGCTGAATGCGCAACGCCAGCACCAGCATTCCAGGCATATGTAGCGACCATATTGATGATAACCCCTTTAACCTTATGTTCGATCCAATAGTCACCAACAGCTTTCGTACAGTTAAATGTACCATTCAGAACGATATCAATCACTGATCGCCATGCATTCGCAGACATCTTTTCCACAGGACAAATAAAGTTTCCTGCGGCATTATTAATCAGTCCATCTACAGTACCAAACTGCTTAACGGCGGCTTCAACCATTTTTACGGCCATTTCAGGCTCACGTACGTCCATTTGAAAAACAGATACATTCCCTGAAGTGCCGATTTCTTCAACAGCTGCTTTCAATTTCGCTTCATCTCGCCCTGTTATTAAAACTGAGTTCCCATCATCAGCCAGCCTCTTCGCCATATATTTCCCCATACCATTTGAACCGCCTGTCACAATATACACTTTTCCCATCTGAATCCCTCCAATGTAATGAATGATTATTCATTCATTATACTACTAAATGTTTTCAACATTCAATTTTTTCCTAAAGAAATATTCTGATATCCAGCAAAAATAAAAACCGATCCAGCCTGAAGGCCAGATCAGCTTATTGATGGTTATCCTGATGAATTGAGCTTTTTTGGTGAAGTTTCGCAATTGCACGTACTATGGTTTTTTTCTTATTGAATCCTGTGGCAGCTACATGCTCACCATTTAGTTCTGCATATACTGTTCCTTTAGTATGGTTTTCATTGAAACCTTCTATATAAGCCGTAATCACACCTGTATTAACTGGAATACGAAGAATATTCAGTGTCAGTCCTTTTTTCAATTAAAAAAGCTCCTTTAGTAAAATACTTAAATTCTGCACAACAGCTTTACAGTATACTACTATAAGGAGAATGTCAATCTGGTTTTCACCCAATATTAAGCAGTTTCTTTTCCATTTCGCGGGAAGGAAGCGGCTTGCTGAAAAAATATCCCTGGCCTTTTTGACAGTGTTCTTTTCTTAAAAAAGAAACCTGAGCCAGTTCTTCCACACCTTCCGCCACTACTTCAAGACCAAGACTGTGAGCGAGATGTATGATTGTTTTTGTAATGGCTGCGTCTTTACACTCCGACTGAATTTCTCTTACAAACGACTGATCAATCTTCAGAATATCGATTGGAAAAAGCCTCAGGTAGTTTAATGATGAGTATCCGGTTCCAAAATCATCGACAGAGATTTTCACTCCTATTTTCTTTAACTTTTTTAACATATTGAGCGTAGTGTTCATATTGCTCATTGCACTTTCAGTAATCTCAATTTCTAATAGACTTGCGTCGACTCCATATTTTTCAAGTGCACTTGACACGACTCGATCGAAGTCTGGCTGTGAAAATTGCTTTGGGGAGATATTAACAGCGACTCTTATATTGCCGATTCCCTGCAATGCCCACCTCTGAAGCTGAAGGCATGCCTGATCAATTACCCAGGCACCGATTGGATGGATGAGACCATTTTCTTCAGCAATTGATATAAATTCAGAAGGTGGAACAGACCCAAATTTTCTATTGTTCCACCTAAGCAGTGCCTCAATACTTGTAATCGTCCCATTATTCAGGTCAACCTGAGGCTGATAGTGCAGACTTAATTCATCAAGCTCAATCGCTCTGCGCAGATGTGTTTCCATAATCATTTTATCAGGGAATGCCTGATTCATTTGATTATGATAAAAACCGTATCCAGTAATACCTGCTTTTTTCACCGTATGTAACGCCTGAGCTGCATGATTGATTAATACGTCACTGTGAATCCCATCTGCTGGAAAAACACTGATGCCTATACTTGCTGAAACGAAGTATTCCTGATGATTAATTTCAAAAGGCTGTTGAAAAATAGTGAGAATTTCCTCAGCAAAGCCCTTTAATGCACTATGAGAAGTATGTTTCAGCAAAAATACAAATTCGTCTGCATTTAATCTGTAAAGGGTATCATCTTCCTGTACGAGAGATCTTAACCGACCTGCAACTTTCTTAAGGAGCTCATCACCTGCATTGAAACCGAGAGTCTTGTTGAGCTTTTTAAAATTATCAAGATCAAGACATAAAACAGCATGTGTGTCTTTCGTCAGTTCAGATAATTCATCAATGTGATCATTCAATGCCTGTCGATTATAAAGACCTGTCAGACTGTCATGAAGATACAGAAAGTTTATTTTCTCTTTTGTTTCTTTCTCACTTGTTGCATCTCTTACGATTAGATATACACCCTGTGAACGGCCATTCGCAATAATCGGAACAAATTTCGTATGAACCACAATGGCAGCACCTTCTGCAGTCGTTGCGGGAACAAAGTGAAATTCATGCGGTCCTTCTTTCAAGGCTTTTTCTATACCAACTGTCATGTTAAATGAAGATCCTCCGGAAAACAGGTCTGTGATCTTCTGACCGATCATTTTTTCTTCTGAGACAGAAAAAGTTTTCGTTGCTGCCTGATTTACAGACCTAATAATCCCCTGGTCAGATAACGTCAAAACCGCATCAAGGTTATGATGAATAATTGACTGGTATTGCTGCTGAAGATGTTCAAGTTTAATTTTCTCATTTTCCTGATCAGTTACATCGCGGACTACTGCAACAACGTAGTGAGAATTAGTAAGCTGATCAGAAATCGGTGTCAGGTTTGTTTCAAAATGCTTAATCCCATGATCAGTATTGACTGAATCACGGTAACGCAGATGTTCGTAATCAGCTTTGGTATTCCTGTACCTGTCAACCAGCCTGAAACCATCTTTGCCCATAACTTCCGGCAACGTTTTACCTAGCACTTCCTCTGTACTTTTTCTGATTAAATGAAGTGCAGCCTGATTCGTGTATCTGTATGTGAATTCATCTGCCACTTCCTCCATAATAAATACTGCATCTGTAATGTGTTTGGTAATGATGACAGTCAACACATCAAGTATTTCATTAGAAAAGACATGTCCATCTTCAATTGATCGTAATCGTGGGGTATCCATAGGTCCATCCTTCCAATAGTCGATCGAGCTGATTTAATCATTCCAAACTTTGATTTTTATGTCAATCACTTTATGAAACTTTCGAATCATGCACATATGGTTATTTATACTTATCACTCTTCTCCCTCAGTAATTCTATATGCCTCCATCAGACATTGGTTTTGAGCATGTACTTCGGGTTTTCCATCTTTTTGAGCATATGAATAAACTCCATATTGATCCTGAACTCTAGACTTCATATTATCTGCAAGCTGCAGGTCCAGAAACTTTTTAATTCTTTTCTTATGAAAAATTTCTGTTATGGGAAAAAGAAGTTCAATACGTTTATCCATATTTCTGGTCATCATATCAGCTGAAGAAAGCATGCACTTTTCTTCACCATTCTGATAAAAATAATAAATCCTGCTGTGCTCAAGAAACCTGCCAACAATACTTCTTACATGGATATTCTCGCTAACCCCTTCAATCCCGGGACGAAGACAGCATATCCCTCGAATAATCAAGTCGATTTTCACACCTGCAGCGGACGCTTCATAAAGCTTCATAATCAAAGGTTTATCCGTAAGAGAATTCATTTTAGCGATAATATGCCCATTTTTATGTTTTTTATGATGCGAAATCTCCTTATCAATCAAATCAATAAATGCATCGCGAATTGAAAACGGCGCGACAATTAAATGATGATAAGAAGGCTTTTCTGTGTATCCACTCAAATAATTAAAGAAGTTAGTCGCATCCGTACCAAATTTTCTTTTCGTTGTGATCATGCCCATATCTGTATAAACTTTTGCAGTCTGGTCGTTGTAATTTCCTGTGCCAAGATGTACAAATCGTTCAATTTTTTGATCTTTTTTGCGTACCACCAGCGTAATTTTACTGTGAGTTTTTAAAAAGGTCATACCATATATCACATGACATCCTGCCATTTCCAGTTCTTTTGCCCACTGAACATTATTTTCTTCGTCAAATCTGGCTTTTAACTCCACCAGTACGGTTACCTGTTTACCATTTTCAGCAGCTTTCTTAAGGGCACTGATTATAGGAGATCCACCGCTGACACGATATAATGTCTGCTTGATCGCTAAAACATCGGGATCTTCTGCCGCCTCATCTACAAAATCTACAATCGGGTTAAAAGATTCGTAAGGATGATGAAAAAACAAATCCTGCTTTAATGCTTTATCAAAAAGATTTTCTCCAGGCTGTAAATCCCCCGGCGGTTGAGGAATAAAGGACTCAAATATTAAATGATCTTTATCTTTAGAGCATGTTTTTATAAATCCAAACAAAAAAGTGAGATCAAGCGGGCCGTGAATTGAATAGATATCATTCTCTTCTATTTCTAATTCTTCTGTTAATATAGGTAACAGCTTATTTTGCGAATCTGAATGTCCTATTTCCAGTCTGACAGCCGCTCCCCACTTCCTCTTTTTCAATTCTTTTTCAATTTCCAGCAGGAGGTCACGGGCACCTTCTTCATGAATCGTTAAATCTGCATTTCTAGTAATTCTGAAAAGTAAGTCTGAAGTGACCGTATACCCAACAAAAAGTTTTTGAAGAAAATGATTAATGACATCTTCAAGTAAAACAAACTGATAACCCGTTACAGACGGTAGTCTGATATAGCGTGGTAATACAGACGGCACTTGCACAATGGCTATCTTTTTTTCCTTCTGCTGATTCGAAAGTTCCACAATCATATTTAAACTTTTATTCAACAGAATAGGAAATGGACGATATGCATCTACTGCAAGAGGAGTCAGTACCGGAAACACCTGCTCTTTAAAAAACTGATCAATAAAAGTAAACTGCCTGGAAGATAAATCTTCCATTTGCTTAAAAGTAATATCTTCTTCCTTCAGTTCTTTCTCTAGAGAAGACAGGGTCTGGTATTGCTGCTTCACCAGGCGATGTGTGTGCTCAGAAATCGCACTGAGCTGTTGTTTTGGAGTCATGCCGGCTTTATTCTCAGGTTTAGTAAAATGAGCTTTCACCTGATCCTTCAATCCTGCTACACGAACCATAAAAAATTCATCAAGATTTGAACTGAAGATTGAAAGGAATCTGAGACGTTCCAGTAGCGGATTCGCAAAATCAAAAGACTCCTCTAGCACTCTCTGGTTGAATCCGAGCCAACTCAGTTCCCGATTGTTAAAATATTCGGGGTTACTAAATTTTTTATGTGATTGTCTCATTCATATCTCTCCTATACTTTCTGTTTTATAGGTATGAAATTAAGTACAATAGATTTTTTCAGCGCTTTTTCCAGGTGTTTTTTCTGTTTGCCAGCCTGGTATTCTTCAGCCAATGTACGCCCTTCAGCGTAAAGGCTCATATGCAGTTCATTATCTTTTTTTCTCATTTCAATTTGACTGATCAGGTTTCTTTTCGAGCCGTTTAAGCTGTATGCAAGTTTGATTAATGCACCAATCATCCTGATTTCCTGTATCTCTTCATTACTGAACCAATCGTTAAAAGGCTCCAGGAATTGATAAAACATTGATTTACTTTTAAAAGATGCGGCGAGCGCGAGCGCAATACGGTCTTTGTGAAGCACACCATCAATTGAACGGTTTGCAATGATATAAAACGTATGTTGACTGCTCGAATCTGAATCAATGTATTCACCAAGATAATATAAAAAGGCTCCTCTTTTAAGTAGCTGTAAGGCTCTCTCCGTCTCTTCAATTTCTCCCAGCGCCCCCAGATGGGAATAAATTTCGGTGGACAGTGCAATCATCTGTTCAGCTTCTGATTTTTCAATTGCATAATCAAATGCGAGTTCTTTCATGCTTTCGAGAAAGACTTTTTCCTTATCCAGTGGTGCAGCGTATTTTTTCATTAATTCTTTGAAAACAATGCCGTCTCTCAGGCCTTTCCTGCTGAACATAAATCCATCTGCATTCACAATTTCATACAGTTCGTTAAATACCTGAGAAGTCGGCGCAATAATATCAATTCGGTCGCTGGAAAGACCATCAAGCTTTTCAAGTTCTTCCTTTGTCATGTGCACAAGCTGATTGTTCACTTCCTGAATATCTTCTTCTGACATCCAGTATTGATGTACACCTGCAATTGGATAATTTTTTGATTGCTGATGAATCTGTGCAATATTTCTTGCACTTCCCCCGATGCCAACAATCGGTACCTTTTTATTTGGAAGCCAACCAAGTGACAAAAACGATTCCCTTATAAAATTGATCAGTTTTTTTCTCTCATTTTTAGTGAGTTGATCCCCTTCCATGAAGTCATTTTTCAATGATACAGCTCCGAAAGGAAAACTGTGAGAGTGCAGGAGCTGCTTATGTTCATAATAAGTTAATTCAGTACTTCCTCCTCCAATATCAATCGTAACCGCTGACATCACCGGTGTTGAATGAACAACTGCCAGGTAACCGAAATACGCCTCTTCTTCTTCAGACAGTATTTTAATACTGACCCCTGTCTTCACCTTCATTTCCTTTACAATCTCTATGCTGTTCTCAGCCTGTCGGACTGCAGCAGTGGCAGCTGCTCTAATATCTTTAATTTCATGAAATGCGATAATCTCATTAAAAGCCAAAAGCGCTTCTTCAAGAATTTGTGCGCCTTCCTCAGTAAGCATATTATTTTGATCCAGATACATCTTTAAACGGGCAACAGTTTTAATGTTCTCAATTTCTTTCATCCCTTTTTCAGGGTCGTATTCATAAATTACTAATCTGATCGTATTTGATCCTATATCGATCACAGCAGTTTTATTTTTCAACCTACATCACGCTCCAGCTTTAAATTTCAAAGAACTTACGGTATACTTGTCCAAATCCCAAAAAAAGGTGAGTGACATAATGAGTGATCCCTCAGAACTTTCATCAGAGAAAATTGCACAGGCGATATTCACTGTGAATAAACATGCAAAAACCGCTCCGGATTCCAAATTCCTGTATCAGATAAAAAAAGCTGCAATTGATCAGATGCTAAAAGAAGGAAAAGCCAAAAAAGTAGGTCTCCAATATTCCAGAAATCCCGGATTAAGCCAGCAACGTTCAGATTTACTGGTAGAATGCGCAAACTATATGTTTCACATCCCTCCGCAAAAGAATGACTTCAAAGAACTTCCGCATCTTGGTAAGCTTTCAGACAATGTACGAAATCCAAAAACCAGAATGAATCTCAGAGAAGCAAAATCAATTCTGCAGACTTATACAGGATTAAAAGCAGAAACCAGTTCTGCACAAAAAACTTATCAGCGGCCAGTCTTCAAGCGTCTCGGTGAATAGCCAATACTTATTACTTCCCTCAACCACATGTACAGAAAACCGGAGCAGTTAAATTATACAACTGCTCCGGTTTTCTATTATCTCAACGACATACATTTATTATCAATGTACATCATCTTAATCTTTTATGAAGGCTATGTTAAAGACTTATATGACGACAGGTACAGGTGAAAAGAAGATCAACCGCAAGCTTGATTGGGGATTGATCAAAGAATTAATCGATCTATGGCGTTTATCAGTTGATTAATCTCAGGTTTACTGATCTGATCGTCAGCACCTACTTTGTTTCCTTTGTGTTTCAGGTCATTTGTAATCAGTGATGAAAAAATGACTACCGGCAGCTTTTTAAGGCTTTCGTGCTCTTTAATTCTTCTTGTTAAATGATGTCCATCCATCTGAGGCATTTCAATATCTGTAATAACAAGCTGTACATGTTCTTCAATCAACTTACCGCCAGCAGTTAATGACTCTAAATATTGTAGAGCATCCTGTCCATTCTCAAAAAATTCCGCATGGTCATAGCCCGCTTCTTTTAGTGTATCTGCAAGTAATTGCCTTAGAAGAGGAGAATCCTCAGCTACTACCAGCTTTTTCACTGAACGTTCTCTTTCGCCCAATTTTTTAACCATGCCGACATTGATACCCGATTCAGGATTAATCTCAAGAATGATACTTTCAAAATCCAACAGCAGCAGCATTTCATCATTTCTTTTAATGACACCAATTACTTTCGTATCAGTGCTTTGATACATATCAGAAGGTTTTTCGATCTGATCCCATGAAACTCTATGAATCATAGAAACATTGTCAACATGAAAAACAACTTTCTGCTGATTGAATTCTGAAACGATATATTTTTCCTGAGCGTTCTTTTCAACCGGTTGACTGCCTAAGACCTGTCTCATATCGATTACCGGCAGCACTTCACCTCTCAGCTGAATAATTCCTTTTATGTACTGATGAGCATGCGGAATCGGGATAACAGCTGCAGGCTGTATAATCTCTTTTACCTTTATTACATTAATTCCATATTTACTGCCATTTACTTCGAACTCAACAATTTCAAGCTCGTTTGTTCCACTTTCCAGCAAAATTCCATTCTGATCTGCCATATCTTTCTCTCCTTAATATTCGAATTCAACATTCATTCATCATTTGCCGGCTAAAGCAGCCTTAGCAAATCGAATCATATTTGCACACATCTTTTGTTTAGACATTATCTTGATCAAACAAAAAAACTTCCTTCACCCTATATATCGGGCAAAGGAAGTTGTTATTGAGTGTGTAATTATTTTTCTTCTGTTCCAAGTACTCTATTCAGACGCTTACGCAGCATTTTCATCCCGCTGCCGCCAGCCTGAAAGTGGCGAAGTTGTCCTTCGTGATCAAAAACATAATACGCAGGTACGTACTGATTTTCAAATGCTTCAGTCAATTTGTGTTCACTATCCACGAAAACTGGCTGTGTAATATCATGGTCCTTCGCAACCTGTTCGATGACCTGCATATCAAGATCATCCTCTGAACGAGGCATATGAACAGCCATAACATTTAACTGGCCTTTATATTCATCCCGCAGCTCGTTAATATCAGGCATCGCTTCTTTACATAAGTGGCAGCTTACTGACCAGAAATGAATGAGTGTTGGTTTCTCTCCAACCAAATCTTCTCTGCTAACTTCACCGTTTAACCATTTAACCGCACCATCAAGCTCCGGCATAGGTGCTCTCAGTTTCATTTGAATTCCTCCTGACGTCTTTCTGAACCTAAGTTATAAAAGATCGAACTAATCTTTTTTGAAATGATTTTAAAAAAACACAATTCCCATTATAAAAATGTCGTCTCCCTCAGTCAAGCTTTATAACTCGTATCAGGCTGTTTGACTTTAATTAGCAACAGCATTCCGATCACTGCCATCACAATCAGCGATGAGAGTGCAATTCGACTGGCAAGTTCCCCGTACTCTCTCAAGTTCAATGTGATCGTACCGTAAACAGCAGGTCCTATGATCGAAGATACTTTCCCCGAAAACGCAAACAAACCAAAAAACTGGCCTCTTTTTTCATGTGGTGTTAAATCAATAATTAATGTTCTTGATGTTACCCACATTGATCCAAGTGCTATGCCGATTAATGCGCCAGCGATCCAGAACATCCATTGTGCTGTTGCCAGTGCTGCAACCGTTAATGCGATAATTAAAATGATGGATACCAGCAAAACACCAATTTTCGCACCTGTTTTTTTCGTAATATACCCGAATATAAATGAACCTATAACTGCAAATACAGTTGAGCCTAAATATAAGATAATAAATTGACCGCTTGAAAAACCTACAACAGCCGTTGCATAGATCGCCATGATCGCAATGGTAGTCGCAATTGCATCATTTAAAAAGAAGTAAGAAAGCATGAATGTAAATGTATTTTTATATGACTTCATCTCTTTAAAGGTCGCATAAATTTCTTTATAGCCTGTCAGGAAATGTTCCTTTTTTACTTTTTTTGCAGGTGTATCTTTTAAGAAGAAGAATAATGGCAAAGAAAAAAGCAGATACATAACAGCTGTTGGAATAAATGCCTGCTCAGGATTTCCCTCCTGAACAAATAGGTATACGGTCAAACCGACGATCGTTCCCAAATAACCAACTGCCACACCAAACCCTGAAATGAGCGGTATTTCTTCTTTCGTCCCAAGATCACCAAGCATTGTGTCATAGAAAACAAGACTGCTGTTAAAAAAGAATTTCGCTGCTACAAATGCAAGAATAACAAAAAACAAATTAATCGGCAGGTTAAACCATTCTCCAGCCATTTCAGTTTGTGCAAAAATTCCCATCAGAAATGTGCCTATAATTGAAAAAAGTGCGAGCCAAACGATATATTTCTTTTTTTGGCCGGTACGATCTATCCAAACACCGTACAGAGGTGAAAATATAACCAAAAGAAAACTTGCAAATGCATTTGCATAAGATATAAATGTACTGGCAACCTGCTCCATTTCCGCACTGCCGCCAATTTGAGCGTCCAGATAAAAAGGAAAAAATACTGTATTGATATTAGATGAAAAAATCGTATTAGCAAAATCATAGAGTGCCCACGATAAGATCGGCAAAGTGAAAAACAGCTTCATACCGCTTCTAGGTGTTTGTTCAGACCTGTTCATTTCCATCCCCCCTCTTCTTTCCTACACATTTCCATAAACGCCGATAAAAACCCTTTATTACGATTTTAATTTGATGTAAATGTTCTTCAAATTCTCAAAGTCCAACCATAGTTTTTAACAGCATTAAGCAGTTTCCGGAATTCTTTGATAAAAAAATACAGGTCACTCTATAAGAATGACCTGTAAGTTATTACAGTATAAATTAACGTTTAAATATTCGTTTTCTTTTCTTCTTTTTAGACTTTGAAAATTGCAGCCAGCCGATTTTACGGAAAATCATAAACATGACGGTTGCAATAAACAGCATTACACCAAGAAGAACAAAATAACCATACTGGAATTCAAGTTCAGGTATGTATACAAAGTTCATTCCGTATAAACCTGCTAAAAAAGACAGCGGCATGAATATAGTAGTGATGACAGTTAATGTCATCATAATATTATTCATTTTATCTGAGCTGACTGAAATATAATTATCACGAATATCTGAAGAAAATTCACGGTAGGATTCCAGCATTTCCGTCAACTTAATGACATGGTCATAAACATCCGAGAAATAGAGCTGCTGATCTTTTGTCAAAGCAACATTTGTGCCATTTAGCAGCCTGTATAGTAAATCTCTTGTCGGCACCAGCGATCTCCTGAGTTTCTGCATGTCATGCCTGACATCGAAGAGACCATCCATCAGGTCACGTGAAGAATTTTCATCTGTTTTTTCTTCAATTCTGTTCAGGACATCCTCAATTCCATAAACAGATGGGAAGTAATCATCTACTGTAACATCTAATATTGAATGAAGCAGACCAACAGGACTCTGCTCTCCTGATAACGCATTTCCAGATAATT
Organism: Jeotgalibacillus salarius; assembly: GCF_004405125.1. Taxonomy (GTDB): domain Bacteria; phylum Bacillota; class Bacilli; order Bacillales; family Jeotgalibacillaceae; genus Jeotgalibacillus; species Jeotgalibacillus salarius. The sequence continues at coordinate 111,586 of NZ_SORX01000007.1, forward strand.
GTCTGTCCCAGATGTCATCTATCAAACTTAACTGATCATAGTGCCACGTAACAATCAATTTCTCATTTACAAAAACATCAATTTCTTCAGCTTCATATGTATCTTTCGTCAGATGATGTAAAACGAGAAATATATACTGTTGATAGCTATCAAATTTGGGGCGCTGATAGCCTTTTTCAACACAATCTTCAATTGCCAGCGGATGAAATGAAAATGTCCTACTTAATTCTTTCCCTTCACGCTCAGTAGGTTTTGAAAAGTCCACCCACATCCAATGGAGCTTTGCTTTTCTTGCATCCTTAATTGTTTCATATTGGTTTAGAGTCCCACCAATTGTCATCCCCATTACTCGGATCATCTATGTCACCTCCTGCTGCTTTCATAATGGTTATTTAACCTTAATCGATCACATTTAACCTTTATTGACTTCACAAATTTCATCAACAGTAAATTTTATTGTACAATAGCAGTTATAAATGTAATTTAAAAGGACGTGAAGATGATGTTTAACGCTGCGGTAAAAGATATTGAAATCTCCGGAATCAGAAAATTTTTTAATAAAATTCAGCATATTGACGGAATGATCTCGCTTACGATTGGACAGCCTGATTTCCCTACTCCTACTCATATTAAAGCAGCCGCCAAAAAGGCAATAGACCAAAATCACACAAACTATACACATAATGCAGGTATTCCAGATCTAAGAATTGCAATTTCACAGTATATGGAACAGAAATATAACCTTTATTATCAGGCTGATAGTGAAATCATCGTTACAAGCGGTGCTTCACAGGCTATCGATACTGCTCTTAGAACTGTTCTTTCTATTGGACAGGAAGTGATTTTACCTGCTCCAGTCTACCCCGGTTATACACCTGTTATCAAACAGTGCGGGGCAATACCGGTTTTTGTAGACACCACTGAGAATGAATTCAAACTGACAGCCGAAATGATTGAACCCCATATAACAGATCAGACAGTATGTCTTATACTTCCTTATCCTTCTAATCCTACTGGTGTCAGCCTGACTGAAGCAGAATTAAAGGATATTGCAGAGCTCTCCGAAAAATATAACCTAATCATTATTGCTGACGAAATATACAGTGAGCTTACTTATGATGAGAAACATACATCAATGGGTACTCTTGCAAGGGAACGAACAATCACGATAAATGGACTCTCAAAATCGCATTCAATGACCGGATGGCGCATAGGTGTTTTAATGGCTCCATCACATATTGCCGAACAATGTTTAAAAGTTCACCAATATACCGTGTCCTGCGCATCCTCTATCTCTCAATATGCTGCTCTCGCAGCGTATACAGCCGGTATAAATGATGCGGAACCAATGAAAAAAGAGTATAGAAGAAGAAGAGCTTTTACTGAAAAAAAATTATTAGAACTTGGATTTGATGTAGTAAAACCGGATGGAGCTTTTTATTTCTTTGCAGGTATCCCCTCAGGAGCTGCAAGCTCAGAACAATTTGCTATTGAGCTCGCTGAACAGGCCAAAGTTGGTGTTGTGCCCGGCACAGCATTCGGACCTGAAGGTGAAGGCTATATCCGGGTTTCCTATGCATGCTCAGAACAGCAATTGACTGAAGCTTTCAAACGAATGGAACAATACTTAACATAAGCAAAGAAGGACCTTACCAGCCAATAGTGTAATTTTTTAACACATGACAAATGTTTTAAACAAAATAAATGAAAAGTCCGGAACTAAATTCCGGACTTTTCATTTCAAATCTGATCTTCATATACTTTAAACAACGCCTGCGTTCCTTTATCGGATAATCCGATATCGCTTGCCTGTTCATATGACTTTAAGGCAAGCTCAAGTCCCGGAAGTGACAACCCCATTTTTTTTGACTCATCAAGTGCGATTTTAAGATCTTTAATAAAATGATGAATATAAAAGCCAGGTTCATAGTCTTCATTTAATACCCGTGGCGCCAAATGACTAAGACTCCAGCTACCTGCAGCTCCCTGAGAAATACTTGCAAGTACCTTTTCAGGATTAAGACCGGCTTTTATTGCATATGTCAATGCTTCGCAGACGCCTGTCATCGTTGATCCAATGACAATCTGGTTGCTCATTTTCGTATGCTGTCCACTACCCGCTTTGCCATGGTAAACAATATTCGAACCAAACTCCTTTAATACTGGTAAGATTTCATTAAAAATACTTTCTTCACCACCTGCCATAATAGACAAGATCCCATTTTTCGCTCCCAGGTCCCCACCTGATACCGGTGCATCAATCATATGAATACCTTTGGATTTACCTATATCAAATAATTGTTTTGCCAGTTCAGGTTTTGAAGTTGTTAAATCTACACAAATCGTTCCTTCTGCAGCAGTTTTAAAAATGCCCTCTTCACCTGAATATACTTCATTAACATCCTCAGGATAACCAACCATTGTGAAAATAATATCGCATTGAGCTGCTAATGCCGAAGGGGAGCCTTCCCATATTGCTCCATTTTGGATTAATTCCTCAGCTTTCTGCTTAGTACGTGTGTAAATATGTAGTGTGTGTTTTTTTTTCAGGCGAGTCACGATAGAAGCGCCCATTACGCCAGTGCCAATAAAGCCGATATTCAACTTAATCACTCCTTTAATATGATTGTGACTTACTTTTCGAAAATTGCAAATGTTAGAATCTGTTGATAAGATTGTCAAAAAGGAGGTTTATATGAAAAAGAAATTATTTGTTTTCAAAAATGATAAAAGATATGAAGTTTCAATACGCAATTATAACAAAGAGGATTTTAATGATTTAATTGCACTTCAGCGTAAAGCATTTCCTCCACCATTTCCTGATGATCTTCTTTGGAATGAAGAACAGCTGACTTCACATATTACACGTTTTCCGGAAGGTGCGCTGTGTATCCAGGTTGATGGGAAAACTGCCGGTTCAATAACTGCTTTAAGGACGACATATGCGAATGAAAAACATACGTGGGAACAGATCACCTCAGACGGGTATATAACTAATCATGTTCCCGATGGAGATGTTCTATATATTGTTGATATTTGTGTGGATCCTGAATTCAGAGGTTTGGGACTTGGTAAAGAATTGATGAGAGCTATGTATGAAACTGTTATTTATCTTGGGATAACAAAACTTGCCGGGGGAAGCAGAATGCCCGGATATAAAAATCTGCAGGATAAACTCACTGTGGAGCAGTATTATGAAAAAATACTTTATGGTGAGCTCTCCGATCCGGTGGTCACCTTTTTATTAAAGGCAGGAAGAGTGCCGGAACGTTTGATGAAGAATTACTTAGAAGATGAGGAATCAGGAGACTGCGCTGTCTTAATGACTTGGCATAACCCGTTTTTAACATAAAAAAGAACCGGATTATGGGGGGAATCCGGTTCAAAAAAGGGAAATCAGAATGAAAAAGTATGCTTGTACTACTAATATACTTCCCCCATGTTCATTCATTTAATCCCGCTTTTATTAACATTTATGTTACAAGTTTATTTCTTTTTTTACAGCTTCGATTACTTCTTCATTCGTTGAAAGTGTTAATACGTGCTCAGCTAAGGTTTTCATTTTATCATCTGAAAGCTGCTTAATTTGAGTACGTGCCGGAAGAATAGAGGTTGCGCTCATAGAGAATTCATCTAGTCCAAGTCCAAGCAGGATTGGAATCGCAATTTCATCCCCAGCCATTTCTCCACACATACCAGTCCACTTACCTTCTTTATGAGAAGCATCAATGACCATCTTAATCAGGCGAAGGATCGCCGGATTATAAGGCTGGTAAAGATAAGAAACTCTTTCGTTCATGCGGTCAGCTGCCATTGTATATTGAATTAGATCATTGGTACCGATACTGAAGAAGTCTACTTCTTTAGCAAACTGGTCAGCCATTACAGCAGTTGATGGAATCTCCACCATAATACCAATTTCAATTGAATCAGAAACTTCAATGCCTTCATGAGCCAATTCGTCTTTTACTTTAAGAAGGAGTGATTTAGCCTCTCTGAATTCCCCAAGAGTTGAAATCATCGGGAACATGATCTTTAAGTTTCCATATGAACTTGCACGCAGAAGCGCACGCAGTTGTGTACGGAAAAGATCTGTCTGCTCCAGGCAAAGTCTAATTGCACGGAAACCAAGGAAAGGATTCATCTCCTCAGGCAGGTTAAGATAAGGAAGTTCTTTGTCTCCGCCGATATCAAGTGTTCGGACAACTACCGGCTTGTCCTTCATACCTTCCAGTACTGCTTTATAAGATTCAAACTGCTCATCCTCAGAAGGAAGCTCAGTCCGTCCCATGTAAAGAAATTCAGTGCGGTAAAGCCCAATTCCTTCGCCGCCATTGTTGGCTACCCCTTCAAGATCTTTAGGTGTACCAATATTAGCAGCAAGCTCTACGTGTCTGCCTTCAGCAGTAACTGTTTTTTCATCAACAAGCTTAGCCCATTCTGCTTTTTGATCAGCAAAACCTGCAGCTTCTTCTTCATACTTACGGATCATATCATCTGAAGGGTTAATATGAACTTCTCCATTCAGCCCGTCGACAATGATTATATCACCGTTTTCAATTGTTTCTGTTGCTTCTTTCGTACCTACAACCGCCGGAATCTCCATAGAGCGTGCCATAATGGCCGAGTGGGACGTACGCCCACCGATATTTGTTGTAAATCCTTTAACAAATTCACGATTGAGCTGTGCCGTATCAGAAGGCGTTAAATCCTCAGCTATAACGACCACTTCTTCTGAAATCATGCTTGGGTTTAATACTTTTACACCAAGCAGATGCGAAAGTACCCGTTTGGTTACGTCACGGATATCTGCAGCACGTTCTTTCATGTATTCGTTATCCATTTGTTCGAACATTGTCACAAACATATCGGCTGTTTCTTTAAGTGCCGCTTCTGCATTAACCTGTTCCTGATTAATTTTCTCTTCAATTGGTGACACTAGCTCGGGATCACTCAATACAAGAAGATGCGCTTCAAAAATTGCAGCTTTATCCTCACCAAGTTCAACCTTGGCACGGTCACGTATCACTTCAAGCTCATTTTTAGAAGTCTGCAAAGCTTCCTGGAAGCGCTGTACTTCCTGACCCGCATCCTCAACTTTCGTCTGTTCGAATGAAAGATCAGGCTCTACTAGACGGTAAGCTTTTGCAATCGCGATTCCGCTTGATGCCGCAATTCCTTTTAATACTGAAGACATTCTTACGCCAGACCTTCAGATTTAAGTGTTTCTTCGAGACTTGCCAGCGCTTCCTCTTCGTCGCTTCCATCTGCAAAAATTGTGATTTCAGCATCTTTACCTACACCAAGAGACATAACACCCATGATTGATTTAAGGTTTACTTTCTTCCCTTTATACTCAAGCTGGATATCAGAATCGAATTTGCTTGCGTTTTGTACAAGAATTGTAGCCGGACGAGCGTGAATCCCAGTTTCTGCTGTTACTGTAAAAGTTTTCTGTGTCATGATATATCTTCTCCTTTTCTACACTTGTATTTACAACATCACCTTAATAAGTTATCGAATTCAGACGTTGCCGTCAACAAAAATTGTTTCACTTATAGGTAATGAAATTAAACTAGCTCTTTAAATCATAAGAATAGCATGACACCAGCATAAGCACAATAAATTTGCTGAACTTATCTTCTTTTGAAAGCTACATTGATTTCATTCTTTTATCGAATACCTTAACAAATTGTTCAAATGCGTTTAATTCATCTTCAGAAATGTTTTCATTTGCATATCGCACTTTTTCATAGATACCAGCATAATAAGCGGCATTTTCAAAACCTAATCTAGAAAACCATTCTCTTACTGTCTCAGATTTGAATCTGTGAGCTTCATTTAGTTGTGCCTTTTGTTCAATTTTTAATATTTCTTTTCGGACTTTGTGATTTGGAATCCTGATTTTTTCCGGTTCAGTTTTTTTAAATTTCTTCCTTTCTATTGTGACAGTATCATCGTGGTTCGTTTCTTTCATCGTTGATTGACTGAATTTACTAAAAATAATTTTAGACAGCATGACAATGATGACAATGCCAACGACTAACACAATCAATTCTAAAGTCTCTATTTTAACAGTTTCTTCTATATCCGTTCTTTCAAAAGGATTCGTCTCATTCATATTTTCAACTGATGATGACTCAGACTCAAAAGCCTCTTCATCAACCTGTGGAAGACTGATATCCAGTCCAGTTAGTAACAGAAGATAGATGATGCCATAATTGACCTGATTCGCTATCAGCATAATGATCCTTCTTAAAGGTTCAGCAAGGAAATAAATTAAAATGAATGAAGCACTGAAAAGCATCGTCCATTTAACAAAAAGCAAATTCGCTTTTTTACCCGAGTAACTGCTGAAGAATGGCCCAGAACTGTAAAGTAAAAAACCAAGAATTAAATACACGATTAAAATTTCCGACGGGTAAACGCCATAAGTTAACTGGAAGATGAACATGGACATAAACACAAGAAAAAATGCGATTAATTGACCTGTTGTCATTTGAGTTAAATCTTTGTTTTGTGTCCTTGCTTGTAATCTCCACAGGAAGAAAATGAATAATACACCTATTAATATAATTGGACAATTACCGGCTGCAGCCGAGATCAATGTCAGAATAAATAAAGCGGTGATCAACCCTTTTTTGGATGATTCACTTTTCAAAAACAGCACAAGCACTGCGAGCGTTAACCCAAATATCATAGCAACGTAGTGTATAGGAAAAATTCCGTTTGATGCATATGCTGTAAATACTAATAGAGGAAATAAGGAGTCAAATATTAATGATATTGATACCCTTATTGAATGCCTGTCTGTTGATTCCACCTGACCGCACCTCCCCCATTCTCACTGACGACCCATACTCTTCCTTTCAATAGTGTCAGGTTGACAGACGGTTGCAGACTCCCAATGTAAATCGTGTCTGTAACACGAACCTGCATTAATGAAATTTGGTTTATCATCGCATTCACTGGAAGTGTCACATCTCCAATTGAAAGGATGCTGAGTATTTCAAGGCATTTTCTACTATGGCTTATCCCTCTGTCTGGCGCAATGTAGTAAAAATTCGGTGATTCTTTTGTTCTGATGTTTACACATAGTCCGATCACTCTGTTATTGCGATGTGCCTCTGTAATCATAAAAGCAGCCTGTTTAATCAGATTTTCGAAGTGAATATTTTTTGAGTGGCCATAGGCTACATTTAAGATAACCATTGATTTCTCTTCAATAACAGGTTCATAAATATTTGTCTGAAGCTGGCCGGTTTTTGCGTAAGCAGACCAATTAATACGCTGCATTGTATCTCCGGATCTATATTCCCTCGTACCGGATGGCATTGTCAGATCTTCGTAAAGTGAATAAGGTGCCAGTTCACCTCCTGGAAGTTGAGAAGGAGATACGGTTGAGAACTTCACTCGTTCAATTTCCGGATAAATACGCTTTTCCTGCTTAAAATGACCTTTATATTGCAGAATTTTATATCCGTGACCAAATAGATGTGGAACAATCAACTGGCAGGATACCATCTTTAATTTTCCCCTTCTCACTGCTTTAAAAGGAATGTTAATCTGAACCTCTTCATATCTGTCCATTGACAAACTGCCGGTCCATTGAATCGTATGACCAACTTTGCTTGAAGGTTCATTCAAAAAATCTGCCTGATCAGTAAAAGTCAACGTTAAATCTACATTTCTAATAGGGTATCGACCATTTTGAAAAACAATCGTCCAGATTGAATCATCGTTTACATTTAGCCTTTCCGGTGGATCTTCCTGAAGAAATTTCAGGTCAGAACCAGCATATTCGCTATAATGTAAGTGAAGTTTGATATAAATCAGAATTAAAACACAAGCAGCTGATACTGCAAACTGACTGCCAAGGAAAAAAAACAATCCACTGAGAAAACTTATTACACCAAGTGCATTGATGTTCCTGTTAGCAGACTTCACTTCCAGCCACATCCTATAACCTCAGTTCCACTGGCGCATCAGTCGAGAGTAAAACTTCAGATAAAATCTGTTCATTGTTTTTCATTAAAGAGGCTTCAGCAGTCAGCTGGATGCGATGACCGAGAACATAGTGAAAAAGATTTTTCACATCCTCCGGGATGACGTGATTCCGATTATGTATAAACGCTGAACCCTGTGCTGCTTTTAATAGTGTAACTGCTGCTCTCGGGCTTGCTCCCCACTCAATCGAAGGGTGTGACCGTGTCGTTCTTATAAGGGTTAGAATATAGTCAACCATTTCATTATGAATTGAAACATCCCTCACTTCAGCAGCTGCTTTTTTCAGTTCTTCTATTGTCAGAACTTCATTTAACAAAGGTTGATCTTCTTTAGCGATCCACTGCTTTAATATTAGTGACTCTTCATTAAACTGAGGATAATCAGCAGGTAATTTGAACATGAAACGGTCAAGCTGAGCATATGGCAGTGGAAAAGTTCCCTGTTGTGACTCTACAGGATTTTGTGTAGCAATCACCATAAAAGGAAAATCTGAGTGCAATGTTTCTCCATCAATTGTTACCTGTTTTTCCTCCATCACTTCAAGTAAACTCGACTGAGTTCTCGGTGTAGCCCGGTTAATTTCATCTGCTAATAAAAAGTTTGTCATAACAGGACCTTTTTTCAACTCAAATTTTCTCGTTTCCGGGTTGAAATAGTGAAGACCTGTTACGTCTGAAGGTAAAACATCAGGAGTGAACTGTATACGTGAAAAATCTCCGCCTGCTGCCTGTGCAAATGATTTTGCCAATAGGGTTTTGCCCGTGCCCGGAACGCTTTCAAGTAATACGTGTCCTCCCTGAAGCAAAGCAATCGTTAATAATTCAATCTCTTTTTCCCTACCAACAACTGATTTACCTACTTCATCGATCAGTGTCTTTCTCATAACATCACTCCCAGTTCTTTATTGTATATAATTAACTATACTTAAAATTCTGATAAAAAGTTTCAAAAAAAATAGACTTAGTTATAAGTTCTGCGGACGTACTTGCTACATTTCCCGATCATATTCCACTTAAAGGGATAGCAGGTGCTAATCTGCAGAACTTATTACGTCTGTCCTGCTTATATTATTTCAACATGAAATTAATGTTCATAGATCATCTTTCTGGTCATTCCACCATCAATCACGAGGTTCTCGCCATTAATAAAGTTATTCGCTTCATCAGTTAAAAACAGACACGCACGTGCAATATCCTCAGGCTTTCCAACTCTGTTTGAAAGGTGCTGATCATGGTCTTTTTCTCTTAAACTGTCATAGTCTTCAGTTTGAATCCATCCCGGGCTGATCGCATTAACCGTAATATTTTTTTCGGAAAGAGTAACTGCAAGTGAATGCGTGAGCGCAAAAATTCCACCTTTAGTTGCCGCATACCCTTCAGTATCCGGTTCTGACATATGTGCCCTGGTAGAACACAGGTTAACGATCGAGCCACCCTGATCCATTAAGGTTGCCGCTTCCCTTGAACAATAGAATACACTTGATAAGTTGGTATGCAGTATACCTTCCCAGTCTTCAACCGTTACATCCCAGATCGATTTAAATTCAGAAATACCTGCATTATTGATCAGTATATCAAGTATCCCGGATTGTTGTTTTACGATCTCAAATACTCTTTTTACTTCTTCATACTTGGAAACATCTGCTACTATTGCTTCAGCATGTTCAAGTTTTCCCGCTTCTTCGTACAGCTTATCCTTATTAACATCAACCATATAAACATTGGCTTTCTCTTCAGCATATGCCTTTGCAATGGCCAGTCCGATTCCTTTTGCTGCACCAGTTACAACTACAGTTTTCATATGATTTCCTCCTCAGCTTCTCGCTTCTTCCTGATATTGATACACTGTTTTCCCGTGGTGCCTGGCGATTCCACGAAAATGCTTAAAGTCCTCCCGTGAAAGTAATACACTTCTAAAAAGATCAAAGTTTTCTTTTTCAATTACGATTTCTGCAAGTTCACCTGATTTTAATTGGTCCAGTAATACTGATGCCTCTTCTTTATTCATTCTTCATCACCTGCTTTTTCATATTAAATTGTTTATATCACTTTATGAGTATTTTGAAACTTTTTTATTTCTTACACGTCTACTACAATAACAGCATACATATAGAATGGAGGAAATCATATGAAAAAGTTTATGATGTTACTGCTGATCTCCATGCTGGCTGCTTTTATGGCTGCATGCGGCACCGAAAATACCGGGGAAGAAAATACTGCCGGTGAGCAGAATCAGGAAGAAAGTACTGAAGAAGCTGAAGCACCGGAAGACACAGTTGAAGAAGAGAATGAAGAGGAAACAGTTGAAGAAACTGAATCTGAGACTGATTCAGAAGATATTGCTGAAGAAGAACCTGCTGAAGAAGAAGTGACAGAAGAAGGAACTGAAGAAGCTGACTCTGGTGAAGGCAAAGTTCGTCTCCTTGAACAGCCGATGACATTTACAATTAACGGTGAAGAAACTGAGCGTACTGCATTCCTTCAGGAAAGTGAAGAAAACAATTACAGTTTATACGTAGCTGATGGTTTTACTTTTACGCCTGAAGAACCAAACGTTGATCAGATTTATTTTGATGAAGATGGATCACAGTTTATGCGGGTTCACACTTATCCTGTTTCTGAATCAGAAGCAGCACTGATTGAGGATCAAATGAAAGGTCAGGCTGAAGCAATCCAGGGTGAAGAAGCTGCTGATTGGATGCCGGAAGATGCCTCACATGATATGATCGCAGGGTATGAAGCCGCTGTTGGCGATGACCAGTTCAAAACTTACCTTTATGAAATTGATGACATGTATGTAAGGATTGCCATTCATGCAAAAGCCGATTCAGGCCTTGAAAATGCATTTCTTCAAATGGCAGAAACAATTGAATAATTGTTTGACCGCTTCCTTAACCGGGAAGCGGTTTTTTATATGTTAATCATCTTTGTGAAGCAAATTAATTGAAAGTCAATTAAGGTCAAAGTATACTGAAAACAGAAAGTCAAAGTTAGTCAGACTATAACAGATGAACTTACGAGGAGGAGTCACAATGATTTGTCAAAAGTGCCAGAGTAACACAGCTAATATAAAATTCAGAGTTCAATTGGATAATCAGGTTCAGGATTTTCATTTGTGCTCCGCATGCTATAAAGAAGAACGATCTAAGCTACATGCTGCGATGAACAATAAAGGACACGATCAGTTCCAGCCCTTTGACCAAATGGAGCAGGAACAGCAGCCGGAGAAAGAGAACGGACTCCTTGAAGAGTACGGACGAAATCTGACAAACCTTGCACATGCAGGTTTAATTGATCCGGTGATCGGCCGCAATGCGGAAATCGAGCAGATGATAGAAATTCTGAATAGAAGAAACAAAAATAACCCAGTACTGATCGGTGAACCCGGAATTGGTAAAACGGCTGTTGCTGAAGGTCTTGCACTAAAAATCTCGGAGGGCAATGTACCACAGAAGCTGGAGCAAAAAGAAGTGATTTTACTAGATGTAGCATCACTTGTTTCAAATACCGGGATCAGAGGTCAATTCGAAGAAAGAATGAAACAGCTCATCAGTGAGCTGCAGCAGCGCAAAAATATTATTTTATTCATTGATGAGATCCATCAGATTGTTGGTGCGGGGTCTGCGGAAGGATCAATGGATGCCGGAAACATTCTGAAGCCTGCTCTTGCACGTGGAGAATTGCAGCTTGTAGGTGCTACCACACTTACTGAGTATCGTAAAATTGAAAAAGATGCAGCACTAGAACGCCGTTTTCAGCCTATTCACCTAAAAGAACCTTCTATCCCAGAAGCAATTGAAATTCTTCACGGACTTGCTCCAAGATATGAAGAATATCACGCTGTTACGTATAGCGCTGAAGCAATCGAAGCGACTGTCACGCTATCCAAACGATATATTCAGGATCGATTCCTTCCAGACAAGGCAATTGACCTGATGGATGAAGCAGGATCAAAGCTGAACCTTACGTTAGACAATGCTGATAAAGCTGCTGTTGAAGATCGACTCAAGTCTATTCATGCAGAAAAAGAAGAAGCACTTAAACACGAAGAATATGAAAAAGCTGCCAAATTAAGAGATGAAGAAGCAGAACTCGAAAAAGTGTTAGAAAAGCCTGCTTCTTCTGAAAAACCAATTGTACAAATAGAGTTGATTCAAAAACTAATTGAACGAAAAACTGGTATTCCTGTTGGAAAGCTTGAGCAGGATGAGCATAAAAAAATGGCTGATCTAGAAGAAAACCTGCGCACTCATGTCATTGGACAGAACGAAGCAGTAAAACGTGTAGCAAAAGCCGTGCGCAGAAGTCGTGCAGGACTAAAATCGAAAAATCGCCCGGCAGGTTCATTCCTTTTTGTGGGACCAACCGGTGTTGGTAAAACCGAATTGTCCAAAACGCTCGCTGAAGAATTATTCGGTTCAAAGGATCACATGGTCCGACTTGATATGAGCGAATATATGGAAAAACACAGTGTGTCTAAACTGATTGGTTCGCCACCAGGATATGTAGGACATGATCAGGCCGGTCAGCTGACTGAAAAAGTTCGCCGATCTCCTTATACGATTCTTCTATTGGATGAAATCGAGAAAGCGCACCCCGATGTGATGCATATGTTTCTTCAAATCATGGAAGATGGACGGTTAACTGACAGTCAGGGACGTACAGTAAGCTTCAAAGAAACAGTTATTATCATGACAAGTAACGCAGGTATAGGTACAAGAAAGAAAGCAGTCGGCTTTGGAGCAACTCAGACTGCCGATGAAACTTCTATTCTTGAATCATTAAGCGACTTTTTCAAACCCGAATTTTTAAACAGGTTTGATAGCATTATTGAGTTTGAATCTCTAGAAAAAGAACATTTGATCAAAATTGTTGATCTCATGCTGAATGAATTAAAGGAACTAATCGAAGAACAGGACATGAAGCTTGATGTAACAGACGAAGTAAAGGAACGAATCGCTGAACTTGGCTACCACCCTTCTTTTGGTGCGAGACCTTTAAGAAGAGTCATTCAGGAAACGATCGAGGATCAGGTAACTGACTTTATGTACGATTTCCCTGAAGAAAAACAGTTAAAAGCAGTGCTGGATGAAAATGATATTAAAATCGAAAAAATGTAATTAAAAAGAAAAACTACACGAACTGAAATCTATAAAAAGTAGTATTAAAAGAGGATGGGACAAAAAAAGCTGTCCCATCCTCTTACTTGTTTAGCTTAGATCTCAATAAAAATTTTGTTTAAGAGATTGTTTTGTGTTCGTATGTTTATTTGGACAATTACGAATGACTTTACATATTTGATTAGCTTTATGTGCAGCTTCTCATTTTTATTAACGTCAAAGCACTTTATCATCCACACGGTTAAGCCAATTTTCTATTTTATTTACTACAGACTTAAGGCTGCCTTCTTCAAATGGCGATTTGAGATTTGCCTCTTTCAAAAGTTCAGTGAACGATTTTGACCCGCCTAAAGTACATAAATGGACATAGTCTTTCCAGGCAACATCAAAATCTTCTGTTGATTTTTCCCAAAACTGAAAAGCACAAATCTGCGCAAGCGTATAGTCAATATAATAAAATGGAACTTCGTATATATGACCCTGTCTCTGCCATACACCTCCACTGTTTAAATAATTATGATCGCCATAATCACGGTGCGGAAGGTAGATGGCTTCAAGTTCTTTCCAGACTGCTTTGCGCTCTGAAGGCGACATATCAGGATTTTCATAAATGCGGTGCTGAAATTCATCTACAGCCACTCCATATGGAAGGAATAAGATTCCGCTGCTCAAGTGAGAAAACTTGTATTTCTCAGTTTCTTCCTCAAAAAAGTTTTCCATCCATGGCCAAGTCAGAAATTCCATGCTCATTGAATGAATTTCTGCCGCTTCATGAGTTGGCCATATATATTCAGGTATATCAGTGCTTCTACTCATGTATACCTGAAAAGCATGTCCAGCTTCATGAGTTAATACATCAATGTCTGCCGAAGTACCATTAAAGTTAGAGAAAATAAACGGGGCTTCATAGTTTTCAATAAACGTACAATAACCCCCTGCTTCTTTACCCTTTTTAGCTTCCAGGTCCATCAGTTCACGCTCATTCATAAATGTAAAGAACTCATTTGTTTCATCTGAAAGCTCCTGGTACATTTGTTTACCTTTTTGAATAATCCAGTCCGGACCACCTTTTGGGTTTGCATTTCCCGTTAAGAATTCCAGTGATTCATCCCAGAACTTTAACTCTGCTACGCCAATTCTTTCTTTTTGACGCTCCCTAAGCTTTGTTGCGAGTGGAACAACGTATTGTCTGACCTGTTCACGGAACTTGTCAACCTGCTCTGCATCATAATCCACTCTCAGCATTCTTAGATATCCCACTTCCACAAAATTCTTAAACCCAAGTTTCAGAGCAATTTGATGTCTCGTTTTTACAAGTTTGTCGTAGATCTCATCAAAAGCGCTTTCATTTTCTGAAAAGAAATTAAATTTTGCTTTCACTGCTTTTTCCCTGACCTGTCGATCTGTCGATTCAGTATAAGGATCAATTTGAGCCAGTGTCAGGGTTTCACCTTCAAACTCGATTTCAGCTGACGCTATAAGTTTTGAATACTCTGATGACAGACGATTCTCTTCCTGGAGCAGCGGAATAATTTCGGGACTGAATGACTTAATTGTATAATCTGCCAGCGAGAAAAATTGGCTTCCCCACTTCTTCTCCAGTTCACCGCGATAAGGTGATGTAACAAGTTCTTTATAAAATAGCGTATTAAGCTCAGAAAACTGCGGTCCTGTCTCATCAAAATAATTTCTTTCATTTTCATAAAATGCATCTTTTGTATCAATCGAAGCTCTGATAAAAGCGAGATTTCCCTGAGTGGATATATCATCTCTCAGCTGGTTAATTTTTAATATGATCTGCTCCTGATCTTTCATACTTTTTGCATTTCTGAATGCTTCAAGTAATGCTGTAAATTCAGTTTTGACCTGTTCATATTCAGGTCGCTTGTATTCATAATCTTTAAATTTCAACATTTTATGTCTCCTCCACTTATTCTTCCATTCATTCATTTCGACTAATCATTCATGCTTTCCTGCTATTTACAATAAGCTCTGTTAAAGTTGGCTGTTGATTTCCGCTTCAGGGGGATGCTTTCCGTTGCCAGGCTTCGCCGTGATTGTCTCACCTGTCCCTTCCTGCCACAGGAGTCACCCCCTTACGCTCCAATCACCAGCCGTGCAGAAAAAACAATGGACTTTAACAAAGCCTTCCCATAAAAAAACACCGGAATGATCCGGTGTCATGTGATTGTTGCTCTTTTAATAAGAAAGGTCTTTTATCGAAAGTCCCAGCTTTTTTAATAGCTCAATTGCCTTTTTCTGTTCTTCGTCTGAAAGTACGGTCATCAGTTCATGCAAATTCTTTTCATGTGCCGGGAAGATTTCGCTCATGAATCGATTACCCTCTTCAGTGATTTCAGCATAAGTGACCCTTCTGTCTTCAGGAGACGCAATTCTGCTGATCAGCCCTTTTTTCTCCAGTTTGTCCACTACATAAGTGATACTGCCACTGGCAAGCAGAATTTTACCGCCTATTTTCTGAAGCGGCTGCTTACCTTTATGATAAAGTAATTCAAGAACACCAAATTCAGTAGGATTTAATCCATTCTCCTGAAAGAATTTACTGCTGGATTCATTGATTGCTTTGTACGCTCTCGATAAAACTATAAACAGCTTTAACGATTGATTATAGTCCGCTTCCTCTGTCATTTTCAGTCATCCCTTTGTCAGTTTCATCATATAAAGTATAGCGATGAGTACTAAAAGAAGTCAATATAATCCTTTAGACGTAAATTTTCCAACCAATCTTTGATTAGCTGATCTTCAGAATCTATAGCAGAAAAATGTTTTTCAGCCGTTTCAGACATGCTCCAGTTTAATGTTTCAAGTTCCTGAAAATGAACGAGTTTTTCTACTTCTTTATCTGATTCCGCATGATCAGCTGAAAGCCACTGACCTTTTATTGTCTCAACTTTGTATGAAGATCCGAACCTTGAGAGTGATACCTGGATTTCACCCAGATCCGTACCGAACGAACCGGATTGCATCACAAATTTCCCATCGCGTTCTTCGCAAATTTTAATATGTTCTCTTCCAGTGAGGAGAATATCAATCCCGTCTATCGTGCAAATGCGATCTGCCTGATCTATTGAGCGCGAAGACTTTTCATTAAAACTTCCATGATAATTCAATATAACCAGATCAGGACTTTCATTTTCATGGATGAACCCTACCCAACGTTTAGCGGAGAAGTAGGCATCTTCAAATAAAATATCTTTCACAATATATGGACCTTCATCAGTCTTTCTTGTAGCTGATACGCCAAGGATCGCAATTTTCACACCTTTGACTGTCTTTACTGTATAAGGAAATCCAAAATAAGGTTCTTTCGTCGTTTTATGAACGACATTTGCAGCAAGCCACGGAAAAAAAGACCTGCCTATTGCACGGCTTAGAAAAGGAACTCCGTAATCAAAATCAAACTCCCCGATTGTTGCGCAATCATATTGCAGGTGATTCATAATTGAAATCATCGGGTTCGGCATGTGGTCATTATATTTAGCATAATGATAGGTTAAAGGACTTCCCTTCAACATATCTCCCGTATCAAACAGCAGCAGTTCAGGATCTTCTATGCGTCGGTTTTTAATTAATGACGACAAACGTGCCATTCCGTGAGCCTCCTGATCAGTCCCCCAGTGGGAAGATGATTTAACATGGCCATGGATATCATTCGTTTGAAGAATAGTGATTTGAACATGTTCGTTTACCAACGGTTTCACCCCATTTGAAGAATGGCAGCTGTCTTATGTATGATCTGTTGAAAATATATCAAGTCCAGACAGTCTCAGTGCTGCTTCTTCTATTTTCTTTTCATCCGCAAGAAGTGCAACCCTCACGTACCCTTCACCAGCTTGTCCAAAGCCGATCCCTGGCGCTACGACGACACCAGCATATTCAAGCAGATAATCACTGAAACCTTCCGAAGTAAAGCCTTCCGGCACTTTAAACCAGGCAAAAAAAGATCCTTTTGGCGGTTCAACTTTCCAGCCAGCCTCATTAAAAGCCCGTATCATTGTATTTCTTCTTTTTTCATAAATATTTGAAAGCTCCAAAGCAGGTTCATAAGACTCAGTCAAAGCCGCCTCAGCAGCTTCCTGCACGGCACCGAACAAACTAACGTGTAAGTGATCCTGCAGGAGATTTAAAGCTTCAATGACTGAAGGATTCCCTACTGCGAATCCTACACGCCAGCCAGCCATATTAAACGTTTTTGACAGTGTATAAATTTCAACACCATTTACTTTTGATCTTTGTGATTGCAGGTAGCTGATCGGCCTATGTCCATCAAATCCGATTGAACCATATGCAAAATCATGTACAACACAAATATTATATTTTTCAGCAAAAGCGATCACTTCATCAAAAAACTGCTGATTTGCGAGTGCACCAGTTGGGTTATTGGGATAATTCAAAAACATCAGCTTTGCTTTTTTCGCTTGTTCTTCAGAGATTTTTGTTAAGTCCGGAAGAAAATGATTTTCTTCAAGCAGTGGCATCATGACCATTTCTGCTTCAGCAAGAGAAACCCCGGACCAATAGTCAGGATATCCCGGATCTGGTACAAGGACAACATCTCCAGGATTAACGAGACACTGAGGCAGTTCCACCAGACCAGCCTTGCCACCAAACAGCAAAGCAACTTCTTTATCGGGATCAAGTTCTACACCATATTCTCTTTTATAAAATGCTGCCGCAGCTTCTCTGGCATATTTCATCCCTTTAAATGGTGAATATTTATGATTAATTGGATTTTCTGCCGCTTTTTGAAGCCTTTTGACAATATGTTCAGGGGTTGGCAGGTCAGGGTTCCCCTGGCCTAGATTGATAATATCATGCCCTTCTGCTACCTTTTCCATTACTTTTGATGAAAGTTTTGCAAAAAACTGTTCAGGAAGATGATGCAAACGTTCTGCGTGTTCAAACTTTTTCACAAGGACGCCCCGCTTTCAAATTGTTGCTCTAAATGTTATAACGGAAATGTATAATTGTAAAGACGATTCTGAAAAGTGGGTGAACATATGAAAATCGCAATCTTTCAAATGGATCTGGCATTCGGAGATCCTGAAAAAAACTATGAAAAAGTGAAAAGCTGGATAAGCAGAATGCACACGGCAGACCTGATTATTTTACCTGAGCTTTGGACGACAGGTTATGATCTGCCAAACCTGAAAAATATGCAGGATCACTACAATGAAACTGTTACTTTTTTGAGAGAACTGGCCGTTCAATATAACGTAAATATTATTGGCGGATCCGCAGCTAACCTTAAAGATGGAAACATCTTTAATACAATGCCAGTCATTGACCGGAAAGGTTCACTTATTCACGAATACAGCAAGCTGCATTTATTTAAGTTAATGGATGAACATCTCTATTTAAAAGAAGGTGCTGATGATGCTTCATTTAAGCTTGAACAAATTCACTTTGCAGGCTTTATATGTTATGATATCAGATTTCCTGAATGGATCAGAAAATCTGTTCTGAGTGGAGCGAAAGTAGTGGTGATCCCTGCAGAGTGGCCTGCCGCAAGGATTGATCACTGGACCACTCTATTAAAAGCCAGAGCAATTGAAAACCAGGTATATGTAATTGCCTGTAACCGCGTTGGAAGTGATCATGCAAATGAATTTGGCGGACATTCAATCATGATTGATCCCTGGGGAAAAGTAATTGCTGAGGGGTCTGATAGGGAAGAAATTGTGTACGGTGATATTTACGAAGAGGAAGTCGAAGAAATTCGCAAAAGGATTCCAATTTTTGACGACAGGAGAGCGGATTTTTATTAAATCATAACCGCTGCTCATTTATGTACGGGACTTATTTTTTCGGGCCGGGAAGTGAGCCTATATAGCTGACATTTTCAGGACGGGCTCTTTCCTGGCGCGGAATTCACCGTCCCGCATTCTCACAGCTGTTTGCATCATTTTGCTCAGCATAATGAACTTTGAACAAGATCCTTTTATTCCATCAGAGGCAAACCAATTTTAAATTCTGTTCCTTCATATAATCTGCTGATCACATTTACAGTGCCCTGGTGCTCCTCAATGATTTTCAGGCTGACGGGCAGTCCGAGACCTGTTCCGTTTACTTTCGTTGTAAAAAAAGGCTCATTTAACTTATTCAGCTTTTCTTCAGGAATACCGCATCCATTGTCTTTGACGGATATGAGATGCTGATTCCCTGAAGTTTCAACCGATACGAAAATTTCTCCTTTATCCGGCATCGCTTCAAGTGCATTTTTTATAAGATTAATAAATACTTGCTTGAGACGGTTTGCATCACCAAACGTTAAGTGTTCTGACTGCCGGGCATTAAATTTAATATCTACATCATGTAAAATTGCCTGTGGCTTCATCATGTCAACAGTATCCGCAAGCACCCTGGTCAAATTAATTTTTTCAAACACTGTGTTTTTAGGCTTTGCCAGCATCAAGAATTCTGTCATAATCGTCTCAATCCTCTTAAGCTCCGAATTAATCACTTCAAAGTACATTTTTTGATGATCTTTTAAATTAGGTTCAAGGAGCTGAATAAAGCCTTTTAGAGAAGTCATCGGATTTCTGATTTCATGCGCAATCCCTGCCGCAAGCTGACCCACTACTTTGAGCGTATCCTGATGATCAACCCGTCTCATGTATTCCACAACTTCGCTTATATCCCTGATCACAATCAAATCGTATCCCTGAGATATCTCATTAACCTTTGTAAACTCAAAATAATGTGATCTGATCTTAATCACATCACTTACTATATTTTCAGTTGCTTGAGGAGCAAACTGTTGATCGAATCCAGGTATATTCTTCTCAGTTTCATACTCATCCAACAAGCGATAGATGTTGACCTTTCTTCCGTTTTGAAGGTTTAATAGCTTATTTGCAAAAAGGTTGGATCTGACTACTGAACCATTGGCATTGATAAGCATAAGACCATGAATTGCTTTATCAAATATAGTCGTAAAGATTTCATCTTCAGGACCTTTATTTATGTCTTTAAATATAAGGATGAATCTTTCCTCTCCTGTTACAGGGATAAATTCACAAGTGCATTCATGATCCGAGTCCACAAAAAGTAACTGTATTTCCCTCTCATCGGCTTTGTTATTCATCATACAGGATTTTAGCCATTCAACATGTTCAGGTTTCAAATATGTATAGATCTTGATTCCAGCTCTCATCTCGAAATATTGTTTGCTCTGTTCATTAAAATTGAGTATAATTCCATTTTGGTCAGTCAACAAAGCACACTCACTAATATGATTCAATATTCGTGAACTAAATTTAGCTTGGTCTATTTGTTCTCCACAATCCTGAAAAGGCTCTAATTGTGACAAATGTCTAGAAAGCATATTAATATCCCTTCTTTTCGCTAGAATGAACTTCATTAATGTTTATGCCATCTTCACCGGATTTATTAATAGCGAAAACGGGTATGTAAACTGAATGAAGTGTAATAGAAAGCGGTGTAATGATGTCTGAGAGAGATTATTATTTTGATAATGCTAAATTTATTTTAATCTTTTTAGTGGTTTTCGGTCATGCGATTCAAAGCATCATCCAGGAAGATCCTTTATTAATGACTACTTATCAAACGATATACTTTTTTCACATGCCTGCGTTTATTTTAATTGCCGGCTATTTTGCCAAGGCAAACTATACAAAAGGATTATTCTTAAAATTGCTGAAAAAGTTGATTGTGCCATATTTAATATTTCAATTCATTTATACAATTTACTATTATTTCCTTAGAAATCAAAACAACATTGACATAGACCCATTAAACCCGCAGTGGGCACTATGGTTTTTAATCAGTCTATTTTTCTGGAGTTTACTGTTGATTTTATTTGTTGACATTTTAAAGCTGAAGTGGAAGATGGCTTTATTTATCAGTATCACTCTTGGTGTAATTGTCGGTTTTGTAAATGATTATACTTCTACACTGAGTCTTTCAAGAACGTTTGTCTTTTTTCCATTCTTCCTGGCCGGTCATTACTTAAGCCGGAACTTCTTCAGTGTGCTGAAGAGTAATAAAATAAAAATAATTTCTGTTATTTCTATACTGATCGCATTTGCATCTATTTACATTTTACCTGACTGGAGCAGCAGGTGGCTGTTCGGTTCTCACTCATATGAAGATTTGGGCACACCGGTTGAAGCAAGCCCAATGCTCAGATTAGTGATTTATGCTGTCAGCTTCTGGCTAGTTACTGCATTCTTTTCTCTTGCACCAGTGAATAAGATGTTTTTCACCAAATGGGGACTGAATACTTTGTATGTATATCTTTTTCACGGATTTATTATTCAGTTCTATCGGGAAAGCGGACTGGGGTTGATGATTAATCCTTATTTCTCTCTACTCATTATTTTGGCAGTGTCTTTACTCTTAACAATCTTTCTTTCATCCAGATGGGTCGCTGCACTTGGACAACCAATAGTTGAATTAAGAACGTCAAAAGCTAAAAAAATGCTTAATCAAAAAGAATAGTCATTATCCAAAATTTCGGATATTATTTCATCCTATTCTAACACTATGAATTGATAAAATAAACCTTTTCATACAATGTTTATTCATTATAACGAACAACCATTGTCAGGCCGCATACTGTCATGTAAAATATAGTTGATTTGTAAATAAAGGAGTTTAGACATGAACACAGTACTGGCGTCCTTAAATGCCAAATATATTCACACTAATTTAGCGATTAGATATTTGAAAGCTGCTGCCGCAGAATATCAAATCGAACTGGCCGAATACACAATTAATGATCCGATCTTGAATATAACCGGAGATTTATACGCTAAAAAGCCGGATGTCATTGGTTTCAGCTGTTATATATGGAACATCGAAGAAACGATCCAAGTTGCAAAAATGCTTAAAAAGATTTTACCTGAAATTAAAATTATCTTCGGCGGCCCGGAAGTAACATATGATGTTCCTTACTGGCTTAAAAGACTTGAACATGATGCAGATTACATCGTTGTCGGCGAAGGTGAAGCCTCTTTTAAAGAGTTGCTGGATTATCTGTCGGGTAAAATCAATTATGACCAGGTGCGTGGTGTCGCAAGTTTAATTGATGGCAGGATGCACCTGACCCCTCAGCCTCAAAAAACGGACTTAAAAACGCTGCCTTCTCCATTCAGATTTGCAGAAGATCAGGCTGATTTAAGAAAAAGAATTACCTATGTAGAAACGAGCAGAGGGTGCCCATTTCAGTGTCAATTCTGTCTGTCTTCAATTGAGGTTGGCGTTCGATACTTTGAACGGGAAGCTGTTAAAGAAGACATACGTTACCTAATGAAGCATGGCGCTCGCATCATCAAGTTCGTTGACAGGACTTTTAATATCAGCAGAAGCTATGCGATGGAGATGTTCGAATTCCTGATTGACGAACACCTGCCCGGTACTGTTTTTCAATTTGAAATCACAGGTGACATTATGCGGCCGGAAGTTATTCAGTATTTAAATGATCACGCGCCGGAAGGTTTGTTCCGATTTGAAATTGGTGTCCAGTCTACAAATGATCACACAAACGAGCTTGTTAAAAGAAAACAGAATTTCGAAAAGCTTAAAAGAACAGTCACGATGGTGAAAGACGGCGGAAAAATTGATCAGCATCTGGACCTCATTGCCGGACTTCCTGAAGAGAACTATCAATCTTTTAAACAGACGTTTAATGACGTCTATGAATTAGGACCTGAAGAACTTCAGCTGGGCTTTCTTAAAATGCTCAGAGGAACAGGACTGAGAATAAATGCAGCAGATCATCAGTATGTGTATATGGACCATGCTCCTTATGAAATTCTGAGTAATAACCAGCTTACCTTTGATGATATATTAAGAATTAAACATGTGGAAGACGTACTGGAAAAGTATTGGAATGACCACAGGCTCGATGACACAATTCATTATTTAACGACTGAAGTTTTTGAAACACCCTTTGATTTCTTTCAGGATTTCGGTACTTATTGGGATCAAAAAGGCTGGTCACGTATCGGGCATCAGCTGGAAGATTTGTTTAAGCGTCTCTATCAATTTATTGAAGAATCTAAACATGAGACTCTCCCATATACCACTTATCTCATGAAGAAAGATTATCTTCAAAAACATAAATTTAAACCGCGCAAACCGTGGTGGGACAAGGAGGATATAAACTTTAGTAATCTTTACGATTTACTCCTTTCAAATCCTGAAATTGCGGGTGAGCATTTTGCATCACTTAACTTAAAACAAAAAGAATTGCACAAACACACAGTACTTGTGGAAGGATTAAAAAGCATTGAGGGTAAACCTGTACAAGTCTATCTCCTTGCTTATTACGACCCTAAAACAGGGTCCCCGTCACTATTTGAGTTTACTAAAGAACAAACAGCAACCTCGACCACATTTTAATCATGGGCAACGATATTGAAAGCCCATATAAAAACCGCTGCGGATACACCACAGCGGTTTTTTGTCACCCAATAATCACTCTTTCCTTCGGATAACGGAACTTTTCTTTTTTATTATTCCCACCAATCATGAATAAAAATGAAATCAACCCTACTCTTCCTATAAACATGAGAATCATTAATATCACTTTACTCGGTGTAGATAATGTTGGCGTGATTCCCATAGACATCCCTGAAGTTCCAAAAGCCGATGTTACTTCAAAAATTACCGCCATCACGCTTAAATCTTCAATGATCATGATCGTGATCACTGATACCATCGACATAAGTACCGCAAGAATAATGACTACATACGATCTGAAAATATCGACTAGATGAATTTCTCTTCCAAAAACCTGAATATGCTGACGTCCACGTGAAAAGTTAATCAGAAAAAGTACAGCAATCGCTAATGTAGTCGTTCTGATTCCTCCTCCAACCGAACTCGGAGAAGCACCAATAAACATTAACAGGCTTAATACTAACTGCGTCGGTTCAGAAAACGTACTAACATCAATTGTCACCAGACCTCCCGAACGGGTCGATACAGACTGAAACAATGCATAAAAAAGGCCTTCATGCCAACTGACATCAGCAAACCGTTTATTATATTCAATTAAGTAAATAAGCAATGTTCCTGCAACAAGCAGTATACCGAACGTGATTGTCGTAATTTTTGTAAATAACGAAAATCTGAAAGGACCTGATTTGTGGCTTAAAAATTGTTTTAATTCGATCAATACCGGGAATCCGATTGCCCCTAAAATAATAAGCAAGATTGTAATAACCTGAACAAAATAATCATTCGCATATGGAATCATTGATTGTCCGGTAATATCAAATCCGCCGTTAGTTGTCGCTGAAACGGATGCAAACACACCCTGCAATACAGCCTCGGCCCAGGTTTCGTAAAACTGTGTAAAATATAAACTTAAAAGGATGGCTCCAACAGCCTCGATTAATAAGAGAATTTTGATAATCTCAATAATCAGTTTCACTACGCCCGACAAATTATACTGGTTATGATCAAGCATAATGAGCTGACGTTCTCTTAATCCAATTCTTTTACCGATCAACAGCCATACAAATGTCCCAAGAGACATGATACCAATTCCACCAAGCTGCAAAATCAGCATGACCATAACGATCCCGAAAACAGTATAAGTCTCTGTAATTTGAATAACCGTGAGACCCGTTACACTTACTGCACTTACTGCTGTAAATAGTGAATCAATTAACGAAACTTCCTGCCCCGACTGATGTACCCATGGCAGTCTCAGTAGCCCAAATGATAAACTGATTGCCAGGAAATAATAAGTGACAATCAGTTGGGCAGGTTTTAGCATTCTAATCCTGTCTTTCAGCTTCTGCCACATGGTTGTAATTCCTTTCATTCAAATCTATACATAGCTTATATGAAAAACACTGATATTAAAATAGGTTTTTTAAATATAACGCATTCCGATGCAAATTCAGCAAAAAGAAAAAGCAGGGGATCCCTGCTTAATTGTTATTTCCGTTGTTTCCATTATTTCCATTGTTTCCGCTGTTCCCGTTGTTCCCGTTGTTTCCGCTGTTTCCGTTATTTCCGCTGTTTCCGTTGTTTCCGCTGTTTCCGCTGTTTCCGCTGTTTCCGTTGTTTCCAGTGTTGCCGCTGTTTCCATTATTGCTATTGTTGTCGTTGCTGCTGTTATCCTGATTGGATCGTTCTTCTACTTCTTCATGCTTCTGTTCTTTTCGTTCATTTTGTTCAGTTTTACGTTCTTCCTGATTCTGAGTATTTTCTTCTCGTTTTTCATCATTGTTCTGCTTTTTATCCATACCTTCTTGATTAGCAGGCTCATTTTCAGGAGGAGATTCTTCAACCGGTTCCTGGGGAGACTTTTCAGCCGGTTCTTCAGTAACATCTTTAGTATCTTCTTTCGTGTCTTCCGCGCTTTCTGTTTCTTCTTTGTTAGATGGTACAGGATTTTCAGGTGTCGTGTTCTTTTCTCTCTTACTCATTTTTTCAGAGATCAACTGCCCGAATGACATTCCTCTGTCATTTGCTTGATTTACATCTTCTATATTTCCCTTTAAAAATGCAACGTTTGGCACGTTGGATTGCTTAGACCAGCCTTGCAATATAGATTGAAGCTCTTTTTCAAAAGTTTCATCTGTCCCTTCTGAAATAGCAGTGGATATCGTAATCTCTCCATCTTCCGGTGACAAATAACCTGCATCAATACTTTCTTTGACTATTGTTGCGATTACATCCCGAATATCTTTTCGATCCCAATCAAGGTTCGCTATAATCGCTTCAGCATCCTGATTAATCGGTTCCAGGTTCACTGCCTTATTATGCTTGTTCAGTTCGATCTCAAAACTCGGATTAATATCCACAGCTACGTGTGCAAAAGTTTTTTGATTTAAAAATGGTTGTAGTAAAACAAACGTAAGTAATAAAATCGCTACCATCGAGCCAGCAGCAGTAAAACTCTGTACAGACCGGACTTTTGATACCTGTGAAACGACTTCTTCTCCAATATCAACATGACTATTTGTTTTCTTTACCCGGCAAAACTCTCCATCGCTTGTTAAGAGGACGAGGTGACTTTTCTTTACTTCTATTACAATTCCTTTTTTCATTATAATTGCTCCTTCACATACTCATAAAGATAAGGAAAATGTCCATTTAGTAAAATTGAGACCGCAATAATATACTTTCTATGACGCTCAATCGTTTTTCTGCTTACATCAACATCTTTTTCAATTTTCTTAATAGGAAGCCTGTTTTTACTTTTTAATTCTGAAAACCATTCCTGATTGGAACTGACTAATTTAGCTATAAAAATCGCATTTCGCCTTGCATCTTTGTGCTTTGGGGAATTTGAGGCGAGTTCGCTGAACGTTAAACCAAATTCTTTCAAGACAGCACTGTAGCGTGCAATCTCATCTTTTCTTGCTTCAGACTCCAAATCTGCGGTATAGACCTTCATAGACTGGTCGTATTCCAAATATCCAGCCGTTTCCTGAGAATCCCCAGGCTCGAATAAAATTTCCTGTTTTTCTTTTTGATGCGTTCTGAAATAATCAATGATCCGCCTTTTTATAACCACTTCTGAAAAACTGATCACAGAGGCTCCTTTATCAGTCTGATATTTCATCAGTGCATCATGAAATGCGATTAGTGCGATACTGAATTCATCATCAGAATCATAGATGTACCTCTGACAAACCTTTGAAGCTGCTTTTTTAACAAAAGGCTTATAATCTTCCAACACTTCTGATAAAAGCTCTGTATTCCCTTTTTGTATTTGATTCACTTTTTCCTCAAGGGTAAGCTTTGAAGAAAATTTATATAATCCAAACAAAAGGAAGGATAGCAATCTCTCCACCTCTATTCAACACGTCATAGACAAATTGTACCGGTATTTTGTGTCGAATGGAAGGTCGCTTTATTTTAATAAAGTTTACGTAATATGTTTGTCACAAGAGGGGGTGGTTTTGTCATAAGTTTGATTATATTACGGAGACACAGCGTGGTCGCATAAAAAAAGCCTGCTCCTACAACAGAGCAGACCTTACAATTAATAGGCGGTACTTTCCTCTCCACGCTTCTTTGCCAAAATGTATCCTCCTCCAGCAATTAAAACGAGTATTGACCAGAAAATGATTTTCCATTCAGTAGAGTGCGGGAAATGAGTGTCAATGAGTTGAACGTTAGGATGTCCAAGTGTCAACACAACAAGCTTTACTCCTACCCAACCAACAATTAAAAATGCTGTAGTTTCAAGTAATGGATATTTTCCAAGCAGTTTTACAAACCAGTGAGCTGCGAATCGCATGATAATTAAGCCGATTAATCCGCCGAGGAAAATAATAATAAATTGTCCGCCATCCATACCACCAATCTCAAAAGCACCAACTGCCGGTAAAGTTAGAGCCAACGCAACAGCTGCAAGCATTGAATCGACTGCAAAAGCGATATCAGCCATCTCGACTTTCAGTACAGTCATCCAGAAGCCAGATCCTTTTGCAGATTTTTCTGCATCGTCTGCTTCTACAGATTCATCCTTCTTAGAACGGACCTGTTTGAACACGTGACTGATTGAAATATATAACAGATAAGCAGCACCAATTGCCTGCACTTGCCATACATCAATTAATATTGCAATTAAAAACAGTGATGCAAATCGGAATACAAATGCCCCAAACAGACCGTAAAATAATGCTTTTTTACGCTGCTCAGGCGGCAGATGCTTAACCATGACAGCCATCACTACAGCATTATCTGCTGCCAGAATTCCTTCCAGCCCTATAAGAATGATGAGCACCCAACCGTATTCTAATAATAACGCAGCATCCATTCCTTACTTCCTCCTCTTATATCCTTTTAGTTTCTCCAACTCAAGAGTAATTAATCGTCCGCCTCATAAAAATATGAGTGAACATAAAAAAACCTTTGCCTAATAAAAGGCAAAGGTCTTGCTAAGCATTAAAATGCCATTATAACCGATGAACCGCTATGTTCATGTCGTGACGATTATAATTAGCTGATTACACAGCTACAGCTACTCCCCCTTGACAAATGTCAAAGCGTTATTGAATTGAATTTATTATATCATTATCTCAGATTTTGACAAGATTATTTTATTGATGTATGGAAACTTTTCTCATCCTTATGCCGATTATAAAAAGCAACCATTGCATCCAGGCCCTCAAGGAAATCTGCACAAAAAATACCTGATTCTTTTAAATCTTCAGCAGCCTGGGATTGATCAAATTTACCTTCCCAGAAGAAATACTCCAAACCTTCTCTTTCAGCTCCAAGATGTTTTCTTGCTGCCGGTATTGCCAAAATCTTATCCATCAGCTGATTAGAAATGAATCCTGAAGGTCTTTTTCCTGTTTGTTTTTGCATAAGAAATCGGTAAATTTCTCTTGCAGGATAAGGATTAGGATCAGTCAGATGATACGTTTTCCCTGCGCTTTTTTCAGATCTCCCCAGCCAGGATGAGGCCTCTACAACATACTCAACCGGGACAACATTTAATGTTGCACTGCTGCGACTGATGTATGGGATACGCGGAATCCTTTTTGTTTTATCAAATATATTTAATAAGTAATAAGGCCCGTCAAACTTACTTGTCTCACCCGTTTTAGTATCTCCCTTGACGATACCGGGACGCATAATGGTTACAGGAAAATCAGATTTCATATTTTCCACCAGCACTTCAGCTTCAAACTTAGTTTCTTCATAAGCATTTCTGAACTGGTCAGGCCTGATAAGATCTTGTTCATTAACCACTCCTGTTCTTCGCCCTGCTACATATGCTGTACTGAAATAAATATAGCGTTTTAACTGTGCGAGAGACTTAACCCATTCATTTACGTTGTAAGTCCCTGTTACGTTCACTCTATATGCAGTTGGCTTATCAATCGCAAGGTCATATGCAGCCGCAAGATGCCACACATAATGTATCTTATCCCTCAAGTGAATTGAGACTGTAGCTGACAGCCCGAGATCTTTTTTTGTAATATCACCCTGGACAATATGAATAGATGATGCAGTTGAAACCTCATTTCTGATCTGTTCAATTCTCGCTGCAGCTTTTTGCTGAAAAGATGGCAGTACGAGTAAATAAATATTCTTTTCATCGTCTTCATTTAACCATTTTCTTAGCAGTTTTTCACTGATAAAACCGGGAAAGCCCGTCACGAAATATCCAGTTTTCATATGATCACTCCTTTGCTTTTAATTATACAGAAAAAAACTCCATTCGAAAAAGGCAGCCTCCAGATTTAAAACATGGGGGCTGCCTTTTTTTATTTGGCTTTCTTATTCATTCTTCTAGTTTCAGGATCTAAAAAGCTGTATACAATCGGTACAATGTAAAGCGTGAGGAATGTTGAACTGATTAAACCTCCGATTACAGTAATTGCCATCGGTTGATTAATTTCTGTTCCTTCTCCAATACCGAGTGCGAGTGGCACAAGTCCAAGAATTGTTGTCAGTGCTGTCATCAGAATTGGACGGGCACGATCTCTGACAGATGTATAGATTGCATCATAACTCTGCATACCGGATGCTTTACGTTGATTAATGTAATCAACAAGTACAATTCCGTTATTGACGACTATCCCGGTCAGGATCAGGAGACCAATAATTGATGTCACGCTGACAGGTGTCTGGGTGACAAATTGTGCAATAGCCACACCAATAACCATCAGCGGCACTGTAAACATAATGACAAACGGATATTTAAATGACTCAAACTGAGCCGCCATTACAAAGTAAACTAAAACAATAGCCAGTCCCACTGCAAGAAGCATATCCATAATTGAATCTTCAAGCAATTCTCTGTCTCCACCGAATACGACTTCTGTTTCATCAGCCAGATTCAGATCTGCAATTGCCTCATCTACTTCCTGAGACACTGCGCCGAGATTTGAGTTAGTTGTGTAAGAAGCTGTAAACCCTACAGCTGCCTGCTGATCAATTCTCTGAATTGATACAGGACCTTCACCTATTGTAATTTCCGCTACATCGCCAAGTGATATGAATTCTCCTGAAGGTGCTCTTAGCGCAAGTTCTTCAAGTCCGTCTATTGTATTGGCGATTTCTTCATCGTATTGGATATACACATCATATACATCTGAATCATCTGTGATAATCTGTGTCGTTAGTGCGCCTCGTGTAACAGCATTCACTTCCTGGGAAATTTGAGCGGGAGACAAGCCTGCTTCTCTTGCATCTTCCCTATTAATTTCAATTTGGACTTCTTCAACTGTATCTTCAAGATCTGTTTCAACTTCTGTGATTGAATCAAGCTGGATTAATGCATCTCTGATTTGATCAATTGATTCATTCAGACGTGACTCGTTTGTATCCCGCACACTGAATGAAAGCGTCTGCGGTGATGTTCCCGTTGCCGTCTGCAGCGATGCCGAAACTTCTGCAGTTTCATTTACCGAAGTAGCTGCTGCTTCGATGTCAGGGGTAATCTCTTCAATCAGTTCAAATACTGAGGTATCCCGATCATCAAGCGGCTTCATCTTAACAAAAATATTCCCTGATGAGCCGTCCGGCGAATTATCAATACCACCCTGACCAGATGAACCAGCTTGACTCAGGTAAACATCAATTGATTCTTCTTCTCTTAATTCATCTTCGATCGCAGCAATCACTGCTTCAGTTTCTTCAAGTGCAGTACCATTTTCTAATGATACGCTTATATCGAAGAAGCCTTCGTCTGTTGCAGGAAGAAATTGAGTTCCAACGGCGGAAATACCAAATCCACCTGCACCTAATAGAATAAGTGTAATCAGAATGGGTGCCCATCTGTGTTTTAGTGACCACTTTACTGATCCCATAAAACGTTTTGTAAATGGCGATTCTCTTCTTTTTTTCTCAAGATCTTCTTTCGGTTCTTTTAACATTTTACTCGCAAGCATTGGAATAACAGTTAATGCAACAACAAGGGATGCAAATAAACTGAATGAGATGGTCAAAGCAAATTCAGTGAAAAGATCTCCAATTAAACCTTCAATAAATACTACAGGGATAAATACCGCAATTGTAGTAAGCGTGGATGCAGTGATCGCACTTGCAACTTCTTTAGCCCCGTCTCTCGCTGCCGATTTGGGATCTTTCTTCATTCCAAGATGTCTATAAATATTTTCAAGCACAACGATCGCATTATCGACAAGCATACCGATTCCAAGAGCCAGTGCGCCGAGTGTGAAAATATTTAGTGAAAAGTCAGCAAAATACATCAATACAAAAGTCACAATTACTGAGTAAGGAATCGCTACGCCAATAATAATAGGACTTTTAATATTTCTTAAAAATAAGAACAATATGGCCATGGCGAAAATACCACCAAAAATCAATGCACTCGCAATATTTCCAATCGCAAGCTGGATATAATCACCCTGATCAAACAGCACATCTGCAGTAACACTTTCATATTGTTCTTCTTCCAGTAGTGAATCAAGTGCATTTTGAAAAGCTGTTGAAACATCTGCTGTATTTGCATCTGCTTCCTGCAACACGCTGATCAGCACAGCATTCTCATCATTTGCACGCGTAATCACTGACTGCTCCTGTTCACCAAGCTGTACATCTGCAACATCAGCGATTGTAATATCATCACCTGTTTCAGGATCAGATGATACAACCAGCTCTTCAATTTCTTCAACTGAGGTTAATGTGCTCAGTATTCTTGTTGTCAGGCTTTTGCCATCTGTTTCAACGGTATCTCCCGGAAATGAGACATTGTTTGACTGAATGACATTCGAAATGTCTGATTGAGTCAAACCATAAGATTGAAGGTCATCCTGGTCCAGAGAAATTCTCACTTCTTCTGACAGAGAGTTTGAAATATCTACACTGGCAACGCCTTCTGTTCTTGAAAGCTCTACTTCTAACTCTTCAGCAAGGTTACGTATATTCTCGCTTTCATCTGAAGATCTCAGACTCATTTGAATGACTGGGAACTGAGATGGATCAAACTTTAGAACACGGGGCTGATTCGCATCATCCGGCAGCTGAACCTGTTCTACTGCCCGTCTGATATCCTGCTCTACATCATCTATATCTGTTGAAAAATTGAACTCAAGTAATACTAGGTTAGAACCTTCTGTTGAAGTTGACTGCACATTTTCCAAGCCTGGCAGCTGTGCAACCTGAGCTTCAATGGGCTTCGTCACCTTTTCAAGTACTTCTGTCGGTCCTGCTCCCGGATATGAAGTTACTACGACTGAAACCGGGGCATTGATGTTAGGTATCAATTGCAGCGGTATTCTCGTTAGTGAAATTGTACCTATTAAGAGAACGATCAGCATTGTTACGATTGTAAATACTGGCCGTTTGATTGAAAAACGACTGATGTTCAAGTGAAACGCTCCTTCCGCTAGTCCTTATTGACCAGCATTTTACTCTACTTTTCACTATACCGACAAACCTGTCGCTAATCAATTTTAAAATGCGCCGTTCACAATATCATCATATCAGTCGGTTTTGGTAACGGTCCAACCAGTCAAACTATAGATAAGCGTAATGACTGGTGAGATCAGACAGAAGAACGCAAAAGGAAGATAGTCGAGCACTTCAACACCGAGTACACCGGTAATAAACACACCACATACGCCCCAGGGAACCAGTGGATTAATGACAGTGCCCGCATCCTCAAGCACCCTTGAAAGATTTTTTCGCTCAATCTTTTCTGCGTCCACTCTATGAGCAAACGTTTCACCAGTTAACAAGATTGACAAGTATTGCTCACCGATTAAAATATTAGTTCCAATCGCTGTTCCTGCTGCTTTCACAAGCGTTCCTTTACTCTCTTTAATTTGGGCAAAAATTTTAGGGATCACACCGGTTGTAAAAAGTAATCCTCCTAATCCAAGTGCTAAAAATACAAGCGAAATTGTAAACATCATTGATTCCATTCCGCCCCGGTTCAGCAGCTGATTTATTTGATCACTGTCAGATACACCTGTATAACCAGAAAATAGAATTTGAAACAGCTCTGATAATGAAGTACTGCTGTGAATATATGAAATGGCAACACTGAACAAAATGGCTGTGATCAGTGTCAGTAATGCCGGTACTTTTTTTGCTGCAAAAATAAAAAGCAAAACGATTGGCAGTAAGCTATACAAATGCACCAGTCCTGTATCCATCAATTGATCTTTAATCACAGTAATTCCTTCAGCACCAGCTGCACTTTGACTTGTTGGAAACAACAGAAATAATATCGCTGTAAGAACAAATGCAGGAATGGTTGTCCATGACATATGTCGTATATGAGTAAATAAATCTACTCCAACCACAGAAGATGCTAAGTTTGTCGTATCAGATAAAGGTGACATTTTATCACCAAAAAATGCGCCTGAGACAATTGCACCCGCAGTAACTGCCAGGGAGAAATCACGTGAACCGGCTATACTGATAAACACCACACCAACTGTCGCTACAGTTGTAAGGGAGCTCCCTATACTAATTCCGATCACAGCTGTAATCGCGAAAACTGCTGTAAAGAAAAACGGAAAGTCTGTTAAATACATGCCATAAAACATTAAAGTTGGAATGGTCCCTGACAACATAAATGCACTGATTAAAACACCAATAAATAAAAAAATAAAGATAGCTGTCATTCCTGAAGCAGCACCTTGTGTCATACCTTCCTGCAACTCTTTAAAGCTGATCTTTTTAAATAATCCGAACAAAACTAATAGTAAAATTGAAATCATAATTGGAATATGCGGAACTGAACCAAATCCGATCATACTCAGACTCATAATCCCTACAATCATTACAACTATTAATAAACTCTCTGAAATAGAGGGCATTACTGACTGATGTATCTTTTTCACAATAAATCCTCCCGACTGAATAAATTTAGACACAAAAAAATCGCCCCACAGAAGGGACGAAGTAAACTCCGCGGTACCACCCAAATTAGTATGTCACTCACTTTTGATCGTACATCCACTGTAACAGGCGTAATTCAATTACCGGCTGCCTGGGATTTCAGCTTTCTCCCAGTCTCTGTTTGCTGCAGGTCAATAATCTACTGAATCTGTCGGATCATCGCAGTATACTGTTTTACTTAGACGCTTTTAAGCAATAAAGCATACGATGATTTTATATTGAATTGATTAAGCCGTCAACCCTTTATCATTATGATGCTGCTGAAGTATTAATAATCGGTGTTTTTGCTGTAGGCTCAGGCTTTCCGATTAAATATCCCTGACACAGGTCAATTCCGATATCCTTACAAACTTTTAATTCTTCAATTCTTTCCAATCCTTCCGCTAATACAGTAATACCAAGTTCTTTCGATACGTGCGTAACTTCAGAAAGAAAATCCTGTTTATTAATATTTTCATCACATCGGTCAACGTATGACCGGTCAATTTTTACGTAGTTAGGCTCAAGCAATTTTAACATTTCTATTGTAGAAAAACCTGCACCAACGTCATCAAGGGCAACTTTCATGCCTTCACGCTTATAAGTTTGAAACACTTTTTTCAAATGATCTACATCTTGTACTTTTTCAGTTTCGACTACTTCAAAAACCAGATCTGCAGGATCTACATTATATTTGTTCACTACACTGAATGTGTGTTGAAGGCAATATTCCGGGTTATAAATGGTAGAAGGAAGGAAATTAATAAAACTTTTGATACCAGGCTTTATATGGTTTTTTCTGGCACGGATCGCTTCTTCTCTCGCTCGTTGATCAAGAAGTGAATGCATCTCGGCATGACTTGCCACTTGAAACAGCTCATAAGGAGAGATGTTTTTCTCGCTGCTGTCAGCTCTTAATAAAGACTCGTAGGCGTATACTTCTCCTGTTGAGATATTTACAATTGGCTGAAGATGGCTGACAAGTTTTCCATCTTGAATAAATTCAACCGTATCTCTATTTTCAAGTCTCGTTTTGAATAACTCAGCTGTCATAAATTGAGCGTGATTATTTTTAGATGATATTCCGCAGTCAATTTTTTTATTGAGTGCAGTAACTTCACCAGTCATTTCTTCGAGCTGAGTCAAGCTTTGATATCCGGTTTTATATGTACCTTCTAATCCGATAACCGGAAATGATAGCCTGTTAATCTCCTGTTCAGTCACGTTTTTCAAATGAAATGTACCCTCATCAGCAAATTTTATGCTGACCCCGCAATTCACACATTTAGTAAACATTTGTCCGCCCCCATTTTTAATTTCATTTATACTGCTATATATCTACCCTATAAAAGCATACTTTATTCCTACTGATTAGTAAAAAGATAATGCTTTTAAAAATAAATAAGCCTCCTTATAAATTCCTAAGGAGGCAGGTTTTTTGATTAAATTATTTTAAGTTAAAGCTCTGTTAAAGTTGGCTGTTGATTTCCGCTTCAGGCGCACGCTTTCAGCGGCCGGGCGCAGGAGTCACCGCCTTACGCTCCAATCACCAGCTGCCAAAAAATAACACTGGACTGTAAGATAGCTTTGATTAAAGCAGGCTATAAAGTTTAATTTCCGGATGTTTATCCGAAAACCATCGCATTGCAAAATCATTTTCAAATAAGAAAACAAGCTTACCATAGCGATCTTTAACCAGCACGCTTCTCTGTGAAGACATTGAATCTTTGACATCTTCTTCGTTTTCGATCCAGCGGGCAATTTTTGAACCGATGTTTTCCATCATGACGTCTGTGTTATATTCATTTTTCATCCGGTGTTCAAACACTTCAAACTGCAGTTGACCGACTGCTCCAAGAATGATTTCATCCGTTCTGTATGTTTTGTACAGCTGAATAGCACCCTCCTGAACAAGCTGATTGATTCCTTTATGAAAGTGTTTTTGTTTCATCACATTTTTAGCTGTAACTCTCATAAACAATTCCGGAGTAAATTGTGGAAGTTTTTCAAAAGCAAAATTTTTCTTCCCGCCGGTCAGCGTATCACCGATTTGATAGTTGCCTGTATCGTGAATTCCGATGATATCTCCACTCACTGCATTATCAACAGTGTTCCGGTCATCTGCAAGAAATGATGTTGAGGAACTGAGCTTGATCGTTTTACCGGTTCTGCTCAATTGCACTGGCATTCCTCTTTCAAATTTTCCTGAACAGATTCGCAGGAAGGCGATTCGGTCACGGTGGGCAGGATTCATATTCGCCTGAATCTTAAATATAAAGCCGGAAAATTCTTCTTCAGTTGCTTCTATTTCTCCCTGATCCGTTTTTCTCGGTTGAGGTGCCGGAGCAAACTGGAGGTAGGTTTCCAGGAATGTCTGAACTCCGAAATTAGTTAAAGCACTGCCGAAAAATACTGGCGTAACTTCACCATTCTTCAATCGTTCCGTTGTAAATTCATTTCCTGCTTCATTAAGTAGCATAATGTCTTCAAGTGCCTGGTCATAAAATGACGAGTTTTTAATCTCATGATCGCCGTCCAGTTCACCTTCTTCATTTAATGGAAGAAAACGTTGATCCTCTTCTACTCTGAACTGCTCAATCCTTTTATGATAACGGTCATAAATGCCATAAAATTCTTTCCCCATCCCAATTGGCCAATTCATCGCATACGATTCTATCCCGAGTACTTCTTCAAGCTCTTCCATAATTTCAAGTGGTTCTCTTCCCTGACGGTCAAGTTTGTTTACAAACGTGAAAATTGGAATGCCTCTCATTTTACAAACTTTGAATAACTTTAAGGTTTGTGCTTCGATCCCTTTTGCAGCATCAATAATCATAACCGCACTGTCAACAGCCATTAATGTGCGGTAAGTATCTTCACTGAAATCCTGGTGTCCAGGTGTATCGAGAATATTAATTCTTTTATCCAGATAGTCAAACTGCATCACTGAAGATGTAACTGAGATCCCACGCTGTTTCTCAATTTCCATCCAGTCAGACGTTGCATATTTTCCTGTTTTTTTTCCTTTAACAGTACCAGCTGCTCTGATGGCTCCTCCAAAAAGTAAAAGCTGTTCAGTTAAAGTGGTTTTACCGGCATCCGGGTGAGAAATAATCGCAAACGTCCGGCGTGAATTTACATCATCTATAAGTGTCATATCCATTTCCTCTCATGTATTAATTTCTACATTTAACATCATATTAGTTTCTATAGCATATTGCAATGTAACCCGATATGCAAAAAAGCACATTCAGAGTTGTGCAAAAATTAAACACGTTGTATAAATAAGTTGTACATTACTTGTACCAATTAAAAAAAGGAGCGTGATTTGTGTGAAGAAACTTTTTAGTTCAATCGCTGCAGCAATCATGGTTATGGCAATGATGGGAGGCGCAGCTCTGGCTGACAATCACGAAGGCGGAGAAGGTTGGGTTCGAGTCATTCACGCATCACCTGACGCACCGGCAGTAGATGTATACGTCAATGGTGATGCAGTCGTTGAAGGCGCAGAATTTAAAGCATTCACAGATTACTTAGCACTTCCTGCAGGAGATCACGAAGTTGAAATCTTCCCTGCCGGAGATACTGAAACAGCTGTCATTTCTGAAACTCTTACAGTTGAAGAAGGAATGTACTATACTGCAGCTGCTGTAGGAACACTTGATAGCATTGAGCTTAATGTAACACAAGATGACCTTACAATTGGTGAAGGAATGACTAAAGTTCGTGCAGGACACTTCTCTCCGGATGCACCGGCAGTTGATGTTGGTCTAATCGATGGAGATGCAGTATTCTCAGGAGCAGAATTCCCTGGTGTTACTGATTTTGTAGAACTTGAAGCTGGCACATATGACTTAGAAGTACGTACGCCAGAAGGTGATCAGGTACTTGATCTGTCTGGTACAGCACTAGAAGCTGGTACAGCATACAGCGTATATGCAGTTAATACGCTTGATAGCATTGAGCCATTAGTGGTCACTGCAGCTGCAGCTGAAAGCATGCCTTCTGAAATGCCTGAAACAGGTATGGGTGGAGCAGCTAACCAGTCGAATGCAGGTATGATGGCAGTTGCAGCTATGGCTGCTGGAGCAGCATTACTGGTTGTATTCCGCAAGCGCGTATTCCAATCATAATTAAACAATGAAAAAACTATTGATATTTACAGGGCTGATTTTGATGGTGGGCGGCTGCTCATCATCTGATCAGCTTTTTTCTGCAGATACGGCTGCTCCTCCTGCAGAAGAACCTGAAATGAGTGAAGAGTTGAAACAGAATTCGACTGAGCCACAAGTCCAGGAAAATGATGAAACTACTGAAACAGTTGGAACGAATGAAGCTACAGTTAAATCAATCGTGCAGAATGTTTCACTCACACCAAATAGAGTGACAATTCCGGCAATCGGTGTAGATGCTGTTATTAATCCTTATGGTCTTGATGAATCCGGCGGCATGGCAGTACCGGATAATGGCGAAGAAGTTGCATGGTTTTCACCGGGATACAAGCCCGGGCAAAAAGGAAATGCAGTTCTTGCCGGTCATGTAGACAGCGAAAAAGCTCCCGCTGTTTTCTGGGATCTCAAAGAACTGACTCCGGGTGATGAAATTACAGTGACTGATGCTAATGGAGAAACACTCGTTTTTGTGGTGAAAGATTCAGTAGCTTACGATACTGGTGAGGCACCAATTGAAGATATTTTTGGTTCCTCGCCTGAAAGAGGATTAAACCTGATTACATGTACAGGTTATTTTGATCGTGGCAATGGTGGATATGTTGAAAGATTAGTAGTTTATACAGAATTAAAGGCTGATCAGACATGATCAGCCTTTAAATTAATTACATTTCACTCGTCCATTGACGAATGCGTGATGATAATTCTTCCGCTTCATTTGAATCTGTTTGTTTAGTAATAGAATGTTTGATACTCGTGTAAAGTTCTTCCCCTGCTTCATCATATTTGAAAAAATAGGACCACTCTAAAGATGGAATTGCAACAAGGATCGATTCTTCTTTTTTGTTCTCATGAATATACACGGATCTTTCGCCGTTTGAACCATAGCTTTTTCTGATTTTCAAGTAGTTCTCCTCCTCAGATGTCAGACATCATACATTTGTTTGACGTTTCTGTGACGCTTATTGAAACGCTTGCATTTGCATTGTAGAATGAGAAAAGCAATAAAGCAACACACACAACAATAATTGTTAGGAGCTGTCAACATGAACATTTTATGGGGATTTGCAGGGATTTTAACCGTCCTGGGCATCGCCTTTATTTTTTCTAATAACAGAATGCAGATTAAATGGCGTCCTGTACTCGGGGGACTGGCCATTCAGTTAACTTTCGCTTTTATTGTTCTTCAGACAAGTTTTGGAGCACAGTTTTTAGAAACTTTGACTCTTGGCGTTAATAACATCATTAACTATGCAAATGCAGGTATTGATTTTGTGCTTGGAGGATTCGCGTACGCAAATCCGGACAATCCTATGGTTTTTGCATTTAATGTATTAACAATTATTATTTTCTTCTCGTCTCTTATTTCTGTACTGTATTATTTGAAAGTAATGCAGGTTGTTGTTAAATTTCTCGGTGGTGGACTATCGTGGTTACTTGGCACACGAAAAGCAGAGTCTATGTCAGCAGCTGCAAACATCTTTGTTGGTCAGACTGAAGCACCGCTGGTTATTAAACCTTATCTTAAAAACATGACAAACTCAGAGCTTTTTGCAGTTATGACAGGAGGACTTGCATCAGTAGCTGGTGCTGTTCTTGTAGGGGTCGCTGCGCTAGGCGTACCATTGGAATACTTGTTAGCAGCAAGTTTCATGGCTGCTCCTGCAGGACTAGTTATGGCAAAAATGTTTGTACCTGAAACAGATAACACACCTGACCCGGATGACTTTAAAATGGAGGCAGATGAAGATGCTTCTAACGTGGTTGATGCAGCCGCAAAAGGAGCTTCTACAGGTTTGCAGCTTGCCTTGAACGTAGGTGCAATGCTGATTGCATTTATCGCTCTAATCGCAATGCTAAACGGAATTCTTGGCGGAATTGGTGGCTGGTTTGGATTCGAACAGCTATCAATTGAATTGATCCTTGGTTATGTTTTCGCACCTCTCGCATTTGCAATTGGTATTCCGTGGGATGAAGCAATCCGTGCCGGTAATTTTATTGGTCAAAAGCTAGTACTGAATGAATTTGTTGCTTATGCAAATTTCGCTCCTGAAATAGATACTTTCTCAGATAAATCTGTTGCCATTATCACATTCGCACTTTGTGGATTTGCCAATATTTCATCTCTGGCTATCCTGCTTGGCGGGCTTGGTAACCTTGCACCTGAGAGACGTCCTGACATTGCACGCTTGGGTATCCGTGCGGTAGCAGCTGGTGCACTTGCAT
Organism: Jeotgalibacillus salarius; assembly: GCF_004405125.1. GTDB lineage: Bacteria > Bacillota > Bacilli > Bacillales > Jeotgalibacillaceae > Jeotgalibacillus > Jeotgalibacillus salarius. The sequence goes on from NZ_SORX01000007.1 coordinate 151,933, forward strand.
CTATGCTTTCTGCTTCAATCGCAGGTATGTTCTTCTAATAAACAAGATAGTAAAAAGGGTTGTCCATTTTAATTGGACAACCCTTTTTGTGATTTAAAATCTCTCTGCAATAACATTCAGCGCAATATCACTGTCGCTATGCGGATATTTAGTGCTTTCAATGATCTGATAGTCTTCATGTCCTTTACCTGCAAAAATAATAATATCGTCCGGTTCTGCCTGCTGCATCAGATGTCTGACGGCGTCTCCTCTGTCACCAATACATGCATAGCCGTTGTGCATCATTCCTTTTTCAAGATCTGACGTGATGCTGTCATAGCTTTCATAACGCGGATCATCAGTAGTTAGTACAACATAGTCTGCAAGAGAAGCCATTTTTGCCATGGCAGGACGCTTAGTCTTATCCCGGTTTCCACCAGTTCCAATTAAAAACAGAATTCTGTTTTTCTTAAATGGCATGACAGACTTAATTGCTTTCTCAATTGCATCCGGTGTATGTGCATAATCAATATAGATTGACAATGGTGCTTCAGTCGGCACCAGCTGCATTCTGCCTGATACAGGCGCAATGTCTTTTAATGCTTCCACAAGGTCTGATACTTGATAGCCTTTCGCATAGAGTGCCGCGATGGCAGCCAGCGTGTTTGATACATTGAATGTACCAAGAAGCTGCGTTTCTAATTGAAACTCGCCTTCAGGTGATAAAAGTTTGTAATATGTGCGATCAGACATATATTGAATATCTTCGGCATAGAAATCTGCCTGCTTTTCCATACTGTAACTGATCACTTCATGAGGAGTCATTTGTGCAAACCGCTCAAACCACTCATCATCAAGATTCAGTACCGCAGCTTTTTTCTTTGTTAAATCCTGCCCAAGTTGTGAAAACAAAAGTCCTTTGGCGTAACCATAATGCTCCATAGTATGGTGATAATCAAGATGATCATGACTGAGGTTAGTAAATACGGCCACATCAAAATCAATCCCCCACAAACGCCCTTCAACAAGCCCGTGTGAAGATACTTCAAATATCATATTATCAACACCATGCTTCTCTGCTGTATGAATCATTCTTTGTGTTGTCAACAGATCACTTGTAGTATTCGCACTTTGGCGAAGGTCTCCATCCAGATCGAATCCAATCGTGCCTGAGAGTGCAGAGCGCCCACCCAGTTTTCTGATCAATTCATGAATTAACGTGGAAACTGATGTTTTACCATTTGTTCCGGTTACACCAAATACGTTCATATTGTTAGATGGTGAACCGTAGAACCGGTCAGATAACACAGCAAGTGCGCGTGAAGAGTTTTTAACGATCACCTGAGCAGCTTCTGCAGAAGATATATCCAGCTCTTTTTCTGAGATAATCAGTTTTGCTCCCTGCTTAACGGCCTGTCCGGCAAAATCGTGACCGTCCACTGTGTAACCTTTTTGACAAATAAAGGCCGCTCCTTCCTTCACAGCTCTTGAATCGACTTCAAGTTCATTTATTTCTTCAGGAAGTATCCCTATTTGTTTAATAATTTTCAGGTTTTCTATGAATTCATTTGTTTTCATCTCTAATTCCTCACTCGTTAGAAGGTTTCTTCATCTGATATTTTACTCTTTTTTTCTATAACTTCAATCTTTACTTAAAGAAGACTGGAGATAATGAAGAATGAGAGACTCAGTGTTATACAGTGACTTTTCGTGTGTACGTTCATTGGCATGTGACGCGTCCACCCCTGCACCAATTAATCCATGCTTGATGTCTGCTCCCGCTCTCACTGCAGCAGAAGCGTCAGAACCATAGTAATTATATAAGTCGACTTTATAAGCAATATTATTTTCTTTTGCTAACTGAACGAGATGCTTTCTTAAGCCATAATGGTAAGGGCCTGAGCTGTCTTTTGCACAGATCGATACTGTAAATTCATCGGAGCTCTGACCATCTCCCAGCGCCCCCATATCCACTGCAATATATTCTTTTGTCTCGAAAGGAATGTTTGAATTGCCCCCAAAGCCGATTTCTTCATTATTCGCAATGATGAAATGCGTCGTATAAGGAAGTGTGATTCCATCATTTTTGATTTGTTCTGCAGCTTTCATCAGCATGGCTACACTCGCTTTGTCATCGATATGGCGTGATTTAAAAAATCCACTTTCTGTAATCTGAGGGCGTGGATCAAATGAAATGAAATCTCCAACTGATATACCCAATTTTTCTGTATCTTCTTTTGAATGAACGACTTCATCCAGCCTTACTTCCATATTCTGTTCATTACGTTCAGCTGATCCGGCATCTTTATATGTATGAACTGACGCCTGATGGAGCAAAATAGTGCCGGTATATTTACTGCCTTCTGATGTTTCAACTGTGCAGTATTCCCCTTCTGCAGCGTTCCAGCGAAATCCTCCGATCATAGACAGCCTTAACCTGCCATCAGATTTGATCTCCTTCACCATGGCACCAAGTGTATCTACATGCGCAGTCAAAACGCGGTGCTCATTCATGTTTTCACCGTGAAATGTGGCAATCAGCCCGCCTTTGTTGGTAATCCTTGACGGAATGTTTCGTTCTGAAAACCAGTCTTTGATATATGTAATGATTTCAAAAGTGTTTCCTGATGGACTTGGAATAGATACCAGTTCCTTTAGTAAATCCACTGTTTCTTTTGAGTTGGGCTGCATATTTGAACCTCCTGTAAAATTTCATCTATAGACCAGTTTACTACACTGTTATAAAAAGACAAAACGGACTACCTGAGTCCGCTTTGTCTTAATCATCCCATACAGTACTCATAACCTCTCCGGTAATGGCATTGACCTGAACAGTTGCTTCATCATCATCATCTGATTCAATCTCAATCAAAAAGTAAGTTACACCATTTGACTGTTCAAGGTCAACATCATCAACTTCACCATTTACTGCGTCGAGCGCAATTTCAATGGCTTCCGGTTCAGATAATATTCTTGCAGGTTCTTCGGTTTCTTTCGACTCTTCATTTGTTACTTCTGCTTCTCCTGATATCGCATTAACAAGTAGTGTCACGATACGTGTTTCCTCTTCTAGCACAACTTCAAAGTTTTTTTGTCCATTTGACTCCGATAGCGTACTTGATACCACCTCACCATCACTTCGCTGCCTGGCAACTTCAATTGCTTCCTCTTCAGTTATTTCTTTCTGGTCTGCTTCAGATTGACGATCATGTAAAGATATATTTTCAAGATAAGCAACACTGTTATTTTCACGGTCTATTTCTAACTCATAAAAACCCTGGTCATTTTCCAGGCTGAATAAAAAAGTATTCCCGCTTTCTTCAACAAGTTCTGCATTGCTTCCCGGATATCTTTCATTAATGAGTTGAATGGCTTCTTCTTGAGACATTGGAGCAGCTGAAGTACCTGAAGTCATAAACTGCTGAACGACTACAATCAGAATCAGAACGATGAGGGCACCACCGGTCATCCATATAATCCTTTGCTTATTCACCGTTTTCACCTCAGCTTTTTCCTTAATCATACCCGGTACAAATTAGAATTTAATGAGAAACCCATTAAAAATTAATTTGAAAAAGGATTGATGCAGTCGTGCCTTTTCCTTCTGTACTTTGAAGCGAAATCTCCATGCCGAGAGCCTCTGATAATTCTTTTGCCAGTGATAAACCAAGACCCGAACCACCCGACGCTCTTGTTCTTGCTTTATCTACTCTGTAAAATCTGTCAAATACTTTCGGCAGGTCATCTTCCGGGATACCGATTCCTTTATCTTCCACGGTGATTTTCCCTTGCTGACCCTCAGTATTTAATTTCACTTTGATTTCCTGTTTACTATATTTAATGGCATTATCCATAAGGATATAAATAAGCTGTTTTAATTTTTGTTTATCTGCTGATGCAACAATACTTTCTTCCGCTTCAAATACAATTTCTCTTCTGTATGCATTTCTGAAACCTTGAACAGATTCCTCCAATAAATACTTGATGTCAAACTCTTCGATCGAAAGTTTCCACTGCTCCCCGTGCTTGGCAAGCAATAGCAGCTGTTGAGTTAAATCTTTCATCCTGATAGCCTCGGAGTGAATCGCTTCAACCGATTCCCCTACCACTTCCGGGTTGTCAATTCCTCTGCGCTTAATCAAACTGGCATAACTTTCGATGACTGTGAGAGGCGTTTTCAGCTCATGAGATGCATTAGCAACAAATTGCTCCTGCTTCTCATAGTTGGTTTCAAGGAGATTCATCATATGGTTAAAACTGTCTCCCATCTCATACAATTCGTCTTTGGATTTCTCTTCAAGAGGAATTCTTTTAAATTCACCGCTCTTTTGTATTTCTTTCATCGTCCCTGTCATTGCCCTGATTGGTCCCATTATGACATTACCTAAAAGCCTGCCTGAAATGAATACAGGAATAAGTGCAAGTATCATTACCCCTGCAAGCGTATTTCGTAACACTTGCAAATTTGATACAGCCGTATCAATACTTTCATACATTTGCAGATTCACAACTGAGCCATCCGTCCATATGACTGGTATCGATACAAATGTATATTTTCCGTGATCTAAATCCACTATTTCAGCAAGTTGATTATTGTAAAAAGTTTTTTCGGTATTTCTCAACTCATTTTGCCCCGCTGATATTGCTGTTCCAAGAGAGGCGGAGTCATTAGTGACGATTGAAGCAGCACCATTTAGAGGACCAAAAGCTCTTAATAAATCTTCTTCAGGAATCAGTCCTGCACTACTAATCATGCCCGCCGCCGTATTGGATGCATTCATTTCAGCCGAGTTAAGCTCACTATTATAAGTAACATTACTGAACGTGAAATAAATGGCCAGACTGATTAAAAACAGGAGAATTGCAAATACTCCAGACGTATATAAATGGATTTTATGCTGGAGCTTCATTCAGTCACCTTCAATACATACCCGACCCCTCTGACAGTATGGATTAACTGTGGGCATTCCCCGAGGTCTATCTTCTTGCGTAAGTATCTGATATATACATCAACAACGTTTGTATCACCGTAATAATCATATCCCCACACTGCATTCAATATTTGTTCCCTGTTTAATACCTGTCTGATATTTTTCAACATATACACCAACAAATCAAATTCACGCGGTGTTAAATCAATTTCATTTGAGCCTCTTTTTACTTCTCTGGTCTGTTCATTCAACACAAGATCCCCTGCAGACAAATTTGACTGCAGATCAGATCTCTTAGTCCGCAGTACTGCTCTTACCCGGGCCAGCAACTCTTCAATTTGGAATGGTTTTGTAATATAGTCGTTGGCGCCAAGATCGAGCCCCGAAACTTTGTCCTCAACTGAATCTTTTGCAGTCAGCAAAATTACCGGCGTCTGGTTGTCTGAAGAGCGGATTCTCCGAAGCAGTTCGATCCCTGTCATTTCAGGAAGCATGACATCAAGCAGAATCAAATCCCATTCCCCTGATCTGTATTTTTCAAGTGCTTCATAGCCCGAAAACGCTTTTTCGGTTGAATACCCTTCAAAGCCCAGTTCAAGCTCCAATACACGGGCGATTTTTTCTTCATCTTCAACGATCAGCACTTTTTTCTTCATGACGATCTCTCCCGGTTCATTTTAAAAATATTGTAGCACAGGTTTCATAACGCTTCCTTTTTGAACTTCGATGTTACAATATTGATGAACTTTATTAAGAGAGGAAGATTTGATGGCTGAACATACTTTTCATTTACAAGCTGAATGGCCAGGTGGACGGAATAATGTCGGAACAATTGAGTCCGGAAATTTGAAGACAGAAATCTCAATCCCTCCTGAAATGAACGGTCCGGGTATCGGAACAAATCCTGATGAAATGCTGCTGGGTGCTGCAGCTACCTGCTATATCATTACACTTGCTGCAAAGCTTGAACGTGCAGATATTTCAGTTGAAGAAATGTCTATGGGTTCTGAGGGCATTGTTGAAGTGGATTCTAAAGGTGTTATCACTTATAAAACAATTATTCATCGGCCTTTCGTAAAAGCAGAGGCCAAATATAAGGACAAGATAGAGCGTTATATGGAGCAATCCGAACAAAGCTGTATGATTTCACGTGCGTTAAAAGGAAATGTTGAAATCAGGCTTGAGAAAAACTTTCAATCTATTTAGAGCATCAAAATGTTTCTATCTTTCTAATTGTGGAAAACATAGAGTATTACACAATTAGGAGGATTTATAATGATCAAACATAAACTTTATATAAACGGACAATATGCAGACTCAACCGGTGATGAATGGATTGATATTATTAATCCAGCTACTGAAGAAGTTATTTCACAGACGCCAAAAGGAACAGAAGAAGATGTGAACAAAGCAATTGACGCAGCTTTTGAAGCTCAAAAACAATGGGAAAAGGTTCCTTCCAATGAACGCGGAAAAATTGTAAGAAAGCTTGGGGATCAAATAAAAGAAAAACGTGAGACTTTCATTAATCTGTTAATCGAGGAACAGGGTAAGCCAAAGGATCAGGCTTCTGATGAAGTAGATACAGCGATTGATTATTTTCATTATATGTCAGAATGGGGACGCAGAATTGAAGGTGAGATCGTCCCAAGTGACCGACCGAATGAGAATATTTTAATCTATAAAAAACCTATTGGTGTTGTAGCCGGAATCGTACCATGGAACTTCCCGGTTTTTATCCTCGCAAGAAAAGTTGCGACAGCACTTATAGCAGGATGCACGATTGTATTGAAACCAAGTCAGCAGACGCCAAACACAGCCGCCGAGTTCACCAAAATCATTGATGGTATGGAAGAGATCCCTAAAGGTGTTTACAATTATGTAACTGGAACTGGCTCTACAATTGGTAACGTGATGGCTTCACATTCAAAAGTTGGAATCGTTACAATGACTGGCAGCGTCGGTGCTGGAACAAAAGTAATGGAAGCTGCTGCTCAGAATATTACTAAAGTCAATTTAGAATTAGGTGGTAAAGCACCTGCGATTGTAACGGAGAATGCAGATCTGGATCTTGCAGTCAAACATATTGTGACTTCAAGGTTAACAAACTCCGGTCAGGCTTGTACGAATGCTGAACGTGTATACGTACAGGAATCCGTTGCTGAAGATTTCACAAAAAAATTGACTGAAGCGATGGAAAAATCTCGGGCTGGAAACCCTAACGAAGAGTCTGACCTGGATATCGGTCCACTCGTCAGTAAAGATCGACTTGATGAAGTCCACGAGATGGTAGAGAAAGCTGTTAGGGAAGGCGCAGAAATCTTAACAGGTGGAAAACCGATTGACCGAGAAAAAGGCTTCTTCTATCCTCCTACTGTTCTGGGTAACGTAAAGCATGAATCGTCAATTATTAAAGAAGAAATATTTGGACCTGTACTACCGATTGTCACTTACAAAACTCTGGATGAAGCAATTGAAATGAGTAATGATACTGAATTCGGACTTTCTTCCTCTGTTTATACAGAAAACTATCATGAAACAATGAGAGTCATTAATGGTTTGAAGTTTGGTGAAACTTTCGTCAATCGTGAAAATTTTGAAGCGCTGCAGGGATATCACGCTGGTGTTCGCAAGTCAGGGCTGGGCGGAGCTGACGGCAAACATGGCCTTGATGACTTCCTTGTCACACATGTTGCGTATATGCAGTATAAAACAGAGTAATATGGTAAAAGACCCATGCGATAAAAAAGCATGGGTCTTTTTTCTTCTTTTTGCTCTTAAATTGTTTAATCAGGTATGGTCCGGGAATGGACTAATATCACTAAAACATAACGTTTAACATAGGAGGACATCATCATGAGAGAAGAAAACGTTTCATATACAAAGTCGGATATACTTACAGGATTTGCCGGAACAGGCGTCATTACTGCCCTTTTACTCTTTCTTACTAGTATCTAATCATTTACAATAATAACAACCTCTAATGGTTTTCTGCTGATATAGCAGGAGCCATTTTTTATTGGTATTTTAATGAATGAGGGCAGGAGATGATGGAATGAAAATATATGATCTGATCGGCATTGGTCTGGGGCCCTACCATTTGGGGATGGCAGCATTAATTCAGGAAGCTGATGCATTTGACGCACTGTTTTTCGAAAAGAATGATGAGTTTAATTGGCATCCCGGCATGCTGATTGATGGCACCGATTTACAGGTTGCTTTCCTTGCAGATTTAGCCACTTTCGCGAATCCCAAGAGTCAGTTCACCTATTTGAACTACTTACATGAACACAACCGTATGTATCAGTTCTTTTCATTTAAAGAGTTTGAAATGCCGAGAGAAGAATACAATCATTATGCAAAATGGGCGGCTTCCCGGTTAGATAATTGCTTATACAGCCGCAGCGTTGTTTCCATTCAGGATCAATCTGAAAAAGGATATTATGAAGTTACTGTCGGGACTGCACATGGTACAAATGAAACTTATCTTGCAAAAAATATCAGTCTGGGAACCGGCAGTAATCCTTATCTGCCTTCCCCTGCACGAAATACTCCCGGGCTCAGTCACTCATCTGAATACACAAATATTAAAGAACAGTATAAAAATTCGGAGTCTATAGCGATCATTGGATCCGGTCAGAGTGCAGCTGAAATCTTTTTAGATTTATTAGAGTCTCAGCCCTATCACAACTATCACCTGTCCTGGTATACAAGATCACCCGGAATTCTTCAGCTGGAATCGTCAAAATTCGGCCAGGAATTTTTCACGCCTGACTTTACTGACTATTTTCATCAATTGCCTTTAGAAAAAAGAGAACATGCATTATCTATGCTCGATTACGTTAGAAATGGAATTGCTCCCGCTACACTCAACTCTATTTACCGCTGGATGTATCACCGTTCATCCGGAGGAAAACAGCTCAACATTACGATCCAGCCAAATGCAGAATTGAAAGATATTTATCAAAAAGATCATATGCTGACAAGCACTTTCGAGCATCAGCTGTCTCATATATCGTTCGAACGATCCTTTGACAAAATAATCGCAGCCACAGGCTACCAGCCAAACCTGCCATCCTTTTTCAGCAAGGCTTTCAATCATGCAAAAATGGAGAACGGGCATTTTGCAGTATCAAGAGATTACTCTCTGCAGTTTAACGAAAACCGTCCCGGAAATGTTTTCCTGCTTACATCAATTGAAAAAACCCATGGTGCCGAAGCGACTAACATGGGAATGGCTGTGAACAGAAATGTACATATCATTAACAAAATAGCAGGCAGAGAAGTTTATAAAAACCCTAGAAACGTCACTTTTCAATCCTTTGAATAGATTCATGCACTCTAAGTCTCTAAGTCGGGCAAATGAAATTTGTCCGACTTTCTCATGTAAAATAATCTCTATACACTTTCAGCTACCTCACAGGAAGCCTTATTCCAACACGCGGTTCATTGCTTAAAATAGCTGAACTCAAAACTATTCATCCACATATTCAATTCCTCTGAAGGGATCGGTTTGCTGATCAGGTATCCCTGGAACCTCTGACAGCCAAGATCACGGAGTATGGACAATTGTTCTTTCGTTTCAACCCCCTCAGCTATAACGGACAGATCCAAGTTTTCTGCCAGGTCTATAATCGTTTTAACCAGTGCCTCACTTTTTTTGTTTTGTGTTAAAAGCCTGATAAACTCTCTGTCGATTTTGATTTCGTTTACAGGGTATTCCTGTAAGTAGACAAAGGCCGAAAACCCGGTTCCAAAATCATCTACTGAAATCTGTATCCCTTTTTCACTAAACAGATTTAATCTCTCAATTACCAGCTTGTTTTCTTCCATTGCAACTGATTCTGTAATTTCAAGACATAGTTTATCCGGCGATACTTCATATTGTTCCAAAGTGTGCTCGATCACATGTGGCAGATTTTCATGAATAAACTGTCTTGGAGATATGTTCACCGAGATGATCATTTCTTCCATTCCGTTGTGATGAAGTTCCTGAAGTTTTTTTATTGATTCCTTTATGATCCATTCTCCTAAAGGAACAATAAATCCGGTAGATTCCGCAAGTGGGATAAAAACATTAGGAGGTACAAGCCCTATCTCAGGATGATTCCATCTGACAAGCGCTTCAAAACCTTCAATTTGACCGTTTACAGCTGAGATTTGAGGCTGATAATACAATGTGAACTGGTTCAGTTCCAGCCCCTTTCTCAGGTTCATTTCTATTTCGAAAAAATCACGGCTGGACTCTTTCATATCTTCCGTAAAATAAGTCAGACTGCTTCTCGAGGATTTCATTTTCCCTCTGTTTAAAGCAATTTGCGCTGTTTGCAGCAATTCTTTCACAGACCCCTGCAATTGACTGATCCCAAAGCTGAACGAAGCAGTAACATCAAGATCATTCACTTTAAACGGTGTTGTTAATAAGAATTGTATTTGTTCTATTCTTTCTTTGATATTAGTATGATTCATGAATAATACAAAATGTGCCTGATCTGCCCTTGCCAGAAATTCTCCATCTATGAGTAAATGTATAAATCTATCTGCAATCCCCTTTACAATGACATCTCCCGAATCATACCCGAGTGCATCTATCATCTGATTCAGTTGATCAATTTCTATATAACAAACAGAAGGATTCCATGAATAAGTCATGCGTTTTTCTGCTTCTTTATAGAACATATTTAGGTTTGGCAGTGTGGTGAGCCGATCATAATAAGCGAGAGATTCAAGTTTCTGTTCAAGCTCCTGCTGCTGAATACTGTCAAAAAGAAAGGCAATCAAATCTGCAAAAGTACCTGCGAGTGACTCCTCCAATTTCCCCCATTCAATCTGTTGTGATGTCTCACAGCAAATAACACCCATTACGCCGTTGGCCATGACTATCGGAGCATCAATTAATGACTTGATGTTTCCCGCCGACTCAAAATAATGAGGGTAAAGTTCTTTCACTCTTTCATCTGTCGCTACATCACAAATAGATAACACTCTTGTTCCCTGAAGTAACTTAAAATATTTCGGGAAATCTTTTTTATGCAGCACATCACCTTTTGAATGTCCATCTTCATAAATGTTTAATGCTGTTAAGGCAGGCCTTTCCTTGTCAAATACCCAAACACCTACTCTTTCACATTGAATCATTTCAGACATCGCTTCACAAAGCTGTTCTACAGTGGACTGAAGTTCATGTGCCGATATCTTTTTTGCTTTTGCCAGCTGGAAAAGACGCTGCTGCTGAATTCTAAAGAGGGAATGATCGATTTTAGACACTTTGTACACCTTCTTCAAACATATTGAGTAATCGACGTCAAACAAAGTATAAAGACCTATATATTTTTATGTAATGAAACAATTTTACCACATTTCTCATATAAGTTAGAAATTATTTTTAATATTTCTTAAATTTATAACGAAATTTGTTAAAATGATAAGCGGTTAAGAATAAATTAAAAGGATGTGCAGAATATGAGTGACCAGCAAGTCTATACCGATTTTAAAGATGATATGACTTATGCCGATTATTTATCACTGGATCAATTACTTTCAGCACAAAATCGTCTATCCGGACATCATGATGAAATGCTTTTTATCGTGATTCATCAGGTTAGCGAGCTATGGATGAAGCTGATCATCCATGAAATTCAGGCTGCTTGTAAATCATTAATAAACGATCAATTCGAGCCTGCTTTCAAACAGCTCGCACGTGTCTCTAAAATACAGGAACAGATCATTAAAGCCTGGGATGTTCTTGCGACGATGACACCTTCAGAGTATATTGAATTTCGTGATTCTCTAGGGAAAGCATCCGGGTTCCAATCTTATCAATACCGGTTGATTGAATTTTCTTTGGGTTATAAAATTCCGCATATTCTTAAAATTTATCAACAGGATCAGGAAGTATACAGTGTGCTTGAAAAAGCTTATCAAAATAAAGGATTGTACGATATTGCAATCGATAAACTTTCACAGGCAGGTTTTTCAATTTCGGAGGGTCTGCTGAACAGAGATTTTTCGAAACCATATGAGAAAAGCGAAGAGGTTAAAGCAGCTTGGAGCGAAGTTTATAAAGACAGTCAAAAGTACTGGACGCTCTATCAGCTTGCTGAAAAATTAGTAGACCTGGAAGACTGGCATCAGCAATGGCGCTTCCGCCATATGAAAACAGTTGAAAGAATCATTGGATTTAAAAAAGGTACTGGTGGTTCTTCTGGAGTCAATTATTTAAAAAGTGTGCTGGACACATATTTTTTTCCGGAGCTTTGGGAATTAAGAACCGAACTTTAGATCATATTTTGAATCAAAAAAACCGGGGAAAACTCCCCGGTTTTTTACAGCCGCTTTTGCCGTAGTTTTATTAAGAAAGTTTTTAAACCACCACTCCTCAAAGTGGGTGTTCGCAAAAGCGTTCATGCGCGTCCTCATACGCTGATGAGGCATGGCAATCCGGCTTTTATTTAAAACTCCCGTTTATAGATCAAAGGTTAAAACTTACTTAGAACATACGAACAACGCAGCCTGAATAAAAATCATAGCTCAACAGCAGGAAATTTTCAATCTTATTGCTTAAAATGTATGTTATGATACGTACTGACTAATATGATGGAGTATGATATATGGATGTTTTAACTAAAGACTTACTCGTAAATTTTTTATTAATGATCCTTCCTTTGTTATTTATACAAATTGTTTACTTTTATTCTTATCGTAACCGGCTTCAGAATAAAGAAGGGAAACTGGCTGCAATTTTCCCGGCCATTTCGATATTATTATGCCTATCCTTCCCTTTTACAATCAATGAGGGATTCTTATGGGATCTCCGCGCCACCCCAATCATTTTAGGTACGCTATACGGTGGGTATCCAATGGGTATATTTTTAACTGTTTTCACTATATTCAGCCGGGGACTGCTTGGCGGAGATGGCGTATTAATATCTACAATCACGTTATTATTGATGTGGGTTTTTTATTTTATTTTCATGAAAAAATTTCAACGTTCGCAGATTCCGGGTAAAATACTCATTGCAACACTTTTGGTGTCTTTTCTGGTTATATGCAATCTAACTTTGTCATATATTATATTTGATGTGATGATGCCGCTTGATGTTTGGATCACTTTCACCCTTATTAATATAGTCGGACTAATGATCGCATTAATTTTATGGGAAATTATCAGATCCAATTTTCTCATTTTGAATGATTTGATCAGAGCTGAAAAATTATCTGTTGTCAGTCACCTTGCAGCCAGTATTTCACATGAGGTCAGAAACCCTCTTACTGTCAGCAGAGGATTTATTCAAATGGCGCTTCAGGATGATACTCATAATGAAAAACAGCGGTATTATCTCGACACTGCTTTGAAAGAAATCGATCATGCAACAGATATTATTAATGATTATTTAACATTCGCTAAACCGGCTACAGAACAGCACACCTTAATTAATATAAAAGAAGAAATCAATCATTCCATCAAAGTGATACAACCTCTGGCTAATATGAATAATGTCAGCATAATCATCAATGAAAACCTGCCTGAAAACGCTATGTTAAGAGCTGAACAAAAACAATTCCAACAGGGTTTAATTAATATTTTTAAAAACGGAATTGAAGCGATGCCGGAAGGCGGAATATTAAAGGTTTATGCAGCTCAGCAAATCGATGGATATGCTATTCGTGTGACAGACCAGGGTGTAGGGATGACGGCTGAGGAAATGAACAGACTCGGGGAACCTTACTTTTCAACAAAAGAAAAAGGAACCGGTCTTGGATTGATGGTGTCATACAGCATTATCAGAGCTATAGGCGGGACTATTAAAGTGTCCAGTGCAAAAAATCAGGGGACCAGTTTTGATATCTCCCTCCCTGTATATGAAGTAAAAAAATAAAGAGCGCTTTTTTAGCGCTCTTTAATTACGTTTTGAACAGGATAGTCGTTTGGATTTAGCAGGGAATGTTCATCTAAAGCCATTTTCGCAATCTCTTTACCTATAAATGGACCTGAAGTAAGCCCGGAAGAACCTAAGCCATTAACAAAATATACATGATGAATATCAGGAAACGGACCCACTACTGGCAAAAAATCCGGAGTAAACGGTCTGTAACCTACCCGCGTTTCAATCAGCTCTGCGTGCGCCAGACCTGCTGCAATGTTAAGTGTTTTTCCAAGCACTTCATGCACACCCCCGGCAGTAACTTTATCGTCCATTTTCACTCCATTTTCATGGGTAGTCCCAACCACAACACGATGCTCATCAAACGCCAGTAGATACTGATCTCCAGGCGGCATGACAACAGGAAGCATATCTGTGTCCTCTTCAACACCCAGGTGAACAATTTGAGCTTTCTGAAAAGATACATCCAGCTCAAAATCACATTGTCTAAAAATATGTGGAGCCCAGGCCCCTGCCGCTACAATCACTCGATCTGCTGAAATGACCTCGTGATCGACTTTTACACCTGTCGCAGAGTCATTATTCATCACTAATTCTGCTTCACCGGTAATCAATTGCCCTCCATTCTTCTTCATTCCATTGATCAAAGAATTTCTGAGCTTTTTGCCGTCTACTCTTGCAGCCCCTGAGACATGAACCCCATAAAATTCTGTTGATACGTATGGAAACATCTTCATTACTTCAGAGGCATCCATAGATGTCACCTCTCCTATTTCCGGTGCATCTTCTACCTTCTGTTTAGCCCGCTCAATCATTTTATCTCTTTTCTTTTCTTCTTTGTGAAGTACGATTCCACCGGTTTTTTTATATCCCGTATCTGTTTCTCCATCATCCTCCAGCATTCTGATAAGATCAGGATAGTAGGCCGCTCCTTCTTTTACGAGAAAGTACCATTTTTTATTTCTGCGTTGTGAAAGCCACGGACAGATGATTCCTGCTGCAGCATTAGTTGCCTGGCCAGCATCTTCACGATCAATTAATATGACCTCACAGTACTGTTTTGACAAATAATATGCTGCAGATGCACCCGCAATACCTCCACCAATTACAATGATTTTTTTCATGCTAACACCCCATAACTTACAAATAGTATTTTTATACAAAAGCTATGTTAAAATCTAATGTTGTTTTAGCACAGCTGTGATTGCAGCGTAAGGCGGCGACTCCAGCATGAGAAGACGGTTAGGTGAGACCCCGCAGAGCTTCAGCTCGAGGAGGCTCACCGCCGTCCGTGCGCGTCCGCCTGAAGCGGAAATCATTAACACAGCCTATACAAAAAAAACGCTCAAACCAATTGGTTCAGGCGTTTCAGGATATGATTCCGACTGGTCTCGAACCAGCGACCTCCACCCTGTCAAGGTGGCGCTCTCCCAACTGAGCTACGGAATCAAAATATGTATAAGGACAAATATTATAATACCTTTTAGTGATTTCATTGTCAATCAGGTAAAGCACAGAAAGGTTCCTTTTGAAATTCAGATTCTCTTTTCTGATGAAATATGACTATATTTCAGCTGAACAGCGCTAACAAAAAAATTCTGCTCCCGAATATAAATCCGGGAACAGAATGCTGTTTTATGCTTTTGCTGTTTGTAAGTTATCTTTATCTTTTCTATTCCATACAAACTGAAGTACCAGCAGTGCTACGAAAAGACCCGCTCCAAGTAAATCACTGATGCCTTCAGGATAAATAAGCATTAATCCTGCTGCTAATGCCAGGATTCTTTCAATCGGGTGAACCGGTCTGTACCAATAACCAATAACTGCTGCACCAATGGCCGTCATACCAGCCAGAGCTGTAACAACTGACAGTGTAATTTCACCGGCATTGGTATCAATCAATAACAGCTGTGGGGAAAGTACGAACATATACGGGATGATAAATGCGCCAATGGCAAGTTTGGCGGCATTGACCCCGGTTCGTATCGGTTCTCCCCCCGAGACCCCTGCGGCGGCGAACGCTGCAAGCGCTACAGGTGGTGTAATATCGGCAACGATTCCGAAATAGAACACAAACAAGTGAGCTGCAAGCGGCGGTACATCCAGCAGGATCAGTGCCGGTGCTGCAATTGTAGCTGTGATAACATAGTTTGCTGTCGTTGGTGATCCCATTCCAAGGATAATTGCTGCAAACATTGTAAAGAAAAGTGTAAGCAACAGAATTCCGCCGGATAGATCTACAAGTCCATTTGCCAGCTTAAGACCTAACCCTGTTCGTGTAACAACCCCTACAATTATACCTGCACAGGCTGTTGCCACGGCTACAGACAAGGCTGTTCTTGCTCCATCTGCCAGTCCATCGAAAAACTTTCTGATATTGATACGCGTGTCTTTACGAATCATACTGACCAGAATCGTAATGACAATTGAATAAAGTGCTGCTCTGATAATTGAATTACCATCGAGCAATAAGAAGATAACTGCAAAAATCGGTGTCAGTAAGTAAATCTTTTTAAGAACTTCTGATTTTTTCGGTATTTCAGAATCAGGAAGACCTGTAAGTCCGATTCTTTTTGCTTCAAAGTGTGTGATGATCCAGATCCCTGCAAAATAAAGTAAAGCAGGAATTGTTGCAGCCTTAGCGATTTCCCAGTAAGTTACCCCACCGATGAATTCGACCATCAGGAAAGCTGCTGCACCCATGATCGGTGGCATCAGCTGTCCGCCTGTTGAAGCAGCTGCTTCAACACCACCGGCAAACTCTTTCCTGTAACCTAGTCTTTTCATCATCGGGATCGTGAATGAACCGGAAGTTACAACGTTAGCTACAGAGCTCCCGCTGATTGTTCCCTGCATTGCACTGGAGAAAATAGCAACTTTTGCAGGACCGCCGACTGCTTTACCTGCAAACGCAACTGCCAGATCATTAAAGTATTGACCAATCCCTGTTTTAACAAGAAAAGCCCCGAATAACAGGAATAGAAATATAAAAGTAGCTGAGACGTATAGCGGCGTCCCGAAAATACCCTCAGATGAAATAAACATTGTATTGACTAATGATTCCAAGTTTAATCCTCTGTGACGCAGGAAACCTGGCATTTGTGGTCCAAAATAGGCATATGCCATAAATGTGATCGCAATGATCGTAATTGGAAGTCCTACTGCTCTTCTTGTGGCCTCAAGCACTAACAGAATGGCAATGAGTCCCGTCCAGAAATCCATCGGTGAGATTGAACCAATTGTATTGACGATTCGATCTTCATTCAATGGATAGTAAGCGCCCACCCATATAGACAGCAATGCAAGAATGCTGTCATACCAGGTCAGCTTGTTTTGCCCAACCTTCTTTTTTGTAACGGGAAATAAAAGGAACACTAATGTGAGTGCAAATCCCAGGTGAATAGATAATAGCGTTTGTCTTGGAATAGACTGTGTAACTGCCGCATAAATTTGAAAAACTGAAAAAGTAATAAGTCCTATAAAAACGATCCAGTTTAATATACCTTTATATTGCTTGGTTCTCGCATCCGGATCATATTTAGCTAACAGGTCTTTCTGTTCTTTTTCTCCGAACTGTTCATCATCTTTGTGTTCCAGCTCGGCTTTGCTTTTTTCCTCAGTCATCCATTCCAACTCCTCTCCATAAATCCAATAAAGTTAATTGATTAATAGATATTGTAATAAACGTTCCTGTTTCAATATAATCATGCAGGGCATAGTCACTGTTATCATAATGAAAAACATGACTGACTACAACCTGACTTGTATGCAGATTAATAGATGGAAACAGACGATTCATATTTTCTATCCTGTATTTTCCATCTTCCTGAACAAATTCTTCACCTTCATAAAGTGCATTCGATGGCATGCCAATTGCCATATCTTCATATTCAAGTGCAATTTGTCTAATCTCATTTGTGTCAGTGATTTCATAGTAATCAATGACATCTGACTTGTGAATTGAATGCGTGTATTGCAACTGGAACTCATTCTGATTTGTCATTGGGATATAACTGATCAGGTTTCCAGTTTCCTGATGATGAAACGTAATTGCTTGTTTGAATGGTAGAAATACAGCAGCAAAAAATACTCCTGCTACAATGATAACCAGTATCGGAATGATTTTTTTCTTCTGCATTTCATTTACAACTCCATAAGAATGGGCAAACAGGCCCAATTGGACCTGTTTGCCTCATATCATTTCATACAATCTTTAATTATTGCTCATCAAAGTAACGCTGAGCACCAGGATGTACATCGATTCCAATGCCATCAAGTGCAGTGTCTACAGTAATGAATTCACCTTTAGGGTGAGTGATCGAGTCAGTGTTTTCAAAGATTGCAGCTGTAATGTCGTAAACAACATCATCTGAAAGCTCAGAAGACACAGCAAGCATTGCCTGAACAGCTACAGTTGGAACTGCTTCTTCAAGACCATATGTGCCTGAAGCAACTTCATCCTCTGAATAGAATGGGTATTCATCCATTAAAGACTGAGCCATATCCTGTTCAATTGGCACGATTACTACATCAACTTGTGCAGCAAGACCTTCTACAGCTCCAGTTGGAGTTCCTCCAGTGATGAATGCTGCATCGATTGATCCATCCTGGATACCAGTTGTTGAATCATCGAATGAAAGATTTTGAACATCCATATCATCAAATGACAGTCCGTGGACTTCAAGAATCTGTTCTGCATTCAGGCGTGTACCTGAACCTGATTCTCCTACTGATACAGTCATACCAGCAAGGTCTTCTACTGATTCGATACCTGAATCAGCACTTGTTACGATTTGAATTGTTTCAGGGTATAGTGTTGCAAGCCCCTGAATTGTTTCGATCGGTGCATCAAACATTTGTGACCCTTCAACAGCGTAAGAAGCAATGTCCGTCTGAACAAATGCAACTTCAACTTCTT
Organism: Jeotgalibacillus salarius; assembly: GCF_004405125.1. Taxonomy (GTDB): domain Bacteria; phylum Bacillota; class Bacilli; order Bacillales; family Jeotgalibacillaceae; genus Jeotgalibacillus; species Jeotgalibacillus salarius. The sequence goes on from NZ_SORX01000007.1 coordinate 170,646, forward strand.
CACTGTCGATCATTGCCATGTTCTCAGCAGAAGCGTTTGAAGTATTAGCAGTAGTTGTAATACCTGTTTCGTCTTCAATCAGCTGAGCAAATGTTCCACCAAGCGGGTAGTATGTACCGCCTGTACCGCCTGTAGCAATGTTAATAAATTCAGGCTGGTCTGAACCGCCGTCTTCACCATCTCCGCTGCCGCTCTCGTCTCCGCCGCACGCAGCAAGAATCATTGATACTGCAAGTAGCAGAATCATGCTTAGATAAAACTTTCTGTTTTTCAAAGTAGTTCCCCCTTTTATAAAATTGCATAACTGCGTATACTATTTTATCATGCATTATTACATTTGTGTCAAACCTAAAACACTTCGGTCAATATTCATGTTTCTTTAAATATTGATAAGACAGCAATGAAAACGCTATCTAAAAGTGAATGAACTTGACACTAATTGTAATATTTTGTGTAAAATATTAAGGGGTTTTGTATAAAATTTGAATATTTTTATTCGTCTTCGATAATTCTTCTTTCATTTTTCGGCAGATTTTCTTCAATATCTCTCAAACGGTGCGCTAACCTTGAGGAAGCATTAGCTGCAATTGAAGCTACCATATCATCTAAAAACGTATGAATACCTCCACCTCTTTTAGTGTCCAGCTTTTCTATAATACCGATTTTGTTTTTATCGAGGTGACCAAAAGTTGTAACAGCAATGCTTCCATATCCCAAAGAAGCGCCAAGAGCAATCGTTTCATCTACTCCAAATAGTCCTTCATCTGTTTCAACAAGCGTCTGCAGTGGTTCTGAAAGCTTTTTTTGTTCTGCAAGACGATCCAGTTCCACCGCAACGAGGATTGCGTGCTGCATTTCTCTTTTTAATAGCACTTTCTCTACACTTTCAATGCATTCTTCCATTTTTAGCTTTTCATTATATGGCCCCTGCATTTCAAAAACAATTTCTGCTATATCACTGATCTTGACGCCTCTTTCAAGCAATACATCATGGGCTGCCTGAGTTACGTCATGGGAATGGACTCTTTCCTGTGTCATATTAAAACTCCTTCATATATCATTTTTTTTGGAGATCCAAGCGGCCTTTCATATGATAACTGGCCTACTAAGCGAAGTCGCCTGGGATTCAAGAGATACGATCAGATAGACTGAATTTGCGAACTCTATAGAATGATATGATACAATCTATTTGTAAACGCTTCAAACTTTTTTTGTAACAGGAGGACTTTTCATGCCTAAGACAGGGACAGTGAAAGAACATACGTTTTACAGTGAGGCACTTCAGGAGGATATGGATCTGCTCGTTTATCTTCCTCATAATTATTCACCTCTATATAAATACACCGTGTTAATTGCTCAGGATGGGAAAGATTACTTCCAGCTTGGAAGAATTCCCAGACTGCTTGATCAATTAAATGAAGATGAAGAGATCGAAAACCTGATCTTTATAGGAGTCCCATATAAAAATGTGAAAGACCGTTATGACAAATATCATCCACAGGGAAGCCAGCATGATGCTTATGTGAGATTTATCGCAAGAGAGTTGGTTCCTTTTATTGATGATAAATATCCTACTTATAATATCGGAATTGGACGTGCATTAATCGGTGATTCTCTGGCTGGAACGGTTTCATTCCAAACTGCTTTAAAATATCCTAACACCTTTGGGAGAGTAATCATGCAGTCACCACTGGTAAATGATGATGTATTGAATAACGCTCAGCAATTTAAAGATGTTCAATTGGTTAACTTTTATCACATTATTGGAACAGGTGAAACTGCTGTTAAAAAGACGGATGGCTCTGAAGCTAATTTCCTTGAGCCGAACAGAGAACTCCATCAAATCATGGAGGAGCAAAAATACAGTGTTTTTTATGATGAATTTGATGGTGATCATTCATGGAAATTCTGGCAGCCTGATTTACCACGTGTGATGAAAAAAATGTTTAGAAAAACTTCTTATTAATAGAGGCAATTTTGACACGTTTGTTTGATATAATTGTATGAAGAAACTCACAATTTATGTTTGATATGAGGAGGCTGACAAATCATGAAGTTCGGTATCGCAGTATTTCCTTCAAAAAAATTACAGGATCTTGCTAACTCGTACAGAAAGCGTTATGATCCACATTATTCTTTAATTCCGCCTCACCTGACATTAAAGGAACCGTTTGATGCAACAGATGAAGAAATTAATAAGATCGCTAAAAAGATTGAAGGCATTGCTAAAGATGCTGAGCCTTTTACTTTGAGGGCTTACAAAATCAGTTCTTTCCAGCCTGTTAATAATGTTATTTACATGAAAGTTGATTCAGTTCCTGAATTGATCAATCTATATCAGTCCCTTCACAATGAAGAGTTCGGGGTTAAATCACAATATTCATTTGTTCCCCACATTACAATTGCACAGAAGCTTTCCAACGATGAACATTCTGATGTTTATGGATCACTTCGGATGGCAGGAGTTGATCATGAAGAAACGGTGGACAGATTTCATTTATTATATCAGCTTGAAAATGGCTCTTGGACTGTATATGAAACATATCGTTTAGGTGGCGGTGACAGTTGATGTATGTGAAAAAAGTTGAAAATGAACTCGAATTAGAAGAAGCTTTTAAAGTAAGAAAGAAAGTTTTTGTTGAAGAACAACATGTACCTGAAGAATTGGAACTTGATTCATTTGATCCGTCGTCCACCCACTTTGTTTTGTATGCAGAAGATCAGCCATCAGGTGCAGGACGCTTCAGACTGGTTGATGGTAAAGGGAAGATCGAACGGGTTTGCGTAATGAAATCTTTGCGTGGAAAACATGCCGGCATACTACTGATGCAGGAAGTTGAGAATTACGCAAAAGAAAATGGTATAAGCGCGTTAGTCTTAAATGCGCAAACTCATGCGCTTGGATTTTATGAGAAGCTGGGTTATCACGTCGTTTCTGATGAATTTATGGATGCAGGCATTCCGCACTTTAAAATGCAAAAAGATCTTTAATTATAGAAAAGAAAAAAGCAGCTGTGAATGTTCACAGCTGCTTTTATATTAGATTGAAGCATTAAAGTTCTGACCTTTGCCTGTAACTTTTGGAATGAGATGTGGTGGAATTGTCTGGATGTGAAAGATTGGTGCATCACCGCTTTTAAAGTCTGATTCACGTTTCTTTTCACGTTTATCCATTTCGTTTTCCAGCTCTTCTTCAAAGTCTTTGTCTGATCTGCGTAGTGGTCCCACTCTTTGAACAGGCGTTAAATAGTATGGATCATAATCTTTCATTGTTACTCTCTCGGCATACTGTTGATATTGCAGATGATTAACTGGTGCGATGTAGCCCATTCTTCTCACCTCCGAATGCTTATATTATTAAATAACCTTATTTACAATTTATTAAACCTTTCTTTACACTTTACTGAAAATCAATATTTTTTGTGGGGGTTATTTTTTATTAATCATATTGGATAATGTTTGATAATCAATTTTTTCTCCTTTTGCTGTAACAGTCTTTGCTATTTTTTCTTCCATCTCTTTCGTAACTGGCTTACCTGCTGCGGATGCAACCTGCCGAACAAGTTTTCTAACTGTCTTTTCATCATTAAAGTCAGCGTGCTGAAAAGCATTGGCAAGTGCAAATAATTGATCCATATTAACCCCTGTTTTATTTTCTATTTTTTTAAAAAAAGCATCATTCACCTTTATCCCTCCCTTTCATTGTCAAAAGCCACCCCTACCCGGAGTGGCTTTTGCGCAATTTGAAACTTGCGCCATTAATAATAGAAACTTGCTCCAACAATAACTAACAGAATGAAAAGCACAACAATCAGCACAAAAGTAGAGCCTCCGTTGTACCCACCATAATTGCCATATCCGCAGTTGCCGTACATAACTTCACCCCCTCTGACTTCTATATTCTATGTAAGAGTGAAATAGAAAGATTGGGCAAACAGTCAGGCTTTAGGTTTAAAAATTAGCGCACCTATAAATCCAAAAATAATCGCTGCTGAAATACCAGAGCTTGTCACTTCAAACATACCTGTCATCACACCAATGATTCCATGTTTTTCCGCTTCCTGCATCGCGCCATGAAGCAGTGCATTCCCAAATGATGTAATTGGAACTGTAGCACCTGCACCCGCAAAATCAATCAGCGGCTCATATAACCCAAACGCCTCCAGCACAGCACCACTCACAACAAGCGTACTGAGCGTGTGTGCTGGAGTCATTTTTAATAAGTCCATCATCAGCTGGCCAATGACACAAATAAATCCACCTACAATAAATGCCCAAAAGAACATTGGTAACATATTCATTGGCCTCCTTTTATTGGTTTAATGAGTGAAACTGCATGAGCAATACACGGGATTGTTTCTTTTTGCTGAAAAGTAAGAGGTGATAATAACGCACCTGTTGCGACTACCAAAATGCGGTTTAAAGATGATTTGGCCAGCTCATTTACAAAATAACCATAGACCATCGAAGCTGAACATGCTGGTCCGCTTCCCCCTGCCTGTACTTCTTCCACACCCTGATAGATCATCTTTCCACAGTCAATAAACTGCTCAGATGAAAGGTGAATATTTTTTTTACTTAAAATATCTTTTGCAGCAGCGTGTCCAATTTCAGCTAGATCTCCCGTTATAATCAGATCATAATCGGCTACTGAGTCTTTACTTTGAATCAGATGTCTTTCGATCACATCTGCAGCTGCCAATGACATTGCAGCACCCATATTAAATGGATCCGTCACTTCGATATCCTGAACTCTTCCAATTGTTGCTTTTTCAATATGAGCTAAAGCATTTCTTTCTTTATCACTGCTCACAATTGCTGATCCCGCTGCTGTCACCGTCCATTGCGCAGTAGGCGGCTTCTGACCCCCATATTCCGTTGGGTATCTGAATTGCCTTTCAGTAGAAGCATTATGACTGGATACACCCGTTAATACAGAATCTGCGTAGCCTCCATCTATAAGTGCTCCTGCCAGCGCCAGCCCTTCCATTGAACCTGCACAGGCACTGAATATACCCAGATATGGCGCACCTATAGATCGCGCAGCCATATTTGAAGGAGTGATTTGATTGATTAAGTCACCAAAAATAAGACAATCTATTTGTTGCTCTGACATCCCGGCTTTTAGCAGGGCTGAACTGACTGATGTTTCCATGAGCTTTCTCTGAGCTTTTTCAAAGCTTTTTTCTCCCATATACAGATCTTCAAAAAATGTATCAAATGATGAAGCATATGGACTGTTTTTTTCAAATGGGCCAGCTGCCACACCTGAAGAAATAATTGATGGATAGGAGGGAAAGTGCCATGTTTTCATTTAGATGACTCCAATTTGAATGAGTATAGTTTTGATCAGTGCTAAAAAAAATGCCGATATTACACCAAAAACGATGACAGAACCTGCGAGTTTAAAAATATTGCCACCAACTCCAAGCACAAGCCCCTCACTTCTATGTTCAATAGCGGCACTAACAACAGCATTACCAAAACCTGTCACCGGAACTGCACTCCCTGCACCTGCAAATTGACCCAATTTTTGATAGAAGCCAAAACCGGTTAACAGCATGGAGAAAAACACCATAATTGCTACTGTGGGATTACTCGCAGTCTGTTCAGTAAACGGGAAAAACAAGATGAGGATCAGCGTGACCACCTGACCGACAAAACAAATGAATCCACCCACTAAAAACGCTTTGATACAATTTTTAAGCACAGGTCTTTTTATTTCATGCTGATCAGCAGCATCTTTTGATTGTTTGATCCAATTGCCCGTCATATTATTCACCTCTCAGGTCATTTCTTTCTTTAGTTGAATAATCTTTTCTACCTCGTCCAGTGCATCTTTTTCATTTAAATTTCCTTTATTCCATTGATCTGAAAACTCAAACAGTTCAATGAAGATTTTATAATCACTCGAAAGCACAATTTCTTTTTCGGGATACTTCTCTTCTAACCAGTTCTTCATTTTCTTTTCAATAGATTTCATTTCAAAACGGTATAGGTGCTTTACTTTATAACTAATGACCAATGTAGAATCTGCAGCGACTACAACTGAATCATAGAGCTCTTTCGTACCTTCAATGTGCTGCGATACCTCTTTAATTGTTTCATTCTCGGAATCGTGGATTTTAATATGGATCGGTCCGCTCTGCTCAAAAATTGCACAGCCGGATAATAAAATCACACTAAAAAAAGATAATATAAATTTTTTCATCCTATCGCCTCTTCACATATCTGAATACAGATAGTTTGTCTGTATATGAAAGGATTTATGCCTAATTTTTAAAAACACGGCGAATGACCAATCTTTGGCAGTGGAGATTGAATAAAGTATATAGAATTCAAGTAAAGGAGGAGAAAATATGGGTTGTGGCAAAAATAATGAGGTAAGCGGAGAAAGAGATCATCGTAACTGCGTATGTGAAGTTGTCCGGGCAGTTAAAGACATTCAGGACAACGCTGTAGATGTAGATTGTCAGCCATGTTTGACTAACTGCTTTCTGGAGCCGCTTGGTGATTTAACTGCGCCTTCTAGAAGACGTCGTGCTGATACTCGCGTATTCATGTTGAAATCTAAAGACGGATCACCGTTCCATGCTTTTTACAAAGACACTGACTTTAAAGATCACGATTGTATCTCAGTATTCTTCAGAGTAGAATCAATTTTTGATGGGTGCTGTGCAACACTTCGTGTTCTTGAACCAAGAGACCACCATGGTAAAGAAGTTGACCTTTTGAATGATTGTGGAACGAAAATTAATCTGGGCAAACTTTGTAAAGTGACTGAGTTTGATTCAACAGACAGTTGTATCACAGTTGATTTGAGCTGCTTCTGTGCTGTTCAATGTATTAAAGATGTATACCTTGGTATTTGTGACTAATTAGAAGGGAATCTCCCAGATCTTTCTCTATAAAAAAAGACATCCTTTTTTAGGATGTCTTTTTTCAGACTGTTGAAATTCTAAAATATGTATATAACCAATAAAATAAACCAT
>NZ_SORX01000008.1:0-94957 GCF_004405125.1 Jeotgalibacillus salarius
AATGAATGGTTTATTTTATTGGTTATATACATATTTTAGAATTTCAACAGTCTGATAACAAAAAGCCGCTCAGCGGCTTTTTGTTATTTTTCCAGGAATCGAAACAGCCTTTTAGCATTCCTGCTAATTTTAAAGTAATATAGAGAAAGATGATTAAAGACAAGGAGGAGCATGATGGAGCCTGTCAAAATTGATGAAGTACAAAAACTGATTAACAGCTTTGCCAACAAGGAAGTATATATCCATTTAGAAACAACAAACGGGTCGTACGCTTCTCATTTCGACGAAAAATTCTTTAACGCAGGAGCATTTATCAGAAATGCAAAAGTCGAGTATGAACTCGGAAAGATTATTGGAGATCCACCATCAAGAGTCGGGTTAAAGCTTGGCAACCTTGGGTGGATTTATGCACAGGGTATTACACATTATGAAATGGACGATAATGGCCGCCTGCTGATGGCAGGTCACGACCACCAGGGGAAGCTCGCTGTATCGTTACAAATAAGCGAAACACCTTTTGAATAACAGAAAGGAGTCAGGAGTATGATTGAAAAAGAAAATCACGTCCTAGTCGTGTTCCCTCACCCGGACGACGAAGCTTTTGGCGTTTCCGGCACGATTGCATCACATATCAAAAAAGGTACTGATGTCACGTATGCATGCCTGACACTTGGCCAAATGGGAAGGAACCTTGGTAATCCCCCATTTGCAACAAGAGAGTCGCTGCCTGACATTCGTAAAAAAGAATTAAAGGCTTCTGCCACAGCAATGGGACTCTCTGACCTGCGCATGATGGGACTGCGTGATAAGACTGTAGAATTTGAAGACGATGAATATATGGTCAGCATGATGCAGTCATTGATCGATGAAACAAATCCATCGCTTGTGATCACTTTTTATCCGGACTATTGTGTTCACCCGGATCATGAAGCGACAGCAAGAGCAGTTGTCAGAGCTGTTCACCGTATGAAAGAAAGCGAGCGTCCGAAGCTTCACTGTGTAGCCTTTGCCAATGATACTGGCGATGCACTCGGGGAGCCTGACGTCATCAATGATGTGACTGAAGTGATGGATATTAAACTAAACGCCATGCGTGCGCACATCTCTCAAACAGCATGGATGCTTGAAGACCTTGAAAAAAGACTAGGAGAAAATGACCCGGAAGCGATCCAGTGGGTCACGAAGGAAAGATTTTTCAACTATCGTTTTGATCAGGGATATGAATGAAATAATGCGCTCGTTCAATCATGAACGAGCGCATTATTTTTTAACCCTTTAACTCTTCTATTGTAGGCAGTGCAGTCATTGCACCTTTCACAGAAGCTGCCAGTGCACCTGAACGGCTTGCCAGCTGAACCATTTCTACTGCTTTTTCAAGCTTCAAATCATGTACTTCACCTTCATATTCATGAAGTGAATAAAGCATTCCTGAAACAAACGCATCACCCGCACCAGTCGTATCAATTGCCTGAACCTTATTTGCAGGGACGTGCCGGCGGTCACTCTGAGTGAAAACCCAGCTTCCTTCAGCTCCCATTGTAATCAATAGCAGTGGTATACCGAACTGTTTCATCACCTCTGCACCTTTCTCAATGTCATCAGTTCCAGTTAAAAATTCCAACTCTTCTTCTGAAATTTTAACGACGTCAGCCTGATCGAGCATGGAAGAAATGGCACTTCTCGCTTCTTCTTCATTTGACCAAAGTGACATACGCAGGTTCGGATCATATGAAATGATCATCCCTTTTTCGCGTGCAAGCTCGACAGCTTTTTTAGTCGCTGTTTTAGCAGGCTCACTGATCATGGAAATTGAACCGAAATGAAATACTCTTGCTTCTTCAAACAACGCCGTGTTAAGTTCATCAGCTGTCAGAAAGCGGTCTGCACTCGGATCTATGTAAAAATCAAAGCTGCGTTCTCCGTTATCGAGCGTGACAAATACGACACCCGTGCGATGTTCCTGATCAAACAGCATATAGTCTGTATTCACACCATAATTCTTTAAAGTGCGCTCCAGGAACCTTCCCAGTACATCTTCTCCAACTTTACCCGCAAAATAAGACGGCAGACCAAGACGCGCAACGCCAACAGCTACGTTAGCAGGCGCTCCGCCCGGACTTTTATAATAAAAATCATTTGTTTCATCTGTCGGAATAAAATCAATTAACGCTTCTCCCAATGAGATTACGCCTTGTTTCATATATAGCACTCCTCTATACTTTTAAAAAAGTGTATCACATCGCTTAAAAAAGCGTAAGACGCACATACTGCTCCGAAAACGATTAGACGCAGAACAAAAAACAGTTTCTTCCTTTTCACTGATATCTGAAAACCGGACAAAAAATAAGCCGCTTCCATTAGAGGAAACGACCAACCCTTATACTCTTGCTTCTGTTTCAGTTAACTTACGGATCGCTTTTGCGACACCTTCTTCACGATTTGTCGCAGTCACATAGCGGCAGATTTGCTGAATATCCTCCGGCGCATTTCCCATTGCAACAGACCAGCCGGCAAGTTTCATCATAGAAACATCATTGTAGTTATCTCCAATTGCCATCACATCTTCAGTATTGATACCTCGTTCTTTTACATACCATTCAAGCGCGATGCCTTTTTGCGCTTCAACGCTTGTAATTTCCAGGTTCTCTTTACCAGAAGAACTGATCGCCAGACCACCCATTTCACTTAAAATTTCTTTTGCCTGTTTTAATTTTTCAGGTTTTGAAGAAAACGCAAGAAATTTATAGACCGTTTCTGAAGAATTAAATACTGCATGATAGTCGTCTACTACATTCACATGACCATCGTCATAACGGCTTTCTGCTTCTTCTCTTACGTTTGGAAGAGGGGTATCAGGATTTGACGTCAGAAAGATATCAATCAGAAGCTGAACACCGTGTTCTTTATGGTTGGTGTATGTCCCATTTTCAGTGTAAATCTCGAAATAGATATCGAGCTTTTCAAGCGCATCTGCAGCCTCTTCAGCTTTCTCAGCGCTCAGACCCCTTTTAAAAAGCTGCTCTCCAGCTGCATTCCGCACCTCAGCACCGTTAACGACAATTAAAGGAAGGGAAAGACCGGCAGCTTTTAGTGGTACAATCGCTTCATTATAAGCTCTTCCTGTGGCGATAATGACCTCAATTCCTGCTTCTTTCGCTTCTCTAATTGCTTCAATTGTATCTTTACCTATTTCATGGCTGCCGTTCAGCAGCGTGCCATCCATATCAGATGCAATTAATTTAATCATCTTTTCACCTACTTATTTTTAATTTCTTTATTGTATCACAGGGGATTAACTGGAAACCTTTTCACTGCTCAGCCTTTACAAACACTATACAATCTCTAAATGAATAAATTGATTTTTGACAAAAATAAAAACAGCAGATACCTGCTGTCATGAACACATCTGCGCGCGTAATCCCCGCTTTTCAACTTCTTCCTCTAAAAGCTGTACAAAATCCTCCGCTAGATTTTTCCTTTTTGCAGTTTTAAGTGCCTCGAGTAATTTTTCATCTGTTAAATGGCTAAGTGTATTCACTCAGCATCACCTCAATTTTTTATTTATAACTCCATTTTTCCCAAATTTACGTTCTGATAAACCTGCACCCCCGGGAATTAAGTATTTTTAAACGTTGTGAATATTGAAATAATAGAATGAAAGTGTTTAAATTAGAATGCAACCGCTTACTTTATTATTTATCACTAAATCATTGATTTAACAGGAGGTGTGAATTAAAATTAACTGTGTCTTATTTTTATTCATTTTAGTCGATTAAAGTACATAGAAAAAAAGGAGAAAAACGATGAATACTTTTACAACCAAAGATTATTTGCGCTTTATTATCCCTTCAGTTATCGGGATTTTCCTATTCATGATGCCTCTTCCTTCCGGAGATGCAGTAACCATTCCAATAGCGATCCTTTCAGATTGGCTCCAGGGACTAATTGGTGGTTTAATTCCCGCTATCATGACATTTATTATTGTGATTACCGCCGTGTTATCTTTATGGGCACGCGCAGCAAAGCCGGCTTACATCATTGAACATGACTTCAGACATAACCTTTTTAACGTGACATGGTTCTGGGTCATCGTAAGACTCCTGGCAGCAGTTTTCGCACTCATTACTTTCTTTCAAATTGGCGGAAGTTCAACAGAGTTAATCTGGTCTGAATATACGGGTGGACTGCTGCTTGGAGAAGGCGGACTGATTACGCTATTATTCTCGCTATTCCTGTTTGCAGGACTATTCCTGCCACTACTGCTTAATTTCGGTTTACTTGAATGGTTTGGTACGCTGATGGCGAAAATCATGCGTCCTTTATTCAAACTGCCGGGACGCGCTTCGATTGATTCTCTGGCTTCATGGCTTGGAGATGGAACGATTGGGGTTATGCTGACGAACAAACAGTATGAAGAAGGTCATTATTCCAAGCGTGAAGCTGCAATCATTGGTACAACGTTCTCAGTTGTATCGATCACTTTCAGTATTGTCGTCATTGAAACTGTTAATCTTTCAGCATACTTTGTTCCATTCTATTTAACCGTAGCACTGGCAGGATTTATCGCAGCGATCATTATGCCGCGTATCCCGCCGCTGTCATTAAAAAAGAAAACTTATATTTCTGAAGCGGAAGAAGAAGATACACTTGAAGATGTTCCGGATAATAAGTCACGCTTACAACACGGAACTGAAATGGCAATTGCTACTGCAAGAAAAAATAATAGTGTCAGTCACTTTTTCAAAAGTGGAATGAAGAACGTGCTGGATATGTGGCTTGGTGTTGCACCAGTTGTCATGGCATTCGGTACAATTGCACTGATCCTTGCAGAGGAAACCAGCTTCTTCGTGATCCTTGGCACACCGTTTGTGCCAATTTTAGAGCTGTTACAGCTTCCTGAAGCTGCAGATGCTGCTCAGACAATGGTAGTCGGATTTGCGGATATGTTCCTGCCAGCTTTGATTGGTGCGGATATTTCATCAGAAATGACGCGTTTTGTGATTGCGGCTGTTTCCGTAACTCAGCTGATTTATATGTCAGAAGTCGGTGGCGTACTGCTCGGTTCAAAGGTTCCGGTAAACTTCCTGGATCTTGTTCTGATCTTCTTATTGCGTACACTCATTACACTCCCAATCATCGCAGGAGTAGCACATATCATATTCTAAATCATACAAAAAGACACTTACGAAGTTGTAAGTGTCTTTTCTTGTGAGTATAACGGCAACTTCACAATCGCGTTTGTTCCTCCCTCAGGAAGATTTTCAAACACCAGCGTTCCGCCATGTGCCTGCACGATCCGATGACAGATTGTAAGACCGAGTCCCATCCCCTTCTCTTTCGTCGTATAAAAAGGCTCAGATATTTTTTCAAACATTTCTTCAGGGATACCGGGACCTGTATCACAAAGTTCTATTTGAATCGTACGTTCATGGACAGAAGGTTTAATCGAGATCTCACCGTCTTTATCGATTGCTTCGATACTGTTCTTTATTAAATTGATAAACACCTGAACAATCTGGTTACGGTCTCCGTGTATGTACCGATTGTCAGTAGTTAATCTGTTCACTTTTATTTCAATATCTCTTGAAGCTGCCTGATGCTTCATAAAATTAATCACATATTCTACAGATTCGCAGATTGAAAATTGCTCCTGCTTCTTAATTTCCGGCTTTGAAAGGACCAACAGCTCTTCTGTAATCGCATGTATTCGATCAATTTCCGACGCCATCAATTCCACACGCTCTTCAGAAAGGGTTCCGTTTTCCTTCATTAACTGAACGTACCCCTTTAAGCTTGTAAGCGGATTTTTTATTTCGTGTGCAATGCCTGATGCAAGTTCTCCTGCAACCGACAGTTTTTCACGACGCAAAAGCTGTTCTTCGGCAGCTTTTTGCTGTGAAATATCCCGCCCAATCGTAATGAGTGCTTTCCGACTGCCGTCTTTGTGAAAAATCGGCACTTTTATCACATCAAATGATTTGTACTCACCGGACTCTACGTAAAACGATTCCTCACTGCGGTCAGTTTCTCCTTTTTGCCATGTCTGTTCGTCAGTCAGCACACAATAATCGAACGCTTCCTTGAAAAAGGGGTTAACATCGCCAAGTTCCCCATCTGTTTTTCCAATATAGTGCTTTCCCTTCAGACCATACAGTTCAAGTCCAAAATCATTCGTTCTGATCCACCTGCCCTGACCATCTTTAAAGCACACAAAATCAGGCATTGACTGAATCATCGCAGACATTTTAAATTCTTCTTCTTCCATTTCTTTAAATAAGTTGCGTAAAGAGGCAGCACGTCTGTAGATCATAACCGCCAGCCACAGCAATATAATCGCCACTGCAATTTCAATCATGATATAGGTTGAAGTCGAAAACCACGCATTTATTCCTGATACAATAAAGATGATTTGGACGAAAAATACAATTCCAATAATACCAACCAGGCCTTTAATTTGTGAAAACGTGTAGGATTGGAGCATTTTCTCACCTGCCAATCTTTAAAATTAGTTCGAACACAGTCCATATGTATATGGTTAATAAATCCTTAAAAATGCCCTAAAAAGAACCATTCAATACTATCATCATACCATGTCGAATTTTGAAGGAAAAGGTCGAACCAAATAAAGGCTAATTTTTTCTTCTGAAAAACTTGTAGAACATAGATTTTTCGATTTACCCGTTAAAAAAAGCTGCTTCAGCAGTCTCCTAGAGAACACTGAAACAGCTATTTATGAGCTTAGTTTGTAATCGTGGTTTTAAGTTTTGAAAGCATGTCTGTCGTCATTGAAGCTAGGTCATGCTGCGCTTTGAATCCCCACTCTGCTTTTGCTGCAGAGGCATCAATTGCATCCGGCCAGCTGTCGGCGATTGCCTGACGGACAGGGTCCGGCTTGTAAATCATTTCAAATGACGGAATGTGCTTCTTGATTTCAGCAGCGACCATTTCCGGCTCGATGCTCATTGCTGTTACGTTAAAAGCATTGCGGTGCTCTAATTTCACAGGATCTGCTTCCATCAGGTCCACAATCGCCTGCAACGCATCAGGCATGTACATCATATCCATAAAAGTGCCCTTATCAATATAAGAAGTATAACGGCCTGATTTCAGTGCTTCATAGTATACTTCCACTGCATAGTCTGTTGTTCCGCCACCAGGTGGTGTTACATAAGAGATCAGTCCCGGAAAACGAACACCTCGTGTGTCCACTCCAAAGCGCTTGAAATAGTAGTCGCAAAGAAGTTCTCCTGACACTTTGTTCACGCCATACATTGTTGTAGGACGCTGCACTGTATCCTGCGGAGTATTGGTTTTAGGTGTATCAGGTCCAAATGCACCGATTGAGCTTGGCGTAAAGAACTGAAGCTTGTGTTCACGCGCTGCTTCGAGACCGTTCATTAGTCCTCCCATGTTCAAGTTCCAGGCCATTTGTGGAAATTGTTCAGCTTTAGCAGATAGTAGCGCAGCCATATGCATCATTGTATCTACTTTGTATTTAGATACGATTTCATTCATTTTCTCTCCATCAGTTACATCCAGGATTTCGAATGGACCTCCCGTTACAGCTTCTGTATCTGCTGTACGGATATCTGATGCGATCACATTATCTGCACCATATTCTGAACGAAGCTTTGTGATCAGCTCTGAACCAATCTGTCCAAGCGCCCCAGTTACTAATATACGTTTCATTTAAAACCCTCCATTGCTATTGAATATTAAAAGAACATTTGTCCATATGAGAAAAACAATTAAAGTTGATATTTAGTTAATCCTTTATTAATTTAACATAAAACGCTTGAAATGTTTATACCGGAAGGACATTTTATTTGTTTTTGCAAAAGTTTGCGCTCGTGACATCGGGGAAAGGTTCGTAGAATTTTGAGTGGTGTTCGCAGAATAGACTGAAGTGTTCGGAGAATAAACGTGGTCGTTCATAGAATCATATGCATGGATCGCAGAATACTGGTCATAGTTCGTAGAAAAGTGAAATTTGACCTATCCCTTTAACTGGTCTACACCACAAAAAAACCAGCCCGCAGGCTGGTTTTTTCAGTCAATCTATTATACTTCCTGTCCTTTTCCAACAATCGCTTCAGCAGAGTAGTCTTTCGCCTTATGTTCACCTGATTCTATTTCTTCAATATAGTGACATGCAGCCTGGTGACCATCTTTCATAATATCAACTGTTCGCAGTTCAGGAACATCTGTTTTACACTTATCAGTCGCAAATGGGCAACGCGTGTGGAAACGGCAGCCTTCTGGCGGATTGATTGGAGATGGTACATCCCCTCTCAGTGTAATACGGTCTTTTTTGTGGTCAGGATCCGGAACTGGGATCGCTGATAATAATGCTTTTGTATAAGGGTGCTTAGGGTTATCAAACAATGAATGTTTGTCCCCGATTTCAACAATTTTACCAAGATACATGACGATAATACGATCAGAGATATGACGTACAACCCCAAGGTCATGGGAAATGAATAGGTACGTCAGACCGAACTCTTCCTGTAATTCTTCAAGCAGGTTCAATACCTGTGCCTGAATGGATACATCCAGTGCCGATACTGCTTCATCACAAATAATAAGCTTTGGATCAACAGACAGCGCGCGTGCAATGCCGATACGCTGACGCTGTCCGCCAGAGAATTCGTGTGGATAACGGTCAGCCTGGAATTTCTGAAGACCTACTGTTTGAAGTAAATCTTCAATTCTTTTGCGGCGATCTTTCTTAGGAACCGCATTTTGAATATCCATCGCTTCTTCAATCACGGCAGAGACAATCTGACGCGGATTAATTGATGCATATGGATCTTGGAAAATAATCTGAAGATCTTTACGCATTGCACGCATTTCTTTGCGGCTCAGCTCAGTAAGATCTTTTCCTTCAAATGAAACCACGCCTTCTGTTGGCTCGTCCAGTCGCAGAATTGCACGGCCGGTTGTAGATTTACCACAACCCGACTCTCCTACAATACTGACTGTTTCACCTTCATAAACTGTAAAGCTGATATCATCAACAGCTTTAACATGGTTTACTGTACGACCGAAAAATCCGCCTTTAATCGGAAAATATTGTTTTAATCCCTCAACCTTTAGCAGTTCTTTCTTCGCTGTCATGGACATTCACCTCCGGATCGCCGTCCCACTCATCTGAGTAGATCCAACAGCGAATCTGATTATTATTTTCATCGGCTACAAGCTCTGGCAGACTTTCGCGGCACAATTCTGTCGCAAATGGACATCTTGGTGCAAAACGGCAGCCTTTTGGCATGTTATGCGGACTTGGTACTGTGCCATTAATTGGCTTTAATTTTTCCTGTTCAATGTCATGTCGCGGCAGAGAGTTAAGAAGTCCAACTGTGTATGGATGCCTTGGATTTTTAAATAGTGTGCGGACATCTGAAAATTCCACTACCTGTCCTGCATACATAACTGCAACATAATCACATGTTTCAGCTACTACACCCAGATCGTGTGTAATCATCATGACGGACATATTTAGTTTATTCTGAAGCTCACGGATCAGGTCAAGAATCTGCGCCTGAATCGTTACGTCAAGTGCTGTTGTCGGTTCATCGGCAATCAGCATATCCGGGTTACATGACAGTGCGATTGCGATCATCACACGCTGTCTCATACCGCCTGAAAGTTCGAATGGATACTGATCCACACGTTTTTCAGGTGAAGGAATGCCAACCAGCTTCAGCATTTCGATTGCTTTCAGCTTTGCTTCACGTTTATTCAGTCCCTGGTGAATACGAATTGATTCCATAATCTGCTGACCGACTGTGTATACAGGATTTAAAGATGTCATTGGCTCCTGGAAGATCATCGAAATGTCATTACCACGGATTTCACGCATCTGCTTTTCTGAATATGTGAGAATGTTTTCCCCTTTAAAACGGATTTCTCCGCCTTTAATTTCACCTGGCTTGGCCAGAAGGTTCAGAATCGATAAAGCTGTAATACTTTTACCTGATCCTGATTCACCAACAATACCGATTGTTTTACCGCGTGGCAGTTCAAAGCTTACACCGTCAACTGCTTTCACTTCACCTTCATCTGTAAAGAATGATGTCCGAAGTTCGCGGATCTCTAAAATATTTTCTGATGAGTTCATATTGTCACCCCTCATTTCTTTTAAAAATCTTTAGTTCAGATCTATACGTTTATTCAGGAATCTGTAAGAAATATCCACTAATAAGTTTACCATTACGAACAGAACGGATATAACAAGTACTGTACCCTGTACAACCGGGAAGTCACGCTGTCTGATCGCATCGATTGTCAGACGGCCCATTCCGTTAATTGCAAAGATTGTTTCAGTCAGTACTGTTCCGCCAAGAAGTGCACCGAATTCAAGACCTACTACCGTTACAACCGGAATCAGTGCATTTTTAAGTGCATGCTGATAAACAACTACGCGCTCTTTTACACCTTTTGCACGGGCAGTACGAATGTAATCCTGACTGATGACTTCAAGCATACTCGATCTTGTCATACGGGCGATAATTGCTGCCCCGGCAGTTCCGAGTGTAATAACTGGAAGAATAACCTGTCTCCAGTCGTCTCCCCAGCCGGATGCACGCATCTGGAGGAACGGCTGCAGCGACTCCGGAATCCAGTTACCAATAGCAAACCACTGAATCAGCATCAGACCGAGCCAGAAGTTCGGCATTGAAAGTCCAAAGAGTGCAACGACCATAATGGCAACATCAGTTAATGTATAGTGGCGTACTGCAGATACGATTCCTGCAATCAGACCCATGAACACACTTAAAATCGTACTATAGACTGCGAGTTCAACCGTTACCCAGAAACGGGCGCCAATCTCATCGGCTACAGGACGGCTGCTTCGTACTGAGGTTCCTAAGTCACCAGTGACTACGTTACCGAGGAATGTTCCATATTGAACATGTAGCGGATCATTTAATCCAAGCCTTTCACGAATCTGTTCAACCTGACGTTCAGGTGCTGCTTCCCCGGCAATAATCTGCGCAGGGTCACCAGGAATCAGGTGCATCAGAGAAAATACAAGTATCGTAACCCCTAACAAAACGGGGATCGTCTGTAGTAAACGACGGATAATAAATTTCGTCATGTCAAAGCACCTCCAGTTATTGTTTCATTTTCGGATCTAGTGCGTCGCGGATTCCATCTCCAAAGATGTTAAATGCCAATACGACAAACACAATCATCATGCCAGGGAAAAACGCCACGTGCCATGCATCATAGATGTATGCACGACCTTCAGACAGCATCGCTCCCCATTCAGGCATTGGCGGCTGTGCACCAAGTCCAAGGAAGGAAAGTCCTGCTGCTGTCAGTACAGCAGTTGCAATACGAAGCGTCGCCTGAACAATAATAGGAGACATAACATTTGGCAGTATGTGACGAAAGATAATTCTGAAATCTGTAGCGCCAAGTGCACGAACCGCGTCTATGTATTCAAGCTTCTTAACAGAAAGCGTTGACCCACGGACAATACGTGCAAATGCAGGAATAGAGAAAATACCTACAGCAATGATTACGTTTTGAAGACTTCCTCCAAGTACACTTACGATTGCAAGTGCAAGCAGGATACCTGGGAAAGCAAGAAGAACGTCCATGACACGCATGATAAGGTTATCAATACGCCCTCCATAGTAACCGGATATAATGCCGAGCGGCACCCCGACCACAAGACCAATGACGACTGATGTAAAACCTACATATAAGGTAATACTCATTCCGTGTATGATCCGAACAAAAATATCTCTTCCGAAGTTATCTGTTCCAAACCAAAATTCAGCTGACGGTCCTGCAAGTTTATTTGCAATGTCAGTTTCGTTTGGGCTCTTAGATAAAAACATTGGTCCAAAGATCGCAACCACTATGAAAAAGACAATTAAATAACCTCCAACCAGTGCTGCTTTATTCTTTTTTAGTCTTTTCCAGATCATTTTATAATTTTCAATTCTGGGATTGACTTTTTTAGCAGTTACCGGATGGTTAACCGTATTTTCACTCATTTTTTACACCCTCTCTTTTACGTATGGATCGTTTTGTAAAGTAATAGGAAAGAACTTTACGCACCTCAACAATATTACCGCATTTTCAACAAAAATGAAACTATTCTAATATCTTTTTTTATGAAATAATTTGCATAAAATTCAACGTGAAAACTTTCGTAAGGATAATACTTCCTGCACTATTAATATTAGAATAATTTTATACGAATGTAGTATTTGAGTTACATGTTTTGTTTGGTTAAAAACACTTTGTTATCAAGTGTAGAATAGTAATGTCAGAATTTTAACTACATAGTCTGGTGCAGATTATTTCAGCTGTGTAATCGCTTTAAATATGCATTTCATTTGGAATAAACTCTCGTATAAACGTTTGAGTGATTCGTTATTTTAGCAGAGTAACGCTTTAAAGCTAAAATAATTTGTATAAACTATATTAATATAATTAAAGGTTTTTCCAATATCGTGAACATGCCGTCATAATCTGTTAAATATTACTGCAACTATTTTTACACACTTGTAATATTTCAGAATTTGCGATATATTATTTTTTGAATATTGCGCTATATGAGGCAATTTCAGAGACAATTTATGGGGGGTAATTTATTTGACAAGTAAAAAAACGCTTTGGGCATTTTTACTGACGCTTGTACTGGCTATGTTCCTTGCAGCATGTGCTGGCGGAAGCGACGATGCAGATTCAGGCGACGGCGGTTCTACTGACGACGGCGGTTCGGAAGAAACAGAAGATGGCGCTACTGCTGACGGCGGTTCTGGCGGCGACTTAATGCTGAATGTACTATCTGATGCTTCATCACTTGATCCACACGGTTCAAACGATGTTCCTTCATCAAACATTCAGGCTAACATCTACGAAACACTTGTATTCCAAAATGCAGACAACGAAATTGAGCCACTGTTGGCTGAATCTTGGGAATCTGTAGACGAACTTACTTGGGAATTCAAGCTTCGTGAAGACGTAACTTTCCACGACGGTTCAGCTTTCAACGCTGATGTTGTGAAAGCTAACCTTGATCGCGTTCTTGATCCGGACGTAGCATCACCACGTGGTTTCCTTTATGAAATGATTACTGAAGTTAATGTAATTGATGAGTATAATGTACAAATCAAAACTGAATTCCCATTTGCTCCTTTACTTGCCCACCTTTCTCACAGCGGTGGCGGTATGATTTCTATGGATGCAATTGAAGAAGATTATGCAGCAATGGAAGGCGGCTCTGAGCCAGGTTCTGTTATTGCTCAACAGCCAGTTGGTACTGGATTCTTCAAGTTTGAAAGCTGGACTCCAGGTGAAGAAGTTGTTCTTGCTAACAACGAAGAGCACTGGGATGGCGGCGCACAGGTTGATACTGTAACGTTCCGCGTAGTTCCTGAATCAGGTACTCGTGTAGCTGAACTTGAAACTGGTAATGCACACATTATCGATCCACTACAGCCAAACGAAGTTTCACGTGTTGACAGCCTTCCTGATGCATCTGCACAGATCCAGGGTTCAACATCACTTTCATACCTAGGATTTAACACAGAAAAAGAACCTTTCAATAATGAACAGGTTCGTCAGGCAATCTCTATGGCAGTTGATAAAGCATCAATCATCGAAGGAATCTACGATGGATATGGTGTTGAAGCTGTAGGTCCAATCCCTCCAGGTGTATTCGGTTACGACGATAGCGTTGAACCACTTGAATACAACATGGAAGAAGCAAAAGCTCTTCTTGAAGAAGCTGGTTTTGCAGATGGATTCTCTACTTCTATCTGGACAAACGACAATCCACAGCGTATGGATACTGCTGTACTAGTTCAGGAAGCACTTGCTGAACTTAATATCGAAGTTGAAATTGAAGTAATGGAATTTGGTTCATTCCTTGATGAAACTGCTGCGGGTAACCACGACATGTTCATCCTTGGATGGTCAACTCCAACAGCTGACGCTGACTATGCAACTTATGCACTGTTCCACTCTTCACAGGTTGGAGCACCGGGTAACCGTTCATTCCTAGCGGATGACGAAGTTGACCAGTTGCTTGATCAGGGTCGTCAGGAAACTGACCAGGACGCTCGTTCTGAGATCTATGCTCAGCTTCAGGAACGTCTTGTAGAAGTAGCACCAATGGTTTACATTCACCACCAGGAATACCTGACTGGTGTAAGCGATAAGGTTTCTGGATTCTCTACACTTCCAAACGGCCTTTACCAGCTTAAAGATGTAACAATCTCTGAGTAATCAGATATGATAAACCCCCCATCCGGAGCGATCCGGATGGGGGGTTTTTATTATTGTCTTCAAATTTAAAATCACTTTAAGAGATGGTTGATGTTCTCCGCCTCATTGAGACGCTTTCCGCGGTCGGGCGCTGGAGTCGCCCCCCTTATGCTCCGATCATCAGCCTTACAGAAGCAACATTTACCTTTAGTATGTCAGTAAAGTAAGTAAAAATAACATTAAAAAAAGAAGATGTAACTTAATTTCTTAAGTTTCACCTTCTTTTTCAGTAGAATAAATTTTAGTAATTACAGGTTCATTGTAGTGGAAGGCGTGGACTCCGGGACGATTAGCCTGTCAGCAGAGACCCCGCAGTCGAAGACGAGGAGGCCATATCGGACCACAAAGCGGTCCACCGATCCGGAAAGCCTACGTCTGAAGCGTAAATGAACCGGCTTTTTCAGTGGCCTCGTCAAGACCCGGGGTGGACTGTATAGAAATACTTATACTTATTTAATAATCTCTAATTCCTTACCAACCTTCTCATACACTGCAATTGCTTCATCAAGCATCTCTTTCGTATGCGCTGCGGTTGGCATATTTCTTACACGTCCTGTACCGCGTGGAACGGTTGGGAATACGATTGATTTTGCGTATACACCCTCTTCAAACAAACGTTTGCTGAATTGCTGAGTCAGCTTTTCTTCACCAATAATACAAGGTGTGATTGGTGTTTCACTTTCCCCGATATCAAAGCCCAGCTTTTTCAGGCCATCTTTAAGGTAACGTCCGTTTTCCCACAGTTTATCGTGGAGTTCAGTGCTGTCAATTAAGATTTGAAGTGCTTCAGTAATTGCAACGGTATCTCCTGGTGTTAATGCAGTAGAAAATAGGAATGGACGTGAACGGACTTTCAGTAAGTCAATCAGATCCTGTGTGCCGGCTACATAACCCCCAACAACTCCGATTGCCTTGGATAGTGTCCCCATCTGGAAATCCACTTCTTTTTCAAGTCCGAAATGTTTAACCGTTCCTTTACCTTTCCCCATTACACCTGAACCGTGTGCATCGTCTACATATGTGATCAGGTCGAACTCTTTTGCAATTTCAACGATTTTAGGAAGTTTTGCAACGTCTCCATCCATTGAAAATACGCCGTCAGTAATAACCATCACTTTGTTGTACTGACCTGATTCTGTTGCTTCTTTCGCTTTTGCACGAAGATCTTCCATATCTGAATGTTTCACACGGATAATTTTTGCTTTAGAGAGGCGGCAGCCGTCAATGATAGAAGCGTGATTCAGTTCATCTGATAGAATCGCATCATTTTTATCCATAACTGCTGAGATCGCAGCCATATTGCAGTTGAAGCCTGACTGGTATGCAATTGCAGCTTCCGTACCTTTGAATTCAGCCAGCTTTTCTTCAAGTTTCACGTGCACATCCAGTGTACCGTTGATTGTACGGACTGCTCCGGCACCTACACCATAATGATCAATTGCTTTTTTTGCAACTTCTTTTAAATGGTCATTGGTCGCAAGTCCAAGGTAGTTATTTGACGACAGATTAATCAGTTTCTGGCCGCCAATCGTGATCTTTGCACCGTTTGGACCTTCCACCGGATCAATTTCATTATATAGTCCCTTTTCTTTTAAATCGTTCAGGTTGTCCTGTAAAAACTGATGAAGTACTTTAGACATTACATTTCCTCCTCGTTTACATTTGTCCTTCTGAAAAGAACATATTTTGTTGTTTTAAAAGTATTTAACACAGTTTTTATTTTAACATGTTTATGTATTGCGGACAAAGTAATGATGTTGTACATTCTATCATTTACCGACTTTCACTATTTGTATACACGGATCAAAAAAGAGACTGGGACAAATTAAATATGTCTCAGTCTCTGCTGTAATCGGTTCACTGCGCTGCAGGCGGATGCTTTTCGCGTGGCGTGCGCTAAGCCTCTTCGCGCTGCGGGGTCTTAGCTGTCACGCTTCTCACGCTGGAGTCACCGCCTTCCGCTTCGTTCACCTTTGATTATACTTATAATTCTGATGTATCCATGGTATTTTTGTTGTTTTCTCAATCTCTCTTAACTATCTGTTATTCTTATTCCCTTTCGTCAAAAGCTCATAAGTGAATTCAATCGGACTTGTGATACCTTCCGGCGCTGCATATGTCGTAATCATTTTAACGTTGTTGTTTTTAAACAGCTGATTCAGTTTGAGTGCATCCTCATCTGTTACGTTAAATGGATCGACGTGCCACACTTTCGGGTGCGCATTCCCTTTTCCGCGTTCTTGAATGAATGTAACTGTGTATTCAACAAATTCTTCATTTATTTCAGCGAGTGAAGTAAATGGGTCAACAGTTGATCCATCAGCTTCGAAGTCTGCTGCTTCAACCTGAATGTTATCAACATACCACCCCTCATTGCTGTATGCCCAGTCTTCCATGTAGCGGAATGAGACAAGGACTTCTTGACCTGCATATTCACTTAGGTCGAATGATTCGTTTGTCCACTCATCTACTTTACCAGTGAATCCTGGTACGTTTTCTATAATTGTTGGGTATCCACCTTCAGCAACCTCTGTACGTGTATTTTCGTTTGCTAGTGAAGTCCATGTTTCTCCGTTATCAGTTGATACCTGAACAACGCCATAGTCCCATGTTTCTTCAATGTCATACAGGTGATCAAATGTGAGCGTTGCTGAATCAGTCCCTGTTAGATCAGCTGTGAAAATCAGCTCGCTGTCATCTTCAGCACCATTCTGGCTGTAAAGCACCTGGTTGTCCGGGTTTAATGGATCTTCAACTGTCTGCCACTTCTGGAGGAAATCTTCTCCGTTAAACTTGAAATCTTTCACTTTGTTTGTGAAATCAATTGATTTAAAGTCTCCGCCCCATGCAGGTACTCCTTCTTTTTCTACTGCCAGTGCATTTTCATAGCTGACAGTTGTTCCACGCTTAGTTCCTTCGTTATCTACTGGAAGGTCACGCAGGTTAATACTGTCAAATTCGTAAAGCCCTTTATTTCCTTTTCCATCATCAAGAGCAAGTGCTGTCATGAAATTTTGATATACTTCTTTAAATGTCATATCAATTCCGTTAGAAGCAAATACTTCATTCACTGAGGCAATCCCCTGGGACTCTGCAGTCGCAAGTTCACGGATTAATTCCTGGCCATACTTATCATATAGGTAAAGAGTGAAAAGATAGACCTGACCATAATCTGCAATGGTTTCCGGTCCAGTAGAGGCACTATTATGTTCATCCCAGTTTACAAGTGAGTTCTCAGGGTGATCAAGGAAGAAGTTAATTGATCCTTCGCCGTGACCATATCCACCAAGATATTCAGAGAATGTTGACATTCCTTCATTCAACCATGTTTCCTCAGCTGCATCATTATCTGCGTGTATTAAATGCTGAAGTTCATGAATTGTTGTTGCATAGAAGGTTGACTCAAGACGCTCTCCCCAGTTATTAGTATCAATTGTAATCATATTTCGATCCGTATAGTTTTCTAGTGTCTGCCAGAAGAATCCGGCTACGAAGAACGGATATTCAGAATCATAATAAGCATCATCTTTTACGTTATCGATCATCATCATCACTTTGTCGCTGCCTTCATAATAGTCGTCAGGCAGCCCGACCATCCCGGGAACCGTAGCGTTTGATCCATCAAGCTGGTCAGGTGATCCAAAGAAGTCTGTTGCGACCGGGTACATATTGGAATCGAATTCATCCTTCAGTTTATCTACCTGCTCCTGTGTAACAATGTCAGTTCCACGAGGGTCTCCTTCTGGGTAACTGAGATCATTTGCTACCCAAACTTCTACGTTTTCACCGACGCTTCGCAGAGTGAATTCTTTAAAGGCTAAATCACGATCAAGAAACAGCTTCGTTCCACCGTTATAAGTAAAGTTCTCTTCTGATTGACCAGCAGAACCTGCAGTTTCCTGGTCAGCCTGCAGCTTGTCTGCCTGCTCTTTAATTTTCTTTTCCGCCTGCTTTAAAAAGTCCTCATCTTCAGTCAGACTTTGAAGATATGTATCAATATCCTGCTGGTCACCGTATCGTTCTGTATCCCAGTTTTTTGTATCTGCAGGTGCAGCTGATGCTGTTCCTGGTACCATCGCGGCCGGTGCTAACAGAGACAGTGCAAGTGCACTTGAAGATAGTACTTTTAATACCGGTTTCTTCTTCATATTATTTCCCCTTTCGAACTATATTTCCATGCGTTTACAGCTTAACATGCAAAATTTTCAGAAAAAAGTGAAATTTCACACGGTAATTTTTTCCTATATGGTGACAATTATGCGTTAATTCATTTATTTCGATACCCAAATAAACTTTAGTCCTGATCCAAATGGATTAGTCTGAATTCTGAAAAGTATGATATACTTGTACTGAACTTGAGAGGAGGAACGAGAATGATGAGTCAAACCTTTTATTTAAAAGAAAAAGATCAGTCGTTAACCGTCCTGACACCAGTCCGTCTGGCTATTCACGTTCCGTGTACGATTCTTGAAGCACACGATGAGCATCATCATTTATATCACCTATATTTTGAAGACCAGCAATTCCTTGCCGCTAAAAAAGTGAGCCGCTCCAAAAGGCGCAGCTACACTGAAGAAGCGTTCACACAGGGAATTGTTTTTTTATGCCCGCATCCTCTTGCAGAGCAGCTTGCAGAACCTGAAAGTACGCTAACTAATAGGACATTTACAGCACTGCTGAAAAAAATAGAAGACAATCCTTTAAAAGCAGTCGAGATTTTCAGCTGTTTTGATGGCTTAATTAAAGAAGAAAAATTATTTAAAGTCCTCAGAGATCATTACTATACTTATAAACGCGATGGCAAATTCCAAAAAGCAACGATTATATACGAAAGAATTAAAGCCATTTACCCTGATCATGAATGGGTTCAGTCGATCAGACCGGATAAAATGGATTTCAGCAAAGATAGAAGAAAACTATGGGAGGAACGTAAGCTGACGGACAACTTTTCAGTACAGTATCAGCTTGCTGCTGCGGAGGAGGAATACAGAAGTAAGCCAAGTCCCGGCACCTTCCAAACTTTATCAGCTTTTACAGGCAGCCATTACTCTTCTTCTCAGGCACAATTACTGTTTGAGCGACTGCTCGCAGATGGCTTTGATGAGCCTGCAAGAAACTCTTTTAAAGAATTCATCAGAAATGAACAACCTGCAGAAGCGCTTCAAATACTTGTAACGCATCCCTTCAAACTGAAGGCTTCAGATGTACGGGATGTGAGAGCTTTACTCCAGGACCAGGACAACCTTGCAGAATTATCTCTTGAAGATCTGTGTAAGAAGCTTTCACCACTGCTGTCTGATCATCCTGAAGAGCTCAATCAGATCATACTATCTGCACTGAAAAATACTGCAAATCGTGACATTCACGATTTGGAAAAACAATTAAAACCAGTGGCCCACCTTCCTGTTTTTAAAATCGTCAGTCAGCTGACTGAGATCGCAGAGGATCCGGAACAGCAGGCGAAAGCAGGCTTCCTGTATAAAGAAATCGGATTTTATCATGAGGCGATTGACTGCTTCTCTTATGAAATGGAACTGAATCCGGAATCGAGAGAACCTGTCGAACAGCTTTCCCAGACTTATCTTGCAGCGGGACTGACACATGAATCCAAAACATACCAGCAGCTGCTGAAAACGATGGTCTCATAGTAAAAGGACATTCCAATGCGGAATGTCCTTTTTATTTACCTGTTACCCTTTCCACGGCCTGCAACTTCTGGTTAATCCATTCCCGGTCCATAGCAGGCATTTGTTCAAGTTCTGCTTTTTCAATGACATATTTCGCAATATCTCTCAGTGAAGTAAGATGCTGGTGCGGAGCGTTCTCTCCTGCAAATGCAATCGCTTCAAGCATCGCAGTGAGTACAGACACATCCTCTTTGCCATAGTGACGCAGCTGAAAAAACGTTTTGTACAGTATATCTCTAAATGACGGCAGGCTGACTTTCACGATGCCATCTCCGTATTGATCTGTCATAAGAATTGCACGCACGGGAAGCTGCGCCATGTTTCCAAGCAGCCTTCCAATATGTCTGATGCTGTCATTGGCAGTATTCGGATCGTTAATTCCCGGTGAAATCGCACGCAGCGCAACCTCCACCATCTTTTGAATAGCAAATACCGGATCCTGCCTTACGTCTCTTTCATTTCCGATCAAAAAGCTATCAGCAAGCGGCAGGTCTCTAACCTCAGGAAGTCTTTCAGGACGGACGAATACGGTCAGCAATGGTGTTGCTTTATGAACATACTCACCGATTGGTACATTAACTTCAATTTTCACTTCATGCGCCGCTGCTTTTTTAGCAAGCTGGTCTAAATCTATATACTGAACGTAGCCGTAATCCTGTGCCTGAACCTGAAAATACGTCTGACCAACATTCCAGTTTTCACCCGAGTGTTCCAGTGAGACGTTTGGTTTTTGCATCAATTGAAAATAATAGTCTGTTACATCATCCGTGTCATTTGCCAAACGTTCAATTAAACGGCTTGCCTGAATATCATTCGCTACGTGGTGAATAAAGATCGCAAAAAACACGAGACACATGATGGCGATAAAGACACCGACTACACCCGCAATGACCGGTTCATCCGAGAAGCTGTCTCTCATAAACAGCATCGAAAGCGTAGAATAAATAAATCCACCCATAAAGATACCCAACACTCTGAGTGTAAATGGATCTGTAATAAAATTCTTAATTGTTTTTGGTGAGTAAAGTGAAGCATATGTTGTCAGCACAACCATTATTGTTGAAAATGTAAATGTAGTCATCGTTAGAAGTGCAGTAATAAGTGCAGTCAGGATTGCCTGCGCAAGCTCGACTTCAGTATAAAAGATCATCGGTAAATCCGAAACGGTTCCCCCGTAATTGATATCAATGTATCCAACAGCTGCTGCCAGCAGTACAGCCAGCAAACTATATCCAGCGGGTCTGAGCCAAACTTTGTCTTTTAAACTGATCCACCATTTCTTCATTTGGCATTACCCCTTTTTCATACTTATTTCTCCTAGCCTGACGCTTGTATATCATCACTGTGAGTCTTACATTCAGTATAATTTACATACTATGTTTTGTCCTGCTCTTTCTGCTGATGCAAGCCTTGTTCCCATCGGCTATAATAGACTGTATAAGCAACATTCAGGAGGAAATAATGGATATTTTTGATATAGCAAAACTCGCCGGCGTTTCTAGAAAAACGGTCCAACGGGTGTTGAATGATTCACCCCAGGTAAAAAAAGAAACGCGTGAACGCATTCTTCAAATCATGAATGAACACAACTACCACCCCAACGTCTCTGCAAGACGATTAACAAAAAAGAAAACGCAGACGCTCGGGTTATTTATTATTCAGGATCCTGAAAAACATAACATTTATGCAGATGACCTGTTTTACAGCACAGTCATCAGCAGTATGATCAGCTCCTGCGCGGATCGCGGCTATAATGTACTTGTCACAACTTCTACCATTGATGACACTTCCCCTATCTTAAAGCTGTACAGGGAGAAAAGCATTGATGCAGGAATGATCATCAGCTGGTCAAGTGTACAGAAAACGGTAAACGAAATCAGACAGGCCGGCTTTTTAGTCGGTGTGTTTGATCAGAACAACCTCGATGCGGACCAGCAGGATATACCTGTTCCAATTCTTTTAAATGAGGAGTCCTCACTTCATGCAACTAGCCACCTTATAAAGCTTGGGCACCAGCGGATCGGGATCATTACCGGTGAACAGGAAAACCGTGCAGCAGTTGAACGTCTGGATGGTTACAAGCAGGCTATGCAACAAGCAAAACTTGAAGAAGGTCCTGTTTATTTCGGGAGCTTCGTTGAACAGGCTGGCTACGAAGCAATTACAGACTGGATTGGAAAAGGCACCCTGCCGACAGCTGTTGTCTGTTCAAATGACCTGATTGCAATCGGAGCATTGAAGGCATTGGGTGAACACGGTATTTCCGTCCCAAAGCAGATCTCATTGATTGGTTTTGATAATATCCGTCTCACAGAATACACAAACCCCTCTCTCACAACCATGCAGCTTCCGAGAGTGGAAATGGCTGAATATCTGGTGGAGCAATTAATCAGTCATGTTGAATACGGTGTTCCTGCGCCTGTAAAACCTTTTACGGCAGCATTAATTGAGCGGGATTCGTGTACTGAACCCTTTTCTTGATATACACCTTTAAATAAACTGATTTTTCACACTAGATCAATAGTACCTTTTTACACATAAAGCATTCATTATCGCAAAAACATGTTGTCAAAGATGATGAATGCTTTTATAGTTAATATCAAATGTCCCACGTAGGACAAAAATAAAGGAGGCAATTGAATGTTAAAAAAGAGTAGTGCACTGCTGTTAGTCTTCTCGCTATCTATGTCCAGTTTCGCAGGCACAGGTTTTGCCAAGAAAGACAACGTTAACCTGAAAAACGATGTGCTGAGTAATGAAGTCATTAAAGGTGATCTTCATATTACACCAGCTGCCGGAAAAAATATTACACTTGATAACGTCACAGTTGAAGGAACCGTCTACATAAAGGGTAAAGCACCTGAAAGTTTAACGATCAATGACTCTTCCCTGCAAACTCTTTTTGTAAAAACGTCTCCACATGATTCAACTTTTACAGTGTCCGGTGATTCAACTATAGAAGAAACGCTGTTTGATGGAAACGGTTCTCTTATAGAAACTGAGCTTACCGCTGATGGTTTTAAGGAAGTTTCGCTACTGAATGGTTCATCGCTGGATCTGTCAGGAGAATTCACTTCAGTTACTGCTGAAGGTAAGAATAAGGGTCAATCTAAACAACTGAATGAACTATCAATTGATGGTGTGATTGAAACCTTATTTTTGAATGCGCTTACAGATGTGGAGCACCCGCTCGACAGCCTGATTAAGTCACTTGAAGTATCACAACTTGCTGCCGGTTCATCTTTAACCGGTGAGGGATTAATTGAAAATGCTGAACTTGAAACGGCATTTGAACTCAATGGTATTTCGACACAAAACCCGGAGGATTTCGTATCACCCTGGTCATTGATCTGGCATGACGAATTCAACGGCAATGAAATCGATCGCTCTAAATGGACGTTTGAGATCGGCAACGGATTTTATGATGCAAACGGAACATTCGTGCCTGGATGGGGAAATAACGAAAAGCAGTATTATACTGACCGTCCTGAAAATGCACGAACTGAAGATGGAAACCTTGTCATCACAGCGCTTGAAGAGGAATATGAAGGCTTTTCATATACATCTGCGCGTCTGAATACAAAAGGTAACTTTTCGAAAACATACGGAAAGTTTGAAATGAAGGCTTCCCTTCCAACAGGAAAAGGTTATTGGCCTGCATTCTGGATGCTTCCTGAAGAAGACCGTTACGGCGGCTGGGCAGCTTCAGGAGAGATTGATATTTTAGAAGCACAGGGAAGCCAGCCTCATCACGCAATTGGCACGATTCACTATGGTGAAACATGGCCGAACAATAAATATACTGGCGCTGAATACACGTTCCCGGATGGTTCAACGATTGCTGATGAGCACGTCTATTCAGTTGAATGGGAGCCTGGTGAGATCCGTTGGTATGTAGACGGCGTACTGACACAGACGCAGAATAACTGGTACAGCAAAGAGCAAAACGCAGCTGCAAACCATACTTATCCTGCTCCGTTTGACCAGCCTTTCCATATGCTATTAAACCTTGCGATTGGCGGAAACTTTGATGGAGATCCGACAGAAGACACCATGTTCCCACAGTCAATGAACGTTGACTATGTTCGTGTGTATGACCTGACAGGACGCGAATACCAGTCACCTGAACTGCCTGTCGTTGAAGCAGAGCCGCTTCCTGAAAATGCGAAGCTGCCGCTTGAAGACGGTAACCTTGTCTATAACAATGACTTCACTGAAGATACGGGCACTGTAAAAGGTGTTGAAGGTGTTCCAGGAACTGATCACTGGTATTTCCTTGCACTGCCTGACTTTGGCGGACAGGCATCACTGTCACTTGATGAGCTGAATGGACAGACATTTGCCAAAGCCGATATTCAAAACGGCGGCAGTCAGCCTTATGCTATTCAGCTGATTCAGGATGTAACGATTGGCAAAGGCCGATATTACAAAGTGAGCTTTGACGCAAAGTCTACGAACAATCGTGATATTAATGTAAAAGTAAGTGGAGATGCTGACAGAGATTATGCCACTTACTCAAGCAGTGAATCCTTCTCACTGACAAATGAAGTTCAGACCTATGAAACTGTCTTCCAGATGACAGAAGAAACAGACCTGAAAGCACGCCTTGAGTTCAACCTTGGTCTTTCAACACTTCCTGTCTGGATTGGCAATGTAAGAATTGAAGAAACAACAGCACCTGAAATTGATCCGGATGCTTCAAAGGCACCTCTTAAAAACGGAAACTTAATCTATAACGGAACATTTGATCAGGGCTTCCCTGACAGACTTCTTTATTGGCATGTGACAGACGGAGCTGTATCAGTAGACCCTGAAAACCGCGTCCTGACAGCAAACGATTCAGACGCTCAGCTTGTTCAAAAAGGCATTCAGCTGCAAAGTGAAAGCCCTTATGAACTGACGATGGATGTAAAAGCCGATGAGACGCGCGACCTTCGAGTTGAATTGATCAGCGAAGACGGCTCGACTGTTTATGCAAGCGAAACCGTATCAGCTGACACAGAATGGTCAATAGAAAATGTACAATTCACCATGCCGGCAGTCACTGACCTGAATGCACAATTCGTCCTTTCATTTGGCGGTGAAGGCAATGTGGAACTTGATAATGTTTCACTGAAAAGAGTTGGTGGACCTGCAAGTGATGCACCAATTCAGAACGGGTCGTTTGATGGAGGATTAGATCCTTGGGTGACGTATTCACACTTTGACACTGATGCGGATGTGCTGCACGTTGATGACCATGCATTGATTCAGATTGGTCAACAGAGCCAGGAGCCTTGGGGAGTCCAGCTTTACCAGGAAAACCTGTCACTGCTTCCTGGAAAAACGTATACTCTTTCGTTTGATGCAAGTTCGACTGTTGACCGTAAGATTGAGGTAACACTTGAAACTGCTAATTACGCACGATCACTATCTGAAATCGTCGAACTTACAGGCGATCAGCAGACTTATGAATTTACATTTACTGCAGCGACTCAGGATTCACTTAGCCTGAAGTTTCTGATGGGAACAATTGCTGGTGAAGCAAATGAAGCGCATGAAATTAAGATTGATAATGTAACTCTGGAATAGAAAAAAGCCGAGACACGGGGGAATGTTCCCGTATCTCGGTTTTTTTGTGTGGTGCGTTCAATTACGTCTGGCGGTGATTCGATTAAGCCTGGAGGTGAACCAATTATGACTGCTGGTGTATCAATTCCTACGGCTCAAATAGACAAACGTTCAATTAACGAAAGAAGTGATTCAATTAAATCCAGGGCTGAACCATATATCCAGACAGATAAGCCAATTAATAACGCACGCCCAACAGTTTCCACCTCACTGGTCCACCATCATCTTACCAAACTGTCCTTTCACCATATCCTCCATCGGCGGGTTATGCAGCCCCATCCGTACATCGCGGTAATAACGCTGCATTGGACTTGATGCAGACATGCTCTGCGGTCCGACAATTCGCATTGATTTTTCCACAATTTCTATCGCTGCATTTGTAATATTCACTTTTGCTGAACTTAAAAGCACAAGTACATCCTCTTTATTTTCCGCACGCTCATAGGCTTCTGCGGTATGATAAAGTACCTGTCTCGCACTGAGCAGCTTAACCTGCAAATCGCCCAGCTTTTCCTGAACATTCGGCAGCGTACCAATCGGTTTTCCGAGTGAAGCAGGTTCATAGGAGGCTGCGAAATTCGCTGCATCTTCAAGTGCTGCTCCGGCAATTCCGATATAGCATGCAGGTATGTGCAGAAGCCAGCTCATTGGCGGTTTGGCACCTGCTTCTTTGCCGTCTTTCAGTATATAGGTCTCAGGAATCTCGACTTTATCTAATACGAGGTCGTGGCTGGCAGTGCCGTGCATCCCAATACTGTCCCATGATTCCCTGATTGAAACACCTTTTGAATTACCGGGAATGATGAAGGTTGCCACCTGTTCCGTTCCTTCTACGACTGCTGTGACAAAAATATAGTCCAGCATTGGCGCAAGTGACGTATAAGATTTCTCCCCTGTTATCTCCCATCCTGCAGCTGTTTTGACTGCAGTTGTGGCAGGCAGTGCGCCTCTCGCAGGACTCCCCGCTCCTTTTTCAGTCGCAGCTGTATTTACGATTGCACCACTTTTTATTTTATCTAAAATAAACGCTGCCGCTTCCTTTTTCCAATGGCGTCTTTCACTGAATTCAAGGAGAGTGCCAGTATGCCATCCGATCGACAGCGCTGTAGCACCGCTCCCTCTGGCAATAGCTTCCTGAAAGATCACAAGCTCATATAATCCCAACCCCTGACCACCGAATTCTGTTGGCAGTGTCAGTTTTGAATAACCAAGATCAATTAGTTCTTTTATATTTTCTTCAGGATAAGCATTTGGTTCATCAAGTGAATGTTCGCGCTTTTTAAATGAAGGAATGAGCCTGTTCAAATCAACCAGCATTCTCTTCTGCGCATCTGTTTTTGTAAAATCGTACACAAAACCCACTCCTGCTTTTTCATATAAGTTTACAGGACGTTCTTTCTATAACCAACCGATTTGCTCGGATAATCAGGCGTGATGTGCTGCAGCTTTACTATCTTTCTCGATCATCTTTTGAAGGGCCATTCTGCTCTGGGGAAGAGACATATTGACAATGGTCCCTGTGAAAAATGCGATCAGAATCGTCCCAACGCCTACGGGTCCGCCCAGCATCCAGCCAATTATCAGCGCAACAACTTCAATTCCTCTACGGACCTTCGACAGATTCCAACCAGTCCTGCGCACAATCATCATCATCACCGTATCTCTCGGCCCTTCACCGAGATCTGCAGATACATAAATTCCGATTCCGTAACCCATCACAACAATGCCAAATAATAAAATCGCTGTTGCACCAATCAGCGTCTGAGGCTCAGGAATCAGCCAGATGAAAAGATCAATAAATACTCCGATTAACAGCATATTCAGAATTGCGCCGATTCGTGGCGGCTTTTTTGTCACTAATACAGTGATCGCAATGATGAATGCTCCGACCAGAATAGCCCATGTTCCTACCGTTAACCCCAGCTGCTGGAACAATCCAACATGCAGTACATCCCACGGACCAATTCCAAGCCGCTGTCCTTTAATTGTCAACGAGATGCCCAGTCCAAGAATGACAAGCCCAACGAGGAAAAAGCTCCAGCGCAATGTTTTTTCTTTTTTATTCATCAGTCATACCTCTTTCAAAAGGGTTAAAAAAACCCATTACCGTATTTTCACTTAGACTACTGTAACATATTTGAGCGGGGTTTTGGATGAGGAGGATTGAATGTGGATAGATTCGCTTAATAAGGCGTGATGTTCGGCGAATAGGGGTTTAGGTTCGATGGGAAATCATGAATGTTCGCCATAACATCACAATGGTTCAACGTATCGTGTAAATATACCTACCCCTCTCTCTATACTACCGATCTACCAAAAAAATCTGCCCTGCTAAGAGGACAGATTTTCTAATTGTTTTATAATGTAAAGCCTGCTGGCGCGTCTTTTACGACTACGATTACTTTACCTTCGTCCAGTCTTTCTTCAAGGTTTTCTGCTTCAGTTGCTGTGAAGCCAAGACCCTTGAACTGGTCACGAAGCTCATCGCCTTTTTTATTGAAAATATTTTTTGCTTTCGATGCAAATCCGCCTGGCGTATTCGCATCAGCATTATCTGCAATTCGTTTCGTACGGTCATCATCATGTGTCACGACATAAATTGTGTCCTCGTTGACACCTTTTGCTTTAATGGAGCCAATTGCATTTACTACTTCTTCGTCGTTTGTAAACTCTTTGTAAAATAGACTCATGCTTATCTCCTCCTGATTAATTGCTTTAAATTGCTGTACAGGAGAATTTTACCCGTCAGGCGAAATCATTAAACGTCCCAATACGTATTATGTCAGTTCCGCATAAGCACCAGCCGTGATATGACTGAGGTCAGCGGGTTTTATTTCAATTTGTTTACCAATCTGCCCGGCGCTCACTAAGATCGTTTTGTGCCCGTCAGCCGACTGATCGATAAAGGTGGGAAACTGTTTCTTCATTCCGATTGGAGAACAGCCTCCCTTTATGTAACCTGTAACCTGATGAAGAATCTTCATTGGGATCATCTCCACTTTCTTTTCCCCTGCAGCGGATGCCGCTTTTTTGAGATTCAGTTCCCGATCCACTGGCACAACATAGACGTAGTATTGTTTTGAATGTCCCTGTGTAACAAGCGTTTTAAATACTTCTTCTGAGTCACGACCAACCTTCTCCGCTACTGAAATACCATCATTCAAACCGTCTTTTGTGCTGTAATCCATTGTTTTATATGAGAGGCCGGCAGCATCCAATATACGCATAGCATTTGTTTTTCCTCTTCCCAATTTGTAACGCCCCTTTGCATTTTCTGATTATTTTTATTTTACACGATTAGCGCTAAACTGTTTTACATTCTTCAGTGGAGGCTCTATGATTATTTTGGATAGCGAAATAAAAAAGTTTATGATAAACGCAGATGATTTCCGCTTCAGGGGGACGCTTTCCATGGCCGGGCGCTGAGCCATCAGGCTGCGCCGTGATCGTCTCACCTGTCCCTTCCTGCCATAGGAGTCGCCCCCTTACGCTCCAAACATCTGCTGATCAAGAACTTTATCCTTTTAAAATAACTAGAATTTTCAAAGATGCTTCGTGCATAAGCAATATCCAGCTGACTCTTGGAGTATTGGACGGAGACTCCCGCCCCAGAAAGGGACAGGTGAGACCCCGCAAGCGAAGCTGAGGAGGCTCACCGCCCGGGGGCAGGAAAGCGCAGTCCCCCACGGAAAGAGGCAGCGGTTCCCGGAAGACAGCTTTATAAAACAGAAAGTAAGAGGTTTTAACATGACAGATATAATAGAAGTTGCTGATAGTCAGAAGAAAAAGCTGACTTTTTTAATTTGTTTAATACTGGCTTTCACTGTGATGAACGGGACAATGTTCAATGTTGCGATACCGGATATTGCAGCAGATTTTGATTTATCTCCGTCCCAGGTCAGCTGGGTACTGACGGGATATATTCTGGTCTTCGCAATTGGTTCTTTGATGTACGGTAAGCTTGCTGATTTATTTGCGATCCGTACTCTATTTACGATCGGGATTTCTTTATTTGCAATTGGTTCTCTGATCGGATTTTTATCCCCCAATTTTACTACGCTAATCGTAGCGAGAATTTTTCAGGCAATGGGCGGCGCAAGTATTCCTGCGCTTTCATTTATTATTCCTGCCAGGTTCATGCCTTCCAGCCGTGGTAAAGTATTCGGTTATGTGGCATCAACTGTTGCGTTCGCATCAGGAGTCGGACCTATCGTTGGCGGCTTAGTCGGTGGTGTGCTGGACTGGCGTTTTCTTTTTGTGATTTCAATGATGTCTGCGCTCTCTATCCCCCTCTTCAGAAAATGGCTTCCTATTGAGGAACGCCGAAAAGGGAGTGTGGATATCCCAGGGGCCATTCTGATTGCGATTACTGTTGCCAGTCTGCTGTTTGTAATCACAACCTACACACTGTGGATACTTGCGATTACAGCAATTGCGGGCGGAATGTTTATCTGGTGGACGATAAAGGCAAAAAATCCTTTTATCCAGCCGGCGATTTTGAAAAATAAACGTTATACCGTTACAGTACTGACAAGCTTTTTCGGGACATCGTGTCTATTTGGACTGATTTTCATTATTCCGATTATGCTTCGTGATCTGAATACGCTGTCGACAATCGGCATTGGACTCGTGCTGTTTCCAGGTGCAATTATTTCAGGTTTTCTCGGTCAGGTGGGCGGACGCGTCATTGATAAGCGAGGCGGTGTCCCAGTGGTTATCACTGCGCTCCTTTTGATTGCAGGAGGCTGTCTGCTGATTTCAACTTTCGCAGGAAGTGAAGCATGGATCATCTCAATCTGTATGCTGGTGGCATATATTGGCTTCCCGCTTGTTCAGAGCTCAACTGCCGACATTTTATCATCCACGCTCAGCCGCGAGGAAAATGGCGTCGGGATTGGATTATTCAATCTGCTGAACTTTATGGGCGGTGCATTTGCCAGCGCAATATTCGGCGCAGTGCTTGAGATTCAGGGTGTAACGCTGCGTTTGAATCCGCTCTCTTCAAGCGGGGACAACGTGATTTACAGTAACCTGTTTATTGTACTGACGCTCCTTGCTGTTGCAAGCGTGACATTCTTTATGATTTTCTATAAAAGAGCTGCCGCTAGACATGCGGAAGTGGGTTAGATATTTTTTAGGCGGCACAGCGGGGACGGAGTTGAGTGATTCATTTTTAGAATGGTTCTAAAAGTAGCGCAGACAATTTCGTCCCCTCTGTGCCTCACCCCTACTAAAAAAGCGTTTCCCTCCAACTAATGGAGAGAAACGCTTTTTTCTTACAGCTTCAGGTTTTTCAGTGCATCGGCAAGTGCCGTATTCACAGGTTCGTCCTGATCCTGTTTTTTCATGTATTTCTTCACGTCCTGTTTGCCTGCTTTGTTTTTCTGATTTTCTTTGCGGCGCTTTTGGAAAGCATCCATTTTTTCACGGTAGCCGCAGACGCAGCTGAATGTCTGCGCATCTCCTTCACCACGGAGGTCCATTTTCTTTTTACATTTTGGACAGCGGGCGTTTGTTTTCTTCGCGATATTTTTACGATGGCCGCAGTCACGGTCCTGACAGACAAGCATTTTTCCATTTTTGCCGTTCACTTCAAGCATGAGTTTGCCGCAGTCCGGGCAGTGCGTGCCTGTCATATTATCGTGCTTGTATTGCGCTTTACTGTTTTTGATTGAGCGAACGACGTCTTTTGAAAACTGCGTCATTTCAGCCATGAATGCCTGTTGTGTCAGTTTTCCATTCGCAATTGCAGAAAGTTTTTGTTCCCATTGTGCAGTCAGTGCTGGCGATCTTAATTCCTCAGGAACCAAATCCAGCAGCTGACGGCCTTTAGAAGTTAGGAAAATATCGTTGCCCCGCTTTTCGATTAAAAAGCTATTAAATAACTTTTCAATAATATCAGCACGTGTTGCTACCGTACCAAGACCACCTGTTTCCCCAAGCTTTTCAATCAGCTCTTTTTTCTCACCCTGCATGTAAGCTTTCGGATTTTCCATTGCCGATAACAGTGTTGCTTCATTAAATCTTGCCGGCGGCTGTGTCTCACCAGTTGTCATGCTGACATTCTGCACGCTCAGACGACTTCCTTTTTCAATACCAGGAAGTGCTGCATGCTGCTCTTCTTCACTCTGATCAAGCTCTTTAAATCCAAGTTTTATAGGAATGTTTCCTTTAGCAGTAAATGTTTCACCACCAATTTCCGCGGTGATCACGGTTTGTTCATATTCATAAGGAGGCATGAGGACAGCCAGGAAACGTTCAGCAATTAAGCTGTAAAGTTTCCATTCCTTATCATTCAACTTCTCTGTCCGGAGCGTTTCCTCTGTCGGAATGATCGCATGATGGTCAGTTACTTTTGCATCATTAATAAAACTTCCTGCTTTAATCGGTTTACGCAACAGCTTTACGACGTG
Source organism: Jeotgalibacillus salarius (assembly GCF_004405125.1). Taxonomy (GTDB): domain Bacteria; phylum Bacillota; class Bacilli; order Bacillales; family Jeotgalibacillaceae; genus Jeotgalibacillus; species Jeotgalibacillus salarius. Next base: position 32,003 of record NZ_SORX01000008.1, read on the forward strand.
CTGTGCATAAGGTGGTACCTTCATGCCTTTTAAACGGTCAGACAGGGTTTCAGTCATATCAGACGTCAAAAACCTTGAATCTGTTCTTGGATACGTTACAAGCTTGTGCTGTTCATATAGCTTTTGCAATACAGACAGCGTTTCTTTTGCCGAGAAATGATAGCGATTATGCGCGTCCCGCTGTAATTCGGTCAAGTCATACAAAGGCTTGGGAAATGTTTTCTTAGGCGTCTTTTTAACATCCTTAATCACCGCTTCATGCCCTTTAGTCTTCTCTAAAAGGTTATCCACTTTTTGCTGGTCAAACGTTTGATTGGTTTTTCCATCTGTCCATTTCAGCGTTAAACCGTCTGCTTTCGCCTGCAGTCCATAATACTTTTTCGATTTGAATTGCTGAATTTCCTGTTCGCGCATGGCAATCATTGCAATCGTTGGTGTCTGCACACGACCTGTTGAGAGCTGAGCATTAAACTTGGTTGTAAGCGCACGGGTCGCGTTAATGCCGACAATCCAATCAGCTTCTGCCCGGGCTACAGCTGAAAAATATAGTGGTTCATAACTTTTTCCGTCTTTCAGGTTTTTGAAGCCTTCCTGAATCGCTTTGTCGGTGACAGAAGAAATCCATAGACGTCTAACCGGCTTACTCACTTTTGCTTTTTCAAGGATCCAGCGTGCAACGAGTTCACCTTCCCGTCCTGCATCTGTGGCAATAACAATTTCTCCAACATCACCACGTGTAAGCTGACTTTTCACACTTTGAAACTGCTTTCCTGTCTTTTTAATCACAACCAGCTTCATTTCTTCAGGAAGGATCGGTAAATCTTCCAGGCGCCACGACTGATACTGGTCTCCATAATGATCAGGGTCTGCGTGTGTCACCAAATGACCAAGTGCCCACGTAACAATATATTTGTCTCCTTCAAGATATCCATTTCCTTTTTTATGGCAGTCAAGCACTCTGGCAATATCCCGGCCAACTGAAGGCTTTTCTGCCAATACAACTGTTTTTTTCATCGTTGAACCCATCCTTTTTAGTTCGATTTTTTTAGCATATCACAAATGACTATTTGACGCGTGTGTTCTTAACTGAACGGCTGAACGGCCTTTTGAGGTTATTGACGGTTGTATGTTGAGCTGTGACGGTCCGACACACCAGGCCCGACGGTTGTATGAGCACTGTTGATGGTCGTATCGCACGCCAAGACGGTCATAACCGGTAACTTGAACGTGCTACCTGCACGTCCCGCGCTTCCAAAAGTTCTCCATAAAAAAATCCGGAAAGTGCATATCACACTCTCCGGACGGGGATACCTTTACTCATTTCCATTCATTTTCTGCTTTACTTTTTCCGCTTCTTTCGTTGAAGAAGTAAGGCGGATCAGCGTATCTCCTGGATTAATCACTTCTTCCCAGTCTTTTACAAACGGTTCAAAATGTCCTGTTTTATTCAGTACACCAATCAGAAGATCATCTCCATTGATTTCTTCTTTATACTGTTCATATGTGTATTGTTCAGTAACTTGTGTACGTCTGAATGCATGTCCATTTTCCACCCGGCGAATCAGTTCCTGCAATGTTGCTTTCTCATTAAACAGTACTCTTCCTCCAACCGTATGACGCAAACCTGCAAGGTCAGCATCATGGTTCTTCTCCATTGAAACCTGGAACAGATGCTTGCGTCCAATAGATGGTGTGAACGTTGAACAGACAAGTGCATTGTATGAATCCAGAGAAGTTGCAGCAATAATTGATTCATATGGAGTCATATCAAGTCTGTACTCGGTCTGCTCAGAAAGCAGTTCGCCGTGAAAAGTTGGAACCCCTCTCTGCCTTGCCGGAGCAAGGTTACGCCAAGTCGAGTCAACGAGAATAACAGGTACTTTCACTTCCTGCAACACGGTAGCCAAACCTCTTGTAAATGAGTTCCCGCCTACAATAATCATCCCTGGGCGGTCATCATTCGCAAGCTTCAGTTTTTTTGCTACCAGACCAATTGAAAAACCATGAACAACTACTGTCGCGAATACTAACGCAAACGTTAATGCCGTCAGAATTTCAGCGTCTTCAAAACCAGTATCCAATAGAACGGATGCAAAATAACCAGATACAGTTAGTGCGACAATTCCACGTGGTGCAATCCATCCGACAAGTGTTCTTTCCTGCCAGGACAGATCTGTTCCAATAGTCGACAGCCAGATTGAAAGCGGTCTGACAACGATCAGCATCAGTACAACGTATCCGATGATTCTCAAGTTAAAGATCTCAAGCAGCGTTTCCATCTGAAGAGACGCTGTCAGCATAATAAAGATCGTAGAGATCAGCAGGACTGAAATGTTCTCCTTAAAATGACGCATATCACTAATTGATGAAATATGCATATTCGCCATTGTCATTCCCATTGCAGTAACGGAAAGCAGGCCTGTCTCATGCATCACTTCATCTGCAACACTGAAACAGAACAGGACAACGGCAAACAGTACAGGTGATTTCAGAAATTCAGGGATATACCCTTTTTCAAACATCCAGCCCATACCACGGCCGAGCACCCACCCGAGTATCGTTGCAAATGCAGCAGCACCGAAAAACAGAAGAAGGTTCGCAAATGTAACTGACTCATCTACAAAAAATAAGATAATCTGAAAAGCAAACAATGCCAGCAATACACCGAAAGGATCAACAATGATCCCTTCCCATTTTAAAATTTTAGCAGGCCGCGGTTTCAGCTTTGCCTGCCTGAGCAGCGGAAGAATGACCGTTGGACCTGTCACGATGAACAGACCCCCGATTACAAATGCTACCGGCAGAGAAAGTCCAGCTATGTAATGCGCAGTTAATGAACCGAGTATCCAGGCAAGAAACGCACCAATGGTAACAATACGAAATACCGGCCTTCCAAGATCCCTGATTTCCCGGAAATCCAGCTGCAGGCTCCCTTCAAATAGTATGATTGCTACGGCCATTGAAATGATCGGCCCGTACAGATCACCGAATTCCTGTTCCGGATTAATAAACCCTAGTAAAGGCCCTACAATAATCCCTGCCACCGACATGACCACAATTGCCGGCATACGGATTCTCCATGAAAGCCACTGGGATAAGATCCCTAAAAAGACGACAAGCATCGCCGTGAATAATAAAGAATTAAACAATACCGTGACACCACCTTTTACTTCAATCTCATATGTTTATACTTTATCAGTATTATTGTTTTTAAAGAAGAATTAAGTCTCTGTTTCTCTTCTTTTTGTATTTTCAATTTCTCCTGATTTATATATCACTATTTCAGGAGATCTTCCATTGAGTGCTTTTTCAGTCATGGCAAGTGCCAGTTGAGAAGCCCTGATGCCTTTGTATGTTTTAAAAGGTCCCATCATTGCCCATCCTGTAAATGCAATGAATTTTGCAGCTGCTGATTCTTTCACACGAAATTCTCCCGGATCTGTCAGTAGAATAGAAGGACGAAAAATGTGAAGGGAAGGAAGATTGAGCGTTTTTAACTGTTTTTCATAGACACCATAAAGCCTGTTCAGTTTTAACACAGATTGGGGATCGGCACCCATCGAGGAAACGGCAAGATATTGTGAAGCATTGCTCTTTTTAGCTGCAGCAGCTGTTTGAAGCGGATCAAACCAATGGTTTTTCCTGTCAGGCTGCACACAGCAAAAAACATCATCAACAAGACCAAAATGGCTGGCTTCAATATATCTGAAATCTATTATACGTTCTGATATTTTATGATGAATAAGATTTGTTTTACGGTCAGAGAGTACAATAACTTCTCCATATATACTGCGTGAACATAATTCTTTAATCAGTTCATGTCCGGTTGCTGTATTTGATCCGATTACTGCCGCGGTTCGTGTTCTCATCCATGTCACCGCCTTTATACTTATATCGACATTTATTTTGAATTCTAAACAATTCCGGCGGTGTGGATGTGCTCTTTAGCATAGATTCGGTTAAAGTTGGGACTAGCTGCTGGCGGACGATTTCCGCGCCATTACGCTCCGGCTACGGAAAACTGCTTTGGGTTTTTTAGCCTTAGCATACAGAAAAACAGGCCTGGTGTCCGACTTTAAAGAAACGGTCGAACATCAAACCTGCTTTTAATAAAATTTTTTCAGATGTTGAATCTTATTGGTCCAGCAGTTTCACACTTACCTTCACATCAAGCTCCTGGTCGCCGCCGCGATAGACGCCCTGCAGAGGACTAACATCTGCATAATCACGGCCAACTCCGATTCTGATATGATTTTCAAGTGCTTCTACATTATTTGTAGGGTCAAGTCCAACCCATCCGATTCCAGGTACCATTACTTCCACCCATGCGTGAGTGGCTGCATCACCAACAAGCGCCGAATCTTCACCAACGTAAAGATAACCGCTGATATATCTCGCAGGAATATTATGTGCACGCAGCAACCCGATCATTACGTGAGCATAATCCTGACATACCCCGTTTCGACCTTCAATCGATTCCGAAGCTTTTGTATTAACGTCTGTAGCTTCAGGATGATAAGTAAACAGGTCATAAACGTACTTCATAATGTCCAGAGAGAATCTTACTGGGTTTTCTGTGTTACCGATCTCATTTACTACACGATTTACCTGTTCAGGCGTTACGTAGGTATAAGCTGTCTGATTCAAAAACGGCAAATATTGCTGTCTGAAAATATTAGAGTGAAAAATTGACTTCATTTCCTTTGAATAATCAATTCGCTCAATAAAAGGACTTCGCTGAATGCTGATTGTTGAAATCGTTTTTACTTCCAAAGAACGATGAATTTCTGCGATAAAAAATGACTCAACATTGTTTCCCCAAATATCCTGATATTCTTTCGTCAGGGCTTCAGGCGTCAGTTCAGTTCTGTAAGCAAGCAGTCTCTGACACTCATCTGTTCTTGGCTTCAGTCTGATTTCGTTCATGCTCTGGTCAACTGCAGTTGAGTAATTAAATGTATTGGTGTGTGTAATTTCAAATTTCATCGGTCGCCCGCTCCCTCGTGTTGTAAGTTGCTCCTCTTGATTCTTACCCTTTCAAGGAGTTTGTGAAGGTTCGACGAGATAGTATGTTTCAGAAAAAATACGTCCAATATCATTGCACTTGTTCTGAAAATCGTCCAGGAAAGCACTGATTCTTTCTACTTTTAACGATCTGATCTTCTGTTCGTCGAACTCATCAATAATTAAATCAAGTGCCGCGTACATTCTCCATGAATAATGCGAAACGCGTCCGCCTTCAAGGGAGATAACCGACTCTCTGATATGATCTATACAGTATTGTATAGATCTTGGGAATGAGAAATCTGAGATAAGGAATGTCAGCACATCCCTTTCATTCATTCTAGGCGGGTACTTCTTCAAGTATTCCTCATAGCCGTTTACGAGCTGTAACGCTGAACGCCAGTAATAATAATTTGTACCTTCAGCTTTCTGTTTATCAGCTGTTGCACGATCATTTAAAATATTTAGGATACGTGCTGTTTTTTCTCCACGTTCAAGCCATTTTGCAACATTAAAGAAGCGGTAGGGTACACCGCGTGACATCATTGAATCCACAATTCCGTGAGATGTCAGTGCTGCAATTTTGACCTTGTTTAAAAAGTGCTGAACATCTCTCAGAGAGCCCTCAGAAATCTTTAATTCAGTCATTTCAAGGTACAGGTTATTCCATACCTCAAACAGGTCATTTGGAATATTATCACGTGTTGTCCTGGCATTTTCCCGTGCATATTTGATACAGCTCAAAATTGAATTTGAGTTATCCTCTGAAAAAGCCAGGTAATCAATCAGGTGATTAGTAGTCATTTTAGGATACACCCGATTAAAATCTTCTACTGAACCGCATATTTCAAGCACTGTTTCCCAGTCGTGACGTGCAAGTGTTTCTTCTGAAGAGGCTTCCAGCATTTGAATCAGCTGAACGCCAAGTACCCGTGCATTATTTTCTGCCCGCTCGATATTCCGTGACATCCAGTAAAGTGAATCAGCTACTCTGCTCAGCATGATTGTCTTCGCCTCCTTTTAGCACCCATGTATCTTTGCCTCCGCCGCCCTGTGAGGAGTTCACAACAAGTGAACCTTCTTTCAATGCCACCCTAGAAAGGCCGCCTGGCAGGACGTGAGTTTTCTTACCTCTCATCACGAATACGCGAAGGTCTACGTGACATGGATAGAAACGCCCATCCTGGAAAGCAGGTGCCCTTGAGAGCTGTATGGTCGGCTGAGCAATATATTGGTGTGGCTCTTCTTCTATTTTTTTTCTGAAACGATCAATTTCTTCATTCGTTGCGTGTGGACCGATCAGCATATCGTAGCCGCCTGAAGCACCAACGTTTTTCACAACAAGCTGATCCAGATTTTCAAGGGCCCACTTTCGCTGTTCAACGTTTCGCATGAAATACGTCTCTACATTCGGAATGATCGGGTCTTCATTTAAATAATAACGGATCATTTCGGGCACAAATGCGTACATCGCTTTATCATCAGCAACGCCATTACCGACTCCATTCAAAATAGAAACGTTTCCTTTTTTATATGCGCTCATCAAGCCTGGCACACCGAGTGCTGAGTCTTTATTGAATACTTGCGGATCAAGAAAATCATCATCGATACGGCGGTAGATAATATCTACCCGCTGCATACCTCTGATTGTTTTGACATAGACAATGTTGTCCCTGACATGAAGATCGCGTCCTTCAACAAGCTCGATACCCATTTGCTGAGCCAGAAATACATGATCATAATATGCTGAATTGTACATCCCCGGTGTCAGGAGTACTGCTCTAGGTTCGTGAAGACAGTTAATGGGGCAATGGTCCAGCACCGCTTCATGCATATGGGAGATTTGATGTTCCAGTGAATGGATACTATGGCGATTAAAAAACTCAGGATATGCCTGACGCATCACATAGCGGTTTTGGTAAACATATGACATACCTGAAGGATTTCGCAGATTATCTTCAAGGACGCGATAAGTACCTTCCTGGTCACGGATCAGGTCAATGCCTGCAAGAAAAATATGATTTTTAAGCGGCACATCTATCCCTGTCACCTGTTTTTTTAAATAATAGGGATTTTGTTCAACAAATTCGCGCGGGATGATGCCGTCTTTGACGATCTCGGCACTATGATAAATATCATCAAGGAATCGGTTAAGCGCCTCAACCCGCTGTTTCATTCCCTTTTCAATCATCGTCCATGTGTCAGGCGGCATGATGATCGGGATAAAATCAAAAGGCATGGTTCTTTCAGTTCCTACATTGTCACTGTATACCGTAAATGTAATGCCCTGCCGCAGAAAACTCAGCTGGGCAGTTTCATGTTTTTCCCGCAGTTCGGATTCACTGAACTGATCCATGATTTTATGAAAGTCCTGATAGTGACTTCTCGTGGTACCGTCCTGTTCTAACATCTCATCATAGTTTCTGTCTGATTGATACGGTTTGAACATGTATCTGTCCCCCTTTTAAATTGACTCTGTAAGCTGGTGGCTTTTTATGCACAGGTGTGTATGTGTGAAGAATTACAAGATTATTCATAGTAAACCTTAGGTTATATTTCAACAAAGCAGGACAAAAATCCTCTAAATTTTCTGAAAACACTTTAACCTTTACCCTTCTTCTTACTTTCTTAAGCAAATGATGGTCAACTTTTGATTTGATTATATCGGATTTGGTAGAATTTAAAGGTGGAGGGATCAATATGACACAAAATGAAATTAAAGAACGGATTGCTGAATTGAAGATGGACTACATTCGTGCCCAGGATGACCTTGAGAAGCTTGAGTCAGTTGGTCGCGATGGTGCTTCTGCGGAGAAGAGACTGACAAGAATTGAAGATGAACTTTCTGAGCTCAGGAAGCTTGAAGAGTAAACAACCACCTGATTGTATATACAATCAGGTGGTTGTTTATTCCCTATTAAAAGAATTTCATATATAATTTGATGATCGAAGATTGAATGAAAGCAGGTAAATCTATGACACTACCTTTTCAGGAACCGGTTCTTGTCTTCGGACTTGCCGTAATTATTTTTTTAATTTCTCCATTCATTATGAGCAAGCTGCGTATTCCAGGTATCATCGGACCAATTATCGCTGGTGTAATTGTCGGTCCGAATGGGTTTGGTTTATTAGAACGCGGAGAAACAATCCAGCTGTTAGGTACTGTAGGACTATTATTTATCATTTTCATAGCCGGGCTTGAGCTTGATATCGAGGGTTTTAAAAAGTACCGGTCAAGAAGCATTCTGTTTGGGTTACTTTCCTTTTTTATACCACTTCTATTCGGGACTGCTCTGGCTTTTTATCTTGGGTTTTCAATTAGTGCTTCAATTCTGCTGGGCTCAATTGTCGGGTCACATACGCTACTCGCATACCCGATTGCATCAAGACTTGGCATTGCAAAAAATAAAGCAGTTACGACAGCCATCGGCGGAACGTTGCTTACAGATACATTCGCCATGCTGGTGCTGGCGGCAGTTGTCGGACTCGCCGGCGGAGATACAAGTGCCGAATTCTGGTTCCGTTTGATCATCTCTACTATTATATTTGGTGTTGTGGTGCTGATAGGAGCACCCCTGACCGCTAAATGGTTTTTCCGTAACTCGAATAATGATGGGCAGATGGAATTCAACTTTGTTCTGGCCGTCATGTTTGTTGCAGGTGCACTGGCATTGGTAGCTGGACTTGAACCGATTATCGGGGCGTTCCTGGCAGGCCTTGCTCTCAACCGGTATATTTATGATCACGGTACTTTAATGAACCGGATCAGATTCACAGGGAACGCATTGTTTATACCTTTTTTCCTGCTGTCAGTCGGAATGCTGATGGATTTATCCGTGCTGGTTTCAAGCATTGATGCATGGATCATGCTTGGCGTTGTACTTGGCTCTGTTCTGCTGGGAAAAGCAATCGCGAGCTTACTTACCAGTAAAATTTATCAATATAACCGACTTGAAAATCTCGTGATCATCGGGCTGACTACACCTCAGGCAGCTGCCACACTTGCAGCAACACTGGTAGGCTTTGAAATTGGTCTTTTGAACGTAGCGACTGTTAACGCAGTCATTGTAATGATTTTACTCACCTGTATCACAGGCCCCTATCTTACTGAAAAATTTGGACGAAAACTGGCTGAAAGCGAAACAGTTGATGCTGCAATGTTAACGGATCAGCGTCCTGAGCGCATTTTGATTCCTGTTGCCAACCCTAAGACAACTGAAACATTGCTAGACCTCAGCTTTGTTGTGAGAAAAGCGAAGGCTTCAACCGAACCCATTTATCCGTTAAGTGTTGTACAGCGCGATGTGAAATCTGTTGAAAATGCCGTGGCAAATGCCGAAAAGATGCTGACTCAGGCAATCGCTTATTCAGCAGGGGCCGAAATTCCGGCAAGATCACTGATTAAGATTGACCGCAATGCAGGTCGTGGAATTGAGCGCGCCGTTGCAGAGGAACGGATCACAACTGTCATCGCAGGCTGGAACGGCAAGAAATCGACAAAGACAAAGCTTTTTGGGAGTGTCATTGATAACTTCCTGGATCACACCAATGAACGCGCAATGATTGTTAAACTTGGGCATCCACTTAATACGACAGACCGAATTGTGCTGTTGATCCCAAGCGGCTCTGACCATAAACCCGGTTTTTCAGATGCACTAGCTATAGTAAAGGGAATGGCTGCACAGCTGAACACTGTACTCGAAGTATTAATAATCCGGGATAAAGCCGAGCCTTATGAAAAGCTGTTATCAGCTATCAAACCAAGTGTCACAACTTATATTCACAGGCTCACCTCCTGGCAGGAACTTTACCGCCAGCCGGTTGAATCATTGCGAAAAAATGATTTGGTTATCGTGATGAGTGCGAGAAAAGGAACAATTGCCTGGCATCCTCAGCTCGATCAGCTGCCAAGCCGTCTGGCAGTTGCAAATCCTGAAAGCTTTATCATCTTTTACCCGACTGAAACTGGCGAAACAGACGTTCGCGGTGCACGCGGGACAGATGTGCCGAAAGAAGTATTATTTAAACGTGATTACGACTAACTTTTTAACCCCCCACTGCAGTCGCAATGAGGGGTTAAGTTTAACTTTGCGCTTCAGCCTGTCTCAGCTTTGTGACAGGCGTTTTTTGGAACAGATTGTGGCGGTCTCTCCACACAAAGAAAAGTGAGAGCAAAAACGCCAGACCATCTGCGATCGGGAAGGCCAGCCATACACCTGTTAATCCTAAGAAGGTTGGAAGGATTAGGACAAGCGGAATTAAAAAGATCAGCTGTCTTGCCATAGACAGGATAAACGATATTTTTGCTTTTCCAAGTGCCTGATACAGTCCGCCTGTGACCATTTGAAAACCAATGATTGGCACGATCAGGAAGATAAAGCGCATCGCCTCTTCCCCCCCTGAAATGACTTCAGGATCTGTAGAAAACACAGACATCATCGCACCCGGGAACAGCATCGTGACAACCCACACGAAGAATGCAAGCGCGGTTGATATACCGATCCCAAGCTTTAAGGTTTCACTGACTCTGTGATGCAGTTTGGCGCCATAATTATATCCGATAATCGGCTGCATGCCCTGCACGATGCCAAACATCGGCAGAATGGCAAACATCATGATGCGGTTAATAATGCCGAAAATCGCCACTGCAGACTCACCGCCATAAATGACAAGCATCCAGTTGACCGCAATAAACATCAGACTTCCTGCAGTCTGGCGTACAAAAGTAGCCGAGCCGATCTGGGTGATTTCACGCACCACACGCCAATCCGGAACAAAGCCGATCCACCTGAATTCAAGCGAACTTTTACCTGCACGGAAGTACAGATAAATCCAGATTGCACCGACAGCCTGTGAAATCACAGTGGCGATCGCAGCCCCTGCCATTCCCATATCCAATACAAAAATAAAAATCGGATCAAGTACAATGTTCAGTCCCGCTGAAATGATCATGGTCATCATCGCCATTTTTGCGTTTCCTTCTGAACGGACCACGTTATTCATCGACATCGCAAAAGCCTGGAATATCGCACCATAGAGAATGATTGATAAATATTCAGCTGCATAAGGTAAGATTTCAGATGTCGCGCCGAATGCGATTAGAATCGGTTCCAAAAACACCAGTGCAGCAACGACCATGATGACACTCAGAAAGCCTACTAGCCAGATGACGTTGCCAAAAATTTTATTGGCTTCATCCATTCGATTCTCACCAAGTCGCCTTGAAATGATAGAAGCTCCGCCGATTCCAATCGCCGCAGCAAAAGCCGTAATGATCAGCTGTAATGGAAATGCAATAGAAAGTGCTGCTACACCGACTGTTCCAACTCCGCGTGCTATAAAGAACGTATCAGCAATGTTATAAAATGCCATGACGAACATTCCGATAAACGCCGGTACAGAAAAACGAACCATCAATGACGGAATTTTTTCAGTTCCTAATCTTTCACTTTGCTGCTTCATTCGTTTTCACCTCTTCCAGACCTTCAACTTCTTTCACTGCGTTCCCAGCCATACGCTTCAGAAGATCAATTGCCGTCTGCTTTTCTTTTTCGCTAAAGCCCTCTGTTAGAATTTCAGTCCAGTGATTCATTTCTTTTTTTATCACTGATTCAATCCCTTTTGCCTTCTCAGTTAAGTAGATCAGATTCGAACGTCTGTCTGATTCATGCGGTATCCGGTCTACATACCCAGCCGTTTCGAGCTTACGAATCGCACGGGCAACAGTCGCTTTATCAATGTTCAGTTCACCTGCCATATGCTCCTGCGTCAGACCATCATGTTCAAAAAGCATCAAGAGAAATTTAATTTGTCCCTGACCGATGCCGTATTCTGCAAATGTTTTGCTTAAAAATATATAGCTGTACCGATGTACGGTTGAAAGCCAGCGTCCCGCTGTATTTGGCGTTTGCATATGTCCATCCCATTTCTTTTAAATATCTCAAATGATTATAATGCCATTTAGTTGCATACGCAACTTTTCACTCTCCGAAATTTTTTGAGTGGCATGAATAGTTCACATCCTATATGATGAAGGAAGACTTTTTATTTTTGGAGGACGAATCACACAATGAGTGTACTAACTGTAAGTAAACTGTCCCATTCATTTGGAGACAAAACGCTTTTTAAAGACGTTTCTTTCCGGCTGTTAGCTGGTGAACATATTGGACTTGTCGGTGCAAATGGCGTTGGTAAATCTACGCTGATGAATATATTAACCGGGGAACTTATTCACGATGAAGGAAAAGTGGAGTGGCTGCCCGGCACGCATTTTGGTTACCTGGATCAGCACACACAGCTGACACCCGGGCGCACCATGCGGGAAACACTTGGAGATGCCTACCTTCCCCTTTTTAAAAAAGAAGAGGAACTGAACGAAATCACAGGTAAAATGGCAGACGCCTCTCCAGAAGAACTTGAAACACTTTTAGAAGACATGGCTGAAATTCAGGATGCACTGGATGCCGGTGATTTCTATACGCTGGATATTAAGATCGAAGAAGTTGCCCGTGGACTTGGCCTCGATGCGATCGGTCTCGACCGTGATGTCGCTGCACTGAGCGGTGGTCAGCGTACGAAGGTTCTTTTGGCTAAACTTTTACTGGAAAAGCCGAAAGTACTGCTGCTGGATGAGCCGACGAACTATCTTGATGTTGAGCACATCCGCTGGCTGTCAATGTATCTGAAGGATTATCCGCATGCATTCCTGCTGATCTCACATGATACGCACTTTATGAATGATACGGTTGATATTATTCTCCATCTGGAGTTTGCCCGTATGAATCGTTACACGGCAAGCTATGATAAATTCATTGAACTTGCTGAACTTCATAAAAACCAGCATGTACAGGCATATGAAAAACAGCAGGAATTTATTAAGAAACAGGAAAACTTTATTGCAAAAAACAAAGCGAGATATTCAACGACCGGCCGCGCAAAAAGCCGTCAGAAGCAGCTTGATCGGATTGAACGGATTGACCGTCCCGAAACTGCTGCAAAACCAACATTCGAATTCAAGGAATCACGCGGAAGCAGCCGCTATGTGATTGAAGCTGAGGATCTTGAAATCGGCTATGACCAGCCGCTTCTCCCGAAAATGACGCTTGATATTGAACGCGGTGAAAAAATTGCGGTTGTCGGCTGTAACGGTGTTGGTAAATCTACGCTGCTGAAAACGATTATGGGAAAAATTGATCCTTTAGGCGGTAAAGTCATTCACGGCGATTTCCTGTTTCCTTCTTATTTCGAACAGGAAATGAAAGCAAAAGCAATCACGCCGATTGAAGATGTGTGGAGCGAGTTTCCTGGTATGGACCAGAACCAGGTGCGTTCTGCCCTGGCGAGATGCGGATTAAAAAATGAACATATTACACGTCAGATGAACCAGCTTTCAGGAGGCGAACAGGCAAAGGTCCGTTTGTGTAAACTGATGATGCATGAAAGTAACTGGCTGCTGTTCGATGAGCCTACAAATCATTTGGATGTGACGGCGAAGGAAGAACTGAAGCGTGCGCTGAAAGCTTATAATGGTACGATTGTGCTTGTTTGCCACGAACCTGATTTTTATGAGGATTGGGCGACGAGAACGTGGAATGTTGAAGAGTGGAGCGAGAAGGTTAACGCATAGGAATTTGCTTCTGAGAAACCGCTGGTCCTTTCCGTGGGGAACTGCGCTTTCCTGCCCCCGGGCGGGAGTCTCCGTCCCCCACTCCAAGGACCAGCTGGATGAGTTTTAACACCTTTCTCACTATTTTTAGTTAGAAAAAAGGGTTTGCTCTGGAAATCTGTCAGCATGACTATATATGTTTAAAAAATAAGCAGAGCCGCGGCTCTGCTTATTTTTTGTTGCCTAATTCTTTTACTTTTGTAGTACAGCTGTCCATGGCTTCTAAGATTGCGCCTCTGAAGCGGTGTTTTTCGAGGGCTTCTGTGGCTGCGATGGTTGCACCGCCGGGTGATGTGACCTGGTCTTTGAGTTCACCGGGGTGTTTGCCGGTGTCGAGGACCATTTTGGCTGCACCGAGTACGGCCTGTGCAGCGAGCCGGTAAGCCTGATCACGTTTCAATCCCTGTCGTACGCCGCCGTCAGCCATGGCTTCGATCATCATGTAGACGTAGGCTGGGGATGAGCCGCTGATAGCCGGGATGCTATCCATGAGGTCTTCTGAGATCACTTCTGTCTTGCCGAATGAACGGAACAATTTCAGCACAGTCTGAAGCTCTTCTTCTGTTACTTCATCATTTACACAGATGGCTGACATCCCTTCTCCCGCAAGTGATGGGGTATTTGGCATCGTTCTGATGACTTTCAACTTTTTGCCGGCAAATGCTGAAATATCTGCTGTTGTGAGCCCGGCTGCAATGGTGATGATGACTGTCGTTTCAGGTAAATGTGCTTTGATTTCCTGCAATATCTGCTTGTGCAAACCAGGGACGATTCCTAAAAATAACAGGTCAGCTTCAGCAGCTACTTTACTGTTGTCGCCGGTTACTTCAATACCAAATTGATCTGATACTTTTACTCTTGTTTCTTTTGTAGTCGCGCTCGCAATAATGGAAGACGCTTTGACTGTTTTAGAACGGATCATTCCGCCAATCATCGCCTGAGCCATTTTTCCGCACCCGATAAAACCGATTTGTGTCATGTGATCCTCCTATTTTTTTGCCCTTGAGCTAATGTATAAAATGCCAGCCGTAACGACCGCAATCGTAACAACAGTTAAAATCAGCGATGTGCTGAATAACGGAAACCCCTCCATTGTCCATCTCCCTTTCAACCCGGTTTTGTTTACTTACTATCTCACATTTTCCCTGAAAGAACTATCTAAAACGCTGTCATTTTATCGCTTTTAAAAGGCATGAAGAGCGATTGGAGCTGCCAGACCCGGGACGAATCTGACATCAAATTAGCCGGGTTGCTACCGGCCGCCCGTGTGATTGCTACAAGTTCCCAGGTATATCATCGCTACCTCACAGATGTCGAATGCTACCTTCCCGGCAGGAACAGTGACCCGGGAAGCGACTGTCATATAAAATTTACAAAAAAACTAATCTTCAAGGGTTGCGCATATAAGTATATGCCTATATACTAATCAGCGGATGAACAATATATTATAAAATAAGGAGGTGCAGCCATGCTCGCAAAAGAAGCCATTTCAATTGATAAAGCTTCAACCGCTTTAAAACTGATGGGCGATAAAACACGTCTGACCATGCTTCGAATTCTTGCCGATCACGATTGCTGCGTGTGTGAATTCGTTGAAATCTTCCAGATGAGTCAACCATCGGTCAGTCAACATGTCCGAAAAATGAAGGATATCGGCATGATCAAGGAGCAGCGAAAAGGACAATGGATTGTATACTCGTTAGATGAATCCTTTGAAGGCTATGATATGATCCGCAGCATTTTAGAACAGCTGCCTGCACAGGATCATCATCTTGAACAGCTGATCGAAAAAGGGAAACGTGTTTCCTGTAACTAAAACTAAAGGAGCCTCGTCATGGATGTATTTTTAGCAATATTAATTTTTCTTATTACACTGACCCTGGTTATCTGGCAGCCTAAGGGACTCGGCATTGGCTATTCTGCAATGGGTGGTGCGATTATTGCTCTGATTATCGGAGTTGTATCCATGCAGGATGTAGCTGACGTGACGGCGATTGTATGGAACGCTACACTGACATTCGTCGCACTCATCATTATTTCACTCATTTTAGATGAGATCGGATTTTTCGAATGGGCTGCGCTTCACATGGCACGTTTTGCTAAAGGCAGCGGGATCAGAATGTTTATTTATGTGACATTACTTGGCGCAGTAGTTGCAGCCTTCTTCGCAAATGATGGTGCTGCACTGATATTAACGCCAATTGTACTCGCAATGGTGCGAAACCTGAACTTCAAAGAAGCGATGATCTTACCATTCATTATGGCCAGCGGATTTATCGCTGATACAGCTTCCCTTCCGCTGATCGTCAGTAACCTGGTCAATATCGTTTCTGCTGATGTGTTTGGTATCGGTTTTGCAGAGTATGCGAGCCGGATGATCATACCAAACTTCTTCAGTATCGGAGCAAGTATCCTGGTGCTTTGGCTGTTTTTCCGTAAAAGCATCCCGGAAAATTATGATTTATCACAGCTTCGAAAGCCGCAGGAAGCACTCAAGGATCCAAAGATGTTCCGCCTTTCATGGGGCGTTCTGGCGATTCTGCTTGTTGGATATTTTACAAGCGAATTTGCTGAAATTCCGGTCTCTATTATCGCTGGTATCATTGCGATTATCTTTCTATTAATTGCAAGAAAAAGTCCCGCAGTGAATACTACAACTGTTGTAAAAGATGCTCCATGGGCAATTGTATTTTTCTCAATCGGAATGTACGTTGTCGTTTATGGACTCAGAAATGTGGGCTTGACCAGCCTGCTTGCTGATGTGCTTGATGCAACAGCTGATCACGGTCTGCTTGCCGCAACAATGGGAATGGGTTTCATTGCTGCATTTCTGTCTTCCATCATGAATAACATGCCGACCGTCATGATTGACGCGCTGGCGATTCAGGAAACGTCGACAACCGGGGCAGTAAGAGAAGCATTGATTTATGCAAACGTCATTGGTTCTGACCTTGGACCGAAGATTACACCAATCGGTTCACTCGCTACACTATTATGGCTGCATGTATTAAGCAAAAAAGGCTTCAACATCAGCTGGGGCTACTACTTCAAAGTCGGAATTATCCTGACCATCCCAACACTGTTTATCACATTGTTCGGACTGTACTTGTGGCTGCTGATTATTTTATAAGAAGATATTTTAATAAACCGCTGCCCCTCTCCGTGGAGGACTGCGCTTTCCTGCCCCCGGGCGGTGAGCCTCCTCGAGCTTCGCTCTGCGGGGTCTCACCTGTCCCTTCCTGGGGCGGGAGTCTCCGTCCTCCACTCCGAGGGGTCAGCTGGATTTATCTTAATTAAAGCAACAATTTTATTAAAAAGTATATAAAATTTCCACAGCGGTGATCGCAGTGGAAGGCGGCGACTCCAGCGCGATAAGCGTGACAGCTGAGACCCCACAGGCGCAGGGCGCCGAGGAGGCTCAGCGCACGCCGCGCGGAAAGCGTCCGCCTGAAACGGAGATCAACCGCCCACTTATTAAAAAACAATCAAAGAGGAGTGTTTTTCATGTCTAAAAAAACGTTATATTTTCTATGTACAGGTAATTCCTGCCGAAGCCAGATGGCTGAGGGTTGGGGGAAGAAATATTTAAGCGATGAGTGGAATGTACTTAGCGCAGGTCTTGAAGCACACGGGCTGAATCCAAATGCCGTGAAAGCAATGAATGAAGCAGGAATAGATATTTCAAACCAATCTTCTGACACAATTGACCCTGAAATCCTGAACAGTGCAGATCTGGTGGTTACACTTTGCGGCCATGCTGCAGACCACTGTCCTGTTACACCACCGCACGTAACACGCGAGCACTGGGGCTTTGATGACCCTGCTAAAGCTGAAGGCACAGAAGAAGAGAAATGGGCGTTCTTCCAGCGTGTTCGTGATGAGATTGGTTCAAGAATTAAAGAATTTGCTGAGACTGGCAAGTAAGCTTCAGCTAAACGTTTACAATTAAAGCAGCCCTCTTATATAGAGGGTTTTTGCTTATCACAAGGAGGGCTTTTCATGAAAAGTATCACGATATTTGATCCGGCGATGTGCTGTTCAACTGGTGTGTGCGGACCGAGTGTGGATCCTGAATTGACTCGTGTAGCAAATGCACTGTTCAAGCTTGAGCAAAATGGTGTGGAAGTTAACCGCTACAATCTTGCAAATGATCCTGCAGCTTTCGTTGAAAATCACGAGGCTAAATCATTTTTAGAAGATAAAGGGATTGATTCACTTCCGCTTATTTATATAAATGGTGAGCAGTTTGCTGAAGGGACTTATCCTTCAAACAGCGAACTTGCAGATGCATTCGGCCTGGAAGAAGACCAGCTTGTAAAGAAAAAGCCGAAGCTGACGATTGACCTGAAACAGATTTAACAGGAGGTCCTGATGATGTATTCACGATTCGACCCTTTAGAACAGGCATTTTCAAGATATTTGTTTTTCACCGGAAAAGGCGGCGTCGGCAAAACTTCCACTGCTTCAGCCACTGCGATCGCTCTTGCAGAAGCAGGTAAGAAAGTGCTGATCGTCAGTACAGATCCGGCGTCAAATCTGCAGGATGTGCTTGAGCAGGAAATCCCTTCTGAGCCGGTAGCGGTTAAAGTTGCCAACCTTTTTGCATGCAATATCAACCCTGAAGAAGCAGCACGGCAATATCGCGAGCGTGTCATCGGACCATATCGCGGCGTTTTACCTGATGATGCAGTTGCCTCGATGGAAGAGCAGCTGTCGGGTGCATGTACGGTTGAAATGGCAGCATTTGACGAGTTCACCTCACTGCTCGTAAATGATGAATATTCAAGCTTCGATCATATCGTGTTCGACACAGCCCCAACCGGACATACACTCAGACTGCTGGCATTGCCTGCAGCGTGGAGCGGATTCCTTGAAACAAGCACACACGGCGTTTCATGCCTTGGTCCTTTATCCGGTCTGAGTGAAAAGAAGCAGTCTTATGAAAAGAGCTTAAGCGTTCTTTCTGATGTTTCGCAAACATCTTTATTTCTCGTAACCCGCCCTGACAGCAGTGCAATTAAAGAGGCAATGAGAGCTTCTGAAGAGTTAAAAGCAACTGGCATGGATCATCAGCATTTAATCATTAACGGCTTTGCTGATTTTAATACGAATGATTCTGTTGCACAGCAGTTTCAGGAGCGTCAGCAGGACGCTTTAAAGAATCTTTCATTTCCTGTTGAAAAAACGTTCATGCTGCCTTATACAAGCAGATCTCTTACAGGTTTTTCATCACTCAGCTCGTGGATAAAGAGTCTCCCGGAAACCGAAACTTTTACTGCTTCAGCCGAATCGGACACCCATTCACTTGATCAGTACGTACAGCACTTAGTCAAAGGGAACAAAAAGTTAGTGATGACAATGGGTAAAGGCGGCGTCGGTAAAACAACTGTTGCAGCTTCTGTTGCACTCAAGCTTGCGGAAAAAGGATTTACTGTTCATTTAACAACAACTGATCCCGCTGACCATTTGACAAACCTATTTAAGGACCATAAACTGGAATCGCTGACAGTTTCAAATATAAACCCAAAAGAAGTGACAGCTGCATATACTGAAAAAGTACTGTCGGATGCAGGTGAACTTTCAGCAGAGGAACGCGAATATCTTGAAGAAGACCTGCGTTCACCGTGCACAGAAGAAATTGCAGTTTTCAGGGCGTTTGCAGATACAGTTGCGGATGAACAATATGATTTCATCGTGATGGATACTGCACCAACAGGTCATACGCTGTTATTACTTGATGCAGCTGAGTCTTATCATAAAGAAGTGGAACGCACTTCCGCAGACGTACCAAACGTCAAAAAACTGCTGCCTGCTTTGAGAAATCCGGATCACACGAGCATTGCCATTGTGACGCTTGCAGAAGCAACACCGGTACTGGAAGCAGCCCGCCTGTCAGAAGATCTGCAGCGCGCTGACATTCAACCTGACTGGTGGATTGTGAATCAATCCTTACTTGCTTCCGGAACGAATGAACCTATTCTGAAAAACCGGTCTGCTGTTGAAGCAAAATGGATTAACAAAGTATGCGCCATGAGTGCGGACACGGCTTTACTACCCTGGACAGCAAATCCCCTGAGCGAACAGCTGCCAGTTTAAAGATTGAAAGGAGCAAATTTCATCATGATTATTACTGATATTGCAAAAGAAGCGTTCAAAGAATTATTTCACCAGCACGAAGCAGAAAACGTGCGTGTTTTCTTTGCGGGACAAGGATGCGGTGCACCACAACTCGGAATCGCACTGGACCAGCCGGAAGAAAATGACGTGATTCAGACAGTCAATGGCATCAAAGTCGCCATCGACCCGCAAATCCTCTTCATCACAGAAGACATCACACTCGACGTCCAGGACACACCCGAAGGCAGAGGCATAGTGATGTCAGGAATGCCAGAAAGTGATTGCTGTTAATTAGAAAAGTGGATGGCGCTCGTTCAGCTCCGACAGGCATAAGACGCGGACCGGAAAACGGGTGAACTTTCCCGTTTACCGATGCGTGGCTTATGACCCGAGGAGTTAGCGCCTGGAACTGGACAAATAGAAAAGCGGAGGCGAGCGTTTAGGGGCGTACACGTTGGACTGAAGCGCCGGAGATAAAGGAAACACGGTGAACGCAGTGAACCGATGTTGACTTCTCGGACAGAGCTGAAGGAAACGTGCCAGCCCCTGCGAGCCGGAGCTGGAATATTGAAAAAGATCCAAAGCCGTATGGGTTTTGGATCTTTTTTGATGTCCCGATTAATCGAAACGCCTGACTCCGATTCTCATGGTGTTCAGCTTTCGCTCGAAGGGGCTTTCCTATTAACAGCACTTCTCCTTTTTCACTTCAACAATCTTCACTTTACAGCAATCATCTTTCTTAACCGGTTTTACAATAGAAAGCAATTTTTTCAACATGATCTGTCACCTCCTTTAAATGAAATAAAAGATAAATCCTGATAAAGATGCCATGGTCAGTACCGATAAGATAAAAACAACAACGAGTTGTATATTAAATATTGATTTTAACAGCACAACTTCCGGCAGACTGGCACCTGCTGAACTGATAAGGAGCGCCATAATCGGTCCAAGTGCCATTCCTTTTAAAAGGAGAACCTGAGAAATCGGAATCATGCTTGAGAGCCTGATGTATAAAGGAATTCCGAGGAGTGCTGCTAGCGGAATCAGCCACCATGCCCGATGTCCAAAGTTTGCAGCGATCCATTCGGCCGGCACAAGTCCGTGTATGCCTGCGCCAATCGCAGCACCGACCATTAAAAAAGGAAAAACTGATTTCATCATATCTCCCGTTTCCTTTAACGCCCGCTTTACATCCCATTTCTTCTGTACTGATTCATACCCTTCCACCATGACCGGCTTTACGTACTTTTCAAAGCCGAACCGCTCCAGTGTAAAACCGAGTACGATAGAGAAAACCATCGTCACAACCGTGTAAATTGCAGCGGTTTGCCATCCGAGTATGACACCCATCACAGTCAAAATTGTGGGATCAAGCAATGGTGATGCAAACAGAAAAACCATTGTTAATCCGAATGGCACTTTATTACGCAGCATGTTCACAACGACCGGTATGGTTGAGCATGAACAAAATGGCGTGATAAATGCAAACACAATAGCGAACATCCCCGCCTTCCATTTCGAACGTGTACGCAGATAGTGCTCTACTTTTTCATATGGAATGAATGACTGCAGCAGTGAAAGTACGAATGAAATAACAACAAACAATACAGTCAGTTCCAACGCAATCCATAAAAATGATTCTAACAATTGACTCACTCCTTATATCAACTTTTTTTGATTAATAAATCAAATTTATTTGATGTTAAATACACACTCCCGGGCTCATAGCCTGCATGTTTCGGGAGCATAACTTTTCAACTGCAGCAATCATCATTTCTGAATAGACAGCACAATGCGGGTGATAACACTTCATTGATCCCCTCATCATTTATTGAATAGTAATTCCACGTACCCTTCTTCTCCACATTCAAAAACCCGGCATCAAGCAGCTGTTTTAAATGATAAGACAGTTTTGACTGAGGCATATCAATATACTCTGCAAGATCACACACACACAGTGAACGGTGCTGTTGAATCAGGTGCAAAATTTCCAATCGTTTCTGATCGGCCAATGCTTTAAATTTTTTTTCATACTTCATAAATGTTTCTTCATTTGGAGCAATGACTGGTGCTGACATATGAACACTCCTTTTTAAATCAAATTTATTTGATGTATAATCTATCATATGCTTGCGTTTTGACATTGTCAATCACTAAATCAAATTTTTTTGATTTATATTTTGATTAAATTTTATACTCTAGGAAATTAACGGACAGACTGAGACAATAGTCTAAAAATCAACTATGTTTAGCGCAATATTTTAAGCTCTACTCTCGAAGGTGAACGGAGCGGAAGTCGATGACTCCGGCATGAGAAGACGGACAGGTGAGACCCCGCAGTGCAAAGCACGAGGAGGCTCACCGCCGTCCATGCGGAAAGCTTCCGACTGGAGCGCAGTGAACCGGTTACTGAAAATGAATCTATGAATTTACCACTGTATACTCACGCTCAAGCTTCTTCTTCAAAAACTTCGCAAGTTCGAGCATACCATAAGTGCCGTGCACTGCTTCAGCATCAGCGTTGTAATTGGTATTCGTATTTATGTCATACACATAAATCTCGCCATCAGCATCCTTGATAAACTCGATACCGGCAACTGCGATATCGTTTTTAGATAAGAAATATTCAAGCTGCGTGATCAGCAGTGGCTCGTTAAAATCTTTTACCACTTGGAACTTTGGCTTCTCCTCTGTTTCTTCTCCAACAGGACAGAACAGATCATCAATTTGGCAGGCATCTGCCGGGCAAAGCTCGAAACCTTCTGAAGTATCCACGCGGACTGCATAGACAAACTTCCCGCCAACAAACTCACAGCGTGTAATATAAGATTCCGGTGACACAATATAATCCTGAATCAGCGTAACCCCATCAATCGGCAGTTCAAAATCATCACTGTTCACATATTGCTTCAATGCGTCGATTGAATGAAAAAGCTGAACACCCAGTCCTTTACCTGCACGGTTATGCTTTGTAATAAACGAATTTTTACCGAGTTTTTCTGCAGCTTCAATAATCTGTTCACGTCCCACTGCCGCAATCGTATCCGGCGTTTTAATGCCATTTAGCTGAAGTGCAGTATATTGATTTACTTTACTTACTTCAAGACGCAGTGCACGCGATCCATTCAACACTGTTCGGCCGTGCTGTTCAAGCCAGGCGAGTACAGATTCAGTTAATTCCGGTGCAAAACGGTGGCCGCGTGTGTGCGAAGAAGCACTCATTCTGCTGTAAAAAATCCCTTCCGGCGGCTCTTCAGTTAAATCTACGATACCCTGATCCAAATGCCATACTTCATAAGGTACATTCAGTTCATCCAGCCTCTTTGTCAGATGAACGGTCCACTCATCATTCTCGTGCAGTATATAAGCTTTACTCATAATGTTTCCCTCCTAAATGTTGAGCTCATGCTGAAGCTTTCTCTTTTTCTCCACCAGTGGCATTACTTTCTCAGAAAAACGTTTCATCTCTTCAAGCTGTGGAGAGAATTGAAGCAGCAATAGATCCAGTCCCACATTTTCAAATGCAACAATACGTTCTGCAATCTGCTCAGGTGTACCGATCAGGTTTGGTCTGAGACCCCGGTTTGAAACGGAATAATCCATCAGCTTCACCTGCTGCTCCAGCTGAGATTTGCTCACGAAATCGTTGTAGCCTGCATATCCGCTGACATCCTTTACATCGGTAATTCTTTCAAGTTCAGCCTGCACTTCTTCCTCCGTGTCACGGCAAATGATGAATGCTGCCATCCCGAATGAACCAAATGACTCTTTATCAGCTGCGGCTCTGCGTGTCTTCATATCGGAAATTTTCGCTTCAATTTCTTCAAGTGTCCCGCCGTGCATGACGTATGAATCACAGTTTTCGACAATCGACTGCTTGCCACGCGGACTTTCACCACCTGCATATAAGATAGGGTTCGGCCGCTGAACCGGTTTCGGCTCAAGTTTTGTATTTTCGATATCATAATATTTACCTTTGAAGCTGAATGTGTCTTCTGACCACAATCCTTTTAAAACCGTTAAAAATTCATCTGTACGTTCATAGCGTTCGTCATGCTCGGTGAATGCACCGCCATACTGTTTCGCTTCCTCAGCCCACCAGGCAGATACAACATTCAGTGTAAAACGTCCATTAGAAATATGATCAATATTTGAAGCCATTTTAGCTGCAATCGCCGGATTATGAAAGCCCGGACGAACTGCTGTCATAATTTCAATTTTTTCTGTTACTGCTGCCAGCGCAGCGGCTGTTGACCAGGCTTCAATTGAGTCACGCTCAGGTCCTTTTATATCGTTCAGGTACAGTTCAGCAATGAGTGTCGTGTCGTATCCCCACATCTCTGCTGACTGAGTCACTTTTTTCGCATAATCAAATGTCGGGGGCATATTCTCATCTTCCACATTACGCAGCCAACCGCCGAATATCGGAAGCCAAAAACCATATTTCATACAGATACACTCTCCTTGTCTCATACTTAAAATAAAAGCTATGTTAAAGTGGGCTGTTGATTTCCGCTTCAGGCGGATGCTTTCCGCGGCCGGGCGCAGGAGTCACCGCCTTACGCTCCAATCACAGCTGTGCAGAAACAACACTGGACTTTAACATAGATAAAATAAAAAAACTCCCTCTGCGACAGACAGAAGAAGAAACCTTTTACTCCTGTCTTATCTTTCAGGCAAAAACGCCTGATGGATGTAGCACCTTTCTGACAAAGTCAGCGGTTGCCGGGCTTCACAGGGCCATGTCCCTCCACCACTCTCGATAAGAGCTATTCACTTTAATACGCTAATCCTATAACATCACTTGGTATTAGTCAAGACCCAATGTGTGAATTTTCAAATCTATTCGCCGGGCGAAATACAAACGACCTGCTTGAGTCAGATCGGGAGCTGAGATAGTGAATTTAGAGAAGTTTAATGATAAGTCGTGTTGAGCCAATTATTCCTGAAGACGAGCTAAATTAGCCTGGATGATACAAATACCACAGCATGTGATTCAATAAGACCGGCCATGCCATCCCATAGCCACAAACCTTTAACCATATGTGAATGCTGTATTTTAACAGAAAAAAACTGACGGAATCTCCCGTCAGCTTTCAATATCTTCATCATCTTTTATGCCATCTATCATCCGCTTTTCAATACGGACTTTTGTAATTTTGTTCTTTTCCATCTCGAGCACTGAAATGCGCAAATGCTGATAATCGAATTCATCGCCTTCTTCAGGAAGGTGCCCGATTTCTTTTAACACAAATCCGGCAAGTACATCCTGTTCTTCAGGAATTTTAGTAGAAAACACTTCATTCAGTCGATGAATATTCAGTTTACCATGACAAACAATGGTTCTTTCTGTCAGTTCATCAATCCACGACTCTTCTTCATCATCATTTTCATCAGCAATTTCCTGACCGATCATTGCCTCGATAATATCTTCATGCGTGATAATTCCGAGTGTCCCGCCATATTCATCCAGCACGATCGCAAAATGTTTTTTTGCCTGGAGCATGCGTTTGAAAATGCGTTCAATAGAAGTTGACTCTACCGTGAACAATGGATCATCATCCATAAAATCCGTTAACGGACGTTCCGGAGATAGCGACCACTCAATGACCAGCTTGGAGTGGAACACACCAACAATGTTGTCCATATTTTCTTTGTATACAGGATAGCGTGTATACGGATTATCGATCACATAGTCACGTACTTCCTCGTATGTTGTTTCAAGCGGAATGCCAATCACATCGACACGCGGCGTTTTCATTGCATCGCCTACGTCTTTTTTCTGAAAGTCGAGCACACCTTTAATACGAAGTGATTCATCACCCATGAAGGTTCCTTCGGTTGAAGCGATATCAACCATGGTACGCAGTTCTTCTTTCGTAATCGTCGCTTCTTTAATATCACCTTTTGATAAAATTCGAATCACAACATTGGTAAATTTAGATAAGAACCATGTAATCGGTTTAAATATAGTCATTAAAACACGAATGACTGGTGCAACAACATAGGCAACCCGATCCGCAAAAGTTGCAGCAATTGTTTTTGGCAGCACTTCGGCGAAGATGATTAATGTAACTGTCAGAACTCCAGTTGCAAGTGCAACCTCAATGCCGTAATCAATCGCAATGATTGTGACAAGTACTGGTAAGAGAATATTTGAAATGTTGTTTCCGATCAGGATTGTGGTAATCATCTGATCCGGTTTTGAGACTTGCTTTAACAGCTTTTCAGCCGCACGATCACCCTGCTCTGCACGCGTTTTCACTTTCATTTTGTTAACAGCAGTAAGAGCCGTCTCACTTCCTGATAAAAAAAACGAAGCTAAAAGCAAAGCAGCTATGGCTATAAATTCCAACGATATTCCTCCTGATTAATTAGCGATATGTAAAAAATATAGATAAAACTAGCGTATACTATTGGATGTGAAAATTCCACTGTCATTAACTGATAAGTCAATCTTTTTTTAAAAGTTGGAAAGAAAATTGAAATGTTTTAAAATTAGGGGTAATGTAAAGAGGATTGTCGATCTGTTCACGGGAGTGGCATTACATAATACCTAAAACAACGAAAGCCCTAGCCTCTCTTTCGTCCTTGCAGCTCCGAAGCTGCGCCAGTGTGGATCAGATATTACTTTAAAACGTTAGATTCGTTCATAAAGTAATCTGGAATTTTTTAGTCTGAATTGGTTCGGTGAGATAGAACCTTAGAAGTGCACAGTCATTTGCGTAGTAGTTTGAAGTACTGTCTCCGGGCAACGTACCCGGCTTTTTATAGAGGGTTTTGCTTCAATCGGTGAAATAGCTTAACTGCTTAGCGTACTCAGAAGATGAGCCGCTGAATTCAGGCCTTGAAACTCCAGACCTTGTTATTTAATTATGGCGGTTGGCGTGTCCGCCGAACAACCGCTCCCGTAAAACGATCAACCAATAGCATAACAGACTGCCTATAAGCTGTCAACATTTTATTAAGGAGTGTTTAAAATGGCATTAGATCAATATTTCAAGGACAATCGTGAACGACATTTAGCAGAACTGACAGAATGGTTATCCATCCCGAGTGTCAGTTCACTGTCGGAACATAAGCAGGATACGTTAAAAGGCGGTGAGTGGATCGCAAATAACCTGCGGGAAATCGGCATGGAGAACGTGCAGATCATTCCGACTGCCGGCCATCCGGTTGTCTATGGTGACTGGCTCCACGCAGAAGCTGCGCCAACTGTGCTTGTATACGGTCATTATGATGTACAGCCTGTTGATCCGCTTCACTTATGGGAAACAGAACCTTTCCAGCCTGCCATTCGTGATAATAAAATCTTTGCACGCGGTGCCACGGATGATAAAGGACAATCCTTTATGCATGTCAAAGCAGTTGAAGCACTGTTAAAAGAGCATGGAAAGCTTCCTGTGAATTTGAAGTTTTTAATAGAAGGAGAAGAAGAGATCGGCAGTGTAAACCTTCCGGAATTTGTTGAGGAAAATCAGGATTTGCTGTCATCTGATGTCGTGGTTATTTCAGATACAGGCATGCAGGAAAAAGGGCAGCCGGCCATTTGCTACGGCCTGCGCGGTCTTGCAGGTGTTCAAATCGATGTTAAAGGGGCAAAAGGAGATCTTCATTCGGGACTCTACGGAGGCGCAGTACAAAATGCACTTCATGCACTTGTTCAGCTGCTCGACTCATTTCGTGATGAAAATGGCGTCATTCAGGTAGACCGCTTTTACGATAAAGTCGAGCCTTTGTCAGATGATGAGAGAACAGCTTACGATGCCCTTAACTTCTCTGATGAAGCTTTGAAGACAGAACTTGAAGTGGATGCGCTTTTTGGTGAAAAAGGCTATACCTCACTCGAGCGCATGTGGACGCGTCCAACGCTTGAAATCAATGGGATGTGGGGCGGCTTTGAAGGTGAAGGCATTAAAACGGTTCTGCCAAACGAAGCACATGCAAAAATCACATGCCGTCTTGTACCGCATCAGGACCCGGATGAAATCGTGGAGCTTCTGACTAAACACGTCGAGGCGCATACGCCACCGGGTGTGAAGGTTAAAGTCACACCATTTGATAAAGGTGCTCCTTACGTAACACCGTATGATCACCCTGCAATTCAGGCTGCCGGAAAGTCTTACGAGCGTGTGTACGGTGTACCAACCCAGTTTATCCGAGGCGGCGGTTCCATTCCAATCGTGGCAGTATTTGACCAGATTCTGCAGAAGCCGATCGTGCTGATGGGATTCGGTCTGCCGGGTGAGAATTTCCACGCACCGAATGAACATTTTCACCTCGAGAACTTTGATCAGGGGCTGCGTGTGATTGCTGATTATTACAACACGCTTGCTGATGTGTTGAAGAAGTAATAGATTGATGACCGCCGCTCGTTTGGCAGAGCGGCGGTTTTTTATAACACAAGCGAATGGCAGCGGACTGGGATAGGACTATTTACACTAAAACCGCAAATTTCTTTTTGAACTCACAAACTCCCTCCTCTAACTCACAACCTCTTATCTGAAGTTCTCAGCAGGACCCATATTTTTATTCCTGCATTTATCGGCATGAACATTCTCCTGTACCATCAATCGAATCAAATTTAATTTTTTTTGCATATACTACATCATTCTGAACAAAGGAGAGGATTTTTTTTGAACGGACAACAGCCATCATTTGTAAGTCATTATGACCCTTACGTCTATCAGGCATTAAACACTTTAGTAGGTAAACCGATTACCGTACAGACGACTAAAAACCCGGTACAGGGAATGCTGTCAAGCGTCGCACCGGATCATATAGTCATTGAGATCAATGAAGTTCCCTTTTTCATCCGTACACAGGAAATCGTATGGATTTCACCGTTTTAAAAGCATAATCCGTTCTCACGCTTCATACAGTTAGCAGAGCTTCCATTTCGAGGAGGGACTGCATGTTTAAGCGCGTGAACAAACTGCTGATTGATCTGCCGGCACCTGAATATGGTGATGCGAATGCCGCGGCGGCCGTTCAGGAACTGCTCGGCGGTAAATTTGGTGAAATGTCTACATTAAATAATTATATGTATCAGTCATTTAACTTCAGGCAAAAGCATAAGCTGAAGCCGTTTTATGATCTTGTTGCCAGTATTACTGCCGAAGAATTCGGTCATGTTGAGCTGGTCAGCAACACGATTAATCTCGTATCTAAAGGAACGTCCTTTACAGCTGAACCTGATCTAACACCACTTCACAATGCAAAAGATATGCGAAATACTTATTCATTCATTGCAACAGCTCAGACTTCACTCGCCGGGGACTCAATGGGAAATGCCTGGCGTGGCGATTATGTATTTTCAAGCGGGAATCTTGTGCTGGATCTCCTGCATAACTTCTTTTTGGAAATCGGAGCAAGAACACACAAAATGCGCGTCTATGAAATGACAGATCACCCGACTGCGCGCGAAATGATCGGCTATCTGCTTGTGCGGGGAGGCGTTCACATTCTTGCATATGCAAAAGCAATCGAAATCGCAACCGGCACTGATCTGACAAAGATGCTCCCGATCCCAAATATGGATAACCGGGTATTTGACCATGCCAGAAAGTACGAAGATCAGGGTGTGGGTAACGTCCTGTTTACCTGGAGTGACAATGATTATAAAGATATTAATCAGATTTGGAAAGGCACGAATCCCGCAAATGGACAGCCGCTGATCGTGAAGGAAGGCATTCCGGAAGGCGGCGGCGAAATACCGAATCTCAATGATCTGCCGGAGGAATTTGCACCGGGAATCGACCGTGATTTATATGAGCAAATTGCGAAGAGGCTGAAAGAGAATATGTAGGCACCGTTTCCTTTTCTTTGATATGATGAAGGAAAATGAAACGGGGTATTTTAGTATGAATGGGCAAAAGCGCAGCGATATCGCTGCTGGTAAGCAGGTTGATATTGTATTGAAAAAAGACCAGCGTTCAGGGAATCTGACGACTGGTACAGTAAAAGATATATTAACAAATTCACCAAGCCATCCCCACGGCATCAAAGTGCGTCTTGAAGACGGACAGGTTGGCCGTGTGAAGAAGGTTTATTGATTTTGGTGATTCGGCGGTTCGGGAGGCTGACTTCCGGATCGCTTTTTTGTTTAGCAGAGGTAGGTCTAATTACACTTTGCTACGAATCGTCTGCATTTTTCTAAGAACTTCACATTTTATTCTAAGAACATGAGGTGTTCTTCTTTGAACACCATCATTTTTTCTAAGAACAATCAAGTTCATTCTCCGAACACAAAGCCAATCACCCTCCGCCTACCCCAATTACTTCCACTCTTCCGGCAGCAGCTTCCGATATTGCGCCGTCAAATACCGGTCATCAATCAGCAGCAGGATCCCGGTATCCTCTTCAGTCCGGATCAGCCGTCCGCCAGCCTGGAGCACTTTATTCATACCAGGGAAAACATACGCATACTGATAGCCATTCAAGCCTTTTTCCTGAAAATACTTCTTCATTTCATCCCGCTCAGGATTTATCTGTGGCAAACCTACGCCAACGACTGCCACACCGGTTAATTGTTCACCCGGCAGGTCAACACCTTCTGAAAACACGCCTCCAAGTACGGCAAACGCTGCAATTCTCTCTCCACTTTTAAATGCAGCAAGAAACTCATCACGCTCGGCTTCCCCCATCCCTGAAGACTGCATCATCAGTTCAACGCCTTTCACACCTTCTTCCTCAAAATACTCATAAGCCATTTTCATATAGGCATATGATGGGAAAAAGATCATGAAGTTACCCGAGTGACGTTCAATTGCATGTCTCAGTTCATCAGTAATACTTTTAATCGTCGCTTCCCGGTCTTTATATTTCGTTGATACCGCAACCTTTTTCACTTCAATCTGCTCTTTTGCAAAAGGTGATGGCAAATCAAGATTAAAATCTTCCTGCTCTCCGCCAAGCATAGTTCTGATATAAGAAACAGGCTGAAGTGTTGCACTAAAGAAAACTGACGCTCTGTACCCTTTCGCCGATCCCTGGATAAATGCTGATGGATCCATGCAGACAATTTTGATTAACACATCATTTCTCATCTTCTGAATATACGTGTAAAAGCGTTCATCTGCCTGCTCAGCAGCTGCAATGAGCTGTCTCACTGCAAAATACTGCTCAATGATCTGTTCATCGCGCACGCCAGACTGGACAAGACGTTCCGCTTCCGAGTAAAACACCTGAACAGCTTCCAGCCATTCTTCCGGCAGTTCATGCACAATGGCAAACGACTCATCCAATCCCTTTTTCACTTCAAGAAACGCTTTGTTAACGCTTTTTGCAGCCTGCTGCAGAGACGGATGCTGATCATTTCGGCTGAGCTGCAGAAAAGGGGCTTTCATTAATGAAGCTGAATACATACTACTTGCGCGGTCAGGAAGGTTATGTGCCTCATCCACCAGCAGTACAGCCCGGCTTTTCTGTTCACCTGCCATGCGTTTTCTTGAAACCCGCGGGTCAAATACATAATTATAATCACCAATCATCGCATCAGTCAGATAAGAAAGGTCCATCGAAAATTCAAATGGACAGACACGATGCTTCATCGCATACGCTTCAATCACTTTGCGTGTCATCAGTGTTTCATGCTCAAGAATGTCCATCATCGCGCCATTAATGCGGTCAAAATGGCCGTCCGCAAACTCACAGTATTCCTTCTGGCAGATCGTTTTTTCCTTAAAACATATTTTATCTTTTGCTGTCATTGATACAGCGGACATTTTCAGCCCTTTACTTTCCATTAGACCAAAAGCTTCTTCAGCTGCAATACGCGTTGTCGTTTTGGCAGTCGTGTACACGATCTGATTTACTTTCCCTTCCCCTGCAGCTTTTATAGCGGGAAAAAGCGTTGATATCGTCTTACCGATTCCGGTTGGCGCCTGTGCAAACAGTTTCGCTTTTTCATCAATCGTTTTATAAACAGCTCCCGCTAATTTCCGCTGTCCCGGTCTGAACGAATCGAATGGAAAACTGAATGTTTCAATCGAAGCCTGTCGATCATCTTTCAGACGCTGCATCAGTAAAGCAAACGGCTCGTAAATCCGCACCATTTCAATGACTTTTTCTTCTAAAAAAGATGCGCTGTATGATTCGGTAAAGCGTTTTTCTTCATGTGTGGATGACTGCACGTATGTAACCTGTACTCCGATACTTTCAAGCGCCAGTTCTTCAGTTAAAATCCATGCATAAACAAACGCCTGCGCTTGGTGGACTTCTGCAGGCGATTCTATGTCTTCAAGCTGTCTTGAGGTAGATTTAATCTCATCGACAATATATCCGTCCTCACGCTTCAGCAGTCCGTCACAGCGTCCTTCTAAAATGAACTTTTTGCCTTCAAGATCGAGTTCGCGTGACAGGAATTTCTCTTTTTCATCTTCTTCACCATAAGTTTTCTGGATCGCCTGATGGATTCTGGTTCCTTCCATCATTGCGTTGGCACTGCCTATCGCAGCATCAATACTGCCGCTGCGGTGTACGTATTCGGCGAGTCTTCTTGCAGATAAAGAAACCGGCTCCATCGGGTGACCTCCTTTCAAACATCTGGTTTATGAGACGCCGCCCCTTTCCATAGAGGGCTTCGCTTTCCGTGGGCACGGCGGTGAGCCTCCTCGAGCTTCGCTCTGCGGGGTCTCACCTGTCCCTTCCTGGGGGCGGGATTCTCCGTCCTCCACTCCAAGGAACAACTGGATTTTTCAAGCACGATCATAATGATCAATCAAAGTCGTATGCACTACGCTGATCTTAGTGGAACACGGCGATCGGTTTAGCGGATCAGGCATTGAAATACTGTGATTGCTACCGGGCGCCCGGGTGGTTGCTACAAGTTCCCGGGTGGATCGCCACCGCCTGAGTGAAGAATGCTACCGCTCTGGCTGGAATTGCTACATTTCCACCTATCGCGTCTGTATCACACAGACTTTCAAGTAATCACCTAGGGGGTAGTCTTCTGTTGTGCGGAAGTCTTCCGGCAATGAATAGGTTTCGATGATTTTGTAGCGTGCGCCTTTTTCTTTAAATGCCTGATCAATAAACGTTTTGAATTTGTTCATGTCGAATGAAGCAGCATTAGTTGAAGCGACGATGATCCCCTTTTTCTCAGTAATATCGATTGCCTGTTTTACAAGGTTTTTATAATCTTTTGACGCTGAAAATGTATGTTTTTTCGAACGCGCAAAGCTTGGAGGGTCCATTACGACCAGGTCAAACTTTATCTCATTTTTTACACAGTAATTAAAGTAGCGGAATACATCACGTACCAGGATGTCCTGCGCTTCATAATCAATTCCGTTCATACTGAACTGCTCAATTGTTTTTGAAACGCTGCGATTGGCAAGGTCCACACTGGTCGTTTTCATTGCACCGCCAAGTGCTGCAAATACTGAAAAGGCACCTGTATATGAAAAAGTATTCAGCACTGTTTTTCCTTCAGCATATTCGTCACGTATCGCCTTCCGTACATCGCGCTGATCCAGGAATATACCAGTCATTGCACCATCATTTAGATAAACGGCAAAATGAGCACCGTTTTCTTTTACGATTAACGGAAAGTCAGGACGTTCACCTTTTACAAAGTCATCATCTTCAACATATTGCCCTTTTGAGTCAAAGCGCTTTTTCTCATAGATACTTTTATAAGAAATGACCTCCTCAAATGCACGGATGATTTCATCTCTGAACATATAGATTCCTTCGCTGTACCACGTGAAGAGATAGTGATCTGCATAGTGATCGATCGTCAGACCGCCAATGCCGTCACCTTCGCCGTTAAACAGGCGGAAAGCATCCGTCTGGTCATCTTCAAAAAATGCATGCCTGTGTTCAGCAGCTTCTTCAATTTTCTTTTTAAAATGTGCTTCGTTGATTTCTTCCTGGTGATCCCAAGTAAGCAGCCAGCCAGAACCTTTATTCTGTTTTCCAAGGTAACCTCTGGCGATAAACTTTCCACGCGGGTCAATGGCAGTGAATATTTTTCCTTCGTCATCAATATCACCCTGCTGCACCATTTCTTTTGTCAGCAGTGGGAAGCCTTCCCGTATTTTTTCTGAATAACCTTTTTTAATCGATATTTTTATCATGCTGATCCTCCGTTTGTTTCTCAATGTATTTTTTCAATTTTTGTAAATGGAATAACTCTTCTTTTGAAATCATTCTTACAATCATTCCTTTAAATAAAGACCGGGCAAGGCCCTGCGTCGTAACGGTGCCATCGAATGTCACAAAGGTACTGTTTTCATCCTGCTCCCGAAATGTATATCGGAAGTTTATTTTTACCCCGTTCTGTTCACTCGTAACAGCGTACGATTGGTTTTCTACAAGTTCAGTCACAATCAGTTCAGACTGAACTTTCCGCCCGCCCAGATCTCTGACTTCTTCGTACCGCGTTCCTTTTCCCGGCGGCCCTTCAGTCAGTTTTTTCACACTTTCTACCTGATCCATAATCTCAGGCGACTTTTCCATCTGTATTGTTTGTTTAAAAACCGTCTCTAACGGACGATCAATGACCATCGTCTGATTTAAAGCACCCATTAACTTAAAACCCCCTGTGTACGTTTACTTAATATCATTATAACGCGTATCCATTCATAGTGCAGAATGGGGAAGACAGTTGACCTATTGATGCATTATTACATTTTTGTTACAATCATATTTATAAAATGTTACTGAACGACGAAAGGAATGTATCTGACAGATGAAACATTTAGCCAAATTGTTATTAATCAGCTGTGTGTTCTTTGTCCTCATGGGAATGGTACGAGGCGAATACAGATCAAAACAGAGTGCCGTAGCCGAGGAGCTCCACAAACTGAACCCTGCACATAATGATGAACTTTCATATATAGATTTTCTGACGTACCGCGTATTAAAAAATGGCTCAGCCCGCGTTGCAACACTTGGAAGCAGCGTAACAAAGGGTGTTGGTGCAAGCGTACCTTCAACCACATGGCGCGCAAGACTTCAGAATGAAATCCGCAGTACTTCAAGACCTTTAAAACACGTCACTATTGCAAACCACGGTCATTCAGGTTATACATCTGAAATGCTTTTACGTCCCGAAGTCATTGAAAGTGTGTTAAAAAGCAGACCTGATCTGCTCATCCTGGAAACGTCCGTCATTAATAATTACCGCCAAAATGTGCCGTTGGATGTAACAAAAGCTTCATTAGAAGAACTGTACCGCACATTTACCCAGCAAATCCCCGGGATCGAAATACTGTTTATTTCACCCAACCCGATTTTAAAAACGAACCTCAGTGAATCAGGTTTGAATGAACTCGGTTTAACGTTTGCAGACTACAACAACTTAACAAAGTCAGTGGCCGCTGAAAACGGATGGCATTATTTTGATACACATGATGCCATTTTAAATGAAATGACAGAACGCAACATTGCAATCGAAGACATGTTGCATGACAAAATCCATCCAAATGACCTCGGATACGAAATGTGGTTTAACCAGCTTTATCAAAATAAAATGACACAGCCGAAATTTGGCGAGTAACCAAAAAGCATCACTGCCCCATCAGGCAATGATGCTTTTTTCAGCAGTTATCTCTATCCACCGAAGATCGTTGCGAATATAAACGTAAACAAAATTGGTGCAATCCAGACGATCGGCAAACTGTTCACGAGGAGCATTTTTTTCCAGTTCAATCGGTGATACGACATCCAGGAAATCACAATGGCGATCATCAGCACAACCGGATAAGAACCTACCGCATATAGCACCATTCGCCCTGCAAATGAACCGTCCTGCTCAATATTCATCAGAGACACACCGTAAAAGGTAAACCAGATCGGCAGAAATAATAAATAAAAAAACTGGCTTCCAAACAACAGCAAAGCCACCTTGGCATTCTTCAACAATAGGTCCCCCTCTAATCTTTCCTTAAAGCAAATAATATCATAAAATCACCGTAACCTTCTTCTTCAAGCCGTTCTTTCGGAATAAATCTGAGTGCTGCAGAGTTAATACAATAGCGCATACCACCCTTTTCTGCCGGTCCATCCTCGAACACATGGCCAAGGTGTGAATCAGCATGACGGCTTCTGATTTCACGACGCGTATGCTTTGTTGATACGTCCCACTTCTCTTCCACCATTGAATCAGTAATTGGCTTTGTAAACGAAGGCCATCCGCAGCCAGCGTCATACTGATCCCGGGATGAAAACAACGGTTCCCCTGAGACAATATCAACATAGATCCCTTCACGATCATTGTCCCAGTATTCATTTTCATAGGGAGGCTCCGTGCCGTTCTCCTGCGTCACAGCATACTGCATCTCCGTGAGTTTTTCTTTTAAATGTGACCGGTCTTTTGGCCAATACTTGCGCTTAAATTTCTCACGTCCGGACCCCTGTACATAAAGCGCATAACGGAAGCCGTTTTTCAAATCAAAGTCCTGGTGGAAATCTTCTGCGGGATAAAAAGGTCCCGCTTCCTTTATCTTTGTTACAATCGGCTGTTCAAAACGTCCGCTATCTGCAAGCTCATCCCTGGACCTCACTGCCTCAGCTCTCTGCTCCTCCGTAAAAGTAAAAATAATCGAGCGGTACGCAGCGCCACGGTCGGAAAACTGACCCTCAGCATCTGTCGGATCAGTCAGAGGCCAATATATATCAATTAAGTCTGAATAAGAGATTCGCTCAGCATCATATTCAATATAAACTGCTTCAACATGACCCGTGTCACCGTTTTTAACTCTTGAATAGACAGCGTCTTCTTCCGATCCGCCTGTATAGCCGGACACAACTTTTTCTACCCCATCCCGCTCATGCAGCGGTCTGACTAAACACCAGAAGCATCCACCGGCAAACATTGCTTTTTCCATTCCAGACACACCCTTATCAATTTCCTCGTTGCATATAACTCATCCAGTAGCAGACAACTGCCGCAGCTATGGTTTTTTCACCATGTGACAGCTCATTTCCCACTTTTACAATATCAAGCGCGACTGATTTTTGAAATTGCGGCTTCATTGCATAATCAAAATAGCCAAATCTGTAGGAAGCAAAAAATCTGCCATCTGTTGTATGTATATCAAAATCACCCGCCATTGATTTTGTCTTTACTTCACAAAGCAAATCTCCGTCAGCTGTGTAAATAGCACCATTGATTCTCGTCAGCTTTTTATTGTCTTCTTTATAATAACCGGCCGTTTCCCCGCTGTGACCTCTGATTTCCAATACCGTCTGTTTGTCTTCTTTCCTCTTTTGAAATGCTGCCGCCGGCTCATTGTGAGAGGTAAAAACACCTGCCGTAAATGAATAGTACGCGTCCGCTCCTGCAAAAACCATTGAAGATACCTTCTTGATGAATGGTAAGTTTACAATTTTGTACGCTCCGATGTACGCTCCACCTTTGTTCAATATCGACATTGAAGCAGCCGGACTTCCATTGCGTTCAAAAATCCATTCCGTTTCATCAAGCACTGAACGCCCATCAAGTGCAGCAGCCTTTGATAACCATTTCTTTTCTTTTTCTTTTGACCTTATGTAAAAGTAAGGAGACATCCCAATCGCAAATACCGGAAACGCCAGCGCAGCCAATACTTCCACTTCAAAATAAAACATTCCCGCCATTACGACTCCGATAAACACGAGACCCGCAGCCAACGCAGTATTTTCTTTTTTCACCACACCCACCTCTTTCTCTCTACCATTTAATACGTTTAATGCAGGAAATTGTTTCAAAAATTATCCCAGACTGACAGAGCACTCATTGAGCAATTTCTGCCGGGCAGGCAGCAGCGTTCTACCCTGGAACTTGTCGTCGTCCACGCATGGGTGGTAGCGATTCACCCTATCACTCGTAGCAATCAGCGCTCGGGCGGTAGCGATTCACTCCCGTACTTGTAGCAATCACTACTCAAGAGCATCCTATTCTCCCCACATGTTGCAGTGGTGGTCAAGATGGTGTTTTATAATAAAAAAGGCAAAAGAAAAACTCCCTAATGCAAGACAGGGAGTCATTTGTTATTTATTGTTCATTCTATTTTTTAAATGTTGTGTTAAAGTGGTTCTTAGCATTTCCGACGTCAACGGTAACACATCTCCAGTTGTTTTCCGTCCTTCTCTTGCCAACTGTAATCCTCTAGTTGTATCTTCAAGATGCCACAGATAGACAATCGGACATTTGGAATACTCTCTGATTTGACGATACCAATAATAGCCGTCGAAAAAAGGAAGTTTCACATCCAAGAGCACCAGGTCTGGCTTTTCTTCGATAAAATGCTCTATAATCCGTTCAAAATCTGTAACCGGTATGGATTGATACCCCAGGTCTGAAACCTGTTCCGAGAGATCCAGGCGAAGATCAGCGTTATCCTCAATAATCATGATTCGCTGCATACTGATGACCTCCTAACTACTTCATTCCATAAGCAAACGGTCACTTGTACAATATATTTTAATATGAAAAAAATACGCTCCTTACATCACAAAATCCTGCGATCAGATGTTCTTATCTTTTCACACTTTAGTGTTTTTGTCAAAGGCTGTCAATCAAACGCCCTGTTTACCTTCTATTTAAAGTCTTTAAACGTGATACTCCAAAAATTCTAATTTATTCCCGAAAGGATCCCTTACAAAAAATCGGGTTCTTCCTTCAATCGGCTCTTCTTCAAAAATAGAAACACTTTCTTCTGACAGACGGGTCCTCAATTCGTCAACATGTTTCACGACGAAAGCAGGATGCGCTTTTTTCGGCGGTGTATAATTCTCTTCCCGGCCAATATGAATTTCCTGGTTCCCGCATATAAACCAGCATCCGCCGTTTCCACGAAGGTTAACAGGCTTTGGCATCTCTTTCAACCCTAAAAGACCGGAGTAGAATCGGCGCGCTTCATCTTCACTTCCGGCAGGTGCAGTCAGCTGTATATGGTCAATGCCTTCAAACAGAAAGCTCATTATTTCATCTCCTTTATTTTTTCTTCAACCTGTCTGATAAAAGTCAGCGGATTTTCTCTCACTTTATAGGGAAATAACCCTTTCGTTGTATGAACATATAGCAGTCCAAAACTTTTTATGCTTTCTTTATAGGAAAGGTCCAGAATTTCATTAAGGTGAAATTCATTTGAAGCATCCGTGAGTTTTTGAGGGTACAGGTGCAAATAGCTTTCATGTTCAATGATATGCTGCTCTTCCCACTCAATTTTGCGCGTAATCATAATATACGCCTGCGACGCAATGTGACTGATACTGATCCCCTCCTCTGATACAAATTCTTCTCTCTATCCTAACCAATTTTAAGCCGGAAAGATATTGACAAGTCTTATAATCCGTCACCTTCAACTCTTTCCATTCAGCTGCTAAAACCGTTTGATGAATGTGCAGGATTAGAGCGCTGAAACTTTCCTTATAATTAAAATTAGCTATGTTAAAGACCAATGTTGTTTTGGTACAGCTGTTGATTGCAGCGGAAGGGGGACGACTCCAGCAGGAGAAGCGTGACAGGTGAGACCCCGCAGGCGAAGCCGAGGAGACTAGGGTTGCGCCATAAAACGGCGCACCTGCGGAAAGCGTTCTCCCTAGAGCGGAAATCAACAGCCACCTTTAACAGAGCCAAAAAATTAAAACAGATGATGTTTTTCATCATTTTATCAAAAAAAGTTTTCTTACTACTCCTATCTATATTGTAAGCGCTACCATATTCTGAATTGATAAACATTTTATAAAAATACGGTTGATTTTATTTTTATACATACCTATAATATGCCTAACATATTTTTTTGGAGTGATGGATGTGAAAGTTGGAATTATAGGTGCAACCGGTTATGGCGGTCTTGAGCTCATCAGGCTTTTACATCGTCACAGCGGAATTTCCTCAATCGACCTTTTTACTTCGTCTGATGAAGGAGAGCTGTTTTCTCATAAATATTCATATTTAATGAATATTTATGATACACCTCTACATAAAATCAGAATCGAACATTTAGCAAAACTGGATGTTATCTTCACGAGTACTCCAAGCGGTGTAACAAGCAGACTGCTTCCCCCGCTGATCGGAAAAGGACCAAGGATCATTGATCTGTCAGGTGATTATCGTTTATCAGCCCAGGATTATAGTGAGTGGTACGGGAAAGAGCCTGCACCTGAAACCTCTTTACGGAAATCAGTATATGGTCTGACTGAATGGAATCGTGAAGCTGTAAAAGATGCTGTCATGGTTGCAAATCCGGGATGTTATCCGACTGCTGTGCTGCTCAGCCTGCTTCCTGCAGTTAAAAATGGATTGATTGATACAGACAGTCTCATTATTGACGCAAAAAGTGGTGTCTCAGGCGCCGGAAACAAACCGAATCAGATGACACATTTCAGCGAAACGAATGAAAGCTTATCTATATATAAAGTAAATAAACATCAGCACATACCGGAAATCGAAACCGGACTTGCTCAATTTGCGGAGAAAACGCGACCCATCACCTTCAGCACCCACCTCGTGCCGATGACGCGGGGAATTTTGGCAGCTGCCTATGCACCGCTTGCTGACGGCGTATCCAAAAAGCAGTTGCAGGAATGTTACCAGGACACTTATTCGGACGAAACTTTTGTACGAGTGATGCCAGATGGACCAAAATTCAGTACGAATCAGGTATACGGCTCAAATTACTGCGACCTCCAGCTGCACGTAGATCCGAGGACAAATCGGGCGACAATCGTTTCCGTCATCGATAACCTCGTCAAAGGCGCAGCAGGTCAGGCGATACAGAACATGAACGTTCAATTTGGGTTTAAGGAAACTGAAGGGCTGGATCTGGTCCCTTCGTATATTTAATTGTAAATCAAATTCGTCATCCAAAAACCGCTTCACCTTTCCGTGAAGGACTTCGCTTTCTGCGGACGAACGCTCAGGCCAGGTCAGAAAACCGCTGCCCTGCGGGGTCTTTCCCGATCGTTTTTCCGCCGGAGTCTTCGTCCTCCACTCCAAGGTTCAGCTCAGATTAGCTCAAGTCATAAAAAGCATTTTCAGGGAGGACTATTATGACCACAGTATATCCATCCATCAAAAAGATTTCGGGTAACAATATTGCATCGCCAATTGGATTTAAAGCTGCAGGTCTTCACTGCGGTATTAAACATAAAAAGAACGATCTCGCACTTTTAGTGAGTGACGTGCCTGCGAATGCGGCAGGCGTATATACGACGAACGCGGTTCAGGCTGCACCTTTAAAAGTAACGAAAGAGGCACTTGCAGTAGAACAGAAAATGCAGGCAATCATCGTGAATTCAGGAAATGCCAATGCGTGTACCGGAAAACAGGGGTATGTGGACGCGCAGACGATGCAGCATTTAACGGCGAACCTGCTGAACATTGAATCTCATTTAGTTGGCGTGGCCTCTACTGGCGTCATTGGCGAAAAACTGCCGATGGACCGTCTGAAATACGGCATTCCAAAACTTGAACCAATCGCCGGTCTAAAGGGATCTATTGATTTTTCACAATCAATACTAACGACAGATACAGTGTCAAAAAACACTGCTTACAAGGTCGAAATTGACGGTAAAACAGTTACAGTTGCCGGTACTGCAAAAGGGTCAGGAATGATTCACCCGAATATGGCGACGATGCTTGGCTTTATTTCAACAGATGCAGCGATCGAATCTGATCATTTACACAGTGCGCTGAAATCGGTTGTGGATCGCTCATTCAACTCGATAACAGTGGACGGTGATACGTCGACGAATGATATGGTACTGGTTATGGCAAATGGACTGGCAGAAAATCAGACGCTCACACCATCCCACCCAGACTGGAAAGTATTTGTTCAAACACTCCTCCACGTCTGCGAGGATCTTGGCAAAATGATTGCAAAAGACGGTGAAGGTGCGACTAAGCTGATTGAAGTTGAAGTAAACGGCGCCAAGAACGATGCTGAAGCACGCAAAATTGCTAAAACAGTTGTTGGTTCACCATTAGTGAAAACAGCAGCGTTCGGCTGTGATGCGAACTGGGGACGTATTCTTGCTGCAGTAGGCTACAGCGGCATGACGATTGATCCAAATGAAATTGAAATTCTGATTGGCAAAACCCCTGTTGTCCGTGACGGAGAACCACTTTCATTTTCTGAAGATGAGCTGAC
The DNA here is from genome assembly GCF_004405125.1 of Jeotgalibacillus salarius. GTDB lineage: Bacteria > Bacillota > Bacilli > Bacillales > Jeotgalibacillaceae > Jeotgalibacillus > Jeotgalibacillus salarius. The sequence continues at coordinate 73,874 of NZ_SORX01000008.1, forward strand.
AGAGTACTTGAAACAGCCTGAAATCAAATTGAAAGTCAATGTAAATCAGGGTGACGGAAAAGGACTTGCATGGGGGTGTGACCTGACCTATGACTATGTACAGATCAACGCAAGCTACAGAACCTGATACAATCGTCATCAAGCTTGGCGGCAGTTTATTAGAACGGTTGACGCCTGAATTTTTCAAAGGCATACACCAAATGATCCACAAGGGTAAACGGATCATCATCGTTCACGGAGGCGGTCCCGCCATTAACCGCTCACTTCGTCAGGCTCAGATTGAAACGCCTGTGATAAACGGGTTGCGCGTAACACCTGAGAATGCGATCAGTCTTGTTCAGACAACACTGATCGGCTCAGTCAATCCCTGGATCGTTCACCAAATCGAACAGGCAGACATTCAGGCAGTTGGTCTGAACGGTTTTGATGGCGGTTTAATAAAAGCATCTTTTCTGGATAAAGAGGTGTACGGTTTTGTCGGAAAAATTGATGACATTAACCCCTCTCTCATTTACATGCTTGATGGTGCTGTGCCAGTCATTTCATGTATCGGCAGAACGGCCGATGGTCAGGCGTTGAACATAAACGCAGATACAGCTGCTGAAAAAATCGCAGCAGCAATCCATGCTGATGAACTGCTTTTTGTCACTGATACACCGGGTATTAAAGTAAACGGTGAAACTGTTCTCATGACTCATCCTGATGAAATTAACGGATGGATTGAAGACGGAACGATATATGGCGGCATGATCCCTAAAGTACAGGCTGCTGCCGGATGTCTGAAAGCTGACATTCCGGCAGTGCGGATTGTCAATGAAATGCTGGAAGGAACGACTATTTTAAAGGAGGTGGCTGTGCAATGAGTGCGCTTTTTCAAAACTACGCAAGACGTTCACTGCATATCGTAAAAGGTGAAGGAACAACGGTATGGGATGATCAGGGCAAAACGTATCTGGACTTCACCAGCGGGATCGCAGTCGTCAGTCTCGGACACAGCCACCCCGCAATGGTGAGCGCTTTACAGGCACAGGCTGAAAACCTGTGGCACATCTCAAACCTCTTTGAGAGCCCTGCTCAGGAAAAACTTGCAGCTGACCTGGTCAAAGATACGCCGCTTTCACGTGTACTTTTTTGTAACAGCGGTGCTGAAGCAAATGAAGCGGCCATCAAGCTTGCACGAAAAGCGACCGGCAAACACGTCATTATTACATTTGAACAGTCTTTCCACGGCAGGACAACCGGAGCAATGGCTGCAACCGGACAGGATAAAGTAAAAGAAGGATTCGGACCGCTGATGCCTGAGTTTCGAACGATCCCTTTTAATGACTCAAAAGCATTACATGAAGCGGTTGATGAAGATACAGCAGCAGTCATGCTTGAAGTGATTCAGGGTGAAGGCGGCGTCAATCCGATTGATTCTGACTTTGCAGCTGAACTGCAGACGTTATGCGATTCGAATGGAATACTGGTGATCATTGATGAAGTACAAACCGGTATCGGGCGCACAGGCACCAGGTATGCGTTTGAACAAACACCACTCAAACCTGATATTGTGACACTTGCAAAAGGACTTGGCGGCGGTTTCCCAGTCGGCGCGATCCTCGGATCAGAAGCGTTAGCCGATCACTTCGGACCCGGTACACACGGATCCACTTACGGAGGCAATCCGCTTGCCGTCACAGCCGCACAAACTGTCGTTGACCACGTGTTTGAAGACATTTTCCTTGATGAGGTAAGGAAAAAAGCAGCTTATCTGCGCGAACAGCTGGCTTCTCTGTTCGGATTGTCTCAGGTAACATCCATTCAGGGTCAGGGACTGATGCTCGGCATCGTTTTAAGTACAGAAGCCGGCCCGATTGTGCGAAAAGCGGAAGAAAACGGCTTGCTGCTCGTACCCGCCGGACCAAACGTCATCAGGCTTCTACCACCACTGACCGTTACGTATGAAGAATGTAAACAGGCGGCGTCGCTGCTGGAGAAAACGATGATGCAGCTGGAGTATACGGTGAGTTGATTTTGTCGCACGTGTTAGTGTCAGGTTCGGAGAATCACAAGGGATGTTCAAAGAAAAACCTCGATGGTTCAGAGAATAACCACGAGTGTTCGGAGAAAAATGATCCTGATTCGGAGAAAAAACACGACGGTTCGTGGAATAGTGTAATTTGACCTATCCCCCAAAAACCATCTTGATCTCATCAAAGCTAAATACCAACTGTCCGGGAAGCCTTCCCCTTCCCGGACAGTATTCTTATTCGTGATAATGAATAAAATTACATTTTTATTTATATTTATTCACTAAATCTTTGTTTATAAAAGACACACAGCGTAGATTTTGGCGGAAAGCGTCCGCCTGCAACGGAAATCAAAAGTAAATTCTATATTCAATATTAAGGAGGCGGTTCTCATGAAAGGAACATTGTCACTGTCGAACGGACAGTCATTTGAAGGCTCATGGAAAGGTGCGGTTAAGGATGTGCAGGGAGAAATCGTCTTCTTCACCGGAATGACGGGCTATGAAGAAGTGCTGACTGACCCTTCCTATCACGGTCAGATTATTGTTTTCTCTTATCCACTCATGGGGCAATACGGTATTCAGGACATTAACCTGGAATCAGCAGCTATTCAGCCGGCAGGTATTGTTGTGACTGAGCTTTATGAAGGCACACTTGAAAGAGGTATTTCTCTTTTAGAATTCTCTGTACTGCATAACGTCCCCATTATGACGGGCGTGGATACGCGCTCAGTCATTCAGACAATTCGTGAAGACGGGACGATGCAGGCTGTGATGCAGCTTGAAGGCAAACCGCTTCCTGCATGGAAACCGATCCGTACGTTTGTTGTGCCTCATGTAACAGCTAAAAAAGCCGTGACATATGGCGAAGGGATACCTCATATCGGATTAATCGATTTTGGCTATAAAAAGTCTATTTTACAGGCGCTGCTTGATCGTGGGTGCACAGTTACTGTGTTTCCGTACACCGTTTCGACAAGCGAACTGATGACTGTTCCTTTAGATGGTCTGCTGTTTTCTAACGGACCTGGAGACCCTGCTTCTCTCATGCATAAAATAGATGATTATCGCGCGTGGGCGAATGCTTATCCTTCACTCGGCATCTGTCTTGGCCATCAATTGCTGGCAATTGCTTTTGGTGCATCTACTGAGAAGCTGGCATTTGGTCATCGCGGGGCAAATCATCCGGTCATAAATGTCAAAACGAAGCGCGTCAGCATGAGCTCACAAAATCACAGTTATGTCGTGACAAAGAACTCTCTTCCGGCAAATGTGGAAGCACTTTATATCAACGTAAATGACAGCAGTGTAGAAGGATTGCAGCATAAGCATCTGCCACTGCTGACCGTTCAGTTCCACCCTGAGGCATCACCAGGCCCTGCTGAGCATCATGAAGTGTTTGATGAGTTTTTTAAATTGATTCAACAGGAAAAGAAGGTGTCAGCACATGCCTAAACAGCAGGAAATTAAGAAAGTACTCGTCATTGGTTCAGGCGCAATCGTGATTGGTCAGGCTGCTGAATTTGATTATTCCGGCACGCAGGCCTGCACCGCACTTCGCGAAGAAGGCATCGAAGTCATCTTAATCAATAACAATCCCGCAACCATCATGACAGATGAAACGACTGCTGATCGCGTTTATTTCGAACCGCTCACCGTGGAAAGCGTGAAAGACATTCTTGAAAAAGAAAAGCCTGATGGTCTGCTGGCAACGGTTGGCGGTCAGACGGGGCTCAACCTTGCGATGGCACTGACTGATCAGGGCATTCTTGCTCACTATGGCGTAAAGCTGCTCGGTACAGATATCCATTCGATTAAACAGGCGGAGGATCGCGACGCTTTCCGTTCTCTGATGAACAAGCTCAATGAACCGGTTCCTGACAGTGAAATCATTTACAACGAAAAAGAAGCGCTGACTTTCGCTGAGTCCTGCGGCTACCCGCTCATTGTCCGTCCCGCCTATACACTTGGAGGATTCGGCGGAGGAATTGCCTCTGATGAAGAAACGTATTTAACACTTGTGAAGCAGGGCTTATCAGCAAGTCCGATTCATCAGTGTTTGGTCGAGAAAAGTATTGCAGGCTATAAAGAAATTGAATATGAAGTGATGCGCGATGCTGCCGGCACTTGCATCACGATTTGCAACATGGAAAACCTTGATCCAGTCGGCGTACACACCGGAGATTCAATCGTGACCGCACCGAGTCAGACGCTGCATGACAAGGAATACCACATGCTCAGAACATCTTCTATTAAAATCATTGAAGCGCTGGGTATTGTTGGAGGGTGTAACATACAGTTCGCACTTCATCCTTCAAGCGGTAAATACTTCCTGATTGAAGTGAACCCTCGTGTAAGCCGTTCGTCTGCTCTTGCATCAAAAGCGACGGGCTATCCGATTGCGCGTCTGGCTGCAAAGCTTGCGGTTGGCTATCACCTGCATGAGCTGAAAAATCCGGTTACCGGTACCACATTCGCAAGCTTTGAGCCTGCACTCGATTATGTGACAGTTAAAATTCCGCGCTGGCCTTTTGACCAGTTTAACAATGTAAACCGCAAACTTGGCACGCAGATGAAAGCGACTGGTGAAGTGATGGCGATTGAACGTTCAATCGAAGCAGCATTTCAAAAAGCCATCCGCTCACTTGACCAGAAAATTGACGGGATGTTCCTCCCTGCCTTATCAGGATTTGAGACCAAGGCACTTGAAACACTTGTAAAAGAGCCGGATGATCGCCGTTTATTTGCGATTTTCGAACTTTTAAAAAGAGGTATTTCAACCTCCACGCTGCACAGCTGGACAAAGATTTCGCCGTACTACCTTTCCGTGCTGTCACGCCTGGTCAAAGCGCAGAATTCCTATGAAGATCTTACATGGCTTGAAGTCACGAAGGACAAAATGCTGGAAGCGAAAAAGCTCGGATTTACAGATCAACAGCTTGCATCGTTTTGGAATGTCCCAACTTCTTTTATCAAACAGCAGCGTATGAAATGGGACGTGACGCCGTCTTACAGAATGGTTGATACGTGTGCAGCAGAGTTTGAAGCGAAAACAAATTACTTCTACTCAACCTGGAGCGGGTCTTCAGATGAGCGCAGCAGTAACAAACCGAAAGTAGCTGTTATCGGCTCCGGCCCGATACGGATCGGTCAGGGAATTGAGTTTGACTATTGCTGCGTACACAGCGTGCTTGCTCTTCAAAAAATGGGCTATGAAGCTGTCTTAATTAATAACAACCCGGAAACAGTCAGTACAGATTACGAAGTAGCAGATGCCCTTTATTTTGAGCCGTTATGTGCAGAAGATATTATGAACGTGCTTGAATTTGAAGGCATTACGGCAGTCATCGTGCAGTTTGGGGGTCAAACGTCCATTAATGTTGCAAAAGAACTTGAAGATGCAGGCTATCATATACTTGGCTCATCATCTGAGGTACTTGATGAAATGGAAGACCGCGACCGTTTCTATTCATTTTTGAAAAATGCAGGACTGCCTGTTATCCCAGGCTTCACAGCTAACCAGCCTGCTGAAGTGTGGCAGGCTGCAGATGACCTGAGCTATCCAATCCTGCTCCGTCCTTCCTATGTGATTGGCGGCAGCGGCATGATCAAACTGAACAGCGACGAAGAGCTCGAATCTTATTTAGCAACAGCTCAGATCGAATACCCTGTCCTTGTTGATAAATTTTTACAAGGAAAAGAAGCTGAAGTCGATGTCTTATCTGATGGTAAAAGTGCATGGGTCGCAGCGGTTTATGAACATATAGAAGGAACGGGTGTGCATTCTGGAGACAGTATCGCTGTAACACCTCCACTGTCACTTTCCGCATCAATGCTCGATCAGGTTTGCGATACCGCAGTTCATATTGCAAAGAAGCTTGATTTCAAAGGCTTATTCAACATTCAATTTGTCTGTCAGGATAGCGGACTGTATGTGATTGAAATTAATCCGCGGGCATCAAGAACGGTGCCGATCAGCAGTAAATCAACAAATGTACCGCTCGTACAGCATGCAACAGCATTGATGCTTGGCAAAGAGTTAAATGATCTTGGTATTTCGCAAACCTTCAATGGACAGCGTGGATTTACAGTTAAAGCACCAGTATTTTCACATATCAAATTGCCTGGCCTTTCACCTGAACTGACGCCTGTTATGACATCAACGGGTGAAGTGATGGCGTCTGACAGAGATCCTGAAATCGCGATGAAAAAAGCCTTATCCGGAGCAAGCCAGCAGCTCGCTGACTTATGGAGCGGCGGCAGCATTTATATAACAGACAAAACAGAGAATATGTTAATCAAATCATGGGAGGAAAAAGGCTTTGAGGTCTTCACTCCTGAAAAAGCCGACTTCAGTCAATGGATGGATCGTGATGATAAAAAAGCAGTCATTTCACTTGAAGCAGATCCGTCAGTGATTAGAATTGCCTCCATTCATCGCCTGCATGTCTGGACCAGAAAAGAAACCGCGGAAGCATTTTTCAATACGCTTCCCAAAAAAGGAGTTTTCGTATGAACATGCTTATCCCCACAATTCAGCATAAAGATTTACTGACGCTGAGAGACTATACAGCAAATGAGATACTGGAATTAATTGAACTTGCAGTTGAACTGAAAAAACCGGAAAATAAGCACCTCCCGCTTTTACAGGGTAAGGTGCTTGGGATGATTTTCGAAAAGTCGTCTACCCGAACACGCGTATCTTTCGAAGCAGGGATGCTGCAGCTCGGCGGCCACGCAATGTACCTGAGTACAAGAGATATTCAGATGGGTCGCGGCGAAACGATCGCTGACACCGCACGCGTGTTGTCCGGCTATCTCGACGGCATCATGATCCGGACATTTGCACAAAGCACAGTGCAGGAACTCGCTGAAAACAGTTCAATTCCCGTGATCAACGGGCTGACAGATGACTATCACCCATGTCAGACACTTGCAGATTTACAAACCATCTATGAAACTTTCGGCTCTTTCAAACATAAAAAAATGGCTTATATCGGTGACGGCAATAACGTTGCTCACTCTCTGATGATCGGCGCTGCAAAGACGGGTATGCATTTCACACTCGCCTGCCCGGCCGGATACGAACCTGACGCAGAGATCTTGGCCTACGCACAGGCAGAAGGTGTTAAGACAGGGGCATCCATTACTGTTACACATGATCCTGATGAAGCTGCTTCCGGTGCCCACGTGATATACACTGATGTATGGGCAAGTATGGGCCAGGAAGAAGAACAGGCTGTAAGGTTAAAAGCATTTGAAGGTTTTCAGGTAAATGAACAATTAACCTCGCACGCAGATCCTGACTATATTTTCATGCACTGCCTGCCCGCTCACCGTGAAGAAGAAGTGAGCACAAGCGTACTCGAAGGTACTCATTCAGTGGTCTTCCAGGAAGCTGAAAACAGACTTCATGCGCAAAAAGCATTGCTTGTAGCGCTCATGGGACACTGACTTAGAGCTTGAGTGCGGATTTGTGAGCTTTTGCGGCGAATTCGTGAGTTGGGGAGATGAGTTTGTAAGGATCAGACTCCCTTTTGAGAGGATCTTTATCAAGTTTGTCGGCTCACACCATGACTTTGTGAGCTTAGTGACATTTGACTCATCTGTGCCCTTCACTATTTACTAAAATCAAGCACTTCATGCCTTAAGGAAGCCCTGTCTTCCTGGCGTGAAGTGCTTTATATTTGTCTCGAGCACACAAACGATCATAATCACTTCTGTATGGCGATATACTGGCAGTATGATATAATAAACGGCATCTATATTGGAACGGAGGCAGACTGAATGCTGACTTTTGAAGAAAAACTTGAGATCATTGAATCATTTAACGAATTGACAAGGCACAACGTTTCCCTCGGACGGGTTAACTTCCATTTTGAAGGAAGTATCCGCGAGAAGAAAACCGTTGTCTATCACCTTCACCCGAACGGCAACGGATTCGTATACACAGCTCACTTAAACGACTACCCATCTGACGCGAAAGGGATGACAAATATCCGTGATTGTAACGCAGAAGATCTGCGCAGCATGATCGCGGCGTCAATCGACTCTCTTTTAACAGAGGAACTGGCTGATTTTGAACCGTTCTCAGATGAGCCATGGGTCAACGCAAATGGGCAGGAGCTTATTTTGACGCGTGAAGATGCTGACACGTGGAGTGTCTATGCTGATGAAATGCTGGATGGCATTTTCACAACTTACGATGAAGCAGCTTCATACCTGGATCAGGAAGGCTTTTCGAAAAAAACGCGCTGATGGCGCGTTTTTTTATTTGGGTTGGGGGATGGTTCATGAAATGATGTGCGGTGTTCAGGAGATTACTCATAAGTTTCATGAAATCATCTTGGGTGTTCATGAAATTACCCTTATGGTTCAGAAGATTTCAGCTGTCTTTCATGAAATTATGTAATTCACCCTACTCTCACCAGTCTCCCACACAAAAAAACCCGGAAACAAGCATCTCTGCTCGCTCCGGGTCTCCTTTACGCGGTATTATAAACGATCTTTATTTCTAAAGTGGTTCTCTTCCATCAGCAGACGGCGTTCGCGCTCTTCTTTATCGAGCGTTGCGTCATGAGATGGTTTTGTACGGTCACGATCACGTGATGTACTTCCCTCATCTTCATGCTTCTGATGTGCATGATTGTTCGGATTCTGCTCAGATACATCTTCCTGGCCACGCAGGCGTCCCTTACTGTCTGCTTCAGCTTCAACATGCTTATCGCTGTTCGACTGACTGCGGTCCACCCATACAGATTCCTGACCGTCAACAACGCGTCGATTATGGTCAGCTCCACCTTTTGACTCTGGCGGTTCTACTTCTTCCTGACGATGTTTTCCTGAAGGGTCGCCCTGGTAGTTCGGCTGATCAGGTCTTACCTGCCCACGAGGTGTTCCGGCATCAACTGCGTCAGGAGAGAACTCTTCCTCACCCTGACCGCCACCATATTGCTGCTTGTCATGTTCTGACGGTTCAAAGATTTTACCACGATCATCCGGCGCGCGGTATTCACCTGGCTCCTCATCATGAACGTCTGCTGCTGCAGCATCTTTATGATTTGAATGACTTGATGTTCTCTGTTCTTCAGCACGGATCAGGTCTTCCCTGCTATCATTGACCGGCTGAGTCGGCTCCGGATTATCAATGTTTGGGTCTACATAGCGGTCACGATCACCAAGCGCTCTGTCATGGTCCACGCCCGCTGTATTATGATCCGTCTGTTCTGCAAGTGGTCTTCCGGCACCCTCTGCAGCTGATGTATGAGTATTTTTTTGTTCATTAGTAAAGTTTGTTCCGCTCACCTTATGATCTGCCTGCGAATCCGGATCAAGTCCACCGGCTGCCGGGCTGACATAATCATCATTATCATCTGCGTAAGCATTATCCGCATATAATAAAAATGCGCCATTTCTTACTTCATCGTAGTAACGTTCTGCATCCTGTTTGTCCATTCCCATCCGGTCAAATGCTTCACGTACTGAAGAATCACCGGCTACGAAAGCTTTAAACTTGTCCCACCAGTTTCCTTCTACTGCTTCGATATCGGCATCCGTGCGGCCTCTGACAAGTGAGAGTTCATCTTTATCACGGGCTACAACGTACATATCGTTTTCTTTATATCCTTGCAGTTTCAAGTCTTCGATCTTCTTTAAAACGTCCTGCTCAGAATGAAATGTTTCAACAAAGTTTTTTGACATGGTATTTCCTCCTTAGGGTCGCTCTAGTTTTTCAGCATAGTTTGGAAATACCCTGTCTTTGAATAATTAAAACAACTTGAAGCTCTTCGTAATGGTAAATACTGATATTTACCTACTATTTGTAATATTTGTTATAAATGGTTCACTATGTTTCAGGTGAACCTTTTCCACTTCTGTCACCGCCCTGCGTTACGTTCACCTCGAACGAACCGTTAATAACAACTTCACTACTAGGATCACGTCTTTTTAGTATATTGTTATAATTCTACCCTACAAACTTTTTCTTAAATATAATTATATTGGAGGCAAATACATTAACTAAATATAGCTAAATTTATGATGATATTTTAATAGAAATTTCAATGTAGCGGAGCGAAGGGCGGTGAATCCGGGACGATTAGTTGGAAGGGGAGAGACCCCACAGTCGAAGGCGAGGAGGTCTGACGGAGCCACAAAACGGCTCATCCAGGAAAGCATCCATCCGAAGCACAGCGAACCGTTAATACAAAAAAACCCGGAACCAATTAAGCTCCCGGGTCTAACAGTCAATTATTCTTTATTCATTTCATTCGGATGAGGACCTTTACGCGCACCGCGGTCGAGGTCGTTGATGCTCTTGAATTCGTCCGCAGTCAGTGCGAAATCAAACACGTCGAAGTTAGATTCGATGCGTGATGGTGTAACTGATTTTGGAATTACAATGCTGCCTGACTGAAGGTGCCAGCGGATCACGACCTGTGCCGGTTCCTTGCCATACTTTTCAGCAATGTTGCGGATAATATCATCTTCAAGCACTTCTCCACCCTGCATGAGCGGGCTCCATGCTTCAAGGAAAATGTCATTCTTCGCACAGAATTCCTTTAATTCAAGCTGCGCATGGTAAGGGTGGCACTCTACCTGATTCAATACAGGTTTTACCGTGCACTCATCCATCAGTCGCTGAAGATGTTCGATTTCAAAATTACATACGCCAATTGCTTTTACTTTGCCATCTTCATACAGCTTTTCAAGCGCTTTATATGTTTCTACATATTTATCTTTTTCAGGCATTGGCCAGTGGATCAGATAAAGGTCTACGTAATCAAGTCCGAGTTTTTCAAGGCTTGTTTCAAGCGCCTGAATTGTGCTGTCATAGCCCTGGTCTGCATTCCAGACTTTTGTTGTAATGAAAAGCTCTTCACGGGGTACGCCTGATTCTCGGATTCCCTGTCCTACAGCTTCTTCATTCTTATAAATCATCGCAGTATCGATTGAACGATAACCTGTTTCGATTGCCTTTTTAACAGAATCGACACCAGTCTGATGGTCTTCAACCTGCCATACACCCAGGCCGATTTGAGGCATTTTTAATCCATTATTCAATGTAACGATATCCATGTTAAAAACTCCTTTCGAATATGAAAATCCAAATCAAGTATATACATGTCTCTTTTCAAAGTCACATTCTATGTTATTTCCGTTTACGAAATATATTAAACATTACTTCAGTACAAATCGTCTGATCGCTTCCGCAACACCGTTTTCTTCATTAGAGTGAGTGACCCAGTCAGCCGCTTCTTTCACTCTCAGCTGTGCATTAGCCATTGCAACACCAATACCGGATTCTTTAATCATGGCCAGGTCGTTCAGACTGTCTCCTACTGCCATCACCTGATCCATTTCAATGTTCAGACGCTGACAGACCTTACGGATCGCGGCAGCTTTATTAATTCCTGCTGCGTTTACTTCTATGTTTGTCGTGCTTGAGTTTGTCACTTCAAGTTCTTGACGTTTTGAAAGTTCATGCCAGATTGATTCCCGTACTTCATCGTCTTCAATGTCAAATCCAAATTTCAGCCATTGATAGTCGTGAATGTTTGTTGGAAAGGTGGTATTTTTATTCCACACACCTTCTACTGTAGATGACCAGAAATGCGTATCATGCTTCAGCGCCATTTCAAGCATGAATTCAACGTGAGAAGAATCAATCATTGTCCGTTCAATTAACTCGCGCTCCGGATTCCAGATCTCTCCTCCATTTACGGTAATCAGGTAGGTGGAGAGTCTTAACGAGTCAACAATATCCTGAGCGTACAAAAGTGGACGTCCTGTGCTGACCATAACTGCTTTGCCTTGTTCCTGCGCCATTTTAATCGCCGCTCTATTTTCTTCAGATACACTGTGATCATTTCTGAGAAGTGTGCCGTCCATATCTAAAGCGATGAGCTGTATATCTTTTTTCATGTGTATCCCCTTCCAAATCTTCTGTCTACAATTATAGCCGTTTCACTGGTCAAAATCGACCCGGACCCTTTGTGAATCATCGCTTCCGAAAAAAGTTTCGCTCTTCAAAATACTATGACATACATAATACTTTAAAAGATGTATAGACAAGATGACGCTTTCATGTTTTCATAGTGTTAGCCCTTCTATCCTCCTGGGTTTTTAAGAAGGAATACATATGAGATCCTCATTTACGAGCATTAACACCTATTTAATACAATGAAAACCATTTCAATTGACCTTATTTGTCTGAATTAAAAAAATATTAAGAATTTTTTTATTAGGTATTGAAAACGATTTCATAATGTTATATAGTTTAGATGTGAAAACGATTTCATATGACTTCACAAATGGAGGTGTTCCTATAGGAGGGTCAGCGCGTGTACACCATTAAAGACGTGGCATTAAAAGCTGGGTTGTCACAGGCTACCGTATCAAGAGTGATTAACAATCATCCGTATGTCAGTGAGGACAAAAAGCAGGCTGTACAGAAAGCGATGGTAGAACTGGGCTACGTCCCAAACTCTTCCGCTCAGAGGCTGCGCAACATAAAAACAAAAAAAGTTGCTGTGTTGATCTCGAGAATCGTGAATCCGTTTTTCAGCCAGCTGGTCGATGCAATGGAACAAAAAGCAGCCAAACATGGGTATCAGCTGATCTTGTGTAATACAAGAATCAGTCCTGAAAAAGAACTGGATTACTTTCAGCTTCTGCAGTCCAAACAGGTCGACGGCATTATACTGGCAGCTGCTGAAAACAAGTGGGAAGCAATTGCCCCTTATACAAAGTACGGAACTGTCATTTATTGTAATGAATACGATCCTAATGCAACAGTCACGAGAGTCCGTCTCGATCAGGTTGAAGGCGGATATATTGGTACTAAGCACTTACTCGACAAGGGACACAGGAAAATCGGTTACTGCCAGGGGAATGACAGCAGCGTTTCTGTCAACCGCCGTAAAGGTTATTTGAAAGCGATTACAGAAGCCGGGATTGAACCTAACCCTGAATGGATGTTTAAAGACGTCTTTACTGTTGAGAATGGAAGAGAGATTTTCAGACACATTGCCACAATGGACAATCCCCCTACCGCCTTTTTCACAGGAAGTGATGAAGTTGCTGCAGGGATGATAAAAGAAGCACAGCTTAACGGCTGGAGAGTTCCGGAAGATCTTGCGGTTGTAGGGTTTGACGATCAGCCAATTGCAACGCTCATGGATCCTCAATTCACAACGATCAATCAATTCACTTCAAACATTGGAGAAAAAGCGATGGAAGTGATGCTTGAGATCATTGAAAAAAAACGTGAAAACAAGGCAGAAGACATTCTTCTTCCTTTGGAATTAATTGAAAGACAATCAACATAAAAAATAAGGGGGCTTTACTTTATGAAACTTTGGAACAAAAAAGTAGCTGGTGCTACTGTATTGACAATGAGCTTACTTCTTGCAGCATGTAGCGGAGATGATGAATCAACAGACACTGGAAACAATGACACGGATGGTGGCGGAGATGACGGTGCTTCTGAAGAGCAGGAGCAGGTAACGATTACTTATGCTGCCGGTGTTGACGTAACAGGTGCAACAGACATTCTGATCGACGAGTTCGAAGCTCAAAATCCGAATATCACAGTTGAATACCGCGAAATGCCTGCAGATACAGGCGCTTCTCATGACCAGTACGTAACCATGTTCAGTTCGCAGGATGCTTCAATTGATGTATTTGATGCAGACGTAATCTGGCCGGCTGAATTTGCACAGGGTCAATACGCACTTGAGCTGGATCGTTTCATTGAAGAAGACGGAATCAATATGGATGACTACTTCCCTGGTACTGTTCAGTCAGGTAACTTCAACGGCCGTCAGTATGCAATGCCGAAATTTACTGATGCCGGTCTTCTTTACTACCGTACAGACATCGTTGAAGAGCCACCTACAACGTGGGATGAGCTAATGACAATGGCTGGTGAACTTCAGGGTGAAGCAGGAACTGAATTTGGTTACCTGATGCAGGCAAATCAGTATGAAGGAATGGTAACAAATACAATTGAATTCATCGCTTCTCATGGTGGACAGGTTGTTGACGAAAACAACGAAGTCGTTGTAAACAGCCCGGAAACAATTGCAGGGATTCAGACAATGATCGATATCGTTAACTCTGATTTCGTACCAAGCAACATCTTAAGCTTCCAGGAAACTGAAACAAATAACGCATGGGTTGGCGGACAAGCAGTATTTGCACGTAACTGGCCTTACATGCAGTCAACTTCAAATGACGAAGAAGCATCTGAAGTTGCAGGTAACGTAGGATTCGCAACACTTCCTGAAGGAGAAGCAGGAAGCGCAGCGACACTTGGCGGATGGATGACAATGATTAACCGTTACTCAGAAAACCAGGAAGCTGCATGGGAATTCGTTAAGTTTATGACTGGCGTTGAAGGACAGACAATCAGTGCAGTTGAAGGCGGACGTGCACCGACAATTGAAGCACTTTACGATGAGCCTGAAGTTCAGGATGCTGCAGCACTATTTGCTAACGAGCAGTTTGTTGAAACACTTCAGAACGCTGTACCAAGACCGGTAACACCGATCTATCCACGTATTTCTGACATCATGCAGGTTCAGCTTTCACAAGCACTTGCAGGAGAAATTACAGCTGAAGAAGCAGCTGCAAACATGCAGGAAGAAATGGAAGCAGCAATGGCAGAATAAATTAAAGGCGTAAGGCGCTTGGTCAGCTTCGACAGGCATAAGACGGGTGTGAGAAATGGGGGCACTTCCCCATTTTCACAGCCAGGATTATGACCCGAGGAACCAGCGTCTGGAGCAAATGTAAAGTACAACATGACAACAGGACGAAGGGGGGGTGTTTTTCACCTCCCCTTCTCTTGATTAAAAACCACCATTCTATCAAAAAGTAGGTGAAACCGTTGAAGTTTCAATTGAATGAAAAGCAGCTTGGCTATGCAATGGTCGCGCCAGCTCTGATCCTTGTTATACTCGTTACACTTTGGCCGGTTGCGCAATCATTTTATAACAGTCTATTTGACTATCGTCTGAATGACCCATCAAGGTCAGAGCGTTTCCTCAGTTCAAATATGGACCTTGAGCGCTATGCAAATGACTACTTCTACCTCTCACGCGATCTTGAAGCACTCGAAGGTCAGTCTCCGGATCCGGATGATGCTGCAGTAGCAGCTGAAATCAGCCAGGAATTTGAAGCGTATCACGCTGAACTACTGGAAATGGACGGTTTAGCTGAACAGTACGAAGAAGTGGAAGGTATGATTGCTTCTTTTACTGCAATTTCAGATCGTGACTTAAAATATGCTTCAGTTGAAAATGACTGGGCAGAAGATTTTAAAGCATTTTTGGATGATGCAAACGAACAGCTTCTGACCATTTCCAATGAGTCTGAAAATGAAGAGTTCTCTACTACAGCAGGAAATGTTGCAGGTTCACTGGATTCAGTAAATACTGCGGTCATTGAATCAAACTTTATCGGGTTAAGTAACTATCAGCGTTACCTGACAGATGGGCGCATGTGGCAATCACTTAGTAATACAATGATTTTCACACTCGTTTCAGTATTCGTTGAGCTTGTACTCGGTTTAATGATCGCACTTCTAATCAACCGTGCATTTATCGGACGAGGAATTGTCCGGGCATCTGTACTGATTCCGTGGGCGATCCCGACAGCAGTAGCCGCAATGATGTGGGGCTTTCTGTATGATGGCCAGACAGGAATCGTGGCTCATTACTTTGAACAATTCGGATTAATTGATGATGCTTCTGTACTCCTTTCTACAGGTGCAGGTGGTATGTTCTCAGTTATTTTTGCAGACGTATGGAAAACAACGCCGTATATGGCCCTTCTATTACTTGCAGGTCTTCAGACTATTTCAGGATCGCTATATGAAGCAGCTGAAGTAGATGGTGCAGGGAAGTGGCAGCAATTCTGGCAAATTACGCTTCCACTATTAAAGTCTTCTATTCTGGTAGCATTATTGTTCCGTACACTTGATGCATTCCGTGTATTCGACCTGATCTTCGTACTAACAGGCGGTGGACCGGCGAATGCAACTGAATCAATCTCAATCTATGCTTACATTACGCTGTTCTCGCAATCCAATTTCGGAGCAGGTTCTGTACTGTCAGTGATCGTATTTATCTCAGTAGCGATTATTTCAACACTATTTATCAAATTTATCGGGTCGGATTTATTCGCCGGCAAAACGAATCGATAAGGAGGAATCAAGATGAACAAGCGTGCAGGAATAGGCTTCTATATCTTTCTGGTCGTGTTTGTATTTTTCGTGATGTTCCCTTTCATCTGGGTTTTCCTCACGTCGATCAAACCGCCGGGCGAAATTTTTAACAACTTCAACTGGTTCACAGCAGACCCTTCTCTAGCGTCCTATGAAAATGCTGTAACGAACAGACCGCTTTTCAGATATATGTGGAACAGTTTCGTTGTATCAACATTAACAACACTCATTGCAATCGGATTTGCTTCGATTGCGGCTTACGCTTTGACGCGTCTGCCGATCAGATTTAAAGGTGTCATCTTAGGGATCATTTTAGCTGCATCTATGTTCCCGCAAATTGCGATCATTTCGCCAATTTATAACTTTGTTACAGCTGTTGGCCTTCGTAACAGCTATATGGGTCTTGTGATTCCGTACATTACGGTCTCCCTCCCTCTCGCAATCTGGATTCTCGCAACATTCTTCCAGAAGATTCCGTGGGAGCTTGAGGAATCAGCAAAACTGGATGGTGCATCACCTTTCCAGACGTTCAGAAAAATTATTTTTCCGCTTGCAGCACCTGGTGTATTTACAACAGGGATCCTGGTGTTCATCGCAGCGTGGAATGAATATTTATTTGCATTAACAATCAATACGTCAGATGAATGGCGTACAGTTCCTGTTGGAATTTCATTCTACCAGAGTCAGTTTACGATTCCATGGGGAGACATTTCAGCTGCGACTGTTATTGTAACCATTCCTATTGTTATACTGGTATTGATTTTCCAAAGAAGAATTGTTGCCGGACTGACTTCAGGTTCAGTGAAGGAATAATCATGAGTGTGCCGGGTCCATATGAGGTCCCCGGCCCTCTTTTTGATTCAAGTTAGATGAAACAGTGCAAATCTTTACTTATCAGTTAATAAATCTGTTAAAGTATAGGAAGCGGTTGCATATACAACCTATCCTATTTTAAGAACGCTTACATTAATAAATGAAGGAGTGTTTCGAGCTATGAACGTTACGGTTTGGAATGAGTTTAGACATGAGAAGAAGCATGATGCAGTCAAGGAAATTTATCCTGACGGCATTCACAGTGTCATTGCAGCTGCACTTGCTGAGCATGGCTATGATGTGAAAACGGCTACATTGGATGAGCCTGAACATGGTTTAACTGAAGATGTATTAAATAACACTGATGTTCTTTTATGGTGGGGTCATCTTGCGCATGAAGAAGTAGATGATGCGATTGTTGAAAAAGTACAGAAGCGTGTATGGGAAGGCATGGGCCTGATTGTCCTACACTCTGCTCATTTCTCTAAAATCTTCAAAAAGCTGATGGGTACGGGCTGTGATTTAAAATGGCGTGAAGCAAATGAGCGCGAGCGCCTTTGGGTAGTAGATCCGAGTCACCCGATTGCTGACGGAATTGGTGAGTATATCGAGCTTGATGAAGAAGAAATGTACGGTGAACATTTTGATATTCCCGCACCGGACGAGCTGATTTTCCTAAGCTGGTTCCAGGGTGGAGAAGTATTCAGAAGCGGTGCGACTTTCAAACGCGGAAACGGTAAGATCTTCTACTTCCGCCCAGGTCATGAAACGCATCCGACATACCACAACAAACAAATTCAGCAGGTCATTGCAAATGGCGTAAAGTGGGCAGCTCCAACTAAGCGTGACTACCCTGTTTACGGAAATGCAAAGCCGATTGAAAAGCTTGAAGGATATAAGGAGGACTAATCTATGGCGAAATTAAAAATTGGCGTTGTTGGTGCGGGAAGTATTGCAAAGCACCGGCACCTTGCTGAATACGCAGCTAATGATAACGTAGAACTTGTAGCGATCTGTGATATCAACGAAGAACGCGCAAAAGAAATGGCAAAAAAATTCGGTGCAGCGCAAACGTTTACCGACTATAATGATCTTGTAAAACTGGACCTTGATGCAGTCAGTGTCTGCACACCCAACTACCTTCACGCGCCTGTATCAATTGCTGCGCTTGAAGCTGGCAAACATGTACTTTGTGAAAAGCCAATGGCAACCAGCGAACAGGAAGCAGATGACATGATCGCTGCTGCTGAAAAAGCCGGTAAACTTCTGATGATCGGTCACAATCAGCGCTTTGTTGCTTCACATCAGAAAGCACAGGAGTGGATTGCTGCAGGTAAGCTCGGCAAAGTATACAGCTTCCGTACTGCTTTTGGACATCCTGGTCCTGAAGGCTGGAGTGCTGATGGCAAAGACAGCTGGTTCTTTAATAAGGATCAGGCATTTATCGGTGCCATGGGAGACCTTGGTGTACACAAAACGGATCTTGTCCGCTACATATTAGGTGAAGAAATGACAGAAGTGGCGGCAATGGTCGAAACCAGCGCGAAAGAAAACACAGACGTCGACGACAACGCTGTACTGGTGCTGAAAACTGAAAGCGGTATTATTGGTACACTGGCAGCAAGCTGGTCTTACGAAGCTGAAGATAACTCAACTGTGATTTATGCAGAAAAGGGTGTACTCCGCCTTGAAGACGATCCTGAATACTCAGTCGTTTTCAACAAATCTGACGGAACAAAAGAAGAGCTTTCACTCGGAAAAATCCAGTCAAATGACGAAGGCGGTCAGGTTTCTACGGGTGTCATCGATCATTTCGTCGATTCAATTTTAGCAGGAACACAGCCTTTAATTGATGGAGAAGAAGGAAAACGTTCTCTTAAAGTCATTTTAGGAGCACTTGAGTCTAACAAATCCAAACAGATTGTAAAGTTGTAGGTGATTGTTATGGATAAATTAAGAGTTGGCATTATTGGAGTCGGAGGCATCGCGGTATCGCGGCACCTCCCCTCCTTTCTTGCGTTAGGAAACGATGTTGACGTGACAGCTGTGTGCGATGTGAACGGCGAACGCGCCAAAACTGTTGCGAGAGACTATCAGATTCCTTATCACACAGATGACTACCACAAGATTTTTGATAAAGTCGATGCAGTCACAATCTGCACACCGAACAAATTTCACGCAGAAATTGCGATTGCTGCACTCGAAGCCGGCAAACACGTATTATGTGAGAAGCCAATGGCGATGACAACAGCTGAGTGCAAGGCGATGATCGAGGCGTCTGAACAGGCAGATAAAATACTGATGATCGCCTATCACTACCGCCACACGAAAGAGGCTGTTGCTGCGAAACGATTTATCAATGCAGGGGAAATTGGTCGTCCGCTCGTGTCACGTGCACAGGCCATCAGACGCCGAAAAGTTCCCGGCTGGGGCGTATTTACAAATAAAGATCTCCAGGGCGGCGGCAGTCTGATTGACTTTGGCTGTCACTTCCTTGACCTTGCACTTCACCTGATGGACTTCCCTGAGATTGCTGAAGTATCAGGCGCGACTTACAATGAATTGAGCCGACAGGACGATGTTGTCAATCAGTGGGGTAAATTCGATCCGACGACATTTGAAGTCGATGATCATGCTACTGCTTATATTAAATTTAAGGACGGTGCCACACTGCTGTTTGAAACATCGTGGGCAGCGAACCTGGCGGATGATCAGGAAACCGTTACAGTATCCGGGACAAATGGCGGGCTGGATGTTTATCCATTAAAACTTTATCAGGCTAAATACGGCATGCTGCTTGACCAGGAAGCCTACTGGATTTCTGACGATGAGAACCCGGGACTTCCCCAGGCAATCAACTTCCTTGAAAGTTGCCGCGGTAACCAGCAGCCGGTTGTAAAACCTGAAGAAGCGATGATCGTTTCCAAAGTCATTGAAGCAATATACGAAAGCAGTGAGACTGGTAAGGCAGTAAGGTTTTAATCTTATAAAGTAATGGAGGTAATCTTATGAAATTAGGCGTATTTGCAGTATTATTTGCACAGAAACCCTTTGAAGAAATGCTTGATTACGTAAAAGATTCAGGTCTTGATGCAGTCGAAATCGGCACAGGCGGATATCCGGGCAATGACCACTGCCCAATCGATGAGCTGCTTGAAGATGAAGGCAAACGTAAAGAATATCTTGAAAAAGTTACATCACGCGGCCTGACAATCAGTGCATTCAGCTGTCACGGCAACCCTGTCAGCCCTGATGAAGCCTTCGCAAAAGAAAGCGATGAAGCACTGCGCAAAACAATTAAGCTTGCAAAGCTATGCGGCGTTCCTGTTGTAAATACATTCTCAGGAACACCTGGTGCTGATGCAGAAGCTAAACACCCAAACTGGCCTGTATCACCATGGCCAAATGAATACGGCGATATCTTCAAATGGCAGTGGGAAGAAAAACTGATTCCTTACTGGAAAGAAATTGCTGAAATCGCAAAAGAAGCAGACGTAAAAATCGGTCTGGAGCTGCACGGTGGATTCTCCGTTCACACGCCTTATACAATGCTGAAGCTGCGTGAAGCGACGAACGAATACATCGGCGCAAACCTTGATCCAAGTCACTTGTGGTGGCAGGGAATTGATCCTGTAGGTGCAATCAAAATTCTTGGAAAAGAAAATGCGATTCACCACTTCCATGCGAAAGATACGTATATCGATCAGGACAACGTCAACATGTACGGACTGACTGACATGCAGACATACGACAAAATCCAGACACGCGGATGGAGCTTCCGCTCAGTTGGTATGGGACACCCTGCAGACGAATGGGGCCGCATCATCAGCGCACTGCGCACATACGGCTACGACCACGTCGTCAGCATCGAACATGAAGACCCAATCATGAGCATCGAAGAAGGCTTCCAGCGCGCAGTTCAGACACTGAAGTCAGTGAATATCAAAGACCAGCCAGCAGATATGTGGTGGCTATAAGAAAAGCGGAGGCGAGCATTTAGGGGCGTATGCGGTGGACTGAAGCGATTAAG
>NZ_SORX01000008.1:95057-165543 GCF_004405125.1 Jeotgalibacillus salarius
ATGAGCTGAGGGAAGCGCACTAGCCCCTGCGAGCCGGAGCTGGACACCAAGAAAAGCGGAGGCGAGCATTTAGGGGCGTATGCGGTGGACTGAAGCGATTAAGATAAAGGATTCACTTGAACGTAGTGAACCGATGATGACTTATCGAAATGAGCTGAGGGAAGCGCACTAGCCCCTGCGAGCCGGAGCTGGACACCAAGAAAAACAGAGGGCGCTCGTTCAGCTCCGACAGGCATAAGACGCGAAGCGGAAAACGGGTGACCTTTCCCGTTTATCGATGCGTGGCTTATGACCCGAAGAGCTAGCGCCCGGAGCTGGACACCATCAGAAAAACTCAAAACCTTCCTCAGAATTCGTCTGCAGGAAGGTTTTTTTGCGCGTTGCGCATACTACCGAATGTGTAGTGGCAAACATTTCAATTCTGGCTTACGGAACATAGTTCAAAAGATACTTAACTCACAAAAGTCACTGTTGAACTGACGAATTCAACATACACACTCACAAACCGAAACCACCAACTTACAAATTCGCACCGTGAACTCACAAATCCCTCTACTGAATTCACAAAACTTTACACTTTCAGTTTGATCACAACGCCCAGCATGACCTTTCTCCCATTCTGACTCAAACCATATAGTCAGAACCCCTTTTATCGAGTAAAATAAAATCAAAAAAGGTGTGAACTGCTTTGCCTCATCTTGTGAAGTTTGCGGAATATGTAAGCAGCCATAAAACTCAGTTGGCTGAAGAAATTGTAGACTCAGTGGTCGAAAGAGCAAGCCTAGGTATTTCTTCTGATGAGCGTGAAAATGCAATTGAGATGTATAAGGAATTTTTAACTTTCCTTGGTGACCTTGCTGAACAGCACAGAACGACTGCGCCTGAAGCCTTAATTAGCTGGAGCAAAAAAAATGCAGCAATGCAGGTTGCTGCAGGAGGAAAAATTTCAGAAATTATCGTCCGCTATCAGCCAACCCGTGAAGTATTTATTGAAGTGGTAAACGAAATAGGCGAACAATTAAACCTTTGTATCAAAGAACAGTCAGAGATTATTAAAAAAGTAGACCTGCTGCTTGATACAAGCCTGAATGAGACTGTTTTTGCATTTGAAGCGATGACGGAGCGGAGAGAAGAACGTTTTCAGGAAGAAGCCGCACGTCTGTCAGCACCGATCGTACCTGTGAAGGAAGGTGTTGTCGTGTTGCCGCTCATTGGTGAAATGACAGCTTTCAGAGCCCAGTACATTCTTGAACACGTACTGCCCGAGGTCTCAAAAACAGATATATCCTATGCCATTATTGATTTTTCAGGGATTACTCCTGTAGATAACGAAGTTGCACAATACCTGCATCAGATGAAAGGCATGCTTCAACTACTGGGTGTAGAAGTACTTGTATCAGGCTTCAGACCGGACACAGTAAAATCACTTGTCAGCAGCGGCCTGATGGATTTCAAAAAAATTAAATCCTTCACGACAGTCAAGCAGGCACTTGAAAGTCTGGATGGTTTGAGAATCTGATAATAGGAAAACAGCATTTCTATTGCAAAATACTGTTTTTCATATTTTAAATACAGGAGGAATTTCATGGATTTATTTATCCCGTTGATGAGCACTCTTATTTTTTTCTTTGTTCTATTTTATGTGATCCGATCCGCTGTAACTGAAGGCATAAATCGTTCTGTCATTGGGCGGCAGCATAATCAAAACAGTGATGTGCCTGTACCTCAGCGTGCGGAGCGTAACTATTCACTACTTAGAGGCGGCAAAGTCATCACTTTTCAAAAAGCGAAAGCATCTAAATTTGAACCTATATTGTCACTGCTTAAAAATTGTGCCGAAGAGCTGCAGAATCGCGGCATTAAACAATGGAGTTATTTACTATCCGGTGGTGAAGACGCTAAGGTCAGGAAAGACATTGAACAGGGCAATACATACGCTGTGTATGAAAAAGACGAGCTAATTGGCACGTTCACTTTAAAGAAAGGCCCTGAGTCCTGGGACGAACATATCTGGAAGGATAGAGTAGATCACGATGCACTTTATCTTCACAGGCTTGCGGTGAGTTCGGATGTCAGGAAAGAAGGAGTCGGCGTTCATGCCTTTCATGGATTGAGGAGCACCACACAGGAAATGTACTCATGCTTGATTGCGTGGAAAGTAATGAGGAGCTTGGTCGATTTTATCAGTCCCACGGCTTCGAATCAGCCGGTTCTTATGATGGACACAGTCGATATTGGAAAAGACTTTAGATTCGATGATCATGCAAAAAGCTCATTGCCTGAACATCACAGGCAATGAGCTTTTTTCAACCTTTTATTCTATCTGCACAAGTCTCCAGCAATGCTTCGGCGGAAATCAGTTTTTCTCCTCCACCCTGTGCGAAATCCGGTTTCCCTCCGCCTCTTCCATTTATTTCAGGAAGTACGGACTTAATCAGCTCGTTCATATTCACCTGATTTTCAGTGCCTCTTCCGCATACAAGCTGAAGCTTTTCCTGCGTTTCATTTACAAAGATCACGACGCTTTGATCAGATTTACTAATAATCATTTTTGAAAGCTGCTGCAGCTCGTCAATTGGCTGGTCCCTGAATATTTTCTTCACAACCTTTTCACCAATATACTGCTCAGCTTCAAACGCTAACACCTTAGCCTTCAGCTCAACAATGTCCTTTTCAAGCAGTCTATTTTGCAAGATCATCCGTTCAGCCGCGTCTGCCAACTGATCCTGCGGCGCACTCAGTGTTGCAGTCAGGTTTTGTATGGCCTTATGTTTTTCATTCAGCTGGTGCAGCACCCTGCTGCCGCACACAAAGTGAACGCGCGTATTCCCACGCTGTTTTTCCGTATGAAGGATTTTGATCGACCCTACCTGCGACGTAGACCGTGGGTGAGTGCCGCCGCAGCCGTTGTAATCAAATTCCGGAATGATCACAAGTCTGATATGATCGGATACAGCAACATCTTTTCTGAGCGAATATTGCTTCAGCTCGTCCTTGTTCACCCATTTCGTTTCAATTGGACGGTTCTGCAGTATGATTTGGTTCGCTTTTTCTTCCGTTGCTGTCAGCACTTCTTCGCTCACGCTTGCCTCCAAATCAATCGAACAAACCTCTCCCCCTAAATGAAAACTCACCGTTTTGAAGCCAAAATCATTTTCAAATACCGCAGATAAAATATGCTGACCGGCGTGTTGCTGCATATGATCAAAGCGGCGCTGCCAGTTAATTTCACCGTCAACAGTCTCCGGTAATTCATCTGTTCCTTCTATATAATGTCTGATCTCTCCATCAACTTCTTCAACGTCAAAGACAGGCACTCCATTCAGGTGCCCTGTATCATGCGGCTGTCCCCCGCCTGTCGGATAAAAAGCAGTCTGATCCAACACCACATAGTTTCGTCCCTCTTCATCAGTTCCTGAACCAGTTTTCTTTGCTTGAAAAGTTCTCATCTCAGCATTCTTATAATATAACTTCAAGGCGTACTACTCCCTTTCTCTTTCGTGTCCATCACGTCCCACGGCGTAATAATGCCGAGGATTGGTTTATTGCTTGCACCATTCTCTGTAATGATGAGCGTAACAAGCTTTTCTCCATGCTCAGCCGCCTGTGCAAAACGGTCCTGTGCTTCAAATAGGCTTGCTTCCTTTCCGATAAAACGATAACTTTTTTTCTTTTTATCAAAAGGCTGCAGATCCTTTACCTGAACATGTTCAATTGATAAGTTGTCATGATCAAGATGTGCCGCCAGCCAGTTCGCCACCCCACTGTCAGTCACCAATGATGTAACGAGGTTATGTTTGTCCACAAGCGGAAACTGGGAATACGCTTTCTCATTCATGTTGTGAAGTACTTTTCTTAAAGAAGAATCTTCATGCAGCGTCACGACATCTTTAATAAAGCGCTCTACAGTTGGCGGCACAATTAGCTCACTTCTGATTTCTTCAATCAGATTCACTACATAAGGTGTCGGTTCAGCCAGCACTTCATTTGTATAAGTATGTACAATCGCATTTCTCAGTTCAGCAATTTCTTTCAAATCGCTGATATAACGCTTCACAACCCGGTCATTACGCTGAGCCGCTTTATCTAAAAGCGCCTGAAAACTCATGTAATCACCTTTATTATGCTTCGTTTTCAAATAGCTTTCAATTTCATTAAAATCACGCAAAAATGCGCGGGAATTTGCAGAGTCCATTATTTTGTCCCCTTTTTAATTTATGATACAGGTTTTGGGAGGTGTGGTCACTTATTTGAGGGGTTGAAGAAGTTTAAAAAGGTTATATTTGATATCGCACAATCTCTATCAACGTGAAAAAACCGGAAAATGATTCCGGTTACTTTTACATATAAAAAAACTCATCCTGTGTCTTTTTTATAGGTCTTGCTGTCCCACGCCCAGTTAAAAAAAGAATTGCCGATCAGGATAAACAGTGGGATCACAATACTTTGAGTCCAGTTAATCTCACGCCCGCTAAATATATCAAATAATATTAATGTGATAAACATCAACACAAATGATACAACCCAAAACCGGGGACCTTTTCTAAAGCGATCCGCCTTCTTCAAAACACCACCCCTTTACCCCGAAAAAATTGCTACGCCAACAAACAAAATCCATGCCAGCACCGTAAACAGCTGAATGATAATTCCAACAATGCTGCAGATCAATCCTGATATCGCCAGACCTTTCCCGGCTTCTTCAGACATTGCAATCTGTTTCATCGAGATGTTAGCTGTAATGATGCCACCTATTCCCAGAAAAAAACCTAGAAACGGAACCATAAGTGATAAGATTCCAAGTGTTAACGAAACAATTGATTGTGTATTTGTCTGTGTCACGTGATCAGCTCCTTACAAATATTTACGGTTGAAATGAAAAAAAGATTCATCCTCTTCCCAATAATCGACATTTAGAAGCGTGAAGCACAATAAATTGCAGGACATGTATGCTATGATCATTCATACAAAGTTTAAAAGGAGATAATAAGGAGGTCATTCTATCACTTTCTTACGTCCTGCTTTAAGAAGTATATTGTTTCTTTTACTGACTGCTGTGATTACCGGCCTAGTGCTGCTGATTGGTGCAGCCCCTGCGGCATTTTCAACACCGCTTGCAATTACGGCTGCAGTGCTGTTCGCCGCTTCAGTAGTGATGGCATTTTTCCAGCTGTTTGTAGCACCGCAAATTAATATTTATACCATCGTTGGCATGCTTTTTTCGGTCGTGAATATCGCTTCACTGTTTTCATTTCTGATGCTGATGATGGCTGAACCGATCTGAGTGAGGGATTGTTTATGGAAAAAATTGAGTTCAAAGAATGTAAGACGAATGAAGAGATGATTGCTGCCTTTCCTGTGATGAAGCAGCTGCGGACACATTTAAACGAAGAAACTTACATCAGTCTGGTAACCGAAGCACGTCAAAAAGATCAGTATAGGCTATTTGCACTTTACGAGGGCAATCAGATTGTGGCAGTTGCAGGTTTCAAACCAATGATCACACTCTACTATGGAAGATTTGTATGGGTCTGCGATCTGGTGACTGATCAGGCCAAACGATCACATGGTTATGGTGAAAAGCTTTTGAATCTTGTGCACGACTGGTCACGCAAGGAAGGTTATGAACGCGTTTCCCTCTCTTCAGGACTTCAGCGCAAAGACGCTCACAGATTTTACGAGGATAAGATGGATTATGATAAGGTGAGTTATGTATTTAAAAAAGAGCTTTAACAACTTTATGGAATGAACACAAAAAGCAGGCATACACGCCTGCTTTCAGTTTTTTCTTAAGCTGTTTATTCTCATTGCAGTCACACAATCGCTGCACGAAAGCTCAAATATTTTATCAAAACCGCTCTGTTTACGCGGGCGATGAGCTCTAATCACAAACTCTTCATAGAGCTCCATCTTCTTATAACATCTGCTGCATTTTAAACCGTTGGGAATCGTACTCACCCTTTCATTTCACTCGATACAATTTGCTTTTTGCACAGATTCATTATTCCCTAACTGCCATTTCCCATAACATTTCAAGAATAGTTTTTTCTATTGTGGAAATCCTTTTAACTACAGGAGGTTATGCACAATGAGTGAAGATACTAAAAACGATTCTGTTGAGCAGCGCATGAAAAAAAGACGGGGGCAGGATATTGAACCACAGCGCGACCCTGAAAAACCGGCTCATACAAAAACGGCAAAGGGTAAAATGTGACTGAAAAGAGCCAGAAGATGGCTCTTTTTCATTTATCTCACTCATTTATTGAAAGAATAGGCATAAGCAGTGTGCAAATGAACTTCCTTTTGCTAAAATTAGACATTGACAGTACATATTTGTGAAGTATTGCGCATATTTACTCAGGCAGTTCAGAAAGGACGACCCCTTATGGCGTTTTTTTTATTAATGGCATTGGCCAGTATTCCGCTATTTTTAGCGATTTCGTTGTTATACTACTCAAGATCATCAAATACAAAAGCACTTTCTGTATTTTTAATACTCATTTCAGTATGGCAAATGAGTATCTCATTCTTATACAGCCAGGATTTATTTGGCCTGGAGATCATTGATTCATTTTTCCGCACACTGAGATTTGGCCCAATTTTTCTGATGCCGCTTATGTATTATTTTGGTATCATCACAGTTCGTCAAAATCAAAAACTCGGCAATTACAACAATTATTATAATTTCAGCATATTAATCTTTCTTACTCTTTTCAGTCTTGTAACCTATGTGATTAACTTTACCCAATCGGGAATCATCGGCTATCATACTGTTCATGATGGTATGCATTCCCCTGTCCATTTGATGCCCCTATATGGTGACCTTCATGTGATTTATGCACTGAATACTTTTCTTGTAGTTGTTACAACATTAATGTTTATCTTTATTGCAAATAAAATAGAATCTAAAAAATTACGATCCTTTTATGTGCAGATCAGCATTGGGGCAATTATCATTTTCGTTAACGGCCTGCTAAGTGCTTTTACACCGTTACCATTGTATTTTTCAAGCTTCAACTCAATCATTATTGCGATTTTATTATTTTTAAGCTTTGTACGGATGCAGTCCGGCACTCTGATTGAAGCAAATTCAAACCTTGCAAAACAGCGTACACTGCTTGAAAAAATCATGGATATCAACCCAAATTATCTCGTCGTCATTGATAAAAACGATCAGATTATCAGGCTGAATGATTCGATTTGCAGGCTTCTGTCTATTTCACAGGAACAGTATACAAAAAAAGACTTTACCGCCCTTCTTGCTATCCGTGAACTGAATCCCGCACAGAGCAGAATGCTCACACGTTCCGGAGAAATCCGTTATATCAAATGGAATTACGAAACGCTTCAGCTCGATAATCAGGAAGTATATACGCTATTCATCGGGGTTGATTTCACCGAACAAAAGCAAAATGAAAGATTACTTCTCGATTCCGAGAAATCCAAAGTCGTTGGAGAGCTTGCAGCAAGTATTGCACATGAAATCCGCAATCCCCTCACAACTGTAAGAGGGCTGATACAGCTATCTAAAGAAAAAGTGGCAGATCCGAAACTGGAAAATATAATTTTAGAAGAAATTGACCGGATTGTTGACGTTTTAAAAGAATTACTTCTTCTTGCCCGCCCTGAAGCAAAAATTGAAACTGAAGAGAAGAACGAGATCGTAAATGTTGTAGAAGAGCTGGAAAATATACATTTCCTTTATCAATCAGTCGCAACGAGTGAAAATAAATTTATTTCAATCGAAAATTTGCTAACATCCAACGGCTTGATTGATATTCAAAAATCCCATTTTAAACAGATCATGATCAACTTTTTAAAAAACAGTCTTGAAGCAACTGTTGCAGAAAGCAAAATCAAAATCAAAGTAGATAATGCCGGCGAGCACATCCGGATCAGAATTTTGGATAATGGCAGAGGAATTGAAAAATCCAGACTCTCCAGAATTGGCGAACCTTACTACACAACCAAAGACAGAGGGACCGGTATCGGCATGGCCGTCTGCTTTAAGCTGATAAAAGACTACAACGGAGAAATCAAAGTAAATAGTAAAGTTGACTGGGGCTCCACCATCACGGTGTTGTTCCCTGCAGCAATCGTGAAATATCCTATAACATCAGAAATAATTTAAAAGAAATGGGACAAAAACTGTGTTCATCACATCGTTTTTGTCCCATTTTATTACCCTGTATATACATCTTCTTTTGCATATCGGATCCTATCCGGTTTAATCGTAGCCAGAGAGAATGCCAGAGTGATCGGTCCCACTCTGCCCAGAAACATTAAGATAATGATAATGATTTTACCAGGCGCACTCAAATCATCCGTAATTCCCATGGACAGACCGACTGTACCGAATGCAGAGAACACTTCAAAAACGACTTCTAAAAATGGCAATTCAGGATCAGTGAGTGTCAGACCGAGCAAACAGAAAAAAATCGTGATAAAACCAGCAAACGTAATCGAAAATGCTCGCATCACAATATTATTTCTAATCGTTCGCCCTAACACTGAAACTTCACTTTTATTCTGAAGATAGGTGATGAACGTCAGTATGATAATAATTGCGGTTGTCAGCTTAATTCCACTTCCCGTAGAACCGCTGCCCGCTCCAATAAACATCAACATCATCATAAATAAAATAGATGACTCCTCCATACTGCCAATATCCAGTGAATTAAAACCTGCAGTTCGTGTAGTTACGCCTTGAAAATATGAAGCCCAGAATTTATCCATCAGTGAAAGGCCGCCCAGTGTATCAGGATTACCATACTCTGCAAAGAAGATGAACAAAAGCGCAACAGTATTAATAATAAGTGTTCCGACAATCATCAGCTTCGAATGTAACGTCAATTTTTTGAATCGGGGCTTTTTATAGACATCCACAAGTACAGTAAAACCAATACCCCCCAATATAAACAACCCAGTGATGACGAGATTGATCAGTGGATCACCCACATACCCGATCAGATTATCTGACCACAACGAAAAACCGGCATTGTTAAAAGCAGAAATAGAATGAAACAAACTGACATGCAGCCCTTCCATCCAGCCATACTCCGGCACCCATACTGTAGCAAGTAAAACCATTCCTGCCAGTTCAATGATCAATGAAAATATAAATAAAGATAAAACAAGCTTAACCACGCCACCAATAGAAGTCTGACTCAACGCTTCCTGGATCAGAAGCCTTTCCTTCAGGGTAATTTTTTTCCTTAAAAAAAGAATAACCAGCACCGCAAACGTCATAAAACCAAGTCCGCCAACCTGGATCAACATCATAATGATTGCTTCTCCAAACAGCGTAAACACCGTACCAGTATCAACTGTGACCAGCCCGGTTACAGTTGTAGCCGAAGTAGCTGTAAACAACGCATTCAGCCAGGAGATACCATCATACGTAGAGACCGGCAGTTTAAGCATCAGCATCCCTGCCATAATCGTTATACCAAAGCCGCACATCAGAAACTGCGGCGGGGTCAGCTGCACCTTTTTTAGTTTCATCATAGCGCCTCAATTCTATCTTATTGACGATAAATTACTCCTAATGGAAAGCTTTGTCAATAGGAGCAATATGGATAAAATAAAAGCACTTGAATGACCTTGTAAACGGCATTTATACAAAAAAAGTGCCCTCCACTGGACAATGGAGAGCCAAAACTAGCTAAAAGGTGATTTCGTCATGGTTAACAAACCGTTGACTGTTTTTTCTATACCCTGATTTTTATTTTTAGAAACTAGTTGGAGCACAGCGGGGACGGAGTTGTGTGATTCGTTTATGGAATTATTCTAATTTTGGCACACTCAACTCCGACCACCCTGTGCTATTTTTAGAATCATTCTAACCCAATCCAACCATCATTCCCCAAACACATTCACAAACTTCGTAAAACTCTCAACAAACTTATCAATCTGCCTCACTGTCCCTTCATCTTTCAGCCGGCCGGATTCTGGATCTATTTTTGTCTGATAGCGGCTTGCGATGATTTTAGGGTTGGTCATAATGTTGGCATTCATGTTGGTGAGTGTCTGGCGCACCTGCATTTGTGAAAGTGCGGTTCCGACACTGCCGTTAGAGGCTCCGGCAATTGCAACCGGCAGATTTCTAATGGAGAATTCTTCTGGTGAACGAGAAGCCCAGTCGAGTGCATTCTTCAGTCCTCCAGGCATACCCGCATTATATTCAGGTGTGACAATCAGCACCCCATCCGCCTCATTCAGTTTTTTTCGGAATGCTTTAACAGGGTCAGGGTCACCCGCTTGTTCTATATCTTCATTGAATAGCGGCAACTCTCCAATCTCAGCTTCTTTTACTCGCCACTTTCCCTCTGACTGATGAACGATCTCATTCATCAGCTTGCGATTCAGGGAATCTTTTCTGAGACTTCCACACATGGCTACTATAACCGGTAAAGATTCCATAAGCACTTCCCTTTCGCAACACATATTTTCTCTATTGTAAAAGAACTCGGATCATTTCACATCTTCTAATGTTGTTTCTGTTGTACATGAACCAAGCCTTCTTCCTGACCCGCTTTTCGTTTCGTTAAATAGTTGAGCCCGCTCAGCAGCGCACCTGAAATCGCCATGGCAATCGCAAGCCAAATCGCATCAAGATAGACGTAACAAGCAAGTCCAATACAGCCAAAAATGATGAACAACATACTTCTATCTTCTTCTTTTGTAAGAATCAAACCCCACAAAGTAATTAAGGAACCGAGTAGTATCACTTGCAGAAGCCTCTGCAAATTAAAATCCAAATAAACCTCAAGAAATGGTGCAATTACACTGATTACAATTCCACCGGCTGCCTGAATGCCCTTACCTAATTTCTCCATTTTAACCCCCACTATATGCGGCATGCTTTACAGGTAAATCATACCATTTTAAATTATTTTTTTCAATAGTCAGTCTTTATGATTCAAGACGCCATGTGCATGTTCGGGACGGAGGTTAAAGTGTCATGATATGTACGCTTCAGGGACAGAGTTAGCACACTTCCTCAACTATCAGTTGTTTCAAGTCTGTCCCCACATGCTCATTTCATGTACATTTAACCTCCGTCCCCAAAGTTAGTCTCAGCAATTTTTATTATACATTCACAAAAAAGTTGCACTAAGCAAAGTTTTATCATATAGTATGTTTATAATTATTTTAATCTGAAGGAGAATGCTGAATGGATGGTGCAGTTTTATATGCGTTTCTGTTGACGCTTTTTGCCGGGCTGGCCACTGGTGTCGGCAGTATGTTTGCTTTTTTTGCTAAACGGACAAATACAGCTTTTTTATCGATTGCGCTTGGCTTTTCAGCTGGTGTGATGATTTACGTCTCATTTATTGAAATTTTCCCAAAGGCGCTTGATGAGTTGGCGTCTGTACACGGGGATCAGTCAGGCATGCTTTACACGGTTCTGGCATTTTTTGCAGGTATGTTATTTATCGCACTGGTTGATAAGTTAATCCCTACTGTTGGGAACCCCCACGAATCTAAATTTGTCGAGTCAGCTCAGGACCCTGATGATGGTGAAACGGTTGCTGCTAAAGCAACAAAAAAAGCTACGCTCAATAAAAGTGCGGCTTTACGCTTGAGGAAAATGGGTGTGTTTATGGCGCTGGCGATTGCGATTCATAACTTCCCTGAAGGTTTGGCAACATTTATATCAGCACTGGATGACCCGGCAGTTGGTCTTGCAATCGCAATTGCAATTGCGCTGCATAATATTCCAGAGGGGATTGCAGTTTCTGTACCGATCTATTATGCAACCGGATCACGAAGAAAAGCATTTAAGCTATCGTTCCTGTCAGGACTTGCAGAGCCTGCAGGTGCACTGATCGGCTTCCTGATTTTGATGCCTTTCCTGTCAGATACAGTGTTCGGCCTTGTATTCTCAGCAGTCGGTGGAATCATGGTTTTCATTTCACTGGACGGTCTGCTCCCTGCAGCACGGGAATATGGGAAAGCCCACCATGCAATGTATGGTATGGTCTCAGGTATGATGGTAATGGCCGCGAGTTTGATATTGTTAATGTAATAAATAAACCTGGCTGCTGAAGAACGGTTCAGCAGCCAGGTTTTTTACTGTCTATTACTGTAAAATAATGACTTCTTGACCTGTTTCCTATGCAAACCGTGTGCTACAATAAAAATATCATATTTTACCAACTACATATTTTTCGGGGGAACAGCATGGTTATACTTAAAGCTTTCAGGCTCATCCTTGCAGTGTTTGCAAGTGGGGTTGCGCTCTATACTGCGTTTACAGGACATATACTATTTCCAATCTACTATTTAATTTTAGCGATCAGTCTGATTTTTGTGTGCACAGGGGTTGAACGGCTGCAAAGCAGTGATAGAAATCGTGGTGCATATGCCGATTTCGCTCTGGCAGCCGCGTTTATTCTTGCAGTAGTTTTTGTTGACTGGTGGTAAGTGTTTAACTATTAATCATACATAATTTCAGAACCAGTCCTAATTACTGGTTCTTTTTTTATTGAGCTTTTCCTACAAAATTTGCAATATCAAACATTATTACATGTTTATTTGTTTATTTATGAAAACATGACTTTATTTTAAAGGAATTTGCCTGTTTTACAGGAAAGTTAAGAGGTGCCAGACGACAATTTTTTTAAAAGGAGTGTCATGATGAAAAAGGCTGTTTTACTGATAGTAACCCTCGTATTAATGATTGCGGTGCCGGTTGTTTCCGGTTCATCCCTTCAGTCTGTGAATGATGCAATGAATGAACAAAATGGAACAGATGTCACGGTTGGCGGCTATATTGTTGGTGTACCGGTGTCGACTTCTACTGTTCAGCAATCCAACTTTACAAGTGACTATGCACTGGCTTTAGCGGATGCCCCTGGTGAAACGCAGATGTCAGAGATGATCTTTATTAAATTGGATGCTGCCTACCGCAGTGAGTTCGGCTTGATGAGTGATCCATCAAATTTAGGTGACTATATTGTAGTTGATGGCACGCGCGATGATTATTTCGCACATGAAGGCGTTGAAAACGTGACCTCGATCAGTCGTGATGCCACAGAAGATCCCGGGACAGGAACAGGCTATTACGCTGATGCTGAAGGGCAAAGCGGCGTGGCATTGAAGCAGGCACTACATAATATTATTGATGACCACAACGAAATTTCTTATGCAAATGCGTGGGACGCACTGCGCAACACGGATGAAGATCCAAATAACCCGAATAATGTGCTACTGTTGTATACCGGAAAATCGATTTCTAAATACGACAACGGCGGACTCGTAGATGAGTGGAATCGCGAGCACGTCTGGCCTCAGTCTAAAGGAGATTTCGGCACCGTGATGGGAACCGGTACTGATTTACACGCACTGCGACCGACTGATGTGACGGTAAATTCATCAAGACAGAACCTGGACTATGATAACGGTGGCAGGGTTCATCCCGAAGCACCAAATACATTCTATGACGGTGATTCATGGGAACCGCGTGATGAAGTAAAAGGCGATATCGCACGTATGGTCTTTTATATGGCTGTTCGATATGAAGGTGATGCAGGAGAAGTTGACCTTGAAGTGTTAGATCAGGTTGAGGTGGATGGTCCCTATCTCGGAAAGCTTTCTACTTTAAAAGAGTGGCATGACCAGGACCCGGTTGATGCATTTGAACGCAACCGGAATGAAGTGATTTTTGATGAGTATCAGGGGAATCGCAATCCGTTTATTGATCATCCGGAGTATGTAGAAGCGATCTGGTAAGAATATTCATAGAATGTAAGCCTGCTGGTACGACTACGGCAGGCTTGTATTTTTAAAGAGGTTTGATCTCGTATCCTTTCAATTTCAACAGATGCTGAAGCGCGTTTCTGAAAGTCGAAAATGATTGTACCCTTATGTCTTTCAGCACACCGGACAGCACCATCTCTTTTGCGAAATGAGGAGAGAACCCCACAAAAATCGTATTGGCGCCCATCAGTTTGACAGCACCGACCAGATCTTTCATCTTTCCTGCAATCAGCTGATAATCAGATGGATCTACATCGTTCGTATTCGTTCCAGTCAGATCAATGAGCACATTCTCCACCTCACCATGCTCAAGATGTTTCACCACAACTTCAAGAATATGTTCGAGCCTCCCTTCTGTCAGCCTTCCAGTCAGCGGCACCAAAATCGTGTGCGGCACAATTGAAGGGATAATCGGAGCAGAAAGGTCTTGAATATCACGCTCATAATGCGTAAGCTTTTGATTCAACAAAGCAATAACTTCCTTTAAACTTTCAATCGTATCAGTCATAAACGTCCCCCTCTTGCATCAGGCATGAAATTTGTGAATAGTATTACATACCCTTGAATGGAGGATTGGTAACCTCGGGATAAGCGAATCTAACCCAACCTGTTCTTTATGCTGTGTAAGCCCTGATTTCATTTGATAATTGCTCAAGACTACCTGTCATTTCCTCCAGATGCTTTGCAAGAGAAAGTGATTCGGTTGCTGCAGCGAGCTGTTCTTCTGACATTGAAGCAAGTTCCTGAGACAATAGATTGCCTTTTTCTGCGGTACTGATGGAGTGGTTCAACGTGTTACGGATCATCGTTTCCTGTTGAACAATTGTCTTTGAAAGTTCAGTAAGCTGCGATATACTTTCGACTATCTTAGTAGACGTTTTTTGTATCTGGTCAAACGCATGATTTGTCTGTTCAATCTTCTTTTCGCTTTCACTGATCAGATTTCTTTCCACTGCAGCAGCTGCCTTTACATTTTTCATCCTGCTCACAACTTCATTGACTGCCGTTTCAATCTGATCCGCTGTACGATCTGAATCGCCGGCTAGCTTCCTGACCTCTTCCGCCACAACAGCAAATCCTTTTCCGCTCTCCCCTGCTCTTGCAGCTTCAATCGAAGCATTTAGTGCTAACAGGTTTGTCTGATCTGTAATTGTTTTAATCATACCGGTGAACCCCGAAATCTGATTGAATTCTGATTCAAATTGATCCAATTCAAAGCCCATTTCTTTTGATAAGGTTGATACTTTTTGAAATTTTTCTGTGGTTTCCATGATCAAGTCCTTACCGGTATTTACTTCATCAGAAGCATTCCTTGTCTGCTGTTCCCATTCAGCAGCCTTAATACCTAATGTATTTGAAATATCATTTAATGTCTGAATTTCATTTAGCCCCGTCTGGTTCTGCTTGAATAGATTTTCAGCATCATCCTGCCAGTTTTGCAGAGCAGCAGTTGTTTCATGATTCACTTTTTGTGACTCCTGTGACCCTGCTACCACACCAGCTGAAACCACCTGAAGAGAAGAAACACTGGCAGTCAATTTATGAATCACCTGTTTAAAATAATGATCACTTTCTTCCTTTTGCGCTAAATGCATGCTTTCAATCCTGTTTTTATTTTGGACAAGTGCAATGTTTGCCCCCGCAGTTAGTAAAAGGAACACAGCATGAATCATCAGTAGCCCAAACATATAATCAGTTGTTCCGCAGAGTAGAACCGGATATAGAAAATACCCGCCAAGATGATGCAATGCAAAAATAGCCGTACTGAAGGCAATCATTGTGACTGAAGCAAAATAAGAAATCAGTGCAATGACCATAAAAATCGAAAAATGATACTCTACCCAGCCATCTCCTGCCGCAATTATAAACATCGACCCAAACGTTAGAGAGCTCGTAACGTAGAATTTGAACAATATATGATTTTCATCTTTTTTATACTGAAAAACCGCTGCTATAAAAGTAATTCCCATTAAAAGAGCAATTGTATAAAATATAGCATGATCAGTAGACGTTTTTTCACCAGACCTTAGCAACTGTGCTGCACTTTGGTTGAACTGAAATATTTCATGAGCTCCCCAAACGACTGCACCAATCAAAATTGTGACCAGGTTAAAAAACAAGATTAACCTGTTTCCATTTAACTTTTTCATCTTTACCCCCATCTATTTACTCATTACACTCATTATATTACCAATCCTTTAGTCCCTTAAACCAAACAGTTATATAAAACTTAAGAACCAAAAAAATAGAATACGATAGAAATAAACCATATCACATATTAAATTAGAACTAATTTATCTGTAACAGAAGATATTTTGTAAAGAGAGCAACTCGG
Source organism: Jeotgalibacillus salarius (assembly GCF_004405125.1). Lineage (GTDB taxonomy): Bacteria > Bacillota > Bacilli > Bacillales > Jeotgalibacillaceae > Jeotgalibacillus > Jeotgalibacillus salarius. The sequence continues at coordinate 111,154 of NZ_SORX01000008.1, forward strand.
GGTCAAACTTATGTATATGTTGGGGGGAGGAGATTCAATTGACAACCCTGATGCTTCAACCGATTTAAGTCTGTTACAATCGGGTCAGTGTATGCAACTTGACCTCCGTCCCCACAAAGTACACTCATTCCTAGTGATGATGTCCTTCAGAATGCTCTTCAGTTTCTTCCTCAAGTAACACTTTTTCATCTTCAGTCAAGCTGCCTACGGTAAAGCTTTTGACCGGCATAGCCGCTAATAAAACTACACCTTAATGATGATGCCCATCATCGTGCTCTTCAGGCTCTTCCTCTAAAGCCGCTTCCTCTTCTTCAGTCAACTCACCAACTGTAAAGCTTTTAACTGGCATGGAGGACACGTCTCCTGAACTGACGTGTGCCTGTATATAGTAGAGTCCTTCTTCCGTAAATTCAGCTTCAGCAGTGTAAACGCCTGCTTCACTGCTTTGCGCTTCGAACCATTCAGATTCTCCTGCAGTTCCCTGCCATACCTCAATCATAATATCGTCAGCAGATTCAAGTAATTCACCGTTTTCGGTTACATGAACTGTAAAAGTTTCAGGTGTATTTGCTGATATATTTTCAGGTAAATAAATATACGTTTCAAGAGGCTCAGCCAATCTCACTTCAGGATTCCCTGCTGCGCATCCGCTTAAAAATACTGCCCCTGCTAGTGTCAATGCTGCAATTCTTTTACTCATTTGCTCCCCCTCCTTCAAACAGCTGCTTTCGTAAAGGTCTGATGCGCGGGATCACAAACCGGTCAAGCAAATACATCACGATGATTGAGATTCCGACAAGTGGCATCAGTACACCAAGCGCCAGCATGATAAAAAATACTACTCTCGTAATTTTCTTATCCTTTGGCTTAGCAGGTGCACCGTAACGCCCTTTTGGTTTACGCTTTTTCCACATCACATATGAACTGAGAATCACAAAGATCAGTCCGATACATACAATCAGTCCAAGGATCTGATTCGCAAGACCAAAAAGCCGTCCTTCATGCAGTGCGATACCAAGTGTAATGCCCTGCGCCATGATGCCGTAATCCTGAAAACGTACATCACTTAAAATGGACCCCGTATACTGATCCAGGTGAAGTGTAGCACTATCAGATGGATTCGAATGAGAGGTTGCCAGTGTATAAACACCAGCTTCTCCCTGAGGCATTGAAATCGTATAAGGCTTTGCGATATTTTGCTGTGATGCCACACCCACAGCATCATCAACTGAGATCGGCACATAGCCATTATCCACTGATGACGGCACAGGCAGATTTTCAGAAGCCCACGGAACGTCAGATGCTATATCTTTAGCAAGTATCTGTGACTCAGGCTTTTCGCCAAAACTCTGGGCAAATGCAGGATAGCCTGTATTTGTAGAAGTAGCCAGGCGATTAATCTGCTCACCCATCACACCTGACCACGGCAGTCCGGTTAAAATTAAAATTAGAATACCAAGAGAAAGCCAAAATGCAGGCACTGCATGCATATCACGCCAAAACGTTCTGCCTTTGCTTCTGAGTCTCGGAAGCACCGTTCCCCAGATCGCTGACCGCTTTCTTGGCCACCACATATAAAGACCCGTGATCAGTAAAATCACAGCCCAGCATGCCGCAAGTTCAACAAGCAGGTTTGCTGCTGTTCCGCCAATTAACAATTCACTATGAATACTGACGAAAATATCAGTAAACCTTTCTCCTGACTGAATCTCACCTAACACGGCACCATTATATGGGTTCACATAAACAGAAGCTGCCTCCCCATTTTGTAAAATGCCAACTTCCGTTGTGCGGGCAGGATCATCATAAAAACTGACCGATGTCACACTTGCATCCGGATAACTTTCAAGCACACCGGCAGTTTGCGCAGTCACAGCAAGCGCTGTTGCTCCCTCTTCCACAAAGTACAGGTCCTGATACAGCACATTTTCAATCTGAGGCTTAAATAAATACACGCCCCCGCTAAAAGCTAAAATCAGTAAGAACGGCGAAAAAATTAACCCCGCATAAAAGTGCCACCTCCAGACCGCCTGATACAATGAAATACTGCGTTTTTTCCTCTTCTTCTCACTCACTTCACGCTCACTCATCTTTAACGCTTCCATCCTCACCACTCCTTCCCGGGCACACATGCCCCTTTCATTTCACAATCCTATTACTTAATTAACGCAGAATTTTTTTAAATGGATCACTTTTTCTGAGCCGTATTTAAAAAATTGTAGCAGTGGTGTGTGAAGTCAGCGTGAAATAGAACTGAAAATAAAAGTAAGAATGTCAATCTTTCACTTGCATAACTTTCAAAGAAAAGATAATATGTAAAACGTAATCATTACTATTTACATAAAGGAGCTGACGTTTTTGAAAAAATACTCATTATTTATCTGGACACTTATGCTGGGTGTTCTTTTACTGGCTGCATGCAATACTTCTGACACCTCTCAGGAGACAAACAGTACTGACAGCAATGAAACTGGAACTGAGGAGAAGAGTGAAAATGCGATAGAGGATCACAATCATCATGAGGAGGACGACCATGAAGAGCATGCGCACGTCAATGAAACCACTGCGCGTTTGACAGTGGCTCATGAAAACGGCATCTGGATTTTGGACAGTGATCATGATGAAGTCATTGAATCTCTTGATCTGAGCGTTTCTGCGCTTAGTCTTTCACCAAATCAGCGCCATATTTTTGTAAATGACCGTGAGAACGGCGTTGTAAAACTACTGGATTCAGGTGTATGGTCGGAGTCTCACGGAGATCATGCGCACGATTACATAGAAAGTCCGATTCTTTCATCATACGAAATAGAAGGTGACCAGCCCACTCATTTTGTAAATCACGCCGGCCGCACCGCTATCTTTGATGACGGCAGCGGAGAAGTTCATGTTTATGAGGATACATCGTTAACAACTGAGAATGCACCGGCACCAGTGGCAGCAATTCAAACAGTTCCTCACCACGGGGTAGCAGTCCCGCTTTCAGACGGACGTAATATCGTTTCTTACACACCTGAGGAAAACCCTCAGCCACTTCCTGAAGGCATTTCGATTTATAATGCTGAAGGTGAGAATGAGACAAGGTATTCGAACTGTCCTGGCCTTCATGGAGAAGCTTCCGGTGGATCAGATGAAGTTGAAACAGTGGCTTTCGGCTGTAAAGGCCAGGTGCTTCTTTATCACCCAGCTGAAAATAGCATAACGGAACTCGCACTCCCTGACGCAGGTGCACGCGTTGGATCACTTAAGGGAATCTCAGCCTCCAATTATATGATTGGGAACTATAGCAGTGAAGAAGATTCTGCATTAAATACTCACCTCTCCCTGATTCACTTAAGGGATCGGACAATTGAAACAATCGACCTTGGAACGGAGTATGTCGGCAGCATAACAATGGATGAGGAGCACGCTTATGTGCTGGGTAAAAACGGTTCACTATTTGTGATCCATTTATCGACAGGAGAAATTGAGTCAGAAACTGCAGTAATTGACCCGATCGAACCTACAGAAGGTCATGGCCATGGAACACCAAACCCTGCCCTTGCACTCGTTGAAGGGATTGTATATGTAACTGATCCTGCTACAATGACACTTCATCAGGTTGATCCTGCACATGGAGAAGCAAAAGCCATTCAAACTTTCGATACAGCACCAACTGCACTAATTGCGATTAAAAAAGGTGACCCGCACGACCATTAATATTCATTCCCCCTAAATGAATATATATAAAAAATGCCGGGTGTTGTGCCCGGCATTTTTGTGATTTGAACTCATATTTTTTGCCTTTTTGAGAATGATGACAAAAACGGCACACCCGGGACGGAGTTCAGTGCGCCACTTTTAGAATGATTCTTAAAATGAATCACACAACTCCGTCCCCGCTGTGCCGCTTATTCTTTAAGCAGCCGCGCTCCCTTCTCTAAAATCTCCTTCTTCTTATCAGCATCCCGCTTCTGCCACTGTTTATAGATTAGTCCCATCCGGTGATTATCGCTGAGTTTGTCAGCGTTCCGGTCTAAGAAGTGCCAGTATAGGGCGTTAAATGGACAGGCGTCTTCTTCTGTCTGGTGGTTGACGTTATATTTACAGGAGCCGCAGTAGTTGCTCATTTTGTTGATGTATCTGCCTGATGCGACGTAAGGCTTGGTGGAAAGGGTGCCTCCATCTGCATAGAGCGCCATACCTAGTACATTCGGCAGGACCACCCAGTCTTGGGCATCGATATACATTTCGTTGAACCAGTCTGAGGTCTGCTGCGGCGATAGCCCGTAAAGAGTTGCATAGTTACCGATCACCATGAGTCGTTGAATATGGTGGTTGTATCCATGCTCCACAACCGGCCGGATTGATTCATGCATACAATTCATATCAGTCTCTGCATCCCAGAAAAAAGAAGGCAGATCGCGCTGATGATTGAATTTATTTACATCACGATATTGAGGCATTTTCTTCAGGTAGACTCCGCGTATAAACTCGCGCCAGCCGATGATCTGCCGGATAAATCCTTCAGCTGAATTAAGCGGCACCTCTCCGTTAAGATAGGCCTGTTCAGCTTTTCTAACAACTTCCATTGGCGTCAGCAGACCAATATTAATAGAAGAAGAAAGCAGCGAGTGCGACATAAAGTCATCTCCTTCAAGCATGGCATCCTGATAAGTCCCAAAGGTTTCAAGCCTTTCTTTTATAAACTGATTCAGTGCCTGAAGTGCTTCTTTTCGCGTTACCGGCCACCTGAACGGCTTCAGTTCACCCGGGTTATCTCCAAACTGTTTTTCAACCTTTTCCATCACTTCTTTGGTGACATCATCAGGTCTGAATGATCGCGCCTTTGTAAATGTGGTGTTTCCCTTAGCAGACTTGCGATTCTCCTGATCAAACGACCACTTGCCGCCAACCGGATCATCGCCATCCACCAATACATTCAGCCGCTTCCGCATCCTCCGATAAAAAGGGTCCATCTTCCACGGTCCGTCACCTTTCAGCTCACTCTTAATCTCCTCAGCAGCCAGCAAAAATAACGGACGTGCATCAAGCACCTCCACTTCAATATCCGACAGCGACTTCTCCCACTTTTTCATCGCCTGCGTCATCCGATAATCCGTATGAACCGTATAGTAAACTTTTTCAGGCTCAAACGCTTTCACGTGCGCCTTCCACGCATCCTCAAATGAATCCGCTTCACGGTAATCCACCCGAAACCCTTTCTCCTCCAGTTCCGATGCAAAATGACGCATTGCAGAAAAAATCAACACAAGCTTCTGCTTATGATAATGCTGCCACGTTGAACGTGACTGCGCCTCAATCATCAAAAAAACATCCTTATCCTTATCTGCCTCTCTCACAACCGGCAGCTCATGGCACAACTGATTCCCAAAAATCCAGTGCGTCGCCATCAGCATCACCTCCTGATATAAATATACCCCGGGAGAAGTGAAGTCAGACTGTGTGGGTGTGTTCTGATGAATGTGCATGCTGGGGACGGAGGTTGCGTTGTCATGATATGTACACCCTGGGGACAGAGATGAGAAAAGCGGCACACTGGGGTCGGAGTTGTGTGTGTCAAAATTAGAATCATTCTCACAACAAATTGCTCCGTCCCCACAGTACACATGTCACAAATAAAAAAGGCGGACTCTGCTTTGCACAACAGACCCCACCAGTATGATTTCGTTTAAATGTTGCTGACCCGAGAAGGCGTTAACCCCTTCTTATCCTGATACATTGCCTGATCAGCTTCTTCAATAATATCTTCAAAAATCAATGATTCTTCAAAAACAAAATGACTGATTCCAATACTCAAGTGGATCGTGAGCTGAAATTCGTCATCAGTGAAGGGTTCATCAAATAAGCGGTGCAGTTTATGACACATGTATTCCAGCTGACCTGATTCATTGGGTTTTCTTTCAGTTAAAAGAATGAATTCATCCCCTCCAAACCGGTAGCTGATCGATTCGTTCATTTGCGTACTTAAGCATTCTGACACATACTGCAGAACCTTATCACCAAAAACATGTCCGAAACTATCATTGATTTCTTTAAAGTCATCAAGATCAACAAATACAAGATAATACTCCTTTTGACTTTCTTTCATATCTGAAATGAATGCCTGCAAAGCATGTCTATTTGGCAGTGAAGTTAAGTCATCGTGTGAAATCGTCTGACGATTCTCCTCGAGACGCTGCACCATCATTTTAATACCAGTTGAAAATTCCCTGATCATTCCTCTTTTAACACTTGGGATATGGACGTTGTAATGACCATTTTTTATTTCATGGAATACATCCATAAAAAGATTTAGAAAACGGGAAAAGAAGAAACAAAATACAATATAATTGATCAGACCCAGCACCAGACCTGCACCAATACTGGCCACCACGAAGTAAAGATGAACATCTTCAGGTACCGGGATGATCAGCGGCATACCCATTGAAAAAATGATGCCAACCAAGATGCCAAATAACACATAACTTCCCAGGACAATTTTATAGTAATTTAAATGCTTCACTTCAATGGTCATCACTTTCACACCCTTACAATTGCATTAAAGATTTATACGCTTTCTCTCAACTGCGTTGCATACGTGTCGATTTTGACAGCGGTATTTTTCAAATCATTAAAATCATAAACCGTCTCATTAATTTGCTCTGTTCCTTTTTGGGAGATCTTCTCGACTTGTTCTGTCCCTGCACCGATTTCATTAATTTCAGTCGTGATTCCCTTAACAGATTCACGCACGGTCAATATGGATTCTTCCACTTTTCCTGCGAGCTTTTTCACTTCTTTGGCGACAATATCAAAGCCGCGTCCGTGTTCACCGGCTCTTGCTGCTTCAATTGCTGCATTAAGCGCAAGCAGATTCGTTTGAGAAGCAATTTCACGAATCGTCGTTGTAAGCTGCTGGATATTTTCAGCCTGCGTCGTGAGCTCCTTTAATGTTTCGATATTCTTCTTCGAGTGAGAAAGCGTGTGCTCAATGCTTTGTCTTAATTCCTCACTTCGCTTCACTCCATTATTTGCTTTATCCGTCATTTGATTAGATACCTGAGAAAGCGAGGAAACCATTCCTGATACATTTTCCTGTCTTTGTGTAATATCAGTGGCGACCTTGACCACACCTACTACTCTGCTCCCTTCATAAATTGGCATGTAAGTAGCCTCCAGCCAAATGATATCCCCATTTCTTTTCCTGCGTTTAATTTTGTCCTGAAATTGAATACCTGCACTTAAGTCACGCCAAAACCGAACATAGTCGGTCGAATGTGTAAAATCATCAAAACAAAAAATCTGATGTTGTAAACCAATCAGTTCATCAGCTCTGTAACCCACAGCCTGCGCAAAAAGTTCATTTACATAGGTCACTTTTTTATCCAGATCAAACTGAATAATAGCCAGATTTTTCTTAAAAGCTTCCATTACATTTGATTCACTTACTGCAACTATAGTTTGCATTTAACCATTCCCTCTCTGTTCTTAACTCACTATATAAGTCTTTTTACCCAAATTATATTCAATCAAACGAGCCAATGTGCTCACCATTGAAAATTTATCTTTAACTGTCATACAGTCATTCAAAAAAACTAAAATCATTCATAAAAAACATGTAAAAAAGTACTGAACAAACCAAATCATCCCACTGTATTTCCTCAAGGTATTTCGAATTCGTAATATCAGTATACACGAACAAAAATAAAACAAAAGTACTATTACCCATGCATCTTTTACATAAATTAAATCATTATTTCAATGAAAATAGTCGGATATTGTCGAAATTCATCACTTAAAGATGTGCATGGTGGGGACGGAGGTTGTTTTGTCATGATATGTACACTTGAGGGACAGAGATGAGAAAAGCGGCACACGGGGGTCGGAGTTCCGTGTGCCAAAATTAGAATCATTCACAAAATGAACCGCTCCGATCCCACTGTGCAGGTACCACGATAATGTATGGAGTAATGTCATATATTGATTGATGAAGAGCTTAGTCATAAAAGAAGATGCTCTCAATTTGCTATGGCAGATCTGGTCTGTCTCAAAGGAGGGTGGTCAGGTAAGCGTGCTTGTGACTGGTGCATCTGGAAATGTTGGTCAGTATGTAGTTGAAGCCCTGCTTGGTAATGGAGAACATGTAATCGCCGCTAGTACGGATGTGGAAAAGTTAAAGCGGATTTTCGGACATTCTGCAGACGTTGTTCATCTGGATTTCACAAATGAAACAGTTTTGATGCAGCTCTTAGAGGCGTGGACCGTGTATTCCTGATGCGTCCACCACACCTTGGTAACCCCGAAGATCTCTGATCTCTATCCGTTTATTGATATGATGAATTTACACAAAATCAAACTCGTTTCTTTTTTATCACTGATGGGCGTTGAATCAAATCAAACTCCCCCTCACCATAAGATCGAGAAATATATCGAAAAGTCAGGGCTTCTATTTGCCCATATCAGACCCGGCTTTTCATGCAGAATCTATCCGGTATTCATGCACAGGAAATCGTAAATAAGAACCAAATCTTTGTGCCAGCGGGTTACAGCAGAACAAGCTTTATTGACGCTAAGAATATTGGGCTGTCAGCAGCCGTATTGTTAAGTGAGCCTTCTACATATCAAAACACTGCTCATATAATAACAAGTCCGGAAGCTCTCAACTATGATGAAATCGCAGAAATATTACTTATGCTAAATCGGGCTACTTACAATACCGCAAACTTCACATTAAAAAAAGAGGCCTTCCAAAAGACTATGTGAATGTCACCGTCGCATTATATTTTATGACAAGAATGGGAACCGCCAAAAGAGTAACTGATCATTTTTACAAATTAACTGGTCAAAAACCCAGGGACATTAAGACATTTGCTATGGAAAATATAGATGAGTTTGTATAATCAGTACATTGACAAAACGCCACTCCAATGCGGAGTGGCGTTCATTCATTATTCCGTTCCTTTTTTCCATTCATCCTGTTCGATCAGCATTTTACCCGGCCATGTGTAAGCAAGGATACCGCCGTCTGCTTTGATATCTTCACCTGTGACGTATGAGCTGTCATCTGATGCAAGGAATAAGGCCACTGTTGCCATTTCACGCGGCTTACCAAGTCTGCCAAGCGGCGTAATCCACTTGTTCGCATCACGGAACTGCTCGCCCATTTCCTCTTTTTTAGATCCTACAAGCTCATCAATCAGCGGTGTTTCAATTGTACCTGGCGAAACCGAATTTACGCGAATGCCATTCCGTGCATAATCAATCGCCGTTGCTTTTGTAAAGTTGATGATACCGCCTTTCGCCGCATTATAGCCTGAACGGTCAAGGTCTGCCGCGTGTCCAGACATAGAACCATTATTAATAATCGAACCACCCTTTTCCATCATTAGCGGAATAATAAACTTACTCATTAAAAAGGTTCCTCGAAGATCTACTGCCACGATACGGTCAAACAGTTCAATCGGATATTCATGCACTTTTCCGCCCTGCTGATCAACTCCTGCATTATTAAATAGCACATCAATAGTTGAGTACTTTTCTTTCATCTCTTCTGCAAATGACTGCACACTACCTTCATCTGAGACATCGACTTTATAGGCAAACGCCTGTCCACCATTCTCTGTGATTTCACTTACCACCTGATCAACCTGATCCTTATTCACATCAGCAAGCACAGTCGTTGCCCCTTGCTCTGCAAAAACATGTGCCGTCGCTTCACCTATTCCAGTTGCAGCACCCGTAATAATCGCTACTTTATTTTCTAATCGGTTCAATTAAATAACCTCCCAGTAATTGTATATACAAGAGGTATTCCCGATTTGTGAAATAGTAAACAATGTAATTGGTTATCATGCGCACTTTGGGGACGGAGGTTGTTTTGTCATGATATGTACACTTGAGGGACAGAGTAGAGAAAAGCGGCACACGGGAGTCGGAGTTCCGTGTGCCAAAATTAGAATCATTCACAAAATGAACCGCTCCGTCCGCGCTGTGCACACACTTCTTTTTTATGCTAAAATATTTTACATCTAATTGGAAAATGGTGGTGATCATGTTGAAGTTGAAAGTTTTACAGTGGATCCCAAAAATTGCTGCTGTGGTGGCTATTGCTAATTTTGGATTTATGCTATTTGGCGATGGAGGATTTCTTTCAGGTATTGCGCTAACACTGATTGTTGCACTTCTTTTTTCACGACTGGAGCAGAAAAGTATACAGATAATGAACGGGGTAATAAAAGTGCATATGTGAATTTTGCTTTGAGTGGTTTAGTTATAGGGTTCCTCTTGTTCTCAGGAATTAGAAACTTATTTGCTTAAAGGTGCACAACTGGGACAGACTTTAAAACCCTGTACAATCGACTTTTTCCATGAGGCACACTAAACTCCGTCCCGGCTGTGCCATTATTGTAATCATTCTAATTTCGACTCACTCAACTCCGTCCCCACCATGCACATGCACGTGCATATGCACCAGCGCATCCCTCAACCTAAAAGAAAAACATTGCCAAACCACCACGTTCCACTGTATACTTTTCTTACTTTGCAAAACGAGGGGAAGATGAACATATTGGGAAGGCGTTAATACGAATCGGAACGGTTGCGAAGCGCAGCGGTCTTTCAACCCGGACGATTGATTACTATACCCAGATCGGGCTTTTGCCTTTTGAGCGTTCAGATTCCAATTACCGGTTATATTCTGAATCGGTTTTAGACACACTGGAAAAGATACAGACTTTGAAAAGCAGCCGGATGACGCTTGAGGAGATCAGGACGTTTATGGCTGCTGAGCACTACAGCCCTGCGCTGGAAGATGTGAATGAAGAACTGGCGCAATTAGAGGGGAAGATTTTGTCGCTGAAAGAGGAGCTGGCAAATGCTGCTCCTGAAGAAAGACGTTATATAAAAGAAGAAATCCAGCTGAAGATGATTCCACTTCTGCAGTTGATGACCACATTGTTAAGTTAAAAATTTCGGAGGTGAATCCCCTATTTCAGGGGAACTTATTGGATAGTATATTAATATTGAATCTTGTGCTTGTAGCTGTATTGATCGGCTTGACTGCTTTTTTCGTAGGCTCGGAATTTGCTGTTGTAAAGGTGCGTGCTTCACGTGTTGACCAGCTGATTGCTGAAGGAAATAAGACTGCACCCATCGTGAAAAAGCTTGTGACTGACCTTGATTATTATTTATCAGCGTGTCAGCTTGGTATTACCGTCACAGCGCTTGGACTCGGGTGGCTGGGCAAACCGACTGTTGAAAGAATTCTGTATCCATTATTTGATGATCTTGGCGTGTCTGCGGCGGTATCTACAGTTGTGTCGTTTGTGATTGCATTTTCTCTGGTTACATTCTTGCATGTAGTCATTGGAGAACTTGCGCCTAAAACGCTGGCGATTCAGTTTGCTGAAAAAATGACGCTGCTTCTCGCACGTCCTCTTTACTGGTTCGGTAAGATTATGTTCCCGGCTATCTGGTTACTGAACGGATCAGCGCGTCTCTTACTCCGCTCATTTGGCGTTCAGCCGGCAGGTCATGAACAGGCCCATTCTGAAGAAGAGCTGAAGATTATTATGGCACAGAGTTTTAAAAACGGTGAAATCAATCAGGCTGAGCTGTCTTTCATGCAAAACATCTTTGCTTTTGATGAAAGTGTGGCAAAGGATATTATGGTGCCGCGTGTTCAGATGGAAACACTTGCTATTAATATGACAATCGAGGAAATCCTTGACATCATTGATGAGCACGAGTATACCCGCTTCCCTGTAACGAATGACCGTGACAAGGATCATATTATTGGTTTTATTAATGTAAAAGAAATGCTGACGAACATTGTGCGTGACCGTTCTCATAAAATCGCGGATACACTTCACGAGATTGTTTTACTGAATGAACACACGCCACTGCAGGAGGCTATGGTGAAAATGCAGCTGGAACGCGTTCATATGGCGCTGATAGTTGATGAGCATGGCGGGACCTCGGGACTGCTGACGCTTGAAGATATTCTTGAAGAAATTGTCGGTGAGATCCGTGATGAATTCGATGAAGATGAACGTAATGACATTGAAGAAATTGACGAGCTTGCCTATTGTGTGAACGGGCGCGTCCTACTGGATGAACTCGAAGAACGCTTCGGTGTAGAATTTAAAGGTGCAGAAGAAGTTGATACGATTGCCGGCTGGGTACTGCACAAGCAGAATGAAGTATCTGAGGGCGACCGGATTCCGAGTGATGATCGTCATATCTGGACTGTGGAAGAGATGGATAACCATCAGATTTTGAGGGTCAAACTGGAAATTGTAGATCCTGTAAATTAATTGATGTAAGGCAGGTTGATGCGAAAAGCATATCCTGCCTTTTTTTGTATGTATATCTGTTCATAAATGGGGTATATGAAATAAGCACTAAAACCCGATTTAAAAGGAGCAGTTGAAATGAAAGTTTTTAAAAGAATCGTGATTGGATTCGGGGCACTTATCCTCTTCGTAGTTTTGTGGGGATTAGTAGAACCCTATTTTATAAATACAGAAGAAGAGGCTGCTGCCATCACGAATCTTCCTGAAGAGTGGGAAGGTCAGGAGATTGCTGTGATTGGTGATTTTCAGGTCGGCATGTGGATGGACAACACGTGGACGATTGAAAGAGTTGTAGATCGTCTGATAGAAAGAGAGCCGGCCGCTGTACTTCTGACCGGTGATCACGTGTACCATGTAAAAAAGGGTAGTGAAAAGGAGCTGGACCAGGTTCTGGAATTGTTAGAACCCCTTGCTGAAACAGATATCCCTGTGATGACTGTGATGGGCAACCATGACTATTCAATGGAAAAGAAAGACCATGAGCCTGATACAGCCTATGTGGAAAAAATGAGCGAGAAATTTGAAGAGTTAGGCATTCACGTGCTTGAAAATGAACATTTCGTACTTAATTTAACCCCAGACGGCACAGCAGAAGGCGAGCCTGACGGGCAATCTCTCTATATAGGCGGAATCGGTTCATCCTGGGCCGCCATGGCTAATGTTGAAGAAACACTTTCGGGTATTCCGGATGATGCCCCACGTTTTATGCTGATGCACAACCCTCAAGCTTTCAAATCAATTCCAGCTGATTCTGCTCCGGCTGCCACAGCCGGCCATACTCATGGTGGGCAAATTAGCATACCATTTACCCCACACTGGTCTTATATGACCCTGTTTAAAGGTGAAGAAGTTCACGCTGCTGGGTGGGCGGAAGCTGACTTTGGAGAAAAAAGAAATTTGTTATACGTGAATCCGGGAATTGGTTTCAGTGATGTACCATTGCGCTTTACAACTCCTCCTGAGATTACGTATTTTGAATTAAAACAAAAATCCTGAAATTGCTGAGATAGGCTCAGTATTGATTCTGCATATACAAAAGCCCCTGTTCACACATATAAACAGGGGCTTCTCTTATTACTTATTCGCGTTATTCTTAAAATTTCCGACGCCATCCTGAATGTCGCCTTTCGTTTTATCCTTCTTGCCCTCTGCCTGAAGGTTCGGATCATTTTTTGCATTACCTACCTGATCCTTCGTTTCGCCCTTCACCTTGTTCACAGCGCCTTTTACTTTATCGCTCAATCCTTTATCAGCCATTCTATCACTCCTAAAAGGTTAATAGTCTATTTTTTCCCTCCTCAGAATAATGTAAACATTTCCCTTAACCAGTATGTGCTCGTACAGGATCCGGGTGCATAATTCCTCCTCAAAGCTTCAGCTTTCAAGTCTGTCCCTCTCTGTACATTTCATGACATTTTAACCTCCGTCCCCAACATGTACATGTACATTCTATGATCAATCAATAATCCCTGTACCCAACATCTCCAGTTCGACAGTTACCTGCGTATCAAGCTGTTGATAGGTGTCACTCCATGTCCCCTCATCCCACAGCTCTTCATGAAAGGCTGCTACCTGGTTGCCAATTCCCAGTGCGTCTGATTTGGAAGACTGCAGTTTTTTCAGGACCTGACGGACGTCTTCGGTGAGCACATCGGTTAATATTTTCTTCAGCTCTTCCTCTTTTTCTTTTGTTATTTTATTTTGTCCGTACTCAAGAATGACAATCTCAAATTTCAGATCTGCCTTGAGTTGTGTTAACTGGCGATTTACTTTCAGGTCGCTTTTTGAATTCTTCACTTCAATCGTCACCCAGTTCTCCACTTCCAGCTTCCTGTCATCATGGACACGGCGGGTGATTCTGACTAAATCTTTTGTCGTGTTGTTTAAAAGGTTAAAAATTACGCTTTCTTCAATGTTCAAATATGCTTCAGTATATTTATTCTGATGAAATAGTGCAATGCCTGAAACTTTGGCACGCTTTACCTTCTCATCGTAGGTGATATAGGGCATAAACAGGTCTTTCCCCGGGTTAAATATAATGGTACAGGCATCCTGTAGTGACATATATGAAATCACACTGGTCAGTTCGGAACTTTCCAGCAGACCTTTAAAGTATTCCGATTTGTTGCGTTGCGTGTCAATCGGCTTTAATAACAGATCATTTGCCGGTAAATCCGTTAAGGCAATGCGTGCGTGTAAATTGTTTCTTGGATTCCGATATAACTCGTCTAAAAATGAGTAGATTGAATCTGCCGCCAAGCTCTTTCCGATCAATACTGCCTGTAGCTTTGAAAAGTCGGCATATTCTGCGATGTAGAGGTCCATTTCAAACATTGAATCATTCATGGAATACCCAGTGGCAGTAATTTCGTTCACTTTACCACTTTCTTCAATTGGAGGTGCCAATCCGGTAGATTGAACACGCCCATCTTCTGTCTGATCATACCCGACTGTATAGACTAACTGTACATCCTTCAAAAGATTTTGATCCCAGCATCCGGACAGAAAGAGATAGAGAAAAAAATGTAAAAAGAATAAAGTTTTCTTCATGTTCTTTTGTCCTTTCTAAATAAAAGGTAAACGATCAGAGTGACTAAGGGCAGAGTGAACGAAAATGCGATTGAAGCGGGAAAAAGTAATCCCTGAAAGCTGATAATATCCTGCTTGCCTTTGATAAACAGTGAAGTTAAAAAAACAATACTCATGATCACCATGAGCACACGCTGGTGGTTTTTCAGATTAAATAACACCTTTGCCTCCTCAGAAGCGATAAATAAAAAATTTATAAATGATGTCATCGCAATTACACTCCATAAGGAAATGAAAATTAAATCGATTCGATCAATAATGGTAAAACTCAGCGCTTTTAGGATATAAAGGACGCTGTAAGGCACGATGACTGTTTCATTTACATGAAAAAACAACTGAGTTGAAATGACTAGAAATAAATAAAAAAGTGTGACGAAAACAGTTGAGAAAGCAGCTTTTTTCAATTCTTTTTCACGGTTACTCTTCACGTATTTACTAAAATATAAAAATGACTCAAAACCGATATACGCGAGCAGTGTAGCTTTTAAACCACTGAATATTTTTTTAAAACCTTCTGACCCAATCGGAAATAAATTCATATAATCCGGGGAGCTGTAAACGGGTAGTAACAGGATGATGAGAACAGGTAATATGAATGAGATCACCATTGAAAACCTTGCTACATGAAAGATTTTCCCACTGGCACAGTATGCAGCCGGCAGCAAGAACAACAGCATCAGCACCCACTTCGGCGTATCCATATAAATCCATTCAGATAATACTCTTGTAAAGGACAGGTTTGACACCATTAATATATAGATAAAATAAATCAGGTAACAAATCACTAAAAATTTCCCAATCACCTTACCAAAAGCCTTTTGCAGCACGTCAAAATAGCTTATCTCACCCACTCTCAGCAGTAACCATAGGAAAATAAGCAACAGCAATTGAATCAAAATTCCACCGATTGCCAGAGAAATCCAGCCATCCTTACCTGCGACGACTGATAAATCTCTCGGCAGTGACAGGATGCCAACCCCAATCTGCGTCTGTATAATAAGGAAAAATAATTGCCAGCCCGTTACTTCATTTTTTGTTTGCATAGTGCCACCGCTTTGAAAAACCCTGTCTGATTTTGTTAGGCGTCAAGGTCTGGGACGGCCGGGTATTCTGAAGCCATGCAGGCATTCGGAAAATCGTGTCTCTGAAACCTGACTTATGAAAAGGTGCTAAAGGAGAGAGGTAAGGAAGTCCAAGTGATTCCAGACGAATCAGATGGATCATCAAAATAACTAAACCCACTGTCACACCGTAAAATCCAAAAAAAGTGGCCAGCAGCATAAATGGGAAACGTAAGATGCGTACAGTTGAATTCATTTCAACAGAAGGCACGACAAATGAAGAAATCGCAGTAAGCGCTACGACAATCACCATCACATTTGAGACAAATCCAGCATTTACCACGGCATCTCCAATAACCAGACCACCCACTACCCCAATCGTCTGACCTAACGGGAACGGAAGCCTGATCGCTGCTTCTCTGATCAATTCAATGGTTACTTCCAGAATTAATGCTTCGAATAAAGGCGGGTAAGGAATTGCTTCCACCGCTCTTTTAGTTGGCAATGTCAGTGATTCAGGGATGACTTCAAAATGAAAACTGATAATCGCAATATA
Organism: Jeotgalibacillus salarius; assembly: GCF_004405125.1. Classification (GTDB taxonomy): domain Bacteria; phylum Bacillota; class Bacilli; order Bacillales; family Jeotgalibacillaceae; genus Jeotgalibacillus; species Jeotgalibacillus salarius. Next base: position 127,692 of record NZ_SORX01000008.1, read on the forward strand.
CAGAGCAGGCAGCAGCAAGGCTACGATAAAACTGGACAGACGCAGCATCCTGTAAAAAGTCCCGATAATAAAACGTCCGTTATAGTCATCCGGTGACTGATAAAATGAAAAGAAATTTGCCGGCCCTATAATCGCTGTGGGTGATCCGTCGAGCATGTAGGCAATCCGTCCTTCCGAAAGATTTCCGGTTACCCGGTCAGACCTTTCCGTTACCAGAAACTGCGGAAATGGAGAAAAGCAATCATCTTCTAACATCTCTTCCAGAAACCCGATACTGTGTGCTACATCCACATCTATACTTTCTATTCGTCTGATAAACTCTTCTACAACCAGCTGATTTGCTATATTGTCCACGTATACCAGCACGCTATTCGTATTGGATTCTCGTCCAACCTGAAAATATTTAACCACTAAATGTGGTGTTTTTAATCGTTTGCGAATTTGATAAATATTATTTGAGAGTGATTCTGTAAAACCACTGTGAGGCCCCCTGAGCACCTGCTCACTTTTAGGCTCTTCAATCGCCCTTGATAACTCCTTCGGAATCTTGATCCCTTCTACTTCCCATGCGTTATTTTCAAACGAGAGCAAAAAAGCCTCTCCTTCAAGCAGCTGCTTTACGAGCTGTTCAAACATTAATCCAGCATCATACATCTGAATCTTACTGCTCGTCATGCGCTCATTCGTCAGCCACTTCATTTCCCGGGACCATTCCAGCAGTTCTTCAAGCTTAATTTGATCAATAAGAGGCTCAATATAGATCATGAGTGAAGTTCGTTCTATTGAATCATTTTTAATTTGAAGCGTCACCAGATCATGCGTATTTCCACAATAATAAGAGACCTGCTCCTGCAATTCTTGAATACTTCCAGTCTGATGAACAACCTCTTTCTTTGAAAATGCAGAACCTTCCACACTATCACCCCCTGTTACAATCTTGAACAGAATGAGGTGGAAATATACGTTGGGTTTAAGTTGATAGGATGATTTTTTAAAAAATTAGTAATGAAAAAGAAGATGATGCTCAGTAATTAAACAGAGAGCAGCATCTTCCTTTGCCTGTAATTATTAAATTTTATATTCTTTAGCAACTATGATCACCTGTACTCAATCACCTTTCGGAAGTGGATAGACATTGTCGAAAGGTTTTGTGAATGCAATTTCTGAATGCCCGGTCAGGTGCTCTGTGATTAGTCTGGCGTGCAGTGGCTTGCTGAAATAATAGCCCTGCATGCTTGAATTGCTTTCTCTTGAAATGAATGCCAACTGCTCTTTATTTTCAACGCCCTCAGTCACTACTTCAATTCCAAGCTGTTTTAACAGACTATAAATTCCGATCAGTAAACTTGCGTTAAAGTTCTCATGAGGAATGCTCTCCATAAAACTGCGGTCAATCTTTACAATGTCCACTGGTAATTTGCGCAGTCCATGTAAGGAAGCTGTTCCTTTACCAAAGTCATCAAGCGCAACTCTTACTCCCCGTTGCTGCAAATCTTTGATGAATAACATCAGGTCATTATCGTAATATGAAACTTCACTCTCAGTAATTTCAATCACAAAATTTTTCACAGGGACGCGATTCTTTTTCAGCTCTTTATCCAGATGCTTCAGAAAATCCTCTTTATGAAACAGCTGCTTTTTCGAAAAATTCACTGACATGGAAAGCTGTCTATGGCCCAAAGCATGCCACTTGCTTAACTGCTTTAATCCCTCGCTCAGCACCCATTTTCCAACTTCATGGATTGTACCGCTCTCCTCCATCATTCCGATGAACAACTCAGGTGACACATGCCCGATCTCGGGGTGATGCCATCTTAGTAACGCCTCAGTTCCGACCATTTGTGATCCGCTTGCTTCAAAAACTGGCTGAAATGCAAGTGACAATTCTCCATTTTCCAGCGCTGATTTTGTATCCTCTTTAAGACGCTCACTTTGAATGTACTTGCCGGTTTCGACAAGTTTTTTATAAAGAAGAACTTTGTTCTTACCATCTGCCTTAGCCTCATACATCGCAGCATCTGCTTTTTTCAGCAATGATGATAAATCCTCTCCTTCTTCAGGATAGAGGCTGATTCCTATACTCGCTGATATATATGCACTCACAGAGCCCAGTCTGAATTCCTGACAGATGAGATTTTTCAGTTCTTCACCTCTTGTTAAAAGGTAATCCTCCTGATGATAAGAAACAACTGCCACAAACTCATCCCCACCGATTCTTGCAAGCATGACATCTTCATAATCAAAATACCCTTTTAGTCTTGCAGTCATCTCCTGGAGTAACAGGTCTCCAACTTCATGACCCCAGGTATCGTTTACTTTTTTAAATCCATCTAGATCAAAAAACATCACAGCTTTTTTTTGAGCTGTCTCTTTAACAAATGAACCAAAATTCTTTTGCAGGTAAAATCGGTTTCCAAGCCCGGTCAGTTGATCATGATATGCCATAACCGTAATTTCTTCATTCGCCTGTCGGATATCTCTGATCATGTCTGAAAATTCATTTTCTAGCTGCCTTACTTCATACAACCGCTTGAACAAACCACGATCACTGCCTATTTTTAAATTTCCATCGTCTCTTCTTAAACCACTGGCTAATGAGATAATCGGGCCAAGTACCATTTGCCTGAACAGAAAGTAAACCGCTAATGCGATCAGCAGAAAACCCACTGCAGCCATTGTTTTAAATTTTTTCAGATTATTCTGCTTCTCCACATAAAATTCTCTATCTGCTCCGATGCTTAATGGAAGAACAGAGCTGCGATCCAGGTTTTCGATTATATATTCACCGCTGATTTTATCTGATTGCTCCAGCGCAATCGTTCGTTCAGCAGAAGACAATGCGATATCCACTGATAGAGTTTCACTCAGTTCTGTCAGATACGTCCCGTCAATGACCCTGCCCATCATCAGATAGCCTGAAGGATCTGAAAAATCATTGCGCGTGATGGGGTGCGAAGCCACCATCATCATTTCTCCCAGGTGCGATTCATAAAACACTTCATTATCAAATTCAATTTCACTGATCTTCTCCAAAAAATTCTGATCCAAGTTAAATGTCGTTCCATCTCTATTAACACCCGCAGTATGAATAAATTCACCCTGTTCGTTCACGAAAATCATTAACTGAACCTGAAGATTTGCGATCATTTCTGGCTGAAGATTATCTGACACATAATCCGAATTTTTACCGTTCACATAAAAGTGTGTTTCATCCCATGCGCTCCAGTCGATCGCCTGATAAAGTAAATCTTCCTGTTCCTTTATAAGATAATTCCTGACCCGCTCTACGTCTCTTTCCACTCTCTCCTGATCAAACTCATTCGCTTCTTCCAGCTGAAGAGGAGTCATCAGAAACTGGATAAACATGATCGCTAAAACCAGGAAACTGCCCAATACCAAGATCGCCAAATTCCTTATTCTCATGACCGCTCATCTCTCTTTTATCTTTTATATCGGCTGAAAGAATTATATTTATAATAAGGATTTACGTATGAGTGAGCAAAAGGAACTATAAAAATATGATTTTATTGATCAGTCCGTCTTCCTGAATCTAACCTATTAGTCGTGGATCAGTTTGTTTCATGTCTTTTAACTGTTATAATATAGAAAATATTTTGTATGATCAGACAGGAGTTTTACATATGGAGTTTAACTTAATTGAGGTTGTCACATTGGTCACTGTTGTTTACTTACTATCAACCATTTTCAGACTCGAACAGCGTGTTAAAACCCTGAACTATAAGGTGGAGCAGCTATCTGTACACACTGATATTTCGGAGGACGAGTTGTATCAGGAACTGCATCAGGAGCTGAAAGGACTGATTCATCAGGGTAAAGACGTGCAGGCTGTTAAAAGAGTTCGTGAAACGAAGGGGCTGTCTCTCATTGAAGCGAAGCAGTATGTGGATGCTTTGAAGTATGACGTGAAATGATGTGCATGTTGGGGACGGAGGTTAGAGTGTTATGAGATGACACTCTAACCTCCGTCCCGGCACTGTACATGGTCATATTTAGAAACCTTCTCTGGCTCTCTCTTTTACAAGCTCCATCCAGCGCTCATCCTGCGCCGAGAACCCAAACTCCATCTCCAATGAAGCGAGCCATTTCATATCATTAATGCCAAGTTTAAATAACATCGGTGGTGCAGTCGGGGTGAATAACTTTACACACCACGGCTCTGTGATATCGAACTTTTTGTCAAAACTGTTCCATTTCGCCACAGTCAGGTCATTGTCCTGAACAAACTTCTTCACTTTCTCTATTAAAATATGTAGCGCAATATCATGATTCCAATCCGCCACTTCCAGCTCCTCTTCGTTCAGCGCAAACAGCTTCGTCCAGTAGGCAAAACCCGCTTTCCCATGACCCGCCAGCAAATTGTCCTCTCCCCTATCAAAATGCAGTGACCCCTTTATCCCGAAGTGCTGCTCAAGCTCTGCCGCTGTAAACACATGCACATCGTCAAATTCCGTATCAGGTAAAAGAGATTTTGGTGCTGATGCGATTACAAATCCTAATACAAATTCATCAGTCATTGAATATCCCCCCGTAGTTAAATGGTTTATTTAAAAAACGCTTCCTTTTCATAGGTTATATAATAGAAAGCATAGAAGAATTGAATCAAAATCAGCGCTACGAAAGCCAGTGCGCCTATCACAAATTCTATGTACAGCATAAAGATCATTGCTAAACAGCTTAAAGAGATAATGAAAAAGATGTTTGTTCTGTATTTGTTTTTGATGGCTGTAGAGGCTACTACCGAAAGAAAGAACATAAAGCTTATATAATAGAACAGTAAATCAAAATCATATACTGCATCATAAGCGATCGCGACAAACAGCCCAATCAGACAACACACTTTGATCGCTTTGGTCATGGCTTGCCCCCTCTATACAGTCGCAGGACGTCAATCCGTTTAGTAATCATAATGTAAATGATAACACGAAACATCCATTTGAATGGATTATACACTAAAAAAAGACATTTACAAAAAGACTGGTTAGTCAGTTCGTAAATGTCCCTGCCATTAAATTTTAACCTGCTCGAGATCCTTCCAGCCATACACCGCTTCCTTCAGATCTTTACCACCAAAATTAATCTTCACCGTATCAATTTTCTCAGCGCCAAGCACCTCATAAAAAAGCTTTGAATCATTTTTTTCGAGCACGCAGACGATCATAGACTTGAGCCCCTGAGTCTTCATCTCTTCAACAAGCGGTGCCATCAGCTTTTTACCAAGCCCTTGCCGCTGGTAGGCCTCAAGTATGTAAATGGCAAACAACTCACCATCAAAACCTGAATACTTATTACTTCTCTCCGGACCACCATTCGCGAATCCGACAATCTCATCATTGTCTTCTGCAACATACACAACCTGGCCGTTCCCGATAATCTTCTCCCACATCTCCTCCCGGCGTGAATAAGACATGTGGTCAAGGTATTCGTCCGGCACCATCCCTTTGTAAGTCGTCTTCCACGTGTCCACCTGTACCTTCGCAATCCCTGCAGCGTCTTTGATTGTTGCTTTTCTGATGTTCATTGGGCACCTCCGTGATGGTATGAGTTAGCTAATCCTATACCTATGTATTCTGGATGTTTTTTGGAAAGTCCTTTTTTAATAAAAAAATATAGGCATCAAAGTAAGTTACATTTAAGTTATTGAGCCTTTTTTGGCATCCAAATTGCCGTATATCCATTCTTCTTAGAGTAGTCATAAAGACTTTTTAACTTTTCCGGCACATATAAATCCATATCATTTCTGCTTTGTAAAACTCTATTATCCATCATGTCCTGATTACGAACAATTAATTTTTCTAGATAATAGACTTCTGCTAATTTATCATTTTTGGATAAATTACAGCCGCTGCAGGCAATTACTAAGTTCCATAACTGATCAGTCTGTACAAAGCTCCAGGGAATAAAATGGTCTACGTGATTACCTTTCTTTGACTTAATTTCTTTACCACAGTAAAAACACTCCTGCTGATAAACAGCAGCCAATAGATCATAGAAACTGTTAAGAGAAAAACGTTTGGAAACATTCTCTACCTTTAATAATAATCGCGTTGTATTACCCTGATCATTAAACTTCTCAAGAAAAAGAGCCAGATGATAGTTTGATAAATACATAATGATCTTTTGAAACTTTTGCATGAATGAGTAGAACGATGGTGTAAACTTCATCTTTTCATCGTAGTTATCAAATGAATAAATAGTTCCTCCGGTATCTCCGTAAATCGCACCCATCACGTTGATTTTACATGCCCTGGTTACCTTCTCAACCAATTCAACCTGAAGCTGAGAAGGTAGCTTATCAAATACGATCGAGTCTTCTATTTGAAATTTTTCCTGGAATTTTTCAAGGACTGTCTGCACCCCTGCCTTCTTTCCCTGCATATTAATCTGGTTAAGCTTATGGTGAATGACAAGATTCCAATAAATCTTTGTGAAGCTTTCGAACACTTGAAAATAATTCAGCTCAAGAAGTTCGTTGACATTATAAAGATTTTCAAGCAGAGACTTAATGAGCACAAATTTATAAGAAGTTGAATTCTTAGAACGTGGAGAGAAAATAAAATTAAAGTGACTCCACACGTCCTGCTCTGTTATGTACTCCGCTCTCGCTTCAGCTACCTTAAGCTTGTGACTCATTTGCATTCACCTGCTTTCTAATCAATCCTCCACACTCACCAAAAACACCTTCTCATTAAATCTGCCCCTGTCCCGTGCCTTTACTTCACGTACTTCCTCCACTTCCTCGAGTGTTACACCGTGCGTCTTTGCGGCTGCTGAGATGAGTTCGAGCAGGTCTGCGAGTTCTTCGATTGCGTCTTCATCGTTTTGGGTGGCATGGTATTCAGCGAGTTCTTCTTTCATCTTTTTCTTCACTTCAATCACATATTCCTCATTACTTAAAATACGCGTCTCCATCGACTTCCCGCTTGCTGCGATGATGTCCGGGATGAGGTCACGTACGAGCTTGTTGTAGACTGGCATTTCAGACACTCCCTCTCTGTTTCTTTCTATTATATACCTTATAATAGGAAGCTTCATCCAAAACAAAACAGCAGTGTGCGTTCACTGCTGTTTTTACGTATCTGGTCATTCATCCATCAAATAATCCGCCAGATGCACAGCCTCTATCTGTCTGCCAAGACCCGCTCTCTCAATCCCGAGCTTCATCTGCAGCAGGCACCCGGGATTCGCCGTCACAATGACGCCAGGCTCAACTTCCATTACATTCTCCATCTTGTCATCGAGGATCTGCATGCTCATTTTAGGCTGTACGAGATTATACACGCCAGCCGATCCGCAGCAGCCATCTGCGTTTTTCATCTCAACGTAGTCTGCGCCTTCAACCATCCGGATCAGTTCCCTCGGTTCGTTACAAACGCCCATCCCATTTCTGAGGTGGCAGGAGTCCTGAAAGGTAACGCGGTGCGGCTTCTTTTTGAAATGGATACGTTTATCAAAACCATGCTGGATCAGAATGCTTGAGAAGTCTCTGATTTTCGCCTTGAATCTGCCAGCGCGTTCCCGCCACTGTTCATCCTGGGACAAGAGGTGATCATAGCCTGCCAGAAACGCCCCGCATCCTCCTGCATTCATGACAATATAGTCTGCTTCCATTGTTTCAAATGCTTCAATATTACGCTTAGCCATATCAACCGCTTTATTTTTCTCACCGGCGTGACCGTGAAGCGCGCCGCAACAACCCTGATCTTCAGGGATCACGATGTCACAGCCTGCGGACTGCAAAAGCCTGATTGTGTTCTGATTTGTGCCCTGGAACATTGTATCCATGAGACAGCCCTGAAAAAATGCAACAGTGGCTTTCTTTTCACCAGTCGCAAGCAGACGTCTTCTGTCAGACTGTACTTTTTTCGGGATGGCAGGCAGGACCTGCTCCATCTCACGCATCGACTCAGGAAACAGTTTTAAAAATCCAATTTTCCGAATCCCTTTTTGCAGTCCTGACGTCTGATAAAAGCGGACAAGCCCTACCGCTCTGTTCATTTGCTCATTTTTAGGGAAAAGCTCGTTCAGAACTGTTTTACGTACTATTTTTTCTTTTAGAGAAGGCTTTTTGTAATCCTGGATGATCGATCTTGCTTCCTCGAGCAGCTGTCCATATTGAACGCCTGCCGGACAGACCGGCTCACATGCGCGGCAGCCAAGACAGACGTCGAGAGAATTGGTCATCTCATCCGTCACTGGTATAATGCCGTCATGCACGGCTTTCATCAGCGCAATGCGTCCGCGCGGAGAATGCACCTCGTCGCCGCCGGTTTGTATGTATGTGGGGCAGCTCGGCAGACAGAATCCGCAGCGCATACAGTTCATCAGTTCGCCTTCATCCATCCGCTCTGTAAATGCCTGTTCAATTGTCATCTGCCAACCACCACACGTTTCTTTTCAGACTTCCCAAAAATCTTATTTGGATTCATGATATGATCGGGATCAAGCGCCTGCTTGATCATTCTCATCACATTCACCCCTGATTTTCCAAGCTTCCACTCAAGATACGGAGCCTTCATTTCACCAACGCCATGTTCACCGGTAATCGTTCCGCCGAGACGGATCGCTTCCTTGAAAATCTCTTCAAATGCTTCTTCCACACGATGCATCTCTTCCTTGTCACGCGCATCGGTAATGCAGGTAGGGTGTAGATTTCCGTCACCTGCGTGACCGAATGTACAGATTGTCACATCATGCTTTGCAGCAATTTTCGCGATCGCTTCTACCATTTCGGCTACCTTAGACCGTGGAACTGTCGCATCCTCTAAAATGGTTGTCGGCTTCAGTCGGGCAAGCGCGGACAGCGCAGAACGTCTCGCAGTCATCAGGTTGTTTGCTTCTTCAGCTGTTTTGGCAAGTTCAACTGAAAAAGCTCCATGCGTTTCACAGATTTCTTTCATCAACTGCATCTCATCTATCACTGCCGCTTCCGCTCCGTCCTGTTCAATCAGCAGAATCGCCTCTGCTTCAAGCGGCAGGCCGACTTTTGCAAAATCCTCCACCGCACGGATTGTCGCACGGTCCATAAATTCAAGTGTCGCAGGAATGATCCGGTTGGCGATGATTGCAGAAACCGCTTCAGCTGCCTGTTCCATCGTGGAAAACTGGGCAAGCATCGTCTTTTTAGCAGCAGGCATGGGAATCAGTTTCAGTGTGGCTTCCGTCACGATTCCAAGTGTTCCTTCAGCCCCGGTTAACAGCTTTGTCAGATCATAGCCCGCCACATCCTTCGCAAGCTTTCCACCCGTTTTAATGATGGAGCCATCAGGCATGACCGCTTCAAGACCTAGTACATAATCCTTCGTCACACCATACTTCAACCCGCGCAGACCACCTGAATTTTCACTAATGTTGCCGCCAATTGTTGAAATCTTCATTGAAGATGGATCAGGCGGATAAAACAGCCCGCGCGCTTCCACCGTGTCGATCAGATCTTTTGTAATCACACCAGGCTGGACTTTTACAGTCAGATTTTCTTCATCCACTTCAAGAATGTCATTCATCCTGTTAAAAAGAAGGACAACGCCTCCCGCAGTCGGCGTCGTGCCAGCACTCAGATTGGTACCCGAGCCACGTGGAACAATCGGGATCCCTTCTGTTCGACAAAATTTTACAATCTGTGACACTTCTTCAGTGGTTCCTGGTGACACTACCGCATCCGGCATCGCCTGGAAACCAGGTGTTCCGTCGTAGGAGTATGCCAGCAGGTCGGCTTGAGATCCACGTGCATGACCGCCTGTGATTGTATTAAGCTGACTGATCAGCTGTTGTTGACTCATGGTGTTCACTCCTTTCAGATAGAGAAAAAAAGACTGAGACAAAACAATCTCTTTTGTTGAGTTAAACAAACTTTATATTAAAATCTAAGTGTAGCGGAGCGTAAGGCGGTGACTCCAGCGCGAGGAGACGGACAGGTGAGACCCCGCAGGCGCGAAGCGGTGAGGAGGCTCACCGCCGGCCGCGCGGAAAGCGTCCGCCTGAAGCGCAGCGAAACGAGGTAAAGGATGAGACACCTTCATCATGTCTCATCCTCTCTTGTAAACTATTTCTTCAAAAATTCCATTGCTGATTTGATCTCATCTCTATATTTTGTTGCTTCATCGTAATGATCAGTAACTACACATGTAAATAAAATATCAATCATATGAAGCTGTGCAAGTCTTGAAGACGTTGCGCCGCTCCTGAATGGCGCCGGTATCTCACGCGAAGCTGATATGAATAAGTTGATGTCTGCATGTGAAGTTAATTTCGACTGGCCATATCGGGTCAGGCTGATTGTTGTTGCACCCTGTTTCTTCGCAAGCTCCATAATTTTGACTGTTTCATGTGTCTCACCTGAAAATGAAATGCCGACCACCACGTCATCTTTTGTTGCGTTGGCAATATACATCGCCGCATTGTGAATATCAGTGAATGCAGACGTCGGTTTATTCATGCGCAGAAATTTCTGCTGGGCATCTTTTGCGATAATGCCTGAAGCACCTACCCCATAAAAGTGGAGACGATCTGCTTTTTGAATCGCCGCTACTGCTTTTTTCAACGCTTCGACATTCACCATTTCTGTTGTTTCTTTAATCGCCTGTATGCTGTTACTCGTTACCTTATTAATAATCGATTCAATGTCCTCACCGGGCTGAATATCCCGATATTGTGTTTCTTCAGGCTTATGCAGATCACCAGAGATTCTTACTTTCAGCTCCTGATAGCCTTTTAAGCCGAGTGATTTACACAGTCTGATCACCGCTGCACTACTGGTCCCACTCGCTTCTCCAAGCTGGGAGGCAGTGAAATATACAGTTTCATGAGGGTGCTTCAAAATGTATGCTGCTATTTTTTTCTCGGATGGCGGCAGTTTATGCATGAGTTCATTCACCAGCACCAGCCCGCCTGTTATAGATCTGTTACGCTGAGGGTCCTTCACGGCCTTCCTCCTTATTGTGATTTACAATTTTCATGAACGTATCATTAATTTAACATAGTAGAGCGCTTATCCTTTAATCGCACCTTCAGTCATTCCTTTAGCAATACGCTTCTGGAAGATCGCATACAGAATAATGACCGGGATAATCGCGATTGTCAGACTCGCAAACAGCGTGCCCCACGCGTTGGTATATTGCGCTTCACTGCTGATAAAATCAATTGCCAGACCAAGCGTATATTTCTCACGGGTGTTAAGGAAAATCAATGCCATAAAATACTCATTCCAGAACTGGATGGCATTCATAATTGAAACGGTAATGATCGCTGTTGTTGAGAGCGGTGCAATAATTTTAAACAAAATGCCGTATGGTGACATGCCATCCATTGAGGCTGATTCTTCAAGCTCTTTAGGAATAGTACCCATAAAACTGGTCAGCACAAAAATTGAAAATGGTAGCTGTGAAATCGCATAGACAATGGATAATCCGATAATACTGTCCAGCAATCCGAAATCCATGAGCAGGAAGAATAGCGGAATCCATCCAAGCACCATTGGAATCATCATCGCTGAAATATAGACGGTAAACAGGATATTGCTTCCGCGAAAGCGCAGGCGCTCCAGTGCATAAGCTGTCGGCAGTGCCAGCACCAGCGTCAGTGCCATTCCGAGCACTGTGACGATCGCACTGTTAAATACGCTTGTATCAATATTATAATTATTCCATGCATCTGCGAAGTTTTGAATATTAAATGTTTCAGGAAGGCCCCACGGATTCGCATAGATTTCTGCATTTGATTTGAAAGAGCCGATAAACATCCAGATAATCGGATACAGCACCGCAAGCGTCCATAGGATCAGCGGAATCCGGATACCCGTTCTGATGAGTGTTGGCTGCCATTTCTTTTTCATTCCGTTTCCCCTCCTAGTACTGTACTTTCTCTCTCTTCATAAAGAATTGCAGGATTAATACTGTCAGCAGTGACAGAATCAGAATCATGACGCCAATTGTTGCCCCGTATCCGAAGTTATACTGAACAAATGCCTGCTGATAAAGGTATGACCCCATCACATGCGTTGAATTATTCGGTCCACCGCCTGTCATGATCTGTACAATAATGAATGATCCGTTTAGCGTTGTGATGACGATATATAGAATTGAAATTTTGATCTGTGGCCATACGAGCGGAAGCGTAATCTTCCAGAACTGCTGCCACTGGTTCGCTCCGTCAATTTCTGCGGCCTCGTAATAACTTTTAGATACGTTGGAAATCCCGCCGATCAACAGCAGCATAAAGAGTCCGATTCCTGCCCAGACAGAAGGCAGCACAAGACTTGGCAGTGCCCAATCCTGATCACCAAGCCATGGACGCGTCCAGCTTTCAAGTCCAATAAATTCAAGCCCTGAATTCACAAGACCCAGGCTCGGGTTATAGATAAACGTCCACAAAATACCAATTACCACAACTGACATGATGTTCGGAAAAAAGAATACAACTCTGTAAAACGGTGCTTCTTTAATTTTCAGCTGCGTCAGTGCAACTGCGAAGAAGATAGCCAGAATCATAATGCCAAAAACTTTTGTGATGACTAAGAAGTAGTCATGCCAGATCGTTTGCGGGATAATCGCATCACTAATCAGGCGCCTGTAATTGTCGAGCCCGATAAATTCTGAGTTTGATGAAGAACCTGACCAGTCAAAGAATGAATAGTATAGTCCACTAAACAATGGGTACAGGGTAAAGATGGCAAACAGGATAAAGGTAGGCACGAGGCAGAAAGCCAGGAACAGATTTTTTTGTTTTTTCGACTGTACCATTCACATCACTCTTTCTATCTGTTTTTAACAAGGGAAGGAAGAAATGAACCGTTGAACTGCGCTTCAGCCGGACGCTTTCCGCGCGGCCGTCGGTGAGCCTCCTCAAGCTTCGCTTTGCGGGGTCTCACCTGTCCGCCTAATCGCGCTGGAGTCGCCGGCTTCCGCTCCGTTCAACTCAATATAACTTTTTTCATTTTATGTAGATTCTTTTAAGAACAACAGAGGCAGTTACCAGACCTGCCTCTGTTGTGTTGTTGTTATTGTCTGTACTGGCTTGCTGCTGCTTCTGCTGCTTCAACGAATTCTTCAGCTGAGCTGTCGCCGAGCATGAGTGATAGAAGTTCGTTTCCTACAGGTGTTTCCAGATCAGCGCTCATTGGATGAGGCTTCTGATAGATTGTGACCTGTTCTGTATCATTAATCATTTCATTTGCATCCTTCAGGTACTGTGGAACATTTTCATTTTCAGAGAGGTCTACGCCTGCTACGTTCATGATCGCACCAGTGTGCTCTGAGAATGATTCTGCGTATTCACGGGAGAAAACAAATTCAACAAATGCTTCTGCAGCTTCTTTATTCTCTGCATTTTCAGCAATCGCTAGTGGACGCAGATCCGGTACGATTGCGAAGTTTTCACCTGCATCCTGCATTGGTGATGGAATAAATCCAAATTCAAAGTCTTCCGGCGTATCATTTGCCATCTCATTTGGCAGCCAGAAACCGACCGGTACAAATGCATTGTCATGTAACAGGAAGTTCATTTGAGACTGGGTATGGTTCAATGCGCCAAGCCCTGAGTCAAAGTATCCTGCTTCAACCATCTGTTCAACTTTCTTCATCACTTCTAGTGTTGTATCTGAAGTCCAGGCACCTTCTTCTCCTTTGATCAATGAAGCAAGAAGTTCTTCACCGCCAGCTGCTGCAAACGCCGGGTAAAGTACGCCACGCAGGAAGTAGTAAGGGTGCTGTCCGCTTGTAACGAATGGATCAATACCTGCTTCTTCCTGAATGTTACCCATTGAATCCATGAAGCTGTCAAAGTCTGTCGGCACTTCAAAGCCTTCTGATTCGAACCATGCTTTGTCATACCACGTTCCCCACGTATCAAATACGAGCGGCAGACTGTAGATTTCACCGTCATGCTGATCAGGATCTACGATGAAGTTATCAAGCATCGGTGAGCCGTCTTCAAGCTCCATGCCTTCAACAAGCTCAGTCATATTTGCAAGCTGACCGTCTTCAATCATTTGAGTTTCACTTGAGCCGGCGCCATCAATGTATACAACATCAGGTGGATCATCCGATACCCAGCGCGATCTCATTTCTTCATTTATATTTGGTCCTGCGTGCTCTACAATCGTCAGATCAGGATACTCTTCCTGGAAGTCTCCAATCACTTCTTTCCACCATGAATCTCCGTAACCGCCGACGAAATATTGAATCTCAAGTTCCCCTGACATTCCTTCTCCGCCGCTGCTGTTTTCACCATCTGCGTTTCCTTCTTCATCAGATGAGCATGCTGCCAGAAATCCTGCTGAAAGTACAACTCCCCCTAAGATTAAACCCGTGCTTCTCCAGTCCTTTTTCAAGATGTTTCCCCCTCTGTTTTAATATGTTTATTGGAACACCCCGGTTGACCCGGGATGACTCAATCCTGTTTTGCCAGCCGGATTGCTTCTCTTGCATAACCTGATGCCTGACCAATATAATCATCTGCTTGTTCATAGCTGACCCCGGCTTCAATCATGACAATTGAATGCTTTACTTTTAAATGCGCTTTTTCAAGTGTCTCGGCAGCAATTTCATAAGATGTGCCTGTCAGGTCCATAATGATTCGTTTTGCACGCTCCATTAATTTATAATTGCTGGCATGGACATCAATCATCAGATTATCCTGGACCTTGCCAAGCTGCACCATTGCTGCTGTGCTCATCATATTCAGCACCATTTTGTGCGCACTCGCAGCCTTCATTCGCGTTGAACCTGTCAGCACTTCCGGACCCGTGACAACTTCAATTGCACTGTCAGCATAACGGCTGATTTCAGCGTCTCTGTTACTGGATAGAGCGATGGTGTATGCACCTGTTGAGGTTGCATACTTTAATGCGCCGGCTACATAGGGAGTACGCCCGCTCGCCGCAATCCCGATGACTGTGTCTTTAACGTTTAGCTGTTCATTTTTCAAATCAGCTTCGCCCTGCTCTTCACTGTCTTCAGCATTCTCACGCGCTTTTCCGAAAGCTGACATGCCACCTGCCATAATCGCCTGCACCATTTCAGGAGGCGTCATAAAAGTTGGCGGACATTCTGATGCGTCAAGATAGCCAAGCCTGCCGCTCGTTCCCGCCCCAATATAGAAGAGGCGTCCTCCGGCTTTCAGCCGCTCGGAAATTTGTACAGTTGCTTCTGTAATAGCCGGCAGTGCTTCTCTGACTGCTTCAGCCACTTTCTGATCTTCTTTGTTGATCACCTTCAGCACTTCTTCAACTGAAAGCTGATCCAGGTTCATGCTGTTTTCATTCCGCTGCTCTGTTACAAGTGAAGATAAATCTGAAGACATATCACCCATCACCTTCTTTTCTCTAAACTCTTAGCTGACTCTGCTGCTTCCTTGAGCGCCCCTTCAACAGGCGTGCCATGCGCTGGTGTCCAGATGCCAAGCTTACGTTCTTTCAATTCTCTGATAAATGCCGTTCTGACTGACGTTGCGTATTTAAAGATTGAACCGGTTGTGGTCACGATTGTCTGTTCATTGTATTCACCTGACTGCAAATGCAGGCTGTGCACATGGTCTGCAAGGTCAGTTGCTGCTTTTTTAATGATTGATTCCGCTACTGCGTCTCCACTGTCAGCCGCTTCTGTGACAACCTTTGCAAGTACAGCAATTTCACTTTTATCCCTTTGTTCCTGATACATGTATGTAACGAGCTGTGTTTCATTCGTGAGACCCAATGCCTTAAGAATGTATTCATTTAAAACGGTTGCCGGTCCTCTGCGGTCGTATGCTCTGACCACTGCCTGCAAACCAGCAGCTGCAATAGCATAGCCACTCCCCTCATCACCTAATAGATGACCCCAGCCGCCTGACTTCACCATGGAACCGTCCTTTAGAAGCCCGGCTGAATTTGAGCCGGTACCTGAGATAATCAGCATGCCCTGTTGATGCTCAGGCGGGATGGCACCTTTAAGTGCAATTTGAAGATCCGACTTAATTAAAACGCTTACATTTTTGTGAAAGCCTCTCAATATGAGCTTCTTCTTTAATGCATCATGTGCAGTATCAGCGTCATTTGCTCTTCCGACTCCTGCATATCCTCCACAAATTGCTTTTACCTGATGCTTTTCAATTCGGTGTGACTCCAGCAGTTCTTCGAGCTTTATCGCAATCCGCTCTGCCATTTGCTGAAAACCGATCATTTGCGGATTTGTTCCCGGTCCTTCAAGCTCAGTACCAAGGATTGAAACGTGATCAATCCGACTGACCGCATAGCTCGTTTTCGTGCCGCCGCCGTCCATTCCGATGATATATGCCATCCCATCCTCCTTGCATGAGTTTTTCTCATTATAAAGTTTATGATTTTTTATGTCAATATATTTTAAAAATAATGATTTTTTGTTTCAATCTGATATAATTGAGGCAAATGAACGGTGTTAAATGGTGCGATAAGACGTATGATCGGGATGTTAAGACCGTTGTTCGGGCTGATAGTACCATCAGATGCGATGATACGACCGTCGATCCGGGTGTATCGTGCAGTCAATCGCACAAATACAACCATCGCCAGCAACAATACGACATTAAGCAGGCCGATAACGACCATTTATAAAGGAGACGATCTGATGAAAAGTGACTTGATTATCCAAACAACGGCTGAAACAATCATGATCAATAATGGTGAGATCGCTGCAGTCAATGACCAACCTCCGGACTTTAGCAAGCCACATATCGCCATTCCTCCCACTTACCACCTCCTCCCCGGCTTCATTGACCCCCACATCCATGGTGCAGGTGGCGCGGATATAATGGATGCGACTCCTGAGGCACTTGAGACGATGGCCAAAGCGCTGGTTAAGGAAGGTGTAACTTCTTTTCTGGCAACGACAATGACGCAGACGGAAGATTCAATGATGAAGGCGCTGAAGAATACGGGGGAATATATGAAGCAACAAAAGTCAGGTGCAGAGGTCCTCGGAGTTCATTTAGAGGGACCGTTTCTGTCACCTGAAAAGGCTGGCGCACAGGATCCTGATGCAATGCTTACACCTGACACAGAATTGTTCAGCAGATTTCAGGAAGCTTCAGACGGGAATATAAAGGTTGTGACCGCTGCACCTGAGCTGGAAAATGGGTATACATTTACTAAAGAGGTTTCAGACAGCGGTGTGGTTGTGTCGATCGGTCATTCCAACGCTACTTACGATGAGTTTAAGCAGGCAGTTACTGCCGGTGCGAGTCAGGTCACTCATTTATATAATCAGATGAGTCCTTTTCATCATCGTAACCCGGGTGTGGCAGGCGGTGCGCTTTTGGAAAAAGGATTAAAGGCTGAAATCATTGCGGATTTTGTACATAGTCACCCTGAAGCAGTCCGGCTCGCCTGGAATGAAAAAGGGGCTGGCCTGATACTGATTACAGATGCGATGCGGGCGAAAGGTTTGGCAGACGGTGAATATGACCTGGGTGGACAACAGGTGACGGTAAAAGGGGCTGAAGCGCGCCTTGCTGATGGAACGCTCGCAGGCAGTGTGCTGACAATGGAACAGGCAATTAAGAATATGATGTCGATAGCTGTCCTTTCTATAGAAGAACTTGCAAAAATCACCTCTGAAAATGCGGCACGCCAGGTTGGAGTATGGGATCGCAAAGGCAGTATTGAAGAAGGAAAAGATGCTGATTTTGTGGTGCTTGATGAATCATACAACGTGGTCATGACAATCTGCCGCGGTGAAGTTGTCTATCAGAAGGAGGGAACGTCATGGATGTAGTCATTGTAAAAAACTATATTGAAATGAGCAAACACACTGCCGGAATGGTTGGTGACCTGATTAAACATCAAGAAAAACCTATCCTCGGACTCGCAACAGGCGGCACTCCGATTGGGATGTATCAGCTGCTCGTCAGGCAATATCGCGAGGGTCTTCTTTCTTTTAAACATGTGCGTTCATTTAATCTGGATGAATATATTGGCCTTGACCCAACGCATGCGAAAAGCTATCACAGGTATATGAATGAACATCTGTTTTTACATGTTGATATGCCTTTCCATCAGACTTATGTACCAGATGGGATGGCGAAAAACCTTGATAAGGTATGCAGAAGTTATGAAAAACTGCTGAAGAAGATTGGTCCGCCGGATTTGCAGATTCTCGGTATTGGTGAAAACGGCCATATCGGTTTTAACGAACCTGGCAGTGATTTTAACGGGCATACACATGTGATTAGACTGGCTGATTCCACACGTGAAGCCAACGCGCGCTATTTCCAATCGATTGATGAAGTGCCGACGCACGCAATTACGATGGGCATCAAATCTATTCTTCGCAGTAAAAAAATTGTGCTGATGGCTTCCGGAGAAAAGAAAGCAGCGGCTGTGAAAAGGCTGCTTGAAGGTAGTCCTGATGAGGATTTTCCGGCTTCTGCACTGTGCAGACATCCGAATGTGACACTGGTTGCAGATGAAGCAGCATTTGGACAGAATGACTAAATCATGAAATTTTAATAATATTCTGTATTTAAATTAGATATTTAGTCCTATTTCGATGTATAATGATTAAAAATATACATAAGGAGGTGGGACTCTTATATGCTAGATCCGCTGACGTTAGGTGCCGTTGTCTTTGTACTCGCGATTATATCTTCTATTGTCATGACAATTACCTGGAGAATGAACCTTCAGGAAAGAGGTTTGAAAATGTGGGCATGGGCAGCGATTATCGGCGGACTGGGCTTTCTCCCACTTCCTTTCGCCCCACTGATTGGCTCATATGCAGCTGTATTAAATAACATCGCGACATTGATCGCACCCATTCTGATTCTGGAAGGCATTTTGCGATTCAGAGGTTATCCAAGAGAGCGCTTACGTCGCAATATTTATATACTCGTGATCATTTATGCAGTATCTTTCATCTTCATTTTACGTGATTCTCCAAATACCCGATTCTTATTTTACGATTCACTCAATATCGTCATCTTCTATTTGTCTGCGTTCCTGCTTTTATGGAAATCAGGCGGAGTTGAAAGAAAAATTTACATGCTCTCTGCTATACCATTTGTGATGATCGGCAGTTCTTTTGGAGTAAGATGGTTCCTGGCGCTGAACGGTTCATTCGAAGCGAACTTTGTTGCCCACCCCTATACGAGCTATTTGTTTTTCGTGGTTATTATCTGGACTGTCGGGTGGACTTACGGTCTAAGTCTTGCTGTAAACTACCGCAATCATACCAAAGTCATGAAGCTTGCCACTCACGATGACATGACCGGACTCGCTAACCGGAAACACCTGAATCATTATCTGGATTCCCTGTTAACAGATGCAGAAACTAGTAACGAGCCTTTCGTTCTGTATTTGCTTGACCTCAATGGGTTTAAGCAAATTAATGATACGTATGGTCACAATTTCGGTGATCAGGCTATTATTCAAATGGCTGAAACGATTAAGGAACTGATTGATGAACACGATTTTGCTGCACGTCTTGGCGGAGATGAGTTCATTATCGTGAGCAGCCGGGTCAGTCTGAATGCAGATGTGAACAAGCTGAAAGAAAAAATCCGAAAATCAATTGAGCGGCCCGCCAGACTTGACGAACAGTTGATCCAGCTCAGAACCTCCATAGGATACGCAATGTTCCCTGCTGACGGGAAAAACACTGATACGCTGCTGAGTACTGCTGATCAAAGGATGTATCACGATAAAACAGCTGATCGTGCACGCTCGACTGTGATGAAGGGTTAGTGACGGATCAGAGAGTTGATGCTGACCGTTTTAACATTACCATTGGTCATTCAGTCTGTATCTCCAATGAAAAACGATGAGTGAATGATTCATCGAGACAGATAATTAAATACAATTCAACCTTCTGAGATTAAAACGGCAAGGTAAATTATCAATTTCCGGTGCGTTTTCTAAGTATTCGATTATTTATTTAACCACCGGAGCTATTTCATTCGTAGCCCCGGAGTCATCTGACTTTTGACCACTTTCTATCTCTGTAAATAATGGTGAATGAGCTGCTAATTTACTATGATGATTAACTTGAACATTTAATTTCTGTGCAATTCCTATCACCATTAACTCTAATTCATGATATTCTTTCTTTGTAATTGGCTGATGTTCGGGTTTCAGGATATACCCCAGCTGTCCGCTTGGTTCAATCGTAGCCCACTGTACTTTTTTCATGTCATCAATCCCGCTCTGTCTTAACCACATTTCCAACTTATCAACCGGGAGTCTGAGCTTTTTTAAAGTCTGCACACGGAGCTGTCCATTTTCGATCACTACTTTCGATTTCCCACTGAAAAAATTTTCTGCTTTGTCCCATTTTATTTGAATAAATTCTATGAACACCAGTGTGCTAATCAATAACCCTGCTACTCCAAATGTTGTCCACAAGTTCTTGCCCGAAACTGGCTGAATGAGCAGACTTCCAATCGATATCATGATAATCGTCTGCGCAATGGTCATCTGCGAAATCGATTTCCTGCCTGAAACCCTAAGCAGTACGACTCCTATTGTAACAATTAATATTGCTTTCCAAATCCAGTCCAATTCCAAAGCTCATCACTCCCTTTGTGATAGCATGGCTCATCATGCGAGCTCTATGTAAATAAAAATCCCTAAACAAAGGGATTTAAGTATTATACATTTGGCGAAGGCACTTCAGTTTCTTGAAACAGATTGTTAATCAACCATTTGTGATAAAAATATTCTCCTGCCGTCAGAATCAGGGCTGCTGCAATCGCTTCACCCATCACGTTGTTATAACCAAGAAGGACGAGTGTAAACCAGATCACAAGCGTACCCAGAATCAAGTCTCCAATTGTGCCAATCGTATTTCCTGCATTTCTGACGACCAGCATATCCCCAATATAAGCAACTACGTATAAAATCACTGCAACAATCGTAGCGTCTACAAATGTCACTTGGTTAAAACCTGTTAGCACAATCCAGATAACCGGAAACAAGAGAAGTGCTTTAATCAACATTGATTTCCCATGATTCATGTCTTCACACCTCCTGTCCTACCCCACTTAAGTTTCCCATTGTAAAAGTTACTCATACAAATGAACTGATGCTAATAGAGGTCATCATATCCAACTGCAGAAAAGATCAGAGAAGCCCGGTGTCTTATCGACACCGGGCTTCTCTGATCAACCAATTCTCTTCAAACGGCTCTGTTTCATAATCTGACTGATCACTTCTGACAGCACGATCCCCATTGCAATGGAACCCGAGATCATAAATGCTTTTGCTGCAAAAGCAAGCGCTTCGCTGTAGTCATTTGTCACGAATGACCGCATTGCATTATACGCTGTTCCTCCTGGGACAAGCGGGATAATGCCGGACACGATATAAATAATAATCGGTGCTTTATAGACGCGGGAGAAAACCTGGCTGATCACTGCAATCATGAATGCTGCAGCAACGGTGGCAGGTACCTCTCCAATTCCCTGGAGCGTCAATATGAAGTATGCCATCCAGCCCATCATACCAACTGCGCCGCATTTCCATAATGCTTCTCTCGGTGCATTAAATATGATTCCGAACCCAGCTGCCGCGATAAAACTCGTCACAATATTGATTAAAATATCCACAGGTCATCCCCCCTTCTATAACATCGTCACGACAACTGCTATCCCTGAACCAATCGCAAATGCGGTCAGGAAAGCTTCTGCCCCTTTAGATAAGCCAGATATAAAATGTCCCGCGATCAGATCCCTGACTGCGTTTGTAATTAACAGGCCGGGTACGAGCGGCATCACGGACCCGATAATAATTTTATCAAGCTCCTGCCCAAGTCCTGTCGCAACCGCCCCTGCAGCAAGTAATCCAATCACGAGTGCTGCCATAAACTCTGAGAAGAACTTGATGAGGACGAGATCGTGCACATAGACAACGCTCGCAAATCCAAGCCCGCCAATGATAATTGCGGGAATAAAATCCGCCCACGATCCCTGGAACATCATGAGAAAACAGCCACTCGAAATCGCCGCGGCGGCAATACGCGTTTTTAATGAATAGGTTTCATCATCTTTATAAATTCTTTTTAAAATCCGGTAAGCCTGCGGGACGTCGAGCTCCCCGTTCGCAATCCGGCGTGAGGTGCTGTTCACAAGCATGACCTTTTTCAAGTCGGTGGTACGGTCGGAAATCCTGATCAGTTTGGTCTTGGTTGGCTCTTCCGTCTCAATCGAGAACATGATACCGGTTGGCGTGACATAGCTGTGAGACTCTTTAATCCCATAATTCTTCGCGATACGCATCATCGTATCTTCGACGCGATATGTTTCAGCTCCGCTTTCAAGCATGATTTTTCCCGCTAAAAGACAGACGTCCATGATGTCGTACTGTTCCTCTAAATATTGTTCCATGTCTTCAATCTCCATACCGTCACCACCTCCGTACCATTTCAGTGCTATTAGTGTAGCATGATTTATTTAAGTATGGGTGATTGAAATTCATTGTGCGAGAGTCTGACGAGTGATGGGGATGTGGGGTTGTGCATCCAATTTGGGTTTTTGTGACGTCAACTCCTGACGTTGTGCACTCAACCCGGGTGTGTCGTCCACTCATTCCGGAAAGTTGCGCACTCAACAGCAAATATCGTTCAGTTCACGCGAAAGCGGCTTTGCATGCAGTTGGGTAACAGGCTTTTCGGTTTCTTAAGGGCATGAAGTGGGTGGGTGGTACGACTTCGCGGATGGATACGAAGTCAGAAATGCGGGATTGCTACCGCCTAGCAGGCCATTGCTGCGGCTTCGCGGGTGGATTGCTACCAGTTGGGCAAAAATCGCTGCATTTCAAACTCGAAAAACGATTTCAGGTAAAGTTTTTACACTATCCACAGCATTTACCCACATCTGTGCAGAAAAAAGTGATTGACGAACTCCATAAAAAGTGTAAAATTACACTAATAGGTTATTTTGAAACTAAAAGAGGTGACGAAAATGAATAAAGAACAGGTTATACACATTATCGCAGAGAAAATGAAACTGATCAGAACGGAAAGTGGATATTCACAGGACAGAATGGCGGAGCTTCTGGGGATATCTAAAAAAACGCTTGTGCAAATCGAAAAAGACCGCTCATTACCAGGCTGGAATACTGTAGTGGCAGTGACTGCCTTATTTCATCAGAGTGAAGTTTTACAAAACAGTCTGGGTGACGAGCCGCTTGAAGTGATCAGGCTGGTCACGTTTGAGCATGCTGAAGAACCATTTAGCCGGACGCTTGGCGGAAAGGTGTGGTGGAAGGAAATCAAGTCAGCTGGTCCCTATACACTTCAGCAGAATTTGATCAGCAAGCACTTTCGGATTCTTGATCAGGCGCACTTCAGATGGTTAAGTACGTTTGATGAAAGTGAAGCATTCACACGACTGGAGGAATTATCAGATGGAAAAAGGACCTAAGCACGACTTGTTAAGACTGGTTGCAGCAGTATTTGTTGGGGCGGCTGCGCTCTTTTTTGTCAGCATCGCAAGCCTCTTCTCCTACATGGCCGCAGGGGAACGTGCGATGCACACTGTGATTGGGGTCAGCATCGCATTGTACATATTGTTTATCCTCAGACTTTTCCGGCTGGCTCAGGGGAAAAAGCTCGCTTATACAGCCGCAGGTCTGGCTGCAGCGATTGCTGTGACCATCGGCAGCATGGCAGCCTATGACGCCTATATTGAAAGTATCACAAACTCTGCGGAAGTGGATCTGACGGAGTATGAACCGTTCCAGTCTGATACAAAAGCTGTATCCATGTCCGAAGAAGCATCACTTCATTTAGAGGATGATCTACCTAAACTGGACGGTGCAACCGCACTTTATCCACTATATTCAGCGTTTGTTCAGGCAGTCTACCCTGAAGACGATTATCCACATGTGGGTAACTCTTATCACACAGTGATGTCCACGAAAACGGACAACGCTTATCGCAGACTGATTGAAGAAGAAGTTGATATTATTTTTACCGCAGGACCTTCTGAAAGACAGGAACTTGCAGTTGAAGATGCCGGTCTCGAATTTGATATGACCCCGATCGGCCGGGAAGCTTTCGTGTTTTTTGTAAATGCGAAAAATCCTGTTGACTCTTTAACAATTGAAGAAATTCAGGATATTTACTCCGGAAAGATTACAAACTGGAATGAAGTCGGCGGTAAGAATCAGGAAATCCAGGCGTTCCAGCGTCCGGAAGACAGCGGCAGCCAGACTGGGCTTGAAAAACTGATGTATGGCATTCCTATCATGGAAGCACCGGGTGATGAAATCGTGACCGGTATGGGGGGGATTATCAAAGAAACATCTGATTACCAGAATCACGGGAACGCAATCGGTTATTCGTACAGATTCTTTTCTACAGAAATGGTGAGGAATGGGGATATCAAACTGCTGGCAATTGAAGATGTCCACCCTTCAGCCGAATCAATACGTGATGACAGTTATCCACTTTCAGCTGAGTTCTATGCGATTACAGTTGGTGAACAGTCAGAAAATGAACAGAAGCTGATTGACTGGATTCTATCTGATGAGGGGCAGTGGATTGTGGAGGAGACAGGGTATGTGAGTGTTGAGTGAACAGCTACTTGGGGATATGGGGTTGTGCATCCGAATCAGATTTTTGTGACGTCAACTTCGCACGTTGCACACTCAACCCGGGTGTGTCGTGCACTCAGTCCGGAAAGTTGTGCACTCAACAGTAAATAATGTGCAGTTCACGCGGAAGCAGCTCTGCATGCAGTTGAGTAACGGGCTTTTCGGTTTCTTAAGGGCGTGAAGTGGGCAGGTGCTTCGACTTTACAGGTAAATACGTGATTGCTACCACCTGGCCGGAGCATTGCTACGACTTCGCGGGTGGATCGCTACCGCTCGGGCGCAGATTGATACTATTTACGCCAAAACAGCTACAACTTCGTCCGCGCACCCAAAACATTTAAAAAAGCTGCCCGGAAACTACGTTCCAGACAGCTTTTAAACATTTCTATTCCCCTGTAACCTTCACCAGCACACGACCGCGGATCTTACTCTCAATAATTTCCGCCATTGCCTGCGGAACATCCTCAAGCTCAACTTCCCGGTAGACCATTTCTTCAAGGTTATCAGGTTTTAAATCCGATCCCAGACGCTGCCAGACCTTTTCGCGAAGCGGCATTGCACAGTAAGCCGAGTCTACTCCCAGCAGACTGACGCCTCTCAGAATAAATGGATGAACAGTCGCCGGAATCTTTGTACCACCAGTCAGTCCACTGACTGCAACCGCTCCGTTTTGCTTCATCTTGCTTAAAACTGATGCCAGACTGTCTCCTCCAACCGGATCTACAGCACCCGCCCAAACACCCTTATTAAGAGGTCTGATCTTCCCGCCATCATACACGTCATCACGCGAAATCACTTTTGCAGCACCGAGGGATTTCAGGTAGTCGTGCTCTGACGATTTCCCGCTGCTTGCTGTCACCTGATATCCTTTTGCTGCAAGCATTGCAACTGCCATACTGCCAACGCCGCCTGTTGCACCAGTCACCAGCACGTCTCCGGAGTCAGGTGTAACATCCTCTTTTTCCAATCTATGTACAGATAGCGCTGCCGTAAATCCTGCCGTACCAAAGATCATTGATTCTCTTAAAGAAAGTCCTTCAGGCAACGGAACGACCCAGTCAGCCGGGATGCGGGCATATTCACTATAGCCGCCAAAGTGCGTCACGCCAATATCATAGCTCGTTGCAATAACCCGATCCCCTTTTTTAAAACGGCTGTCTTCTGATGACTCCACGGTTCCTGACAAATCAATCCCCGGAATAAAAGGATACGACTGGACAATCTTGCCGTCTTTTAAACCTGCAAGGCCATCTTTAAAGTTGACGCTAGAATACGCAACCTTAATTAGCACTTCACCTTCAGGCAGCTGATCTTCTGTAACATCTTTCACCTTCGATTCTACCTGATCGTTTTTCAAATCCACCATTACTGCTTTAAATGCCATTTCAATTTCCTCCCTTTATTTACCTCGAAATATACGAATTGCCCTTAATCCAGAACCGCCACGGATAATCACGGGCCTCACCGGTATTATCAATGCCGATCCTCGGCCCTGTCACAATCTCAAAGTCCTTCTGCGCCCAACCATCAAAAATTTGCAGCGGCGGCACAGTATAATGTGAGCCATAATCGTTCATTGCAATACCCAATGCCTTTGTCAGCTTGCCGGGGCCATTCGTCCATTCAATCTGCTTTCTCCCCGGACGCCTTTCTTCCATTAAATGAAGTCCTTCAACAGGCTCCACTGCACGGATTAACACTGCCTGAGGCGTATCAACCTCAGCAGCCACAACATTTACAAGCGTATGTGTGTGCATTTGATACGTGTACACTGAACCCGCTTTGCCAAACATAATTTCAGTCCGGCGCGTACGGCGGTTTCCATAACTGTGCGCCGCGCGGTCTTCAGCACCCATATACGCCTCAGTTTCAACAATAATGCCTGACGCTCTGCCCTCTGGCGTATCCTTCACGAGCAATTTTCCAAGAAGCGCCTCCGACAGCTCCAGTGCATCTTTATCATAAAAAGACTGTTTCAGCGGTTTCATCACGATCCCACACTTTCTTTGTTTAATACTTCTCTCTTTCCCTAAATGATTCCTGCTTAAAACACAATGAGCACTGTGGGGACGGAGGTGAAAGTGTCATTTCATGACACTTTCACCTCCGTCCCCACCATGCACATGCATAAACGCAAAAAAACACCCGCTCCTCAAAAGAGAAGCGGGTGTTTTGAAAGTGTAAAATTATAATTTTACAACGTTAGCAGCTTGGTCGCCACGGTTGCCTTGAGTGATTTCAAAGCTAACTTTTTGACCTTCTTCAAGAGTTTTGAATCCGTCGCCAGTGATAGCTGAGAAATGTACGAATACATCTTCGCCGCCGTCTACTTCGATAAATCCAAATCCTTTTTCTGCATTAAACCATTTTACTGTACCTTCATTCATGGGTAATTCCTCCACTGTGTTCTAAGTTTTACTTAATAGCTGAGTAAAAACAAGATAATCCACATGTTATCACGAGACTTTTACATGATAGGAAAATGTAAAAAGTTCCTGATAACATGTGAATTAGATGGTGTTACGTATTAAGCATATTCTTATATTAGCATGGGTTTTTAGAAATTGCAAACCATTTAGCAAAGTTCTTTCCGACAGGTTTCGTCATTCCAGGTATTTAGATGCCAGGAAGGTGATGAGACGTGGCTTACAGGCTCTAATAATAAATTTGTTAATAGCTATTTATTTATTTGCAACGCGAACTTAATTTCATAAATGACCGCTCATTCTACAAGTCATTAAAAAGACTGCCGCTCAGACAGTCTCATTGGTGTATTAATATCGCTTTGATTTACGTCCGTTTAAAAACTTACGGATGAACGGATAAACGATCGGTCCGTATTTGATTGCGCGCTTGATTAGTCTTCCCATTATGAATCCCTCCCGTTGGTGGTCAAGTTAATCATGTTATTCCCACATAACGGGCAGGACAAACCTGTCACTCTGCATAATGGCATGCAGTAAAGTGTCCGGGGCGTACTTCACGCCACTCCGGCACTGCTTCTGCACAATGTGCCAGCCGTATTTCTTATTCCTGCCAGTAGCGCCTCGTCTCGCACCATTCTTTTTCATAAAATGTGCCTGCGATTTCCTGAATCATAATCTTTTTACCTGGCGTTGGGGAATGGATCATCCTGCCGTCCCCGTGATAAATGGCTACGTGGTGCAGACGTCCCTTCCCTTCTTCATAGGCAAAGAAAATCAGGTCTCCAGGCTTCACATCGTTTTTGGCAATTTCTTCACCTGCATTTGCCTGGTCTGAAACGTCACGGGGGATCAGATACCCGTTCGCTCTCATCATGGAATAGCTGAACCCTGAGCAGTCGTAGCCGTATGGTGTCATGCCTCCCCAGAGATAAAGCAGATCCAGAAATCTTTCCCCGTCTTTTAAAATATCAGCAGGCGTTCTTTTTTCAGGTTCATCTCTATGAAGACGCACGTCCTTCCTTTTTACAAAAGCCTTTCCGTAAGGGGTGTGGACCTCTACAAGTCCGTCCTGATTACCTGTAACCGGCAAAATTGTTGTAAATGGGAGCTTTACGAGCGCTTCACCTTTTTTATTTAAAAGCTGAGTGAAGTCTGATACAACAAGTGCTTGTTCATCCGCCGGCTCAGCATCATCGGCATCAACTTCCGTGAGCTGGGCCATTGGAATCCAGCCCGGATAGCCTGCAGGATGCTTGTTAGATCCTTGAGAAAGGACAACCACCTGCGCCCAGTCTTCCACTACTTCTTCTATTATTAGGGTGTCTCCGTACAGGACTTGTGATTGAACCTTATTTCCGTCCAGCAGCTCCCTGCGTTCATCTGCTGACATCGCCGAAAGCCAGGCTTCAATCCTCACAGGCGATTCAAGGGCAAATTGATCCAACTTCCGGGGTGATTCAGGGCCGGTCCAGAGTGTTGCAGCCGTTACATTTACCTGGGCAGTTCTCATTTCACATTCCCCTCCTGATCATTCACTGATTGAATGCCTAAACCAGGCGCTTTGTTAAATGTTATGCGTGCCTGTTTAAAATGAATGCCTCCATTTACAATATCCCGGGCAAGTAAAAGTGGCGCATCAAAGTCATAGCGCGTGATATTGCGCTGACTCGCAGCAAAATGTGCAGCTGCTGAGATACCTACCTTCGTTTCAATCATGCTTCCGGTCATACAAGGAATTTCATAGGCTTCAGCAAGCTTGGCAATCGTCATCGCCTGATGAATGCCGCCTGCTTTCATCAACTTTATATTAATCAGATCCGCAGCGCGCATCTCAAGAACCCTGATGGCATCCTGAGGACTGAAGACACTTTCGTCTGCCATAATAGGCGTATATGTATGTTCAGTTACGTATTTTAACCCTTTTATATCATGCGCTTTGACCGGCTGTTCAACGAGCTCAATATTAAGGCCTTCATCTTCCATCCGGCTGATTGCAAAGACCGCTTCCTTAGCTGTCCATCCCTGATTTGCATCAAGCCTTAAGGGACAGTCTGTTTTTTTGCGTATCGCTCTGATTCTCTTCAAATCATCATGAATCGTGCCCGACCCAACTTTAATCTTCAACACTTTAAAGCCATCCTGGTTAAATTGTGCAGCATCCGCCGCCATTTCCTCAGGTTCATTTACGCTGACCGTGTAGTCTGTTTCAACTGTATCCGCAGCGCCACCGAGAAATTGATACAGCGGCATGCCTGCGTGCTGTGCCAGCAAATCATGAATCGCACAGTCTACTGCTGCCTTTGCGCTTGTATTTCGTACCATTGCAGTATTCACAGCATGAAGAAGATTTTCTCTCGCAAGCAGTGGCTGTCCGAGACACTTCGGTGCAATGATGCCGTTGACTGCTTCCTCTATACTTGAAAGTGAGTCTCCCGTAATCACATGCGTTGGTGCAGCTTCTCCATATCCTGTAAGGCCATCTTCATCAGTGATTTTCACTATGACAGAATCTGATACTTTTAACGTACGAAGTGCTGTAACAAAGGGCTTTTTCAAAGGAACTCTCACACGGAAAGTTTCAATTGAACGGATTTTCACCATTCCACTCCTGGCAGCAGTGTAAGTGTTTTTTCTCCAGCTGAGAGCTTGGCATTAACACCAAGTGGCACCGAAAAATGCGGTTCGCAATGACCGATTTTAAAACCTGATACGACCGGAATTCCAAGGTCTCCAAGGTAATGCTGCAATACTTCCTCTAATGATAAGGAAGGTTTACCGTTTGTCGGCTCAGCATGTTTAAAATCTCCTGCCACAATGCCGTTCACCTCGTGCAACTTCCCCGCTGACCTTAGCTGACTAAGCATCGCGTCAATTCTGTAGGGTTCTTCACCGACCTCTTCAATTAAAAGAATTTTGTCTTTCATATCGATTTCATGCTTTGTATTCAGCGTGCTCATAAGCAGCGTCAGGTTGCCACCGGTCAGCTCGCCGGTCGCAGCTCCCTCAGCGATCACACTCAGTTCACTGATCGCTTCAGAATAGTGAAGCTCTCTCGGCTCAAACAGCTGAGCGAACATTTTACCTGAAAGTTCATGAAACTCATCTTTGCCAACATCAGATGCCGGCATCGGACCATGGAATGTCACAAGACCCGTTTCCTGACGAATGGCTGTATGTAAATAGGTGATGTCACTGTAACCCCAGAAAATTTTAGGGTGATTGCGGATGAGGTCATAATCAATTTTATCGGCAATCCTGCCAGTGCCGTAGCCGCCTCCTGCACAAATCACAGCTTTCACTTCAGGATCTGAAAACATGGCGTGAAGATCTTCTACGCGCTCCTCGTCAGTACCCGCAAGATAGCCGTTAACATTGCGCAGATGCTTTCCTTCTTTCACCTTCAGACCAAGTGATGTGAAAAACGCAAGCGATCTCTCCATGTTTTTTAAATCAGGTGGACTTGCCGGTGCAATAAATCCGACTGTATCCCCACTTTTTAATGCTTTAGGTAAGATCATTGTGTCGTGCTCCCTTCTTTATTCTAAAGGCTTTGTTAAAGTTCATTGTTGTTTATGCACAGCTGGTGATTGGAGCGTAAGGCGGTGACTCCTGCGGCAGTAAGGGACAGGTGAGATAATCACGGCGAAGCCTGATAACTCAGCGCCCGGCCGCGGAAAGCGTCCGACTGAAGCGGAAATCAACAGCCAACTTTAACAGAGCTATTCTAAAAAAGAGCAGCACCTGATTAGCACTGCCCTTGTTAATATTGAATTACTTATACCAGCCTTTCACAACATTCGCGCTCGGCTTCACTTCTTCAAGTGGATCACCGTCAAAATGTTCTTGCTCTACGATCAGCCATTCAGTGTCTACACGATCAGCAAAACCTTTTAAATCAAGATTCCCGTTACCAATCGCAGCAGTTCTTTTATGACCGTTTTCTTCAATCATATCTTTCAAGTGGATTGAAAAGACGCGTTCTTTTAGACGGTCAAGCAGGTTATATGTATGAATACTCGCATACTCTGTCCAATATACATCTATTTCAAAGTAAACATCATCCTGATCGGTCATTTCTTCAATGACATCCCAGCCAGTCATGCCCGGTTCAATCGAAACGAATTCAAAGTCATGATGATGATAGCCAAGCCTCAACCCTGCTTCACTCAGTTTAGAAAGTGCTTTGTTCATCAGATCAGCAAGCTTTTTATACCCTTCCAGTGTACGCCAGTCTTCTTCAAGAAAAGGAATAATGAGCTTTGTGTTACCAATTTCTTTACTGAAAGCAATCCAGTGATCAAGCTCAGAATCGCTCTCAAGCGCTGTAAGAGGCATATGGATGCCTGCCGCTTCTAAATGATTGTCTGACAGAAGTTTTTTCCACTCCTGACCTGACTTGCCGTAATCGCCAGCCAGCTGCACACCATCATAGCCCGCTTCACTCAACGCCTGGATCGTATTATCAGGATTTTCTTCCATTGCTTCTTTAACTGACCATAGCTGCAGAGCTACTTTTGTCATGTAAATCCCTCCTCTTTTTATTAAGGGTATTATGAAATCACTTACATCTCAAGTAAGAGCCTTATCATTTTCAGATAATTTTTGTAACTTAATTGAAATATAAACGTCTAATTACTAACTAATCAACGAAAAATTTCCTGATGGGAGGTTCACATTTATGAAGAAATGGTTAATTGCAACGGTCGTTATTTTGCTGGCAGGCGGAGGGCTTGCCTTTTACTTCCTGCAAAAGCCGGAAGTTACGAATACAGCCACTGGCGCTGAAGTCAGATCAGTATTCAGCGATCACACATGGAAGCTTAATTTCACAGAAAAGATGCGTGATGATACTGTTAATGAAGAAACAGTTTTTATTGAAGATCAAAACGGCAATAAAACAGCGGTGAAAGTGGAGTTGATCCACGACGGGCATACCCTTTCAATTGCTCCTCCGGAAAGCGGTTATGATGACAAAGCACGATACACACTTCATTTATCAGATGAAATCAGGTCTTCACTTGGCCTGAAGCTTAAAAATGAGCAGGCAATTGAGTTTAAAATTGTGACGGAGCTTCCAAGGTTCACAAATGAACAGGAGCTAAAGGACCATTTTGCTGCACTGCTGGAGAACGAACGTGCAGGACGTTTTGAAGAAAACATGGTGGCTGAAGAGGCTACAAGTGAATCCGCAGACTCAGCTGAAAATTCTTCTGACGGTGGTGCAGGCGGCGATTATTCTGTTACCAATAATCAGGTTGAAGGCGTAGAAGAAGCTGATATTGTTCAGACTGACGGAGAATATATTTACATCCTTCATCAAAATGAGCAAATTAAAATTGAACAGATTTTAGAGGATGGCTCAACTGAAACTGTACAAACAATGACACTCGGACAGGGGAATTTTTACGGCTCTGAACTATATCTGAATGGCGATCTGCTGATCGTAGTCGGCGATTACTGGCACAGTGAACCTGGTAACGAACTCAGCACAACCACTGCTAAAATTTACGATATAACGGATCCATCAGCGCCGGAGTTAACGCGCGAATTTTCTTCTGAAGGTTACCTCGCAAGCTCCAGAATGGTCGATGATGTCCTGTACCTTGTGACGAATCATCATCCTAATTACTGGATTATGCAGGAAGAAACAGATGCAGAGGTAAGACTGCAGCCTTACATTAAAGACAGCGCGGTGTCTGACGAGTTTTTTACTCAGCCGGTTGATCAGATTCAAAAATTACCTGAATCAGACAGCCCGGAGTATGCAACCATTGCAGCAATTCCTGTAAAAGAACCGGAAACAGAAGCTTCTGTTCATTCATATCTGGGAAGCAGCGGACAGATTTATATGTCAAAAGAAAATCTGTATATTGCTTCAAGACAACACTTCTTCCCAATGATGGAGATCATGCCTGCGGGCGGTGGTGGCGAAGATGAAACAGAAATATACAAATTCTCTGTGGATGCACTGAACGTCCAGTTTGCAGCGCAGGGCGAAGTCCCGGGACGCGTGTTGAACCAGTTTTCAATGGATGAACATAACGGTTATTTCCGCGTAGCAACGACAGATGGGTCCATGTGGTCAGAAGACGATCTTTCTACAAATAACCTGTATATTTTAAACGAGCAAATGGACATTACCGGTTCAGTTGAGGACCTTGCGCCGGGCGAGCGAATCTATTCGGCAAGGTTTATGGGAGATAAAGCATACATTGTGACTTTCAGAGAAACTGACCCACTGTTTGTGATTGATACAGCTGATCCATCTGCACCTGAAGTACTCGGCGAGCTGAAAATTCCGGGCTTCAGCACCTATCTGCATCCGCTTGATGAGAATCACCTGATCGGCTTTGGTGTAGAAACGTCACTTGAAGAAACTAAACCTGGTGAAGCACCGATTGTCAGACAGGAAGGGATGAAGATTTCACTTTTTGATATCACGGATTTCAGTAATCCTGTTGAAAAAGATGTTGAAATCATCGGCGGACGCGGCACCTACTCCACTGTTCAGCATGATCACAAAGCGCTTTTCAGACATGCAGAACGGGGACTGTACGGTTTCCCGATCATGCTTTATGACGGTGAAGGTGAAATGGGCATGGAATTCGTCGGCCAGGGTGCGATGATGTACCACATTACGACTGACGGAATCGAGCTTGCGGCTGAATATATGGATGAAAAAGATCCGAATCAGCTCTATGAAGAGTATGAAAGCATGGTGCAGCGCATGATTTATGTGGATGATTATCTTTATTTAGTGAAGTTTAACGGAATTGATCATTATCCGCTGCCTGAATAACTGATGTGACGGGTGTCCTGGCCTTACCTGGCCAGGACACCTTTTTTGGTGCTGACGTAGCAAAAGTGGCTGGTGAGTGCGCGACCTCGCCCGGCGAGTGCACGACACACCCGGGTTGAGTGCTCAACTTCACCGCTTGACGTCGCTCCCCGGTAGGTCGGATGCACTCCCTGCACTTTCCGGCGTCGCACCCGCTGCTTCCGCCCTTCATGCCCTCAGGAAAACGAAAAGACTGTTTCCCAACTGCATCCAGAGCTGCTTTGCGTGGTTGAGTGCACAACTTTGGCTGGTGAGTGTACGACCTCGCCCGGCGAGTGCACGACACACCCGGATTGAGTGCTCAACTTCACCCGCTGACGTCGCTCCCCGGCAAATCGGATGCACTCCTCGCATATTCCATAGTCCAATGCACCCCGACCCGCCCACTTGCCACCTCTCCCACCCCTGAAGTAAACTAATGATATGTATAGACAAGAAGGAG
This sequence comes from Jeotgalibacillus salarius, assembly GCF_004405125.1. Taxonomy (GTDB): domain Bacteria; phylum Bacillota; class Bacilli; order Bacillales; family Jeotgalibacillaceae; genus Jeotgalibacillus; species Jeotgalibacillus salarius. The sequence goes on from NZ_SORX01000008.1 coordinate 161,954, forward strand.
ACTAATAATGAACTATAAAATGATTGTTTTAGATATGGACGATACACTGCTACAGGATGATCATACGATGGCGACTGAGACTGCTGAAGCGCTTTTGAAAGCCCAGGAAAAAGGTGTGAAGGTTGTACTCGCTTCAGGACGCCCGACATTCGGGATGTGGGATACAGCGAAGGAGCTGCGTCTGGCAGATTACGGCAGCTATATTCTTTCATATAACGGCGCAAATATTTTTAATGCAAAAACGAAAGAATTATTATTTGAAAGTACGTTATCACCAGAGACTGTTCACCACCTTTATGATCTGAGCCGCAGAGAAAATGTCGGAATTCAGACCTACCTGAATGAAGCCATTCTGACGCCTGAGGACAATGAGTATACGCAGATTGAGTCGACGCTGACAGGACTGCCGGTTGCACTGACGGATGATTTTAAAAAAGCAGTCGATTCACCAGTTGTAAAAGTGCTCATGCTTGAAAAAGGCAGCGTGCTTGAAAAAGTTGAACAAACACTCAAAAATGAGCTCGCAGGTACACTGAGCATTTACCGTTCAAAGCCTTATTTCCTTGAATTCACTGAGCATGGCGTGACGAAAGGGACAAGCCTTGAACAGCTCGCGAAAAAGCTTAATATTGACCGTTCAGAAATCATTGCAGTCGGTGACAGCTATAATGACCTGGAGATGATTCAGTATGCAGGGCTTGGTGTCGCAATGGGAAATGCACCTGTGGATATTCAGGAAGCAGCTGATTTCGTTACAAAGACAAATATGGAACACGGCGTGGCACACGTTGTTGAGAAATATCTGCTTTAAGCGATGCACATTCAGACTTTTTTAGCTAAAAGTGGTGTGTATTCCCGTCGTGAAACAGCCAGGTTAATAGATGATCACAGAGTGACCATTAATGGCATTGTCTGCAGCCGGCAATCAATTGTTTCAGATTCAGATACCGTACACGTGGATTCACTCCCGGTTCCTGACCCCGCTGAACGTGTGTACCTGGCATTTCATAAACCAGAAGGGATCACCTGTACAGCTCAGCAATCAGTCGAAGGGAATTTGAACGATTTTTTAAAATGGGAATCCCGGATTTTCTCCGTTGGCAGACTGGATAAAGCATCAACCGGGTTACTCATTTTAACGAATGACGGTTCCATCGTGAATCCTCTGATGAAGGAAGAAGAAGCGAAAGAAAAAGAATATATAATAGAAACAAGTCGGCCTGTTTCAGAAACTATGATCAAAAAAATGTGTGAAGGCGGCCTGCTTATTAAAGGGAAAAAGGCTTCCCCTGCACTTGCAGAAAAAACAGGTGATGTCACATTCCGCATTATTTTAAAACAGGGATTGAACCGGCAGATCAGGCGGATGTGCAGGGCTTTTGATAATCACGTAGTCAGCCTGAAACGAATCAGAATCTCCCACATCCAACTTCATACACTCGAGCCGGGTGAGTGGCGTCACTTAACTGAAGAGGAAATCAGACAATTAAAATATGAAATGCTCGATAAAAGCTAGTGCCTGGGCACTGGCTTTTTAATTTTTCTGAAAATTTAATTCGAAAGTTGTTTCTTTTTGTCATAACAAGGGAAATTAGAAGTTGAGTACTATAATAAAAAAGGAGGGTCTATATGAACAATAGTTGGTTTGCGGGCGACGGGTTTAATACGAGCGGTTTTCTGAATTCACTTGGAAATCTTTTACTTGCCCTTGTCGTTTTGTTTGTCGGCTTTTTGATTGCAAAAGCAGTATCAGCCGGTGTCGAAAAATTACTTAAGAAAACAGGTGTTATTAGAAAGTATGGATCACCGGGTAAAGCCGGTCAGCGATCTGCACCTCCCGAAGATGAAAAAGAGTCTTCTAAGAAATGGACGCCTGAGAAGGTAGCAGGATCAATTGTATTCTGGATCCTTATGATTTTTGTCTTTATCTTATTCTTCAATATCTTAAACTTAAACATTATCGCTTCACCGCTTGTCGATATGATGAGCACCATTCTGGCATTCATTCCAAACGTTCTGACTGCAGCACTCATTCTGCTTTTAGCATATATACTTGCGATTGTGCTGAAAACAGTTGTCGTCAAAGTTGGACATAGGCTCGTTCAGAACCGGAAAGTACGCGACAGTAAATATGTAAAAGATTCTTCAAACCTTGGCAGCTATGTCGACAGTGCCGGAACAATCGTATTCTACCTTGTTTTACTCATGTTCCTGCCGGGCATTCTGGGAGCACTGGGAATCGATGCTGTATCCGAACCATTCAGCGGCATGCTCGCCAGCTTCCTGTCATTTATTCCGAGACTTGTAGCAGCAGCACTGATCTTTGTCATTGGCTGGATCGTTGCGAAGATTGTCAGGGATATTATTTCTAACTTCCTTCATGCGGTCGGTGCCGATAAACTCGGCGCAAAAATGGGCCTTGATAAAGTACTGAAAGATACGTCAATCTCTTCTATTATCGGAACAGTTGTATTCGTTCTGATTATGATTCCTGTCACAATCTCAGCGCTCGAACGCCTGCAGATTGAAGGCATTACAGGACCGGCAATTAACATGCTCGATGATGTGATGGCGATGATTCCGAATATCGTCATTGCGATTCTGCTGATCTTTGTCGGACTGTTTATTGGTAAATGGGCACGCCGTTTTACAGCGGACCTGCTTTCAAGACTAAGCTTCAACAATGTCACAAGCCACCTTCGCGTTGGCGGATGGAAAGCATCAGGCAGCAGTATGACGCCGTCTGATATTGTTGGTTACCTTGTACAGATTATTGTTGTCATCCTGTTTGTTGTAGAAGCATTCCAGGTTCTCGGACTCAGCTTCCTTGTAGATCTTGGCACAGCCGTTCTCGCATTCCTGCCAAGCGTCATTACAGCAATTGTCATTCTCGGACTTGGTATTATCCTTGCAAATGTGGTCAAGCGTATCCTCGCAAGCCTGCTTGAAGGATCAGAACTTTCAATTCTGAGCTCAATCGCTAAATATGCGATTATGGCACTGGCACTGTTTATGGCACTGGACCAACTTGGCGTCGCTGATACAATTGTTAACTCTGCGTTCATTCTGATTTTGGGTGCAGCCGCACTCGCATTCGGACTTGCATTCGGACTTGGTGGACGGGACAACGCATCGCGCTATCTTGATAAAATGGAGCGCAAAGCTGAAAATACTGAAATAAATAAAGAAAATGCCAGACGTGAAAAAGAGAAAATGAAAGAAGAACACCGCAATGAAGGCAGTCATCACACAGCTTCAACGCCGTCAGAACAGGCAGTACGTGATGAGGCTGATCATCGGCCGGTCGAAAATGACTGGAGCAGTGATGCTGACCAGACATCAGTTGAAAACGACTGGAGCGGCGACTTGTCGCGCGATACTTCTGCATGGGACAGTGTGAATGATTCAGACGAAATCCCTGATGAAGACCAGCGAGACGGTAATAACCCTTATGCACCGGACGATTTTGATAACGACCGTCGCGGTGAGTAAAATTTAATTCAAAAAGAACGCTCATGCCGTAGCATGAGCGTTCTTTTCAGACTGTTGAAATTCTAAAATATGTATATAACCAATAAAATAAACCATTC
>NZ_SORX01000009.1 GCF_004405125.1 Jeotgalibacillus salarius
GTCCGCGGAAAGCGAAGGAATGATCCGGCACGGCTTATGAAATTCAACAACCTGAGGTTTCAGCTTTTTAGAAAATAAAAGCTGAAACCTTTTTCTTATGAGGCCTTTTCGTTATCTTCTTTTGGATCATTTTCAAATTCTTCATCGAAATGTTCCTCATGTTGGTCATCTTCATATTCATATACAATTTCCGAATTGTCACTTTCCTCATAGACTTCATTTTCATCCGGGAGCTCAAACGTTGCAATCAATCCCTGTAGCTCTTCTGCCATTCCAGTTAATGCTGAGGCAGAGGAGGTGACTTCTTCCATCGAAGCTAATGTCTGCTGTGCAGCGGCGCTGACACTGGCAGAGTGATCATTTGTATCCTTTGCAATACCAGTCATACTGCCAACTGTATCTGTCACTTCGTCTGACTTTGCAGCGATGGACTGTGCAGTTTCATTCATCTGCTCAATCTGTGTGGTCATCTGCTCTACGGAACCTACGATCAGCTGGAACTTCTCTCTTGTTTCCTGTGCAGAAGTAATTCCACGTTCAACTTCTGCTTTTACAACGTTCATGGTTTCAACAGAACGAGAAGAGTCTTTTTGCATTTCCGAGATCAGATCATTAATTTTATGTGTGGACCCTGCAGATTGTTCAGCAAGCTTTCTGACTTCATCTGCAACCACGGCAAAACCTTTTCCGTGTTCACCGGCACGTGCAGCTTCAATCGCAGCATTCAGTGCTAACAGGTTTGTCTGATCCGCAATCCCTCTGATCACTTCTAAAATAGAGCCGATTTCATCAGTACGGGAAGACAGGTTTTGAATTGCCTGATCCGACTCGCCGACACGCTGATTAATTGATTCCATATTATTCACTGTTTTTTCTACTAATGCGCCCCCATCATTGGCATGAGAGAGGGACTCGTTTGAATAGCCTTCAATGACATTGGCACTCTCAGCGATTGCCTGAATCCCAGTCGTCACATTACGCAGTGATTCAACACTGCGGCCGGCAGCTGAAACCTGGTCTTCAGAACCGCGTGAAATTTCTTCGATAGAACCTGCAGTCTGCTCCGTTGCTTTAGATGTCTGTTCTGCGTTAGCTGAAAGTTCTTCAGAGGAAGCAGCTACCTGAGCGGAATTTAGTGAGATTTTTTGAATCAGATTTTTCAAATTATCCTGCATGGCATTAAAAGAATGCTGCAGCTTCGCAATTTCATCGTTCCCTTTAACAGATATCGGCTGTTCTCTTAAGTCTCCGGCTGCAACACGCTCTGCCATTGCAGTCATAGATTTCAGCGGTTTTGTAATTCGGGATGTAAGAATGATACCCATTAAAATCGCGATGATAAATGCTGCTCCCATGATGACTGCAGAAAGTGTCCGTGCTTGAGCAATTGCCGCATTCGATTCTTCTAGCGTAGTCGTAATTTCTCCATTAATTGCAGTGATCATTTCATTCGCTTCATCTGCAAGCTGATTAGCTAAAGGAGTCATTGATCCTGTTGCTCTTGCTCGTGCTATATCAGGATTAGATTCAAAAAGTGGAAGGAGGCCTTCACCAATTGTTAGCATCTCTGCATTTTTTTCTGTAATGGATGCCAGCAGCTGTGAGGAAGAATCTCCAGAAATCAGTGTTTCGATTCTTTCTCCAAGTACTGCTGTTTCTTCATTTAACTCATAAAAGCGGTCCAGATAGATCGTTTGAGAGGATAATAAATAACCTCTGTATGTACTATTTTGTTCATGAACTGTACTCTCGAGCTCCAAAATGGCTGCCCTGGCTTCAAATAATGACTCAGTAACTTCTTCAAATGTCTGGCTCATTTCCCGCATATTCATATAAGAATAAACGCCGGATGCTGCGAAAATCAGCGCAACGATCAGAAATGCAGAAACCAGCTTTTGACCTACAGACCCTTTCATCATGTCATCCTTCCTCCATGTATATATAGGTATAAAGTAATAATCATTTCATCCTCATATTATGGGAATATTTATTTCGAGTCAAGAAAATATTTTGACGATTCTTAAATTTCTAATAGAGTTATCTTGAAAAAAATTTTTCAAATAGCAAAAAAGCAGGTACCCCAATGAAGGGGATACCTGCTTCAAGCGTTACGATTAATTTTTTTCAAGGGCTTCCTGCCATCGTGAACTGCAGAAAGATTTGATTGCCTGAATTTCTTCATCTTCAAGCTCAAAGTCTAATGCATCACCATCACTGGTTTTGATCAAATCATATTTCAGCAGTTGTTCTTCGCCGTCCTCAACTTTGTAAAGCGCCTTAATGCTAACGCCGCCATCCTGATAGAGTTCATCGTCCTCTTCAACTTCTACTTCAAGCATAAATTCGAAACGATCTCCTGTAAGAATACCAAATGAGTCATTTATTTTTTCAACTGTGTAAGATTTAATGTCCATATACAACTCCACCTTTCAAGTATGATTGTTTCAGTATACAACAAAGTGGCTATTGTATGTACCAGAGGCAAAAAAGGAGGCAGTTTAATATGAAATTAAAAGATAAGAAAATAATTGCTTTAGTAAGTGATGACTTTGAAGATTTAGAACTATGGGTCCCGGTGATGAGATTGCGTGGGGAAGGAGCCGTTGTTCATATTGTTGGAGAGAAAAATGGTGAGGTATACAAAGGAAAATATGGTGTGCCCGCACAAAGCGACTATGCATTCAATGAAATCAATGTAAGTGAATATGATGGAATTCTTGTGCCAGGCGGGTGGTCACCAGATAAGTTAAGACGTTATAAAGAAGTGATTGACATGGTTCAGTATATGGACCAGCATAAAAAAGTGATCGGCCAGATCTGCCATGCAGGATGGGTACTGATCTCAGCAGGGATATTGGAAGGACGAAACGTCACAAGCACACCTGGTATTAAAGATGATATGACCAACGCTGGTGCGATCTGGCATGATGAGGCAGTAGTAACTGACGGTCACATTATTTCAAGCAGAAGACCGCCTGATTTACCGGCATATGGCAATGCATTGGTTGAGGCATTCAGTTTGTAAATAGCTGTTTGCTTATATAATCAGCATGTTGCCATATAATAGTTTTAAGAGATGAATTGCCCGCAATGTCAAAATTTTTAGCATTGCGGGCAGTCTTTATGTTGATTGGTGAGAATTCTTCAACAGGTATCCAACATTCATTCCGGTCAATTTACATTCGCTCTGAATGATCATGATCAAGTCTTCACAAGCACCTTCAATGACACTTTTTGTTATAATTAATTTACCGCACGAATTGAAGGAGTGAGCTTGTGGATTTTACGGTAGACGGTTTAATTTTTCTTATGGCTGCCATGCTGATCATCGGGGTAGCTGCTACAAAATTCTCTTCACGTTTAGGAATGCCCTCGCTAGTTCTGTTCTTAATCGCTGGTATGTTACTCAGCGAAGTTATCTACTTTGAAAACACCGAATTTGTTCAGCTCGTTGGAATATTAGCGTTAATTATTATCTTGTTTGAAGGGGGAACGCAAACCAGATGGCAAAGTATTAGACCGGTGCTTGGAGCGTCAACTTCACTTGCAACATTTGGTGTCGTGATCACTTCAGGTATTGTGGGTCTTGCGGCTGTCTGGATTCTCGATTTAACCTGGCTTGAAGGCCTGCTGCTCGGTGCCATTGTAGGTTCCACAGATGCGGCAGCAGTATTTTCTGTCCTGGGTACTAAAAATATTAAAGCCAAGTTGACTTCCACGCTTGAAGCAGAGTCTGGAACCAATGATCCAATGGCTGTATTTTTAACTGTCATGTTTATCGAACTCATTCAAATTCCCGAAACAGGAACCTGGTCATTGATAGGTGCTTTCATCATGCAAATGTCTGTTGGGCTAGCGGCCGGACTGATTCTTGGCAGGCTGACAGTGTTCACAATTTCGAGAATAAACCTTGATGCTTCAGGACTCTATCCTGTACTTGCGCTGTCATTCGCTATTTTTACATATGCCAGTACAACTTTTATGAATGGAAGCGGCCTGTTGGCAGTTTACGTAATGGCCGTTGTTGTAGGGAACTACGAAATACCATACCGCCATTCGATATTACGATTTAATGAAGGTTTTGCATGGATGATGCAGATTGTAATGTTCATCATGCTTGGGCTGCTCGTCTTCCCTAATCAGCTTCTCGAAAATATATGGCAGGGAATCGTGCTGTCGCTCATTTTAATGCTGGTTGCACGGCCTGTTGGCGTATTTTTGAGTATGCTTGGCATGAGGTATAACGGTAAAGAAAAAATATTTGTTTCCTGGGCAGGTTTAAAAGGAGCAGTTCCAATCGTATTAGCTACTTATCCAATCGTAGCCGGGATAGATAACGCTATGCTTATATTTAATACGGTATTTTTCGTTGTGCTTACTTCTGCACTTATCCAAGGCGGAACGCTTTCATGGCTGGGTAACAGACTGGGGCTTGCCGGAGAAGAGAAACCGGCAAGTCCATACAGCCTTGAACTTGTTGCTCTTGGAAAAACTGAATCTGAAATGATTGAACTGACAATACCTAAAGATGCTGTTGTGGCCGGGATGAAGCTGGCGGATATTACGCTGCCGAAATACACGCTGATTACGGCAGTGATCAGAAAAGAAAAAATCCTGACTCCAACTGGCGTAACAAGGCTAAAAGAAGGAGACACACTTTACGTTCTAACAAAAAAGAAAACCCGTGACCTTGTAAAGATCCGTTTTTATCAAAAGAGCTGGAAAGAAGAGCAGGATGAAGAGAGAAATACAGTTAAAGCAAAAAAGTCAGGCTCAAAAGCCTGACTTTTTTTGCTTCAGAGAAAGTAGGTCTTTTGACGCGAATGCGACAATTCGGATGCTGAAACCGACAACTTGCTGCTATTAACTGATGAAAACGGACGCCGAACTGACAAAACTCCTTCCAGTACCCACAAATTCCGATTCACAGCTCACATTCATGATCATCCAGCATTCGCAAACGTAAATCTCTCTGAAAACTCTTAAAATTGTGGTAAAGTACGAGTATGTATTTCGAGTCTCAAATGTTTTGGAAGGAAGAATGTGTATGACAAAAATCACTTCGTTTTTAACACCATATAAAATCGCTATCATGATTGCCCTTTTATTAATGCTGACTGAACTGGCAGTTGAGCTCGTTCAGCCTCTTATTATTTCGTACATTATTGATCAAGGAATTCAGCAGAATAATTTATCGGCTGTGCTGATGTGGGGAGCCGTGCTTGTCGGATGCTCGCTGGCTGCATTTGCAGCGGGTGTAACGAACTCGTTTTACTCTTCTCACGTCAGCCAGAGTTTTGGGTTTGATATTAGAGAAGCGCTATACAAAAAAGTGCAGGAATTTTCGTTCTCCAACTTTAGTGTATTTCCGACTTCTTCATTGATCACCCGTCTGACAAACGATGTAACGATGCTGCAGAATACTGTGTTTATGAGCTTGAGAATTATGATGCGTGCTCCGCTTTTAGTGATCGGAAGTGTCATTATGGCACTGCTTGTTAATCCGATGCTTGCACTCGTGCTTGTCATTTCTGTACCGGTTCTCATTTTATTTTTGCTAGTCATTATGAGTAAAGCGGGAAATTTATTTAAGTCTGTTCAGGAACGTCTTGATCATGTAAATAACGTAATGCAGGAAAACCTGATTGGTATTCGACTGATTAAAGCTTTTCTGAGAGGTAAGCATGAGATGAAAAGATTTCATCAGTCGAGTGAGCAGTTGATGGATAAAACGGTTTCAGCACTGCGCCTGATAGAAGTAACAATGCCTGTGATTCTATTATTAATGAATTTAAGTATTCTTGTGATTCTCTGGTATGGAACAGTGGAAGTTAATACCGGGGGAGCAAGTGTAGGTGAGGTTGTAGCGATTGTGAATTATGCGACCAGAATGACTGGTGCGCTGTCTATCGTTACGATGATTATTATGGTTTTTTCAAGGGCAAAAGCGTCAAATGCACGTATCAGTGAAGTGTTAAATACCGACGTTGACCTTTATGATCAGGAGTCCAGTAAAAGTTTTATGATTAAAAAAGGTGAAGTAGCTTTTGAACATGTCAGTTTTACATATCCGGAAACGTCTGTGAAAGTGCTGGATGATCTTTCATTTACAGTAAAAGCAGGTGAAAGAGTCTCGGTGCTGGGCGGAACAGGTTCAGGTAAGTCAACGATTTTTCAGCTTATACCTAGGCTGTATGATGTGAATGAAGGAGCTGTAAAAATTGATGATCAGAGTGTCCATGAGATGACACTGAAAAATTTACGCAGCCAAATCGGATTCGTCCCACAGGAAGCCATGCTGTTTACAGGAACGATTCAGGAGAATATTAAATGGGGAAATGAACAAGCAACGTTTGAAGAAGTGCAGGAAGCAGCTCAGCGCGCACAAATTCATGACACAATCATGAGCCTGCCGAAACAATATGACACAATCCTCGGACAAAAAGGGGTTAATCTCTCAGGCGGACAAAAGCAGCGTCTGTCAATTGCCAGGGCACTCGTTAAAAAACCGGTCATCCTCTTGCTGGATGACAGTACGAGTGCATTGGATATGAAAACAGAAACAAAACTCCTCAATGCGCTTGAAGAGTTGTCCTGTACGACTATTATGATTACACAAAAAATCAGTACAACAATGGCTTCTGATAGGGTGCTATTGATTGAAGATGGAAAACTGCTTGATGAAGGCAGTCATGAAGAGCTCGTGAAAACGTCTGATCTTTACAGAAAAATCGTTGAATCACAGGCAGGAAAGGAGGCTTTGCCATATGCTGAATGAAATTAAACGCCCTTTTCGCTATAAAAGAAGAACACTTGAAGAATTGGATGAATCAGCTGCCGGGACAAAAAAACGTAAAGCAGATGATTTTGCAGGTACTGTGAAAAAGATCTGGCGCTATCTGTCTATGAATAAAGGAAAGCTTTATCTTGTGTTACTTATGGTTTTCATCAGTTCGGCTATGGCATTGCTTGGTCCATTTCTTGTCGGAATGGCGATAGACGATTATATAGTGAATGGTGATGCAGATGGATTGATCCAGCTGATCTGGCTGCTTGCTGTTGTTTATATTATTTATTCACTCTCGATGTGGTTTCAGGCGATGTGGATGGTCAGAATCGCTCAGCAGACAGTTTTTACGATGCGTACACAGCTTTTTAATCACTTGCAAAAGCTCCCTATCCCTTTCTTTGATAAAAGGCAGCATGGTGAACTGATGAGCCGTGTGACGAATGATATGGAAAATGTCAGTTCAACGTTAAACAGTTCGGTCATCCAGATCGTTTCAAGTGTGCTGACGCTGGTCGGGACGGTTGGAGTTATGCTTTACTTAAGCCCGCTTCTGACATTGATTACAGTCCTTGTTATTCCAGCAATGGTACTTGGTTTGAAGTGGATTACAAAGAGAACTGGCAGGCTGTTTAAAGAACAGCAGCGTAACCTCGGAGAACTGAATGGTTACATACAGGAAACACTGTCAGGCCAAAGAATTATTAAAACATTCTCTCAGGAAGACCGGGTTATTCACCAATTTGAAGAGAAGAATGAAAAGCTGAGACTGGCAGGTTTCTGGGCACAAACATTTTCAGGATTTATCCCGAAGCTGATGAACTTTTTGAATAACCTGAGCTTTGCAGTGATCGCGCTGGTCGGGGGCGTACTTGCATTGAATGGCCAAGTTACCATTGGTGTTATCGTTATTTTTGTGGAGTATTCACGCCAGTTCACGAGACCGCTGAATGATTTGGCTAATCAGTTCAATACGCTATTATCAGCAGTCGCTGGTGCAGAGCGGGTATTTGACATTATGAGCGAAAGTGAAGAAAGAAAAGATGAGAAGGATGCGAAAGAGCTTGAAACGCTTGAGGGCCATGTTGCATTTAAAAATGTTTCTTTCTCATATGAAGAGGATGAGATGATTCTCCGTGATATCTCATTTGCGGCATCTCCCGGTGAAACGATCGCGCTGGTCGGACCAACCGGTGCCGGCAAGACCACGATTATTAATTTGCTGTCCCGCTTTTATAATCCAACGGGCGGTAAAGTGTACATTGATGGCACAGACCTCACAAAAATAAAGCGTTCAAGCCTGAGAAGTCACATGGCATTTGTGTTGCAGGATTCAATTCTCTTTCAGGGAACGATTCGTGAAAATATTCGCTACGGCCGGTTAAATGCGTCGGATCAGGAAGTTGAAAAAGCAGCTGACATGGCGAATGCGGGAAGTTTTATAAATAAAATGCCTGACGGTTATGACACGGTTCTGAAAGCGGACGGTGAAGGAATCAGTCAGGGACAGAGACAGCTGCTTGCTATTGCGAGAGCGATGCTCGCAGATCCTGATTTGCTGATTTTGGATGAAGCGACCTCAAGTATTGATACAGTGACGGAAATTAAAATTCAGGAAGCACTTGAAGTACTCATGAAGGGAAGAACAAGTTTTGTAATCGCCCACAGACTGAATACAATTCAGAGTGCTGATCAGATTCTGGTATTAAATAATGGACAGCTGATAGAACAGGGTAATCATGAAGAGTTGCTGCAGCAAAATGGTTTTTATGCAGATCTTCAGCGAGGTCAGCTGAAGGAACAGCTCCTTGGTTAATAAAAATATGAGGCAAAGCCGGCAGCCCCGGCTTTGCCTCATATTATGTGTTACAGATGCAGGAGTTTCAGTTAATGAAGAGGCTGCCAGTCTGTTGTCATATTATCTTCGTCAAAGTAGATCACAACATCTGATACATCCTTTTGTGCATAAATTAGCAATGAAAGACGATCCCGTATATCATCTGCTTCTGCAACCGTTAAAGTATGATCAACTTCCAGGCTGGTCTCAACGTGCAGACTTTCTCCTTCTTTCACCACATTCAGGCTCTTAATATCCTTCACGTTTTCATCTTTTAAAATAATTTTACTGATGTGCGCACGCATTTCTTCATCAGTTTCACCAATGGCACCACGTGCATTTTCAAGGAAAACACGTCCAACTACATAAAACATCATTAAACCAATCATCACTGAAGCAATGCCTTCAGCTTTGTGAAAGCCGGTAACATAAGAGATCAAAACAGCTATAATTGCTAAAATGCCTCCACTGGTAGCAACAAAATCCTCCATATAAACCAGCTTAGTCGCCGGTTTTGCCTGATTCAAGTGTGTAAAGCTTTTGGTAAAGACACTGACTCCTTTACCCTCGGCCCCGACTTCGTGTAGTATCTCTTTACCGGCTTTATAGAATACGAACAGTTCAAGGACGACACTAATGGCCAGAACGCCGAGTACAATTGCGATACCGGATGTCTCAACCGGGTGAAGAAAATGGTGAATACCTTCTTTTATGGTTTCATAGGACAACACTCCGACGATCAGGACTGCACCGAGGCAGACAAGATTAACAACCCGTCCGAATCCATTAGGGAATCGTGGTGTTGGTGCTTTCTTTGACAGCGCAGACCCGATAAAAACAAAAAACTGATTGGCAGCATCACCGAAGGAGTGCATCATTTCTGCAAACATTGCCACATTTCCTGTGATTAAATAAGCCCCCATTTTAAGTAATGCAATAAAAGTATTTACGATTGCAGCAAGCAGCGAAGGCTTATTTCCGCCTTTTAGCAGTTTAAACATTTTAAGTTCTCCTTTCATTGTCAGCTTTCCATCTATATTCCCCAATTCTTGTGATTTTCTCCAACCTGCGTAAATTTAATGAAAATGGTACAATAAGAAGCAATGAGATGAACGGAGAGTGGATACGATGCTAGAGAAAACACTGACTAAATGGAATGAATCCGGATTTGAAAAAATGACAGCTGTCCAGGAGAAAGTAATTCCGCTAATGATGACTGGTAAAGACGTGATTGCGGAGTCCCCAACAGGTACTGGAAAGACACTTTCATATGTATTGCCTTTAATTGAAAATCTAAAAGCTGATCAGAAGCTGCCACAGGCACTAATTCTCGCGCCTTCAAAGGAGCTTTCAATGCAAATTCTTGATGTATTGCAGGTATGGGGAAAAGAGGCAGGGCTGAAATCAGCATCAATCATTGGTGGTGCCAACCCGAAAAGACAGCTTGAAAAATTAAAGAAACAGCCGCACGTAATCGTAGGTACACCAGGACGTATCCTGGAACTGATTCGTCAAAAGAAATTGAAAACGCATGAAATCAGAACAGTGATTCTTGATGAAGCAGACCAGCTGCTTTTACCTGAACATAAAGAATCAATCGGAGAGATTATTAAAAGCACACTTGCAGATCAGAGGCAGCTGGCAATGTTCTCAGCAACACTGTCGGCAGATGTCATTCAGGATGGTCAGGGAATCATGAAGACGCCTGAAGTCATTAAAGTTGGACGTGAGGATATTAACCTTGGTGACGTACGCCATCAGTATATGGTGTGTGAAAACCGTGAAAAAATAGATATGATCAGAAGAATGGTCCGTATGGATGCAATGAAACATGAAAAATCGCTTGCCTTTATGCAGGAAGTGCTTGAAGTCATGACAGCAGCGGAAAAACTGAACTATAAAAACCTGGAGATTGCTGTACTGCACAGCGATCTGACAAAAGAACAAAGAGCCACTTCTATGCGTAAATTCCGAAAAGGCGAGCTGCCGTTACTTTTAGCAACTGATCTGGCAACGAGAGGCCTTGATATTGAAGAAGTGACTTATGTGATACACATGGATGCTGCAGAATCACTCGATCAATATATCCACCGTTCAGGCAGAACTGGCAGAGCAGGAGCAAAAGGTACAGTATTATCATTTGTCACACCTGGTGAAGTAAAGAAAATCAAGCGTTATACGAAGGAATTGGGCGTTGAACTTGAAGAAGTAACGATGTATCGGGGAGACTGGGAAACAGTGACACCTGTATCCTGAAAGTGGAATAGTTGACTTTCTATAGTAAAAACATGAGAATTTGTTTATAATTTGGACGCACTAATGAGCAGGGAGTGATCGATAAATGGAGACAGTGACGCATTTTACTCATGTACTTCTTGATGGTGATCAGGAAAAGGCATGGGAATATGTTGTGAATGAAGTAGAAAATGGCACGTCTACTGAAGATATTTTTTATCAGCTCCTGACGCCGGCAATGGTTGAAATCGGAAAGAAGTGGCAGGAAAATGAAATAACAGTTGCAGATGAGCATCTGGCAACAACTACCTGTGATTTTACACTTGCCCGCTATAAACATGAGATTATCCTGCCGCGTATGAAAAACACGCCGACTGACCAGGGAAAAGCATTATTTTTCTGTGTTGAACAGGAAGAACATGACCTGGGCATCCGGATGATTGCGCAAATCTTTGAAGAAAGCGGTTATGAAGTCCGCTTAATGGGAGCAAACCTGCCCGTGGAATTCGTCCTGACGATGGCAGTTAACTGGAAGCCGGATATTATTGGTATGTCAGCGAGTATGCTGAGACAGGGAGAAAAAGTACCCTCCTATATTCAGCGGCTGATGGAGCGATTTGAAGATATTGAACTATTAATCGGAGGCCGTTTTTTATCGCTTCCTGATCAGCTTTTAGATAAAGCTGATGATTCAAAAGTGACGATGATTCAAGAAGGAAGCGAGCTGTCAGCGTGGATTTCTAATCGCGCTAAAGGAGGAAAATAAAAGTTGATCCACCTTGATGCCATGCCTATGCCGATGGTGATCATTGATCATTCTTTGAATATTATAGAAGCCTCTGGAAAAGCTGAGAAATTGTTCGGCAGATCGGCTTCATTTCTAAACTGGGTTGATCATGAGAGCAAAGATAAAGCTGTCAGGTTTATGCAGCATAAGCATGTAGAAAAATTAGAACTGAATTTAGTCACTGCAGAAGGTGTTATCTCGTTATTTACTGTTTTTATCAACTGGGATAAAAACACGGCAGCTGTTGTTCTTCAGCTGGAAGATCAATTAATTGTGCAACTGATGAATAAAGTGAAAGAACACCAGCGTCGTCTGGAAGAAAGTGATATGGAACTCATTTTAAAAAAGAATGAATTGGAAGTTTCATTTGGCCGTATCAGTGAATTGAGTACTGCAGCCATTCATTTAACGGATGAGGTCGTATTGATCCCTATTTTTGGAGATTTGTCTGTATCGCTCATTCATTATAATCAGGAACGTATTTTAAACAACATTTATTCACAGAATATAGATGAAGTCATTATTGATCTGCAATCTGTTGGCCGTATGGACGAAGCAGGTGTAGAAGAATTAATGAAAATGATTCAAAGCTTTTCTCTTTTTGGGGCAGAGTGTACAATTACCGGTGTGAAACCGGAACATGCGCCTTTTCTTAATCAATTTAAAACAATTAAAAAGCTTACATTTATTAATAATCTTGAAGATAAGGTTGCCCGCATCATTTGCTAAAGGACAAGTAAAGAAAGAAGGATTGACATGAACAAACAATTTGCAGTACTCGGACTTGGCAGCTTCGGAGGACACCTGGTTGAAGAGTTTCATGCAATCGGTGCAGAAGTGTTTGCGATGGACCGTAATGAAGAGTTAGTAGATAAGTACTTCGATATTGCGACGCATGTCATCCATGGAGATGCACAGGATGAACAGCTCCTGGTTCAGGCCGGTATCAGAAACTTTGATCTGGTTGTTGTATCATTCGGTGAAAACATTGAAGCCAGTATACTTACAACCATTATTTTGACTGATCTCGGTGTAAAAGAAATCTGGGTTAAAGCATCAAGTCTTTATCATCAAAAAGTACTGGAGAAAATTGGTGCTACACGAGTGATACGTCCTGAAAAAGATATGGCCCGTCGTATTGCACATAGGCTGGCTTCAAAACACTTTATCGATTATGTAGAGTTAACTGAAGAACATTCGATGGTTGAAATTAAAGCCACACCGAGAATTATTGGCAAAACGATTGCAGCGCTGAATGTTAGAAACCGTTTTGGCTGTAACATTGTGGGCATATACAGAAGTCATGATATGATCGTGTCACCGAGCGGAGAAGATCGTATTGAAAAAGAGGATGTCCTGATCGTGATTGGTGAGAACAGAAAGCTGCACCGGTTTGAGAAGCAGGGTGTCTGATCAAATCAGGTTAATAGCGGGAAAATCCAGATCTCTATGAAGAGGATCTGGATTTTTTGAATCGTTTTCCTGAAATTTCATCTGCTGTAATCAGGTCACTCGGGCAAGGCTTTAATAATTGTTGAAGGGAGGCTTTGCTTTCGTCCGGATTGAGCCATTGATCGAACGAAGAACGTTCAAGAATGACTGGCATCCGGTTATGAATATCAGACATCAGCTCATTCGGTTCAGTAGTTAAAATCGTACAGCTTCTGATCAACTCTTCACCATTTCTCCAGGATTCCCAAAGCCCGGCAAATGTAAGAGGGTCACCATCTTGCCTTGTTATTTCAAATGGCTGTTTAGTCTCCCCTGTTTTTTTCCACTCATAGAAAGAAGTTGCCGGAATGAGGCAGCGCTTCGATTTGAATGCCTCTCTAAAGCTGGGTTTTTCAGATACCGTTTCTGAACGTGCATTGAACGTTTTAAAACCGATCTTATCATCCTTAGCAAATGGAGGAATTAATCCCCACCTGAAAGTGGCAGGATAACGTTTACCATTCAGTTGTACGACAGCAGCGGCATGCTGACTGGGTGCCAGATTCTGATTAGGTGTATATCCGAAATCATCACGCATTTCAAATTGATAGTAAGCTTGCAGATCAATCATTGCTTCTACTAAAGAAAACCTTCCGCACATGAAACATCTCTCCTTTAAAGAAATTGTAACAAAATATTGCGAAGATAGAGAAGATTTAAACTTATTTCCTAATAAAGGTAATCAGTTGATTTGTTTCGACTTACGAATCATAATGTTACAAGACATACATATCTAGGAGGGTATTCCAAATGAAGAAATTTTGGTTAGTATCTGCATTAGCAGCTGCACTTATGCTTGCTGCGTGCTCAGAAGATTCAACAGAGCCTGCAGAAACAGAAGAAGAAACGGCAACAGAAGAAGTAGAAACAGAAGAAACGCCAGAAACAGAGGAAGAGACGACTGAAAGCGAAGAAGAAAATTCAGAAGAACCGGCTCTTGCGCTCGTTGGCGACGAAGTAACAGCAGGCGATCTGACGATGACAGTTACTGATGCGGGGGTTACAGAGGAAATTGATGAGACAAACCGTGTATACGAAATTAATATGACTGTAACCAATAATGGTGAAGAAGAAATGTCTTTATCTACAGAAGATTTCACTTTAACTGATTTAACAGATGAGGAAAAATCAGCTTATGGTGAACCAGCAGAATGGACAATTGCTGCCGGAGAAACTGCTGAAGCTTCACTGCAATACGAATCAGCAGCAACAACTGCATTCAAACTTTTCGGCACTTTTAACGAAGAAGAAGTTGAATGGAGACTCCAGGGAATCACTTCATTAGACTGATCCGAAGATTTATAAATTTTGTTTACCATTAATATTTAGTAAAAGTATAAAATAATTAATACGGGAAAGTGACGCTTTATTTAAAGAGTCACTTTCTTTTTTAATAGCTATATTAAAGCTAATTGTTTTTTTAGCACAGCTGGTGATTGAAGCGGAAGGGGACGACTCCAGCAGGAGAAATCGGACAGGTAAGACCCCGCAGGCGCTTGCGCCGTGGAGGCTTGATTGAACCGGAGCCAAAAGACGGCTCATGCGGAAAGCGTTCCCCTGGAGCGGAAATCAACAGCCAACTTTTTAGCAACATTTTAAAAGCCTCACTATTGACATAACGGTCTTTCTTCTTGTAAAGTTGTCATAATTAATTGAATAGCGTGGATTCTTATCATGAGAGGCGGAGGGAACAGGCCCGTTGAAACCTCAGCAACCTTCACATATGTGAAAAGGTGCTAAATCCATCCTGCAACATGCAGGGAAGATGAGAAGCTTAGATACTTAAAGCCTTCTTATTTATTCCTTAAGAAGGCTTTTTTGTATAGACAAGAATCCATAAGCATACAGGAAGGGTGAAAAAATGAATTTACTGGAAGAAATGAAAAATAGAATTCTGATTGGTGATGGCGCAATGGGTACCCTCCTGTATTCATATGGTTCTGACCAGTGCTTCGAAGAACTGAATTTGTCACAGCCAAATCACATTCAGCAAATTCATCAGGCTTATATTGAAGCAGGTGCAGATGTCATACAGACAAATACTTATGGTGCAAACTATCATAAGCTCGAACGCTATGGACTGGAAGAGAAAGTAAAAGAAATCAATACCGCTGCTGTTAAAAATGCAAAAGCAGCTGCCGGAGAACATACATTTATACTCGGTACGATCGGCGGAATCAGAAGCTTTCGTCCTCAGTCGATCGATATAACTGAAATTAAGCGAACATTCAGAGAGCAGCTTTATTGTTTACTCTTAGAAGGAGTAGATGGTCTGCTATTCGAAACATATTACGATTTTGAAGAGCTGGCAGCAGTGATTGAGATTGCCAGAAAAGAAACGGACCTTCCGATTGTTGCTCATATTTCAGTACAGGATCCTGATGTGATGCAAAGCGGTAAGCCTGTTGCTGAAGCACTTCTTGAGCTCGAACAGCTTGGAGCAGATGTGGTAGGTCTGAATTGCAGACAGGGCCCTTTCCATATGATCAAGTCACTGGAGCAGGTTCCGCTGCCGAAAAAAGCTTACTTATCGTGTTATCCGAACGCGAGTTTGCCTTCTTATTCAGAAGGCTCTCTTCAGTATAGTAATAATGCTGACTATTTTGGTGAAGTCGCCCCTGCATTCAGAGAACAGGGAGTAAGGCTCCTTGGAGGCTGCTGCGGTACGACACCTGACCACGTCAGATCATTCAGTCAGGCATTAAAAGGACTAACACCTGTCACAGAAAAAAAAGTGGAGAAAGCGGAAAAGATTATTCTGCGATCACACCAGAAGGATCTGCCTGAACCACTCACTGACATTGTAAGAGCCAGAAAATCAGTGATCGTTGAATTAGATCCACCTAAAAAGCTTCATACAGATAAATTTATTGAAGGTGCAAAAGCTCTCAATGCAGCCGGAGCAGATGCAGTGACACTGGCTGATAACTCACTGGCAAGCCCGCGTATTTCAAATGACTCTCTAGGGTATCTGATCAAGCAGCAGGGTGTACGTCCACTCGTTCATTTAACTTGCAGAGACCGCAATCTGATCGGTCTTCAGAGTCACCTCATGGGGCTTCATACCCTGGGACTGCACGATATTCTAGCGGTAACAGGAGATCCGACAAAGGTTGGAGATTTCCCCGGTGCGGCTTCAGTCTATGACGTCTCATCATTTGAACTGATCGAGATGATTCAGCAGCTGAATAACGGGATGTCGATGTCAGGGAAAGACCTTGGAGAAAAGGCGTCATTTACAATTGGCGCTGCATTTAACCCGAATGTCCGCAGCATAGAAAGAGCAGTACAGCGTCTTGAAAAGAAAATTACAGCTGGAGCTGATTATTTCATGAGCCAGCCTGTATTTTCAGAAGAAAAGCTAATTGAGACAGCTGACTCAGTTAAAGGTTTAGGTAAACCTGTTTACATTGGTCTAATGCCGCTGACCAGCAGTAAAAATGCAGATTTCCTTCATAATGAAGTACCCGGAATTAAACTGACTGAACAGGTAAGAGATCGTATGGCAGCCGTATCAGGTGATCGGGAAAAGTCTTATCAGGAGGGACTTGCCATTACAAAGTCATTAATTGATACAGCGCTGGATCTCTTTAACGGTATTTATCTGATCACACCATTTATGCGTTATGAAATGACAGCAGAACTAACACGCTATGCCAATGAGCAGGCGGCAAAGCGAGGAGGAAACCAACGTGCGCACATTATTCACTAAACAACTGGAAAAAAGAATTCTTATTATGGATGGTGCGATGGGTACCATGCTTCAGGATGCAAATCTTTCAGCAGAAGACTTTGGCGGAGAAGAACTCGAAGGATGTAATGAAAACCTGAACCGCACCCGTCCGGACGTTCTTGAAAAGATACATGATGCATACTTCGAAGCCGGTGCAGACATTGTGGAGACCAACACGTTTGGCAGCATGAGTGTCGTGTTAGAAGAGTATGATATTGCGTCTGAAGCTTATGAGCTTTCACGACTCGGAGCTGAGATTGCTAAAAAATCAGCACAAAAATGGTCTACAGTAGAGTATCCGCGTTTTGTGGCGGGTTCAATGGGACCGACAACAAAAACATTAAGCGTCACGGGCGGAGCTACATTCGAACAGCTGAAAGATTCATATGCTGAACAGGCAAGAGGCCTGATTGATGGTGGCGCAGATTTGCTGCTAATTGAAACGAGTCAGGATTTATTAAATGTAAAAAGTGCCTTCCTTGGCATTCAGGACGCTTTTCAAAAGACAGGCAAAGAGTTGCCAATGATGATTTCCGGAACGATTGAGCCGATGGGCACGACGCTTGCGGGTCAGACCATTGATTCGTTCTATATTAGTGTCGAGCATATGAATCCTGTATCAGTAGGATTGAACTGTGCAACAGGCCCTGAATTCATGCAGGACCACATCCGTTCACTTGCTGAAATCAATCAGTCTTTCGTCAGCTGTTATCCAAATGCCGGCCTCCCTGATGAAGAAGGTATTTATCACGAAACACCTGAAACGTTAGCGAAAAAGCTGAGCGGTTTTGCTGAAAAAGGCTGGCTGAATATTGTGGGCGGATGCTGTGGTACAACGCCGGATCATATCCGTGCAATCGCGGCAGAAATGAAAAAGTATAAGCCACGCAGCTATAAGCCGAAAAAGGAACATACTGTGTCAGGCATTGAACCGCTGATCTATGATGATCCATCAATGCGGCCGCTAATGATCGGAGAACGTACAAATGTGATCGGATCTAGAAAGTTCAAGCGTCTGATTGCAGAAGGAAAGATTGAAGAAGCATCAGAAATTGCGCGTGCCCAGGTGAAAAAAGGAGCACATGTGATTGATATCTGTCTTGCTGATCCTGATCGTGAAGAAGAAGCTGATATGGAAGTCTTTATGCAGGAAGTTGTAAAGAAAGTGAAAGTTCCGCTTGTAATAGATTCCACAGATGAAAAAGTGATTGAAGTGGCATTACGCTATTCACAAGGGAAATCAATCATTAACTCAATCAACCTTGAAGATGGACTTGAACGGTTTGATGCAGTTGTTCCACTTGCAAAGCAATATGGTGCTGCGCTTGTCGTCGGCACAATTGATGAAAAAGGAATGGGCGTTACAGCTGAAAGAAAGCTCGAAATTGCAAAACGCTCTTATGAGATCTTAACAAAAGATTATGGTGTGGATCCGACAGACATTATTTTTGATCCGCTTGTCTTTCCGGTAGGAACTGGTGATGAACAATATATTGGGTCTGCCAATGCAACCGTTGAAGGCATTAAACTCATTAAAGAAGCTTTTCCGGCAGTGCAGACCGTCCTTGGGGTCAGTAACGTATCATTCGGCCTGCCACCAGTAGGACGTGAAGTATTAAACGCCGTATATCTCTATCACTGTACACTTGCAGGGTTAGATTATGCCATCGTAAACACAGAAAAACTTGAGCGCTTTGCTTCGATCAACCCTGAAGAAGTAGAAATGGCTGAAAAGCTTTTGTTTGATACAACAGATGAAAATTTAGCAGAATTTACTGCTTTCTATCGCGGTAAAAAGAAAGAAACATTATCTGACCTACCTGATATGACGCTTGAAGAAAGACTTTCTTATTATGTAGTAGAAGGGACAAAAGAGGGATTACTGCCTGACCTTGAGCAGGCTTTAAAAGAGTATGATGAACCCTTATCGATCATTAACGGCCCTCTAATGACAGGCATGAAGGAAGTTGGCCGGCTGTTCAATGACAATCAGCTGATCGTTGCTGAGGTATTACAAAGTGCCGAAGTGATGAAAGCAGCCGTTGCATTTCTTGAACCGCATATGGAAGCATCTGATGAATCTTCTTCTAAAGGAAAAGTCATACTTGCTACAGTTAAAGGGGATGTCCATGATATCGGCAAGAACCTCGTAGAAATTATTTTAAGTAATAACGGCTACGATGTTGTCGATCTCGGTATTAAGGTAACGCCTCCAGTGTTAATTGAAGCAATTGAACGTGAAAAGCCGGATATCGTCGGTTTATCAGGACTGCTTGTAAAATCAGCTCAACAGATGGTGATTACAGCAGGTGATATGCGTGAAAAAGGGCTAGATGTTCCGATTCTGGTTGGTGGCGCAGCTTTGTCCCGTAAATTTGTAGATACTAAAATCTCGAATCATTATGATGGACTTGTTTTATATGCGAAAGATGCAATGAATGGTCTCAGCCTTGCAAACCAGCTGCAGGACGAACTAGAACGTGCAAAGCTCAGTGAAGAAATCTTTGCCAAACAGGAAAAGCTGCAGTCTCAGGAGCCGCGTCCTGCGAGAGAAACGGCAGTAGGTGTATTAGAAAAAGCTCCAGTACGTGAGGCGCCTGTTTTTGTGCCGAATGATACAAAGCGCCACGTGATCAGCTCCTATTCAGTTGCGCACGTTGAAGCCTATATCAATATGCAAATGCTGCTTGGGCATCACCTGGGCGTAAAAGGAAAGATCTCCAGACTGCTTGAAGAAAAAGATGAAAAGACGTTGAAGGTTAAGTCGACAGTTGATCACCTGATTGAAGATGTGAAAAAGGAAGGATTGATCACACCAGCCGCAGTGTATCAGTTTTTCCCTGCTCAAAGTGAAGGCGATGACGTCATCATCTACCATCCCGAAACAGGTCAGGAGATTGAGCGTTTCACTTTCCCACGTCAGCCAAGATCACCATATCTCTGTTTATCAGATTATCTCCGTTCAAAAGAGAGCGGTATAATGGATTATGTCGGATTTTTCACTGTTACAGCAGGCAGGGGGATCCGAGAAAAAGCCCAGCAGTATAAAGAAGAGGGTAGATTCCTCGAAAGTCATGCACTCCAGGCACTTGCGCTTGAAACAGCTGAAGGGTTTGCAGAGCTGTTACATCAGCAAATGAGAGATCGCTGGGGCTTCCCGGATCCCGTTGACTTTACGATGCAGGAACGTTTCAGTGCAAAGTATCAGGGTCAGCGCTTTTCATTCGGCTATCCTGCATGCCCTGAGCTTGAAGATCAGGAAAAACTATTTAAGCTGATCAGTCCGGAAGATATCGGTGTTCAGCTGACGGATGGGTTTATGATGGAGCCTGAAGCGAGCGTTTCAGCGATTGTATTTGCCCATCCTGATGCGAGATATTTTAATGTGATGTAGGTATATGCCGTAGTTTTCGACATTCGATAGATGTTGTTAGCCAGTATTGGGTCATGTTCGAGTGTAAATGACCTGGGTTCACTACTTAAAGTGGAATGTTCGACGAATAACAGCTACACTTCGAAACTTAGTGACTATTGACTTATAACCATGAGATCATCTTATTCATAAAAAAAGCCGGGGGAGCAATCCCCCCGGCTTTTTTTGAATACTCTAGAGTTCTTCCGGTTTTGCACTTGGCACGTTTACGAAAGATTTTCGCTTTTTCAGTAATGCGTGGATTGTTAAGAGTTCAAAATAAATATAGCTTTTATCCGGCAGTTCTTCTTCATCTGTTTCACCTTTTAATTCATGTCGCAGAAGAGCAAGTGCCTCAGCATCCATCGGTTCCTGCTCACCGCTCCTGATAATCCTGTTGTTCAGTTGAGAGACGAGTGTGCGGACGGCCTGTTTTTCTTTGATTGACCACCCGGGTGCATCATCTGATGGCAGTGAAATCAGGTTCGCTAAATGAAAAGACAGCTGTCTCAGGAGGTAAATCTTCTTTTGCAGCGTCTGTATTTCATTCATTTCCTCACGTTTATAAGAATGGTAGTGCCATTCCTGCAGTTGAAACCTGCAAAACATTTCTGCACGATCAAGATTGGTGCGAAGTTGATTAGAGGCACTTTCCAAGTTAATCGGTGAGTTTTTCTGGTCCAGAAGCTCGTTTGTTCTTTCAGCGAGAAGCTGTGTAAGTTTAGCTTCCGCCTCACCTATTAATGAAGTGATTTGAACTTTATACTTTGGTGGCATCAGTACAAAGTTGACTAAAGTTGAAGTCAAAATTCCAATACCGGTTGTGCCAAGCCTTTTGACAAACTCCATAAGAAAATGATCTTCCGTCCCTGGAATCATTGCAACTGCAGTCAGCGTAGCGACCAGCATGCCAGCATCCAGCTTTAATTTATAGCATATCCAGATCGTCAGGACTGCTGAGATCGTGTATGTAATGGCAATATCGCCGAGTAAAAATGTAGCAAGCATTGCAATGAAGGCACCGATCGCAGATGCAGGAAAACGGATTAAGCCTTTTTTTATTGAATCTGCTGCGGTTGGTTCAATTGTGACAATTGCCGTGATTACTGCAAACACGACTGGCAGATTTAATAGCTGGCAGATCAGTGCAGTTAAAAATACTGCAACACCCGTCTTTAAAATTCTGCCGCCGATAAATCTTCTTTTTAACCATTGCATATGAGTCGGGAACCTCCTTTTTTAGTAAATTAGACGTGTTATAGTATAGCATACAAAAAGTGGGGGAGATGACATGATTCCGAATATAAGTTACAATACTAATAGATGCAATTTCCACAAGGGGAGCCATATAGGCTGAGAGTGAACAGATTTGTTCAGACCCTTCGAACCTGTAAGTTAATGCTTACGCAGGAATGTGGATGGAAACGGACTTTTCAAGGGTCCCGGGTTTCTATCCCAGGGGCCCTTTTTCTATGGAGTGGCCCGTTGAATTCCCCTGTGTGCGAGCTGCATCGATTTCGCAAAAGGAGGAAAACATATGGAGCGTAAAAAGTTATTATTTTTAGTTGAGGTTGCGATCTTTTCAGCAATCGGGATTATTCTTGACCAGTTTTCATTCAGTCTCTGGCCGCAGGGAGGTTCTATCAGCTTTGTGATGGTGCCCATTATTCTGATGGCATTTCGCTGGG
This sequence comes from Jeotgalibacillus salarius, assembly GCF_004405125.1. Classification (GTDB taxonomy): domain Bacteria; phylum Bacillota; class Bacilli; order Bacillales; family Jeotgalibacillaceae; genus Jeotgalibacillus; species Jeotgalibacillus salarius. The sequence goes on from NZ_SORX01000009.1 coordinate 21,971, forward strand.
GGTTAAAAGGCGGTCTGTTAACAGGATTTCTAGTAGGTCTGCTGCAGACAATGTTCGGTGCCTATATTATTGATCCTGTTCAGGGGATACTTGATTATCCGCTGGCATTTACTGTGATTGGATTTGCAGGTCTGTTTGCAGGGGTTGTGAAGCGTTCACTTGAAGAAGGATCGATGAAAAAAGCTGCCGTGTACATCACAGCAGGTGTATTTATCGGTGCACTGTTAAGATTCATCTGTCATTTTCTTGCAGGTGTTATCTTCTTCGGTTCAGGAAGCGAAGGTGTTCCTGCGTGGCTGTTCTCACTTGGCTATAACGGTTCATACATGGGCCCTGCCTTCATCCTGACATCAATCGTTCTTGCGACGCTACTGATCTCAGTACCACGAGTTGCAACAAACCGTCAGATGACAAGTGCCTGATATGTTTAAATAAACGGTTCATTTACGCTTCAGGCAGACGCTTTCCGGACGGAGGTTGCCAAGCCTCCTCGCCTTCGGATGCGGGGTCTCGGCTTCACTCTACTCGTCCCGGAGTCGCCGCCTTACGCTTTAATGAACCTTAAATTTAATATGGAAAAGAAGATGGCTTTTAACAAAAACGTCATCTTCTTTTTATTTATAGTGTGGGGGTATATTACTAACTACAAACTTAATAAGTAGTTTATTATCTAAAAGGGTTACATACATAGTTTAATTGGAGCGTAAGGGGTCGACTCCAGCGTGAGAAGCCGGACAGGTGAGACCCCGCAGGCGCGAAGCGATGAGGAGGCTAACCGCCGGCCACGCGGAAAGCGTCCCCCTGCAGCGGAAATTAAACGGTTATTAAAAGTCAGCATCTTTCATGCAATCCACACCATACATATGATATAGTGAACCATTATAAAGCAAGGAGAGAATCAGAATGATTGTACAGAATAATGAAGAACTAGATGCGCTGAAAAAAATCGGTTCAATTGTTGCTGAGATACGCGATGAGATGCGTGAAGCGACTAAACCCGGTGTTACAACTGCTGAACTTGATAAAATCGGACAGCAGAAATTTGAACAATATGGAGCTATTTCAGGCCCAAAAGGTGAATATGACTTTCCTGGTTATACATGCATCAGTGTAAATGATGAAGTGGCACATGGCATTCCTGGTGATCGTGTAATTAATGAGGGAGACCTTGTTAATATCGATGTTTCCGGATCACTTGACGGCTACTTTGCTGATACAGGTATCTCCTTTGTCGTTGGTCATAACGCTGAGCTTGAAAAGTTATGTGCAACAGCAGTTGAAGCTTTTACATTGGCACTGAAAAAAGCGAAAGCAGGCTCTAAGAAAAGTCAGCTCGGAAAAACAGTATCCCGTGTTGCCAGGCAGAATGGTTATCAGGTTATTACAAACCTGACTGGACACGGAGTTGGAAAATCACTTCATGAAGCACCAGACCATATTCTTAACTATCATGATCCATGGGATAACGAATTGTTAAAAGAAGGTGCAGTGCTGGCATTTGAACCATTTATTTCTTCAGGCGCCGACTTTGTTGAAGAGCAAAACGACGGCTGGACTTATAAGACACCTGATGGCAGCCTTGTTGCACAAATCGAACATACGATTGTGATTACAAAAGGTGAGCCGATTATTTTAACAGAATCAAAAGAGGCATAATAAAAAGGACTTGTGGATGCCACAAGTCCTTTTTATTATGCCTGAATTTCTTTCGCTTTCTTCCGCTGTTCCATAAATATTGCACCTGCAAGCAGGAAGAAGGAAATGGCGGTCGGAATGGAAATCCATGATGAAATCAGCAGCATGATTAATACACCGGTTCCACCTGGAGTCGGGTTCTGAGTGGCGATCTGATCAACCTGCAGCACATAGTAAGCAGCAATTACGATTGTCAGGACCAGGAATAAGATATTGGTAACCCATAGCCACTTAACACCTTTTTTATATCCGAAAACAATTGAAATAATCATTAACACAGGCCCCACAAGAAGTGTGGCCAAAAACATTGCAAACAATAACTGCCCGTCCAACATAAAACCTCTCTTCAAAAAATCTTCTTTCACTATTTTAACCTATTAGTAAAAAAATTGCCCGGCTGATTTATTTAAAAGATAATTTTCTACTGCTGAAACTGCTTTTCTTCTTTTTGCGAAGTGCAAAGATTCCTATAAATATGACCACGCTTAAAACATAAGCGGCAAAGACTACTGCGGATTCTCCACCTTCGTTTTTTACGCCTATGCCAATAAAGGCCCAAATAAACACAAGTGGATAAACCCAGTCGCTTTCCTTATAACGAATACCAAGCGCAATAGCAGCAGCAACAATCAGCAGTGCGACTGTCCAGATGACCGATGAAATTCCGAGGCCGTCCCAACCTGCTTCATTCACTGTATAAGCCGTGTTTGCCACAACTGCGACACTGACCCAGCCCATATAGACAGAGAAAGGGAGAAGGTCCCAAAAGCTGTGCTTCGTATGTTTGATTTTTGAGTAAATAATGATAATGGAAATTAATAGTCCAACGATAACAGCAACTGATACTGGAAAGAACTCGTAGTGCCAAAGGAGAATCCAGGAAATATTTAATATACAGCTTATTAAAAACATAAATGATGTAGTTTTATAGACATCTCTTTTCCTTTGAGATCTAAAAGCACCTCTAAGCACCCACAGTCCTAAAAGGAGGTAAATCAAACCCCATATTGAAAATACATAGCCTGCAGGAGTGAATAACACGTTCAGTCGATTTGAAATCTCTCCTGTTGTCTGGCCGTTAATTGGAATAATATTAGCCAGTGCATTTACTGTTACGACCGCAGCAAGTGCAATTAAATTGGTCCAAAATTGCTTCATCAGAAAACCTCCTGTCATCACTCTATTCCCTGCGGACAGAAAAAAAACCTTTTACACCAGCTGATTTTTTACAAGGACCATTTTGATTTGTACATAGCTTACTTCTTCAGGGAGTGATTCTTTTAATGACTTAAGTCCCGGCATTTCCATTTCAGCTCTTTTGGTTAGAATCATTTTTTCAGTTTCTTCATCAAACCAATTTTGGAAGTCGAGCGGATAACCTTCCTCAAAAGCTTTTTGCAAATGTTTTTCGATAGTCTGTGAAGTCAGTGCTCTCAGTTTGGCGATTTCACCGATAGATTGCCCGTCCTGATAAAGTTCATAGCTGAAGAGGTGACTTGGAAGATCAGGATCGCCCGTTACTTCAGGCTGCTTCTGCATAGTTGTTTTTTCAGGAAGTGGTACCATATTTTTATTTTTACCATGTTCTTTAACATAATCAATAATCACTTCTGAGAAAGGAGTGCCGTATGCATCGAGCTTTCTTTCGCCAACACCTTTAATCAAACGCATTTCTTCTTCAGATTCAGGATAATGCTGGGCCATTTCACGCAGTGTAGCGTCTGAAAAGATGACGTAAGGGGGCACAGCATGCTCTTTTGCCAGCTGGGAACGCACCTGTCTGAGCTGTTCAAACAGTGACTCATCATAGTCCGTCTGCTGCTGATGCAGTTGGAATCCTGACTTCAGCCAAACTTCTCTTTCATTTTTTAAAACTGGTACAGCGTCCTGCGTTAAACGGAGAATCGGATATTGTCCGCCATCAAGCGCAAGATAGCCTTCCGCAATTAACAGCTGGATCAGCTCAGTAATTTGTTTTTCAGTTTTTTGATTCATAAGACCATAAGTTGTCACGCGTTCTAAGCCGGTTTCGAGCAATTTTTTTGTGCGTGAACCTTTTAAGACTTTCGCTGTCATTCCCGTTCCGAAACGCTCGCCCATTCTTTTTACTGTCGATAAAATCATTTGGACTTCTCTCGTCCGATCAGTCTTTTCACGGCTGTCAAGGCAGCTGCTGCAGTGCCCACAGTCAGAGGTCATCTGGTGATCTTCGAAGTACTCAAGTATAAATCGGGGCAGACAGCTGTGACTGTGGCAGTAGTTGATCATCTGCTGAAGTTTTTCGTACTCCTCATTCCGCTTCCGTTCGTTTGCGATAGACTGCTCTATTAAGAATTTTTGCAGCATAGAATCCTGCGGGCTGTATAGAAGATAACAGTCAGCAGGTTCTCCATCACGACCGGCACGACCGGCTTCCTGATAATAAGATTCCATATTCATCGGCAGCTGATAGTGTATAACAAACCGTACGTTACTTTTATCGATGCCCATCCCGAATGCATTTGTAGCAACAATGAGCTTTGCTTCATCATAGATGAACTGACGCTGTGCTTCATTACGGTCCTGTTCGGAAAGTCCGGCGTGATAGCAGACGGCACTAGCATTTTGCTGATTCAGCCAGGTGGTCAGCTGGTCTGCTTCTTTTCTTGTTGCTGTATAAATGATCCCTGTCTCATCCTGTTTTTCCTTTAAAAAGCTGGTGAGAAATGAATGCTTGTCTGCACCTTTTACGACATGGAAAGACAGGTTATCACGTGCAAATCCTGTATTGACAATGTGCTGAGGATCAATTGACAGGAGAGCGGTGATATCCTGAATCACTTTATCCGTAGCAGTCGCTGTCAGTGCTGTCAGAACCGGAAGATTTGGGAGCAGACGGATTGTATCGACAATTGTCCGGTAACTTGGTCTGAAGTCGTGACCCCATTGTGAAATACAATGCGCTTCATCAAAAGCAATAAGCGACAGGTCAATATCCGAAATCGCATTGAAAAATGAAGAAGAATCAAAGCGTTCGGGAGCAGCGTAAATAAATTTATAGCGGCCTTCCCTCAGGCCCTGAAGCCGTTCTCTTGTTTCTGCTGCAGTGAGCGTGCTGTTTATGTAAGTGGCAGAAATACCATTTTCATTCAGTGCATCAACCTGGTCTCTCATCAGTGAGATCAGTGGTGATATCACGAGGGCAGTACCGTCGCTGACTAAGCCGGGAATTTGGTAACACAGTGATTTACCTCCGCCTGTTGGCATGATCCCGAGTGCATTTTTCCTATCAAGTATTGATTCGATCATCCGGTCCTGTCCCGGCCTGAATGAATCATACCCGAAGTATGTATGTAACACCTGCTTTGCCTGTTCAATCATGATGAATCATCCCTTCTAGTATTGCTATTTTGTTATTTTAACACGAATGACAAGTGTTAAAGTGCGTAGAAACTAATTGTTTCGGATGTCGAATTATTGTGATAAAATATTACTTGCAGGATTCAGAATATTTGAAATTGGGAGGAATTTTTTATGTCTACAGCTACATATCCGGAAACATGGGATTTAGAAGTATTTTTTAAAGGTGGAAGTGATTCTGCCGAGTTAAAACAGCATTTACGTACATATGAAGAAAAGACTGCAGCATTTGCAAATCAGGTTAAGCAATTTGAAACACCTGATTCAAAAAAAGATGCGGATCAGATTTACAAACTGATTCAGGAAGCGAAAGAATCAATGATGGGACTTCGACAGGCAGGTGCATTTGCAAGCTGTCTGGAGGCGGAGGATATGAATGATTCCGGAGCGGGTGTTCTTCGCGGTAAAGTTACGTCGTTATTTGCAGATTTTGGTACAGCTTTTCAGGCATTTCAACAAAAGCTTTCCAAGTCTGATGAGCATGTGTGGAGTGAGCTTTTAGAGGATGACAAATTAAGTGAATATGCTTTTATTATGACAGAATGGCGAAAAGATTCAAAAGATAAATTATCAGAAGATGAAGAAGGCCTGATCAGTGCGCTGAGCGTAGATGGTTATCACGGCTGGGGACAGATGTACAACGCACTTGTTTCTGAAATGACGATTGATGTTGAAGTCGACGGAGAAACAAAAACACTGTCAGTAGGTCAGGCGAATAACCTGAAATCACATTCTGATGCGAAAGTAAGGGAAGAAGTTACGAACAAACTTGAAGAAGCGTGGAAAAAGCAGGAGAATTTATTTGCACAAACGTTGAATCATCTGGGCGGCTATCGTCTTGCTAAGTATAAAAAGCGCGGCTGGAATGATTTTATGAAAGAACCTTTGGAGTACAACCGTATGAAAGAGGAAACGCTTGATGCAATGTGGGGAGCCATCAGTAAAAGTAAAGAGCCTTTTGTGAAATTCCTTGAACATAAAGCAAAGCTGCTTGGTCTGGAAAAGATGAAATGGGCTCACATTGGTGCTCCGATTTCTTCAAGTGTAAAAACATTGTCTTACAGTGAAGGTGCTGAATTCATCCTGAAGCATTTCAAAAAATTTGGTCCGGAAATGGCATCATTTGCTGAAAAAGCTTTTAAGGATGGCTGGATCGAAGCAGAGGATCGTGCCGGCAAACGACCGGGCGGATTCTGTACCGGTTTCCCACAAAGTGAGCAGTCACGTATTTTCATGACTTACAGCGGTTCAATGTCCAATGTTGCGACGCTGGCACATGAATTGGGTCATGCATTCCATACGTACGCACTTCGTCCAATGGATCCGTTAAATCGCATGTATGCAATGAATGTGGCTGAAACAGCATCCACTTTTGCTGAAATGATTGTATCAGATGCTGCTGTAAAAGAAGCGGATACGAAAGATGAGCAGGCAGCTCTGTTGGAAGATAAAGTTTCGAGAAGTATTGCTTTCTTTATGAATATCCACTCAAGATTTATTTTTGAACAGCGTTTTTATGAAGAACGTAAAGAAGGTTTTGTTACGGCAAAACGTTTGAATGAACTGACAATAGAAGCACAGAATGAAGCGTATGCTGGCGCTGTTGAAGATAACGAGCCGCACTTCTGGGCATCTAAACTTCACTTCCATATTACAGGGGTCCCATTCTACAACTTCCCTTACACATTTGGCTACCTGTTCTCACTAAGCGTGTATGCAAGAGCGCTGGAAGAAGGAACAGATTACGAAGAAAAATATATGGCACTGCTGCGCGATACAGCTGTGATGACGACAGAAGATCTTGCAATGAAGCACCTTGGTGAAGATATCACCAAAGAAGCATTCTGGATGAAAGGGATTGACCTTTGCATAAAAGATGCAGAAGAATTCATCCGTTTGACTTCTGAATGATCATTCGGCCCTGGCAAACTTGCCAGGGCTTTTACTGTTACAGAATGACGGAAAATTATTTTTTCTTTTTGCATTTTACTGGTCGATCTTTTTGAAGCGGGGGTATACACTTATTATAGAATCTTGAAATGGGGAGAATTCCATGGTGCTACTAAAAAGCAGTCGGCTTTACTTTCGTCCGCTTACAGAAAGTGATATTGATGAATTTGTAGAGCTGCTCATCCGCAATAAGCAGTTTTGGACGATCTTTGAACCGAAGCATCCAGAACCATTCTACACACGTGAAGCTCAGCTTGAAAAACTTGTTGAGGCAAAGCAGGCGCAGCGACTTGGGAAGGAATACAGCTGGGGCATCTATCATAATGATACAAACCGATTAATCGGCAGTGTCTCAATCTATTCAATAAGAAGGTTACCTTTCGCTTCAGCTTATATCGGCTATTCTCTTGATGAACACCATACAAAACAAGGTTATGGTACTGAAGCTGTTGAGGCGGCATTAAAGTTTGCATTTCGTGAATTTGGACTTCACAGAGTGGAAGCGATGGTTTCGCCAAGAAATGAAGCTTCTCAAAAAGTATTGGAAAAGGTCGGGATGTTCAAAGAAGGTACCTTAAGAAAAAACCTTTTTATTAACGGAGTCTGGGAAGATCACTACCTATACAGCATGCTCGAGGAGGATTTTTGAAAGGGTAAGCCCTTCTGGGAACGCATCGTCGGCAGGCTGTTAAATAAACTGAATCAGTAAAGGCCGCTTCGTTGAGAGGTGGCTTTTTTGTATTGTCCTGCATATATATACGCCTCAGGTCCTACTACAAAATCAAGCCGGGGCTCCTGTCGGCGGATTCAAAACAAACGTACACTAAGGTTACAAATAACAAAGGAGGCAACAACATGAACAAATTTTGGCTAACAGTCATCGGGATTACCGCTGCAATTGTCGCACTATCAAACCTAGGATCAATCGTCGGTCTTGCAGTCAGCCTTGTGATTACTTATATCGGGGTGAAAGGTTACTTCTCAAGCAGAAAAACATGGCTGAAAGTCGTCTTCGCGTCAGTCGCAATCATCGCAGGTTTGTCTGCAGTCCTTAACGTACCGGCAATCTTAGGCGTAATCGCAGTCTATGTCCTATACGTCGTATGGAAAAAGTGGAACAACAGCGAAGCAGTCAGCGACTTTTCCTACTTTGAGAAACAATGGCAGGACCTTAAGAAGAAATCATATTAATACAATCATAATTAAAAGGAGACGATCATAATGAGTAACGTACTGACAAAAATTACTGAAGTCATCAGGCAGGATATTCTGGAAGCAAAGCGTAACAGAGAGCATTCTAACCCGGTTAATGACATTCAGCGTGAACTGAAAGACTGCCAGGCGGCAGTAAAGAAAGCGAAGCAACTGACAGATCGTCAGGAATTGTTGAAGAAAGAATTTGAAAAAGAATATTCACATGCAAAGTCAATGGCAGATAAACGCAAGGAGCATGTGCAGCTTGCAGAAGAAGCAGGTGAAGAAGCGCTCTCAGCAGCCGCACTTAGAGAGTTCACATATTACAGTGGACGTGCTGAAAGACTCGAGAAGACACTTGCAGAAGCAAATGCTCAGCTTGAAACGCTCGAACTGCAGCTTGAACAATTGACATTTGAACTGAAAGACCTCGAACTGAAACGGCTTGAGTATATGGCAAAAGAAAATGCAGTGATCGGTGAGAAGCAGTCGGCGACACCTAAAAAGGTAACAGAAGAAGATCGCCGCTACCATCAGATTGAACAATATTTAAAAGGAACCGATAAGAAGAAAGAAGAACAGTCTATTGATGAACAGATTGAACAGTTAAAGCATTAATTATTCGGGAGCGGGTCTTACACCTTCTCCCGAATTCAGTCTTTCTGAACTCATGAATACAAGATAAAATAGAGAAGCAGGGAGGTGGACAGAATGGGAAAGTTGCAGCAAATGACATTATCGAACTGGCTGACCGCCATACTGATTGTGGTCCTGGTTGAAATCATTTTATTTAATAGCGGAATGATTTTCTCTTTAGTGCTGTCCGGCGGGCTGCTTTACTTTGGAAAACAGGGTTGGCAGCATATGTATGGGAAAATTATGGTTGGTATCGGGGCAGTCATGCTGCTGATGGCGATTCTATCTATGGTAACTCTCCGAATTCTTTTTGTCGTATTGATCATTTATCTTATTTTAAAATATATGGAAACCAAAAAGAATCCTCTTATCTTTGAACCAGTCGTAAAAACTGAACAGACTTCAGAGGGGGAGAAGGTTTTTACGACTAAAAAACCATTCTTTTTAAATAAATGGGTCGGTTCTCATGAAACACCGAATCAATCGTATGAATGGGAGGATATTCACCTTCAGAACGGAATAGGGGACGTTTTGATTGATTTAAGTAATACAGTGCTTCCGGATCGGGAAGTATTCATATCATTGCGCAATGTTACAGGAAACATTACCATTCTGATTCCATATGAACTGGAGCTTTCTGTTCAGCATTCAGCTTTTGCGGGAGAGGTTTCCATTTTAAAAGCATTCTCAGCAAGACTTTGGAATGAAAATGTGGTGTATCAGTCTGAAGGGTATCAGCATGCACAGCAGAAATGTACAATCCTGTCATCAGTATGGATTGGTGATCTTGAGGTGAAGCGGGTATGACAGCTAAAATGATTCTCCACGCTGTCAGCATTAGTCTGTTCAGCGCGATCATGACCCTCGGATTATATTTGTTATTTTTCCCTCCAGCTGACTGGGGGCTTTTGTGGAACTTAACTATTCTGGATGTTCCATTTATTTTCTTTTTAATTATTCAGCTATTATTAGTCGGCTTCTTATGGGGAGCAATCCAGAGCAGTGGTGTAAAAAAACAAGTGATTACAGTTGAAAGGCAAGTTGATGATCTCCTGCAGGGGCGTGCAGCTTCACATGAAAACACGCCACACATAGCTGAGTTTTCACGGCTTTCTGAAAAAGTGTCTGATCTTCAGAAAATGTGGAATGAGCAGGTTAAAACCAATCAGCGGCTGGCAAGTGAGAGAGTGGAGCAGCAGGAACAGAAAATTCAGGAGATGGTCTCACTTGAAAGACAGCGTCTGGCGAGAGATCTGCACGATTCAGTCAGCCAGCAGCTTTTTGCAGCGTCAATGCTGATGTCAGCTATTAACGAGACTGAAGAATCAAATCATCAGCTTCAAATGGTAGAAAAGATGATTCACCAGTCTCAGGTTGAAATGAGAGCTCTATTGCTTCATCTGAGACCAGCTGCTTTAAAAGGGAAGACACTGCCTGAAGGAATAGAAGAACTATTAGTTGAACTTCAGCAAAAAGTACCGTTGAATATTTCCTGGAAAGCAGATTCCATGGAACTTGCACGCGGAATTGAAGACCACTTATTCAGAATCCTTCAGGAATCAATTTCGAATACGCTCAGGCATGCTGAAGCCACTATGTTAAATGTATTGTGTATTTTAAGAGATGGTTACGTCATTATGAGAATTTCTGATGATGGAAAAGGATTTGAGCTTTCTGAAGATAAAGCGGGTTCATATGGTCTGAATAACATGAAAGAAAGAGCAGCTGAAATAGGCGGGACCTTCAAGGTTGTATCATTGCCCGGTCAGGGAACACGTCTTGAAATAAAAGTACCTTTTGAAGGAAAGGAGGAACTGACATGATTCGCGTATTATTTGTAGATGATCATGAGATGGTCAGAATTGGAGTCGGCTCGTATTTATCATCACAAAAGGATATTGAGGTCGTGGGGGAATGCGATGATGGCGGACCAGCTGTTAAAATGGCGCTTGAACTGAAACCCGATATTATTTTAATGGATTTAGTGATGAAAGAAATGGATGGAATAGAAGCAACTTCTAAGATTATTGAACAATGGCCTGAGGCGAAAATAATGATTGTCACAAGTTTTCTGGATGATGACAAAGTATACCCTGCACTGGAGGCCGGGGCAGTCAGTTACCTGCTTAAAACCTCAAAAGCGAGCGAAATTGCAGAAGCGATCAGAAAGACTCACTATGGAGAAACAGTTCTTGAACCTGAAGTAACTGGTAAAGTCATGCAGCGAATGAGAAGAAAAGAAGTGAAACCTGCTCACTCAGAGCTGACTGCAAGAGAGCTTGAAATTCTCATGCTAATCGCCGAAGGTAAAACAAATCAGGAAATTGCTGATGAACTCTACATAGCTTTGAAAACTGTAAAAACACACGTCAGCAACCTCCTTGGAAAGCTTGAAGTTCAGGATCGAACACAGGCTGTCATCTATGCATTTAAGCATGATCTTGTAAAATAGTGGATCTGCGGTGTTAAGATCTGACTTTATGGGTAAACATGAAGTCATAACCGTATCGAAAGGAGTCCTCAACATGCTTTCATTATTGGATGATCAGGGAAATGACTGCAGCTGGCTGAATAAACCCGAAAATTGGACCCTTCATAATAAAGAGCTCAGTATGACCACCCAGCCAAAAACTGATTTTTGGAGAAAAACCTTTTATGGCTTTGACCAAATGAATGGTCATGCTATTTATAAAGAGCTGCTTGGCGCATTCGAAACAGAAGTAACACTCACCATGAAGGACCCATCAGAACGCTATGACCAGGCAGGGGTCATGATCTTGATTTCTGACGATTGCTGGATGAAGGTATCTCTTGAATACGTACCTGAAAAGTATTCATACCTTGGTTCAGTCGTAACAAATAGTGGTTTTTCAGATTGGTCATCCAAGAACGTCCCGACTCCTGAAGGAGAAATTTCGTTATCCTTTAAGGTGACTCGCGCCGGAGGAGATTACCGTGTATGGGCGAAGTTTGCAGCGGATGAAGAATATGAGCAAATCCGGATTATGAGACTTCATGATGAACCGAACGGACCAGTCAAACTTGGACTTTATGCGTGCAGTCCTTCTTCAGAAGGCAGCTTTACAACCGTTTTTCATACGTGGACAGTACAGAAAGAAGTAAAATAAAAAAGTGTGCGGGATTCCCGCACACTTTTTTAATATCCTTCTTCAATTAAATCAAGTTTCCCGTTACTTGGGTCCACAACTAGACCGTGTACCGGTACTTTTTTGTCCATGAGTGGATGGTTGCGTACCATTTCAACACTGTTCTTTACACTTTCCTGTACGTCATCAAAGCCTTTCAACCAGCTGTGAAGATCGATTCCTGAGTAAGACAGCGTATTAAATATATCTTCTGACACACCGCGTTCTTTCATCTTTTCAACAGTAGCGTGACTATTAACAGCGCTCATTCCACAGTCATAATGGCCAATAATTAACACTTCTTCAGCTTGTAATTCATAAATCGCTACAAGAAGACTTCTCATAATACTGCCAAATGGATGTGTAATGACTGCACCGGCATTGCGTACCATTTTCACATCACCATTTTTTACATTCATGGACTTTGGCAGAAGCTCTACCAATCTTGTATCCATACAAGTTAAAATAACGAGTTTCTTGTTAGGGATTTTTGTTGTTACGTAAGGCTCATATTGCTTTTCTTCTACAAATGTCTGATTAAAAGTTAAAATATCCGATAATAATGTCATATGTATCTTCCTCCTTAACACAACTTTCTTTTATTTTAAAAAATTAAAAGCCATCTGTCTAATTTAACGTGACAGATGACTTTAAGTTCTATTCTTCAAACAGGTATGAAAATTCTTCATAACCTTCTTCTTCAAGGTCTTCAGCCGGGACGAAGCGCATGGCTGCAGAGTTCATGCAGTAGCGAAGTCCAGTAGGCTCAGGACCATCTTCAAACACATGTCCTAAATGCGAATCGGCAAATTTACTTCTTACTTCAATACGCATTCCGAAAATGCCCGGGTCTTCAACTTCTACAATATTTTCAGGAACCAGTGGCTTTGTAAATGAAGGCCAGCCTGTGCGTGAATCGTACTTATCTTTTGAGCTGAAAAGAGGTTCACCTGAGACAATATCGACGTAAATACCATCTTCATAAAATCCGTCATACTCATTGTCGAAAGCTTTCTCCGTTCCGTCTTCCTGAGTCACTTCATATTGAATGTCTGTCAGCATTTCTCTTAATTCCTCTTCAGTATAATTAACTGCGTAAGGACTTTCCTGTTCAACTTCATTTTTTGTCGGAAGATCAACTTCACGTTCATCTTCTTCCCAATATTGATTCAGGAACCGGTCACGTCCGGAGCTGGTCCGGTAGAAGTAATAACGGTCTCCATTTTTCAAGTAGTAATCCTGGTGATATTCTTCTGCTACATAAAACGTTGAAGCTTCAGTGATCGGAACGATAATTTCATCTTCAAAACGCCCTGATTCAATGATCTCCTGTTTGGAAGCTTCGGCAGCTTCACGTTCTTCTTCATTCTTCACAAAAATCTCAGGGCGGTATTGTTTGCCCCGATCGACAAACTGTCCTTCAGCATCAGTCGGATCGATTTGTCGCCAATAGACATCAAGCAGATCCTCATAACTGATCACCTCAGGATCATAAATGACCTGAACTGCTTCCGTATGACCGGTTTCTCCGTTAGCCACTTCTCTATATTCAGGGTTTTCTTCATCTCCACCTATATATCCCGAAACGGCGTCTCTGACACCAGCTAACTTTTCGTAAGGAGGCTCCATACACCAGAAACATCCACCTGCAAAAATAGCTGTCTCTTCATTTGGTGCCAGATCAGCTTCTGTACTTGCTTCACTTCCATATGAGCGGTTCAGAAGTTCATCCGAAAACACAAAAAAGATGATAGCTGCGATAATTAAAACGCCGGGGATCAACATCACCCAACTTTTCTTTTTCATTTCTCCACCCCATTTAGTAGAATTGAAACCAATCCTTCTAGCTTAAAAATAACATATTTAACGTACCTTTAATAAAAATAATGTGTTGAATACACCATATGTATTCAGAATTTGCTAAAATATAAGAATAATAGATCGTTTACAGCTGAAAGAAAGGAGAGCGGAGATGGCTGATTTTGAAATCGTTAGGAAATCCAGCTTTTATTTTATTGGCATGAGATGGACAGGTACTTATGAAGCGGCTGCACAGGGAGACATTTTTCCGTTGATTGAGGAAGCGCGTGACAGGCTTTTAAGTATGGGGATTGCTCAGGGAAGTTCAGATTTCATCGGTTTATCCTATCAGGACAGACAGGACGGTTTCACATATTACTTTGGCACAGAAGCTCTTGGAAAAAAGACGTTCCCCTCAGATATGCACAGAATCATTGTTCCTTCCCATGATTATGCGGTAACCGAACATAAAGGACAGCATGCCTGGAAAAGTTATGAGAAATTAAAAAAATGGGCAACTGAGCAGGGATTACAGGTCCAACTCAACGGGCTCGACCATATTGAGGTATACAACTCCGACTATAATCCATATAAAATGTCACCAACTTTAAAAATCGGTATCCCTGTAAAAAAACGCTGACCTTGCAATTAAAAACTGCTGAAAGTAAAATAACTTTACAGGATAAAAAGCATCTGACTCAGATGCTTTTTTAACGCTGAAATATTAATATGTCTAGCTTCAGCACTTATAACAAGTGTCTGAACTTTTCAAATCTGGAGGTAACCACTTATGACAGGACGCAATGAAAAAGAGCTTGAAGGAGTTAATCTGCTTGGTGAAATGAATGTTCCCTATTCTTTTGACTATGCACCTGAAGTCCTTGAAGCATTTGATAATAAACACGTAAACAGAGACTACTTTGTGAAATTCAACTGTCCTGAATTTACTTCACTATGCCCTAAAACGAATCAGCCGGATTTTGCGACGATTTATATCAGCTATATTCCTGATCAGAGAATGGTTGAGAGTAAATCATTAAAGCTTTATCTTTTCAGCTTCAGAAATCACGGTGACTTTCATGAAGACTGCATGAATATCATCATGAACGATCTGATTAAACTGATGGATCCGCGCTATGTTGAAGTCTGGGGGAAATTCACTCCACGCGGCGGGATCTCAATTGACCCATACGTAAACTATGGCAAACCTGGGACAAAGTATGAAGAAATGGCATTTCACCGTTTGATGAATCATGACATGTATCCGGAGACGATTGATAACCGATAGGGGATTAGTGGGGTTAAAGAATGGGGTCACATGAAAATGGAGTGTTTTGTGACCACGGTAATCTGCTGAGAAAGAGATGTCTTAATAAGGCGTCTCTTTTTATTTTTATCAATTGCATGGTGCTGGACGACATGATTAAGGCTCAAGAAAATTTGAAGGAAGCAGAAAAAGCTTTGAACGATGCTGAGCAAAAAATTACTTAATTAGAAGTGCAATAGTTATCAAAAGAGGAAGAGGCTGCAAAGGTAAGTGAATTTTTGATAAAGGAGGGGGGGTATTTTCACCATTTATTGATCTTCTTGTTGTAGAATAGGCGAGTAGCACCTTAAGCCACTCGCTAAGCTGTAATAAATCTCCGATACGAGACAGATATTAGATGCTTTTCATCCTACAAAAACAAGTCTCTAGATGTTTCGATAATTGTTGGATTGAAATAAAGTTTTGGGAAACCATTAATATTAAAGTTGATCAAAAGATTAAAGAAGGTGCTAGAGAGAATGATGTTAAAGTTTTGCTATCTCTACTGGATTTGAGTAATTTTGTCCAGTAAAAGGATGCTGTAGCGCGAAAATTGTCGTAAAATTTTTAAACTATCATAAGTGTCCCTTCAAACTTATGATAGTTTAAATCATGATATAGTTAAAAAAGTTGATATACACCTCATTTAAGGGGATGTTGAAATGGCCATGCGAAAGAGAATCGAATTAATAAACATTGACGGTGCTTGTCATAAGGAATGTACAAAATGCGGTAGCATTAAGAAATTAGAAGAATATAGCAACGATAAAAAAGGAAAATTAGGCAAGCAATCAGCCTGTAAGGTTTGCAGAGCTAAGGATAATAAGGAATATTTAAAGAATAATGCTGAAAAGGTTGCAGCTACTAAAAAACGTTACAGAGAAGAGAATAAGGAAGCTTTCAAAGAAAGGGATTGTAGGTATCGAGAAGCCAATAAAGATCGTATTAGGGAGTATATGCGGCAATATCAACAATTGAACGCAGAAGCTATAAGGGAGAGAAAGAGTCGGTGGCATTTTGAAAATAAAGACGATCAAAATGGGAAAGCACGTCACTACTACAGTAAGCATGCAGGAAAAATAAGAGAACGTAATAAACAGTACTATTTGGAAAATATAGATGTAATAAAAGAAAGAAACAAAAAATACATAGTTAAAAACACTCAAGTAATAGCAGAGAGGAAGCGGTTATATGCAAAAAAAAATACAGAAGCCATTGCAGCTTATAAAAAAAAATGGCAGGAAGACAATGGTCAACGAATAAGAGAACAGCGTAAACAATTTCGTCAAGAGAATGCTGATAAAATTAAGGAAAGTAAACGTAAGTATTATAAGGAGAACCCTCACATAAAGGTAGCTAGCGGACAAAGGAGAAGAGCTAGGTTAAAAAAGTTACCTTCTGATCTCGCAACTGCACAAGCATTCGAGATATTAAATCTCTTTAATGGGTGTGCCATTAGCAATTTAGATGAGGGTACGCATTTAGATCATTTTATCTGTTTGGATACAGGTCATGGAGGTACAACTTTAAACAACATGCTGCCTATGGCTTCAAGTTTGAACATCTCAAAAAATCATTATAACCCTTTCGAATGGGTACAGAATAAGGACGTTGCGGCTCAGCTAGATATTAAGAAGTGGCATACTGCACTTAAATACTTAGCTGAGCTTAATGAAATGACAGTAAAAGAGTATAGAGATTATGTTAACTATTGTTATACACATCCAAGAGACTTATCGGAAGAATCCTACAAAGAGGATGAAGATAGAGTAACATAACATCAATGGCCAGAATAGGTAAAAGGGGTCAGCATTAAAAACCCGATACCAAACTGTTTTGTTAATATTTAGAACGTTAGAAATTGTTGAAACTCCTTTTATTTTCCTATAAATTCAGACGCATTGTTCTTTAAAACGTAATTATTAGTGCAGCGTTCAAGGGAATTATTAAATAATAGTAGTGAGAGGATAGCGATTGTAGCTACCCTCTTTTTACTTAGAACAAAAATAACCTTTGAATTTAATTGAAAGATACAGAGAGCATTGCAGAATGCTTAACATAATTTATATGCGTGGAGGGAGAGGAGAAATAAGCGATAAAATCATTGATAAGAATGTGAGGCTAACAAGTGTTCATATATTTATAAAACAGTTACCAAAAACATGGATTTGAGATATAGAATGATTAGAAAAATTAAATGTTCACTTCAACTCGTGGAAGGGGTATATTTTAACATATTCCCCCTATTATTTTGTGTATAGGATGGGTCTCTTCTTTTTATTGAAAAAATCACTTTATAGAAAATGTAAAATTGAGGTAAAGCCTATTTAGTCTAATATGATACAATTTAACTACTGAAAAAGAATTAGAAACGGAGAGTGTGAAATTATTATTATGGAAAATAATCAGATGTCTAGGAGGCTTCACTATTTATGAAAGCAACAGAGTCTATCATTCAGCCAATGATTGAAGGTACAAAACAATATGTAATCCCACTATTCCAAAGAACATATAGTTGGTTAAATCCACAATGGAAGCAATTGTGGGAAGATATTCAAGATATTCGTTTAACAGATGAAAATAGGAGTCATTTTATAGGTTCAATAGTAAGCATGTCAATTGACTCTGAACCGCATGAAGTACAACAGTACTTAGTTATAGACGGTCAACAAAGACTAACAACACTCTCTATTCTATTAATAGCTATTAGGGACAAAGCTAAAGAAGAAGGTAATATAGACCTTGCGGAAGAAATACATCAAAATCTACTCGTAAATAAATGGAAGAAGGGTAATAGCTATTATAAGCTTTTACCCACACAATTAGACAGAGCAGCATATAAATCTTTAGTTGATTCAATTGCTCTTGAGGAGAAATCAAATATTGGAGAGGCTTACGAGTATTTTAAGAAAAAAATTAGTAAAACCGAAATTGAACTAAATATGCTTAAATCACTGGTGTCAAATAGACTCTCGCTGGTAAGTATCGTCCTTGCTTCCGATGATAATCCGTATTTAGTGTTTGAGAGTTTAAATGCAAAAGGTAGACCATTAACTCAAGCTGACCTGATTCGGAATTTTTTCTTTATGAGAGTTAGTAACGATAAGCATGAGGAAATATATCAGAAATATTGGAAACCAATGCAAGATTACTATTTAGATTCGTTAACAGAATATATTAGGCATTTTTTGATGAGGGAAGGAAAAATAGTAAGAAATACTGAGGTTTATTTAGAGTTAAAGAATTCAGTTAGTAATGGAAATGTAATTGAGCATATTAAAGAGTTGTATCAACTATCAGACTATTACAAAATTATAAAAAACCCAAAGTTTATTAATGATCCTACTATAAGGAGAATGTTAAATAGACTTAACAGACTCGATGCAGGAACATCATACCCTTTCTTTTTAAATATGTTCACCTTATATAAAAGGGGATACTTATTAGCGGAAGACTTTGTTAGTATCGCAGAGATAATAGAAAATTATTTAATAAGAAGGTTTGTCTGCAACATCCCAACAAATGAATTGAATAAGATTTTTCCTCTCCTAATACAAAAAGTTCAGGGTTTTTCAGGAAAAGAGCTTATAGATGAGATAAAAGCTTTCTTACAGAATAAAGGTTATCCAAAAGACCCAGAATTTAGAGATAATTTACTTGCAACTCGCTTATATGGGGGTGGAGATAGAGCAAGAAAGACCAAGTTTATTCTCGAATCTATTGAGGAGTCGTATAATCATAAAGAGAAAATAAATTATGATAATCTAACCGTTGAACATATTATGCCACAAACGATTTCTGACCCTTGGAAAATCGCTCTAGGTGATGAGTGGGAGAACATACACGATACAAACTTACATGTTCTGGGGAATTTAACATTGACAGCCTATAACTCTGAAATGTCTAATGAACCCTTTCAAAAGAAACGAGAGAATTTGGCTAATAGTCATTTAGAAATAAATAAAACATTTAGAAATGTTAATAATTGGACGATTGGTGAAATTAAGGCAAGAACAAATTTATTAGCTGATAAGAGTTTACAAGTATGGAGTTATTTTGGTTCTAAAAGTAATGAAATAAAGGATGTAAAAGGTACTTCTCCTAGGTTATTAACAATTGCGGGAAATAATTATGAAGTCTCAAATTGGAGAGAGGTGTGGGTTACAACTCTTAATACAGTGATTCAGTTAAATGATTCTAACTTTTCAGTTATTCAGGAAAAATACCCGAATTTGTTTTCTCCAGATATTAATAAATTCAAAAGGAGAGGGGTGTTACAAAATGATATGTACATTAATGTTGATTTAAGTGCCAGAGATGTTTATCGATTAAGTCTAAAGGTAATAGAAACCATTAACTTGCCAAAGGAAGAATGGGAGGTTGAATTGGTTGTAAACTAATGCTTAATTAAAGTGGATGGTTTTCACTGTAAACAGGTATACTTTTCTTACAAAATGGAAGTTATAGTATTTTTAAACACTCTAACGAGTATCTACCTAAGATAGTAGACGCTTTTTACGGATCAAGGTAGTTTATACTATTAATGAAATATCGATTTTATTCACTTTCCTTTTAAACTATTTTTTGTATAAATGTAGTATAATGGTAAAGAAAAACCTCACACATCATCTCACTTGAGGGTTCATATCCGCTCCAGCTAATCTGTGTTTTAATTATTTTGCTGGTTAATCAATAAGTAAAAATTATTTTATACAAACAATGCCCTCACGAAATTTTTGTTTGTGAGGGCGCTTTTTTAAAAATTACTGATTTTTGCTATTGTGCCCCAAGGAAAATGAGCGTCTGCAGCGGGAATCAACAATCTCGTATACAAAAGTCTGGTTTTACTTGTCCTTACATCCACCCACTCACATAATACCTCAGCTGTTTCCTCCACCAATTCCAATCATGATTAACGTCATCTCCCCAGAAATCAACGCGTGCAGGAATGGATTTCTGTTCCAACACCTGCTTTAATTCATGCGTATCTGCAATCATTTCATCCTCAAATGCACCCTGACCCGTACAGATGACAAGACGACTATTCCGAAAAGCCTCCAAATAGCTTTCATCGTTCAGCCCGCGTAAATAATGCAGAGGAGAATGGAAATAAATCTTTTCATTCATTTCTTCCCCAAAAAAGTATTTCGTTGAATAAACGCCACTTAATGCAAGTAAACCATCGAAATGATGAGGGTGTCGAAAATAAATGTTCGCACTATGGAAAGCACCCATTGAGCATCCAGTGATCCACAGTTTTTGATCATCTCCCTGATTATTCCACTTGCTCTCATTTAAAATAGAAGGGATAAGTTCGTTTGAAATATAGTCATCGTATTGATTTTGACGATTCATGCGGGCGTATATATCAGGGTCTGCTGAAAAAAAAGTCTCTTCATCAATTCCATCACATGCCCAAAGTTGAATCTTACCTTCATTTATAAAGTCACTTAGGACTTCTACCATTCCGTTATCTTCAAATTGAAAAAATCTGCCGCAAGAAGTAGGAAAAGCTAAGACAGGCTTACCACTATGCCCGTAAACTTTAAATTCCATATCCCTTTGCAAAGCATGGCTGTATTCCTTATGGTATGAAACCTTCATGTTAATCCCTCTTTTCCTCCTGCACAAAAGCAGTAATTGCTTCTACCTCTTCAAAGGTTTCGGCTCTAAATTGGTACGCATAATTTCCCATAGCCTGACTAAATACATCCTCAATACGATTATGCTGAACCAATTGAGATGAATAAGAATGAAGGATATCATCGTGACTGAACACATAGTTCTTATGGTTTTTTCGACTGGCATAAGCAGTAAAATATTTACCTTCCTGATTGCAGTCCACCTGGTTGAGTACAACTAAATTCGCCCATTCTTTGTAAATATTAATATCATAAGTGTAATTAATCGAATCTGTCATCCATGCGCCTGGGGGACGCATGTTTACTTCTAATCCGTATAGTTTGCCGTCTTTTAAGGATTTGAATAATTCGATGTGAAAAAATCGTTCTTTAATTCCGAATACTTTTAAAATACTTTGCCCGGCTTGCCGCACATTGCCAGGGACTTCCTTTAAACAATAATAGTGTAAGTGATCATCGGAATTTACCACAGTCATTATGTTTTGATCGAAAAAGTGTGACGCATCAAAAAGCACCTGTCCATCCCGATCGACTAATCCATCATAGGTAAAAATATGTCCATCGATAAATTCTTCTGCAATAAAAGCGCCAGAATCCCTATTGTGATTGAAAAACTGAACCAGTTCATCATGATTCGTAATTTTTGATGTCATGCTTGCACCAGATCCATGATCAGGTTTAATGACAATCGGATAATCAACCTCTTGTAAAAATTTTTCGACTTTTTCTAAATTAATTTCTTTGACGCTTCGAATCTTTGAAATATCACACTGATCAAAAAACATTTTCATTTTCGATTTATGAATAACCTCGTAAACGGTATCGAGTTTTGTTCCATAAATATTAAAATCGGTTCGTATTTTTGCTTCAAGTTCAAGCCAGTAATCATTTAAGGATTCAAAACGATCTATTTTTCCATATTTATAAATAAACAAACCAACACTTTTAAACACGTCCTCATAGTTTTCCAATTGAGGAATTTGAATATAATCCGTCAATGTGTTTTGCAGCTTGGTCGAAAGTTGATCAAAAGGAGTGTCCCCAATTCCAAGGACGTTTGCACCGTTTTTCCTTAAATATACACAAAATTCTGTACTGTTCTGAGGGAAATGAGGTGAAAAGAAAATGATGTTCACTGTAAGTTCCTCCTTCAAGGTTTCAACTTAATCTACCTTATTCCTAATAGAGAGGCAAGTACTAGAAGTAAGCTTCCGCCATAGAAATTGATAACCAGTTCAGATAGAAAAATAATGGTAGTGACATTGAAGTATGAAGTGATTTCATTCCAATTGGCGATATTTCAATTAATCCATGTAAGGCCGGCAGACGTGTGCAGCAGGTTTTTGTATGTCTGAAAAAAGAATTGGGGAAGATAGATAAAAAAGGAAGTGGTATTCTTTGCAGCATCAGACAGAGAAAATTGAGCAGCAGCTCGCACACATACAGAAATGGCTGGAAGATAAAGATAAAACACTTGAATATGCAGCAATCTATGAAGAGATTTCAAAAATGGAGAGGGAATTGCTGCAGTTAAAGGAGAAGCGTAAATGAGTGACTGGCTAATGGTCATCATCAGAGGCCTGTTGATGGTCATCGTTTTATTTGTGTGTACCAAATTACTGGGGAAGAAGCAGATTTCACAATTATCTTTCTTTGAATATGTGACAGGTATTACGATTGGAAGTATTGGTGCAGAAGTGATTACAGGGTTGGACCGGAAATTCCTGCATGGCGTCCTTGGCATACTGTCATTTATCTCAATTCCGCTTGCAGTGGATTACCTCTCTTTAAAAAGCAAGAAGCTGAGGGACATTGTTGAGGGTGAGGGGACAGTATTTATTCAGCAGGGTAAGTTGATTGAAGGGAACTTAAAAAAAGAGCGTTATACGACGGATGAATTAATGGAATTGCTGAGAAGAAAAGATATCTTTTCTGTGTCGGATGTCAACTTCGCCATTCTTGAACCTTCCGGAGAGTTGAATGTGATGTTGAAAAAATCCAGGATGCCTGTCGTGCAGGAGGATATTAAAAAGATCTCTCAGGAAGGGAAACCCGCCGAAACAATTATTATGGATGGAAAACCTATTGAAAAGGCACTCAATTCTATTAACCGGGATGTTGACTGGCTAAGAGAACAACTGGAGAGGCGAAGTGTTAATATCACAGACGTGTTTCTTGCGCAGATTGAAGCTGACGGAAAGCTATTCTTAGATCTTTATGATCGCTCTGAAGATGAAAGGGAATTGGTCTCACTGCTTGAAAAATGCAGAGCAGAGTTTCTTAAGATGAGTAAAAAATCTTCTGAAAAGGAAGGGCTGTTATTTCATAAAAATGCCGAAATTCTTGAGGAATGTATAAGGACGGTCCGACAGCATGAATAATTATTCAAACGCAGGAATCATTAAAAATATCTGAAAACGTACACGATTCTGTATGAATTGAAACTCCTTTACATGCTGTTTGAGAGGGCGTATAATGCGTTTTTGTGAATGAAAAATGCTGAAATAACGTGCTTTTAAATAATCCTTAAAATGAAGGAGGTATTTCGTATGAAGAAGCTTATTACGTTTTTATTAATGAATCTCGGTGCATTTTTTGTTGCTGTGAATGTTCACTTTTTCTTATCACCGAACAATCTGGCCACTGGTGGCGTCAGCGGGATGTCGATTGTGCTTAATTCGTTAGTTCCGGGAATTTCAATAGGACTATTTATGATTTTAGTTAATATTATTTTATTTATTCTGGGCGTCATTTTTTTAGGATTTCAATTTGGCACAAAAACGATTTATACAAGCTTTGCACTGTCAGGGTATGTATGGCTGCTTGAATGGCTTGTACCCATCTCAGCGCCACTCAGTGATGATATTTTAATACAGCTGATTATTGGTCAGTGTATTGCAGCGATTGGTATGGGGATTGTTTTTCACCAGCGGGCATCTACTGGTGGTACGGATATTATCGCAATGATTTTAAACAAATATATCAAAATTGAAATTGGCCGGGCTGTGTTGTTTTCTGACCTTGCTGTTGCACTTTCGTCTTCACTGTTATTTGGACCGCAGGCAGGCATGTACGCTTTCTTCGGTGTTATTTTAAACGGACTGATGATCGATTACACACTTCAGCAGTTCAATGCTAATAAAGAAGTTGTGATTATCAGCCAGAAGAGCGCGTTAATCCGGATGTTTATTGTAGGTGAACTTGGCAGAGGTGCAACCATTCACACAGCCAAGGGAGCTTTTAACTATGAACAAAAAGAAGTCATTACGACGATTTTAGGACGTAAAGATTTATCACGTCTAAAAAATTATGTTGGCAAACAGGATGAGAAAGCTTTTATAACGGTTCACAATATGAACGAGATATTGGGTCAGAATTTCAAAAGACTTGCTTAAAAGAGACAGCTTTCGGGCTGTCTCTTTTAAATTGTTGTTCATTAAATGGTGCATATTCGCGTCTCCGTTTTTAGATTGTTGTGTGATATGATGAGCCATATATCAGTACGGGGTTGTGATTATAATGACTGAACATCCAATTTATCAAAAAGCAGAATCATTTATTAAACAATTTTATATAGAGAATCAATTCAGTTCAGAGGCTTGTAACAACAGGCTTTCTGAGATAAAAAAGAGCCTGTCGGACAGTGGAAGCTATGAACATACGTATGAAGAGCTTGAATACGGTGCGAAGCTTGCGTGGCGAAATAGTAACCGGTGCATCGGTCGCTTATTTTGGAACAGTCTGAACGTATTTGATATGCGTAAAGCTGATACTGAAGAGCAGGTGAAGGAAGCTTTGATTCAGCATATAGCTTACGCAACTAATGATGGGAAAATCCGTTCAACGATTACGGTATTTAATCCTTCAGAGACTTCTGGCGATCCGGTCAGAATTTTTAATCATCAGCTGATCAGATACGCAGGTTACCTTCAGGAGGACGGAAGGGTCATGGGAGATCCTCATTCTGTGAAAATGACGGAATTTTGCCATGCGCTTGGCTGGAAAGGCGAAGGAACCGATTTTGATGTATTACCTATTGTGATCCAGATTAAAGGGAATGACCCTTATTATTTCGATGTTCCAAAAGATTTAATCAAAGAGGTGGAGATTACTCACCCTGACTCCGCAGCATTTAATAAGCTTGGACTGAAGTGGTATGCAGTACCAATTATATCTGAGATGAAGCTTGAAATAGGCGGGATCGAGTATCCGGCAGCGCCTTTCAACGGATGGTACATGGAAACAGAAATTGCAGCGCGGAATTTTACTGATGAAAATCGATATAACATGCTGCCGAATACGGCCAAAGCTTTTAACCTGAGTACTAAACTTCAATCGACAATGTGGAAAGACCGTGCAGTGCTGGAACTGTGTACGGCAGTGATGCACTCATTTAAGAAAGCGGGGGTCAGCATTGTAGATCATCATACAGCAAGTCAGCAGTTTGAATTATTTGAGCAGAGGGAAAAAGAGGAGAACAGAAAAGTAACAGGCGACTGGACCTGGCTGATTCCTCCCGTATCTCCTGCTTCGACACACATTTTTCATAAGCAGTATGATAATACGTGGAAATCACCCAACTTCTTTTACCAACCGTCCTTGCTTCAGGAAAGTAAAACAAGTGAATATACCTGTCCGTTTATGAAATGAAAAATAAATGAAAGATCAAAAAAAGAGTGAGCATGTGCCCACTCTTTTTTGACTGTTACTATTTAGCTGCTTTTTGCAGTTTATCAATAACTGATAGTGATTTACCTGTTCCGATCGCAACTGATTCAAGCGGATTCGGAGCAATGTGTACAGGTACGACGATTTCTTCGCTCAGCCACTGCTGAAGACCATTCAGTAATGCGCCGCCTCCTGTAAGAATTACACCACGGTCCACAATATCACCGCTTAGTTCTGGAGGACAGTTTTCAAGTGTGGAGCGGATAGCCTCTAAGATACTGAAGAGTGATTCTTTAATTGCAGACTGCACTTCAGTGGACTGTAATGTGATTGTTTTCGGAAGACCAGTCACAAGATCCCGCCCGCGAATCTCCATTTCTCTCATTTCGTGCTCGATTGGCGCATGACTCACTTCCATTTTAATCTGTTCAGCTGTACGCTCACCGATTAATAGGTTGTAAGCCTTTCTGACGTGCTGAATGATGTCTTCGTCCATTTTATCTCCGGCAACGCGGATTGTGTTACAGGAAACAACTCCGCCGTATGAAATAATGGCTACTTCTGTTGTTCCTCCGCCAATATCAACAATTACGTTTGCAACCGGCTCACCAACTGGAAGATCTGCTCCGATCGCAGCAGCAACCGGTTCTTCAATTAAGTGAACCTGCTTCGCACCACTATGTTTTACAGCATCCTGAATTGCTCTTCTTTCGACTGAAGTAGCGCCTGAGGGTGTACAGACTACTACACTTGGTTTACGCATTGAGAAGCCCATCGTTTTACTGATTGATGACATGATGTGCTTCAGCATTTCAGTTGTAACATCAAAATCGGCAATCACACCATCTTTTAAAGGGCGGACAGCGATAATATTGCCAGGTGTTTTACCAATCATATTTTTAGCATCTGTTCCGACTGCCAGAACTTTTTTTGTGTTAACATCGATCGCAACAACCGAGGGCTCGTTCATAATAATTCCTTTATTTTTACTATATACAAGTATGTTAGCAGTACCTAAGTCGATACCGATTTCAGCGTTTGAAAACATAATTAATTCCTCCATCATCGTCCGGATTTTGCAGTATTCTCCGAGTAGTATAGACTAATTTCCAGAATGCGTAGAGTGACAAAGGTAGGTAGACGGAAATGTTACACGTGTCAAAATATATCAATCCGGACATTTGGAGCGACTGAATCCTTTTAAAACAGTAATCACAAAATAATTGGGATTGAGTCTTTTTAGCTTTGTAATAGAATCATAATGGTTTTGTAACGAAAAAACCCCTTTCATATAGTCATATGAAAGGGGTTTTCAACACCTTTTCTAACTTTTATCCCCGTTAGTGGGTAATTTGAATTGGCTCATCTCCTGTTGCATTGTGAGACTCATTTCCTGTAAGTGAGCGATAGACTTCCTGACTTTACCAAAAGAAATTTGCTGTTCTTCAGCTGAGGCAGAAATTTCTTCGGTTCCTGCTGCAGTTTCCTCTGTAACGGCTGAAACATTTTCCATGGATGCCGTTACTTCTGAAGTATAAGATAATGACTGCTTCATACTTGATGTGAGTGAATGTAATTCATGATCAATTTCCTGAACTTTAAGTGCAATATCTTCAAAAGCTTGTTCAGTTAAATTCATAGAATCAAGCTGTTCTGAAGACAACCTTTTTCCAGTTGAAGCAGCATCTGTAATACCGGTCATCCCGTTTTGAATGTTTGTGACCATTGCCGTAATTTTTTCAGTTGCTTCTGATGACTGTCCTGCAAGTTTTTTCACTTCATCTGCAACTACAGCAAAACCTTTACCCTGTTCACCGGCTCTGGCAGCTTCGATTGCTGCATTCAGTGCTAACAAGTTTGTCTGATCAGCGATTTCTCTTACAAATTTAGCAGCATCCTGAATTTCAGTCGTGAAAGCTGAAAATGCCGAAAGTTCTCTTGAGATCAGAGAGGAAGCTTCTGTATTTTCAATTGTAAATGTTTTTTGTCTTTCCAGTGACTCACGGCCTGCTTTAACAGATGCTAATGCCTGACTGCCTTTTTCAGCAGAACGTTCTGCGAGTGCTTCGCTTTCTGTAAATGTGTGATTCAGTTCAGCCATCTTTTCAGATGTAGACTGAATGTCTTCTGATATAGCCTGACTGCCTTTAGCAAGGTCGTCAGTAGAGGCGGCAATTTGATTTCCGCTTTCTTCTAATTCACTTACTTTGCCTGATACATCTTCTGCAAAATCAGCAACGCGGGTGCTTGTCTGGTCTACTGACTCTACTGTTTGTCGCAGACTGAGAATCATTTCTCTGAATGAATTGTACAGCAGATGTATTTCAAATTTTGATTTACCCGACTGAACTGGAATGTCTACAGTCAGGTCACCTTCTGCAACACGTGATGCCTGATTCAGCATTGTGTGAAGAGGGCGGGTGATCCTGTTTGAAATGATCGTCGCAGCAGCAATTGAAATCGTGATAATGATCGCCACTGCACTGAGTGCCACAATCACAATCATAGATATCTGTCGCGTGTTCTCTGCTAATGTATTGCGATACCAGTCGTCTGCCAGTACTTTAAGGTAGAATACATCATTGATGATTCCGCCAACCCGGGCAGACTGGCGGCTCGCTTCGGCAATATCTCCCTGATCAAGTGCAGTTCCAGCATCAAACTCCAATTGATCAAATTTATTCTGAATGGTTAGAAGCTGGTCTTCCAGTGATGATTCAGGTAGTTTTGTATATAATTCTTCCATCAGTGAAATCGTACTATTCATCTGATTTTGAGTTGTTAAGCGGTTATTTTCAGTCGGACTGAGACTGAAATTGGCCAGGGACTGCTGAATGATTAAGAATTCACTATTCAACTGCTCCAGGTCTGTCAGGATTTCTACATCCTCTTCTCCGGAAGCATTCAGACTGACCATTTGCCATACAATGAATAATATGATCGCAGTAGAGAGGATTAATGGAATAAGTGATAATAAATATAAACGTTTGCGCAGTGTCATAATAGCTCCTTTACTGGACGGTTTCAGGTACTGCTATTTCACCTGAAATAATTTTCTTTCTTGTATCCATCATTAGCGCCTGCCCTGTTGTATCAAGCTGGAAAAGCCTGATCTCTGCTAGACCGACACCATCTTCAGCAAGACCCAAATGGTACTGGTCAGCTGATAATTCACCTTCTGTTAGTTCCTGCAGGAGGTTAAAAACTGATGTATCAATATTTTTAACCATGGAAGTCACTACAGACTTCTCAGCTGTATAGAACTGATCAGAATCGACTCCGGCAGTAAAAACTCCCTGATCCTGTGCTTCTAAAATTGCGCCTGTCCCCGTATAACCGGCAGCAGGATAAATAAAATCAGCACCTTCTTTAATTTGGGCATCAGCAAGTGAACGTCCCAGGTCTGCATCGCCAAAACTGCCTGCATAATCGGAGATAATCTCAATCTCAGGATTGACCGATTCTGCTCCGGCACGGAACCCGGCTTCAAATCGATTAATAACAGGTGCGTCAACCCCACCTATAAATCCAATAACACCAGAGTCCGAAGCTAACGCTGCTAGTGTCCCAACGAGGTAGCTGCCTTCGTGATCTTTAAAAGTCATTGATATGATATTATCCACATCTGATACGCCATCAATTAATATATACTGCTGATCCGGATATGTAACTGCAACCTCCTCCAGTGCTTCCTGTACAGAAAAACCGAGACCGATAATTAAGTCATAATCCTGTTCTGAAAGCTCCTGCAGATGTTCGAGATAATTACCTTCAGGTGCTTCACGATAGTCAAATAGTATATTAAGCTCATCTCTGGCACGCACCAGTCCGTTGAAAGCACCGTCATTAAAAGAGCCGTCTCCCAGTCCGGTGTCTGAGAGCATAATGCCTACTTTAGCCGCAAATTCTGTTTTTGTGTTTTGTTGTTCTGTGCAGGCTGATAATATGAGCACAAAAATCAGGACACTAAAGCCCAAAAATCTTTTCATTCTTCAATTTCCTCCAATAGCTAAGCTGATTTCACGAAAGTTCTGATCCGTTTAAATAATTGAATGACAGGTGTTACCGAAATCCACATACTTTTATACTATCGACAAAAAACCTCTCACTTTAACAAAAAAGTGAGAGGTTTACATAAAAAAATATATTGAAATAATTGATTAAGCATGTGGTTTAGGGGTGAAGAACTTCGCCAGCTCCTGACTGTGAAGTTTACGAGCTTTTCGATGAGAAGCGCGATTTTCGGCAGTTTCGTTCAGCCAGATTTCTTCTTCAGTTTCCGGAATCACATCAGGAACTTTAACCGTATTGCTATCACTGTCAATCGCTACAAAAGTCAGAAATGAAATAGCTGCGACAGACTGGTCACCTGACAGCAGGTTTTCTGTCGTCACCCTGACGAAAACTTCCATGGAACTTGTGCCTGTGTAAGAAACAAAAGCTTCCAGAGTGACTGCGTCACCTACTCGGATCGGCTTTAAAAAGTCGACAGAATCAGTTGAAGCAGTCACGACTAAAGAGCGTGAATGTTTTGTTGCAGCAATAGAAGCAACATTATCGATATACGCCATCAGCTGTCCGCCGAATAATGTCCCGTGGTGGTTTGTATCAGGCGGCAGCACGTGGCTTGTCTGTATTGTTCTGCTTTCTTTCATCGTTTTTTTCATAAAGTCACTCCTCTAAAAAACCAGACCTCTCTGCTGCTGAGCGCAGCAAAGAAATCTGGTGTTTTTTAATATTCGTTGTGTTCAGGCCTTGGGTCAATTCTCTCTGCATCCTTTGTGTTCAAAGGAAGACGCAAAAAGTACATTAACGCTCCACCGACCAATCCGATCAGCGCACTGAATCCAAGCAATACTGCAGTCATATAAGCCATCAGCTGGAGCCTCCTTTCACCTTACAAATAATTGTATCAAACTAATTATAAAGGATAACAGGTGAATAGGAAATGGTTTTTAAGATAACTTAAAATGCCCAGTCACCATTTCTGAACACTGGCTCTGATGATCCATCTTCAGAAATGCCATCAATATCCATCTTTTCTGATCCAATCATGAAGTCAACATGTGTAATGCTTGAATTAAGTCCTTTTTCAGCCAATTCTTCTTTTGAAGCGGTCTTGCCACCTTCAACACAAAATGCATAAGCACTGCCGATTGCCAGGTGGTTAGAAGCATTTTCATCAAAGAGAGTATTGAAGAATAGAACATTTGACTGAGAAATTGGTGATTGGTGTGGTACTAGTGCCACTTCACCAAGACGATGAGAACCTTCATCTGTATCAATCAGTTTTTTCAAAATATCTTCGCCTTCTTCAGCCGTCACGTCTGTGATACGCCCATTTTCAAATGTGATTTTAAAGCCGTCGATGATATTGCCGCCATAGCTTAAAGGTTTCGTGTTAGTAACATAACCTGAAACACCATCTTTATGCGGCACAGTAAAGACTTCTTCTGTCGGCATATTAGCCATGAAGGTATTTCCTTTTTCATTCACGCTTCCTGCACCAGCCCAGATATGGCCAGCGGGCAGGTCAATCGTCAGATCAGTTCCAGGTGCTTTGTAGTGAAGCTGCTTGTATTTTTTATTGTTCAGGTAATCAGCTTTTTCATGAAGTGTCTCATCATGCTTTTTCCATGCAGCGACCGGATCTTTCTGATCTACTCTTACAGCTTTGAAAATCGCATCCCAGAGCTTCTCAATTGCTTCGCTTTCTTCCACATCAGGAAAGACCTTTTTAGCCCATCCGGCAGATGGAGCAGCAATCACGGTCCAGCTGACTTTGTCAGACTGAATATATTGACGGTATTTTTCCAGTGCCTGTCCTGCAGCACGCTGGAAGTCTGATATTCTCTGAGAATCAACACCTTTCATCAGGTCAGGACTCGCAGAAACAATATTCATAAATGCAGCGCCTTTATCTGCTAAAGCTTCACGCTCAAGCTTCTTCCATTCAGGAAATTCACTGAATGAATCAGAAGGTGCCATTTCATAGCGCATACGGGATACTTCGTCATCAGCCCAGTCAACAAATACCTGACGAGCTCCGGCTTCATAAGCTTTTTTTGTTACAAGCCTGACAAACGGAGCGTTATCAATTGAAGCGCCTATGTACAATAGTTGATCTTTTTGAACATTAACACCGACTCTTACAGCAAGGTCAGCATATTTTTCGAACATTTCTGAATGACTCATGATTCAAAACCCCTTTTCGTATTTAGTTACACTAAACATTTTAGCAGTCAATGGATAAAAATCAAAAAATAACGTAAATGACACATTTGCAAACTGCAATATGTGAGCAGAAAGTTCTAAAGACAGCAGGCTTTTAGCCGATAAAGAACATATAGAGATAGAAATTTAGTGATTGTGGGTGAATGTTTTGGATAAATCCTCGTTTATTGGAGTCATTTTGGGATTGATAGCAGTTGGAGTCGGCATGATTTTAAAAGGAGTGCCAGCTACTGCTTTATTAAATGGCCCTGCATTTTTAATTATTATTGTCGGTACAGTGGCAGCTGTGACAATTGCTTTTCCAATGTCGGAATTGAAAAGAGTCCCAAAATTGTTCGGGATTATTTTTAAAGAAACAAAAGGTACTGAAGTTCGAGATGTGATTCGGATGTTTGGAGAATGGGCAGAACTTGCAAGAAAAGAGGGCTTACTGGCACTTGAATCTAAAACGTCAGAAATTGAAGATCCGTTCTTAAGAAATGGTCTTGGTCTGGCAATTGACGGCCAAAATGCTGACTATATCAGAGACGTGTTGACAGAAGAAATAGATGCAATGGAAGACAGACATCTTGCGGGAGCATCGATTTTCTCCCAGGCTGGTACATACGCACCTACGCTTGGCGTACTCGGAGCCGTTGTAGGTTTGATCGCGGCACTTGGACATATGGACGACACCGCGGCACTTGGTGAAGCGATCGCAGCGGCATTTATCGCAACATTATTAGGGATATTCACAGGTTATGTACTGTGGCATCCATTTGCTAACAAATTAAAACGTAAGTCAACAAAAGAAGTAATGGTTAAACATATGATGATCGAAGGGATTTTATCTGTTCTGGAAGGTGAAGCACCAAGGGTAATTGAACAAAAGCTTGCCTCATATCTCCCTGCCAAAGAGCGTGAGCAGCTGATGGCTGAAGGCGGTGGCAAACAAGATGAAGAAGCGTAAAAAAAGAAAACACGAGGAACATATGGATGAAAGCTGGCTGATACCATATGCAGATATTCTGACATTGTTACTGGCGTTATTTATCGTTATGTTTGCCAGCAGTACGGTGGATGAGGCGAAATTTAATCAGATGTCCCAGGTATTTAATGAAATATTCGCAGGTGGCGATAACGTATTAGACTATGCCAGCCTTGTGGAAACAGAAGATACTGAAGATGATATAGACAATGCAGAAGGTGCTGACCCTGAAGAACTGACTGAGGAAGAACAGCAGATGCAGGAGTTTTTACAGGAACAGTCTGAGCTTGAAGATGCTGTAGCAGCTGACTTTGAAGAGCTAAGAGGGATACAGGGTCAAATTAATGAATATATCGCAGCAAACAGCCTCGGTGATCAGTTCGACACGGAACTGACCGATGAAGGGCTTCTGCTTACAATCCGTGATAACGTTTTATTTGCTTCCGGATCAGCAGATGTCAGATCAGAATATCAGGGTATCGCAGGAGACGTTGCAGCTTTACTTGAATTTGACCCTCCACGAAATGTGATTATCACCGGTCACACTGATAATGTGCCAATCAGTACTGCAGCATTCAGTTCGAACTGGGAATTAAGTGTCATGCGTGCAGTCAATTTCATGAAACTTGTCATTGAAAATCCGAATCTTGACCCGCGCTGGTTCAGTGCAAAAGGATTTGGAGAATTTCAGCCGATTGCATCAAATGATTCAGAAGCAGGCCGCGCACAAAACAGACGTGTAGAAGTTTTAATCCTTCCACGGGTTACAAGTGACGGTACGATCACGAATACACCTTAACTGCCGCATATTGCGGCAGTTTTTTATTTGGCCGCATGTGCACGGTGGGGACGGAGGTTAAAGTGTCATGAGATGACACTTTAACCTCCGTCCCCACGGTGTACACGTAAACCACGGGGGAGTATTGCATTATTTTTATCAGGAACAGTTTAATCTACTAATGTTAGGGAAAAAGTTTTACAGTTTACCAAATATACTATATTTAGGAGGAGATCCTATTGGAGGGATTTATTAGTGGAGTCACTGTGTTTTCAGAGTGGTTGTGGGGTATCCCATTAATTGCAGTACTTTTATTTTCAGGCTTATTTATGACTTTTAAACTAGGTTTCTTTCAATTCAGACATCCGTTATACATATTTAAACAAACATTTGGGAGTATTACGAAAAAACCTAAAGGTAAAGGAACAGTAACTCCATTTCAAGCGCTGACATCGGCACTATCATCAACAATTGGTGCTGCAAACATAGTTGGTGTGCCGGCAGCAATTATGTTTGGCGGACCTGGCGCAGTATTCTGGATGTGGGTGATCGCCTTGGTTGGAATGGCATTGAAATTTTCGGAAAGCGCACTTGCCGTTCATTACCGTGAAAAGAATGAAAAAGGCGAATTTGTAGGCGGACCGATGTACTATATGACAAAAGGGCTCGGGATGAAGTGGCTTGGCATCTGGTTTTCATTTGCATTAATGCTTGAATTAATTCCAAGCGTCATGGTGCAGGGGAACTCAGTCGCTAACACTGTGAACGAATCTTTTGGAGTGCCAACACTATGGACAGGTGTCATCATGGCAGTGTTAATCGGAATCATTGTATTTGGCGGTATCAAAAGAATAGGGCAAGTCACCCAGGTGGTTGTTCCATTCATGGCACTAATTTATATTGGTGGCGCACTTGTTATTCTTTTTATGAATCTGGATGCACTTCCTGAATTCTTCAGCTTGATTTTTTCAAATGCATTTTCACCGGCACCCGTTATTGGCGGATTTGCCGGAGCTGCCATAGTAGACGTTATACGGTGGGGCTTTGCAAGAGGACTGTATTCTAACGAAGCAGGACTTGGAACGGCTCCAATGGCACACGCAGCTGCAACGACAGATCACCCTGTCAGGCAGGCATTCTGGGCAGTGTCAGGTATTGTAGTAGATACACTGATTATTTGTACAGCAACTGCATTCGTTATTCTTTCTTCCGGCGTCTGGACAGACGAAGGTGCGATGGAAAACAGCAGTGCGTTAACAACGATCGCTTTTGCAGATTACTTTGGTGAATTTGGCAGTATTCTTGTCACGGTCTCACTTGTATTTTTTGTATTTTCAACGATTCTGGTTGTTATCTTTTACGGTGCAAAACAGGCTGAATTTCTATTTGGATTGAAAGCCTCTTATGTAATACAGGTTGTATATATCGTGGCAATTGTATTTGGAGCAGTCGGCGCAGCTGAAATGATTTGGAACTTCCTTGATATTATGCTGGCCATGATTCTTCTGCCGAATATATTTGCAATTTTAATGTTAAGTAATAAAGTGAAAGAACTGAAAACAGAATTTTTTACATCAGATAAATATTATTTAAAGGATATTGGGAAAAATAAAAAGTAATAGGATCAGAGTGCATTCGCTTTTTACGGCGAATGTGCTCTTTTTTGTGAAACTTAGTTTCTAAATGATGAATTAAGGATACACATTAGAGTAAGAATGTAATTACTGAAATTAGTGATTCTAAAGATAGTGATAGAGGGAAGAGGAGGGGTTTTGATGATTAAAGACCTTAATAATATGTGGAAAGCAAGAACATGGATGAAAACAAATGTACCGTTTTTATACAGCTGGCATGCTTATGTCGGATACGAACTGGATTTATTTGAAGCATTTAAAAAGCCGGTCAGAGCAGAAGATGTGGCAGATGCATATGACCTTGAAGAGGAACTTCTTAACCAGTGGGTGGAAGTAGGGGTTGCCTTAAAGCACCTGAAAAAAGATTCAAAAAATCGTGTGAAGATCGCAAAAGCATGGAAGCTTCCAGGTTCAAAAAAAGACAGTCCTTCTTCAGGAGATTTACTTAAAGAAATGATGGAACTCCATATCCCTTCACTCCTTCACTATCCTGAATTAATGAAAGAAAAGAAAAGGCAGCACTTTGATAATGAGAAGCATGGATCGACAGTGGCAAAAACATCAACATTACTTGAAATGCTGGCGTTCAGGCTCATTAATCAAAATGTGAAAAAGCATCAGACTGCTTCAATCCTTGATATTGGATGTGGAGAAGGCGGCTATTTGCTGAAGCTGGCCAAGAAACACCCTGACCTCCAGCTCACGGGCATTGAAATTAATAAAGAGGTTGCTGAATCTGCGAAAAAAGCAACAGCAAATTATGATCAGGTGGACATTGTTCAGGGAGACATCCATGAATATGAACCTGATCAGGCATTTGATTATATTATGGTTAATAATCTTTTGCACTATATTCATCCGGAAGAGCGCAAGGAATTTTTCAGTAAACTTAATGAGATTACTGAAGAAAAAGGTGTGATTACAATTATTTCGCCTCTGCAAAAAGCGAAGTACGGAAAGCAGTTTTCAAGTGCATTCAACAGTTTCTTTATGACTTTTGATAACTTGTACCCAATTCCTTCAGAGGAAGAATTAAAAAATATTGCTGAAGAGTGCGGTTTTGAACAGCAAAACCCATTTCCGATTATTCGTGAAGGCGGATGGTTTTTTGTGAAATGGGTAAAAAAATAAAATGTTTATAAAAGTAAAAATGTGGAATATACAATTTGAAGACAATTTTAAGGAGATGTTATAAATGGCTAAAATAGCAACACTAATAACTGATCAATTTGAAGATGTAGAATATACTGATCCTGCAGAAGCATTTAAAAAAGAAGGACACGAAGTTGTGACGATCGAGAAAGAAGCAGGAAATTCTGTTACAGGAAAACAGGGTGAAGCGACAGTTACAATCGATCAATCCATCGACAACGCCAATCCTTCTGACTTTGACGCATTATTTATTCCCGGTGGTTTCTCACCTGACTTGCTTAGAGGAGACGAGCGTTTTGTGAAGTTTGCTAAGGCGTTCATGGATGACAAAAAGCCGGTGCTGACAATTTGTCATGGTCCACAGCTGCTGATTACAGCTAAATCACTTGAAGGCCGTAAAGCAACAGGCTTTAAGTCGATTAAAGTGGATATGGAGTACGCAGGTGCGGAATATCACGATAAGGAAGTCGTTGTGTGCGGGAACCAGCTTGTAACGAGCCGTACGCCTGACGACCTGCCTGCATTTATCAGAGAATCACTCAAATTAATTTAATATTATACAAAAAGCTGAGTCCTTCAATAATGGGGGGCTCAGTTTTTTTGTGAATGACAGACAAATTTAAATCTATTAAGATAAAAGAATTTTTAGATAATACTCAAAAAATGTTCAAATTAGGTCGATATACATATATAATGAGTTTAGTTCTTTAAGATTATAGGGGTGGGGAGCAGGGATGAAAAAGTTAAAGTGGAAATTGTTGTCTGCATTTTTTGTACTGGTTATTTTTATTGGAGGTTTAGCGGCGTTTAATATTTACGCAATTACTGATATTAATCAGGAAACACAGAACCTTCTTGAAGAAGAACTTGTTTTACTTTCAATTGACCAGGAAATGAAATTTAATATTTCTCAGCAGATTGCGCTAACAAGAGGTTATGTACTATATGGTGAACCGGACTATAGAGAACGGTTCGACGAGCTTGCTTTGCGGAATGATGAGTTTGCTGAAGAATTGCAGGCTTATGATGTCAGTAAAGAAATGAAGTCAGTGCTTACAATTACAAGAGTTTGGCAGGAAGGCGTCAATGAGCGCGTCTTTTCAATGTATGACAGCGGTCGTGAAGAAGATGCCAGGGTTTTATTCAGAGCGAATTTTGAACCTACAGCCAGGGGAATTATGGATAGTATTGAGAAGGTATCGACAGCGAGAGAGGCTGAGGTGGACTCTGCAGGAGAGTCAATTATAAATAACGGCGAAAAAACGATTCTGACGGTATTAACGATTTCTGGAATTGTGATGTTATTGGCAATTGTTCTCAGCCTGATTATAGCTGGCCAAATGTCAAAACCGATTACAATGGTGACGAAAAGAATGAAAGCGATTTCCCGCGGTACTCTTCCTGCAGAACCTCTTAAAACAAAAAGTAAAGATGAAGTCGGACAGCTTGTTCATGCGGTTAATGAAATGAATGAACAGCTGAGGGACCTGGTCGGAGGAGTGGCAGGAGTAGCAGTGTCTGTTCTTGAAAAAGGGAATCATCTGTCTGAAAGTGCTGAAGAAGTAAAAGAGGGGAGCCGTCAGATTGCTGTAACGATGAACGAACTGGCTGATGGTGCCAGTGTTCAGGCAGAATCTTCTTCTTCTCTTAGCGAAAAAATGAACGGATTCATTACAATCATTAAGGATTCTGCTGAGAAAGGAACAGAGACGCAGAAGAAAACAGATAACATGCTGCTTCTATCCCAGGATGGAGGAGTGAAAATGAATGAATCAATTCAAAAAGTGAATCAGATTAATACAAGTTTCAAGCAGGCGATGGAAAGAGTAAACGGCCTGGATTCTCAGGCTCAAAACATATCTAAGCTTGTGCAGGTCATTCAGGATATTGCTGACCAGACAAATCTATTGGCTCTTAATGCAGCAATTGAAGCTGCAAGAGCGGGAGAACATGGAAAAGGCTTTGCTGTTGTAGCAGATGAAGTAAGAAAGCTTGCTGTTCAAGTTTCATCATCCATATCTGATATTACAAGTATTATTGGTTCAATTCAGAAGGAGTCAAAGGAAACAGTGGGAGTTCTTCAGGAAGGCTATGGAATGGTCAGTGAAGGGGCAGCTCAAATGGAAGAAACCTCAAATTCATTTGCAAAAATTGATGATCAGGTCAATGAGGTCTCTGAACAAATGAAAATGATTGCTGCTTCACTTTATGAAATTGTAAACGGTTCTGAAGAAATGTATCAGGAGATTGAGCAGGTTGCTTCAGTTTCCCAGGAGTCTGCGGCTGGTATCGAACAGACAAGCGCGAGCGCAGAGGAATCAAGCACTACGATGGAGACAGTATACGAATCGTCTAAAGCGCTCATAAACGACGCCAGAGACCTTCGGGATCGTATTGGTATGTTCAGTGTTGAAGAAGCAAAGGTAACAGAAGAACCGGCAGAACATGATGAAGAAGAGTCACCTGAAGATCATTCTGAGAAGGCTTCATAAAAAAATAAACATGACTTTCGGGTCATTGCCTGCCGAACGCAAAAAGAGGAGATAACCAATTCAGGTTCTCTCCTCTTTTCAATTCTATACAGTTTATACTTTTCGCAGGTTTCCAAGTTCTTCTGCAATGGCTTGCATTTCACTTGGGCTGAATGTGTCTCTTTTCATCACCATCGTGTAAAGTGAGTGAAGTTCTTCATATTGCTCTTCATCAAAAGAAGACACTTTAATTGCTCCAGCGTTTGCTATACGAAGACGGTCTTTGATTTTTTCGACCATATATTCAGCGTTTTCAGTGCTTTGTACCGTTAAATCCATATCGATCAGTCCTTTCATTAGCTAGATATAATCTTTCCATGCATTGAAGGTTCTGTCAATATGCATTAAGCAGCTTTATTTTGAGCTTTTTCTTCCTTGATCTTTTCGCGTATCCGTTTTGTTTCATAAGCAACAACACCTGAGAGGCCGAGAAGTCCGATCAAGTTAGGGAATGCCATTAAGCCGTTCATCACGTCTGAGAAGACCCATACAACGTCAAGTGATGCGACAGATCCGACCATTACAGCAATAACGAAAAGCAGGCGATAAAAAATATTAAATTTCTTAGTTCCAACTAGATACTGGAAACATTTCTCGCCATAATATGACCATCCGATAATCGTTGAAGAAGCAAAGAAAATAAGTCCGACTGTTACTAAAATTGGTCCAATATCTCCAAGGAAATATTCAAATGATGCTGACGTAAGTGCGCCACCCTGCAGATCACCATCCTCATAAAGACCAGCCATGACGATTGTTACACCAGTGATCGAACAGATGATCAGTGTATCAATCAGAACCTGTGTCATTGATACAAGACCCTGACGTCCAGGCATATCAGTCTTAGCAGCTGCTGCAGCAATTGGAGCAGATCCAAGACCCGCTTCATTTGAAAATACGCCACGTGCAACACCGTAACGGATGATTGCACCGATCACACCACCAGCAATGGCTTCATTTCCGAAAGCCAATGAGAAAATGGTTGCGAAAGCTGAAGGTACTAAATCAAAATTCATTATCATAACAATAAGTCCTGCTAGTAAATAAAATGCCGCCATAAAAGGAACGAAAATAGATGTTACTTTACCAATACTCTTAATACCACCAAGAATAACGAGTGCAGTAAAGATTGTCAGTGCAACTCCAGTGATCCAGGTTGGAACTGCGAACGTGTCATTCACAACATCAGACACAGAGTTTGACTGTACCATGTTTCCAATTCCGAATGCAGCGATCGCTCCGAACAGTGCGAATAAAACGCCGAGCCACTTTTGTTTCAAACCACGCTCAAGGTAGTACATTGGCCCACCGGACATTTCTCCATCTTCATCCTGAACACGATATTTAACAGCAAGCACTGCTTCGGCATACTTAGTTGCCATACCGAAAATTGCTGATAGCCACATCCAGAAGATGGCACCAGGTCCACCAAGTACAACTGCTGTAGCGACACCGACAATATTTCCGGTTCCTACAGTTGCTGCCATCGCAGTCATTAGAGACTGAAAGTGAGAGATATCACCTTTTGACTTATTGTCCTGATTGCGGGAAAAAGCCAGCTTAAGTGAATATCCGGTTAATGAGAATTGCACCATTCCGAGACGGAACGTCAGGTAGACTCCTGTTCCTACCAACAGAATAAGCAGTGGAGGTCCCCAGACCAGACTGCTGATCTGGCCAAGAAAATCTGTTAATCCTTGCATCTAATTTCCCCCTTTTTTCTTCTTCAGGTCATAAATATGAACAAAATATGTATGCCTTACATTAAATATTCCGAAAATTCACCCCCAATTGTCAAGGTTTTTTTAAATAAGAAAGGATGAAAAGGTTTCAAACAAAAGACCTAAGGAAATAGTAAACCATATTAGTGTATAAGGAGAGAGATGATGAGAACTGTATTATTCCTTGTACATGATCAGTTGTCAAGCTGTTCTTTATTGGGGACTGTATTCAAAAAATCGCTAAAAAAGAATGGGATTGAAAATATTGTTCCCCTTCTCAGAGGAACTTTCGCATGGCATCTCAATGAAATGTCTGAAAATTCTTTTAGAGGAAATAACGGATCTTTTATCGAAGAAGAAATGGAGATCAAACAGTTGCAGCGCAGTGATCTTGAACAGGCGGAAATGATTGTGATAATGGGTGATTCGGTAGAAGATACACTGAAGCACTTGCTTAAAGCAGCATCTTCTGATCCCTCAATCATTAAAGTAGAGGAACTCGGTGGGAAATCTGTGTATGAACTTGAGAGAGCACTGCAGGATAACCAGACAGATAAAGCCGTTGAAGACGTTGAACAAAAAAGTCTTGCGCTGCTTGAAATGCTGTAATAAAAATTGGAGGAAAAGACATGGCGAAAAACAAATTACCGGCAGGCATTATCATT
Source organism: Jeotgalibacillus salarius (assembly GCF_004405125.1). Classification (GTDB taxonomy): domain Bacteria; phylum Bacillota; class Bacilli; order Bacillales; family Jeotgalibacillaceae; genus Jeotgalibacillus; species Jeotgalibacillus salarius. The sequence goes on from NZ_SORX01000009.1 coordinate 63,089, forward strand.
GGAGCAGTTACTGGAGGAATTTTAAGTATGCTGGATCCTGGAACGCGAAAAAAAACAGCGGATTCACTTTCAAAATCAAAACAATCTATTTCTTATTATTCAAGAAATCCACAGGAATTAGCTGACAGAGCTTCTCAAAAAGCAGATGAGTGGAGAGAGATTGCTGAAAAGATTCAGGAAGATATAGCTTTTTTAACTGACAAATATGAAGAGGTAAAATCGTTAGCACCTGATTTAAAAGAAACGGTTCAGGAAACCAAAGAAGCATTTACTGAAGAACAGCAAACAGGTGAAAGCACAATGCCTCCTGGCGGTTCAGGCGGACTGCCTGAAAAAAAGACGATGTGAAATCTGACTTAAGGAGGGATGGAATGACTTCAAAAAAAGGCAATCCTGCTCCTGAAAGCAATGAAGGGACCGATTGGGAAGAAGGAGAAAAGAACAGGCATCTGGAGGATATGTCAGAAGCGGTACATAAAGCAGGACGGGAAGGACACTATGAAACTTTCTCAGGTTTTATTAAAGCGCTATTAAGGAGATTTACGCAAGCCGATACTCCCGGACTTGGTGCACAGCTTGCCTATTTCTTCTTATTATCATTATTTCCACTCCTGATCTTTTCTTTGGCTTTACTTCCTTATCTGAACATTACGCAGGCACAGCTCTTAGATATGTTCCGGGAATTTGCTCCCGGTGATGCGATGTCGTTAATTGAAACGACCGTTTCAGAAGTTGCGACCGGACAGAGTGCAGGATTGCTTTCTATAGGTATTCTTGGGACACTGTGGTCCGCATCTAATGGAATGAATGCTATTATGAAAGCTTTTAATCATGCCTATGAGGTAGAGGAAACGAGGCCTTTTTATATTGCACGTGGTATGGCAGTTGTCTGGACTGTAGTAATGGTGCTGATCTTCGTTATCGCATTAGTACTACCGATATTCGGTCAGCAGATCGGGGAATTAATGTTCTCATGGTTTGGTTTAACTGATCAGTTTATGACCATTTGGACAGTTCTGCGCTTTGCGGTTACACCGTTTGTGCTATTTGTCGCATTTATGGGTCTGTATGCATTCATACCAAATGTTAAAATTGGTTTTATGTCTGTAGTTCCTGGCGCGGCATTTGCTGCAATCGGGTGGTTAGTGACGTCATCTCTATTTTCATATTATGTAGGGAACTTCGGAAATTATTCAGCTTCTTACGGAAGTATTGGTGGGATCATTGTATTGATGATCTGGTTATACCTGTCGGGCATCATCATTCTGATTGGTGCGCAGGTTAACGCAGTGATGGCTGCAAAGCGTCATCACAGACCTTATACACCTAAAGGAGTATAATTAAAAAGCCTTCATCCAGAGCCTCTGAGCTTTAGATGAAGGCTTTATTTATTTAGCAAGCCCCTCTCAGCCTCTGAGAAGCCTGAGTCCATTCAGAATGACCAATATGGTGCTTCCTTCGTGTCCTATAACACCAAGGGGCAGATCTAGTGTCTGAAGAAAGTTCGAGGCCATGAGGATAAGAATAACCGTAATACTGAAAACAATATTTTGCTTCACAATCCTTTCCATTCTTTTAGACAGCTTAATGGCTTCAGCTATTTTTTTCAGGTCATTTTTCACGAGTACCACGTCAGCTGTTTCCAGTGCTATGTCTGATCCTGCTCCCATTGCCACACCGACTGAAGCCGTTGCTAGAGCAGGGGCATCGTTAATACCGTCACCGATCATTGCGACTTGACCATACAGGTTCTTAAGTTTTTTAATTTCAGTCACTTTAACTCCAGGCAGACAACCTGCTTTATAGCTGTCAACACCGGTTTCTTTCTGAATCGTTGCAGCCGTTCCTTCACTATCACCAGTTAGCATGATTGTATGAACACCAACTGATTTTAAATATTGAATGGCTTCAACTGTTTGTGGTCTGACTTGATCCTTTAAAGCGATTAATCCGATGACTTCATTATTTTTCTCGATCAATATAATGGTTTTTCCTTCTTTAGACAAGAGAGAAATCTGTTCGAGGATATCGTTGTTTATAAGGTTTTGATCGAACCAGTCAGGCTTACCGATTCTCCAGGCTTCATTGTCTAAAGACGCTTTTAATCCGAAGCCTGTAACATCCTCAACAGTATCCGGCTGAATGTCAGCAGTTGAACAGGTATGTTCTGTAAATGAGACGATTGCCTGGGCAAGCGGGTGATTGGATTGCTTTTCGATCGCTGCTGTTACCTGTAAGATCATCGCCTTGTCAAAATCACTTCTGACAAACCAATTCGTCACTTTCGGTTTACCTTCTGTTAAAGTACCGGTTTTATCGAATGCTATTGCCTTAATCTGAGTCAGGTTCTCCAGGTGCACGCCGCCTTTAAATAAAATTCCTTTTCTGGCACCGTTTGAAATCGCACTGAGTGAAGCTGGCATGATTGAAGCTACGAGTGCACAGGGGGATGCAACAACCAGAAGGACCATTGCCCTATAAAAAGTTTCTTCCCAGCTCCACCCTAATAGATAATGTGGCATAAACATCATTAAAACTGTGAAACTAAGAACGACTTTTACATATTTTCCTTCAAATCGTTCTATCAATAATTGTGAAGGAGATTTTTCACTCTGTGCGGATTGTACAAGCTCAATAATCTTTTGAAACATTGTTTCTGTACTCTTTTTTGTTACTTCAATCTGGACAGCGCCGGTTAAATTAACTGTACCTGCAAAAACCTCAGATTGAGTTGTTTTAACAACAGGTATAGACTCCCCGGTAAATGCAGCTTCATCCACTGAAGTTTGACCCTTAATTAAGACGCCATCAGCAGGCATTCGCTCTCCCGGTTTGACGACGATATAATCTCCCGGTTCCAGGGAAAAAGCATTCACTCTGATCTCCTCACCATCAATCAGCTTCCATGCTGCTTCAGGCTGCAGGTCAAGTAAGGATGAAATCTCATTTTTACTCTTATTCATCGTATATGTTTCCAGTGCACCGCTGAGGGCAAAAATAAAAATCAGGATTGCACCTTCAGTCCAGTAGCCAATCCAGGCGGCACCTATAGCGGCAATAATCATTAATAATTCAACATTTAAATCTTTTTTTCGGATCGAATTTTTAATTCCTTCTGCTGCTTTAAAATATCCTCCAATCACGTATGCGGATATATATATACCTGCTGAAGCAACCGGGTATTCCTGATGCATAAGCAGCCAGCCTAACAGGATGAGTACACCACTAATAATCGCCAGAATTAATTCAATGTGCGTTTTAATCATTGTCAAACGTTCTAGTTTTATAAATGAGGGCTGATCTATAGCATGTGAATACTTAACCATTTCAGGCACATCCTTCCGCACACGTATTGAGAAAGATAATCGAAATCAATACCCCTGAAAAACAGCGAATGCTGCTGTCCGGGGACAGCAGCATAAATAAACAAAATACTATTTAATTTTCATCAATTTGAAAAAGTATGAGTTGTTCTTGATATCTTTATTATATCATGCTTTTTAAAAAAACTGTATAAATTAACTAGTGACAGAAACCCTTTTTTTCTTTAAAGAAAAAGCTACGAGACACAAACCAATGGTCACCAGCAGGAACGAAATGAAGTAAAAGAATCCTTCTGTGAAAAATTCAATAATTAATCCGCCAATCGCCGGGCCCCCGATACTACCCAGGCTGAATGCAACGCCGCACATAATATTGCCGGCGGGCAGCAAATGCTTCGGAAGCAGATCGGTCATGTAACTGATCCCGAGTGAAAATGTTGATCCGGTTGCCATGCCGGCTGTGAAGAATGCAGCAGTCAGCCATAAAGGAGATGATCCTGCCGAACCAGCCCAAATAAAGCAGATTGCACCGGCAAAAAGCGCACTCATTAAAATACGGTGACGGCCATATTTATCACTCAGCATACCGAGTGGCAGTTGAAAAACGATTGCACCTATTGAAAAAGCAGGAAGAATAAATGCAATTGCATTTGTCTCAATCCCGCTCCGCAGCGCATAGATCGGAAAATTACCGTGCAGGGAAGCCTCTAAAAATCCATAGCTGAGAGGCGGTAAAAAGGCGACCCATGCATATTTCCATACCTGACTGAAGCGCTTCATTGTGCCGAAGAATGAAGTTGATTCTCCACCTCCGTGATCAGGAAATTCATTTCGTAGTAAAAATACAAATCCCCACGTGATGAAAGTCAAAATACCCGAAACAATAAAAGGCAATGTCGGACTTATTGCCACCAAAGAACTCATTGCCGGACCAATTGCAAAGCCGAGGGAGAAGAATAATCCGTAGACTGCAATATTCCGGCCGCGCCGGTGAGACTCAGAGAAAGAAGTAATCCACGTCTGAGTGGAAAAATGCAGTATATTGTCACCAATACCAATCAGCAGTCTGAGCACAAACCAGAACCAGAATGACTGCCAAAGAGGAAATGCTAATAAAGATAAACCCACCACCAGGCCCCCGGCAATAATCATTGGCTTGTAACCGAAGCGTCTGAGTGGTGCTTCCATCAGTGGAGATGCAATTAAAATTCCTATGTAAATGCCTGTAGCATGAAAGCCATTCATTGCTGAAGAAACACCCTGTTGTTCAAAGATAATAGCGATCAACGGCAGCAGCATTCCCTGAGAAAAACCTGAGATAGCTACAATGCATACCAGTATCCAAAAACGGGTTCTTGTTGAAACACCCATAAAAAAACTCCTGACTTATAGAAATTCGTAAGCAAAATAATCGAGATGTTAAAAACACAACGATATAATCTTACTATATATATTGCATAGAAAGAAGGAGATCTGAATGGAATTTAAGATGAAAGAAGGCGGCTTTACAACTGACCTGGAATTTGGAGAATTGCATATCTCGGGAAATGAGGAGTATGGCTTCCGTCCTTATCAGCTGCTGGTATCTTCAGTAGCGGTATGCAGCGGTGGCGTTTTACGAAAAGTCCTGGAAAGAATGCGTCTGGATTTTACAGACATCAGAGTAATGACAGAAGTTGAACGGAATGAAAAAGAAGCGAACCGCGTAGAGAAAATTCATATGCACTTTATCATCACGGGAGATTTAAAGGAAGAAAAGGTTGAAAAAGCGTTAGAAGTAACACGCAGAAACTGTTCAATGGTTCAGTCTGTGAAGGACAGCATTGATATCACTGAAAGCTTTGAAATCAAAGCATAATAAAACCCGGTTTATTCTTTATAACAAAGAGTAAACCGGGTTTTATGGTATTCGTGTTTTTATCATACTTTCCATATAAACGCACTTTTTATTTCACAAGCGCTTCTCATCACTCTCCTTTTCGAAAGCTTTTGTCAGAATGATCTGAAGCAGCCCCCCTCTTTCTTAATGTAAATGTAGTATAGCATGAATTTTAAATAGTGTAAATATTCAAAATAGATAAATAATAAAAAAGTACCGGAAATACCTTTTGCCTGGTACTTTGGTTTGAACTTCAGCTAAAATCAAAGCAAAGTTGCAGAATTCAATGGAATCCGTTACGATAAGGACGGATTTGAAAGGAGTGAGAGGCATGGGTAATGCTATTCACGATAATGACTCTCAGGTACTTTACCTGAAGCAGCGTTTATCAATGTTTTTAGAAGTGCTGGAATCCGTAGATGCAGAAAGTACCGATCTTGAAGATATCGACCGCATGATCGGGATGCTTGATGATTTGGAATTGAAGGTACAGCAGTTTAAAAAAGACGATAACGAATAATACAGCAGGCCTGCGGGTCTGTTTTTTTTGTCTGCTGCAAATATCCGTTGAGCTGCGCTCCGGGCGGATGCTTTCCACAGGGACGGCGGTGAGCCTCCTCGGCTTTGCCTGCGGGGTCTCACCTGTCCGTCTTATCCTGTCGGAGTCACCGCCCTGCGCTCCACTCAACTCAGTGTTTCATAACAAAATCAACATCTAAAGATTCCATTTAATTTAGTTATCATTGTAACCTTTTTAGAAAGATATGAGTGTAATACGAGATCCGCCAGACTCTATACACGACTTAGCACGACGAAAATGACAATCCCCAGCCCCGCTACAAAGCTCAACCTCAATCAAACGGAATGATATGAAATTTGAGGATTGACATGAGGTATTCAAACTGAATAAATTTGACTTGTGATTACTTTCATAGTTGAGCGTAGCGGAAGGGGGCGACTCCAGCGGAATGTGACGGACAGCTGAGACCCCGGAAGCCGCAGGCTGAGGAGGTCCTATGGAGCCACAAAACGGCTCACGCGGAAAGCGTCCCCCTGAAGCGCAGCTCAACGGCTACTAAAAGCCACCACCATTCAGAAAACGTTTTCAAACACCCTTTCCTTCAATAAAGCACCGGGTTATAATAAATTCGTTGAGTTTTGGGAGAGGGGATTACATAAGATGAATATTAAGACATTAGAAAATAGTTTATATGAATTAATCGTTGAGACTTCAACGAACCTGCCGAAGGATGTGCGTCGTGCAATACGTAAAGCGAAGGCAGAAGAGAATGCTGGTACGCGTGCAGCGATGAGTCTTGCGACGATTACACAGAATATCCAGATGGCTGACGAGAAGGTATCGCCAATCTGTCAGGATACAGGATTACCAACGTTTAAAATCAAAACGCCTGTGGGTGTGAACCAGCTTGAGATTTCTAAAGCAATTAAGCGTGCAATGGTACGTGCAACGGAAGACGGGAAGATGCGACCGAATTCAGTAGATTCAATCACCGGAGAAAACAGCGGGGATAACCTGGGTGAAGGTTTGCCTGTGATTAAATATGAACAGTGGGAAAAAGATGAGATTGATATCCGCCTGATTTTAAAAGGGGGCGGCTGTGAAAATAAAAATATTCAGTACAGTCTTCCGTGTGAATTGGATGGTCTGGGCAGAGCGGGTCGTGATTTGGATGGGATTCGTAAATGTATTATGCATTCTGTGTATCAGGCACAGGGTCAGGGCTGCAGCGCCGGATTCATTGGAGTTGGAATTGGTGGAGACCGTTCTTCAGGGTATGACCTGGCGAAAGCACAGCTGTTCCGTTCATCAGAGGATATTAATCCAAATGAAGATCTGCGAAAGCTTGAAGAATATGTGATGAATCATGCGAATGAACTGGGCATTGGAACAATGGGCTTTGGCGGTGAAACGACGCTTCTTGGCTGTAAAGTTGGCGTCATGCACCGGATTCCGGCGAGTTTCTTTGTGTCAGTTGCCTATAATTGCTGGGCGTTCAGACGATTAGGTATTACAGTTAATGCTGACAATGGAGAAATTCAGGAGTGGCTGTATCAGGAAGGTGAAAAAATATCATTTGATGATGACGCCGAGACGCCTGATGAGAAGCCTGAAGTTGTTAAGCTGACTGCTCCGATTTCTGAAGAACAAATCCGTACATTAAAAGTCGGGGATGTCGTACAGATCGACGGTATGATGTACACAGGCCGTGACGCGATCCATAAATATTTAAGTGATCACGATGCACCTGTTGACTTGAACGGACAGGTTATCTATCACTGCGGCCCGGTCATGATGAAGGATGAAGAGGGGAACTGGCACGTGAAAGCGGCAGGACCGACTACTTCTATTCGTGAAGAGCCTTATCAGGGAGATATTATGAAGAGATTTGGTATCCGTGCAGTCATCGGTAAAGGCGGTATGGGTCCAAAAACGCTAAAAGCACTTGAAGAACACGGTGGCGTATACTTAAATGCAATCGGTGGAGCAGCACAATACTATGCTGACTGTATCCAGGATGTTGAAGGTGTTGATCTGATGCAATTTGGTGTGCCAGAAGCGATGTGGCACCTGCGCGTAAAAGGATTTACAGCTGTTGTCACGATGGATTCACACGGAAACAGTCTTCATAAAGATGTGGACCAGTCATCACTTGAGAAACTGTCACGATTTAAAGAGAAGGTTTTCAGTTAAGTTTTTAAATATAGCATCTTTCTGATCATTTGGTCAGGGGGATGCTTTTTCTAATTGGATCGCTTTTTAAATATTTTATTCAGGATTTCGGATCACATTCAGAAAATTCGGAGTCGGATTCTCTAAATTTCAGGTCACACCATTTGAAATGCTCATTTTTCGGATCATATTCTTCAATTTTAGGATCACATCCGCTGAATTTCGGTTCACATTTCCGATTTTCCAGATCGTATCCCCCTCAATTTCCTGCAGCACTCGCCATCATCATTTCACACAAAAATGTGGGTGCTTTTACTATGTATGCAGCCCATTTTATTGCACACGTTAAGTGTAAGAAAGGGGGCAGAAATGAAAACACTATATTCAATCGCAGCTGCTTTGATGATCATGTGCGGATTTTCGCTGTCAGCACTTGCTGAAACACATCACTGGGGATTCAAACGGTCTGTGAACGGTGAACAGCCGGATGCTGGCGCAATGTACAATGAAATACTAGAAAAGCATGGGGCTTACTATAAAGGTTCTCCAGATGAGAAAATTGTATACTTTACATTTGATAATGGTTTTGAGAACGGTTATACAGCAAAAATTCTTGATGTGTTAAAAGAAGAGAAAGTTCCTGCAACCTTCTTTTTGACGGGGCATTACTTGGAAAGTGCAGCGCCGCTTGTAAAAAGGATGGCAGATGAAGGTCATATTATCGGCAACCATTCATGGGGACATCCCAACTTTTCAACGATCAGTGAAGCGCAAATGAGGGAAGAATATGCAAAGGTAAAGAAGAAAACGGAAGAACTGACCGGACAGAAAGAAATGAAATATGTCCGACCGCCGGAAGGAGTTTTTAATGAGTTGTCACTCAAGGTCGCCACTGATGAAGGATATACGCATGTGTTCTGGTCACTTGCTTTTGTAGACTGGTATCATGAAAAGCCTCAGGGAGCAGACTTTGCATATAATGAAATCATGAAACAGCTTCATCCGGGAGCGGTGATTCTGCTGCATACAGTATCCCCGGATAACGCGGGTGCACTGCAGCGTGTCATTCAGGATATGAAAAAGCAGGGCTACAAATTTGAAACACTCGATCATCTGACAAAGAAACCTTCATGAAACGGGCTGCTGCCCGTTTTTTCATTTACTGCATGTTATAATCATTTAAAAAGGTGTGAACCATATGTGGCAACAGGAAATTTCAGTCCAGGGGCCGTACGATTTTGTTCGCGTGCTAGAGCGCATGACGCTGGATCCGCTGGTCGAAATGGATAAAACAGCGCTTCGTCTATCTTTGCCATTCGAGCATGAATGCAAACAGGCGGTACATATTACATCTACAGGAAATGTACAAAATCCTTCATTTTTAATCAAAGGCAAACATGACCAGGAAGCAGCAGTTCAGTTTGTTAAAAGGGTTCTCCAGCTTGAGCGGGGACTCCATGATATTGATCAGCACTTTAAAACGTCAACACTGAAAGCTATTTTTGAAGAACACGCAGGGACTCCGCTTGTCCTTGAACCTTCTCCATACAGCTGTCTTGTCAAAAGTGTGATTCATCAGCAGCTGAATATGTCATTTGCTGCTACACTGACTGAACGGTTTGTGAAAACGTTTGGAGAGCAGGTGGACAACGTCTGGTTTTACCCTGATCCGGAGACCGTTTCAAATTTACCGGTTGAAACGCTGAGAGAGCTGCAATTCAGTCAGCGTAAAGCTGAATATCTGATTGGGATTGGTGAAAAAATTGTTTCAGGTGAACTGGATTTAATAGAGCTGAGTGGGAAAGATGATGAAGAAGTGATCAAACAATTAGTGAAGATCAGAGGAATTGGTCCCTGGACAGCTCAGAGTGTGCTATTATTTGGGTTTGGCAGAATGGATATCTTTCTGCCGGCAGATATCGGAATACAAAATGCATTAAAAAAGCATTTTCAATTAGATGAAAAGCCTGCTTTAGATGAAATGGAGAAATGGCAGAAGGACTGGCGTCCGTATTCAAGCTATGCCTCTCTTTATTTATGGCGGAGCATTGAAACAGGGAAGTGAAACCATGAATCAGGTTGATATACAAGTAAAACAGGAATTCCCCTTAACGATAAAACGTTTAGGGATTAATGGTGAAGGCGTCGGTTATTTCAAAAAACAGGTCGTTTTTGTACCGGGCGCACTGCCGGGCGAGGAAGTCGTTGCAGAGGTAACAGATGTAAAACCAAAGTTTGCTACAGCAAAAATTAAGACGATCAGAAAAGAATCGCCTGAGCGGGTTCAGCCGCCATGTCCTGTGTATGAAGCATGCGGTGGCTGCCAGCTGCAGCACGTCACCTACTCAGAACAGTTAAAGTTCAAAAAAGACTTAATCCATCAGGCGCTTGAAAGACATGCGAAGGATCTTGCAGAGAGCATTGAAGTGAAAGATACAATCGGCATGGAAGACCCTTGGCGTTACCGGAACAAAAGCCAGTTCCAGACGGCAAAAGACGGGAAGAAAGTCATTGCCGGTTTATACAGCATGAATTCTCATGAGCTTGTAGACATCAAAGAATGTATCGTTCAGAGAAAAGAAACGAATAAGGCAACTCAGGTGGTCAGAAAACAGCTTGAGAAGCTTGATATCCCGATCTATAACGAGCGCACAAAAAAAGGCTGTGTCCGGACGATTGTGACACGTGTCGGTATTCATAAGGGTGAAGTGCAGATCGTCATTGTCACTGCTGGTGAAGAACTTCCGAACAAGGAAAAACTCATTACACAGCTTGAAAATAAAATGCCTGAAGTGAAATCAATTATGCAAAATATTAACCCGTCTTCGACTTCGATGATATTTGGTCATAAAACAGTGAATCTATCGGGAAAACCAACGATTGAAGAAAAGCTTGAAGAATTCACTTATCACTTGTCAGCACGGGCATTTTTCCAATTGAACCCCAGTCAAACGGTAAAATTATATGATGAAGTGAAAAAAGCAGCAGCATTAACGGGTAAAGAAAAAATAGTTGATGCCTACTGCGGTTCAGGGACAATCGGCTTATGGCTCTCAGATGGCGCATCAGAAATTCGTGGCATGGATGTCGTAAAGGAATCTATTATTGATGCCAGAAAAAATGCAAAAAATCACGGTGTGAAAAAGTTTGATTATCAGGTTGGTACTGCCGATGAGTGGATGTTCAAATGGAAGAAAGAAGGATTTAAACCGGACGTAGTCGTTGTAGATCCGCCAAGAACAGGATGCGATGAAAAGTTACTTGAAACGATCCTGTCACTTAAGCCGAAAACATTCATTTACACATCATGTAACCCATCGACACTGGCAAAAGATTTGAAGACACTGTCAGGACAGTATAAAATTGAATCTATTCAGCCAGTCGATATGTTTCCTCAAACAAGCCAGGTAGAAAGTGTCACAAAGCTTGTATTGAAGTGAAGCTGATTCCTACTGGAAAAGGAGGAACAATAGTGGATATTCAAACAAAAGAAGATGTTCAGAAAATCATTAATCAGCAGAAAACGTTTTTTCATAGCGGTGTCACTAAAGATGTGAAGTTTCGAATCAGTCAGTTGAAAAGACTGCAGCGTGTGATTAAGGAACATGAACAGGAGATTCTTAACGCTTTGAATCAAGATCTTGGCAAAAATGAATTTGAAGGATACGTAACAGAAATAGGTTTTACACTTAAAAGTATAAAAACCATGATCAAAAACGTAAAACAGTGGGCTGAAACTGAAAAGGTTAAGACACCTGTGTTCCAGATGCCTTCAAAGAGCTTCATTATGAAAGAACCTTACGGGAGCGTATTAATTATCGGTCCTTTCAATTATCCATTCCAGCTTTTAATAGAGCCGCTGATCGGTGCGATGGCTGCTGGAAACTGTGCTGTGCTGAAGCCTTCGGAAAGCACGCCTGAAACGACGAAAGTAGTAAGGAAAATGATTGAAGACAACTTTGATCCTGCCTACCTGTCAGTAGTGGAAGGTGAGAAGGAAGAAACGTCATTATTAATCAATGCGCCATTTGATTATATGTTCTTCACAGGAAGCGTTCCTGTCGGGAAAATTGTGATGGAGGCAGCATCAAAAAATCTGGTGCCTCACACACTGGAGCTAGGCGGTAAAAGCCCGACCATTGTGGATGAAACGGCTGATCTTGATAAGGCTGCACGCAGAATCATGTGGGGCAAACTGATTAACTCAGGTCAGACTTGTATTGCGCCGGATTATCTCGTTGTTCATGAATCAATTAAAGATCAGCTGGTCGAAAAGCTGAAAGAAACTGTGCAGGAATTTTACGGGCAGGATATTCAGCAAAACGATGAATACGGACGTATTGTAAATGAAAAGCACTTCGATCGTCTGCAGGAAATTATTAAGCGTGATCAGGATCTGATTGTTCATGGTGGACAAACTGACCGCAGTGATAAATTCATTGAACCAACGATCCTTGATGGTGTTAATTGGTCGTCAGCTGCGATGGAGGACGAGATTTTTGGACCTGTTCTTCCAGTGATGACTTATACAAGTCTTGATGATGCCATTAACATGATTAATGAGCATCCAAAACCATTGGCGCTGTATGTGTTTACTGAAAATAGTCACACAGAGAATCAGGTGCTTGGCAGGATTTCATTTGGAGGTGGCTGCGTGAATGATACGCTGAGTCATGTATCGAATGAACATCTTCCATTTGGCGGTGTTGGTCATTCGGGTGTAAATGCTTATCATGGGAAGCATAGTTTTGATACGTTTACTCATCGTAAGAGTATGATGAAGAAGAGTACGAAGGTGGAAGTGAAGCTTGCTTTCCCGCCATACAAAACGAGCCTGGATACGATTAAAAAACTGCTTGGGTAAGATAGTTTCTTTATAAGAACGCTGATCCTTTCCGTGGAGGGCTGCGCTTTCCTGCCCCCGGGCGGTGAGCCTCCTCAAGCTTCGCTCTGCGGGGTCTCACCTGTCCCTTTACGGGGCGGGAGTCTCCGCCCTCCACTCCAAGGATCAGCTGAGTTAGTGAAATGAATTTGTGCAACTCATTTCTAAAGCTGTATGAGATTGAGAGAGTTTTGCAATAAAGTTTAAAATCTTTATAGATTTATAGGGATTTTTTACTTTTAAAGGTGAACGGAGCAGAAGGCGGTGACTCCAGCGTGATATGACGGATAGGTGAGACCCCGCAAGGCTTCAGCCTGAGGAGGCTCACCGCCGTCCACGCGGAAAGCTTCCGCCTGGCGCGCAGTGAGCCGATTACCTAATAAAAGCTGAGACAGTGATTATCCTGTCTCAGCTTTTTGGTTTTAAAAATCATTTATTTATTATAAATCTCCTTCAATGCATCATGCAGCAGTGGGTATTTAAAGGTGAATCCGTGTTCTTCGAGTTCTTTTGGCAATACTTTGTTTCCTTCCAGGACCAGGGAGCTTTTGTCGCCAAGGGCAACTTTTAATGCGAAGCCTGGCACTGGCATCCAATGTGGGCGGTTGAGTACTGTGCCAACCGTTTTTCCGAAGTCTTTCATTTTCATTGGATTTGGTGCGGTTACATTGATCGGACCTTCAAGAGATTCATTTTCAATTGCATGCCATACAGCCCGTGCAACATCTTCGTGGTGGACCCATGACAGCCACTGTTTGCCGGAGCCGACTGTGCCACCAGCCATCAGTTTGTAAGGCAGAACAATGTTCGGAAGTGCGCCTTCATCTTTTCCTAAAATAATACCAAATCGTGCGCACACAACTCTGACTCCTTCGTCTTCAGCAAGTTTAGCTTTTCGTTCCCAGTCAACGACTGTTTCTGCTAAAAAGTCAGTTCCTCTGTCTTTAGAGTTTTCTGTATAGATTTTCGTTTCTGAAGGCGGGTATATGCCAATTGCACTGGCATTGACCAGTACTGAAGGTGTTTCTTCGAATGAGCGGATCAGCCTCAGGATTTCATCTGTTGCTTCCATTCGGCTGTCATAGATTTTTTTCTTCTGTTCATCGTTCCACCGGCCATTATTAATCGATTCTCCTGCCAGGTTAATGACTGCATCTATTTTGGGCAATTCTTTTTCAGGAGAAGCTTCTTCAGTCAGCCATTTAACATACGTCACATGTGGTTTGTTTTCTTTATTTGTACTTCTGGTCAGAATAAACACTTCATGTCCTTTTTCAGTCAGAAGTTTTGTGATTGATCTCCCGGCAAAGCCTGTTCCTCCACTTAATAATATATTCATCAGGTTCCCTCCAGCTCTCTTAGTAAATACTCTTTCAACTTCAATACCCTGAATCCCTTCTTTACATGTGTCGGTGATTGTAATAATGTGTTTTAAATTTCCTGGACCTGCACAAAGCGATATCAGGGAAAATATGATATTGTTTGTTTGGAGGTGTTTCTCATGCCCGTTATAACAAAGATCACGAAGCAAAAGCGTAATGAAGAACGCTATAATATATTTCTTGATGGAGAGTATGCATTCAGTGTAGATGAAGCGGTACTTGTACAACATCAGCTTCAGAAGAATAAGGAAATTGATGAGTTTGATATAGGTGAAATTGAATATGAGGACCAGATCCGTAAAGGGTTTAATAAGGCACTGGTTTATTTAAGCTATCGAATGCGCTCTGAGAAGGAAATTTTTCTCCATTTAAAAGAACATGAAATGGGTGAAGCGGCAATTGATGAAACGCTCCACAAACTGAGACGCTACGGATATGTAAACGACGAAGCTTTCGCGAAGGCTTATACAAATACTAAGATCAATACAAGTGACAAAGGTCCACTCCAGATCAAAACGGGATTAAAAGAAAAAGGCATTTCAAACGATATTATAGAGAACTTAATGAATGAGAGGAACGCAGAGGAGTGGAAAGAGCGGGCTGCCTCAATTATGGATAAAGTCATTAAGAAAAATCCAAAGCTTTCCCCTCTTCAGATCAAAAAGAAAACGCAGGATACACTCGCGCGAAAAGGATATAGCGGTCAGACAGTATCAGCAGTTCTGACAGACCTTTCTGTTGAAAGAGATGAAGCCGAGCAGAAAACAGCTATTTTTGCGCAGGCAAAAAAAGCGCATAACAAATATACCCGTAAATTTGAAGGGTTTGAATATGAACAGAAGATGAAGCAGGCATTATATCGAAAAGGCTTTACGATGGATGAGATCGAGTGGGCGATTGAAGAGTTGAAAGAAGAATAATATTGGATGGCGTGCAGATAAGAGTCTGCACGCCAGAAATACAGCATCTGTATTCGCTCAGGTCGCCTGTATTTCATCCTGGTCCATTTGGCTATAGATCTTCTCTGCAATCACTTTAGGCGAAGGCAGTCTGTCAGGATCTGATACATAGTGGTTATGATCCCAAAACGGTGTATTCATACCACCCATATATGCTCTGACGACACGGATTCCATCGTCTGCGACTTCTTTTGCCAGACTTTCAGAGTAGCCTCTGAATGCATATTTTGAAGCCACATAACCGGTTTCATTCACTTTGCCTTTTTGTGCAGCTGTAGAAAGGATATTCAAAATGGTACCGCTCTGTCTTTTCTTCATATCAGGCAGGAGTGTATTTGTCAGCAGCATTGGGCCGATTGCGTTGATATGCATCATTTCATTCAGCTGATCATAGCTGAGTTCTTCAGCTTTGCCAAAGTGACCAACGCCTGCATTATTTACAAGAAGATCAGGCAACAAGTTCTCCTCTGATAGCTGCTCATAAAGTTTTTGAATAGATGAAGGATCCGCTACGTCAGCAGTCAGGATGGTACTTTCAGCTAGTAATGATGCAACGCCTTCAAGCTTATCAGCTGTTCTGCCAACGAGCACAATATGATAATCCTGCCCGAACAACAGTGCAAGTTCTTTTCCAAGACCGGATCCGGCTCCTGTGATTAAAGCAATTTTCTTAGTCATAATCATTCTCCTTTATTAAGTGGGTAAATCATTTTTTTAGTCGTAATCTCAGCTGCCCGTTGGAGTGGAGGACGAAGAATCCTGCACCAGTAAGGACAGACGAGACCCCGCAGACGTGAAGCGGTGCCTCGTTCGGAAGGATGCGGAAAGCGCAGTTCTCCATGGAAAGGGACAGCGGTTCAACAAACATTATAATTGAATTGTACTTTTAAACTTATTTCTATACACAAAATCCTACCACAATCCGTGATTTTGTTCAGCACGACCATTATAATTCTCATGAGGTGTTAAAAATGTCTACTGAAAAAAGATACAGCACATACAGTGAACACGAACTGAAGCAGGAAATAGCACAGCTGAAAGAAAAATCCAGAAAAGCTGAAGCACTTGGCATCGTGAATGAATTCGCAGTTTTAGAGCGCAAAGCGATTATGGCTGAAGCTTACTTACTTAATCCTAAAGACTTTAATAAAGGTGAAGTATACGCCATCAAGAACGATCCTGGTGTGTATTTCAAAATTGATTACCTGAATGGTGTATTTGCCTGGGGGTACAGACTTGGTGGGGAGAGACAGCTTGAAGCGCTGCCGATTTCTCTGTTGGATAATGCGAAAGGAGGCAAAGCATGAGTCCTATAAGACAAGAGCTGATTGATAAGCTCAGACTAAAAGATTCAACACTATCTGAAGAGAAAGCAGGTATGCTGATTGATCTTCTCAGAGAGGATTTTGAAGCAACGTATGCAAAAGCGGGATATGAGTATCAGGGTGAAGAAATGTCAAAACGAATTGTAGAGCAGTGGATTGAACATTATGGTGACAGAATTAATGAAGTTGCATCTATGAATGAAAAATACGCCGCGATACTAAAAAATGACGATATCCATTAAAAAGCAGCAGGCTAATGTGCCTGCTGCTTCGTTATTCATTAGGAAGGAAATCCAATTTTTTCTGTAACTTTTCTTCGCTGAAAATCCAACCGGTGTATGAGCTTAAAATTTCCAGATCTTTATCCATTTGAACCACTGCAACGAAGGGATAGTGATCGTTACTGCGGTATCTCAAATCAATAAAACGAACTTCATATTGATCGTCACTTTCACTTAGCTCCCAGCGGTATAACGGTGAAAATGAGAGGAAAGCTGCAACATTTCGGTCTCTTTTAGCTTTCTGGAAGATCTCATTATCCGGAATGGATTTCTTTTTAAATTTATCATAAATCGTAATGGATCTTCCGTAGGCACGTCCTACATAAAAGTGTTCTTCGGTTTCAGCAGCAATTCGCCATTGGTAAAAGCGGATTGTAGGTGCGATAATAACATTATGCGCTTTTGGAATCGTATTTTTTATCGAATGCCGTACTGCCGATTGCAGCATAAACCTTAGGACGTAGTATCCTATAACGATTGCATACATAATGAGGAATGTTGGAACAGGGTTCGCACCAAATCCCCAGATAATGAGTCCAATAATATGAATACCAAAAATAATTGGGTCAAATGTATTGATAACGCCCAGTGCTACCCACCTTGAGGAGAACGGACGAAGTGCCTGTGTACCGTAGCTGTTGAAAATATCTACAAATACGTGCAGGAACACTGCTAAGAACGTCCACAGCCACAGATGTAGAAGATTGGCTTCCGGGAAAAATGGAAAAATAGCTGCAGTAATCGCAATCGGCCATAGCATCACAGCTGGAACAGAGTGCGTGATGCCTCTGTGGTGTCTGATATAGACTGCATTATTTCGTAATTTCAGAACTGTATCGGCATCAGGAGCCTGAGAACCGATAACAGCTGCAATTAATACGCTTTGGGCAGTTGCAGGGTCATTCGCTACGACCGGATCAATGGCAGCAAGGCCGCCAATTGCGAATCCCATAACGATATGAGTACCAGTGTCCATAGCAACCCCTCCTTTTACACGTGAGTTTTCTTATTATGGTTTATGTACAGTATATATTGCAAGAAAAGATCTGCCTATTAAAAAGTCGTTCTTAAGACTATTCCCCTGAACGTCATCGAGTTAACATAAAGGATGGATATTTATGAATGAAGAACTGGAAAAGCGGTTAAATCAGGTAAATGTAAAGAAGTTCGGTGAGGACCTTGTTCAATGGTTTGAACAGGAAATGAGAGACCTTCCATGGAGAGAAAACAAGGATCCATACAGGGTTTGGGTTTCTGAAATTATGCTGCAGCAGACCCGTGTTGATACTGTTATTCCTTATTATAACCATTTTATGGAGCAGTTCCCTACAGTTGAAGCGCTTGCGCATGCACCGGAAGATGATGTCCTCAAAGCATGGGAAGGTCTTGGCTATTACTCACGAGCGAGAAACCTTCAGGCTGCGGTCAGAGAAGTTCATGAAGCTTATGAAGGCATTGTTCCAGATAATTTAAAAGAGATTTCGTCTTTAAAAGGGGTCGGTCCATACACGGCCGGAGCCATTTTAAGTATTGCTTACGGCAGACCAGAACCTGCAGTAGACGGCAACGTGATGAGAGTGTTATCACGTATTTTAACGATTTGGGATGATATTGCCAAGCCTTCTTCCAGAAAGAAGTTTGAAACAGCTGTCAGACATTTGATTTACAAAGAAAATCCTTCTTATTTTAATCAGGCGCTAATGGAGCTCGGGGCGATCGTATGCACGCCGACATCACCATCATGTTTCCTATGTCCGGTTCAAGCTCATTGCGCTGCTTTTGAAGAAGGGTCACAGCATGAGCTGCCCGTAAAAAGTAAAAAGAAAGCTGCGAAAACGGTTGAACTCCTGACAGTAATCGCGGAAAATAATAACGGTGAAGTACTGGTCAGCCAAAGGCCTGAACAAGGTCTCCTTGCTAACATGTGGGAGTTCCCAAGCTTTGAAAAATCCGTAAAAAATATCCCGGATTTGCAGATGACTGAACTTTTGAAGTCGGATTACCATATAGAAGCCGTCATCACTGATGAAGGTTGGATGTACCAGGATCATATTTTTACTCATTTGATCTGGAAAATGCAGGTTGGCAGAGCCAGAGTTGAGGAAGTAGAAAGTCAGCTGCCTGAAAATGCAAGGTGGGTAACACAATCTGATATTGAAAAATTAGCGATGCCAGTTTCTCACAGGAAAATTGCAAACCAGTGGAAAGAGTCGATTGAAAAGGAGACAAAATCATGACAGTAAATAAAGTAGCATTAGTAACAGGAAGCAGCAGAGGTGTAGGGAAAGCAGCAGCAATCGCACTCGCAGAAAAAGGCTATGATATCGTCATTAACTATGCGCGCAGCAAAAAAGCTGCACAGGAGACAGCTGAACTGATAGAAAAAATGGGTCGTAAAGTACTCATTGTACGTGCAAACGTTGGAGATAATGAAAAAATCAAATACATGTTTGAGCAGATCGAAGAGCATTTCGGGAGACTGGATGTATTTATTAACAATGCTGCATCAGGAGTTTTACGTCCGGCAATGGAACTTGAGGAATCTCACTGGAACTGGACGATGAACATTAACAGTAAAGCACTTTTATTTTGTGCCCAGGAAGCCGTGAAACTGATGCCTGAAGAAGGTGGAAGAATTGTCAGTATTTCATCATTAGGATCAATCCGCTATCTTGATAACTACACAACTGTAGGTGTTTCAAAAGCAGCGCTTGAAGCGTTGACCCGCTACCTTGCAGTTGAACTTGCACCGAAAAAAATTGTGGTCAATGCAGTATCCGGTGGCGCAATTGATACAGAGGCACTGAAACACTTCCCGAATCGCGAAGAATTACTCGAAGATGCGAAAAGTAAGACACCTGCAGGCAGAATGGTCGAAATTGATGATCTCGTTAAAACGATTTTATTTCTTGTGTCTGACGATTCTTCAATGATTTGCGGTCAAACGATCATTGTGGATGGCGGAAGATCACTTCTTGTTTAGTTCATGAATAATATCTCCCTTCTGAGACCATATTAAGTTTCACGGAGGTGAGATCTCAATGAAAAAACAGCCAAACAAAACACAAGCCGGCACAAATGTTGAAAAAGTAAAGCAGCAAAATGCAGGTGCATTTGCTGAGGAGTTCGCTTCTGAAACAAATGCTGCAGAAGTAAAAAAGCAAAACAGACAATCTGAAGCAAATAAAGGCAACCAGCAAAACCAGCAGAACCAGCAAAACAAGCAATAATCATGAACGACAAAAACCGCCTTCGGGCGGTTTTTTGTCGTT
Organism: Jeotgalibacillus salarius; assembly: GCF_004405125.1. Lineage (GTDB taxonomy): Bacteria > Bacillota > Bacilli > Bacillales > Jeotgalibacillaceae > Jeotgalibacillus > Jeotgalibacillus salarius. Next base: position 83,084 of record NZ_SORX01000009.1, read on the forward strand.
ATTTTTATATAACTACGACAAAAGGTGTCAAAGGAAAAAACATTTTTAAGTGGAATCTTACCTTATCGGGAGGGATTTCATTTTATGAATGCATTCAAAGAAAAAGTCTATCGGCAAATGGAAACAGCAGAGGAATTACTTCATCTTTACGCAGAACTGGAAAAGAAGAAAAAAATGAGAGATTTTTTAATGGCAATGGACATTCTTGATTCAGCTGAACAAATGAACGCACAGTTGCAAGAGCTGGACAGGAAACTCAAAGAGGTTCAGGAAGTGTTCGATCAGCTGATGAATGAAGTAATAAATACTCCATCTCAATAGAATCCGGTTTGCAGCTGCCCGTCTGGGTGGCTCTTTTTTTATGAAAAGGTTATAATAGTGAAATACATACATGAGCGGACCTGAGATTAATCAGGAAAATGTAAATTTTTTATTCAAAGGCAGGAGATGGAGGATGACGCTACCAGTAGAAGGGCAGAGTATTCAAATACACAGCTACAAACATGATGGGCTCATTCACCGGGTCTGGCAGGAAACAACTGTCCTTAAAGGAACGAGAAATATTGTAATAGGCGGCAATGATCGTACGATAGTGACCGAATCGGATGGGCGCACCTGGCTGACGAGGGAACCTGCGATCTGCTACTTTCATGCAGAACACTGGTTTAATATTATTTGCATGCTTCGTGATGACGGAGTTTATTATTACTGCAATTTAAGTTCACCATTTGTATATGAAGATAAGGCCGTTAAATATATTGACTATGATCTTGATATTAAAGTTTATCCGGATATGTCTTACACGCTGCTTGATGAAGATGAGTATGAAGAACACCGTAAGCTGATGGGTTATCCGCCAGTGATCGACAGAATTCTTCAGCGTAACGTTGATAAGCTGATCCGCTGGATTAAACAGAGAAGAGGGCCATTTGCGCCTGATTTTATTGATGTCTGGCACAGCAGATATCAATTCCAAAAAAGATACCGCTTAAAAGAATGAACACGACCATTCCTGTTGGCCAGTTTCAACAGGTTTTTTTATGTTCATAACGGCATGTAATAAAACTTAGAAATAGAAAAAGGAGGGGTATACGCTTGGATAGTATCAAGAGGTATATGAAGTTTGTAGCGCCATATAAATGGCTGATTATATTTACGCTATTAATTGGTGTAATAAAATTCGCAATACCCCTGTTAATTCCGGTATTGATTCAATATGTTATTGATGACATTGTGAATGGTGACATGGGGACAGATGAAAAACTGAACCAGCTTTACTGGATTATAGGCGGAGCAATGGTGCTTTTTGTTATAGTGAGACCGCCAGTGGAGTATTACAGGCAGTATTTTGCACAGTGGACAAGTAATAAAATTTTATTCGACATCAGAGATCAGTTGTATTCACATTTGCAAAAACTTAGCTTTAAATATTATTCCAATACCCGTGCAGGAGAGGTTATTTCCCGGGTAATCAATGATGTCGAGCAGACGAAAAACTTTGTCATGACCGGTTTAATGAATTTATGGCTTGATATTGCAACGATCTTAATTGCAGTTGGTATTATGCTCAGTTATGATGTGAAGCTGACTTTAGTTTCATTAATTGTGTTTCCATTATATGCTTTTTCAGTTCAATACTTTTTCGGCAGACTGCGCTCACTGACTGCCCGTCGTTCACAGGCACTCGCTGAGGTTCAGGGGTATCTTCATGAACGGGTTCAGGGCATGAGTGTGATCAAGAGTTTTGCGATTGAACCGCATGAGCAGAAACAATTTGATCAGCGGAATGGGAACTTTTTAGATAAAGCGATTGATCAGACAAAATGGAATGCTAAAGCGTTCGCCGTCGTAAACACAATTACAGACATCGCGCCGCTCATTGTCATTGGTTATGCAGGTTACAGTGTGATTAACGGCGACCTAACACTTGGTGTCATGGTGGCATTCATCGCTTATGTAGAGCGATTGTATAATCCACTGAGAAGACTGGTTAACAGTTCTACTACACTTGTTCAATCCATTGCTTCGATGGATCGTGTATTCGAGCTGGTAGACGAAAAATACGATGTAGATGATAAGCCGGATGCGAAAGAAGTGAAAAATGTTAGAGGCGAAGTCGTTTTTGATCATGTTTCATTCTCTTATGATGAAAAAGAAGAGGAAGTATTAAAAGATGTTCACCTTCATGTCCGGGCCGGAGAAACGATCGCGTTTGTAGGAATGAGTGGGGGCGGCAAATCAACGATTGTCAGTCTGCTTCCGCGTTTTTATGATGTGACTAAAGGAAGAGTATTACTGGATGGCACAGATATCCGTGATGTTCAGGCACGCAGCCTGAGAAATCAGATTGGCATGGTGCTGCAGGATAACATACTTTTCAGTGATTCTGTCATCATGAATATTAAAATGGGTAATCCTGAAGCGACTGAAGAAGAAGTGATTGAAGCGGCTAAAGCTGCAAATGCACACCATTTTATCATGGAGCTTCCCGAAGGCTATTACACAAAAGTTGGAGAAAGAGGCGTGAAGCTTTCAGGTGGTCAGAAACAACGTGTTGCAATTGCACGCGTGTTCCTTAAAAATCCGCCAATCCTGATCATGGATGAAGCGACATCAGCCCTTGACCTGGAAAGCGAACAGCTGATACAGGACTCAATTGAAAAGCTGGCTAAAGATCGTACGACATTTATCGTGGCCCACAGATTATCTACCATTACACACGCAGACCGGATTATCCTGATTAATCACGGTGAAATTGCTGAAAGTGGTTCTCATCATCAGTTAATGGAGAAAAAAGGTCTTTATTACAATCTGTTTCAGGTACAGAAACTTGGTGAATAGGGAAATAAAAAATGCTATTGGAAAGTCAGCCGACAATCCAATAGCATTTTTCTATATATCACGTTCCTGTAATTGAACTTCCTGATCCTCATGGTGATAACATTGCATTGATGCAATCAGTGTATCAAGGTGGGAAAGATGTTCTTCATATTCAAGCATAGCAGACAGAACATGCAGCAAATGATAACCGCTGTTTTCTTCCTCATCACGCGCTTTATTTACCTCGACCATAAAGATATCTGTTAATTCTTTATGATTCATGCACGTATGATTAATCTGTACATTATCAATAGAAGGTTTAATTTTACCGGCGAATCTCATAAGCAGCTGCTCATGATAGCTCATCAGACAGTCCAGCTGCTCCTGAATAATCATTTGCAGCGATTCAGGTACATGGTGAATGTCATTTTCGAAACGATGAAGTCTTTTCAGAATCTCAAAGCTTCTTCTCTGAGTAGATATCATCTGACGGTAAACAACCAGTTTCCGTGTTTTTGCCACGGAGTTCTTTTTCAAAATACCCCGTTCCTCTTTATATAGAAGATAGATCTGGTCAATTTTCATTAAGCGTTCTTTAAACTTTTCAATATCTTTCTTCAGCAACTGATGTTCAGTGGCGTGACGTGTACTCAGTCTGATCCACTTAATCATATCATCAGTCGTTGTTGAAATATGATGAAAAAGTCTGTTTTCATATTTAGGTGGAATAAAAATCATATTAACAATAAATGATGACAATACGCCAAGCATGATTGCTGCAAAACGCAGCAGTGCGAAAGTGATGAAATCTTCATTCTGCACTTCCATAATCGCAATCAGTGTAACCAGCGCAAGACCGATTGTTGACTCGATTCGAAGTTTTAAAATAATCGTAATTGCAATTACAGCTGCAAAACCAATTACAACCACATGATTACCAAATAATAATACAAATACCACGGCTACAACTGCACCGATCAAGTTAGCCTGAATATGCTCCAGAATAGAAACAAATGAACGGTAAATGGTTGGCTGCACAACGAATGCAGCAGCAATTCCTGCGAAAATCGGTGTCGGCAGTTCCAGCAGTTCAGCTAAATAGAGAGCAAGGACGATTGCAATCCCCGTTTTTAATACGCGGGCTCCTAGCTTCATGTATAAAATAAGTCCTTTCTTAACGTAACTCACGTTTATTATTGCGCATGGCAATAGTAGTAATATACATGGGATTACAGCGTACTGCAAGAGAATTAATCAAGAAATTGACAGACATGAAAAGGAGGCGTTTTCATTGTGAAAACGCCTCCTTCTCTAAACTTTTGCATATGATGATTTACAGCTGTGAAAATGCAAAATCGACTGCTTTAAGTGTTTGGAGAACATCGTCTTCAGTATGTTCGGTTGTTAAAAACCAGGCTTCATATTTAGATGGGGCAAGGTTGATTCCCTGCTCGAGCATTAATTTGAAGAAGCGGGCAAAGATTTCACCATCAGTTGCTTCTGCCTGCTCATAATTCACAACTTTTTCATCTGTGAAATATATTGTCAGTGCGCCTTTTAAACGGTTAATCGTGATCGTCACATCATGTTTGTCAGCAGATGAGAGAATTCCTTCTTCAAGGATTTTTCCAAGACGGTCCATTTCTTCATAGACCCCAGGCTGCTTCAAAACTTCAAGACAAGCAATGCCTGCCTGGATTGATGCAGGATTACCAGCCATTGTTCCTGCCTGATAAGCTGGTCCGAGCGGTGCGATTTGCTCCATAATGTCAACACGGCCACCGTATGCGCCAATCGGAAGACCGCCACCAATAATTTTACCCATCGCTGTCAGGTCTGGTTTGATATCAAGGAAATCCTGTGCGCCGCCATACATGAATCGGAATGCAGTAATCACTTCATCATAGATCACAAGTGCACCTGCTTGATGAGTCAATTCATTGACCTGCTTCAGAAACCCTTCTTTTGGTTCAACAATGCCAAAGTTCCCGACAATCGGTTCGACGAGTACGCCGGCAATTTCATCACCCCATCGTTCAAGCGCTTCTTTAAATGGTTCAATGTCATTGAAAGGTACTGTGATGACTTCACTGGCAATATTCTTCGTCACACCAGCTGAATCCGGGGTGCCTAACGTTGCCGGACCTGATCCTGCAGCAACAAGTACTAAGTCGGAATGACCGTGGTAACAGCCGGCAAACTTAATGATCTTATCTCTGCCTGTATAAGCTCTGGCTACGCGGATTGTCGTCATCACTGCTTCAGTGCCCGAGTTTACGAAACGGACTTTTTCCATAGCAGGCATAGCTTCTTTCAGCATTTTTGCAAACGTAACTTCATGCTTCGTTGGTGTCCCATACAGTACACCGGTTTCAGCAGCATGTGTAATGGCTTTTGTAATGTGCGGGTGCGCATGACCGGTAATAATCGGTCCATAGGCAGCAAGGTAGTCGATGTACTTGTTACCATCAACATCCCAAAAATATGCGCCTTTTCCTCTTTCCATTGCAACAGGGGATCCGCCGCCTACTGCTTTATAGGATCTCGATGGACTGTTCACACCGCCTACAATATGTTCAAGTGCTTCACTATGTAGCGATTCAGAATTCGTATGCTTCATTTTAGTTCCTCCTGTCATTGAGTCTTCCGTATTGTAATATGATCAAAATAGATCTGCAAACTAAAGGAGTGTGCATGTTATGGGGTGGCTGCTCATTTTTGCAACAATCACCATTATGGTATTCTCAGTAAAAACTTTATTAAAGCTTCCCTGGGAAGGATACTTATTCTCACTAAGAAATTTCCTTTACATCAGCTTAACATATACAGTTTTGTTAATAGGCTTTGCTGTCATTTATACAGTCATGCAGGTGGAAGGTTTGAAAGTGGTTACACCTGTGGAAACTCAACCCTTCTGGCAACTGTTCATGTCGATGCTGTACTTCAGTGCCATGATGCTTTTTTCAGTAGGAAACGGAGAGCTGATTCCTGAGGGAGCCGGCAGGGCAGTGGCAGTGGCAGCAGCATTTTTAGGACAGGTTCTTCCAGTCACAGTCATATGGACACTGATTGCAAATGCTGACCGTCAAACTTTTGAAAAGTAACAAGCGGTTCGTTATGCTGTAATTATGAAAACATAAGGAGGTTTTTTCGTGACTGCAGCTAAAGGACAAAAAGCACCTGATTTCACATTAAAAACTCAGGACGGTACAGAAGTATCACTATCTGATTATATTGGAAAGAAACAGGTTGTACTATATTTTTACCCGAAAGACATGACGCCTGGATGTACAACACAGGCATGTGATTTCCGGGACAATCATCAGTCGTTTGAAGAACTGGATGCTGTCATTTTGGGAATCAGTCCCGACCCTGAAGAAAAACATAAAAAATTTGCTGACAAACATGATCTGCCATTCACTTTACTGGTCGATGAAGATCATAAAGTCGCAGAAGACTATGATGTATGGCAACTTAAAAAGAATTTTGGTAAAGAATACATGGGAATTGTCCGCTCGACATTTGCGATTGATAAAGATGGAACAATTATGAATGAATGGCGTGGTGTCAGAGTGAAAGGACATGTAGAAGAAACCCTTCAATTCCTGAAAGACCATCGTTAATCAAAAAAACGCACGAAACAGACAAATCACTAATCATGTAAAAACTTAATATTTTAGCAAATGAAAAGAAGAAGAAGATGCTCTCAGTTTCATGAGCATTTTCTTCTTTTTAATTACATGTAAATTTATAAGAAACTTAGGTTTATTGAAGTGGAAGGCGGGCACTGCGGGACGATTAGACTGTCAGCTGAGACCCCGCAGGCTGACTAAGTGCATGCCGTCCGGAAAGCCTCCTGCTGGAACTTAAATGAATCGGACGCATTTACAAGACTTTTTCTGTAGCTCGGATCAGTGTGTATTTTTTAAATCATATGAATATTGTTTTTATTATGGATATTTCTGTAAGGGTTTAAATTTACATAATCAATCATTATAATAGCTTTACCTGTCGTCAGGTAAGTTTTTAGAAAATTGATTCTTGTGAAAAAGTGGGGGATTCTATGGACGCTACAAAAAAGCGAGGTTTTTTTACCAAAGGGCTTGATGGAATCGAGCGCGTTGGTAACAAGCTTCCTCATCCAGTAACGCTGTTCTTCCTTTTTGCAGCGATGGTCGTATTAGCTTCAGCACTTGGTTCAGCGTTAGGCTGGACGGTTGAAAATGCTGAAGGTGAAGAGATTGCAGTTTTTAATCTCTTAAGCTCTGAAGGTATTCTGTATATGTTTGAATCAGCAGTGACAAACTTTACAGGATTCGCACCATTAGGGACAGTACTTGTGACAATGCTCGGTATTGGTATTGCTGAAAGATCAGGATTAATTTCAGCTGCACTGAAAGCACTTGTTACATCAGTTCCGAAACAGCTGTTAACAGCAGCACTTGTATTCGGCGGTATTATGTCGTCAATGGCTGCTGATGCGGGTTATGTTGTACTTACTCCACTTGGAGCGGTATTATTCGCCGGTCTTGGCCGTCATCCATTGGCAGGTCTGGCAGCAGCATTCGCTGGTGTATCAGCAGGTTTCTCAGCAAACCTTCTCGTTACATCACTAGATCCACTTTTAGGTGACCTGACAATTGCAGCGGCAGCAACAATTGATGCTGGTTATGCTGAAGGTATGAACATCTTAATGAACTATTACTTTATGATTGCATCAGTTGTGCTTTTGACAATTGCAGGTACATTTGTCACTGAAAAGATCGTAGAGCCGCGTCTTGGAACTTATAAAGGAACTTACGCTGGTGAAGAAGGCGAAGACATGACAACCGTTCGTCCAGAGGAGAAAAAAGGTCTATGGGCAGCACTTGCTTCAATCATCGTTACTTCTGCACTGATTGCTTTATTGGTTGTGCCATCCTGGGGACCGCTTCGTGCAGGACTTCCGAATGATGAAATTCTTTCAGCGCCGTTCTTCCAGACGCTTGTGCCGATTCTGTTTATCTTCTTCCTGATCCCTGGACTTGTATTTGGTCTCGTAACGAAGAAGATTAAAAATGATTCGGATGTTGCCGAACAGATGGGCGATACTATGGCGACAATGGGAATGTACATTGTACTTGCCTTTGCAGCAGGTCAGTTTGTTGCTTACTTCAACACCAGTAATCTTGGTCAGATCTTTGCTTACAACGCAGCAGGCTGGTTAAGTGAAGCTGGACTGGATGGTATGCTACTCGTACTTGCCTTTATGTTCGTAGTCGGATTGATTAATCTCTTTATCGGTTCATCTTCTGCTAAATGGGCATTCATGGCGCCGGTATTTGTACCGATCATGATGCAGCTTGGATATGCACCTGAATTCACTCAGGTTCTATACCGTATTGCAGATTCAACAACAAACATTATTTCACCGTTAATGCCTTACTTCGCGATTGTTATTGCTTTTGCACAAAAGTATGACAAGAAGGTTGGAATCGGTACGCTGATTTCAACAATGATTCCGTATACGATTGTATTTTCAATCGTTTGGGTGCTAATGCTTCTTGCATTCATGTACTTCCCTGGTATCGAAATAGGACGAATTGATATTCCGCCACTAGATCTCGGACCGGGTGCTAACATTTTCTATAACAATTAAAGATTCAAAAAGGACTCCGATTTTCCGGAGTCCTTTTTGTTTTCCTACCTATATATATTTGACAAATATAATTAGCGGCAGTTACACTATTTATAAAGATTATAAAGTAAGACTTTATATAGAAAGAGGTGCATGGCGGTGTCAGAATTGCAATTAAGAGATGCTTTAGATTCGCTAAAAGGGACCGGAGTACGTATTACTCCTCAGCGTCATGCGATTTTGGAATATCTTGTAGGCGCTATGTCACACCCGACTGCCGATGAAATTTATAAAGCACTTGAAGGTAAGTTTCCAAATATGAGTGTGGCGACCGTTTACAATAATTTACGCGTTTTTCGTGAGGTAGGACTTGTAAAAGAGCTTACTTACGGAGATTCATCGAGTCGTTTTGATTTTGTGACAACTGATCACTATCATGCGATTTGTGAAGATTGCGGAAAAATTGTAGATTTCCATTATCCTGGCTTGGATGAGGTTGAGCATTTAGCTTCTCACGTAACAGGTTTTAAAGTGAATAATCACCGCATGGAAGTATATGGTACATGTCGTGATTGTGAAGCCAAAGCAGGCGCTCACTAATACAAGGCAAAAAAACAGCCTCCTTTTCAATTGAGAAGAAGGCTGTTTTTTTATTTACTTAACTCTCGGTTGAACCGGAAGTTTGTTTTTTCTTCTTATTGTAATCTTCATTAAACTCTTTGCCGTCAAGATCCGGATCGAGTGTAAGAGGTTCGCGGCAATGCATACACATATCTACACGACCGAGCACTTTAGTCGGCTTGTCACAGTTCGGGCATGTGACAACGACTGCTTTTGTTGAAAGCATACCGATCCAGAAATACACAACCATACTGAAAAGAATAGACAGCATTCCAAGAGAAATGAAAATCAGCATAATGATAGGATTGTCTCTAAAGAAAATTCCACCGTACATAATGATGACTCCGAAAAAAATAAGACCAAGAGCAAATGAACGGATTTTGTTAATTTTATTTGAATAAGCTTTTGCCATAATTGTCCCTCCTGAACTTTTACTATATCATAGAAACTTGTAAACAAAATAATGAAATCGTGACGGATTATTTAAGAAAACACATGAAGGAAATCAAGACCTTTTGTCGAATACATGTAGGGAAGCAACTTAAAAGAGAAGGAGCTACAGTGTATGGAAGATATATTGCGTCCAATTTATCAGGAACGGGCCAGTCAGACAAACACCCTTGGCATCGTCATTATGGAAAAGCGTGATAAAAAAAGCCCGATTACCGATACTTTTGATACGATACTTTTAATCATCGTGAAAGAATCTGAAAACCCGATTTTTATTAAACACTACACATACGAAGACAAAAAAGCTGCTATGCATGTTGTTACTGAAGAGCGTCTGAGAGAATGGCTGCTTCTTGGCAGTAATCGTAAAGTAGTTGACTGGATTCTAAACGGACAGGCAGTTTTTGATCGTAATGAGTTTATTGATCAACTGCGTCAGGAATTAAAAGATTTTCCGTTTTATGGACGAAAGATTAAAATGGGAATTGAATTCGCTAAGTTAATCAGAAGATATATGGATGGAAAATCATTCTTTGAATCTAAGCATTTCCTAGATGCTTATAATCATGTTGTCCATTCACTCCATCATTTAGCACGACTGGCTGTCATCGAAAATGGATTTCATCCTGAAGTAACTGTATGGAATCAGGTTAGACAAATTGAACCTGAAATTTATAAGCTTTATGAAGAGCTGGTTAACAGTGAAGAAAGTCTGGAAAAACGTCTTGAACTGTTATTCCTGGCAAGTGAATTTTTGATTCATTCTAGAATGGAAGTCGGAGCGGGCCACTTAATTAGTGTAATGGAAGAGAAAGAAAGCTGGAGTTTTCAGGAACTTCATTTACACGAGGAACTAAATTACTATTCGGTTGATCTGGCAGTAATGCTTGAATTCCTTCTTGATAAAGGAAAAATTCATACCCAGCCGATTGAAACAAAAGGTAAAGGGATCTACCACAGACACTATTATGTATAGCAGCAAAAGGAGCAGATCAAAGTCTGCTCCTTTACTATGTATCTTCTGGAAACATGTTTTTGAAAAACTTTTTAAAAAACTATTGATCTTTTTTGAAACCCTTGTTAAGATAGTAAACGTCGCTGATGAGGCGGCAACAACACGACAAAATAAAATTTAAAAAACTTATTGACGCATCGAAATAAATTATGCTAATATAAGAAAGTCGCTTGAGAGAGCAACGCCGCATTTCTTCCTTTTAAAGAAGCGAAGCGGAAAGAAGTACTTGAACCTTGAAAACTAAACAACCAAACGTCAACGTTT